>LMSR01000020.1 GCA_001429555.1 Nocardioides sp. Soil797 | reverse complement strand
TCCTCGAACCGGGCATGAGCCTTCGGGAGGCGGTGGTGCAGGTCCAACGTGTTGGCGAGGAACTGCTTGCCCGAGCCTCGTGACTTCCGGGTGGCGGCAGCCCAGTCCTCCACCACGAACCGGGCCACCAACGGGGTGCCCTCACCACCCAACGTGGCGTCGTAGTCACCCGCCATCCCGGGCAGCCCGTCACCCCAGGTAGCGGCGTCGATCCCCGGGCCAGCCGGGTTGGTGACACACAGCTGATACGCGAGCCGGACCTTGCGGCGGTCGGTACGGAACTCGGTGTCACGGGTGTCGGAAATGAGGTCGAACAACGCCTCACCGCCGAGGTCAGAGACCTCGAACGGATGGAGTGCTGCATCGACTTCGAACATGCAAAAAATCAATCAGGGAGCACCGACAGTCGACACCCCGAAAAGGGCTTATCCACAGGGTTCGGCGCAAGTATTTTCAGAAAGTCTCCAGCGCTTGCGACCGGCTCGGCGCAGCGGTGGTTTCGAGACGCTCGTTCCTCGCTCCTCAACCAGCGATGGTTGAGGTCCGGTCGCTCAGAAAATGATGTCGCCGGACTTGCGGCGGGAGCGGAGCAACTTGACTGCCTCGTCGAGGATGTCGGCGGCTTCCTGGTCGGAGCGCCGCTCCTTCACATAGGCAAGGTGGGTCTTGTAGGGCTCGATCTTCGGCGCCGGAGGCGGGTTGTCGGCATCCTGGCTGGCCGGGAGCCCGCAGCGTGGGCAGTCCCACGACTCGGGGGCAGTCGCCTCGACGGCGAAGGTGATCACGGACCGGTGGTCGTGTGAGCAGTAGTAGGTGATCGCCTGTCGCGCAGCCGCCTCACCACGCTCGGCCTCGCCCATGGGGCCGGCTCCGACCCGGCTACCCCGGATTGCACTTGCTCCGCCACCAGCCATGAGTTCAGATCCTCTCGGTCAGACGCCGCTGTAGGCCATCAGGAGGGCCAGGGCGAGGATGCAGGCGCCCCAGATGACACCCAGACCAACGGTGAGCCGGTCGAGGTTCCGCTCGGCGACGGAGGAGCCGCCCAGGCTGCTCGACACACCACCACCGAACATGTCGGACAGGCCGCCACCACGCCCCTTGTGCAGGAGAACCATGGCGATCAGCAGCAGACTGGTGATCATGAGGAGGACGGTGAAGACGGTAATCACAGCAGCAACACTAACCCACGATTTCCGAGATCACAGCACCGGCATGTCATAGAACCGGCAGACACCGCCGAACTCCTCGGCCTGGAGGCTGGCACCGCCGACCAGAGCGCCGTCCACGTCTGATTTCTCCATGATCGCGGCGATGTTGGCGGCCTTCACGGATCCGCCGTACAGCACGCGAACCGACTCGGCAGCCGCTTCCCCGTGCACTTCGCGGATGCGCCCGCGAATCGCGGCACACACCTCTTGGGCGTCGTCAGGGGTGGCCACCTCCCCGGTGCCGATGGCCCACACGGGCTCATAGGCGATCACCAGCTCGGAGACCTGTTCGGCAGTGAGACCGGCGAGGGACCCATCGACCTGGGCAAGGGTGAAGGCCACGTGCTCGTCGGCCTGGCGCACTTCGAGACCTTCGCCGACACACACGATCGGCGTCATGCCAGCTGCCAGGGCCTGTTTTGCCTTGGCGTTGACCAGCTCGTCGGTCTCCCCGTGCAACGAACGCCGCTCCGAGTGCCCCACCACCACGTAGGAGCACCCCAGCTTGGCCAACATGCTCGCGGAGATCTCACCGGTGTAGGCGCCGGAATCCTGGGTGGAGACGTCCTGGGCGCCGTACTTCACGGACAGCCGGTCGCCGTCGACCAGGGTCTGCACGGAACGCAGGTCGGTGAACGGGGGCACCACCACGACCTCGACCTTGCCGTAGTCGTGGCGCTTGTCGGACAACGTCCACGCCAGCTTCTGCACCAGGACGACGGCCTCCTGGTGGTTGAGGTTCATCTTCCAGTTGCCCGCCATCAGCGGGGTCCGGCCAGCCTTCTTGCTCGCAGCCATGTCAGTCCTTGTCGTGGGGTCGATCGTGGGGAGGGAGGCTCAGTCCAGCACGGTGATGCCGGGCAGTTCCTTGCCCTCGAGGTATTCCAGGCTGGCGCCACCGCCGGTGGAGATGTGGCCGAATGCTGACTCGTCGAAGCCGAGCTGGCGCACCGCTGCTGCCGAGTCGCCGCCACCGACGACGGAGAGCCCGTCGACCTCGGTGAGTGCCTGGGCCACGGCGCGAGTACCACCGGCAAAGGCGTCCACCTCGAACACACCCATGGGGCCGTTCCAGAAGACCGTCTTCGCGTCAGCGAGGGCGTCGGCGAAGGCTGCGCCGGAGTCTGGACCGATGTCCAGGCCCAGGGCGTCTGCGGGAATCGCGTCGGCGGCGACCACCTGGGGACTGGGCTCCCGGTCGTCGGACGGGAAGGCTGTGTCGACCACGATGTCGGTGGGCAGCAGGATCTCGACACCACTCGCCTCGGCTCGGGCCGCATAGTCACGACAGACGTCGAGCTGGTCCTCCTCGAGAAGACTCCTGCCGACCTCCAGCCCCTGCGCCTTGAGGAACGTGAAGACCATGCCGCCACCGATGAGCAGCTTGTCGGCCTTCTCGAGGAGATTGTCGATGACGCCCAGCTTGTCGGACACCTTGGAGCCGCCCAACACCACGACGTACGGGCGGGCAGGGTCGATCGTGAGCCGACGGAGTACGTCGATCTCGGTGGCGACCAGGTTGCCCATCGCGTGGGGCAGCCTCTCGGCGACGTCATAGACCGACGCCTGCTTGCGGTGCACGACGCCGAATCCGTCACTGACGAATCCGTCGGCAAGCCCGGCCAGCTGGTCGGCAAAGGCACCACGCTCAGCATCGTCCTTGCTGGTCTCCCCCGGGTTGAACCGGACGTTCTCCAGCACCGCCACGTCGCCACCGGCCAACCGGGCGACGGTCTCTCGTGCCGAGTCGCCGACAGTGTCGGTGGCGAAGGCGACCTCGGACCCGAGCAGCTCCCCCAACCGGGCGGCCACGGGAGCCAGCGAGAACGCCGGATCGGGCTTCCCCTTCGGCCGACCGAGGTGGGCGGTGACGATCACGCGTGCGCCGGCCTCGGCGAGGGCCTCGATCGTCGGCACGCTGGCGCGGATCCGGCCGTCGTCGGTGATCGTGGTTCCGTCGAGGGGAACGTTGAGGTCCGAGCGCACCAGGATGCGCTTGCCGGAGAGGCTCCCGCCCAGTGCGGACGCGAGCGTGTCCATGCCTGCCATGCGTGCCATTCAGTTCTGCCTGCCTGTTCTGGGGTCTGTGTCAGAGCGTGGCGCCGACGTGGTCGATCAGGTCGACCAGGCGGTTGGAGTAGCCCCACTCGTTGTCGTACCAGCCGACCACCTTGACCTGGTCACCGATGACCTTGGTCAGCGGCGAGTCGAAGGTGCACGACGACGGATCCGTGACGATATCGGACGACACGATCTCATCGGTGGAGTACGTCACGAAGCGGGAGAATGCACCCTCGCTGGCAGCCTTGAAGAGCGCGTTGATCTCCTCGACGTCGGTCTCACGCGAGGCCGTGAAGGTCAGGTCGGTCACCGACCCGGTCGGCACCGGAACCCGCAGGGCATAGCCGTCCAACTTGCCCTTGAGCTCGGGGAGGACGAGTCCCAGGGCCTTGGCGGCACCGGTCGAGGTGGGCACCACGTTCAGGGCTGCCGCACGCGCGCGCCGGAGGTCCTTGTGGATGTTGTCCTGCAGGTTCTGGTCGGCGGTGTAGGCGTGGATGGTCGTCATCAGACCGCGTTCGATGCCGATGCCGTCGTTGAGGATCTTGGCCATCGGAGCCAGGCAGTTGGTGGTGCAGGAGGCGTTGGAGATGACGGTGTGCTTCGCCGAGTCGTAGTCCTCGTGGTTGACCCCCATCACCACCGTGACGTCCTCGTTCTTCGCGGGCGCGGAGATGATCACCTTCTTGGCACCGCCGCTGTCGACATGGGCGCGCGCCTGCGTCGCATCGGTGAAGAATCCGGTCGACTCGACCACGACGTCGACGCCGGCCTCACCCCACCTGAGGTTGGCCGGATCACGCTCGGCGAACGCGACGAAGCTCTGGTCACCGACGGTGATCGACGTATCCGTCGAGCTGACTTCTGCGTCGAGGCGACCGAGGATCGTGTCGAACTTCAGCAGGTGTGCGAGCGAGGCATTGTCGGTGAGGTCGTTGACCGCAACCACTTCCACATCGGCGCCGGAGGCCCGCACCGCTCGATAGAAGTTGCGCCCGATCCGGCCGAAACCGTTGATCCCTACTCGAACAGTCATGCTGAGCCACTTCCTCACGAAGACGTCGACAAGCTCTGGTCACCAGAACCCTAGCGCTCGATGTGACGCAGGACTCACCATCAGGGGCGAGTCAGGACTCCTCGGCCAACATCTCCGGCGTCAGCGACGACTCAGTGTCGGGAATGCCGAGTTCCTCGGCCCGCTTGTCGGCCATCGCCAACAGACGACGGATGCGACCTGCGATGGCGTCCTTGGTCAGGACGGGATCGTGGAGCTGGCCGAGCTCCTCGAGAGATGCCTGCTTGTGCTCCAGGCGCAGGTGGCCGGCCAGCTTGAGGTGGTCGGGGACCTCCTCCGCGAGGATTTCAAGGGCTCGCTCGACACGGGCTCCGGCCGCCACGGCGGCACGCGCTGAACGCCGCAGGTTGGCGTCGTCGAAGTTCGCCAGGCGGTTGGCGGTGGCACGGACCTCGCGCCGCATCCGGCGCTCCTCCCAGGCCATCAGGGTCTCGTGGGCGCCCAGACGGGTCAGCATCGCGCCGATGGCGTCACCGTCGCGGATCACGACTCGATCGACCCCGCGGACCTCCCGGGCCTTGGCCTGGATGCCGAGTCGCCGGGCGACACCGACCAGGGCCAGCGCCGCTTCGGGGCCGGGGCAGGTGACCTCGAGGGCCGAGGACCGGCCGGGCTCCGTGAGGGAGCCGTGAGCCAGGAACGCGCCGCGCCATGACGCGACCGCATCGCAGCCACCGCCACTGACCACCTGGGGAGGCAGGCCACGGACCGGGCGACCACGCTGGTCGAGCAGACCCGTCTGGCGGGCCAGCGCCTCTCCGTCCTTGACCACACGCAGGACGTAGCGACTGCCCTTGCGGATGCCGTTGCCCTGCACCATCGCGACCTCCGCGGTGTGGCCGTAGACCTCAGCGATGTCGGTGCGCAGACGCCGGGCAGCGGCCCCGGTGTCGAGCTCCGCCTCCACGACGATCTTGCCGCTCACGATGTGGATGCCACCAGCGAAACGAAGTGTGGTGGAGACTTCAGCCTTGCGACAGCACGTCTTCGTGGTCTGGGTGCTGGCCAGCTCAGACTTCACCTGTGCCGTCATTGCCATGTCGTGATCCTTACACACCAGCCATGATGCGCGAATAGGCGGCCGCCAGCTTTTCCGGGTCGTGACGCGGGCTGCCGTCCGCCATCGAGACGTCGGCCAGCTCCAGACGGGCCCCTCCTGCGCTCACCACGCGCTCCAGGAGGTCGGGGTCCGGGACCGCCCTGATGTCGGCCAGGACGGTGTGCACCTGCAGGGCCGGGGCATGGCTCATCAGCGCCTCGAGGAGGTCCTCGGGCAGATAGCCCGCGGTCTCCCCCGCCTGCTCCGCAAGGTTGAGTACGACGATCACCCGGCCGTCGCCCTCCTCGATCGCGCGACGGAGGTTCGGAACCATCAGGTGAGGGATCACGGAGGTGTACCAGCTGCCCGGTCCCAGCACGACCCACTCGGCCTCACGAACCGCGTCCACGGCTTCGGGGCAGGCTTCGGGGGACGGCGGGTCGAGGTTGATCGCCGCGACCCGACCACCCGACGTGGCGATCTCCACCTGTCCACGGACCAGGTCGACATCGTCGGGTCGCGTGGGGTCGATGCCCCGGACATCGGCCGTGATGTCCATGGGTGTGGTCGCCATCGGGAGCACCCGGCCCCGGGCGTCGAGCAGCCGTGCGACCCACTCGAGCCCGTTGACGTGGCCACCGAGCAGCTCCCAGAGGCCGACGATCAGCAGGTTGCCGACCACATGGCCACCCATCTCGCCTTCGCTGTCGAACCTGTGCTGGAGCACCTTTGCCCAGGTCTGACCCCACTCGTCGTCGCCACACAATGCGGCCAGGGCCATGCGCAGGTCACCCGGGGGCAGCACCCCGAACTCGCCGCGCAGGCGCCCGGACGAGCCACCGTTGTCGGCGACCGTCACCACTGCGGTCAGGTCGTCGACGACGCGACGCAGGGCGGACAGGGAGGCGTGCAGGCCGTGCCCGCCACCCAGCGCGACCACGGAGGTGGGAAGGCGGGTGGCCGGGATCTCCTCGACGCTCACTCGGCATCTCCCGTGACCGATCGCTGCGGTGCCTCACTCCGCCGGAGCTCGTCCCTCGCCCCACCTCCGTGGGGGCTCCTCACGCTCACTCGTTGCCCAGATCGCGGTGCTCGGCGCGGGCGTCGTACCCCTGCTCGGTCAGCCGGGCGGCGATCTCCTCGGTCATCGCGACGCTGCGGTGCTTTCCGCCCGTGCAACCGATGGCCACGGTGAGGAAGCGTTTGCCTTCGCGCAGGTATCCCGCGGCAACGGTCTGGATGACCGGTAGGTAGGCCTCGAGGAACTCCTGGGCGTCGGGGCGGCTCTTCACGTAGTCGGCAACCTCGGCGTTCTTGCCGTTCATGTCCCGCAGTTCGGGGACCCAGTAGGGATTCGGCAGGAAGCGCATGTCGGCCACGAAGTCGGCGTCGACGGGGATGCCGTACTTGAATCCGAAGCTGACGACGGTGATCTTCAGCGTCATCGCCTCAGGGGCCCCGAACGATTCGGCGACCTTGTCGGTGAGCTGGTGCACGTTGAGGTCGGTGGTGTCGATGAGCACGTCTGCGTTGCCACGCAACACCGCCAGCACGTCACGCTCGCGACGCAGGCCGTCGAGGAGCCGGCCACCTTCCTGGAGCGGGTGGGGCCGTCGCGCCGCCTCCTGTCGCCGGACCAGGATGTTGTCGTCGGCCTCGAGGAAGAGCAGGGTGGTACGTCGCCCCGTGGCCTGCTGGGCGATGTTGGCCCGCAGGCTCTCGAAGAACGACCCGGAGCGTACGTCGACGACGACGGCGATCGGCTGGGTGGTTCCCGCGCTCTCGTCGACCAGCCGGACCACGTCGGGCACCAAGGTGGGAGGCAGGTTGTCGACGACGAAGAAGCCGAGGTCTTCGAGCTCCTTCGCGGCCGTGCTGCGACCGGCTCCGGTCATCCCGGTCACGACCACCAGTTCGCCCCGGTGGTCGCCGGGCTCCTGCTCGCTCATCGTCACTCCTCGGTGATCTCGCCAGTGGCGGTGTTGACGGAGACATTCTGACCGGTTCCGGCGCCCACTGCACCCTTGATCGCGGAAGCCGTGGCCGGCCCGATGCCGGGGACCTGGGCGATCTCCTCGACGGTGGCCGCGCGCAGCTTGCGCAGGGAGCCGAAGTGCTTGATCAACGTCTTGCGCCGCACCTCGCCGAGACCGGCCACGTCGTCGAGAAGGCTCTCGACCATGGTCTTGGAGCGGCGGCCCCGGTGGTGGGTGATCGCAAAGCGGTGGGCCTCGTCGCGCAGGCGCTGCAGGAGGTAGAGACCTTCGCTGGAGCGCGGCAGGATCACGGGGTCCTCCTCGCCCGGGACCCAGACCTCCTCGAGCCGTTTCGCCAGGCCACACACGGGGATGTCGTTGATGCCGAGCTCGGCCAGTGCTGCCGTGGCTGCGGCGACCTGCGGGGGACCACCGTCGACCACGACGAGCCCCGGGGCATAGGCGAACTTGCGCGGACGGCCGGTCTCTGGGTCGACGAGGAGTGGGGCAGAAAGCTCCTCCGGCTGAGCTTGCGAAGCCTGAGGTGTCTCTTGCCCCGCCCGAGGAGCCGCTTGATCCTCCACCGACGTCGACTGTTCGTCGAGCAACCGCTTGAAGCGACGGGTGATCACCTCGTGCATCGAGGCGACGTCGTTCTGTCCGTCGACGGTCCGGATCACGAAGCGGCGGTATTCACTCTTGCGGGCCAGGCCGTCCTCGAAGACCACCATGCTGGCCACCACCTCGGTGCCCTGCAGGTTGGAGATGTCGTAGCACTCCATGCGCAGGGGCACCTCGTCGAGCTCGAGCGCTTCCTGGATCTCCTCGAGGGCCTTGTTGCGGGTGGTGAGGTCGCTGGCCCGCTTGGTCTTGTGCAGGCCGAGCGCCTGGAGCGCGTTGCGCGCCACCGTCTCCTGCAGCGTCTTCTTGTCGCCGCGCTGGGGCACCCTGATCGCCACCCGGCTCCCCCGCAGGTCGGTGAGCATCTGCTCGAGGGTCTCGAGGTCGGGTGGAGCAGCCGGCACGAGGACCTCGCGCGGGATCGCCTCGCCCGACTCGTCGCCGTACAGCTGCAGGAGGAAGGTCTCGACCAGGTCGCCGGTGTCACCTTCGTCGACGCGATCGGCCACCCAGCCGCGCTGCCCACGAATGCGTCCCCCACGCACGTGGAAGATCTGGACAGCGACCTCGAGCGGATCCTCGGCCAGGGCGATCACATCGGCGTCCGTGCCGTCACCGAGCACGACCGCCTGTTTCTCGAGCGCCTTGTTGAGCGCCCCGAGGTCGTCTCGCAGCCGCGCGGCCTTCTCGAAGTCGAGCGCCTCGGAGGCGGCGTACATCTGCTTCTCGATGCGCTTGACGAAGGCGTTGGTGTTGCCGGCCATGAAGTCGCAGAAGTCGTCCACGATGGCGCGGTGCTCCTCCGCGCTCACGTTGCCGACGCAGGGTGCCGCGCACTTGTCGATGTAGCCCAGCAGGCAGGGGCGACCGATCTGCGCCGACCTCTTGAAGACGCCGTTGCTGCAGGAGCGCATCGGGAAGACCCGCAGCAGCAGGTCGACGGTCTCGCGGATGGCCCAGGCGTGCCCGTAGGGGCCGAAGTAGCGGGTGCCCTTCTTCTTCGCGCCCCGACCCACCATCACTCGCGGGAACTCGTCACCCAGGGTGACGGSGAGCCACGGGTAGGACTTGTCGTCGCGGTACTTGACGTTGAAGCGGGGGTCGAACTCCTTGATCCAGGAGTATTCGAGCTGCAGGGCCTCGACCTCCGTGTTGACCACGGTCCACTCGACGCTCGCAGCGGTGGTGACCATGGTCGCCGTACGCGGGTGGAGGTTGGCGATGTCCTGGAAGTACGACGACAACCGGGAGCGCAGGTTCTTCGCCTTGCCGACATAGACCACGCGGCCACGGGCGTCGCGGAACTTGTAGACCCCCGGCTGGGTCGGGATCGACCCGGTGCGGGGACGGTACGACGACGGATCAGCCACACCGCAACCCTACGTGGCCCCTCTGACAGGGCGGGGCGCGCACCGTGCGGTCACGCAACGCTGATCGTCGAGGCCTTCACGTCTATGGCGACCGACGGCAGGGCGTCGTTGGCCGGGCCCTGCTCGACAGCTCCGTCGAAGAGGGCGAACTTGCTGCCGTGGCACGGGCACACGATCGAGGTGTCCACCTTGGTGACCAGACACCTGGCATGGGTACAGACTGCGGAGAAGGCCCTGAAGTCACCCTCGGTCGGCTGGGTCACCACGACGTTTCCGATGATCACCCCACCCCCTACCGGCACCTCGCCGGTGGTGGTCAGCTCGGTCCCGGACTCGGGCGGAGTGTCCTTCTTCTCGTCGGGGCCGCAGGCCGCCAGAAGGGGTACGCCGACCCCGAGTGCGCCGGCAGCGACCAGCAGTTGGCGTCGCTGCAGACAGGGGTGATCCACGACGTTCTCCTTCGACACACGCTCAGGACTTGACGACATTCTTCCCGGCGAGCTTGACGGACTCCTCGGGCAGGGGGTCGGATGCCGGTCCGGCCTCGACCGAGCCGTCGGCGATCGAGAACTGACTGCCGTGGCAGGCGCAGTGGATCGAGGTGTCGATCTCGGAGACCTTGCACTGCATGTGGGTGCAGGTGGCGGAGAAGGCCTTGAACTCTCCCTTGGTCGGCTGGGTCACCACGACGTCGTCGAGGATCACCCCGCTCCCCTCGGGCACGTCGGCCGCCGCGACCAGAGCGTCGGCGGAGCCGCCCTGACTCGATCCCTTGCCGGAGGGCGACGAGCCCGTGCTCGACCCGTCGGAGCCCGACGGCGTCGCGGTGGACCCGGACCCACTGCCCCCGTCGTCACCTCCGCACGCGGCCAGCAGCGGTAGCGAAAGCCCCGCGGCTGCACCGCCGAGAGCCTTGCGTCGGGTGATCTGACTGGGTGTCGCCATGGCCGGCACTCCTCGAGAAGGGGACGCAATCGTCAAGGTCAATGAAAGCGCAACTACCTGAGGAATGCCTGTGAGGACGCTCAGGGCTTGGCGGCTCGCTTGCGTGGGGCCGACTTCTTGGCAGCCGCCGCACCGGAGTTCTTGGCCTTCGCCTGCTTCGGGGTCGACTTCTTTGCCGGAGCCTTCTTCGCCGTGGGCCGCTTGGCCGGCTTGGTGGTCGCAACACTGCCCGGCGTCACCCCCAGCAGCGGTGCCAGGAATGCTCCGGTGTGGCTCGCGGGGTTGGCGGCCACCTCCTCCGGGGTGCCGGTGGCAACCACCGTGCCGCCACGGGAGCCCCCCTCGGGGCCCATGTCGACCAGGTGGTCGGCGGTCTTGATGACATCGAGGTTGTGCTCGATGACCAGCACCGTGTTGCCCTGGTCGACGAGTCGTCCGAGCACCAGCAGGAGCTTGCGGATGTCTTCGAAGTGGAGCCCGGTGGTGGGCTCGTCCAGCACATAGACGGTGCGCCCGGTGGAGCGCTTCTGCAGCTCACTGGAGAGCTTCACGCGCTGCGCCTCTCCACCGGACAGGGTGGTGGCCGGCTGCCCCAGGCGCACGTAGCCGAGCCCGACCTCGCAGAGCGTCTTCATGTGGCGGGAGATCGCCGGCACCGCGGCGAAGAACTCCGCGGCCTCCTCGATCGGCATGTCGAGGACCTCGGCAATGGTCTTGCCCTTGTAGTGCACCTCGAGCGTCTCGCGGTTGTATCGGGCGCCGTGGCAGACCTCGCACGGGACATAGACGTCGGGCAGGAAGTTCATCTCGATCTTGAGGGTGCCGTCACCGGAGCACGCCTCGCACCGACCGCCCTTGACGTTGAAGGAGAACCGGCCCTGGAGATAGCCACGCATCTTCGCCTCCGGCGTCGACGCGAAGAGCTTGCGGACGTGGTCGAAGACCCCGGTGTACGTCGCCGGGTTGGAGCGCGGCGTTCGTCCGATGGGCGACTGGTCGACGTGGATGACCTTGTCGACGTTCTCGGTGCCGGTGATCTTGCGGTGCCGCCCGGGAACCGTACGTGCGTTGTAGATCTGCTTGGCCAACGAGGTGTAGAGGATGTCGTTGACCAGCGTCGACTTGCCGGACCCCGAGACACCGGTGACCGCGCAGAAGACACCCAGCGGGAAGTCGACGGTGACGTCCTGCAGGTTGTGCTCGGTGGCCCCGTGCACGGTGAGCGCCCGACCCTTGGTGAGCGGGCGGCGTACGGCGGGAACGGGGATCTCGCGACGTCCGGAGAGGTAGGCACCGGTGGGTGAGTCGGCGTGGCCGAGGAGGTCATCGACCGTGCCGGACACGACCACCTGGCCACCGTGCTCGCCGGCACCCGGGCCGATGTCGACCACCCAGTCGGCGGCGCGGATGGTGTCTTCGTCGTGCTCGACGACGATCAGGGTGTTGCCGAGGTCTCGGAGACGGATCAAGGTCTCGATCAGCCGGTGGTTGTCCTTCTGGTGCAACCCGATCGACGGCTCGTCGAGCACATAGAGCACGCCGACCAGCCCGGCGCCGATCTGGGTGGCCAGCCGGATGCGTTGGGCCTCTCCACCCGAGAGCGACCCGGACGGTCGGTCGAGGCTGAGGTAGTCGAGCCCGACGTCGAGCAGGAAGTTGAGGCGCTCCTGGATCTCCTTGAGCACCCGCTCGCCGATCTGCCGCTCGCGGTGCGACAGCTCGAGGTTGCGCAGGTGCTCGGCGGTCTCGTTGATCGGCAGCGAGCACAGCTCGGCGATGTTGAGCCCGCCCTTGGCCCGGTCACCCAGCGTCACCGCCATCGAGACCGGCTTGAGCCGGCTGCCCTGACAGGTCGGGCACGGCACCTCACGCATGAACCCCTCGAACCGGTCGCGACTGGTGTCGGTCTCGGCCTCGCGGTGCCGGCGCTCGATGTAGGGACGCACGCCTTCGTAGGCGGCGTAGTAGGAACGCTCGCGGCCGTAGCGGTTCCTGCTGCGCACGTGGACCTTGGTGGGGTGCCCGTCGAGGATGATGGTGCGCAGCTCCGGGGAGAGCTTCTCCCAGGGGGTGTTCAGGTCGAAGCCGAGCTCGTCGCCGAGCGCACCCAACAGACGCAGGAAGTAGTCGGCGACGTGGGCCCCGCTCCAGGGCTGGATCACCCCTTCGCCCAGGGTCGCGGACGGATCGGCGACGACCAGCTCCGGGTCGACCTCCATGCGGGTGCCGAGCCCGGAGCACTGCGGGCAGGCACCGAAGGGCGAGTTGAACGAGAAGGACCGTGGCTCGAGGTCATCGGTGTCGAGGCTGTGGTCGTTGGGGCAGGCCATCTTCTCGGAGAACCGCAGCTCGCGCTCGGGATCCTTGGCGTCACGGTCGACGAAGTCGATGAGCACCAACCCGCTGGCCAGGCCGAGGGCGGTCTCGACCGAGTCGGTGAGGCGACGCTTGGCGGACTCCTTGATCGCCAGACGGTCGATGACGACCTCGATGGTGTGCTTCTTCTGCTTGTTCATCACCGGGCCCTCGAGGAGCGCGTCGAGCGTCTTCGTCTCTCCGTCGACCCGGGCCCGGCTGTAGCCCTGGCTCTGCAGCGACCGGAACAGCTCGACGTACTCACCCTTGCGGCCGCGGATCACGGGCGCCAGGACCTGGAAGCGGGTGCCCTCTTCGAAGGTCATCAGCCGGTCGACGATCTGCTGCGGCGTCTGCCGCTCGATCGGCGAGCCGCACACCGGGCAGTGGGGCCGCCCGGCGCGGGCGTAGAGCAGGCGGAGGTAGTCGTAGACCTCGGTGATGGTGCCGACCGTGGAGCGCGGGTTCTTCGACGTGGACTTCTGGTCGATCGAGACGGCCGGGCTGAGGCCCTCGATGAAGTCGACGTCGGGCTTGTCCATCTGGCCGAGGAACTGGCGCGCATAGGCCGACAGCGACTCGACGTAGCGGCGTTGTCCCTCGGCGAAGATGGTGTCGAAGGCGAGGCTCGACTTGCCGGAGCCGGAGAGCCCGGTGAACACGATGAGGGCATCGCGAGGAAGGTCGAGGGAGACGTCCTTCAGGTTGTGCTCGCGCGCGCCACGGATGATGAGTTGGTCAGCCACTCGAACACCCTACGTTGTTCGAACAAGTGTTCGCCATCACACACGCCGTGTCGGCGGACTAGGCTTGCCCTCATGGCTCACCTTCACCTGCCGGACGTGCACGAGGCCACCGATGCCCTGTTGCGCACGGTTGACGAGATGACTCCCGAGGACTACGCGGCGCCGAGCCTGTTGCCGGACTGGTCCCGAGCTCACGTCGTGTCCCACATCGCGATGAACGCCCGGTGCTTCGCCCGGGCGATCGAGGGCGCGGTGCACGGACCGAGCGTGCCCGTCTACGCGTCCCCTGAGGCACGCGATGCCGACATCGCCGAGGCCGCGAAACTGCCCGCCGATGAGCTGCGAGAGTTCCTCTTCGATGCCTGCGGCACCTGGCGTGACACGGTCGAGGACCTGAGCGAGGGCGACCTCGGCGCGGAGATCGAGCGCACGCCCGGTGGCCCCCGGCTCACCATCTCCGACGGTCTGCTCGCCCGCTGGCGCGAGGTGGAGATCCACCACGCCGACCTCGGCATGGGCTGGACCCCTGACGACTGGTCGACCGACTTCGTCGACGAGGTGCTGCCCGGCCTGGTCGAGTTCCGGTCGGAGGAGGTCGACCTGAGCCTGGAATCGCCCGAGGGCACCATCCAGGTCGGGGCCGGTGGAGCAACGATCCGTGGCAGCCGCGCGCGACTCGCCTGGTGGCTGATGGGCCGAGGGGCGGGAGAGGGCCTCGTCGGCGACCTGCCTACGCTGGGGCCATGGCGATGACCTACACCGGTGAGGTGGCCCCGGGAGACGCGGCCGACGTACGCGATCTCCCCCACCTGACCATCACGAAGCTGGCCGTCGACGAGAAGATGTCGAACAACTGCTACCTCCTGCAGTGTCGCGAGACCGGCGAGCAGGTGCTCGTCGACGCGGCCGACGACAGTGCTGCGCTGCTTCGGCTGTGTGACTCACGACTGGCCTCGGTGGTCACCACCCACCAGCACTGGGACCACCACCGCGCACTCGCGGCCGTGGTGGAGGCAACGGGTGCCCAGGTGCTTGCCGGCGCCCCTGATGCGGATGCGATCACCGAGCAGACCGGTGTCGAGGTCGGCACCCGGCTGCAGCACGGGGACGTCGTACGCGTCGGCAGATGCTCTCTCGAGGTCATTGCGCTCGCTGGCCACACCCCCGGCTCCGTGGCGCTGAGGTACGACGACCCGGAGGGTCACCCGCACCTCTTCACCGGCGACAGCCTCTTCCCCGGTGGTGTCGGCAACACCTTCGGTGATGCGCAGGCCTTTGCCACGCTGATCGACGAGGTCGAGAACAAGATCTTCGGCACCCTGCCCGACGAGACCTGGTTCTACCCCGGTCACGGCAACGACGGGCAGCTGGGCAACGAGCGCCCCCACCTCGCCGAGTGGCGCGAGCGGGGCTGGTAGTCCCGCTCGCGGCAGTTGCGGCTGGGCCACCGTCCCGTGGCGGGACCCTCAGCCGTTGTAGGTGATCCGCAGCTTCTCGGTCAGCGGCGTCGACTGGCAGCCGAGTCGAATGCCGTCGGCGAGGTCCATCTCGTCGAGGACCTCGTTGTGGGCCATCTTGACCTCGCCCTCGAGAACCATGCAGGCACACGCGCTGCAGTTGCCCTCGCGACACGAGAACGGTGCGTCCAGCCCCTTGGACTCGAGGAACTCGAGGATGGTCTCGCGGCCCGACCAGTCGTCGTACTCGTAGGTGGAGCCGTCGAGCTCGACCTCGAGCCGGACCGGACCGGCCAGGGCCGGCGCGTCGTCGTCCTCGTGGTCGTCGGCGTCCGCCAGGGTGGCCTCGGCCTTCTGCAGCTCGGCCACGTCGCCGAAGGGATTGCCACCCAGGGAGACGAACTTCTCCTGGTGACGACGCTCGCGGGGGAACTCCAGCTCACGCAGGGCCAGGGAGACGCTCTTCATGAAGGGCGCCGGGCCGCAGCAGAACGAGTCGTACGACGCGAAGTGAGACGCGAACGACTTCAGCTGGTCCTGGCTGGGCAGGCCCTGCACCGACTCGAGCCAGTGCACCACGACGAGACGATCGGGGTGCTCGGCCGACAGTCGCGCCCACTCATTCGCGAAGATCACCGACGACTCGTCGCGGTTGGCGTAGAAGACCACGATCTTGCCCTTGCCCCGCGCGAGTGCGGTGCGGGCGATCGAGATGATCGGTGTCACCCCACTGCCTCCGGCGAACAGCAGCAGGTCGTGGTCGAGGTCTGCCGGGCTGAAGATGCCGCTCGGCGGCAGCACCCTGATCGAGTCCCCGGCCTTGAGGTTGTCGCAGATCCAGTTGGAGGCATACCCGTCCACCGTGCGCTTGACGGTGACCGTCAGGGGTCCGCCGTCGACCGGTGAGCTGCTCAGTGAGTAGCAACGCGCGGCGAGCCCGGTCTCCTCGCTGGGCACGGCGAGGGTCAGGAACTGTCCCGGGCGATAGGTGAAGTGGGCCTCGACCTCGGGTGTCACGCCCAGTTGCACCGAGCATGCGTCAGCGGTCTCCTCGACGACGCCGAGGACCGGCAGGACGAACGATTCAGTATCCATCGTGGGCTCCGATTGTGACAGTGCCGTTGCGTACGGCGTCTTCGATGCTGGCCACCAGCCGGGAACAGGGCGTGTGCACCTGGCGCCCCGACGGTGATGAGCCCAGTCTCGCGAATTCCTGACAATCGCGGAGCGCTTGTTCCGACCACTGGATGGAAGTGTGGTGCTCGCTGTTCTTCTTCACCCCCACCCGGGCCAGGCAGTCCTGGCAGGAGACCTCGACCAGGCGGGCCTGCGTGTAGAGCCGCTGGTCCTCCAGGGTCCCCTCGTCCTTGGGGACGAAGGAAGCCATCAGCTGGTCTCGGCGGGCTGGGGCGCCTGGTCGGCTGCCCCAACCCCACCTGACGCTGGCTCGCCTGCTGGGGCCTCGCCGGCTGCGGCTTCGTCCTCGGCGGCCTTGCGGGCCAGGTTCTCCTGGACCTCCTGGCGCCAGAACTCGTTCGCCTTGGTGGTGTCGACCTCGAACTCGAAGCGGTCGGTCATCTCGGCGGTGATGTCGGCCTTGTCGACGTAGAACTGCTCGTACCAGCGGCGCAGCTGGTAGACCGGGCCGTCCTCCTCACACAGGAGTGGGTTCTGCACCGGCGCCTTGTTGAGCCAGATGTGCACGTCCTGGAGGAAGCCGTCACCGAACATGTCGGAGTACTTCTTACCGATGTAGTTCGCCGTCTTGTCGTCGAGGCCCTCGGGCTTCTCGACACAGAGGCCGTACTGCAGCTTGAACGAGTTGGGGCCTGTCGGGATGTGGCAGTTGATCAGGATGACCTTGGTCAGGAAGCCCTTGTAGTCGGTCTCCAGCCAGTTCACCATGAAGGACGGACCGTAGTAGGTGGCCTCCGACTTGAGGATCAGGTCCTCGTCGCCGTACCCGTCACCGGCCATGTCGGGGCGCCCGGTCGACTCCATGAACTGGGTGGCCATGTGGCCCTCGAAGACGTTGCGGAAGTTCGTCGGGAAGGCGAAGTGGATGTAGAAGAAGTGGGCCATGTCGACCACGTTGTCGACGATCTCGCGACAGTGAGCCGTGGGGACGTCGATGACCTCCCACGTCCACTCCGTGTAGCGATCAGTGCCGACACCCTCGAGCTCCGGCGGGAGGATCTCCATGTCGGCCGGGCTGCCCTCGACGTCGTGCCAGACCATCAGCATCCCGTTGCGCACGACGCTCGGGTAGGTCTGGGTGCGGGCACGCATCGGCACCCGACGTGCGTAGGGAATCGCCTTGCACTTGCCGTCACCACCCCAACGCCAGTCGTGGAAGGGGCAGGCGATCTCATCACCCTTGACGGTGCCCTGGGTCAGGTCGCCACCCATGTGCCGGCAGTAGCCGTCGAGAACCTTCAGGTCGCCCTGTGAGTCGGCCCAGACGACGAGCTTGCCACCGAACGCCTCGATCGCGTGGGGCTTGCCGTCGCGGAACGAGTCAGCCAGGCCGAGGCAGTGCCAGCCCCGCGCGAAGCGCTCGGGCGCGGAGCCCGAGTCGAGAAGACGGGCGTCACTCATGGGAAGTACCTCCGACAACGCTAGACCAAAACGAGAACACGTTATAGTTTTACCACATGCGCGTCGCTCTCACACCAGCCCAGGAACGACTTCGAGAAGAGTTGCGGAAGTATTTCGCCCACCTCGTCACCCCGGAGCGCCGTACCGCCTTGGCCATGGCCACCGGCGAGTTCGGTGACGCACAGGTCTACCGCGAGGTGATCCGTGAGCTCGGCAGTGACGGATGGCTCGGAATCGGGTGGCCGAAGGAGTACGGCGGGCAGGCGCGCTCGATGGTCGAGCAGCTGATCTTCACCGACGTGGCCGCCGTCGCCGGCGTACCGATCCCCTACCTGACCCTCAACACGGTCGGACCGACGATCATGCGCTACGGGTCCGACGAGCAGAAGGACTACTTCCTGCCGCGGATCCTGGCGGGCGACCTGCACTTCTCCATCGGCTACTCCGAGCCGGGCTCGGGAACGGACCTTGCGTCGCTGAGGACGAGGGCGGTGCGAGAGGGCGACGAATGGGTGATCAACGGTCAGAAGATGTGGACCTCGCTGATCCAGTACGCCGACTGGATCTGGATGGCGTGCCGCACCGATCCCGACCTCCCCCGGCACAAGGGCCTGTCGATGATCCTGGTTCCGGCCGACTCCCCCGGGTTCTCCTACACGCCCGTGCACACGGTCGCCGGGGTGCACACCAGTGCGACGTACTACGAGGACGTCCGGGTCCCGGCGGAGAACCTGGTCGGCGAGCTCAACGGCGGTTGGAGCCTGATGACCAACCAGCTCAACCACGAGCGCGTCGCGCTCACCTCGTCGGCGGCCACGGTGCACTCGCTGCAACTCGTCGTCGACTGGGCCCGCGACACACGCCGACCCGACGGCAGTCGGGTGATCGACCAGGAGTGGGTGCAGGTTCTTCTCGGCCGCGCCCACGCCCGCGTCGACGCCCTGACACTGGTCAACTGGAAGCTCGCCTCTCAGATCGACACGCTCTCCCCCGCCGACGCGTCAGCGACGAAGGTCTATGGCTCGGAGCTGAACACCGAGGTCTACCGAACCCTCATGGAGGTCGTCGGGCCGAATGCCGGCCTCACCTCCGACTCCCCGGGCGCCGAGCTGGCCGGTCGTCTCGAGCGCTACTTCCGGTCCTCGTTGGTGATGACGTTCGGTGGCGGCACGAATGAGATCCAGCGCGACATCATCGGGTACGTCGGCCTCGGCCTTCCCGCAGCCAAGCGATAGCCCACTTCGAAGGAGATGGACTGCTGTCATGAACTTTGACTTCACCCCCGAGCAGGACGACGCCGCGGCCCTGGCCGCCAAGATCCTCACCGACAGGGCGACTCCGGAACGGATGCGCGAGGTCGAGGAGGCCGGTGACAGGTTCGACCGCCAGCTCTGGATGTCGCTTGCCGATGCGGGACTGCTGTCCCTCGCCGTCCCGGAGGAGTACGACGGAGCAGGCCTGGGCCTGGTCGAGCTGACCCGAGTGCTCATCGAGGTCGGGCGCACGGTGGCGCCGGTTCCCCTCGCCGTCCACGGGCCGACGGCTCTCGTGCTGGCCGAGGTCGGGAGCGACGAGCAGAAGAAGGCATGGCTCCCGGCAGCCGGTCGCGGGTCCGTGGTGCTGACCGCAGCGGTGAGTGAGGACGGCGCGCACCTCCCCTCGCCACCGACCACCAGCGCGACCCGTGCGGATGACGGTTGGACGCTCGCCGGCACGAAGACCCTCGTGCGTGCCGGAACGGTGGCCGACCTGTTCCTCGTCACCGCCGCCACGGACCAGGGTGCCGGAGTCTTCCTGGTCGACCCGCACACACCAGGGGTCGGGATCGAGACACAGCACACGAGCGACGGCGACGCTGTCGCGCGGGTGATCCTTGACGGCGTACGGGTCGGCGCGGGTGCCCTGGTGGGCAGCGATGACGGGGCGACCAGCCAGCGCCTCGGCGAGCTGCTGACCGTCTGCGCCGCCGCCGAACAGCTCGGTGTGGTCAGAGGTGCCGTCGCGTTGACCGCGGCGTACGCGAAGACCCGGGAGCAGTTCGGGCGCCCGATCGGCACCTTCCAGGCGGTCTCCCAGCGACTTGCCGACGGCTACATCGACGCTCTCTTCGAGGAGCTGGCGCTGTGGCAGGCAGTCTGGAGGCTGTCCGAGCTGCTGCCCGCCGAGGTCGAGGTGGCCACCGCCAAGCTGTGGGCTGCCGATGCCGGGCACCGGGTCGCACACACGACCGTGCACGTGCATGGCGGCGTCGGCATCGACCTCGACGGAGAGGCACACCGCTACTTCACCGCGGCGAAGCGTTTCGAGTTCGCCTTCGGCGGTGCCACCGAGCAGGCGCTGGCGATCGGCCGCTCACTGGCGGCGGGAGACCGCTGAGCGCTGGCTCATCGCGCAGACCGCTCGACTCCGCGCCTCGAGCGACCACAGGAACGACCACAACGGAGCAAATCGTCGCGATCTGGCCCGATTCGAGCCGTTGTGGTCGATGGCGTGGTCGCCGGACGTCGCGTAGCCGGGCAGGGTGAACTCCGAGCCCGGGCCGACGGACGGTGGCCCCACCGGGACCGGAACGGGTCAGTCCTTGACGCTACGTGAGAGGCGGGAGACGGTCTCGTGGTACTCACGGACCAGATCGGCCATCACGTCAGCCACGGGCCGCACCTCGTTGGTGCGTCCGACGATCTGCCCGGCCGGCATGGAGATGGTCTCGGGGTTGTCACCGGAGTTCATCCGGTTGTGGGCGTCGGCGACGAGCAGGTTCTGCAGCGGCATCGGCAACGGCGTGGGTGCGTCCTCGCTCTCCCATGCGTCGGTCCACTTCGTCTTCAGCAGCCGCGCCGGCTTGCCGGTGTAGACGCGCGTGCGCACGGTGTCCCCCGAGCCCGCGGCCAGCAGTGCGTCACGGATGCCGGTCCCGGAGGAGAGGTCGTACTCCTCGACGGTCAACCAGAGCGACCCGGTCCACGCGCCCTGGGCACCGAGTGCGAGGGCAGCCGCCATCTGGCGTCCGGACCCGATACCGCCGGCCGCCAGGACCGGTACGTCGGGACCGACCGCGTCGACGATCTCCGGCGTCAGCACCATGCCCGCGATCTCGCCGGTGTGCCCACCGGCCTCGTAGCCCTGGGCAACGATGATGTCGACGCCGTTCCTGACGTGCGACAGCGCGTGCTTGGCCGCTCCCGCGAGAGCCGCCACCTTCACCCCGGCAGCATGTGCCTGCTCGATGATGTCGACCGGCGGCGAGCCGAGCGCATTCGCGATCAACACCGGTCGGTGGGCAAGGGCCACGTCGACGTGTGAGCGGGCGACCGAGTGCAGCCAGCCCAACACGCCTTCGCGGCCCTCTCCCTCGGGAAGTGGAGGTACGCCGAGCTGTTGCAGCGTGCGCTCCACGAAGCTGAGGTGCTCCGGCGGGATCATGGCCTGCAGGTCGACCGCCTTGCCCTCGGTCGGCACCTTCATCGGCATCACCACGTCGACGCCGTAGGGCTTGCCGTCGGTGTTGTCGTCGAGCCAGTCGAGGGTGCGGTCGAGCTCGTCGGCGTCGTTGAACCGGACACAGCCGAGCACGCCCAGCCCACCAGCCTTGGACACTGCCGCGGCCACGTGCTCCGAGGGGGTGAAGGCGAAGATCGGCACCTCGATGCCGAACAGGTCGCACAGGTCAGTCTTCATCCGCGCGCCTCAGGCCGGCTGGCCGGTGGCAGTGGCCAACTTCTTGGCCTGCGGATAGTTCGCCTTGCCGGTGGCGTGGCGCGGGATCTCGTCGACCAGGGTCAGCGAGCGCGGCAGCTTGTAGCCCGACAGGCTGCTGCGCAGGAAGTCTCGCAACCCCTCGAGGTCGGGCGCCGCCCCCTCGCGGGGTTGGATCACCGCGGCCACCTGCTGGCCGTAGTTCTCGTCGGCGATGCCGACCACCAGCACATCGAAGACATCGGGGTGGCCCTTGAGGGCGTTCTCCACCTCTTCGGGATAGACCTTCTCGCCGCCGGTGTTGATGCAGTTGGACCCGCGTCCGAGGAGAGTCACCTTGTTCTCGCCCTCGAGGCGCACGAAGTCCCCAGGCACCGAATAGCGAGTGCCGTCGATCTCGAGGAAGGTCTGGGCAGACTTGACCTCGTCCTTGTAGTAGCCGACCGGCACGCTGCCCGAGCGCGCGAGGCGGCCGACCCGGCCGACCTCGGTGCTGGTGTCGAGCACCTTGTTGTCCTCGTCGAGCACGACGGACTCCAGGCCCAGGCTGATGATCGCGCCCTCGCCCTTGATGTTCTCCTTGTCCTGCAGGCCGGTGCCCTGGAAGCCGGTCTCGGAGGCGCCGACGGAGTCGGTGAAGAACGTGTTGGGGAAGGCCTCCATCCAGCGCTCCTTGACCGGTCGGCTGAAGATGGCGGCACTGCTGGCCACGGCGACGAGCGAGCTGCCGTCGTACGATCCTCGTTCGTACTCCTCGATCAGCGGGCGCGCCATGGCGTCGCCGGTCATGAAGATCAGCTGCACCTTCTCCCGCTCCACCGTCTCCCAGATCTGCTGGGCGTCGAACTTCGGGGCAAGGATGGTCAGGTGGCCCGCGAAGAGGTGCATCAGCATCGCTGCCTGCGCCCCGCCGTGCATCAGTGGCGAGAGTGGGAAGGTCACCATCGGCTCCCCCGCTGCCGCCGCCTTCGACTGGTCGAATTCCTCGAGACGAGTGCCCGCCATGAAGTCGATGCCGCCGCCGAGGACGCGCCAGAAGTCCTCGTGGCGCCACATGACCCCCTTCGGGTAGCCGGTGGTGCCCCCGGTGTAGACGATGTAGAGGTCATCGTTGGTGCGGGGTTCGAAGTCGCGCGCATCGCCCTGCTCAGCGAGCGCGTCGTCCCAGACAATTCCGCCGTACGACGACACATCGGCGTCGCTGTCCGGATCGGTGGGATCGGGCATCACCACGAAGCTGCGCAGCTTCTCGTGCTTGCCGGCCACCGCCGCGACCAGGGGGGCGTAGGTGCGCTCGTGGAGCAGCGCGACCAGGTCGGCATTGTCGAAGAGGTAGTCGAGCTCGCCCTCGACGTAGCGGTAGTTGACGTTGATGGCCACGGCACGGATCTTGAAGATCGCCAGCAGCGCGACGACGTGCTCGACGCTGTTCTTGGCGTAGACACCGACATGGTCGCCGGCTCCGACACCCTGGGACTGCAGGTGATGGGCCAGCCTGTTGGCGGTGGACTCCAACTCGGCGTAGTCGACCCTGCGATCACCCACCTGGATGGCGTGACGATCGGGGACGGCATCGACGGCGTGCTCGAAGAGATCAGCGATGTTCAGGGCCATGGCCGAAAGACTAGAACACGTTCTCGTTTCTGACTAGAGTCACTTTCATGAGTCCTGAACCCCAGCCCCATTGCCTCGTCGAACAGGTCGGTCACACCCTCGTCGTGACCATGAATCGTCCGGACAAGCGCAACGCGCTCTCGGGCGAGATGCTCGCCATCATGGAACAGACCTGGGACCGGGTGAACTCCGACGACTCGATCCGTGTCGTCATCCTGACCGGTGCCGGCGGTGCCTTCTGCGCCGGAGCCGACCTGACCGCGATGTCGCAGTCCTCACCCTCCGACAAGTTCGAGTCCGGCGAGTTCGACCCCTCGGTGATCAAGTCACTTCTGAAGGGCTTCCGCCTCACCAAGCCGTTGATCGCCGCCGTCGAGGGGCCGGCCATCGCCGGCGGCACCGAGATCCTGCAGGCCACCGACATCCGGATCGCCGGTGAATCGGCACGGTTCGGGGTCTCGGAGCCCAGGTGGGGTCTCTACCCGCTCGGCGGCTCTGCCGTGCGACTCCCCCGCCAGCTGCCCTACACGGTGGCCGCCGACCTCCTCCTGACCGGACGGCACGTGAAGGCCCCCGAGGCCAAGGAGATCGGCCTGATCGGACACGTCGTACCGGATGGCGAAGCGCTTGCGAAGGCACACGAGATCGCCGAGCTGATCGCGGCCAACGGGCCACTCGCCGTCCAGGCCGTGCTGAAGACGATCCGGGACTCCGAGGGCAAGCACGAGAACGACTGCTGGGCCGATGACGCCGAGGTGGGTGCCGCCGTGTTCGCCTCCGAGGACGCGAAGGAGGGGCCGCGTGCCTTCGCCGAGAAGCGTTCCCCACGATTCACCGGACGCTAGGCAGGCCCGACTCCTGGGGGTGTCGAGACTGGTTGCCGAAGAGATCCACCCCGTGAGGGAGGGGACCTGAGGTGGACGCCCGCTGAGTCCACCGTCACCGTCCTTCCGGGTCCCCGTAGTCTGGAGGCATGACGACGCGTGACCTGACCCTGACCGACTTCGAAGAGACCGTGGGCGCCGAGGGCATCGTGGTCGTCGACTTCTGGGCCGCTTGGTGCGGCCCGTGTCGGCAGTTCGCCCCGGTCTTCGACAAGGCCTCCGAGGCCCACCCCGACATCGTCTTCGGCAAAGTCGACACCGAGGCCGAGCAGGAGCTCGCCGGCCGGGCAGGCATCTCCTCGATCCCGACCCTGATGCTCTTCCGGGACGGGGTGATGCTCTTCAACCAAGCCGGCGCACTGCCCCCTCAGGCGCTCGATGACGTCATCAAGCAGGCCCGTGGCCTCGACATGGCCGACGTACGCCGCCAGATCGCGCAGGCCGAGCAGCAGTCGGCGAACGGTGAGGTGGGCCTCGACGACTTCGCAGCCGCACACAGTCAGGGGGCCTTCGTCCTCGACGTGCGCGAGTCCGACGAGTTCACCGCCGGTCACGTGCCGGGCGCCGTACACATCCCGATGAACGACGTGCCGCAGCGGGTCGCCGAGGTGCCCACCGACCGTGAGGTCTACGTGATCTGCCAGAGCGGTGGCCGCAGTCGTGCGATCGCCGACTTCCTGCGCCAGCAGGGGGTGACCGCACTGAACGTCACCGCCGGCACCGCCGGCTGGGTGCAGCGCGGCTGGCCCGTCAACCGCTGAGCCACCTCGCGCAGGGTCAGTCCACGAACGCGGCCCGGAGGGCCTTCTTGTCCGGCTTCCCCAGGCCGGTCAACGGAATTGCCTCGACCGGGACCACCCGCTTCGGCACGTGCACGGACCCCTTGCGCTCCTTCACCAATGCCTGGATCTCGGCGATCACCTCATCGGTCAGCCCATCGGTCTCTCGGGGCACGACCAAGGCAGTCACTGCTTCCCCGAACTTCTCGTGCGGGGTCCCGATCACGGCCACCTGGGCGATCGCGGGGTGCTCGGCGACGACGTCCTCGATCTCCCGCGGGAACACGTTGAAGCCACCGGTGACGATCATGTCCTTGGTGCGATCCACGATGAACCAGAAGCCGTCCTCGTCCTCGCGCGCCACGTCTCCGGTGTGCATCCAGCCGTCCCGGAACGTGGCCGCAGTCTCCTCGGGCAGCTGCCAGTAGCCGTCCGCGGCCAGTGGCCCGGCGACACAGATCTCCCCCGGCTCCCCCGTTGCCACGGGTTGCCCGTCCTCGCCCAGGAGGGCTGCGCGGACGAATGCCGACGGACGACCGCAGGAGCTGAGTCGTGCCTTGTCGTGGTCGCCCTTGGCCAGGTAGCTGATCGCCATCGGCGCCTCCGACTGGCCGTAGTACTGGGCGAAGATCGGGCCGAACCGGTCAATCGCCTCCTGCAGCCGCACCGGGTTGATCGAGGATGCGCCGTAGTAGACCGTCTCGAGGGACGAGAGGTCCCTCGTGTGGGAGTCGGGGTGATCGAGCAGCGCGTAGATCATCGACGGCACCAGCATGGTCGCCGTGATCCGTTGCTCCTCGATCGTGCGCAGCACCTCGGCCGGGTCGAACTTCGGGAGCACGACCAGGCTGCCGCCCTTCATCACCGTCGGCACGAAGAAGGCCGCGCCCGCATGGGAGAGCGGCGTGCACATCAGGAACCGGGGGTTCTGCGGCCACTCCCACTCCGCGAGCTGGATCTGCGCCATCGTGTTCATCGACCGCGCGGTCCCGATGACGCCCTTGGGGCGGCCGGTGGTCCCTCCGGTGTAGGTGATCGAGACGATGTGCTCGGCCGGCAGCAGACGCGCCGTCAACGGCACCGCGTCGTACGTCGCGGCCGCCGCGACCAGGTCATGGCCGGACCCCTGGAGCTCGTCGGGAACGGGCCCGATCGTCAGCACCCGCTCGAGGCCGGGGCACTTCTCGAGCAGTCCGGCTGCACGCTCCTTGAAGGCGGGATCGACGACGAGGGTGGTGATGCCGGCATCGTTGATCACATAGGCGTGGTCGTCGAGGGAGCCCAGCGGGTGCAACGCCGTCCGCCGGAAGCCCTGGGTCTGCCCGGCGCCCAGGATGAAGAGCACCTCGGGACGGTTCAGCGCCAACAGGGCCGACGCCGTACCCGTCCCGGATCCGAGTGCCTCGAAGGCCTGGACGTACTGACTGATCCGGGCCGCCACCTCACCACCGGTGAGGGTGACGTCGCCCAGGAACATCACCGGGTCGTCGCGGTGTGCCTTGAGGGCGGAGACCATCAGGTGTCCGTTGTGCGTGCCGGTGTGCAAGTCGCTCACTTCTCGTCCGTTCCTGTCTGTCGTCGGAAGACCTCGTCCAAGGCGTTTCGGGTCGCCTCGTTGACCCCTGACCCGCGCATCAGCGTGGCCAGCTGTTCATTGCCCCCGCCGGGAGTCGCGTGCTCGCGCAGCATCGCGGCGAAGTCCGGCTCCCCCTGCGCCCCGAGCTGTGCGCCGACCGTTGCGAACGCCCCCGCCAGCAGGCTGCGGGCGTCAGCCGCAGCGACCCCGTGGTCGACCAGGAAGCCCTCGATGGTGGCGAGGTAGTCGAAGAACGCCGCCACGGTGCCGAGGCCGGTGAAGATCGCGTCGAACTCGTCGTCGGTGTGGACGGCAATGGCCCCGCCCGTGTGCTCGAAGAGCGTCATCGCCTCGGGTACGGGTGGGCACACCGGAGTGCGCCACCTGCGCTCGGCGACGGAGATCATCGGCACGGCGCGCGCGACGGCCGTGGCGGGTGAGACGGCGCCCAGAAGGTCGTCTTCACCCACCCCCGCGACGGCGCTGACCACGACGTGGTCGGCGCGCCAGGACAGGCCGGCGATCTCGGGCCAGTCCTGCTGGCGCAGGCAGATCAGCACCACGTCCGCCGCGTCGAGGACCGCTTGGTTGTCGCGGGCGGCCTCCACGTTCGGATGGGCAGCAGCAAGCGCTGTCGACCGCGTGGCACTGCGCGGACCGACGACCACCGAAGGTGCCTCGCCGACCGGTCCGAGCGCCAGGCCCGTGACGACGGCCTGGCCGAGTGCACCGACGCCGATCACGCCGTACGTCGTCATACGAGCACGTCGGAGACCTGGCGGATCTCGTCGGCGTTGCGCAGGCTCAGCAGCAACGTGGTCACACCCGTCTCCTCCCACTCGGCAACACGCTCACGCACGGCCGACGCGGTGCCGACGATGTGCATGTCGTCAACCAGCTCGTCGGGGATCAGCGCCGTCGCTTCGTCCCGCTTCCCGGCGAGGAACAGCTCCTGCACCCGGTCGGTGATGTCGCCGTGCCCCATCCGTTCGAAGACGCGCTTGTGGAAGTTGGCCTCCTTCGCACCCATACCGCCCATGTAGAGGGCCACCGTCGGCTTGAGTGCGTCGAGGACTGCCTGCTTGGCAGGACCGTCATCGTCGGTGATCTGCAGGTGGCAGGTGGCGGCGATCTCGAAGTCGTCCCGCGTACGACGTGCACCCTCCCGGGCAAAGCCTTCGTCGAGCCACGGCTGGTACATCGCCGCAGAATTCGGGGTGTAGAAGATGGGGATCCAGCCGTCGGCGATCTCGGCTGTCTGGGCGACGTTCTTCGGACCCTCGGCCCCCAGCCAGATCGGGATGTCGGGGCGCAGGGGGTGCACGATCGACTTCAGCGGCTTGCCCAGACCCACCGACCCCGGGCCGTCGTACGGCAACGGGTGGTGCGGGCCGTCGCCGGTCAGCGGCGCCTCACGGGCCAGGACCTGACGGATGATGTCGACCACCTCGCGGGTGCGTGCCAGCGGCTTGGCGAAGGGCTGGCCGTACCACCCCTCCACCACCTGCGGGCCGCTCACGCCCATGCCGAGCACCACGCGACCTCCACTGAGGTGGTCGAGGGTCAGGGCGTGCATGGCGATGGACGCCGGGCTGCGACCCGACATCTGCACGATCGAGGTGCCCAACCGGAGCCTGTCGGTCTCCCGGCCCCACCACGCCAGAGGGGTGAAGGCGTCGGATCCCCAGGCCTCGGCGGTGAACAGGGCATCGAAGCCCGCCTCCTCCGCGGCCGCGACCAGCTGCGCGACGCCTGTGGGCGGCTGCGCGCCCCAGTATCCGAGTTGCAGGCCCAACTTCATCTGGTTCTCCTCACGAGGAATCCTTGTGCACCACACTAGAACATGTTTCACTTTTGAACCATGAGCCCTAGCGAAGCCCGGACCCTGAGTGCTCCGGTCCGTGTCAGTTTCGACTACACCCGCTCGGTCGGGCCAGTGCTCGGCCGATTCTTCGACGGCCTGCGCGAGGGCCGCCTGTTGGCAGGTCGCACCGGCGACGGGCAGGTGATCGTGCCACCACCGGAATTCGACCCGGTGTCCCACGACGCGGTGACCGACTTCGTCGAGGTCCCCGACACCGGCACCGTCGTCTCGTGGTCCTGGGTGCCGGAGCCGGTCGAGGGTCAACCCTTCGACCGACCGTTCGCGTGGGTGCTGGTCCAGCTCGACGGCACGACCGGTCCCTTCCTCCACGCGTTGGACGTCGCCGGGCCGGACGAGGTCGAGGTCGGCCAACGCGTCCAGGTCCGTTGGCGGGACGAGCGGGTCGGCGCCATCACTGACATCGTCTGCTTCGAGGAGCCGGTCGAAGCAGACGATGAACCACGGGGTGTCGTCGCGGACGACGCCGACGCAGCACCCGGCGTCGCCGCCGGAGGCGACGCCACGCCGCTCATCACCCCGGTCAACCTCGCCTACACCTACGCGGCCAGTCCCGAGGAGAGCGCGTTCTTCCGGGGCCTGCAGGAAGGCCGAATCCTCGGCCAACGCTGCCCCGCCTGCGGCAAGGTCTACGTGCCGCCGCGCGGCGCCTGCCCCGTCGACGGCGTGCCCACCACCGACGAGGTGGAGCTGGCCGGCACCGGGACCGTGACCACGTTCTGCATCGTGAACGTCCCGTTCATGGGCCAGAAGATCAAGCCGCCCTACGTCTCGGCGTACGTGCTCCTCGACGGCGCCGACATCGCCTTCCTCCACCTGATCCTCGACGTACCCGCTGAGGAGGTCCGGATGGGCATGCGGGTCGAGGCCGTGTGGCGCCCACGCGACGAGTGGGGAACGACCGTGGAGAACATCAGCCACTTCGCGCCGACCGGGGAGCCGGACGCTGACTTCGAGAGCTACAAGGTGCACCTGTGAGAGATGTGGCAGTGGTGGGCTTCGCCCACGAGCAGATGACCGACTTCGACGGCTCACCGACCATGGTCGAGCTCCTCGTCCCGTTGTTCCGTGAGGTCTACGAGCAGACCGGGTTCACCCGCAAGGACATCGGGTTCTGGTGCTCGGGCTCCTCCGACTACCTGGCCGGACGGTCCTTCTCGTTCGTCCAGGCAGTGGACGCGATCGGCGCGCTCCCCCCGGTCAACGAGTCACACGTCGAGATGGATGCCGCATGGGCGCTCTACGAGGCCTGGGTGAAGATCCAGACCGGCGAGGTCGACACCGCGCTGGTCTACGGGTTCGGCAAGTCGTCGGCCGGCACCCTGCGCCGCACCCTCGGGTTGCAGCTCGATCCCTACACGATGACGCCGTTGTGGCCGGACCAGGTCTCCTTGGCCGGCCTGCAGGCCCGACTCGGCCTCGAGGCGGGCCTCTGGGACGAGACTGCGCTGGCCGAGGTGGCGCACCGCTCGCTCACCGACGCGGAGCTCAACCCACACGCCGTACGCCGCGGCGGCTCCAGCGTCGCCGAACTGCTCCAGCGGGAGATGTACGCCGACCCGTTGCGCAAGCACGACATCGCCCCGGTCACGGATGGTGCCGCAGCCCTGGTCCTTGCCGCGGACGACCGGGCCAGGGATGCCGCGCAACGACCTGCCTGGATCACCGGGATGGCCCACAACATCGACCCGCAGCACCTGGCCGCACGTCCGCTGACCGAGGCACCGTCAGCGCGTCGCGCCGGCGCGGCAGCGGGTGTCGCGGCCGGCGTCGAGGTCGCAGAGCTGCACGCACCGTTCTCCCACCAGGAGCTGATCCTGCGCCGCGAGCTCGGCCTGGCGGACGGCGTGCACATCAATCCCTCGGGCGGAGCATTGGTCGGAAACCCGATGTTCACCGCGGGTCTGAACCGCATCGGCGAGGCCGCCGGATCGATCTGGCGGGGCGAGGCGAGCAAGGTTCTCGGCCACGCCACCTCAGGACCGTTGCTCCAGCAGAACCTCGTCTGCGTCATGGAAGGAACTGCTCGATGAGCAAGCAACCAGCCGCCGTGATCGGGGTCGGGCAGACCCACCACCGCGCCAAGCGTGACGACGTGTCGATGGCCGGCCTCTGTCGCGAGGCCATCGACCGCGCGCTCGCCGACGCCAACCTCGGATTCGACGACATCGACGCGATCGTGGTCGGAAAGGCGCCTGACCTCTTCGAGGGCGTGATGATGCCCGAGCTCTTCCTGGCCGAGGCCCTCGGCGCCGCGGGCAAGCCGCTGCTGCGGGTGCACACCGCGGGCTCGGTGGGCGGGTCGACCGCGATCGTCGCTGCGTCCCTGGTGCAGTCAGGCGTGCACAAGCGCGTGCTCACCGTGGCGTTCGAGAAGCAGTCGGAGTCGAACGCGATGTGGGCCCTCTCCGTGCCGTTGCCGTTCATCATGCCGGTGCATGCCGGAGCCGGCGGCTACTTCGCACCGCACGTGCGTTCCTACATCCGCCGCTCGAATGCGCCGTCGCACATCGGCGCGGTGGTGGCAGCCAAGGACCGGCAGAACGCGTTGAAGAACCCCTACGCCCACCTCCACAACAAGGACACGACGGTGGAGTCGGTGCTGGCCTCGCAGATGCTGTGGGACCCGATCCGCTATGACGAGACCTGTCCCTCCTCGGACGGCGCCTGCGCTCTGGTGATCGCCGATGGCGACACCGCGAACGCGACCGAGTCGCCGGCCTGGATCCACGGCACGGTGATGCGTTCGGAGCCAACGACCGCGGCCGAACGCGACCAGGTGAACCCGCAGGCCGGGCGGGACGCGGCGGCGTACCTCTATCGGCAGGCGGGCATCACCGACCCGCTCAAGCAGATCGACGCGGCCGAGATCTATGTGCCTTTCTCCTGGTTCGAGCCGATGTGGATGGAGAACCTCGGCTTCGCCGAGGAAGGCCAGGGCTGGCAGCTGACCGAGTCCGGCGGCACGGCGATGGACGGCGTACTCCCGGTCAACTGCTCCGGCGGTGTGCTCAGCTCCAACCCGATCGGCGCCTCCGGAATGTTGCGCTTCGCCGAGGCGGCCCTCCAGGTCCGCGGGCAGGCCGGAGAGCACCAGGTCGACGGGGTACGCCGTGCACTGGGCCACGCCTACGGAGGCGGCTCCCAGTTCTTCGCGATGTGGGTGGTCGGAGCCGAACCGCCCGCCCACTAGTGTTGGCGCCATGATCGAGCTCCGCACGCCTGCCCAGATCGCCGAGATGCGCCCCGCCGGGATCTTCGTCGGTGAGGTCCTGACCGCCCTCGCCGAAGCCGCCGACGTCGGGGTCAACCTGCTCGAGCTCGATGCGCTGGCCCACCGGATGATCAAGGACCGCGGTGCGGAGTCCTGCTACATCGACTACCACCCCTCCTTCGGCGCCTCCCCGTTCGGCAAGGTGCTGTGCACCTCCGTCAACGACGCCGTGCTGCACGGCCTCCCCCATGACTACGTCCTCCGCGACGGCGACCTGCTCAGCCTCGACTTCGCCTGCGCGGTGGACGGTTGGGTCTCCGACTCGGCGATCAGCCTCGTGGTCGGCACCCCGCGCCCGGAGGACCTGACCCTGATCGAGACCACCCAGGTCGCCCTGGCCGCCGGCATCGCGGCCGCCCGGACGGGCAACAGGATCGGCGACATCGGCCACGCCATCGGCAACGTCGCCCGCGAAGCCGGTCTCAAGGTGAACCTGCAGTTCGGCGGTCACGGCGTCGGGCGCACCATGCACGGCGATCCCCACGTCGCCAATGACGGGCGACCCGGCCGCGGATATCCCCTGAAGCCGGGGCTGGTCATCGCCATCGAGCCGTGGTTCCTGCACACCACCGACGAGATCTACACCGACCCGGACGGGTGGACGCTGCGCAGCGCCGACGGCTCCCGTGGCGCACACTCCGAGCACACCATCGCGATCACCGACGACGGTCCTCTCGTGCTCACCGCCCGCTGACCCGCGAACCTGCAATCGTTGCGGCACCAACTGGCACTTGTTGCTGCGCCAACTGGCAATTCTTGTCGTCAGTTCGGCTGCAGGCAGACACCAAATCCTCCATTCGCCTGATCCGGGGAACCGGTTCGGGCAAGACTGCGTCAGAAGGTCAAGCACTCGAACCTGACTCCACGGAGAACCTTGATGCGTCGGACACCTTGCTATCTCTCAGCTCTCGGGCTCAGCGCAGCCCTGACCTTCAGCATGTCGGGACTCACCCCGGCCGCTGCTGATCACGGGGACGTCCCGTTGCCGACGTACTCGCCGGCGTCCGCCGGTCAGCCGAACGTGGGCTTGCCGTCCGGCGTACGACTGGAACGGGCCGGTGCGCAGCGCACCGTTGCCGCACGGGCGGCGGCACGGAAGTCGCCGTGGCCCACGAGGAAGGTGACCGCGGTGACCGTGGAGGACACCACCGTCGACCCCGCTGCGGCTCCGGCGCAACAGCTCGCCTCGGCGACGCTCACCCAAGACGTGGTCCGTGGCACCTACAACGCCAAGGTCAGGCTGCGCGGCACCCCTTCGGCCAGCACGGACTCCTGGGTGATCGTCTCCTTCGGCAAGACCGACAGCGACGGATACACCTGCCGCACGGTCGGCACCGAGGACAGCTCCACTGTCTATTGGCGTGCCTACGGCAGCAGCGTCCCGAATCTGATCCGACGCGGTGCCTACATGGAGTTGAAGAACTTCGTCTCCGCGACGGCCAAGAAGGACCAGTTCGACTGTGCGTACGCCGAGACCTGGGAGGTGCTTCCCGAGGATGCCCCCGACGGCACTCAGGCGATCCTGTACAGCGGTCGTGGGGACTACTCCTTGGCCAGGAAGTACGACAAGCCCAGGCTCAAGCTCACCGCATCCAAACGGGCCAACGTGACGCCCGGGGTGTGGAAGACGATCAAGGTCAAGGTGCGAAATGCCAACCCACGTGTCACCGCCCCCAGCGTGAGGGTGAGCGTGAAGGGAAAGAAGGTCACCTCGCGCACCGTCAAGCTCGGCAAGGTGCGTCCCGGTGCCACCAAGACCGCCAAGGTACGCGTCAAGGTGCAGCGCGGCTTCTCGAGCAAGGCCAAGATCAAGGTGACCACCCGCAGCCTCGCCAGGACCAGGAAGCTCCGCCTGACCTGACGCGCGAACTGGCAATCATTGATGCGCGAGCCGGCACTTGTTGGTGCACCAACTGGCAGTCTTTGTTGTCAGCTCGGACGCTGCCACGGGACGCGGCTTCGCGCGTACCTGCGCCGGACCAGAACGCTGCGCTCGCCGAGTACCCGACTGAGTTCGGCTAGCCACTCTTCCCGCGCGGCCCCACGCAGCTGGTCCTTGCGCACGACGATCACGTACCAGCCGTTTTCTCTCAACCAGGAACGACGCGTCTCGTCGTGTTCTCGTCGGTCTTCTCCGTGGAACTCCTCCCCGTCGTACTCCACGGCTATGCGAAGGCGTCGGTACGCGAGATCGATGCGGGCCACGACCTTGCCGTTCTCGATGATCTCGACCTGAGGCTCCGGCACAGGCAGACCCGCATCGATGATGGCACCGCGCGTCCAGGACTCCCCCGTCGATTCAGCCTTGTAGGTGGCAAGCGCGCTCAATTCTCGTGCCTGTGTCACGCCGCGCCTGCCGGCGAACCTCGACAACGCCCGTGCATAGTCGCGGGCACTGATGTCGTGCTCCGCCATGAATGCGTCGAGCACCGCCAAGGCTCCCCAACGGCCGCGCAAGCAGGCCAGATCCAGGGCAGTGCGCACGGGAGTTGTCACGCGTACGCCGCCCAGCTCGACGATCTCGTCCTCCTGGAGCGCGCGTTCCATGCCACGAACGTTCCTGCGCCGAATCCTGACGTGCCCGGGTGGCACCACGATCTCCAGCGCAGGAAGGTCGAAACGCTCGTCCGGATCGTGCACGTTGACGCCCCACAGCCAGGCCGCCGTACGGTCACACACGACGGCGTCATCGGGCAGCACCAACGACAGGCAGTGCGCACGGAGTTCGAGGGAGTCCTCGACATCGGTCGAGCAGTAGACGCCCGTGATCAGGCGGCGTACCCGGTCGGACTGCAGCCATCGGCGCAGCGTGAACTCGGGAATCTCGAGCGTCGCCAGGTCGCTCCACAGGAAAGGATGGTCAGGTGGTTCCAGTGTCATGCCATTACGTTTGCCCACCCAGGGCCACTGAAACAGCGAATGGTGCCGCCTGTGGAAAACCCACCGGCGGCACCACCCGTCGTACGTCAATCGTTGCCAGTTGAACCAACAAGAATTGCAAGTTGGCGCAACAACGATTGCCAGTTGGTCAGTAGGTGACCTGGAGCTCCTTGACGCCGTTGATCCAGGCAGAGCGCAGGCGGCGGGGGTCACCGGCCCGGGCGATGTCGGGCACCTGGTCGGCGATCTCGTTGAAGATCAGCTCGATCTCGAGCCGGGCCAGGTTGGCGCCGATGCAGTAGTGGGCGCCGTGGCCACCGAACCCGAGATGCGGGTTGCTCTCGCGCAGGACGTTGAAGGAGTAGGGGTCCTCGAACACGTCCTCGTCGAAGTTGCCGCTGGCGTAGAACATCCCGACCCGGTCACCCTGCTTGACCTGCGTGCCGTTGATCTCCACGTCCTCGAGGGCGCTGCGCTGGAACACGGTCACCGGAGTCGCCCAGCGGACGATCTCGTCGACGGCCGACTGTGGGCGCTGCTCCTTGAAGATCTCCCACTGATCGGGATTGTCGAAGAACGCCCCCATGCCGTGGGTGATCGCGTTGCGGGTGGTCTCGTTGCCGGCAACCGCCAACAGGATGACGAAGAAGCCGAACTCGTCGTCGGTGAGTGCGTGACCGTTGACGTCGGCGGTGATCAGCTTCGTGACGATGTCGTCCTTGGGGTTCCTGCGACGGTCGTCGGCGAGCCCGGCGGCATAGGTGAGGATCTCGATGGAGGCCGCCTCCTCGTCACCCTCGACCTCGGGGTCGTCGTACGACAGCATCTGGTTGGACCAGTCGAAGAGCTTGCCGCGGTCCTCCTGCGGTACGCCGAGCAGCTCGGCGATCGCCTGCAGTGGGAGCTCGGCGGCGATGTCCGAGACGAAGTTGCCCGAGCCCTTCGCCTTGGCGTCGGCCACGATGCGCCTGGCCCGCTCACCGAGTGCGTCGTGCAGGGCGTTGATCGCCCGCGGCGTGAAGCCACGCGAGATGACCTGGCGCAGCTTGGTGTGGTCTGGCGGATCCTGGTTGATCAGCATGACGCCCTGGAGCTCGATCTGCTCCGGCGTCATGTCGGGGGCGAACCGGATGATCGCTCCCTGCTTGGCGGTGGAGAACACCTTGCTGTTCTTGGACACCGCGGCAATGTCGGCGTGCTTGCTCAACGCCCAGTAGCCCTCGGCGCCGACGAAGCCGGCCCGGGCCTCCTGCGGCTGTGGGATCCAGCGCACCGGCGTGGCGTGGCGCATCGCCCGGAACTCGTCATGCGGAATGCGCTGCTCGATGAGACCCGGGTCGGTCGGGTCGAAGTCGACGGCAAGATCAGTCGTCACGGTCACTGCTTCCTCCAGGCACCTAGAACACGTTCTAGTGACGATCGTTACATACTCTCGGAATGTTCGGAAGGCCGGTGACCAAATCTCTCCGGATTTCTCCTGACTTCGGCAGCCTTGGGAAAGACGGCCGGGCCCACTGACCGGGACGCATCGAGCGTCGGCTTGCCCATCATGAGAACGTGTTCTAGTTTCTGAAGTGGTGGCGCAGTCGGCGTCGCTCCGACCCGTTCGAACAGCGAGGCATCATGGGCAACCCGGTCATCGTCGAAGCAGTGCGTACGGCGCAGGGCAAGCGCCGCGGTTGGCTTGCCGGCGTGCACCCGGCCGAGCTCCTCGGTGCCGCCCAGGTGGAGGTGCTCCGGCGCGCAGGCGTCGACCCTGAACTGGTGGATCAGGTCATCGGGGGCTGCGTCTCGCAGGCCGGCGAGCAGTCCAACAACATGGTGCGCCGTGCGTGGATGCATGCCGGACTGCCCAACCACACCGCCTCCACCGTGATCGACGCCCAGTGCTCGTCGGCCCAGCAGTCGGTGCACCTGATCAACTCGATGATCGCTGCCGGGGCCATCAAGGCAGGCGTTGCCTGCGGCATCGAGTCGATGTCGCGGATCCCGCTCGGCGCCAACGTGCCGAAGGGCATGGGCAGCCCACGTCCGGAGACGTGGAGCATCGACCTCCCCGACCAGTTCCTGGGAGCCGACCGCATTGCCCACGACCGCGGCTTCACCCGGGCCGACGTCGATGCATTCGGACTGTGGTCGCAGGAGAAGGCCAGGGCCGCTGTCGACGAGGGCCGGTTCAAGAGGGAGATCTTCGGCGTCGAGGCTCCCGTCCTCGATGACGACGGCGAGCCCACCGGGGAGACCCGCACGGTCACCGAGGACCAAGGTCTCCGACCCACCACCCTCGAGGGGTTGGCCGACCTGCGGCCCGTGCTCGCGGACGGCATCCACACGGCGGGCACGTCGTCGCAGATCTCCGACGGTGCCTCCGCGATGCTGGTGATGGACTCGGATCTCGCCACCTCCCTGGGCCTGACGCCGCGCGCGCGCATCATCACGTCGTGCCTGGTCGGCGCCGACCCCTATTACCACCTCGACGGACCGGTGCAGGCGACCGCGAAGGCGCTGAAGGACTCCGGCATGAGCATCGCCGACATGGACATCTGCGAGGTCAACGAGGCGTTCGCCGCCGTCGTGATGTCGTGGGCGAAGGTGCACGAGGTCCCGCGAGACAAGATCAACGTCAACGGCGGCGCCATCGCCATCGGCCACCCGGTCGGCTCGACCGGGACCAGGTTGCTGACCACCGCCCTGCACGAACTCGAGCGTCGTGACGGCTCCACGGCGCTGGTGTCGATGTGTGCCGGTGGGGCGCAGGCATCCGCCACGATCATCGAGCGGGTCTGATGTTCGAGTGGAGCGCGGACGACCTTGCCGTGCGCGACGCCGTACGCCAGTTCGTCGACAAGGAGCTTCGCCCCCATCAGGACGAGCTCGAGTTCGAAGGGCTGCCGCCCTACGACCTGGTCCGCCACTACTTCGCGACGTTCGGCCTCGCTGACGCGGCTGCCGAGAAGTTCGACCACGAGATCCGGCGCGACCGGGCGCGTGCCGAGGCCAAGCCGTTCGACGAGCCCGAGCCGGAGGGGCTCGACCTGGCCACGACCGCCATTGCCAACATCGAGCTGGTCAAGGTCGGCATGGGCATTCCCACTGCCATCGGTGTATCCGCAGGGCTCGCCGCCGGCACCATCAACGCGATCGGCTCCGTCGAGCAACGCGAACGGTGGGCCCGCGACCTGGTCACCTTCGACAAGGTCGGCGCGTGGGCGATCACCGAGCCCGAGTCCGGCTCGGACGCCTTCGGTGGGATGCGCTCGACCGTTCGACCCGATGGTGACGGCTTCGTGCTCAGTGGGCACAAGACCTTCATCACCAACGGGCCGTACGCCGACACGATCGTGGTCTACGCCAAGCTCGACACGGGTGACGGCGTCGACCGTCGCGAGCAACCCGTCCTGACCTTCGTCCTCGACAGCGGCATGGAGGGCCTCACCCAGTCCAAGCCGTTCCGGAAGATGGGGATGGCCTCCTCCCCGACGGGCGAGCTGTTCTTCGACAACGTCTGTCTCGGTCGCGACCGTCTGCTCGCCGCACAGCCCGGCTCGGACGGTCGGGCCTCGGCGCGTGCCAACTTCGTCGCGGAACGCGTCGGGATCGCCACGTTCGCACTCGGCATCATCGAGGAGTGCCAGCACCTGTCGGTCGACTACGCCAAGCAGCGCGAGCTGTGGGGCGAGCCGATCAGTGGGTTCCAGCTGATCCAGCTCAAGCTGGCCGAGATGGAGATCGCGCGGGTCAACGTGACGAACATGGTCTTCAAGGGCCTGGCCGCCCGACGGGCAGGTGTCGTGATGGACATGGGTGAGGCGTCGGCGATCAAGCTCTACTCCTCACGGGCGGCGTGTGAGGTGGCGATGGAGGCGGTCCAGCTGTTCGGCGGGAACGGCTACATGGCCGAGTACCGCGTCGAGCAGTTGGCACGCGACGCCAAGTCCCTGATGATCTACGCCGGCTCGAACGAGGTGCAGGTGACCCACGTCGCGAAGGCTCTTCTGCGACGCTGAGCAACTCGACGTTTGATCGTCGGACGAGCGTGGCAGGATCGCCACGTGAGCGACTTCGAGAACCGGCCGGAAGACAACCGGCCCGACGACAGCCAGCAGCCCCCACCCCCACCGCCGGGCGGAGCCTACGGCCAGCAGCCACCCCCACCGCCGGGCGGAGCGTACGGCCACCAGCCGCAGCAGCCCGGGTGGGGCCAACCGCAACCCGGGTACGGCGCCCCCATGGGATTCGGCGCCCCCGACCCGGCCGCACCCTTCGGCCGGCACCCCATGACCGGGGAGCCCTACGGCGACAAGAGCAAGATCATCGCGGGTGTCCTGCAGCTGCTGGTCGGCGCCTTCGGCGTGGGTCGGTTCTACACCGGCCACACCGGCATGGCGATCCTGCAGCTGTGCACCCTCGGAGGCTGCGGCATCTGGTCGCTGATCGACGGCATCATGCTGTTGGTCACTGACTCCCGGGACTCCAACGGCCGCCTGTTGCGGACCTGAGCGCCCCCTGACGCAGCTGGAGAGGCAACAATCGCAGGACGAACGCCCGGCCGATCCTCGTGGATCGCCGGGCGTTCGTCATGCGGATCAGGCGCCGTACACCTTCTCCGGCGTGGCTCCCCCGGCGATCAGCTCGTCCACGACCGAGCCGAGCTCTTCGGCCTGCCAGCGCCGACCGGCGTCGCGCGAGGCACCGTGTCGCCATCCGTCCTCGAGGGTGAGCAGTCCGCCGTCGACCTCGAACACCCGCCCGGTCACGTGCCCGGCCGCCTCCGACGCGAGCCAGGCCACCATCGGGCTGTTGTCCTCGGGCAACGCCATCTCCGAGGTGTCGAAGGCGCCCTCGGTCATCCGAGTCCTGGCCACCGGCGCGATCGCGTTGACACACACACCGACCCGGCCGAGCTCGGCTGCGGCCACCAGCGTCATCGTCGCGATGCCTCCCTTGGCCGCGGAATACGCCACCTGGCCGATCGAACCCTGCAGGCCAGCGCCTGACGTGGTGTTGATGACTCGTCCGCTGCGCTGGCGGCCGGCCTTGGACTCCAGGCGCCAGTAGGCCGCGGCATGGCGCAGGGGCGCGAAGTGTCCCTTGAGGTGGACCCGCAACACGGCGTCCCACTCGTCCTCCGTCGCGTTGACCAGCATCCGATCACGCACGAAGCCGGCGTTGTTGACGAGGATGTCGAGGCCACCGAACGAGTCGATCGCCTGCTGGACCATGGCCTCGGCCTGTTCGAAGTCGGCCACGTCGGCGCCGTTGACGACAGCCTCGCCACCCAGCGCCTCGATCTCGGCGACCACCTGGTGGGCGGGCGACTCCTCCTTCTCCCCGTTGTTGGAGACGCCGAAGTCGTTGACCACGACCTTGGCGCCCTGCCGGGCCAGCTCGAGGGCGTGTGCTCGGCCGATGCCACGACCGGCTCCGGTCACGATGGCGATCCGGCCATCCAGGATCTTGCTCATTGTGGGGGTGCTCCCTTGTCTTGTGGGGTGGTTCGACAGGTCATCGGCTCGGGCCGGCTGCGGCGTACGTGCTGCCCTGGGAGGTGTTCACGTCGGGGCGTGCTGGTCGAGGACGTGCTGGAACAGCGGTGGTTCTCCCCCACCGTGGCACTGGATCGACGCACCGGTGACATAGGAGGCGAGGTCGGAGGCGAGGAACAGCACGACGTTGCCGACCTCCTCCGGCCGAGCCATCCTGCCCAGTGGGATGGTCTGCTCGATGGCGGCCACCGTGTCGTCGCCGCCGTAGTGATCGGCGGTGTCACTGGTGCGGCACAGGCCCACGTTGATGGCGTTGACGCGCACCTTGGGTGCCCACTCCATGCCCGCGCTCACCGTGAGCTGGTCGACCGCAGCCTTGGCAGCGCCGTAGACCGCGGTGCCCGGGGAGGGACGCAGCGCCGAGATCGAGGAGATGTTCACGATCGACCCGCCGGTTGCCTGGGCCTGCATCACCCGGTTCGCGGCATTGGCGACCGACAGCACCGAGGTGAAGTTGAGGTCCATCAGCTTGCTGTGGAACCGCGGCGAGCCGTCGGCGAGCAGCGCGTACGGCGCGCCCCCGGCATTGTTGACCACGACGTCGAGCGAGCCGTGGTCGGCGGCGACGGACTCGACCATCGCCTGCACCGCATCGGGGTCTCGTACGTCGCACACCACGTGGCTGGTGCCGGGCGCCGCCGGGACGGCCGACCTCGAGCAGGTGACCACCGTGGCGCCGGCCTCGACAAGGGTGCGGGCCACGGCCGCACCGATGCCCTTCGAACCGCCGGTGACCAGGGCCACCCGTCCGGTCATGTCGATCTGCACTGTCATGGCAGTCCTTCCTCGCAGTGAACCAAGCAAGTGCTAGGGTACCAAGCAAATGTTTGGTTGTGCAGATCCGGTCCCCTCCGAAAGGTCCTGAGCCATGGCAGTCACCTCCGAGATCCGTGAGGACCACATCCGTGTCGTCACCATGGAGCACGGCAAGGTCAACGCGCTCCCCGTCTCCGACTGGTACGCCGTGGCCACGGCGCTGGACGAGGCCGGCCGGGACCCGGAGACCCACGTCGTCGTGCTCCGAGCGGCAGGTCGAGGCTTCAACGCAGGTGTCGACATCAAGGAGATGCAGGACTCCAGCGGCTTCCAGGCCCTGCTGGGTGCCAACGCCGGCTGCTACGCCGCCTTCAAGGCCGTCTACGAGTGCGCCGTCCCGGTGATCGCCGCCGTCAACGGCCACTGCATCGGAGGCGGTGTCGGACTCGTCGGCAACGCCGATGTCGTCGTGGCTTCCGACGACGCCTACTTCTCCGTGCCGGAGGTCAACCAGGGCGCCCTCGGCGCGGCCACGCACATGGCCAGGCTGGTGCCCCAGCACATGCTGCGCACCCTCTACTTCACCGCGGGCAGGATCCCCGCCACGAGCCTCGTGCAGTTCGGCTCGGTGCACCGGGCCGTCCCCCGTGACGAGCTCGACGAAGCCGCACTCGAGGTTGCCCGGGTGATCGCAGGCAAGGACAACCGGGTGATCCGGGCCGCGAAGGAGGCCATCAACGGGATCGACCCCGTCGATGTCAACAAGAGCTACCGCTTCGAACAGGGATTCACCTTCGAGCTCAACCTCATGGGTGTCTCCGACGAGCTCCGCGATGAATTCGCCGGAACGGACAAGGCAGGAAACAAGTGAGCAGCAAGCCCCGCGACAAGCGGATGACCATCGACGAGATCGTCGCCACCCTCGAGGACGGGATGACCATCGGCATCGGCGGCTGGGGGCCGCGTCGCAAGCCGATGGCGCTGGTGCGAGCGATCCTGCGCTCCGACCTCAAGGACCTCACCATCGTGTCGTGGGGCGGTGCCGACGTCGGCCTGCTGGCCGAGGCGGGCAAGATCAAGAAGCTGGTCTATGCCTTCGTCACCATGGACACCGTCCCGCTCGAACCGCACTTCCAGGCCGCTCGGCAGAGTCGGAGCATCCCGGAGATCTGCGAGTGGGACGAAGGCATGTTCCAGACCGGACTCGTCGCGGCCTCGCAACGACTTCCGTTCCTCCCGATGCGGGCCGGTCTCGGCTCCGACGTTCTGGTCAACAACCCCGACCTGGCGCTGGTGGCCAGCCCCTACACGGACGAGAACGGGCACCACGAGGAGCTCGTCGCCGTACCGGCACTGAGGCTCGACGTCGCCCTGGTGCACCTCAATCGGGCCGACGAGCACGGCAACGCCAGCTACCTCGGCCCCGACCCCTACTTCGACGACCTGTTCGCGATGGCAGCCGAGAAGACCTTTGTGTCCTGCGAGCAGATCGTCGACACCGCCGGCCTCACGGTCGACACCCCGGTCCAGCGCCTGCTGCTCAACCGGATGATGGTCAGCGGCGTCGTGGAGACTCCGAACGGAGCCCACTTCACCAACTGCGTGCCCGACTACGAGCGGGACGAGAAGTTCCAGAAGCACTACGCCGCCTCCGCGAAGGACCCCGACGCGTGGGCCGCGTTCAAGCAACGGTTCCTCGCCGGCGACGAGAGCGCCTACCAGGAGGCCGTGAAGGCCTTCCACGCCGAGCAGGAAGCCTGAGGAGAGACGACATGACTGACGTGACCCGCGCAGAGGTCTGCGCCGCCGCCATCGCCGACGCCTTCGCTGACGACGGCGAGATCTTCGGCTCCCCCATGGGCACCCTGCCGATGCTTGGCGTCCGCCTGGCCAAGCTCACCTCCAACCCGGATCTCGTCCTCAGCGACGGGGAGTCCCTGTATCTCGGCGGGGTCCCCCCGATCTTCGCCAAGGCTGACGTGGTCGAGGGATGGATCCCCTTCCGCAAGGTCTTCGACGTGGTGGCCTACGGCAGGCGCCACGTGATGATGGGCGCCACCCAGGTCGACAAGCACGGAAACCAGAACATCTCCGCGATCGGTCCCTTCGACCAGCCCCAGCGACAGCTCCTCGGATCGCGGGGCGCCCCCGGCAACACGGTCAACAACCGCACCTCCTACTGGGTGCCCAAGCACTCGACCCGCGTGTTCGTCGAGAAGGTCGACATCGTCTCCGGTGTCGGGCCCAGGGCGGCCAAGCAAGCCGGCCCGGCCGCGGCCAAGTTCAACGACATCCACCGCATCGTCTCGAACCTGGGTGTCTTCGACGTGAAGGGCGACGACGACACCGTGCGCCTTCTCTCCGTGCATCCCGGCGTCAGTGTCGACGAGGTCGTCGATGCCACCGGCTTCGACCTGCACATCCGCGGAGACGTCCCGATCACCCGGGAGCCCACCGAGGCCGAGCTGATGATCATCCGCAACGTGCTGGACCCGAAGAACATCCGCGACCGCGAGGTCCCGCCCGTGGGAGCAGCGAAGTGAGCACCGAGCAGGTGCTGCACACACCCCTGACCGACCTCGTCGGCGTACGCCATCCGGTCGTGCAGACCGGCATGGGGTGGGTCGCCGGGCCGCGCCTGGTCGTCGGCACCGCCAACGCCGGCGGACTCGGCATCCTGGCCAGCGCGACGATGACCTTCGAGGAGCTCGAGAAGGCCATCGTGGAGGTGAAGTCGCGCACCGATCAGCCCTTCGGGGTGAACCTGCGCGCGGACGCCGCCGATGCGCCGTCCCGCTGTGACCTGCTCATCGAGTACGGCGTCAAGGTGGCCTCCTTCGCGCTGGCCCCCAAGCCGGAGCTGATCGCTCGCCTCAAGGAACACGACATCGTCGTGATTCCCAGCGTCGGGCTGCCCAAGCACGCGAAGAAGGTGGCCGGCTGGGGAGCCGACGCAGTGATGATCCAGGGCGGCGAGGGGGGCGGCCACACCGGCTCCGTGCCCACCACTCTGCTGCTGCCCACGGTCCTGGACGCGGTCGACATCCCGGTGATCGCGGCCGGAGGGTTCTTCGACGGGCGTGGCCTGGCCGCAGCGCTGTCGTACGGCGCAGCCGGCATCGGCATGGGCACCAGGTTCCTGCTCACCCGAGACAGTGCGGTACCGGACTCGGTCAAGGAGCTCTACCTCTCCCACGACGTCAACGGCACCGTGGTCACCGACAAGGTCGACGGCATGCCGCACCGGATGCTGCGCACCCAGCTGGTCGAGGAGATCGAGGAGTCGAGCCGGCTCAAGCGACTCACGCCCACTCTCAGGCGCACCCTCGAGTTCAAGAGGATGTCGGGGATGAGTTGGCTCGACCTGGCGCGCGACGGACGCGAGATGAAGAAGAACCAGGGCCGCAGCCTGGCCCAGATGACGCTGGCCGCCAACACCCCGATGATGTTGAAGGCAGGACTGGTCGAGGGCGACACCGGCGCCGGAGTCCTCGCCTCCGGCCAGGTGGTGGGGGTGCTCGACGACCTGCCGACCTGCGAGGCGTTGATCGACCGGATCGTCGCCGAGGCGGTCACCTGCCTGCAGCGCACCCAGTCCTACCTCTGAGCACCACCCCGACGGTTCACGTCTGAGAACCTCGTCGGAACATCCCAGTCACCCCGTGACTGGGATGTTCCGCCGTCCGGGGCAGCTCTCGGTCAGAGGCGCTCGATGACGGTGACGTTCGCCTGGCCGCCACCCTCACACATGGTCTGCAGCCCGAAGCGACCTCCGGTGCGCTCCAGCTCGTTCAGCAGCGTGGTCATCAGCCGGGCACCGGTGGCACCGATCGGGTGACCCAGGGCGATGCCACCACCGTTGACGTTGACCTTGTCGAGCGGCGCACCGGTCTCCTTCGCCCACGCCAGCACGACCGAGGCGAACGCCTCGTTGCATTCGAACAGGTCGAAGTCGTCGATCGACATGCCCGTCTTCTCCAGCGCGTGCTGGGTCGCCGTGATCGGACCGGTCAGCATCCAGATCGGGTCGTCCCCACGCACGGACAGGTGATGGATGCGGGCACGCGGCTTCAACCCGTGCTCCTCGACCGCTGCTTCGGAGGCGATCAGCAGGGCTGCGGACCCGTCGCATATCTGGGATGCGACACCGGCAGTGATACGGCCGCCCGGCTGCAGGGGCTGCAGGCCGGCCATCTTCTCGAGGGAGGTCTCGCGTGGGCACTGGTCATCGGCGAAGACGCTGCCGTCGGCGAGAGTGACCGGTGCGATCTCGTTGCGGAAACGGCCTTCGGCGATCGCGGTCCTGGCGCGTTCGTGGGACGAGAGGGCGAACCGCTCCATCTCCTCGCGGCTGAGGTCCCACTTCTCGGCGATCATCTGGGCCGAGTTGAACTGGGAGACCTCGACGTCGCCGTAGCGCTGGACCCACCCTGGCGACTGTGCGAACGGAGTGGTGAAGCCGTACTGTTCGGCGACCAGCATGGCTGCGGAGATCGGGATGGCCGACATGTTCTGCAGGCCACCGGCGACGACGAGGTCCTGGGTGCCGGACATGACGCCCTGCGCCGCGAAGTGCACGGCCTGCTGCGACGAGCCGCACTGGCGGTCGATGGTCACTCCGGGAACGTGGTCGGGCAGGCCGGCCACCAACCAGGCGGTGCGGGCCACGTCGCCGGCTTGCGAACCGATCGTGTCGCAGCAGCCCATGATCACGTCGTCCACCGCCCCGGGGTCCACCCCGGTGCGTTCCAGCAGTGCCTTGATCGAGTGGGCACCGAGGTCGGCCGAGTGCATGTCGGCCAGGGCGCCGCCGCGCTTGCCGACCGGCGTACGGACAGCGTCGATGATGTAGGCCTGGTTCATGAGGAGTTCCCTACTGTGATGCCCTCGAGGAGGATGTGGAGGTATTGGTCGGCCACGTCGTCGTGGCTCAGGTCGCCGCCGGGTCGGTACCAGCGGACAGCGACCCAGACGGTGTCGCGGATGAATCGGTAGACGAGCTGCAGGTCGAGGTCCTGACGGAGCACACCCGCTGCGAGACCTTCACGCAGCAGGGTCATCCAGACCTCGCGAGACTGGTTGTTGCGTTCGGCGAGATAGCTGAACCGCTCGAACTTGCCGAGGTGGTCGGCGTCGTTCTGGAAGATGGCCACCTCGGGGCCGCGTGCATCGATCGTCTCGAAGGAGAGGCGTACGGCGCGCTCGATCTTGCTCCGGGCGTCGAGGTCGCTGGCCAGGATCTCGTCGTACTTGCCGAACAGCTCGGTCTGGAAGCTGACCAGGATCTCGTCGACCATCGACTCCTTGGAGTCGAAGTGGTGGTAGAGGCTGCCGGAGAGGATCCCGGCAGCATCGGCGATGTCGCGCACCGTGGTGTTCTTGAACCCCTTCTCCGCGAAGAGGCCGGCGGCGATGCGCAGCAGCTCGTCGCGCCTGCTCTCGGTGCTCTGCTCAGGCATGCTGGCTGCTCGTGGAGATGACCTCACCGGTGAGGTAGGAGGAGTAGTCGCTGGCCAGGAAGACCATCACGTTGGCGACCTCCCACGGCTCTGCCGCGCGACCGAACGCCTCACGCTGCTTGAGCTCGGCCAACAGCTCGGGCGTGGTCACCTTCTCGAGGAAGGGGTGCATGGCCAGGCTCGGGGAGACCGCGTTGACGCGGATCCCGTGCTGGGCCATGTCGAGGGCTGCGCAGCGGGTCAGGGCCATCACCCCGGCCTTGGCCGCGGCGTAGTGGGCCTGGCCTTCCTGGGCACGCCAGCCGATCACGGAGGCGTTGTTGACGATCACGCCCTTCTTGCCGACCTTCACCATGCGGTTGCCTGCGGCCCGGACGCAACGGAAGGTGCCGTTGAGAGTGATGTCGAGGACCCTCAGCCACTGCTCGTCGCTCATCTCGAGCAGGTTGACCTCACCCCCGAGGCCGGCGTTGTTGACCATGACGTCGACGCCACCGAACTCGTCGGCCGCGTCGAGCAGGGCACCGACCTGCGCTTCGTCGGTCACGTCGCAGACCAGGCTGCGCACGCGCTCGGGACCGAACTCCTTGCCCAGCTCGGCCTCAGCCTCGGCCAGACGACGTTCGTGGGTGTCGCTGATGACCACGGCACGGGCGCCCTCCTCGAGTGCCCGACGTACGACGGCAACGCCGATGCCGGCCCCGGCAGCAGCGGTCACCACGACCACCTTGTCGACCAGGAGCCCGTGGCCGGCGACGTAGTCGGGGACTGGTTGTTCGGGACGGTGGATGCTCATGGTCGTGCCTCTCTGGGCTCTCGGGGCAGGCCGAGCACTCGCTCGGACAGGATGTTGCGCTGGATCTCGTCCGACCCGCCGTAGATCGTGTCGGCGCGGCTGAAGAGGAAGAGCTTCTGGAACGCGTCCAGGTCGTACGGCGCCCCACGGGCAGTGAGCCCGTCGGGGCCGGCGACCTGCATGGCCAGCTCACCGAGGCGGCGGTGCCAGTTCCCCCAGACCAGCTTGGCGATCGAGCCCGCCCCACCGGCCGCGGAGGAGTCAGACCCGGCGGTCACCTGGGAGAGCCCACGCAGGGCGTTGAGCCGCATCACCTCGAGACCCACCTTGGCGTCGGCCAGCCGGTCGCGGATGACCGGGTCGTCGATGGTGCCGTTGCGCCGGGCCAGGTCGACCACGGCGGCGAACTCACGTGCGAAGCCCACCTGCTGTCCGAGCGTGGAGACCCCGCGCTCGAAGCCGAGCAGGCCCATCGCGATGCCCCAGCCCTGGCCCGGCTCCCCCACGACCAGGTCTGCCCGGGTGCGGGCGCCGGTGAAGAACACCTCGTTGAACTCGGCACCACTGGTCAGCTGTTCGATGCCCCGGATCTCGACCCCGTCCTGCTGAGTGGGAACGAGGAGGAAGCTCAATCCCCGGTGGCGCGACGAGCCGGGCTCGGTGCGGGCAACGACGAAGATCCAGTCGGCGAACTGGGCCAGCGACGTCCACACCTTCTGGCCGTCGATGATCCACTCGTCCCCCTCGCGGCGAGCTTTCGTCGCCACATTGGCCAGGTCGGAGCCGGCTCCGGGCTCGGAGTACCCCTGGCACCACAGCTCCTCCACGGCACGGATCTTCGGCAGGAAACGCTGTTGCTGCTGCGGCGTGCCGAAGGCGATCAGGGTGGGCCCGAGCAGCTCCTCGCCGAGGTGGTTGACGCGCACGGGCGCGTTGGCGCGGGCATACTCCTCATGGAAGATCACCTGCTGCATCAGGGAGAGGCCGCGGCCGCCGTGCTCGGTCGGCCAGCCGATGCAGGTCCACCCGTGCGCAGCCAGGTGACGGTCCCAGGCCAGGCGCTCGTCGTGGGCCTCGAGATCGTTGCCCGGGCCGCCGAGTCCCTTGAGCTCGGCGAACTCGCCGACGAGGTTGTCGGCCAGCCAGGCCCGCACCTCGGAACGGAAGTCCTCGTCCTCGACGGAGTGGCTCAGATCCATGACCCAGTCCTTTCGCATGTGGTCAGCTGCCGACTAAGGTAGCCTACCAAGCACTTGTTTGGTTTGAGAATGCCCGACGCCCGAAGGACGAGGATGACAGCCCCGCAGACCCTGCCCGACGCCCTCCGCCGCGCTGCCACGACGTACGCCGCCAATGCGGCCGTGGTGGACGGCGACACCACGTTCACCTGGGCCGAGATCCACGAGCGGGTCCGTTCGGCGGCTCGTGGCTACGTCGCTCTCGGGGTGCGTCCCGGTGACCGGGTGGCGATCTGGGCACCCAACACCTGGCACTGGGTCGTGGCCGGTCTGGCCATCTCCTACGCCGGCGCCACACTGGTCCCGCTGAACACCCGCTACCGCGGCCACGAGGTCGCCGACGTCGTGGAGCGGACCGCCGCCACCTTGGTCGTCGTCGCCGACGGGTTCCTGGGTCGCGAGCAGATCGCGGAGCTGAACGAAGCAGCCGTCGAGCTGTCCGGGGCGTCCGAGCTCGGCGCAGAGGGCGACGTGGTCGAGGGGCTGCCGTCGGTGCGGGCCCTCGTTCGCATCGGCGAGGGGTCCGTGCCCGGCACCACCGGATTCGACGACCTGCCCGAGGTCGGCTCGTCGGTACCACTCGAGCAGATCGAGGCGATCGCCGACGCCGTCTCCCCCGACGACGTCGCCGACATCCTCTTCACCTCCGGCACCACGGGGCGGTCGAAGGGAGTCCTCACCGCACACCGCCAGACCGTTGCTGCCTCCGACGTGTGGGCCCGCACTCTGGGCATCGACGAGGCCGACCGGTATCTCGTGATCAGCCCGTTCTTCCACTCCTACGGTTACAAGGTCGGACTCGTCACCGGTGTGCTCACCGGCTGCACGATCCTCCCGGTGGCCGCCTTCGACGCCGAGCAGACCCTGCAGCTGATCGAGGACAAGCAGATCACCGTGCTCCCGGGTGCTCCGGCGATCTTCCACTCACTCCTCGAGGCACCGTCCTTCGCGACCACTGACACCTCGTCCCTCCGGGTGGCCAACACCGGTGCGGCGTCAGTGCCCGTGGCTCTCGTGGAGCGGATGCAGACCGAGCTCTCCTTCGAGCTCGTCATCACCGCGTTCGGGATGACCGAGTGCGTCACGGCCACCATGTGCCGCCCCGGAGACGCCGACGACGTCGTCGCCACCACCTGCGGGCGAGCCGTCGAGGGGCTCGAGATGCGCATCGCCGATCCGGAGAGCGGTGAGGTGCGCGGCCCGGACGAAGACGGTGAGGTGCAGTTCCGTGGCCCGATGGTGATGCTGGGCTACCTCGACGACGAGGAGGCGACCGCTGCTGCCATCGACGCCGACGGTTGGCTCCACACCGGCGACATCGGTGCAGTCGACGAGGCCGGTTACCTGCGCATCACCGACCGGCTCAAGGACATGTACATCTCGGGCGGCTTCAACGTCTACCCAGCCGAGGTCGAGCAGGCCCTGGCCCGTCTGGACGGTGTCGTGGAGGCCGCCGTGATCGGCGTACCCGACGAGCGCATGGGCGAGGTCGGCAAGGCCTACGTCGTACGCCGTACCGACGCCGCGGTGAGCGAGGCCGAAGTGATCGAGTTCGCCCGCGGACGACTGGCGAACTTCAAGGCCCCCCGGTCGGTGGAGTTCGTCGAGGCACTCCCCCGCAACCTCTCCGGCAAGGTCCTCAAGAACGAGTTGAGAGCCGGCTCGGCACCTCACGAAGCGAAAGGGAACTGATGGACCTGGAACTCACCCCGGAGGAACACGCGTTCCGCGATGAGGCCCGAGCCTGGCTGAGCGAGAACGTGCCCGCCGAGGCGCTGCCATCGATGGACACCGCCGAGGGTTGGGAGGCGCACCGTGAATGGGAGGCCAAGCTCTCCGCTGCCCGCTGGTCGGTGGTCTCGTGGCCCCGCGAGTTCCACGGCCGTGAAGCGTCGCTCGTGGAGTGGGTGATCTTCGAGGAGGAGTACTACCGCGCGGGCGCACCCGGCCGGGTCTCGCAGAACGGCATCTTCCTGCTCGCACCGATCATCTTCGACCACGGCACGCCCGAGCAGCAGCAACGGTTCCTGCCCACGATGGCCACCGGTGAGAAGGTCTGGGCGCAGGCCTGGTCCGAGCCAGAGGCGGGCTCCGACCTCGCCTCCCTGAAGTCGACCGCCACGCGCGACGACGCTCGCGGCGGCTGGGTGCTCAACGGCCAGAAGACGTGGTCGTCACGCGCCGCCTTCGCCCATTGGGGTTTCGGGCTGTTTCGCTCCGATCCGTCGGCCGAGCGCCACCGTGGCCTGACCTACTTCCTGTTCCCCCTGGACTCCGATGGGATCACCGTGCGCCCCATCGCCCAACTCGACGGCGAGGCCGGTTTCGCGGAGATCTTCTTCGACGACGTCTTCGTGCCCGACGCCGACGTGCTCGGCGCACCCGGTGACGGCTGGAGGGTGGCGATGAGCACCGCCGGCAACGAGCGCGGCCTCTCGCTGCGCTCCCCCGGCCGGTTCTGCGCCGCCGCCGACCGGCTCGTCGAGCTCTTCACGACTTCGTCGGCAGGCGACGGGGCCAGCCGAGCAGCCGATGGTGTCGTGGATGCCTGGATCAAGGCCCAGGCCTACCGCCTCTACACCTGGGGCACCGTGACCCGGCTGGCCGATGGCGGCGCGATGGGGGCCGCCGGCTCGGTGAACAAGGTCTTCTGGTCCGAGCTCGACGTGGCCCTGCACGAGACCGCACTAGACCTGCTCGGCCCGGAGTCGGAGGTCGCGTCGACCTGGACCGACGGCTACATCTTCTCGCTGTCCGGCCCGATCTATGCCGGCACGAACGAGATCCAGCGCAACATCGTGGCCGAGCGCATCCTCGGCCTGCCCCGCGAGCCGAAGGGAGCCCGCTGATGAAGTTCGTCCTCACTGCCGAGCAGGAGTCGTTCGCCAGCACCCTCGACAAGCTCCTCACTGCGTCCGACGCGGTCGCGGTGGCTCGCGCCTGGGCCGCCGGCGAGAGCGGAGCCGGGCTCAAGCTCTGGGCCCGGCTGGCCGATCAGGGCGTCAATGCCCTGGTGGTGCCGGAACAGGCTGGCGGCATGGGCGCCAGCCCGGTCGAGCTCGTCATCGCCTTCGAAGCCCTCGGCCGCCACGGCATCCCGGGCCCGTGGGTCGAGTCTGCGGCGTTCCTGCCGGCGCTGGTCTCCGACCCGTCGCTGCTCGAGCGCCTCGCCTCCGGCACGGTTGCCACCGTTGCGGCACCTCCGCACACGCCCTACGCCTTGGACGGCGAGGCCGCGGAACTGGTGCTCGCCGTGACCGATCGCGAACTGGTCGAGGCAAGCGTGACCGGCACCAGGTCATCCGTCGACGCCACCCGCCGGCTCTGCGAGGTGACCCCGGGAGAGCCACTCGGAGTCGAGGCCACCCCGGAGGCCGCGTTCGACCAGGCGGCTCTCGCCACCGCCGCGCAACTGCTCGGCGCCGGTGAGCGCCTGCTCGCCGACTCCGTCGCGTACGTGAAGCAGCGCAGGCAGTTCGGCCGGGAGATCGGCTCCTACCAGGCGATCAAGCACCAGCTGGCCGACGTACGCATCGCGCTCGACTTCGCCCGCCCCCTGGTCCACGGCGCCGCACTGTCGCTGCACTCACGGGACGGCGCCCGCGATGTGTCCGCGGCGAAGGTCGCCTGCGCCGAGGCCGCCTACCGTGCCTCGCGGGTCGGGCTGCAGGTGCACGGGGCGATCGGCTACACGCAGGAGTTCGACCTGAGCATCTGGATCACCAAGGTCCGCGCGTTGGTCTCGGCCTGGGGCACCACCGCACACCACCGCCAACGCGTCCTCGACGCACTCGTCGCCACGGGAGCCTGAGATGCACTTCGGGCTCTCCGAGGACCAGGTCGAGCTGGCCGGCATGATCCGCGGCCTGCTGGGAAAGCACAGCGACAGCCAGGCCGTGCGTGCCGCGATCGACTCGGACACGGGCTACGACGTACGCCTGTGGTCGATGCTGTGCGAGCAGGTCGGGGTGTCGGCGCTCGCCGTCCCGGAGCAGTACGACGGCGCCGGCGCGACCCTGTTCGAGTCGGCGGTCGTGCTCGAGGAGCTGGGCCGGACGCTGACCCCCTCGCCCCTGCTCGCATCCACCATCGCGGTTGCCGCCGTTCGGCTGCACGGCACCGAGGCCGACCAGGGCGAGTTCCTCTCCGAGATCGCGGCCGGGGCACGGGCCACCGTGGTGATCGACCCGGCCACCGTTCTGGACGCCGCAGGCGCCGACTACGTCTTCGCGGTCGACGACGGGCTCAGGCTCGTCGAGGCTCCCGAGTCCGGGGCGGTCACGGTCGACCAGACGCTGCGCCTGGCACCCGTCGACGCGCCACCGGCACCGGAGGGCCCGTTGCGCGACGTGGCCGCGGCATTGGCCACTGCGCTCCAGGTCGGGACTGCCCAACGCGGACTCGAGATGACGGTGGCCTACGCCAAGGAACGCGAGCAGTTCGGTCGCCCGATCGGCTCCTTCCAGGCGCTCAAGCACCGGATGGCCGACATGTTGGTCCTCGTGGAGACGTCCCGTTCAGCCTCCTGGGCGGCCACTGCAGCCGCCGCCTCCCATCTGGAGCAACGGACGGAAGCCACAGCGGCCACGCTCGCTGAGCGTGCGGCCATCGCGCAGTCGTGGTGCTCCGATGCCCTCGACAAGATCGCCTCCGAGACCGTCCAGCTGCACGGTGGCATCGCGATCACCTGGGAGCACGACGCCCAGCTCGTCTTCAAGCGCGCACACGCGCTCTCCCAGCTGTTCGGGCAGGCACACACCCACCGCGCACGCCTCACTCTCTAGTGGGAGGTCCCTGAAGCCTGGGCCGGTCGGTCAACAGACTGCGCACGACGGCGCTTTGGGTGAGGCGTCCGACGGGCAGGGGCGGATCAGGCGGCGTCCTTGCGGGGGCGACCTCGGCCGCGCTTCTCCGCCACCACCTGCCCCTGAACCAGGATCTGGCCACCCCAGACGCCGTACGGCTCCTGCCGCTCGAGCGCTCCGGCGAGGCATTCGGCGAGCAACGGGCACGTCGCGCACAACTCACGCGCGCGATTGAGGGCCGCCGGGTGCTCGGCGAAGAACAGTTGGGGTTCCTGACTGCAGGGAGGTGTGGACACCCCCTCACAGTGGCGGTCTGAGGTAGCCCGACACATCGGGAAGATGCCTTAGAAGCACCCCGGGACTTCCCCGATGTCTCGCGTGTGAAGGGTCATACCTGAACAGGCCCGAGCCCTGCTAGGTTCGCCCTGAAACCGGCCGTGCCGTCGAGGCGGCGCGTCCGCACACACTCTTCGAGGAGCAGAACGTTGCGAACCGCCAAGGACTTCTTCGCCCCACTCGCGGTGGGTGCCCCCGCACCACTGCGTGAGATTCCGGCCCGCCCGTCCCGGGCGATCCACTTCTTCGATCCCGGCAACGAGAAGATGGCGGCGAAGATCCCGGCCATGGTCGGCACCACCGACGTCCTCCTGGGCAACCTCGAGGACGCAGTCAAGGCCGAGAACAAGGAGAAGGCCCGCAACGGCCTGGTCAGGATCGGCCAGGAGACAGACTTCGGGCCGACCCAGTTCTGGACTCGGATCAATTCCCTCGACTCCCCTTGGGTGCTCGATGACCTGACCACCCTGGTGCCGGCCATCGGCGACAAGCTCGACGTCATCATGGTGCCCAAGGTCCAGGGCGCCGAAGACATCCACTACATCGACCGGATCCTCGCCCAGCTCGAGGCCAAGGTCGGCATCGAGAAGCCGATCCAGGTGCACGCCATCCTCGAGACTGCCCGTGGCGTGGCGAACATCGAGGAGATCTGCGGAGCCTCGCCGCGGATGCAGGGTCTCTCCCTCGGCCCGGCCGACCTGGCCGCCGATCGCCGGATGAAGACCACCCGTGTCGGTGGGCCCCACCCCGGCTACCTGGTGCGAGGCGATGCCCCGCGCACCGACGACGGCGGTTTCGCCTACGACGCCGAGCGCTCGACGTACCAGCAGGACCTCTACCACTACACGATCGCGCGCATGGTCGACGCCTGCGTGATGCACGGGATCTTCCCCTACTGGGGTCCGTTCGGTGACATCAAGGACACCGTGGCCTGCGAGGACCAGTTCCGCAACGCGTTCCTCCTCGGCTGCGTCGGCGCCTGGTCGCTGCACCCCGTGCAGATCGGCATCGCCAACCGGGTCTTCGCACCGAGCGTCGAGGACGTCACCCACGCCCGTCGGGTGATCGCCGCCATGGGCGACGGCACCGGTGCGGTGATGATCGACGGCAAGATGGAGGACGACGCCTCACTCAAGCAGTGCCTGGTGCAGGTCGAGCTGGCCGACCAGCTGGCCGCCATCGACCCCGAGCTCAAGGAGCTCTACGACGCCATCGAGACGCCGGAGGCCTGACATGACCGAGTTCACCCCCCTTCGCTCCGTGCTCTACATGCCCAGCTCCAACGAGCGGGCGCTGGAGAAGGCCAAGTCCATCGCCTGCGACGGCCTGATCCTCGACCTCGAGGACGCGGTCGCTCCCGATGCCAAGCCGGCGGCGCGCGAGACTGCGGCAGCCGCGGCGGCCAGCGGTGACTATGGCCGACGCACCGTGACCATCCGGGTCAACGGCATCGGCACCGAGTGGCACGACGCCGACATCGAGGCCGCGTCCAAGGCCGGCCCGGCCGCGATCGTGGTGCCCAAGGTCAACTCCGCCGACGAGGTCAAGCAGCTCGTCGCCGCGATGGAGAAGGCCGGAGCCCCCGAGCACACCAAGCTCTGGGCCATGGTCGAGACTCCGATCGCGATCCTCGATGCACTCGCGATCGCTCGTGCCTCCGAGCGACTCGGCGCGTTCGTGCTCGGCACGAACGATCTGGTCAAGGAGCTCTACGCCGAGCACGTGCCCGGTCGTCAGCCGATCCTGCCGAGCCTGCACACCGCGCTGCTGGCCGGCCGTGCTGCCGGCATCGCCGTCATCGACGGTGTCTACAACGACGTGAAGAACCTCGACGGTTTCCTGGCCGAGTGTCAGCAGGGCCGCGAGATGGGCTTCGACGGGAAGACCCTGATCCACCCCGGCCAGGTCGAGGGTGCCAACACCGCGTTCGCCCCCTCCGAGCAGGCCGTCGAGGATGCCCGGGGACTGATCCAGGCGTTCGAGGACGGCAAGGGGTCCGGCGTCGTGACCTACAACGGCAAGATGGTGGAGAACCTCCACGTCGAGTCCGCCCAACGCACGCTCGACATCCACGAGGCGATCACCGCTCTCGCCGAATGACACGGGGCGCCGGCCATCGTGACGCGCGCGTGACTGCCTGACCCAGCGCGCTCCGGCTCACTGCACCGCGTGCGCACGCCGCGTCGGTGCGACGTACCGATGAACGGGCAGAAGGACCATCGAGTTGATCAGTTCACGCTCGCGCCGGGCGGCGGCGGGTGGTTCTTCCCGTTCATCGGTACACGTGGCCGCATGTGCAGACGCCGACTCACCCCGTCTCGTCCACGGTACGCAGGTCTGGGTGCCCCGGCGGCTCCCCGTACGCTGCCCTCGTGCCTGATGAACTCGAGATCTCCCGCACCCACGGAGCAGTGACCGTCACCTTCAACCGGCCCGAGCGCCACAACGCCTTCACCCAGGCGATGTACGCCGGCATCCGCCACCTCTGCGACGAGCTCGCCGACGACTCGTCGACCAAGGTGGTGGTGCTGCGGGGTGCGGGAGGTCGGGCCTTCGCCGCAGGCAACGAGATCTCCGACTTCCTCGAGGCCGATGCGGTTGCCTACGAGAACTGGATCCGTGAACTGCTGCAGAAGCTCTTCGCCCTGCCGCAGGTCACCATCGCCGCGATCGACGGCGTCTGTGTCGGCGGTGGGCTGGCGGTGGCCACCCACTGCGACCTGCGCATCGCCACCCCGGGCTCACGATTCGGCTATCCGATCGCCCGCACCCTCGGCAATGCCCTGGCTGCTCCCATCGTCTACCGGTGCGCCGCGGTCTTCGGCGAGTCCCTGACCAGGGAGATGCTGCTCGCCTCCCGGCTGGTCGACGCCGACCGTGCATACGCCGTGGGCGCGTTGATGTCCGTCACCGACGACCTGGATGCCGAGGTGGCCAACGTGGTCGAGGGGATCGGCCGGGCTTCCGGTGTCACGCTCAGCGCCACGAAGCAGCAGCTCGTGGCCCGGGCAGACCTGCTCGAGAAGGCACCCGACGGGGACGACGCCTTGCTCCGCGAGGTCTACACCGGCAGTGACTTCCGAGAAGGTGTCCGCGCGTTCCTGGCGAAGGAGAAGCCGGCCTTCAAGCGCTAGGGCCGTGCGGCAGGTTCAGAGGGGGCGGCCCGTGGCTCGATATCCGGTGAGCAGCTCCGCAACGTCGGGGCGATCGGCGGCGCCGTCCGCATCCCTCCTGTCATCGACGCCGGGCTCGCTGCGCAGCACGCCCCTGACTCCGGCGGCTGCCATCGGCACCAGCTCGTCGATGCTCATCGAGGCCACCGGATCCACCTCGAGCACGTAGCGCAGCATCGCCAGCCCGATCAGCTGCGAGCCCACCAGCTCGATCCGTGAGGTGGACAAGTGGACCCGGCGCCCCATGAGGCCGTTCATCCGCTTGTTGAGGAAGCCGTAGAAGCGTTGAGCGGAGCTGGCGTCGGTCACGCTCGCGCGGACCAGGCGCAGCATTCGCTCACGGGTCCGTGGGCTCTCGCACAGTCGCAGGAAGCGCCGCACGAGACGTGTCGAGAAGTCGTCGCCGGGGTCGGCCGGAAGCTCCGCATCCACGGCGTCGAAGTCGTCCTGGCTCACGGCAGAGAGTGTGACACGTGGCGTCGCTCCGTGGCCGGCGTCTCAGCCGAGAGTGCGGTAGGCGCCCTGGAAGTAGAGCAACGGGTCGGGCGAAGATCCGTCGGCGTCGACCCTGAAGTCCATGTCCTGCACCCGTCCGACCACGATGTAGTGGTCTCCGGCCTCATGAACGGCGTGGATGGTGCAGTCGACGTGGCCCACGATGCCGTCGAACATCGGCGCACCGGTCTTCGACAGGGACCACTCGAGGCCGGCGAACTTGTCGACACCCCGACTGGCCATCGTGTTCGAGAGCGCCTCCTGCCCGTCGGACAGGAAGTTCACGCAGAAGTGACCGGCACGCTGCATCAACGGCCAGGCCCGCGAGGTCTTGGCCGGGATGAACGTGACCAGCGGCGGGTCGAGCGACACCGACGAGAACGACTGGCAGGTCATCCCGACCGGTTCGTCGTCGGACATCGACGTGACCACGGTGACCCCGCTCGCATAGCGACCCAGCACGTCACGGAACCGACGCGCCGCGGCCTGGGCGGCCGCTGTGTCGGCGATGTCTGCGTCCTCACCGGGACGGAACTCGAAGTTGAAGTTCCCGAGGAAGGACTCGATCAGGGCGGGCGGAGGCCACGACTCGCGTGCGTCGTCACTCATCCCGGACGGGATGTCTCGATCGGTCATGGCACCCATTGTGTCGTCAGGCTCCGCCACCGAAGTCATGCCCCCAGTAGGAGACCGCGGTGGACTCGCGCGCAACCCAGCGTGAGTCGTCGACCTGCAGGCCCTCGGTGCCGAACTCCACGTCGAAGCCGCCCGGTGACCTCACGTAGAACGAGACCATCTCGTCGTTCATGTGCCGACCGAGGGTCGCACTCAGCGGTGCCTTGTGCTTCTTCACCCGTTCCAGGGCACGGCCCACGTCGTCGAGCCTGTCGACCTCGAGCATGATGTGCACGCACTTGCTCGGGTTAGGCATCGGCAGGAACGCCAGGGAGTGGTGGCGGGGGTTGACCCCCAGAAAGCGCAACCAGACCTTGGATCCCGGCTCCTTGCCGACGAACTCCCCCGGCATGCTCATGGAGTCACGCAGTCGGAAGCCGAGCACCTCGGTGTAGAACCGCAGTGCTTCCACGTCGTCGGTGACCGGTACGACGATGTGCCCCATGCCCTGGTCGCCAGTGACGAACTTCGCGGCGTACGGCGTGACCACCGGGCGCGATTCATACGTGATGCCGTGGAAGAGCTCGAAGACGTTCTCCCAGGGGTCCTGGAAGCGCAGCAGCTCCTGCACCCGGCGTTCGGCCAGCTCCTCGGCGGTGCCCTCCTCGAACGGCACGCCTGCCTTCTGCAGGTGTTCACGTGCCTCCTGCAGGGCCTGGTGGTCGGCGACCTCCCAGCCGGTGGCCTCCAGGCGGTCGACGTCGGAGGGGAAGACCACCAGTCGCGCCGAGACCTCGTCGATGCGGTAGTAGAGGTTCTCCGGATCCGGACCGCGCCCCTCGGCCAACCCGAGCACCTTGCCGGCGAAGTGGCGCCATTGCTCGAGGTCGCTCGATGCCACACGCACGTAGCCCATGGACTTGATGTCGATCGTCACTCTGCGCCTCCAGTCGCCGCTCCGCGGCGGGTTCTCTCCACATGGTTGGACAGGAACGCAGTGGCCACCTGTCGAAACTCCTCGGCCGCCTCGATCTGGGCCCAGTGACCGCAGTTCGGGAAGACGTGGAGCTGCGCCTTGGGGATAGTCTTCAGCGCCACCAACGCGCCGTCGAGCGGGTTGACCCGATCCTCTCGACCCCACGTGAGCAGGGTGTGCTGGCGCAGCCGGTGGGCCTCGCGCCACAGCATCCCGTCCTCGTAGGTGTCGGGGTTCCAGAACGAGGCTCCCATCGATGCCATCGCCTCTCGCGAGCCCGGGGCGGTCGCGTCGACGTACCGCTCCTCGACGAGCTCATCGGTGACCAGCGCCTGGTTCACCACCATGGTGGAGATGAAGGCACGCAGGTTGTCACGGGTCGGGTCGGCGCCGAAGTTCATCAGCGCCTTGACGCCCTCTGTCGGGTCGGCATGGAAGAGGTTGAGCGACAGCCCGCCCGGGCCCATCAGCACCAGGCGGGCGACCCGCTCGGGGTGCTCCAGCGCCAGGCGTACCGCGGTGCCGCCACCGAGGCTGTTGCCCAGGAGGTGGAAGCGATCGATGCCGAGCTGGTCGAGCAGCCCGACGACGTACTTCGCGGAGAAGCGGAAGTAGTTGCCCTCCACAGCCGGCTTGTCGGAGCCGCCGAACCCCGGCTGGTCGATCAGGATGGTGCGGAAGTCCCGGGCGAAGCCGGGCAGGGCACTGCCGAAGTTTGACCACGAGGAGGCTCCGGGGCCGCCACCGTGCAGCATGACCAGCGGCAGCCTGCTCCCCTGGTCTCGTGACGGTTGCTGGGCAACCTCCTCGACCGACGGGCCGGCCTCGTAGTAGTTGAGGGTGACGCCGTCCACCGTCGCGGTGCGGCGTACGTCGTCCTGCGTCAGCGTCACGGTCAGTACATCCCCGGGTCGATCTTGTGCCCGAACTCCAGATCGCCGAACATCTTCAGCGCCCGCTCGGGATCGTTTGCGGCGTGCACCCGGCCCGCGTGCGCGTCACGCCACGCGCGCTGCAGGTAGGTGCCTTCGGCCAGTGCCCGGCCACCGGAGGCCTCGAACAACGCGTCGATTGCATCGATGGCCCGCTGGGTGCCCAGCACCTGGTCGCGACGGACCCTCAGTCGCAGGTTGAGTGGGATCTTCTCGCCCTTCTCGACCTGTGCCTGTTCCTCGCGGATGTTGCTCATCAGCAGCGCCCACGCGGCATCGATCTCGGAACCGGCGCGCGCGATACGCACCGCAGCGAACGGGTCGGAAGACGCTTTCTCACCGAGGTACGCCGCGCGCACTCGCTGCTGCTGCATGTCGACGTGCTCGGCGTAGGCGCCACTGGCCATGCCGACGATGGGTGTGGTGATGGTGGAGGTGAACAGCGAGTGGAAGGGCAGCTTGTAGAGGTTGCTGTCGTTCTGCTCCTGGCCCGGCCCGAAGCAGCGACCCGTGTCGGACATCGAGAGCGTGAAGCTCTCCGGCACGAAGACCTCCTTGACCACGATGTCGTTGGAGCCGGTGCCGCGCAGGCCGACGACGTTCCAGACGTCGACGATCTCGTAGTTCTCCCGAGGGACCATGAAGGTCTTGAAGTCGACCACGTTGTCCTCGTCGTTGAAGACCAGCCCGCCGAGCAGCACCCAGGTGGCGTGGGCCGACCCGGACGAGAACGACCACTTGCCCGAGAGCAGATAGCCACCCTCGGTCAGCGTCGCCTTGCCCGTCGGTGCGTAGGAGGAGGACAGCCGCGTCGCCGTGTCCTCGCCCCACACGGCCTGCTGGGCCTCGTCGGGGAAGAGCGCGACCTGCCACGGGTGCACGCCGAGGACCGAGGAGATCCAGCCGGTCGAACCGTCGGCGGAGGCGATCTCCTTGACCGCGGTGAAGAAGTCGACGGGGTCGCTCTCCAGACCGTCGAAGCGTTTCGGCTGGAGCATCCGGAAGAACCCGGTCTCGGCCAGCGCCTTCACGGATGCGTCGGGCACCTGGCGCAGCTTCTCGGTCTCGTCAGCCCGCTCTCGGAACGTCGGGAGCAGGTCGCGCACTCCGTCGAGGACTTCCTTCGACATGTCTGCCTCCTGGCAGTAGATCTGGTGATGGCTCAATACTAGAACACGTTCTCGTTTGACGCGAGAACCTGTTACAGTTTTTGGGCAAGCTGGCCACCGCGAGAGCGGACGAAACCCGGAGGAATCGTGTCGAAGACCGAGTACGACGTGATCGTCGTCGGCACCGGCGGTGGAGGATTCACCGCCGCCCTGGCCGCGCACGAGCGCGGCCTGGACACCCTGGTCATCGAGAGCACCGACGGATTCGGCGGTTCGACCGCGCGCTCCGGCGGCGGTGTCTGGATCCCGAACAACTACGCCCTGGAGAAGGCGGGCCAGTCCCAGCCCGACTCCGAGGTGAAGCGCTACCTCTACGAGATCATCGGCGACGAGGTGCCCCGTGACCGGATCGACGCCTTCGTCGAGAACGGGCCGGCTGCGCTTCGGTTCGTCCGGGACCACTCCGCGGCCGACTTCACGTGGGTCCCGCAGTACAGCGACTACTACCCCGAAGCCACCGGCGGCAAGGCCAGCGGTCGCAGCGTCGAGCCACGACCGATCGACGGGAACGTGATCGGCGACGAGCTCAAGCGACTGACGAAGTCCTACACGAAGGCTCCGGCCGGCATGGTGGTCACCCAGGCAGACTTCCGCAAGATCTCCTTGGGCATGCGCACGATTCGTGGTCCGATCACCATGCTCAAGGTCTTCCTCTCCCGGATGATCACGATGGCTCGCGGCAAGCGGATGTACGGCATGGGCATGGCGATGATGATCGGCATGCGGAAGGGACTGCTCGACCGGGACATTCCGGTCTGGTACGAGACCCCGCTCACCGACCTCGAGGTCGAGGACGGCCGGGTCACCGGTGTGGTGGTCACCCGCAACGGCTCCGAGCAGGTGCTGACCGCGCGCCGCGGCGTGATCCTCGCCTGTGGCGGCTTCGAGCACAACGAGGAGATGCGCAAGAAGCACCAGAGGGCCCCGATCGGCACCGAGTGGACCACCGGCGCAGCCGGCAACACGGGCGCCGGCATCGTCGCCGGTGAGAAGCATGGCGCCGAGCTTGCCCTGATGGACGACGCCTGGTGGGGGCCGTCGATTCCCCTGCCCAGTGGCCCGTGGTTCTGCCTGGCCGAGCGCAACCTGCCCGGTTCGATCATCGTCAACCAGGCCGGCCTGCGCTACGGCAACGAGGCGGCGCCGTACGTCGACGCGGTGCACACGATGTACGAGTCCGCCGAGAAGACCGGCATCGACCACTTCCCCAGCTGGATGATCATCGACCAGCGCTACCGCAACCGCTATCTCTTTGCCGGCCTCGGGCCACGCCAGCCGTTCCCGGGACGTTGGCTCAAGGAGGGCGTGATCGTGAAGGCCGGCACCCTCGAGAGTCTGGCCGAGAAGATCGGCGTCCCGGCCGACGCCCTGGCGCAGACCGTCGCCACCTTCAACGGTTATGCCCGCACCGGCAAGGACCTCGACTTCGGCCGAGGCGACTCGGCGTACGACCGCTACTACGGCGACCCGCGGGTCAAGCCGAACCCGTCCCTCGGCGCCATCGAGCAGGGCCCGTTCTATGCGGTGAGGATGGTCCCCGGTGATCTCGGCACCAAGGGCGGCATCGTCACGGACGCCAGGGCGCGTGCGCTGCGACCGGACGGTTCGGTGATCGAAGGCCTCTACGCCACCGGCAACGTCTCCTCGGCAGTGATGGGACGCACGTACGCCGGCGCCGGTGCCACCATCGGCCCGGCCATCACCTTCGCGTGGATCGCCGCCAACGACATCGCTGACTCCACCCGCGCCGACTCCCGGACAGCGGGAGGGGCTGCACCACGGGACTCCACCGCCTGACAACGTGACGGTGGTCGAACGGGCCGAGAACGAGCCCGGCTCGCAACCACAACCCGGTATCCGAAAGGCCCCAAGCATGCCCATCGACACTTCGGTCGCCGTCGGCGCCCAGCTCCCCGACCGCACGTTCTCCTGGAACGAGTCCGACGTGCTGCTCTATCACCTCGGCATCGGTGCCGGGGCTCGCCCGGGCGACAACACCGACTCCGGTGCATTGCGTTGGACCTTCGACGACGAGAACCTGCAGGTGCTGCCGTCCTTCGGCGTGGTGGCACCCACGTTCCACGAGACCGCTGCCCCGTCGCTCGACCTGCCCGGCTGCGACATCGACCTGCAGTTCGTGCTGCACGGCTCGCAGGAGGTCGTGGTGCACGCACCGATCCCGACCGCCGGAACCGCCACCCTCAGGACCAAGATCTCCGACGTGTGGGACAAGGGGAAGGCCGCGGTCATCGTCCAGGAGGGTGAGGCCTTCGACGAGTCCGGCACGCACCTGTGGACGGTGCGTTCCAGCATCTTCGTGCGCAACGAGGGCGGCTGGGGTGGCGAGCGCGGACCTGCGACCAAGATCGAGCTCCCCTCACGTGACGCCGACGCGGAGACGTCGTACGCCGTGACGCCGCAGCAGGCTGCGCTCTACCGGTTGTGCGGCGACCGCAACCCGCTGCACATCGACCCGGCCTTCGCGAAGGGCGCCGGTTTCCCGGCTCCGATCCTGCACGGACTGTGCTCCTACGGGATCGTGCTGCGCGAGGTCACGGACCTGGTGCTCGACGGTGAAGCTGCTCAGGTCGGCGGATTCTCGGCCCGCTTCGCCGGCGTCGTGTTCCCGGGCGAGACGATCCGGGTACAGACCTGGGACGAGGGCGATCGAGTGCTGATCAGCGCCACCATCGCCAGCGAGCACGAACAGCGCAACGGCTCCCCCGTGCTGGCCGACTGCGTGCTCACCAAGGCCTGACGCCTCGGCGCCCGTGAGCGCTGCGAAACGTCCCATTTTCCGGTGCAGAATGGGACCTTCTGGAGCGCTCACGGCCAGCACGTGCGTGTGCCTAGCTCCTGAGCAACCCTATCTTCACAGCCAGCCGCACCATGTCGCCGTGCGTCGGGTCGTATTCATCGAGCCATGCCGCCGCCTGCTCGGACGGGAGGGCCAGCACCTCCACCACGTCCTCCCCGTCTGGAGGGTTGGTCGGTGGTCCGATCGACAGCACTCGAGCCGTCGCGAAGGCCCAGTGCGCTATGGGATGCGGAAGGTGGGCCCGATGGGGCTGGGGCCGCCTCAGATGTGCTTCCAGAGAAGCAAAGATTGACGGGCCCGCTTCCAGTTCGACCCCGGCCTCCTCCATGAGCTCCCGCCGCGCCAGGGCAGCGACTGTCTCTGCCGGCTCACGTGTGCCGCCCGGCAGGAATCGCCACCCCTGCCTGCTGCGGCACACCACCACGTTGCCGTGCTGGTCGTGCGCAACCATGTGCAGACGTGCCACCAGTGCGTCTGGAGGCACCTCGGACGTGCAGGTGACCACGGCATCGGCGTAATCGACGTACTGTTCGGAAAACAGCCGCGGGAAGTGTGCCGCCCAGGGATCAGTCATCGTCGAGGAGCAGCAGGCTGCGCAGGGCACCCGCCCCTTCCACCGTGATCGGCTCTCCGCGGACCAGGTCCTGCTCCGAGATCGCCAGGTGCTGCAGATGGGCGAGCTCGCCGGTGCGCCGTTTGCGTCGCTCGGTGCCGTTCGTGCGATAGCCGACCTTGCGACTGACCGCGAGAGAGGCGGGGTTGTCGACGAAGGCGCCCGAGGTCAATTCCGTGGCGCCGAGCTCATCGAAGCCGAAGGCGCAGATCGCCTGACGCATCCGGGTCCCGATGCCACGGCCCTGATGCTTCATCGCGAGCCATGAGCCCGACTCGGCGGTCCTGGTCACCCGGAATTTGGTGGCCCGCAGGTCCTGGCAACCGACCAGCTCCCCCTCGAAGCGCACACCGAAGTTGAGCGACCACTCACCGGGCCCGAAGTCGGCGCGCTGCTGCCAGTAGTACTGCGCCATGTTGAAGCCCAGTTCCCGACGTGGCGCGATGCTCCACGGCTCCTGGAACGGCATCGTGTCCGGTGGGTGGATGCCCTCGAGCGCCAGCTCGACCAGCTCCGGAATCACGTCGTCGGTCACCGGGACCAGCTCGAGTGGCCCCGCGGTGATCCGTAGCCCGAACGGAGCGAAGTGTGGCGTCAACGTCATGCGCACATGCTTACCCCGGGCAGCAGGACGCGCAAACCGCTTTCAGCGGCCGGGGACTCCACCGGGGATGGGCGCGTCCGGGTCGTACGGCGTGCGGGTGAAGATGAAGGTGGCCAGGTCGAGGTGGTTGATCGAGCCGTCCTCGTTGCGCACCACCTGCAGGGTCTCGCCGGTCTGGTAGCCGGCCGTGCCGACCAGGCGATCACCGTCCAGGCGGTAGCGGTAGCCGACCACTCCGTTGCGGCGTACGACGAGCTGGTCGCCCTCCCAGCCGAACACCATCGGGGTGGGGCCCCAGTGCCAGACACCGACGATCTCCCGCACCAGGTCGGGCACCTCCGCCGAGGGCCGCCACGGCTCGGGCACGGTCGGCTCCGACACCTCCAGCTCCTCAGCCAGGGTGGTGGCGATCCCCGTTGCCGGCAGGCCCGTCATCGCGTTCGCGAAGGCCACGAAGCCGGTGCGCCTGATCCGGTCGACGAAGCAGGAGGCCACGAAGCCCGGCATGGACCCGGTGTGGCCGACCAGCACGCCCGAACCCCCACGGTGCATCTGGAAGCCCAACCCGTGGGCAGACTCGAGTCCGGTCGCCAGGGCCGCGGACTGCGGAATGAACGCTTCCTCGAGGCGAGCCTTCGACAAGATGTCGGGGTGCCCGTCGAGCAGGAACACGCAGTACGTCGCCAGGTCGGCCACGGTGCTCCACATCTGCCCGGCCGGGGCCATCGCACCGGTGTCCGGGTGCGGTTCCTCGATCAGTTCCCCGGTGTAGGGATCGATGCTGGTGCCCTGCGCGTGGACGCCCTCGAACTGGTACGACGTCCGGCTCATGCCCAGCACATCGAGGATCCGGGTCTGGACACACTCCCACCAGGTGGCACCGCGCAGCCGGGCCACGATCTCGCCGAGCAGTCCGAAGGCCAGGTTCGTGTAGTGGAACTGCTGCCCGACCGGGAGTACGCCGGCCGAGTCGGCGTTGGCCGCCGCGAGCTCCTCGAACGTGAGCCCGGGCGAGCGCTCCCACCAGGAGCCGTTCGGCTCTGCCTGCATGCCGGAGTTGTGGGCCAGCAGCGAGCGAATCGTACGGTCGCCGTAGCCGACGTCACCGAGCACCGTCGAGACCGTGTCGTCGAGATCGAGCCGGCCTTCGTCCACCAGTTGCAGCACGAGCACAGCGGTGAACGTCTTGGTGATCGAACCGATCTTGTACTGGGTGTCCTCCGGGGTGCCCGGCACGTCGCCGTGGCCCCCGACCCAGACCAGTTGCCCGTCACGGACCACCCCGGCCACGATCGACGGCATCCTCCCGTCCACCTGGGCCCGGGCGATCCGCGCCTGCAGCCGGCGCGCGGTGACCGGAGCGACGGCGTGGGCCAAGGGGTCACCCTCGGTGTGCCCATCGCTCATGCGAACGCCTCGGGTGGCGGGCACGCGCACACCAGGTTGCGGTCGCCGTACGCCTGGTCGATGCGGCCGACGGGCGGCCAGTACTTGTCGGGGTCGATCCCCGTCGGGAAGACGGCCACCTCGCGGGAGTAGGCGCGGTCCCACTCGTCGGCGGCCAGCGCGCGTGAGGTGTGGGGGGCGCCACGCAGCGGGGAGCCTTCGGCGCTCCACTCCCCTGCCTCCACCTTCGCGATCTCCTCACGGATCGCGATCATCGCATCGCAGAAGCGGTCGATCTCGGCGAGGTCCTCGGACTCGGTCGGCTCGACCATCAACGTCCCTGCCACGGGGAACGACATCGTCGGTGCGTGGAAGCCGTAGTCGACCAGGCGCTTGGCCACGTCGTCGACGGTGACGCCGCTGGCCTTGGTGAGGTCACGCAGGTCAAGGATGCACTCGTGCGCCACGAGTCCACCGTGGCCCTTGTAGAGCACCGGGTAGTGCTCACCCAGACGGGCGGCGATGTAGTTGGCGGCCAGCACGGCCACCGCAGTCGCGCGGGTGAGCCCGGCACCACCCATCAACCGGATGTAGGCCCAGGTGATCGGCAGGATGCCGGCGGAGCCGTAGGGCGCGGCACTGATCGGCCCGATGCCGCTGCGCATCTCCTCGATCGGGTGCTGCGCGTGGGAGGGCAGGTACGGCGCCAGGTGAGCGCGTACGGCGACTGGACCGACACCGGGGCCACCACCGCCGTGGGGGATGCAGAACGTCTTGTGCAGGTTGAGATGGGACACGTCGCCACCGAACTCGCCTGGCTTGGCGAAGCCGAGCAGCGCGTTGAGGTTGGCTCCGTCCACGTAGACCTGGCCACCGTGGTCGTGGACGATCTTGGTCAGCTCGATGATGGTGTCCTCGTAGGCACCGTGGGTCGAGGGGTAGGTCACCATGATCGCGGCCAGGTCCTCGGAGTGCTTCTCGCACTGGGCGAGGAGGTCATCGAGGTCGATCGCGCCGTCGGCGGTGGCCTTGACCACGACCACGCGCATGCCGGCCATCACCGCCGAGGCGGCGTTGGTGCCGTGGGCCGAGGACGGGATCAGGCAGACGTCGCGCTGGCCCTGTCCGTTGGCCCGGTGGTAGCCACGGATCGCCAGCAGTCCGGCAAACTCCCCCTGGGAGCCCGCGTTCGGCTGGATGGACACGCGGTCGTAGCCCGTCACCTCGGCCAACCAACCCTCGAGGTCATCGACGAGGCGCCGGTAGCCCGCGGCGTCAGCTGCCGGAGCGAAGGGGTGCAGGTCGGCGAAGCCGGGCAGGCTGATCGGCTCCATCTCGGTGGTTGCGTTCAGCTTCATGGTGCAGGAGCCGAGCGGGATCATCCCGCGGTCGAGGGCATAGTCACGTGCCGAGAGCCGGCGCAGGTAGCGCAGCATCGCGGTCTCGCTGTGGTGGGTGTTGAACACCTCGTGCTCGAGGAAGCCGGACTCACGCCGCAGCTCCACGGGCAGGGACTCGCCGCACGCCTGGTCGACCGCGTCGAGGTCGGCGCTGACGCCGAAGGCCTTCAGCAGGCTGCTCACGGTCGACCGGGTGGTGGTCTCCGAGGTCGAGAGCCCGACGTGGTCGTCGTCGATGTGGCGCAGGTGGAGACCGAGCGTGCGCGCCGCGGCCACGACGTCGGCGGCACGGCCCGGCACGCGCAGCGTCAAGGTGTCGAAGAAGGACTCGTTGACCACCTCGACACCACCGGCACTGAGCGCGGCGGCGATCACGGAGGCGTAGCGGTGGACCCGGGTCGCGATCGACCGCAGGCCCGCTGGGCCGTGGTAGACGGCGTACATGGACGCAGTGACGGCCAGGAGCACCTGGGCCGTGCAGATGTTGGAGGTCGCCTTGTCGCGGCGGATGTGCTGCTCGCGGGTCTGGAGTGCCAGCCGGTAGGCGGGTCGTCCCTCGGCATCGACCGAGACCCCGACGAGTCGACCGGGCAGGTGGCGTTCCAAGCCGGCGGAGACGGCCATGTAGCCGGCGTGCGGGCCGCCGTAGAACAGCGGGACGCCGAAGCGCTGGGAGGAGCCGATGACCACGTCGGCCCCGAGCTCACCCGGAGCCTCGAGCAGGGTCAGGGCGAGCAGGTCGGCGGCGACCACGGCCAACCCGTTGCGGGCGTGCGTCTCCTCGATCAGGGAGCGTGGGTCGATTATGCGGCCACCGGCGGCGGGGTACTGCACGAGCAGGCCGCACAGGTCACCGTCGGGGAGGCCGTCGGTCACGTCGGTGACGACCACCTCGATCCCCATCGCCTCGGCCCGGGTGCGCACCACCTCGATGGTCTGGGGCAGGGCATCGGCGTCCACCACGAACGGCCCCTTGGCCTTCTTGTTCGCGCGACGGACGAGGGTCATCGCCTCGGCAGCCGCCGTGCCCTCGTCGAGAAGCGACGAGTTCGCCGTCGGCAGTCCGGTGAGGTCGCCGATCATGGTCTGGAAGTTGATCAGCGCCTCGAGGCGGCCCTGCGAGATCTCGGGCTGGTACGGCGTGTAGGCGGTGTACCAGCTCGGGTCCTCGAGCACGTTGCGGCGGATGACGGCAGGCGTGAGGGTGCCGTGGTAGCCCAGTCCGATCATCGACTCGGCGGGCCGGTTGCTCGCGGCGAGCTCGCGGAGCTGGCGGGCCACCGCGTCCTCACTGAGGGCGGTGGGAAGGTCGAGCACGGCGTCGCTGCGGATGCCACCGGGAACGGCGGCCTCCATCAACGCATCCAGGCTGGCGTGACCCAACCGGGACAGCATGGTGTTGATCTCGTCGGTCTGGGGGCCGATGTGGCGCTCCACGAAGGGCAGGGCGTTGTCGAGCTCGGCGAGCGTCGGACTCTCTGACACGGGTGACTCCCAAATGGATGGCAGCGAAGGGCGGTTTCCTCAACGCACCTCCCCCTCTGTCATGTTCCGCCCGCTCACCGAGCGCGATCATTCCAGAGTTGCCAGCCCGCGCGGTCCTTTGCGCCTGAGAGGTTCCGGGGAGGGGTTGCCCCTTCGGCGCTCCGTCGCCGGCCCGAGAGCCAGCACGAAGACTCTCCCGCACGGGATTGTCAGCGGGGACAACCTATCACCGGAGCGTCCACTGACCACGTCGAGCAACGGTCGGCGCACGGAGACCGCAGGAGCGAAACCCATTCGGTTCAGCCAGTGGGATTCGAGCTGATGGGGTTCGGCCACTCCTTCGGCGATCCGATCAAGGCCAAGCACAGACAGACCGGCCCGCCACTGTCGAGGTGGCGGGCCGGTCCGGAGTCAGTGGGTTGCTGGGATCAACCGATCTTGCGGGCCGCGCGTCGGGCGGCGAGCTCATCGGCGGCCGAGTCGGTGGTGGCCGCCCCATCGGCCAGCCGCTCACTCGGAAGCTCGGAGAGTGAGCCCTCGATCTCGCGCCAGACACCGCCGATGGCGATCCCGAAGACACCCTGTCCGCCCTGGAGGAGGTCGATGACCTCGTCGTTGCTGGTGCACTCGTAGACCGAGGCGCCGTCGCTCATCAGGGTGACTCGGGTCAGGTCGTCGGTGCCGCGCTCACGCAGGTGCTGGACGGCGCTGCGGATCTGCTGCAGCGAGATGCCGGCGTCGAGGAGCCGCTTGATCACCTTGAGGATCAGGATGTCGCGGAAGGAGTAGAGGCGCTGGGTGCCGGACCCGGTGGCGCCGCGCACGGTCGGCTCGACCAGGCCGGTGCGGGCCCAGTAGTCGAGCTGGCGGTAGGTGATCCCGGCCGCGTTGCAGGCCGTCGGACCCCGGTAGCCCTGGTCACTGGGCAACGGCGAGACGTCATCGGTGAAGAGCAGACCCTGCTCGTCGGCCTGCCCGGCTGCGATCTCGGCCTCGACGGACTTGTGCTCCGCCGATCCGCTTTCGTTGACACCCACGTTGTGACCCTCCGGTCGTCTACTCCGTTGAGCGTAACTCCTTGGGGGAAGGTGTTGCCACTGAGCCGGGGACGAACCCTCGAGCCCAACGACAACGTTGGAGTTACAACAAAGACACTCCAAGGTAGGCCGAGGGCAGGGGGTGGTCAATCTGCGCGGCGGCGTGTCGCAACCATCAATCTCAGGTTGAAGGTGAGGGTACAGCGCCGTCGCGGGTTCAACCTTCGTTCTCGAAGTCCTCAGGGGTGACGTGGTCGAGGAACTCGCGGAACCGCTCCACCTCGTCCTCCTGCTCCTCGGGGACGGCCAGGCCGACCTCCTCCAGGACGTCGTCGGCACACACGATCCGGGTGCCCGAGCGCAGGGCCAGGGCGATCGAGTCGGAGGGCCGGGCGCTGATCTCGAGCCCGGACTCGAAGGCGAGGGTGGCGAAGAAGACGCCGTCCTTCATCTCGGTGATCCGGACCTCGGAGAGCGGGTTACCGGTCTCGTCGAGGATTGTCTTCAACAGGTCATGGGTCAGCGGCCGGGGAGGTACGACGCCCTGCTGGGCGAAGGCGATCGCGGTCGCCTCGACGGCACCGATCCAGATCGGGAGGTACCGCTCCCCCGCGACCTCCCTCAACAGGACGATCGGTTGGTTCGACGGCATCTCGACCCTGACTCCGATGACATCCACTTCACGCATGACGCCACCCTACTCGCCCGGGAAACGACGCGGATCAGGACTGCAGGCCAGCCTTGACCAGCGTCGCGTGGAGCTTGACCGACAGCGCCGCGATCTCACCGACAGCCTCTTCCGCACGCGCCGCCGCGGAGGCGTCGCGACCGCGTCTCAGGGGGGCGATGACCTGCTCGACGAGGCCCACCTCGCGGTCTGCGGCGGTCTTGAACGCGCGCAGGTGACGGGGCTCGAAGCCGAAGCCGGCCAGCTCCGAAGCCGTCTTGGCGATGACCAGGTCATCGGCATCGAAGTGGCCGGTGCGGCTGGCCCTGACCAGTCCGAAGTTCTCGAGCTGGGCCAGCAGGTCCTCGTCGACCTCGGCCACCTTCAACAGCTCACGCCGCGAGATGCGCAGGTCGGAGCTGATCCGGAAGGAGTCGACCGAGGGGAGCCCGTCATCGGCCAGGGCCACGTTGGGCACCCGGGGTCCGACCTCCTCGATCGCCGGTGGCTCGAGACCGCGGTCCATCGCGTCGAGGTGCTCTCCGATCACCTTCAACGGAAGGTAGTGGTCGCGCTGCATGCGCAACACGTAGCGGAGCCGCTCGACGTCGGCCGGCGAGAACTTGCGATAGCCGGCGGAGGTGCGCTCGGGGTCGATGAGGCCCTTGTCCTCGAGGAAGCGGATCTTCGAGTGGGAGATCCCCGGGAAGTCGCCCTTGAGCTGGGAGAGCACCTCCCCGATGTTCATCCGACGACGCGCAGATGCGGCGGGTGAAGCCACGACTCAGCCGTTCTGACCCGGGTGGGCAGCGAAGAAGACCAGGCGGTACTTCCCGATCTGGACCTCGTCGCCGTCCTGGAGCCTGACCTCGTCGATGCGATCACGGTTGACGTAGGTGCCGTTCAGGCTGCCCGCATCGGAGACGCTGTAGCCACCGGACTCACGACGGAACTCGGCATGACGCCGGGAGACCGTCACGTCATCGAGGAAGATCTCGCTCTCCGGGTGCCGACCGGCGGTGACCAGGTCGGTGTCGAGCAGGAAACGCGATCCCGCGCTCGGACCACGCTGCACCACCAGCAGCGCGTGGCCCGAGGGGAGCGCGTCGACCGCCGCCGAATCGGCGGGGTTCAGCGAGCGTTCGTCGGCTTCGGACTTCTCGGGTGCACCGAAGGTGATCGTCGCAGTGGACTCGACGGCACGCTCCTCTGACTCGTCCTTGACCAGCCGGTGACCACACTGCGCGCAGAACCGTGCATCGTCAGGATTCTGCTTGCCACAGCTCGTGCAGAACGGCATTACGACCCTCCCGGATACCGAAGAAACCCTCAACACGCGGTCGAGGTTGACTGTTGCCAACCTATCAGTCGACCAAGGACGACTGATACGTGTTGGCGTCCATCAGTGCATCCATCTCACCGGCGTCGCTCGGGGTCACCTCGAAGAGCCATCCCTCGCCGTACGCGTCGGAGTTGACCAGCTCGGGGGTCGCATCCAGTGCCTCGTTGACGGCGACGACCTCGCCGGAGACCGGGGCGTAGAGATCGCTGACCGACTTGGTCGACTCCAGCTCACCCACCGTCGTACCCGCGGTGACGGTGGCGCCGACCTCGGGCAGGGAGGCGTAGACGATGTCGCCGAGGGCGTCCTGCGCGTAGTCGGTGATGCCGATCCGGACCGATCCCTCGGCCTCGCCGGGCTGCCGAACCCACTCGTGCTCACTGCTGTACTTCAGGTCCTCGGGGTACACGCTGTCTCCTGTTCGGTGGTCGGGATGCTGGCAGGCTACTGGTCGTCGCGGGGATCTGCGAAGTCACCCTCGGCGTCCTTGACGACGCTGGCGACCTCGACCTCGTCGAGCTCTTCCACGGTGACTGTCCCCCCCTCCTCCTCGACGACCTCCTTGGGCCCGTCGGGGAAGTCGAGAGCGCCGGCAAGCGTGTTCGGCTCGCCGATCACGTCGATGACGAAGGGGGCTTCGAGCAGCTGGTCGTCGAGCTTGATGCCCAGGGAGGTCTGCTCGATGGCCGACTGCGCGATCACTCGGACCCGGTCGTTGAACTCCATCACCTCGGCCCCGGCGGCACGCAGCTCCTGGATTGCGTCGAGGAGTGTGTCGGCGTCGACGCGGCCCTGGTCGTCGGTGATGGTGATCCGCACACCCGGCCCGGTGGCCGGAACGGTGCCGGCCAGGATGGCGTAGACGTCGGTGTCCTCCCGGGCCTGCTCGAGGGCGGCCTCACGCTTGGAGGACTCGTCACGCAGGTCGTTGCGCAGCTCGGTGAGCCGGTCGATCTCGTTCTCGGCCCGCTGTGAGCTGGCGGAGAGACCGTCGAAGACCCGAATCAGGTCCGACTGCCGCAGGCCGGTGTAGTCGTCGTCGCGTTCGTTGTTCTGCACCTGTGTCATGGCAGCGAAGCCGACCGCGGCCAGCAGCACGGCGACCACGACCTGCGCCCGCGACGGACGGCCCCAGAAGCTGGCCTTGATCCGCTCACGGCCACTCGGGGCCGGAGCCTGCTCCTCGGCCGGAGCCTGCTCCTCGGGGGTCTGCCCCTCGTGGGGGGTCTGCTCTTCGTCGGGGGTCTGGGGGCTCTTCTCAGGCATGGAACACGTGCCGCCTGATCGCTGCCACGTTGGAGAAGATCCGGATGCCGAGCACCACGATGACGCCGGTCGACAGCTGGCCACCGACACCGAGCTTGTCGCCCAGGAAGACGATGGCCGCCGCGATCACCACGTTGGAGACGAACGAGACGACGAAGACCTTGTCGTCGAAGATGCCGTCGAGGTAGGCGCGCAGGCCACCGAACACGGCATCGAGCGCAGCCACGACGGCGATCGGCAGGTAGGGCTCCAGCCACAGTGGCACGTCGGGCTGGAAGATCAGCCCCGCCACGATGCCGACGAGCAACCCAAGAATGGCAATCACGGAGAGGCCTCCTTGTTCTTCACTGGTTCTTCGGTGGGAATCCGGGCGGAGCGTAGCAACGGGGCCCGGCTCGCGGGGAGCGACAGGTCGGACTGCGAGTTCTCCATGGTGAACTCCAGGCCGTAGTTGTTGCGCAGCGACATCCACTGCAGGCCCGGCGTCGACTCGGCGAACAGCGACTGCAGGGTGTTGGGGTCACCGACGACCAGGATGTCGTAGGGAGGCTTGATCGGTTGCGCCCGGATGTGGATCGCGGTTCCCACGCTCCGGATGCTGCTGATCGTGGTCAACCGGTGGCCGTTGATCGAGATCGCCTCCGCGCCGGCTGCCCACAGCCCGTCGACGAGGAGAGCGAGGTCCTCGTCGCGCACCCGCCCGTCGCTGCTGCCGTCGGGCGAGTCGTCGACCCAGACTCGTACGCCGGGGCCGCGCACCGGGGCGAAGCCGGCGTACCCCTTGCTGTTGAGGAGGGCGTCCTCGACGTTGCTGCTCTGCTGGCCGAGGTCGTCGACCTCGTCACCGAGCTTCTGGTTGTCGCTGCGCAGATCACTGATCGAGTTCTGCGCGTCGGCGAGGTCGTCGCGCTCGAGCGTGATCTGCCGGATCAGCTCCTGGCGCCCTTCCTCAGTCGTGGCCGCCTGCCGTGAAGTCTGCACCGCGGCGACCACGATCATCAGCCCGAACAGGGCCACGGCCACCGCGGTCGTTCGCGTGGGCCGGCGGCGTCCGGGCTTCTCCCCCGCCGCCTGCCGCCGTTCCGCGACGTGACGGTAGTCGCCGTCCAGACTCTGGTTGGTGATCAGCGTCAGCAGCGGCAGCGTCACGTGCTCGGGGAGCGTCCTGTCGGTCTCAGGCATCGAGCACCGGCGCGTGCTTGTCGGTGTCGCGGAGCAGCTTGCGCACCTGCCACGCGTAGAGCAGTCCGGCCCACCAGTACAGACCGATGCCCCAGATCGCGAACGCCCAGCCGAACACGTCGGCCAGGGTGGCCACGGTGCTGTCGCCGTGGCCGAGCAGGAGCAACGGGAAGGCGTAGAGGAGGTTGAAGGTGGCGGCCTTGCCCAGGAAGTGCACCGGGAGTGCGCTGTAGCCACGGGTCCGCAGGAACGGCACCAGCCCCCACAGGAACAGGTCACGCAACGGCAGCAGCAGGGCCAGCCACCACGGGATGATGTCGCGCATCGCCAGGCCGAAAACGACCGCCAGGATGTAGAGCCGGTCGGCGACGGGGTCGAGGATCTCGCCGAGTGCCGAGCGCTGGTCGAGACGACGCGCCAGGAAGCCGTCGAGCCAGTCGGTGAAGCCCGAGAGCATGAGGACCCCCAGGGCCCACGCATCCTCCTCCGGCCCCAGCACCAGCCAGAGGAACAACGGGACACCCAGGAGCCGCCCCAGGCTCAACAGGTTGGGGACCGTCCAGATGCGCTTGCTTCGCGCTTCATCGTCCTGCACGTCAGAGTGACCGTCTCTCGCCAGTGGGGCTGCCGAAGGTCACCTTATCCGGCGTTCCGAACCCGCTGGCGAGGGCTCACCGGACTCGTCGAGATGGGCGGCGTCACGGATCTCGCCGACCAGCTCCTCGAGCACGTCCTCCATCGTGACCACGCCCAGCGTGGCCCCGTGGGCGTCGACGACCCGTGCCATGTGCGCACCGCGACGCTGCAACGTCTCGAGAGCACCTTGGAGGACGTCACTCGGCTGGACCGTGGCGAACGGGTGGATCCACTTGTCGTCGACCACGCGCGATCGGCGTGCGGGCTCGGTCTCGAGGACGTCCTTGATGTGCAGGTAGCCGACGGGGTCGCCGTCGTCGTCGCACACGGGGAAGCGCGAGAAGCCCGTGGCCGCACAGACCTCTTCCACCTCGGCCGCAGTGCATCCGCGCGCCAGCGTGGTCAGGTCGGCCAACGGCAGCAGGACGGACTCAACGGTCCGCTCGGTGAAGCCGAGGGCGCCGGCGAGACGGTCGTACTCCTCGGCAGCCATCAGGCCCTCGCCCCGCGACTCCTCGACCAGCGCAGCCACCTCTTCGCGGGTGTAGGTCGAGGACACCTCGTCCTTCGGCTCCACGCGCATCAGCCGCAGCGTGGCATTGGCGATCCAGTTGAGGCACACGATGATCGGGCGGAGGATCGTGACGATGCCCATCATCGGCGGACCCAGCAGGATCGCGGCCCGGTCAGGACCGGCAATCGCAATGTTCTTGGGCACCATCTCGCCGAGCACCACGTGGAGGTAGACCACGATCGCGAGTGCGATCACGAAGGAGATCGGGTGGACCAGGTTGTGCGGCACGTGCACGGCCTCAAAGGCCGGGCTCAGCAGGTGGGCGACCGCGGGTTCACCCACGGCACCGAGGCCCAGCGAACAGATCGTGATGCCGAGCTGAGCGCCGGCCATCACCAAGGAGACGTTCTCCATGGCGCGCAGCGTCGTACGCGCCATCGAAGAGGTCTTGGCCCGGGGCTCGATCTGGGTACGCCGGGCGGAGATCAGGGCGAACTCGGCACCGACGAAGAAGGCGTTGAGGGCCAGCAGGACGACGGCCAGCATCAAGGCTGCGTAGTCACTCATCCGATGTGCCCTCCGTCCGCGTCCAGAGACGGATCCGGTCGACCCGGAGGCCGTCCATGTGCTCGACCTTGAGCACGGCAGTCACCTGCGGCAACGGATCGTCCTCCTCGTCGAGCTCCACCGGCAACGGCACCTCGACCTCGTCGCCGGCAACGGGGATGCGGCCCAGCTCGCGAAGCACCAGGCCGGCGATGGTGTCGTAGTCCTCGTTCTCGGGGAGCTCGATCTCAGTGACGTCCTCGACCTCGTCGGGTCGCAGCAGTCCCGACAGGGACCACGCGCCGTCGCGGCGCTGGCGCACCCGGGCCCCGAGCCGGTCGTGCTCGTCAGCGATGTCTCCGACGATCTCCTCGACGACGTCCTCGAGGGTCACGATGCCGGCCTGGCCGCCGTACTCGTCCAGGACGACGGCCATCTGGAAGCCGTCACGGCGCAACAACGCCAGCAGCGGGTCGAGCCTGAGCGAGTCAGGGACCACGATCGGCTTGACCATGATGTGCTTGATGCGTGTGGTGGCCCGCTCGTGGAGAGGGAGCGCGACCGCGTGCTTGACGTGGACCGTGCCCACCACGGCGTCCTGGTCGTCGAGCACCGGGAACCTGGAGTGACCGGTGCTGCGGGCCAGCTCGATCACGGCACTGGCCCGATCGGTGGCCTCGACACTGCTGGTGCGCACCCGGGGGGTCATGATCTCCCCGGCGCTGCGGGAGCCGAACTCCACGGAGCGTTCCATCAGCTCCGCGGTGTCGGCGTCGAGCGTGCCCTGGTCGGCGGAACGGGCGATGAGGGACGCCAGCTCGTTGGTGGTGCGCGCCGAGCGCAGCTCCTCCTGGGGCTCGATGCCCAGCCGACGCACGATCATGTTGGCCGAGTTGTTGAGGATCCTGATCGGGACCTTGTTGACCGTGGTGAACGCACGCTGCAGCCCGGCGGTGGCGCGCGCGGTCTCCATGGGCTTGGCGATCGCCAGGTTCTTCGGCACCAGCTCGCCGTAGATCATCGTCATCGCGGTGCTCACCGCCAGGGCCACACCGATCGCGATCGGGTGCACCATGCCGCCCGGAATGCCGGTGCTCTCGAGGGGCTCTCGGAGCAGCGCTGCGATGGCCGGCTCGGCCAGGAAGCCGATGGCCAGGTTGGTGACCGTGATGCCGACCTGCGCACCCGACAGCTGTGTCGACAACGCGCGCAGGGACTTCTGCACCCCCAGCGCACCGGCGTCACCCTCGGCGGCCGCCTTGGCGACCGCCGACCGGTCGACGGTGACGAGGGAGAACTCGGCCGCCACGAACACACCGCAGGCCAGTACCAGTCCCACGGCCAGTGCCAGCAGGAGCCACTCGATCAGCATCGCTCTCCCCCGAGGGAATCGGGATCAATGAGCTGGGGACTTTGAGAACCGTCCATGAGGTGGGTGCGTTGCTGCTTTCTGGATCGACGACGTGAGACGTCAGGCTACCGAACCGTTGGGCAGGGCACGAACTCCGAACCCGTCAGACGTTGCGGCGATACTGCCCGCCCACCTCGAAGAAGGCCTCGGTGACCTGCTGCAGCGAGCACACCCTGGCGGCATCCATCAGGACGGCGAAGACGTTCTCACCCGAGATGGCCGCCTCCTTCAGCCGGGCGATGGCCTGCGCGGCCTCACTGCGGTGCGTCTCCTGGAAGGAGTGCACGCGATCGAGCTGCGACTTCTTCTCCTCCTCGGTGGCACGCGCCAGCTCGACGGTGTGGTCCTCCTCGCCAGCGCTCTCGGGCCGGCGGAACGTGTTGACGCCGATGATCGGCAGGGACCCGTCGTGCTTGCGGTGCTCGTAGAGCATCGACTCGTCCTGGATGCGGCCACGCTGGTAGCCGGTCTCCATCGCCCCGAGGACGCCGCCACGTTCGTTGATCCGGTCGAACTCCTCGAGCACGGCCGCTTCGACCAGGTCGGTGAGCTCGTCGATGATGTAGGAGCCCTGGAGCTGGTTCTCGTTCATCGAGAGGCCCCACTCCTTGTTGATGATCATCTGGATCGCGAGGGCCCGGCGGACGGACTCCTCGGTCGGGGTGGTGACTGCTTCGTCGAACGCGTTGGTGTGCAGGGAGTTGGCGTTGTCGTTGATCGCGATCAGTGCCTGGAGCGTCGTCCGGATGTCGTTGAAGTCCATCTCCTGCGCGTGCAGTGAACGGCCCGAGGTCTGCACGTGGTACTTCAGCTTCTGGGAGCGCTCGTTGGCGCCGTACTTCTCCTTCATCGCCACCGCCCAGATGCGGCGGGCGACGCGACCGATCACCGAGTACTCGGGGTCCATGCCGTTGGAGAAGAAGAACGACAGGTTCGGCGCGAAGTCGTCGATGTCCATGCCGCGGGCGAGGTAGGCCTCGACGTAGGTGAAGCCGTTGGCCAGCGTGAAGGCGAGCTGGCTGATCGGGTTCGCACCGGCCTCGGCGATGTGGTAGCCGGAGATCGAGACCGAGTAGAAGTTGCGCACCTGGTTCTGGATGAACCACTCCTGGATGTCGGCCATCATCCGCAGGCTGAACTCGGTGGAGAACAGGCAGGTGTTCTGGCCCTGGTCCTCCTTGAGGATGTCGGCCTGCACCGTGCCGCGCACGTTCGCCAGGGCGTACGCCGCCAGGGTGGCGCGCTCCTCCTGGTTGGGCTCACGCCCCTGCTCGTCACGGAACTTGTCGACCTGCTGGTCGATGACCGTGTTGAGGAAGAAGGCCAGCACCGTGGGCGCGGGACCGTTGATGGTCATGCTGACGCTGGTGGACGGCGCGACCAGGTCGAAGCCGCCGTACAGGACCTTCATGTCGTCGAGGGTGGCCACCGAGACTCCGGAGGTGCCGACCTTGCCGTAGACGTCGGGGCGGGGGTCGGGGTCGCGGCCGTAGAGGGTGACCGAGTCGAAGGCGGTCGAGAGGCGGGTGGCCTCGCCCTCGTGGCTGAGGATCTTGAACCGGCGGTTGGTGCGGGCCGGGTCGCCCTCACCGGCGAACATGCGGGCCGGGTCCTCACCGTCACGCTTGAACGGGAAGACACCTGCGGTGAAGGGGAAGAACCCGGGCAGGTTCTCCTTGCGCCAGTAGCGCACGAGCTCGCCGTGGTCGTCGTACTTCGGGAGTGCGACGCGGCGGATCTTGTTGCCCGACAGCGATTCCTTGGTGAGCCTGGTGTGAAGCTCCTTGTCGCGGATCATGATGACCTGCTCGTCACCCGAGTAGGACTCGACGACCGCGGGCCAGCCCTCGATCTGGTCGAGGACCTCGTGGGGGACCTCCTTGCGGGCAGTCTCGAGCAGTGAGTCGAGCTCCTCGGTGGTCGAGGACGCACCAGCGCCTGACGCGGAACCGCTCTCGATCATCTTCTGCACGGCCTGAACCTGCTGCATCTTGCGGGCGGCGAGCACGAGGTCGTCGGTGTCCGCGTGGTACTTGCGCACCGTCTCGGTGATCTCGGCCAGGTAGCGCACCCGCTGGGTGGGCACCACCTGGGCGATGCCCGAGGAGTGGCGTACGTCGACGCGCGGCAGGACGCCTTCGGCAACCGGCAGGCCGTGCTCGCCGAGCGCACCGAGGAGGTGCTGGTAGAGCGCAGTCACGCCGTCGTCGTTGAACGTGGCGGCCGAGGTGCCGAAGACCGGCATGTCCTCCGGCTTCTTGCCGAACGCCTCCTTGTTGCGCACCAGCTGACGACCGACGTCACGCAAGGCGTCCATCGCACCGCGACGCTCGAACTTGTTGATGGCGACGGTGTCGGCGAAGTCGAGCATGTCGATCTTCTCGAGCTGGGAGGCGGCACCGAACTCGGGCGTCATCACATACATCGACTCGTCGACGAAGGGCAGGATGCCAGCGTCACCCTGGCCGATGCCGGGGGTCTCGACGATGACCAGGTCGAAGCCGGCAGCCTTCACGACGGTGATCACGTCGGCCAGGCCGTCGGGGATCTCATGGCTGCCGCGGGTGGCCAGGGAGCGGAACATCGTGCGCTCGCCGTCGAGCGAGTTCATCCGGATGCGGTCACCGAGCAGGGCACCGCCGCCACGACGACGCGTCGGGTCGACCGCGATGACGGCCACCCGGAGCTTGTCCTCCTGGTCGACGCGGAACCGGCGGACCAGTTCGTCGGTGAGGCTGGACTTCCCGGAACCACCGGTTCCGGTGATGCCGAGGATCGGCGCGGTGCGCGCGTTCGCGGCCTCCTGGAGCGCGGAGAGGACGTCCGCCGGGAGCTCACCGAGCTCGGCACCGGTCAGGGCTCGCGCCACCGCGAACCGGTCGCCGGAGATGACTGCGTCAGCGGTGACCGAGCTGTCCTGCCACAGGTCGACGTCGCACTCGCGGATCATCTCGTTGATCATGCCGACGAGGCCGAGGCGTTGGCCGTCCTCGGGAGAGAAGATCGTCACGCCACTCTTCTTCAGGCGGGCGATCTCCTCGGGGACGATCACGCCACCGCCGCCGCCGTAGACCTTGATGTGGCCGGCGCCCCGCTCACGGAGCGACTCGACAAGGTACTCGAAGTACTCGACGTGGCCGCCTTGGTACGACGAGACGGCAACGCCCTGCACGTCCTCCTCGATGGCGGCCTCCACCACTTCGTGCACGGACCGGTTGTGACCGAGGTGGATGACCTCTGCACCCTGGCTCTGCAGGATGCGTCGCATGATGTTGATCGACGCATCGTGGCCGTCGAACAGGCTCGACGCGGTGACGAAGCGGACCGGGTTCACCGGCTTGTGGAGGTCAGACAAGGGAGGCTCCCGAACAGAGATAGTTGGACGTCCTAGTTAAATAGTAGGACGTCCTAGCAATTGGTGCAAAGCACCGTGTTGCGCCTCACACGAGATGGTTGAGCTCACGGTGTGCCTCGACCAGTGACGGGCCGTACCAGGTCAGCAGCCGACCGCTCAGCAACTGGGTCCGGACCCGGGTGAACGCCTCCGGCCCGTCCTCCGCGGTGAACACGTAGGGCTCGTCCGGAAGCAGCACGACATCCGGGTCCCGCTGCTCGATGTCGGCCACCTCCACGGAGGGATAGCGGTCAGGGTGCTCGTCGTAGACGTTGGCCAGGCCCACGCGTCGCAGCACGTCACCGGTGAAGGTGCGACTACCGACGACCATCCACGGATCCCGCCAGATCGCGACAGCCGCCGTGGCCACGGGTTCGGGCACGGCACTCCCCCACAACCGGCCTGCCTCCGCCAACCACATCGGCACCTCCCGACGGAGCACGGACGTGAAGAGGCGCTCCATGCTGGCCAAGGCCTGCGGCACCGACTCCGTCACGGTGACCCAGACCGGGATGCCGCGCTCGCGCAGTCGACGTACGTCGAGCTCACGGTTCTCCTCCTGGTTCGCAATGACGAGATCGGGCTCCAGCGCGGCGATGGCGGCCAGGTCCGGATTCTTGGTGCCCCGCACCCGCGTGACCGCGAGCTCGGCCGGATGGGTGCACCAGTCGGTCGCCCCGACCAGGACCTCGGGGGCTGACGTGGCCAACGCCTCGGTCAGTGAGGGGACGAGTGACACCACGCGGGACGGCGTGGCACGGAGCACCGTCTCGTGGCCCAGGTCATCGCTCAAGGTGGTCATGGAGTCGAGGCTAGACGAGTCCAGGCAGTGCCTGAGCCGACGGAGCACTACCCTTCACCGGTGCCGGTGTTCGTGGACCTCGTGGGAGTTGGCTGTCTGGCCGTGCTCCTGGCCACAGCATTCCGCCACCCACGTGGTCGCCACGAGGTCCTCCTCGGGATCGGCTGCGTCGCCGCCGTCTGCTCGGTCGAGGCGGTCTCCCCGAGCGCCGCCCTGGACCAGGTGCGCGCACTGGCTCCTGTGGTGCTGTTCCTGGCCGCGATCCTGGTGGTCGCCGAGCTGTCCGCGGCCGAGGGCCTCTTCACCGCACTGGGCCAACGCGTACGCCGAGCCGGTCGGGGCGACGCCCGCCGGTTCCTGGCCCTGACCTTCGTGGCCGCTGCCGTGGTGACCGCAACCCTGAGCCTCGACGCCACCGTCGTCCTCCTGACACCAGTCATCGTCGCGGCGGCCACCGGCACCCGCGCCCGTGACGCCGGCATGCACGCCTGCGTGCGGCTGGCCAACTCGGCCTCGCTGCTGCTGCCGGTCTCCAACCTCACGAACCTCCTGGCCCTGCCCCACCTGGAGATGCACTTCGCCACGTGGATCCTGGTGATGGCGCCGGTGTGGGTGGCGGTGATCGCGGTGGAGTACCTCGCGATGCTCATCGCCTTCCCGGAGGTTCGTCGGCGCCGCAACGCCCTCGACGACGGCCGGCCAGCGGCCCCGCTCGACGTACGACCGATTCCCACGGTGCCGCTGGTGACGGTGACTGCCATGCTGGTCGGCTTCGGCGCGGGATCGACGTTCGGGGTCGCGCCGTTCTGGATCGCCGGAGCCGCCGCCGCCGTGCTGGCAGCGCATGCCCTCCACTCGAAGACCGTTCGGCCGGTATCGGTCGTGCACGCGGCACACCCGTCCTTCGCCGTCTTCGTCCTGTGTCTGGGCATCGTGGTGCTCGCCGTGAGCGACAGCTTCCTCGGCGCTGCCGTGGCCCGGCTCGTCCCCGAGCACAACGGGCTGCTCGAGCTGCTGGTGATCGCCGGGCTGGCGACCGTGCTCGCGAACCTGGTCAACAACCTGCCCGCAACCCTCCTCCTGGTGCCGCTCGTCGCCCCGCTGGGGACCATCGCTGTGCTGGCCGCGCTGGTGGGACTCAACGTCGGCTCGGGCCTGACCTATCCCGGGTCACTCGCCAACCTGCTGTGGCGACGCACCCTCCGCCGCGCGGGGACCCCGGTCGACGACCGACGCTTCACCCTGCACGCACTCACGGTCACACCGGTCGTGGTCGTGGTCGGGACCGTCGTGCTGTGGAGCTGGTCCGAAGTGATCGCATCCGTCTGGACACAGGCCCTACAGTGACTCCATGTCCGACACCGGGGAACGGCGACATCACGTCGTCGGTGCCCTGCTGGCCATGACCGGCCTGCTCGCGGCACTCCTGCTCGTGACGTGGTCGGCAAGCATCGGACCCTCCGACGTGCTGAAGGGTCCGGGCACCGCGGACCGCACACCCGACACCGGCGAGACCCCGAGCTTCCAGCAGAACCAGCCCTCTCCCGAGGCCACACCACCCGTACGTCGTGACACGGGCACCGACTCGGAGGACACCGGGCCCGACTGGGTGCTCTCGATCTCCACCGCCGCGGCGATCGTCATCCTCGGCCTCGTGGGCTGGTTCCTGCTCACCTCCTTGCGCCAGTCCGCCGAGAGGAGACGCGCCCGGGCCCGAGCAGACGAGCAGATCGACTTCACGGCACTGCCGACCGTCGGCACCATCACCGACCATGCCAGCGAGCAACGTCACGAACTGGCCACCGGAGGCACCCCACGCAATGCGATCGTCGCCTGCTGGGACCGCCTCGAGCACGACATCGCCAACAGTGGGATCCCCCGGCGCCGGTGGGAGACCTCGACCGAGTTCGTGCTCCGCTTCCTCGGTGAGCTGGATCCGGATCCAGCAGCCGCCCGTCGCCTGGCAGCCCTCTATCGGGAGGCGCGCCACTCGGCGCACCCGATGACGGAGCAGGACCGGCAGCGGGCCCTGGCTGACCTCGACCTCCTCCACCGCAGCCTGGCCTCGAGGAGTCGTTGATGAAGTCGGTCCTCGGGCGCGTCATCCAGTACGTCGTCCTGCTGGCAGCGACCTTGTTCTACCTGCACGCGCTCGACCACGACCCCCAGCCGGTGCAGGTCGCCATGCTGGTGCTCCTCGCCCTTGCTCTCGTCTGGCTCTGGGTCGACGCTCTCGGCACCTCGGCGCCGACACCCCGTCTCTTCACCGACGCCCCACCCGCGTCACGCGAGGCCGGCCAGGACCCGCTCACCGCGGCCACGGTTCGCCTGCTCGAGCTCCACCTGAGCTCACGCCGACCGAACCGCCAGCTGCAGGTCCAACTGGCCGGGCTCGCGGACCAACGCCTGCTGCACGTGCACGGCGTACGCCGTGAGGTGGAACCGGAGCGGGCTCGCGAGCTGCTCGGACCCGACCTGACCAGCATCATCGAAGGACCGGCGATGCGCCTCAATCCCAGCCGCATCGAGAGCGCAGTGCGCAGAATCGAGGAGTTGTGACAGACACCACCATGGACGGATCAGTGCCACGGGCCACGGCGGTGGCCCGCGACGTGCTGGAGGAGGTCTCGCGTGCCGTCGTCGGCAATCGTGCTCCGCTGCGCCTGATCCTGGCGGCGCTGCTGGCCAAGGGGCACGTCCTCCTGGAGGATCTGCCGGGGCTGGGCAAGACCCTGGCCGCGCGCTCCTTCGCGCAGGCCCTGGGACTTGAGTTCAACCGGGCCCAGTTCACCCCCGACCTGCTGCCCGCAGACCTCACCGGGTCATTCATCTATGACCGAGGTGCCTCCGAGTTCCAGTTCCGGCCCGGACCGGTCTTCACCGGCCTGCTCCTGGCCGATGAGATCAACCGCACCCCGCCCAAGACCCAGTCCGCACTGCTCGAGGCCATGCAGGAGCGTCAGGTGACCGTCGAGGGCCAGACGTTCCCGCTCGAGGCCCCCTTCCACGTGCTCGCCACCGCCAACCCGATCGAGTACGAAGGCACCTATCCGCTGCCGGAGGCCCAGCTGGACCGCTTCCTGATGCGGGTGTCCTTCGGCTATCCCAGCCAGGACGAGGAGTACGACGTCCTCGGTCGCCGCCTGACTCGCCAGCAGGAGGAGATCGTGCTGTCGCCGGTCACCGACCGCGCGGGGCTGCTCGCCCTGCAACGGGTGATCGAGACCGTCCAGGTCGACGAGAGCGTCGGTCGCTACTGCGTCGAGCTGGCCGCGGCGACCCGCTCGCACCCGCAGGTGTTGACCGGGGCCTCGCCGCGCGGGTCGCTGGCCCTGGTCCTGACAGCGCGGGCCTGGGCGGTCATCGACGGCCGCGACTACGTGGTTCCCGAGGACGTCAAGGCCGTCGCACCGTCGGTGCTCTCACACCGGATCACGGTCAAGCCCGAGCTGTGGATGACTGACGTCTCCGGGCGCAGCGTCACCACCGAAGTCCTCACCAGTGTCTCGACACCGGCGGCTCTCGAGACGAGCAGCGTGCGTCGATGAGTCCACGCTCGGCGCCCGTGTCCCCGATGGCGCGGGCCACCCTCGAGACCCGACAGCGCCTGCGCTTCGGGTCGTCGATGACGATGCCGTCGCGGGGTGCACGCACACGCAGTGGGGAGCGTCCGGCCTCGCGCTCATGGTCGGCCAGCCCGGCGCTGGTCCGGGCCGCGCTGGGCAGCGCTGCCGGGCTCACCCTGGCCGTGGTGCTCGGCGAACCTGACCTGGTCGTGCTGGTGTCACCTCTCGCGGCGTACGCCGCCCTCGCCCTGCTCCGTCGACCACACCTGACACCGCGAGCCGACACCCGTGTCGACCACAGGCTGCTCGTCGAGGGAGAGGGCACCACCTGGCGCCTCGCCCTCACGGATGCGGATGACGTCGAGCACCTGACCCGCATCGTCGAGCACACCCGATTCCTGGTCAGCGATCCCCCGCACGGTGCCGTCGGCGGCCTGGTCCGGGGCGTGCCCAACAACGGCGCGCCTGGCGGGGGCGCACCGGGCAAGACCGCGCCGGGCGACACCGAGACCGGCGACAATGAGTCCGGCAAGGACCGGGTCGGCGACCTGCCGATCAGTCCGCGACGTTGGGGCCTGCACGACCTCGGAGACCAGGTCATCGTCGGCAGCAGCGCGTGGGCCGGGTTCCGCTGGCGACCGACTCCTCCCCCGAGTGGCGGTCGGCTGACCGTGCTCCCGGAGCCGAGTCCCTTCGATGCCGATGCCGAGCTGCCGCAGCCGGACGGCCTGGTCGGTGCCCACCGCTCACGTCGCATCGGCGACGGCTCCGAGTTCTCCGGGATCCGGGTTTTCGGCGCGGGTGATCGTCTGCGCCGGATCAACTGGCGGGTCTCGCTGCGCACCGATGAGCTGCACGTGGACACCATGCGCGCCGAGCAGGACAGCGGCGTGCTGCTGGTCATCGATGCCTTCGCAGACCACGGCCGGTCGGGTGGGGTCGACGGGTCGCCGAGCAGCCTCGACCTCACCGTGCGCGCCGCAGCCGCCCTCGCCGAGCACCACCTGCGCACTGGCGATCGCGTCGGACTCAGGGTGATGAACGGCGGCAACCTCGTCGTCGGCTACGGCGCCGGGATCCACCACCTGGTGCGGATTCGCAGCGCGTTGGCCCAGGTGCGTCCATCAACGCCGCGCGAGGGCAGCAGCGATCGCCTCCGATTTCCGTGCCCGCCCGGCACGGTGGTCTTCGTCCTCTCCCCGATGCTGCACCAGACCAGCGTCAACGCGACGGCGACGCTGGCCAGCCGAGGGTTGCCACTCACCCTGATAGACACCCTCCCGGCCGGGATCGACGTCGCCGGCGGCAGTGACCACCGCGACCTTCACGACCTGGCCTGGCGGATGCGTCTGCTCGAGCGGGACGCGCTTCTGCGTCAGCTCTCACGGGTGGGCTGTCCCGTCGTCCCCTGGCGCGGACCCGGCACCATCGACGACGTGATGCGCCGGCTGAGCCGCCGCGCCGCGCTCCCCCGGGAGCTCAGCCGATGAAACCCGCACTACGCAATGCCGTGAGGATCCCCATCCCGCCGATGGGGTCTCGACCCTTCGGGTCGTGGCCGGTCAAGAACTGGTCGACGGCGCACCTGGTGGCTCGGTGCGTGCTGCTGCTCGGCCCCCTGCTCACATTGTTCCCGGCGCCTGGACCGACACCCGTCTGGGCCTGGGTCGTGGGCATTGTCATCGGGCTCGCCGGGGCCCGACAGCCGGACGGGTTCGCCGGACTGGGCGTCATCCTGCTCACCGTCGCCGTGTGGGTGATGGCTCCCGGGGACGACCTGCCGGTGAATCTCCTACTCAGCGCAGCCGTGCTGGTGCTGGTCCACGTCTGCGGCATCCTCGCCTCCTACGGGCCGCCCGAGATGCGGCTCGGCCAGGAGTTGCTCACCCGTTGGTCGCTGCGCGGAATCGCACTGGTGGCCGGCTCCGGGTTGGTCTTCGGGTTGGCGCGAATCGTGGGCTCCGCGGGCCCGTCGTCGGTCGGCTGGGGCTCCGGCGTAGGGGCCGCCGTACTCCTGCTTCTCACCGCCCGTGCCGCGCTTGTGGGCCCGCGCAGCAACAACTGAGCGCCGAGGTCAGGCTCGGGTGCCGACCCGGGACCGGATCTCGTCGGTGGCGTCCCAGTCGTTGACGTGCATGCCGGCCACCACCAGCCCGTCGCGCAACCAGTAGGCACGGAACGCACCAGAGGCGGGATCCCCCTCGACCCGGACCTCGGTGTATCCCTCGGGACCGACGCTGCCGACGTACTCCATGCCGAGGTCGTACTGGTCGGTGAAGAAGTAGGGCAGTCGTTCGTAGGCCTCGTCGAGGCCGAGCATCACCCGCGCCGCGTGCCGGCCCTGCTCGATCGCGGTGTCCCAGTGCTCCACCCGGATCCGGCGGCCCAGAAGGGGATGCCGGTGGTTGGCGACGTCACCGGCCGCGAAGACGCGGGGGTCGGATGCGCGGAGCAACTCGTTGACCAGGACGCCGTTGTCGACGTCGAGGCCGGCTTGGCGGGCGAGATCGTCGACGGGTTCCACACCGACACCGACCACGACCAGGTCCGAGCCGAGGGCTGCACCGTCGGCGAGGTGGACCGTGCCGTCGCCATCGATGCCGGCGACCTCTGCCGACAGCCGGAGGTCGACACCGTGGGCCCGGTGCAGGTCGGCGAAGTGCTGGGCCACTTCGGGTCCGAGCACCCGCAACAGCGGCAGGTCCAGTGACTCGACGACGGTGACCTCGGTGTCGGCGGCTCGAGCGGCGGCGGCCACTTCGAGTCCGATCCATCCGCCTCCGATGATCACCAACCTCCTTCCCGCCCCGAAGTGCTCCTTCAGGGCGCGGGAGTCCTCGAGGGTGCGCAGGTAGGCGACCGGGGCGCCGCTCCGGTCGGCCAGCGGGAGGTGTCGCGGCCGGGATCCGGTGGCCAGCAGCAACCTGTCGAAGGGGAGTACGTCGGCCCCGGCACGGACGGTGCCCGAGTCCAGGTCGATCGAGTCCGCCGTCGTGCCGGTGCGGAGGTCGACCTCGTGGTCGACGTACCACTGCTGGTCGTGGACCGTGTCTGAGTCCGGTTCCGCCTCGCCCAGCAGCAGGCCCTTGGACAGCGGCGGTCGTTCGTAGGGAAGGTGCTCCTCCCCGGCCAGGATGACCAGGCTGCCCGCGTGGCCTCCTTCGCGGAGCTCGGCGGCCGCCTTGGCTGCGGCAAGTCCGCCTCCGACGATCACGATGTTCATCGTCTGTCCTTTCCGGTGCGAGCACCGGAGTCGCGGGTCTCGCAGGCTCAGGCAGGTGTGCTCCGCCTCGACCACCACGCTGTTGGGTGAGTCCTTCCTGAGTCTGCGCCCGACGTGAGTGGAACTCAACCAGGCGGGCGAACTTCGAGAGTTCCAGGATGCGTTCCCGGCCCATCTGTCGCCGCCGAGGATCTTTCCGCAACCGGATCCGGTATTCCGGCGTCACACCTTGTGAAGACCAATCGCTCCGGAAGGAAGATCCCATGAAGATCCTGACCCACCTCGCGACCGGGGCCGCTGCTGTGGCCTGCCTGTCCCTCGCCTCTCCCGGCATCAGCCAAGCGGCAACAGCCCGCCCCACTTCGACGAGTCCCACCACCACGGCGGCAGTCACCAGCGCCACCACCACACCTGCGTGCGCGAACCGGGACCTGCTGGTGTCGTTCCGCTACCAGGACGCCGGCGCGGGCAGCGCCTACGGCCGGATACGCATCAAGAACGTCTCCGGTCACCCGTGCCACACCGGTGGCTACGGCGGGGTCTCCTACGTCGGCAACGGGGACGGCACCCAGATCGGCCACGCCGCGATCCGCGAGTCGGGCACGGTGCGCTCCTTCGTGCTCAAGCCCGGCAACCACCTGGTCAGCGAGCTGCGCATGCAGAACCGTGAGGTCTACAGCCGCAGCGAATGCCGCCCCAAGAAGGTCGACGGCTTCCGGATCTACGTGCCCAATGCCGTCAAGTCACAATTCGTGGCCTACCGGACCAGCGGCTGCCGGGTGAAGAAGGTTCACCTGCTCCACCAGCAGCCCTACCGTCGACCCTGAGCAGCTGACCCTCGCCCACTGTCGGCGGGGTCGGGCATGCTGGGGACATGCGTTTGGACCAGGTGATCACGACGTCGCGGGCGGTGGCCGCCACGAGCTCTCGCAACGAGAAGGTGGCGCTCGTCGCTGATGCCCTGGCCACGGCTGCCAGGTCCGGGGCGCCGGTGGAGGTGGTCGCCGACCACCTGGCCGGTGTCCTGCCGCAACGTCGCATCGGTGTCAGCTGGCGAGGGCTCTCGTCGCTCCCGCCGGCAGCGCCCGCTTCGACACTCACCGTGAAAGAGGTCGACGCAGCACTCACCGCCATCGCCGGGGTGTCCGGCGCGGGGTCTGCGGTCGCCCGCAGCGAGGCGGTGGCCACTCTCTTCGGCCGTGCCACCGACCGGGAACAGCAGTGGCTGCGCTCCCTCATCACCGGTGAGATGCGGCAGGGCGCCAGCGACGGCGTGCTGCTCAAGGCGATCGCCAGTGCCGCCGCAGTGTCCGAGGCGGCCGTCCGCCGGGGCGTGATGCTGGCCGGCTTCGCCGGGCCGGTGGCCAGGATCGCCCTCACTGGTGGCGAGGAGGCACTGCAGGAGATCAGGCTCGAGGTGGGTCGTCCGCTGCGACCGATGCTCGCCTCCTCGGCACCCGACATCACCAGCACGGTGACCGGTCGTGTCGCCCTCGACAGCAAGCTCGACGGGATTCGCATCCAGGCGCATGTCTCCTCCGGCGACGTCCGACTCTTCACCCGCACCCTCGACGACGTCACCGAACGGTTGCCGGACGTGGTTGCGACCGTCGCGGAGCTGCCCGTGCGCGAGGCCGTCCTCGACGGCGAGGTGATTGCCGAGACCGAGGGGCGTCCGGCCCCGTTCCAGGTGACCGGCTCACGCACCATGAGCAGTGCCGACCCTGACCGGATGGCTGCCGAGATCCCCTTGTCGACCTACTTCTTCGACCTGCTGCACCTCGACGGACGTGACCTCGTCGACGTGCCGGCGTACCAACGCTGGGAGCTGCTCGAGCAGGTGGCGCCGCGCCAGGCAGTGCCCCGTCTGATCACCGACTCCGTCGAAGAGGCCGAGGCGTTCTTCGCCGAGCGGCTGGGCGCCGGCCATGAGGGCGTCGTGGTCAAGGACCCCGATGCGCCGTACGCCGCCGGTCGCCGAGGCGCCGGGTGGGTGAAGGTCAAGCCACGCCACACGCTCGACCTGGTGGTGCTGGGCATCGAGTGGGGCAGCGGTCGGCGGCGCGGGTCGCTGTCGAACATCCACCTCGGCGCCCGTGACTCCGCCACGGGCGAGCTCGTCATGCTCGGCAAGACGTTCAAGGGCATGACCGACGAGATGTTGGCGTGGCAGACCGAGCGGTTCCTCGAGCTGGAGACCCACCGCCAGGAACACGTGGTCTTCGTGCGTCCCGAGCAGGTGGTCGAGATCGCCTTCGACGGCGTCCAGCGATCGACTCGCTACCCCGGCGGTGTGGCGCTCCGGTTCGCGCGGGTGCTGCGCTACCGCGACGACAAGCCGGTGGCGGAGGTCGACACCCTGCAGTCCGTGCGGGCGTTGCTGCCCTGAGCCCACGACTCAGGGCCCACGACTCAGGCCGAGGCAGCCGGCTCGTGCCGGAGGAACACCCAGCGCTCGTCCTCGTGCAGCGTGCGGGGTCGGTCGACGGGGACGTGCTCGGCTCTGTAGTTGACCTCCCAGGACGACCAGAAGTCTGCGACGCACTCTGTCTCCGCCTCCGAGACCATCGCCACGGTGGCCGCATCGGGACTGTCGGCATAGAGTAACCGCACCTCGAGCACCGAGTCCACGAGCGAGAACGCCACCCCTCGCAGGTCGGGGGTGACGCGGTCCCACAGCGATCGCATGATCGAGAACATGGGGTCCTGGCTGTTGCTCATGCCTGCTTGCCATCCTCCTCATCGGGGTCACCCGGAGGTTCAGCACCGTCGCGCTCATCCCGGTCGGCCCACTCCAACAACGGCGCGATGTCGAAGACGTGGTCGTCGATGTCTGCGTGCAAGTCACCGATCTCCGCATAGCGGGCGGGAACCGTGAGCACCGTGAAGTCGTCGGGTTCGACGGTGTCGATCTCGTCCCAGCGGACGGGGGTCGAGACCCGGGCCTGCGTCACGCCACGGACGGAGTAGGCAGCGGCGATCGTGTGGTCACGGGCGTTCTGGTTGTAGTCCACGAAGAGGTGGGCCGGATTGCGGTCCTTGCGCCACCACGTGGTGGTCACGTCGTCCGGAGCACGGCGCTCCACCTCACGAGCGAAGGCAAGCGCCGCTCGGCGGACTTCCTTGTGACCGTGATCGGGCCTGATCCGCACGTAGACGTGGAGTCCGGATCCCCCGCTGGTCTTCGGGAAACCGATGGCCCCGAGGTCATCGAGCACCTCGTGGGCGACCCGGGCAACTCGCTGTACCTGGGGCCAGTCGGACTCCGGCCCGGGGTCGAGGTCGATGCGCCATTCGTCGGGCTTCTCGGGATCGGCCCGACGACTGTTCCACGGGTGGAACTCGACAGTCGACATCTGCACCGCCCAGACCACACTCGCCAACTCGGTGACGCACAGCTCGTCGGCGGTGCGGTTCCAGCGGGGGAAGTGCAGCTCGACGGTCTCCAACCAGTCCGGCGCTCCGCGCGGCACCCGCTTCTGGTGCACCTTGTCCCCCGCCAGTCCCTTGGGGAACCGGTGCAACATGCAGGGCCGCTCACGCAGGGCGTTGACGATGCCGTCTCCGACCGAGAGGTAGTACTCGACCAGGTCGAGCTTGGTCAGTCCCAACGCCGGGAAGTAGACCCTCTCGGGGTTGCTGACCCGCACCACGCGGTCGTCGACCTCGATCTCGACGGCAGGTGACTTCGCGGTGCCCATACCGACAACCTATCGCCAGGAACTCGATCTTTCGTGTGACGACGGGCCCGGGTCGACGGTATCGCTGGGCGGCGCGAGGCTGGCTCAGGACTTGTGCAGCAGTGCCAGGAACATCGCGTCGGTGTGGTGCAGGTGTGGCCACAGCTGCACGGTGCCCGGCACCGGTCCGTTGCAGTCGGTGACCGCCATGCCGTCGATCGCGGTCAGTGATGCCACCGCGTCCAGCACCGTGACATCGTCGCGAGCGGCCAGGGTGTGCTCCACCACGCCCTGGGTCTCGGCGAGGACGGGTGAACACGTGACGTAGGCGACGACTCCACCGGGCCGGACCGAGTCCAGGGCCCGGTCGAGCAGCCGTTGCTGCAACGGCACGAGGTCGGCCAGGTCCTTCGGCCTGCGCCGCCACCTCGCCTCGGGCCTGCGGCGCAGCGCACCCAGTCCCGAGCAGGGGGCATCGACCAGCACCCGGTCGAAGGTGTCGGGTCGCCACGCCGGTTGCGTGCCATCGGCGACCACCACGCCACTCAGCGCCGACGCCACGGTCCGGGTGCCGCGCGCGACCAGCCGGGCCCGGTGCTCCTGGCGCTCCGATGCCAGCAGGCGTGCGCCGCGCTGGGCCGCGAGCGCCGCCAGCAGGGCGGACTTGCCGCCGGGACCGGCGCACGCGTCGAGCCAGTTCTCGTCGCCACCGAGGAGTTGCACCCCGGCCAACGCCACGGCCACCACCTGGGAGCCTTCGTCCTGCACTCCGGCCCGTCCTTCGGCGACGGCTGGCACCGCACCGGGGTCGCCGCCGGTGAGCCGCACGGCGTACGGCGAGAGGCCGGTCGCCTCTCCACCGGCCTCCGCCAGCTCTGCCACCGTCGCGATCCCCGGCCTCGCGACCAGGGTCACCTGCGGGTTGTCGTTGTCGGCGCCCAGCAGGGAGTCCAGGTCACTCTCGTCGCGGTGGCCGCAGGCCGCCAACGCCTCGGAGAGGGCCGTGACGATCCACTGGGGGTGGGAGTGCGCGATCGCGGCGAACCCGACGGGATCGGTGGGAGCCACGCGACGTATCCACTGGTCGAGCTCGTGGGCACTCACCTTGCGCAGCACGGCGTTGGTGAACCCGGCCGGTCCCTGACCGACTCGGGCCCGCACCAGGTCGACGGTGGTGGAGATGGCGGCATGGGTCGGCACCCGCATCGACAGCAGTTGGTGCGCACCCAGGCGCAAGGCGTCGAGCACCTTGGCCTCCACCTTGGCCAGTGGTCGGTCGACACAGGCCCGCAGGATGGCGTCGTAGGTGCCCTGGCGGCGGATCGTGCCCGAGACGAGCTCGGTGACGAACGCCGCATCGCGGCCCTCGAGCCCGGCTTCACGCAACACGTGCGGCAGGACCAGATTGGTGTACGCGTCGTCGACACGAACTGCCTTCATCACGTCGTACGCCGCCGCGCGCGGGACGTCGACTCTGGCCCGCGGAGCAGGCGGCTTGCCACCCGGGCGCTTGGCGCCGGTACGCGCCCCCTGCTTGCGATGGCCGCTGCGGTTCCGCGGATCAGGCATCCGTCGGTCTCTCCGCGAAGAACTTCTTCACCAGACGCTTGGGGGCCTTGGCAGCCCACGCGTCGGTGATGATCTCGGTGAGCTCGTCGAGCTCGATCTCGCCCAGCCGGGACTCCTGCACCAGCACCGCCTTGAAACCGTCGAAGTGGTCGATGGTGAAGAAGGGCAACCGTGGGTCGGAGACCAGGGCCTCCTTGTCTTCCAGGGTGGGCGTGTGGATGACCAACAGGTCGTCGTACATCTCCCCCGTGCGCGGGTCGATCGCTGACTTGTGCGCAGCGCGATGCAGCAGGAACCCCTTGCCCTTGTCTCCGGTCGGGACCTTGTAGGTCGGGCGATCGCCCCACGACGTCCCGAACTCCACCTCGGGAAGCGACAGGCAGATCGCCGAGATGTCGTCGGGGTGTGCCCTGCGGTTCGTCATGGCAGTGACGGTAGTCGCACTCACGCGTCGCCGAAACGGGTGCCGGGTTCGAGGCGGACGCCCCGGGCCCAGTCGGCGGCGTTCATCTGCTTTCGACCATGGGCCTTCACCTCACCGAGCCTGACCGGGTCGGTGCCGGTGCCGACGTGGACGGCGTGCTTGCTGACCGCGAGGACGCCCGGATCGAGGCGCTCGTGGGTGGGGTCGATGCGCACCGCGCCGATCTTGATCCGCTCGCCGTCGTGGGTCGACCATGCGCCGGGCTCCGGCGTGCACGCCCGGATGCCGCGATCGACACGCACGGCGGGCTCACGCCAGTCGATGGCGGCGTCGTCGACCACGATCTTGGGGGCGAGGCTGACGCCCTCCTCGCTCTGCTCGCGGGCCTCGATGGCGCCACCCTCAATGCCGTCGAGGGTGGCGACCAGGAGGCTGGCACCGCCTTCTGCCAGCCGACCGAGAAGGTCACCGGCGGTGTCGGTGGGACGGATGGTCTCGGTCATCACGCCGTATGTCGGACCGGCGTCGAGTGCCTTGACGATGCGGAAGGTGGTGGCGCCGGTCATCTCGTCACCGGCCCAGATCGAGTGCTGCACCGGGGCCGCGCCACGCCACGCGGGCAGCAGGGAGAAATGCAGGTTGATCCATCCGTGCTCGGGGATGTCGAGGGCCGACTGCGGCAACAGCGCCCCGTAGGCCACGACCGGGCAGCAGTCAGGCTGCAGCGACTTCAGCTCGTCCTGGAAGGCGGGATCGCGCGGATGCTCCGGCTTGAGCACGGGGACGCCGAGCTCCTCCGCACGTCTGGCGACGGGCGAGGCGACCAGCTTGCGTCCGCGACCGGACGGAGCGTCGGGGCGGGTGACGACGCCCACCAGCTCATGGGGCGAGTCGACGATGGCGTTCAGGGCGGGTACGGCGACCTCGGGGGTGCCGGCGAAGACGACGCGCATCAGAGCCCGAATCCGTTCGTGGGGTGGGGTGAGACCTTGACCGTGGGCCTCTCGAGCCCGAACCACTCCGACTCGCGGATGGTGCGCATGGCGTGCTTGCGGGACTCGACGTCCAGCTTGTCGATGAACAGCACACCGTCGAGATGGTCGGTCTCATGCTGGATGGCCCGCGCGAGCAGCTCGGAGCCGCTGATGGTGACCGGTTCACCGTGCATGTCGAAACCGTTGGCCACGACGGACAGTGCCCGTATGCAGTCGTAGGTCAGGTTCGGCAGGGAGAGGCATCCCTCCGCCCCGGTCTGCTGTTCCTCGGAGAGTTCCAGGGTCGGGTTGACCAGGTGTCCCACTTCACCGTCGACGTTCCAGGTGAACACCCGCAGACCGACGCCGATCTGTGGCGCGGCCAGGCCGGCGCCCGGAGCCTCCAACATGGTGTCGGTCAGGTCCGAGACCAGGGTGCGGAGTTCCTTGTCGAAGGTGGTGACCTCGATCGCGCGGCTGCGCAGGATCGGGTCGCCGAAGAGGCGGATGGGCTGGATGGCCACGTTTCTCCTAGCTGTCGAGTGCGCGGGTCAGTCTAGAAGGCCCGTGGGCACCGCGCTGCCACGAGCCCGTCGGCATCCCCCGCCCGTAGGCATCCCCCGACCGTCGGCTCACAGACCCGGCGGGTCCACCTGCACCCGCACCGGGTCGAGCTTGCGGGCCGAGCGCAGTCGCTGCACTTCTCCGAGGGACCGGCTGAGTGCGTCACCGTGTTGGCGAGGCGCCCGCAGGACCACGCGCGACTCCGGTGTGCCTTCCCTGTTCTCGACCGGGATCGGGCCCAGCACCTCGGTCGCCTCGGGAGCCGCCAGCAGCGTGACGACGTCGTCGACTGCACCGGGCGCCCCGGAGATGGTGGCCATCCGGCTGGCCGGCGGCAGGTGGGCCGAGCGCCGCTCAGCCATCTCACGCCGGGCGAAGCCGCCGGCATCCCAACGCACCAACGCCTGGAGGGTCGGCTCCGCGGGGTCGCCCACCGCGATCACCTGGCCGCCTCGGCGGGTCAGGGCAGCCGCATTCATCCACCGCCGCAGGGCCTCTTCACCGGTGCGCAGGTCGAGACGTCCCAACGCCAACCAGGTGTCGAGCAGCACCACGGCCGCGTAGCCGCCCTCGGCGACGGGTTCGGCGCCCGGGGTGGCGACGACGATGGCCGGCTTGTCACCCACCTCGCTCAGCACCCGCTCACCGCTGGAGGTGCGTACGACGGTGCTGGTGAAGGTGCGACCGAGCTCCTCGGCGGTGCGGGCGTCGCCACGCACCGGTGCGCGCAGACCGCGGTGACCACACGTCGTACAGGAGAAGCCGGGGTGATCGGTGCCGCACCAGGAGCACGACGGAGGGCGCTCGTTGCTGGTGATGCGCAGCGGCCCCTGACACGTCGCGCATCTGGCGGGGGTGCGGCAGCGCTCACAGGCCAGGCTGGCCGCGTAGCCGGCCCGGGGCGTCTGCACCAGCACCGGGCCGCCGCTGGCCAGCCCGGTGCGGATCGCCTCGAAGGCGCGCGCCGGGAACCTGGTTGATCGGGCCATCGGGTCGCGTTCCAGCTCGCGGTCGGTGGCGCCGGTGACCGATACGGTGAGGTGGTCGCGGATCGCCTGCCGGGGCGGGGTGATCTCGACGGCCCAGCCCGTGGTGAGGAGGTACTCGGCCTCGACGGTGCGAGCGAAGCCGGCCACGAGCACTGCCGAGTTCTCGGCCTCGGCCCGCAGCAGCATCACCTCACGGGTGTGGGGGTAGGGCGCACGCGGCTCCGCATAGAGATCGTCACCGTCGTCCCAGATCGCCAACAGGCCCAGGTCGTGGACGGGCGCGAAGACTGCGGCGCGGGTGCCGACCACGACTCGACGGGCTCCGCGGGAGATCGCCAGGAAGTCGCGGTAGCGCGCCGACGGCCCGCTCTCGGCACTCAGTGTCACGTGGTGACCGGAGCCCAGCACCCGGGTCAGGGCCCGGTCGACCCGGGCCATGTCCTTGCCGTCAGGCACGCACAGGATGGCACCCCGACCACTGGCATGGGCTGCTGCTGCGGCGTGCGCCAGGCGCTCGGGCCAGTCGGTGCCGGGTGCGGCCGACCAGACCGCGCGAGGCGAGCGGCCATCGGCGAGGCCCTCTACGAAGGCGGCCCCATGGGTGTCGTCGCTCCAGGCGACCGACGCACGGTCGAGGCCTGCCTCGAGGGCTGGCTCTGGTTCGCTGGGCTGCTTCTCGGTGGTGGCATGTCTGGGTGGCACGGCCAGTCGGAGCACATCGGCACGGCTACCGGCATACCGTCTGGCCACTGACTCGCTGAGCGCAGCGATCTTCGGGCTGAGCACCGGCTCGGCACTGACCACCCGCCGCAGGGGCTGCAGCCGGCCGGTGTGGTCGCTGGAGGCGACCCGCGAGACGACGAACGCATCCACGTCCTGGCCGGCGAACCTGACCTTCACCCTGGCCCCTGGCACGGCCGTCGCGGCCATCGACTCCGGCACGGCGTAGTCGAACGGGCGGTCCAGGTGGGCAAGTGGGATGTCGACCAGCACTCGAGCCACCGGGTCCACGCTGGCCGCGGCCACCTCCTTCTGCTTTGCCGGAGCCCTGCCCCGGCGCGCCTGTGCGCGCACGAGACCCGGAAGCAGCTCGGGCTGCGCCGCGGAGTCGTCGTACGTCGGGTGGGTCATCGTGGCCATTCCTACCAGCAACCGGTGACAGCCTCGCGCCGGATCCACCGCCGGTCGGGTCCGATGGTGAAACGCACTGGACTCCCCGGCCGAAATGGGAACTTCCCGGCCGAAATGTCGGCCGGGAAGTTCCCATTTCCCCGGGTACCCGGGGAAATGGGGTTCGAGGGAGCGGGTGAAGCGGAGTGATCAGAGACCGGCAGCAGCCTTCAGGTCGGCCGCGCGGTCGGTGCGCTCCCAGGTGAACTCGGGAAGCTCGCGACCGAAGTGGCCGTAGGCGGCCGTCTTGGCGTAGATCGGGCGCAGCAGGTCGAGGTCGCGGATGATCGCGGCCGGACGCAGGTCGAAGCACTTGAGCACGGCCTGCTGGATGTCCTCGTCGGGGACTGTGCCGGTGCCGAAGGTCTCGATGAAGACGCCCACGGGGGCTGCCTTGCCGATTGCGTAGGCGACCTGCACCTCGCAGCGCTTCGCCAGGCCCGCGGCCACGACGTTCTTGGCCACCCAGCGGGTGGCGTAGGCAGCGGAACGGTCGACCTTGGACGGGTCCTTGCCGGAGAACGCGCCGCCACCGTGGCGAGCCATGCCGCCGTAGGTGTCGACGATGATCTTGCGACCGGTCAGGCCGGCGTCACCCATCGGGCCACCGACCACGAACTTGCCGGTCGGGTTGACCAGCATCCGGTAGTCGGTGGAGTCGATCTCGAACTGGCTCAGCACGCTGTCGATCACGTGCTTCTTGATGTCGCCCTCGAGGGTCGGGTGGTCGATCTCGGCGGCGTGCTGCGTGGAGAGCACGACCGTGTCGATGCGCACCGGGCGCCCCTCGGCGTCGTACTCGATGGTGACCTGGGTCTTGCCGTCGGGACGCAGGTAGGGAAGCGTGCCGTCCTTGCGGACCTCGGAGAGCTTCTCCGACAGGGTCTGCGCAATCTTGATCGGCAGCGGGAAGAGCTCGGGGGTGTCGTCGCAGGCGTAGCCGAACATCAGGCCCTGGTCACCCGCGCCGCGCTTGTCGAGGTCGTCCTCGGAGGAGCCGACGCGTGACTCGTGGCCGTCGTCCACACCGGCCGCGATGTCGACGGACTGACCACCGATCGCGACCTGGACACCACAGGTGGTGCCGTCGAAGCCCTTGTCGGAGTGGTCGTAACCGATCTCGAGGATCTTCTTGCGGACCAGCTCGGCCACCGGCGCGTAGGCGTTGGTGCGCACCTCGCCGGCCACGACGACGAGGCCGGTGGTCAGCAGGGTCTCGACGGCGACACGGAGGTTCTCCTTGTCGGCGTCGTTCTCCATGAGGTAGTCAAGAACGGTGTCGCTGATCTGGTCAGCGATCTTGTCGGGGTGACCCTCGGTCACCGACTCCGACGTGAAAAGGCGTCCAGCCACAGTGGATCTCACTCCCGAATCGTTGGTGTGTCTTCAAAACGATAGTCCAGCCGCCGAGTTACGTGACATCCGTCTCAGCGACCCGTGCGTTGCGGTGCTCAGCCCAGTCGGGTGAGCACCTGGTCCCAGATGGCGTGCGCCAGGGACGCCTTGCTTCCGCGTGGAACCTCGCGGGCCTCCCCCGTCGTGGAGAGGATGACGGCCTCGTTGTCGGGGCTGCCGAACACGGCTCCACCACTGACGTCGTTGACGACCAGCAGGTCGCATCCCTTGCGGGCCAACTTGGCCAGCGCCAGCTCGCGCACCGAACCGGTTGCGTCGCCCGTCTCGGCAGCGAATCCCACGATCACCTGGTCGGGTCGGGCGCGGTCGTGGGAGATCTCCTTGAGGATGTCGGGGTTCTGCACCAGCTCGATACTGGGCGCCGAGCCGTCGTCAGCCTTCTTGATCTTGTCGTTGCTGACCGTGGTCGGCCGGAAGTCGGCCGGGGCTGCGGCCATCACCACCGCATCCGCGGTCGCGGTGGCCGCGACCACGGCGTCGCGCAGTTCGGCGGTCGTCGACACGGCGATCACCTTGACCCCGGCGGGGTCGGGCAGCGTGACGTTCGCGGCGATCAGGGTGACCTCGGCGCCACGGGCCGCGGCAGTGCGGGCCAGGGCGTGGCCCTGGAGCCCTGAGGAGCGGTTGCCGAGGTAGCGGACCGGATCGAGGTACTCACGCGTGCCACCGGCCGAGACCACCACGCGGCGACCGGCCAGGTCGGGCCGGGCGCCACCCCGGTTGAGCACGTCGACGGCCAGCTCTAAGATCTCCGCCGGGTCGGGCAGGCGCCCCTTCCCGGTGTCCTTGCCGGTCAGGCGCCCCTCGTCGGGCTCGATCACCACGATGCCGCGGGCGCGCAGCGTGGCGACGTTGGCCACGGTCGCGGGGTGTTCCCACATCTCGGTGTGCATCGCCGGGGCGAAGACCACCGGGCACCGCGCGGTGAGCAACGTGTTGGTCAGAAGGTCGTCGGCAAGGCCGTGCGCTGCCTTGGCGAGCAGGTCGGCAGTGGCCGGGGCGACCACGACGAGGTCAGCATGTTGGCCGATCTGCACGTGGGGCACGGCATGTACGTCGGTCCACACGTCGGTGGCCACCGGCTTGCCCGACAACGCCGCCCAGGTCGGTGCACCGACGAACTCGAGCGCGGCAGCGGTCGGGACCACGGTGACGTCATGGCCGGACTCGGTGAACCTGCGCAGGAGCTCACAGGACTTGTAGGCGGCAATGCCACCGCTGACCCCGAGGACGACACGAGGCCGCCTCCCCGCAGGGGAAGCGGCCACGTCGTCGTGGGAGCCGGTCGGGAAGGAATCCGTCATCGGAGCTCCGGGTGCCGTCGTTATTCGGACGCGCTCGACTCGGCCTCGGCGGCGGCGGCCTTGGCAGCGGCCTCCTCAGCAGCGAGCTCGGCCGGGTCGACGTCTTCGCAGGTCAGCAGGTCCTCGTTGATCTCGCGCAGGGCGATGGACAGCGGCTTCTCCTGGACGTGGGTGTCGACCAGTGGGCCGACGTACTCGAGCAGGCCTTCGCCGAGCTGCGAGTAGTAGGCGTTGATCTGACGGGCCCGCTTGGCGCTGTAGAGGACCAGCTTGTACTTCGAGTCCGTCTTGGTGAGCAGTTCGTCGATCGAGGGATTGGTGACACCCTCGCCGGTGGGGACAGACACGCGCACACGCCTCACAAAAGTCGATAGAGATCACCCAGTGTTGATGGGTGCTGTGTTGATCACTTGGATCAGGCCCGCAGAGGAGCCTTCATCAATGCTACCAACTCGGTGGCTGCAGCGTGAACTTCACGGTTCACGATGGTCACGTCGAACTCACTCTCGGCGGCCAGCTCGACGCGGGCAGTTTCGAGCCGGCGCTCCCGCTCGCGCTCGTCCTCGGTGCCCCTGCCGACGAGCCGGCGTACGAGCTCGTCCCACGACGGCGGCGCCAGGAAGACGAAGAGCGCCTCGGGCATGTTGACCTTCACCTGGCGCGCGCCCTGGAGATCGATCTCGAGCAGGGCAGGACGTCCGGCGGCCAACGCCTCCTCGACGGGACGACGGGGGGTGCCGTAACGGGCGGCCTTGTGCACCACCGCCCACTCGAGGAGCTCGTTCTCGGCGATCATCGCGTCGAACTCGTCGTCGGAGACGAAGTGGTAGTGGACACCGTCGACCTCGCCCGGTCGTGCCTTGCGGGTGGTCACCGAGACGGAGATCCAGACCTCGGGGTGGTCGTCGCGGATCACCGCGGCGACGGTGCCCTTGCCCACGGCGGTCGGTCCGGCCAGGACCGCCAGACGGGTGGTGGCGGTGGGGATCGCCTCGTCAGCCACGTGCAGAGAACTCGGCCTCGAGGGCAGCCACCTGCTTGACACCGAGCCCGCGCACCCGGCGACTCTCGGCGATGCTCAGGCGCTCCATCAACTGGCGCGCGCGCACCTTGCCCAGCCCGGGCATCGACTGCAGCAGGTCGATGACCCGCATCTTGCCGATCACCTCGTTGGTCTGGCCCTCACGGACCACCTCGATGATCGAGGCGCCGGAGTTCTTGAGGCGATTCTTCACCTCTGCGCGTTCCCGACGGGAGGCGGCGGCCTTGTCCAGGGCAGCCTGGCGTTGTTCGGGAGTGAGTGGGGGCAGGGCCACGGGTGCGGATCCTCGTCAGTCGTGCGCAAGCGGATGTGTGGTCAATCTAGTCACAGGCTCGGACGCACGGCAACGCTGGGTCCAGCTTCCCGGTCGACTGAGGCACGCCCGGACCTCAGAGCAACGGGGTGCCGCACACGTCGAGAGCGTGTTGCTCGATCCCCTTCGAGGCAGCGGTGACCCCGGGGCTCTGCAACACGGTGGCCGCGCCACGGATGCGCTGCTTGTCCTCGCGGGCCAGGTCCTTGGGCATGCCGCCGGCGAGGTCCGAGGGATCCACCCCCGACTCCTCCAGTGCGTCGCGCCAACCCCGCAGCGCGTTGAGGTAGGACTGCCACTCGTCCTCGAGGTCCTGGGGGGACTTCTCCGCCAGCCCCTCAAGCGTCGGCAGCATCTTCGTGAATGCCTCCGGGCCGGCCTCGTCGGAGATCTGGATCAGGTCGGGCCCATCCTTCTTGACCTGGGCACAGTAGTCGTCGCGCTTGTCCTGCTGGCTCTGCGAACAACCGGCCGTGGCCAGCAGCAGGAGCACGGTGAGCGCGACGACGCACCTCATCCTCGCACCAGCCCCCGGAACTCGTCGTTCGCGCGCCGGGCCGCATCTCGCAGGGCCTCCACGTCGGGCCCGTGGCGCAACAGGGCTCGTGAGCTGCTCGGGGTGACGTTGGCGGCCGCGGTGCCGAAGATACGGCGTACGTCGGCAGCGGTGCCGCCCTGGGCGCCCACGCCGGGGACCAGGATCGGGCCGTTGAAGTCGAAGCTCTCCCCCACGTCGCCGATGGTGGCACCCACGACCGCGCCGATCGAACCCAGCGGCTCGGCACCGGTGTTGAGCTCACGCAGCGCATCGAGCACCGAGCCGGCGACGGTTCGCCCGTCGGCACCGACGGCGTGCTGCACCTCGGGAGCCTCCTTGTTGGAGGTGAGGGCCAGCACGAAGACCCCGGCGTTGTTGCGCAACGCCGTGTCGATCATCGGGGTGACCGAGCCGAAGCCGAGGTAGGGGCTGGCCGTGATCGCGTCGGCAAACAAGGGTGAGGTGCGTTCGAGATAGGCGTCGGCATAGGCCTGCGAGGTGGAGCCGATGTCGCCCCGCTTCACGTCGAGGAGGACCAGGGTTCCCGCAGCGCGGGCCTGCGCCATCAGCTTCTCCAGCACCGCGATCCCGCGGCTGCCGTGGCGCTCGTAGAACGCGGACTGGGGCTTGACCACGGCAACGTGGCCGGCGACCGCCTCGACCACGGTCATCGCGAAGCGCTCGAGACCAGCTGCGTCGTCGTCGAGTTCCCAGTCGTGCAGCAGCTCGGGGTGAGGGTCGATGCCCACACACATCGGGCCGTGCCGGTCGACGGCAGCAGCGAATCGGGCGCCGAAGCTGGGGCTCATGGGGTGTCTCCTCGAAGGTCGGCCGCGATGCGTGCGGCAGTGGTCGGGTCGTGCAGCAGGGCCGTGCCCACCTGGACGGCATCGGCACCGGCGGCCAGGAACTCGCGTGCGTCCGACGCATCGGTGATGCCACCGGCTCCGACGATCGAGAGGTCGGGCAGTGCCGTGCGGACCTCGTGGATGCAGCGCAGTGCCAAGGGACGCAACGCCGGTCCGCTCAGGCCACCTGGGCGTCCGTCGGGCAGCAGCGCCGGCGCCGCGTTCACCAGGACCACGGCATCGGCACCGGCCTCGGCGACGGCCCGGGCCGACTCCACGACGCGGGCCGGGTCGGGGCCGAGCTTGGCGTGCACCTCAATGCCGCGCGGGAGGTCGCGGCGTACAGCGGCCACCACGCGCGCCGCCTGGAAGGGCTCCTGGGCGTCGAACAGTCCCCAGGCCAGGGCGTCGGGCACGGAGAGGTTGACCTCGATGCCGGACACACCCGGTGACTGACCGAGGCGCCGGGCCAGGTCGACGTACTCCCCCAGCGTCGAGCCGGCGATCGACACGTGGGTGCGCACCTTGCGGGCCGCCAACCAGGGCAGCTCACGGGTCAGGAACTGGTCGAGACCGGGGTTCTGCAGGCCGATCGCGTTGACCAGCCCCGACGGCGACTCTGCCACGCGAGGCGCCGCGCTGCCGAGACGGGCGTCGAGGGTGATGGTGCGGGTGACGAAGGTGCCCAGCGCGTCGAGCACGCCGAGGCTGTCGAGCTCTCGGCCGGTTCCTCCGCACCCGGAGGCGACCATCACGGGGTTCGGACGGCTCATGGGGTCACCAGCTCGTTCCACCGCACCCGGTCACCGCGGATCACCGGGCCGTCGGCGCAGGCGCGCACCAGCCGGCCCACGCCGTCCTCGCCCACCACCGGCAGCGGGCAGCCCTGGCACAAGCCGGTTCCGCACGGTTGCGCCACCTGTACCGCGACCTGGCTCCACGCGCCGTGCTGCTCGGCGGCGGCAGCAACCGCGTGCAGGGTGGGGATCGAGCCGGCACCGTAGACGACGTCAGCCCCCGTGGAGGCGAGCAGATCGGGCAGGGCGTCGGCCAGGGTGCCCCGGAGCCCGACCGAACCGTCACCGGTGACCACGGAGACGGATCGCGCCGATCGGCGGGCGTCGAGTGCTCCGAGCAGGTGGGGCTCGTCGGCCGCCCCGAGCAGCATGGTGACCACGCAGGAGCGCTCGCGCAGTCGTTCGGCCAGGGGGAACAACATCCCGGCGGCGTAGCCCTCGCCGACGAGCAGGCAGGTCACCGACTCCTTCGGCAGCGCGAACGGTCGGCCCAGGGGGCCGGTCATCTCGAGCTGGTCGTCCTGGCTGAGTTCGGCCAACCACTGGGTGCCGACTCCGGTTGCCTCGACCACCATCTCGACGGTCGCACCATGGGCCCCGGTGGGCTTGACCCCGGTGATCCACAGGCTGCGTCGAGCCAGGTGGGCGCGCGGGACGAGGTCTCCGATCGAGACCGCCACGAAGTTGCCGGGACGGAACCGCTCGGCGATGCCGGGCGCGGCCACGGTCAGGTGCCGGTAGGCGCCGACCTTCTTCACCGTGAGGACGCGTCCGGTCACGTGCACGGGACCTCGTGCACCTGGCGTCGCGTCGGCGGTCATCGGGCGGCCAGTCCCCTCACGATGCGCGACGGCCACAGCGGGCCCTCGTAGATGAACGCCGTGTACCCCTGGAGAAGGTCGGCCCCGGCCTCGAGACGCTCGCGGGCATCGTCGACGGTCGTGACTCCCCCGACCCCGATCAGGGTGAGGTCGTGGCCGACACGGCCACGCAGCTGACGCAGGACCTCGACGGAGCGTCGGGCCAGCGGTCGACCGGAGAGCCCTCCGGCGCCGATCTCGGTGACCTTCTCGGCGGGGCTGGTCAGGCCGTCACGGGAGATCGTGGTGTTGGTGGCGATGATGCCGTCGAGCCCGATGGCCACCGCCAGGTCAGCCACCGCGGACACGTCGTCGTCGGCCAGGTCGGGCGCGATCTTGACCAGCAGTGGCAGGCGCGACGTGGTGACTTCGTCGGCTCGACGGCGTACGGCGCGCAGCAGGGGCTCGAGCTTCTCGACGGCCTGCAGGTTGCGCAGACCGGGCGTGTTCGGCGAGCTGACGTTGACCACGAAGTAGTCGGCGTGCGGAGCGAGCAGTCCGGTCGACTTCTCGTAGTCGGAGACCACGGCGGCCTGGTCGTCGTCGGGCACCACCTTGGTCTTGCCGATGTTGACCCCCAGGACGAACTGGCGTTTGTTGCTGCGCGAACTTGCGATTCTTGCGCGTCGAGCCTGCAATCGTTGCGCCACCACCTCGGCGCCCTCGTTGTTGAAGCCCATCCGGTTGATCACCGCACGGTCGTCGGTGAGCCGGAACAGTCGTGGCCGGGGGTTGCCCGGCTGGGGCTCCCCGGTGACCGTTCCGATCTCGACGTGGCCGAAGCCGAGCGCTGCCAACGCGTCGATGCCGACCGCGTTCTTGTCGAAGCCGGCAGCCAGGCCGAGCACGTTGGGGAAGCTCAGGCCCATCGCGTCGACCGGTGCCTCGCCGGCGAGACGGCGTACGACGGTGCCGCTCGCCGGCCGTGCGGCCCGGATCGCCCGGAACGCGGCGTGGTGCGCGCGCTCCGGATCGGTCCGGCTGAGCACGTGGTCGAACAGGTGCTGGTAGAAGGTCATGAGACCTGACCGCGGGTGGTGTGCTCGGCCCAGTCCTGCAGGCTGCGCACCCCGATCTCGCCGCGCTTCATGGCCTCGATGCCCTGCACCGCCGCGCCCAGGCCCTGGGTGGTGGTGACGCACGGGATGTCGGTCAGGATCGCTGCCGTGCGGATCTCGTAGCCGTCGACGCGTGGCGACCCGCCGCTGGTGGTGCCGTGCGGGGTGTTCACCACGAGCGCGATCTCGCCGTCGAGGATCCGACCCACGATGGTCTTCTCGCCCTCCGGGGAGGTGCCCTCGGCGTGCTTGCGCACCACGGCGGCGTCCACGCCGTTGCGGCGCAGCACCTCGGCCGTGCCGGCGGTGGCCAGGATCTCGAAGCCCATCTCGGAGAGCTGCTTGATCGGGAAGATCATGTGCCGCTTGTCGCGGTTGGCCACCGAGACGAACACCTTGCCCTGCAGGGGCAGGGAACCGTAGGCGGCCGTCTCGGCCTTCGCGAAGGCGGTGCCGAAGTTCGCGTCGAAGCCCATCACCTCACCGGTGGAACGCATCTCCGGGCCGAGGACCGCGTCGACCACGCTGCCATCAGGCATCCGGAACCGGTTGAAGGGCATCACTGCCTCCTTCACCGCGATCGGTGAACCGTCCGGCAGGTGACCGCCGTCGCCCTCGGCCGGCAACAGGCCCTCGGCGCGGAGCTCGGCGATGGTGGAACCGAGCATCACCCGCGAGGCGGCCTTGGCCAACGGGGTCGCGGTCGCCTTCGAGACGAACGGGACCGTGCGAGAGGCCCGCGGGTTGGCCTCGAGGACGTAGAGCACGTCGGAGGCCATCGCGTACTGGATGTTCAGCAGGCCACGGACCCCCACGCCCCGCGCGATCGCCTCGGTCGACTCCCGGATCCGCTGGACCTCGGAGCTGCCGAGGGTGATCGGGGGCAGCGCACAGGACGAGTCACCGGAGTGGATGCCCGCCTCCTCGATGTGCTCCATGACGCCGCCGAGGAAGAGCTCCTCGCCGTCGAAGAGCGCGTCGACGTCGATCTCCACCGCGTCGTCGAGGAACCGGTCGACGAGCACCGGCTGCTTCTCGTTGATCAGGCCGTCGGCGACGTACTTGGCGAGGTAGGCCTCGAGGGCGTCGTCGTCGTAGACGATCTCCATGCCACGACCACCCAGCACGTACGACGGGCGCACCAGCACCGGGTAGCCGATCTCCTCGGCGATGTCCTTGGCCTGGCCGAAGGTCGTCGCCGTGCCGTGCTTGGGAGCCGGCAGGTTCGCCTCGGCGAGCACCCGGCCGAAGGCGCCGCGCTCCTCGGCAAGGTCGATCGCCGCCGGCGAGGTGCCGACGATCTTCACGCCGGCCTCCTCGAGACCGCGGGCCAGGCCGAGCGGGGTCTGGCCGCCGAGCTGGCAGATCACACCGGCGATCGGGCCGGCCGCACGCTCGGCGTCGACGATCTCCAGCACGTCCTCGAGCGTGAGCGGCTCGAAGTAGAGCCGGTCGGAGGTGTCGTAGTCGGTGGAGACGGTCTCCGGGTTGCAGTTGACCATGATCGTCTCGTAGCCGGCCTCGCTGAGCGCCAGGCTGGCGTGGACGCACGAGTAGTCGAACTCGATCCCCTGGCCGATGCGGTTGGGGCCCGAGCCGAGGATGATCACCGCTTCCTTCTCGCGCGGCAGCACCTCGGTCTCCTCGTCGTAGGAGGAGTAGTAGTACGGCGTGGCTGCGGCGAACTCGGCAGCACAGGTGTCCACGGTCTTGAACACCGGGCGTACGCCGAGTGCGTGGCGCACGCCGCGGACCACGTCGGTGCTCATGTTGCGGATCTTGCCGATCTGGGCGTCGGAGAAGCCGTGGCGCTTGGCCCGGCGCAGCAGTGCCGGGTCGAGCCCTTCGGCGGCCGCGATCTCGCCGGCGACCTCGTTGATCAGGGCCAGCTGGTCGAGGAACCACGGGTCGATCTTGGTGGCCTCGAAGAGCTCCTGGGGTGTCGCCTCGGCGCGGATCGCGTCCATCACCTTGCGCAGGCGCCCGTCGTGGGGAACCTTGATCTCCTCGAGCAGCGCGGCCCGGGTCTCCGCGGAGCCCAGCTCGGCGTCGTAGCCGTGCACCCAGTCGAAGACGGCATCCTTGCTCTCCAGCGAGCGCAGCGCCTTCTGCAGGGCCTCGGTGAAGTTGCGGCCGATGGCCATCGCCTCACCCACCGACTTCATGTGCGTGGTCAGGACCGGGTCGGCGCCGGGGAACTTCTCGAACGCGAACCGCGGGACCTTCACCACGACGTAGTCGAGGCTCGGCTCGAAGCTGGCCGGGGTCTGCTCGGTGATGTCGTTGGGGATCTCGTCGAGCGTGTAGCCGATGGCCACCTTGGCGGCGATCTTGGCGATCGGGAAGCCGGTGGCCTTGGAGGCCAAGGCACTCGACCGGGAGACGCGCGGGTTCATCTCGATGACGATCAGGCGGCCGTCCGCCGGGTTGACGGCGTACTGGATGTTGCAACCGCCCGTGTCGACGCCGACCTCACGGATGATGCCGATCGCGAGGTCGCGCATCTTCTGGTACTCGCGGTCGGTCAGGGTCATCGCCGGCGCCACCGTGATCGAGTCACCCGTGTGCACGCCCATCGGGTCGAGGTTCTCGATCGAGCAGATGATCACCACGTTGTCGGCGGTGTCACGCATCACCTCGAGCTCGTACTCCTTCCAGCCGATGATCGACTCCTCGAGGAGCACCTCGGTGGTCGGGCTGGCGGCCAGGCCGGAGCCCCCGATGCGGCGCAGGTCGGCCTCGTCGTAGGCCATCCCCGAGCCGGTGCCACCCATGGTGAAGGACGGGCGCACGACCATCGGGTAGCCGAGCTCCTCGGCCCCCGCGAGCAGGTCGTCGATCGAGTGGCAGACCACCGACTTGGCGGACTCGCCGCCCAGGTCGTCGACGATCTTCTTGAACACCTGGCGGTTCTCGCCACGGTCGATGGCCTCGATGCTGGCGCCGATCAGCTCGACGTCGTACTTCTCGAGGACGCCGTTGGCATCGAGTGCGACCGCACAGTTGAGCGCTGTCTGGCCGCCGAGGGTGGCCAGCAGCGCGTCGGGGCGCTCCTTGGCGATCACCTTCTCGACGTATTCGGCGGTGATCGGCTCGACGTAGGTGGCGTCGGCGAACTCGGGGTCGGTCATGATCGTGGCCGGGTTGGAGTTGACCAGGATCACTCGCAGGCCCTCGGCCTTGAGCACCCGGCAGGCCTGGGTGCCGGAGTAGTCGAACTCGCAGGCCTGGCCGATGATGATCGGCCCGGAGCCGATGACCAGGACCGACTTGATGTCTTCACGCTTCGGCATGTCAGGCCTGCCCTTCCATCAAGGTGACAAAACGGTCGAAGAGGTACGCCGCATCGTGTGGGCCGGCGGCAGCCTCGGGGTGGTACTGCACGGAGAAGCTCTTCAGGTCGCCGGTCCCGTCGCGCAGCTCGAGGCCCTCGACCACGTCATCGTTGAGACAGACATGGCTCACGGTGACGGTGCCGAACTCGGTCTCGGTCGCCCTGTCGAGCGGGGCGTCCACCGCGAACCCGTGGTTGTGCGCGGTGACCTCGACCTTGTTCGTCGTACGGTCCATCACGGGCTGGTTGATGCCGCGGTGGCCGTACTTCAGCTTGTAGGTGCCGAACCCGAGCGCCCGGCCGAAGAGCTGGTTGCCGAAGCAGATCCCGAAGTAGGGAAGCCCCTGGGCCAGCGCCCCCTGGAGCAGCTCGACCTGGCCGGTCGTGGCAGCCGGGTCACCGGGTCCGTTGGAGAAGAACAGTCCGTCGGGCCCGACCGCGTTGACCTGCTCGAGAGTGGCATCGGCCGGCAGCACGTGCACCTCGATGCCGCGCTGGGCCATCATCCGCGGGGTGTTCGCCTTGATGCCGAGGTCGAGGGCGGCGACGGTGAACTTCTTCCCACCGACGGCTGGGACGACGTACGTCTCCGAGGTCGAGACCTCGTTGGACAGCTCGGAGCCCTTCATCTCGCCTGCCGCCAGGACCCGCTGCAGCAGCACGTCGGGGTCGGTCTCGGTCGAGGAGATGCCCACGCGCATGGCGCCGCGCTCACGCAGGTGGCGGGTCAGTGCGCGCGTGTCGATGCCGGAGATGCCGACGACTCCCTGCTCCTTGAGCTCATCGTCGAGACTGCGCACGGAGCGCCAGTTGGACGGCACGCGTGCAGGGTCGCGGACGACGTAGCCGGCCACCCAGATGCGCTCGGACTCGGGGTCGTCGTCGTTGACACCGGTGTTGCCGATGTGCGGAGCGGTCATCACCACGACCTGGCGGTGGTACGACGGATCGGTGAGCGTCTCCTGGTACCCGGTCATGCCGGTGGAGAACACCGCCTCGCCGAACGTCTCGCCGGTGGCGCCGTAGGACTCGCCGCGGAACACCCGCCCGTCCTCGAGGACGAGGAGTGCGTCGGTGGTGGATCCAGTCATACGAGCCTGCTTTCCATGTTCATCCTGGCTTCCAGGACAGTGCCATTCAGATGTGTCACAGTGCCGCGGAGCAGTGTCGCCTGCACGACACCGGTCAGGGTGCGTCCGTGCCAGGGGTTGTTGCGTGACAGCGAGACCGACGTGTCCCGGTCGACAGTGACCTGGGCGTCGGGATCGATGAGGGTGAGGTTGGCGGGTGCGTCGACCTCGAGGGCGTGGCCCTGGTCGTCGAGCCCGGCGATGCGTGACGGGTTGGTGGCCATCACCCTCGCAATGCCGGCCCAGTCGAGCAGCTCGTTGCCGCGCATCACGGTGTTGACCACGGGCAGGGCGGTCTCGAGCCCGAGCATCCCGAAGGCCGCGTCGACGAAGGCGTGCTCCTTGTCGTGGCGGGCGTGCGGGGCGTGGTCGGTCGCGACCGCGTCGATCGTGCCGTCGGCGAGGGCCGCACGCAGGGCTTCGACATCTTCGGCAGGGCGCAGGGGCGGGTTCACCTTGAAGGTCGGGTCGTAGCCCGCCAGCAGGTCGGTGGTCAGCAGCAGGTGGTGGGGGGTGACCTCGGCGGTCACGTCGATGCCCTGGGCCTTCGCCCAGCGGATCACCTCGACGCTGCCGGCCGTGCTGACGTGGGCGACGTGTACCCGCGAGCCGGTGTGGCGCGCCAGCATCACGTCGCGCGCGACGACCACCTCCTCGGCGATCCCGGGCCAGCCCGGCAGTCCCAGTCGTCCGGAGAGCTCCCCCTCGTGGCAGCAGGCACCGCCACCGGCGAGGTCGGGATCCTGGGAGTGCTGGCTGATCACACCGCCGAAGGCCTTGACGTATTCGAGCGCGCGGCGCATCACACGGGGGTCGGCGACGCACTTGCCGTCGTCGGAGAACACGCGCACCTTCGCCCTGGACCGGGCCATCAGCCCGAGCTCGGCGAGCTCCACGCCGGCCAGGGCGCGGGTGACCGCACCGACCGGGTGGACGTCGACGATGCCTGCTGCGCGACCCAGGTCATGGACCCGCTCGGCGTTCTCAGCGGTGTCGGTGACCGGGTTGGTGTTGGCCATCGCCAGGACCGCGGTGAAACCGCCGACGGCGGCGGCCCGGGACCCGGTGAGGATCGTCTCGGCGTCCTCGCGTCCGGGCTCACGCAGGTGGGTGTGCAGGTCGACGAGTCCGGGCAGGGCAACCAGGCCGTCGGCGTCGATCACGCGGGCGTCCTTGTCGGAGACCTTGCCGATCTCGCGGATCACGCCGCCCTCGACGAGGAGGTCGGCGGTCTTCTCCCCGAGCAGCGAGGCACCCTTGATCACCAGCTTGTCGAGACTCATGCCCTGCCTCCTTCGCATTCGCGCTGCGGTGCGGATTCCTGGCACGCCGGCACACTCCATCGACCCCTCGGCGTACCTCCGCGGGGGCTCCTCGCGTTCATGCAGCTTCCTCTCCGGCGAGCAGGTGGTAGAGCACGGACATGCGCACGGCGACCCCGGCCGAGACCTGGTCGAGCACCGCACTCGCCGCAGCATCGGCGGCCTCCGGCGCGATCTCGAGGCCACGGTTCATCGGACCGGGATGGCAGATCGGGGTATCGGGCTTGAGCTTGCCCAGCCGTTCGCGGGTGAGCCCGTAGCCGACGGTGTACTCGCGGGCGCTCGGGAAGAAAGCTCCCGACATCCGCTCCCGCTGGACGCGCAGCATCATCACCGCGTCCGGGCCGCCAGAGCCACCTCCCAACACTTCATCAAGGTCGTACGACGTGGCGAAGCCGGCCGACTTCGACCAGGCCTCGACCCCGCTGGGCATCAGGGTGGGCGGCGCAACGACGGTGACCTCGGCGCCGAGCTTGGTCAGGCACTGGATGTTGCTCCGGAAGACCCGGCTGTGGGTCAGGTCCCCGACCACGGCGACGTGCCGGCCCTCAAGGGAGCCGAGCCTGCGCTGGAGCGTGTAGGCGTCGAGCAGCGCCTGGGTGGGGTGTTCATGGGTGCCGTCACCGGCGTTGATCACCGAGGCATCGACCCATTGGCTGACCTGTCGGGCCGCCCCGCTTGCGGAGTGGCGCATGACCAGGGCGTCGACTCCCATCGCACAGACGGTCAACACGGTGTCGCGCAGGCTCTCGCCCTTCGAGGTCGAGGAACCCTTCCCGGTGATGTTGATGGTGTCGGCGGAGAGCCACTTGCCGGCGATCTCGAAGCTGGAGCGGGTGCGGGTGGAGTCCTCGAAGAAGAGGTTGATCACGGTGCGTCCGCGCAGGGCAGGAAGCTTCTTGACCTGCCGGCTCTGCACGTCGTGCATCTCGCCCGCGGTCTCGAAGAGCGTGTTGATGTCGTCGACGCTGAGGTCGTCGATGCTGAGCAGGTGCTTCACGCGGGTGCTCCGATCTGGGAGATGCGGACCTCGTCGCTGCCGTCGACCTCCGCCAGCCGCACGCTGACCCGCTCGCTCCGGGCGCTGGGCAGGTTCTTGCCGACGTGGTCGGCGCGGATCGGGAGCTCGCGGTGTCCGCGGTCGACCAGCACGGCCAGGCGTACGGCGGCCGGGCGGCCGAGGTCGTTGAGCGCGTCGAGGGCGGCGCGGATGGTGCGCCCGGAGAAGAGCACGTCGTCGACGAGTACCACGGTGCGCCCGTCGATACCGGCCCCCGGGAGCGTGGTCTTCTGCGGACCACGGGTGGGCTGCGAGCGGAGGTCGTCGCGATACATCGTGACGTCGAGAGAGCCGACCGCCACGGGGGCGCCCTCCACGGAGGTGATCCGTTCGCCGATGCGCCTGGCCAGTGGCACACCTCGGGTGTGGAGACCGAGGAGCACGAGGTCTTCGGGGCCCTTGTTCCGCTCGAGGATCTCGTGGGAGATGCGGGTCAGCGCCCGGGAGATGTCACGGGCGTCGAGGACGACGTTGCCCAAGGGGGTGGCGTCAGGATCGGCGGTGCCGGAAACGGGCTGGTGCGTTTCGGGGTCGGGCTGCTGCGCAGGCACAGGCCGCTTGACCTCCTTCTCCGCCTCACGGGACGGCTCGTTAAAGGATGTCGAACGACACGAACTGTAGCAGCCCGTCAGGCTGGTTCCGGTGCGGCCTCGTCCTCGCGGACGGCCTCTCCGCGTGGCACCAGAAAGCCGACGGCTGCCAGGGACCACGTCGCCATCCCGGCGATCAGGGACCAGGCTGCGTCGGGCATCCAGATGCGCAGGGCACGCAGGTCCTGGCCGAAGATCCCGGGCAACATCCACAGCGCGACGACGAGCACCAGACAGCCGAGCCCGACGGCGACGCGGAGGCCGCGTCGGCGCAGCGTGCGTCGGGACAACGCCATGCCCACAGCACCCAGAAGGACCAGCGCGCTCAGGATCCAGGGCAGCGTCGACAACACAGGGTCACCGCCGGTCAGCTCTGGGTCGTCGCCGTGCGTGATCCGCCAGATGTCCCGGGCGGCGGCGGCCAACGAGGGTGCCCGGGACTCGGCGTACGTGTTGGCGAGCAGGACCACGGCGACGCCCTCTTCGGGAACCAGCAGCACATGGGTGAAGTAGCCGGGTGTGGCGCCGGTGTGGTGGACGATCCGGGTGCCGTCGACCTCGGTGATCGACCAACCGAGCCCGTAGTGGTCCCTACTGGACTCGACGTGGGGTCGCTGCATCGGGTCGCGGATGGCCGCTGGAAGGCCCTTGGAAACTCCCAGCTGAGCTCGGGCGTAGCGGGTGAGGTCCGAGAGTGTCGTGATGACGCTGGCGTACGGCGTACCGGACTCGTCGAAGTCCGGGTCGAATTCGACGGGCCGTCCCCACCAGAGCCGATGGCCCGGCGGCAGGGCCTCCGCTGCGGCGGCCGTGGCACCGGTGGCATCCATTCCCAGTGGCGTCAGCAACTGGTTCTCGAGCACCTCCGCGTACGGCTTCGCTGTGACTGCCTCGACAACGGCTCCGAGCACCAGGAAGTCCGCGGAGGTGTACTCGTACTCCCCCGTCGTGCCGGTGTGCTCGAGGTCGCGGACAGCACGCTCGACGGCGCCCGGGTCGTTGTCGTGGCGGTCGGCAACGGAAAGGCCGTCCGCACTGCTGAATCCGGCCGTGTGTGTGAGCAGTTGCTCGATCGTCGGGTCCGACCCACGGAGGAAGTCGAGGTGGTCGCTCACGTGATCGTCGAGGGACAGCTTCCCTGCAGACTGCAACTTCATCACCACCGTCGCGGTCATGGTCTTGGCCACGGATCCGATGAGGAAGGGCGTGTCGGTGCCCACCTCGCGCCCGTCGCCGTCCTCGCCGAGGAGGTGAGTCTGCGCGCCGTCAGCGTCGATGAACGCCACGGCCAGACCGGGCACGTGGTTCGCGTCGACGTAGGCGTCCAGGTAGCGGTCCATCCGTGCATCGGTCGATTCGGCGCGAGCACGTTGTTCGGCGTACGACGCAGTGGGCAGGAGCAGGGCAAGCAGGGCAAGGACTGCGGTCATGATCCTGATCGGCACGGTGACACCTCCAATAACAATACGAACATATGGTTATTGGGATGCCAAGCCATTACTCTGCGTGCATGGCCCGGACCGCTGACCACGAGGCACGCAAGGCGCAGATCATCCGCGGCGTCACGTCCCTGGCGCTCAGCGAGGGACTGGGTCGGGTGACCGTGGCGGGGGCGGCCCGGTCGGCCGGAGTTTCCGTCGGCCTCGTGCAGCACTACTACGCCTCGAAGGAGGAGCTGTTCCTCGAGACCTTCGACGCCGTGCGCGACACAGTGCTGGCCCGGGTCGATGCCGCGACCGCACGAGCCGAACAGCGCGGCGCCCGCATCGAGCACATGCTGGCCGATGGCCTCAAGCAGATGCTCCCGCTCGATCGTCGCAGACGCGAGGAGGCCTATCTGGTGCACGCCTTCACCGGGCTCTGCCTGGACGACGAGAAGCTCCTCGGGCACTTGCGGACTTCTGACGCCCACCTCAGTCAACGCGTGGCCACCGCGCTGGAGAACGGCAAGGTGTGCGGTGAGGTGGACTCCGCGACCGATTCCGCAGCGGCTGGATTTGCCCTGCTCGCCCTCACGGGTGGCATGGCGACGCGCCTGTTGACCTCCCCCGGAACGTCAGCCCGTCGCTGGGCCACCGAAGCCCTGGCCGCTCGCGCCGCCGAGCTCTGTCCGGGCACCTGCACGCACAACCGCCGAGACGCATGACCCGATTCACCACGGCCGTCCTGCAGCGCCTGGTCACGGGTCAGATGTCACAGCTCCGCCAGGGCAGTCATCACGGATCGGTGGAAGCTCGGGTAGGCGAAGTGCATCGTCTTCAGGGTCGGGATCGGGATCCGGGCATGCACGGCTGCGGTCAGCATCGAGAGCACCTCGCCACCGCTCGGTCCGACTGCGGTGGCTCCGACCAGCACGTCACCGTCGGCGACCAGCTTCACCAGGCCTTCTGACTGCGCGATCCAGCCCCGGGTGCCGAGATCCCGCGAGAGACCGGTGCGAATGTCTCCACCTGCTTCGCGGGCGGCGTGTTCGGTCAGGCCGACCGACCCCACCTCGGGATCAGTGAACGTCACCCGCGACACGGCCCGGTAGTCAGCCGCCGGGCCGTCCCGGTCGAGGATGTCGCGCACCGCGATCTCAGCCTGGTACATCGACATGTGGGTGAAGGCTCCCTTGCCGGTGATGTCACCGATCCCCCACAACCGTTCGCCGGCCCGCATCCGTTCGTCGACCTGGAGCAGCTTCGCCTCGGGGTCGAGTCCGACGGAGTCGAGCCCGATGTCGGCGAGGTTGTTGCGTCGACCGGTGGCCAGCAGCAGCTGCTCGGAAGGCAATGACACCCCGTCGACGTCGATGACGAAGGAACCGTCATGGGCCACGGAGGAGATCTCGGCTCCGGCGACAACCCGGATCCCCTGGTTCTCCAGCACCCTGGTCACCAGCACACTGGCCTCCGGTTCCTCGGGAGCCAGGATGCGTGGCGCGGCCTCGACGATCGTGACCGCGACGCCGAAGCGGGAGAACGCCTGGGCGAGCTCGACACCGATCGCTCCGCCGCCGATGACGGTCAGCGAGGCCGGCAGATCGGTGACGCGCACTGCCTCGCGATTGGTCCAGAAGGGGGTGCCTTCGAGACCGGGGATCGGCGGCACCGCCGGCTCGGTGCCAGTGTTGAGCACGACACCCCGTTTGGCGACGTACGTCGTCCCGTCGACCTCGACGGTCCCCGGCGCGGTGAGCCGCCCGGCGCCACGCACGAAAGTGACGCCAGCTGCCTCAAGGCGTTCCACGGCGACCTGGTCGTCCCAGTCCGTGGTGGCCTCGTCGCGGATCCGCGTTGCGACCGGCGACCAGTCGGCGCGCACGGTGGCCGCACCGGCGAGGCCGTCGACGCGGCGCCCCTCGGCCAACGCGTCCGCCGCCCGGATCATCATCTTCGAGGGGATGCAGCCGTAGTAGGGACATTCGCCTCCGACCAGTCGCCGGTCGATGCCGACCACCCGGAGCCCCTCCTTGGCCAGCTGGGTGGCGGCTGACTCGCCGCCGGGTCCGAGTCCGAGCACGATCACGTCGACGTCCATGTCCACACTGTGCACCCTTCTCTTGCCGGGCGCACCCACCCGGCGACAGGATGCGGTCATGCCCCTCGACCTTGCCTCGGTGTACGGCGTGCGTGAGACCGCGTTGCCCGACGAATTCGTGTCCACTCTGCCGGCCAACGACGCACCGGCACCCTGGAGTGTGCATGCCTCCGCGGTGGTGTGGTGGTCGAAGGCCACCCCAGCGACGGCCGCCGCGCTGCCACCGTCGTTGCGGGAGAGCGCTCGTCCGGTGGTCGTCATCGGCGGGATGGTCCGCTATGCCGACACCCCGGTCGGGGAGTACGACGAGGTGTTCGGCGTCCTCGGCTACCGCGACGGTCTTCGCTTCGGCGCCACCATTCCCTTCATGGCGGTCGACTCCCCCACCAGTCTCGTGGGCGGTCGTGGCAACTGGGCGATCCCGAAGACGTTGGCGAGCTTCAGCGGCGCCCCGGCACAGGATCACTCATTCGTCGCCACCAATGCCACCGGGCTCGACTGGAAGGTGGCGGCCACGGTGCATGCCAAGGGGCCACGGTTGCCTGTGTTCAGCCGGGCCCGTGTGGCCCAGGAGTTTCCCGACGGCTCGCTGCGCGGCACCCGCTTGAAGGCCAGGGGCCGGATGCGGCTGGCCGGCATCGACGTCGAGGTCACCTCTGAGGCCGACCTTCCGTCCTGGCTGGTTCCCGGGCGGCACAGGGGCGCGCTGATCACGGACACGTCGTTCGAGCTCGGAGCGCCCCGGGTCACACCTGCTCGCTGAGACCAACGAACTGGTCGATTCCGCGCCCCGGAATCAACCAATACGTAGGCCTCACACCTGTGCGCCCTGGGGCCGGGTCGACGTACGGTCGGCGGGGCGGCGGTCAGGTCAGCGAGTCCCGTGGGACGAGCAGCGCGCTGCTGATCGCCCGAGTCAACCAGGCGACGTACGCCGGCCCGTCGAGGCCTGCCTCGTCGACCAGCATCCGGTGCACGTCGGGTCCTGTCAGCACCCACAGAGTCGTCGCGGCCTCCTCGACGTCGACGGCCAGCGGGCCACGCTCTGCGAGCCAACCCGCCACGACGGCCATTGCCTCGCGACGCTGCCGAACCTGGATGTCGTTGCGCAGGTCCGCCACTGTCGGGTCGACGGCCGCGGCCCCACGCAACATGTCGTCCACGGGCCGCACCCGAACCATCTGGTCAGCGATGCCCGCAGCAAGATGGGCCACCTGGTCGGACTGATCCGTCAACGACCGCATCCGCTGCGGGCCCTCGCGCTCGAGGAACGGCACGTCCTCGTCGTCGCCGCCAATGGTCATGTCGAGAACCGAGCGCAGAAGACTGCGCTTGCTGCCGAACACCTTGAACACGAGGTCTTCACTGACGTCGGCCGCTTCGGCGATGCGTTTGATCGACGTGCGCGGATAGCCGTTCTCCACGAACAGTCGCGCGGCGGCCTCGAGCATCCGCAGCCGGCTCAGGCGGGCGCCCTGCTGGCGCGCGAGCGAGTTGTAGCGGCGGGTCTTGACAGGCTCGGACATCGAGGAACACTCTAGAGAACTATTCATTCAAGTGCTACTCGAACGAATTGGAGAGGATGATGGGCGCCGGATACCAAGTTGCCTACCGGTTGGGGTTGACCCCCTGGGAACGCGCCGGCAGGGAGGGAGAGGAACAGTTCGGTCGACTTCTCGACCGAGAGTCGGTTGACAGGCCATCGCCACCCGGGGTGGCCCTCGACCTGGGGTGTGGGACCGGGATCCACACCATCGAGCTCGCGCAGCGCGGCTGGCGGGCCATCGGCATCGACAACGTGCGGCGGGCCCTGGACCACGCCGGGCGCCGCACCGTGGATCAGGAGACGAAGGATCGCGTCGAGTTCGTCCGGGGAGACGTCACCGATCTCGCCGCCGCGGGGGTCAGCGGGCCAGTGGACTTCTTCCTCGACATCGGCTGCTTCCACGGCCTCACCGACGACCAACGCGCTGCCATGGGTGCCAGTGTCGCGGAGGTGTCGACACCCGGCGCGACGATGCTCGTGCTCGCCTTCGTGAACGGGCGCCGTGTCGGACTCCCCCGAGGCGCCTCAGTGGCAGACATCGAACGTGCCCACCCGAGCTGGCAGGTCATCGCCACCGAGGCGGCCGACACCTCTGGCATGCCCGGGCCCCTCAAGCGGACCGCGCCGCAGTTCCACCGACTGGCCCGCCGGAGCTGAGCGGGTTCCGACCGGCTCTGATCCGGCTCCGAGAGCGCTGGACCGGAGACCTGCGGGTCAGGAGGTGTGGTTGCGCACGATTGTGCCGAGGATCCCGTTGACGAAACCGGGCGATTCGTCGGTCGACAGGTCGCGCACGAGGTTGACCGCCTCGGAGATCGCCACCGCAGCGGGAACGTCGTCGACGTGGAGCACCTCGAAGGCACCGATGCGCAGGACGTTGCGGTCGACTGCGGGCATCCGCTCGAGGGTCCAACCCTCGGCCGCCCGGGCCAGCAGGCCGTCGATCTCGGCCTGGTGCTCGACGACGCCACGAACCAGCGTGGTGGTGTACTCGTTGGTCGGTCCCTCACCGTCGGCAATGGCACGATCGAGCGCCGTCACCGGTCCCTCACCCCGCATCTCGCTGGCGAAGAGCAGGTCCAGTGCGCGCTTGCGCGCCTTGGTGCGAGCCGACATCAGGCAGCCATCCTCAGGTCGGACACGATCAGGACTTGACCCGACCGAGGTACGACGAGTCGCGGGTGTCGACCTTGACCTTCTCGCCGGTCGAGATGAACAGCGGAACCTGGATCTCGTGGCCGGTCTCGAGGGTGGCCGGCTTGGTGCCGCCGGTGGAACGGTCGCCCTGCAGGCCCGGGTCGGTCTGGCTGACGAGCAGCTCGACCGATGCGGGAAGCTCGACGAAGAGCACACGGCCCTCGTTGGTCGCCACGATGGCTTCCTGGTTCTCCAGCATGAAGTTGGCGGCGTCGCCGACGATCTCCGGGGTGACCTCGAGCTGGTCGTAGGTGTCGGTGTCCATGAACACATAGGACGAGCCGTCGTTGTAGAGGTACTGCATGGTGCGCTTGTCGACGTTGGCGGTCTCGACCTTGGTGCCGGCGTTGAAGGTCTTGTCGACGTTCTTGTTGGACTCGACGTTCTTCAACTTGGTGCGCACGAACGCCGGGCCCTTGCCGGGCTTGACGTGCTGGAACTCGACGACGGTCCAGAGCTGACCTTCGAGCTTGAGAACCATGCCGTTCTTCAGGTCGTTCGTGGTTGCCATGCGCGTATGTGCCTCTTCGTCTGTGAAATCGGGAAACGCGTCCCGGGGAGGGCCGCGGCGGCCGAGTCTATAGCCGCCGCGGACAGCACACGAAACGAGCGCCTCACTCCAGCTCCCAGACCACCCGCACCCGGACCTTCAGATCCGACTCCCCCGCCCTGATCGGGACCGCCTTGGCCGCGATCATGTCGGCGGCTCGATAGTCGAGTTCCTGCTCCGCCACGACCGGGGCGTCGCCCGAGACCTCCTTGAGGTCCACGACTCCTGCGAGGTCCTGCCCCGACGCATCGGCGTACTCCTCGGCCTTGGTGGTGGCCCGCTCCACCGCGTCCCTGCGGGCCCGGGCCAGGACTGCGTCGGGATCGGCCAGTCCGAGCCTGATGGAGCTGACCCGGACTCGGTTCCCGCCGGCGTCGACCGCGGCAGCGATCGCCCTTCCGGCCTTCGGGAGCTCCGGGACCGTGACGCGTGCCCGTTGGGTGACCCGATAGCCCCTCAGCACCGGTGGGCCGTAGTTCGGGTAGTCGTGGACCGGGTCCATCGAGAGCCCCGTGGTCTGCATGTCGCCCTTGGTGACGCCGAAGTCCTTGAGGGCCGCGAGCACCCGCTCCATGGTGCCGCTGGACTCGTCGAGGGCGGTCTCCAGCTGCGGGTCCAGCACGTTGACCGCCACGGAGAACGTCACCTGGTCGGGGACCGCGGTCGCCTCACCGACACCCACCATGGTCAGGCGACGGGTGTCCACATCGTTCGCGGGCGCCGCCTGTGCCGGGCTTCCGGCTCCGTCACCGGAGCCGCCCACGAGATAGGCAGCGAGCAACGCCAGCACGGCCACCGTGGCGAGCAGCATTCCCTTGACGCTGAAGGTCACTGACTTGTCCATCGCAGACTCCTTGTCGCCGATCGGCCGAGGTGGCCGTGGCTTGGACGTCGCGGAGTCGCGGACGGTTCCCGACGAGCGGACGGTTCCCGACGAGCGGACGGTTCCCGGTCAACTGCCGGTTGCCGATCAGCTGCCGGCGATGACTACGAGGGCCTGCCGGTAGCCGTCGACACCCTGGCCAGCGACCACCTGCACCGCGTGGGGCGTCACCACGGAGGTGTGCCGGAACACCTCGGGTCGCTGGGCGGGGTCGGAGATGTGCACCTCGACCAGTGGCGCGACCAGTTGGGCACAGGCGTCGAAGATTGCCCACGAGTAGTGGGTCCAGGCCGCGGCGTTCAACACGACGGGGGTGGCCTCGTCGGCCGCCTCGTTGAGCCAGTCGAGGAGCTCGCCCTCGTGGTTGGTCTGGCGCACGTCGACGACGAGCCCCAGCTCGCTGCCCCACCGCACGCAGAGGGCAACCAGCTCGGGGTGGGTGGTGGTCCCGTAGATCTCCGGCTGGCGCTTGCCCAGTCGGCCGAGGTTGGGGCCGTTCAGCACGAGCACCCGCTTCGGGGCCACGCTCATCGCGCGCCGCCGGCCATCACGTCGTACGCCGCCCGCAGGTCGTCCTCGGACGGGCCGGCCAGCACCCGCGGCCGACCGAGCTCCTCGAGTACGACGAAGCGCAGCTGGCTGCCCCGGGACTTCTTGTCCACCCGCATCGAGGCGAGCAGCTCGTCGAAGCCGGCACCGGACCAGGTCGTGGGCAGCCCGACCAGCGCGAAGGCACTCGCGTGCCGTGCGGCCAACTCGTCGGAGAGTACGCCGGCACGACGGGCCAGCTCGGCGACGTAGACGCAGCCGATGGACACGGCCTCACCGTGGCGGATCTCGTAGTCGGTGGCACGCTCGATCGCGTGGGCCATGGTGTGGCCGTAGTTCAACGCCTCGCGTCCGGGGTGACCGTCCACCCCGCCGGTCTCCTTGAGATCGGTGACGACGACGTCGATCTTGACCTGGATCGCCCGTTCGATGAGCTCTCGCAGCACGGGCGAGGACGCGTCCCGGGCTGCGGCAGGGTCGGCCTCGACGAGGCGCAGGATCTCGGGGTCGGCGATGAAGCCGCACTTGACGATCTCGCCGAGCCCGGCGCTCAGCTCCTGGCCCGGAAGGGTGGTGAGCATGGCGAGGTCGCAGAGCACGCCGGCGGGCTCGTGGAAGGCGCCGACGAGGTTCTTGCCGGCGGCGGTGTTGATTCCGGTCTTGCCACCGACTGCGGCGTCGACCATGCCCAGCACGGTCGTGGGCAGGTGCACCACCTTGACCCCACGCAGCCAGCTGGCCGCAACGAATCCGCCCAGGTCGCTGGTCGCGCCACCGCCCACGGTGACGACTGCGTCGGAGCGGGTGAACCCGCGCTCACCGAGCGCTTCCCAACAGTCGTTGGCCACCGAGGCGGTCTTGGCGTTCTCGCCGTCGGGCAGTCCCAGGGCCAACACGTCGTACGCCTCGACCAGCGCTTCGAGCACCGGCTGGGCCAGCTCGCCGAGCTCACCCGGGAAGAGCAGGGCCACCCGCTCGACGCCGTCGCCGAGCATGTCGGGCAAACGGTCGAGCAGGTGGTGGCCCACCACGACGTCGTACGGCGACGCGCCCCCCACGTGCAGGGTGGTGGACTCACCGACGGGTGGAGTGGTGGACTCGGCGTTCATTGGCCCCTCATCGGGTCGGCGTCAACAGGTCGACGATCTCGTCGGCGACATCATCGGCGCTGCGGCCGTCGGTGTCGACGGTGATCGTGGAGACGGATGCGTAGACGGGCGCTCGTTCGTCGAGCAGTCCCTTGATCTGGGCACGCACGTTGCCCAGGAGCAACGGCCGCGCGGTGCCCAGTCCGACCCGCTTGACGGCGTCGGCGAGGCCCACCTTGAGGTAGACCACGACATGGTCGGCCAGCGCTGCGCGGGTCTGCGCGTCGAGCACGGCTCCGCCGCCCAGGGCCAGGACCCCGGCGTGCTCGACGAGTGCGTCGGCGACCGCTCGGCGTTCCAGGTCGCGGAAGAAGGCCTCGCCCGAGTCGACGAAGATGTCGGAGATGCTGCGTCCCTGGGCGGCTTCGACGTCGTGGTCGGTGTCGCGGACGCTGGTTCCCCACCGCTCGGCCAACAGTCCTGCCACCGTGGTCTTGCCGGCGCCCATCGGCCCGATCAGCACGACCCAGGGCCGTGGGTGGTCGGTTGACGCTGCGACTTCGGGAGTCACTTGAACTTGATCGCGTCGAGGTAGGAGGCACAGTTGCGGGCGGTCTCGGCCACCGAGTCGCCGCCGAACTTCTCCACGATCGCCTCGGCGACGACGAGGGCCACCATGGCCTCAGCCACGATGCCGGCCGCCGGGACCGCGCACACGTCGGAGCGTTGGTGGTGGGCCACCGCTTCCTCTCCGGTGGCGACGTCGATGGTCTTCAAGGCCCGAGGCACCGTGGCGATCGGCTTCATCGCAGCGCGAACCCGCAGGATCTCGCCGGTGGTCATACCGCCCTCGATGCCCCCGGATCGACCCGACGTACGCCGGATGCCCTCCGGTGAGGGCACGATCTCGTCGTGGGCCTGCGAGCCGGGGATCGCGGCCAGGCCGAAGCCGTCGCCGACCTCGACACCCTTGATCGCCTGGATGCCCATCAGGGCGCCGGCCAGACGGGAGTCGAGACGACGGTCCCAGTGCACGTGGGAGCCGAGGCCCGGCGGCAGTCCGTGGACGACCACCTCGACGACGCCGCCGAGGGTGTCGCCGTCCTTGTGGGCCTGGTCGATCGCGGCGACCATCGCCTTGCTGGCATCGGCGTCGAGGCAACGGACCTCGTCGGCGTCGAGCCTGGACACGTCGTCCGGCTCGGGCACGAGGCCGTAGGGCGCCGCGACGCCGCCTAGCTCGACGACGTGGGACACGATGCGGGCCCCGACGGTCTGCTCGATGAAGTTGCTGGCAACTCGCCCGAGCGCGACCCGCGCCGCGGTCTCACGTGCGGAGGCGCGCTCGAGGATCGGGCGGGCCTCGTCGAAGTCGTACTTCTGCATGCCGGCCAGGTCGGCGTGCCCGGGACGGGGTCGGGTCAGTGGCGCGTTTCGGGCCAGGCTGTCGAGCACCTCGGGGTCGACGGGGTCCGCCGACATCACCTGCTGCCACTTGGGCCACTCGGTGTTGCCGACCTGGATCGCCACCGGGCCCCCCTGGGTCCGGCCGTGGCGCACGCCGCCGATGATCGTGACCTGGTCCTGCTCGAACTTCATCCGTGCCCCGCGGCCGTAGCCGAGACGACGCCGTGCCAACGAGTCGCCGATGTCTGCGGAGGTCACCTCCACATGGGCAGGCAGGCCTTCGAGGATCGCAACAAGGGACGGGCCGTGGGATTCGCCCGCAGTGAGCCAACGCAGCATGTGCTCAGTCTTTCACGCTGCTCGGACGCTCGGCTCAGCCCTGTCGGCCGGCGAGATACCCGCCGAGGTCTGCGCCCCACAGGACGCCGACGACCGCGCCGAGCAACATGAACGGGCCGAAGGGGAAGTTGCGGTCCCTGGTGATGCGCAACAGCCGCAGCGGGACCCAGCCGAGCGCGCCGATCAGGAACCCGGCGTACGCCCCGACGACGAGCTCGGCCCACCCCAGGAAGCCGAGCGCCATGCCGAGGATCCCCGAGAGGCGTACGTCGCCGTACCCCATCCCCGGGGTGAACCGCCACAGGAACCAGTAGACGAAGCCGACCGCCAACCAGCCGAGGCCGGCCCGGACCAACGCGTCGAGGTCCCGGGCGAGCAGCGCCGTCAGCGGGATCAGGACCAGGACCAGGAGGTACGTCGGCAGCACGACGATGCGGGGCAACAACCGGGTCCTCGCATCCACCCAGGCCAGGGCCACGCCGATCGGGACCAACGGGAGCAGGTACAGCAGGGGCCAGGCCCAGCCCAGTGCAGCGCCGAACAGCCCCGCCACCAGCCCGGTCCAGCCGGCGGTCCATCGCGCGATCCCCGGGGTGGCGGCGAGGTCGGCGTAGAGCGGCTTCTGGTCGTCGACGGAGTCCGACCCGTCAGCGTCCGACCCGTCAGCGTCCGACCCCTTGGGCGCCGTCGGTTCCGGGAGCACAGCGACCAGACGCGGGACGAACCAGCCGGCGACCAGGCCGAGCACGGCACTCAGCGACGCCGTGTCCGCATTGGTGGCCCAGTCCATGGCTGGTCACCCTAGTGGGTCGTCAGTCACCCGGGCTGTCGGCCCAACGGAGGACGCGCAGCGCTCGCAGCGTGTTCCACCGGCTGGGCCGGCCGTCCCCCTCCTCGAGGTCGAACCACATCCACCCGGCGTGGGTGTTCTCCAGCAGCCACCGGCCGTCCGACTGTCGCTTGCGCCGCACGAGATCGAGCGCTTCGACCAGGCGCGGATCGGGCGACCCGCCCAGCGAGCGGAAGTGATCGAGACCGCGCAGCACGTCATAGTGCCAGTGCGGAGGAAACGAGAACTCCAGCCAGTCGCGATCAACGAGGTCGCCGGTGCTGGCACGTCGCATGAGACGGCGCGACAACAGGTACTCCTCACCGCCACGCTGCGCCGCTGTGACGGATGCGGCCACCGACTGGCCGGCTCGGCGGGCGCCGCCGGACCGTTCGTACTCGAGCAGGCCCTCCAGCACGCAGATGGTGGAGTGGAAGGACGACCTGGTCGACCCGTTCTCGGCCTCACAGTTCCACCCGCCGTCCTCGAGCTGCTCGCCCAGGAGCCGGGTGACGATGCCGTCGACGTCTTCGCCCAGGTAGGCACCGACCGCGACCGTGCCACCGTTGATGCAGGGCTCGACCTCGCCGTCGAAGAACGGCTCACCGGCGTACTCCCAGTGTGAGGTCTCCCGTACACCGTCCACCGCGGCACGCACGTCGGGGTCTTCCGGGTCGGCGCCGAGGGCGCAGAGGATCCGCAACGTGGGGTAGGTCCCGGTCCACGGCTGGCCGTCAGGATCGCCGACCACTGTCGCGGGCAACCTCCAGTCCCGACTCGGGAAGCAGGCGCCTCCAGCCCATTGCCCATTCTCCCGGAGGTCGAGGAGGCGACGTCCCCAGCCCTCCTTCGCCACGCGCGCACGCTCCGCCTCGACGTCAGGGCGCGGGGCGTCGGTCAGGTCGCGCATCACCTGCCAGCGGATCGCCGGGTCACCGTCCATCAACCACTTCGTCACTTCGTCCATGACGGTGACGCTAGTGAAGGTTGCGGACGGAACGCGTCCTCAACGATGAGACTGTCCGAGAAGCGCGGCCTCGCCAGCCGCGCGCATCGCGGCCAGGGGCGCCGGATGGCCGGTGAACATCTCGAACTGCAACGCCGCCTGGTGGACCAGCAGGTCCAGTCCCCCGACCAGCGGCCGCTCGCCCGCGGCAGCGGCCAACGGGGTCGGCCAGGGGTCGTAGAGAGCTTCGAAGACGACGCCGGCATCTGCGCAGCGGGTCACGAGGTCATCGGTCTGGGCCGCTGCCGGGATCGTCGAGGCGACCAGGTCTGTGGCGACCAGGTCGGTGCGGAGGTCTCCCACCGTGACCCGGGCACCGGCCGGGTGGGAACCGAGCACCTCCAGGGTCGGCACGGCTCGCTCTGCTGACCGCACCAGCACGGTGACGTCTCGGGCGCCCAGGTCGATCAGGGCGATGCCCAACGACGTGGCGGTGGCTCCCCCGCCCAGGATGGTGACCGTTGAGATCGGGCCGGCGTGACGCTCGCGAATCGCAGCGACCGCTCCCGGGATGTCGGTGTTGTCCGCCACCCGCTCGCCGCGCTCGAGCACCAGGGTGTTGGCCGCCTCGGCCGCGCGAGCCCGGTCGGAGACCGAGGTGGCCAACGGCAGCACGGCCCGCTTGAGCGGCATGGTCAGTGACAGACCCTGCCAGGTGTCGTCGAGGCCGTCGAGGAACCCGGCCAGGGCGGCCTCGTCAACACGATGCGCGTCGTAGGTCCAGTCCAGCCCGAGCTCCGCATAGCCCGCACGGTGCAGGACCGGCGACAACGAGTGCTCGATAGGGTCGCCGAGCACCGCGCAGTGGTGCTGAGGCATCAGCAGGCCTCGGATCCTTCGCAGTAGTCGCGCAGCTCCTGCTTGTACTGCAGGAACTCGTCGTAGGACTTGGCGAACTTGGTCTCGCCGGTCTTCAGGTCGACGGTCACGTAGTAGTACCAGTCACCCTTGGCCGGGTTCAGTGCGGCCTTCAGTGCGTCGTCGCCGGGTGCCTCGATCGGGCCGGGTGGCAGACCGGTCTGGCGCCGGGTGTTGTACGGCGAGTCGGCCACCGAGTCGATCTCCTCGGTGCTGATGCCCACTCCGAGGTTGCGACCGAGCGCATAGTTCACGGTGGCGTCGATCTCGAGACGCCCGATGGTTCCGGCGGTGCCTGGGTTCTCGAGCCGGTTGTAGATCACCCGGGCGATCTTGGGCATGTCGTCACCACGGCCCTCGGCTTCGACCAACGCCGCGATCGTCATGATCTCGTGGGGCGTGTAGCCCAGCTGCTTCGCCTTCTGCTCCAACCCGGCGGTGTCCGCGGCCTCACGCCATCGCGACACCATCGCCCGCAGCATGTCGACCGGCTTGGACTTGGGCTCGAACTCGTAGGACGCAGGGAAGAGATACCCCTCGGCATTGCCATTGGCGTACGCCGGGAGCCCGATGTCCTGCTTCAGCGCCTTGTCGAACTGCTTCTTGGAGAAGTCGGTCTTCGAGGCCAACAGCTCGATGATGTCGACCACCCGCAGGCCCTCGGGGACCGTGATCCGATCGGCCACCCGGTTCTTCGGCTGGACCAGGATCGACAGGGCGTCGTCGGCCTTCATCTTCTTCTTCAGCTCGTAGGAACCCGGCTGGATGCGGGCCGCCTCGTCGGAGCGCCGTGACGCCGCCTCGGTGAAGGCCTCGACGGAGGCGACCACGTCCGCCTTCTCCAGCGTGCGCCCGATGTCGGTCGCGGTGTCCCCGGACTCGACGGCAACCACCACCGCACCGCTGCCGGGTCCGGCGTAGTCCTCGGCATCACCGAACTGGTCCTTGACCCAGTTGATGCCCTTGGCTCCGAGCAGGGCGATGCCGGCCACCAGCAGGCCGACCACGATCAACACAAGGATGCAACCGAGACCGCTCCGCTTGGCGGGGGCACGACGCGATCCCCCGTTGCGGCTCCGGATGGGCACCCCCTCCGTGGCACCAGGGTCGTCCCCCGAAGCCTCCGGCGCGTCCTCGGGGGCCGACTCGTCATGGCGCAGCCCCAACTGGTCGAGTCCCTCGTCCGTGGGCTTTTCGTCGCTGTGCTCGGTCACTGCTGGCTGGACCCTTCTGTCGGTGGCGTCGCGACCACTTCTCCCGGTGCGCTGCCCCGCGCTCGCTCCGAGTCGAGCGCGTGCTGGAGGATCACGACGGCCGCGGCCTGGTCGACCACTGCTCGTCTCTTGGCGCCCTTCTTGCCGCGTTCTCGAAGCATCGACTCCGCGGTGACGGTCGTCAAGCGTTCATCACACAGCCTCACCGGCACCGGGGCAACCAGGCTCGCCAGCGCGGCGGCAAACTCTCGCACCTTCGCGGCGGCCGGCCCCTCACCTCCGGAGAGCGAGCGCGGCAGACCCATCACGATCTCGACGGCACCTTCCTCGGTGACGAGCTCGACGAGTCGGGCCAGGTCGCCGTCACCGCGTCGGACGGTCTCCACCGGGGTGGCGAGGAACCCGCTGGGGTCGCTGCGCGCGACGCCGATGCGGGCATCCCCCGGGTCGATCCCGAGACGGACGCCGTTGCGCAACCTCAGGCCCTTTCGACGGCGTTGTGGACCTCGGCCTCGACGAGCTCGAGGGCTTCGTCGATGCGCGAGGTGTCGGTGCCGCCGCCCTGGGCGACGTCGTCCTTGCCGCCACCCTTGCCCCCGAGCAGGGGACCGACGGCACGGATCAGCGCGTTGGCACTGACACCGCGGGCGCGACCCTCGTCGTTGACCGCAGCAACGGCGGACACCTTGCCGTCGACGGCGCCGATCACGACCACCGCGCCCGGCTGTCCCTGGGGCAAGCGGCCCCGGATGTCGAGAGCAAGGGTGCGTACGTCGCCACCACCGGCGCCGTCTGCACGGTGTGCCACGAGATGGACGCCGTCCACGACCTCGGCCGCGGAAGCGAGCTCGCCGGCGCGGGCGAGGAGCTGGCCCACGCGGGCCTTCTCGATCTCCTTCTCCGCGGTCTTCAGCCGGTCGACCATCTCCTGGACCCGACCGACGAGGTCATCGGGCTGGGTCTTGAGCAGTCCGGTCAGCTGGTGGACGACATCGCGCTCACGGGCCAGGTAGTCGAAGCCCTCCACCCCGGTGAACGCCTCGATGCGCCGGTTGCCCGAGCCGACCGACGACTCGCCGGTCAACACGATGGTGCCGATCTGCGAGGAGTGGTCGACGTGGGTGCCACCGCAGAGCTCGCGCGACCAGGGGCCACCGATCTCGACGACGCGCACCTTGGTGTTGTCGTAGGTCTCGCCGAACAGGGCGATGGCGCCCCAGTCCTTGGCCTCGGGCAGGGTCATGTAGTCCCAGGCGACCGGAAGGTCGGCCCGCAGCGCGTTGTTCGAGATCTGCTCGATGTCGGCGTACTGGCTGGGCGTGAGGCCCTGGGTCCAGCCGAAGTCGAGGCGCAGGTATCCGGGACGGTTGTAGGAGCCCGACTGGAGCGCGGTGGGGCCGAGCACCTCACGCAGCGCGGCGTGCACCACGTGGGTGCCGGAGTGGGCCTGGCGGGCGCCGATGCGCCACTCCGGGTCGACCTGGGCGTGCATCAGGCCCTTGCCGGTGGCGCCGGTCGCGGCCAACTCCCCATCGACGACGCGAACCTGGTGCACCACCAGACCCTTGATCGGACGCTGGACGTCGAGCACCTCGAGACGACCTCCGTCGAACTCGATGATGCCCGCGTCGGCGGCCTGGCCACCGGACTCGGCATAGAACGGGGTCCGGTCGAGGACCAGCTCCCCCACGTCACCGTTGCCCAGGGTGGCGACCGACATGCCCTCCTTGAGCAGCGCCAGGGTCGACGACTCGGTCTCGAGCGTCTCGTAGGCCAGCCACTGCGTCGGACCGAAGCTGTCGAGGATGCCGCGGTAGACCCCGGTGTCGGCGTGCTGGCCCTTCTTGGCCCGCGCGTCGGCCTTGGCCCGCTCGCGTTGCTCTGTCATCAGCTTGCGGAAACCCTCGTGGTCGACGCTGAGACCGGCCTCGGAGGCCATCTCCAGGGTCAGGTCGATCGGGAAGCCGTAGGTGTCGTGCAGGGCGAACGCCTGGTCGCCGGTCAGCTTGGTGCCGCCGTTCTTCTTGACGTCGGTCGCGGCGACGTCGAAGAGCTGGGTTCCGGCCTGGAGCGTCTTGCGGAAGGTCTCCTCCTCGGCGAAGGCGATCCGCGAGATGCGCTCCCAGTCGGAAAGCAGCTCCGTGTAGGTCTCGCCCATCTTGTCGCGGCTGATCGGCATCAGCTCGGGCAGCGCCGGGTCGTCGTACCCGAGGAGACGCATCGAGCGGACCGCCCGGCGCAGGAGCCGGCGCAGCACGTAGCCGCGCGCCTCGTTGCCGGGAGTCACCCCGTCGGCGATCAGCATCATGGAGCTGCGCACGTGGTCCGCGATCACCCGGAACCGGACGTCGTCATCGGGGTTTGCGCCGTAGGTCTTGCCGGTCAGTTCCATGGCCCGCTCGATGACGGGGAACATCACGTCGATCTCGTACATGTTCTGCTTGCCCTGGAGCAGGAACGCGACCCGCTCGAGGCCCATGCCGGTGTCGATGTTCTTCTTCGGCAGGGATCCGGCGATGTCGAAGTCTGACTTGCTGCGGACGGCGGAGAGCTCGTCCTGCATGAAGACCAGGTTCCAGATCTCGAGGAGCCGGTCCTCGAGCTCGAAGGGCATGTCGGGCCCGAGCGTCGCGGCGTCGAAGTCGGGGCCGTACTCAGGGCCGCGGTCGTAGAGGATCTCCGAGCACGGGCCACCCGGTCCGGGCACGCCCATCGACCAGTAGTTCTCCTTGGGGCCCAGCTTGACGATGCGCTGCTCGGGAAGGCCGGTGACCTTGCACCACAGGGCAACTGCCTCGTCGTCGCCGGCGAGCACCGACGGGTAGAGGCGCGACGCCTCCAGCCCGAAGCCACCGTCGTCGACGGGCTTGGTGATCAGTTCCCAGGCGAGCTCTATGGCCCGTTCCTTGAAGTAGTCACCGAAGGAGAAGTTGCCACACATCTCGAAGAAGGTCCCGTGTCGCGTGGTCTTGCCGACGTCTTCGATGTCAGGTGTGCGCACGCACTTCTGCACGCTGGTGGCGCGGTCGTACGGTGCCGACTCCTGGCCCAGGAAGTAGGGCTTGAACGGCACCATGCCGGCGTTGACGAACAGCAGGTTGGGGTCGTCCACGAGCACGGAGGCCGAGGGGACGGCCGTGTGCCCGGCGTTCTCGAAGTGCGCGAGGAACCTCCGTCGGATCTCCGAGGTGTCCATCAATTGTTGCCTTCCTGGTTCGTGCCCGAGACGGTCGTGGTGGTGAAGCGTGGTGGGTGGGACGGTTCGGCTGCGAGCCGGTGCTTCCCCTGCGGGGACTCGAGCTCGGGTGTCCCATGAGGCACCAACCCGAGCCGCTCCCGCAATTCGTTTTCCTTGTCGGCGCTGCCCTGGGCGACTTCGTCCCGGAAGACCCGGGCTCCCGCAGCGAGGCCGTGTGCCCGGTCGCGGAGGCCGTCGAGGGTGAAGGTCTCCCGCAGCCGCCTGGCCTTGTTCATCGCGTAGACCGTTGCCCCGGCCCCCGCTGCGAACCAGAGGGTACGGCTCATGCGACGTCCTCCGTCGGGTCGGCGGACAGCGAATCGCCCGCGGCTCGCCGGGCGGCCATCTCGCGTCGCACTTCGCGGAACTCGATGCGGCGTTCCTTGCGCGAGCGCTTGACCTCCTGCCTCATCGCGAAGCGGATCCGGTTGCGGGTCGCGGGCGCCAGCGCTCGGCGTACGCCGTGGGTCAGGGACGCCGCCTTGACCACGGTCTCGCGCACGACGAGGTCGGCGAAGAGTCTGCCCTCGATGCGTTGGGGCTCCGCTGCCTGCTCAGCGGCTGGCTCATCGCGGCCGATCCCGGTGATCACGAACTCCTCGGTGCTCGGCCGCACCTCCATCTGCCGAGCCAGGGCCTCGACCCGGTCGCGCAGCCGCGCCGCCTCCTCACGGGTGGCCACCAGCTCTGCGTCCGAGCGGGCGCGCTCACGTCGGAGCGCGCGCAGGGTCATCACCAGGAGGACCACCAGGACGAGCACGACCACGCCCAGGCCCACGGGCACGAGGAGGTCGTCGCTAGTCATGGTGCCCGACCCTATCGCGCACCGCGAATCATCTTGCGCACGCGTTCCCAGCGCTCCTTGATCGTCGCCTCAGCGCCCAGGCTGGTGGGTTGGTAGTAGGCCGCATCGCCGATCTCGTCGGGTGCGTACTGCTGCTCGGCGATGCCGAACGGCTCGTCGTGTGAGTACTTGTACTTCTTGCCGTGCCCGATGTCCTTCGCGCCGGCATAGTGGGCGTCGCGCAGGTGCGGCGGCACCTGGCCGATCTTCCCGGCGCGTACGTCGGAGCTCGCCGCGTCGATCGCCTTGATGACGGCATTCGACTTGGGCGCGACGGCCAGCGCGATGGTGGCCTGGGCGAGGTTGAGCCGGGCTTCGGGCATGCCGATGAGCTGCACGGCCTGCGCGGCGGCGACGGCCGTGGTCAGCGCCGTGGGATCGGCCAGGCCGATGTCCTCGCTGGCACTGATCACCAGTCGCCGTGCGATGAACCGCGGGTCCTCCCCCGCTTCCATCATTCGGGCCAGATAGTGCAGGGCGGCGTCCGCATCGGAGCCGCGGATCGACTTGATGAACGCCGAGATGACGTCGTAGTGCTGATCACCCTGTCGGTCGTAGCGCACCGCCGCCTGGTCGACCGCGGTCTCCGCCGTTGCCAGGTCGATGGTCGTCGAGCCCTTGGAGGCCGCAGCACCGGCGGCGGCCTCGAGGTATGTCAACGAACGCCGCGCGTCGCCGCCGGCCAACCGCACCAGGTGCTCCAGGGCGTCCTCGTCGAGCGCGAACTCCCCCTGCAGGCCACGCTCGTCCTTGAGCGCCTGTTGTACGACGGCGCGCACGTCGGCGTCGGTCAGGGACTCGAGGCGCAACAGGAGTGATCGTGAGAGCAGTGGCGAGATCACCGAGAAGAACGGGTTCTCCGTCGTGGCGGCCACCAGCGTCACCCACCGGTTCTCGACACCGGGCAGCAAGGCATCCTGCTGAGCCTTGGTGAAGCGGTGCACCTCATCGACGAACAGCACGGTCTCGCGCCCGGTGTGCACCAGCTCGGAGCGGGCCGCATCGATCGCCTGGCGGACCTCCTTGACGCCGGCCGCGACGGCGGAGACCTCGACGAACTTGCGGTTGGTCTGCTGGGAGAGGATCGCGGCGATCGTGGTCTTGCCGGTGCCGGGAGGGCCCCACAGCAGGAGTGACATCGAGCGGTCGCTCTCGATGAGTTGGCGCAGTGGGGACCCCTCGGCCCGGAGCTGCTGCTGACCGACCAGTTCGTCGAGGGTTCGCGGGCGCATCCGGACCGCCAGCGGCGCGCTCGAGTGCGTGTTGGCCGACAGCGAACCCGAGCCGCCGCCCATCGGCTTGCCCGGTGCGTCGAACAGTCCCTCATCCACGCGCCCCACCCTAGTTGAGTCAATCCACCCCACGCCCCGGCGATCCAGCGGCGCCCGAAGCTCAGGTGATCCTGGAGCTACCCGGCTGTTAGGACAAGCAGCCAGCCCCGCGGCCGGTGGCCACGGGGCTGGTTGGTCGAACGAGGGCGTCAGGTCAGGAAGGCTTGACCGTGCGGCGTTCCTTGAGGTCGAACCAGACGTCGTTGAAGCCCGGGGTCTCCTCGATCTCGGTGGGAGTCGCACCCGGGTCGGGGTTGCCGTCGTTGTCGACACCGAGCATGCGCGCGGTGACCGGGTCGTGCGGGTGGTTGCCCAACTCCCCGGCGAAGTGACAGGCCACCTTGTGTCGCGGACCGATCTGCACCATCGGCGGCTCCACCTTCGCGCAGATCTCCCGAGCCAACGGGCAACGGGTGCGGAACCGGCAGCCGGACGGCGGGTTGATCGGGCTCGGCACGTCCCCCTCGAGCATGATCCGCTCGCGACGGCCACCGATCGCGGCCTGCTTCACGTCGGGCACCGCGGACAGCAGAGCCTGCGTGTAGGGGTGGTTGGGACGCTGGTAGAGCGTCTCGCGATCGGCGATCTCGACGATCTTGCCGAGATACATCACCGCGATCTCGGGGCAGAAGTGTCGGACCACCGCCAGGTCGTGTGCGATGAACAGGAACGCGATGTCGAATTCCTTCTGCAGGTCCTGCAGGAGGTTGATCACCTGTGCCTGGATCGACACGTCAAGTGCGGACACCGGTTCGTCGGCAACGATCAGCTTCGGCTGCAGCGCCAGTGCCCGCGCAATACCGATGCGCTGACGTTGACCACCGGAGAACTCGTTCGGATAGCGGTTGTAGTGCTCGGGGTTGAGGCCGACGACCTCCAGGAGCTCCTGCACCCGGCTGAGCGTCTGCTTCTTCGGAACCATGTTGTGGATCCGCAGCGGAGCACCGATGATCGAGCCGATCGAGTGCCGCGGGTTCAGCGAGCTGTACGGGTCCTGGAAGATCATCTGTACGTCGCGACGAAGCGGCTTCAGCTCCCGCGTCGACAACTTGACCAGGTCGCGGTCGCCGAACTTCGCCGAGCCACCCGTGGGCTTGTAGAGGCGGGTGATCGCACGGCCGGCAGTCGACTTGCCGCAACCCGACTCACCGACGAGCCCCAAGGAGCCGCCCCGGAGGATCTCGAACGAGATGCCGTCCACTGCCTGGACGTCACCGACCTTGCGGCGGATGACACCCGAGGAGTGCACCGGGAAGTACATCCGCAGGTTGTCCACGGTCAGCACCGGCGGCGCCGTGGTGTCCAGCTCGGTCGGCTTGTGCGACTGCTGGAGCACCTCGTCGAGGCTGGGTGCGTCCTCCACCTCGCTCGGGTCCACCGAGTTCTGGCCGTCGGTCTGGCTCTCATCTGTGTCGGCCATCGTCAGCGCTCCTCAGACTGCGTAGGGGTGACGTCGTGGGCCACTTCGGTCTCATAGATCAGTTCGGGATTCGGCAGGTGACAGCGAGTCAGGTGACCGCTGCCGCCGTGTGAACCCGGAAGCAGGTCCGGCATCGTGGTCTTGCACAGGTCGCCGGGCACCTTCGAGGAGTGCACACAGCGGGGCTGGAAGGCGCAGCCGGGTGGCTGGTTCAACAGGCTGGGCGGGTTCCCCGGAATCGGCACCATCGGAATGTCGGTGTCGGCCGTCACGTCCGGGACGCTGGAGAGCAGGCCCCACGTGTAGGGCATCTCCGGGTGCGTCAGCACTTCACTGACGGGGCCGTACTCCACCGCCCGGCCGGCGTACATCACCAGTGCGTCATCGGCCATCTCCGCAACGACACCGAGGTCGTGGGTGATCATGATGATCGCGGTGTTGAACTCCTTCTGCAGCTTCTGCAGGAGGTCGAGGATCTGGGCCTGGACGGTGACGTCGAGGGCCGTGGTCGGCTCGTCGGCGATCAGCAGGCTCGGGTCATTGATCAGCGCCATGGCGATCATGGCCCGCTGCCGCATACCGCCGGAGTACTCGTGCGGGTAGCCGTCGAAGCGACGCTCCGGTTGGGGGATCCCGACCAGTTCGAGCATCTCCACGACCTTCTTGCGGGCGTGCTTCTTGGAGACGGCGTTGTGCACCCGGTAGGCCTCGGCGATCTGGTGGCCCACCGTGTAGTAGGGGTGCAGCGCGGAGAGCGGGTCCTGGAAGATCATCGCGATCTCCTTGCCACGCAGCTTGCGCATCTCGGGTGGCGACAGGGTCAGCAGGTCGACGCCGTCCAACCACACGTTGCCCTCGATCCGCGCAGAGGTGCCTTGGTGGAGGCCCATGATCGCGGAGCTCGAGACCGACTTGCCCGAGCCCGACTCACCCACGATGCCGAGGGTCTTGCCCCGGTCGAGGGTGTAGGAGAGCCCGTCGGTGGCCTTGACGATGCCGTCGGCGGTCTTGAAGTGCACCTGCAGGTCGTTGACGCTGAGGAAGTGTTCGTTGTTCATGTGGCAGTCCTCTCTCAGCCCAGGCGGACGCGCGGGTCGATCAGCGCGTAGCAGATGTCGACGATGATGTTGGCCAGGATGACGAACGCACCTGCGACGACCACGATGCCGATGATGGTCGGAAGATCCCAGGCCTGGGACGAGTCAACCGTCAGTTTGCCCATGCCGTTGTAGGCAAAGACCTGCTCGGTGATGATCGCGCCACCCAGGAGTGAGGCGAAGTCGATTCCGGTCATGGTGACCAGCGGCGTGAGTGCGGCGCGCAGAGCGTGCTTGAACAGGACCCTGCGACTGGTCAGACCCTTGGCGCGGGCGGTTCTGATGTAGTCCTCACCGAGTGACTCGAGGACGAAGGCACGCGTCATACGGACATAACTGGCCAGGAACACCAGGGCCAGTGTCATGCCCGGCAAGAGCAGGTTGTTGAGCCAGTTGGCCACTCCTCCTTCCGCTATCGACACATATCCGGGATACGCGAGTATCCCCCATTTGACGACCACGAATTTCAGGAAGAAGACGCCGAGGAAGAAGGTGGGGAAGGCATAGATGATGAGGGTCAGTCCGACGATGCCGCGGTCGATGATCGATCCCTTGACCACGGCCGCGATGATGCCCAGCGACACGCCGAACGCCAACCAGAGCACGACGGCCACCACGGCCAGGGACACCGACACCGGTGCTGCCTTGCCGATCAGGTAGTTGACCGTCTTGCCGTTGGTCTTGGAATACCCCAGGCACGGGGCGTCACAGTCGGTGATGAACTCGGGGTGCGTCTTCTTCAGCTCAGGATCGGCCGGGAACTCACGGCCGGTCGCCAAACCCTTGACAAACATCCCCCACTGCTCGTAGACGGGCTTGTCGTAGCCGAGAGCCTTCTCGGTGACTGCGATCTGCTCGTCCGTGCACTGCTTGCCGCACGCGTGGCGTGCCTGGTCGGCCGGGCTGGCGAAGAACAGCACGAAGGTGACCAAGGTCAGCGCCAGAAGCAACATCACCCCGATCACGACCCGGCGTGCAGCGTAGGCCCACATGTGTGTCCACCTTCTCGTTGTCTGGGAAGCGTCCGGAAGGACGCGGGAAGCGGGTGCGTGTCAGTCCACGCACCGGGCGATCCCCGGGCGCCCGCCGCAATGCGACGAGCGCCCAGGAATCAGGTGGTGCGATGCGATTACTTCTGCGAGACCCCGATGAGGCCCAGCTCCGGGTAGCTCGAGGAAGCCGCGGTCGTGGTGAACCCGGTGACCTTCGAGCCGTACAGCCAGTTGAACTTCTGGTTGTCGAGCGGGATGTAGGCGTATTCCTTGCCCAGGAAGGCGTCGGCTTCCTGCATCTTGGCCTGCTGGTCCTCGACGTTGGAGGCGTTGGCCGCCTCGTCGAGGATCTTGTTCAGCTCGTCGCTCTCGTAGCAACCGTAGTCATTGCCACAGGTGGTCTTCGAGATGTTCGGACGGCTGTCGAACAGCGGCGGGATGACCGTCATGGCCGACGGCCAGTCCGAACCCCAACCGGCCCACATGACATCGGAGTCCTTGTCGGGCTGCGCGATGACGTCGTAGTAGGTGTCGCCCTGGCCGTCGAGCGTGACGTCGAAGCCAGCCTTGTTCCAGGACTCCTGGAGAACAGCCATGGCCTTGTCAGCCGTCGGCGTCTTCGGGTAGGAGAGCTTGATCGGGAAGGGCGTCTTCACGCCGGCTTCCTTCAACAGGGCCTGAGCAGCGTCGGGGTCACCCTCGCCGTCCGAGATTCCCTCGAACGCCGGGTTGGGCTTGTAGCCGGCGGTGCCCGGGTTGACGATCGAGTCAGCAGGCTCGGCGACGAGCTCGCCACCGAGGGCCTTGATGTAGCCCGTCGCGTTGAGGCTGACGGCCAGTGCTTCGCGCACCTTCGGGTCGGTCAGCTTCTTGTGGTTCATCACCAGGTAGTCGGTGAACGGCGAGACCACGTTGACGTAGCGCTCGCTGACCGGACCGCTCTGCACCTTCGGCAGCTGCTGGGCAGTCACACGGGCAGAGGTGATGGCGTACTGGTCGTCGCCCGCGTCCTTGATCAGGCGGTCGTTGAAGAGCTCACCAGCGGTGTCGGATCCGTTGACGACCCAGTTGATCTTGTCCGGCAGCGCCTTGCGGAGCTGGTCGGGGGTGTCGGTGGACTCGTCGTACTGGTCGTTGCGAACCAGAGTGGCGCCCTTGTTCTTGTCCCAGACGCCGCCCTCGACCTTGTACGGGCCGTTGGAGAGGACCTTCCACTTGCTGCGGTCACCCTCGTCGAACGACTTCTTGTAGGGGTCGACCATCATCATGCCGGCCGCGGCCTGGTTGAAGTCGGCCCACGGCTTGTTGAAGTGGAACGTGACCGTCTTGTTGTCGTCCGAGCAGCTGACCGCCTTCTCGAACTCGGCCTGCTGCTCCGGGGTCGCGGTGTAGGGGCCCGGGTAGTCCTTCACGTCGATGTAGCTGAGCGTGTAGTTCGGGCCACCGATGATGACGTCGTTGGCGAACACCCGGCTGGTGCCGTACTGGACGTCGGCGCAGGTGATGTCAGAGCCGTCTTCCCACTTGACACCGTCCTTCAGCGTGAACGCCCACGTCTTGCCGCCGTCGGTCACGGTGCCGGTGTCGGTCGCGAGGTCGGGAACCGGAGTGGTTGCCTTCTCGGGGTCGGAGTCCATCGGGAAGGCGACGAGGCCGCGGTAGAGCACCCGGCGCCACTGAGCGAGCTGGACGCCGTAGTAGATGCGCTGCGGGTCAGCACTCTCGTAGAGGAAGGACTGCAAGTACTGGAGAGTGCCGCCCTTCTCGCCGGGCTCGTCGTTGGCTGAGCCACCGCCGCCCGAGTCGCCGCCACACGCGGCGAGTCCCAAACCGAGAGCTAGCGCAGAACTGGCTGCGACCGCCCTCAACAGTTTCTTACCCATTCCATCCTCCTTGTGTGTGCGGCCCTCGAGGCGGCACGATCGACGACTCTGTGCCGTCGAGGTCTGGTGTTGTTGCAGTCACTGGTGGCCCTTGGGGTCCAGGGCGTCGCGGATGCCGTCGCCCAACAGGTTGAACGAGACGACGATCGCGGCGATCGTGAAGCCCGGGATGAAGAAGAAGGTGGGCACCAGGTCGGCATAGCTGATCGAGTCGTTGAGAATGTTGCCCAGCGTGGGGGTTGGGGCGTTGATGCCGACGCCGAGGTAGGCCAGGGCCGCCTCTGCCGAGACGAAGGCCGGCATCATCAGGGTGAACGTCACCAGGATCGGCGCCCACAGGTTGGGCAGGATCTCGCGGAAGTAGAGCCGGTACTTCGAGGCGCCCATCATCGTCGCGGCGTGCACGAACTCGCGCTCGCGCAGTGAGAGCACCTGCCCGCGGACGATCCGGGCAATGCCGGTCCAGCCGAAGAGACCGAGAACGACGATGAGGTAGACCGCCGCGGTGGGGTTGCCGGCCGGCGTGTGGAACGCCTTCTGCACCATGATCAGGCCGGTGCTGGCCAGGGCCAGCAACATCAGGGTCTGGGGGAAGGCCAGGGTCAGGTCGATGATGCGACCGATGATCGCGTCGGTCCAGCCGCCGGTCACACCGGAGACGATGCCGAGCACGACGCCAAGGATCATTGCGAGCGCGGTACCGGACAGCGCAATGAAGAGCGAGAGGCTGACGCCGGACCAGAGGCGCGACATCAGGTCGCGGCCGATGCTGTCGATGCCCAGCGGGTGGGACAGGCTGATGCCGCCCCACTTGTCGACCGGTCGACCGAACGGATCCACAAGATCCTGGTTGGTCGTCAGCGGGTCGATCCAACCGAAGTGAGTGACCAACGGCGAGGTCAGACCGATCACGACGAAGAACAACACGAAGCCCAGTGCGATCAGGGACAACTTGTCCTTGCGCAGCCGGGCCATCGCCAACTGCATGGGCGACTTGCTGGCCACACTCGTGACTGGCGCCGCCGTGTCGACCACCGACTGGGCCGCTTCACCGCCGACCTTCGGTTCGGTCGAACTCGACATCTCGCCTCCTTGCACACGCCGGGGGAATCCCCCGCTTGACTGGCGTGACTCTACGGGTGCAGGTGTGGCTAAACGATCACCTACGCGTAACGATCTGGTCTCGACCAGTTACGCGTAGGTGTCCGTTGGTTCACGACTCCTTCGGGAGATCCTTCTCCGGCGTCGCGTCGACACCGGCTTCCTTGCGCTGTTCGGGCGTGATCGGGGCCGGTGCCTCGGTGAGCGGGTCGTAGCCGCCACCGCTCTTCGGGAAGGCGATCACGTCGCGGATCGAGTCGGTCCGGGCCAGGATCGCGACAATGCGGTCCATGCCCACGGCGATGCCGCCGTGGGGCGGGGCACCGAACTTCAGCGCGTCGAGCAGGAAGCCGAACTTCTCCTGGGCCTCCTCCTCGCCGATGCCCATGACGTTGAAGACCCGCTTCTGGATGTCGTCGCGGTGGATTCGGATCGAGCCACCACCGAGCTCGTTGCCGTTGCACACGATGTCGTAGGCATAGGCCAGGGCCGGCCCGGGGTCGGTGTCGAAGGTGTCGACGAACTCCGGCTTCGGGCTGGTGAACGCGTGGTGCACGGCCGTCCAGGCGCCTCCACCGACGGCGACGTCGCCGCTGGCCACGGCCTCCGAGCTCGGCTCGAACAGCGGGGCGTCGACCACCCACGTGAACGCGAAGGCGTCCTCGTCGATCAGTCCGCAGCGACGCCCGATCTCGAGGCGTGCGGCCCCGAGCAGCGCTCTGCTCGACTTCGCGGGCCCGGCGGCGAAGAACACGCAGTCGCCAGGTGCGGCGCCGACCTGGGCGGCGATGCCCTCACGCTCGGCTTCGGAGATGTTCTTCGCGACGGGTCCGGTGATCTCACCGTCCTCCTTGATCAGGAGGTAGGCCAGGCCCTTGGCACCACGCTGCTTGGCCCACTCCTGCCACGCATCGAGCTTCTTGCGCGGCTGGCTGGCACCACCGGGCATCACCACGGCACCGACGTACGGCGCCTGGAAGACACGGAAGGGCGTGTCCTTGAAGTAGTCGGTGCACTCGACGAGCTCGTTGCCCATGCGCAGGTCGGGCTTGTCGGATCCGTACCTCGACATCGCGTCGGCGTACGTCATCCGCGGGATCGGGCGCGGGATCTCCTCGCCGATCAACGCCCACATCGCAGCGAGGATCTCCTCCATCAGCGCGATGACGTCGTCCTGGTCGACGAAGCTCAGCTCGATGTCGAGCTGGGTGAACTCGGGCTGACGGTCGGCCCGGAAGTCTTCGTCGCGATAACAACGCGCGATCTGGTAGTAGCGCTCCATGCCGCCGACCATCAGCAGCTGCTTGAACAGCTGCGGGCTCTGGGGCAGGGCGTACCAGCTGCCCGGCCGCAGGCGCGCCGGAACCAGGAAGTCACGAGCACCCTCGGGCGTCGAGCGGGTCAGGGTCGGGGTCTCGATCTCGACGAAGTCATGCTGGTCGAGGACGTCACGCGCGGCCTTGTTGACCTTGCTGCGCAGCCGCAACGCGCTGTTGGGTCCACTGCGACGCAGGTCGAGGTAGCGGTGCTTGAGGCGCGCCTCCTCCCCCACCTCTCCGGCGCCGTGACCGGCGGCGTCGTCGATGGGGAACGGCAGCGGCGCGGAGGGCGAGAGGATCTCGACCTCCGTGGCGATGACCTCGATCTCGCCCGACGGCAGGTTCGGGTTTGCGTTGCCCTCGGGACGGAGCGAGACCTCACCGGTGATCTTCAGGCAGAACTCGCTGCGGAGCTGGTGGGCCACCTCCTCGTCGCGGATCACGACCTGGGCCACGCCACTGGCTTCGCGCAGGTCGATGAAGGCGACGCCTCCGTGATCTCGCCGCCGCGCCACCCATCCGGCGAGGGTCACGGTCTGGCCGACGTGCTCGGCCCGCAGGGCGCCGGCACTGTGCGTCCTCATGGGGAGGGTGCGGATCACGGATGATTCTCCTGGTTCTGGCGATCGACGATGCTGTTGTGCAGCCGTCGCGACCACGCTTGATGATGGGTGTTGCGGTTACTGATTGTCGTTGCCGACGATCGTCGGCTTCAAATCGGTTTCCGGCGGCGTCCATGCCAACGGGTCGGCGTCGGTCTGGTCGCCCGAGCGGATGTCCTTGACCTGGTGGTTGCCGTCACGGTCGGTGAACCACACGAACGGGATGCCGCGACGCTCGGCGTACCTGATCTGCTTGCCGAACTTCTGCGGGCTGGCGGCCACCTCGCAGGGCGTGCCGTTGGCGCGCAGGGCGTCGGCGATGGCGTCGCTGGCGTCGCGCGACTCCTCGTCCGTGAGGGCCACCAGCACCACGCTGGGCACCGACCTGTCGGCAGTCAGGCCGCTCTTGTTGATCAGCGGCACCAGCACCCGGCTGAGGCCCAGCGAGATGCCGACCCCGGGGTACGTCGTACGACCGTCGTCGGCCAGTGCGTCGTAGCGCCCGCCCGAACAGATGGACCCCATCGACTCGAACCCGTCGAGCCGGGTCTCGAAGACGGTTCCGGTGTAGTAGTCGAGGCCGCGCGCGATCTTCAGCTCGGCCCGGATACGCACCTTCTCGGTGGCGAGGCCGGCACAGGCACGCATCAGCGCACCGAGCTCGGCGATGCCTTCGTCGAGCAGCTCGTGGGCGACGCCGAGCGCGCGAACGGCGTCCTCGAACGAGTCGTCGTCGGCACCGATCTCGGCCAGGGCCAGGCACTGCGCAGCCTGGTGGTCGCTGAGGCCGGCCTCGTCGACGAGCAGGGAGTGGATCTTCTCGGCCGGCATCTTGTCGAGCTTGTCGATCAGGCGCATGGCCTCCTCGACGTCCCCACGTTCTGCACTGAGGCCCAGCCCGAGATAGAACCCCTGGATCAGCTTGCGGTTGTTCACCTGCAGGGTGAAGCCGGGCAGGCCGATCGATGCCGGGTCGGCAAGGGCGCTGAGCGCCCGGAGCATCACCCGGGTGATCTCGACGTCGTGGTGGAAGGGCAGCTCCCCCTGGCCGACGATGTCGATGTCGGCCTGGGCGAACTCGCGGAAGCGGCCGTCCTGGGGGCGCTCGCCCCGCCACACCTTCTGGATCTGGTAGCGGCGGAAGGGGAACTCGAGCTTGCCGGAGTTCTCCAGCACGTAGCGTGCGAAGGGGACGGTGAGGTCGAAGTGCAGGCCGATGCCGGCGTGCCCCTCCTCGGACTCCTCGTGGAGGCGACGCAGCAGGTAGACCTCCTTCGAGGTGTCACCCTTGCGGAGCAGCTGGTCGAGCGGCTCGACCGCGCGGGTCTCGATGTTGGCGAAGCCGTGCAGCTCGAAGGTGCGCGAAAGGCTCTCGATCACCTGACGCTCGACCTCGCGCTGGGCCGGAAGCAGCTCGGGGAAGCCGCTGAGCGGCTTCGGGGTGCTCCGGCTCATGCCCGTTCCCCCTCGTTCGCACCGTCGTCCGCGTCGTCCTGCAGCTCGAGCAGGAACGGGTTGCTCGCCCGCTCACGGCCGATCGAGGTCTGCTCGCCGTGCCCGGGGAAGACCACGATGTTGTCGGCCAGGGGCAGCACCTTGCTGCGCAGGCTCTCGAGCATCTCGGTGTGGTCGCCGCCGACGAGGTCGGTGCGGCCGATGGAGCCCTGGAACAGGAAGTCGCCGGAGAACATCAGCTGCGACACGTCCTCCGGGCCGTCGTACGTCGTGCGGTAGAGGACCGTGCCAGGTGTGTGGCCGGGAGCGTGGTCGACCACGAGGGTCAGCCCCTCGATCTCGATCACTGACCCCTCGACGGCCTCGTGCACCCTGCCGGGCTCACGGAAGTCGGGGACGTCGTTCATCCCGAGCTGTTGGCGCAGCATTGCCGCGCTCTGGTTGGAGATCGCAGCCATCGGGTCCTTGAGCAGGTGACGGTCGTCGGCACCGATCCACAGGGGGGCGTCGTACTTGTCGGCGACGACCTGGGCCTGCCACATGTGGTCGAAGTGGCCGTGGGTGACCAGGACCGCGGCCGGCCTGACCGCGTGCTCCTCGACCAGTCTGTCGACCCCTTCGGCGGAGTCCTGGCCGGGGTCGATGATGACGCACTCGCCACCTGCTTCGGCACCCACGAAGTAGCAGTTGGCACCGAGCTGGCCCGCAGGGAAGCCGGCAATGAACACAGTGAATCCTTCGTCGCAATGAGCAGATCGGCCGAGACTTCGACGTGTCGTCGAGCGGCTTTCGGAGGTCAGCCTACCGAGGACCCCGCACCCTTTGACTACGATGGGCGACCATGAGCGCGCAGCAGGAGTCCCCATGGGGTCGGGTGGCCGACGACCGCACCGTCTATGTCCGCACTTCCGAGGGCGAAAGAGCCGTCGGACAGTACCCAGAAGGCACCGCAGAGGAGGCCCTGAAGTTCTTCACTGACCGCTTCGACGCACTCGCCTTCGAGGTCGAGCTGCTGGAGAAGCGGGTCCGTGGTGGGGCGCTCTCGCCCGACGAAGCGGCCGAGTCGGTGAAGACGGTGCGGGCTCAGGTGGTCGACGCCCACGCCGTCGGCGACCTCGACAGCCTGGGTGCTCGCCTCGACAGCCTCGGCCCGGTGATCGCCTCGCAGCGTGAGGCCCGCAAGGCCGAGCGCGCACAGAAGGTGGCCGAGTCCAAGGAACGCAAGGAAGCCATCGTCGCTGAGGCCGAGCAGCTCGCCCAGTCCAACGACTGGCGCAACGGGGCCAACCGGCTGCGTGATCTCCTCGGCGAGTGGAAAGCTCTTCCGCGCCTCGACCGCAGCAGCGACGACGCCCTCTGGCGCCGCTTCTCCTCCGCCCGCACCGGCTACACCCGTCGCCGCAAGGCTCACTTCGCCGAACAGCACGAGAAGCGGGACGGTGCCCGGGTGATCAAGGAGAAGCTGGCCACCCAGGCCGAGGCTCTCGCCGATTCCACGGAGTGGGGCCCGACTGCCGGCAAGTACCGCGACCTGATGAGCGAGTGGAAGGCGGCCGGACCGGCGCCCCGCGACGTCGACGAAGCGCTCTGGAAGCGTTTCCGAGGTGCTCAGGATGCATTCTTCGGGGCCCGCGATGCCGCCAACGCCGAGCTCGACAAGGAGTTCGAGGCCAACGCGGTCGTCAAGGAGCAATTGCTCGTCGAGGCCGAGGCGCTCCTGCCGGTCACCGACGTCGAGGCCGCCAAGCGTGCCTTCCGTGACATCGCCGACAAGTGGGACGAGGCCGGCAAGGTCCCCCGCGACAAGATCAAGCCCCTCGAGGCCCGCATCCGCAAGGTCGAGCAGGCCATCCGCGGCGTCGAGGACGAGAAGTGGGCGAAGACCGACCCCGAGAAGTCGGCGCGTGCCGACGACATGATCGGCAAGCTCCAGGCGGGGATCGACGAGATCAACGCAGACCTCGAGAAGGCCAGGGCGGCGGGGAACGACAAGGTGGTCAAGCAGCTCGAGGACGACCTGGCCTCACGTCAGGCCTTCCTCGACATGGCGCGCAAGGCCGCCGAGGACTTCTCCGGCTGATCAGAGCTCCAGGGGCTCCGAGCAGTAGACATGCTGGGCTTCGGTGACCACGTTGCCGTGGCTGACCTGTCGACCGTCGTCCTTCTCCAGGGCAGCGGCGGGAGGCAGCGGCGCGGGCAGGACGCCGAGGCAGAACCGGACGTGGTCGACGGGATCCGGAAGGCTGACCTCACCGAAGCCGTAGTCGTTGCCCCACGGTTGGTGCCGTTCCAGTGGCAACGGCACCACTAGCGACTCCTTGAGCCGGTCACCGGGGGCGAGTGTGCTCACCCCGACGGTCGGCGCCTGTGCCCACGACTTCTGGTCGGTGTCAGGAGTTGCGAAAACTCGTTTGGACAGGGTGACTCCCCCATCGCCCGTGCCAGTTGCGTAGGCGAAGTTCGGATCCTGGGTGATCCGGCCATACGCATCGCCACGGCCGATGCGATTGGGCACGTGCACCTCGGTCGAGGAGTCGTTGGTCAACACGTAGTCGACGTGGACGGCATCGTCGACGACCTCGAGGGTCGCGGTGAACCTGACGCCCGGGATCGCCGGCGAGCCCGGCGGGTCAGCAGGCTCGCCACCCGCTTCGATGCCGGCCGAACCGGGTTGCTCAGGGCCGTCTTCTCCGCCGGAGGAGTCACAGGCGGACGTGATCACGGCCATCCCGAGCCCGAGCACCAGGGCCGTTGCGGTCACGCGACGCCAGCTCTCAGTAGTGGTCACGGTGGGGTGCTCCCATCTCCTTGCGCAGCCCGTTCTCGGTGTAGTCGAGCGGGTGGTCGGGGTCGATCCGTTCCGGTGTGCTCGGGTCGTTGTCGTCGTCGATGGGGAGGCCGGCCGCCTGACGTTCGCGCACGTTGACACCATCGTTCTGCGTGTCGTCGCCGTGGTACTCGCCCGGTTGGTTGGTGTCGTTCATGTAACCGTAGACGTGCGCCAGCTCGTGATAGAGCACCACCGATGGCGGGCCGTCTTCGATGGTGTCCATGTCGGGGCGGTAGTCGATGGAGTTTCCGCCGAAGGTCCCGTCATGGGCACTGCTGTTGAACGGGTCATCCGGATTGTTGTACTCCCGGATGGTCAGCCCCTCCTTGCCGATGCCCATGAAGCCCGAGTCGTTGTGGTTGTCGAGCAAGTTGTCCAGCATCTTCTGCCCGGTCGGGGACGACGCCATCATCTCGAGGTCGGCACGAACCCGTGACTGGAACTCCGGTGAGCCCTCGATCTTGATGAAGTCGGGCACGTCCTTGATCGTGACCGACACGACGCGGGCGTCCTGAGCGCTGTCCTGCGACTCGTCGTGGGCGGTGTTGCTGCCCGTCCCGCCGTACGTCGTGTCCGTGCCGCGACCGGCATAGGAGACGTCGTTGTCGGCGCCACCGAGGATGGTGTCGTCGTCGTGTCCACCGGACAGGATGTCGTCGCCGTCTCCACCTTCGAGGACGTCGTCCCCGTGGGCTCCTTCGAGGTAGTCCTGGTCCTCGTTGCCGAGGAGCCGGTCGTCGCCGTCACCACCGTAGATCGTGTCCCTGCCCTGACCACCCTGGAGCACGTCGTCCCCGCTCTGGCCGTCGACGTAGTCGCGGTCGGCACCGCTGGAGATCCGGTCGGAGCCATCGCCCCCGAACAGGCGGTCCTCTCCGCTGAGCCCGACGACCGTGTCGTCACCCTGGCCGCCCTTGTAGATGTCGTCTCCCTGGCCGCCCACGAAGGTGACACTGATCCGGCTGTCCGAGGGGAGCTCCACGGTGTCGTTGCCCTCACCGGTGCGTATGACGATCTCCTGGCCGGCCGGCACTCGGTAGACCTGACCGTTGATCTCCACGATCTGGTCGCCCCGGTAGGGATCGTCATGGATCTTCACCGTGTCGTCGCCCTTGCCGGTGTTGACGATCGTCGTGTCGCCATTGGTGATGATGCCGGGATCGCTGCCCTCGTCGGGGCTCTCGAAGTCGTCGTGGCGGCCCTCGTCGATCCAGCTCTGGGCCAGCTGATCGAAGTCAGCCCTGGCGGCGTTGATCTGGGTGACGTCGGCGGCGATCGCGGAGTCCAGGGCATCCCGGATCTCCTCGGCTCGCGCGATTGCCTCGGTGACCCGTCCCTCCTGTTTGTCGTCGACCGGTTGGAAGGTGACGCTCGTGCCGTTGATCGTGTGTGGAACACCGACCACGGTCAACCACGAGGCGTCCAGGTCGGCCTGTGCCTGGACGAGGGAGCCACTGGCGAGATCCAGTCGAGCACTCACCCGCCCGGCGGCGTCGGCGGCAAGCGCGACGTCCTTGACCAGGGCCCGGCGGTGCTCGTCGAAGGCGTCTGCGTCGTCACCTTCCCAGCCGGAGCGCACCACGGTCCTGCTGGCCGTGTTGATGTCGTCGACCGACGTGGTCAGTTGCTCCTCGATGTCGCCCCACCCGGTGGCTGCCGAGGTGAGCTTGGCCGGGTTGGCGTCGAGGTCCCAGATTCCCGATGCCATGTCAGTCTCTCCGGGGGTAGTTGTCAGGGGTGGGCAGCTCGCTCGGCGTCGGCGTGGGATCCGTGGTGGGCTCGGGCTGCGGTTCCGGCTCAGGGTCATCGTCGGGTTCGGGCTCCGGCTCCGGCTCGGGTGAGGGGCCCGGGGACGGCTCCGCCGGCATCGGGTACGACGACTGGGCGTTCTTCGCCGCATCCTCGTCCGCCGTCGACCAGGTGAACGCACATCCATAGATGTCGTCCATGTCCTGCTCGAGCACTCCGCTGAGCCGTCCCATGAACAGTCCCGCCGCGTCCGTCACGGTGCCGTGAGCGTTCAGCAACCGGGTCCCCGCATCGGTGTTGCCGGCGGAACCGCTCGGCAGGGAGAAGGTGGTCTGCTCCGCCGACCATGCGTCGGTCACCTCCTGGGCCGCCGTCAGGCAGTCGGCCGCCAGGTCACACAGGTCTTCGGGCACCTTGGCCACAGGTCACCTCCGAGTCGATGTCGCTCGGGAGGCTGCCCACCCGCTGGGCGGTCAAACCCGTTGTGGTCTGTGCAGCAGCTCGGCGACACAGACGAGCAGCAGCCACGCTCCGATGCTGCCCAACCAGACCCGTTCCCAGATGCCGGCGGTCGGTCCGTTGTCGACGAAGATGCTGGCCGCCTTGAAGGAGACCAACCAGGCCACCACGGAGAGTGCCGAGACCCAACGGATCAGGCCGCGCTCCCAGAAGGAGCAGACGGCCGGCACCAGTAGGCCGAGCAACATCATCCACAGGTAGGCGCTGCCGAACACGGCGTGCATGGTGGTGCCGAGGTCGACCACGTGATTGCTGCCTCGGCCGCAGTCGGCCTCGCCCTCGGGACAGTGCCCGCGGAAGACCACCAGGCCGGCCATCAGGAACGCGCCTTGCCCCATCACCGCACCGGCGACCTTGGTGCGCCAGGCGATCACCATCACGGCCGCAGCGCAGGTGTGCCCGACGACGTAGGCCATGATCGCCAGCTCGCCGAGCCAGCCGACTGACGATCCGCGACCGGCCAGGGACGAGACCATGTCACGACGGACCGAGTAGTCATCGGCGGCGAACAGCACGGCCAGCGCGTCGAGTGCCCAGAAGGCGAGGAACCCGGCGACACCGACCAGCGCGAAGCGGCGACTCACTGGGTGATGCGGTAGGCGTCGAAGACCCCCGGCACCGAACGCACCGCGCGGAGCACGGAGTCGAGGTGCATGGCGTCTGCCATCTCGAAGGAGAACTTGCTCTTCGCGACCCGGTCGCGTGAGGTGGCCAGCGAAGCGCTGAGGATGTTCACGTGGGCTTCCGAGAGGGCCATGGTGATGTCGGAGAGCAGGCGGGCCCGGTCGAGCGCCTCTACCTGGATGTTGACCAGGAACGTCGACTTCGTGGTCGGCTCCCACACCACATCGACCAGGCGCTCGGGCTGGGCGCGCAGGCTGGCGGCGTTGGTGCAGTCGGCACGGTGCACCGAGACTCCCCCACCCTTCGTCACGAATCCCAGGATCTCGTCGGGCGGCACCGGGGTGCAGCACTTGGCGAGCTTGACCCACAGACCGTCGGCACCCTTGACACTGACGCCCGATTCGCTGCCGTGGGTGAGCCGGCTGCGCCCTCGACGACCGGTGATCGTGACGCCCTCGGCGAGGTCCTCGGCGGCACCCTGGTCGCCGCCGTGCAGGTCGATCACCCGGCGTACGACGGTCTGCGCACCGAGGTTTCCCTCGCCCACAGCGGCGTAGAGAGCGCTCACATCGGCCAACTTCAACTGGTCGGCGACCAACATCAGCGACTCGTGGGAGAGCAACCGCTTGAGCGGCAGCCCCTCCTTGCGCATGAGCTTGGCGATCTGTTCCTTGCCCTGGTCGATGGCCTCCTCGCGACGCTCCTTGGTGAACCAGTGGCGGATCTTCGACCTCGCCCGGGGCGAGCGGACGAAGGTGAGCCAGTCACGGGACGGCCCGGCATTGGGGGCCTTGGACGTGAACACCTCGATCACGTCCCCGTTGTCGAGCGTCGACTCCAGGGGCACCAGGCGCCCGTTGACGCGGGCGCCGATCGTGTGGTGCCCGACCTCGGTGTGCACGGCGTAGGCGAAGTCGATCGGTGTCGCACCGGCAGGCAGGGCGATGACGTCTCCGCGCGGGGTGAAGACATAGACCTCGGTGCGGTTGATCTCGAAGCGCAGGGACTCCAGGAACTCCCCCGGGTCCTCCACGTCGTGCTGCCAGTCGAGCAGCTGACGCACCCAGGACATGTCCTCGGCCTCGGCCCGGCGATCGGTGTCGACGCCGTTGCGGCCGTCCTCCTTGTACTTCCAGTGGGCGGCGACACCGTACTCGGCGCGACGGTGCATGGCGAAGGTGCGGATCTGGATCTCGACCGGCTTGCCCTGTGGACCGATCACCGTGGTGTGCAGCGACTGGTACATGTTGAACTTCGGCATCGCGACGTAGTCCTTGAAGCGCCCCAGCACCGGGTTCCACCGCGAGTGGATCACCCCGAGCACGCTGTAGCAGTCGCGGTCGTCGTCGACCAGGACCCGGATGCCGACCAGGTCATAGATGTCGGAGAAGTCGCGGCCCCCGACGATCATCTTCTGGTAGATCGAGTAGTAGTGCTTCGGACGCCCGGTCACCCGCGCGTTGAGCTTGGCCTCCTTGAGGTCCGCCTCGACGCCCTCGATCACCTCGGAGAGGAACTGGTCACGTGACGGTGCCCGCTCAGCGACCATGCGCACGATCTCGTCGTAGATCTTGGGGTGCAGGGTGGCGAAGGCCAGGTCCTCGAGCTCCCACTTGATGGTGTTCATGCCCAGCCGGTGGGCCAGCGGCGCATAGATGTCGAGGGTCTCGCGGGCCTTGCGTTCCTGGGTCTCCTGCTTCACGTAACGCAGGGTGCGCATGTTGTGCAGTCGGTCGGCGAGCTTGATGACCAGCACCCGGATGTCGCGCGACATCGCCACGATCATCTTGCGGATCGTCTCGGCCTGCGCGGAGTCGCCGTACTGCACCTTGTCGAGCTTGGTGACGCCGTCGACGAGTACGGCGACCTCGTCACCGAAGTCGGAGCGCAGCTGGTCGAGCGTGTACGGCGTGTCCTCGACGGTGTCGTGGAGGAGCGCGGCCACGAGGGTCGGCTCGGTCATCCCGATGTCGGCGAGGATGGTGGTGACCGCCAACGGGTGGGTGATGTAGGGGTCACCGCTCTTGCGCATCTGGGTGCCGTGGAACTTCTCGGCGGTGACGTAGGCGCGCTCGAGCAGGGCCAGGTCGGCCTTGGGGTGGTTGGCCTTCACCGACCTGAAGAGGGGCTCCAGGACAGGGTTGCCCACCGGTGGGCGCGACCCGATGCGCGCAAGTCGTGCCCGCATTCCGCGGCCGGTCTGGGAGCCCGAGGGCTCCGCGGCGCGTGCTTGCCCAGTGGGCTCGGCGCGCGTCTGGTCGTCCATTCGCACAGCATAGTGCGGCGCCGAACGATCAGAGCCGTGGGTGCGGACGTCCACACCCACGGCTCCGTGGTCAGTTCAGCCGAGCTCGCTCAGGTCAGGCCTGCGGGAACAGCGGGTACTGCACACCGGTGATGTGCTGCACCACGCGCACGACCTGGCAGCTGTAGCCGAACTCGTTGTCGTACCACGCGTAGACCACGGCATGCTTGCCGTGCACGATCGTCGCGTTGGCATCGATGATGCAGGCCGCGCGCGAGCCGACGAGGTCGGTGGAGACCAGGTCGGGCGAGGCGATGAAGTCGATCTGGCGCTTCATCGGCGAGTGCAAGGAGGTGGCCCGCAGGTACTCGGTGAGCTCGTCGCGCGTCGTCTCCTTCTCCAGCGTCAGGTTCAGGATCGCCATCGACACGTCAGGGGTGGGCACCCGGATCGAGGAGCCGGTGATGTGGCCGGTCAGCTCGGGCAGCGCCTTGGAGACAGCCGACGCGGCGCCCGTCTCGGTGAGCACCATGTTGAGCGGCGCGGAACGGCCGCGACGGTCGCCCTTGTGGTAGTTGTCCAGCAGGTTCTGGTCGTTGGTGAACGAGTGCACCGTCTCGACGTGGCCGTGCTCGACGCCGTACTCGTCGTTGAGCGCCTTGAGCGCGGGAACGATGGCGTTGGTGGTGCAGGACGCGCAGGACAGGATGTTGTCGTCGTCGCGCAGGGTCTCGTGGTTGACGCCGTGGACGATGTTCTTCACGTCGCCCTTGCCTGGCGCGGTCAGCACCACCTTCGAGACACCCGGGCGCAGGTGCTTGGCGAGACCCTCGCGGTCACGCCACTTGCCGGTGTTGTCGATCAGGACCGCATTGTCGATCCCGTAGTCGGTGTAGTCGATCTCGGTGGGGTCGTTGGCGTAGATGACCTTGATCGTGTTGCCGTTGGCACAGATGGTGTTGTTGTCGGCATCGATGTGGATCGAGCCGTTGAAGGCACCGTGCACCGAGTCGCGGCGCAGCAGGGAGGCGCGCTTCTTCAGGTCGCCCTCGCCACCCTTGCGGACCACGACAGCGCGCAGTCGCAGGCCGTTGCCCGAGCCGGCCTTCTCCACGAGGAGACGTGCCACGAGACGACCGATGCGCCCGAAGCCATAGAGCACGACGTCGCGCGGGCCCTCCTGCTCGAGCTTGTGCTCACCGGTCGCGCCGGCCACCTCGCGGGCGGTGAACTCCTCGATGGTGAGGCCATCCGGGTTCTCGGCGAACGCGACCGCGATCTGGCCGATGTCGACGCGTGCCGGGCCGAGATCGAGCTCGGCGAGGGCCTTGAGGATCGGCATGGTGTCCTCGATGCCGAGCTCGCGACCCTCGATCTGGCGGACGGCGCGGTGCGTCTTGAGGATGCTGATCACCGACTTGTTCACCAGCGAGCGACTGTGCACCAGGATCGTCACGTCACGCTCGCGGTAGAGCGTGCCGATGATCGGGATCATCGCCTCGGCCAGCGCCTCACGGCTCTTCCAGGATGCGAAGTGGTCAGAAGTCACAGCGGTTCCTCGGTCTTTCTCGGGTGAGCGGGTTCAGACCTGTCCGAGCGTGACCAGCGGCAGGTCGCCGATGGTCTCGCGGCCGGGCAGGAAAGTCAGTTCCATGAGTACGGCGACAGCGTGGGGAACGCCGCCACACTTCTCGACGAGCTCACGGGTTGCGGCGACCGTGCCGCCGGTGGCGAGCACGTCGTCGATCAGCAGCACGCGCTCGCCCGGAGCGATCGCGTCGGCGTGGATCTCGAGGGTGGCCTCGCCGTACTCGAGGTCGTAGGAGACGGCATGGGTCTCGCAGGGCAGCTTGCCGGCCTTGCGGACCGGCACGAAGCCGGTGCCGAGGGCCAGCGCGACGGGAGCGGCGAGGATGAACCCTCGCGCCTCCATGCCGACCACCTTGTCGACGACGACGTTGCCGTCGGCGTCACGCCCGGCCGCGGCGAGTGTTTCCACCACGCTCGTGAAGGCGTCGTGGTCGGCCAGCAGGGGCGTGATGTCCTTGAACAGCACACCCGGCTTCGGGTAGTCGGGCACGTCCCGGATCAGGCGTTCCATGGCCGTCTGCACTGACGGGGCCACGGCATCGGCGTCGATCTCGGGCAACGCCTACTTCTCCTGCTCGCCGGACTCCGCGGCGTCGTTCTGCTCGTCGGCGGCCCGCTCGTCAGCGATCCGCCCGTCGTCGGCCCGCCCGTCGTCGGCGGTCTCGCGAGGCTGCTCGTCCAGGCGACCGGCCTCGGGGACCACGCCGGCGATGGCGCCGCGCGCCATCATGACCTCGATGCCGTCGGCGATCCGGATCGCGAGCTTGTCGTCCTCGAGACGGGCCACGGTGCCGAAGATGCCACTGTTGGTGATGATCTCGTCACCCACCTGCAGCTCCTGCTGGACCTCACGCATCTCCTTCTGGCGGCGGGAGGCGGGGCGGATCACCAACAACCAGAAGATCAGGAAGATGGCGATGATGGGAAGCAAGGACAGCAGGTCCTTCAAGGGGATCCGACCTCTCGAAAAGCGGGCAAAGAGACTCAATCGAGGCGCAGTCTAACCGTCTTTCGCGCGCTGACTGAATCGAGTCTGTGCAGCGACCACTCGAACGACCACAAGGACCGAAAAACCGTGGATTCGATCCGTTTCGCGCCGTTGTGGTCGTTGCTGTGGTTGTTGCTGTGGTTGTTACTGGGTCGTTGCTGTGGTCGCCAACAGGTCGACGAGGACGTTTCAGTCCTCGAAGAGGGTCGCCTCGGCCGTGCCGGCGGCCGGCGGGGTGAGACCGAGGTGCTCCCAGGCTGCCCGGGTGGCAATGCGTCCCCGGGGCGTGCGTGCGAGCAGCCCCAGGCGCACCAGGAAGGGCTCGGCGACCTCTTCGACGGTCTCGCGCTCCTCGCCGACGGCGACCGCGAGGGTGGACAGGCCCACCGGTCCCCCGCCGAAACGCCGGCAGAGCACGTCGATGACACCGCGGTCGAGCCGGTCGAGGCCCGACTGGTCGACCTCATAGAGGTCGAGCGCCTTGTGGGCCACGTCGAGGCTGACCACGCCGTCGGCGCGCACCTGGGCATAGTCACGCACTCGGCGCAGCAGGCGGTTCGCGATGCGCGGCGTGCCGCGCGAGCGGCCGGCGATCTCGGCCGAGCCCTCGTCGGTGAGAGGTACGTCGAGCAGGCGCGCGCTGCGGTGCACGATCTGGTCGAGGTCTTCGGGTTCGTAGAACTCGAGGTGGGCGGTGAAGCCGAACCGGTCGCGCAGGGGGCCCGGCAAAAGGCCGGCGCGGGTGGTGGCTCCGACCAGGGTGAACGGCGGGATCTCGAGCGGGATCGCGGTCGCCCCCGGCCCCTTGCCGATGATGACGTCGACGCGGAAGTCCTCCATCGCCATGTAGAGCATCTCCTCGGCGGCCCGCGACATGCGGTGGATCTCGTCGACGAAGAGCACGTCGCCCTCGCTGAGCCCGGAGATGATCGCGGCCAGGTCGCCGGCGTGGGTGATGGCCGGACCACTGGTCAGGCGCAGTGGGGACCCCATCTCAGCGGCGATGATCATCGCCAACGTGGTCTTGCCCAGTCCCGGAGGCCCGGAGAGCAACACGTGGTCCGGCGCCCGGCCGCGGCCCTTGGCCGCGTCGAGCACGAGTCCGAGCTGCTCGCGAACGCGCTGTTGGCCGATGACCTCGTCGAGGGACTTGGGGCGCAGGGCTGCCTCGATCGCCCGCTCGTCTCCGGCCGCATCGGCGGAGGTGATCCGCGCGATCTCGGCTTCCTCGGCCGCGCTGAACTGATCGTTGAGCTGGTTGGTGCCGGGCAGCCCGGAACCGGAACGGTCAGCACTGGAGGGATCCATGCTCAGGCCTTCCGCAGGGTCTGGAGCGCGCGGCGCAGCATGGCGCCCACCTCAGGGTTGTCACCGGCATCGGGCTCGATGACGTCGAGTGCCTTGTCGGCCTCCTTCGCGGACCAACCGAGCCCGACCAGCCCTTCGTGCACCTGGTCGCGCCACCCGGCCGCGCTCGCGGGGATGCCGGTGCGGGTGCCCTGCGCCTTGCCGGTGGGGGCACCGATGCGGTCCTTGAGCTCGAGGATGATCCGCTGGGCGCCCTTCTGGCCGATCCCGGGAACCTTGGTCAGGGTCTTGACGTCTTCTCCGGCGACCGCCGCGCGCAGGTCGTCGGGGGCCAGCACGGCCAGGGCCGCCTGGGCGAGCTTCGGACCGACACCGCTCGCGGTCTGGAGCAGCTCGAAACAGGCCTTTTCGTCGTCGTCGAGGAATCCGAAGAGCGTCAGCGAGTCCTCGCGCACGATCATGCTGGTGGGCAGGGTCGCCACTTCGCCGTCGCGCAAGGTGGCGAGGGTGCCCGGCGTGCACATCACCTCGAGGCCGACTCCCCCGACCTCGACCACGGCACTGTTGAGGGTGACACCGGCAACGGTGCCCCTGACGAATGCGATCACTGCTGACTCCTCCTGACGGCGCTGTTCCTCGGGCGATGCGTGCTGTCGACGAGAACGACGGTGGTCATGCGCGACTCGCCTTGGTCTTGGCCACGGCAGCCTCGATCCGCGCCTGTGCCCCGCCACGCCAGATGTGGGTGATCGCCAACGCCAGCGCGTCGGCGGCATCGGCCGGCTTGGGCGGCTTCTCCAGTCGCAGGATGCGGGTCACCATCGAGGTGACCTGCGCCTTGTCGGCGCGGCCGCTGCCCGAGACAGCAGCCTTCACCTCACTGGGCGTGTGCAGGGCGACCGGGATGCCTCGCCGGGCAGCACAGACCATGGCGATGCCGCTGGCCTGGGCGGTGCCCATCACGGTGGAGACGTCGGAGCGGGCGAAGACCCGCTCCACGGCCACGGCGTCGGGACAGTACTCGTCGAGCCACGCATCGACGCCCTTCTCGATGGTCACGAGACGGGTGGGGATCGGCTCGGTGGAGGACGTGCGAAGCACGTTTACGTCGACCATGGTCAGCGGTCGGCCGATCTCGCCCTCGACCACGCCCATGCCGCAGCGGGTGAGGCCGGGGTCGATCCCGAGCACACGCATGGCCAATCCTTCGTTCGTCCGAACACCTGTTCGGACACAACGTAGCAACGTCGCCCGCGCTGGCCGTGCGCGACACCCCGAGGGCGTGCGTCAGTCCTCGTCGTCGGCTTCGAGCTCGGCCAGCACATCCTCGGGAACGTCGACGTTGGAGAAGACGTTCTGTACGTCGTCGAGGTCGTCGAGCGCGTCGACCAGCTTGAAGACCTTGAGCGCGGCCTCCTTGTCGACCGGGATCTCCATGCTCGCCACGAACTCGACGTCTGCGGAGTCGTAGTCGACGCCGGCGTCCTGGAGCGCCGTACGCACCGCGACGACGTCGCCCGCCTCGGAGAGCACCTGCCAGGACTCACCCAGGTCGTTGACGTCGTCCGCGCCGGCATCGAGCGTGGCCTCGAGGACGTCGTCCTCGCCGACCTCCTTGGCGCTTCCGTCGTCGTCCTGCGACTTGGCCACGACCACGACGCCCTTGCGGTCGAAGAGGCGCGAGACAGATCCCGGGTCGGCGAGGGTACCGCCGTTGCGGGTGACGACCGTGCGCACCTCCATGGCGGCACGGTTGCGGTTGTCGGTGAGACATTCCACGAGGATCGCCACGCCCTGGGGGCCGTAGACCTCGTACATGATCGTCTCGTAGTCGACGCCGCCGCCTTCGAGACCACCCCCGCGCTTGACCGCGGAGTCGATGTTCTTGTTGGGGACCGACTGCTTCTTGGCCTTCTGGATGGCGTCGAACAGTGTCGGGTTGCCGGATGGGTCAGGGCCACCCATCTTCGCGGCGATCTCGATGTTCTTGATCATCTTCGCGAAGAGCTTGCCGCGCTTCGCATCGATCGCGGCCTTCTTGTGCTTGGTGGTCGCCCATTTGGAGTGGCCTGACATGCGCTCCCTCTTCTGGTGTGCTGGACCTTGCGGCTGGTGCCCGGGTCCTACGAAGTAGTGATGAGGTTCACGAAGTAGCGATGGATGCGGTCGTCGTCTCCGACCTCGGGGTGGAAGGACGTGGCCATCACGTTTCCCTCGCGAACGGCGACAACCCTACCCGCAGCGTCGCCTCCTTCGACGCGGGCAAGCACCTCGACACCCTCGCCCGTACTCTCCACCCACGGGGCGCGGATGAAGACGGCGTGCACCTTGTCGTCGAATCCGTCGAATTCCAGCTCGCCCTCGAAGGAGTCGACCTGGCGGCCGAACGCATTGCGACGAACGGTGATGTCGAGCCCACCGAGGGTCTCCTGGTCCGCGGTTCCGTCCTCCACGCGATCGGCCAGCATGATCATCCCGGCGCACGTGCCGAAGGTCGGCATGCCGTCCGCGATCCGCTGCTGGATCGGCTCGAAGAGCTCGAAGGTGCGGGCCAGCTTGTACATCGTGGTCGACTCCCCACCGGGGATGATGAACCCGTCGCAGGTCGCGAGCTCCTCGGGACGGCGTACGCCGATGGCGCGTGCACCCAGGTCGCTCAGGATGCGCAGGTGCTCACGGACGTCGCCCTGCAGGGCGAAGACGCCGATGGTGGGGCCGGTCGACCTGCCGGTCGACATGTGGGGCGACTTCTGGGGCGACGAGATGGGCATGGGCGAATCGTAGGAGTCGGTGAGCCGGCGTACCTCTGCGGGTCGGCACCCTGTCGGCCGACGCTGGCCCGGCGAGGGCCAGGCGGATCAGACGGCCAGCGTCAGACGGCCAGCGTCAGGCGGCCAGCTCCCAACCGGTCTGCTCGACCAAGGACGGGTCACCGCTGATCTGGTCGACTCCGGTCTCGAGGAGCAGGGCCGCACGCTCGCGATCTTCCCAGCGCTCGCTGAAGACGAGCGCGCCGATCGGGGCGGGCAGTTCGTGGGTGCCGTCGCTGTCGACGAGTCGGTAGCGGCGATGACGGGTGCGCCAGACGTAGATGTCTGGCACGGGTTGTCGGATCGCGAGGTCGGTGTGGGTCTTGATGCGGTGGTGGTGTCGAGTCATCGGCCCCGCGTTGTCGACGCGGGTCTGCCCCGGCGGACCGTGAGCGTCGTAGGCGACGGTGTGGTCGACGTCCATCGAGTGGCCGGTGTTGACCGCGTGGGGGTAGACGTCGGCCGGGCATCGGGTCAGCACTGCTTCGCGCAGACTGCCGGTGAACGCGTAGGAATCGGCCGGCCGGACCGTCCACGGGTCGAGCACCGGCCGGATCGTCACACTGCCCAGGCACAGCAGGGCCAGCGCCTGGGCCAACGTCATCGGCCCATGGCCCTCGAGCTTGGCCACACCCTCGGCCGTGGTTCCGGTGACCTGCGCATGGGCCATCGCCTGCACCGCGTCCTCGGACAGGTGCAGGTGGACGGTCACTGGCACCTTGGCGCGTGCAGGGGACCGCTCCTCGGTCTCGGTGAGCACGGCCGTCGCCTTCTCGGGATCACTGATCAGCAACCCCAGTGCCCGTGCACGAGCCACCCCCATGGAGTCGAGGTCGGCGCGGGCGACCCCGTGCTCGAGGTCGGCGGCCAACAACTTCTCCGCCAGCCGCTCCACCTGCGCCTCGCCGATCACGGCGTCACCCGCCGACAGCTTGGCGTAGAGGCCCTTGAGACCGCGCCGGTTCGACTGGTTGAACGTGACGAAGCGTCCGTCGTCATCGTCGGCGGGTTGGTTCTCTGCCTGCTCGGCGAGCAACACCATCGCCTCGAGGCGTTCGAGCAGGCGGCGAGGCGGGAGGGAGACCACGAGTGCGACGAGATCGGTGGCGATCAGCAGGGCGGCCTCGCTGGAGAGGTGGCGGGTCTTCTTGGCGATCTCGCGCAGCACCCACGCCTCCACCGCCGCTCCATCGAGCACCAAAGACCACAGCGGCGTCAGCCGGTGTCGCAGGTCGAGCACGTCGGCCAGCAGGGCGCGGGCCCTGAACGGATGCACCCGCAGTGAGATCGCCAGCTCTGCCGGGGCGAACTCGGCAACGACAGGGGTGCCCTCGCCACCCAGCTGGAGCCAGTCGGGGTGTCCCCGTCGCCTGCCCTGCTGCGCGGCTCGTCGCTCCCCCGGGTCGTCGGTGGCGCCGTGGACCCGGGTCACACCCTCATGGTCTCCGTGGAGGTCGGCCCAGTGTGCCGCGAGGCGCAGCACAGCGTGTTCGGCGGCACGACGACTCGACTCCACGGCCTCGACACGGGTGAGCGTGTCACCCGTGTCGAGGCCCGCGAAGTCGGTCGTCTTCTCCATGCAGATCCCTCAAGCACGAAGCACTGACAACGCTCCCGATTCAGTGGCCGGGCCCAGGATCGGACGAGGATCAGGCCCAGGATCAGGCCCAGGATCAGGCCCAGGCCGGCGTACACGGGTCGCGCATCGCCGGCCAGCAACCGGCGACGTCACCTTTCCGTCCGCGGCGGCCACGTGGGGCGCACCACCCGCAGCCGCAGCATCCGCTGCGCCTCGCGCTCCTCGCGCAGGTCTCGCAGCCTGCCCTCGAGCAGCTGGGTCAGCGAGATCATCCCGACCAGCCTGGTCTCGTCGTCGCGGGCGACCACCGGCATCCGATCGACGCCCGAGGCCGCCATCCGGCCGGCCACCACGCGCAGCGTCTCATCGGGGTGGCTGACCACCGGATCCCGCTTCATCAACGCCACGACGTGCAGGTGTCCCACCCCGTCGTGCTCTGCGGTCTCGAGGCTGGTTCGGGTGATCACCCCGAGCAGATGTTCATCGTCGCCCACCACGGGGTGGAGCATCTGGCGTCGGGCCGAGACGTGAGTCGGGTCGACCCCGCTGACGGCGGCCAACGCGTCGCTGGCGGACAGATCCGCCTCGAAGGTCACGATGTCGTCGGACATCACCTCGCTGACGAACAGGATCTCGAGCGGGTCGACGTCGTACTCACGAGAGAGGTGGAAGCCGCGGCGGGCGATCTTCTCGGTCAGCACCGAGCGGCGGAGCACGAGCACGGAGACGGCGAAGGCGGAGGCGGCGCCGATGACCAGCGGGAGCACGGCGTCGAAGCGGCCGGTGAGCTCGATGGCGAAGACGACACCCGTCAGCGGGGAGCGCATCACTCCACCGATCACACCGGCGAGGGCGACCAGTGCCCAGAAGCCCGGACCGACATCGATGAACACGTGCGCCTCGAGGGCGCCGAGTGCGCCGCCGATCATGAAGATCGGGGCGAGTACGCCGCCCGAGGTTCCGGACCCGAGCGAGAGCGACCAGATCAGGGTCTTCACGACCAGGATCCCGATCACGAGGTCGAGGCCGATGGTGCCCTGCAGCTCGGCGGCGATCACGTCATAGCCGACACCGAGGGCGCGCGGCTCGATGAGGCCGCCGACACCGATGACCAGACCGCCGATCGCGGGCCACCACATCCAGTGGATCGGAAGTTTGCGGAAACCGTCCTCGGCGGCGTACACGAGCCAGGTCGCGACCACGGCCAGCAGCCCGGAGACAACTCCCGAGACGACGCAGAGGATGCAGGCCAGGGTCGAGATGTGGAAGTCAGAGGTGACGGGGAACAAGGGCCCGTCGCCCAGGATCGGGTGCCGCACCAGTGTCGCCACCGAGACCGCGGTGGCGACGGGGATGAAGCTGCGAGGGCGCCATTCGAAGAGGAGCAGTTCGACGGCGAGGACGATCGCGGCCAGGGGCGAGTTGAAGGTGGCCGCCATGCCACCGGCCGCGCCCGCCACCAGCAGTGTCTTGCGTTCGTCGGCGGTGAGCTTGAGAAACTGGGCCAGCAGGGAGCCGACGGCCCCACCCGTCATGATGATGGGGCCCTCGGCTCCGAACGGGCCGCCGCTGCCGATCGAGACCGCCGCCGAGACGGGCTTCAGCACGGCGACACGTGGTTGGACCTTGCTCCCGCCGAGCAGGATCGCCTCGATCGCCTCGGGCATGCCGTGACCGCGGATCTTCTCGGAGCCGAAGCGGGCCATCAGGCCGATCACGAGGCCACCGGCGGCGGGCGCGAAGAGCAGCAGCCACCAGGGGTGGTCGCCCCCGCCGGGTGCCACCAGGTCGGTCTCCCAGCGCTGGTAGAAGACGGCGTTGGTGATCAGCCCGATCAGCTTCAGCAAGAGCCAGGAGACCAGCGCGGCGAGTCCACCGACGGGCACGGCCAGCAGGGTGATCAGCAGGATCCGCGGCGTGGCGGTGAAGTCACCGAGATGGCCGACGTCTCGGGGCGCCGCGCGCTGTGCGGGCTCCGTGAGCGGGACGTTGGACAAGGGGTGCCTCCAAGCAAGGTATGTCGTGATGCGAGGCATTAGGCTAACGGTGGCGAGCAGTTACGGATGAATGGAGCCACCTCGTGAACACCCCCGCACCCGGGCCATCGGTCCGTGAGCACGAGTACGAACGACTTCTCGCCATCCGCACCCGGCTCCGCGCCTTCGAGCACTGGAGTGCCGACCGGGCCGCCGAGCACGGACTGACCGGCAACCAGCACCAGCTACTGCTCGCGGTGCGTGGTCATCCGGGGGGCGACGGCCCGACGGTGCGGCAGGTGTCCGAGTACCTGTTCATTCGTCCCAACACGGCGGTGGAGCTGGTGAACAGGGTGGTCGCCCTCGACCTGCTGGCCCGGCACGGCGACCCGGACGACCACCGTGCCGTGCGGCTACGACTCACCGCCGAGGGCGAACGCCGGATCCAGGACCTCTCGGCGGCACACCTCGAGGAGCTGGCCCGGCTGGCACCGCTGCTGGAGGACCTCGGCGCGACCTGACCTGCTGCTGTCTGCTCGTGCACCCAAGGTGTCTCAGTGCGTGTCCTAGTGTCGGAGCCATGAACATCTTCGAGCGTCCGCTTCCGATCATGTCGGCTCCGATGGCCGGAGCCTCGACACCCGAGCTCGCGGCCGCGGTGTCGAATGCCGGCGGCCTCGGGTTCCTGGCTGCGGGCTATCTCTCGGTGCCGGCGATGGCCGCGGAAGTGTCGGCGTACAGATCAATGAGCGAAGCGCCGGTGGCGATCAACCTCTTCACCCCGCAGACGGATCGCTCGATGGAGCTGGGCTCGCGCCTCGACGCGTATCAGGCCGCATTGGCGCCCACCGCCGCCAATTTCGGCGTCGAGCCCGGCGACCCTGCCTTCGACGACGACACGTTCGACCACAAGGTTGCGTGGTTGCTGGAGAACCCCGTGGACGCGGTGACCTTCACGTTCGGTCCGGTCCGGCCGGCAACGGTCTTGCAGCTCCAGGAGGTGGGTACGGCGGTCGGCTTCACCGTCACTTCCGAGCACGAGTCCACCCAGGCGGTTGCGCTCGGGGCGGACTTCCTCGTCGCGCAGGGCTGCAATGCCGGCGGCCACCGGGGCACCTGGAACGTCTCCGACGAGCCGAACAGGTTGACCGCCGTCGAGGTCGTGCGGGCCGTCGCCGGGGTCGGGCTGCCGATCATCGGTGCGGGTGGCGTCGGTGGGCCCGATGAAGTGAAGGCTCTGCTCGATGCCGGCGCCACTGCCGTCGCGGCCGGAACACTCTTCTTGGCCTGTGACGAGAGCAAGGCTCCGGCCGCTCACAAGGAGGCGCTGACCTCGGGCCAGTTCACGGAGGCCGTGGTGACACGCGCGTTCTCAGGCCGCTACGCCCGGGCTCTGGTCAACGACTTCGTCCGGGAGTACGACGGCCAGGCGCCATCGGCGTACCCGAACGTGCACCACCTGACGAAGCCGATCCGTACGGCGGCCGCGGCTGCTGGGGATCCTCAGGCAATGGCCCTGTGGGCAGGAGCAGGACATGTCCGGACGTGTGCCGAGCCGGTGGCGAACCTGATCGCTGCCCTCACGGTCACGTCGTCGTGAAGGTGGCACTCCTCACACTCACGTTTCCAAGATTGTCGACGGCCCTGATCGTCAGGGTGAAGGTTCCGTCGAAGAAGTAGGCTGTCGACGCAAGCGCATCGTCCAACTTCCATGTCGTCCCGGAGATGTTGTCTTCTTCGATGAATTCGCAAACATCAACGAAGACGTTCCGGTTGAAGCATTTGGTCCCCGTAGTGTTCCCCGCACGCTTCAACATGTATTCGACGGTTTGGACTCCAGATGCGTCGCTCACCGTGCCACAACCGAAATCTCCAACCCCGCCACAGGCATTGCGCACGTCGGACTGCAGGGACACGACACCGCTGGTCGGGCGGCCGTCGAAAGGCATCATGAAAGCGATCGTCGGCCCTGCGGTATCGGACGCTCCAGTCGTTTCGACTCCACACTTGACTCCATTGAGGAGAAGAATTCCGAGAAGGCCCGTGTCGATTCTCCACTGGCGAAAACTTGAGGATTCCCAGGTCGGACCAGACTTCAACCGGGAAAAGGCACGCACTGTCACGGATCCACCCAACGGCAGTAGGCCAGCCAACTGATTGGCACTGACCGTGGAGGTTACGGTGCTGCCGACGACTGCACTGCCGCTCGGAACGGCTATGTCATTACCCCTCTGGACGTTGTTGCTGTCATAGACCCGCAAAACATAGTCATACAGGGAACTCTTGTGTGTGATGCCCAACTTGACCGAATCGAAGTAGCCCAGGAGAACAGGTGCACCATTCGTGCAACTGACTGCGTCGGGGCGCACCACATAATGCGTCTGAAACTTACCTCCCGTAGCCGAACTTGAGTCGGTCCATGCTGCCCATGTGGGCTCGAACCTCAAGCCACTGGCGCCCAAGGTCGTGGCAGTCACGAGTGTGATCGCCATGGCCATGATCGGGATGTGACGAGCAGCGTGGTGACTTCGTCGCCCGCCCCTGGCCGATGCGTCGCGCTCCTTGCCCCCCGCAGTGGGTCGGAACATCAGGTAGAGCAATCCTGCCGCGAGCATGCCTCCGAGAAAGATGCCGAACCGGCCGGAGAACCACGTGACGACATAACCCAGAGAGGGAACGTCGAGGAACACCCGGTCCGCGGAGTCAACCTGGTAGGGCTCGGCATCCGGCATAGTGTTGGCGTCACCCTTGAGCACCAGGGTGGCCCGGTCACCGTCGAGCGTGATGTCTTCGATGCGGTGAGTGACTCGCGAGTCCTTGACCGGGATGCTGACGATGTCTCCGACCTCGAGATCCCGGGCGTCAACCGGACGAGTGAACGCCAAGGCGCCGGTGTCGATCGCTGGGCTCATGGAGCCGGACTTGAATACCAGTGCCCGTACGTCGAAGAGCAGGCCCGCCAAGGTGACGACGATGCACAGCACACCAACCACGGCCAGCGCACTCAGCGCGTGGCTTGCGCTCCTCCGAACAATGCTGCGCATTACGGTGCACCAACCTGCTTCGCAGCGAACGTCAAGGTTACGACGGTCGACTTGCCTTGCAGCGCGGTGTTGGCATCCCCAGGCAACTCGGCTCGGAAGCAGAGATCTTCCGCATTCGCAGCGGGCGCGACGCCGAGCGCGGGGCGACTGATGTTCACAGCTGAGGGCGTAACCGAACCCTGCAAAACGGTGCCACCACAGGACCCTCGATACGTCGCGATCCTGATGGCGCCACCCAACTGATCACTGCCCGCGCCGCTGTTCGTGGCGCTGGCGGTGATCGTGTAGGTGAAGGGGACTGTCCCGACGTTCGACACCTTGATGATCGCGTCCTTCGTGCTGCCAGGAACCATGTCAGTCATCGCAAAGTCAGTCGTGAACTGCGGAGGATTGTTGTCGACAGCGGGACTGCCCAGCTTGATGTCGAGTGTGCCTGCTGTGAAGGTGCCGCCTTCCACCGTCGCGGAGTCAGTCCAGTAGGCCATGGTGCTGATGGACCCGAGCCCAACGAGAGTTCCGAGCGCCAGGGCAGCACGAGCACGAGTGGAGCGGAGGGCGCGGAAGAAGCCAATGCGCCGTTTGGCTGCGTGGCTACCCATCTTGGTTCTCCCCCTCCCCGCGACGGCGCTTCATCAGTGCCAGACCGACACCTACCGCAACGCCACCGACCACGATCGACCAGCCCACTACGGGGGCTCCCGTGTCGGGGAGCAGTCCGTTCGAGTTGTCGTCGGAGCCGTCCTGATCATCACCGTCGCTTGAGCCGGCTCTGGCGTCGGCCAGGGTCACGCGGAACTTCAGGGCAAGTTCGTCGCGTTGCGATTGGTTCGTAGAGGCAGGGTCGAAGCTGGCCCTGACCTCTACCTTGCGCCGGTCTCCTGCCCCCAGGGCCTCGCTGTTCAGTCGAAAATTCTTGCCTGTGCGTTCGAGCAGAACCCAGTGCTCAGAGCCGATCCGGGCAGACAGGTTGATGTCGTCATCGCGCAGAAGCTGGTCCTGATCGCGACTCTCCACCGAGATGGTGAGGTTGCCGCCATCGGAGGCTTCGTTGCGCACGTAGAACTCGTTGGTGCGAACGTCTCCCGGCACCCAACGAACGCTCGGGTCGAAGAGCGATCCGTTGAGGTGACCCGACCAGGAGCGGCCGTCCCAACTGAGGCCCAACTCGTCCGCAGCCTGTGCTGAAGTCGGCACGAGGCAGAGGATGCATGAGGTCACGATGACAAGACTCCCGAGAACGCTCTTCATGACGTGGCCTTCATGACGCGGCCTTGTTGTTTCGTCTCCGGTCACGCATCGAACCGGTGAACATGAAAGCGGCATACCCGAGGAGGAGCGCAGCCACGACGTAGACCGCCATCTGTCTCTCCTTCCCGGTAAGGACATTGTTCACATATCCGAGATACGGAACCGAGTACCACTTCTCGCCCTTGATCTGGACGGGCTTGACCCACTTCTCGTCAGGGGTGTTGTTGGCATCCCCCTGTGTTTGGAACTGCAGTTCACCCTTGCCGTTGACCCCTTGGGCGACCACGCGGTGAGTGACCACGGTCGGCTTGCCCGACTCGAGCTGGTAGGTGATCACCGAACCGACACCGATGTCATCGACATCCGTCGGCTTGACCACCACCAAGGTGCCCGGCGGCATCTCCGGCCGCATCGACCCGGTGAGGATCGTGTACGGCGTCGCGCCGGCGATCCTGGGGATGAGCACTGCCACCACCAGGATCGCCACGACGCACAGGATCACCAGCCAAGCCAGAACCTGGCCGAGCCAGCCGAGAGTTCCACGCAGGGACATCAGGCTCGATTCAGGTCAGATCAGGGGTGCGGGTTCGCCTGCACGGCCTGGATCACGAGGTCATCGAGCGCGGTGGTGGAAACACCTTGGGCGTCATTGTCAGCCACGGTGCCGTAGGGCCAGTCGACCGTGATCGTGACCGAGATCGGGCCGGAAGTCGAGACCGTGCCACCACCTGTCAGCTCAGCGGTGATGACAACCTCGTCACCCGGCGTGCCGGGCGCCGCATCATTGAAGGCTTCTTCGGCCGTCTCAACAGACGTAGCATCGAGAGTCACGTCGGCGGAGATGTGGTCGCCGGTCATCGTGATGTTGCCAGTGCATTCCTTGGTGACAGTGTCACCGGGCACGATCAGCTGCACATCTGCATCTGCACCCTCGGACCAAGTTGACTCGCAGGTCATGTCAGACAGCGTCAACGAGCCCGCCTCCACGGTGCCTCCGTCCACCTCAGTGCTGTCGCTCCAGTAGGCCAGCGACCCAACCCCACCCAGCAACAGAACGGCGGCCGCACCGGCCGCGACTGCACCCTTGGTTGACTTCTTCATGCGTACTCCCTGTGATCTGCGTGAAGGGAGTACCCAGCGTTCTCCCCGTCGCCATGATGACGGGGAAACCGCGGGACATGACGCCGGAAAGCGACGATCACCAACAAATGGTCATTTCGGACTATTCGAATGAACCGATCGACGCGGAAAGCCGGTGACCGCGGTCACGGACGGCGGTGCCAGAAGGCCGAGACCTCGATGCGTCCCTCGTCGAACTTGGCGGAGAGACCGTGCCGGGAGAAACAGGAGAGCACGGCCTCGAGCAGGTGGTCTCCGGGGGCCGCGTTGGCCGTCGAGGCGTGCCACAGGTTCACCTCTAGCATGCCCTCGTCGATGGCGTGCCAGACATCCGGGTGGGTGAACCAGATGACCCCACGCAGCCCCTCACCAGATCCCGAAGAGACGGAGGAGGAGGAGGAGGAGGAGGAGGAGGAGGACAGGGCCTCCTTCGCCGCCCAGTGGTCCTCGACCCCCTGCAACACGAGGACGCCGTGTGAAGAACACTCTGCGAGAGCAGCCTGGAGCTTGTCGTAGTCAGTGATCGCCGGCCACCCAGCAGCATCGGCAGTCAACGACTTCGCGGCAGCGGCCAACCATGCCCGCGCCATCAGCGGAGCATCCGTCTCCGGCATCTCGGCCTTGGTCGCCTCCACCACCTCGGCCAACTGCCGCTCGGGGGACAGGAGCCCGGCTCGCACCTGGAGGCGGGCGAAGTCGACCAGCTCTTCCTCGGGTGTACGCCGGGCCCCTCGAGTCACCATCGGCCGCGCGTCACCAACCGCGCTCGGCGAGCCGGTGCGGCTGCGGGATGTCCTCGACGTTGATGCCGACCATCGCCTCACCCAGACCACGCGAGACCTTGGCGACCACGTCGGGGTCGTCGAAGAACGTGGTGGCCTTGACGATCGCCTCGGCACGCTGTGCGGGGTTGCCGGACTTGAAGATGCCCGAGCCCACGAAGACGCCCTCGGCGCCGAGCTGCATCATCATCGCCGCGTCGGCCGGGGTCGCGATGCCACCGGCGGTGAAGAGGACGACGGGCAGCTTGCCGGCCTCCGCGACCTCCTTGACCAAGGAGTACGGCGCCTGAAGCTCCTTCGCCGCGACGTACAGCTCGTCGGCCGACAGCGCGCCGAGACGGCGGATCTCGCCACCGATCGTGCGCATGTGGGTGACCGCGTTGGAGACGTCACCGGTGCCGGCCTCGCCCTTGGAGCGGATCATCGCGGCACCCTCGGTGATGCGACGCAGCGCCTCACCCAGGTTGGTCGCGCCACAGACGAAGGGCACGGTGAAGTTCCACTTGTCGATGTGGTTGGCGTAGTCGGCCGGGGTGAGCACCTCGGACTCGTCGATGTAGTCGACGCCCAGAGACTGCAGAATCTGCGCCTCGGCGAAGTGACCGATGCGGGCCTTGGCCATCACCGGGATGGAGACGGCCTCGATGATGCCGTCGATCATGTCGGGGTCGCTCATCCGGGACACGCCGCCCTGGGCACGGATGTCAGCGGGCACCCGCTCGAGTGCCATCACCGCGACGGCGCCGGCGTCTTCGGCGATCTTGGCCTGCTCGGCGGTGACCACGTCCATGATGACGCCGCCCTTGAGCATCTCGGCCATGCCACGCTTCACACCAGAAGTACCCGTCGCCTGCGATGCAGCGACAGTGGAGTCAGAGGAATCAGTTGCCATGTCTCAAGCCTAGTCGCCTTAACACCGTTCAGGTCACCCGGTCCACGGGTGGCCTCATCCGGCCAGCTGCTCGTCCGTGACCTCGGCCTCGCGGCGAGAGATCTCGATGTGCTCGGCGCACTCCTCGGCGGACAGTCGGAACCGGTAGGCCAAGAGGTAGATCAGTGCCGACAGCACGAACTCCGCTGCCAGGGCGCCCTCGAAGTCCAACTTGCCGAGGTTCCCGCCGTACGGCTCGGGAAAGGTTCCCAGCCAGGAGATCAACGTCGTGCCGGCCAACCACGGGAGAGTCCATGCGGCGCCAGCCCTGAAGTCCAGCCCGGTCGACGGCACCCGGCCGGTGGCCATGAACACACCGAGCAGGACGAAGCCGAGCAGGACCGCGACCATCAGCTTCCAGACGATGTCCCAACCGGACCAGAAGACGATCATGTTCGACGCCCAGAACGCAAGGAACGGGATCACGTGGCCGCCCGGGAGCCGGAACGGACGCTCGGCTTCGGGGCACTGCTTCCGCAGCGCCGCAAGGACCAGCGGCCCGGAGGCGAAGGACATCACCGTGGCGGAGGTGATGAAACCGACCAGCTGCTGCCAGCTGGGGAACGGCAGGAACACCACGAGACCCACGAAGAACGTCACGATCAGGCTGACCATCGGGACGCCCTTGTCGGTCGTGTGCGCCAGCGACGCCGGGGCGTTGCCGTTGCGGGCCATCGCGTAGGAGATTCGCGACGTGATCGTGGTGTAGATCAGCCCGGTGTCACCCGGTGACACGATCGCGTCGAGGTAGAGCAGCACGGCCAACCAGCTCATTCCGAGGGCTGTGGCAACCGCCGCGAGCGGACCGAAGTCGTTCTCGAAGGCCAGGTTCGACCAACCGTCCGAGGCGGCAAGGGTGCTGGGGTCCAGCGCCCCGATGAACGCAACTTGCAGCAGGACATAGAGAACACCGGTGATCAGGACCGAACCGATCACCGCGATCGGGACGTTGCGGCGGGGCCGGTCGGTCTCCCCCGCCAGCTCGATCCCCTGCCGGAAACCAAGGAACGAGAAGACCACGCCCGAGGTGGCGATCGCGGTGAAGACCCCGTGCCAACCTTCCGGCTTGAAGCCGTAGTCGGTGAAGTTCTCGCTGTGGAAGGCGCCGATGAAGAAGGCCGCGATCACGACGACGATGATCACCAGCTTCCACCACACGAGGGTGTTGTTGATCCGTGCGAACCAGCGAATGCCGAAGTAGTTGACCACCACGAAGACGGCCATCAGGACGACCGCGACGCCGTAGCCCAGCCCCGTGAGCGTGTGGACGGTCTCCCCGGCGACCGTGTGCTTCTCGGTGAAGGGTGCGTACTTCGTGCCGTACTGCAACGCCGCCTCGACCTCGATCGGTGCAGTGGTGGCCACCGCCACCCACGTGATCCACCCGCTGGTGTAGCTCGCAAAGGAACCGAAGGACATGTGCGGATAGCGCACCACACCTCCCGACAGCGGGAACATCGTGCCCAGCTCGGCATACACGAGCGCGATCAACAAGATCATGAAGCCGCCGATGGCCCACGAGAAAATGGCCGCAGGGCCGGCCTGCTGCGCTGCGTTCAGGGCTCCGAAGAGCCACCCTGATCCGATGATCGAGCCGACGCTCGCGAACAGGAGCCCGGTGACACCGATGTGCCGCTTCAGCTGCGGCTGGTCCGTCGCGGGAGTGTTGATCGCTGTAGTCATTGCGGACCCACTTTCGGGTGCCGTGGCCCGGTGTCACGACGGGGAGAGAGGAAACCCCAGATCAGGTCTACGCCGACTGTGTGGCCCATGCAACGGTTTGGTGCGCGATTCGGCCAGCAGGTCCTCGTCGCCACTCCCCCGGGATTCAGCCCTGCTGGGCGGCCTCGGCGTACGCCTGCTGCCGGACGGTCCAGACCCGCTGCAGCACGGTGACCGTGCTGGCGATGGCGAGCGCCCACAGGGTGATCTCCATCAGGATCGGCAGGTCGAAGATCGCCCCCAGACCGGTCATCACCAGGATCGAGACCAGCCGGTCGGAGCGCTCGGCGATGCCGACCTTCGCGTGATAGCCCATGCCCTCGGCCTTGGCCCGTGCATAGGAGGTGACCGAGCCCATCACCAGGCAGATCAACGCCAGCCACAGATAGAGGCGGCTGTCACCGGGGCCTGCGAAGTAGAGCGCCAGCCCGCCGAAGATCGCGCCGTCACCGATGCGGTCGAGCGTCGAGTCGAGGAACGCGCCGAACCGGTTGGTCTTGCCGGTCAGCCGCGACATGTGACCGTCGATCAGGTCGCTGAACACGAAGGCGGTGATGAACAGCACCCCGGCCAGCAGCTTGCCCTGGGGGAAGAACACCAGGGCACCCGTGCAGACGCCCAGGGTGCCGACCAGGGTCACCGCGTCGGCGGTGATGCCGAGCCGGATGAACAGCTTGGCAATCGGGCTGAGCAGCTTGGTCCAGAACGCGCGAAATCTCTCCAACATGGCGGCTGCAGACTACCGCCCCGTGTGCGGAGTTGCAGCGGCGGCGTAGCGTGGCCAGCACGGAGCCATTCAGGCTTCCAATCAGGGAGCCACCATGAGCGACAAGTCGCCACGGCAGGGAATGTCCAAGAAATCCGGCAAGTCCATCAAGGAGAAGCGGGCCGAGAAGCACGCCAAGTCGGCCGCCAGCACCGAGTCGAACAAGCTCGCCGAAAAGAATCGGTGAGTGTGCCGCAGGCCTTGAGCCTGGGAGTGATCGCACGCTCCTCGATGGAGAACGAGCGGCGTCTGCCGCTGCATCCCGAGCACCTCTCCCGCATCCCGCCCGAGCTGGGCAAGAGGATCACCCTCGAGCACGGGTACGGCGAGCCGTTCGGCCACTCCGATGCCTCGTTGGCGCAGTTCGTCGGTGGATTCGCCTCCCGTGACGAGATCCTGGCCAACTCGGACGTCGTGATGCTGCCCAAGCCGCAACAGGCCGACGTCGAGGCGATGCACAAGGGGCAGGTGCTCTGGGGCTGGCCGCACTGCGTGCAGGACACCGCGCTGACCCAGGCGGCAGTGGACCGCGAGCTCACCCTGATCGCCTTCGAGTCGATGAACCACTGGACTCGCGACGGCCGGGTTGGGTTGCACGTTCTCCACAAGAACAACGAGCTCGCCGGCTACTGCTCCGTCGTCCATGCCCTCACCCTGGGGGGCATCACCGGCAGCTACGGCCGCAGGCTCACCGCCGTCGTCATCGGGTTCGGCGCCACCGCCCGAGGTGCCGTCACCGCATTGAGCGCGAGCGGCATCCATGACGTTCGCGTGCTCACCATCCGCGAGGTGGCTGCGGTGGCCTCACCCATCCACTCCGTGCGCATCCACCGGTTCGAGCACGATCCGGATGCACCGGCCATGAGCCAGGTGTTCACCGACGCCGGCAAGGTGCCACTGGCACCGTTCCTGGCCGAGAGCGACATCGTGGTCAACTGCACGTTGCAGGACACGGCGGCACCGCTGACCTACCTGAGGACCGACGATCTCGACGCCTTTCGCCCCGGCAGCCTGATCGTCGACGTCTCATGCGACGAGGGCATGGGCTTCAGCTGGGCGCGGCCGACGACCTTCGACGACCCGATGTTCGAGGTGGGCGACCACATCGGCTACTACGCCGTGGACCACAGCCCGTCGTACCTCTGGGGTTCGGCGACCTGGGAGAACAGTGAGGCACTGCTTCCGTTCGTCGAGACCGTGCTCGGCGGACCCGAGGCCTGGGCCGCGAACGAGACCATCCAGCGTGCGATCGAGATCCAGGACGGCCGGATCATCAATCCGGCGATCCTGGCCTTCCAGGGCCGCTCGGACGACGGGATCCTCGTCAGCTGAGTGCGGGCGTCTCGACGGCGCCGACCAGCGCCTCGACGACCGCCGCCACGACGCTCGGCAGCCCCGCCACGTGCCACTCCACCCCTGCAGCGGAGACGACGCGCGCGTCGCCGCCGAGGCTGCGGATCAGCGCCGCACCCGGCAGCCGGTCCCAGTCGGGCACGGTGTGCTGGAAGATCACGTCGCACTGCCCGAGCAGGATCCCGACACAGTCCATCGTTCCCGATCCCTGCATCCTCAGGGTCGCGATCTGCCGGATCGCCCGCCCGAAGGCCGCACCGATCTCGCCGTCGTAGAACGGCGGGTGCAGGTAGGTCGAGGCACACGCTCGCTCCGCAGGTACGTCGACCAATGCCGCGAGCGACTCACCGTTTCGGGTCGCCGGCAAGTCCGGCCCGCCGACGTACGCCGTGCCCGTTGCGGGGTGGTGGACGGCGCCGAGCAGCAGGTCGTCACCGTCGGTGAGCGCCAGCGCAGAGCACCACCAGTCCATGCCGCGGAAGAAGTTGTAGGTGCCGTCAACGGGGTCGATCACCCAGGTGCGTCCGGAGGTGCCGGCATGGTTGGCGCCCTCCTCCCCCACGATCGCGTCGTCGGGACGTTCGGCACGCAACGCCTCGACGATCAACGCCTCCGCCGCATGGTCCGCGGCGGTGACGATGTCGGCCACGTTCGTCTTCTGCTGCGCGCGTACGCCGTCCTGACGCATGCGGGCCGCCAGCTGGCCTGCCTCCCGCACGAGTCTGGTGGCGAGCTCGACGTCCTCACGCGCGACGGTCACGCCTTGTCCCAGGCGCCGGCGAGCAGGTCGCGGGTGTCGGAGAGCAACTGTGGCAGCGTCTTGGTGCCACCGACCACGGTGATGAAGTTGGCGTCTCCCGACCAGCGCGGGACGACGTGCTGGTGCAGGTGGTCGGCCAACGAGCCGCCGGCCGGACCGCCGAGGTTGAGCCCGACGTTGAACGCGTGGGGACTGCTGATGCCGCGGATCACGACGATGGCACGTTGGGTCAGCGCCATCAGCTCACCCGACTCCTCGGCGGTGAGGTCCTCGAGTCCAGCGACGTGGCGATGGGGCACGACCATCAGGTGGCCGGGGTTGTAGGGGTGCAGGTTGAGCACCACATAGCAGTGCTCGCCCCGCGCCACCACCAGCGATTCCTCGTCAGGAAGCCCGGGGATGGTGCAGAACGGGCATCCGTCACCGGTCATGTTCGACCGCACGTAGGCCATCCGGTGCGGGGTCCAGATCCGCTCCAGCCCGTCGGGCTGGCCGACCCCCTGCTCGTGCCTCGCGTGGGTGCTCGCCGATTCCTCAGGGCACATCGAGTCCTCCGCACTCATCGAGCCGGCCAGCTCAGACCTGCTCGCGGGACTCGACGGCCGCAGCCACTCGCGCGATCGCCTCGTCCAGCGGCACACCGTTGTCCTGGCGACCGTCGCGGTAGCGGAAGGAGACGGCCCCGGCCTCGACGTCGTTGTCACCGGCGATCACCATGAACGGCACCTTCTGCAGCTGGGCGTTGCGGATCTTCTTCTGCATCCGGTCGTCGGACAGGTCGACCTCGACCCGCAGCCCCTGCGCCTTCATCTTCTGGGCGAGCTCGAGCAGGTAGTCGTTGTGGCGCTCCGCGATCGGGATGCCCTGCACCTGCACCGGTGCGAGCCAGGGCGGGAAGGCACCGGCGTAGTGCTCGACAAGCACGCCCATGAACCGCTCGATCGAGCCGAACTTGGCCGAGTGGATCATCACCGGCTGCTGACGGGTGCCGTCGGCGGCGACGTACTCCAGGTTGAAGCGGTCGGCCGAGGGCTGGTTGAAGTCATACTGCACGGTGCCCATCTGCCAGGTGCGGCCGATTGCGTCGCGGGCCTGCACCGAGATCTTCGGTCCGTAGTACGCCGCACCGCCCGGGTCGGGGACCAGCTCGAGGCCGGTGGCGACGGCGACGTCCTCGAGCACCTTGGTGGCGGCCGCCCAGTCCTCGTCGGAGCCGATGAACTTGTCCTTGCTCGCGTCGCGCGTCGAGAGCTCGAGATAGAAGTCGTCGATGCCGAAGTCACGCAGCAGGCTGATCATGAAGTTGAGCAGGTGCTCCACCTCGGCCGGCGCCTGCTCCGGGGTGACGTAGGAGTGGGAGTCGTCCTGGGCGAAGCCGCGGACCCGGGTCAGCCCGTGGATCACGCCTGACTTCTCGTGACGGTAGACGTGGCCGAACTCGAAGAGCCGCAGCGGCAGCTCGCGGTAGGAGCGCTGCCGTGAGCGGTAGATCAGGTTGTGCATCGGGCAGTTCATCGCCTTGAGGCGGTAGTCCATGCCGTCGACGTCGAGCGCGGGGTACATCCCCTCGCCGTAGTAGGGCAGGTGGCCGGAGGTGTGGAAGAGGCCTTCCTTGGCGATGTGGGGCGTCCCGACGTAGTCGAAGCCCTCGGCGATGTGGCGCTCTCGGACGTAGTCCTCCATGGCGCGCTTGATCACGCCGCCCTTCGGGTGGAAGACCGGCAGGCCGGAGCCGATCTCGTCGGGGAAGCTGAAGAGGTCGAGGTCGCGGCCGAGCTTGCGGTGGTCACGACGCTCCGCCTCCTCGATGCGGTGCAGGTGCTCGTCGAGCGCTTCCTTGGTCTCCCAGGCGGTGCCGTAGATGCGCTGGAGCTGCTTGTTCTTCTCGTCCCCGCGCCAGTAGGCGGCAGCGCTGCGCATCAGCTTGAAAGCAGGAATGCGCTTGGTGGTGGGTAGGTGCGGCCCCCGGCACAGGTCCTTCCAGGCCACCTCGCCCTTGCGGTTGATGTTGTCGTAGATCGTGAGCTCACCGGCGCCGACCTCGACACTGGCCCCTTCGGCGATCTCCTGCTCTGCGTCCCCGTCGCCGGCGTGGCCGCCACCCTTGAGGCCGATCAGCTCGATCTTGTAGGGCTCGTCCTGCAGCTCGTTGATGGCGTCGGCATCGGAGATCGGCCGGCGCTCGAAGCGCTGGTTCTCCTTGATGATCTTGCGCATCTTGGTCTCGATCCTGACCAGGTCCTCCGGGACGAAGGGGGTCTCGACGTCGAAGTCGTAGTAGAAGCCGTCCTGGATCGGCGGTCCGATGCCGAGCTTGGCCTCGGGGAAGAGCTCCTGCACGGCCTGGGCCATCACGTGGGCAGTGGAGTGGCGCAGGATGTCGCGGCCGTCCGTGCTCTCGATGGTGACCGGCTCGATGACGTCACCGTCGACCAGCTCATAGGCGAGGTCCTTGAGCGCACCGTCGGCCACGGAGGCGCCGACGACCCGCGCCGCGATCACGTCGGGTGAGTCCTTGAACAGCTCCCAGGCCTTGGTGCCCGTCGTCACGGTCTGCTCCGCGCGCGCATCGGCGTGGGCGAGGACGACCTGGATGTCGGACACGAGTGCTCCTTGGGAGTTGATCGATTGGGGTTGATCGAAAAAACATGCCGCGAATCGCGACCCCCTGATCGTATCGGCCACTCCCCCAGCGCCGCGCGCCGGTTTCGCCTCGCACCGACTGATAGGTCGCGCAGATCACCGCTCGGTCACAACGGCGCCAATTGCCAATGTGCCTTGGCTTCGCGGCCTACGCTGTGTGCCTGTCGTGCAGTGGGCACGGCACGCACATCGTTTCGGGGGATGCTTCATGCAGTGGAGGGGACGCGCCGCGATCGTGGCGGCTGTCACGGCGCTGATCGCTGGTGGGGTCACCGCGGTCGTCCACATGGACGACGACTCCTCGCCGCGTGCGTCCGGGCGCGCGCCCCAGATCTCGGCCAAGACCCGGGTCCCACCCACGTCGCCGATCGGCGACCAACCCAGGCACCGGGTGTACGTCGACAACTCCGGCCCCGTGGTCAGCATCTCCGTGCGCTCTTCGCCGGAGCCCTGGAGCAGGTCGCTCGACCTCACGGTCAACGACCGCAGCATCCACCTGGACCGCAAGACGACCCCGGAGCACGGTCACTGTGCGCCGAAGGTCACGGCTGAGCCGAGCTCCCTGCTGACCCGGGTGGATCTTCCCCGCACCTGCCTCAAGAGGTCCCGACACCTCGAGGTCACCGTCACCGAAGACGGCAAGGCGCCCGTCAAGGCGAAGGCCAGGAAGACCCAGCGCCCGAACGTCCTGATGATCATGGTCGACGACATGCGCACCGACGACCTCCAGTGGATGCCCAACGTCCAGAAGCTGATCGGCGACCAGGGGGTCAACTTCACGAACGGGTTCGCCAGCCTGCCACTGTGCTGCCCGGCGCGGGCATCGGTGCTCACCGGCCTGTATCCGCACAACCACCAGGTCTGGTCGCACGTGCGGCCATGGGCCTTCACCGCGCTCGATGACTCCTCGACGTTCCCGGTGTGGATCCACAAGTCCGGCTATCGCACGTCGTACATGGGCAAGTACCTCAACTACTACGGCGCCGACCCTGAGCCGGGGAAGACCACCGGAACCTCGACGCAGTACGTGCCTCCGGGTTGGGACAAGTGGCAGGCCTCGATCGATGGCGGTCTCGATCCTTCGGACCCCAACGACGGTGGCACCTACCGCTACTTCGACACCACGCTGAACGACAACGGTCACGGCTACATCGCCCTCGAGGGCAAGTACCAGACCGACGAGTACGCCCGGATGACCGGCGACATCATTGATGAGGAAGCCGCAGGCAAGGCTCCGTTCTTCCACTACCTGTCATTTGCCGCGCCACACGTCGGCGGTCCCCACGAGGCCGACGACCCCGACCTTCCGACCCCGGCGCGACCCACGAACCTGTGGGGCATCTTCGACAAGCACATCAAGAAGGCACCCGGTGCCGACTGGCACGACAAGGACCAGAGCGACAAGCCCTTGCGGATGAGGGGCCACATCCGCAAGCACAAGATGGCCGAGGTCCTGCAGCTGACCCGTCAACGCGCCGAGGCCCTCTACTCCGTCGACCAGGCGGTCAAGCAGCTGATGGGCCGACTGCGCGAGACCGGCGAGCTCAAGAACACGCTCGTCGTCTTCACCAGCGACAACGGCTTCTTTCTCGGCGAGCAGAACATCCCCAGCGGCAAGGTCCTCCCCTACGAGCCCTCGCTACGGGTCCCCGTCCTGATGCGCGGGCCCGGCATCCCCAAGGGCGAGGTACGCACCGACCCGTTCCTGTCCGTCGACTATGCGGAGACGTTTGCCGACCTGGCTGACGCACCTGTGCCCGGGTCGACCGATGGACGCAGTCTCGTCGACGTCGCCCGGCTCGGCGACGAGACCGACACGCAGTCCTGGAGTCGCGTCGTACCGACCGAGACGCCACCGAACTCCCGGGACACCCGCCGACTCAGGCGCCATCAGCCCGTGGGCGCACACACCAAGAAGATGCTCCGCGGCCTGGTCACGGGCATCCGGACGAGCCAGTACCTCTACACCGAGTGGAACTACTCTCCCGGCGACGAGAAGAACAACATCGACACCGAGCTGTACGACGTCCTGGCCGACCCGAATCAGTACCGCAACCTTGCCGTGGAGCCGGGCCACGAGAAGCTGCTCGCCCAGCTGCACGACGTGCTGGTCAGGGCACGTAGCTGCAAGGGCGACGAATGCCGGGTCCTGCTCCCCGAGAACCTGCGCTGATCCCAACAAATCGGAAAGAGCCCCTCGGAAGGGGCTCTGACCTGCGGAAACTCTGGTGGGCGATACTGGGTTCGAACCAGTGACCTCTTCGGTGTGAACGAAGCGCGCTACCACTGCGCCAATCGCCCGCAGGTGCGTCCGGAACATTAGCGCATGGATCGCCGCGGTGCGGAATCGCACCCCTTCCCGAGCCGGTGAGACCGTGGCGAAGAATGTGATCCAGATATCTTCTTGACGCGCGTCATGACTTCCTGGCCCGACCGTCCCAACTGTGACACCAGCTCCAGGGAGGCGCTCACCATGCACTTCGACGCGAACGCATCACACGGCACCGTGACGAACCAGATCACCATGCGGTGTGTCGACGACCAAGGCGCATCGGTCGTTCTCGATGCCGTGCTCGGCTACGACGCTCGCGACCCGTACGCCGTCACCGCCACGTTCAGCACCGACTACTACGAAGTGGTCTGGACGTTCGCCCGAGACCTGCTCCTGCGCGGGCTGACCGACCCGTCCGGCGAGGGTGACGTGCACGTGTGGCCCTGCCTGGACGCCCGCGGACGATCCGTGGTGATCATCGAGCTCTCCTCCCCCGACGGAGAGCTGTCGGTGCAGGCACCCACGGCCGACGTCACTCGCTTCATCAACCGCACCTTGGCCCGCGTGCCTGTCGGGACCGAGAGTGAGCACATCGACGTCGACCAGCTCATCGGCCAGCTGCTCGCCGTCTGACGGATCTCTTCGGGCCACGCTGGCCCGAGCCGGCTGGGTGTCCCGCTCTCGAAGGCCCCGCCCCGATCACGGGTCGGGGTCTTCTGCTTCCTTCTGCGCCCAGGTCTTCACGACCTCGGCAGTGACCGGCCCGGGAGTCGGGAGGTCACGGCCGTCCAACGAGTGCACGGCCTGCACGTCGCGCGTCGTCGAGACGAGGAACACCTCACTGGCCTGCTCGAGCACGGACATCGGCTCGTCGACCTCACGCCCACCACACCAGTCGAGGACCAGTGCCCGCGTGACGCCGGCCAGGCAACCCGAGGCGAGGGTCGGGGTGCGCAGCTCCCCGTCGACGACGTAGAAGATGTTGCTGCCGGTGCCCTCACAGATGTTGCCGGCCAGGTTTCCGAACAACGCCTCGGTGGCCCCACGCTCGGCCGCGTGGGCCAGCGCGACCACGTTCTCGGCGTACGACGTGGTCTTGAGTCCGGCCAGCGCCCCCCGCTCGTTGCGCGGCCAGGGCACGCTGACCAGGGAGGTGCTCGGCGGGTAGGGATCCATAGGTGCGGCCACGACGGCCAGTGTGGGCGGCGCGTCCCCGCGGCCGGACCCCAGCGGCGCGACGCCGCCGGTGAAGGTGATCCGGATCCGGCCGAGCGGCAGGACCTGGTCGGTCAGCACCTCGCCGACCGCCCGGCGTACGACGGCCTCGTCGACCTCCGGGAGGCCCATTCCGACAGCACTGCGCGTCAGCCTGGCCAGGTGTCGGGTGAGGGCGAAGGGCTGACCGTCCAACACCTTCACCGCCTCGAAGACCCCGTCCCCCACAGTGAATCCGTGGTCGGAGACGGTGACCGCTGCCGCTTGCGGATCTGTGAGGAGCTGACCGTTCACCCATGCGCGCATGGGGCAAATCTAGCCCCCGCGCGCTGTCCCCTGGCAGGACCCCAACACGCGTTCGCGGACCCGGATTTTGCACGACCCCCACGTTCGGTTAATGTTCTTCTCGCACCGCCGGTCCGCCGGAGGTTGCAAGCGGACGTAGCTCAGTTGGTAGAGCGCAACCTTGCCAAGGTTGAGGTCGCGAGTTCGAGCCTCGTCGTCCGCTCGGAGAGGTCTCTCCCCATACCGGCTCATCCTCGGGTGGGCCTCACGGTGGGTTGGCCGAGAGGCGAGGCAACGGACTGCAAATCCGTGTACACGGGTTCAAATCCCGTACCCACCTCGAATTCCAAAGAACTCAACAGGTTTCAGTTCCATCTGGGGCGATTGGCGCAGCGGTAGCGCGCTTCCCTGACACGGAAGAGGTCACTGGTTCAAACCCAGTATCGCCCACAAGTAAAGCCGCAGGTCAGAGGCCCTTTTGGGGCCTCTGTTCTGCTTTTCGTGCAACATACGTGCAACAAGGAATCTGCGGGCTCACGTCAACCGCAGCACTCAGGATTGCGCTGTGGGGATTTGTCGCGGGGTGGCTTCGAGGTCGTCGAGCTTGATTCGGATGGCGCGTTTTCCGCAGCGGTACGCCGGAAGTGTGCCGGCTGCGATCCAGCGCCGAATCGTCCTGACCGAGACCGACATGGACTCGGCGGCCTCCTCGAGGCTGACGTAGACCGCGATGGCTCGTCGCTCAGCCATCGGAACGCACCTCGACCTGGGTGACCTTGGCGGAGGCGAGGAAGCAACGGGCCTCCGCGACCGTGATGTAGAGCCGGCCGACGCCCTGTAAGCGGGTCCATTGCGGGCCGATGCCACGACGGCGCCAGTCACGGACGGTGCGCTGGGGTGTGCGGATGAGTTCGCAGAACTCCTCGAACAGGATCAGGCCGTTGTCGTCCCAGTCCTCGGGGATGCTGATGGGTGTCGCCATCATGTCGCCTTTCGTGTTGGCCGCCGACGGATTCGGCGACTCATGTTGGAGAAGCAACAGCCCCTGATGCAGTTCGGACGCCGCTGACCACTCGTGTCGAGACCGGCTGCTCTCTGGTCACCTAAGTCGTTTCGGGTCCCCGAGCGATCACCTGGAACGGCGGGACTTGGTCAACGACCGATTCGTGGCCCGGTCGGACGAGCGCCCATGGGTTGTCGATCCTCGGGTCGCCGCGGGCGCTCGGCCGGTACGTCAGTGAGTTCGTCGGCCTGGAGCGATGCGCGGCGTGACAAGGCCTGGGTTCCGTAGCGCTCGATGTCTTCGTCGACGCGGGTGGCGGCGTGTCCGGGGCCGAGGTCAGCCCGGTCGTGGCTGAACACGGTCACCCATTGCTCGCGGGCATCGTCGACGGTGTCGGCGACCAGGTGGGCGACGTTGCTGTGGCGGCCGCGGGTCATGGCGACGTACGCCGATGCTGCACCGGTGGCCTCGCCGACGACGGCGTGGGCGGAGTCGACGGTCTCGCCCTGGGCGCCGTAGACGGTCGAGGCGAAGGCGAGCTCGACGTGCTGGTTCACGTATTCGGCGGGGAGTTCTCGTTGGCCGGCGCGACCGGTGACGAGGAGGCTGCCGTCGTCGCCGATGCCGGCGACGGTCCAGATGTCGCGGTTGGCGATGCCGAGGTCCTTGTCGTTGCGGCGGGTGGCGACACGATCACCGAGCCCGATCCGCTCACCACGACGCGTGACCGGCTCACCAGGCTGCTCACCATTCTGCTCACCAGGGTGCTGCTCACCAGTGCGGTGCCGGTGGTCGCGGATGGCGGCGTTGAGGGCGCCGACCTGTTCGCGGGTGTCGGCGATGATCAGGTCGTCTCCTGCAGCGCCGATGCCGGCGAGGGCAGCAGTGCGTTCGACGTCGGTGGCGTGGATGGTGATCAGTCCGCGCTCGAGAAGGGCGTCGAAAACATTGGCTGGGTGGTCGCCGGTGCGCATCATCAGGCTGAGGTCGGCGTATGACTCGTCGCTGAAGCGATGGACAGATTCCAGCTCGAGGTGTGCTTCGGGTGGTGCCCAACGCGTTGCGAGGTCGAGTACGCCGCCGCGTCCCACGGCTGGCAGTTGGTGTCGGTCCCCGAGAAGCGCAACGGTTGCGTCGGCGTGGTCGGCGATCGCGAACAGTGCGCGGGCGGTGTCCTGGTCGAGCATTCCGGCTTCGTCTACGAGGAGGACGTCGCCGGGCAACAGCCGGGCGGCAGCGTCAATCTGTTCGCGGGCGACGTCGATGCGTGACCAGTGGCCGTCCTCGTCCCACCGGAATCCGTGTTGATGGATGAACCACGCGGCGGAGAACGCGTCGGTGCCGACCTGCTGCTGCGCAGCCTGTGCTGCTTTGAGCGTGGGGGTGACGACGACGAGGCGACGATCCTGGATCCCGAGTGCACGGTGCGCGGCAGCAAGGGTGGTGGTCTTGCCTGAGCCGGCTGCTCCTTCGATGACCAGTACGCCGGCTTGGCCGGCGAGCGCGCCTACGACCTCGCGTTGCGCGGTATCCAGCTCGCCACCGCGCACAGCGACGGGTTCGACCGGTTGCAGCGCACGGGTGGCGATGGACTCGATCAGCTCAGCCTCGACGTCGAGCACCCGCTCGGAGGTGAGGTTCCTGACGTGCTCCGGCACGTCGCCGCGTTCGCGCAACGGGCGACACGAGGTAACTGCTCGCTCGGTGAGGTCCTCGGCCAACTCCGTACGCGCAGCTCGGTCGGCGACGATGCCGACCGCGGGGATGAGTTTCTCGACTTCGCCACGGATGTCGGCCGCGTTCCAGGCCGAGCGCTTCGCTCCGAGCCGGGTCAGGACGAGGTCGACGACAGCGTCGCGACGCAACCGACCGATGGAGGTCGGGTGAACCTCGACTGGTTCCATCGGCCAGCGGAAGCCGAGGTCGTGCAGCTCGTCGTTCCACCGGTGCACCAGGTCGGCGCCGTCGGCGGGTACGACCTTGTCGGGGCGGGCATCGGCCCAGGCGCGGCGATCCCATGAGCGACGCAGCTTCGGCCCCGGTTCTGCACCGGGGTGCTCGGTGCGCCAGTCGGCTTCGTAGCGGTCGACGTTGCGGTTGATCTGCGAGGTGCGTTGGCTGAACCGACTCGCGAACGGTGCGAGCTGCTCGATCTCCCCGGTGTCGTCGAGGGTGTAGCCATGTTGGGCGAGGACCCTGCGGAACTGCGGGTCGCACATGACGGCGGCGTGACCGATCCCGTTGAGCGCCTCGATGGAGTCGACGACGCCGACGGAGTGCAGACCTCGCCAGGCGCCGGCTGCGTAGACGCGTGCGTTGATCTGGACGTGGAGGTGTCGGTGCGGGTCACCCGCACGCGAGGTGTAGTGCCGCACGACAACGGCCTCGATCTTCTCGACCGGCACCTGGACCTGTCGTCCGCGCGGACCGATGCGGGTTGTCGCGTGCTCTGCAACCCACCCAATGACCTCCTCGGCCGCACGCGCCTGTGCGGCTTCGTAAGCAGCAGCCAGGTCGGGATGGAGCGCAGCGGCGAGCGACCAGGTCTTGGGGCCATTCACGACAACCTCGACGAACCTCAACGCGCGGTCATCATCACGCAACCGACCCTTCGCCTGACCGGTGGCGACGTTGAACCCGGCAACCCACTTCTCGTACGACGGTCCATCAAGGTCCGGCCGCCGATCGACAACAGTGCCGTCGTCGCTCACGTTGACGGAGTAGTGCTCGGCGATGCCACTACCCTCGGCGAGGTAGTAGTCATCGGCACGTGAATGATCGGCCTCGACATACGACCGCGCGGCGGCCGCGGACCCGCGGTAAAACTTCACCCCACCGTGCATGATGTCCTCGTCACCGCCCGTCACGCCTCGTCAAAGACCCCTGAAATGACACCGGTCCGTCCCCCCCCGGGGGGACGGACCATCTACGAACCTTCGTAGCATGCGTGCCGCTTGATCTGAAGCCTTCAAAGTCCCTGTGAAACGAGCGGTCTCGGGACTCGTCAATGCCCGTAAAGGGTCGTCACCGTCGAACTGGTGTGGCTTTGGGGTGTGATGTCGCGGAGGGGGCGATCAAGGTTCTGGAAACGGAGCGCCAACCGGTCGTGCAGCCGTCAAACTTGACCCAGCAGATGCGCGCGGAACGGCGGATGCACCTGGACCGCTACCCGACGCGGCACTCGCGTGGCGCAGCGTTGCCCACCGCCAGTACGGTCCCGTTCCGGCGTCCCCCGAATCGAATGCCGCGGACCCGGTTGATCATGGCTCGGAGGACGCTGCACTCAGTTGGGGGACTGCTGCACGGACAGGTGACACCCGATCTGCCTACCTCGATGGTTGGGCTGGAAGGATGTTCACCGTGTGCAAGCCCTAACCCAAGGAGTTCCGCGACGACGTGGTCCTTGTCGAGAGGAACCGTGAGCTCGGTTTCGAGCTCTCCCAGATCGCGAAGGACTTCTTCATCCACTTCACCACTATGTATTCGTCGATGAAGAAGGCCGACGCTGAGGACGGCGCGAAGCCGAGCGTCACCGCGAATGAGAACGCCGAGTTGCGTGAGGCGAAGAAGCGGATCCGGCTCCTCGAGCAGGAGAACGAGGTCCTGCGCCGTGCACCCGCCTACTTGTCACAGGCAAATCTGCCGGGAAAATGATGTACCCGCTCGTACGCGAGCTGGCCGACGACGAGATCCCCGGCTCGGTGACGTGCCTGGTACTGAAGATCGCCCGCCAGCCCTACTACCGCTGGCTCACCCACCCGGTCACCGACGCCGAACTCGAGCAGACCTACCGCGCCAACGCATTGTTCGACGCCCACCGCGACGATCCGGAGTTCGGCTACCGGTTCCTGGGCGACGAAGCCAAGGAAGCCGGCGTGGCGATGACGGAGGGGACCACGTGGCGAATCTGCAGCGAGAACAGTTGGTGGTCGGCGTTCGGCAAACCCAAACGGGCCAAGACGAAGAAGCCCGGCCCGCCGGTCCACGACGGCCTGTGCGCCGTGGTCGACAAGCACAGCGTGACTCGACATGAGTTCACCGCCGACACTGTCAACGAGCTGTGGATCACTGACTTCCCATGCCGACGTGGGCATTGGAAGTCCTATGCCGACCTCCGGACGATGCCCGATGTTCCTCGCATCGGGCTGCGGTGGTGGGGCATTCGGTATCGCTTGGTCGGCATAGTCAGAGGGCCGCGAGCCAGGCGAGAATGTCGGCCTCGGGGCGGTAGACCCCGGCTTTCACGTCTGGTGGTCGGGTTCGGTCAAGGGCTGCTTGCTTGATGGCCGTGTCGGCGTGGAGGTAGGCGTCGGTGCTCCGGCGCATCGCGGGACAGACGCTTTCCCCGGGGCGCGAAATGGGTGAACCGCCGTGGGGTCTCGGGTCCCCACAGCGGCTCAAACGAGAGTCCTCGACCGGGCCGTCGGCCTTCAACGTCGCTCACTGGCTCATGGGTCTACAGCAACGATCTGGTGACTGGCCCGGTCTCGACATGAAAATCGTCTCGGGTTCGTCGACGCCAACTGGGCCGCTGTCAGGCGCAATAGACGATCAACTGATTTGTCGCTATCATCGCTATATGACGATGTATATGGCAAACCTAGACCCATCGTTGGGGCGCGGAGCGGCACTGTTCCATGGCCTCGCTGACCGGAATCGACTGGCGATCGTCCGGCAGCTCACTCGTGGTGAGAGGCGCGTCGTGGACCTGACCGAGGCTCTCACAGTGGCGCAAGGCACGGTGTCCGGCCACGTTGCGTGCTTACGCGACTGCGGACTGATCGTGGGCCGGCCCGAAGGCCGGCAGATATTCTATTCCATCGCACATCCCGAATTGATGGAGTTGCTCGGCGCGGCCGAGCAACTCCTGGCCCTCACTGGCGAAGCAGTCGAACTCTGCCCGACATACGGTACAAACGGCAGCCCATCGATCATCGAGGAAGTGGCACAGTGACGGACGACTGCGGCTGCGGCAATGACGAACAACGCAACGAGGGTGAGGAGCACGAGCCCGAGCGATTCTGGGAGATCAGCGAGCTGCGGTTCGCTGCCCTCGCCGGACTGTTCCTCGTTGCAGGTTTCATCGCCGACCGCTCCGGCGCCTCCAGTTCCACCATCACCGGGCTGAACGCCGTCGCGCTGGCGCTTGGGGCATGGACCTTCGTCCCGAGTACCTTGAGGCGCCTGGTCAAGGGCAAGATCGGCGTCGGCACCCTGATGACAATCGCCGCGGTGGGCGCGTTCATCCTTGGCGAGGTCACCGAAGCGGCGATGCTGGCGTTCCTATATTCCATCAGCGAGGGCTTGGAGGAATACGCCGTAGCCCGCACCCGGCGCGGACTGCGCTCGCTGATGTCTCTGGTCCCGACGGAGGCGACCGTCCTTCGCGGCGGCGACCAGGTCACCGTCTCTCCGACCGATCTCGCGCTCGGTGATCTCCTCCTGCTTCGACCCGGTGAACGCCTCGCCACCGACGGCGTCATTCACAACGGCCGCACTGCCCTCGACGTCTCCGCCTTGACCGGGGAATCCGTTCCGGTAGAAGTCGGTATTGGCGACGTCATCTACGCCGGCTCCATCAACGGCAACGGCGTACTGGAAGTCGAGGTCACCACCACAGCTGAGGACAACTCACTGGCCCGGATCGTCAATATCGTCGAGGCCGAGCAGTCCCGCAAGGGCGACGCCCAGCGACTCGCCGACCGGATCGCCAAGCCCCTGGTGCCCGGAGTCATGGTCCTCGCCGCCATCATCGCCATCATCGGCAGCCTGCTCGGCGACCCCGCGACCTGGATCGAGCGAGCGCTGGTCGTTCTGGTCGCCGCCTCTCCGTGTGCGCTTGCCATTTCCGTACCGGTCACCGTGGTCGCCGCTATCGGCGCCGCGAGCCGCATTGGTGCTCTGGTCAAGGGCGGAGCAGCACTCGAGGCGCTCGGCCGGATCCGCGCCGTCGCCTTGGACAAGACCGGAACCCTGACTCGAAACGAGCCCGCCGTCGTCGACGTCGCAACCACGACCGGCCACACCCGGGAGCAGGTCCTCGACATCGCTGCCGCCTTGGAGTCCCGCAGCGAACACCCCTTGGCACGCGCCATCTTGGCCGCAGTGCCCGAGTACCGCAACGCCGACGGGGTCGAGGCCGTGACCGGTTCCGGCCTCACCGGTACCGTTGACGGCCGCACCGCCCGCCTGGGCCGGCCAGGGTGGATCCCCACTGAAAACCTCTTGGAGCCTGTCACGCGCATGCAAGAAGCGGGTTCCACCGCGGTGCTGGTCGAGTACGGCGGTGTCGTCATCGGTGCCGTCGCCGTACGCGACGACCTGCGTCCCGAAGCACCCGAGGTAGTCACGCGTCTCCGGGCAGGGGGCTACCAGGTCTCGATGCTCACCGGCGACAACGAGCGCACCGCGAGAGCGCTGGCCGTACAAGCGGGCATCACCGACGTGCACGCCGAACTTCGACCTGAAGATAAGTCCGCAATCATCCATCGCCTTCGCGACGACCGGCCCACCGCCATGGTCGGCGATGGCATCAACGACGCCCCTGCCTTGGCCACCGCCGACGTTGGGATTGCAATGGGTGCGATGGGCAGCGATGTCGCCATCGAGACCGCGGACGTCGCCTTGATGGGTGAGGACCTGCGTCACCTGCCGCACAGCCTGACCCACGCCCGCCGGGCGAGATCGATCATGCTGCAGAACGTCGGCCTCTCCCTCGCTCTGATTGCGATTCTGATCCCGCTGGCCGCCCTCGGCGTACTCGGGCTAGCCGCGGTGGTCCTGGTCCACGAGGTCGCCGAGATCTTCGTCATCGGCAATGGCGTGCGCGCCGGCCGAGCCCGCCCACTCGCCCCAGCGCCCGCGGACGTGGTCACGACTCCCGGATCGCAAGTGGAAGCCGGGGCCCGGTGAACACCCGTCGCAGCAGCCCCCCCTCCCCCCCCCCGATCGCTCGCGCATGGGTAACCTTGGCAGGCATTACGTTCGCAGCGGTCGACTTGGCCGCCAAGACTGTCTCCGAGGCGCGGCTTGCCGACTCCAACGTCGACTTGGGACTCATCCAGCTTCAGTTGGCCTACAACTCAGGCGTGGCCTTCAGCATGGGCGACAACCTGCCCCTCGGGGTGATCGTCGCCGTCACCGCGACGATCACCGTCGCTGTCGCCGTCTACGCCTGGCTCCGGGCACCCCAGGCACGTTGGATCGAGCGAGTCGCCGGGGGCGGCGTCATCGGCGGCGCAGCAGCCAACGTGGTCGATCGTGCCAGCGACGGCGTGGTCACTGACTACCTGCACACCGGTTGGTGGCCAACCTTCAACCTCGCCGACGCCTTCCTCGTCATCGGATGCATAGCGATCGTTCTGATCCACGCCCGTCCCGAGCAAGCGACACACAACGAAGGCCAACCGGCACAGCTCGACCCCGCCGCCCCGGACACCAAGGCCCCATGATCCGGCCCGCTGGCACCCCCTGTGCGCGGCTGACGCCACCGCCTCCAAGTGACGGCCCTCGCCATGCGCCGGCACATGCTCCACCGCTTCGGCCACACCGCAGCATGCAGGGACTGCTCATCACCCAACACACGAAGCCCGTCGACCGAAGGAATCCGCAGAAGGCATGAACACGATCACCGCCGCATCGCAGGCAATCGGCCTGTTCCTGGTGACCAATATCGACGACATCATCGTGTTGTCCCTGTTCTTCGCGCGCGGAGCCGGGCAGCGACGCACCACTGCCAAGATCATCGCTGGCCAGTACATCGGATTCGGCGGCATCCTGCTCGCTGCCATCGCAGTGACTCTCGGCGCCGGGTTCTTCCTCCCCGACGACGCCATCCCGTACTTTGGAGCCATTCCCCTACTGCTAGGCATCTACGCCACTTGGCAGGTGTGGCGCAACGGGGACGATGACGACGACAGCGTTGCGGACCGACCCATCAGCGCACTGACTGTCGCCGCAGTCACGTTCGCCAACGGCGGGGACAACATCGGGGTCTACGTCCCGGTGTTCCTAACAGTAGGTACCGGCGCGCTCATTGCCTACTGCATCGTGTTCCTGACCCTTGTCTTCCTACTCGTCCTGGCCGCGAAGTTCGTGGCAACTCGCAGGCCGATCGCTGAGATGCTGGAGCGTTGGGAGCACATCCTGTTCCCGCTCGTGCTGATCGCTTTGGGTGTCGTCATTCTGATCGAAGGCGGCGCGTTCGGTTTGTGACGGCCCTGCGAGTGATCTCGCCCGCGTCGTCCCTCGGTGGGGTGACTTGAGGCGATCTTCATAATCAATGTCTGCCGTGACCAGGCCCTGGTTGGCGCCGAACTGCCCCGGCCTACTACTCCGCTGTTCGCGAGGTGCATCGCTCCGTCGGTCGCTCTTGGTCCTGTGGAGGGCAATGCCTGATTCTTTCGCCACAGCCTCGGCCAGGGATCTATTCAAGCGAATTTCAGGCAGACGACATGCCCGATGGGAACGACCGAGGACTCAACCACCGGGGCGTGGCGGCGACGTACATCGGGTTGCGGGTGAGCAGGAAAGGCCCGTCACTGACCAGTTGACTGGCGTTCCGGGGCGAATGGGTCGACCGAAGTTTCGTGGCGTCGGACGGCACCGACGGCCCAAGCAAGGGGACCGAGACTGGCAGCGAGGATCATGCCAACTTGGCCGCGGGATACCACGCCGGGCGACTACTCGAGGCGAGCCCCGCTCTGCGACAAAAAGTCCAGCGGCAAGCCAACCGAGTGGCGGGACTCGCTGAAGCTCACCATCCAAGTTCACGGCACTGCTCCCCCTTGACCGCCTCGACCTGCAGAGTGGCGTGCTCAATGTCGTGGCGCTCGGCCAAGGCGCGCTGCGCCGACACCAGCACCTCCTGTGCGCTAGCACCCTCGTCGACGACGAGGTGAGCGGTGGCGACGTTCATCCCGGAGGTCAGCGTCCAGATGTGGAGGTCGTGGATGTCGGCGACCCCGGACACGGATTCCAGGTCGGCGATGACGTCGTCGAGTTCCATTCCCTCCGGGATGTGTTGGCCAAGGACCCCCAGGACTTGGCGGCCGAGGATGACCGCGCGCACCGCGACGAAGATGCCGATGGCCAAGGCAACGATCGTGTCCCACATTCCGCTGCCGGTAGCGGCGACGAGAAGGCCGGCTGCGATGACCCCAACGCTCCCGGCAGCATCGGAGACCACCTCGAAATAGGCACCCTTCACGTTGAGAGATTCCTTGGAACCGGCCCGCAGCAGCATCATTGTGACGACGTTGATGACTAGCCCGATGACACCGACGACGAGCATAGAAGCCGAGGCGACCTCTGGATCACCGTCGATCCTGCCGATGGATTCGATGACGACGTACACAGCGACGCCGAGCATGATCAGCACGGTCAGCCCCGATGCGAACACTTCGGCCCTGTAGGAGCCGTAGGTGCGGCGACCGGTCGAGTCGGGCCTGGTGGCGATCTTCGTGGCAACCAATGCGGCGCCGAGGGCCACGACGTCGGCGGCCATGTGGCCCGCGTCGGAGATCAGGGCCAGCGATCCGGAGAGGATTCCGGTGACGAGCTCGACGAAGAAGAACGCCCCGACGAGACCGAACGCCGCAGCAAGGCGGGTCCTGTAACGGCCGCCGGCATGGCCGGCGGGTGCTCCATGCGAATGCCCAGCGCCCATCAGTCGGGTCCTCTCCCCGTCTTCATCGTCCAACTCAACTGCCGCGCCTCGTCCGTCAGGTGAATCGAGAACATCGATCATCGTCAGTTGGCGATGTTAACGCCAAAAGAACGCAGGATGCCAATGGTGGCGCCCCATCCACGAGCGACGCACGCGTCGACCTCGCAATGCTGAATTCGGACTTCTACCGTGCATCCACATTACTCGGGGAGGGATCACGAGCTTTCGCAGGTACGATCTCGCTTAGTAGACATCGTGAGGAGATTGTTGACGATGGGCCCATTGGAAACTGCGGTCATGCAGCGCATCTGGGATGCCGCGCAGCCCCAGTCTGTCCGCCAGATTCAGGAGCAGATCAGTGCGGAGCGCGCATTCGCGTACACCACGGTAATGACGGTGATGGACAATCTTCACAAGAAGGGACTCCTTGAGCGCTCTCGCAAAGGAAGGGCCTACCTCTACAGTCCCAAGCAATCCCGCGAACAGTACACCGCTTCCGTGCTTGGCCATGTCCTCTCCGAAGGCGGTGACAGGCAAGGGGTCCTGATGCACTTCGTGGAGCACCTCGATGACGAAGCACTGACCTCGCTCAGGGGACTCCTCGAGGAGCATTCTCGCGAGGACGGCCCGCGTTCATGATCGCTCCGTTCGCCTTCCTGATCTTGGCTGCCTGTTTCATGCTGGCCGGTCACTTCGCGGTGCAACCAGCTGCTTGGCCTCGGCGAGCTCCACGATTGGCGATCGCGTTGTGGCAAGCCCTGTCAGGAGCCACCGTTGTCTCCCTGCTTCTCGCATGCGTTTCGGTGACACTGCCCGGCATGTCAGCAGCAGCCACCCTCAGCGAGGCCCTACACGCGTGCGCAACTGAGTTACAGCACCAGTACTCCTCACCCGGGGGCGCACTGGTGAGCACCACCGGGATGAGCGTCCTGGCATTCCTCAGTTTCCGCTTGATACAGGCCCTCTGGATCAATCACCGCACCACCCGACGCTCGCGGCGAGAGCACCTGGCAACGCTGCGACTCATCGCTCACCGAGACGAGAGCGGCATCCTCTTCGTCGAGCATCACGCGACGGCGGTCTACTGCGTGTCAGACCCACGACTGCGCGGCGCAGGTGCCGTAGTGGTCACTACCGGCGCTCGCGAGGCACTCACGAACAAACAACTCCATTTGGTGTTGCGGCACGAATGGGCGCATCTCAGGTCGCGGCATGACCGATTGGTCCTCCGCTCTCACTCCCTGGCCGAGGCCCTGCCGTGGCTGCCCTTCTTTCGGATCGCGCACGATCAGATCGCCGAACTCGTGGAGTTGCACGCTGACGACGCCGTTGCAACGCGCGATCGTCCCGACCTTGCCGGCGCCCTCTATCGCTTGGCCGGGGGTAGCCCGCTCAATGAGCCGGCCGGTTCGTTGAGCGCGACGGGACCGGCTGCCTTGGCCCGCGTTGGCAGACTGGTGCGCCCCCCGGCCCCACTGCGGCGCAGCGGTGCCGCACTCGTCGCCGCCGCCATTGTCGCTACTGCGGTTGCGCCAGTGACTCTTGCAGTGCTCCCGGCCGGGAATGGAATTTCGCATCATTGTTGCGACCCGTTCGGCCAGGCCGTCTCCTTCATCGGCGACGCATGATGTTCAGCGTTCGCTGAACGCGCCCCTTACGGCTCCAACTGGGTGAACGCACACCCAGCAGACGCCTGCCTACGCTAATGTACTATCGAACTTAGTAGTTAGAGTTGACGCTCAGAGTTCGAGTCCTAGAGGTGCCACGTGGCAGACAATGATGTCAGCCGGTCTGTGAGAGGCCCTGACAGCCGCACGGCACCACACTCGATGGTCACTCGGGAGTCCAGACCAGGCTCCATGGGACCCGCATACGGACCAGAAGCCCTGCACTCAGAACAGGCTGGAGTTTGGGACTGTTCAGCAGGATCCAATCGGGCAGATGCACGCGTGCTTGCAGGCTTGGTGACTGAACGACGTTCCAACCGGGTCACCGGAGTCTCGGATACGCGTGACTTCGTCAGCTGTCGCCGGCCAACACGGGTGCTCCCAGGGGCCGAGCCTGTCCCCCAACTCAGCGGCGACGCGCTGGTGACCGATCTGACTCTCCTCGCTGATGAATATCGCGGCAGCCATTTCCCATTGATGAAACGACTAGTCCTCGCAAGCTCCAAATGACATGTCGCCCGAGTTCTTTTCCACCTTTTGAGAACGACAGGATAAACACGTTGCTCGCTCGCCTGTTTTGCAAAGTCTTGAGCCAGACCGCCTTGGCGCTCGCAGCGCTGTTCATCGTCGCGCCTCCGGCCAGCGCGCATACCGAACTCATCTCCACCGACCCAGAGTCAGGTGCCACGCTGCCATCGCCCCCGTCAGATGTCACGCTGACCTTCACTGACCAGATGTCGGGCGAGTTCAACACGATGAGCCTCATCGTCGCTGATGGGGACCCGATCACACTGGAGTCACGAACCGAAGGCAATGTCGTGCGGGCAAGAGTTCCCACCGAGGAACTCCGCGAAGTCATGTCGAGCGGACCACCCCGGTGGAAGCTCGTCTACAGGGTGGTATCCGCCGACGGGCATCCCGTGGCAGGCGAAGTCGACTTCCGGGCACCACTCCCTGCCCGACCTGGACCGAGGGAGACTTCAGATGACGAATCAGGCAGCACGCCCAGCGCAGGCACGGCGCCAAACAAGGGCAATGATCCAGGCCGAACCGACAACCAGACGACAAACGCTCCGGCTGATCGATCGGATGAGGCTTCGACCACGACCTCGGTTTTTGTGATCACGGCCATCGTCGTTGTGACCACCATCGGTTTTGTCATCTTCGCAATGCGTCGTCGAGCCCAAGAACGACCCACTTCCGATGAGTAGCCCCGCTGGGAGCCGCGACCACCGGCCACGGCCATCTCGTGGCGTACTGCTCGTTGTCGCCTTGGCACCCACGTTCGCACTCGTGGCTCTGAGCGGGGCGGGCGCACTACTGCCTGAGACCACGCCGGGCTTGCCAGCACCGAGCGTCGTGCTCCAGGTTGGCCTACCAACATCAGCAGCAATCCGCGATGTCGCCGCCGCGATTGCCATCGGCGCGCTCGCGATCGCGTGCATCTGCATACCTGCACGAGAGCCTGGTCATTTCAAGCAGCCTGCACCTGCTGGATGGATGCGTCTGATGGGCACGGCTTCTGCGGCAGGGTGGGCGTGGGCCGTCGCCGGTTTCACTTGCCTGGTCCTGACCTATGCGGATCTCTCCGGCTATCGCCTTGATCAGCCGGAACTCTGGACCAGCTTGGACTACTTCGCGTTCGAGTTCGAGCTCGGCCGCTACTACGCGCTCAATGCCTTTGCGGGTGTGGCGATCGCGCTGGGCGCCTCCGTGGTCCGCACTACGTCGTCTGCCGGGATACTGGCAGTGCTTGGACTCCTTGGCCTGTGGCCGATAGCGCTCACTGGCCACGCAGCCGGCGCACTCGACCACGACATTGCCGTGAACTCACAAGCGTTCCACCTTGTGGGAACCAGCGTGTGGCTCGGCGGTCTGGTCGCACTCCTCTACGCCGCGCCTTTCCTTGGCAATCTGTCCACGGCTGTGCGCAGATACTCGGCCCTGGCATTCTGGTGCTTCGCTCTCGTGGCCTTCTCCAGCTTGCTGAACTCTGTCATTCGGGTCGAAGCCTGGTCACTTCTCGTCTCCCCGTATGGCGCTGTCCTGCTCGCCAAGGTCGCGATACTCGCAACGTTGATGCTTGCGGGTGGTGCCCAGCGCAAGCAGGTCGCCGCCAAACTGGATGCCGGCGACACCAAGGCATTTCGTTGGCTCGGCATCAGCGAAGCCGCGATCATGGCCGTGGCCATGGGTCTCGGAGTCGCCCTTGGGCGCATGGCGCCGCCAACAGGCTACGACCTCCAGCCGGTGAACACTGTCGAGTCGCTCGTCTACTTCAGCATGCCGAAGCCTCTGGACTGGCCCGGCGGTTGGATCACGACGTGGCGCCCTGATGCGTTGTGGCTGCCAATCGCCGCCGTCGCCGTCACGTGGTACTTGATGGCCGTCGTCAGGTTGCGACGACGCGGGGACCAGTGGTCTCACGGGCGCACCGCGGCATGGTTGTTGGGCTGGGCGTTGCTGACCTGGGCCACCAGCGGTGCGCCAGGCGTCTACGGAAAAATCATGTTCAGCATGCACATGGTGCAGCACATGACCGTCGCCACGGCCGTCCCCGTGTTCCTCGCACTCGCGGGGCCCGTGACTCTAATCCTGAGAAGCACGTCAGCTCGTAAGGATGGCTCTCGTGGGGTGCGTGAATGGGTGCTGACCGCCCTGCACTCGCCCTACATGCAGATACTCAGCCATCCGCTCGTGTCCGCGGCCTTGTTCATCGTCAGCTTGATCGCCTTCTACTACAGCGGTGTCTTTGAATGGTCCCTGCGTTCCCACTCTGGCCACGTCTTCATGGTCGCCCACTTCCTCCTGGTGGGCTATCTGTTCGCAAACTGCGTCGTAGGAGTGGACCCCGGACCGACCAGGCCCGCCTATCCGATGCGAGTCCTGTTGACCATGGTCGTCTTCGCATATCACTCGTTGTTTTCCGTTTCCCTGATGAGTGCAGACAACATCCTCGCCACGAGCTGGTTCAAACTCGTGCAGGCGCCGTGGGTCGAATCTCTGGCAGACGATCAAAGGCTGGGAGCGTCAATCGGTTGGGCCCTGGGCGAATATCCGTTGGCGATCATCTTTGGGGCGCTCATATGGCAGTGGTTTCGACACGACCGTGCCGAGCAACGCCGCCTCGATCGCAAGGCCGACCGCGACGGCGACTCCGAGAGGGCGGCGTACAACGAATACCTGAAGGCACTTCAGAGCCATCACGACGCGCGCGACCCCGACTGACACCCACCTTGAGTTGGATTCCACCACCGATACGTCCGCGACCACTCGCGCGATGGCGTGGTCGCGACTGTGAGGTCGCGACTGGAACCGGTCGTCGTAACAAGATCGCAAAGTTCCGATCGTGTCCCGTGATTATCCCCTCAACTCCTATCCTCCTCAGCAATTAATCGATTGGAGAATGCTCTTGCACACCATCACCGCGATCGGTGCCGCCGTGGCTGTCGCCATGCTCATGAGCGGCTGCGGAACGAACGACACACCCGAGACGGCGCAAGAACCGCCGAGCACGTCACTAGCCCCAGAACCGACGGGCACCAATACCGCACCTCCAGCAGGCTCGGGACCCGATGCACCCGCCAGCCCCGAACCGCAGGATCCGAACGTCGAGGTGACGATCAGTGGCGACACTGTGGAAGCACCTGGCAACCGAATCAAGGCGAATGCTGGCGAGCCAGTCACGTTCACCGTCACATCGGATCGTCCGGGAGAGTTTCACGTGCACTCCAGCCCCGAACAGACCCCCGGGTTCGTCGCCGGCCGGAGTATCGTCCAGGTGACCGTCGAGCGACCCGGTCTGATTGAGGTCGAGGAGCACGAGTCGGGAGAACTGATCGTCCAACTCGAGGTCCACTGAACGTATGAACCTCGCACACGGCGTCGGCGGCGCCCAAGACCTGCCAATCCCGGCGTCGTTTGCCGCTCTCGGGGCTGGGGTCGCTCTCGCCGTCTCATTCGCAGTCCTCGCAGTGGCTTGGCGCCAACCCAGATTCAGCGGAGCGACTCACGGCGTCCCCTTGTCGCAAGGCGTAACTGGGATCCTTCACTCCCGAGTGACCTTGACCGCACTCCGGGCCGCCGGAATGACGATGTTCGCCTACGTCATCTGGATCGCAGTGTGGGGCCCCGACCTCGCGACGAATCCCATCTTTGGAATCATCTATGTACTCCTGTGGGTGGGCCTGGTTCCGGCCTCCCTGATCCTGGGGCCCATCTGGCGCACAATGAACCCCGCCCGAACCGTCCACGACGCCATCGCTCGCGTGGCTGGTCCGTCAATTCGAGAAGGCGTGTTCCGCCTCCCTGATTGGGTCGGATACTGGCCAGCGTCTGTCGGCTTGTTCACTTTCGTCTGGATGGAACTCGTCTACGAGAGTGGCACGTACCTAGCACCGGTACGCCTCTGGATGGCGGTGTACTTCGTTGTCGTCGTTCTCGGCTCCCTGCTGTGGGGGGAACGATGGATCTCCCGGGCTGATCCGCTTGAGGCGTACTCGACCCTCGTCAGTCACCTGTCCCCCGTGGGCCGCAACTCCGATGGCCGCCTGGTGCTACAGAACCCCATGGACCACTTGGACGGGTTCACCCCCTCCCCCAGTCGCTTGGTCCTGATCTCAGTACTTTTGGGATCGACCGCCTACGACAGTTTCAGCAGATCGCTCAACTGGCTGGCCTTCGTTGACTGGGTGGGAATCGACTCCTCCCTCCTCGGGACGCTCACCCTGTTCGGCTTCTGCTCGTTCGTCGCCGTCACCTTCGCGGCCGCCGCCATGCTTTCCGAACTTCCAGACAAGACCAAACGTGTCGCCCTGCCGGGGCTGTATGTCCATTCGGTGATCCCGATCGTGGTCGGATACGTCATTGCCCACTACATCTCACTTTTGCTTGAGTACGGCCAGCAAGTGGTGATCCAACTGAGCGATCCGATGGTCAACGGTGCCAACATCTTCGGCACCGCCGAGCTACAGGTGAACTACTTCTTGTCCAACAACCCATCCGTTCTGGCGATGCTCAAGGTGCTCGCCGTCGTAACCGGCCACATCGCAGGAGCGATCGCTGCCCACGACCGAGCGACCAAGCTTCTGCCGGCCCACCATCGGGTCGCTGGACAACTGGCGATGATGGTCGTGATGGTCATCTACACCACTGGCGGACTCTTCCTGCTCTTCAGTGGATGAGCCCCGGGACCGGCGCTTGCCAAGCGTCTACTATGCTGCTTAGTAGTCCCTAGGAGGTCTTCACCATGTCCACACCCGCAAAGTTGGCGATGCTGCTCGTCATCGCCTTTGTCATCGCCATCGGGGGTGTTCTCCTGTTGGACGGGAGCGACGAGACAACCCCCGTCAGCGGCCAGGAGGCCGACAATCGGGTCGTTCGAGACGACAGCCGCATCCTTGGCGCCAAGGGATCGTCCGACGTCGTACTGACCGAGTTCTTGGACTTCGAGTGTGAGGCGTGCGGTGCCGCGTTTCCCATCATCGAGGACTTGCGACAGAAGTACGACGGCGAAGTCACCTTTGTCGCGCGCTACTTCCCGCTCCCGGGGCACTTCAATGCCGAGAGAGCGGCCCGTGCCGTGGAGTCGGCTGCCAGGCAGGACAAGTTCCTGGAGATGTACCAGCTCATGTACGAAACTCAACGCGAGTGGGGAGAGCAGCAGTCTCCAGCTGATGATGTGTTCCGGGGCTTCGCCGAGCAACTCGACCTGGACATGGAGCAGTTCGACACCGACTACTCCTCAGAGGAAGTAGCGGAGCGTGTGCAGCGCGACGTCGACGATGGTATGGCCCTGGGAGTCAAAGGCACCCCGACATTCTTCCTCAACGGCGAGCGCTTCGAACCGCAGCAGATTGAGGACTTCGACGCGGCAATCGACGAACTCTTGGCCAAGTGACACATGGACGCCGATGATCACTCGCACGAGGACCACCGACGTCTGGCGCCACTCTTGCTGGCATGTGGCACGGTAGGCGGCACCGCAGCCTTTGCGCTGGTTCTGGAAAAGATTGCGACCCTCCGAGAGCCTTCCCACGTTCCCTCGTGCGACTTGAACCCCATCATGAGTTGCGGCTCGGTGATGTCGACCGCACAGGCTGAGCTCTTCGGCTTCCCGAACCCTCTCCTCGGGATCGTCGGCTTCACTATCGTGGTAGTGACGGGCGTTGTCCTGTTGGGCGGCGCTCAGTTGTCCCGTTGGTACTGGCTGGGACTGCAAGTCGGTGTCACCTTCGGTATGACTCTTGTGGTCTGGCTGATCTTTCAGAGTGTGTACCGAATCGGCGCTTTGTGTCCCTACTGCATGGCTGTGTGGGCGGTGATGCCCTTGATCTTCTGGTTCGTGACGCGTCGCAATGCCCAAGTCGGGGTCTTCGGATCGCGCGTGGCTGCCTCGTCGCTCGTAGTCTGGGCAGTTCGCTGGCAGCCAGTCATCCTGGCCATCGCCTATCTGCTCTTGGTCATGCTGATCCTGGAGCGCTTCTGGTTTTATTGGAGCACCCTGCTGTGAGCCCGGTGGAGTGATGGGTATTCAGGAAACAATTCTCTCTGGGGCCTTGCTCCCGGCCATCCTCGTGGCCCTGGCGGCCGGGGTGGTCTCGTTCTTCACACCGTGCTCGTTGCCATTGGTGCCTGCCTACCTCTCCTATGTGGCGGGCTCAAACGCGCGCGAGTCAACGGTGGCCGGCCAGCTCCAGGGCGACGCCCAACAAGGACGCGGCCGCATCGTTGCCGGGACGGGACTGTTCGTCCTCGGATTCGCACTCGTGTTCACCAGTTATGGCGCGCTGTTCGGGTCGCTGGGTTCTGTGTTGGTGCAGTATCAGGACTCCATCATTCGCTACTCAGGCATCCTTACGATCCTGCTGGGCTTGCTCTTTGCCGCTTCCGGCTCACGCTTCCATCTGCTCAATCGCTCTTTCCAACCGAAATATCGCCCGCCCGCGGGCCTCGTCGGAGCGCCGATCCTGGGGGTGATCTTTGGCGTCGGGTGGACACCCTGCATCGGACCTGCGCTGGCAGCTGTGCTGGCACTGGCAACGAGTTCAGCCACAGCCGGTCGCGGTGCTGTGTTGGCGTTCGCCTACAGCCTGGGCCTTGGCATCCCTTTCCTCATTGCGGCACTGTCGGTCTCCAAGTGGATGCAACGCACCGCATGGGCACGACATCATGCGCCGCACCTCGCTCGACTGGGTGGCGGGTTCTTGATGCTCCTCGGTCTTCTGCAAGTTAGCGGAGCGTGGACGAAATTCATGGCAGCAATCCAGGGTCTCGTCAGTTCTTGGCAACCCCCGATCTGAAAGCGGTCCATCCAGAAATGCGATCAAAGGAGAACAGTCGCCTGCGAAAACTCGTGACCGTGCTCATGGTGGGTGCGCTGGTTGCTGTTGCCGCGTGGTTCGTGGGCGGACGCTCGGGCGGCGAATCCAACGCCAGGGCTGACGGCGACTCCGTCATCGAGGAGTTCGACGTGGAGGACCGCAGACAGTCGGAATCGTTTGAGGCTCGAATGCTCAGCGGGGACCGCCTCGCCACGTCCTCGTTGCGAGGCCAGGTCGTGGTCTTCAATGTGTGGGGCTCCTGGTGTGTGCCCTGCGTCAAGGAGGCGCCGGCCCTCGTCGAAGTTGCGAATGAGTTCGACGGCCAAGTGCTGTTCGTCGGCATCAACATTCGGGACAATGAAGCTGCTGCGCGCGCATTCGAGCGAAAATACAACGTCCCCTACGACAGTGTGGTTGCCCAGGATTCGCCTCGAGCAATGCTTTCGTTCGACGGTGCGTTGGCTGCCGCAGCAGTGCCCACCACTCTTGTCATCGATCGACAGGGACGTGTGGCTGCGCGTGCAATCGGTCCTGTCTCGGCTACGACGCTGCGCAGTCTGATCCAACCGGTTCTTGCCGAGTCCGATGACAGCGAAGAGTAGGAGTGGTAAGCACCGCGCTTCCACATCGAAGCGTGTAGGTCGCAGCCAGTGGTTGGTGATCGGAGCAGTGATGCTGACCGCCTTCCCTGTCGGCGTGGCCCTCTCATCATCCAATCGATACGAGAGCTGGAGTCAGCGCACTTCCCATTCCCCCACTGACACGCGAACAACAGTTCCGGCACCTGATCCCGGGCCACCGCGCTCTCGAACGGTGGCGCCCCAACAGACTCTGACGCCCACTACGCCTCCCTCGATCATGCGTGCTGGCCCCGGAACCTTTCGGACCGCGCACGCCGAGAAGGCCACGACTCGTCTGGCTTCGCTGACCTACACCGTCGAAGTCGAGCACGGATTACCCTTCAACCTCAAAGAGACCGCACGGACCATCAAAGAGATCCTCGGAGACAACAGGGGCTGGGGGGGTGCAAAGGGTCTGACTTTCCGCCAAGTGTCCAACAGTGGTGACGCTCGGGTTCTCCTCGCTTCACCAGCGACGACCGATGCCTTGTGTGCCCCGTTGAAAACCAGTGGTCAAGTCTCCTGCCGCAACGGAGCTCTGGTGGTGCTCAACGCGCAACGATGGGCTACGGCCACAGATGACTACGCCGACGACATCGGGTCGTACCGAATTTATCTAGTGAACCACGAAGTGGGGCACTTCCTCGGCGAGTCCCACCAAGAGTGTCCAGGGCCGGACCGGCCGGCACCAGTCATGCAGCAGCAGACCTATGGCCTCGAAGGATGCCGTCGCAATGTGTGGCCTCAAAGTGGGTAGCGCACTGGTGGCTTCCTCAGGACGGAGCAAGTTGAACCGGGGGCGCGCGAAGTCGCTCATCGTCGAGCGTTGCTCCCCCACCGCGGCCTCCGCACTCGCTGGAATCATGACGGCCGCCTCATTCCAACCCCTTGGCATGGGCTGGCTGGCCCCCATCGCCTTTGCTTTGCTCTGGCTGGTTCTCAGAGACGTGTCTTGGGACCACGCGCTCATGGCCAGTCTTGCCTACAGCCTGGCCTTCATGCTCGTGCTGTTGTGGTGGCTGTCCGCATCCATCGGTCCGGGGGCGTGGTTCGCCCTCGGCACCGCCCAGGCTGTAGTCGTCTCTCTCGGCGTACTTGGAGTCTGGACGGTCCGAACTCTCCCAGCTGGACCGCTGTGGTCAGCGCTGGCGTGGTGTGGTGCCGAGTTCATGCGGAGCACCTGGCCACTTGGGGGCATGCCGTGGGGACAGCTCGGATTCACTGCCGTTGACACCTGGTGGGCGGCACTCCTGCCATATGTCGGTGTTCCGGGCACCAGCTTGTTCGTGGCCTTCGCGGGGTTCACACTCGCCGAGATGGTGCGGTCGCCCGGTCCCAGGACCTTCGCCATGAGTTCAGCTGCCGTCGTCATTCCCTCGATACTCACGCTCCTTCCTGCACCATCGACGCATGCCGGTTCCGCAGACATCGCCCTGATCCAAGGCGGGGTCCCCGGAGATGGCTCCGACTTGGTCGCACATCATCGCCAAGTCACCCGGAATCACGTGGCGCGTACCCTCGACCTGGCACGGGATCTACGCACAAAGAGGGAGACCGTCGATCTGGTGGTCTGGCCGGAGAACTCCACTGCCGTGGACCCACTCGAGGACGCGCAGGCACGTGCGCTCATCGAACGAGCCGTCGTTGCGGTGGACGCCCCGCTCCTGGTCGGAGGCATCGTCAACACTGACGACCCCGAGCGCGCATACAACCGGGGCATTCTCTGGTTGCCTGACCGAACAATTGCGGGGCACTACACCAAGACGCACTTGGTGCCGTTTGGTGAATACATTCCCTGGCGCGAAACGATTGGCACCTGGTTCGATCGTTTCAGCGAGATTCCCCGCGACATGATCCCCGGCAAGGACGAGGGCCCCTTGGAACTGGACAGGCTCAGAGTCGCTGATGCGATTTGCTTCGACATCGCCTACGACGATGTCCTCCAGGCGCAGATCCGCCGCGGAGCCAACCTGGCCGTGGTGCAGACCAGCAACGCGATGTTCTACGGCACGTCCCAGCCGTCCCAGCAGTTCGAGATCACCCGAGTACGCGCGGCCGAGATCGGTAGGAGCATAGTGGTCGCCTCCACCAACGGCACCTCAGGAGTCATCGATCCTCAAGGCAGAATCGTGAAGCAGGCACCTGCCGGCGTCAGTACGCGGGTCCGCGCCACGGTGTCGCTGCAGGTGGGCCTGACACCTGCCGTGCGGTATCAACACGTGCGTGACCCCGTGATCCTGGCCGGGGCGACTCTCGGCGTGCTCTGGGCCTTTGCTCGTCGTACAGCTGGGCTCAGACGCCGGCGTAGGAGTGGAGGCCTGGCAACCAGATGTTCACGCCGACGAAGTTGAAGATGAAGGCAGCGTAGCCGAGGAGACTGAACCAAGCGGCTCGGCGACCCCGCCAACCAGCAGTCGATTGAGCATGCAAGTAGGCAGCGTAGAAGACCCAGGTGATGAACGCCCATGTCTCCTTGGGGTCCCATCCCCAGTATCGGCCCCATGCTGCCTCAGCCCACACCGCTCCAGCGATGACGGCAAAAGTCCATACGGGAAAGGCGAAGAGAATGAGCCCGTAGGAAACCCCTTCCAGCGAGTCCGCCTCCCCGTCTGACCGGTGGCGTCTGCGAAGCAGCTGGGCAAGTGATGCGACGGCCGCGACGGTGAATGCGCCGCCTGCGATGATCGCAGCCGCAACATGGATCGCCAGCCAATAGGAGTTGAGGACGGGAATCAGATCGGCCGCGGGCGTGTAGAGAATGGTGACCGCACAGCCCAGGATGACGAGGGCCAGCCCAATCACCCAGATACCGATTCTTTCAATCGGGTACACCCGGAGGCCTGCGAGGTATGCGGCCACGATCGCGGCCGCGCCCACGATCGCAAACTCGTACATGTTGCCCCACGGAGCCCGACCGGCTGCCATCCCCCGCAAGATCACTGAGCTCAGATTGAGAACGAATCCGAATCCGAGTAGTACTGTGCCCATGCGGCCCACCACGCCGTAGCCAGATCGGTCGTGTGCCACTTCGGTGATGCCACCGTCAGGGACGTACCGAGCCCCCACCGCTGCAGTCGCCATGTTCGGGCTCTTCCTGGTGTTTCGCTTGACCCGCTCCACCGCCAGCCCCGCGGCTTGGAGACAGAAGGCCAACGCATAGATGACCAGAACGGTCGTGATCAAGTCGTCGGACAGTTGCGCCGAATTCATGTCAGCTCCTTGCTTCGGGCGAGGTGGGCTCTGTGAGCGCTCTTACGAGGTCGTCGAAGTCGGCGGCAGGCGAGCCGCGGCGCGTCAGTGAATGGCCCGCCATCTCCACGATTACTCCCCGTGACGATTGCGAGCATCGGACCCACACACGCCGTCGTCGGATGAGCAACGATGCGGTCAGCCCAACCATCAACATGATCGCAGCCACCAACGAGATTTCCTTGCCAGGGTCATAGGCGATCTGGAAGTTGGCAAAGCGATCGACACCGTCAAAGGTGATCGTGCCAGCGCCATCGGGCAATTTCATGGTTTCCCCGACTCGTAGGCTCTGATCGCCTACTTTCTCCAGTCCAGCACGTTCGAGAGTGAACACGGATTGCGGCAATCCACTATCCATACCGAGATCACCTGTGTATGCGGTCAGATCAAGACGTGGCGCGAACAAATCGGGAAACTGCGACCGGTCACTTTCTCTCCCGGGTCCCGTAGGGAGCAACAACCCTTGGAAGCCCAACTGCACCGGGCTCGCATTCGGGGCCTTGATGACGCCGTCGCTGGTGAAGTTGCCATCCATGGGCAGGAAGATCACCGGACCAGAAAATGCAACCTCACCATCGCCGTCTCGGACCGTCACGCGGGGCGCGTAGCCGTGTCCGCTCAGGAACAGTTTGGTTCCTTCGATGTTCAGCGGTTGATTCGGTCGGATGTTGGTGGACTCAGCGCTGCCATCATCACGTGTGTAAGTCACCCGAGCGTCGAACGCGCGGGGTTCACCCATCCGTGGGCCGCCCAGCGCAAACTCGGCGTCAAGGGACTCCAAGGTCATGGAGAACGAAGTGAGCCCGTCAACTTGTGTCAGCGCCGAGGGTGTGAAGGCGTCATACGACGACTGCACATTCGTGAAGGTCTCGCCCTCTGCCAGCGCCGCTCGCCCCTCGAATCCGAACAGCTTGCCAATCGCGACGCCGACAAGCAGGACCAGCAACGAAAGGTGGAATGCCAGATTGCCGACCTCACGCAGATAGCCCTTCTCAGCGCGGACGTCCGTGTCAGTGAGCACCACCCGATAGCGACGACGCCGCAAGAACTCTGCGGCTCGAGACAGGACAGCATCGACTGGCACATCCGAGGGGAACTCCCGAAATCTTTCCAACCGCGAAAGCTGTGTGGGCGGACGAGCAGGGGCGGCCCGACACTCCCGCCACAGTCGCGCACAACGCGGAAGGACGCATCCCATCATGGACACCAGCAACAGCATGTAGACCGCTGCGAACCATGGCGCGGCGTACACATCGAAGAGACTGAAACGGTCCAGCCAAGGAGCGATACCAGGATGTTCGAGATAGAAACGCTGCACAGAAGCTGGATCTGAAGCCACGTTGCGCTGCGGCAGGAAGGACCCCGGAACTGCCGCCAAAGCCAGAAAAATCAGTAGCACGACCGCCGTCCGCATGCTCGTCAAGGTGCGCCACACCCACCGGGCCCAGCCCCATCCGTGCGATGGCCTGACTGATGTCGACCGTTTGCTCATCACTTTGATTCCACTGCTCTCGTTGTTCCGCGGAGGTCAGTCTACTAAGTGACTTAGTAGGCATGCATGGCGGGCAATGCGGCGGCGGTGGAAGACTCTTCGCTACCCTAGGGGGGTATAGTGATTCGCAGGTTCCCCTCGAGGCATATGCATCATTCCGGAGGTTGAGAGATCCAATGCCCACCCCAGGTCATGGCCACAGTCACGGTGGCATTCACGCTGGCGGCCACGTCGTTGACGCTGGTCTCGTGCACACCGACATTGATCACGCTGAGGACGTGGACCTCAACGGTGAGAACCATGGGGCTCACTCGAGTCACGACGAGCACGGGCAGAGCGACCAAGGTGGTCATGGGGACCATGTTGCGATGTTCCGCCGACTCTTCTGGGGCTCGGTGGTGCTGGCCGTGCCCACGGTGTTGCTATCGAGTGTGTTCGCCGACTTGCTGGGCTACGAACTCCCCGGCATGCAGGTCTCGACTGGGTCTCGCCCATCCTCGGTACGGTCCTCTATTTCTGGTTCGGGCGCCCGTTCCTGACCGGCGCGGTGGACGAGATCCGCGCCCGGCGGCCCGGGATGATGCTGCTGGTGGCTCTCGCCATCACCGTGGCGTTCGTGGCCTCCTGGGGCGCCACCATCGGCGTACTCCCGCACCACCTCGACTTCTGGTGGGAACTGGCACTGCTGGTCGTGATCATGCTGCTGGGCCACTGGGTCGAGATGCGTTCGCTGGCCCGTACGACCTCGGCGCTGGACTCGCTGGCGGCGTTGCTACCCGACGAGGCAGAGCGCGTCGAGGGTGACCAGGTCGTCATCGTCTCTCCCTCCGACCTCGCGGTGGGCGACGTCGTGCTCATTCGCCCCGGAGGCAGCGTGCCGGCCGACGGGCGAGTCGTCGACGGCTCGGCATCGATGGACGAGTCGATGATCACCGGCGAGTCACGCACGGTGCGCCGCGACATCGGCGACGATGTAATTGCCGGCACGGTGGCCACCGACTCCGGCCTGCGGGTCGAGGTGAGCGCCACTGGTGACGAGACTGCCCTGGCCGGGATCCAGAAGCTCATCTCCGAGGCCCAGTCCTCCGGGTCGCGTGCCCAGCGGCTCGCCGACACCGCCGCGGGGTGGCTGTTCTGGTTCGCCCTCGCGTCCGGAGTGTTCACTGCCATCATCTGGTCACTGATCGGACTACCCGCCGAGGGCGTCGTACGGACGATCACCGTGCTGGTCATCGCCTGCCCCCACGCGCTCGGCCTGGCCATCCCACTGGTCATCTCGATCGCCACCGAACGTGCTGCTCGCGGTGGTGTGCTGATCAAGGACCGTCTCGAGATGGAGGCGATGCGCAATGTTGACAGCGTGCTGTTCGACAAGACCGGAACCCTGACCAAGGGCCAGCCAACCGTCACCGCGGTCGAGCCCGCCAAGGACGGCGACCGGACTGGTCACGAAGCGGACGGGCTGCTGGCCGTGGCGGCGGCAGCCGAGGCCGACTCCGAGCACCCCCTGGCCCGCGCGATCGTCCGTGCCGCGTCCGAGCGCGGTCTCACCGTGCCTGGAGCGAGTGGCTTCACCTCATCCCCGGCGGTTGGCGTGTCGGCGAGCGTCGAGGGCCGCACGGTCCGGGTCGGCGGACCCGCTCTTCTCGAGGAGGTCGCCGGTCGTGAGTTGCCGGTTGCCGACGGCTGGAAGCGCGAAGGCGCGATCATCCTCCACGTCGTCGTCGACGGCGCCGTGGCCGGTGCACTGCGACTGGCCGACGAGATCCGGCCGGAATCCCGCGCCGCTGTCCGGGCACTGCACGAGCGCGGTGTCGAGGTGGTCATGATCACCGGAGACGCCGAGGCAGTCGCTGCCTCAGTCGCCACCGAACTGGGCATCGACCGGTACTACGCCGGCGTGCGCCCCGAGGACAAGGCGTCCAAGGTCGCCGCCCTCCAGGCCGAAGGCCGCCGGGTGGCGATGGTCGGCGACGGCGTCAACGACGCACCCGCGCTGGCCCAGGCCGACGTCGGGATCGCGATCGGTGCCGGAACCGACGTGGCGATCGGTTCCGCAGGGATCGTCCTGGCCTCCGACGACCCACGATCAGTGCTCTCGGTGGTCGAGCTGTCACGGGCCACCTATCGCAAGAGCGTGCAGAACCTTTCCTGGGGTGCGGGGTACAACGTGGTCGCGGTGCCGCTCGCCGCTGGCGTACTTGCCCCCATCGGTTTCTTGTTGCCGATGTCGGTGGGCGCGATCTTGATGTCCGCCTCCACAGTGGTCGTCGCACTCAACGCCCAATTACTGCGCCGTCTCGACCTCACGCCGGAGACATCGGCACCTACACAATCCACGACCTGACAAGGAGAAACCCATGACACGAACCACTCTGGAAGTCCTTCACGTTCCCGACTGCCCCAATCTCCCGCGCATGCTGGATCTGCTCCACGAGATCACCGATCTGCCAGTGACCATCCGAGAAGTGACCACTGACTCCGAGGCCACTCGCCTCAAGATGGCCGGTTCACCGACATTGCTGATCAACGGCACAGATCCGTTTGCACGGCGGTGCCGCAGCGTCGATGCAACACCTGATTGATTGTGTAGGTGTTGATGTTGAGTCACCCACAGTTCTCGGCTCGGATGCAGCTCGATCGGCAGGAGCTGATGTGGGCGTGTTGGCAGTCGGGTATGCAGATGTCGGCTGCGGCTGCTCTGGTCGGCTTTGATCGCAAGACGGTCTACAACCGGATCAGCGAGGCAGGTGGTCTGCGGCCCCGTCGGCGGCAGAGCGGGGCACGATTGTCGTATGAGGACCGGGTCCATGTTGAGGTCGCCTTGAAACTGGGGCGTTCGATGCGCGCGATCGCCACAGATCTGGGTCGCTCACCCTCGACGATCACCCGCGAGGTCAAGAACCATGCCGCTGCGGATGGCCAGTACCGGGCCAAGCGGGCCCATGCGATCGCCTTCGAGGCCGGCCGCCGACCGCAGCAGTCCAAGATCGAGGCCAACCCGGTGCTGAAGTCGCGGATCCTGGCGGATCTACTGGGCAAGGAAAAGTTGTCACCCGAGCAGATCGCGGGACGATTGCGGCGTGAGCACCCCTGCGAGCCGGCCATGAACGTGCACCACGAGACGATCTACCGGTGGATCTACCTCCAGCCCCGCGGCGAGCTCAAACGTGAGATCACCGCCGCCTTGCGCTCAGGGCGAGCGATGCGGCGCCCGCACAAGCATGGCCGATCGACCGGGCAGGGACAGATTCCAGACATGGTCTCGATCCACGACCGGCCACCGGTCGATGACCCCGACGGAACCCGGATCCCTGGTCACTGGGAAGGCGACCTGATCATCGGCAAGAACAACGGATCCGCGATCGGGACCGTGGTCGAACGCGCCACCGGCTACCTGATGCTGCTGCACCTCCCGCACGGGCGTGGTGTCGAGCACGTCACCGCCGCCCTGGTCCAGCGACTCAGCGAGTTGCCCGACAACCTGCGGCGGAGCCTGACCTGGGACCAAGGCAAGGAGCTCAGCCAGCATGCCAAGGTCAGCGTTGACGCGGACATCGACGTCTACTTCGCCGATCCCCAAACCCCCTGGCACCGGCCCTCGAATGAGAACACCAACGGTCTCCTGCGTCAGTACTTCCCCAAGGGCACCGACCTGTCCGTGCACACAGCCGAAGACATCGCCGAGGTCGAGGCCGCGATGAACAACCGACCCCGCAAACGACTCGACTTCGCCAAACCCAACGAACTCATGCCCCGACTACTCTTGGGGGTCTAAACCCACCGTGTTGCAACGACGGCACGAATCCGCCCACCAAAAGGTGGAAACGAGACCGGGCTCTCATGCCGGCTCTACCGCGACGAGAACGACCAGATGGTCTCTGTGCCCTCGGGTGACCAACTACTCGCCGCCATCGCCGACGCGGGTACTGCCAACAGCGCCTCGTGACGATATGCGACATCGGGCTCCCTCGCCGGGGCTCGTGCTGACCGGGCCAAGCCAGGTACTGCAGGGGCGGCGCGCCCTTCACCACGGTGGCTCTTGGCGAACCGAGCACGCGTTTCCGGAGCTTGCCTCCGGGAGTGGCGACGAGGCTCTCGGCAGAGTCGCGGGTGGTTGATGGCCAGGTCGGTGACCTGTTCGCGGGAGATCTTCGTCCAGTTCTTCTTGTCAGTGGTGGTCATGATCTGCCCCGATGTGGAGTCGTAGCCGTAGATCCGTCGGCCGTTGACGTCGAGTGCGTGGAAATCGGCCTCACCGGCCAACGACACGCTGGACCAAGTCTGAGCGGGGTCAGCCGACTAGATCCGTCCCAGGTGCGGCGGCAGGTCTTCACGCAGGTCCGGGTGCCCGCTGCCCACGAAGTGGTTGGGGCCGATGATCGTGAAGGCCATCGTGTCTTGCCACCCGTCCGCAATGCGGGTCGTGGAACCGTCGTCTTCGATGGGCATCACGCCGAAGTGGGTCGCCGCGTACAGGGTGCCGTCGGCCGGGTCTACGCCCAGTCCGTGGATGTGCCCCAAGGCCTGCTCGTCCGGCTGAGTCGTGTCGTCACTGTTGGTGGTGTCGGCGCACCCGGACAGTGTGAGCGCGGCAGTGAGGCTGACTGCGAGAGCGATCGGGTGGGCACCATGGTGTGCGTCTCCAGGTCGTCAAAGGGCGTGGGCAAAGGCAGAGCCTGGCCAGGCCCAGAGGAGGGTCGGGCCAGCTGGTGACGATCAGGAACGGAGCAGCTTCTCCATGATCGTGATCTCTGCCTGCTGTGAGGACTCGATCGCTTCGGCCATCTTCATGGCGTCCGGGTTGACGCCCTCGGCCTGCTCGGTCTGAGCCATCTCGATCGCGCCCTTGTGGTGCTCGATCATCATTTCCAGCCACATCTGCTGGAACTCGTCGCCGCCCGCCGCCTGGAGCCTGTCCATGTCCTCGGATGACATCATTCCGGGCATCTCCTGATCCATCTCCATCTCGCCGTCACCGTGGGCGTTGGAATGGTCGCGGCCCGTTTCTGGAGCCGGCTGGCCCCAGTCGACCAGCCAGTCGTTCATCTGCTCAATCTCGGGGGCCTGCGCAGCACGGATCTCCTCAACGAGCTTCTGTACGGCGGGGTCAAGCTTGCGGCCCATGGTCATGTCGACCATCTGCAGGGCCTGGGCATGGTGCTGCATCATGTCGGTGGTGAACGCAATGTCCGCGTCGTTGAACTCGCTGCCACTCGCTGCCGTCTGTGTCTCGCTGGTCTGCGAGTCACCGTCATCGTTTCCGCATGCTGCCAGCGTGGCAAGGGCGATGAGTAGCGCAAACAGCGCCGGAAGTTTCTTGATCATGAGGGGTAGTGCTCCTGTTCGATCCGTACGTGATTGATATGGGCGCGCGTCAACAACGACTCGACCGCGCACCGCGATACGGGTCGAGTCGTCGCGCTCATCACGTCCGGAGAACAGAGAGCTCAAAAGACAAGGAGGATCCCGGTGCCGAGCAGCACCCACCGGGATCGGCGCCAAGAGCGGAGACCGGGGTCGCAGGAACGACAGCGCATGTGTAGGCCGCAGGAGAGCAAGGGCCGCGGCTAGGACTCCCGCAAGGACCGCTATACACAGGCCGACCATAGCCATGCTAGGCCCGGAGGGGACTTCCGTGTGCTTGCCAACCGACTGCCCACCCGAGAGGTCAGAACCTTCGTCAGAGTGATGAGCCATGCTATCCACGGCACTTGCCGCCGAAGACATCCCAGAGCCACCGACCTCGTGTGCCGCCGTGCCATGGTTTCCCAGCCCGTGCATGGCCAACAGCCCAGCGAGCAACCCCGCCAGCACCAGCATTTGTCCTGCCGATACTCCACGGGCTCTTGCCCGCCGCTTCTCAGGGGTCCTCGTCACCATCGAGCGCGGTCTAACGAACGCCTCGACGTGGATCTCCATCCACCGAGGTCCGACTCAGCAGGGCAACACAGGTTTCGGGAGCCAGGCACGGGCCCATCAGCGCGACATGAAGTCAAACGTCCAGCTTTCGAGGCCACCCGTGGCGGAATCGTCCGGTCTGGGGTGACCCGCCAATGTTGGGAACCGGCCAGATCGTCGCATTGGACCCGTCCAGGCGAACCTCTCCCAGATGCGCTATCATCCCCGTATGACGATGAATGTTGAACAAGAGCAAATCGACGAGGCTGGTGCGCTGACCGCGGCCGCCTGTCTGTTCCATGGTTTTTCTGACCCGTCCCGGCTGGCCATAGTTCGCCACCTCGCGTTGGGTGAGCACCGGGTGGTGGACCTGACCGATCATCTTGGTTTGGCGCAGAGCACGGTCTCGAAGCACTTGGCCTGTCTCAAGGACTGCGGGCTGGTCACCTCCAGGCCGGAGGGTCGTGCCTCGATGTGGTCACTCAACCACCTCGAGACGGTGGTTGGGCTGCTCGCTTCGGCTGAGCAACTACTTGCCCTGACCGGGGACGCGGTGGCCCTNAAGGACTGCGGGCTGGTCACCTCCAGGCCGGAAGGGTCGTGCCTCGATGTGGTCACTCAACCACCTCGAGACGGTGGTTGGGCTGCTCGCTTCGGCTGAGCAACTACTTGCCCTGACCGGGGACGCGGTGGCCCTGTGTCCGAACTTCGGCACCTCCACTGTCAAGGACTCGTGATGGCCACCCACGTTCACGCCGACGCGGCACTGACAGCCGACGACCGGATCCGACTCGGTCGACGGGCTCAACTGTTGGCCGCCGCCTCGGTGTCCTACAACGTCATCGAGTCCGTCATTGCCATCGCGGCCGGGCTCGTCGCGGGTTCTGTCGCACTCGTTGGGTTCGGCCTCGACTCTATCGTCGAGGTCTCTTCCGGGCTCATCATCTTGTGGCAGTTCCGCCACCCACTTCCAGAGACGCGCGAACGCACTGCCCTGCGGCTGATGGCGCTCTCCTTCTTTGCTCTGGCTGCCTACGTCGGGTTCGAGTCGGTCCGGGCGCTGGTGAGCGGCCACGACCCCGACCCCTCGGGGGTCGGCATTGCACTGGCTGCCGCGTCCTTGGTGATCATGCCGTTCCTGTCCTGGGCACAACGCCGCACCGGTCGCGCGTTGGGCTCGAACGCCGTGGTCGCGGACTCCACCCAGACCCTCCTGTGCACCTACTTGTCTGCCGTACTACTGGTCGGGCTGCTGTTGAACGCGACGCTGGGGTGGTCGTGGGCCGACCCCATCGCGGGGATGGTCATAGCGGCCGTCGCCGCACGAGAAGGTATCGAGGCCTGGCGTGGCGAGGGCTGCTGCGGACCGATCGGAACCAACGGGGCCCCTGCTGATGCATGCGGGTGCACCGACGACCCGGNCACGAGAAGGTATCGAGGCCTGGCGTGGCGAGGGCTGCTGCGGACCGATCGGAACCAACGGGGCCCCTGCTGATGCATGCGGGTGCACCGACGACCCGGCCGACTGCACCGACAACTGCTGCACGGACCCGACGGGTTCGACGACGTCGAGCTCGCCGATCCTCAATATCGGCCGACGAGACGGTGGCGAGTCATGACGTGGCTCGCCGTCGGCGTCTACGCCGTGTACCTGGTCGTGGGCTTCGTCGTCCGGACGGTCATCCAGGTGCGCAAGACCGGGGACTCGGGATTCCGGGGGCTGTCGGGTCGGCGTGGTAGCGCCGAGTGGTGGGCTGGCGTCTTGTTCGTGGCAGCCCTCCTGGTGGGTGTCTGCGCCCCGGTTGCCGGCCTGATGGGCCTGCCGACCATCGCGTGGTTGGACCACGGCGCCGTCAACGTCTTCGGTGTCTTGCTCTCCTCAGCAGGCCTCATCCTCACCCTGGCCGCTCAATTGCGGATGGGCAGTGAGTGGCGCATCGGCGTGGACGAAACCGAGCAGACCACCCTCGTCACCGATGGGCTGTTCGCACTGGTCCGCAACCCCATTTTCACCGCCATGGCCCTCACCGGCCTGGGCCTGACCCTGATGGTGCCGAACATGGTCGCCGTCGCCGGGTTGGCCGCACTCGTGATCGCGTTGCAACTGCAGGTCCGCGTCGTCGAGGAGCCCTACCTGTGCAGGCTTCACCGCGACGCGTACGCCAGCTACGCGGCGACAGTCGGCCGATTCTGGCCCGGGCTCGGCAAAGCCGGGACCGTACGAGCCGCTGCCTCCACTGATGCACCGGCCGCACTGGGAGGAAGCTCATGACACTCCCAAACAAGTTCGCGCTGGGGATCGTGGGAGCCTTCGTCCTCGTCATCGCTGGCCTGCTCGTGGGCAGGCCTCGCTCGCGGGCCAGCGCCTGAGCTTCTTCGATGACGACGTTGTCGCGGGTGAGTGCGTCGACGTCCTCTGTCAGGCGGTCGCGTCTGGTGTGGTTGGCCGCCATCGCGGCCTCGCCCACGACGAAGATGGCAGCCGCGATCCCGCGCGCTCGGAGGCGCGCGTCGAGCTCGCCCAGAAGCTCCGTCGTCTCCTCGGAGGTGAACTCGTGCCGTGGCGTGCTCACGCCGTCATCAGGTCCCGAGCCGGGACGTAGATGTTGCGGCGGCTCAGCCAGTCAGGGGTCTGTGCGCGGACCCGGTCCGGTGTGAGGAACGGATGCTCGGGCGTCCACGGCGTCGGCAGGGACGAGCGGAGCGACCAGGCCGGCGCGTCGAGTCCCGCCGTCTCGAGTTCGTGAGCGACGACCGCAGCCAGCAAGGCATCCCACTCGGCCGATCCGACCGAGGCAGGCTCGGCCGCCCACGCATCGAGGAGGACCTGGCGCAGGGCTTCGTCTTGTTCGCCAACGATCGCGTTGAGGTGGTCGCGGCCCTGGAGGAGCATCCGCCAGATCCACTCGCTTTCGCCGGCGAGGAAGTAGGCCCGCATCGCAGCAGCGGTGGCAGGCGCCGACATCAGCCCCCGGGCTTTCGCGGCGCCGAGAGCACGACCCAGCCGCTGGGCGCGGATGAGGAACTGCGCGAAAGGTCGAGTGTCGCCAGTGAGGTACGTCGACAGCCGCGGCGCCGACGTCCCCAGCGCCCGGGCGAACCCGGCTTGGGACAGGCCACTGGTGGTCACCGCGTCGCGCAGGAGGGCGATGACCTCGGCGCTGTCGCGGTCGAGTGGCTGTTCCATGACCCCAATCCTACAATTATCTAACTCGATAACGCTCGATCGCTTCAGGCGCAGCTGACTCCTCGGCGCTTGGTCAGAGGTCCTTTGCTGCCAGGCTCGACAGGGCTTCGGCTATGACCTTGTCGCGGTTCTCGGCCGCGTGTTGGTAGCGCAACGCTGCGCCGGCCGTGGAGTGTCCGAGGCGGGACATCAGTTCGGCCAGGGTTGCGCCGGTGCTGGCGGCGAGGACCGCTCCGGTGTGGCGAAGGTCGTGGAACCGGAGATCGGGTCGACCTGCGGCCTCGCGCGCCTTGTAGAAGACCCTGTAGAGGGTGGCGGGCGCCAGGTGCTTCGTCGGGTCGCCAGCGGCAGGGAACAGGAGGCCAGCGCGGCCCCCGGTGATGTTGTCGCGCAGGTGTGCTTTCACGACGGGGAGAAGGTGCGGTGGGATCGAGACGTCGCGCGTGCCTGCGTCTGACTTCGGTGTGCCGATGATGGACTCGCCCTTCACGCGGACAACGGCTCGGCGGATCTTGACGACGCCGTTTGTCAGGTCGAAGTCGTGGCGGCGTAGTTCGGTGATCTCTCCGAAGCGGAGTCCGCACCATGACGCCAGCAGGATCATCAGCCGGTAGCGCTCGGGCATCGCCTTCGTCAGTGCCTCGAGCTCGGGAAGCGTGGCGGGGGTGATCTGCTTGACGCGCTTCGTGTTGCCAGCGCCGCGAATGTGGCAGGGGTTGAAGTCGATCAGACGACGCTGGACGGCGTCCCCCAGGATCGTCCTCATGAGGCCGTAGGCGTGCGCCTTCGCAGTCGGGGTCGCGTCACCCATGCGGTAGTGCCAGTCGTCGATCAGGTCGGCCGTGACGTGCTTCAAGGCGACGTCGCCGAAGGTCGGGAGGATCTTCGCGTCGAGGATGCCGCGATAGTGGTAGCGGGTGCGCGGCTTCAACTGACGGTTAGTGAGCCAGCGCTCGGCGTGCTCCCCGAACGTGAGTGGCTTCTTCGTCCTGGGTGGCGTCCAGTCTTCGTTGTTGATCTCTCGGCGTCGATCGGCGAGCCACGCCTCGGCATCCTCGGCCGTCTCGAACGTCACCGATGCCTTGTGTCGGACCATGTCGGGACCGAGGTAGGACGCTTGGTAACGCTTGCTCGGAAGCTTCCGGATCGCCCCGAATCCGCGTCTGCTTGCCATGCCCACTCCCTCATTTCGTGCAACAACGTGCAACAAGGATGGCAAAACCTGAGCATTTCTGTCCAGACGCAAAAGCGATACTGGATGCCATCACCGCAGGTCAGAGGGCCTTTTGTCAACCTGTGTCCAGTATCGCCGCATCCCCTGAAACAAGATTCAAACCCAGTATCGCCCACCAGCACACGTTTGGCCCCGACCTCGTCGGGGCCAAACGGCATTTTCAGACCTTCTCGGAACATCTCAGCCACCTGGCGACTGAGATGTTCCACCAGGACCCGAACTCCACTCAGTCAGCCGGGCGCACCAACATCGCCAGGACCTGGCCGAAGAGGTCGTCCGGCACCTGCTGGGGAGCGACACGGCGTTCGATGGCCAGCCCGTTGGCCAGCGCCATCAGCACAGTGGCGACCGCTTCGGCCGACAGCGGCAGCTGCGTCCCAGCGCGCTCCGCGTGCTCCTCGAGCGTCCGCGTGATGAAGGCGTGCAGCTCGCGCCGGCGCTGCAGGAACGCCTGGTCGGGCTCGCCCTGACGCACCGAGCGAGCCCAGAGGTCGAGGAAGAGCACCTGTGCGTCCTGGCGCTCGTCGAGCGCCTTGGTGAGCCGGTCGCCGAGCGCCTTCGCCTGGTCGGTCATCGGAACGTCGGGGTCGGAGACCGCGGCCAGGCCGAGGTCGACGTACGTCGAGATGTGGTCCTCGGCCAGCGCGTCGATCAGGGCAGCCTTGCTCGCGAAGTTGGAGTAGAGCGCACCCTTCGTGAAGCCGGCAGCCGCGGCCACCTCGTCGAGACTGGCCCCGTCGATGCCGCGTCTGGCGAACACCTCCGCCGCCGCGTCGAGGAGCGCGCGGCGGACCTGGTCACGGGTGGGGCGACGCCGCGTCGTGGGGCTGGACATGCGCGCTACGATACTTCAGAGTATTGGATACCGCACAGTATCGAAAGGAAGTCGCACCATGCCGTCTCCGACCCTGGTCAACTCGGTCACCACGGGGGTCGAGACCGCCGCCGCCCGTGCCCTGCGCTGGGGCTTCGGCCAGGCGCTCCCCCAGTTCGCGATGCGTACGGCGGCCCGGCGCGGCGACCTGCACGGAAGACTGGTGCTGGCCAGCAACGGCCCCGACATGCCACTGGAGCTCTTCGAGGAGATCCGCGCGGCCGGCGCCATGCATCGCTCGAAGTTCGCCATGGTGACCGCCTCGCTCCCCGTGGTGAAGGAGGTGCTCAACAGCCACGACGTCCGCTCGGGAGTCGACTTCAACGGCACCGGCGCGGTCGGCACCCTGCAGTCCTGGGCATTCGACAGGGCGCCGCTCGGTCCGCTCACGCCGCCGTCCCTGTTGGTCACCGAGCCGCCGGAGCACACCCGCTATCGCAAGCTGGTCACCCGTGTCTTCTCCGTGCGTGCGGTCCAGCGGCTGCGTGGGCGCACCGAGGAGATCGCCGCGTCGCTGCTCGACGACTTGGCCGCTCGCGCCGATTCCCCCGTCGACCTGGTCCACGACTACTGCGCACTGCTGCCGGTCACCGTGATCGCCGAGATCCTCGGCGTACCCCTGTCGGAGCGCGACCGTGTGCTCGGCTTCGGCATGGCGGCCGCCCCCAGCCTCGACCTCGGGCTGACCTGGCGCAGGTTCCGCCGGGTCGACCAGGCACTGCTCGGCTTCGACCAGTGGCTCGGCGAGCACCTCGCGAGCGTACGCCGCAATCCGGGCGACGACCTGCTCAGCCAGATGGTGCTGGCCCGCGACTACGACGGCAACGGCCTCAGCGACAACGAGCTCAAGTCCACCGCCGGGTTGGTGCTGGCGGCCGGCTTCGAGACCACCGTCAACCTGCTCAGCAACGGCATCGCGCTCCTCATGCAGAACCCCGACCAGCTGCGACGGCTGCAGGCCGAGCCAGACCTGTGGCCCAACGCTGTCGACGAGGTTCTGCGTGTGGATCCGCCGGTGTTGCTCACCGGTCGCACCGTCGTGCGTGACACGGAGGTTGCCGGTCAGCCGGTTCCACGGGGTGCGATCATCACCACCCTGCTCGCCGCGGCGAACCGTGACCCCGAGGTCTTCACCGAGCCGAACCGCTTCGACGTGACCCGCGAGAACGCCGCCGAACACGTGGCGTTCTCCTCCGGTCGGCACTACTGCCTGGGAGCAGCGCTGGCCCGCATGGAGGGAGAGGTCGGGCTCCGGACCATCTTCGACCGCTTCCCTGAGCTGCAGCTGCTCGAGGGGGCGGAACGACGCTCCACCCGCATCCTGCGCGGCTGGGAAGTGCTGCCGGCTTCGTTGAAGGCCTGAGCCTCCGGCCAGAGCTCACCCGGCGCGGGCGATCAGCTCGGCTTGCCGAGCAGCTCGGTCCCTTCGACCAGCTCCCAGATCGGCTCGGCCAGCGCCTCCGACGTACGCCCGGCGAGGTGGTTTTGGTTGCGCCAGACCGGATAGCCGTCGCGCACGGGTGAACAGACCAGCCCATCGGGACAGATCAACGGGTTGAGGTCGACGGTCGCAGCGTTGTCGTGAAGGGCCGCGGTGGTCTCGAGGAGGCCGTCCACGAACGCATCCTCGGTCGGCCGCACCACCTTGCACTTCCCGGGCTTCTTGGCCCGGGCCAGGCAATCCAGTGGGTCCGGGCCCTTGGTGCTCCACCCACCTGTGCCCAGGATGCTCTTGACCATCACCAACCCGGTGTCGTTCTCGGCCAACAGGTCGGCGGTCCGCTCGATGGCGCGGAACTGCTGACGCGGCCACGCCACGTCGTTGTCGTCCTCGTCGACGAGTCGGCCCTGCCACTTCTCACCTCGGTCATAGTTGGCCACCACGACCACGTCAGGATCTACCGCCGGCACGGTCTTGGTGTAGAAGTCCTTGCCTGCCTCGAAGCAGCGTTCCTTCGACTTGCCGGGCGCCTTGCCGTTGTAGACCCCGGCCGCCCACGGGCATCCGGGCACGATCTTGGCCGACAGCTTGAGATCGTGTTTCCTCGCCGCCTTGATCAGTCCGGGGGCGAGCATCCTCGCGTGACTGTCCCCCACGAGCATCACGTGCGCTCCGCCGCCGTCGACCAGGGTGCAGTCGTCCGGGTTCTCGGGGCCGCACCAGACGTCGTCCGGTCCCTTGTCCTCCACCACAGCGGCCAGGTCGACATCGTCGCCGAGCCCCTTGCGCAACTGCTTGTCGGAATCCGCTCCGGAGAGGCGTTGGACCACCTCACTCGGCTCCTCCGTCGAGGCAGCCACCACCGGGGCCCGGGAACTGCTCAGGACCGGCTGGATCGCGAACACCGCTGCCAGCACGCTGATGGCCAACCCCGCCCCCACGGCGCGCCAGTTCAGGCGGTCGAGCCACTTCGTACGCCGGATCGGCGTCTCGAGCACGTGGTAGGAGAGCGAGGCCAGCGCGGTGGCCGCGATCCCGCTCAGGACAGCCACGGCAACAGGACGGATGGTGAAGAGCTCGCCCACCACCAGGATCATCGGCCAGTGCCACAGGTAGGTGCCGTAGGAGATCTTGCCCAGATAGACCGGTGTCGGCCTGCCGAAGACCCGGGACAACAGCGAGCCTGCCGACGTGTAGAGCCCACAGATCATTGCCAGGGCCAGGAGGGTGGCGAGCAGGTTGCGAGCCGTGTTCGGCATCGCGAGCAGCTCGCTGCCGAGCAGGAAGTAGCCCACCAGCCCCAGGGCCGAGAGGATCGGACCGAGTCGGGGCCAGCTGACGGATCCGTCGTCACCCCTCGAGGTCTCCTTGACGAATTCGCGCAACGCGATGGCCAGGGCAGCCCCGGCCAACAACTGGTAGAGCCGGGCATCTGTGGCGTAGTAGGCACGGATCGGATCGGTCATCGCCGAGACCACCTGCGAGGTGATCGACAGTGCGATGAGCACACCCAGGACACCGAGCAGCACCCGGCCACGACCGGGAGCCATCCGGTGCACCATCAGGATCAGCAGGGGGAAGAAGATGTAGTACTGCTCCTCGACCGACAGTGACCAGAAGTGCATGAAGGGTGAGGCGGTCGCGTCGGCGACGAAGTAGTCATTGGCCTCGGCGATGAACTGCCAGTTCGCCAGATAGACCAGGGCCGCCTGGCCCTGACGCACGAACCCGACCCGTTGCGGCTCGGAGGAGACCAGCACGAACAGCAGGCAGATGCCCAGGATCGCCACGACGGCGGCCGGGAGGAGTCGGCGGACCCGTCGAGCGTAGTACCGGCCAAGATCGAGGGTGCCGCGCTGGTCGATCTCGGTCATCACCACGTTGGTGACCAGGAAGCCGGACAGCACGAAGAACAGGTCGAGGGCGATGAATGCGCCATCGATCCGGTCCACGCGTGAGTGGTAGAAGATGATGATGACGACCGCGAACGTGCGCAGGCCGTCGAGTTCTGGGCGATAGGCCCAACTGGCAGGACGGGGTGCTGGTGGCATCGCCGCCCACCCTAGGTGAGCACCCAAGTCCGCGGGAATCCCCGTCGCGGCACACCGCAGCCGGAGCCGAGTGCCTGACCTGGTGGTTCAGTCCTCGTCGGCGGTCTCTTCGTCGTGGGTGCCGGGGCGGGGCGCCCACGGCTGCTCCTTGGCCGGTCGTACGACGATGAGCCGGTCGCCGCGGGCCAGCTGGGTCACCACCGGGTCGAAGTAGCGGTACACCTTCTCGTCGCGAACGACGGCGATCACCTGGTCGGGCAACGACTGGGGCTGCTTGCCGACCTCCTTGACCAGCAGGTCACGCTCGGCGACCTCGAGCCCGGTGCCGTAGGTCATCAGGTCCTCCATCACCTCACCCAGCTTGGGCGACATCGACGAGAGACCGAGCAACCGACCGACTGCCTCGGAGGAGGTGACGACCGCGTCGGCGCCGCTCTGGCGCACCAGCGGCACGTTCACCTGCTCCCGCACCGCAGCCACGATGTAGGCATCGGGGTTGAGCTGGCGCACGGTGAGCGTTGCCATCATCGTGTTGGCATCGTGATCGGTGGTGATGATGATCTGGGAGGCGTCGGCCACGCCCGCCCGCCGCAGCACCTCGCGCCGGGTCGCGTCACCGGCGATGACCGCCAACCCGTCGGAGTTGGCCTCCTCGCGGGCCAGAGGCAACGGATCGACGACCACGATCGACTCGGGATCGGTGCCGTTCTGGACCAGGGCACTGGCCGCGCTGCGTCCCTTGGTGCCGTAGCCGATGACGACGACGTGTTGCTGCATCTTCTTCCTCCACCGGGTGACCCGGAACATTTCGCGGCCCTGTGCGGCGAGCACCTCGAGCGTCGTACCGATCAACAGGACCAGGAACCCGATGCGGGCCGGCGTGATGATGAATGCGTTGACCAGTCGAGCAGAGTCCGACCAGGGCGTGATGTCGCCGTACCCGGTCGTGCTGAGCGTGACTGTCGTGTAGTAGATCGCGTCGATCAGGTCGACCTTGCGGGTCGGATCGTTGTTGTCGTAGTAGCCACCGCGGTCGAACCACACCAGCATGACGGTCCCGGCCAGGATGGCCAGGGCGAGCAACAGGCGCCGGCCGAGCTCCCACCACGGGGAGCGTGCGCGAGCCGGCAGCGAGACGCCCCGGAGCACCTTCTGGACTGTCGTGTCGTCCACCCGGGTCAGCCTCTCCGGGAATCGCGTGAGCGTGTTGGCACGGGGGTCAGTGTGGCACGGAAGCTCATTCCTCGACCTCCGACGTGGTCGGGCGGGTGTCGCGGCGCGTGATCGGCGCAGTGGGTGCCTGATCAGGGGAACCGGGCGCCGGACCGGGTGTCGGACCGGTTGTCCGGGGCGCCGGGGCGTCGGGGGCCTCCTCGGCCTCCGTGCGGCGTGGCGCGTAGCGATCGGTGATCCGGTTGGGGAGCACCGCGTTCAGTCGGCGCATCAGCTCCTGTCGGGCCCGCTGTGTGGTGTTCTGCGGGAAGACCGTGTCGCAGGCTGCGTTGAGGGCGGCACCGATCAACACCGCGATCGAGACCAGGTAGAGCCACAGGAGTACGGCGATGGGCGCCGCCAGTGGGCCGTAGACGGACTTGGAGTCGGCGGCCGTCGCGGTGAGGAACCAACGCAGCAGGTAGGAACCGAGGATCCAGCTGGCCAGGCTGAACGTGGCGCCGGGCAGGTTGTAGCGCCACGCCGTCCGCACCGGCACCGACACGTGGTAGAGCGTGGCGAGGAAGCAGATGCACACGACGATCACGATCGGCCAGTAGAGGTCATTGAGGAACTGCAGGCGATCCGGCAACCAGTTGCGCACCAGTCTCGGACCGGCCACCACCAGCGGGATCGAGACGGCACCGGTGATCAGGCCGAGGGCGTAGAGGCCGAAGGACAGTGCCCGGGTCTTCACGATCCCCCGGTGGCCGCCGAGCCCGTGCATGATCGTGATGGTGTCGACGAAGACGTTCAACGCCCTCGAGCCCGACCAGAGCGCGAGGATGAATCCGATCGAGATCACGTCGAGCCGACCGCCGGAGAAGACATCGTTGATGGTGGGCACGATGATCTTGTCGACGGCCGAGTCGGTGAGTGCCCGACTGGACACGTCGATCACGGCCTGCCGGACGTCCTCGACCTGGGCGTCGGTGAAGCGCTCGCCGATGTAGCCCACGGACCCGGCCAGGGCGAAGATCAGCGGCGGCATGGAGAGCACGGCGAAGAACGCCGCCTCGGCAGCCAGACCGGTGACGCGATAGCGCATGCAGGACGACACCGTCGTCACGAAGAGACGCCAGAACAGCCGGACCAACCCGAGTGGCAGCCCGTCCTTCCTGTTCGTGGCGGACATGCGCCTAGGGTATCGAGATGGCTGCCCACAATCGCGCAACGACGGCCTCCTGAGCGCCAGGCATGTCCCCATGGACGCCCGTCGAGAAATCTCGCCGTGGCTGTCGATTCCCCGGGTGCTCGTCCGTCATGGTGGTGAGGTCGCGTCCGCGGCCTCGGATCTCCAGGAGGAAAGTCGAATGAGTCGCTTCATGATCCTGCTCCCGGCCCCGGAGGCCGAGTGGGCGAGGCTGCCACCCGAGGAGCACGAGAAGGGCATGGCCTCCCACGGGCAGTTCCAGGCCGACCTCGAGGCCGGCGGCCACCGCATCATCGCGGTCAGTCCGCTGGAGCCGTCATCTCTGGCCACCTCGATGCGCCCCGACGGCAACGGTGGCGCAATCGTCACCGAGGGCCCGTTCACGGAGTCGGCCGAGCAGGTCGTCGGGTTCTACTACATCGAGTCCGACAACGAGGCCGAGCTGCGCGAGATCTGCGCCCGGTTCGCGTCTCGGGGCGAGCTCATCGAGTTCCGCCGTCGCCCGCAGGAGGACGTTGAGCATGACTGAGTACGTCGTACTGATTCTCGGGGACGCCGACCGCTGGTGGTCCTCGATGAGCCTGAAGGAGCGCGAGGACGGGTACGCCGAGTACGACCGCTTCGGCGCCGAGCTGACCAGGCGTGGCCACAAGATCGTCGGCGGCGCGGAGCTGCACCCGACGACCGAGGCCAGGACCGTGCAACCCGGTGGCCAGTCGATCACCGACGGTCCGTTCGTGGAGACTGCCGAGCAGGTCGGCGGTTTCTACCAGGTCGAGACCTCCGACCCCGATGACCTGATGGAGTGCTGCAAGATCATCGCCGGGCTGGGTGATGCCGTGGAGGTCCGACGCTGCGTCTCTCCCGAGGAGCGTCCGTCATGAAGCGCTACGTCTTCCTGATCGCCTACGAGGCGGGCCACTTCGACCGGCTGACGCCGGCTGAACAGGAGCCGTTCTTCACGGCCCACCAGGCGTTCTCCGACTACGTGGCCGCGCACGGCAGCGAGCTGGGGTCGGCGGCGCTGGCCGACACCGACACGGCCACCACCGTGCGACACGTCGACGGTGCCACCACGATCAGCGATGGTCCCTTCGCGGAGACGGTGGAGATGATCGGTGGGTACTACGACGCTGAGCTGCCGGACATGGACCACGCAATTGCGGCAGCGGCACTCCTGCCCCCGTCGTACTCCGTGGAGATCCGGCCGACGGTGATCATCTCGAGGTGACCGATCCCCACGCAGCGCTCGACGCGACGGTCCGCGAGGAGTGGGGCCGGCTCGTGGCCCTGCTCCTCGCGCGCCACCGCCGCCTCGACCTCGTCGAGGACGCGCTGGCCGACGCCGTCGAGTCGGCTGCGCGGGTCTGGGCCGAGCGAGGGGTGCCGCACAACCCGCCGGCGTGGCTGCACACCGTGGCGAGCCGTCGCATCGTCGACCGCCTGCGCGCCGAGACGATGCACCAGCGCCGAATGCCGCTGCTCGTCACGGATGCCGAGCGTCAGGTTCCGGCCGAGGTGATGGCCGATCCGGGAGGTCTCATCGAGGACGAGCTGCTGAGGTTGGTGCTGATGTGCGCCCACCCGGCGTTGGCCCCCGAAGCGGCCAGCGCCCTGGCCCTGCGCCTGGTCGTCGGCGTCAGCACTCCCGACATCGCCCGCCTGTTCCTGGTCTCGGAGTCGACGATGGCCGCACGGATCACCCGCGCCAAGAAGAAGGTGGTCGGCGCCGGCATCCCGTTCACGGTGCCGAGCGAGGAGGACCTGCCCGGGCGCCTCGACACGGTCGCACAGATCGGGTACCTGGCGTTCACCGCAGGCTACGCACCGGGCTCCGGGCCCGACCTCCTGCGCGCTGAGCTGGCCGGGTCGGCCATCGAGCTGGTCTCGGTGACCGATGACCTGCGGGGGCAGGACGAACCCGTGCTGGTGGCCCTGCGTGCCCTGATGGGATTCCAGCACTCACGCCGGGAGGCCCGGGTCGATGCCGAGGGTGAGCTGGTGCTGTTGGCCGACCAGGACCGCAGCCTCTGGCACCACGACGAGATCGCTGCCGCTCGCGACCGGCTGATGAGTCCCGCCCTGCTCGGCCCGATGACCGTGCCCGCTGCCGCCTACGCGCTTCAGGCACGCATCGCCGGGGAGCACGCGCTCGCTCCCTCCACCGAGGCGACGAACTGGTCGCGCATCGTGGCGCTCTACGACCTGCTGCTGCAGGTGATGCCGGGACCGCCCACCGAGGTCGCCCGAGCAGTCGCCGTGGCCGAGGCGGAGAGCCCCGCGGCGGGGCTGGCCGCCCTGGCCGACCTCGACTGGCCGGGATCGCACAGGCTGCCGGCCGTGCGTGCCGAGCTGTTCGCGCGGGTGGGCGATCCCGAGTCCGCCCGGTCGTCGTACGACGAGGCGCTGGCGCTGTGTCGCAACGACGCCGAGCGCACGCATCTCATGGAGAGACGCAGTGCGCTCGGCGCGAGCCGGTGACCAGTCAGGCGCGCACCCCGACCACCTGCCGGCCCTCGGCGTCCACGGCGGCCACGGCTTCGTCGCCCTGTCGAGGACGCGGGGCGTCGTCGGGCAGATCGTGGCCGTCGTCGACCATCGTCGTCTCGTCGAAGGGCTCGTCCCCGGCCAGCACCCGGTCCAGCTTGCCCCGGTCGAGACCACCGGTCCATGAGCCGACCAGGACGGTCGCGATGGCGTTGCCCGCGAAGTTGGTCAGCGCCCTGGCCTCGGACATGAAGCGGTCGATGCCGACGATCAGGCCGACGCCGTCGACCAGTTCGGGACGGTGCGACTGGAGTCCGCCTGCCAGGGTCGCCATACCGGCACCCGTCACTCCGGCCGCTCCCTTCGAGGCGATCATCATGAAGCCGAGCAGACCGAACTGTTCGCCGATCGAGAGCGGGTCGCCCATGGCGGTGGCGATGAAGAGCGAAGCCATGGTCAGGTAGATCGCGGTGCCATCGAGGTTGAACGAGTACCCCGTCGGTACGACGACCCCGACGGTCGGCTTGTCGACGCCGGCATGCTCCATCTTCGCGATCAGTCGTGGCAGGGCCGACTCCGACGACGACGTCGACAGGATCAGCAGGAACTCGCGGCCGAGGTACTTGAACAGCTTGAACACGTTGACTCCGGTGGCGACCCGCAGGATCGTGCCGAGCACCACGAAGACAAAGAGGAAGCAGGTGATGTAGAAGCCGATCATCAACACGGCCAGGCTCTTCAGCGCACCGACCCCGGTCTCCCCCACGACCGCAGCCATGGCCCCGAACGCGCCCACCGGAGCGGCCCACATGATCATTGAGAGAACCCGGAACACGAGGCGCTGGGCGTGGCCGACCCCGGTCAGGATCGGCTGGCCGCCGCGGCCCATGGCCTGAAGGGCGAATCCGACGAGCAACGCGACCAGGAGGGTCTGCAGCACGTCGCCGGAGGTGAGCGAGGAGAGCATCGAGTCGGGGACGATGCCGAGCAGGAAGTCGGTGGTCGTCGAGTGCTCCGTGGCTGCCTGTTCCGCGCCCGCACTGGCGGTCTCACCGGTGATGTGGAGCCCCGACCCGGGGTGCAGCACGTTTCCGACGAGCATCCCGATGCCCAGTGCGACGGTCGACATGGTCAGGAAGTAGGCCAATGCGAGCCCACCCACCTTGCCGACGCGTGCAGCACTGCGCACCGATCCCACGCCGAGCACGATCGTGCAGAAGATCACGGGTTGGATCATCATCTTGATCAGGGCCACGAAACCTGTTCCCAGCGGCTTGAGTTCGCGGGCGAAGCCGGGTGCTACCAACCCGACGAGAATGCCCAGTCCCACCGCGACGATGACCCCGATGTAGAGATAGTGGGTGCGGTCCTTCTTGCGTGCCGCCGGCGGTGTGGCCCCGCCGACCCGTTCAGTCGTGGTGCTCATCGTTCTCCTCCTGGCCCCGGCCCGGGCGGGATGCCCGGACTCCATGAGGAGCGTCGCTGGCGATGTGGTGTCCGTCACCCTTCTGTTCGTTGAGTTCATGGAGGGAGACCTGATCCGGCGCCCAGGATCGTGGTCGAAGCCGCGAGCGACGGCGTACGGCACAATGCGGTCATGGCCAGACCCGGCGGCATCCGCGACACCTCCGTCGCACGCCAGGTGCTGCTCCTCCAGGTGGTCGTGGTGCTGGTCCTGGTCTCCTCGGCGATCGCCCTCGCGACGTACGACGCCCGCAACGACGCCCGCGCCTCCGCCCGTGAACGCGCCGTGGCGGTGGCCGAGTCGGTCGCCGACGCACCACAGTTGCCGACGTCGCTCGCCGACGCCGACCCGTCGGCCACCATCCAGCCCTACGCCGAGCGCGTTCGCCACGACACCACAGTGGACTTCGTGGTCGTGATGGCGATGGACCGCACCCGCTATTCCCACCCCGAACCGTCTCGTATCGGCAAGAAGTTCATCGGCGACCTCGGTGACGCCCCCGAGGGACGGGTGTTCACCCAGGAGTACGCCGGAACCCTGGGCCCGTCCATCCGATCCGTGGTGCCCGTGATCGTCGACGGCGACGTGGTCGCCATGGTCTCGGTGGGGATCACCGTCGACAAGACGCGTGACCAGCTGCGCTCCGCGCTGCCCCCGATCGTGGCGAGTGCTGCCGCCGTACTGCTGGTCGGTCTGCTGGGCGCGTGGCTCATCAGTCGGCGCCTGCGCCGCGTCACCCACGGGATGGGTGCTCAGGAGATCACCCGGATGTACGAGTACTACGAAGCGGTCCTCCACGCCGTCCGCGAGGGCATGCTCCTGCTCGACGTCGAGGGGCGGATCCAGCTGGTCAACGACGAGGCCCGGCGACTCCTCAGTCTGCCCGAGGACGTGATCGGGCGAGCCCTGGGCGACTTCGAGTTGGCTCCCGGGCTGGTGACTGCGGCGCTGGGCGGCACTGCAGAGGCCGACGACATCTACATCAGCGGCGACCACGTCCTTCTGGTCAGCGCCTCACCCGCGCTCTGGAACGACCGAGGAGTGGGCTCGGTGGTGACGCTGCGTGACCACACCGAGCTCCAGTCCGTGACCGGCGAGCTGGCGGCCGTCCGGGGGCTCACCGAGTCGTTGCGCGCCCAGAACCATGAGGCGGCCAATCGGCTGCACACCATTGTTTCCCTGATCGAGATGGGACGTCCCGAGGAGGCCGTCGACTTCGCGACCGAGGAACTCCAGATGGCCCAGCTGCTCACCGACCGGGTCGTGGGAGCCGTCGAGGAGCCGGTCGTTGCGGCCCTCCTGCTGGGCAAGATCGCGGAGGCGACCGAGCGCGGAATCGAGCTCCGGGTCAGCGGCAGTGTCGCCGAGCACGCCCCGGTCGGCCCCACCCGCGACCTCGTGACGGTGCTCGGCAACCTGGTCGACAATGCGATGGATGCAGTGACCGGACAGCAGGACCGCCGAGTCAATGTTCACCTGAGCACGACCGACGGGCGAATCGAGGTGATCGTCGGTGACAGTGGTCCCGGCCTCACCGCGGAGGACGCGGGTCACGTGCTCAAGCGGGGCTGGTCGACGAAGGCCTCGGCCGACGGGGGCGGCCGCGGGGTTGGGCTGGCCCTGGTCGGCCAGATCGCTCGGCGACACGGCAGCTCCGTGCACATCGCCCACTCAAGTCTGGGTGGTGCCGAGTTCACGGTGGTCATCGGGCAGGCAACACCATGACGGTCCGGGTGCTGGTTGTCGAGGACGAGTTGCTCGCCGCGGAGGCCCACGCGTCGTACGTCGAGCGTGTCGACGGATTCGAGCTCGCCGGCGTTGCACACTCCGCGCACGAAGCCGCGCGTCACCTTGGCACCGACCAGCGGGTCGACCTGATCCTGCTCGACATGCACCTGCCCGATGGTCATGGACTGGGACTGTTGCAACGGCTCCGGGCGAGTGGTCTGCTCTGCGACGTGATGGCGGTGACCTCCGCGCGCGACGCGGACGTCATACGTCAGTCGGTGTCACAGGGGGTGGTCCTCTACCTGATCAAGCCTTTCACCTTCGCGACGTTCCGCGAGAAGTTGCGCCAGTACGCGGCGTACCGCGAACGCATCGACACGGCGGCCAGCGGCGTCATCCAGGAGGACGTCGACCGGATGATGGGTGCGCTGCGGCCATCGGGTCCTTCGGTTGCCATGCCGAAAGGCCTCTCCCCCGAGACCCTCCAGCAGGTGACCACGCTGGTCCGTGAGAGCGAAGTCGCGCTCTCGGCCACCGAGGTCGCCGAGCTGGTCGGCACCTCCCGGGTCACCGCCCGGCGCTACCTGGAGCACCTCGCCGAGCGCCAACTGGTGGAACGACATCCACGATATGGCGGGGGTGGGCGGCCCGAGGTCGAGTACGCCTGGTCCTGACGTCGTCACGCCGCCGCGACGTGCCGGGCGACGTCTTCCGTCCGGCCACCGGCCCACCAGCGCACGGGCCCACCGGCCGGACTTCCCGGCCGAAACGTCCACCTCCCGGCCGGAATTTCGGCCGGGGAGTTCCCACTTCCCCGGGTACCCGGTGAAATGGGACGCCCCGCGAACCGGATGGGACGACCCGTGGGACGAGCGGGTCAGGACAGGTCGAGGCCCGGGTAGAGCGGGTGCTTGTCGAGCATCTCGGCAGAGGCTGACCGGGTCTTGTCGGCGATCCCGTCGGCCAGGGCGTAGGAGGCCTTCGAGGGGCCGCCCGCCTTGGTGGTGCCGGGCGTGGTGTTCTTCAGCACGTCGACGACCAGGGAGGCGACGTTGTCGAACTCGTCGTGGCCGAAGCCGCGCGTGGTGAGCGCCGGCGTACCGAAGCGGATGCCGGAGGTGTACCAGGCCCCGTTGGGGTCGGCCGGTACGGAGTTGCGGTTGGTGACCACGCCCGCGTCGAGGAGCGCCGACTCGGCCTGTCGGCCGGTCAGCCCGAAGGCGGAGACGTCGAGCAGCACGATGTGGTTGTCGGTGCCGTCGGTGACCAGCTTGGCGCCACGGCTCATGAATCCGTCGGCCAGCGACTTCGCGTTGTCGGCGATGTTCTGGGCGTAGGTCGCGAACTCGGGCTGGCGGGCCTCGGCCAGAGCGACGGCCTTGGCCGCCATCACGTGCGAGAGGGGACCGCCGAGAACCATCGGGCAACCACGATCGACCGACGGGGCGTACTCCTGCTGCGCCAGGACCAGACCACCGCGCGGACCACGCAGCGACTTGTGGGTGGTCGTGGTGGTGATGTGGGCGAAGGGCACCGGGTCCTCGTCGCCGGTGAAGACCTTGCCGGCGACCAGGCCGGCGAAGTGCGCCATGTCGACCATCAGGGTGGCGCCGACCTCGTCCGCGATCTCGCGCATCTTGGCGAAGTTGACGCGGCGCGGGTACGCCGAGTAGCCGGCCACCAGCACCAGCGGCTTGAACTCACGGGCCTTCTCGGCCACCTTGTCGTAGTCCAGCAGCCCGGTCTCCGGGTCGGTGCCGTACTGCTGCTGGTGGAACATCTTTCCGCTGATGTTGGGGCGGAAGCCGTGGGTGAGGTGACCGCCGGAGTCGAGGGACATGCCGAGCAGGCGCTGGTTGCCGAGCTCGTTGCGCAGCGTCTCCCAGTCCGCGTCGGTCAACTCGTTGACGTTCTTCTTGCCGAGCTTCTCCAGGGCTGGCCCTTCGACGCGGTGGGCCAGGATCGACCAGAACGCGACCAGGTTGGCGTCGATGCCGGAGTGCGGCTGCGCATAGGCGTACGGCGCCCCGAACAGCTCGCGGGCATGTTCGGCGGCCAGCGTCTCGACGGTGTCGACGTTCTGACAGCCGGCGTAGAAGCGGTGACCGACGGTGCCTTCGGCGTACTTGTCACTGAACCAGGTGCCCATCGTCAGCAGCACCGCGGGTGAGGCGTAGTTCTCGCTGGCGATCAGCTTGAGCGAGGAGCGCTGGTCGGCCAGCTCCTGACGGGTGGCCTCTGCGATGCGCGGCTCAACCGAGGCGATCACCTCGAGAGCCTGCTTGTAGGCGGAACTGGTCGTGGCAGACAGGTCGGTCATGCAGCACACCCTAGTGACCCGGTCACTGGTGTGCATCGTCGCGGTGGAGCCGGATGAAAGTGACCTGTCCCACGTCTCCACCACCTTGCAGGCGGAAGGCTGGGCCTACCGTCTCATTATTCGGGCATCAATCCCACACCATGAGATTCACGGTTGTGGGATGAGCGTCCGCAGGGTGAGACTCGCTCCATGATCAGCGCTGCAACGCACACGTTTCTCGTGGCTCGACGCCACGTGGACTACGGGCGCGTCCGCAGCATGATGTGTTGGCCTCACTGACCCTCGCCGCACCCTCAGTTCACCACTGACGTGTAGCCGCCCGAACCGCAAGGTCCGGGTGCCGGTCGCTCAGGCCAACCCGACACTGGCGTCGGGCCCCAGCGAATCGCGCGTCTTCATGCCGTTAGGAACTCGCCACGTGAATGACCAGGCCCCCGCTCGCCAGCCCCGGCCCCGCCCCAAGAAGGGCGAAGGGCAGTGGGCACTCGGCTACTCCGAGCCCCTGAACGCGAACGAGCAGCAGAAGAAGGACGACAACCCGCTGAACGTGAAGGCGCGGATCGTCAACATCTACGCCAAGCGCGGCTTCGACTCGATCGACCCGGCTGACCTGCGTGGCCGGTTCCGCTGGTACGGCCTCTACACCCAGCGCCGTCCCGGACTGGACGGCGGCAAGACCGGCGCCCTGGAGCCCGAGGAGCTCGACGACCGCTACTTCATGATGCGCGTGCGCAGCGACGGCCGCCTGCTGGACGCCGCGCAGCTGCGCACCCTGGGCGGTATCGGCACCGACTTCGCCCGGAGCACGGCCGACATCACCGACCGCAGCAACATCCAGTACCACTGGATCGACATCAAGGACGTCCCGGAGATCTGGGACCGCCTCGAGGCTGTCGACCTCAGCACCGAGGAAGCCTGCGGTGACTCGCCTCGCGGCATGCTCGGCTCCCCCGTCGCCGGCGTGGCCAGGGACGAGATCATCGACGGCACCCCGGCGCTGGAGGAGATCAACCGCCGCCGTACCGGCAACCCGGAGTACTCGAACCTTCCCCGCAAGTTCAAGACCTCGGTCAGCGGCCACCCCAGCCTCGATGCCGCCCCCGAGATCAACGACGTCTCCTTCGTCGGTGTCGAGCACCCCGAGCACGGCCCCGGATTCGACCTGTGGGTCGGCGGCGCGCTGTCCACGAACCCGTTCCTCGCGGCCCGGATGGGCGTCTGGATCCCGTTGGACGAGGTCGCCGACGTGTGGGAAGGCGTCATCTCGATCTTCCGCGACTACGGCTACCGACGTCTCCGCTCGCGGGCCCGACTGAAGTTCCTGGTCAAGGACTGGGGCATCGAGAAGTTCCGTGAGGTCCTCGAGACCGAGTACCTCGAGCGCAAGCTGATCAGCAACGCCTCACCCGAGCGCGCGACCAGCAACGGCGATCACATCGGCGTACACGAGCAGAAGGACGGCAAGTTCTACATCGGCGCCGCCCCGACCGTTGGCCGCATCAACGGCGAGATCCTCACCTCCCTCGGTGACCTCGTCGAGCAGTACGGCGTGGGCGGCGTCCGCTTCACGGCGTACCAGAAGCTGGTGCTGATCGGCGTCGACGGAGACAAGGTCGAAGACGTCATCACCGCGCTGGACCGGATCGGTCTCCGTGCCCGGCCCTCGCACTGGCGCCGATCGACGATGGCCTGCACCGGCATCGAGTTCTGCAAGCTCGCGATCGTGGACACTAAGCAGCGTGCCCACGACCTGATCGACGAGCTCGAACGACGCTTCCCGGACCTCGACACCCCGATCACGGTGAACGTGAACGGCTGCCCCAACTCGTGCGCCCGCACGCAGGTGGCCGACATCGGCCTCAAGGGACAGCTCGTGCTCGACGACGACGGCAACCAGGTCGAGGGCTTCCAGGTCCACCTCGGTGGCGGCATCGGCTTCACTGCCGAGCTCGGCCGCAAGCTGCGGGCCCACAAGGTCACCAGCAAGGGGCTCGACGACTACATCACCAACGTGGTCACCGCCTACCTCGCCCAGCGCGAACAGGATGAGACGTTCGCCAGCTGGGTGGCCCGCGCCGACGAGGACTCACTGCGTGGCGAGAAGGCACTCGAGGCCGTATGAACAACCCCACCACGCCCCTCGCTGCGCTCCCGAACCGTCGGGGACACCGGCCATGAGCGAGCGCGCACAGCCCCAGCTCTGCCCCTACTGCGGAGACATCGACCTGCGTCCCCACGAGGTGGAGGACGAGTCGGGCGACATCACGTCGCCGCACGGCACGTGGGAGTGCCGCTCCTGCCTGCGCGCGTTCTCCCTCAAGATGCTCTCCATGATCCGACCCACCGAAGGAGGTGGCTCATGACTGCGGCAACCACAGCAGCAGCTGCCGCCTACCGCGGTTCCTACACCGTCGACCGCACCCCCGAGGAACTGCGCGAGATCGTCTCCCACGTCGGCGCCGAGCTGGAGCTCGCACCGGCGGAGGACATCATCGAGTGGGCAGTGGCCACGTTCGGTGCCAAGTTCTGTGTCACCTCGTCGATGGGGGACGCCGTCCTGGCCCACCTCGCCGCCAAGGTCGCACCGGGAGTCGACGTGGTGTTCCTCGACACCGGCTACCACTTCATCGAGACGATCGGCACCCGCGACGCGGTCGAGGCGACGCTGGACGTCAACCTGGTGACCATCAAGCCCGAGCTGACCGTGGCCGAGCAGGACGAGCAGTACGGCAAGGACCTCTACAAGACCGACCCCGACAAGTGCTGCGCACTGCGCAAGGTCAAGCCCCTCGCGGACTCCTTGGCCAACTACGACGCCTGGGCCACCGGCCTTCGTCGTGCCGAGACCCACAACCGCGTCATCGCGCCGGTGATCGGCTGGGACGCCAAGAAGGGCAAGGTCAAGGTCTCCCCCATCGCACGTTGGTCCGACGAACAGGTCGAGCAGTACATCGCCGAGAACGGCGTACTGGTCAACCCGTTGGTGCACGACGGCTACCCCTCGATCGGCTGCTGGCCGTGCACGGCACGCGTCGCGCCCGGTGAGGACCCACGTTCCGGCCGCTGGGCCGGGCAGAACAAGACCGAATGCGGGATCCACTCGTGATCGGCCCCGGCAACACCTCGCTCCGCCCCAGTGGTGGAGCGCAACCAGCGACAACGATGTCGTTCACCATCGCACGCGAAGGGAGGCAGTTCTCATGACTGCTCCTGCTCTGATCGCTCTCGCCCACGGCAGCCGCGACCCCCGGCATGCCGAGACCATCACCGCCCTCGTCAACGAGGTGAAGGCGATGCGCCCCGACCTGCGCATCGAGACGGCGTTCCTCGAACTGTCGAAGCCGTCCTTCAACACGGCGGTCAACAAACTGGTCCGAGCCGGATACGACGAGATCGTCGTCGTCCCCCTTCTCCTCAGCGATGCCTTCCATGCCAAGGTCGACGTGCCCTCCGCGGTGGCCGAGCAGACGGCTCGCCACGAGGGGCTGCAGATCCGTGCCACCGAGGTCCTCGGCCTCGAGCAGGCCTTCCTCGAGGTGCTCGACCTGCGCCTGCGCGAGGCACTCAAGGACGCCCGTGTGCGCGAGCTCGATGCCCTGGTGCTGGCCGCCGCCGGATCCAGTGACCCCCTCGCGAACCAGGCGGTCGGTCGACTCGCCCGCCTCTGGGGCACCCACCACAAGCTCCCGGTGAAGGCGGCCTTCGCCTCCGCCACCCCGCCGGCCACCGGTGAGGCGGTGCGCGCCTTCCGCGGCGAGGGCCGTCGTCACATCGCCGTGGCGTCGTTCTTCCTCGCTCCGGGCTTCCTGCCCGACCGCGCCGCCGAGCTGGCCCTCGAAGCCGGTGCCGTCGCCGTCTCGGCTCCCTTGGGCGCCCACCCGACGTTGGCTCGGACCATCCTTGCCCGCTACGCCGTCGGCGCCGTGGAGCTCGTCCCCGTCTGATCGCGCGAACTTGCACTCCTTGACGCGCGAACCTGCAGTACTTGATGTGCGAACCTGCAGTACTTGATGTCCGCATCAACTACTGCCAGTTCGCCGCGCAACAATTGCAGGTTCGCGCAGCAAGAACTGCAGGTTCGTCAGGAGAGAAGCTGGTGTGCCAGGCGTTCGAGCTGGCGGGCCGGGTCCTTGGTGATGCCACCGTGCACCGGCCCGGGCTGGACCACCGTGCTCTTGGGTGCCTTGAGGAACCCGAATCGGGTGCCCAACGGCTTCTCCGCCGCGGCGCCGCCGCGAGCGTCGCCGGCACACACGCCCTCCACGAACTCCAGTGCCCGACAGACCTGTGCGACGTCGAGGGTCGGGAACAACGCGCTCAGGCGGTCGGGATCGACGTGCCACGAGACCTCGAGGAAGTCGGTGGCCTGGCAGTAGACCAGCACCCCGACGTTGACGAACTCCTCACGCTCGACGCGCGGAACGCACCTCAGGACGACGTACTGGTAGGCGAGGTCGCTCATGTGGCGCCCCCGGGCAGCCACTGACGCGTGCCGAGTCGTGCGGTGAGGAAGTCGACGTACGCCGCCCGCACCGCGTCCGCGTCGTCAGCGCCGGGCACCGGCTCCAGCCACTCGTCGGGCACCAGGGAGAGGATCTCGGCGAAGACAGACGCGTCGAGGATCCCGGCCATCTCCTTGTCGGCGGCGGGCAGAGACTCGACATGGCCGAGCATCACGTGATCACTGGGATCCCACGGCTGGGCAGCGAAGCGGGCCGGGTCGGTGACGCCGCCACTCCAGGCGTGGTGGAAGTAGAGCGCCGCGCCGTGGTCGATGACCCAGAGGTCGCCGTGCCAGAGCAACAGGTTCGGGTTGCGCCAACTGCGGTCGACGTTGGCGGTGAAGGCATCCAACCAGAGCACCTTGGCGGCCACGCCGGGCTCAGTGGAGGCGTCACCGTCGAACCCGAATGAACCGGGCAGGAAGTCCACGCCCAGGTTGATCCCGAGGCTGGCGGTGAGCAGGTCCTGCACCTCCTCGTCGGCCTCGTAGCGCGCGATGTCGGCGGAGAGGTCCAGCGCCACGAGGCGTGGGGTCTGCAGGCCGATGCGCCGGGCCAGCTCACCGACGATCACCTCGGCGACGAGGACCCGCAACCCTTGACCGGCACCGCGGAACTTGCACACGTAGGTGCCGAGGTCGCCGGCTTCCACGATGCCGGGGAGCGAGCCGCCCTCTCGCAGCGGTGCGACGTAGCGGGTGACAGGGACGACGTCGATCACGTGAGCGGAGCCTCGTTCTTCAGCCGGGTCTTCTGCTCCTCGATGTCGAAGTCGGCCTCGGGCCACGTCAGCTCCATGCCCTGGAGTGCTTCGAGCAGGAGCTTGCCGACGGCAAGGTTGCGGAACCACTTCCGGTCCGAGGGCACGACATACCAGGGCGCATGGTCGGTGTTGGTCTTCTCGATCGCCACCGCGTAGGCCTGCTGGTACGCCGACCACAGCTCGCGCTCGTCGATGTCACCGGGATTGAACTTCCAGAACTTGGTCGGATCGTCGAGCCGGGCGAGCAGGCGCTCCCTCTGTTCATCGGCCGAGATGTGCAGCATGCACTTGATGACGGTCACCCCGTCGTCGACGAGCTCCGTCTCGAAGGCGTTGATCTCGTCGTAGCGCTTCTCGATGGTCTCCGGGCTGGCCAGCTCGCGAACCTTGCCGATGAGCACGTCCTCGTAGTGGGACCGGTCGAACACACCGATGTATCCCGCCTCGGGTACCGCCTTGCGGATCCGCCAGAGGAAGTCGTGCTTCTGCTCCTCTTCGGTGGGTGCCTTGAACGACGTGATCCGCACGCCCTGTGGATCGACGAGGCCGACTGCGTGGCGCATGACCCCGCCCTTGCCGGAGGTGTCCATGCCCTGCAGGACCAACAGGATGCGCCGCTGGTCACCGGTGGTGCGTTGGGCGAACAGCCTCTCCTGAAGGTCGGCCAGTTCCTCCCCGAGGTCGAGCAAGGCTTGCTCTCCGGCCAACTTGTCATCGTCGAAGCCGGGCTTGCCATGCGTGTCGAAGTCGGCGAGGTCGATGGCACCTGGCGACACCCGGAGCAGGTCGTGGAAGGACGTGTCATTGGCCATGGGCACAGACTAGGTCACGGCCTCGTGGGAGGTCTGCTCAGCCGAGCACCCGGCGTACGTCGAAGGCGCAGCCGACGACCGTGGCGCTGGTGCCGTCGCTGAGTGGCTCGTCGAACCAGGTGCCCTGGCGGAAGCCCACCTTCTCCAGCACCCGCAGCGAGGCTGCGTTGCGATGGTCGGGTGCCGCGAAGTACGTCGTGGCGTCCGGGAAGCGCTTGCGGGTGCGTCGCAGCCACGCCCACAGCATGGCGGCGCCGAGCCCCTTGCCGATCCAGGCGTCCTCGCCGATGGCGTAGTCGACCCCGATGGCATCCGGATCGGGCGTCAGCAGGGCGAAGTCGGGATAGTCGCTGAGCCGGTAGTCCTGCAGGAAGCCGACGGAACGGCCGTTGACCTCCACCACCCACATCCGGGTCGGTGTGGTGCCGTCGATGTGCGGCGCATACTTCTGGGTCACCGTCTCCAGGTCGGGCGAGCCGTCGTCGAACCACCACTTGTGCACAAGGTCGGCGGAGCGCCACCGGGCCACGTCGGGCAGGTCACCTCGCTCCATCGGGCGCAACACCACCCGGAGATCGGGGTCGACGGCGAACCGCTTCGTCTCGGCCGACAGGTCGACCGCCGTGGGCTCCCCCATCACCGTCGCTGCGAGCCGCTGCGCGGCCGCGCTCCATGACTCGTCACCACGCACGACCCCGGACAGTTCCCGGTCACCGTGCCTCACCACCACGTGCACCTGGTCGACCATGCCACTCAGGCTAGGGCACGTCTCCCAAGTCTCGGCCGTCGCGAGCATCGCACCCGCTGAGTGCCTGGCAAGGCCGAGGAGGAGGGCGATGCGCCAGCATCGTCGACTGACGAGAACGTTGCCAGGTGCCAGCGGGGTGACGCGCAGCAGGTCATGGACTTGGGAGACGTGCCCTGGATGAGCCAGTCGAACGGCACCGGTCACCAGTCGGTCGGCACCTCGAGGGAACCGTCGTCGGGTTCGTCGGCGGCGGCAAGCTCCTCGCGCACCACCGAGAACGACATCCCGGGCGGGTAGCCCTTGCGCGCCAGCATGCCGACCAGGCGCCTGGTCGCCTTCACGTGGTCGAGGCCCGACATCGAGCGGAGCTTCTTGCGGACCAGGCGTCGCGCCGCCGCCTCCTCGTCGTCGGGGTCGATCTCGTCGAGGGCTTCACGTGCGACGAGGTCGTCGATGCCCTTGCGCCGCAGCTCCTGGGCCAGTGCCCGTCGAGCCAGCCCCTTGCCGGGTTGGCGGGAAGCGATCCAGGCGCGTGCGAACGCGTCGTCGTCGACCAGCCCGACCTCCTCGAATCGATCGAGCAGCCGGTGGGCGATCTCGTCGGGCACGTTCTTCTTCGCCAACCGGTCGGCCAGCTCCTTGCGACTGCGGGCCTGGCCGGTCAGCTGGTCGAGCAGGATCTTGCGGGCCACCGCTTCGTGGTCGGCATCGTTGCCCGAGCCGTCGTCGTCGGGAGACAAACCGCTCGCCGGTGCGTCGCCCGCGTGCACCTCTCCCCCCGGCGCAGCCCGACGCGCCCCATCAGCACGGGCTCCAGCAGCACCCCGCTCGGGCGCCGCCGCAGAGGACTGTGTGATCTCCCCCGCCGCGACGGCGCGCAACCAGGCATCGACGCCGTCACTGACATCGCCCTGCCAGCTGGGCGAGTCCCGATCCGAGGCCGACTCGGGCGGCGTACCCGGATCGGGGCCGACCGCCCAGGCAGGCGGTGGCCCCTCGGACCCGGCGATCCGATCGACGGCGTTGCCCTCGGAGGGCCGGACCATCAGAAGTCGATGTTGGTCGGCTCGTCAGCGAGATCGACGGGCTCGTCGACCTTGGGACCGACACCCAGCTTCTCGAGGATCTTCTTCTCCAGCTCGTTGGCCAGGTCGGGGTTGTCCTTGAGGAAGGTGCGTGCGTTCTCCTTGCCCTGGCCGAGCTGGTCGCCCTCGTAGGTGTACCAAGCGCCCGCCTTGCGGACCAGGCCTGCCTCGACACCCACGTCGATCAGGCCACCTTCACGGCTGATGCCCTTGCCGTACATGATGTCGAACTCGGCCTGCTTGAAGGGCGGGGCCACCTTGTTCTTGACCACCTTGACGCGGGTGCGGTTGCCGACCATGTCGGTGCCGTCCTTGAGCGTCTCGATGCGGCGCACGTCGAGCCGCACGGAGGAGTAGAACTTCAGCGCGCGGCCACCGGTGGTGGTCTCGGGCGAGCCGAACATGACACCGATCTTCTCGCGCAGCTGGTTGATGAAGATGGCGGTGGTGCCGGAGTTGTTCAGCGCACCGGTCATCTTGCGCAGCGCCTGGCTCATCAGGCGGGCCTGGAGACCGACATGGCTGTCGCCCATCTCGCCCTCGATCTCGGCGCGAGGCACCAGGGCGGCCACGGAGTCGATGACGATCAGGTCGAGCGCACCGGAGCGGATCAGCATGTCGGCGATCTCGAGCGCCTGCTCACCGGAGTCGGGCTGGGAGACCAGGAGAGCGTCGGTGTCGACGCCCAGGTTCTTGGCGTATTCGGGATCGAGGGCGTGCTCGGCGTCGATGAAGGCGACAATGCCGCCGGCCGCCTGGGCGTTGGCCACGGCGTGCAGCGCGACCGTCGTCTTTCCGGAGGACTCCGGGCCGTAGACCTCGACCACACGACCGCGCGGCAGGCCACCGAGGCCCAGCGCGACGTCGAGCGCGATCGAACCGGTGGGGATGATCTCGAGCGGCGCGCGGGTCTCGTCGCCCAGGCGCATCACCGAGCCCTTGCCGAAGCTCTTCTCGATGTTGGCGAGCGCTGCGTCGAGCGCCTTGTCGCGGTCTCCAGCCATGGCTGCGAATCCTTTTCCTGTGAGGTCGATGTGTTGTCCCGGACGCTAGACCGAGCCACCGACAGTGGGTACCGACCACCTTCAGGGTTGTGGACAACCCCGGTCGACAGCATTCACACTAGCCCGAACAGACGTTCGACCAAGCGCGACACGCAGGCGTGAAATCGAACAGATGATCGGACAGGATCACTTGTCGCGGAGCGGCAGGTCGAGCGTGCGCCAAACGGCCTCCCACACCTGCTTCGGCGACTCCCCCGCCGCCAACGCCTCGTCCACCGTGCGCGAACCGAGCTCGCCGATGACGTGTTGCTCCGCCCAGGAACGCGCATACCCGGCACCCAGCGCCTGCTCCATCCGCAACCAGAACTCGGTGTGCCTCATGCGCGCCACCCCCGCACGGTCAGCCAGGCCTGGTCGACGCCGCTCCGGTGCCGACGCACCTCGGCGACCTTCCACCCGTTCTCCTCCAGGGCCTCGCGCAGCGGAGCCTCACGCCAGAACACGAAGTGCCGCGGCGTCTCGACCGTCCCGTGGGTCGACCAGACCTCACCGTCGCCTTCCTTCAGCGAGATGTGGAGGGCACCGCCGGGGCGGGTCACCGCAGCCAGTCGGCGTACCACCACCGGGAGGTCGGCCCGTGCGACGTGCAGCAGGCAGGCGTGCGCCCACACCCCGTCGTACGCCTGGCCGCGCAGCGGATCGTCCAGCGCGTCGGTGAGCGGGTCGAGCTGGTCCGCCTCGTGGCCGCCGGCACGCAACAGCTCCACGAATGCGGCACTCACATCGGTTCGTCGCACCTGGAGCGCGGCCGCCTCGAGCGCCAGCGCGTCCCGGCCGCCGCCGCTGCCGATCTCCAGCACCCGCGCACCGGGCCCGGTCGCGCCCGAGAACCAGGCGATCTCCGAGGCGACGTCATCGTTCATCGAGGCCGAGGCCGACCGATATGCCATCGCGTGAGCGTCGTACGCCGCCACCGTCACCCGTCGCGGGTCATGCCCCACGTCGTGGAGGTGGTGCACGACGTCGTGCAGGTGATAGCGGCCCAGCGAGGCAACAGTGAAGAACGACCCGTTGCTCCGGCGTCCGGTGCGCTCCCACAGCTCCGCCGCCGCGGGAGTCGCGGCAACGGAGTCGTACGTCGCGGCGACGGCCTGTGCGGCGGCCGCCAGCTGGTCCTTCACCCGCACCGGATCCGAGGAGGCGTAGCCGCCGACCACGGCTGCCTCGTCCTGGTCCCAGTCGGCGAACAACGGGTCGTCATGGTCGAGCATCGACCGCAAGCGATCGGCGAAGACAAGGTGCACGTCGCGCACGTGGCAGGCGTACTCGAGTGGCGACCAGACCGACTCGCTGGGCCGGGCGACGAGCTGCGACGCATCACCGGAGAGCACCACCTGCCACGCTTCCGCGTTGTCGCGCACCAGATCTCCGAGGGCGGTGCGAGAGGTCGCAGCACTGTCGAAACCACAGTCGTCACAGGGGGTCTCGAGGACCCAGGTCCAGTCCTTGGTGTCAGGTTCGATCGGCACACGCCCATTCTGCGACACGAGCCACCTGCCAGAATGGGCGGCATGGGCGAATACTCCACACGGTCTGCACGCGAACGCGATCTCAAGGACATCGCCGCCATCTACAGCCATGCGGTCGACCACTCCCACGCGACCTTCGACCTCGAGCCGCCCGACCTCGACTACTGGCAGACCCGCCTCGACGGGGACCATCCCGGCGACCACCTGCTCGTTGCCGTCGATCGTGACGACCAGGTCGTCGGCTACGCCTACTCGTGGTCCTATCGGCCGCGCCCGGCCTATGACACCACGCGTGAGACGTCGATCTATCTCGACAACAGCGTGCGCGGAAAAGGTGTCGGCAAGCTGCTCTATCCCGCGCTCCTGCAGACGATGGCGATCTCCGGGGTGCACACGGCGGTGGCCCTGGTGGCTCTGCCGAACCCGGCCAGCGAACGACTGCACGAGGCCTGCGGATTCGAGAAGACCGGCCAGCTGAACCAGGTCGGTCGAAAGTTCGACCAGTGGATCGACGTCGCCTGGTACCAACGGATGCTGGTCAACCTGCCCTGACCGATCGCGTCGGAGGCGGTCGGCGTCGGCGCCTGTCGGAGAGTCAGCGCTGGACGAACTATCGGCGCTGGGCGAACTGTCAGCGCCGGACCAACTGTCAGCGCCGGTCGGACAGCACGTGCGCGGCACCGGCCGATGCGGCAGCCGCCCCCAGCACGGCCGGCCAGGCGCCGACCTTCTTGGCCAGTGGGTGCGAGGCACCGAAACCGCCCAGGTAGATCGCCGACAGGGCCGTCGTCGTCGCGGGACCGCCCTTGGCCATCCAGCTGCGCCCGGCCAGGGCCCCGGCACCGGCCAGGACCAACCCACCGAGCGGGCGTACGCCGGTCGCGCGGGCGACGAGGTAACCACCCACGAGTCCGGCGGCGGCAACGGGAGCGGTGGGGAGGGTCTGGGCAGCGGGAAGGTTCATGCCACGAACCTATCCAGCCCCGACAAGCAGCTCGGACGAGTAGATTCGGACCGTCGGCTGGGCCCGCTGCTTCTCGGCTTCGTGGCGAGCAGCCCAACCGATCCGGCGTCGTCCTCGTCTCTCCTGTGACGATGGACAGCAACCGAACAGGATCCGATGTGAGCAGGTCGTACGACGAGGAGTTCACCGCGTTCGCCGCGGCCTCCATCGCCGACCTGCGCCGAACGGCGTACCTCATGTGCTCTGACTGGCACACCGCGGAGGACGCCGCACAGGAGGCCCTGATCCGGGTCTACCGGTCCTGGCGTCGTGTGGAGAGGCGAGAAGGCCTGCTCGCCTACGCACGACGTACGACCATCCGCATCCTGATCGACGACTCCCGGCGTCCCAGGCGCCGGGAGCGGTCGACCGACATCGACGACCACCACGTCGGGGGCACGCCAGCGCCCGACGTCGAGATCGTCGAGCGCGATGCGATGGTGCGGGCGCTGTCCGGGCTCACCCCCAAGCGGCGCGCCTGCGTCGTGCTGCGCTACTACCACCAGTTGTCCGTCTCGGAGACGGCCGCGGCGTTGGGGTGCTCCGAGGGAACGGTGAAGAGCCAGACCTCCGATGCCCTGCGCGCCCTGAAGCCGCTGCTGGAGACGGACCGATCCCAGACAGGACCCAGGCTGTGAACGACCACTTGCACGAGCGTCTGTGCCACGCTGCCGACGACTCCCGGACCCCCCTCGACACCGACGTCGAAGCCCTCCTCGTGCGGGCACGCCGCGAACGCACCCGACGACGTGGCTTCACCGCCGGCGCCGTCGTCCTCACCGCTGCCGCCCTCGTCGGCGCCACCGTGGGAGTGCGCGCCGCGCTGCCCCAGGACGGCACCACGCCGGCCGCGTCCGAGGGAGACGGCAACCGCGACACCAGGACCAGTGCCTCCACGACCCTGGCCGCCTCCGAAGTCGTCCGTCGTTGCATGCCGCAGCTCGCGAAGTACGCCGAGCTCCCCATGTACGACGCCCCCGACCAGTTCCCCGCGAAGGAGTGGGGCGTGGTGCGTGCGCGCGCCTACGGTCCCGGTGACCTGGTGGCGCTGCAGACCCGCACCGGCCAGGGCAATCCGGTGCTCTGCGTCGTCCCCGAGAAGGGTCACGAGAACGACCCGGTCCCCTTCACAGACCTGGATCCTGACGCCGCTCGTCCGGCACGCATCGCCGAGCAGTGCAGCGAGATGCTTCTCCCGGCGGCCGACCCGGAGCAGGACCGGGTGCCCGGCAGGTCCCGGCTCCCCGACCTGAGGGGGGCCACCGTGACGGCGATCGACTCCGATGGACCCGTCGTGGAGGCACTCCTGACCAAGGGGGACACGGAGTACTCCTGCGCCCTCTCCCCGATGACCTGGGACGCCGGTCCCAGTGGCGTCGGCTCGACCGCTCACGACGGGTACGAGTTCTGGACGGAGGCCTCGATGACCGGCCCCGCGGGGAAGTCGATCACCAAGGAGAACGCCACCTACTACTGGGCCGCGGGCACGATGCCGAAGGACGCCGCCAGCATCGAGGTGACGCTCGAGAACGGCTCCACGTTCACCGTCCCCGTGACCGACGGCCACTTCGCGGTCGTGCACAAGGAGCCCGGCTCCGAGGGCGTGCTCAACTACGACTACCGGGTGCTCGACCAAGGCGGTCGGGTCCTCCACGAGGGAACCGACCGGATGTAGGACGGATGTGCCGCACCGGGGCACACCTGATCTGCGGTGTGCCTCCCAAGTCCCCGCCCGCTCGCAACGGCCCCGACTTGGGAGGCATGCCCTAGCCTCTGCGACATGGATCCCCTCCTCATCCGCAATGTGCTCCCGGTGCCCCTCGGCGCCGAGGAGATGCCTGCCACCGATCCTGTCGACGTACTTGTCGACGACGGCGTCGTACGCCGGGTGGAGGCGGACCTGCCCGACGTCGCCGACGCCCGGGTCCATGACGCCGACGGACGCTGGATCATCCCGGGGCTGTGGGACCACCACGTGCACCTCGGGCAGGTGGCGATGACGACCAGCCGGCTCGACCTCTCCACGGCCCGGTCCCCGGAGGAGGTCACGTTCTTCGTGCAGGAGCGACTCTCCTACGCGCCCGACAAGCCGCTGGTCGGCTTCGGGCACCGCTCGGCGACCTGGCCGCGCAAGCCGACGGTCGCCGAGCTCGACGAGGTCTCCGACAGCGTCCCGATCGTGCTCATCAGTGGCGATGCCCACCACGCCTGGCTGAACTCACCGGCGCTGCGCGGCCTCGGCCTGGCGCCACGAAACGAGGTGGTGCGCGAGTCGGAGTGGTTCGAGGCCTACGGACGACTCGAGGAGCTCATCGGCCGAGAGGCCACCCCGACGGCGTACCGCATCGTCCAGGCAGAGGCGGCCTCACGAGGCGTGGTCGGCCTGGTCGACTTCGAGTTCACCGGCGGGGCCGACGACTGGACCGAGCGCTGGGCCGGTGGAGCTGACCTGCTGCGGATCCGGATGGCGACGTACGCCGACGGCCTCGACGCGGTCCTCGACGCCGGGCTGAGGTCGGGCGACCCGATCCCGGGCACCGACCTGGTCACGATGGGACCGCTGAAGGTCATCTCCGACGGTTCGCTCAACACCCGGACCGCCTGGTGCTGTTCGCCGTACACCAACGGCGACGACCTCATCCACCCGTTCGGGTATGCCAACCAGAGCGTTGCCGAGCTGCGCGACCTGATGCTCCGCGCCCACCGCGGGGGGCTCGAGGTGGCGGTGCACGCCATCGGTGACGCCGCCGTGCACGAAGCACTCCTCAGCTTCGCGGCCACCGGCGCCGGTGGGTCGATCGAGCACGCGCAGCTGATCGACCCGGCAGACGTCCCGCGGCTGGCCGCCTCAGGTCTCCGGGCCAGTGTGCAGCCGGCGCACCTTCTCGACGACCGCGACGTCTCCGAGCACTGCTGGGCCGATCGCCTCGACCGTTGCTTCGCGCTGCGCTGGATGCACGACGCCGGCGCCCGGATGCATCTCGGCTCCGACGCGCCGGTGGCCCCGCTGGACCCGTGGCTGGCGATGTCTGCCGCCGTGCACCGCAGCGCCGATGAACGCGACCCGTGGAACCCCGGGCAGTCCCTGACCGCACGTGAGGCGCTGGCGGCGTCCACGGACGGTTGGGGCACGGTCGCCGTCGGGCACCCCGGCGACCTGGTGCTGCTCGATGCGGACCCGTTGGCCGATGTCGGTGACTCGGGCGCGACCAGCACCCATCTGCGTCAGATGAACGTCGCCGCGACGTACGTGGCCGGGCGACTCACCGCTCCTCTGCTGCACTGAGGCGTCGGTGGCCGCGCTGGTGCGGTGCTGTTGACGAAGCCCCGGCACTGGTGCGGTGCTGTTGACGAGATCGGCTGTCACAGCACGTGTTGAGCGACAGTAACCCCGCGTTACTCGGAGTTCGGGGCGGGTGTCGGTGGGATGGGGGAAGATGGTCGACATGGCCCTCGAGCAGTTCAGCGCACCCACGCGAGCGTGGTTCGAGGCTGCCTTCGCCGAGCCGACCGCAGCTCAGGCCGGCGCCTGGGCCTCGATCGGCGCCGGACACCACTCGTTGGTGGTCGCACCCACCGGCTCGGGCAAGACACTGTCGGCCTTCCTCTGGTCGATCGACCGACTCCTCACCTCGCCCCTGCCCGACAAGAAGCGGCCCGTCGAGAAGCTGCGTCGCTGCCGGGTGCTCTACGTCTCCCCGTTGAAGGCGCTGGCCGTCGACGTCGAACGCAACCTGCGTGCTCCCCTGGCCGGTATCCGACACACCGCCGAGCGACTCGGCGAGTCCACCCGCGAGGTGACCATCGGGCTGAGGTCGGGTGACACCAGCGCCGCCGACCGGCGCAGGTTCCAGACCACACCGCCCGACATCATGATCACCACCCCGGAGTCGCTGTTCCTGATGCTGACCTCGCGGGCCCGCGACTCACTGCGCGGTGTCGACACAGTGATTCTCGACGAAGTGCACGCGGTGGCCGGCACCAAGCGCGGCGCCCACCTGGCGCTCTCGCTCGAGCGGCTCGACGACCTGCTCGAGCGCCCGGCCCAACGCATCGGGCTCTCGGCAACGGTGCGACCGCTCGACGAGGTGGCCCGGTTCCTGGGCGGCACGGCTCCGGTCACGATCGTCGCGCCACCTGCGGAGAAGTCGTGGGACCTGAAGGTGGTCGTCCCTGTCGAGGACATGACAGAGATCGGCCAGCCGGTCGACGACGAGTTCGAGGGTCCTGCCGCAGGTGGACCGCGCGCCGCCTCCATCTGGCCCCACGTCGAGGAGCGCGTGGTCGACCTGATCGAGCGGCACCGTTCGACGATCGTGTTCGCCAACTCGCGTCGCCTGGCCGAGCGGCTCACTGCGAGGTTCAACGAGATTGCGGCTGAGCGTGGTTCCGAGACGGTCGCTGGCGCTCCCTCCTCAACCACTCAGCAGAGTGCTCCACCTGCGGCGATCATGGCGCAGTCCGGCCAGTCCGAGGGCGCTCCGCCGATCATCGCCAAGGCCCACCACGGGTCCGTCTCCAAGGAACAGCGCGCTCTCATCGAGGACGAGCTCAAACGCGGTCGTCTCCCGGCCGTGGTGGCCACCAGCAGTCTCGAGCTCGGCATCGACATGGGCGCGGTCGACCTGGTCATCCAGATCGAGTCCCCACCGAGCGTGGCCAGTGCCCTGCAGCGCGTCGGCCGAGCCGGTCACCAGGTCGGTGAGGTCTCCCGCGGGGTGCTGTTCCCCAAGCACCGTGGTGACCTGGCCCAGACCGCCGTGGCCGTGCAACGCATGCGCAGCGGCGGCATCGAGGCGCTGCGCATCCCCGCGAACCCACTCGACGTCCTCGCCCAGCAGGTGGTCGCCGCGACAGCCATCGACGACTGGGACGTCGACGCCCTCTTCGCACTCGCCCGACGCACGGCCTCGTTCGCCGGCCTGCCGCGATCGGCGTACGACGCGACGCTCGACCTGCTCAGCGGGCGCTACCCGAGCGACGAGTTCGCCGAGCTTCGTCCGCGCATCGTGTGGGACCGCGTCACCGGCCAGCTGACCGGCCGGCCCGGAGCCCAGCGCCTCGCGGTGACCAGCGGCGGCACCATCCCCGACCGCGGGCTGTTCGGCGTCTTCCTCGTGGGAGAGAAGGCGAACCGCGTCGGCGAGCTCGACGAGGAGATGGTCTACGAGTCCCGCGTCGGAGACTTCTTCGCCCTCGGCGCCACCAGCTGGCGCATCGAGGACATCACCCACGACCGGGTCCTGGTCACCCCCGCACCCGGCGTCCCCGGGCGGTTGCCGTTCTGGAAGGGCGACAGCCTCGGCCGACCGGCCGAGCTGGGCGAGGCCGTGGGCGCGTTCACCCGTGAGCTGGCCGCGATGGACGCCCCGGAGGCGAGCACCACCGCCAAAGCGGTCGGCCTCGACGACTGGGCCGCTGACAACCTGCTCACCTACCTGTCCGAGCAGCGCGAGGCCACCAACCAGCTCCCGAGTGACCGCACCATCGTGGTCGAGCGGTTCCGCGACGAGCTCGGCGACTGGCGACTCGTCGTGCACTCCCCCTACGGCACCCCCGTCCACGCGCCCTGGGCGCTGGCGATCAACACCAGGCTTCGTGAGCGGTACGGCGTCGAGGCGTCCGCCGTGGCCAGCGACGACGGCATCGTGCTGCGCATCCCCGACACCGATGCCGATCCCCCGGGCGGTGAGGTGGTGGTCTTCGCGCCCGACGAGATCGAGGACCTGGTCACCTCCGAGGTCGGTGGCTCGGCCCTCTTCGCGAGCCGCTTCCGGGAGTGTGCGGCGCGTGCCCTGCTGCTGCCCAGGCGCGACCCCGGCCGCCGCTCCCCGTTGTGGCAACAACGCCAACGCTCGGCCCAGCTGCTCGAGGTGGCCGCGAAGTACCCCTCCTTCCCGATCGTCCTCGAAGCAGTGCGCGAGGTCCTTCAGGACGTCTACGACCTGCCGAGCCTGGTCGGCCTGCTGCGCCGCATCGACCAGCGCGAGGTGCGGGTGGTCGACGTGGCCACCGCACAACCGTCTCCCTACGCGCGCAGCCTGCTGTTCGGCTACGTGGCCCAGTTCGTCTACGAGGGCGACTCTCCGATCGCGGAGCGGCGAGCAGCGGCGCTGAGCCTCGACCAGGGACTTCTCGCCGAGCTGCTCGGCCGCGCGGAGCTGCGCGAGCTGCTCGACCCCGAGGTGCTGGCCGAGGTCGAGGCGGAGCTGCAGCGGATCGCGCCCGATCGGCGAGCCCGTGACGCCGAGGGGATTGCCGACCTGCTCCGGCTCCTCGGTCCGCTCACCCATGCCGAGATCGCGGCGCGTTGCGTCGACGGTGCCGACGTGGCCGGCTGGGTCGGCCACCTCGGTGACTCCCGCCGTGCAGTCACGGTGCGGATGAGCGGCGAGGACCGCTGGAGCGCGGTCGAGGACGTGGCCCGGTTGCGCGACGGGCTGGGGGTGCCGACGCCTCCGGGCACTCCCGAAGCGTTCACCGAACCGGTGGACGACCCCCTCGGTGACCTGGTCGGGCGCTACGCCCGCAGCCATGGCCCCTTCACCTCGGCCGAGCTCGCGGCCCGTCTGGGGCTCGGCGTGGCCGTGGCCGAGCAGACCCTGGTCCGTCTGGCCGCCAGCGGGCGGGTGCTCGAGGGCGAGTTCCGTCCCTCCGGCAGCTCCGGCAGCCAGGAGTGGTGTGACGCCGAGGTGCTGCGCAAGCTGCGCCGCCGTTCGCTGGCTCGGTTGCGCAAGGAGGTCGAACCGGTCGAACCGCAGGTGCTGGGCAGGTTCCTCCCGTCCTGGCAGAGTCTCACCTCCGCGCGCGGCAGTGGCGGGGCGTTGCGTGGCATCGACGGCGTCCTCACCGCCGTCGACCAGCTGGCAGGTTGTCCGGTCCCGGCCTCGGCGCTCGAGCCGCTGGTGCTCGCCGCGAGAGTCAGCGACTACGAACCTGCCATGCTCGATGAGCTCACTGCCACCGGCGAGGTGCTCTGGGCGGGCCATGGCGCCCTGCCCGGCAACGACGGATGGGTCTCGGTGCATCTCGCCGACCAGGCACCCCTGACCCTTCCGGAGCCCACCGCCGTCGACCTCGGTGAGACTCATCGGGCCGTCCTCGAGGCGTTGTCGCCGGGTGGCGCCTACTTCTTCCGGCAGCTCGGCCAGGCCGTCGGTTCGACCGATGACGCGGAGCTGTCCACGGCTCTGTGGGACCTCGTGTGGGCGGGCCACCTGACCAACGACACTCTCGCCCCGGTCCGGGCACTCACCCGCTCCGGCTCGACCGCTCACCGGAGTCGACGTACGCCCCCACGGGCACGAGCCACCGTGCGCGGGCGCGCCGCGATGCCCTCACGCACCGGCCCACCCGAGACCGCGGGCCGCTGGGCGGCCCTGCCGACGATCGAGGCCGACGCGACCCGTCGTGCCCATGCCACCGCCGAGGCCCTGCTCGAGCGGCACGGCGTGGTCACGCGTGGTGCGGTGGTCAGCGAGCGGGTGCCGGGCGGCTTCGCTGCGGTCTACAAGGTGCTCTCCCTCTTCGAGGAGTCGGGCCGCTGCCGTCGCGGCTACTTCGTCGACGGACTCGGCGCGGCCCAGTTCGGCTCGGCCGGAGCGGTCGATCGGCTGCGCACGTTCACCGAGCCGGCGCCGGGCGAGAAACCCGCCGCGGTGGCGCTGGCCGCCACCGACCCGGCCAACCCCTTCGGCGCGGCACTGTCGTGGCCGGAGCGGGTCACCGAGGAGGGCTCCGGCCACCGTCCCGGGCGCAAGGCCGGTGCCATGGTGGTGCTGGTCGACGGTTCCCTCGGCCTCTACGTCGAGCGCGGGGGCCGCACCCTGCTCACCTTCACCGACTCCCCCGAGCTGCTCATTCCCGCGTGCGACGCACTCGCCCACGCCGTACGCCGAGGGGCACTCGGCCGCCTCACCGTCGAGAGGGCCGACGGCGAGCCCCTGCTCGGCCGCGGCGACTCCTCGTCGCCGCTGCGCATCGCGCTGCAACAGGCCGGCTTCGTCACCACACCGAAGGGGCTGAGGATCCGTGCCTGAGGGCGACACCGTCTGGCGCACGGCACGCGCCCTCGACCAGGCCCTGACCGGGGCCCGCCTGACGATGAGCGACTTCCGGTTCCCGTCCCTCGCCACCGTCGACCTCAGCGGCCGGATGGTCAACGGCACGGTCTCGCGCGGCAAGCACCTGCTGACCCGCATCGGCGACGAGCACCTGCTCCACACCCATCTCAAGATGGAGGGCTCGTGGCATCTCTACCGCTCCGAGACCCGGTGGCAACGCCCCGTCGAACAGGCCCGGGTGGTGCTGCGTACGCCCCGGTGGATCGCCGTCGGCTTCTCGCTCGGCGTCATCGAGCTGTTGGGCGCCGACGACGAGGATCGGGCCGTGGGTCATCTCGGGCCCGACCTGCTCGGTGAGAACTGGTCCGGCGAGGAGGCGCTGCGCCGGCTGATGCGTGAGCCCGATCGGGCCATCGGCGAGGCGCTCCTCGACCAGCGCAACCTGGCCGGCATCGGCAATCTCTACTGCAGCGAGGTCTGCTTCCTCAACGGAGTGCTGCCCACCACGTCAGTCGGCGAAGTCGTCGATCTGCGCCGACTCGTGGCCCGGGCGAAGTCCTTGCTGGAGGCCAACAAGTCACGTCGCATCCAGACCACCACGGGCAACACCCGTCACGGGCACCAACACTGGGTCTACGGCCGCAACGGACAGCCGTGCGACCGCTGTGGCACCACCGTGATGATGAAGATGCTCGGCGAGCCGGGCCGTGAACGGGCTTCCTACTGGTGTCCCTCGTGCCAGCGCTGAGACGGGACCCTCGATGAACGGCGTCGCGCAGCAGCCGATCTGGCGGCCGGGCAGTGATCAGGCCGCGGAGGCGACCACACCGGGGCGACTGCCGACGGTGATCGGCGTCGGGACGATCTCCAGGGCACGCTCCTCCACGGCGACCGCGTCACTGACGTCACGCAGCACGTCGGAGAGCGGAAGGTCAAGGGCACCGCACAGTGAGGCGAGCAACTCGGAGGACGCTTCCTTCTGGCCACGCTCGATCTCGGAGATGTAACCCAGGCTCACGCGAGCCTCCGCAGAGACTTCGCGCAGGGTCAGGCCACGGCGCATTCGATGCGCGCGAAGCACCTCGCCGAGGATCCGACGAAAAAGCACCATGGGCCCTTCCTTTCTCCGTTGATGTGCCCAACGCTACCTGTTCCTGGTTTCTTCCCGCTGTCGACTGTGCCAAGGGCTGAAATTTCATGCGCCGCCGACGGGCCGCAGGAGCAGACTTCCCGTCTCGGGGCGACGGTGGCGATACCTTGGCTGGCATGGCAGCGCTACCCATCGAGGACTACGCCCTGATCGGCGATCGACACACTGCGGCACTGGTCGGCAGGAACGGTTCCATCGACTGGCTGTGCCTCCCAAGGTTCGACTCCTCCGCCTGTTTCGCCGCGCTGCTGGGCACCGAAGAGCACGGCCACTGGCAGTTCGAACCTGCTGACGACTACACCGTCACCCGTCGCTACGTCGACGACTCCGCGGCCCTCGAGACCACCTTCCACACCGCGTCCGGCGACGTCACGCTGCTCGACCTGATGCCCGTGGGCGATGGCCGCGCCGACGTCGTACGTCGCCTCACCGGGGTGCGGGGCACCGTACGGATGCGACACGAATGGGTGGTCCGCGCGGACTACGGATCGGTGCGGCCGTGGGTGCACCGCGCCCACCTCGACCACATCGAGCTGATCGTCGCGATCGCCGGTCCCGACAAGTTCATCCTTCGTGGCCCACGCCTCCCACGAGCGGTCGACCACCGTCACGCCGACGAGTTCGATGTCGTCGAGGGCGACGAGCTGACGTTCTCGACCACCTGGATCCCGTCGTGGGCCGACCTGCCGGACTCCATCGCCGCACCCGCCCGGATCGACGAGACCATCGCGGAGAGTCACAGCTGGGCATCCCAGTGCCGCTCCGACGTGCCCCATCGTGAACTGGTGGTGCGGTCCGTGGTCACCCTGCGGATGCTCACGCATGCGAAGACGGGCGGCATCGTCGCCGCGCCGACCACCTCGCTTCCCGAAGACTTCGGTGGTGAACGCAACTGGGACTACCGGTTCTGCTGGCTGCGTGATGCCTCCCTGACCCTGGAGTCGTTGATCCTCGCGGGCTTCACCGAGGAGGCGAAGCTGTGGCGAGGCTGGCTGTTGCGTGCGGTCGCCGGCGACCCCGAGGACATGCAGATCATGTACACCATCGATGGCGGGCGCCGATTGCCCGAGCGCGAGCTCGATCACCTCCCCGGCTATGCGGATTCACACCCGGTACGCATCGGCAACGGGGCGGCAGACCAGCGACAGACCGACGTGCTCGGTGAGGTGATGATCGCCCTCGACCTCGCCCGCAAGGCGGGTCTTCCGCTCGACAAGGACTCCTGGGCGTTGCAGCGGGCGTTGGTCGATGCACTGGCGGACCACTGGCAGGAGCCCGACAACGGGCTCTGGGAGATCCGTGGGCCCCTGCGCCACTTCACCCATTCGCGGGTGATGGTCTGGGCTGCTTTCGACCGCGGCATCTCCACCGCCGAGGAGTACGACGTCGAAGCGCCGGTGGAGAAGTGGCGCAAGATCCGTGACGCGGTTCGCGACGAAGTGTTGGCCAAGGGCTTCAACACCGCACGCAACACGTTCACCCAGCACTACGACACCACCGAGGTCGACGCCTCCCTGCTGGTGCTGCCGCTGGTGGGCTTCCTGCCCGGCGACGATCCCCGCATCCTCGGCACCATCGAGGCGGTGGAGCACGACCTGATGCGCGACGGCCTGCTGCTGCGCTATCGCACCGAGTCCGGAGTCGACGGGCTCAGCGGCGACGAGCACCCCTTCCTGGCCTGCTCGTTCTGGTTGGTCTCGGCGTACGCCGAAGCGGGTCGCCTCGACGACGCGCACGCGTTGCTCGACCGGCTCGCCGCACTGGCCAACGACGTCGGTCTGCTCTCGGAGGAGTACGACGCGGGCAACAACCGGATGGTTGGCAACTTCCCCCAGGCGTTCAGCCACCTCACCCTGGTCCAGGCCGCCTTCCGCCTCTCCCCCACCCGGGATACTCCCTGACGTTCCGGTCCTTGCTCCGGGATACTCCCTGACGTTTCGGTCCTTGGAAGGACGCGAACGTCAGGGACTACCTCAGTTGAAGGACGCGAACGTCAGGGAGTATCCACAACGAGCGGCTACTTGACGACCTTGATCGTCACCTTCTTCTTCACCGACTTGTTGAGCTTGTTGCCGGCGTACGTGACGACGGCCTTCTGCTTGCCCTTCTTGGTGAACTTGGCCAGCTTGATCGTCGCCTTCCCACTCTTCAGCTTCTTCGAGTAGGTCTTGCCGGCGACCTTGACCTTGATCTTGCCGCTGGGAGTCTGGCCGACCGCCTTGAGCGAGATCGCGAGCTTGGCCTTGGTCTTCTTGACGTGGATCTTCTTCGGCGACACCTTGACCGCCATCTTCGGCTTGGCCTTGACCACGGTCACGGTGTCCTCGCTGATGGCCAGCTTGGTGTGGTCATCGCCGTAGTAGACGACCTGGATGGTGTGCTTCCCGACAGTGTCGAGCGGAGTCACGCCCATCTCGGCCTTGCCGTCCTCGAGGTCCGCGACGGTCCGGATCTTGCCGTCGACGTACAGCACGAGGTAGCCGGTCGGTGTGAAGCCCGGCGCTGCCACGGTGGTCTCCACGAGGACGGAGTCGGCCTTGACGACCGGCTTCGTCGTGCTGAACGTGGAGCTCAGGGTCGGCGTCGCCTTGGTGACCTTGACCTGCACGGTGGTCTCCGAGGCATTGTTCTGCTCGTCCCCTCCATAGCGCACGGTCAGCTCGTTGGTGCCGATCTCGAGCTTGGTGCTGTCGAAGCGGATGTTGGCGGTGCCGCTGCTCAACATGCCCGTCCCGACGGCCTCGTCACCGAGCAACAGCTCCACCTGGCCGGTGGAGGGATTGGCTGAGTCGAGTGTGGCCACGACCAGGCCCTTGGTGCCGTACGGCACCGCCTCGGCCGGTGCCTCCGCCGTCAGCGTGGTGTCGACCGCCGGCAACGGCAGCCCCACCTGGGTGTACGTCGGGTCGGCGATCACGCCCACCGTCCAGGTGCCCTCCCCGTGATCAGCCGGAGCGGTGAACGTCACGTCAGCCTTCCCGCCGGCCACCGGGAAGCTGCCCATGGGGAGCGTCTCGGTGCCGTTCGTGAGGACCACGCGAACCTCGGTGTTGGCCGGGCTGTTGTGGGATGTGAGGTCAAGGTTCGACAGCGAGAACGTGACGTCCTGGCCGGCGGTGACCTCACTCGGGAACCCACTCTCGACCACCTGCTGGCGGGCGAAGTCCGGACTGAGCGGCTGGTGACCCTCGAGATAGCTCATCCACAGCTCGCGGTCGACCAGGCCGGTGTCACGAGCCGCGCCGTCCGTGAAGGCGAAGAAGTTGTCCCCACCCGCAGCCAGGAACGAGAACGTCGAGACCGTGTAGGTCGCGGCCGGGTCGAGCCGTGCGCCGTCGATGATCACCGACGTGATGCGCTCGCCAACTGGCTTGGTCGGGTCCTGGGTGACCCGCACGTTGTCCGACAGGCCCAGGGCCAGGAACGGACGCGACGAGCCCTCGGGCTGCCACTGCTGCTCCAGCACCTCCTTCAGCTGGGCACCGGTGAGGTCCACCAAGGACACGTTGTTGACGAACGGGAGCACCGAGTTCGCCTCGGCAAAGGTCACCACCCCGTCGGTGTTGGCCGGGTTGCCGGCCGTGTCACCGGCGAAGACCAGGTCGGTGCGCAGCCCGCCCGGGTTGGTGATGCCGAGGTCGGCCTCCATGTCGGAGGGCAGGCCGTCGCGCAGGGCGTTGCCCACCAGGTCACCGAGCGTGGACTCGGCGCCACGGTCCTCGGCACCAGCAGGGGTCTTGGCCCGGCTGATGTCGGCCGTGATCTCACCGACCGGCTGGTTGCCGATCTCGGCGGCGTGGGCCAGGGCTGCGTCCACGACCTCCTTGACCTGCTTCACCCGGGGGTACTTGTCGACGAGCACGGCGTCGTCCTCGGTGGTGCGAGCCACGTTGCGCGACTCGTAGGAGACGACGTCACCGGTCTCGGTGTCGACGGTCAGCTGCACCTGGCCGACGTTGTCGGCGTACTGACCGGTCTGGATGATCGGGCGGGTCACGCCGTCCTCACCGGGCACCGGAGCGTCCCAGGCGTAGGTCTGGTGCGTGTGACCGTTGAAGATCACGTCGACGGAGGCGTCGAGGTCGGCCATCTCGGCGAACTCGCCGCCCTTGGCGATCTCCTCCTCGTAGCTCGACCCCTCTCCCTGGGTGGCACCCGCGTGGAAGCTGGCGATGATCACGTCGGCCTCCCCGTTGGCGTCGTCACCGTCGGACAGCTCACCGGCAACGCGGTTGACCGCCTGGACCGGGTCACCGAACTCGATGTCGGCGATGCCGGCCGGGCTGACCAGCGACGCCGTCTCCTCGGTCACCGCACCGACGACGGCCACGGTGACTCCGTCGACCTCGAAGGTGGCGAACTCCGGCAGCACCGGGTCGGTGGTGCCCTTGGCGTAGACGTTCGCGCCGAGGTAGTCCCACTGCGCGTTGCGGGCATCGTCGGAGCCGATGACGCGGTCCGTCAGGTCGGCGAAGCCCTTGTCGAACTCGTGGTTGCCCACGGCCGAGGCGTCGAGGCCCAACGCGTTCATCACGTCGATCGTGGGCTGGTCGCCATCGACGGCCGAGGCGAACTCGGAGGCACCGATCAGGTCACCGGCACCCACCATCAGGGTGCTGTCGGCGCCACCCTGCTCGGTGAGCTCCTCGACCGTTCCGGCCCACTTGACGGTTTGGTCGTTGATGCGGCCGTGGAAGTCGTTGACGCCCAACAGGTTCAACGTGACCTCGCCCGCGGCCGGCTCGTCATCGGTCGAGATGCCGACGATCTCCGGGTCGTGGTCGGAGCTGCGGTAGACGTTGGGCTCGTAGAAGTCGGTCGCGTTGTAGTTGTGGCGGCTGTACTCGAAGGCCACCGACTCACCCGAGTTGATGTTCCAGATGTCGGCACCCTGCACCGTCTCCAGTGCGGCCTCGTTGGCGAGCACGTGGTCCAGCGAACCGGAGAGACCACTGAAGGAGTACGTCGACTCACCCGGCGTGTTCGACTCGACGGCAGTGAACCCACCGTCGTAGAGCGCCTGCATCGGGTCTTCCTGCGAGTAGGAGTTGAAGTCACCGGTCAGGAACACCTTCTCGGTGCCTCGGTCGGCGGCGAACTCATTGGCGAAGCTCATCAGCGAACCGGCCATGCGGACCCGGTCACCGTTCCAGGCACCCTGTCCGTCGCCCGTGTCAACGTTGTCGCCGGTGGCGTCGTCGCCCGAGCCCTTCGACTTGAAGTGGTTGACCACCACCGCGAACGCGGCGGAGTCCTCGGCACCGGCCGGCTTGAACGCCTGGGCCAACGGCTCGCGGGCGTTGTCGAACATCGGGTCACCGACGAGCACCTCGGAGGCGCCGACGAGGTCCACGGAAGCGGGCTTGTAGATGAACGCCGTGCGGATCACGTCCTGCTCGGCGGTCGGCGGCAGATCGGCAGCATCCGGCGACGGGGCGAACTCCCAGACGTCGGAGCCGGCGGCCGCGTTGAGTGCGTCGACCAGGGTCGAGAGGGCGTCGTCGCGGTCGGCCTCGCCGAGCGCGACCGAGTTCTCGATCTCCTCGAGGGAGACGATGTCGGCGCCGAGTGCGTTGATCGCGGCCACGATCTTGGTCTGCTGGCGCTCGAGGTCATCAGCCTCGGCCGCACCGCGCGGGCCGTTGTCGTTGCACTGGTTGTCGGTGACCTTGTTGCCGTCACGGTCGGTGTAGAACGTGCAGCCAGGGGCCCAGTCGACACCGAGGGTGTTGAAGTAGTTCAACACGTTGAAGGTGGCGATGTGCAGGTCGCCGTCGACGGCCTCGGGGGCCGGCGTACGCGTGTTCTCGAACGTCGCAACCGCCGCACCGTCATCGGTGACCGGTGAGGTCGGCTGGAACTTCCAGTTGTTGTTGCGGTACTCGAGGATCACCGGTGCCACCAGCGTTGCCGCCGCACCGACCCGGATCGGGTTGTCCTTCGACAGCCACGGCAGCGCAGTGCCCTGGTTCTCCGCGTTGAAGAAGTTGAGGCTGGCACCGTCGTCGAGGACGACTCCGCGCGCGGCGTTGTCAGCCTTGACCGCCTCGGCCTCGTCGCTGCCGGGACGGGCCACGTCGGTCCACTGCAGGAGCGGCTTGTCACCGGTGGCCAGGCCGATCTCGGCGTACTGGTTGGTGGAGTAGGTGTTGGTGACGGTGAAGTCGTCGGTCGGGGCGAGCAGCTCGCCCTCGTGGGCCTCGCGGTCGGACTCGGTCGTGGGGTACGCCGTCTCGAGGGCGGTGACTGCGGGCAGGTCGGCGTCGAGCTTGGAGACGCCGCCGGCGGCTGGCGTGATCTCGGTGGTGCCGCTGAACTCCGAGACCGGACCGGTCACCTCGACCGAGTCGCCGATCGCCAGGTTCGCGGACCCGACCACGTTGCCGTAGACGAAGATCGCGTCGGAGGCGCCGGGGGTCGCGTCGGTCGGGCCACCCGTGCCGCCGGTCTGGATGTAGACGCCGTTGAGGCCGCCGGTGTTGTACGCCGCGGTGACCACGCCCTGCGTGGTGGCGATGTCGCCCTCGTGGGGGGAGACCGGACCAGTGCCCTGGATCTCGGCGATGGTGGCCTCGACCTCGGCAGGCGGCTCGGGGGCGGAGTACGCCGCACCCGGAGTCGGCTCGCTGGAGATGAAGTCGGCCGAGTTGTCGTCGGTGTCTGCGTTGTCGGCGTCGCGGGTGCTGGACGTGGCGTTGGTCGTCGCCGGAGCCTTGGCCGTCTCGAAGCTGGCCGTGGAGGCGCCCCAGCCGAGGAAGTCGATGACCTGTGCGTTGTCGATCGCGCCGGTGCCGGGGTCGATGCCTGTCGGGCTGTCGGCGAGGTAGATCTGGCCGCCGCTGCCGGAGAGGTTCAGCCCTGACGTCGCGTCCGGAGTGACCGGGAGGTCGACACCGTTGCCGCCGCCCTGACCCTTGACGACGTAGTACCCGCCCGCAGGGACGCTCGCGCCGTCGGGAAGGGTGAAGATGTTGTTCGAGACACCCGTGCCGCTGGCTGAGCGGTATTGCAGGCTCTTGCCGGTCAGGTCGACGCTTGCATCGGTCGGGTTGTGGATCTCGATGAAGTCGGCGTTGAACGCGGCGCCGGAGTTGCCGCCACCGCCGTACGCCTCACTGATGACGAGGCCGCTGCCGTCAGGTGCGGCGGATGCGGTCGGGGCCAGGGCGAGCGTGGTGCCCACCATTGCGAATGTTGACAGGGCAGCGAGCGCGCGGAGGCGCGGTCGCCTGGTCAGGCCAGACAATGGAACTCCCAAGGAACGACACGGACGATTGCCGATCAGGGGAAGGTGTCAGCCCGAACTGACAAGTGACCGGGATTGGTCACTTTGCCCCAACATCCGCAACACCGCCAGTGATACCGGCAAACTTTCGGTAACAACGGTGTGCACGGACGATCTTCCGTGGCGGGGTCCGCAAGGCCGGTGGGGTGCCGACGGCAGGGCCAGTGGGGTTCCGACCGCAGGGACGGCGGTCGGGCTCAGGAGGTGGTGCGGATCCGGTCGCGCTGACGCCAGGCGTCGCGGAAGAACTCGTAGCCTGACCAGAGCGTCATCACCACGGCACCCGCGAGCAGCGCCTGCGAGACGTAGAACAACACGTCACCGGGCACGTCGAGCGCGCCGTCGACCTGGCGCAACGGCAGGCAGAGGCCGGCCAGGGCCAGAGCCTGGAGGACCGTCTTGATCTTGCCGCTCTGGGCGGCCGCGATCACGACGTTCTTCATGATCGACAGACGGAGCAGGGTCACGCTCCACTCGCGCAGCAGCACCAGGATGGTCACCCACCACCAGATGTCGCCGACGATCGAGAGACCGATGAAGGCCATGCCGGTGATCGCCTTGTCGGCGATCGGGTCTGCGATCTTGCCGAAGTCGGTGACCAGGTTGCGGGCGCGGGCTATGTCGCCGTCGATCTTGTCGGTGATCATCGCGGCCGCGAACAGGCCCCAGGCAATCAGCCGCCAGGTGATCGAGTCACCACCGTCGTGGAGCAGGGCCCAGCCGAAGACCGGCACCATGAGGATGCGCAGGGTGGTCAGTGCGTTGGGCACGTTGAAGTTGCTGGGCTTGGCCGAGGTCTCGGTCATCGGGTGCCTTCCGTGCTCGCGATCAGGTCGACTCCGTCGGTGCCCACCACGGTGGCGCGCACGATGTCGCCGACAGTCACGTCGTCGAGCCCTTCGACCACGGTGGTGCCGTCCACCTCGGGGCCCTGGTGCTCGGCTCGCCCCTCGGCGACGCCGTCGGCCAGTGACTCGATGAGTACGTCGACCTGCTCGCCGATGCGTTCCTCGGCCCGCTGGGCGTTGAGCTCCTCGACGAGACCGAGAACGTGCTCGGTGCGTTCGCGCACCGCGTCAGGGTCGACCTTGTCGTCGTACGTCTCGGCCTCGGTGCCGTCCTCGTCGGAGTAGCCGAAGACGCCGGTGACGTCGAGGCGTGCCTCGGTGAGGAAGTCGCACAGCGTCTCGAGGTCGTCCTCGGTCTCGCCGGGGAAGCCGACGATGACGTTGGAGCGGATGCCGGCGGTCGGCGCGATGCCGCGGATCTGGGAGAGCAGGCCCAGGAAGCTCTCCGGGTCGCCGAAGCGACGCATGCGCCGCAGCACCGACGCGGAGGCGTGCTGGAAGGACAGGTCGAAGTAGGGCGCCACACCCGGGGTGTCGGCGATCGCCTCGATCAGGCCCGGCCGGGTCTCCGCGGGCTGGAGGTAGGAGACCCGCACCCTCTCGATGCCCTCGACCGCGGCGAGCTCGGGAAGCATCGTCTCGAGCAACCGCAGGTCGCCGAGGTCCTTGCCGTAGGACGTGGAGTTCTCGCTGACCAGGAACACTTCCTTGACGCCCTGGGTGGCCAGCCAGGCAGCCTCGCCGACGACGTCGCTGGGACGCCGGCTGACGAACGACCCGCGAAAGCTGGGGATGGCGCAGAACGAGCACCGTCGGTCACAGCCGCTGGCCAGCTTGAGTGGCGCCATCGGCCCACCCTCGAGCCGACGCCGCATCGCCCGCGGACCTGATGCCGGCGCGACCCCCTCGCCCAGGTCTGGCGCGTCGGTGACCACGGCCCCGTGGCCCGGAACGCTGACCGCGTCGGCGTCACGGTCGACCGGGCTGATCGGCAACAGCTTGCGGCGATCGCTGGGGGTGTGCGCCTGGTGTGACTCCCCCGCGATGATCGAGCGCAGTCGTGCGGAGATGTCGGGATAGTCGTCGAAGCCCAGGATGGCGTCGGCCTCGGGCAGCGAGTCGGCAAGGTCCTTGCCGTAGCGCTCCGCCATGCAGCCCACGGCCACCACGGCCCGGGTCCGGCCCTCGGCCTTCAGGTCTGCCGCCTGGAGGATGGTGTCGACCGAGTCCTTCTTGGCGGCCTCGACGAACCCACAGGTGTTCACCACCACGGTGTCGGCCTGCTCGGGATCGTCGACGAGGCGGAAGCCGTCGGCCTCGAGTCGGCCGGCCAACTCCTCGGAGTCGACCTCGTTGCGGGAACAGCCAAGGGTCACCATCGCCACGGACAGCAGTCCGTCGGCGGGGCGTGAAGGTGAAGTCGTCATGGTTGTCTCGAGTATGCCGTCTCGCGTGCAACTTCCGGTCATCCAGCACCGGAGACGGCGGGTCCGGGTGACCGCAATCACCCGCGGAGACAGGTCAGAGCCCGAGTAGGCGGACGGCGTCCTCACGCATCTCGACCTTGCGCACCTTGCCGGTCACGGTCATCGGGAACTCGTCGACGACCTGCACGTAGCGCGGGATCTTGTAGTGCGCGAGCTTGCCGGAGCAGAAACCGCGCAGTGCCTCCGCGTCGAGGGGCTCGGCGCCGTCTCGCATGCGGACCCACGCCATCAGCTCCTCGCCGTACTTCTCGTCGGGGACACCGATCACCTGGGCGTCGAGGATGTCGGGATGGGTGTAGAGGAACTCCTCGATCTCGCGGGGATAGATGTTCTCACCGCCACGGATCACCATGTCCTTGATGCGACCGGTGATGGCGACGTTGCCGTCGTCGTCCATCACGCCGATGTCACCGGTGTGCATCCATCCGTCGACGAGCACCTCCGCGGTCTTCTCCGGGTCCTCCCAGTAGCCGAGCATCACCGAGTACCCCTTGGTCTGGAACTCGCCCGGCACCCCGCGCGGAGCCACCTCACCCGTGACCGGGTCGACCACCCGGATCTCGAGGTGCGGGCCCACACTCCCCACGGTGCCGACCTTCACGTCGAAGGCGTCGGTGGGGTGGGTCTGCGTCGAGACAGGCGAGGTCTCCGTCATGCCGTAGCAGATCGTCATGTCGGTGATGCCGGAGTCGAGCACCTTGCGCATCATCTCTGCCGGGCAGGGCGATCCGGCCATGATCCCGGTGCGCAAGGTGCTGATGTCGTACGACGCGAAGTCGGGCAACGACCACATCGCGATGAACATGGTCGGGACGCCGTACAGGCTCGTGCACCTCTCGGTGTCGACCGCGCGCAGGGTCACCTCGGGGTCGAAGCCGGCGGCCGGGATCACCATGGCCGCACCGTGCGTGGTGGCTGCCAGGTTGCCCATCACCATGCCGAAGCAGTGGTAGAAGGGAACCGGGATGCAGATCCGGTCCACCTCGGTGTAGCCGCAGCCCTCACCGACGAAGTAGCCGTTGTTGAGGATGTTGCGGTGACTGAGTGTGGCTCCCTTGGGGAACCCGGTGGTGCCGGACGTGTACTGGATGTTGATCGCGTCGCCGGGCGACAGCGTCGCCTGGATCTCGGCGACCCGGCCGCTGTCGGCCTCCGACGCGCCGGCCACCAGGTCGTCCCATGACGACTGGCCGATCACCACCACCCGGGTCAGCGTCGGGCAGTCGCCCCGGACCTGCTCGATCATCGCCGGGTAGTCGCTGCTCTTGAACGACTCGGCCACCACCATCGTGGCAATGCCCGCCTGGTTGATGACGTAGGCGACCTCGTGCGTGCGGTACGCCGGGTTGACGTTGACCAGGATCGCGCCGATCTTGGCGGTGGCGAACTGCACCATCGTCCATTCGGCGCAGTTGGGCGCCCAGATGCCGACCCGGTCACCAACCCCCACACCGGCGGCCAGCAGGCCTCGGGCGAGGGTCTCGACCTCGGCACCGAACTCGGTGTAGGTCCAGCGGCGGCCGCTAGCGAAGTCGACGACGGCCTCACGATCACCGTGCTCGGCGACCGTGGCATCGAAGTTGTCGCCGAGGGTCTGCTCGAGGAGCGGGATCTCGGTCTGACCGACGGAGTGACTGGCTGCAGCTGTGGTGTCCTGGCTCACATCGGTCAGTGTGCCTCAACGCCACCCTCAAGCGAAGCACCACCCCACGAGGCGTCACGCACTGCGCCGCCTCGTGGGTGGAGGCTATTCGGGGGCGCGGAAGGTCCTCTCGGCCTTCTGCCCGTCGGCGCCCAGCGCACCCTGGTCGTTGCCGTTGATCTGTACGTCGATCGCACCCGCGTCGTCGGCACTGATGCGGGCCGGCGGACTGACGTCGATCCGGTGCCGGTCGCCATAGGCCACCTCGTCATCGAAGACGACCTTGTCCTTGCCGTCGACGATCTTCAGGTGGGTCGAGCCGTTGATCGTGACGGTCACGGTCATGTTCCTGGCCAGCGGGGCGGTCTGGTTGGGTCCGTCCGATCCGTTCAGGATCGGTGCGGGGCTCTGTAGCTCGACCGGGGTGTCCATGATCAGGCGCGCAATCGACCAGGCCAGCACCAACGTCATGATCGCCGCGATCAGCACCGACCAGTTGGGCCCGCCCCTGGTGGAACGGATGCCACCGCTGGAACCTGTTGCCAGCTCGGCCTCGAAGACGCGGCGCGGATTGATCGGCGCGTCGGCGTAGCGCTCGTCGTACGCCTTGAGCAGCGGCGCCGAGTCCAGCCCGAGCACACGGGCGAGGGTGCGCAGGTGGCCACGGGCGTAGAAGTCGCCACCACACGGAACGAAGTCGTCGACCTCGATCGACTCGATCACGTGGGGCCGGATGCGGGTGCGCTCGGCCAGCGTGTCGACACTGAGCCCGATGCGGGTCCGGGCCGCCACGATGTCGGGACCGATCACCGGGTCCTCGGCCGGCTCGGCGGCCAGGTCGTCGAGGACCAGCGGCTCCACGTTGTCCCTGACGGTCGCGATCGGTCGGACCCGATCACCCCAGGTCGAGGCGTCCTCGACCAACGGGACGCTGCCCTGGCGGCGCAGCTCGCGTCCCTCGGGCAGGTCGCCGCGGGTCTCGACGTCGGCGGTGTCACGGGCGGTGGCTCCGTCGACGAAGAGGTTGCTGTGGATCTCGATGCGCGAGGCCGGGCTGATGTCACGCAGCGGGCTCGGAGTCGCACTCGCCACCAGGGGCTGGGTGAGCTCCGTGTCGTCGTCGACGTCGTCGTCGGACGTGTGGCTCGTGTCGTCGGCTTGCTCGACGACCTCGTCGTCACGACGTGAGATGCGCGCGGCCAGGCCGGCCTTCCACGAGCTGAGGCGGCCCTGAACGCGGGTGCCGAGAGACTCGCCACCGTCGAGCTCCTCGACGTGCTCGGCGTCGACGGCCTCGCTCTCGTCGACCCACTCCTCGTCGTGGAGGTCCTCCTCGACCTGGTGCTCTTCGACCTGCTCGGTCGAAAGGCGCATCGTGCGCGGCAACGACCACGCACGTGCCTCCGGCTCATCTGTGACCTGGTCCGCCGCGTCGACCTCGTCGACCGACTCCGCGTCGACGGCCTCGGGCTCGATCACCCGGGTGGTTCCCCCGGCCAAGGCACGCAGCGAGGTGGTCAGGTCCTCGGTGAGGGACGGCACCCGCGTGGACAGGCTCAGCGGAACCGCGAACGGCGACCCGTAGAGCTTCTCCGAGAGCCGACCCTGCCGACGACCGGACGCGTCGAGCTCCTCACGCACCCGCTCGGGGTTGTGCGGGACGAGCACCACCTTGCCGTCACGCAGGAGGCCGCGACGTGGGGTGTGCTCGACGGTGGCGAGCGCACCCCAGGGCAGCCCCTGCCAGGCACGTCCGAGGCGCAGCCGCACACCTTGTGCGTCGGCGACCATCAGCGGCGTACGAGCATCGAGGAAGGCGTGCAACCAGGTGGCAGCGAGCACCGCGAGCACCGCGAACAGCGCCCAGTCCAGGACGCTGCCGCTCTGCACGGCACGCCCCAGGTAGGCGATCGCGATGCCGGACGCCACGGCACCGATCAGCACCGAGAGTCCTCCGTTGCGTCGGATCTCGACCACGTCAGGGGCCGCACCGAGCACGCTGCCGGTGGTCTCCTCGTGGCCGGTCTCGACCTGTTCTGCTGCGCTCACGCTTCCCCCTGGTTCGCTCGCAGTTCGCGTGCACCGGCAAGCTCTGCTGCCGGCTCACGATCGAAGCACGCTCTCGCTTCGTTCACGCTTCCCCCTGCAAAGTGGCAATGATTCCGTCGAGTTCATCCGGCTTGACCAACACGTCGCGGGCCTTCGAGCCCTCGCTGGGGCCGACGATGCCCCGGCTCTCCATGATGTCCATCAGTCGACCGGCCTTGGCGAAGCCGACGCGCAGCTTGCGCTGCAGCATCGAGGTGGAGCCGAACTGGGTCGCGACCACCTGCTCGATCGCCTGGACCACCAGGTCGAGGTCGTCGCCGATGTCATCGTCGAGCTCGCGCTTGGACTGGGCCGGCGCGGTGACGTCCTCGCGGTACGTCGGCTCGAGCTGACCCTTCACGTGCGCGACCACTTGGGCGATCTCGGCCTCGGTGACCCACGAGCCCTGGACTCGTGCGGCCTTGCTGGCGCCCATCGGCAGGAACAACCCGTCACCCTGGCCGACCAGCTTCTCCGCGCCCGGCTGGTCGAGGATGACCCGGCTGTCGGCCAGCGACGACGTCGCGAAGGCGAACCGCGACGGCACGTTGGCCTTGATCAGCCCGGTGACCACGTCGACGCTGGGTCGTTGTGTGGCGAGGACGAGGTGGATGCCCGCCGCCCGCGCCAGCTGGGTGATGCGGACGACGGCATCCTCGACGTCGCGGGGAGCCACCATCATCAGGTCGGCCAGCTCGTCGACGATCACCAACAGGTAGGGGTACGGCGAGAGCGTGCGCTCGCTGCCCAACGGGAGCTCGACCTTGCCCGCGCGAACCGCCTTGTTGAAGTCGTCGATGTGACGGAACCCGAAGTTGGCCAGGTCGTCGTAGCGCATGTCCATCTCGCGCACGACCCACTGCAGGGCCTCGGATGCCTTCTTGGGGTTGGTGATGATCGGAGTGATCAGGTGCGGGACGCCTTCGTAGGCGTTCAGCTCGACCCGCTTGGGGTCGACCATGATCATCCGCACCTCGTCAGGCGTGGCGCGCATGAGCACGGAGGTGATCATCGAGTTGATGAAGGACGACTTTCCGGAGCCGGTGGCACCGGCGACCAGCAGGTGGGGCATCTTCGCGAGGTTGGCGACCACGAAGCCGCCCTCCACGTCCTTGCCGATGCCGGTGACCATCGGGTGGTGGTCGTTGCGCGCCGCGTTGCTGCGCAGCACGTCACCCAGGGAGACGATCTCCTTGTCGGTGTTGGGGATCTCCACACCGACGGCGGACTTGCCCGGGATCGGGCTCAGGATGCGTACGTCGGCGCTCGCCACCGCATAGGCGATGTTCTTCTGGATGTTGGTGATCTTCTCGACCTTGACGCCGGGGCCGAGCTCCACGACGTACCGCGTGACCGTCGGTCCACGGGTGTAGCCGGTGACGCGGGCGTCGATGTTGAACTCGTCGAGCACCGTGGTCAGCCGGTCGACGATCTCGTCGGAGGCCTTGGACTTCGCCTTGTGCACCGACCCCGGCTTGAGCACGTCGCTGGAGGGCAGTGAGTAGGTGACGTCGCCGGACAGGGCGAGCTGCTCGACGCGTGCCGGCAGCTGGGAGTGCGGCGGCGGCTCGAGGTCGGCCCTCTCGGCGACCGTGGGCTCAGCAACCGGCATCGGGACGTCGGCGCCCGCCGCGTTCTCCTCCGCGACGTCGATCGCGTCGGCCTTGCGGCGACGCTTCTTGACCTCGCGGTCCTCGAGCACCGGGGTGTCGTAGGGCGGGTCGCCCATGTCGGGATCGATCTCGTCGTCGACGAGTTTCTTGCCGCGACGCCCACGCATCGGCTGGGTCGGCTCGTCCTCCTCGGTCGCCGGCACGGACCGACCGAGCAGCCAGTCCCGCTTCTCGGCCAGCTTCGCCGGGATCTGGTAGACCGGCGTGGCCGCGATGACCAGGACCCCGAAGACCGCCAGCAGGGCCAGCAACGGCACCACGACGTACGGCGAGCGCAGAAGGTCGAGCAGCAGGCTGGAGATGACGTAGCCGACTGCACCGCCTGCCTGCTGCAGTGCCTCGGTGTCGCCCTTGACCGGGCGCGGGCTGCCGTTGGCGATGTGCACGATGCCGAGGACACCGAAGGCCAGGGTCACCCAGCCGATCGCCTGCCGGCCAGCGGGGCCGTTCTGCTCCGGGTCGCGCATGTTGCGCCAGCCGATGTAGACCAGGCCGAGCGGCACGAACCAGGCGAGCTTGCCGACGGATCCGGCGACCATGGTGCGGAAGAACTCCATGACCCCGCCGGGCAGCTGCCACCAGATCGCCGCTGCCACGACGAACGCCAACCCGTAGAGGAACAGGGCCGCCCCGTCGCGTCGCTGCTCGGGATCGATGTCACGGGCACTGCGGCCGATCGAGCGTGCGGTCGCGCCGAGGGCGTGGGCAATGCCCAGCCACACGGCTGCGAGGCCACTGCCCAACGCCACGAAGACGCGCAGAATCGGGCCAGGTCCGTTGCGTACTGCTCGAGGGGCCGTGCGCTTCGCCGTCGATGGCTTGCGCTTTGGCGTCGGCTTTCGCTTGGCCTGGCTGCCTGTACTCCGAGTTCGGGTGCTCGAGCCTGCCTTTGCAGACGTGCTCTTGCTCCGCGAACCCGGCGGGGAAGACGTACGGGTCGCCATGCTCAGGACTCTATGTGATCGTCACTCCAGTCACACGGACCACACGATGCGTGTCGCGCCCGGCTTGGGCCAATCTCGGGCTTCGTCCGCAACCAAGGCGTCCCGCCCTGTCGGTGCCACAGAATCCGCGGTGACCAACCCGTTACCTGAAATCTTCTGCGCGGCCTAGACCACTTCCTCAGGAAACTCTAATGTGACCCAAGTCATGGCACACCCCCGTCGTGGCACTCGGTAACTGAAAATGGAGGGCACCATCGTGAAGTTCCTCAGGCAGGGCATAGCCCTGGCCGTGGTGGGAGCGGGCCTAGCCGCCGTTCCCGCCCTCAACGCCAGCGCCGCTTCCGCGCCAGCAAAACCGGACGACAAGTCCTTGGTGCAGGAGATGCGCAACGACGCGGACGGCAGCCCGTCGATCAGCAAGGAAGACGCCACCGGGAAGGTCGGCTTCGTCCGAGCCCCCCGCGGCGGTGACCTGCTGCCGACCAACAACGGCTCCCCCGCCGCCAAGGCCGACGCCTACCTCGACAAGTACGCCGAGGCGTTCGGTGCCGACGGCGGTCAGCTGAGCCGCGACAGCATCGCCAAGAACGACGTCGGAACCAGCATCAGCTACGTCCAGACCTACAAGGACGTCCCGGTCTTCGGCACCCTGATCCGCGCGTTCGTCGACAAGTCGGGCAACCTGACCCGCGTCAACGGCGAGGCCGTTCCTGACCTGAACCTCTCGGTGACCCCCAAGATCACCGAGGCCGACGCCGGCAACCGCGCCGTCACGCTGGTCAAGGCACAGCCCCCGACCACCGACGGCAAGGCCAACACGGCGGGCATCAAGGCGACGTCCAACGACCTGGTCGTCTACCGCCACGGGTTGGTCCAGGGCATCGAGGGCGACGCCGAGCTGGTCTACCAGATCGAGGTCACCAACGAGAAGAACGTGCGCGACATGGTGTTCCTCAACGCCAACACCGGCAAGGTCGTCAACCGCTACTCGATGATCGACAACGCCCTCGACCGCGAGCTCTACGAGGCCGACCCCGACCGCAACCTGACCCTCGTGTGGAAGGAGGGTGACCCGCTTCCCGGTGACCTCAACGAGGACCAGGAGAGCATGGTCAAGTCGACCGGCGAGGCCTACTGGTTCTTCAAGAACGGCTTCGGTCGCGACTCCTACGACGGCAACGGCCACAAGATGCAGACGATCAACAACGATCCTGCCATCGCCTGCCCCAACGCCAACTGGAACGGCTCCACCACCAACTACTGCGACGGCGTCTCCTCCGACGACGTCGTGGCGCACGAGTGGGGTCACGCCTACACCGAGTACACCCACGGCCTGATCTACCAGTGGCAGTCGGGCGCACTCAACGAGGGCTACTCCGACATCTGGGGCGAGACCGTCGATCTGATCAACAACCGTCTCGACGAGGGTGAGGGTGACCTCACCAAGAAGCGCACCGTCGGCCTCTGTGCAGAGAACGGCCCCCGCGCCGTACAGCTCGTCGTGAACAGCCCGGCAGACGTCAAGAAGATCTGCCTTGCCGGTCCCGCATCCTGGGCCGCTGTGCCTGACACCACCGGCGTCAGCGGTGACATCGTGCTGGCCACCGACGAGGAGAACACCGACGGCCCCGCGGCCGACGACGCCTGCACGCCGCTGACCAACGCTGCCGAGGTCGAGGGCAAGTTCGCCCTGGTCTACCGCGGCACCTGCGCCTTCACGATCAAGGCCCAGAACGCACTCGACGCCGGCGCCACCGGCGTCATCATCGGCAACTCCCCCGGCGGCGGCCCGTTCGGTCCCGGCGGTGGCCTCGAGGAGCCGATGTCGATCCCGGTGATCGGCATCGCCTACGACGACGCCAAGAGCATCCAGGGCGCCAGTGCAACCGCCAACGGCACGATCCGTCTCTCCGGCTCCGCCGAGACCGACGAGTCCTACCGCTGGTTGGTCGGCGAGAAGTCGAGTGCCTTCGGCGGCGCCATCCGCGACATGTGGATGCCGACCTGTGCCGGTGACCCGGGCAAGGTCTCCGACGCCGAGTACAAGTGCTCGACCGACGACAACGGCGGCGTGCACGGCAACTCCGGCGTGGTCAACCACGGCTACGCCCTGCTGGTCGACGGCGGCAACTACAACGGCGTCACGGTCAAGGGCATCGGCCTCGACAAGGCAGCGGCCATCTACTACCAAGCGATGACCGTCTACCAGACGCCGGTGAGCAACTTCACCGACCACGCCAACTCGCTCGAGGCCTCCTGCGCCGACCTGACCAACAAGGCGATCAAGAAGCTCTCGGTCCGTCCGAACGACTCGAAGGTGAACTACGACAAGATCACCGCCGACGACTGCGCACAGGTCGCCGCGATGACCCGGGCCGTGGAGTTCCGTCTCGACCCGACCAAGGAATGCGCCTGGCAGCCGCTGCTCGACCCGAACGCCCCGTCGGCATGTGGTGATGACTTCGCCACCGACGAACTGTTCACCGAGGACTTCGAGAACGGCATGGACAACTGGACGTTGGAGGGCGAGGCCCCGGAGGGTTCCGCCTACCCGGAGCCGGCCGACTGGCAGACCACCTCGGAATACCGCGGCAAGCACACCAGCTCCGTCGCGAAGGGCAACGCGCCCGACCAAGGTGACTGCATTCCTGACAGTGACGACATCTCCAGCGTCAACTTCATGACCAGTGCCGACATCGTGGTTCCCGAGGAGGCCGCGGCGCCTCGGATGACATTCGAGCACTACATCGCGACCGAGGTCGGCTACGACGGCGGAAACGTCCAGCTGAGCGTCAACGGTGGCGAGTTCGCTCCCATCGCCACGGAGGCCTACACCTTCAACGGTCCGGGCCAGCTCACCACCGCCGCAGAGCAGAGCACGAACCCGTTGGAGGGGCAGCCGGGCTTCTCGGGCACCGACCCGGGCACGCCGTTCGGCAGCTGGGGCGAGTCGCAGGTCGACCTGACGGCTGCCGGCGTCACCCCCGGAGACACCATCCAGATCCGGTTCGCCATCGGTCGTGACGGCTGTGGTGGCGTCGACGGTTGGTACGTCGACAACATCAAGGTACTCGACTGTGTCGAGAAGGTCGCATCGACGGTCAAGGCCACGCCGAAGCCGAAGACGATCAAGCGGAAGAAGGCCAGCAAGGTGACCGTCAAGGTGACCGCGCCCGACACCGACGTGACCGGCAAGGTGACGATCACCAAGGGCAAGACGGTCGTCGCCAAGGGCACGCTCAAGGCCGGCAAGGTCGTGATCAAGGTCAAGGGCAAGAAGTTGAAGGTCGGCAAGAACAACCTGGTTGCCGACTACGCCGGTTCTGACACGGTCAAGGCTGGCAAGGCCAAGTTCGTCATCAAGGTCAAGAAGTAGCAACACCGACCTGACGCAACTCAAGGAGGCCCTGTCCGGATTCGTCCGGGCAGGGCCTCTCTGCTCTTCCGTGGAACGGCTCAGGCGAGGGCGGCCAGCCAGGGGACGACCACGAACGCGGTCGGGACGGCGATCACGGCACCGGCGAGCAGGAGCAGCACGGCGGCCTGCATCGGGTGGTCGCCGTCGTCGAGCAGGCGGACCCGCTCGACGAGCGCCACTCCCGTGGCGCCCAACGCGGCCTGGGGCGCGCGCCCCTCGGCCAGGGTGACCAGGGCTCGGGCCAGTGCCACCGGGCCCGACACCCGGGTCGCGGCCCGGTCGGCGAGCACCTCGGCCAACAGCTGCACCTCCCCCAGCGCGGCCTCGCTCGACACCCAGCGAGGGAACGCCCGGTGCAGCACGCTGAACGCCTCGAGGACCAGGTCATGGCGTGCCCTGAGGTGGGCTCGCTCGTGGGCCAGGACTGCTTCGATCTCGACGGTGCTCAGCCGCTGCAACGCACCTGCCGACACGACGACCCGCGCACCCTGCATCCCCGGGACGCAGTAGGCCACGGGCACGTCGTGCTCGAGCACCCGCGCGCCGGGGCCGGCGTACGACAGCAGATCGAGCTGCTCTCGGTGACGCCGGCGCAGGGCGCGCAACGTCGTACCGACCCGGTGTCCGCTGAGCGCGAGCCGGCCGACCACCATGACGGTGAGGGTCAGGGCGACCCCGGCGATCGCCCAGCTGAGTGGGTCGGGCGCGCCGCGCCAGGTGTGGTCCGTGACCAGCGAGAGGCCGGCGCCGACGGCCGCCAGCACCGCGCCCAGGGCAACGCTCTGCCACAGCAGCATCGCCGCGCGAGGCGTACGGCGCAGCCGGGGCAGGCGGGCCATCACGGAGGGCACCGGGCCGGCCAGGAGCACGGCCAGCACACCGAGGACGAGGGTGGTCATCGGATCAGGAGTCGGGCCCGGTCAGATCGGCCAGGGCCTGCTTCAGCGCGGCGATGTCGTCGGCGCTGGCCTCCTCGACGAAGGCCACGAGGGCAGACTCCCGGCTGTCGCGACCGAAGTCGCTGAGCGTCTCGCGCATCAGGTCGGCGGTCATCGCTCCCCGGGAGGCGGCGGCGCGGTAGCGATAGGCCCGACCGTCGCGCTCCTGGTGGACGACGCCCTTCTTGGAGAGGCGATCCAGGACGGTCATCACCGTCGTGTAGGCGATGTCGCGGGACTCGACGAGCTGGGCGTGGACCTCGCGCACAGTCCACGCCTGATCGTCGGCGCTGGACCACAGCACCTCCATGACGGCACGTTCCAAGTCGCCCAGTCGACCTGACGGACGACCGGACGGACGGAACTTCGAGCGGGACTTCGCGGCTGCCATGGGGCCAACTGTACCTACGTCCCCATGTCGTACTACGCTGGGTCGTATCTACTACTCGTTGTCGTAGACAACCTCCACCGGGAGCAACTCATGGACGTCGTCGACATTGCCCGCTGGCAATTCGGGATCATCACCGTCTATCACTTCCTGTTCGTGCCGATCACGATCGGCCTCTCGGCGATCATCGCGATCTTCGAGACGATGTGGATCCGCACGAACAACCCCACCTACCTGAGACTGACCAAGTTCTTCGGCAAGCTGTTCCTGATCAACTTCGCGATCGGCGTGGTCACCGGGATCGTGCAGGAGTTCCAGTTCGGGATGAACTGGTCCGACTACTCCCGCTTCGTCGGCGACGTCTTCGGCTCGTTCCTGGCCATCGAGGGGCTGCTCGCCTTCTTCATGGAGTCGACGTTCCTGGGCCTGTGGATCTTCGGGTGGGACAAGCTGCCCCGATGGATGCATGCCGGCTGCATGTGGCTGGTGCACATCGGCACCCTGCTGTCGTCGTACTTCATCCTGGCCGCGAACTCGTGGATGCAGCACCCGGTCGGCCACTCCTACAACCCCGAGACCGGGCGCGCCGAGCTCACGGACTTCTGGGCGGTGATGTTCAACAAGGTGCAGGTGGTCGCCTTCCCGCACGTCGTCGCCGCCTGCTACCTCACCGGTGGCGCGTTCGTGCTGGGCGTCTCGGCCTGGCTCCACCTGCGCCGGCGCACCAAGGACGAGGACCGGCCGATGTATCTCACCGGAGTCCGGATCAGTGCCTGGATCGTGCTGGTCGCCGGCCTCGGCACCGCGATCACCGGCGACTTCCAGGGCAAGGTGATGACCGAGGTGCAGCCGATGAAGATGGCGGCGGCCGAGGGCCTCTACGAGACCTCGGACTCCTGCGCCCCGTTCTCGGTGTTCACCGTCGGCACACCCGACGGGAAGCACGAGAAGTTCGCCGTCACCGTTCCCTGCCTGCTCTCGTTCCTCGGCACCGGCACCTTCGACGGCAAGGTCGAGGGCATCAACCCGCTGCGAGAGAAGTACGCCGCGGAGTACGGCACCGATCCGGGCGCGACGTACTACCACCCCAGCGACTACGTGCCGGTGATCCCGGTGACCTACTGGTCGTTCCGCTTCATGATCGGCCTGGGCATGGGCGCCGCGGCCGGGGCCGCCCTGCTGCTGTGGGCGCTGCGCGGAGGCCGCCGACCCAGGTCCAGGTGGTGGTCCTGGCTCGCCCTGTCGCTGCCGTTTGCCGCGGTCTTCGCGAACTCCTTCGGATGGATCTTCACCGAGATGGGCCGCCAACCGTGGGTGGTCTACGGACTGATGACCGTCGACAACGCGGTCTCCCCCGGCGTCTCGGTCGGCGAGGCGCTCACGTCGCTGCTGGTGCTGACGTCGCTCTACGCCGTGCTCGCGGTGATCGAGTTCGGCCTGCTCATCAAGTACGTCAAGGCAGGCGCCGAACCGTTCGTCGAGCCACCCGACCCGTCGCTGCGCTCGTCGGGTGACTCCGACGACGACGATGCCCCGCTGACGTTCGCCTACTAGGAGTCGAGATGGAACTCACCACGCTCTGGTTCATCCTGATCGCCGTCCTCTGGATCGGCTACTTCACCCTGGAGGGGTTCGACTTCGGCGTCGGCATGCTGCTGCCCGTCCTGGCCAAGAACGACACCGAGCGCCGGGTCATGATCAACACGATCGGCCCGGTCTGGGACGGCAACGAGGTGTGGGTGCTGGTCGCCGGCGGCGCCACCTTCGCCGCGTTCCCCGAGTGGTACGCCACGTTGTTCAGCGGGTTCTACCTGCCCCTGTTGGCGATCCTGGTGGCGCTGATCGTGCGCGGACTCGCCTTCGAGTACCGCCACAAGCGACCCGAGGCGCACTGGCAGGCCAACTGGGACCGCGCCATCATCTACGGCTCGCTGGTGCCCGCGTTCCTGTGGGGCGTCGCGTTCGCCAACATCGTGCGCGGGGTCCCGATCGACGAGTCCTTCGAGTTCACCGGGAGCACGCTGACCCTGCTCAACCCGTTCGGCCTGCTCGGCGGCGTGGTCACCACCCTGCTGTTCCTGACCCACGGTGCGATGTTCATCGCGCTGAAGACCGACGGGGACATCCGCCACCGTGCCCGCGCCCTCGCCGTTCGCCTCGGGGCGACAGCGGCCGTGGCCGCGGCGGCCTTCATGGTCTGGACCCAGGCCATCACCGGTACGACGAACAGCGCGGTCGCCTTCGTCCTGGCCGGGCTGACGCTGGTCACCGGACTGGTCGCCGCGGCGCGGGGCCGGGAGGGCTGGGCGTTCACCGGCACGTTCGTGACCATCGGGTTCGCCGTGTCCGGTCTCTTCCTGGCGCTGTTCCCCGACGTGATGCCGTCCACCACCGACGCGGCCAACTCCTTGACCGCGACGAACGCGGCGGCCACCGCCTACACGCTGAAGGTGATGACCTGGGTGGCGCTGGTGTTCACCCCGATCGTCATCGGTTACCAGGCGTGGAGCTACTGGATCTTCCGCAAGCGGATCGCCACGCATCACATCCCCACGCCCGAGCTGGCCGGCCAGGGAGCTGGACAGCGATGAGGCCCCTCGACCCCGAGGTGCTCCCCCACCTTGCTCCGGCCAGGCGATCACTCGCCGTGGTGGTCGTCGGCAACGTGCTCGCCGGACTGCTGGTGGTCGCCCAGGCATTCGCCGGAGCGGCTCTGGTCGCCGGTGTGCTGGAAACCCCTGCCGGATCCGGATGGCACGCCGCTGCCTGGTGGTTCGCCGGGATCACCGTCGGTCGGGCCGTGCTCGGGCGCACCGTCGACGCGGCGGCCGCCCGTGCAGCGGGACAGGTCGGCGTACGCCTGCGCGACCTGGTGCTGCGATCGGCGCTGGGGCAGTCGGCGACCGACCTGGGGCGCCGCCGGCGCGGTGAGCTGACCACCCTGGCCACCCGCGGCGTGGCTGCGGTCGAGCCCTACCTGACCCGCTACCTGCCGGCGCTGGTGCTCGCCGTGGTGCTGCCGGTGATCACGCTCGTGGCGATCGCGTCACAGGACTGGCTCAGCGCGCTGATCGTGCTGCTCACGCTGCCGCTGTTGCCGGTCTTCGCGGTGCTGATCGGGATGACCACCCGCGAGAAGGCCGACCGTCAGTGGCGTGCGCTGGGCACCCTGGCCGGTCACTTCCTCGACGTGGTGCGCGGCCTGCCCACCCTCGTGGCCAACCGCCGCGCCACGGCGCAGGTGGCCCAGATCCGCGTGGTCACCGACCGCCACCGTCGGGCCACCGTGGACACCTTGAAGCTCGCCTTCGCATCGTCCGCGGCACTCGAGCTGATCGCCACCATCTCGGTTGCACTGGTCGCGGTCTCAGTGGGCCTGCGCCTGGCCGGCGGTTCGCTGGACCTGCGCACCGCGTTGACGGTGCTGCTCCTGGCGCCCGAGGCCTACTGGCCGATCCGTCGTGTGGGCGCCGAGTTCCACTCCGCCGCCGAGGGAACCGCCACCTTCACCGCCATCTCCGAGCTCACCCGAACCGGCGATTCTTGTGTCGCGAACAGGCAATTCTCGATGCCCGAACCGGCAATCCTTGATGGCTCGCCCCGCACGATCCGTCTCGACGACGTGTCGTTGGCCTGGCCCGACCGCGCACCCGTCGTGCGGGGACTCAGCGCGCAGCTCCGGCCCGGCACGATCACCGCAGTCATCGGCCCGTCGGGGTGCGGCAAGAGCACCCTGCTGCACACCCTGCTGGGCGAGCTCGAGCTGGCCGACGGCATGGTCCGGGCCGGTGGCGACGACCTGGCGGCCATCCGACGTACGACGTGGCGGGCGCGGGTCGCGCACCTGCCCCAGCGACCTTGGTTGATCGCCGACACCATCGCCGCCAACCTGCGCCTGGGCAGGCCGGAGGCCACCGAGGCCGACCTCTACGGAGCCCTCGCGGCGGTGGATCTCGCCGGCCTCGTCCGCTCCCTCCCGGACGGGCTGGAGACCTTGCTGGGCGACGACGGGCTTGGCCTGTCCGCCGGCCAGCGAGCGCGCTTGGCGCTGGCGAGGGTGGTGCTCGCCGAGCGTCCCTACGTCTTCCTCGACGAGCCGACCGCCCACCTCGACGCCGACTCCGAGCGGATCATCCTCGACGTCATCCGGCTGCTCGCCGAGACCAGCACCGTGGTGGTCGTGGCCCACCGGCAGGCCGTGGTGGAGGTGGCCGACCAGGTCATCGACCTCGCCGACTTCGCCCCACTCGCGCCCGTCACGGCCACGCCTCCCTCGCCGAGGTGGCACGAGGTCACCGATTCGGACGCCGAGTCGGCGCGAGTTGACGCGGTCACCCGTCAACGCGTGCCGACCCGGGGGGATCTGGCGACCACACGTGCCGACTCGACGCGCACCTGGCGGTGGGCACTCGTGGTCCTCCTCGCCACGCTCGGCGCGGCATCCGGCGTCGCCCTGACCGCGACCGCGGGCTGGCTCATCGCACGCAGTGCCGAGCAGCCGCCGATCCTGATGCTCACCGTCGCCATCGTCGGCGTACGCACCTTCGGCCTGGCCCGGCCCGCGCTGCACTACGTCGAGAGGCTGCTCGGTCACGACCTCGCCCTTCGCGAGCTGTCCGACCGGCGGGCAGAGGTGTTCGCCAGGCTGGTGCCCCTGGTCCCGGGACGCATCGGCCGCCAGGGCGACGTCCTGACCGGTGTCGTCGACGACGTCGACTCCCGCCTCGACCACCTCCTGCGGGTCCGGCTGCCGATCGCCGCGTGGCTCGGTGTCACCGCGATCGCCGGCGCGTTCGCCTGGTTCCTGCTCCCCATGGCCGTGCTCCCGGTCGTCGGAGTCTCGGCGGTCGGGGGGAGCGCCACCCTCCTCGTCGCCTGGGCGGGGGCCCGGCGCCACGAAAACGCGTTCGTGGCGGCACGTGCCGACGTCGGGCGACGCACCGCGGACCTGATCGGCTCCGCTCGCCAGTGGGTCCTCTGGGGTGCTGCCGAGCGCGCCCTGACCGACGCGGATGCCTCCGGCCGGCGATTGGCGGCGCATCTCAACGGCTCAGTCGCCGGCGTCGCGATCGGCCGCGCGGTGGCCGTGCTGACCGCCGGCTTCGGCACGGTCGCGGTCGCCGTGGTGGGCGCACCCGCCCTCGCCGACGGAGCCACCAGCGGCCCCATGCTGGCACTGCTCCTGCTGCTCCCGCTGGCCCTGGCCGAGGTCACCGCTCCCCTGGCGGACGCCGGCGCGCTGCTGGTGCGTACGTCGGCCGCGCACCGGCGCATCGCCTCGCTCACCGGCCTCGAACCCGTCGTCGCCGAGCCGTCCCACCCGGAGAATCTCGACAACGACCCCACGATCACCCTCTCCGGCGCCACCATCGGCTGGACCCCGGACGCCGCTGTCGTCACCGGCCTCGACCTCGACCTGACGCCCGGACGACGCATCGGCATCACCGGTCCGTCCGGCTCGGGCAAGTCGACCCTGGCGCTGACCCTGCTCAAGCTGCTTCCGGTGCACGCCGGTCGCCACGACCTCGGCCGCACCCCGGTCACCGACCTCGACGGAGACGACGTACGCCGCGTGGTCGGGCTGCTCGACGACGACCCCTACCTCTTCGGCTCGACGCTCGTCGAGAACGTTCGTCTGGCACGTCCTGAAGCCGATGACGCCGAGGTGGACGTGGCGTTGCGGGCCGCCCACCTGGGCTCCTGGGTCGATGGCCTGCCCGCGGGCCTGCACACGCGGATCGGGGACGGTGGTGTCGAGGTCTCCGGAGGTGAACGTGCCCGCATCGGCCTGGCCCGGGCGGTGCTGGCCGGACGTGACGTCCTCGTGCTCGACGAGCCGACGGCCCACCTCGACGCGGCCACGGCCCGTGCCGTCGCCGACGACCTGCTCGGCGCGAGCACCGGCTGCAGCCTGGTCTGGATCACCCACGACACGATCGGCCTTGCCGGCATGGACCAGGTGATCGACCTCGACCCGACTGTCGAACTGGTGGCGGCGTCAACCTGAACGAGAGCCCGGGCTCGTAGGGTGTTCGCCGATGACGACTGACACTCGCGGGCCTGGCAACTGGAGCGGTGTGGCCGATGCCTACGCCGACACCTTCGCCCACCTCTGCGCCGGCACGATCCCGGCGCTGTTGCACGAGGCCGAGCTCGACAGCGACACCGACGTGCTGGAGGTCGGGGCCGGCACCGGGCTCCTGAGCCGCGCGATCGCCGCGACCGGTGCCGGTCTCACCGCAGTCGAGCCCGATGTCGACATGCTCAGGATCGCCGGTGACCACGTGCCGGAGGAGGTGACCCTCGTGCGGGCCTCGCTCCCCCGACTCCCGGTCCACGATGCCAGCTTCGACGTCGTCATCGCGAACTTCGTGATCAACCACGTGGGCGACCCGCGGGCCGGCGTCGCGGAGCTGGCGCGGGCCACCCGACCGGGTGGGCGCGTGCTCTTCACCGTCTGGCCCAACCGCCCGACCGTGCAGGGCACGCTCTTCGGCGCCGTGCTGGACGCCTCCGGCGCGACACCACCCACCTTCGACAAGCTGCCACCCGAGATGGACTTCGACCGTTCCCTCGAGGGGACGGCGGCCCTGTGCCGCGATGTCGGACTGGTCGACGTGCGCGCGGACGAGGTGTCGTGCACGTGGCGCATCCACCCCAACCGGTTCTGGCGGGGCCTCCAGGCCGGCATCGGCGGCATCGGCAAGGCCCTGCTGCAGCAGGACGAGGCCACTCGGCGACGCATGCGTTCGTCGTACGACGACCTCAACCGGGAGCTGCTCGACGGCGACGAGCTGGTGTTCCCCGCGGTTGCCCTGTTGGCGACGGCCACACGGGCAAGGGACTGACGCCGGGCCGACACCGGCCCCGGGCAGGAGTTTCCGCGTTCCCAGCACACGAGCGGTGATTGTGGTGCACAGTGCCGCCCATGACGTGGACGGTGCTCCGATGGCCCACGTTCGTGCCCGCGCTCTTCACCGCGGCCTGGACGACGTTCTTCATCGACGAGCGCTCCGCGCCGGCCCTCCTTGCCGTGCCATTGGCGACCGGAGCCGTACTCCTGGCGCGCCGGCAGCCTTGGCTGCCGATCCTGTTCCTCGGTGCTGCGAGCCTCGTCCAGCTGGCCACCGGCAGCCGCTACGGCTCCCTCGAGCTGCTCGCCGGCGCAGCCCTCGTTCTCGGGTGGGTCGGACGTCGAACCTCGGCGCCCTGGGTCGGCCTCCTCGCGATCGCGGTCACCGCTCTCCCGGCGGCGCTGCGCGACGGCCTCACCATCCGCAAGCTGGTCGTCACGCTCCTCGTCTTCGGATCCTTCTGGCTCTTCGGCCGACTGATCCGCCACCGGGCCCTGGCCGCGGACCGGGCCGTGGCGGAGGCCGAGCGACTCGCCTCGACCGACCCCGTCGCGCTGGCCAGGCCGCAGGCCGAGGCCGAGCGGCGTCGGGTCGCCGACAGCGCCGCGGCGGACCTCCGTCACGCCGTCCACGACATGGTCGATGCCATCGACGACGCCTTGCGGATGGAACGGCCGCCCCTGGCACGGGTCCGCCTGATCCGGGACCGCGGCAGCCGCACCGTCGAGGAGCTGCGCAACCTGCTCGTCCTGCTGCGCGCCGAGCCGGTCACAGCCGCTCCGTCAACCACAGCTCGATCCACCCCGCTGCTGCTCGACCTCGTGTTGGCAGCGGCAGGCGCGTCGGTGGCGGTCAGCACCCTGCTGCTGGTCGACGGTTGGGCCGACGAACGCTGGCTGCCACTCGCCTATGCAGGAGTGGTCGCGGCCCTCGCGTTGCGACGTACGACCCCACTCACCGCAGGTGCCCTGCTCGCCGCCGCGATGTCGCTGCTGGTGTGGCAGCCTCCGGCGGACCCTGACGCGCTGCTTCTCGTCGCGGCGGGCGTGGCCGCGGTGCTGTGGTTGCTCGGCAGCAACGACACCACGGAGGGACGCGCCTGTGCGGCCGCTGTCTGTGTCGCTGCGCTCGCCCTCGGCACACGGTTCGGGACCGACGGCACGGCCTTCATCGCCGCCGTACTCCTGGTCTCCGTCTCGAGCAGCCGCGCCTGGGGCGAGCCCGACCGCATCCTCCGTCGGGCCCGTGAGGAGTCCGACGTGCTGCGCTCCGCGATCGAGCGCGACGTCGCCGCGGCAGTGCACCGGGAGCGGGTGCACATCGCCCGCGACCTGCACGACGCCACCAGCCACGCGGTCGGAGTGATGCTGCTCCAGGTCAGCGCTGCCGAGGCGAATCTGGGCTCTGCTCCGGAGAAGGCCGTCGCCGCCCTTCGCATCGCCAAGGATGCCGGTGAGCAGGCCCGCACTGCCAGCAACCCGCTGCTGCCGACCCCAGCCGGGTCCGGCGCCGACCACACCGCGTTGGACAGCAGCTCGCTGGGCCAGGAGCTCGTCGCCCTCGTCGAGCAGTGGCGCCGTTGCGGAATGTCGGTGGCCTTGCGGCTCGACCTGCCGACGCTGCCCACGCCGGACCTCGCGACGGTCTGCTACCGGGTGGTCCAGGAAGCCCTCACCAACTGCGGACGACACGCGCCCGGGTCGGAGGTGAGCGTCGTGGTGGCCCGTCAGCGGCAGCACCTGATCATCGAAATCGAGGACACGGGGCCGGGGCGAGCGGTACCTTCCACACCAAGCGGCAAATGGGGGCTGGACGGACTGCGCGAGCGGGTCGTGGCCAGCCACGGGCACTTCTCGGCCGGTCCCGGCGGGTCGGGGTTCCGGGTCTCGGCCCGCTTTCCTCTCCCCTCGGCGATTCGGAGCGGCACATGATCAGCGTGGTGGTGGCCGACGACCTGCCCCTGGTCAGGAACGGCATCCGTTCGATCCTCGAGGCCACCGACGACATCACGGTCGCCGCGGAGGCGGAGAACGGGCTGCGGGCCGCTGAGCTGGCCGCCCACCACGACGCCGACGTCGTCCTGATGGACGTCGAGATGCCCGACCATGACGGCCTGGCCGGGCTGCACCGGATCCGGACCGACCAGCTGCGCGCCGCCGTACTCATGCTCACGCTCTACGACCTCGATGACTACGTCGCGGGGGCACTGCGCGCCGGAGCCGACGGCTTCCTCCTCAAGACCAGCCCGCCCGAGGAGATCACGGCCGCTGTGCGCGATGCGTACGCCGGCCGGTTGGTGTTCTCCCGCCCCGTCGGGCAACGACTCGTCGACGCCTACCTCCAGGGCTCCACCGCTGCACCCGCTGGGGCGAACGATCTGGTGGAGCGGTTGAGCGCACGCGAGCTCGAGGTCTGGCACGCGCTGGGTGACGGCTTGTCCAATGCGGAGATCTCCGCCCGCCTGCACCTCAGTGAGGCCACCGTGAAGACCTACGTCACCCGGCTCCTCACCAAGCTCGAGGTGCGTGACCGGGTCCAGGCCGTGGTGCTCGGACATCAGATCGGGCTGAGCAGGAGCGCCGTGCCGCACCCTCGCCCGTCATCCGAAGGTTGACCTGAAGTCACGACCTTCGGCCGACGCGGCAGCTCGGATCGCCTTCCTAGACTCAGCGATCCGTGTTCCGGCCGCCGATCGCGCGACCCGCGGATTCCATCTCGACCAGAGGAGTCAACCCATGGGTTTGCGCACCCTGATGCGAACCAGCACCACACTCGTGGCGACCACCGTCGTGGCGGCCCTGCTCACCGCGCCCGGCGTCCATGCCGCGAATTGCCTCGACTGTGACGGGCCGGAACTGCCGGACGACCCGGGTGTCCCCTGCCCCGTCATCGCGGCCACCACCGATCCCGCCATCCTGTCGCCCACGAGCCCCACCAGGCCGGTCGTCGGTCAGAGCGTCACCGCGAGGAGCGGGGTGTGGAACAGCAGCACGAAGACGCTGCAGGTGCAGTGGTACGTCGGCGGCAAAGCCGTCGGCTCCGTCACCAGCTACCCGAACACGACCAGCCGAACCCTGAACTACACAGTCCGGGCCGAGGACCAGAACAAGACCATCCGCCTGTGGGTCCGCGGGATCGGCGCCCTGACCCCGTGCGTGAAGGATGAGTACTCGCCTTCCACTGCCGTGGTCGACCTCGGCCCCAAGCCGGTCAACCAGACCACCCCCTCCGTGTCAGGCACGCCTCAGGTCGGGCAGACGCTGACGGCTGTCCCGGGCACCTGGACCAACGCCCCCGAGAGCTACGCCTACGAGTGGTTCCGGGAGGGCACCGTCGACCCCGTCGGCCACGGCGAGGAATACACGGCGTCGGCGGCCGATCTCGGCAAGCGGATCCGGGTCGGCGTGACTGCCCAGCGGCCGGGTCACTGGGCAGGCCATGCCTACACCGCGTTCACCGCGGTGGTCACCACCGGCACGCTTGCTCCGACCTCTCCCCCCACCATCACCGGCAAGCGCGTCTTCGGCGAGAACCTCACCGGCGACGACGGCCAGTGGCCGGCGGGCACGGAGCTCACTCGCCGCTGGGAGCGAGATGGCGCACCGATCCCCGGCGCCACCGGCACCGACTACACGTTGGGTCTCAAGGACGTCGGCCGCGTCGTCTCCTTCGTCGTGACAGCCACCCGGGCCGGCTATCAGTCACGGACGATGACCGCCTCCGGCGCGCCGGTGGTCCGAGCAACGGCTCCCGTGTGGGCGGGCGGGAAGATCTCTCTCAAGGGCACCAACAAGGTGAACAAGAAGGTCAAGGTGGCCCTGGGCGTCAAGCAGATCCGGCTGCGGTCGGCTGCCCCGGGTGCCAAGGTCACCTACCGGTGGATGCGCAACGGCAAGGCGATCAAGGGATCGACCAAGCGGGCCCACGTGATCCGGAAGGCGGATCGCAAGAAGAGACTGACGGCTCGCATCACGATCGTCCGTCAGGGCCACAAGACCTTGGTGGTCACCACGAAGGCGGTGAAGGTCAAGGACAACGGCAAGAGGATCCGCTGACCCGTTGTCAGTTGTGTCTGCCCCTTGAGTTACCGAACAGTCCGCAGGTTTTCGGCGCCGAGAACCTGCGGACTGTTCGGTAACTGCGGGGTGAGAGCGAGCGGGTGGGGCGAGCGGAGCCGAGCCGCTCAGGCCTCGATGACCACCGGGACGATCATCGGGCGACGCTTGTGCTTGTTCGACACCCAGCGGCCGATGACCCGACGCACGGTCTGCTGCAGCTGGTGGGTGTCGTTGACGCCGTCGGACATCGCCTTGTCGAGCGCGTCGATGATCGGCTGCCTGATGCCGTTGAAGGTGTGCTCGTTCTCGACGAAGCCGCGGGCGTGGATCTCGGGACCACTGACCACGTGGCCGGACTGCGAGTCGACGACCACGATGACGGAGATGAATCCCTCCTCGCCGAGGATGCGCCGGTCCTTGAGCGACGACTCGGTGATGTCGCCGACGGAGGTGCCGTCGACGAACACGTAGCCGCACTCGACCTTGCCCGCGATCTCTGCCTTGCCGTCGACCAGGTCGACGACCACACCGTCCTCGGCGACGACGACGCTCTCGACGCCGGTGGCGCGAGCCAGAGCGGCGTTGGCCCGCATGTGGCGGATCTCGCCGTGGATCGGCAGCACGTTCTTCGGCTTGACGATGTTGTAGCAGTAGAGCAGCTCACCGGCACTGGCGTGGCCGGAGACGTGCACCAGTGCATTGCCCTTGTGCACGACGTTCGCACCCCAGCGCGAGAGACCGTTGATCACCCGGTAGACCGCGTTCTCGTTGCCGGGGATCAGCGACGAGGCGAGCACGACGGTGTCGCCTTCCTCGATGTGCACGAAGTTGTGGTTGCGCTGGGCAATCCGGGACAGGGCGGAGAGCGGCTCACCCTGGGACCCCGTGGAGATCAGCACCTGCTTGTGCGGCGCGAGGTCGGCCAGCTCCTTGGCGTCGACGATGACGCCCTTGGGCACGTTGAGGTAGCCAAGGTCTCGGGCGATGGCCATGTTGCGCACCATCGAGCGACCGACGTACGCGACCTTGCGACCGTGGGCGACCGCGGCGTCGAGCACCTGCTGCACACGGTGGATGTGGGAGGCGAAGCAGGCCACGATGATGCGCTGGTCGCGGGCGTTGTGGAAGACCGAGTCGAGCACCGGCCCGATGCTCTTCTCCGTCGTGGTGAAGCCGGGTACCTCCGCATTGGTGGAGTCGGTCATGAAGAGGTCGACACCCTCGTCGCCCAGCCGGGCAAAGGCATTGAGGTCGGTGATGCGGCCGTCGAGGGGCAGCTGGTCCATCTTGAAGTCACCGGTGTGCAGCACCAGGCCGGCGCCGGTGCGGATCGCCACGGCGAGCGCGTCGGGGATGGAGTGGTTGACCGCGACGAACTCGAGGTCGAACGGGCCGAACGAGATCGTGTCGCCGGCCTGCACGACGTGGTGCACGGTCTCCCTGAGCCGGTGCTCGCGCAGCTTCGAGCCGAGCAGGGCCAGGGTCAGCTCGGAGCCGACCAGCGGGATGTCGCCGCGTTCGCGCAGGAGGTACGGCGTGGCGCCGATGTGGTCCTCGTGACCGTGCGTCAGCACCAGGGCCTCGACGTCGTCGAGACGGCCCCGGATCGAGGCGAAGTCAGGAAGGATCAGGTCGACGCCCGGGTGGTGGTCCTCCGGGAACAGCACGCCACAGTCGACGATCAGCAGGCGGCCGTCGTACTCGAAGACCGTCATGTTGCGACCGACCTCACCGAGGCCGCCGAGCGGGGTGATCCGCAGTCCACCCTTCGGCAGCTCGTGCGGCGCGGAGAGTTCGGGGTGCGGATGGCTCAAAGTGGTTCTCCTCAGATGAGACCGGCCGCCTCCAGCCCCGTGCGAAGTGCGGACACTTCTTCTTCGTCGAGTTCGACGAGGGGGCTGCGGACGTGTCGGTTGTCGATGACGCCGAGCAGCTGAAGTGCTGCCTTGGCGGTGGTCGCTCCGTAGTTGGGGACACCCATGACGGCGTCGATCGCGGGGAGCATCCGCGTGAAGATGTTGAGGGCCTCGGCGTGGTCGCCGGCGTGGAAGGCCTCGACCATGGCCTTGATCTGGTTGCCGGCCACGTGGCCGACGACCGAGACAACGCCGACGGCGCCGTGGGCCAGCCAGCCGAGGTTGGCGATGTCGTCGCCGGAGTAGACCGCGTAGCCGAGCTGCTGGAGACGTACACCGCGAGCGAAGTCGCCGACCGCGTCCTTGACCGCGACCACGGAGTCGATCTTGATCGCCTCGGCGTAGGTCTCGAGGGAGATCGCGGTGGCGGTGCGGCCCGGGACGTCGTAGAGCATCACGGGCACGCTGGTGGTCTCGGCGACCTGCCGGAAGTGGTGGAGCACGCCCTTCTGGGAGGGCTTGTTGTAGTAGGGGGTGACCAGGAGCAGACCGTCGGCACCGATCTTCTCGGCCTGCTTGGCCAGCTCGACCGAGTGGGCCGTGGTGTTGGTGCCGACGCCGGCGACGATCTTGATGTCAGCGCCGACCGCCTCGCGGACGGCGGCCAGGATCTGGCCGTCCTCCTCGACCGAGGTGGTCGGCGACTCCCCGGTCGTGCCGGAGACGACGAGGCCGTCGTGGCCGTTCGCAACCAGGTGCTGGGCGATCTTCTGGGTGCCTTCGAGGTCGACGGAGTCGTCGGCGTGGAAGGCAGTGGCCATCGCGGTGAGCACACGGCCGAAGGGCGCGGCGGGGGCAGCGGAGGTCATGGCGACAGGCTATCGCTCACGAACCCGACTTGAGTGCACCGGTGGCTGCGCGGACACCCATGTCAGCACGCGGTCACGGTTCAGACAGCGGGCATGACCTCGTCGGCGACCAGTTGCAGATGATCGAGATCGGACAGGTCGAGCACCTGGAGATAGGCCCGTTGGCTGCCAAGCGCCTCGAAGCGTTTGAGCTTCGCGATCACCTCGTCGGGGGTGCCGGCCAGCCCGTTCTCCCTCAGCTCGTCGACCTCACGGCCGATCGCCTCGGCCCGGCGCTTGAGCTCGGCCTCGTCACGGCCCACGCAGAGCACCAACGCGTTGGACCAGGCCAGCTCGTCCGGGTCACGGTCGATCGCCTCGCACGCCGCACGGACCCGGTCGAACTGGGTCCGCGTGGTCTCTTCGTCGACGAACGGCAGGTTGAACTCGTCGGCGTGGCGCGCCGCGAGCTCCGGCGTACGCCGCTTGCCGAGGCCGCCGATCAGCACCGGCGGCTTGGCCTGGGTCGGCTTGGGCAGCGCCGGGGAGTCGGTGATGGGCCAGGTGGGGCCGTCGTGGTTGAAACGCTCCCCCACCTCCGTGGCCCAGAGGCCGGTGATGATGGCGAGCTGTTCCTCGAAGTTGTCGAAGCGCTGCCGGGTCGAGGGAAACGGGATGCCGTACGCCGTGTGCTCGGCCTCGAACCAGCCGGCGCCGATGCCGAGCTCCACCCGCCCACCGCTCATCTGGTCGACCTGGGCCACCTGGATGGCCAGCACGCCCGGGTGCCGGAAGGTCGCCGAGGTCATCATCGTGCCGAGCCGGATGCTCGTGGTGTCGCGGGCCAGGCCGGCCAGCGTGGTCCAGGCATCCGTCGACCCGGGCAGACCCTCGGTGCCCATGCCAAGGTAGTGGTCGGAGCGGAAGAACGCCCCGAAGCCGAGCTCCTCTGCGGCCAGCGCGACCTTCAGGAGGTCGTCGTAGGTTGCGCCCTGCTGGGGTTCTGTGAAGACACGGAGTTCCATGACCTCCAGCCTGCCATGGAGGTGGAGGCAGCAGGCCGTTCGAGGTGGAGGACCTCCCACGGAAGCTGCAAGGGCACCTCTCGTGCCGGGGGATCGTTGGGCGTCTGGCGCACGCTCACGAGGGGAAACGTTTGCGCAGCACCGGCAGCACGTGGTGCTCGAGCAACGGCGCCAGGTCGTCGCGTGCTTCGGCGTCGGCTTCGTCGAGGCCCATCCAGCGCATCTCGTCGATCTCGGCCGCGATCCTCGGCTCGCCCTCGACCGTGGCCAGGTAGGCCTCGGAGTGGAGCAGGTGTCCGGGCTCGTTTGCGGCCAGCCCGACGAAGCTGCCCAGCGGCTCGAGGTCAGCGGGGCTCAGGCCCACCTCTTCCTCTGCCTCGCGTCGGGCTGCGTCGATGGGGGCCTCACCCGCCTCGATCTTGCCGCCGACCAGCATGAACTTGCCGGTGCCGCGCTTGCGGACGGTGAGCACCTGCCGGTCCCGCATGAACGCGATCGCGGACACGACGATCGTCGGCGGCGGCGCCTGGCGCTCCCACCAGACCCACTCGAGACCGGGGCCGGGAATACGTTCGGTCTCGCGCCACTCGTGCTCGGTGAACTCGGGATAGCGCGCGTCGCCCTCCGGCTCGAGGTCGATCTCGGTGAGCACCTGGTGGGTGGCGAACGGCATCGCCTGCTCGTAGGTCTGGGTGCCGCCCGCGATGATCGTGTCGCCCTGCTGGGTGGCGGCCAGGTCGAGCGCCTCGGTGATGCTGTGCGCGACCAGCACCCGGTCGGCGTACTCCCCCGCGCTCCAGTCGGGCTGGCGGGAGACCACGATCGTCGTACGCCCGGGCAGGGGGCGGCCGATGGAGTCGTAGGTCGCGCGCCCCATCACCAGGGTGTGGCCGAGCGTCACCCTCTTGAAGTGGGCGAAGTCCTCGGAGATGTGCCACGGGATCTCGCCGCCGTTGCCAATCACCCGGTTGCGCGCGTACGCCGCGACCATCACCACGCGAGCGCCATCAGGAATCCCCGGTTCGGCCATCAAGAACTGCCTGTTGGCGCATCAAGCATTGACGGTTCGCGCGTCATACGGCGATCGGGGCCTTGATCCCCGGGTGGGGGTCATAGCCGTCGAGGGTGATGTGGTCGAGGTCGAAGCCGTCGATCTCGGTGACCGACGGGTCGAGCGACAGCCTGGGCAGTGTCCGCGGCTCGCGGGTGAGCTGCAACCGGGCCTGGTCGAGGTGGTTGGAGTAGAGGTGGGCGTCGCCGAACGTGTGCACGAAGTCACCGACCTCGAGCCCGGTGACCTGGGCGACCATGTGGGTCAGCAGCGCGTAGGAGGCGATGTTGAACGGCACACCGAGGAACACGTCGGCACTGCGCTGGTAGAGCTGGCAGCTCAGCTTGCCGGGCCCGGTCTGCGACGGCGCGACGTAGAACTGGAACATCGTGTGACACGGCGCCAACGCCATCTGGGGGATGTCGGCGACGTTCCATGCAGAGACGATGTGGCGCCGTGAGTTCGGGTCGCGACGGATCTGGTCGACGACCTGCTTGATCTGGTCGACGTGGCTGCCGTCCGGAGCCGGCCAAGAGCGCCACTGGTAGCCGTAGACCGGGCCGAGGTCACCGTTCTCGTCGGCCCACTCGTCCCAGATCGAGACGCCGCGGTCCTGGAGCCACTTCACGTTGGTGTCACCGCGCAGGAACCACAGCAGCTCGGCGAACACCGAGCGGGTGTGCACCTTCTTGGTCGTGACGAGCGGGAAGCCGGACGACAGGTCGAACCGCATCTGGTGGCCGAACACGCTGCGGGTGCCGGTACCGGTGCGGTCCCCCTTTTCGACGCCATCGTCGAGGACACGCTGGAGGAGGTCGAGGTAGGGCTGCACGACAGCACCCTACGACGCGTGCTTCCATGGAGGCGTGACCCACACCGATCTTGGGCTCCTGGTCCTCTCCGGATCCTCCGGTCGTCTCGAGACACGACGTTGCGAGGTCCTGCGCGAGCACGGGATCGCCGCGGTTCCGGTGCAGTGGTTCGGGGGCCCGGGGCAGCCGGCCACTCCCCGCAATGTCGCCCTGGAGACCTTCTGGCCCCACCTCGACCGTCTGGACCACGAGTGCCGGAGGCTGGGCATCCTCGGCACCTCCTTCGGCGCGGAGGCCGCACTGTTGGTGGCCGCCCGCGACGTCCGGGTCTCCGCGGTGATCGCCCTGTCCCCCACCTCGGTGGTGTGGCAGTCCCCCGACCTGGCCGACGGCCACCCCGTCCAGGACGCCAAGTGGACCTGGCGGGGCCAACCGGTCCCCGGGGTGCCGTACGTCGACCAGAGCGGCCTGGATCTGGCGGACGCACGCGAGGTGCACGAGAAGAGCGTGGCCGCCCTCAACGGGAGTCGCGCCGACTACGAGATCCCCGTGGAGTCCATCGACGCGTCCGTGGTCGTCACCGCTGGCGGAGCCGACCGGGTCTGGCAGTCGGCAACCTTCTGCGAGGAGATCGTGGCCCGTCGGGCCCACCACGGTCAGGACACCCGCTACCTCTTCGAGGCCGCGGCCGGGCACCGCGTCGTACTCCCCGGCGAGGAGCCGCCGACGCCGCGCGCCGACCTGCCCGCGGGTGGCGACCCCGACGCGGACCGTGCGCTCGGCGAACAACTGTTGGCCGCGATCCTCGACCTGGTCGACTGACCCACCTGCCCTGAGCCACCTGTCCTTGGGTCACCTGCACTGAGCCACGTGCTCCGCACCTGTGGACGAATCGGGTCGATCTGTGGAGAAGATCGGGTCGACTTGTGGACGACACGCGACGAGCCTGTGCAACCGCAGGAATGTTTCCCAAAACCCTTGCGTGGCGCGGGTCACACGGCATAGAACTGTGCCTACGCACTTCCTCCGGGAAGAGCGGGACAGTTCGAAAGTCAGGTCCGTACGACGAGCAGTTCCTCCGGGAACGGTTCGACGCGACATCTGGGTGACGCAGTCATCGGGACCACGCTGACGTCTGTCGATCGGAATCGTCACCGTCTGATCAAATCGAAGGGCCCTTGCAACTCATACTTGCGAGGGCCCTTCACCTATTTACGAACCTAACCCGCCCGGGCCGCCCATGCGTGAACGCCACGCGGCGCGTCGTGGAACTCCTGGCCGAGAACTCCTGGCCGAGATCGCTCGACTCAGCGGTCCCAGACCTGGTTGGTGATCGCGACGACGTCGTCGACCGAGACCCCGGACACGCTCACCCGCACCGTGCGCCCGGAGTCCGTGCGCTGGCAGAGCACGGAGTCCGGCTCGGCATCCTCTGTCTCCGCGTCTCCTGTGTCCTCGTCCTCGTTCGCTCGGGGAGGGTTGATCCGACTCAGGAGGCACTGCACGTCCCCGTGCTCGCCGACCTCGTCGCGGGGCACGGCAGTGCCCATGAGCTCCGGATCGCCGAACGCGATCGGCAGCACCGGGCCGGAGTCGGCCTGGATCTCCACCACGATGAGGGCCCCGTTGTCGGCATCGTCGGACCAGTAGGAACGCGACTGGGCATCGGCCCCGCCGAAGGCCTTCGAGAACTGTTCACTGTTGTAGTCGTCGGCCTGGCGCCGGGTCTCGATGAGCTCGTCGCGGCGGTCGTCGTCGAGGTCTGCGTCGACGGAGGCGAGAAAGGCGTCGCTGTCCTGGGCGACCCAGTCACCGATCCGGTCGGGAAGGGCCGACGGGTCTTCGTCGGAGGTGGTCGACCAGACGATCGCGGCGACCGCACCGCCCACGACGAGAAGGACGGCAAGGACCAGCGCGAGGCGTTTGGGTGCGGACATGCCCCGTTCCTGCCCCGGGCACGGGCCGGCCAAACCAGGGGGTCAGTTGTGCGGTGGCCTCAGGCGTGCAGGCTCATCGGGCCGTAGACCTCACGGTCGGCCTCGAAGAGGGTCACCGCGTCGACGCCCTGGTCGGCGAGGTCGGCGTAGAACTCCCCCACCCACGACTCGGCGTCGGCCTGGCTGACGAACGACTCACCGGCCAGGTCGCCGGTGATCTCGACCACCGCGCCCGAGGCGTCCTCGAGACGCCACACCCACGGGCGGGGAGGTTCGGGGCTCGGTTTGAAGGTGGGCGGCTCTGGGGGGACGTTGGCCATGGCGTGAGACTAGCGCGCCCGTCTTTGACGAAAGGCAGCCGCGGTGGCACATTTCGGACTGGTACGCCGACTCGATGCGGCGCACTGCTCGTCCCACTCCGGGGAAGTCGGTGAGATTCCGACGCTGACCCGCAGCCGTAGAGCCGGAACACCGGAGGGGACGTTGGCTCCACACCGCCGAGGTCTGCGGAACGGGAGCCGGGCGCTCCTCAGGTCCGGTTCGCGGCCCCGCGAGCCGAACCCAAGAGAAGGTCCCACCATGCGTTCGCTGCGCTCCACCATCGCCACCACTGTCTCGCTGTTCCTGGCCGGGCTGGTCATCGCCGTGACCCCGACCAGTGCCCATGCCGCGGACGTGTACCGCTACTGGGCCTACTTCAGCGCGACCGACGGCGCCTTCGTCGCCCAGGAAGTCGGTCCCTCCTCGTCGAACCCGAAGGACGGCTCCATCGAGGGCTACCGCTATGCGGCCCCGGCCGACTTCAACAACCCCAACGTGCCGCGGGCCGACCTGAGCACGGTCACCTTCGACTCGGTCTGCGGTGACAAGGAGGCCGAGGCCGACCAGAAGCGGGTCGCCGTACTGATCGACTACGGCGTCGAGGCCGACGCCGCCAAGGGTGCCGAGGTGCCCACCCCCGAAGCACTCTGTGCGGTCGTCGACAAGCAGGCGACCGGCCTTCAGACGCTGCAGGCGGTCGCCCCCGACCTGCGCACCGAGAAGTCCTCCTACGGCCCGAGCCTGTGTGGCATCAGCGGCTACCCCGCCACCGGCTGCTCGAGCGACACGGCCGAGAAGGGCACACCGGCCGACGAGGGCACTGTCGAGTTCCGGACCGCGTCCTCCGACTCGGGCGACACCTCGGCGTCCGACGTGTCCGAGGCCGACTCCGATGACTCCGACGACAGCAACCTGCCGGTGCTCCTGATCGTTGCCGGCGTCATCGTGCTGCTCCTCGCCGGCGGCCTGATCCTGGCCCGCCGCAACCGTTCAGCAGCCTGACCCGTGCGCCCACACCACCTGGTCACCCACCCGCGTGCCCTGCACCCGGGTGCCTGGTGGTTGTGGGCGATCGGCCTGGCCGCCGCGGCGAGCCGCACGATGAACCCGGTCCCACTGCTGCTGATCATGGCGGTCAGCTGGTTCGTGGTGTCGGCTCGCCGGGGCGACACCCCGTGGGCGTCGTCGTACGCCCTGTTCTTCAAGCTGGCGTTGTTCGTGATCGTCATCCACCTGGTCTTCCAGACCCTGCTGTCGGGCAACTCCCAGGGGTTGACCGTCCTGTTCACGCTCCCGGAGCTGCCACTGCCCGAGTCGACGGGGCTCCAGGTCGGTGGCGAGGTCACTCTCGAGGCGTTGCTCTCGGCGTTGTACGTCGCATTGCAGCTGGCCGCGATCTTCTGCTGCATCGGTGCCGCGAATGCCCTCGGCAGCGCCCGGCAGCTGCTCCGCTACGTGCCCGCCGCCCTCTACGAGATCGGCGTGGCCTGCATCATCGCGCTCACATTCGCCCCCCAGCTGGCCACCGACGCCCGCCGGGTGCGCGACGCCGCACGGCTCCGTGGCGGCAGCACCGGGCGGATCCGTCGCTTCGGGCGACTGGCGATGCCGATGCTCGAGGGAGCCCTGGAACGCTCGGTCGACCTGGCGGCGGCGATGGATTCGCGCGGCTACGGGCGGACCACGGTCTCCGACCCGCGCTCGCGCCGGATCACCTCGGCCCTGGTCATCACCGGCATGCTCGGCGTGTGCCTGGGTGTCTACGGCATCCTCAGTGGCACCGAGTCCGGCTGGATGGGCCTCCCGGCACTGCTGGTCGGCTGCGTCCTCGGCATCGCCGGACTCGTGGTCGGCGGTCGACGCACCGGACGCACGCGTTATCGCCCCGACCCGTGGGCACTCCCCGAGCTGCTCGTGGTGGCCAGCGGCCTGACTGCCGCGGTGCTGACGTTCTGGCAGATGCGCACTGACCCGACGACACTCGTGCTGGCTTCGGTCAACGACGTCCCACCGGTGCCGGTGCTCGCCTGTGTCGGCATCCTCGTGGCGGTGCTGCCCGCGTTCCTCGCCCCACCCCTGCCCCGTCCGGAGTCACCGGCGCGCGACCTCGAGGTGGCCGCGTGATCCGTTTCGAGCATGTCTCCGTGACCTACTCAGGGGCCAGCGCACCGACGCTGAGCGACGTCGAGCTGCACGTGCCCGAGGGCGAGATGGTGCTGGTGATGGGCCGCACCGGCAGTGGGAAGTCGACGCTGCTGCGCGCCATCAACGGGCTGGTCCCGCACTTCTCGGGCGGCACCCTGCGCGGACGGGTCGTCGTCGACGGCCGTGACACCGCGACGCACCGGCCCCGCGACCTGGCCGACGTGGTCGGCTTCGTCGGGCAGGACCCGCTGGCCGGCTTCGTCACCGACAACGTGGAGGACGAGCTCGCCTACGGCATGGAGTCGCTCGGCATCTCTCCCTCCACGATGCGCAAGCGCGTCGAGGAGACGCTTGACCTGCTCGGTCTGGCCGACCTGCGTGGCCGCCCACTGGCCCAGCTCTCCGGAGGCCAGCAGCAGCGCGTCGCGATCGGCGCCGTGCTGACCACACACCCGAAGGTGCTGGTGCTCGACGAACCCACCTCGGCTCTCGACCCGCTGGGGGCCGAGGACGTGCTGGCGACGCTGCAACGCCTGGTGCACGACCTCGGCATGACTGTCGTGCTGGCCGAGCATCGCCTCGAACGAGTGGTGCAGTACGTCGACCGCATCGTCCACGTGCCCGGCAACGGCGAACCCGTCGAGGCCGGCGATCCGGCCGCCGTCCTGGCCACCACACCCATCGCGCCACCGGTCGTCCAGCTCGGCCGAGCGGCGGGCTGGTCCCCACTGCCCCTGACGGTGCGCAATGCACGACGCCGTTCGGTGGAGCTGCGCGCCCGCTTGGCCGACGTACGTCCTCCGGAGCACCGAGCGACCGCCCTGGGCGCTCCGGTCGGATCGGTCAAGGACCTGGTCGCCGGCTATCCGAGACGACCCGTGATCAAGGGCGTGACGATCAGCGTGGCCGCCGGTGAGATCGTCGCGCTGATGGGCCGCAACGGCGCCGGCAAGTCCACCCTGCTCCGCACCTTCGTCGGTCTGCACAAGCCGACCTCCGGTCGGGTGAAGGTCGACGAGGTCGGCCTGGTGCCGCAGGTGCCGGCCGATCTGCTGTACGCCGCCACGGTGGCCGACGAGTGCTCGCTGGCCGACCGCGACGCGGGGGCCACGAAGGGCGCCACGCGAGCCCTTCTCGACCGGTTGGCCCCGGGCATCCCTGACGAGCAGCACCCTCGTGACCTGTCCGAGGGACAGAAACTGTCGGTGGCGCTGGCGATCGTGCTGGTCTCTGAGCCGAAGTTGTTGCTCCTCGACGAACCCACCCGCGGACTCGACTACGTCGCCAAGCAGCAGCTGATCACCATCCTGCACCAGCTCGCCGATGCCGGGCACGGAGTCGTCTTCGCCACCCACGACGTCGAGCTGGTCGCCGAGGTCGCGTCCAGGGTCGTGGTGCTCGCCGACGGCGAGACCGTTGCCGACGGAGCCGCCCCCGACGTGGTGGTCTCCTCCCCCGCCTTCGCGCCCCAGGTGGCGAAGGTGATGGCGCCCCAACCATGGCTGACCGTGCACGACGTCGCCGCTGCCCTGAGTTCGACCAACGGCGCACTGGCCGGAACCACCCATGAGTGACATCCACGCGATCCGGGTGCATGCCTCGGCAGGCTTCGCCCTCGTCCTGGCCAGCGTGGTGACCCTGGGCGCCTTCGGGTGGCCGTTCATCTTCGAGCCCGCCGGTGGGGTCGAGGCCTCCTCCCACGGCTCCGACGCGCCCTGGCTCTTCGCGCTGATCCTGCCGTTGCTGGCCGCGATCGTGCTCGCCGAGCTCAACGCCGGCGGCATCGACGCGAAGGCGATCGCCCTGCTCGGCATGCTCTCCGCTATGGGCGGGGCGCTGCGCGCGCTCTCGCCGGGGGTGGCCGGCCTGGAGCCGAGCTTCGCGCTGATCATGCTCGGGGGGCGCGTCTTCGGGCGCGGGTTCGGCTTCGTGCAAGGCGCCCTCTCCCTCTTCATCGGTGCCCTGATCACCGGAGGAGTCGGACCCTGGTTGCCGTTCCAGATGATGGCCGCCGGTTGGGTCGGTTTCCTGGCCGGTTGCCTGCCGGTGAAGCCGGGACGCCGAGAGGTGTTGCTGATGGCCGCTCTCGGGTTCTTCCTGGGCGTGCTCTACGGCGCGCTGATGAACCTGTGGTTCTGGCCGTTCGGCCAGTACGGCAAGGGCATCAGCTTCGTGGAGGGCGCTTCGGTCGCCACGAACGCGACCAACTACGTGCGCTACTACGTGACCACCTCAGTGGTGTGGGACCTGGCTCGCGGCATCTTCACGTTCCTGCTGCTGTTGCTGGTCGGCGCCCCGCTGTTGCGCGCCTTCCGGCGCGTCGCTCGGCTGGCCAACTTCGAGCCCGACGTGAGGTTCGTGCGATGAGCATCCGCGTGCTCGGCACCGGTGCAGCCGACGGTTGGCCCAACCCGTTCTGCCGATGTGCCTCGTGCTCCTCGGCCCGCTCGGCGGGGCGGGTCAGGGCACAGACCTGCGCGGTGGTCGACACGTTCCTGCTCGACTTCGGCCCCGAGACTGCGCGCACGGCGGAGCGTTGCGAGGTGTCGCTGGCATCGATCCGTCACGTGCTGCTCACCCACGACCACCCCGATCACACGGCCCCGGCCTTCCTGCTCTACCGCTCCTGGGTGACCTCTCCCGACGACCCCCTCGACGTCGTCGGTCCCGCATCGGTGATCGCCTCCGCCCGACAGTGGTTGGCACCTGAGACCAACGTGCGTTTCCACGTGGTGGCCGCCGGGGACACCCTCGAGCTCTCGGGCGGCGTGGTGCGCGTGCTCGGTGCCCAGCACACCGAAGGTGCGGTGCTCTACGACGTCTCTGCTCCCAGCGGACGCGTGCTCTACGCCACCGACACCGGCCCACTCCCCGATGCCACGGTCGCCGCGGCTTCGGAGGCGGCGTACGACGTGGTGCTGATGGAGGAGACCTTCGGCGACCTGCTCACCCACGGCACCGACCATCTCGACCTTCCTGCGTTCGCCGAGCAGGTACGCCGACTGCGCGAGGTCGGCGCGATCACCGACGACACCGACCTGGTCGCCGTCCACCTCTCCCACCACAACCCGCCGACACCCGAGCTCGCGCGCCGACTGGCGGCGTACGGCGCTCGCATCGTCGACGACGGCTCGCCGGTGGGGCGGGTCTCGGTCGACCATGATTGGGGAACATCCGTGCCACCTGGCGACAGCAAGGTTCCCCAATCCCGCGAGGACCCCGACCCCCGTCACCAACCCGGCGGTCGCACGCTGGTGATCGGCGGGGCTCGCAGCGGCAAGTCGACCGAGGCCGAGCGGTTGCTGGCAGCCGCCGCCGACGTCACCTACGTGGCGACGTCCTACCCACGCTCGGAGGACCCGGAGTGGGTCGAGCGGGTGCGCCTGCACCAGCAGCAGCGTCCCCAGCACTGGTCGACGATCGAGTCCCTCGACCTGGTCGGGTTGTTGCAGTCGGAGGGTGGCCCGTTGCTCATCGACTGCCTGACCCTGTGGCTGACCCGGGTGATGGACGAGCACGACGGGTGGGACGACGAGGCGTGGGCTGGCGGTGGCGCCGAGAAGGTGGCGGCGGCTGTCGATGCACTCGCATCGGCGTGGCGCACCACCACCCGCCGGGTCGTCGCCGTCACCAACGAGGTCGGGCAGGGGCTGGTCCCCGATCGCGCGTCGTTGCGCCGGTTCCGTGACGAGATGGGCAGGTTGAACAGCCGGATCGCTGCGGAGACCGAAGACGTGCGCTGGTGTGTCGCAGGTCGAGTCACCGCACTCTGAGCCACAATGACGCCACCTCCGACGACGGGACCTGCATGAACCCCCTCTGGCTGATGCTCGGCACGCTCACCGCGATCCGGGTCCCCGCGCCCGACCACGTCGACCGGGGCGTCGCGGGCCGGGCGATGGCGCTGGCTCCGCTGGGCGGCCTCGTGCTCGCCGTGCTCACTGCGGTCCCACTGGTCGTCGTCACCCGCCTCGACCTCCACCTCACCGCCTTCCCCCTGACGGTGCTGGTGCTCGGCGCGCTCGCGTTGCTCACCCGCGGAATGCACCTGGACGGCCTGGCCGACACCGCCGACGGCCTCGGTTCCGGGCGGCGTGACGAGGCGGCACTCCAGGTGATGAAGCAGTCCGACATCGGCCCGTTCGGTGTGGCCACCGTGGTGCTGGTGCTGTTGCTGCAGGCCGCCCTGCTCACCCAGGCCATCGGCTACGGCGTCGGCGCTCCGGTGCTGTTGATCGCACTGGTGGTCAGTCGTGGGGTGCTGCCGCTGCTGTGCACCGGCCCGTTCCCGGGGGCTCGTCCCGACGGGCTCGGTGCGACCGTCGCGCGCAGTGTGACCGGCGGGCTCCTGGCCGGGTCACTGGCGTTGTGTGCGGGCCTGGTCGTGGTGACGGTGCTGCTCGCCGCGAACTGGTCGGCGGGACTCGACGGCTGGGCCTCGGGCCTCGACTTCGACGACGCCGTGCAGCTGCTGGTGATGGCGCCGCTCGGCCTGGTTCCCGGCGTACTCCTCGCGGTGCGCGCTCGCAACCGTTTCGGCGGAGTGACCGGTGACGTCCACGGCGCTGCCGTCGAGGTCACCTTCACTGCCACGCTGCTCGCGTGCCTGCTCCCCCTCTGACGCGGGTCTCGCGCTCGTTGTTGCGCGAACGTGCATTCGTTGTTGCGCGAGCGTGCATTTCTTGACGGTCGAGCTGGCACTTGCTGGTGGATTCAGACGTCAACAACTGCTGGTTCGAGCCACAAGAAACGCCTGTTCGCGCAACAAGAAGTGACGGTTGGTCAGGACTCGCGGACGGAGGTGTCCACGAACGGCGGCTTGACCACGGTGAAGATCTCGCAACGTCCACGGACGTCGACGGAGACCTCGGAGCCCTCCTCGACGAACTTGGGCAGGATCGCCATGCCGATGCCCTTCTTCAGAGTCGGCGAGAACGTGCCGGAGGTGATGTCGGCCAGGGGTACGTCGCCAGTCAGTCGCACCGACATGCCGGGGCGCGGGATGCCACGGCCGACCGCGAGCAGGCCGCGCAGGATCCGGTCGATGCCCTCCTCCTTCTTGGCCAACAACACGTCGCGTCCCCAGAACGCCTCCTTCTGCCAACCCACTGCCCAGCCGACACGGCCCTCGCTGGGGGTGACGTCGAGCGAGATGTCCTGGCCGTGCAACGGGTAGCCCATCTCGGTGCGCAGGGTGTCCCGGGCGCCCAGACCAGCGGCGAGGATGCCGAACTGCGCCCCCGCCTCCATCAGCGCGTCCCACAGGGCACCGGCGATCTCGTTCCTGGCGATCAGCTCGTACCCGCGCTCACCGGTGTAGCCGGTGCGGCAGACCACGACACCGGAGCCGTCGCCCAGCACGTCGGGGAGGGCAGCCTCGACGAACGACATGTAGTCGTGACCGACGGGGAGCCCGATCGCGCTGAGGACCTCGTCGGACCTGGTGCCCTGGACCGCGAGGACCGCGTAGTCCTGGTGGTGGTCGGTGATGGTGACGCCCTCGGGCGCGGTGGCCCGGAGACGGCGTACGACCTCGGCCGTGTTGGCCGCGTTGGGGACCAGAAGGATGTGCTCGTCGTCCTGGTAGTAGGCGATCAGGTCGTCGACGATGCCGCCGGTCTCGTCGTCACAGCACAGCGTGTACTGCGCCTTGCCCGGCTCGATGCGTCCCAGGTCGTTGGAGAGCGTGGCGTTGACGTGGGCCGCGGCCCCGGGTCCGGTGACCATCGCCTTGCCGAGGTGGCTGACGTCGAAGATGCCGACCGACTCCCTGACCGCAGTGTGCTCCTTGACCACGCCGGTCGCGTATTCCAGGGGCATCGACCAGCCACCGAACTCGGAGAACTTGGCACCGAGAGCGACGTGACGATCATGGAGCGGGGACGTGAGCAGGGAGGCTTCAGACATGTCGCGAACCTATCCCAACTACAGTGCACGATGTGACTTCGTACACCCTGCGCAATGCCAGCCCCGCCAAGACCAAGGCCGACGTCGTGATCGTCGGTGTCACCACCGGCGACAAGGCGCCCACTGCCGCCGCCGGAGGTGAGGATGTCAGCGCCGCCTACGCCCGCCGGTTCCGTCCGCTGCTGGCCAGCATCGGCTTCACCGGCAAGGCGGGCGAGACCGCGAAGGTCCCCACCAGCGGAGCCATCAACGCACCCGTCCTCGTGCTGGTCGGGCTCGGGGATGCGAAGAAGCTCACCCCCGCCGTCGTACGCCGTGCTGCCGGAAGCGCCGCCCGCAGCGTCAGCAACGCCGCTTCCGTCGCACTGGCCCTGCCCGCTGACACTCCCGAGTTGATCCGAGCGGTCACCGAGGGCTTCCTGTTGGGCGGCTACACGTTCACCGACTACAAGCGCGACACCCGGCCCGAGAGCGAGAAGTCCAGCGAGATCGTGGTGCTCAGCCCGATCGCCCGGCAGAGCGAGGCGAGCGCAGCCTTCGAACGCGCACAACTGTTCGTCGAGGCGTTGGTCAACACCCGCCAGTGGGTGAACCTCCCGGCCAACGACCTGAACCCGCCGACCTTCGCCGAGCAGGTGGTCGCTCAGCACAAGGAACTCACCAAGGGCAAGGGTGCGCCCAAGATCGGCATCCAGGTCTGGGACGAGAACGACCTCGCCGACGACGGTTGCGGCGGCATCCTCGCAGTCGGCGGGGGCTCCGCCACTCCCCCGCGCATGGTCAAGCTGACCTGGGACCCCGCAGGCGCCACGCATCACGTGGCCCTCGTCGGCAAGGGCATCACCTATGACTCGGGCGGCTACACGATCAAGCCGGCAGCCTCCATGGTCTCGATGAAGGAAGACATGGCCGGCGCCGCAAGCGTCATCCAGGCCCTGTTCCTCATCGCGAAGCTCAACCTGCCGGTCAAGGTGACGGCGTGGGCGCCGATGGCCGAGAACATGATCTCCGGAAACGCCATGCGCCCCGGTGACATCCTCACCATGCGCGGCGGCACCACGGTCGAGATGACCAACGCCGACGCCGAGGGACGACTGATCCTGGCCGACGCCTTGGTGATGGCCGCAGAGGAGAAGCCCGACTCGATCATCGACATCGCGACCCTCACCGGCGCGATGGTCGTCGCCCTGGGCGAGAAGGTCGGCGGGCTGATGGGCACCGACGACGTCGTCACCGACCTGATGGCCGCGGCCGACGTCGCCGGTGAGGCGGTCTGGCACATGCCGCTGCCCGACGAGATGCATGAGCGCGTGCGCAGCAGCAAGGTGGCCGACCTGGCCCAGAGCGACTGGGTGCGTTGGGGCGGCGGCCTGTTCGCCGGCGCGTTCCTGCGCGAGTTCACCGACGGGCTCCAGTGGGGTCACCTCGACATCGCCGGACCCGGCTACAACACCGGCGGCCCCCACGGCCACACCCCGTCCGGCGGCACCGGCTTCGGTGTGGCGACGTTGGTCGAGTACGTCGAGGGTCTCACCGAGGCAGGCTGATCCAAGCTGGGCCTGGACCGGTGAGGCCTACCGGCTGCCGGACTTCTTCGCGGCCGCCTTCTTCGCGGCCGTCTTCTTGACGGTGGCCCTCACCGGTGCGCTCTCGCTCACCCGCGCCGAGCGGACATCACGAAAGGCCATGCTCGACGTGGCGTCGTCCTTCGTCTCGAACAGGTCAGTGGCGCGGATCAGGTCAGTGAGGCGCGCGTACCCGTAGTTGCGCGGATCCATCGAGGACTGGTTGCGGATGCGCTGCCCCACCGTGGACGCACGGGCCCACCCGGAGTCGTCCGCGCTGCCGGAGACCGCGTCGCGCAGGAGCTTGACCAGGCCGGCGTCGCCACGGAGCTTCTGCGTCGGCAACCGGTCGGGTGGTGCGCCACCGGACGAAGTGACCGTCTCGTCCGGTTCCTGCGCCGAGGCGTTCACCTTGTCGAGGTGGAGGAAGCGGGTGCAGGCGTTGACGAAGGGGGCCGGTGACTTCGAGTCGCCGTACCCGAAGACGTCAGCACCGTGCTCGCGCAGGTGCATCACGAGCGGGGTGAAGTCGGCGTCACTGGACATCAGTCCGAACGCGTCCGGGTGGTCACGGTGAAGCAGATCCATGGCATCGACGACCAGCGCGATGTCGCTGGCGTTCTTGCCCTTGGTCAGTGCGTACTGCTGGATCGGCCTGATGGCGCGCTCGTGCAGCACGTCCTTCCAGTGCTTGAGGTGGGTGTCGTCCCAGTCTCCGTAGGCACGACGAGTGCGGGCCTCGCCTTCATTCGCCAGGTCCTCGAGCACCACGTCGATCTTGCTGGCCTGCGCATTGTCGGCATCGATCAGCAGGATGATCCGGCGCCGTTCCTCCGCGCTCACAGTCCCTGCTGCTTCTTGCGTCGATTGAAGTCCCGCATGCGTTGCGGGACGCCGACCACCGCTGCGTCGTACGACGGCACGTGGTTCTTGTTGGCGAAGTTGTGCGCCCAGGCCACGGACGGGACGCGTCGACGGGTCCACTCGCCATCGTGGGCAACGAGCAGCAAGGTGACGTCGCTGACCGCGGTGCGCGGCTCCACGAAGCCCTCGACGCCCTTGCGGGTGGCCACGAAGTTCTCCAGGTGCGCCGTGTCAGCGGCATCGGAGGCGCGCACCGTCGTCGAACCCGTGCGCGCACCTCCGGTGGGGCGGCTCCTGCGGGGACGACGTCGGAAACGGTCGAACAAACCCATGGGGACAGTGTGACCTACCAGCCCTCATCGGCGCCGGAACCACGCGAGTCCCAAGGGTGGTGTCGGACCTCACGGGGTTAGTGCAAAGATGGGCGACGTCGATTCATCAAGAGTGGAGGACAGCGTGACGGAAGCGGCAACACCGCAGACCGGCAACACCTTTGACGTGGTCATTCTCGGAGCTGGTTCGGGGGGCTACGCATGCGCCCTGCGCGCGGCTCAGCTGGGCCTGACCGTGGCCCTGGTCGAGAAGGGCAACCTCGGCGGCACCTGCCTGCACGTCGGGTGCATCCCGACCAAGGCTCTGCTGCATGCGGCCGAGGTCGCCGAGAGCGCCAAGGACGCCGCACAGTTCGGCGTCCAGGCGACGTTCGAGGGTGTGGACATGGCCGGGGTCAACTCCTACAAGGACGGTGTCGTCTCCCGCCTCTTCAAGGGACTCACCGGCCTGATCAAGTCACGCGGCATCACCGTCGTGGAAGGCAAGGGCACGCTCACCTCCCCCACGACCGTCGAGGTCGACGGCACGACCTACACCGGCAAGAACGTCGTCCTCGCCACCGGCTCCTACTCGCGTTCGCTGCCCGGCCTCGAGATCGACGGCGAGCGCGTGGTGACCTCCGAGCAGGCCCTGCGGCTCGACCGTGTCCCCTCCTCCGCGATCGTGCTCGGCGGCGGGGTCATCGGCTGTGAGTTCGCCTCCGTGTGGAAGTCGTTCGGAGCCGACGTCACCATCGTGGAAGCACTCCCCCGACTCGTCGCTGCCGAGGACGCCGCGTCGTCGAAGGTCCTCGAGCGTGCCTTCCGCAAGCGCAAGATCAACTTCCTCACCGGCACCCGCTTCGAGTCGGTCAAGACCACCGACTCGGGCGTCGTGGTGACCGTCGAGGGCGGCAAGACCATCGAGGCCGAGATCCTCCTGGTCGCCGTCGGTCGCGGCCCCACCACCGACGGACTCGGCTACGACACCGTCGGTGTCGCCATGGACCGCGGCTTCGTCACCACCGACGAGCAACTGCGCACCAACGTCGAGGGCGTGTACGCCGTGGGCGACATCGTCCCGGGCCTGCAGCTGGCCCACCGCGGCTTCCAGCAGGGCATCTTCGTGGCCGAGGAGCTGGCCGGCCTCAACCCGCCGGCCATCGACGAGACCGGCATCCCCCGCGTCACCTACTCCGACCCGGAGCTCGCCTCCGTCGGCCTCACCGAGGAGCAGGCCCAGGAGAAGTACGGCGAGGTCGAGGCGCTGACCTACGACCTCGGCGGCAACGGCAAGAGTCAGATCCTCAAGACGGCTGGCTTCGTCAAGCTGGTCCGTCGCAAGGACGGCCCCGTTGTCGGCGTACACATGGTGGGCGCCCGCGTCGGCGAGCTGATCGGTGAGGCCCAGTTGATCTACAACTGGGAGGGTTTCCCCGAAGACGTCGCGCCACTGGTGCACGCCCACCCCACCCAGAACGAAGCGCTCGGCGAGGCACACCTGGCCCTGGCCGGCAAACCGTTGCACGCGCACGCCTGACACCCCAGTATCTGAACCAGACCTACAAAGATTCGAGCGAAGGAAACACATGGCCACCGAAGTCAACCTCCCGGAGCTGGGCGAATCCGTCACTGAAGGCACCGTCACCCGCTGGCTGAAGCAGGTCGGCGACTCGGTGGCCATGGACGAGCCCCTGCTCGAGATCTCGACCGACAAGGTCGACACCGAGATCCCCTCACCCGCCGAGGGAACCCTGCTCGAGATCAAGGCCAACGAGGACGACACCGTCGAGGTCGGTGGCCTCCTGGCCATCATCGGCGCCGAGGGCGAGGGCGGCGGCTCGAACGATGCCGGTTCGTCCGAGTCCGCTGAGGCCGCACCCGCCGAGGAAGCTTCCGCCGAAGAGGCACCCGCCGAGGAGCCGGCTGCCGAGGAGGCACCCGCCGAGCAGCCGGCCGCCAAGGAGGAGACCCCGGCCCCGGCCGCCGAGACCGGTGGCGCCAGCGCCGGTGGCACCGAGGTGAAGCTCCCCGAGCTCGGTGAGTCCGTCACCGAGGGCACCGTCACCCGCTGGCTGAAGCAGGTCGGCGACGAGGTGGCCGTCGACGAGCCGCTGCTCGAGGTCTCCACCGACAAGGTCGACACCGAGATCCCCTCGCCCGTCGGCGGCACCCTGCTCGAGCAGAGCGTTGCCGAGGACGAGACCGTCGAGGTCGGCGCGGTCCTGGGCAAGATCGGTGACGGCAGTGCCGCACCGGCTGCCGAGGCGCCCGCCCAGGAGGAGCCGAAGCAGGAGGAACCGGCCAAGGAGGAGCCGAAGCAGGAAGAGGCGCCAGCAGCGCAGCCCGCTGCCGAGTCCGAGCCCGCCGCACAGCCCGCTGCCGAGACCAAGCCCGCCGAGCCCGCCGCGCAACCGGCCACCCAGCCGGCTGCCCAGCCCGCTGCAGAGTCCAAGCCCGCCGCGAGCTCCGGCAACGAGGACGCCGGCTACGTCACCCCGCTGGTGCGCAAGCTCGCCAACCAGCACGGCGTCGACCTGGCCAGCATCTCCGGCACCGGTGTCGGTGGCCGGATCCGCAAGCAGGACGTGCTCGACGCCGCCAAGGCCAAGGAGACCCCGGCCGCCCCCACGACCGCCGCGGCCCCGGCTGCTGCGGCTGCCTCAGCACCTGCGCCGAGCACGCCGTCGCCGCTGCGGGGCAAGACCGAGCCGTTGAGCCGACTGCGCAAGGTGATCGCCAAGCGCATGGTCGAGTCGCTGCAGATCTCGGCCCAGCTCACCCAGGTCGTCGAGGTCGACGTCACCAACGTCGCACGCAAGCGCAACGAGTCGAAGGCCGACTTCCTGGCCCGCGAAGGCGTCAAGCTGTCGTTCTTCCCGTTCTTCGCCAAGGCCACGATCGACGCCCTCAAGGCCCACCCGGCCCTGAACTCCCAGGTCGACGCCGAGAAGGGCGAGGTGACCTACTTCGACGCAGAACACCTGGCCATCGCGGTCGACACCGAGCGTGGCCTGCTGAGCCCGGTGATCCACAACGCCGGCGACCTCAACGTGGCCGGCCTCGCCCGCAAGATCGCGGACCTGGCCGACCGCACCCGCAACAACAAGGTCAAGCCCGACGAGCTGTCGGGCGGCACGTTCACGCTGACCAACACCGGCAGCGTGGGTGCGCTCTTCGACACGCCGATCATCAACCAGCCGCAGGTCGCGATCCTCGGCACCGGCACCGTCGTGAAGCGCCCGGTCGTCATCGATGACCCGAACCTCGGCGAGACGATCGCGGTTCGCCACATGTGCTACCTGTCGCTGACCTACGACCACCGCATCGTGGACGGCGCCGACGCCGCCCGCTTCCTGCAGGACGTGAAGCAGCGGGTGGAGTCCGGCTCCTTCGAGGTCTGACCCCACCCGCCGAGTCGGCACGTGTTGACGCAACCGCGTGAACACGTGCCGACTCGGCGCATTTCTGGGTGATCACGTGCCGACTCGACGTGGCCCGACGTGACAGGCTGGGCCACATGGACGTCGTCATTGCCGGATCATCAGGATTCCTGGGCACGCACCTGGTCACCGAGCTGCGCGACCGTGGCCACCGGGTGACCAGGATGGTACGACGACAGGGCAGCGCCGCTGACGAGTCCACCTGGGATCCCTACGCTGGCGAGGTCGACCAGTCAGTGATCGATGCGGCCGACGCGGTCATCAACCTCGCTGGCTCTCCGCTGATCGGCAACCCCCACTCGAAGAAGTGGGCCACGGAGCTGGTCAGCAGCCGCGTGACGACCACTCGTGTGTTGGCCGATGCGGTGGCCCGCAGCCATCGCGGCGGCACGGGCACCCCGGCGTACCTCGCCGGCAACGGCATCTCGTTCTACGGCGACCACGGAGACCAGCCCCTCTCCGAGGACGCCCTGCCGCAGGGCGACGCGTTCCTCACCGGGGTCACCCAGCTGTGGCAGGACGCGGCCCAGCCCGCAGTCGATGCCGGCGCCCGGGTGTCCATCCTGCGCACCGCGCCGGTGATCGATCGCACCCACCCGCCGTTGAAGCCGATGCTGCTGCCCTTCCGGCTCGGGCTCGGCGCCCGGTTGGGCAGCGGCAGCCAGTTCTTCCCGATCATCTCGCTCCGCGACTGGATCGGCGGGGTCGTCCACCTGGTCGAGCACGAGTCGGCGAGCGGAGCGTTCAACCTCTGCTCCCCCATCACGCCGACGAACGCCGAGTTCACCGATGCCGTGTGCGGTGCCCTGGGTCGCAAGGCCCGGCTGGCGGTGCCGGCGTTCGTGCTGCGTCCCGCCGCCGGGCGGATGGCTCCCGAGATCCTCGGCTCACTGCGCAGCCAACCCACAGCTCTGGTCGAGGCGGGCTACGAGTTCGCCGACCACGACGTCAGGGACGTGGTGACCACCGCACTCGGGCAACGCTGAAGACCGTTCAACGGACCTCGTCGACCAGCCAGGTGTCACCGTGGTGAGTCATCGTGATGCGTCGATCGTCTGCACGGTCGGCGGGCAACGGGGTGCGGTCCTTGCCCTGGACGGCGACAGCCCCGGACAGGCGGTCGGTCACCTGCAGGACCAGCCGGGTCGGCGTACGCCGTAGGACGCGGAACGCCAGCACCTGCATGCGCAGGTGTTCGACGCGCAGCCCCCGGCTGAGGTAGCCGCGCAGCAGCCTCACATCGGCGTCGCCCGAGTGGCTGGCGGCGGTGTAGAGGGAGCGCAGGGCACCGGGCCTGCCGGAGGAGTACGCCGCGGCGCGGCCGCGATCCCAGTCGGCCAGGATCTCTCGCGCCGACCTGCGTGCCTCGCCCACCCCGAACGCCGCGCCGGCGGCCGCCGCGGCCGACGCGCCGCCGCTCACGATCTGCTCCGGGGATGGTTCGTCGGCACCGGATGACGGCGCCGTGCCGTGCGCCAACAGCAGCACGCCGACGACCGAGGCCGTCACGAAGACGACGCTCAGCAACCCGGTGACCAGAGTGCGTGCGTTCATGGCTCCACCCTTCCCCAAGCCGGCACCCGCCGCATCCGGTTGTCCACAGGCCCGCGGTGGCGGCGGTGGCGAGCCCCGTCGGGACCCCTCCCCGGGCCGTGGGCATCCGGGAGTAGGGTCGATCCCGTGCCACTGGAGTTCCGTGAAATAGGTCTGGGCGCCGACGCGATCGGCTACCTCGAGGCGTGGGAGTTGCAGGGCGAGATCCATGCCGGTGTCGCCGAGGGCGCCGCCGACACCGTCCTCCTGCTCGAGCACCCGCCGGTCTTCACCGCCGGCACCCGTACCGATCCCCACGAGCGGCCGCTCGACCCGGGTGGCGCCCCCGTGATCGACGTGAACCGTGGCGGCAAGATCACCTTCCACGGCCCCGGCCAGCTGGTCGGCTATCCGATCGTGAAGCTGCCCGAGCGGGTCAAGGTCGTCGACTACGTACGCCGTGTGGAAGAGGCCCTGATCCACGTCTGCACCGACTTCGGCGTGACCACGGCGCGGATCCCCGGTCGCAGCGGCGTGTGGCTGCAGGCCGACGCCAAGGGGCCCGAGCGCAAGATCGGCGCGATCGGGCTGCGGGTCTCCAAGCGGGTGACCATGCACGGCTTCGCGCTCAACTGCAACGTCGACCTCGGGTGGTACGACCGCTTCGTTCCCTGTGGCATCGCCGACGCCGGGGTCACCTCCCTGTCGCAGGAGCTGGGTCGCGACGTCATGACCGCCGACGTCATCCCCAGCGTCGAGAAGCACGTGGCCGACCTCCTGTCGTGGGACGACTACGTGCCCACCCCCGACTACGAGCCCCGCCCGGAGCCACCGCGGCTGAACCTGGTCTCACCCACGTCCCGGTAGGGCGTGGTCGCGACAGCCCTGAGGGTCGCCTGCCGGGCGTACGGCGCGGCGAGGCGGCGGGGCGGCGTACTGCTGACAGGATTCCTCCGACCAAGAGGGGGAAGCGTGAGCGAACTGGTGATCGAGACCGAGGGACTGCACAAGGAGTTCCGCACCCGGCACGGTGTCGGGGTGGCGGTCAAGGACCTCAACCTGGCCGTCCCGGCCGGCGGCGTGCACGGCTTCCTGGGGCCGAACGGCTCCGGCAAGACCACCACCATCCGGATGCTCCTCGGCCTGGCACGGCCGACCCACGGCACGATGCGCCTGTTCGGCCGTCTGGTGCCCCGCCACCTGCCCGAGGTGCTGCCGCGCATCGGCGCGGTCGTCGAGTCCCCCAAGTTCGCCCCCAACTTCACCGGCCGGCAGAACCTGCGCCTGCTCGCCGGAACCATCGACATGCCCGAGACACGCGTCGACGAGGTCCTGGAGACGGTCTCCCTCAGCGGCCGCGACGACGACAGGTTCCGTGCCTACTCGCTCGGCATGAAGCAGCGGCTCGCGATCGCGGCGACCCTGCTCAAGGAGCCGGACCTGCTGATCCTCGACGAACCCACCAACGGTCTCGACCCGTCGGGCATCCGCGAGATCCGCGAGACGATCCGTGACCTCGGGGCCCGTGGCGTGACGGTCCTGCTCAGCTCGCACATCCTTGCCGAGGTGCAGCAGGTGTGTGACTCGGCAACCATCATCGGCCGCGGTCGGATGCTGGCCAGTGGCAAGGTCGACGACCTGATCGGCGCCGGGACCGCCTGGCGGGTCGGAGTGCCCGACGCCGAGGCTGCAGCCCGGGTGCTGCACGACCACGATCTCGCCGCCCGGGTCACCGACGGTCACCTGCTGGTCGAGACCGACGCACCCGAGGCGATCACGCGCGCCCTCGCCGGCCAAGGCATCTTCCTGACCGAGCTCAGCGCCGAGCGGGCCGACCTCGAGTCGGTGTTCCTGCAGCTCACCGAGGGCACCAGCCTCGACGACACCGCCACCCGTGGCAGAACCGGCGACCCGACACCCGGTGGGGAGGCCGGCGCATGAATCTCCTCAAGGTCGAGCTGACCCGTCTGCGCTGGCGACGCGCCGCGCTCCTGATCCTCCTGGCCGCCGTCGTCCTGCCGATCATCTTCATCGCCGCGACCGCGTGGAACACCCGGCCGCTCAGTGACGCTGACATCGCCGACGCCGAGGCCCAGATGGAGGCGAGCCAGCAGTACCAGCAGCAGGACGTGGACCGATGCGTCAAGCACCCGAAGCAGTACGGCATGGAGGCCGACGACCCGGATCTCGAGCAGTCGTGTGCCGATTCCATCCTCTACGAGGACGACGTCTCCAACTACCTGTGGCGCGACCAGCTCAGCACGTCGTACGCACTCAACGGCCCGGGCCTGTCGACGGCCGTCTTCATGGTGCTGCTGGCGATGATCCTCGGCACGACGTTCGCCGGTGCCGACTGGGCCTCCGGATCGATGAGCAACCAGCTGCTCTTCGAGTCACGCCGCACCCGGCTGTGGCTCGCCAAGGCCGGAGCAGCCGCCCTGGGCGGCATGCTCCTGGCGGTGGTCGGCTCGGCACTGTTCTGGAGCCTGTACGCCGGGCTGGCCGCGATCCGCGACGTGTCGATGGCCGGTCTCGCCGGAGACGCCGGGGCGATGGCGTTGCGCACGACGTTGTTCGCCGGCGCCGCTGCCCTGATGGGCTTCGCGGTGACCATGCTCTTCCGCAGCACCGTGGCCTGCCTCGGTCTCCTGCTCGCCGGAGCCATCGGCGGATCCATGCTGATGGCGGTGCTTCCCTTCGACGACCCCGAGCGCTGGATGTTCCACTCCAACGCCGCGGCCATCCTGCAGAACGGATACGAGTACTGGCCGCAGGGCGACTACTCGTGCATGGGCGACTGCAGTGAGGTGATGCTGACACTCTCTCCGACCCACGGTGTGGTGTACTACGCCGTCATCCTGGCCGTCGTCATCGCGCTCTCGATCGCGTCCTTCCGACGGCGCGACGTGCCCTGATCCGGCAGGCTCCGCGGACCGCTCCGGGCGGCGTACCGGCGGGTCCGCAGTCGATTGGGGTGGCCTTCGTCACGGGCGTAGAGTGGCCGCCGTGACGCAAGCACCAGCCGACCAGGCCACCTCGCCCACCGCCCCGAACGGGCGCAAGCTGCTGAGACTCGAAGTGCGCAACGCGGAGACCCCGATCGAGCGCAAACCCGAGTGGATCAGGACCAAGGCCAAGATGGGCCCGGAGTACAACGAGCTGATGAAGCTCGTGAAGTCCGAGGGACTCCACACCGTCTGCCAGGAAGCGGGTTGTCCCAACATCTTCGAGTGCTGGGAGGACCGCGAGGCCACCTTCCTCATCGGCGGCGAGCAGTGCACCCGCCGGTGCGACTTCTGCCAGATCGACACCGGCAAGCCGCAGCCCCTCGACCGCGACGAGCCGCGCCGGGTCGCCGAGTCCGTGCAGAAGATGGAGCTCCGCTACGCGACCATCACCGGCGTCGCCCGCGACGACCTGCCCGACGGCGGCGCCTGGCTGTACGCCGAGACGGTCCGCAAGATCCACGAGCTCAACCCCGGCACCGGTGTCGAGAACCTGATCCCCGACTTCAACGGCAAGCCCGACCTGCTGGCCGAGGTCTTCGAGTCCCGCCCCGAGGTGCTCGCGCACAACGTCGAGACCGTGCCGCGCATCTTCAAGCGGATCCGTCCGGCGTTCACCTACGAGCGCTCCCTCGGCGTGATCACCGCAGCCCGTGAGTTCGGCCTCGTCACCAAGTCCAACCTCATCCTCGGCATGGGCGAGACCCGCGAGGAGATCTCCCAGGCGCTCACCGACCTGCACGAGGCAGGGTGTGAGCTGATCACCATCACCCAGTACCTCCGCCCGTCGGTGCGTCACCACCCCGTCGAGCGGTGGGTCAAGCCCCAGGAGTTCGTCGAGCTCAGCGAAGAGGCCGAGGACATCGGCTTCTCCGGCGTGCTCTCCGGCCCGCTGGTGCGCTCGTCGTACCGCGCCGGACGTCTCTACAAGCAGGCGATGGAACGCCGCCAGCTCGTCTGACGGTAGTCTCCACCCCGCACCGACCGACCTGACATCCAGAAGGCCAACACCATGTCGACACCTGTGGCACCCGAGAAGATGAGCCGCCGCAAGCAACTCGTCCAGACCTACAAGATGGCGAGGAAGACCGACACCAAGATCGGTCTGTGGATGCTCGGCGCCTTCATCCTGGGCGCCGCTGTCGGCTTCGGGCTCTTCTACTTCCTGCCCGGCCCGATCTGGCTGTTCCCGGTCATCGGTGGTCTGCTCTTCGGCCTGCTGTTCACGATGATCATCTTCGGCCGCCGCGCGCAACGGGCCGCGTTCAACCAGATGGACGGTCAGAAGGGGGCCGCTGCGGCTGCCCTGGGCATGCTGCGCCGCGGCTGGAAGACCGATCCCGCGGTGGCGTTCACGAAGCAGCAGGACGTCGTGCACCGCGTCATCGGGCCGCCCGGCATCGTCCTCGTCGGCGAGGGCTCCCCCGCACGCGTGAAGCAGCTGCTCATCAACGAGCGCCGCAAGCACGAGCGCGTCGCCTCGGAGACCCCGATCCACGAAGTCGTCTGCGGCAACGGCGAGGGTGAGGTCCCGCTGAACAAGCTGGTCAAGCACGTCACCAAGCTCGGTCGCAACATCAAGGGCCAGGAGATGACGGACCTGCTCTACCGGATCAAGGCCCTCGACGCGAACCGCTCCAACATTCCGCTGCCCAAGGGGCCGGTGCCGACCAGCATGAAGGGCCAGCGCGGCAACCTGCGCGGGCGCTGAGGGAGAGGCCCCCGGGCCGGGTCGCCCCCGGTCACGAGGTGCCGGTCAGGGCTTGGCGGCCTCGCTGGGGAACTCCTGGATCTTGTTCGCCGGCGGAGCCACGATGTTCACCGGCTCACCCCAGTCAGACATGGTCAGCGTCATCTTGCCCTGCGCGTCGAGGTCGGCCTCCATCTTGGCCATCCGCCCCTCGTCGTCGAGCCAGACGTCATAGGTGAGGTCCTCGGGGACGAGGTCCGCGTCGTCGCCGAGTGACTTCGCGAACTCCTCGGTGTTCGTGGTGACCACGTAGTGCTTCGTGTGCACCCCGTTGACCGAGTCCTCCCCGACCATCGTCACCTTCTCGAGGCCCTGCCCGAACATCTCGACGGTCGACTTGGGGTCGAACGACGACAGGCCCCCCATGCTCTGCGCCAGCGGGTTGTCGGGGTCGTCGAGGTCGATCTCGAAGAACGAGTCGGACGTGCCGGCGCCGAGCATCGGCATCGCCATGAACATCTTGCCGTCGACCACGCGCGCCTTGATGGCCTGCTCACCGAAGGCGGGCGCCGACATTGTCATCGCCATCTTCGGCGCATCGCCGGTGTAGTCGACCTGGCCGTCGGCAGTCATCACCAGACCGGCGTTGACCAGCTCCATCTTCATGCTCGCGGTGTCGACCTTGGTGAAGGAGTCCTTGATCGTGTTGGCGAACTCCTTGGCGTCGACGTCGTCACCGACGGGAGCCGCCTCGCTGGCGCTGTCCGACTCGGCCGAGTTGGCACCTGCTTCCGGCGTACTGCTCGTGGACGAGTCGTCGGAGCCGGACGACTTGTCGTCGTCGGGACCACAGGCCGTCACTCCGAGGACCAGCAGGGGTACGACGGCAGCGGTGGCGAGGCGGGTGGTGAGGCGTCGGTCGGTGAGGCGCATGGGCACCAATCTAACCGCGCGACCCAACCCCACCGGTGATGTCTCGCAGGAGCACGGTCGAGGTACCGGCGACCATGTCGTGCAGGCCGCGGCCGTCGGGGCGGAAGACCAGCGGCGGAATCACCAGACACACCATGACGCTGCGCAGCAACGCCATCAGGATGCTCACCGGTCGCCCGCTCCGATCGAAGCGTACGACGCGCAGGCGCAACGCCAGCTTGCCGAAGGAGCCACCGACCAGCGCGGTCAGCACGGTGCTCTCGAGGATGAACACGGCCATCGTGTAGAGGCTGGCGAACTGGTTCTCACTCCAGCCGCCGATGCCCAGGAACAGCATCACGACCAAGGTCGAGGCGATCCAGTCCACGAGGAGGGCTCCGACGCGCTGGAGCCATGATGCTGTCTGTTCCACCGGGGAAACACTACCTGCGGTGCTGCAGCGGCCGTGACCGGCGGCACGTTCGTGGGTTCGTGATCCGGTCAGGTGTTACATGCTCGAAACAAACCGGATACGGTCAAGAAACTGCCTGTGACTACTTTTGCAGACATCTTCTGGTGCAGTGCCGCACTGGGAATCTCAATCCGCACGAACTTGCGGTCGTCCCAGTTTGCCTGGGCCACGACCAAGGAGGAACGAATGTTCGCGAACAGCGAAGAGCTTCTGAAGTACCTCAAGGACGAACAGGTCGAGATGGTCGACGTCCGCTTCTGCGACCTTCCCGGCATCATGCAGCACTTCACGATTCCGGTCTCCTCCTTCGACCAGTCCGTCTTCGACGACGGCCTCGGCTTCGACGGTTCCTCCATCCGTGGCTTCCAGGCCATCCACGAGTCCGACATGCAGCTCTACCCGGACCCGACCACGGCCTACCTCGACCCGTTCCGGGTCGCCAAGACGCTGGTCGTGAACTTCTTCATCCACGACCCGATCACCGGCGAGGCCTACTCACGCGACCCGCGCAACATCGCCCGCAAGGCGATGGCCTACATGGCCAGCACCGGCATCGGTGACAAGGCGTTCTTCGCCCCCGAGGCCGAGTTCTACGTCTTCGACCAGGTCCGTTTCGCGACCAACGCCAACGAGGGCTTCTACCACATCGACTCCGAGGCGGGCGCCTGGAACTCGGGTGCCGCCGGCACCGAGGACAGCCCCAACCGTGGCTACAAGGTGAAGTACAAGGGTGGCTACTTCCCTGTCGCCCCCTACGACCACTTCGGTGAGCTGCGTGACGAGATGGTCATCGAGCTCGAGAAGTCGGGCCTGCTCGTCGAGCGTGCGCACCACGAGGTCGGCACGGCCGGCCAGGCCGAGATCAACTACAAGTTCGACGAGTTGCTCAAGGCCGCCGACGACGTGATGAAGTTCAAGTACATCATCAAGAATGTCGCCTGGCGCAACGGCAAGACCGCGACCTTCATGCCGAAGCCCATCTTCGGTGACAACGGCTCGGGCATGCACGTGCACCAGTCGATCTGGAACGAGGGCGAGCCCCTGTTCTACGACGAGACCGGGTACGGCGGCCTGTCCGACATGGCGCGCTACTACATCGGCGGCATCCTGAAGCACGCCCCGGCACTGCTCGCCTTCACCAACCCGACGGTGAACTCCTACCACCGACTGGTGCCCGGCTTCGAGGCCCCGATCTCGCTGGTCTACTCCCAGCGCAACCGGTCGGCCTGCGTGCGCATCCCGATCACCGGCTCGAACCCGAAGGCCAAGCGCATCGAGTTCCGCTGCCCCGACCCGTCGGCCAACCCCTACCTCGCCTTCTCGGCGTTGCTGCTGGCCGGCCTCGACGGCATCAAGAACAAGATCGAGCCGGCCGACCCGATCGACAAGGACATCTACGAGCTGCCGCCGGACGAGATGGCCGACATCGACCAGGTGCCGACCTCGCTCGACGCGGTCCTCACGGCACTCGAGGAGGACCAGGACTTCCTCACCGTCGGGAACGTCTTCACCCCCGACCTGCTCGAGACCTGGGTCAACTACAAGCGCACCCAGGAGATCGCGCCCGTGCAGCAGCGTCCGCACCCGCACGAGTTCGAGCTCTACTACGACATCTAGGAATTAGAGCTCGAACTCGCTTCCAGCGTGTGACCCGAAGGCCCCAGTTATCAAACTGGGGCCTTCGGCGTTGATTCGATCACCCGTCCGGTCGCTGCGACGTATCGTGCAGACGTGACCCACGATCATCGCTTCGCCCATCTTCGACAAGCGTCGAAGCAGGATCGGTTTCCGTACAAGGGCATCGGTCCGCGCTCGTACTACACGGTCACCGCGGACGGAGTTCTCAATCAGCTACACGCCGTCGGCGAGCTTCGGGAGGCCATCAAGCGGGCCAAGCAAGGCGAAGTCGCGCTGCTGGCCGTGTGGACTGGCCAGTACAACTCAGACCTGTTCTTCATCGACGACCTCGACGCCATCGAGTCTGCAGGCATCTGAGATGAACGCCAAGGAAGAGGCCGCCCTCCTATCCGTTCTTCGCCGACGCGGCGAGCAGATCATCGCGGTGTCGGCGCTTTCCTGCTCCGTGGATGATTACCGCAAGGCGGCTCGACGGGTCGGGCGCGAGCACGGGTGGCGGACTCGAACCTTCCTGGTCGACGACGGCGCTGCCGTGGCCATCCTGTGGGTTGATCGTGAGAAGACAGCGCTCGAGGAAGAGGCGACTCGCCGGGTGTTGTCTGCAATGTTCAGTGACAATCCGGTGCATTACGACGATGCCCTGGAGTCGGTGCGACGCGAGAACCTCCGCGTGGTCAAGAGAGACATCTGAGCACGCCCGTGACGCGTACCTCCTTGAGGTTCGGCGTCGCAGGCTTCTCGCGACCCCTCATGTCTGATCCCGACCCCGGCGAATCCGTAACTGAACTTGCTCGGTCACTCCGCACGGATCGCCCGACCTTTCGCGCGCAATCTGGTCCGCCGAAGGTGACCACCGCGTCAGGGAAAGCGATGACCGCCATCGGCCTGCCCACGTCACTGACCGTTGGCAGCCGAGGCACCATCCCGGTCGGCCGATTGAGTAATCACTGAGTACGCACTACACAGGGGCCGTGAATGATCGACGAGACGCCCGGGAGAACCTCGGCCTTACGCAAAGCGATGCCGCCCGGCGGGCTGGGGTCAGTTTCGCCACCTGGCGGAGGTGGGAGGAGGACCCATCAACGGTCAAGGCATCGACCGCGACCGCATGCGCCGAGGTCCTCGACCGCGAGGCGAGTTTCCGTCGCGCTCTCGCGGCCGAGCAGGCTTCGTTCATCGCGTCATGGGAGGGCAGTCCTTACCTGACGCCACGGCAGGCATATGCAATTGCAGGCTGCCTCGACTTCTGGGCCGACCTTTCGCTGGGCGAGTGGTTGAAAGACCCTGCATCCGAGCCACTCCACACGCTCACGCCCCTCGAGCAACTCGACCCACGAGTCATGATGCTGGTCAGCGAGAGCCGCGCATGGGCAGAGCTAGCAAGGAGTCGCTGCCTCGCCGTCTCCGAGGAGATCAAGAACGGGATCCTGCCGTTCGACCGCGACGGCTGCTTCTTTGACGAACTCTTGATGGCGCTTGCGCTCCCCCATGCAGAAGCTGCGATGTCCGATGAGCCGGACCTGTTTTCCGACCTCCCCGCGGCTACCGCCTTGGCAGATGACGACTTCGTCCTACTGGATGACGAGTGGGACGCCGTGAGCGACGGGTTTGACGACCGATGCAGGTGGGACGAGTGGGAGATCCCTCTGTCCACGAACCATCCGTTGCTTCGCACCATTCTCGAGGAGCGGCACCCGTTCACCTGGTTCGATCCCGCGAAGCCAACCGGCGCCGGATACCTCAACCGGCTTCTGGGCATAGAGACTCTCGTCCCAAACGAGCCGGCCAAGTCCGGTGCATCGAGCGACACCTCACGGTGAACGGGAAGACCGCGGCACTCGACGCTGCGCGCACCCGCGTAGCCCCCGAGGGTGACTAGATCTCTAGTCGCATGACCACTATTCTAGTCAGGTGAACTTCAGTGAGCCCTTCGGCGGCCTGATGCCGGGAGCCCGCGGCGCCGTGCTTGCGGTGCTGCTGCGTACCGGGGCGCCGCTGACGGGCCGACGCATTCATGCGCTCGCAGGCAGCCACAGCCTGGGCGCCGTCCAGCAAGCCCTCCGGGATCTCGAGCGGACCGGCGTGATCACGACCGAGACGATCGGTCGAGCTGGTGTGCACCGCATTAACGAGAGCCACGAGGCCATCGCTCCCCTGCGCTCTCTGGCCAGCCCGATCGAGATGCTGACGCGCGTCGTGCGCGCGACTGCGCCTAATGTCGATGCCGTCATCGTGTTCGGATCCGTCGCCCGCGGGGAAGCACGCGCCGACAGCGACATCGACCTCGTGGTGATTGCACCCGAGGCCTGGGATGGTCGAGCAGACCTCCAACAGCAGGTACACGAGCGTCTCGGCAACGACTGCGACGTGCTCCACTTGACCCCCGAGGACTTCGCCCGGGCTCCGAAGGAGCGGGAGCCTGTCGTGGCCGAGATCCTCCGTGACGGCCTCGCACTGGTCGGCACCATGCCGCGCCCCAGCAGACGGAAGGCGTCATGACCTCGGCGGAGAGCACGAACTACGCCAAGCGCTACCTCCAGAAGGCCGTGGAGTATCTCGCTTCCGCCCAGGACAACTTCGACCTCGAGCGCGCCACCCCAGCGGCCGGCGACGCGATCCATGCCGGCATCAGCGCCAAGGATGCGATCGTGATGATGCTGACTGGTGCCACCAGCAAGGCGAAGGACCATGCGAGGACGGCAGGAGAACTGCGGACTGCACTCGGGAGTCGACCCGAGGCAGCATCTGCCGAGAAGGCACTACGCGACCTGATCACGATCAAGGGCGATGTCGAGTACGGCACCACACTCATCACGCTCGCGAAAGCTGCGCCACTCGTCCGGCGGGCACAGACGCTCGTGGACCTGGCGAAGCAGGTCGTGCGACCAGGCCACTGAAGATGTGCCGCTCTGTGACCCACGATTCCCCGGTTATCAAACTCGCCAGCCGGCGGCCCTCTCCGTTCGTTTCCAGCGCGAGGAGCGCGTGACCCGACTGTGTCCTCGGCCCGCCGAGGACTGCTGTTTGCGCAGGTCACAGCGTTGCGCGATCAGAATTACGACATCTGTGCTCTTCTCGAAGGTCGCGCGGCGATCATCGAGTACACAGCAGTCCCCGCCCGCAGCGATGCCGTGCGGGGACTGTTCTGTCGTTGCGCCACGCGCTGGTGGTTCGTTCGAAATGCAGTCGGCCGCCCGCGGCCGGATCAGTTGCAGGGAGCTCCCTCGCAGCAGGGCCGGATCCAGCCACAGCCGTCACAGCGCTCGTGGGAGGTCTCCCAGCGCATCATCGTGCCGCAGTTGGGACAGGGCTCGGTGAGGTCGGCCATGACTTTCAGGCTACCTGTGCGTGAGGCCGCGCGGCCGGGCGACACGGCGTACGCCGTGACCTGCAGCCGACCCACAGGCTTGCATCGTCGCCGCCTCGAGTCCGCCTTCATGGAATCCCGAGGGCCACGCTGTCCGGGGTGCCGACCCTCGACCCGTCGCGCCGACCATCCTCGGCGGGTGTGGCGGTGACGACGCCTGGTCGACCGTTCGACATGCAGGTGTCCCCCTGCGGTCGTTCGTTGAGCGTGGGTCACCCGCGCACACACCGCAACTGCATGTCGAACGGACCACGGTCACCGGCTCAGTGCGGTCGCCAGCCCTTCGACACCGCCCAACCGACATGCACTCGGATCAGTCGACGTCACCCTCGTACCTCACGGTGGCACGGAGACCACACGGAATCAGGTGAGCTCCGCCAAGCGCACGACCGCCCGGTCGAGCCGTCCTTCCTCGGCCAGGATCGCGCGCTGTCGTACCGATCCCGTGCCGTGGGTGAAGAGCCGCTCGACTCCCTCACGGACGCGTTCGGTGTCGCCGGTGGCGTCGAGTGCTGGCGCCACATGGGACAAGAGTGACTCGACCACGTCCCTCGCGGTCCGCGGTCGATGGGTGAGCGGATCGAGCAGGTCGCCACTCAGCCCCCGTCGTCCTGCCTGCCACATCGACAGGCGGAGCAATGCCACAGACACCGAGTCCGGCTCCGTCCCGCCCGCCCACGCCCGTGCTCCGGTCTCGACCAGGCCTCGGGCAAGCGCCGCGATCAGCACGGCGTCGCGTGGATCCAGGCAGACGTCTGCGACCCGAACCTCGAGTGTCGGGTACTTCCGTGAGGGCCGGGCATCGAAGTACGCCATCCCCTCGTCCAAGGGGACGCCGGTGCCGGTGAGCAGGTTCAGGTGGGTCACGTAGGCCTCACCGCTGCCGAAGACCTCGGTCGGGCCGTTGGTCGGCCAGCGCGTCATCACCTGCGAACGGTAACTCTCATAACCCGACTCACCGCCCTGCCAGAACGGGGAGTTGGCGCTCATCGCAAGCAGGACCGGCAGCCAGGACCGGATGCGGTCGAGGGCGCCGATCGCCTCGTCGTCGGAGCCCACCGACACGTGCACGTGGCAGCCGCACGACAGCTGCTCGCTGGCGGTCAGGCCGAACTGCTCCGCGATCTCGGCGTAGCGCTCGTCGTCAACGGTCTGCGGACGGACCGGCAGCGGCGTCGTCCCGCTGGCGAGCACGAGTGCACCGGACTCCCCAGCGGCGGCGTGTGCCTTCTGCCTCCACTTGCCGAGCTCGATCTCGAGCATCCCGAGGTCTTCCTCCGGCGGTGTGTCGGTCTCCACCTGCTGCTCCTGCAACTCCGGCCCGAGGGATCCTCCGACATCGTCGTTCGCTTCCTCGGTCTCACCCCGACGACGTGCCACCCGGAGCACCTGGCTGGCAACCGAACGCGGAGCACCGGTCTCGGCGTCGACGAGGAGCAGTTCCTCCTCCACCCCGACTGTCCGGATCCGGGTCGGGGTACCGACCTCCTGCCGTCCACTCATCTCGCCCTCCTCGGGCAGGAAGGAAACACCGGACCATGTGTCGCCTCTACGGTTACGTCTCCGATGCGCCCCACGCTGTCGCTGATCTCCTCGGCGAAGAGGGGTTGGCCGCCTTCACCTCGCTGACCGCGGTCCACTCCGACGGGTGGGGCATGGCCTGGCAGTCGCCCGACGGCACGCACTGCGCCAGCTCGCCACGGTCGGCGGACGTCGACGAGACCTACCGCCTTCTCGTGGAGGAGCCCCTCTCCAATGCGGGGCTGGTGCACCTGCGGTGGGCGACCGGTGGGATCGAGGTGGGCCCGAAGAACACCCATCCGTTCCTCGAGGACGACGCGGCCTTCGCGCACAACGGCCACGTCCATCCCATCTCCGAGCTCGAAGCCCTGCTCACCGACGAGACCTGCGCCAAGCTCCGCGGCGACACCGACAGCGAGCGCTACTTCCACTTCGTGCACCAGAGCGTCGAGGAGCACGGGGACGAGGCGGAAGGCGTCACCCGAGCCTTGGCCACCCTCATCAAGAAGTTCCCGCGGTGCAGTCTCAACGCCCTCATGCTCACGCCGACACACATGTTCGCCATTCACATCAACTCCCGTGCCGATTCGCCGTTGCGTGCCCTGCGTGCGATGTTCGACGACGAGGGTGACATCCCGCCGCGGCACACCACGGAGTACTTCGCGATGGACTACCGGGAGACTGACGCCGGGCTCGAGATCGTCTCCAGCGGTCTCGACCAACCCGGCTGGACGCCCGTGCCTCCCGACACCGCGGTGATGGTCGACCTGTCCACCCGCGAGATCACCAGGCTGGATCCCGTCGCAGCGATGGGGGCCGACGACTCCTGAGGCCTCCTCGCCACCAGGTCGTGGGTGTGGCTCGTCCTTGGCTCCCACGGGTTGCCCGCTCAGTCCGGTGCCGGATATGGCGAGTGCGACAGCAGTCCGGCCAGGTGCGCGGCGTTGGCCGCAAGTGTCTTCGTGGTCGCGTCGGTCTTCTCCGGGGTCGGCGACTTGTCCTTGTAGTCAACGCCCTGCATGGCCTCACCGACCCAGTAGGTCACCGCGTTGGCCGGCAGGCTGAACCCGACGTCGGTCAGCCCCTGGGCCAACTCCGCGGTGACATGGTGGGCGCCGTCCTCGTTGCCGACGACAGCAATCCCGGCGACCTTGCCATAGGTGAGCATTCGACCCTGGTCGTCGGTCTCGGACAACTCCGCGTCCAGACGCTCGAGCACCATCTTGCACACCGACGACGGCTGTCCCAGCCAGATCGGCGTGGCCAGCACGAGGATGTCGGCGTCCAACATCTTCTGGCGCAGCGCGGGCCACTCGTCGCCGTCCCCCTCATCGGGGCTCACTCCGAAACGTACGTCATGGTCGACGACGCGCTCGATCGTGCCGGCCACTCCTTGGTCACCGAGGGCAGCCAGCGCCTGTGACCCGAGCAGGTCGGTGCTCGACTCGGCCGGCGACTTCTTGAGCGTGCAGTTCAGGACGAGACAGGTGAGTTCAGACATGGCCCGTTGGTACCCACACGATGGCCCTTCATGCCCGATGTTCCCCTGCCATAGGGCCCTGGAGCGCCCCGTCGACCCACGTCCTTCACCCCAGGATCCGGTCGTTCGCGATCCGAAGGTGCAGGTCGCTGAGTCGCTCCAGTTGCGACTCAGCGCGTTCCAGGAGCCCCTCCACATGCCGAGGGTCGATCCTGCCGTCATGTTCAGCCAACGTGAACAGGACCTGCCACCCTGCCCTCTTGGCGGAGACCGCGTCACGCAGGGCCTCCAACTCCAACACGTCGCTCAGTGGCGAGCGGCGGATGACGCGTCCGTTCGGCTTGAACCTGCCGACCCACTCGCCGGCCCGCGCGACAAGGGCCCCCAGACGAGCGGGCGTGAAGCCGAGCGAAGCCATGATCCGCCGCAGGGACTCCCGGTCGTCGTTCACCTCGGCAGCAATCTCTCGAACCTGTCGGGCCGCCTCCTGGTCAGGATGCGTGCGCGCGACCCGCTCGAAGAGAGCGACTCCGGCTGTTGCTCCGGCCCAGTGGTGCTGCAGGTGTCCCTCGAGGACCTCGCTGTTCATGACTGCTTCTCGAGCCTGCTGGGGAACCTCTCCCAGACCCGGTGGGCACCGAGCAGCTCATGCAGCGGTGACAGCAACGACTGCGCATCGTCACCGTCGACAACACCGGGAGACCCGTCGATCCCGCAAGCGGTGATGACATCGGCGCCGGCACCCCAGGCGCCGATCGCCTTGGCCTGGCGCCAACACTCCTGCACCAACAGGGTGACCCGGGGGTCGCGACGCTGGTCGGCCTCAGCACCGGCCTTGGTGTCGCGGGCAGGGATCGCATCACGCGCGGCTGGCGGACTGCCGCCGAGCAGCAACGCGTCGAACTCGATTGACCGGGCAGTCGCGAACGTCCGGTCGACGACCAGGCCGCCAACCTCGCCCCCGTGGGCTGCCACCACCAGCGGCACCATTCCGGTGTCGGTCATCGAGGCAACGAGCCCGGTCAGGTCCTCCACACTGTCAGCATCGACCACGATGCCGATCTTGCGACCGGCGACCGGCCAGGTCTCGCCGATCTGTGTGAGTGCGGGCGAGGAGGTGACCTCAGACAGCTCCTCGTCCGGCTTCGGCACGGGCAGACCGAGGGCGGTTGCCACCTCGCTGCAAAGCACCGGGTCGATCTGGGCCAGGCACTGCACCTGACGCTCCCGGATGACGGGATCGTGGCACTTGCCGAGCTCGAAGCTGTAGGCGCCGATGATGTGCTCCTTCTCCGGATCGCTCATGCTCTGCCAGAACAGGCGGGCCTGGCTGAAGTGGTCGTCGAAGGACTCCGACAGCTCACGGTTCTTGACCGTCTCCGGAATCTTCACTGGGCTGTCGGTGAACGGGCGCTCGTCGTCGCCGGCCATGAACGGGCAGCCACCGTCGAGGGAGTTCGGCTGGTAGGGCGCGATCCCTGTGTGATCGCCCTGCTGGGCGAAGCCGTCCCGGAGCATGTCGTTGACCGGCGCGTGTGGACGGTTGATCGGAAGCTGGACGAAGTTCGGTCCACCCAGTCGCGTGATCTGCGTGTCGACGTAGGAGAACAACCGCCCCTGCAGGAGTGGGTCGTCCGTGACGTCGATGCCTGGCGGCAGGTGACCCGGGTGGAAGGCGACCTGCTCGGTCTCGGCGAAGTAGTTCGTGGGGTTGGCGTTCAACGTCAGGCGTCCGATCGGTTGCACCTCGGCGAGCTCCTCCGGCACGAACTTCGTCGGGTCGAGCAGGTCGATCCCCTCGAAGACCTGTTCCTCGTTGTCGGGGAACACCTGGATGCCGAGCTCCCACTCGGGAAAGGCCCCGGCCTCGATGGCATCGGCGAGGTCCCTCCTGTGGAAATCGGGGTCAGCACCTGCCGCCATCTGGGCCTCCTCCCAGGTCAGCGAGTGCACGCCGAGAGCCGGCTTCCAGTGGAACTTGACCAACGAGGTGTCCCCATCTGCGTTGGTCAGACGGAAGGTGTGGATGCCGAACCCCTCCATCATCCGGAAGGAGCGTGGGATGCCACGGTCACCCATGAACCAGATCGTGTGGTTCTGCGCCTCGGTGTGCTGGGACACGAAGTCCCAGAAGGTGTCGTGCGCGCTCTGGGCCTGCGGGATCTCGCGGTCCGGATGCGGTTTGGCCGCGTGCACGACATCCGGGAACTTGATGGCGTCCTGGATGAAGAACACCGGGATGTTGTTGCCGACCAGGTCGAAGGTCCCCTCATCGGTGTAGAACTTGGTGGCGAAGCCACGGGTGTCGCGCACCGTGTCAGCCGACCCCCGTGAGCCCACCACCGTGGAGAAACGTGTGAACACCGGAGTTCGGCGTCCCTTCTCCAGGAACGTCGCATGTGTCACGCCGTCCGCAGTGCCATAGCCCTCGAACACACCGTGGGCGGCGGCCCCGCGGGCGTGGACGACTCGCTCAGGGATGCGCTCGTGGTCGAAGTGGGTGATCTTCTCGCGCAAGTGGTGGTCCTGGAGCAGCACCGGGCCACGTGCACCGGCCTTGAGGGAATGATCTGTGTCGCGGAGCCGAGCCCCGTTCGCAGTGGTGAGGAACTCGCCCTGCTGGCCACGATCGGTCGCCTCGACGCCATCAGGGGCGCCGGTGGCGGTGCGCGGATCCGGTGCGCCCTGTGCGTCCGTTGGAGCGGTGGGATTTGCGGCGGCATGCCTTGATGTCATCGAAGCCTCCTGGTCTGGGGAGACCTCCCGGTACCCCTCCAGCAACGATGCACGACGCCCTCAGGCTAGGTTTGTGGACGTGAACGGTTCCGCTCCGGCCCTGGTGCTGATCGACATGCAGGTCGCGTTCTTCTCCTCGGGCCCGCTCGAACCCCACGTGAACTTGCTGGTGGAACGGTGCAATGCGCTGCAGGAGTGGGCTTCCGAACACCAGGTGCCGGTGTTCCGGGTTCGCACCGAGCACCGGGCGGACAAGTCGACCTGGACGCTGAACATGCTCGAGGACGACCAGGGGTTCCTGATCGCCGGCGACGATGACGCCCAGCCCGTGCGCGGCCTGGTCATCCGAGGCGCCACCGAAGTCGTCAAGACGCGCGACAGCGCCTTCCATGACACCGAGCTCCGCAGTCTCCTCGCCGAACACGACGTGGACCTGTTGGTGCTGGCCGGTGTGTCGACCCACACGTGCGTGGCCGCCACGGCCGCCGACGCCTATGCACACGACCTGCACGTGGTGCTCGTCGAGAACGCCATCGCCTCCCATCGTCCCGAGCTGCACCAGCCGACGCTCGACCTCCTGTGCGAGGAGTTCAGGTTCCGCAGCCTCGCCACCGCTGACGTCGTCCGTCCCTCCGGCCCAGACCTCACCGAACGCACCCCGTGATCCGTTGACCGCTCGGACCCACCGACGGCAGCGCTTCGTGGGCATCAGGGTGCCGGCGCTGGGTACCACCGACGGATGCAGACCTCGCAGCCGGCAGATCCGGCCACCCGTCAGCTGACCTTCGGTGACGTCGCCATCGTCTATGACGACCGCGTCCTGACTCCGCGTCCATGGACAGCCGCGCAGTCGGCCTGGGCCGCGGAGGCTGCCGCCGAAGCCCCTTCGGGCCCCATCCTGGAACTGTGCTCCGGAGTCGGCCACATCGGGCTCCTGGCGATGAAGAGCACCGGCCGTCGGGGTGTCCTCGTCGACATCGACCCCGTCGCGTGCGATTTCAGCCGCGGCAACATCGCAGTCGCGGGGCTCTCCGAAATGGTCGAGGTGCGCCAGCGCCCAGTGCTCGAATGCCTCGAGCTCGGCGAGAGCTTCCCCTTGGTCGTCGCTGATCCACCGTGGGTGCCCAGCCACGACATCGGCCGCTTCCCGGACGATCCCGAGCTGGCGATCGACGGTGGGGACGACGGGCTGGCTCTTGCGCGGGACTGTGTGCGCACCATCGACCGCTGCCTCCACCCTGACGGAGCCGCCGTCGTCCAGCTCGGCACCGTCGCCCAGGCCGACGACCTCGGGGACTGGATGGCCGACGAGGGGTTCGAGCTGTCCACCACCGAGGTGCGAACGTTCGGTGGGAGTGGCGTCCTGATGTTGTTGCGCCGGACGGCGTGACCCCGGTCACCGTCACCGGCGACAACGGCTGAGGTGGACGCCGCTGGGTACCTCCGCGTCACCTACTTCCGGAGGTGATCCGATGCAGTTGCCCGCACCGCGCGGCCGGCTCAGCCAGCAGGTGGCACACGTCCTCGCCGGACGAGCGATGGAGGCGCCCGCCGTCGCCACACTCCCCCGTCAGGACGAAGACCTTCTGGTCAACGAGGACGTCCAGCTCGCCCTGTGGATGCTCTTCGAGCTGCACTACCGCGGTTTCGAGGACGTCGACCCCGATCTCGAGTGGGATCCTCTGCTGATCCATTCCCGCTCGATGCTCGAGGCCAACCTTGAGCAGACCCTGCGGGACCTCACCGCAGACGACGTACGCCGGGCGGCGTCGGGGACGGGCGACCTGCCCGAACAGCTGACCAACTTGATCGACGACTTGGACGGTGGCCCGCTGGCATCCCATCTGCAACGCCACGCCACCTTGGCGCAGTTTGCCGACTTCATGAGGCAGCGCAGCATCTACCACCTGAAGGAGTCCGACCCGCAGAGCTTCGTGCTGCCCCGGGTCGATGGTCCGGTCAAGGCGGCCCTGGCGGAGTTGCAGTACGACGAGTACGGGGCAGGGCGACCCGAGCTCCTCCATGCCAGCATGTTCGCCGAGGCCATGGACGCCATCGGACTGGACAGCACCTACGGGGCTCACATCGACGAAGCCGGTGCGCTCACCTTGGCAGTCAACAACGTGATGTCGATGTTCGCGTTGCGCCGACGCCTGCGCGGCGCCGCCCTGGGCCATCTGGCTGCCTTCGAGGCCACCAGCTCGGCACCCTGCCGCCGCATCGTCTCGGGCGTGGAGCGTCTCGGCCTGCCGGAGGCGACTCGGGCCTACTTCGATGAACACATCGAGGCCGATGCCGTGCACGAGCAGCTCGCGATCCGCAACATCTGCGGAGTCCTGGTCGAGGGCGAGCCCCACCTCGCCGAGGATGTGTTGTTCGGCGCGGCCAGTTGCCTGAAGGTGGACGAGATCGCCGGCACGGCCTTGGTCGACACCTGGACCCGTCCGAGCCCCCAACGCCTCGTCGGGGTCAACGCGTGAGCGACACCGACGGCCCGACCGCACAGCCGGGTGACTCCGTCCGGACGCAGGACTGCCCCGGTGGGCCATTGCTCGTGCGCGGTGCCGCCTCATGGGCCGACCGGGACGGCGTGGTGCATCCGGTCACCCGGCCTGTGGTGGCAGTGTGCCGCTGCGAGCGCTCGCAGCGGCAGCCATGGTGCGACGGCACGCACAAGTTCGTGACGCAGAAGGCACCGGACCAATCGGCCTGATTCGACGACCTGATCCACGGTCTTGGGGGCTGGAGTTCGGGCGCTTGCGTTGATCAGGGCTGGAGCGGCGGCATCTGGCTCCCTGCCCGTGCGGGGATCCCGCTGAGCACGGCCTCCAAGGCATCGGCACTGCTGTGCTGCGGTTGCCAGTCGAGCTCCTGCGCGGCGCGGTCGGTAGCCATCAACGGGAGTCGCATCACCGCGTCGAGCAGGTTGCCGGGGACCGGAACGGCGCGAGCACGCCACGCAGCCTGCACGCCGGCCCGCAGCATCCGGGCGGGCACCTCGACCGTGCGTGCCCCGACCAGCTCGCCCAACTCATCGCGACGAATCACGCCGTCTCCGGCAAGGTTGAAGGCTCCCGTCACGTCGGTCGTGGCTGCGGCAGCCAGGGCGCGGCCCACGTCACCGGCATGGACCGCCTGCAGGCGCAGGCCCGCAGGCAGAGGCAGCACCGGGATCCGACGCCGATCGAGCAGCGCCGGTCTGGCCAGCGGACCACCGAAGATGCGCCGCTGCTCACTGGCCGCGGAGCGCTGGAACACGAAGGCGGGACGCACTCGGACGAGGCGCACCTCAGGATGGGCGAGCGCGAACGCATCGAGCGCCCGCTCGACGTACGCCTTCTCCCGGCAGTACGCCGCGGGCGACGCCCCGTCGGTGTGCCAGTGCTCGTCGACCGGGTCGTCGTGGTCGACCGGAGAATAGGCCGCCACCGAGGACACGCACACGCACGCCGGCACACCGGCCCGAGCCACTGCGGCGAGCAGGCGGCGAGTGCCGACTGCGTTGGTCGCCCAAGTGACGTCGGGCCGGTGTGTGGGCTGGAACTTCCAGGCAAGGTGCACGACCGCGTCGGCACCTTCGAGGACTGGAGCCAGGTTCGCCGTCGCAACGTCGGCCTCACGCCACTGCACTGACGTGTCGACCGGTTGCCTCACGTCTCCGGGCCGGCGACGAGCGACACCCACCACGTCGACCCCGCCATCAGCGGAGAGGGCGCGCAGAGTGGCGCTGCCGAGGTTCCCGGAAGCACCCGTCACGACGATCTTCACGGTACGTGCTCGACCTACGTGAAGAGGCTGACGCCACCGGGGCCGACGAGAAGGCCGACGATGATGAGCACGGCTCCCCACAGAACTTGTCCTCGCACCAGCGACACGATGCCGCTGATGACCAGGATGACGGCAATGATCCACAAGATGAGTGCCATGTGTTCCCTCCACTCTGCGGCCGGACCCAGTGTCCGCCGCGCGCCGCTCGGTACCCAACGGATCTGAGTTCAACCGTGCCGACTGACCACTGCCAAGACGGGTACCGGCCGGGAACCCGATCTTGAGGAGAGCTCATGAAGGCCGTCACCTGGCAGGGCAAGCGCGACATCCGGGTCGAGGAAGTCCCGGACCCGCGCATCATCGACCCCGACGACATCATCGTCGAGATCACCTCGACCGGGCTGTGCGGTTCTGACCTGCATCTCTACGAAGTCCTGACCGCGTTCATGACTCCGGGCGACGTCGTCGGACACGAGCCGATGGGCGTGGTCGTCGAAGCCGGGCCGGAAGTGCGCGAACTGGCCGTGGGCGACCGCGTCGTCGTGCCCTTCAACGTCAGCTGTGGCACCTGTTGGATGTGCCAGCACCAACTGCACTCCCAGTGCGAGACGACCCAGAACCGCGACCAGGGCACCGGCGCCAGCCTCTTCGGCTACAGCAAGCTGTATGGCCAGGTGCCCGGCGGGCAGGCCGAATACCTCCGCGTGCCGTTCGGCAACCAACTCCCGATCAAGGTGCCGCATGGACCTCCGGATGACCGTTTCCTCTACCTGTCCGACGTGATGCCCACGGCTTGGCAGGCCCTGCAGTATGCCGACCCCCTCCCGGACAGCACCGTTCTGGTGCTGGGCGCAGGGCCCATCGGTGACATGGTCACCCGGTTCGCCCTTGAGGCGGGCCATCGTGTGCTGACCGTCGATCGGGTGCCGGAGCGCCTGGCCCGGATTCGTGCACTCGGGGCCGAGGTGATCGATCTCGATTCCGGCAACGTCGGCGAGCAGGTGCGCGAACTGACCGACGGACGCGGAGCCGATGCAGTCGTCGAGGCGGTGGGGATGGAGGCACACGGCTCCCCCATCGTCGAAGGGCTGACCAAGGTACTCTCCCGGATGCCCAGCGCCGCGGCCCAGCCGCTGATGCGCAAGGCCGGTGTCGACCGGATGGCCGCGCTCAACGTCGCCTTCGACGCCGTACGTCGAGGCGGGACGATCTCGATCGCTGGGGTCTACGGCGGAGCCATGGATCCGATGCCGTTGATGCAGATGTTCGACAAGCAGGTCCAGATCCGCATGGGTCAGGCCAATGTACGTGCGTGGACGAACGACCTGATGACCTTCCTGGACGGCGACGACGATCCGCTCGGGGTCGAGGGGTTCGCCACCCATCGCCTCCCGTTGTCCGAGGCACCTGAGGTCTACCGGACCTTCCAGGCAAAGGGCGACGGCATGGTCAAGGTGGTCTTCACCCCGTGAGGGGCGTCGTCCTCAAGCCGCGACAGGAATGGGCGAAGGAGTCGGAGACTCGAGAAAGGTGACTGCCGTGCTGCGGATCCTGGCTGTGGGAGTGACGGGCCTTCTGGTGCTGTGTTCCGGCTGCAACAACGGGCAGGAGGAGGAGGTGCGACAACGGGCGGACAACTTCGAAGCTGCGGTGCATGGGCGCGACTGGACACAGGCCTGCAAGCAACTCGCACCGACGACTCGGGACGAACTCGCACAGTCGGGCGGGGGGTCTTGCGCCAAGGGCCTCGCGAACGAGACGTTGGAGGCGCCGGGGAGCGCGCACAAGGTGAAGGTGTTCGGCACCACCGCGCAGGTGCACTACGCGCACGACACCCTGTTCCTGGGCCGCTTCGCTGACGGCTGGCGGGTCATCGCCGCCGGCTGCACCCCTCACCGGAACGAGCCCTATGCCTGTGTGGTCCAAGGAGGTTGAGCATGCGACTCATGTTTGTCCTTTACCTGTGCGCGATCGTCGCCGGGTTGGCCTTCACCCTGCTCGTGGCCCTGCGACACCAGTAGCCCTCGGAAGGAGATCGCCATGCGGCGGTTCGTCAGGGAGAACTCCCTCAGCATCGTCTTCGGCGTGATGTTCCTGCTGGCCCTGCTGGGGCAGGCATTCGCCGGTTGGTACCAGTTCAACGACCAGCAACTCGGTGACGGCTACCATCAGATCACACTGGGCCGCTATCTGACCTCAGCCGACTTCGCCGTCGACGTGACCGAGAACTGGCAGAGCGAGTACCTCCAGTTCCTGCTCTACATCCTGGCCACCGTCTGGTTCCTGCAGAAGGGCTCCCCCGAGTCCAAGGAACTCGGGAAGGCCGGACTCGAATCCGACGAGGACCAGATGGTCGGCCCGCACGCGACCGAGAACTCCCCACGTTGGGCCCGGGTCGGCGGACTGCGCACGGCGCTCTACTCGTACTCACTGTGCCTCACCATGGCCGCCATCTTCCTGGCGTCGTGGCTGGTCCAGTCCGTCGCCGGATGGGCGGCGTACAACGAGACACGCCTGGGCCAGCTGCGCGACCCAGTCTCGTGGCACGCGTATCTGGTTCATGCGGACTTCTGGGCCCGCACCCTGCAGAACTGGCAGTCCGAACTCTTGGCCGTCGGTTCGATGGCGGTGCTGGCGATCTACCCGCGACAGCGGGGCTCGCCGGAGAGCAAGCCGGTCGGTGCTCCGCATCATTCCACCGGCACCGAGGGCTGACCCGGCAGGGCGGCCCCGGACAAGACTCGTGTGACCACCACCGGGACCAGGGTGGACAAGGAGTTCACTCAGCGAGGAGCAACCATGAAGACCATCGAACGACAGCCCACGTTGGTGCGACTGATGCGCCGACTCGAAGATGCCAAAGCCCTCGACGGCCCGGTTTCAAGCCATCGACCCCACCATCCGCATGGCATTCGGATCCGGCGCACGGGGTGCGGCACTTCCCTGTGGCACGCAAGGTAGGCACCCAGCGTTCGACGCCGCCGCTCTGCACTGAGCCACGGGGGCCACAAGCCTCAGGACCGGTTCAGGGTCTGATCGTGCGTTCCTCGCTGGCATGACCGGGCTCCAGGCTGCCCGCCTGCGAGACCCGTAGCGGGGCGAACTCTCCTGTGTGGTCCGCCCGGAGCACACGCATGTCCAGGCAGACGTGGTCACCCCTGGTGTCCAGGACGGTGATGCACTCGAGCAGCAGCCGATGGGGACACCCGACGATCAGGGGTACGCCGTGATCGCCGCTGACCACCTCGATCCCGACGAACTTGTCCTTGTCCTCCCCCGAGACGGTGCCGAACCGCTCCGCCAGGTCGAGCCTGTCGTCAGGTAGGAAGTGCATGGCGAAGTGCGTGGCCCGCAGACCGACGCGGTAGGTGTGATTCGCCTTCGACAGCCATACGCAGTAGCGCTCGGGGCCAATGCTCGACTGACTGTGGAAACCGACCAGACAACCGGCACGGACGCCTTCTGCGGCGGTCGTGACCACGACCAGTGGCGGATCAGCAACAGCCATCAGCCGGTCGAACGCATCGTCATCCATGTCTTCCTCCATCGCCGAGCAGGAACGCCGCTGCCTGCCCCACCCTAGGATGTTGCACCACCGAGGCCTCTTGGGCGGCGCCGGAGCCGGCCACCGCCGTTGCATGGGAGGCCGGCCACTGGGTACCCCGGTGGCGGAGGAACTCGTCGGGAGGTGGAGCCGTGGGAGGCGCCGAGTCGATTCGGACGACCCTGCGCGAATTCTGGGGCCGGTTTCCCCTCATCCCCATCGCCGTCAAGGCAGCCCTGGCCGCTGCCCTGGCCTGGCTGCTTGCCCGTCTGGTGGGCGGGCCCATCGAGGAATATGCCTACTACGCACCTCTGGGAGCAGTCGTGGTGGTCTCCTCCCGGCTGGCCCAGTCACTGCGATCGTCGATGGAGACCGTCCTGGCCATCGCGTTGGGCGCGGTCCTGGCCGTTGCCGCTCGCTGGGCTCCGCTTCCCGATGTCCTGGGAATTGCCCTGGTGGTCGGGATCGGCACACTCGTCGGCGCGTGGAAGCACCTCGGTTCGATGGCCAGTTGGGTGCCGATCTCGGCGCTCTTCATCCTGATCGTCGGTGGGTCGCACCCCACTCCCTATGTGATCGCCTACCTGGGTCTGACCGCGCTGGGGGCGGCGGTGGGTGTCGTCGTCAACGTCCTTGCGCCTCCCATGCCGATGATCGCCACGCGCAATGTCCAGCAGTCGCTGCGTGACCTGTTGGCCGACCAGCTGGATGGCCTTGCCGACGGTCTCGAACGCGACCCGCTGCCGACCACCCACGAGTGGCGCGGCGACGATGCGAAGCGTGCGGCCCGGACCCACCAGGTCCAGGAGCTGATGGAACAGGTGCAGGACGCCTCGCAGATGAATTGGCGCGTCCGACGAAGGCGTGATGCGGCGGAGCAACAGGGACGCCAGAGCCTTGCACTGAACCAGCTCTCCTTCCTGATTCAGGAGATGACCAACATGCTGGCCCACCAGGAGCATGCCGATCGCGCGTTGGTCGCTCTCGGGGCCGAGCTGCGACCAAGTGCGGTCACTGCCTTCCGGTCAGCTGCGGAGGCCTTGCGCTCCGTGCACTCAACCGTTGCCGGCGAGCGAGAACTGGCAGCGGCCATCCGAGCTGCCGACTCGTTCGCAGCAGCGATCTCGGAACAGCAGCGGAACGAGCACGACGGCGAGACCTTCGCCGCAGGTGGCCTGGTCTCCGCAATCCGCCGTGTCCTCGCCTCCGTCGCCCCTGCTGATCAGGTCGAGAACGTCATCGGGGCCTGAGGCCGAGCCGAGCTTCGCTCCCCAACCAAGCCCTTGGTCGACCTGTGGTTGGGATCCGCACGATCAGTCGACGTCGTCGACCAAGTCCTCCTGGGAGGGCGGGTCATCGGGAGTCTGCGTCGATTCCTTGCGAGTGCCCTCCGGGTCGTCCGTGCGCTCGTCCGACTCCTCGAGGATCGCCTCGGCCTGGGCACGCGGGTCGTCGGCGCCTCCCGCCTCTTCCTCCTCCGGCAACTGCTCGGCCCGGGAAGCGACTCGGTCGTCATCGTTGTCCATGTCTCGAACCTAGCAACGTGCCACCTGCCGAGCCACCGGCTGCCGAGCAACCGGCCACCCAGTCTCGACACCGGGACTCATGCCACTGCGCGTGCCGGGTACCGCGCTCCCATGTCTGAGAATCCCAACAATGACCCGCAGTCACGGCTCAACGTCGGCCCCGGCGTCACCGAGCCTCTGGCCACGGAGCCGTCCGCCACCGAGCCGCCCGACGGAGCCGAGAGTTCCCGCCCCAACCGAAGCCGCGACACCGAACCTCACACCGATCCGTCGTCGACCCCTGGCCAGGCACTTCCCGATGATTCCGAACCAGGTGCACCCCACGAGCCATCACCCGAGGGAGCGCAGGCGGAGAACGCGGGGACATCCCTCGACCAGCCCTCCGACGACTCGCAGTAGGGGTCACGGGTTGGTCCTGCGCCGACGGGAATTCGACGAGCACCGAGTCGCCGGTACCCGGACGTGTGCTCCGCGCACGCTCGGGTACCGACCAGGCGCCGGGCAGAGGGGCCCGGTCATCAACCGCGACCGAAAGGAGTCCTCGTGGCCGAGAACAAGCCGTTGGACATGATCAAGGACGTCACCGCCGGATCACTGAAGTTCCCCAAGGCCGCAGCCAGCACGGCGATCGGTCTCACGAAGGGCGCCCTGCATGCGAGCGGTCAGGTGGCCAAGGCTGTTTCCAGCGGAGCCTCGGGAGTGGTGAAGTCGCTGGTCGACCGCGTTCACGCCACACCGTCGGATCGGTCACCCACCGAGACCGCACCTGCAGAGACGACGGGGCCGGGCTCCCCCACGTCGACTCCGGGGGCCCAGCCGAGGGGATCGGCCAACGAGGCTCCGAGCACTGGAGCGCCGAGCACCAGCACCCAGCGGAGGACCAGCGCGACGTCAGAGGAGACTTCCTCGCCACCGGAACCTGTGAACGTGACCGAGAAGCTGGGGCTCGACCCGGCTCCCGTCCAGAAGGTGAAGCCGCCCAGGAAGAAGTCTCCCAAGAAGCCGGCGACGAGGATCGATGCCGCGGCCGACCCGAGCGACGTGGACGCCACCCCTGCGGACGTCGCCAAGGCCGTCGGCAAGGACACCTTGGTGGGCGACCAACCGACACCGTGAGCTTTGCGAGTCGGCAAGCCGGTGGCGCGGTATGAAACCGTGAGGATCGGCTACCGGCCCAGCATGACTCGGACACGCAGCACGGTGAAGGGCAAGCCCTTGGGCAGGACCGAGGCACGTGACATCGATGCGTGGTGGCGGGCTGCGAACTACCTGTCGGTGGGCCAGATCTATCTGATGGACAATCCTCTGCTCCGGGAGCCGTTGGAACCCGAGCACGTGAAGCCCCGTTTGCTCGGGCACTGGGGCACGACACCGGGACTGACCTTCCTCTATGCGCACCTGAACCGAGCGATCAGGGCGCGAGACCTGGACACCATCTACGTTGCCGGCCCCGGCCACGGTGGTCCGGCGATGGTCGCCTCGGCGTGGCTGGAGGGCACGTACTCCGAGGTCTATCCGGAGATCGGGCGCGATCTCGACGGCATGCAGCGTCTCTTCAAGCAGTTCTCCTTCCCCGGCGGCATTCCCAGTCACGTGGCGCCGGAGACGCCCGGTTCGATCCACGAGGGCGGCGAGCTCGGCTACTCCTTGGTCCATGCCTACGGTGCAGCCTTCGACAACCCCGGCCTTGTCGTCGCGGCTGTCGTCGGCGACGGTGAGGCGGAGTCCGGGCCGCTCGCGGCGAGCTGGCACTCGACCAAGTTCGTCGACCCGAGGCGCGACGGCGCGGTGCTGCCCATCCTGCACCTCAACGGATACAAGATCGCCAGTCCCACCATCCTGGCCCGGATCCCCGAGGACGAGCTGCTGTCGCTGCTGCGTGGTTACGGCCACACGCCGTACGTCGTGGAGGGCGACGACCCCGTTTCGATGCACCAGGCCTTCGCGGCCACCCTCGACCACTGTCTCGACGAGATCGGCGACATCCAGGCTGAAGCCCGTTCCGCGAAGCGGAAACCGGCCCCACGACGTGCCTGGCCGATGATCGTGCTGCGCAGCCCGAAGGGCTGGACGGGGCCGAAGGAGGTCGACGGCAAACAGGTGGAGGGCTCCTGGCGATCGCACCAGGTGCCCTTCGCGAACGCCCGTCAGGACGAGGCCCATCGCAAGGTTCTCGAGAAGTGGCTGCGCAGCTATCGCCCCGACGATCTCTTCGACGACGAGGGCCGCCCGGTCAGCGCCGTGGCGGAGCTGCACCCTGCGGGCGAACGCAGAATGAGCGCGAACCCCCACGCCAACGGGGGCTTGCTCACCCGGAGTCTCGTGTTGCCGGACTTCCGCGACCATGCGGTCCCGGTGGAGCAACCCGGGACCGGAAGCGTCGAGGCGACACGGGTCCTGGGTGGGTGGCTGCGTGACGTGATGGCGCACAACCGCGACCAGTTCCGGATGATGGCGCCGGACGAGCACAACTCCAACCGCTTGCAGGACGTGCTCGACGTGACCGACCGGACGTGGAACGCACAACTCCTCCCGGGCGACGACCACCTCGCAGTCGACGGCCGGGTGATGGAGACATTGTCGGAGCACATGTGCCAGGGATGGTTGGAGGGCTATCTCCTGACCGGCCGACATGGCCTGTTCTCCTGCTACGAGGCATTCGTCCACATCGTCGACTCGATGTTCAACCAGCACGCCAAGTGGCTCAAGACCACGAACGACATCGACTGGCGGCGACCGATCCCGTCCCTGAACTACTTGCTGACCTCCCACGTGTGGCGACAGGACCACAACGGCTTCTCCCACCAGGACCCGGGCTTCATCGACCATGTCGTGAACAAGAAGGCGGACGTGATCCGGGTCTACCTGCCCCCGGACGCGAACACCCTGCTGTCGGTCGCTGACCACTGCCTGCGGTCGCGGCAGTACGTCAACGTGATCGTGGCCGGCAAGCAACCCGCGCTGCAGTACCTTCCGATGGACGAGGCGATCACCCATGCCACCAAGGGCATCGGCATCTGGGAATGGGCGGGCACCGAGCCACGCGATGCCGCCGAACCGGATGTCGTGCTCGGTTGCGCCGGTGACGTGCCGACGATGGAGGCGCTGGCAGCTGTCTCGATCCTGCGCGAGCACTTCCCCGACCTCCGGATCAGGTTCGTCAACGTCGTGGACCTGATGCGCCTCCAGCACGAGAACGAGCATCCCCACGGACTGGCGGACGCCGACTTCGACTCCCTCTTCACGAGGAGTCGTCCGGTGGTGTTCGCCTATCACGGTTATCCGTGGCTGATCCACCGGTTGACCTACAACCGCGCCAACCACGAGAACTTCCACGTGCGCGGTTATGTCGAGGAGGGCACCACCACGACACCGTTCGACATGACCGTGGTCAACGGGATCGACCGCTTCGACCTGGCCATCGCCGTGATCGACCGGGTGCCGAAGCTGCGCGCGACGGCTGGCGCCGTACGCGATCGCCTCCTGAGCAAGCTGGTCGAGCACCGCACATGGGTGCGCACCCACGGTGAGGACCTGCCGGAGGTTCGCGACTGGGAGTTCAGCATCGACCCCACGTGAGCTTGTTCGAGCCGTCAACGCTCACGACGGGTCACCAGGACCGGCGACGGGTCACGACGTCGCGAGCAGGCCCTCGGGCGTTCGATGCACGAAGCCATCGGCCACCGCAAACGCCAACGCCCGCTCGAAACGATTCTTCTCCCAGTAGGCAGCCCCCACGAGGGTGCCGAGGTCATCGGACGACTGCGGGCCGTTCGCTCGCAGCGCCTTCACGATCTGCCTCTCCTCGTGGGCGATACCGCGGTCGCGGTGTCCCTCAGTGGTCGGCTTGGGTGGGGGCATGGGCATGGCTTCCTCCTGGCGTCAGGCGTCTTCGGCGGTCAACGGCTGGGCGATGCTCTCGAGGGACTGCCCCTCGGCCTTCACGCCGAGGAACGCCTCGACGATGCCGCCGCCGATCATCAGCACCGCCCCGATGAAGTAGCCGATCGCGATCTTGGTGATGTCCCCGCTGCTGGACGCGTTCTCGATCAGCGCACCGAAGAGCAGCGGACCGCTGATACCGCCGGCGGCGGTGCCAATGGCATAGAAGAACGCGATGCACAGGGCACGCGTCTCCATCGGGAAGACCTCGCTCGCGGTCAGGTAGGCAGCGCTCGCGCCTGCGGAGGCGAAGAAGAAGACGACTGCCCCGATGATGGTGAGGGACACAGCAGTGACCTCGCCCAGGAACAGTCCGGCACCGGCCAGCAGGAGGCCCGACAGGATGTAGGTGCCGGAGATCATCCTCACCCGTCCCAGACGGTCGAAGAGCGGGCTGAGCAGCAGGGCACCGATGAAGTTGCTGGCAGCGAAGATCGCGAGGTACCACCCGGTCTGCTTCACGCCGAGGAACGTGGTGAGGGTGTCGCCGTAGGTGAAGAAGAAGGCGTTGTAGAGGAACGCCTGACCCACGAAGAGCGAGAAGCACAGGATCGTGCGTTTGGGATAGAGCTTGAAGACGGTGTGGGCTATCTCGGCGATCCCGATGGTGCGCCGCTGCCGGATGGTGATCGTCTCGTCCACGTCGTGCAGTTCTCGACCGGTCTCGTCGTGGATGCGGCCCTCGATGTCCTCGACGATGCGATTCGCCTCGTCCTCGCGCCCGTGGATGAACAGCCACCGCGGGCTCTCGGGCACGTTGCGTCGCACGAAGAGGATGCCGAGGGCGAGGATCGCCCCGAGCCCGAAGGCCAGTCGCCATCCCCACGCGGGATCGACAACGGTCGGGTTGAGCAGCGGGATGGTCAGCAGCGATCCGCCGGCCGCACCGATCCAGAAGGACCCGTTGATCGCGACGTCGACACGTCCTCGGTAGGCCGCCGGGATGAGCTCGTCGATGGCGGAGTTGATGGCTGCGTACTCTCCCCCGATGCCGGTTCCGGTGAGGAAGCGGGCCACGAAGTACCACAGCGGCGTCATCGAGAAGGCGGTCAGCACCGTCGCGACGGTGTAGACACCCAAGGTGATCAGGAACAGCTTCTTGCGGCCGAAGCGGTCGGTCATCTGGCCGAAGAACAGGGCACCGAAGCAGGCGCCTGCGACATACACGGCGCCGGCCAGGCCGACGTCGAAGTTGCTCAGCCCGAGTCCGGTGTCGCCGGGCTTCAGTGCCTCGGACATCGAGCCGACGATGGTCACCTCGAGGCCGTCGAGGATCCAGACGGTGCCGAGCCCGATCACGACCATCCAGTGCCAACGGGCCCAGGGCAGACGGTCCAAGCGAGCCGGGATGTCGGTTGTGACGCGGCCGAGTTCAGCAGAGGACATGGCAGATCGGTACCCGTTGTCGTTCCGGGCATTCCTGCCGGGGGCGTCCCGCTGGCCGGCGAACAGTCGGCACGGCGGCGCCGGTCAGGCCGGGCCGCCTTCGTCGGGGTGACCGGCGAGCGCGACGACGTCGACGTCCGCCCCCGCGGAGATCTGCTCGGCGAGCAGGTCGCGTTGTTCGGCCGTCAGGGTCACCCCGGCCTCGCGCAGGCCCTTGTCCAACTCGTCCTCGATGGTGCCCTCGGTGGCGGTCTCCTGCCATGCGGTGACCCGCTCGACCACGCGGTGCAGGGCTTCGGTGCGGGCATCGTCCTGGTTCATTTCAGTCATGGCGTCCCGGTTCCCGATCCTGGCGATCCCATGCGCCGTCCCCGGCTCCTGTCCAGCACCCCTGATGGCTCCGCGGTCCGGGTCAGGGCCGCCGGGCATCAGCTGGAGATGACCGCGTGTGCACCGCCGCCTCGCCTGGCACTGCGTCGTCTGTCCCCTTCGATGCGCATGAGACCTCCCCGTTTGGGCACCGGGGGGACTGACAGGGAGGCAAATCATGCATGGAAAGTTGAGACTGCTCATCGGATTCGGTGCCGGCTACCTGCTCGGCGCCCGAGCCGGACGTGAGCGCTATGAGCAGATCGTCCGACGTGCCAAGGAGTTCGGACAGAACCCGAAGGTCCGGGCGAAGGCGGCGCAGGCACGTGACATGGCCGGCGAGAAGGCAGGGCAAGCAGCCGAGGCAGCCAAGACCAAGGCCTCCGAGACAGTGACTGCCGCGAAGGACAAGGTTCACGGATCCGACGAGCCCACCACGGGCTTGGGCGCAGGGATGGCCGGCACTGACCCTGGGACGTCCGCGGACCTGGGCGCTCTCGGCACCGGTCCGGCAACCCCGGGAGACGTGTCGCACCCCTAGGTGGTGCCGCGCCGTGCGGTGGGCACTGGTGGACATCGAAACTCCGAGAGCGGAAGGCGCGAGATGACCGACGAAGTGTCCGCCCAGACGGACAAGCCCGACTCCCCCGGTGACCTGACCAAGCCCTCTTGGATCTACGTCGCCCGCAAGACGGCGCGCGAGTTCGCCGATGACCAGTGCACGGATCTGGCCGCGGCGCTGACCTACTACGCCGTACTCGCGCTCTTCCCTGCCCTGTTGGCGATCCTGTCGTTGGTGGGTCTCGTCGGGCAGGGCCCGAGCACGGTCGACACGCTGCTGCAGATCCTCCGCGATGTCGGAGCCGGTGGTGCGGCAGTCACCCTCGAGCCGACGCTGACTGAGCTGAGCACGGCCTCCGGGGCCGGGCTCGGCCTCATCATCGGGCTCGCCGCTGCCCTGTGGTCGGCCTCGGGCTACGTCGGCGCCTTCGGACGCGGCATGAACCGCATCTATGAGATCGACGAGGGCAGGCCGATCTGGAAGCTCCGTCCGGCCATGCTGCTGGTCACGCTGGTCACGGTGGCGCTGGTTGTCGTGGTGGCCCTCGGTCTCGTGCTCACCGGGCCCGCAGCGCAAGCCGTCGGTGACGCGATCGGCCTCGGTGATGGCGTGGTGACGGTGTGGAACATCGCCAAGTGGCCGGTGATGCTCGCGGTCGTCGTGCTCATCGTGGCCCTGCTCTACTACGCCACCCCCAACGTCAAGCAGCCGAAGTTCCGCTGGATCAGCATCGGCGCCGTCCTCGCCATCGTGGTCTGGATCGTGGCGTCCGCGGCCTTCGGCTTCTATGTCGCCAACTTCTCCAGCTACAACAAGACCTACGGTTCCCTCGCCGGCGTCATCGTCTTTCTGCTGTGGCTGTGGTTGACGAACCTCGCGCTGCTCTTCGGTGCCGAGCTCGACGCCGAGCTGGAGCGGGCCCGCGAGCTCCAGGCTGGCATCCCTGCGGAGGAGCGCATCCAGTTGCCTGCTCGCGACACCCGGAAGAGCGAGAAGGCCGACGCCAAGGAGCGCGAGGACGTCGCTCGAGGCCGACGGCTCCGACGCACCCGTGGTCGGAGCGAGGACACGTAGGGGCACGGCTCTCGGCTCTCGGCTCTCGGCTCTCGGTTCTCGGCTCTCGGTTCTCGGCTCTCGGCTCTCGGTTCGCCGTGGAGAAGTTCCCTCCACCCGGCTTCGTTTCCCTGCGACGGGGTACTGACTTCACGTAGGAGCGTCGACCCTTCCGGGCGACGACCACACCGACACAGGAGGAACCATGACCACGACACCGGAAGAACCACTCAGCGACGACGACATGACCACCACGCCCACGGGCAGCGCACCGGCGCCCGGCGGCGATGCGGACGGCACCGACGGTGGAGACGCCGACGGCACCGATGGTGACGCCACGGACACCACGGACGGCGACACCACGGACTCCGACGGCACCGATGCCGACGGCACCGATGGCACCGACGGGGTCGCACCCTGACCGTGCCCGGCTCTGCCCTCGATCTGCTCAGCGGTGACGCCCGGACCTTCGTCGCGAAGATCTGGGCGTCACGCGTGCACCTGCACAAGGCGGACCCAGCACAGCTGGTTGGCCTCTTCTCACTCGACGACGCCGACGGCCTGCTGACGTCCTCAGCGATCCGGACCCCATCCATCCGTGTCGCCAAGGACGGTTCCGTGCTGCCCGAGTCCTCCTACACCCGCGGTGCCACCCTCGCTGGCAAGCCGCTGACCGGACTGGTCGACCCGCGCAAGACGCTTGACCTGTTCACCAATGGCGCGACGATCGTCTACCAAGGGCTGCATCGCTACTGGCCACCGATCACCCGACTCGTTGCCGAGCTCGAGCTGGAACTGGGCCACCCGTGCCAGGCCAATGCCTACCTGACCCCGCCAGGGGCCCAGGGCTTTGCGGTGCACTCAGACTCCCACGACGTGTTCGTCTTCCAGACCGCCGGCTCCAAGCAGTGGGAGGTGCACGGCCCCGAAGGCGCCTCGGATGTGCGGCTCGAGCCCGGGCTGTCGATGTATCTCCCGACCGGCACACCGCACGCGGCACGAGCCCAGGACGCCGTCTCGCTGCACGTCACCCTAGGCATCAACCAGCTCACCTGGCGGGGGCTGCTGCAGCGCAGCCTGGCGGGCGTGCTCGCGAACGTGCCCGACGAGCATCTTCCGGCCGGCTACCTGGACGATCCCGACGAGCTCGTCGAGGAGCTGGCGAAACGGCTGGAGAATCTGGCCACGAGGGTGCGTGGCATCGACGGTACGGCGGCGGTCGAGGCCGAAGTACGTCGCTTCCTCACCGGTCGGAGCCCTCGTCTGGCAGGTGGGCTGCACGACGTCCTCGCCCTGGGAACGATCGACGACGCGACGCCCCTACGGCGGCGTCCGGGACATCCCTGTGTGCTGCTCACGCGCGGCCAGCGAGTCGACGTACTGCTCGGCGACCGCTCGGTCGACATGCCCGGTTGGCTGCGTCCGGCGCTCGATGTGGTGCGCTCCCGTCCGGAGGTCCGCCCGAGCGACCTGGCCGAGCACCTGGACCCGCAGAGCGCGCTCGTGCTCTGCCGTCGCCTGGTCCGGGAGGGCCTGCTCGAGGTGGTCGGGTGACCGCCCGTGACCCGGCATTCCGCTGCTCGACCGCGAGCCGGCTGCGCGACGAGCCAGTCGCGGGCACCGCGTCAACGGTCAAGGCGTTCCTGCTGATCGAGCACTCGGGTCCATGGGGCGACAACGCGCTCCGTGACGCTCGACTGCCCGACGGCCTGGGCGACATCGTGGCGAGACGGGCCGCGGCCGCCAAGGTCCGCCCACTGCTGGTACGCCGCCCCGTCCGCAGCGCGCGCTCCGAGGGCATCCGGGTCTTTGCCGCCTTCACTGATCCCTCACGTCCGTGGATCGAGACGACGATCCTGGACGACCCACACCAACTGCTCGAGATCGACCTGCCAGCGCTGGGTGCCGGGCGCTCCCCCGGTCTCACGACCTATGACCAGACGCTCGTGTGCGTGTGCACCCACGGGCGCCACGACGCCTGCTGCGCCGAACGAGGTCGTCCGCTCGCCGCTGCCCTGGCTGCCGCCCACCCCGAGACCACGTGGGAGATCTCCCACATGGGCGGTGACCGGTTTGCCGGCAACCTGATCGTGCTCCCGCAGGGGCTCTACTACGGTCGGGTGGAGCCGGTCTCGGCGCTGGCGATCGCAGACGGTCACGCCACCGGACAGCTCGACCTGGACCACCTGCGCGGGCGCTCGTCGTATGCGATGGCCGTGCAGTTTGCCGAGATTGCCCTGCGGCAACAGCTCGGCGAGACACGTGACGACGCGGTGCGCCTGAGGTCTCGCCGGGTGCAGGACGACGTCACCGACGCCGTCTTCACCGTCGGCGACGCGCCTTGGACGGTCCGGGTCCGTACGTCGCCCGGTGCCGACCCGCTCCAGCTGACCTGCCGGGCCACTCGGGACAGTCCCGCCCCGCGACACGACCTGCTGTCGATCGTCCGCGCGATGTGAGGGCGCGACTGGACCGCCTGAGCAACCGGTGCTGAGCATCACGGTGGTGGGTACCGTGAGGAGCACGTTGCCCCCGCAGGAGGAGATCCCATGAAGTTGAGCCACGTCCCGTTACGCCTCGCCACCGGGGCGTTCATCCTCAACAGCGGACTGTCCAAGCGGAAGCTGCCGCTCGAGGCCGCAGAGGGCCTCCAAGGCATGGCCGCCAACGCCATTCCCCAGGCCAAGTCCATGGATCCGAAGGTCTTCGGCCAAGCACTCAGCACCGGCGAGATCGCCCTCGGCGCCGCGCTCCTCCTGCCCTTCGTTCCCTCCGCGGTCGCGGGGGCCGGGTTGACCGCCTTCGGCGGCGGCCTGATCCAGATGTACCTGAAGACGCCGGGCATGACGGAGGAAGGATCGAAGTTCCGGCCGAGCCAGCAGGGCACCGCGATCGCCAAGGACACCTGGCTCGTGGGCGTCGGACTGAGTCTGCTGATCGATGGGCTGACGTCTCGCAAGTCGACCCGGACCGACTGACTCCCCGCTTCCCACGCGCTCCCCCTGCGTGCGTCATACGTTGCGGTGGCTCGCGCTGCCGGTCCGTATGACGTTGCGGCGGAGCCTCACCTTGCGTCATACGTTGCGGTGGCTCGCGCTGCCGGTCCGTATGACGTTGCGGCGGCCACGCCCCCTCGGCGCCCCGACCGCGCACTCATGACAGCAGGCGTAGGACCGACTTCTCGATGCGCTGTTGGTCTGCCATCGACCGTGATGCACCGGATGACCCGCGGACGGTGACTGTTTGCCCCTCCGAGTAGCGATCAAGGATGCGCGGGTCGACGTACGCCGAACGCGCGACGGTCGCAGTGTTGCCGAGGAACTCCCCCACCTCCGTCATGGCAGCACGGACTGCGCGCTTGCGCGAGGCCTTGCTCTGACCTGCCTCGTCGCTCTCCGCGAGTGCGATCGCAGCGAGCACGGTGCCGTGCCAGGTGCGGAAGTCCTTGGCGCTGACCTCCAGCCCGGAGACCTCCGCCAAGTAGTTGTTGACGTGGGTTGCATCCAGGCGAGCCCAGCGGCGTCCGCACTTGTAGGCAAGGAGCGCGTCGAATCCCCCTCGTCGCCGCCGCAGCCTCTCGATCGTGGCGAGGCAGAGCGCGTCGTCCACGATCACTGTGTGTTCGACGCCTGACTTCCCACCGAACTCGAAGGTCGCCCGACCGTCGCTGATCCGCACGTGGGTTCGTTCCAAGGTGGTGAGACCGAAACTCCCGTACTCGTCGGTGTAGGCCTCACTGCCGATCCGGAAGAAGCCGACGTCCAGCAGGCGCACTGCGAGCGCGCATGCCGTCGCCTCGGAAAGGTCCGATCGGGCCAGGTCATCGACCACGCGCTCACGGATCGCCGGCAGCGCTTTGCCCAAGGCCTGCGCGCGGTCGAACTTCTCGGCGTCCCGGCGACTCCGCCAGTCAGGGTGGTAGAGGTACTGACGCCTCCCCGCCTGGTCCGTGCCAACCGCCTGGAGGTGGCCCTTCTCGTCAGGGCAGATCCACACGTCCTCCCACGCGGGAGGGATGGCCAGGCTTCGCACGCGCTCAGCATCAGCCTCGGCGAGGCGTGTGCCGTCCTGGTCGCGGTAGGTGAAGCCCCGCCCGGCGCGACGACGAGTCCAACCCGGCTGGTCCGGGGAGCTCCTGCGCAGTCGCGTCACTGACGGGCCTCCACGGTCAGCGCGGAGCCCTCACACGGCGTACGGGAGGGCTCCGCGTCCGGACTTGACCGCCGGGACCGATTGCGAAGCTCGGCCTCGGCGTGACGAGGAGGTACCCCAGCCGCTGCGACTCATACCCGGCTCTCCAGCCCGACCAGCTCAAGGATCTGACCGGCGGGCGAGTCCGGCGGGGCGACCAGGCTGACCGATGTTCTTGAACGCTTCGCGCGACCCAGGAACTCGAACAGGGACTGCACGCCCGGGCTGGCGAGGTGGGTCACTCCACTCAGGTCGATGACAGCATCCGTGGTTCCCGCCCGGGTCGCCTCTTCGAGGGAGGCATGGAACAGCTCGACGGAGACCTCGTCGATCGGTCCGACTGCGGTCAGGTGTCCCGGGGAGGCATCGGCTCGCAGTTCATCGTCGGCGAAGTCCTCGAACTTGGCGGCTGCCTGTCGGCGGACGGATCGCAGCATAGGCACGGGCCGGGCCAGCAGGAACCGCAGGTCCACGCTGGTGCCCGTCCTGTCGCGCCGGACGGTGATCGAGTCGGCCAGGCCGGCAGCCATCATCAGGCCATGACCGTCGGAAGGCTCCGTGCTCCAGCAACCCTGATCAGAGACGGTGAGAGCAGCCGAGCCATCGTCCTGCAGCTCTCCGAAGACTTGGACGGAGGCACCCACGGCCCCGTCCTGGTAGGCATGGCGTGCCGCGTTGGAGACCAGTTCGACAACCGCATGCGAGATGCCGATGTGATCGGAAAGTCCCGCCCCGAGGCCGTCGAGCCAGTCATTGAGCGGCCCCCGGACATCGCTCGGGCTCTTGGTCGCTGCGGGGAGCCGGAACTCGAATGTCTCTGGCGGTGGCGACCGAACGGCCACCAGCAGGGCCGTGTCATCGATGGCGCCGGCCGCGGGCGCAACCTGCCCCAGGATCTGGGCGCACAGGTCGTCACCGCGTTGGCCCACTGGGGCCGCATCATCGAGGGATTCGAGGAAGGTCTTGCGGGCGACCCGTCTGAGCAGCTCCCTGGCCTCCGCGACGGAACGCTGCGGGGAGCCGTTGAGACCGTCGGTGTGCAGGACCAGCGCGTCCTGTGGACCAAGCGCAGCGTGGCCCACGCGGAACTCGCCTCCGGTGCCGAGCGGGCGACTGCCGAGGCCGGGCAACAGCTCTGCCCGGCCGTCGGCGCCGAGCAGGAGGGGCGGTACCTGTCCGGCGCAGGCATACTGCACACCGCCCGACCGGTCGATCACCGCCAAGCACACCGTGGTCGCGCAGGTCTCAGGGAACTGCTCGGCATACTGATCAGCATCACGCAGTGCCGACAACAGGCCCACACCACTCGACAGCCTCTGCCTCAGGACCGCTCTGACCTGGGCCACCGCCACCACTGCGCTGACGCCATGACCGACCACATCCGCGACCAGCAGCGCGACGCTTCCGTCGGGTAGCAGGACGACGTCCAAGGTGTCGCCGCGATTGATCGGCTCGGTCTCCGTGAGGAGATAACGCCCGGACAGCACCAACCCGGGAAGGATGGGCAAGCGTGACGGCAACTGTACGTCGGTGGGCGTGTTCACCATGAGGTCCCCCGCAAGCAGGTGGATTGTCGTTCAGTTGTATCAGGTATCCACGCTGGCTCTCGGCATACCGGATGACTCACGCAGAACGAGCCGGATCCTCCGTCAGGGAACCACGCAGGTCACCCAGCACCCTGCTCAGCAGCCGCGAGACCTGGGTCTGGGTCACCTGGAATTTGTCCGCGATCTCCTGCTGGGTGAGTTCCTCGAAGAAGCGCAGGCGCAGGAGCTCCTGGTCGCGTGGCGACAGCCGGCGTACGACGGGACGCAACATGACCCGGGCCTCGGCCGCATCGCTGTCGCTGAGGGGGTCGGCATCGGCCAGTGCCTCCCCGACCGTTGCACCGGCGTCGTCCGACAGTGGTGCGTCGAGCGAGGAAGGAGTGAAGCACCCTTCGGCGCGCAAGGCCTCGGTCACGTCTGCCTCGGGTACGTCCAGACGCTCCGCGATCTCGGCGTCGGTCGCCGTCCTGCGCCCGTCCACCTGGAGACGATCCCGCTCCTCGATCACGCGGGACTGCAACTCCTGGACCCGGCGCGGTGGCCGAACCATCCAGCCGTGGTCCCGGAAGTAGCGGCGCAGCTCGCCACGGATGCTGGGAACCGCAAAGGACAGGAAATCGCTGGCGCGGGTTCCGTCGAACTGTTGGACGGCACGCACGAGAGCGGCGTTCGCGACCTGTTCCAGGTCTTCGGTCGGCACCCCGCGAGAGCGGTAGCGCGACGCGATGCTGCGCGCAACGCAGATGTTTGCCAGCACCACTTCCTCGAGCAGCTGTGCGTGCATCTCCGGGTCGTCGACCTGCGCTGCCTGTCGAAGGAGGCCGGCCGTGAGACGGCGCCGCTGCTCACGAGGAAGTTCTCTGGGTTGTGATGAACCGGGTGTCATAGCGCACTCCCGAAAGGATTCGCTTGATGCCCGCCGTTGTCTTCAGCGAGAAGTGGCAAGAGTTCTATCGCTGTCGAACCTAGCCCATTCGGGGGATCCGTGGCTAGCCCGATCTGACCACGAGGAGCGGTCTCGCGCGAGCGGGCACGTCTCGCTCACATTCGCCCACCGGTCGCCGCATCCGCGGCGCGGACAGCATTCTCCGACCGCTCGGCGAGCCTCGCCCGCACCCTCGTCTCATTGCGCCGAAAAGGCGCAGCGCGTCGCCCTCGGACGCTCGCACCGGCGTACCGATCGACGTGGTTGCGGCAGGACAGTCCCGTGCCGATGCTGCGAGGCCGGGCACCGAGGGCGTAGCCGGCAGCAGCCACCGCACCGAGTGTCAGCCACCAGCCTGGTCGACTGATCCTGGATCCGGCTTCTCGTCTCCTGCCCATGCCCGTCACGTACCCAACCGAGCCGTTCAGCATGCGGGCTTGCGGGCATGTCGGGGGGGCAGTTTGGGTAACGCATGGGAACGCGACCTGCACGAAGGGATGGTCCCGAATGAGCGAAACACACCACGGCGCCGAGGATGGCCTGATCGACACGATCATCCTCGACGTCGACGGCACGCTGGTGGACTCCGTCTACCAACATGTCGCGGCTTGGCAGAGCGCCTTCCACGACGTCGGCCTCCAGGTGCCGGCTGCCGAGGTGCACCGCGCCGTCGGACTGGGTGCCGATCGCATCGTGAGCCACTTGGCTGGAGACTCGGCTGAGTGGGCGGTGGGAGACGAGGTGCGCAAGGCCCACGACGCGCACTTCACGGACCTCTTGCCACACGTGCGTGAACTGCCCGGGGTCTCCCCCTTGTTGGAGTGGTTGGCCCAGCGCCACACCTTGGTCGTCGCGACGTCCGGTGGCGCAGAGATGACCGAGTCCCTGTTGGCCATGGTGGAGGCGAGGAGCGTGATCCGCGAAGTCGTCGCCGGCTCTGAGGTGGCCCACACCAAGCCGGCCCCAGATCTCATAGACACGGCCATGCAGCGCGTGGGGAGCACCAACGCCCTGGTCCTCGGCGACTCCGTGTGGGACGCGCACTCGGCTGCGGCGTCGGGTGTTCCCTGCATCGGACTCTGCTGCGGAGGAACGGATGAGGCCGTGCTGCGCGGCGCTGGGGCCGGTTGGGTGTTCCACGATCCCCAGGACCTCCTCAACCAACGTGCCCACAGTCCACTGGGCAGATAAGGCCCACGGGCCGCTCAAGGAGCGGCTCGCGGGCCCCGGTGTCTGCCGCGCGGGCGGTCAGTGGTTGCGCAGCGCCTTGATCAGCTCGCCCTTGTTCATCTTGGAACGCCCTTCGACGCCGATCTCGCGGGCCCGCTCCTTCAGGTCATCGAGCTTCCAGTCCTCGTAGGAACCCGACTCACCGCCCTTGCGACCGACGGATGACCGCGACGTCTTGGCGGCCTGGTTCGCAATGCGGGCTGCCTTCTCCTTGCTGGCGCCGTCGTCCCGGATCTCCTCGTAGAGCTCCGGATCCTTGACGCTGGGGCCGGGCTTGCGCGTCGGCATCATGACCACTTCCCTTCAGTTCGGCCGGTTCGAGCCTCGGTACCCATTCGGGGCGAGGGCACACCACCGTCGATCGGCATCCGCGACGGACTGGATCCGACCGAGGTGGGTACCGGCGAAGTCCTTTCCAGGGACGAGAGGATCAGCACTCCATGAACAGGCTCGAGGGCCCCTTCGACGCCGCACTGCACCTGCAGGACCGTCAAGTTGTCGACGTGGACGGTCTCTTGGTCTGCAACGTCGATGACGTCGAACTGAACGAGTCCGACGACGGGACACTGTCGGTCACCGGCCTGCTCATCGGTGCGCCGGCCCTGCTGCCCAGGTTCTCCGGACTCCTGGGCCGGACGCTGCTGGAGCAGTGGCGTCGTCTCGGCATCGAGAAGGCGGACCGACTGGAACCATGGCGCATCGACATCAGCGATGTTGTGGAACTGCAGAGTGACGTGCGCCTCTCAGTGTCACGCGAGGGCCTCCTGGTCCGCGCGCAGAACCCGGCGAAGGGACGGACCCGACCCCTGGATCGGCTCCTGGGGATGAACGTGCGCCACGGAGACGAGTCACTCGGCCGGGTCACCGACATCCGACTCGAGCCTCGCAACAGCGACCACACGACCGAGTTCGTCTGCACCCACCTCGTGGTGGGCCACGGGCGCCCCGGATCCATGCTGGGCTATGACCGCCAGCAGGACATGGGGCCGGCAATTCTCGGTCACGCCATCCGATGGCTGCATCGCCACACTGGCCAACTGCCCATCTCGGACGTGACCGACATCGACTGGGAGGGCGCCATGATCACGTCTCGTGCCGAGCTCAGCGCACTGGCTGCATCGAGCTGAACGCTGGTCAGAGAGTGCCCATCTTGGTGATCACCATCAACGGTATGGCGGCCAGCGCGGCGAGGAAGACCGCCACGAGATAGATCGAGCCCATCACGTTCGCCAACCGGCCGTTCGCGTGCTGACCCATGTAGTCGGGGTCGTTGGCCACCACCAGGATCGGGAAATAGGTCAACGGAAGCGCGACGGCGGAGAACACCACGGAGATCTCGGTCACCATGATCGGATCGACGGTGCTGAGCAGGACGCCGACGGCCAGCAAGGTCGACAGGAGCAGGACGACGTGGAATCGCGCCGCCTTCTCGGGGCGGACGAACTTGCCCCACTGCCATCCGCGGAACTGCGCAATCGAGTAGCCGACGGACAGCCCGGTCTCGCAGGCCGCACCGAACGTCGCGGCGACGAAGCCGACGATGGCGACCGCCAGGCCGATCTTGCCCAGCGCCACGGCGACGGGTAGCCCGACCTGGCCCAGGGTGCCCACCATGACGCCTGCCGGGCCCAGCACGACCCAGGCGGCGCCGGCAATGGACAGGGAGAGCAGACCGCCGAGGGGGAACCCGATGAAGACGTTCGCCCGCATCAGGGGTATGTCCTTGGCGGACCATCCGTCCTCGACACCGCCCGAGGAGAAGAAGAACACCTCGTACGGCGTCATCGCGGCACCGAACAGCGCCACGGAGTAGTAGGCGAAGGTCGTCCACGACTCGTCGACGGGCTTGTCGACGGTTGCCAGCTGGTGCGAAAGGCTGCCCCAGTCAGGGCCCAGCTGCCACAGCGCGACGGTAAAGACGACCAGGCACAGACCCAGGAGGCCCAGCACGTTCTCCAGCACCGAGAAGCGGGCACGCCACAGCACGGCCCACACCAGCAGACCGATGAAGGGCACCACCAGGACATGGTTGACCGAGGTGACCAGCATGAGCGCGAGTGCCACGCCGCCGATCTCGGCGATGAAGGTCAGCAACGTGACGCCGAGCGATCCGACCAGGTTGACCAGGGCCATGCGTGGACCGAGTCGTTCACGGACCAGGTCGAAGGTGGCCCGACGGCTCACGGCCGCCACTCGTCCGGACATCTCGGCGAACACGCAGATGCCGAGGACGCCGAACAACACCACCCAGCCGAGCGAGAGGCCGAAACGCGCGCCCACCTGGGCGTTGGTCACCAGGTCTCCGATGTCGACGAATCCGCCGATGGCGGTGAGCACACCGAGTGCAATGCCGAGGAACTTCTTCATCGCAGCGCGCCCGCCAGGTCCGACAGATCCTGCTCCTCACGACGCAGCTTCGAATCCAGCGCCGGCAAGGCCGCCTCGTCGCCCGCGACCACCGCAGTCCGGACCTCGGTCACCAGTGACGATGCCTGGTCGATCTCGGCGGTGACCTTGTCGTACTGTCTCGTGTGGCCCGGCGGCCGCTGCGTCGTGGTGATGTCGTCCGACGTCTTCCCGATGGCTTCCTCGGAATCGGCGAGCATCACCACGGCCACCTTGGCGAGCAGGTCGTCCTCTCGGTGCTCGCGCAGGACGATACGGGCCGTCGCGACCTCGCCGGCAACGGAGTCGAGCGCTCGAGAAGCCTGACCCGCCCACTCCGACGACGACGGAGTGGCGGGCACGCACCCCGAGCCCAGGACCAGCACCAGCAGTCCCGCGGCGAGGCGGGCGATGTTCACCTGACCGCGTGCTCGTCCACCGCGGAGCGGAGCGCCGCCTCATCCGGGTCGCCATCCGGCAGGTCCGCGTTCGCTGCCCGCTGACTGTTCAACTGATCGAACAGGCGCTCTGCTTCACAGTGGTCCTGCATGATGAGGTCGATCACGCCCTGGGACACGGCATTCTCCTCTGGTTCGGTGGGACGTCGAGCCAGTACCCCACGCAGAGGAATGCATCCGTGTCGTGGTGCGATTCAGGATTGTGCGACGACATCCCCATAGCTCGCCGGCAGGCCGCCCTCTTGGATGACCTGATCGGCCACCTCGCGCAACTTGACGTTGCTGTTCGACGAATAGCGCTGCAGTGTCTCGAATGCCTGAGGCTCGTCAAGCTGATAGCGGGTCATCAGGATGCCCTGGGCGATGCCGATCAGGTGACGGCTCTCGATTGCCTCCGTGAGACTGCTGACCAGTTGTGAGGTGGCCAAGGCGTTGCCGGCGTGGGCGGCGAACACCATGGCCCTCTCGAGATCCGCAGCAGTGAAGGTGTCGACCCTCCGGGCATAGAGGTTGATCGCGCCGAGTGGGTCACGGTCTGGGTCCAGGACCTCTGCGGACAACTGGACGCTGATCAACGAATGGACGCCCAACGCGGCGACCCGAACGCCCCAGTCGGGCCAGCGTTGGTCGCGACCGGTGGATCTAATCAGAAAGGGTTCGTCCTCGAGGGCCGAACTGACGCACGGACCCTGCTTCAGCTCGTATTGCAGGCGATCGCACTCGAGCGCCATCTCATCGGTGTGGGCCACGGTCACGAGGCGACCCCGGCGCTGCCGCACAGTGAGGCCGCAGAAGTCGGCCGCCGGAACCACCTCGACGGCACGATCGCAGATGCGTTGCACGGTCGCATCGACATCGTGGTCGGACATCAACTGCTGACTCAAGTCGGCGAAGTAGGGGCCTGTGTCGGCCACGCCTCCGCCCGAGGCGTTCGGGCGCATGTCACGACCCTACTGCGGAGCCACCCGATTCACCTCGCGGGTGCATCACCACGCAAGGAGGGCAACACGGACTCGGCATACATGTCGATCATCTCGCGCCAGTGCGGGCCCATGTTGGCGACGTACACGTCCTCGAAGCCGGCCTCGACGAAGGGACGCAAGGCACCCGCATGGCGTTCCGGGTCCGATCCGCACACGACGCTGTCCCGCGTCTGTTCCGGGGTGACCAGTTGTGCTGCCTGTTCGAAGTGTCGCGGCGATGGCAGGACCTGCGCAAGCTCACCGGGAAGGCCACTCGTGCCCCAGAGACGATGAGCGATCTCGACGCCTTCGTCCTCCGTCTCGGCCCAGGCAACCTTGGTTCCCGCCTGCGCGGGCTTTCCTCCGGAACCGTCCCGGAAGCGCCACAGGAGCTCGGTGTCGGGCGACGTGGTGATGTAGCCGTCGCCGATTCGAGCCGCGACATCGGTGGCCTGGGCCCCGAACCCGGAGATGAAGATGGGGGGCGGCTGGTCGGGGAGTGTGTAGATGCGTGCGGTGTCGGCGACGTAGTGCCGTCCGCGATGGTTGACGAAGTCGCCCTCCCACAGCTTGCGGATCAGCTCGACGGCCTCCTCGAGCATCTCCAGACGTACGTCGACGCTCGGCCAGGCATCACCCAGGATGTGCTCGTTGAGCGCCTCACCGCTGCCAAGGCCCAGGGTGAAACGTCCTTCCAGGAGCACCGCGCTGGTGGCAGCAGCCTGCGCGACCAACACCGGATCGATCCGGGTGGTCGGGCAAGTCACTGCCGTGGTGACGGGAAGCGAGCAGGCTTGGGACAGCGCCCCGATCACGGACCACACGAACGGACTCTGCCCCTGCTCGTCGTTCCATGGATGGAAGTGATCACTGATCCACAGGCACTCGAAGCCTGCCGCCTCCGCGCGCACGGCTTGCTCCACCAGCTCGGCAGGTCCGTACTCCTCGCACGACAGGAAGTATCCGAACCGGGTCATCGTGCATCCAGCAGCCCGAGCAGCGCCTTGTTGAACGCAGGTATGTCGTCGGGCTTGCGGCTGGTGACCAGGTTGCCGTCGACCACCACTTCCTGGTCCACCCACTCCCCGCCTGCGTTGCGAACGTCGGTCTGCAGACTCGGCCACGACGTGATCCGGCGGCCATCGACTCCGGCTTCCACGAGCGTCCAAATGGCGTGGCAGATCGCTGCCACCGGGCGTCCGCTCTTCAGGAAGTCCCTGGTGAGCACCACCGCTGCCCCATCGGTACGCAGCTGGTCACCATTGGCGACACCGCCCGGCAGCACGAGCGCGGCGTAGTCAGCCAGGTTCGCGTCCTCGATGCGGACGTCGACCTCGAAGGTGTCCGCCGGGTCGAGGTGGTTGTAGGCCTGGACCGCCCCGGACTCGGCGGCGAGCAGCCTGGGCTGCCACCCCGCTTCTTGCAAGGCCTTCCACGGTCCGGTCAGCTCCACCTGTTCGATGCCTTCGGCGGCGACCATCACCGCGACCTCACGTGCTGTTGTGTTCGTCATCAGGTCTCTCCTTCTTCGGGGTCACCTCCCCGGTACCCAACGACCGACGGGACTGCACCCCTTGCCCGGTGAATGGTCCCCAGCTCGCGGGGTACCGTGGCGCACCCTGCGAGGAGGCCCATGTGAGCGACGAACACGAGACGACGTCAGGCCGCGACGAGACCGATGCCGAGCGTGCCGATCGCAACTGGAACGAGTTGCTCCAGGAGTTCCGGGTGCTGCAGACCGGCGTCCAGATCCTCGGCGGTTTCCTGCTGACGCTTCCGTTCCAGTCCGCGTTCGGCGACCTCGACGACCAACAACGTGGTCTCTACCTGGGGCTTGTCGTGCTGGCCACCGTGTGCACGACCCTGATGTTGGCTCCGATCGCCCTGCATCGGCGTCTGTTCCAACGCCAACAGAAACTGCGGCTGGTGCATGCCGGCCACTGGTTGGCGAGGATCGTCGTGACGCTGATCGGGTGCCTCGTGACGGGAATCGCGATCTTCGTCTTCGACGTGGTCGTGGGCCGGCAGGGCGCACTCATCGTCGGTGTGGCCATGGCCGTGACGGTGTTCTCGGTCCTCGGCATCCTGCCCCGGCTGGTCGACGGGCGCCGGTCAGAGGACTAGACGAGACGCTGTCGCCGTTGGTTCGCCGGGGTGTCCACCAGGTTCCTCAATCGTCGACCACGTGCACGGCGGCTTCCTCAGCCGAGGCACCGGCACCATCGATTCCTTCGTCCTCGGCGATCAGTTCTGAGTCGACGTCCTCGCCGGATCCTTCATCCGGAGCGACGAGTCGACCCGCCCGCTTGTTGCCGACCTCTCCGCCGACCGGACCGTCCAGGATGTCGGCGTCGCGGGTCTCCTCGTCCTCGGCCCAGACCTCTGGCTCCTCCTGCTGGATGCGCTCGTCGATGGACTCCCCCTCGAGTTCCTCGCGCGCAGTCACGCCCTTCGCGTTGACTCCTCGAGGACGCTCCGGAGGCGAGATCCCTTCGTCGAGGACGTCGTCGACACCCCGGTCGTCCAAGGTGTCCTCGGGTTGCAGCTGGTCGCCGCTCATCACAGTTCCTCCTTCTGCGGGCATGCGCCCGCGTCGTCTGGGTACCAGTCCCACATGACTGGACGAGACCCTGCCCGCGAAGGCGACCGAGTTTGGCTGGTGGCCGGCGCTGTGTTCGCCATCCTCGTGGTGCTGGTCATCATGCTGGTCATCGTCCAATTCAGGTGAGGACTTCCAGCGGTACCCACTGAAGGTCGGGTCAGCCCAGAGTCGCCAGGAACTCAAGCAGTTTCGCGTTGACGTCGTCGGGTCGTTCCTGCTGCACCCAGTGCCCGCAGCCCGGCAGGATCACCGAGTCGTGCAATCGCGGCAGGGTCTTCTCGAATCGAGCCACGGCCTTGGCGCCGACCCTGGTCGGTCCGTCGAGGTGCCCACCGATGAACAGCGCCGGGACCTCGATCGGGCGGGAGCTGAAGGCGGCCAGGTCCTCCCAGTCACGATCGACGTTGCGATAGCGGTTGAGCGGCCCGGTGAAGCCCGAGCGGCTGAACTCCGCGACATAGAAGTCGAGGTCCTCCTCGCTGAGCCAGCTCGGCATCGCCTCCGGGAGCACGAATCGATCCCTCATCCGCCCGCCCGGAGCGATGAACATCGACGGTGGCAGCCCGGCCTTCTTGGCGGCGATGACGCCCTCACCCGATGCCGTGAAATACATGCCGAGCAACCAACGGCGTACGTCGTCCTCGATCTCTACCTCCGCGCGACCGGGCTCCTGGAAGAGGGAGATGTAGAACTCGTCGCCGTCGCCCATCTTCGCAAAACCATCGGTCGGGCGGGTTCGGCCCGACGGGGTGAACGGCACGGAGAGCCCAGCGACCGCCCGGAAGATGTCCGGGCGCAGCTGCGCGGACGTCCAGGCGATCGGCGCACCCCAGTCGTGGCCGATGATCACGGCCGACTCCTCGCCCAGCGCTTCGACCAGGGCAACGTTGTCGGCAACGTGCCGCAGCATCCGGTAGTCCTCGACCATCGGCGGCGACGTGGATCCGCCGTACCCGCGTACGTCGATCGCCACCGCGCGGTGGCCGGCTTCGGCCAGTGCGACCAGTTGGTGCCGCCAGGAATACCAAGATTCCGGAAAGCCATGGACCAGGAGGACCAACGGACCGTTCCCCATCTCGACGGCGTGGATCTCGATGTCGTTGACCTGCTCGGTGCGATGCCGCAGTGCGGAGAGGTCGGGGCTCACGAGCAATGCCTTCCGGAAGGAACTGTGGGAACCCCGATGCTAGTTGACCCGGATGCCGGTTGACCCGGAGCACATCGGCTGCGGTGCCACCCGTGGGCACCCCGGCCGATTGAGGGCTCTTCCCAGATGAGGGTGTAGGTCGGCCGGGCGCGTCGGTCCGCAGATAGACGTCGAGGTCTCCCGACGATGGAGGTTCCTACGCCATCCATCCGAAAGACCTCGACGTGACCGACGCTACCCCGCCGGCCGGCCTCGGCCGCCCTGACCTGACCGCCTTCGCGTCTCATCCCAATCGACCCTGATCGGGTCTGCTGACCCCCTCGACGAGAACGCAGCGACATCACAGCCACCCAACCCCGACCGGCCGGGAAGCCGGGGCACGTCACATGGCCTGTGCTGCGGGCGTGTCGAGTGGGTCGTCCAGGGGCGACGCAGGAGCGTCGACGCGACGTGCTGAGAGGTGGTTCCAACCGGGCGCTAGGACACCGGCTACAGGCATGGCGATAGGTCAGGAACGGCGTCGCTCCCTGCGCAGGAGGGAGCGCAGAGTCTCGGCGTTCGCGTAGCCGACCCGTAGCGCGATCTCGGCGGAGGTGAGGTCCGTGGTTGCTGAGAGGTGCCGAGCTCGTTCGATGCGAAGCCGTTGGACGAAGCCGAGCGGAGTGAGGTTGAGCGCCGCACGGACTCGTCGTTCGAGGGTGCGCCGGCTGGTGCCGAGCGACTGCGCGACGAAGGCGACGTTGAACGGTTCGTCCAGGCGGGCGCGCACGAAGCGTTCGAACTCGACGACGATCGGGTCCTCGTGCCGGAGATGTTCGTAGGCGACGAAGGCCGCCTGCGACGGACGCTCGTCGATGATGAGGAGCTTGGCGACATGTTGGGCCAGGTCGGGGCTGATCGATCGCACGAGTGAGAGCGCGAGGTCGATGTGGGCGAACGCGGCGCCGGCGGTGACGAGGTTCCCGTCGACCACGACCATGGTGTCGAGATCGAGGGCGACGGTCGGATAGCGCTTCAGGAACTCCGGCCCCAGGAACCAGCTGGTCGTCGCCCGCCGATGATGCATCCGTCCGGTCTCGGCGACAGCGAACACGCCGGTGCACGCCGCGGCGATCCGGGTGGTCGCGTCGTCGAGGCGCCCGAGCGAGGCGATGACCGAACGAGCATCTCGGCTCTGGAGGGCGTCGTTGGTAGCGGCGGCCGTGAGGGTTCCAAGCGCAGGGACGACGACCATGTCGAACTCTGCGGACTCCGACAGCGGGTGGTCCACCGACAGGGTCATCGATGCCGTCGTGGTCACTCGCCGTTTCGGTCCGAGGATGGCGAGTTCGATCGGGTCGATCCGCGGGTCGACATCGCCGCGGGCTCCGTCGGCCACCCGCACGATGTCGATGACCGACGCGACAGCCGAACCGAAGCAGCCGTCGATCGCGATCAGTCCGATACGCATGGCGCGAACAATAGCAATACTGCCGTATACGCCACTTCTCACATGCCCTTGCTCGTCATACGCTGAACTCGCTTCACCAAGAAACCTCGACACCTAGGAGAACCCCTCATGTCCACACCCGCATCACTTCCGTATGCCTTCGTCGCCAAGATCGTCGCGGCCGATGGACAGCACGACGCGCTCGCCGATCTGCTCGCCGGCGCTGTCGCGCTCGCCAACGAAGAAGTGGGAACGATTGTCTGGTTCGCGGTCAGGACCCACGCCGACACCTTCTGGATCTTCGATGCATTCCCCGACGAGGCCGCTCGCGACGCCCACGCCAACGGCGCCATCGTCGCAGCCCTGATGGCCAACCAGCACCTCCTCGGCGCAGCACCCGAGATCCTGGCGGCCGACGTCCTCGCGTCCAAGCTCCCGTAGTCCGCCAACGCACGAGACGATCGCGCCCCGCCGAGCCGTCGGACCCGACCGCCTCGACACCCGCACCACGTTGACGATCCCCGACGGGCCGATCACGAGGGGGGCCAGGCAACACCAGGCGCAAGCCTGGAGCGGCACTGGTTCACCGGTGGTCATCGAGAGAGCCAGCGCGGTTCCATGGCAGCGCAACTGTGTCAACTTGCCCTCCGTCCCGCTAGGCGCCGTGGGCGGGTCTTGGTTGCGATCCGTTGCCGTGACGGGGGACGCGTTGCGCGTCGCAGCGATGACGGGTCGTTGGCGTTCCGGGGCGTTGCGTTCGTGCGCGTCGCCCGTGCGGCATGGAACATCTCGCTGCGCACACAACGATCGCTGCGCCGACGCACCGTTGACACCTCGCACGTCCAGGTCGCGACACAACGCCACGCCGCGTTGCCGAGCGGAGCGAGGCCTATCGGCACACGGACAGGATGCCGGCCGCGAGCGCTCAGCCGGCGAGGGGTCCGTCGCAGAGGAGAGCGACGTCGGTGTCGGGCAGAGCCGTGAGGCCAGCGCATCGCGCGACCACCAGAACCGAACCGCCCCTGCCCTGCGTTTCCGCAGGTCAGGGGCTGTTCGCCAGAGCCGCCTGTCGGAATCGAACCGACGACCTAATCACGTCGGCTTTGCGTCTATCGCTTGATGCGCCCACTGGGCGAACGAGCCGCTGACCTGCGCAAACGCCGAGAGTGGGGGGCGCCGCCATCCGGTGGTGACCGACGACGACCGACCAGTACCGACCGTTTCACCGGAGCTTGCGGCGGCGTCGAAGCCGAGCAAGCTCCATTCTTTTAGCTCACCGCGCCCTCCTCCTAGCCGGTCCCGTCGTCGTCGAAGACGTTTCAGGGGTCTTCCCAGATGACGGTGTAGGTCGGCCGGGCGCGTCGGTCCGCAGATAGACGTCGAGGTCTCCCGACGACGGAGGTTCCTACGCCATCCATCCGAAAGACCTCGACGTGTCCGACGCTACCCCGCCGGCCGGCTTCGGCCGCCCTGACCTGACCGCCTTCGCTCGACTCGACGGCCTCGGTCTGAGCGTGACCGGGCAACGACTTGAACCGGATCGTGCGGTCCTAGCGTGCCGCGTGGTGGAACCAGATCAGTGGTGCCGACGGTGCGGCAGCGAAGGCGCTGCTCGTGACACCGTGATCCGGCGGTTGGCCCACGAGCCGCTGGGCTGGCGACCGACCGTGCTGGAAGTTGTAGTGCGCCGCTACCGCTGTGCCGACTGCGGACACGTGTGGCGCCAAGACACCAGCGCCGCGGCGGAGCCACGCGCGAAGCTCTCGCGCACCGGGCTGCGGTGGGCGCTGGAAGGGATCGTGGTCGCACACCTCACCGTCGCCCGTGTCGCCGAGGGACTCGGGGTCGCGTGGGACACCGCCAACAACGCGGTCCTGGCCGAAGGCAAGCGGCTGCTGATCAACGACCCCACGCGGTTCGAGGGCGTGAAGGTCATTGGCGTCGATGAGCACGTCTGGCGCCACACCAGGCGTGGCGACAAGTACGTCACCGTGATCATCGACCTCACCCCGGTCCGCGATGGCGCCGGCCCAGCAAGGCTGCTGGACATGGTCGAGGGCCGGTCGAAGGCGGCGTTCAAGACCTGGCTCGCCGACCGCGACGACGCCTTCCGTGACGCGGTCGAGGTGGTCGCGATGGACGGCTTCACCGGGTTCAAGACCGCCGCTGCAGAGGAGATCCCGGACGCGGTCACGGTGATGGATCCCTTCCACGTCGTGCGCTTGGCCGGTGACGCCCTCGACAGGTGCCGGCGCCGGGTCCAACTCGCGATCCACGGGCACCGTGGGTTCAGGGACGACCCGCTCTACAAGTCGCGGCGCACGCTGCACACCGGCGCGGACCTGCTCACCGACAAGCAGAGCGACAGGCTACGCGCGCTGTTCGTTGATGACGCTCACGTCGAGGTCGAGGCGACCTGGGGTGTCTACCAGCGCATGATCGCCGCCTATCGCCACGAGGACCGGCAACGTGGCCGCGAGCTCATGGAGAAGCTGATCACCGACCTCAGCGCCGGCGTCCCCAAGGTGCTCACCGAGCTCACCACCCTGGGCCGGACCCTGAAGAAGCGAGCCGCTGACGTGCTCGCCTACTTCGAACGACCCGGCACCAGCAACGGGCCGACCGAGGCGCTCAACGGACGGCTCGAACACCTGCGCGGCTCCGCACTCGGGTTCCGCAACCTGACCAACTACATCGCCCGAAGCCTGCTCGAGACCGGCGGCTTCAGACCCCAACTTCTACACCCCCGATTGGGATGAGCCCGATTGAGGCCGACATGCTCACCGTCGCCGCCCGTATACGATGTCAGCCGGAGGCTCCCGGGACCCGCAGTTCGGAGGTGGGCTGAAAATGACCTCATCGATGCTCCCGAGCGCCGCAGACCGGATGGCGTCCTTCCACTGGCAGGCAAAGTGGTGCTGGGGCATCAGTCTCGTGCTTGCCGTGTGGTTGGTGGCCGGCTTCGTGCGTGATCCTGCGGCCACCTGGTACGAACGCTTCGCCGTCGTACTCCTCATCCTGGGCTTCGCGCTTGCGGCGGCGCTCGACATCGGCTCTCGCCGGCCCCTGCCGGCCCTGGACCGAACCTCTCGCATGGCCACGCTCACCGGTCGCGAAGCCTTCAGCACGGAGGTCGAGGGCGATGGCGTCTGCGATCCCTACGATCTCTTCACGGTCACCGTGGAGGTCGACGGCTCGCAGGTCAGCTCGCATCTGGCCGACATCATCGCCCCTGAATCCTTGGCCCGCTTCACGATCGGCTCGACCTGGCACGTGCATGCATTTGAGGAAGGACCTCTCTGCCTGTCTTCCGGGCCGGCAGACTCCCGCGTCATCCTCACCGAGGCCCACGAGGACGTCGTTCGTGACGGCTACGACCTCAGCCGCGTCTCCCTGCGTGGCAGCCACGGCCCGGGCTCCGAGTTGCTCCTGCGTCGCTTCGCCAACGATCCCGCCTCCTGAGGCCATCGAGCCTCGGACTCATCTGGTCATGGCTGCCCCGACGCAGCAGCCGAACGAGGCGACCACGGCCAGCGTGCGGATGACGTGCAGTCGATTCCACGTTGCTTCGAACGCCTCTCGTCCTGCCTCGACGACCGACGCCCCGGCGCTCGGGTCGACCTCCATCAGCTCGTCGTTCAGGGGGACATTGCCTGCCGAGGTGATCGCGAAGCAGACCAGGTAGAGCACCAGCGCTGCGATCACCCACGCGCGCGACGGGCCGGTGAAGACGGCAACGCCCAGGGCTGGGGCCGGCAGCACGAACAGCACCAGGAACACCGGGTTGAGGATGGCGGTGTTCATCTCCTGCATCGCGTGCACGAACGTCGCATCATCGGTCTTCGCCAGGCCCGGCATGATCGAGGTCCAGAACGCGACGAAGATGCCGGCGACCAGCCCCGTCGCGATCGTCCCCGACACCAGGGCAGCATGTCCCAGGGAGGTCATGGGGCCACCTGCTCACCGGTCCAGGCGCCAGCGGCGACCGCCCGGGCGGCGTACTCGGTGAAGTCGCGGGCAGGGCGACCCAGCGCCTCCTGTACGCCGTCGGTGGGATGCGCGTTGCGGCCGTCGAGGATCTGCTCGAAGAGTGCCCCGATCCCCGCAGCCTCCTCGCCCGGCAGACCGAGGCCGACCAGGTCGTCGACGAAGCGGGCGGTGGTGACGTGCTCGTAGCCGATCTCCCGGCCCGTCGCCCGGGCGACCTCCGCGGTTGCCTCGGCGAAGGTCATCAGTCGGGGACCGGTGAGTTCGTGGACGCGGTTCGCCGCGATCTCTCCCAGCATCATGCCCACGGCCACCTCGGCGACGTCATCGAGGTCGACGAACGGCTCGCGCACGTCGCCGGCCGTGAAGGCCACATGGCCGGTTGCCAGTGGTTCGGCGAACAGGCTCTCGTCGAAGTTCTGCATGAAGAACGCGCATCGGACGACGCCCCACGCAACTGCGTGGCCCTCGACGGCGTCGGCCAGCATGTCCTCGGCGGCCAGGGCTGCGGCCTCACCTCGACCGGAGAGCAGCACGATGCGTCGTACGCCGGCACGGGCCATCCGTCCGGCCACGTCAGCGACGGCTTCGCCGGCCCCCGGGAACGCCAGGTCCGGCGCATAGGTGACGTACGCCGACTCCGCCGGCACCTCGACCGAGGTCCAGGTGGTCGGGTCGCTCCAGTCGAAGGCGGGACGTGAGAGTGAGGTGACCGGGAGACCCCGGCCGTGGAGGAGCGCAGCGATGCGACGACCGGACTTGCCGGTGCCGCCGATGATGAGGTTGGTGGTAGTCATGGGAGCCAGTCCAGCGAACTCGGTTGAGACTTTCCATGGCTGAATGACTTGATTGCATACGTGATCGTCCAGCACCATGGAGAGCATGGACGGTCTCGAACACTTGCTCTCCGGCCCGCGTGCCCGCCAGGCGTTCCTGCTGCGCATGGTCATGGAGCCGCCGTGGTCGGTGCGCATCGAGGATGATCCGGCGCTGACCCTTCTGGCCGTCGCACGCGGCTCCGTCTGGCTCACCGGGGAACTCGGCGAGCCGGTCGAGCTCTGTGTCGGAGACATCGCGGTCATCCGCGGCGGCCCCACCTACACCGTGGCCGACGACCCGAGCACGGCGCCACGTGTGACCGTGCTCAAGGGCAACGTCTGCGTCGACCCCGACGGTGAGCTGATGACACAGAAGATGTCCCTCGGCGTGCGCACTTGGGGCAACACCCGTGACGGTTCCACGGTGTTGGTCGTCGGCACGTGGGAGGCCGAGACCGAGGCCGGTCGACCCCTGCTCGCGGCGCTCCCTGCACTGTTCGTACGCCGCCGAGACGACCAGTCACCCCTGGTCGACCTTCTCGCCAGCGAGCTCGAACGTGAGGACCCCGGCCAGGAGGTGGTGCTCGACCGACTGCTCGACCTGCTGCTGGTGACCACGCTGCGCTCCTGGCTCGCCGGAGCCGACCAGGTCACCCGCGGCCTGGCACCGGCCGATCCCGTCGTCGGCGAGGCCCTGCGCCTGATGCACCACCATCCCGGCGAGCCGTGGACCATCGCGTCACTGGCCCGCGAGGTGGGCGTCTCGCGGGCGGCCCTGGCCCGGCGCTTCGGCCTGCTGGTCGGCGAGCCTCCGATGACCTATCTGACGCATTGGCGACTCTCGTTGGCCGCCGACCTGCTGGTCGCCACCGACGACGCCATCGACCGGATCGCCCGCCAGGTCGGTTACGGCAGCGGGTTCGCGCTGAGCGCCGCCTTCAAGCGGGTGCGCGGTGTCAGTCCTCAACACCACCGCACCTCGGTGCGCGCCTGATCCAACCTGAGATAGATACCTCCCTAGGGTATGTTCTCGAGACATGGTCCACGAACACCACTCCCCTGAGCAGAGCACGCACGCCGGCCACCGCAACGTCAACGCGATGGCCGTCTCCGCGACGCTGCACTGCCTGACCGGCTGCGCCGTCGGCGAGATCGCCGGCCTGGTGATCGGCACGAGCATCGGCCTGGCCAACGGCTGGACCATCGCGTTGTCGATCGCGTTGGCCTTCTTCTTCGGCTACACCCTGTCCACCCTGCCCCTGTTGCGCGCCGGGCTGGCGGTGGGCACCGCTCTCAGCGTCGTGCTGGCCGCCGACACACTCTCCATCCTGACCATGGAGGTCGTCGACAACGCAGTGATGGCGGCCATCCCCGGAGCGATGAACGCCGGCCTCGTCAACGTCGTGTTCTGGGTCGGCATGACGATCTCCTTCGTCGTCGCCTTCGCTGCCGCCTGGCCGGTCAACCGTCATCTGCTCCAGCGCGGCAAGGGGCATGCGCTGACCCACGAGTTCCACGGTGCCGCGCCGACCGCCGGCGTACGCCGTCTGATCCCCGACCTGCGCACGTCGACGCTCGTCGCGGTCCTCATCGCGTTCATGCTGGGTGGGCTCGTGGTCTCCATCGCCGCGGAGCTGGGCGCCTGAGATTCGAGGCTGAGCAGGTTCCAGTTCGTTGACGGGCAGCACTGGCCGGTAGATTCGGCCGGGTGCCAGACACCCGCCCCCGCCGTACCTTTGCCGTCATCAGCCACCCCGACGCAGGGAAGTCCACGCTGACCGAGGCGTTGGCGCTGCATGCCCGGGTGATCAACGAGGCCGGTGCCGTGCACGGCAAGGGCGACCGGCGCGCCACCGTGTCGGACTGGATGGCGATGGAGAAAGCACGCGGCATCTCGATCACCTCCGCAGCCCTGCAGTTCGTCTACCGCGACCACGTGATCAACCTGGTCGACACACCGGGTCACAGCGACTTCTCCGAGGACACCTACCGGGTGCTCTCCGCTGTCGACTCCGCGGTGATGCTGGTCGACGCCGGAAAGGGGCTCGAGCCCCAGACCCTCAAGCTGTTCCGGGTGTGTGCCCTGCGCGGCATCCCGGTGATCACCGTGATCAACAAGTGGGACCGCCCCGGCCTGTCCGCCCTGGAGCTGATGGACCTGATCCAGGCCAAGATCAACCTGCGCCCCACTCCCCTGACCTGGCCGGTCGGCGAGGCGGGCGACTTCCGTGGCGTGGTCGATCGCCGGACAGACGAGTTCATCAAGTACACCCGTACGGCGGGTGGCGCCACGATTGCCCCCGAGCGCCGAATGGGCGCCGACGACGTGGATCCCGATGATCTCGACGTCTGGAAGATGGCCTTCGAGGAGCACGAGCTGCTCGGCCTTGACGGCGCCGACCACGACCAGGAGCGCTTCCTGTCCGGCGAGACGACCCCCGTCATGTTTGCCTCCGCGCTGCAGAACTTCGGCGTCGGTCAGCTGCTCGACCTGCTGCTCGACCTGGCCCCGGCACCGCACGCCACCGAGGGCGTGAGCGGAGCGGTGCGTGAGGTCGACGACGAGTTCAGCGCCTTCGTCTTCAAGGTGCAGTCCGGGATGAACACCGCCCACCGCGACCGGCTCGCCTACGCGCGCATCGTCTCGGGGTCCTTCGAACGCGGCATGGTGGTCACCCACGCGGCCACCAAGAAGCCGTTCGCCACGAAGTTCGCCCAGGCCGTCTTCGGGCGTGACACCACCTCCGTCGAGACCGCCGAGCCGGGCGACATCATCGGCTTCGTCAACGCCCAGGCCCTGCGCGTGGGCGACACCGTGTATGTGGGCGACGAGATCGCCTATCCCCCGGTGCCCTCCTTCGCCCCCGAGCACTTCGTGTCGGCCAGCGCCAGCGACATCGGCCGCTACAAGCAGTTCCGGCGGGGCATCGAGCAGCTCGACCAGGAAGGTGTCGTGCAGGTCCTGCGCTCTGACCTGCGCGGCGACCAGAGCCCCGTGCTGGCCGCGGTCGGGCCGATGCAGTTCGAGGTGGTCGAGGACCGGATGACCAACGAGTTCAACTCACCGATCCGTTTCACCCGGCTCGACTACCAGGTCGCGCGACGCACCGATGCCGACGGCGCTCGTTCCCTCGCCGGCATGCGCGGCGTCGAGGTGCTGCAGCGCTCCGACGGCACCCACATGGCCCTCTTCGTCGACCAGTGGCGCGCCAAGGTCACCGCCCGCGACAACCCGGATGTGATGCTCGAGGAACTGCCGGCCGGTGGCGCGGCCTGATCCGCTCCTGACACTCCCGGGTGCTTGGATCGAGGCATGAGAGCAGTGGTGCAGCGAGCAGCCTCGGCGTCGGTGACCGTCGACGGCGAGGTGGTCGGCGAGTTCGATGGACCGGGGCTGGTCGTCCTCCTGGGTGTCACCCACGACGACGGACCCGCCGACGTCGCCTGGCTGGCGCGCAAGGTGCGCGACGTCCGCATCATGCGTGACGAGCAGTCGGCCTCCGACATCGACGCTCCGATCCTGGTGGTCTCCCAGTTCACGCTCCATGGCGACGCACGCAGGGGCCGCCGACCCACCTGGGCCGCTGCGGCGCCGGGTCCCGTGAGCGAGCCACTGTACGACGCGTTCTGTGCCGAGCTGGAGTCATTGGGCTCGCCCGTCGAGCGCGGCGTCTTCGGCGCCGACATGGCAGTCTCGTTGGTCAACGACGGCCCGGTCACCCTCATCCTCGACTCCCCCTGATCCCGCTGGTCGCCGGGCCGGGCAGGTCACGGGGCTGCGTGCGACCGCCAGGCGGCGTTCATCTCCAGGTATCTCTCGTGCTCTGCGACGATGTCGACATGTCGGCAGCCACCTCGTCCACACGGCGGATCGTGCTGGTCGAGGGCGCCAGCGATCGGATCGCGTTGCTGGCGGTTGCGGCGCGTGACGGTCGCGACCTGACTGCTGCCGGCGTGGAGATCGTGCCGATGGGCGGCGTCACGAACACCCGTGCGTTCGCGCTCCACTACGGCCCCGCCGGCTGCGACCTGACGCTCGCGGGGCTCTACGACGCGCCCGAGGAGGAGTTCGTACGCGGAGGGCTCACTGCAGCAGGCATCGTCACCGCGTCGGAGTCGGTTGTCGCAGAGTCAGGTCAGCCCGACGGTGATGCGCCGACCCCTGACGACCTGGCCGAGCTCGGGTTCTTCAGGTGCACCCGAGACCTCGAGGACGAGCTGATCCGAGCCGTTGGTGTCGACGAGGTGGAAGCCGTGATCGAGGCCAACGGCGAAGGACGATCCTTGCGCCTGCTCGCCCAGATGCCGGCGCAGGCCGGCGGGAGCCGCGAGGAGCTCCTGCGCCGGTTCATGACGTCGCAGTCGGGCCGCAAGGCTCGCTACGCGCAACTGCTGGTCGACGCCGTCCCCGACGGTCGGGTCCCCAGTCCGTTGCGCGACCTGCTGGCGTGGGTCTGCGACTGAGTGCACGGTCGACCGGCCACGCCGGGGCACCGGACCTGCGGGCTCAACGACTACGGATGAAGTCGAGCATCCGCTGTGCCGGCGGGGCCAGTGCAAGGTCGGTGCGCCAGCAGAGACCGATGGTGCGCCGTGCGGCCGCCGAGTCGAGCCTGATCCCGACGGTGCCGGAGATCCCGGCAAACTGCTCGGGCACGACCGCCACACCGAGGCCGGCAGCGACCAAGCCCTCGATGGTGGCCAGGTCGGCGCTCTCGAACGAGATCGGCAGCACGATGCCTGCCTCACGCATCAGGTCCTCGATCGCGGCGCGGTAGCCGAACCCGCTGGGCGTCGTGACCAGCTCATCACCCGCCAGGTCCGAGAACGAGATGCGCTTGCGGTGGCGGAGTCGGTGCTGAGGCGGGACGACCACCACGAGGCTCTCGCGTTGCACGATGTGCCACCCGAAGGCTCCCTCCGGTCGCATCGACGTGATCGCCAGGTCGGCAGCACGGGACGTCAGGTCGCGCACGATGTCGAGACCCGACTCCTGTCGCAGCACCACCCGCACACCCGGGGCGTGCGCATGGAAGTCACGCAGCACCTGCGGCACCAGCGAGGTCGCCATGGAACTGACGAACGCGAGCCGCACCGTGCCCGAGTCGGGGTCATGACGCGACCGGAGCTCGTCGCGAAGCTGGTCGTGACGTCGGACGATCTCCCGCGCCGCGTCGACCACGAGCTCACCGTCAGGGGTCGCCACGATTCCCGACGGGACACGTTCGAAGAGCCGCGTGCCCAGCTCCCCCTCCAGGCGCGACAGGGCACGGGACAACGTGGGCTGGCTGGTGCCGACCACCGCGGAGGCATCGGTCACGTTCTGGAACTCGGCCAGCACGAGCAGCCACTCGAGATCACGGAGCAACACACCCCGATCATACTTACTACGCATGGTATCTGGCCACAGATCACATTGGACGCATGATTGATGGAAGCGCATGGTGGTTCGGTGAGCATCGCGACGCACCCCAACGCCGATACTGCGCAGGACGGAACGGCCTTCCTCGGCCACTCCCCCGGCAGCGCCGGCTATCGGCGCATCATGGTTGCGATGTTCGCCGCCGGGTTGGCCACGTTCGTGCTGCTCTACTCGACGCAGGCCCTGCTGCCGGCCTTCGTGAGGGAGTTCGGTGTCTCTCCCAGTGCCAGCACGCTGACCGTCTCGCTCACCACGGCTGCCCTGGCCGTGGCACTTCTGGTCGCTGGCCCGGTCTCGGAGATCGTCGGGCGCACCCGGCTGATCCACCTCTCGATGTGGGCATCGGTGGTGGTGGCCGCGGCATGTGCACTGGCCCCGAGCTGGACGAGTCTGGTCGGCCTCCGGATGCTGGCCGGCTTGGCGTTGGCCGGCCTGCCCGCCGTCGCCACGGCGTACCTGCGTGAAGAGCTGCACCCCTCGGCCCAGGCCCGAGCGGTCGGGCTCTACATCGGAGGCACCGGGATCGGCGGCATGGCCGGACGACTCGTCACCGCGCCGATCGCCGATGTCGCTGGGTGGCGCTGGGCGATGGGGGCAGCGGCGCTCTTCGCGTTGGTCTGTGCCGTGCTCGTAGCGGTGCTGCTGCCGCCCTCCCGCAACTTCGCGCCGTCACCCGCGACCCGCGACACCCTGACCCGGATGGCCCGCGGCGCTCTGGCCGACCGCGCCCTGCTCTCCCTCTATCTCCTGGGTGCCTGCGTGGTCGGCACCCTGGTCGCCACGCTCAACGCACTCGGCTTCCGCCTGACGTCGTCCCCGTTCCACCTGAGCTTGGGCGCGGTGGCGCTGATCTATCTCGTCTACTCCCTGGGGACGGCGAGCTCGATCACGGCTGGCCGCCTCGCCGACCTTCGAGACCGCCGTGACGTGGTGCCGTTCGGATGCGCGATCGCCATCCTGGGCGTCGCACTGACCCTCAGCTCGGTCCTGCCTGTCGTGATCGTCGGCATTGCGCTGCTCACCATCGGGTTCTTCTGGATGCATGGGATCGCCAGCAGCTGGGTGACCGTGCGAGCCCACGCCTCCGGGGCCAGTGCCAGCCAGGCCGCGTCGTTCTACCTGTTCTCCTACTACGTGGGCTCGTCGGTCTTCGGCAACCTCGGGGCGACGGCCTGGACCCATGCCGGCTGGAACGGCGTGGTGGCGCTGACCACCAGCCTCCTGCTGGTCAGCGCCGCCCTGATCGCCTACCTGCGCCACATCCCTGCCCTGGTGCCCACTGTGCGGCGAGCCGAAGCAGCCTGATCTCCTCAGGCAGCGACGAGCTCATCGTCCTCACGCCATGCCTCGCCCCGGCGCGAGGCGTCGTACGCCGCGTGGTCGAGCACGCCCTCGCGCTTGGCCACCAACGTCGGCACCAGCGCCTGGCCGGCGACGTTTGTCGCCGTCCGGCCCATGTCGAGGATCGGGTCGATGGCGAGCAACAGGCCGACGCCCTCGAGCGGCAGTCCGAGCGTCGAGAGGGTGAGCGTCAGCATCACGGTCGCGCCGGTGACCCCCGCGGTGGCGGCCGAACCGATCACCGAGACGAAGACGATCAGCACGTAGTCGGTGAAGGCCAGGTCAACGCCGAAGAACTGGGCCACGAAGATGGCGGAGATCGCCGGGTAGATCGAGGCGCAACCGTCCATCTTCGTCGTCGCTCCGAGCGGCACCGCGAACGAGGCGTAGGCCGGCGGCACACCCAGGTTCCGCTCGGTCACGGACTGGGTGACCGGCATGGTGCCGATCGACGAACGCGACACGAAGGCCAGCTGGATCGCCGGCCAGGCGCCGGAGAAGAACTGCTTGATCGACAGGCCGTTGGCGCGCAGCAGGACCGGGTAGACCACGAACATCACCAACACCAGGCCGAGGTAGATCGCACCGGCGAAGGTGCCGAGGGAGCCCAGGGCGTCCCAGCCGTAGGAGGCGACGGCGTTGCCGAGCAGGCCCACGGTGGCGATCGGGGCGAGCAGGATGATCCACCACAGGACCTTCTGCACGATGGCCAGCGCGGAGCGGACCACGCTCAGGAACGGCTCCGCTGCCTCGCCCACCTTGAGGGTGGCGATGCCCACCGCGATCGCGACGACCAGGATCTGCAGGACGTTGAAGGAGAGTCCGACGGAGCCGTCGCTGTTGGCGCTGGCCTCGAGACCGAGCACGTTGGCCGGCACCAGGCCGGTGAGGAAGTCGAGCCACGACCCGGTCGTGCCGGGCGCCTCGGCTGCAGCCTCGGTGACACTGGTGTGCTTGCCCGGCTCGAGCACGAGGCCGAGAACGATGCCGATGGAGACCGCGACCAGGGCCGTGATCGCGAACCACTGCAGGGTCTTCCACGCCAGTCGTGCTGCCCCGGTCACCTCGCGCAGGTTCGCGATGGAGGCGACAATCGCCAGGAAGACCAGCGGCGGGACGACCGCGCGCAGCAGGGTGACGAACGTGCTGCCGACGGTGGTCAGCGTCTCGGTCAGCCAGTTGGGGTCGGGCTCCCCGGTGGCCGCATCGACCCCGTCAGCGCCCATCTGCCGGGCCACGAGCCCGAGGATGACGCCGAGAACCAGGCCGATGAGGACCTGGACGCCGAAGGAGGGAAGCCATCGCCGACGCTGCTTGTCAGGGGCAGACGTACTGGTGGAGCTCATGGGAGGGGCCTTTCACGTGCGGCGTACGACGCACCTGTGGCTCGCCGTGTCGCCGCGTCCAGATCGATGGAGGGACGGGCAGGGGTGATGTCGCGACACGGCCATCAGCGCACGGACCTACCGTGGACTGACGAAGTGGCCGGCCTGCGACTCAGCGACAGCGAGTGCTCTGGGTGCGTTGGAGGTCGACAACGAGACGACGCGTCAACAGCGCGCCCTCGTCTCTCTTCTCTGCCTGCACGACTCGAGAACCACGCCGTCGTACGATTCATTCCCGATCAGGTGTGATCCACGCGACCACGGCGCGCAGTCCGCCCCGGCTCGGCGCCGTCACGACTCGCAGCCGACGCCGTCGCCGTCTCGGTCGAGGTGTGCGCCGTAGCCCGGATCACCCCGGTGCACAGGCGCCGCCCCGGCCGCGCGCGCGGCGTCACAGTTCTGGAAGTAGGTGGAGACCAACGGCTTGGGCTTGGGCTTGGACGCCGGCTCCGGAGACGGATTGCTCTTCGGAGCCGGAGTGGTCCTGGGGGTGGCCTTCTCGACGGGCGCTCCCGGATCGGAGATGTTGTGGTCGACCTCGGTGGGGGCCGCCCAGGTGTCCTCGGGCAACGCCTGGTTCGCACAGTCGTCCAGCACCCGGGTGATGGCGTCCTTCTCCGGTGCCGTCACCCACAGGGCGTACTTCTGCTTCACCGCCACCTGCCGCGCCACATAGTCACAGCGGAACGGCTTGTTGGCCGGCAACCAAGTCGCCGCGTCTCCGTCACCCTTCTGCCGGTTGGCGCTGGCATCGGCAGGCAGCAGGTTGAGCGGGTCGTTGGCGAAGGCCGCCCGCTTCTTGATGTCCCACGACGCGGCACCGGTCACCCAGGCGTTGCCCATCGCGACCACGTGGTCGATGTCGATCAGAAAACCGTCGCCGTGGCGGTAGTCGATATCCGTGTCGGTGTAGGGGTCGGCGTACGTCCCGGTGGTGACCACACAGCCGTTGGGCTCGAGGACAACGCCAGTGAGGTGTTCGGCGAGTACGTCGTTGCGAGTGTCGCAGCCGTTGCGGTCGGCATCGAGCCAGGACTGCCCGAAGCGCGCCCGGTCATAGCCGGTCATCGCCGAGCGACCCTTCACCGCGAGAAGGGCCAGTGCAGCCAGCGCCGTGTCACCGCTCTCCTCGGTGACCGGTTCCACCGGGCGGCTGGACGTCTCGGTCGGGGACGGTTGCTGCGAAGCTGTAGTCGACTCACTCAAGGTGGGCGCAGGGGTCGTGGCGACCTGCGTGCCGGCGCTCGCACCATCTCCCGTGTCAGCAGGTGCGCAACCGAACAGCACCGAGCCGGAGAGTACGACGGCAGCCAGCGCCGCCCCCACGGCGTACTTCCCGTCCACGACCCGCCCACTCCCCTTGTGATCCCTGGGGACAAGGATGCCTGCGGAATCGCGGTCCCGCGGCCGAATCAGGAATCCGGCCCCGAGCCCCAGGAGTCGCCGAGCCCCGCCTGCGCTCGCTGGACGACCGTGTCAAGGTGGCCGGCCAGCTCGGTGCACTCGCGGGCGGATTGTTGCTCCTCCGGCGCTGGGCCACGAGGAGCGGTTGGACCCAGCGCCACCTGGCCGCCGTCACCTTCGGTGCACTGTTGACGCGCACCATCACCGGATTCCTCGCCCTGGTCACCCCTGCTCGCTGAGACCAACGAACTGGTCGATTCCGCGCCCGGGAATCAACCAATACGTAGGTCTCACCGCCATGTCCGGCCTCTGGCACGCAACTCGGCCAACGGAGCATGAAGTCCGTTGGCCGAGTGTCACCGCGGGTTGATCAGCCTCGCTTCCTGAAGGAGAACGTGTCGGTCGCGGACTTGTACGTCGCCGAGCCGGCGTACCTTGCCGTGACCTTCCACGTGCCTGCCTTCAGCTTCTTCGACGTCTTGCAGGTGGCGACACCCTTGCGGTTGATCGTCGCCTTGCACAACGTCTTGCCCTTGCTCTTGAAGATGATCTTGCCGGTGACGCCGCTGGCCACCTTGGCCGTGAGCACCGCCGCCTGCTTCTTCGCCACGACCTTCTTCTTGGCCTTGGCACTCAACTTCGGGTCGGCCTTGCCGGGCTGACCGACGGTGAGCACGAAGGACTTCTCAGAGCCCTGCAGGGCGTCATCGCCCTGGTAGGCGGCCACGATCACGTAGTCACCGGGCGGCGGCAGGGTCTGGACGTCGCACGATGCCTTCCCGTTCGTGACGGTCGCTTCGCAGAGCACGTCCTCACCGTTGAGGAACATCAACTGTCCCGTGGCCGAGGCCGGCGAGACGGTGGCGGTGAGGGTCGTCGGGGTGCCGAACCTGGTGTCGACCTTGCTGGCCGACACCGAGGACTCCGCCCGGTCGTCGACCGGCTCGACGACGCGCACCGTGCGCGGCGCGATCGTCTGGTTGCCGTTGGCGTCGGAGACCACGTAGGTCAGTGCGAAGGCACCGGCCCTGGTCACGTCGACCTCCCCGATCACCTGGATCTGGTCGGTCACGTCACCGTCGGAGTCGTCCGTGGCCGTGACTCCGGCCAGTGGGTCGAACTCCTCGCCGACGTTCACCTCCACCGACGGCGTCATCTCGATCGTCGGCGCCGTGGTGTCCGTCCCGGCCGCGGTGGCCCGGAAGACGGTGCCGAACTGGCGGATCGCACCCAGCCGTTCGCCCGAGGCGTTGCGGCTTTCGGCGGTCCAGGCATAGATCTGACCGTCCTCGAGACCGGACCACTCGACCGTCGCGGGCCACCCGGACTTCGCGGTGTCCTCGCCGATGACCACGTCAGTCGGCGACACCACGGTCAACCCGTCGGTGGAGAACGTCGTGCTGCGGGTGGACAGGTCCACCGGCAGCGTCAGGTTGTCCTCCGAGGCGTTGTAGCGCTTGCGGTCGTCGTACTCGGTGGCACCGAAGTTGTCGAACATCGGCGAGTAGGTGTCGATGCTGACCTCGGCCCGCTCGATGTCGAACTGCAGCAGGCGCATCCAGCTCGCACCGAACTGCAACAGGTCGCTGGACTTGTGATCGGTGACGCCGTCCCCGTTGAGGTCGATGTTGCCGGACGAGTCGACCTTGTCCGGCCACAGCTCCCCGGCGCTCACCTTGTAGAACTGGTAGTCGGCGAGCAGCTCGACCACGTTGTGCTGCACGGTGGCGCCGATGTCGCTCTTCACGTTGGTGCCGACGCCGTGCTCGTGACCGGCAAGGACCAGGAAGACGTTCGGGTTCGCGGTGACCACCTCGTCGTACAACTTCGAGCCGTCGCCACTGAACTTGGCGTCACGTCCGTCCGGCGACGTCGAGGGCGCCAGGTAGGCGTGCGTGAGCAGGATGCCGTTCCGGTCCGGGAACCGGGCGAACACTTCACTGGCCCAGTCCGCCTCCTCCTGGGTGACGCCGTAGGACAGGCCGACGGCGACGAAGTCCATGTCACCGGCGGAGAACAGCACGTAGTTGTTCTGGTTGTCCTGACCCTCGGTCACCACGTTGCCGCTGGCGTCGGTGACTTCGTCCCAGGCGTGGTACGACGCCCCCTCGGGCCAGGTGTCACTCGCACCGTAGTACCGCTCGGGCCCGTAGTACTGGTTGAACCGCGACTCCGGCCCCGTCTCCTGGCCGAGCTGGTTGTCGTGGTTGCCGGCGATCACCTGGTTGACGACACCGCTGTCGTCGAGGGTCGACTGTGCGTCCGAGGTGAACTCGAACTCCTTGGTCACCTGCTCCTCGAGGCCCGGGTAGAGCAGGCCACCCTCGGGGTTGGTGGCCGCCGGGTTGTAGTAGTCGTTCTCGATGATGTCGCCGGTGTGGCCGGCGTAGGCGATCTTGCGCTCTGCGGCGTTCTCCTGGATCCACTTGGTGGTGTCGGTGTAGGCCTTGGCCCAGACCGCACGTTCCTCCTCGTGCATCACGTCAGAAGGCTCGTCGACACCGTCGAAGTCGTCGTACGTGCCACCGGCACCGCCCTCGGCGAGGTACTGCGTGTCGGTGAAGTGCACCAGCGAGAAGTCGTAGTCGTCCGGGTTCTCGAAGGAGTCCTTGTCGTCCGCGGCGGACTCATCACGAGGCGACAGGTCGTCAGCGAACGGGTCGAGGCCGAGCACCAGGAGGTGCACGGTTCCGGCGTCGACCATGGCCGGGCGTACGACGCCGTTGATCACGGTCTCGCCCTCCCCGGAACCGCGGCTGGCGCCGATCTCGACCCACGCACCCTTGGTCGCGTTCCAAGCACGCAACGAGACCGAGCGCTCGGGGTCGACGACTCCCTTCCAGACCACCTGCTGGCCGGTGACGGACTCGCCGACCTCGACGTCGAAGGCCTGGAACGGGATCTCACCACTGGTCGGGCTCTGCATCAGCTCGTCGTCGTCCTGGTTTGCCTTGCCCTCGATGGCCTCCTCGTCGGTGCCCTCGAAGTCGAGCGTGGTCGGGATCGTCTTGAGCACTCCCTGTCGGCCGCCGTCGGCGATCGTGGCAGTGGCCTCACGGAACGTCGTGGTCACGTCGCTGCCGTCGGGGCTGTCGGCCACCGCGGACAGGGACACCGTGCCGTCACCCTGCCCGGAGCCGGTGCCACCGCCCTTCGGGATCGAGTCGGAGGTGAAGGTGACCACCTTCTCGATCTCGGAGCCGAAGACGTCGGTCGCCGAGATGGTCAGCGTGTGGTCTCCCGCGGCCAGGCCCTCGCCGATGGTGTCGCCGGGGCGCACCTCCTCGTCATCGAGGAGGTAGGTCCAGCCGAGGGCGTTCTCCTGGTTCGCAACCTCGACCTCGAGCTCGACCGGCTCGCTGAGATGGTCACCGTCGGCCGGGTTCGTCGAGGTGATCGTCACGTTGCCACTCGGGAACTCACCGAAAGCCGCGACGTCGAGCGCCTCGACCTGGTCGGCGGTCAGCACCGAGCTGTAGAGGCGCGAGGCGGCGATGCGGCCCTGGGTGTGGAACTGGGCGGTGGCGTTCTTGCCGGAGTCAGCACCCACGGTCCAGGCCCGGGCGGTCTCACTCGGCAGGCCGAGGGGCGCCGGGGCGGCGGTGGTCGCGACGAGCTCACCGTCGAGGTAGAGCTTCAGCTCGTTGCCGTCCCAGGTCGACACGGTGTGGTGCCACTGGTTCGGCGTCACCGTTGCCTTGGCGTTCTTGTAGCCGCCTCCGGCGTGGACCATGGTCCCGACCTGGTCGCCACTGACGTACGTCGCGAAGCCGCCGGCCTCCTTGCCGGAGCAGATGTCCATCTCCGAGGCGGTCGGGAAGGTGCCGGTGTAGATGAAGGTGCACTCGGTGCTGAACGAATCAGTGATGTCCTCCCAGTGCGGCGTGAACGCATAGCCGTAGGCGTCGTCCCCGTCGACCTCGACCACCTTCCGGCCGAGCGCCGAGTCAGTGAGGATCTCCGGGTCACCGAACTCGGTCACGCCGAGGTCGCGGACCTTCTCCTTCGACGTGCCGTCGGAGAAGTCGACGTCGAGCACGTCGGCCTCGGGAGTGGCCAGCGCGGTGTCCCACTCCGCCGCGGCGGCGGCCACCTGGTCGGCGTCCAACGCGGTGCTGTGCACGGCGGCCGATGCGAAGCTGCCCTTCGGCGCCCACATCTCGGCGCCGCTGCTCTTCGGGTCCGCACCGATCACGAACCGGTGTGCGGTGGCGCTCGGGGCGCCGAGGGTGCCCTTGGCGGCGACCGCGGAGGCAAGCTGCCCGTTCACGTAGAGCTTGGCCTGCTGGCCGTCCCAGGTCGCGGCCACGTGGTACCACCGATCGGTGTCGGGCTGCTGCGGCGACATCGCCTTGTAGTAGACGCCGTCGACGTAGACCATGAAGCCGAGTCCGCTGGCGTTCATGAAGATCGAGGCGCCGCCGCTCTGCTTGTCGGAGCAGAGGTCCTTCTCGTTGCCGACCGGGATCGTCTCCGACCCGTCGATGCGTACGACGCACTCCACGCTGAAGCCGTCGCTGAGCTTGCCCCACTGCGCGAACGGGAACTCGACGGCGTCCGAGGTGCCGTTGACGTCCATGGTCGGCCCGACCTTCGGATCGGTGCCGAACGTCGGCGCGCCGTAGGTGACCACGGGACCGAGGTTCTGGGCGTGGTCGACGGGGGCGCCGCCGTCGAACGTGACGTCGAGGACGTCAGGGGTGGGTGCGGCCACCGGAGCCGCTGGTGGCGCAGCAACCGGGGTGAGGGCGGGCACGGCCTGGCCGGGGGTGGCTTGGCTGGGGACAGCCAGCACGCCTCCCGCGGCCACAGCCACACCGAGCACCGAGGTCGCCAGCAGCCGAAGCCTGCGGCGATGCGGTCGTGGAAGCACGACTTCTCCTTCTCAAGGGGTGAGTGATGGTGTGGAACGACGACGCCGGCGTCGGGCCACAAGTGACCAGCCGGCGGCGAGCAACACAACGGCGCCGAGAACGCCGCCGATCTGGAGGGCAGCGCTCGACCCGACGCCCATGGGCTGGTCGGCGGTGCCGGTTCGGAAGGAACCCAGGTCCCAGGTCTGGGTGTCGCTCCCCTTCTCATAGACCCCGCGCTGGCCACCGGGCGCTGTGGCCAACGTGCGGTAGGCCTCGTGCAGGTCGGTCAGGGTGGTCACCGTGACGGTGGCTTCGTCGACCGACTCGGAGCAGGTGAACTCCACCTGGGCACCGTCCTCGACCAAGTCGCCGACGTCGGTCACCTTCGAGGTGCACGGGTTCTCCCCGACGCTGACCTTCAAGTGGTCGCGCAGATAGGTCTCGACCTGCTCAGCGTCACTCACGGTGGCGGCGTCCTCGGCCTCGTAGGACACCGCTCCGTCGAGCATCAGCCGATCCTCAGGCAGTACGCCGAGACTGATGCCGAGCAGGGTCAGGTCGTCATTGGCCCCGACCTTCCAGTTCAGGTGTACGACGTCCTGCCTGGCCTCGTCCCTCGTGATCACGACCGTCTGCGGGTCGCCGAACGGGTGCAGTGCGAGGACTGGGCCGGGGGTCGTGTGAGCCGGCGGCACGGCGCTCATGCCATTGCCATCTGGGTGACCGCGGTCGAGGCGATCACGGCGCCGATCACGGTGATGCTGCAGGCCGCCATCACCGGCGCCACCCGGGTCGCCATCGCCAGCACGGCCCGCGACTCGGCGGCACGCACGACGACGTTGCGACCGCCCAACGCCAGCAGGCCGACGACGAACAGCACCGAGGCAAGGCCGATTCCGAACGCCATCACCAGGGCGAGCGCGAAGCCCGCGCGCCCCGTGAACAGTCCGGTGACCAGCACCAGGAACGCTGCGGGTGAGGGTGTCAGGCCACCGGACATGCCCAGAAGCACCAGGCCCGGGCGGCTGGGGCCCGTGGAGTGACCGTGCCCGTGGCCATGTCCGTGACCGTGGCCGTGCGCGTGGCCATGTCCGTGACCGTGCCCGTGGCCGTGGCCACCTGCCTTCGCCGCGCGGAGGTGCCGGCGCAGCAGCCAGACACCGACTCCCACCACCATCAGTCCACCGGCAAGCTGGAGACCCGTGGTCAGCTGCTCGACGTCGACCAGGTCGGAGAGCGAGAAGAACGTCCAGGCAACCGCAATCACCAGCACCGAGAGCGTGTGCATGACCGCCACCGAGGCGCCCAGCCACGCGGCATCGCGAACCCGGCCCTCCGAACCGACCAGGTAGGCAGCCGCCAGGCTCTTGCCGTGGCCCGGGCCGACTGCGTGGGCGGCTCCGGCGACAAAGGCGAGCAGGAAGGCGGCCGGCACGAACCCCGGTGAGTTGACCAGGCCGACGAGACGGTCATCAAGCGACGATGTGATGAGGGCGCCGTTGATTGGCGACCCCAACGAAAGGATGGGCACGAGCCATGAACCTAGGACTGCCCAATGGACCCTTCGGAGTCGTTCGATGACCAGTCGACGTCGTTTGTGTGAACCCCCGGTGGCCCCACAGGCCGGATCTCCCGACCCATCAGGCCTGCCCGCAGGGCGACTCCCGACAACAGGTCGCGCACGCGCCGATCAGTCGGCGTGTGAACCCGCTCGGACGACGCCCTTGTCGATGAGTCCGCCGATCTCTCGGTCGCTGAGCCCGACCACTTCGGCAAGTGCCCATTCGGTGTCGCTGCCGAACTCGGGGGCCGGCTGCGGGACGACGTACTCCCCCTGCCAGCGCAGCGGGGAGGTGGCGGTGAGCATCGGCCCGCCGGGGCGTTCGATCTCGGTGAGCACGTCGGACTCCTCGCCACGGCGATAGGCGTCGACGACGTCCTTGGGTGAGCGGTACTCCCCCACCATCACCCGGGTGCCCTCGGCAGCGGCGAGCACTTCGGCAACGGTGTGGCGCACGAACCATGGCGCAAGGACGGCCTCGATGAGGGCCCGGTGCTCGAAACGTTCGCCCTCGACGTCGAAGTCGGCGCCCATGCTCGTGGCGAGAGCGGCGAACACCTCGTCGGTGCCGGTGAGCCGCACCAGATCGCGCCACTGCTGGCGGGTGATGGCGACCGCGATCACCCGGCGGTCGTCGGCGCAGGCGAAGTCGACCCCGAACGCGCCGAACATGTGGTTGCCGAGCCGGGGCCGATCGCGACCGTGCTCGGCAGGCTCGGCCAGCCACCCCAGGTGAGCGACGTGGGCGGCGGCGACGTCGGCCAGCGCCAGGTCGATGCGCGAGCCGGAACCGTCGACGGAGCGTCGGTGCACACCGGCCATCAGACCGGACACGGCGAGCAGCCCGGTGGCGATGTCCCATGCCGGGAGAACGTGGTTGATCGGCCGCTCGATGTCCTGGTGGCGGGTGAGCATGGGTACGCCGTACTGCGGGTTCACCGCGTAGTCCATCGCGGCCCGGCCGTCGGGGTGACCCTGGATGTGCACGTGCACGAGGTCGGGGCGACGGGCGCTCAGCGACTCGTAGGAGAGGAAGTCGCGACCGATGGTGTTGTCGACGAAGAGACCACCTCCGTCGCCGGGTGCGGTGATCAGCGCGGAGGCCAGCTCCTGGCCCTCCGGGCTGCCGAAGTCGATCGCGACGGAGCGGACGCCCTTGTTGAGCCCGGCCCAGAACAGGCTGCGCCCGTCGCGGTCGAGCGGCCAGCGGCCGGCGTCGGCGGCACCGCGCACGTGGTCGAGGCGGATCACCTCGGCGCCCATCTGGGCCAGGGTCATCCCGGCGAGGGGGCCGGCGACGAAGCTGGTGGACTCGACGACACGGAGTCCGGCCAAGGGGGTGGTCACTGGGTTCCTCCTGACGGTGCGGCGAGCACGGTGACGCGCCAGTCCAGCACTGGGCGGGGGTCGTTGTCGGCGTCGTCGGCGTGCACGACTGAGTGCAGGTCGACAGTCCGGGTGCCGGCGGGGCCGGGCCGGACGGCCTCGACGGTGATCGTGCTGCGCAGGGTGTCGCCCTCGTGGACCGGACCGGTGTGGTCGCACGAGGTCCAGCCGAGGAACAACGCGACGCCCGGGAGGGCCCGGGTCAGCTGGGCGGCGGCGATGCCGATGGTGTGCCCGCCGTAGACGAGTCGTCGACCACCGGCGAGCTTGGCGTCATGGTGCACCTGCGCGACGTTGAGGGCGAGTCGGGCCAGCTCGGGGGCGCTGCTGACGACGTCGCCGCCGATCACTCGGACGGTACTGCCCGGCTCGGGCAGTCCTGCCACAGCGCTCAGCGCAGTGAGGTCGATGCCGTCGAGGGCACCGGTCAGGTCCGCGACCGGGTCGCCGATCTCGGAGAGGTCGTCGTGGTGTCCTGTCGGCTCGGCATCCGGGCTCAGCGGCAGCATGGCGCAACGGTGGAAGTCGAGCACCGCTCGACCTTCCTGGTCGCGGGTCACGATGTGCAGCGCGGCGAGACCGGTGAGTGCACGTCCGGGGCGGGGCGTGTTCTGCCGCAGCCCGACGACCGTGGTGGTGGTGTGGAGGGTGTCGCCCAGCTCGGGCAGCCGGCGGAAGGCCAGCCCGCGATAGAAGAGGTTGGCCCTCACGAAGTGGGTGGCGCCGGTGGACTGTCCGATCGACAGGTCCCACACGTGGGCGGGATGTGCCAGCGGACCGCGTCCGGTGAGTCGACGGCCGAGCTCGTGGTCGGTGGCGATCGCGAGCCGGTCGCCCAGGATGGCCTGGTGCATGGCCGCGGCGCCCTCGGTCAGCGTGGCCGGGACGCCTTCGAAGACCATCCCGTGCTCGAGCTCGTCGAAGTAGGGGCCGCGCGCGTCGACGTACTCGCCGTTGGCGGTCATCGTGCGCCCTCCTGGTGGCCGGCCCTGGCGAGCACGGATCGGGCGCGTACGGCGACCGCCTCGTCGAGCATCTGCCCGTCCAACGCGACTGCTCCCGCTCCTTCGGCGACGGACGCGGCAAGGGTGTCGACGACGCGGGTCGCCCAGGCCACCTCCTCGTCGGACGGCGTGAAGATCCGGGTCGCCTCGGAGACCTGCGCGGGATGGATCACCCAGGTGCCGTCGAAGCCCATCGCCCGGGCCCGGCCGCGGTCATGGGTGAACGCCTCGTCGGCGGCGGTGGAGAGCCAGGGGCCGTCGATCAGTGCGCGGCCGGCAGCACGGGCAGCGGCAACGACCTGCGAACGGGTGGCGTCCCACAACGAGGACTCCCCCGCCGACGGCATGCCGAGGTCGGCGGAGAGGTCGGCGTAGCCGATCACCACGGCGCGGAGCAGGTCGCTGGCGCCGAGGATCGCGTCCAGGTCGCGCAGTGCAGCCGCGGACTCGACGAGCACATCGATCTGCACCTGCGGGGTGCGCCCGTCGGCGATCGCCACGGCCCGTGCGCCCCGGACCAGACGGTCCACGAAACCCACGTCGGCCGCCGACTCGACCTTGGGCACCACCAACGTCACCGGGGTGGTCGCGGCGGCGACGATGTCGAGCACGTCGCGGTGGCACCATGCGGTGCCGATCTGATTGATCCGTACGGCGATGTCCCTGGCCGGCGCGCCGCCGAGCACCTCGACGACGTGGGCACGAGCCGAGTCCTTGGCGGTCGCAGCCACCGCGTCCTCCAGGTCGAGCACGACCTCGTCGGCGTCGGAGGCCAGTGCCTTGGCGACCTTGCGTGGGTCGGACGCCGGCACCACCAGACTGGCCCGAGGTGGTGCGGTGGCAGGGTCGTGGTCAAGGGCCGAGTCGGGTTGCATGGTTCCAACCTAGAGGGGCATGTCGATACTCAGAAGTACGGGTTTCGGCTCAATTGACACGCGCCGCGTCTGTGTACGCCGTCCGTGGCTCGAGCCTGCTCGGTGGTGCAACCCGGGGCCGGGCCGAGCTGTGTCGTCGCTACCCTTGGCCCCATGTTGATCGCACTTGGAGACCACTCGCCTGCCGTGCCCGAGTCCGCCTGGGTCGCCCCCGACGCGAAGCTGATCGGCTCGGTCAACCTGGCCGAGGGAGCGTCAGTGTTCTACGGCGCCGTGCTCCGCGCGGACAACGAGCCGATCACCATCGGCCCCCGCTCGAACGTGCAGGACAACTGTGTCTTCCATGTCGACAAGGGCAAGCCCGTCACCCTCGGCGAAGGAGTCTCGGTCGGTCACGGCGCGGTCATCCACGGAGCCACCATCGGCGACCACGTGTTGGTCGGGATGAGCGCGACGGTGATGAACGGCGCCGTCATCGGCGACGAGGTTCTCATCGCGGCGGGTGCCCTGGTCACCGAAGGCATGGTGGTTCCTCCACGAACGCTGGTCGCCGGAGTGCCCGCAAAGGTACGCCGCGAGCTCACCGCCGAGGAGATCGAGCGGCTGCACGCGAATGCTGCGATCTATGAGGAGCACCGAGACCTGCACCGAGGTGGCACGGTCGTCGGCTGACCCGCTCGGTCACCAGAGAACGACGGAGGTTGCGGAGGCCGGGGTCGCCGACCCACAGGGTGAGCGTCGTCCTCGGTCCACTGGCGCGGTCAACGGCGAGGTGCTGCCCCGAGGAACTACGGCTGCCCGCTTCGCACGACCACGCGTTTGAGCGACGGCGTGCGGTGACTGTCGACGTACGCCTGGACCTGCTTGAGATCCGCGGGCGAGGCAAAGAGATCGAGCGAGCCCCGGCCGGAGACGACTGCGCCGGTCAGCTCGTGGTGGCGGAGCACGCCCGTGACGAACTCCTCCCGTCCCGACGTGATCGCCGGGCGCGCGTTGACCCGGTCCCGGATCAACAGGAAGCCCCCGCCGCGCACCTGGACCAGGTCGATGTCGGGATGCCGGTCGGCAGCTGACAGCACGTCGGAGAAGCTCGTCGCTTCCAACGTCATCTCGACACCCGGAAGAGCCGGAGTCGCGTCGCGGCGATACCCGGTGATCGTGGGGTCGCCTTGTGCCTCCACGAGGCCCGCCACCATGGCCTCGTCGGCATGGACGCCCTCACCCGTCGTCAGGGTCGCCTTCTTCTTCCCGCCGAGCACCACCTCCACGACGATCACGGTGCGGTCGTCCTTGTCGTCGTCGTACTCCTCGAAGACGGCCGACACCTGCTCCGCTGTCGCGTCCGCACTCATCTGCACCCTGACGTTGCCGATGACGCGGTTGTCCCACGGGATCCCGTCGTCGCCGTCCTCCTCGTTCGCCTCGACGGAGACGACGCCGGGCTTGTCCGCGACCGCGGCCTCCAGTTCCTCCAGTGACGGCGAGGAGCAACCGGACAGCACGAGAGTCGTCGCCACGACGGCCAGAGGAACTCGCATGGCAGACGATCCCACGCAGACGATGACCGCGTCCCGGGAATCGCCACAACACCTGCTCGACGACATGGAGCGCCTGGTCAGACGAAACATCCGCGACAGGTTCGGTCACATCCCAGTGGTGGAGATCGTCAACGAGACGACACCACCGACGAAAGGACAAGAGAATGGCCACCGAGAAGAAGTACGACGGCTTCAGCGAGGAAGAGCGCACCGCGATGAAGCAGCGTGCGTTGGAGCTGAAGGCCGACCGGAAGCCGACCTCGAAGAAGGCCGCGACCGAGCGCCAGGCCCTGCTCGACACGATTGCCGGTCTGCCGGACGACGAGAAGGCCATCGCGCAACGAGTGCACGAGATCGTCTCCGAGCATGCCACTGACCTGTTGCCGAAGACCTGGTACGGCATGCCGGCCTGGGCACGCGACGGCAAGGTGGTGGTGTTCGTCAAGCACGCCTCGAAGTTCAAGATGCGCTACACCGAGGTCGGGTTCACCGAAGACGCTCACCTCGACGACGGGGTCATCTGGCCGACCGTCTTCGCGGTCACCACGATGACCGAGGCCGTCGAGAAGGAGCTGACCGCACTGGTCAGCCGCGTCGGCTGATCGCCGCTACTTGACGAATCCTTCTTCCTTCAGCCAGTCGTAGGCCACGTCGACCGGCTCCTTGCCATCGACGTCCACCTGCGCGTTGAGCTTGAGCAGCACCTCATCGGTGAGCTTCTCGGTCACCGGCGCGAAGAGGTCCTCGATCTGCGGGTACTCATCGAGGATGTCTTCGTTGACCACGAGCGAGACGTTGTACTTCGGGAAGTAGTTGCGGTCGTCCTCCAACACGGTGAGGTCGAGGGCGATGATGCGACCGTCAGTGGTGAAGACCTCACCGAAGTTGCACTCCCCCTTCGCCGTGGCGCTGTAGACCGCTCCGGTCTGGTAGGTCCTCAGATTCTTCTGCGGGACACCCTTGGCACCGAGCGGAATGTCGTAGGTCTTGAGCATCCCGGGCAGACCGTCCGGCCGGTTCGTGAACTCGGACTCGACACAGAAGGTGCGCTGGGCGACCGGCAGCTTCTGGATCTCCGAGAGCTTGGTGATCCCGAACTTCTTCTTGACCTCGGGCGTGATGGCGAAGCCATAGGTGTTGTTCATCGGCGCCGGTGGCAGCCACACCAGATGGTTCTTCTCGAGGTCCTCGTCGCGGACGGCGTCGTACTGCTTCTTCTCGTCGGGGATCGGCTTGGTGTGCCCCAGGTAGGTGATCCAGCCGGTGCCGGTGTATTCCCACATCGCCTCGATCTGGCCCTCGATCTGCGCCTGTCGAGCCGCGGCGCTTCCGGGGATGTTGGTCAGGTCGGTGACGTCGGCGCCGGCCGAGGCGAGCAGGGTGACGGCCATCTTGCCGAGAATGATGTTCTCGCTGAAGTTCTTCGACCCGATGGAGATGCTGAGCCCGTCGAGCGACTTGACGTCAGCCACCGGACCAGCGAGCTCTCCCTTGCGGATCGGACCAGCCGCAGTGCCGAGGAAGCAGCTGCTCAGCAGCAGCGCCATCACCGACACGACACTGACCAGTGCGAGCCGAGAGCGTCGGCGACGCCAGGCGTCGTACATCTCAGATCCCCTTCGGTCGGGTGACCAGCTCGAGAACGCGCCCGAGCCATTCGATGAACAGGGCAAGGCATGCGATCAGTACGGCGCCGGTCACCATCAGCGAGAACTTGAACAGGGAGATGCCGGTCTGCAGGATCTCGCCCAACCCGCCGGCGTCGATGAAGCACGCCAGCGAGGCGGTGCCGGCGATCAGCACCAGCGAGGTTCGTACGCCGGCCATGATCACCGGGATCGACAGCGGCAGCTCGATCTTGAACAGGGTCATCCGGTTGGTCATGCCGAGGCCGCGGCCCGCCTCGACCAGTGTCGGGTCCACGCTCTGGATGCCGACGATGGTGTTGCGCAGGACGGGAAGGATCCCATAGAGGCTGAGGGCGATGACCGCGGTCCAGAAACCGCCCTGGAGCCAGAGGAAGAGCAGGACGATCAGGCCCACGGACGGCGCTGCCTGGCCGCCGTTCGCGACGCCGACCACCAGCGGAGCCAGTACGTTGAGTCCGCGGCGGGTGAGCATGATCCCGAGCGGTACGGCGATCAGCACCACGATGATCGCGGACACCACGGTCAGGAGGATGTGCTCCCAGATCAGTCCTTGCAGCAACGGGCCGTCGTACCAGCTCGAGGGGTTCCAGCTCGGGAACGGCTTGTGCCAGTCGAGCGGGTTCCAGCTCGGAAAGACCTGGTGCCAGTGGCTCTGGAAGAGCACGGCCCAGTTGAGCTGGTTCTGCTCGACGATGTCGAGCTTCGCGGTCTGACGCCACCAGACGAAGCCGCCGAAGATCGCGGCGATCAGGATCGGCGGGACGGTCAGCATCAGCACCATCTCGCGGGTGATGACGCGACCCTTCGCCCGGCCCGTGGGCTCGGCCTCCTCGGAGGCGAGGGAATCCGGATGCTGGTCGAGCGACTCGACGTCGACCAGGGAGGGATCAGTCATGACTGCCCTCCCCTGTCGGGGCGCCGGCTGGCGGAGCCGCGGACTCCTCGGACCTGGCCTCCTCCACGTGCTGGGCCGCGTCGCGCTCGGCCTGGCGCATGTGATCGGTGACCGTCTCGAAGTCGAGGACTCCGAGGTACTTGTCGCGGTCACCGGTGACGATCACCTTCGAGTGGGTGGAGGTCAGCATGGTGTCGAGCGCATCGTTGAGGGTGGCTGCGTGGTCGAGGGTGACCAGGTTCTCGCGAGGCGAGCCCAGCACCTTCGAGTTGTTGCGCATCTGGCGCAGCCACGGCCAGGCGACCGGACGTTCGCGGTCGTCGAGCACGACGACCGTCTCATCGCCGGCCTGTTCGGCCTGCTGCAGGACCGGCGCCATGTCGTCGCCGACTCGAGCCATCGTCGGGTGGCTGAGGTCGAGGCTGCGCACACGAGTCAGGGACAGCTGCTTGAGTGTCGACCCGGCCCCGACGAAGTCGGCCACGAAGTCGTTGGCCGGCGCGGCAAGGATGTTCTCCGGGGTGTCGTACTGGGCGATGTTGGCGCCCTCCTGGAGGATCAGGATCCGGTCACCGAGCTTGATCGCCTCGTCGATGTCGTGGGTGACGCACACGATGGTCTTGCCCAGCTCGCGTTGGATGCTGATCAGCTCGTCCTGCAGTCGCTGACGGGTGATCGGGTCGACGGCACCGAACGGTTCGTCCATCAGGATCACCGGTGGGTCGGCGGCCAGGCCGCGGGCCACACCGACGCGCTGCTGCTGGCCACCCGACAGCTCACGGGGGTAGCGGTCGCGGTAGCGGTCGGGGTCGAGGCCGACCAGGTCGAGGAGTTCGTCGGTGCGCTTGCTGATCCGCTTCTTGTCCCAACCGAGCATCTTCGGGACCACACCGACGTTGGTCGCCACGGTCATGTGCGGGAAGAGGCTCCCACCCTGGATCACGTATCCGATCTTGCGCCGCAGGCTGTTTGCGCTGTCCTGCTTGATGTCGTGGCCATCGATCATGATCGTGCCCGACGTGGGCTCGATCAGGCGGTTGATCATCTTCAGCGACGTCGTCTTCCCGCAGCCCGAGGGACCCACGAACGCGACGATCTCCCCTGCCGGGATGGTCAGGGAGAGTGACTCGACCGCGGCGACCTTCTGTCCGGCGTACCGCTTCACCACGTTCTCGAGGCGGAGCTCGGCGCCGCTGACTGCCCGCTCGCCGCCACTCGCATCGCTCGGTCGACCGGTGGCCTGGATGTCAGTCATGCGCGGATTCCCTTCGAGATGGTCAGGCGCCCCAGCAGGAGCATCAACAGGTCGGCGATCAGGGCGACGATGATGATGCCGATCGTGCCGACCAAGGCATAGCGAACGGCGTTCTCGTTGCCGGCCTGGGTGATGGCGGTGAAGATGTAGCCGCCCAGACCGGGCCCGAGCACGTAGGCGGCGATGGCGGCGATGCCCATCGACATCTGCACGGAGGTGCGGACACCCGCGTGGATCACCGGCCAGGCCAACGGAAGCCGGACCCGCATCAGGATGCCGAGCTCGCTCATCCCCATGCCCTTGGCCGACTCGAGCAGGTCGGCGTCGACCTGGCTGAAGCCGACCACTGCGTTGCGCAGGATCGGCAGAGCAGCGTAGAAGGCGACACAGATGAACGCCGTCATGGCGCCGATCTTGGTGAGCGGGAGCAGGAGGCCGACCAGGGCGAAGGACGGGATGGTCAGCCCGATCGCCGAGAGCATGTTGGCGACGGACTCCAGCTTCTGGAACTTGTTGATGATCACGGCCAGCAACACGGCAATGATCGTGGCCAGCAGGACGGCCTGGAAGACCAGGTTCGCATGCTGGAGGGCGTTGTAGAGGATCTCGCCCCAGCGGTCCTTCACGAAGTCGCGCATTGCCGTCGGATCACCTCTTCGATCAGCTGATGGGCCTGGTTGAGCCAACCACATCCGGGCCGTGAGGTGCGGCAACGGCGTGTCGGCCGCACCGAGCTCGCCGCCGAATCGCCGCTGTCGATCACACCAGCAGCACGACCAGCGCCAGCGAGACTCCGCCCGCGACCAGCGTCGCGATCACGGCCAGGAGCAGGGCCTTCACCGGCAGTGGCCACAGCTGGCGCGCCACGATCGTCGTCCCCAGCCCGAACATCGCGGCGGCCAGCAGACAGGTGGTCACGTCACTCGCCAGGTCGAGTGCCGTCGCAGGGAGCAGGCCGGAGGCACGCACTGCGACCGCAGCCAGGAACCCGATGAGGGACAGCGGGACGAGCGCGCCTTCGCGCCCCTGGCGGTCGACGCGGCAGAGTCGGCCCGACACCACCTGCACCGGTGCGAGCAGCGCCACCCGCGCCAGCTTCACCGACATCGCGGTCGCGAGTGCCGCTGCTCCCCCGCCCACCAGTGACGCGGCCGCAACGACCTGGGCGACCTCGTGGATGCTGGCCCCCGCCCACACCGCGCTCTGCTGCTGGTCGAGCCCGATGATCTCCCCGAGCGTGGGAACGACGACGATCATGAGGCTGCCGAAGGCGGTCACCAGGGCAACGGCCAGTCCGACGTCGCGGGGCCGGGCCCGGATCGACGACTCGACCGCTGCCACCGCGGCCGCACCACAGATCGAGAACCCCGCCGCGATCAACGTGGTCAGCTCCCGGTCGAGCCCCAGTGCGCGGCCGACGACCTGCGTGACGGCGTACGTCGCGATGACGGTAACCAGCACGACGGTCAGGGCCCCGACGCCCAGGTCGATCACGTCGGCGACGACCACCTTGAGCCCGAGGAGCACGACGCCGGCGCGCAGCAGGAACGCGTCGACGCGGGGCGACTGCCCCACGAGGTGGCGGCCGGTGGGGCCGAGGTTTGCGCAGACCACGCCGAGGACCAACGCCACCAGCAACGGCCCGAGCAGCGGCATCTTCAGGCTGATCAACAGCGAGGCCGCGGCCGCCGAGGCCGTGACGACGAGCCGGCGGCCCATGTCGGTGAAGCGGTGGGGCTGGGGCCGCTGGTGTGTGGAGGTGGCGGCCTCCGTTGCGGTCTCCGTGGCAGCCTCTGTGGCCCGGCCGGAGGTGGTTGTCGAGGTCATGGGTCCACGCTCCGCCACCGCCGGTGGGACCGGTAGACCCCGCTGTCGCGATGGGCTATAACTTCTGGTTATGAGTAGGGAACTGGATCTGCAGGCGCTACGCCTGCTCGTCCATCTCGAGGAGACCGGCAGTCTGGGCGCCGCCGGTCGCCGACTCGAGGTCTCGCAGCCCGCGGCCAGCGCCACCCTTCGAGCCTTCGAGACCCGGTGGCAGCTCACCGTCGCCGAGCGATCGGCCCGTGGCACGCGACTCACCGCCGACGGCACCACCATCGCTGCCTGGGCCCGCGATCTGCTCCACCAGGTGGACACGGTGCGGAGTGGGTTGACCGCACTGGGCGCCCAACGCAGCCAAGAGGGCCAGGACCTGCCGATCGCGGCGAGCCTGACCGTCGCCGAGTTCATGTTGCCGCGGTGGATCGGCGAGCTGCGCGCGACGCTGCCGGGCATCCACCCACGGGTGCAGGTGGTCAACAGCGATGCCGTTGATGCGCTCGTGCGCAACGGCGAGTGCGTGTTGGGATTCGTCGAGACCGCCGTGGTGGCCACCGACGTGGCGCGACAGGTGGTCGGCTCCGACCGGCTGACGATGGTGGTGCCTGCCGGTCACCCGTGGGCACGCCGAAGCACTCCCCTGTCGCGCGAGCAACTGCTGAGGGCCGAGTTCGTCGTACGAGAGCAGGGCAGCGGCACCCGAGACACCTTCGAGCGGGCGCTGGCCGCGCAGCCGAAGATCTCCATGGTGGCCACCTCCACCACGGCGATGGTCGGGGCTGTCCACGCCGGTATTGGGCCAGCCGTCGTCACTCCGTATGCCGTCCGGCCGGCCCTCGAGACCGGCGAGCTGGTCGAGGTCGCCCACGACCTCGACCTCGAACGGCCCCTGACCGCGATCTGGCGCAAGGACCGAACCCTCGATCCCGCGGCTGCCGCGCTGCTGCGGATCGCGCGACGCACCGCTCGCTGACCGGGTGCCGGGCGGCGGAGCACGCCGTACGCCGGGCGGCCGTACGCCGGCACTTGTGCGGTGCCGTTGACGAAATCGGGCGTCACAGCACGTGTTCAGCGTCGATAACCCCGCGTTACTGCCGGAGGGGTGGGGTGGGATGGAAGAATGGCGGGAGCCCGACACGTGCCGGAAGGATCCGGTGCACGCCGGAAGGAGACCCCCATGACCGAGCGCAACGACGATTCGACGCCAGACCCCACGAACCAGCCGAAGGACCAGCCGACGAGCCACCCGCAGACCGGTGGGTCCACCGATGGTGGCGACGGCGAGGGATCGGCACGTTGGCTGCCCGCGGCCATCTCGGTGGTGGCCGTCGTGGCCGTGGTCGCACTCATCCTGGGTCTCAAGCTGGTCGGCGGCGACGACCCCGACGACACGCCAGTCGACAAGGACAGTGCGGCGTTCGGTCAGGTGGTCCACGCCGCCGACGTGAACGATCCTCTGGTCAACGGGGGCCAGGTCGTGCTGCCCTGGATCCGGCTGGAGGTGGCGGCCGGCGAACCCGTCGACGAGGTGCCGGCCACCAAGAAGCAGGAGGCGATCAGCGCTCCTGACGGCGGCAGCTTCGTGCGCGTCGAGGTGAGCAAGCAAGGAACGGTCGCCTTCGCGCTGAGCTCCAAGTCCCCCGCCAATGACGTCGACCTGTTGCTCCGGGCCGACGGAACCGACTACTCACTCACCAAGGGAGCTGACGGGCTCGAGTTCGACTCCGCCAAGCCGTGGCTGTTCCAGAGCCGCGAGAGCCGCTGGGTCAGCGTCGAAGGACACCCCGAGGACCTGCAGATCGTGTTGCGCATCGGCGACGTCGAACAGGTCGTCGACGCGTCCGACGGCAAGGTCGATCTCGGTGACGCTGCGGCCCTCGCCGACGTACCGTCGGTCGATCAGAACTTCAGCCAGTTCCCCTGCGGACAGGGCCGGAGCACCGGTGGCTCGGCTCCGCGCAACGAGGTGCCCTGCACGATCACCTCGACGCTGCGCACGCCGTACGTCGACGGGGTGGGCTGGGCCGAGGCCGGCGACGAATACCTCGTGGTCAACGTCGCCACCGGCAAGTCGGTGGCGCTCGGTGCCAAGCAGGCCTCGATCGCCGAACGCACCGCCAGCTTCGGTGATGCCGACCTCGTCGACACCCTCGACCGCGGCAAGACCACGCAGTTCATCTTCGACGTCACCAAGGGAGAGAAGGCCGACCTCAAGGTGGGCTCCACCTACGGTGCCAGCTCAGCGAAGCCCGACGCCGAGCTGGAGTGGAGCATCGCCGGCTCGAAGCTCTGAGCGTCGGCCACCGGCCCGCGATGACAGGCCCGCGATGACAGGCCTGCGAGGATCAGCCCAGGTTTGAACGATTCAAGTAGATTCTTCAACGAGTTGGCCGTCGTAGCGTGCCACGAGACCTGAACCCCGCATCCCCGAAACGACGAGGTGTCCGAAGAGATGTCCGGCAAGCGCCCCGGTGACAAGCCCAAGAAGCCCGTCGACGCCGCGAAGGTGGCGGCCAAGCGGGAGCGGCGTGAGCAGGCGAAGGCCATCCGGGAGGCGGAGCAGCGGCGGCAGCGCCGCAACAAGATCCTTCTGCAGGTCGGCGTCCTTGCCCTGGTGGCGGTGATCGCGGTGGCGGTCACGATCTTCATCAAGAAGGCCAATGAGCCCGACTACGTGGCGGCCCCGGACGGGTTCTCCGACGACGGCGGGATCACCGTCGGCAATCCCGATGCCCCGGTGACGCTCACCCTCGTCGAAGACTTCGCCTGCCCGCACTGCGCGGCCCTGCACACCGCGGCCAAGGACCTGATTGACGGATATGCCGAGGGTCAGGACGTGAAGGTCGAGTTCCGTCCGGTCGGCTTCCTCGACTCCATGTCGAGCGACGACTACTCCAGCCGTGCCCTCAACGCCGCGGTCTGTGTGGTCAAGGACGACCCGAAGAACTGGTTGGCCATGCACGACACCCTGTTCGAGAACCAGCCGGCCGAGGGTGGTGCCGGGCTCTCCGACTCCGAGCTGACCGAGCTCGCGGTGGCCTCCGGCGCCGACGAGAGCACCGTCAGCACCTGCATCGACGACAACGAGTTCGAGGACTGGGTCGACTACACCAGCCACGAGATCACCAACGAGAAGGGCTTCGGGGGCACCCCGCGGGTCAAGGTCAACGGCAAGGACGTCGAAGGCACTCCCGACGCCATCGAGGCAGCCGTGAAGGACGCCCAGGAGTCGTGAGCGACACGACGGCGGTCGAGGAGGAGTCCGGCGACACGGTCCGCTGGGGGCGCGGCACCGGCATCCTCTTGGCCGTGCTGTCGTTCCTGGGCCTGGCCGCGGCGTTCACGCTGTCGGTCGACAAGATCAAGCTGCTCGAGGATCCGAGCTTCCAGCCCAGCTGCAACTTCAATCCCGTGCTCTCCTGTGGGTCGGTGATGGCGACCGACCAGGCTGCCGTCTTCGGCTTCCCGAACCCGTTCCTGGGTGTCATCGGCTTCAGCGTGATGCTCACCGTCGCCGCCCTCCTCGTCGCCGGTTCCCGTCTCCCGAAGGCGATCACGGTCGGTGCCGCGATCGGCTCGATCCTCGGCACCGTGTTCGTGCACTGGCTGATCTTCCAGAGCCTCTACCGCATCGGTGCACTGTGCCCGTGGTGCATGGTGGTCTGGGCCGTCACCATCCCGCTGACCTGGTGGTTCACCCTCAAGGCGGTCGACGAGGTCGCCTCCGTCTCCGGCGTACGCCGCGTGGTGCGGGTGCTGTGGGAATGGCGCTTCACGGTGGTAGGCCTTTGGTACGTCGGGGTGGCCGTGCTGATCCTGGCCCGGTTCTGGGACTTCTGGAGCAGCAACGCCTGACCCGGGCTGGCACCCTGCGCCCCCGGGCGAGCGGGTTTGCGCAGGTCGGGCAGGGGGAACCCACCTCTTGTGAACGAACACCTCCGGCGGGCAACGGCGTTGCTCCCCTGGCTCCTGGGCCTGCTCGTCCTCGTGCTCGCCGTCTCGGTGTGGGCCGTCGAGGACACCGACGAACGCCCGCACGCCGACGTCGGCGACCTCTTCACCGATGCCGACTCCCCTGCTCCGCTGGCCCACGCCGGTGAGGCCCGCCTGCCCTGGGCCACGCTCGACGTGGCAGCTCGGGCCAGCGACTCGCTGCCCGACCTCAACGGGGGCCGCCCCAACCTGCAGGCCCCCGACGACGGCAGCTTCGTCCATGTCCAGGTGCACGCGACGCCGGCCACCAACTGGGTGGGCACGACCTGGCCCTACGCCAACGAGACGGAGGTCGTGCTGCGTGCCGATGAGCACGACTACGCCCTGACCGGCGCCAACGGCTTCCTGCTCTCCCCGGACGACAGCTCCCGCGGCCAGCAGGACCGTTGGGTCGCGGTCGAGGGGCACCCAAAGGAACTTGCGATCGTCGTGCGGATCGACGGCGAGGAACAGGTCGTGCACACCTCCGACGGCACCGTGGATCTCGGACGGGCGGAGGATCTGGAGATCGGCGAGCCCCACACCGACAACAACCGATCCCCCGTCCGCTGCGGCAGGTTCACCCGCGCCGACGAGGCGGCACTGGGCACGTCGGGGCAGCGGTTCATCGAGTGTCAGGTGGCTGCGGTGACCCGCACGCCGTACGCCGACGGTCTTGGCTGGGCCGAGCCCGGACACGAGTTCGTCGCGATCGAGCTGAACCCACCGCTGTCGGTCGGCACCTACGTGCCGGGCCAGTCCCGCAAGGCGATCACGTTGTCCCACTATTCGGAGCGACTCAGCTTCTCGGCGCGTCTGGCCGGCCGGCGCCCGGTCGCCGATCCCGATGATGTCCGGAGGCCCTGGCAGTACGGCACCACCCAGGGGAGCGCCCAGTTCGTCTTCGACGTGGCCGAGGGTGAGCCCATCGGTGACCTGGTCTTCACCACTCACGTCGATGCGCAACCCAACAGCGGTTTCGACGACAAGCCTGCCGAGTTGCTGCTGCGCTGGACCATCCCGGGAAGGAAGCTGACATGAGCGCCGCCGGGAACGATGACCGCGCCGCGTGGCTGCCGCGGCTCCGCGTGGTGCTCTGCGCTGGCCTGGTCCTTGCCGCGATCGTGCTCGCGAACCGCCTGGTGGAGCAGTTGCACGAGGAACCGACCGATGTGCTCGACGCCGGCTCGAGGCATGAGCTCTCCGTGCAACCCTTCGGACTGGAACGCACCATCAAGCTGCCGTCATTGGACGTGATGGTGCACGTGGGCGCACCCGTGCGGACGCTGGACGAGGAGTTGGTCGACCACGGCACGGCAGCGTCCGGGCGCGATCTGCGGGCTCCCGATGGTGGAAGTCTCGTTCCGATCTCCTGGTCCTTCGCCAACGCCAACGGCAACGGTTTTGTCGACCCGGAGCCGATCACCCTGCGCCTGGCCGACAAGGACGAGAGCGTGGAGCTGGAGTCGGTCACTGCGAACCGAACTGAGCCCAGCACCCTGGTGACCGCCCGCAACTTCGTGGTCGCCTTCGAGAAGGAGCTGGACAACGATGACCTGCGTCTCGAGGTGGAGTACGACGGTCTCACCCAGGTGCTGGATGTCGGATCCGGCGACATCGACGCCGGCCGGGCACAGCCGCTCTACGAGGCCGAACGGTTCCTGCTCACTGGCTGCGAGATCCCGCAGGACAACTGCGACTGGGATCCCGTCGGAGACAGACGCGGACTCCGGCCGTTGCTCGGATCGTTGATCGTCGAGCCGGTTCCCCTGTCAGCCTGGGATCGCAAGCTCGGTTGGGCCGACGACGGGACGCTGTGGGCCACGGTGCCGGTTCGGGCCTACGCCCCCGATGCGCGAACTGACTCGGGAGCCACCCTCCTCGCTCGTGAGCTGTCAGCTCTGGAGGTCACGCTCAACGGCGAGCACGCGGAGCGCCAGGAAGGCTCCCGCAGCGGATCCGGCTCCCCCAACGGCAACGTGGTGTTTGTGGTGCCGGCCGATCAGGCCTCCGGTCGACTGGAGGTGCGCACCGTGCTGACCCTGGAGAATGACCAGAAGCTGTCGTTGGTGAGCAGGGCACGGTTGCGGCCTGCTTGAGCGCCATCAGGCACGCGTGGGGCAGTATCGATGACGCGGGAACGCGCTCCTGGCCGCTACTCGCCGACCAACCGTCCCGGACACTCAGCCGAGCAGCCGGGCCACCTCGGGTGAGGCATAGAACGGCTCCAAGTGCGCGCGGATGATCCGCTCGAGGTCGCCGGTCTCCCGCAGCGCAGCGAGCACCCCCGGGGCGATCCGGACCAGGTCGGCAACCACGTCCGCACGATCGAGGTCGAGCTCATCGAGCAGCTCGGTCGGCGTGTAGCCACCGAAGCGCTCGAAGAAGCCGTCCACCACAACGGCGCTGAGTCGGGCGACGTGCTCGCTGGCCAGCGTGGCGATGGCGAGATCGTGCACCGCATCGACCACGTCGGCCACCTCCTCGCGGGTGACCTGGTCCCCGATCCCGTCGACCTGCTCCTCGGCGACCAGGTCCCACACCTGCAACACGGCCTCGCGGGTGGTCGGATCACGCAGGGTCTCGACGATGATCCGGTTGAGGCGCCGGACGGCGAAGGTGCCGCCCTTGCCGACCGTGTCACCGATCAGGCCCTCGAACTGCTTGTCGGCAGCGCCCATCACCTTCGAGGCGGCGTTGGTGCCGAAGGACATCAGGGATCCCAGCCCGGGCACCTTGTCGGCGACGGCCTTGTTGGCCTGCAGGACTTCGCCGACGATGCGGCCCATGAAGCGCGACGCCATCGTGCCGACCAACGGGCTGACGGTGAGCCGCTCGAGGGCCCGCTCGAGCACGGGAGTCAGGCCGAGCGCGGCATCGACGAGGGCCTCCACGCGCTCGCGATCGACCAGATCACCCACCGGGTGCGGTTCTGCCGGTCCGTCGTGGGCCACCTGGACGGCCATCTCGATGATGCCGCTGACCGCGGCACTTCCGGGAACCGTCGCCAGTGCCCGGGCCACGAGGTCCTTGATCGCGCCCGCGTCCACGAGGTCGGCGATCTGGTGCTGACCGGCGGCAGCGAACAGGTCGTCGGCCAGTCCGGTCACCGTGGTCTCGAGTTGCTCACCCTGCAGCCGCTCGAGGTGATGGCGCACCTGCGCATCGAGCAGTTGCTGGGCGAGGGAACCTGCGGCGGGGCTGGAGGAGGGCACATGCAGACGATACGGCCAGTCGTGCCCTGGACCATGTCTCCCAAGTCCATGGCCTAGCCGCCCTCGCCCCAGTTGGCGAGGATGGCCGCCGTCGGCGGGATCACCGCGGCCACCGCCGACATGATGACGGCCGCCGGGATCGACCAGAGGCGTACGACGTTCCAGGCCAGCACGATCAGCAGGATGCAGACACCCATCATCACGAAGTAGATCCGCCGGCGCCTGGCCTGGCGACGGGACAGCGATTCCTTCGCGTCGGTCACAAGAGGTGTCTCACCATGTCGTCGCACAACTCCAGTGTGCACGCTCGGTGGTGCCCGGCAATGCCCCGGTGATGAGGTCCAGTTTGGTCACAGGACCCGCGGGGCAGGGTGCTCCCATGGACCTCGAGATCGCGATGTGGATCATCACCGCCACGCTGTTGGCCATGTTCCTCAACGGCAAGGCCCGTCGCTTCCGGGAGGAACCGAACGTCGTGCATCAGCTCCTGATGAGTTGGCTGGTGATCCTGATGGCGGTGACCGGTGCGCTCGCCGTCGTGCTGACCGTCAGGGACGTCGTGGTCACCCAGGACGAGCTCACCGAGGCCACCGAGTTCCAGGTCGACCAACGCTCCGGGAGCACCGACCTTCCCACCCCTGACGAGATCGTCGACGCCGCGGCACGCGAGCTCGGCACCGACCTGCACTGGTCCCGTGGCCCGCAGCCCCCGGGCGCGGGTGACGGGCAGACAGCCGGGGAGAGCACGGAGACCTACGTGATCGGTCTGGGAGAGGACGCGCCCGCCGATGACGGCGGCAACGGCCCCACGGTGTGCCTGCAGATCACGTCGGCCCCGGTGACCGACGCGAACGGACAGCCCACCGGACTGGCCTGGCACACCGCCGACGTGACCCCGGGCGACTGCAGCCAGTGAACCCACTGGTGACGATCGGGGTCAGGCCTCGATCATCACGTCGCGCCCGTCGGCGGTGACCGGTGCGTCCTCGTTGATCGCGGCGACGGCCTCGGTGAGCTCGGGCTCGACCGGCGGTCGGTGGTCGAGGTGTACGCCGGCGATCATGCAGCGCACGGACCCACCGGCCAGCTCGATCGTGGGAATGTCGACCGCGACGATCTCGCAGGACTCCTCGATCACGGCGACCTGGTCGGGACGCAGGCTGGCGCGTGCCCGGGCCGACATCGCCATGATGTAGCGGCGCTTGCCCTCCGGCGTACGGCCGCAGAGCTCGACGGCGTTGCCGGCGAACTCCCGCACCTGCTGCTCGGTGATCTCGACCACCTTGCGGCCCTGGACCGTGAGCCGCTCACGAACCTCCTCACGACGGCGGAGGTCGGGGATCATCTCCAGCGCGAAGAGGGCCACATCCGTGCCCACACACGCGATCACGTTGGTGTGGTAGACCGGCACGCCGTCGGAGTCGACGGCGTCGAAGGCCATCGGCTCGTAGCCGAAGTCGGTGCAGAACCGCTCGAGGACGTGGGTGTCGGCCCGGTGGCTGACGGCCGTGTAGGCGACTCGTGAGACGTGGTCGAGCACCATCGCGCCGGTGCCCTCGAGGAAGATGCCGTCGGGCTCGAGGCCGGAGTAGTCGACGATCGTCTGGACCCGGTAGTCGGACTTCAGCATCTCGAGCACGTCGGCCCGCCGCTCGTGACGACGGTTCGACGCATACATCGGGTAGACCGCGACGTTGCCGCCGGCGTGGGTGGAGAGCCAGTTGTTGGGGAACACGCTGTCCGGGCGCGTGTGGTCAGGGTCCGCGAAGACGTGCACCCGGACGCCGGCGTCCTTCAGCGCGGAGGCCAGGGCATCCATCTCGGCGAGCGCCTTGGCCGCGGTGTCGTCGGCCGACTGCCCCTGCGGCGCTTCGGCCTGGAAGGCGTTGTCGGCCGAGGTCACCGGGTTCGGGGTGAAGCGTTCGGCGCGGACGAGGATGACGGCAGAGGGGGCTTGGGCACTCACGTCAACGGAATCTAGACCATCGGGAGGTCGGAAGCCGAACGCTCGGTCGCGTCGGGGGCCCGGTCCCTGATCGGGGTGATCCACGACTGGTGGGTGGCGCTGTTCTTGGTGATCGCCAGCAGCTCGTCCATGTGTGGTTCGAGACCGGTCACCTTGTCGAGCGGCACCCCGACGATCAGTTGGAAGCCCAGCCCCCGCCACGCCTTGACCGCTCGGCCGGCGAAGTCGGAGTCGGCCTTCACGAAGCCCTCGTCGAGGAAGACCGGGGCGAAGCGCGGCCGCGAGCGCATCTCGTCGCCGAGCCGGAACCGCAGCGCCGAGCCGACGATGAAGGCGACCAGCTCCTGGCTCTCACCACCCGACTTCTCACCCAGGGTGCGATAGGTGGCCCGCAGCTCCCCCGTGAGGTGGTCATACTGCTCCGCGCTGATCTCCACGTGACGGCGTACGTCGAGCAACCGGTCGCGGTCGGTGAGGCCGACGCTGGTCTGGTCGGACCTGCGCAGCTGCTGCATGAAACGGCTCAGCTCGCTGAACCGCCTCTCGAGCGCGGCGTCGTCGAGATCCTTGGCAGTGGCCGACGACAGTGCCCGCAGGTCCTTGAGGAAGACCTGCACGTGCGTCGGCGCCAGGCGGCGCAGCCGGATCCGCAGCCGATGGCGCTCGGCGCCGAACTCCAGACGCCGCAGGATCGCGTTGATCGGCTCGAGGCGGTCCTCGATCTCCTCGATGGAAGCCGCCATCGCCCCCACCAGCGGCACCAGGTCCTGCCCGCTCCACTCGGTGAGTCGGCGGCGCCACTCGGTGCGCCGCTGGGCCAGGCCGGTCTGCTTGATCTCCTCGAGGATCCGCGCATAGTCGGGGTATGCCTCGGGTGTGGCGCCGAGGTTGGGCGCGTCCCACTGCAGCTTGTACATCCGGAAGATCCCGCTGAGCTCGTCGTCGGCGCGCTCGATCTCCGACTGGGCGTCACCCACCGCGTCACGGAGCCGCTCGGCGAGACGCTGTGAGTTCTCCGCGAAGCGATCGAGGTCATCGGGATCAGCGGGAGCCGAGGCGGCCGCGAAGTCGGCCGCCAGGGTGCTCGACTGGTCCTCGGTGAGCACGGCCCGACCAGAACGCTGCATGGCCTCGAGCCGGTCCTTGACCGAGTCCTCGTCGTCGACGAGCCGGCCGTGCACCTCGTTGAGGTCGAAGCGCTGCTGCTCGAGGACGAAGCGCTGCTGGCGGGTCTCGTCGAGGCTGGTGGTGAGCTCCTCGATCTGCCCCTGCAGGGCCTGCAGCTGGTCGTCGGAGCCGAGGATCTCGCGCCGCCGTCGGCCGATGTCCGCGATCCGTTGGTCGCTGGCGGTGACGTCGAAGTCGTCGAAGCGGGCCGCAACCACCGCGTCGTACGCCGTGTGGCGTTGCCCCAGCACGCTGACCTGCCGGTCGAGCTCGTGCACCCGGTTGTCGAGGGCGGTCAGCTGCTCGCCGACCGCGGCCAGCTCGTTGTCGATCTCGGCGATCGCGTCGTCGTTGGAGAAGCCGATGATGTTGCGCGAATCGGCCCGGCCGTGCGTGCCGCGACGTCCCTTGCGGGTCTGGCCCGCAGCCGTGACGCGGTAGCCGCCACCGTCGAGGCCGGCCGAGGTCTCGACGCACAGCGCGTTGCGCGACGGCTCGGCGACATGGGCCTGCACCCACCCGGAGAACGGGGACTCCTTGAAGGCGAGCTTGCCGGCAACCCGTTCGGGATCGGCCGGCTCGGTGGCGGGCAGGTCGAGCTCGACGCCCTCGAAGGTGAGGCGTCCACGCAGGTGCAGCCCGTCGATGGCCGCCGAGAAGCGGGCCAGCTCGTCGATCGGCACCAACATGGTGCGCGCGGAGGCTCCCAGCACGGTCTCGATCGCGGTGCGCCACTTCGACTCGTCGGGGGCGACGTCGAGCAGCTCGGCCACGAACGGCATGCGGTCCTCGCTCAGGCCACTGGCCTCGGAGACCGCCGCGCGGAGCTCGTGCAGCCGTGACGGCACCCGACCCGAACGCCCCTCGAGCGAGGCACGCTCCTGGCGCAGCTCCGCCTGGCGCTGGTTGAGCGGGTATCCGCCACGCAGCGCCTCGTCGCGCTCCTTGCGCAGTGCGTCGTGCTGGTCCTGCCAGGAGGCGAGCCAGGTGCGGGCCTGCTCCTGCAGGGCGGCGAAGCCGGCCGCCGAGGACAGGGCAGCCTCCGACGACCGCACGCCGCCGAAGGCGCCGCCGTCGGACTGGTCGTGAGCCGCGTCGAGCGGGGCCTCGAGCAGCGGGAGCATCCGCTCCTCCAGGACGGTACGACGCGACACCCTGTCGTCGCGCACCACCTTCTCCTGCTCCAGTGCGTTGCCCAACGACTGCAGGGTCGAGCCGCCGGCGGTCCGGTGGGACTCCTTGGCCGCCTCCAGGTCACTGACCAGTGAGGCCTCGGCCGAGGCCGCCTTCGCCAGCTCGTCGGCAGTGGCCGCGCGCGCCGCGCTGTTGGTGGTCAGCGCGGACTCGATCAGGCGCAGGTGGGTGCCGAGCAGCCACAGCCGCAACGGGGTGTCACCGGCAGCGGTCACGCCGTAGGAGTCGAGCTGGGCGAGCCGCCGGGTGGCACTGGTGCGGCGCTCGTTGAGCTCCTCGATCGGCGCGAGGAGCGCGAGCTTGGCCTCCTCGGTGCGCATCGCGGAGTACGCCGCGTCGAGGTCGTCGAAGTGCTCGATGGCGCGATCCGCTGCGGCGTACGTCGCCGGGCGCTCGAGCACCATGTCCTTGTAGAGCTCGTCGACGCTGCGCACCTGGTTGCCGCCCTGGATTCGGGAGAGCAGACGCAGCGCCTTGGCGCCGTCGCCGTTCGCACCGATGCCGAGGCGGGCATGCAGCACGGCCGAGAACTCGGCGTACGTGCCGTGGGCCCGGATGCCCGGATAGAGCTTCTTGACGGTGTTCGCGTGCAGCTTGTCGGGAACGGCGACCTCGAGCTTGTCGAGCTCGACGGTGCCGTCGAGGGAGAACAGCCGCATCTGGACGTCACTGGACCGGGTGGCCCGTCGCGGGACGTAGTAGGTGCGCAGGGCGGTGAAGCGACCGCCGTGGTCGTTCACGAACGTCATCGCGATCGCGCCCCACGTGTCGGATCCCTTGCCACGCAGGAGCTTCTCGACCGGGCGGCCGGTCCTGGGGTCGTCGATCACGTCGACGGCGCCGCGCAGGTAGGACAGCAGGTTGCGCTGCCCGACGCTGCGCGCCCGCCCCGCGACGGCGTCGTTCGAGGCCCCGTTGAACTTGGTGTCGGAGGTCATCATCAGCGCCGTGTAGGCATCGAGGATGGTGCTCTTGCCGACCCCCGAGGCGCCGGAGATCATCGTCGCGTCGCCGCGCAACGGCACCGTGGTGAGGCCGCCGAATCCGCCCCAGTTGACCAGTTGCAGCAGGGCTGCGCGCCACTGCACCGTGTCGTCGACCGGGTTGGCCACCTCACGGTGCAGGAAGAGCCCGTCGGAGTGTTCCGACTCGTCGGTCGCGACGTCGGTGCCGTCGGAGTGTTCCGACTCGTCGGTCGCATCGCTCTCGTCGGGCACGAACGCGGACGTGTCGAGACCTCCGGCCAGCTCCAGGTCGTCGGTGCTCATTCCGCGTCCTCCTCGAACAACTCGTCGTCGCCATGGTCCGCGGCCTCGGCGGAGCCGTTGGCCTTCTGCAGCGCCTCCAACAGCTCGGCCAACAGCTCCAGCGGCAGCAGTGGCTCGACCGCTTCGCTGATCTCGTAGCGATCCTCCGAGGCCGTCGCGATCAGCAGCCCCGACTTCGCGACGCTGGTCACCGCGTTGCGAGCGCGGCGTTCGTCGCCGGCCTCGTCGGTGGCGTGCGGCGGCCGGAAGCTGGCCACGTGGTTGACGACGTCCTCGCGGTCGACGAACACCCGCAGTTCACCACCGGCGACCCCGGCCCGCAGCCGATCGCGCAGGTGCACCAGCACGATGGTCTCCTCGCGTGACCACGGTGCGTCGTACAGGAGGGTGGGAAAGCGGCTACCGGTCTCGGAGACCGCCTGTCGCTTCCAGGCGACCTCGCGGGCACGGTCGACCTGCAGGTCGAGGAACAGGTCGTTGAGTCGCGACCTGAGGGCTCGCTCGTGGTCGATGAGCACCTGCCAGTCGCGCGGATGCGTGCGGGCACTGATGAAGCGTTGCTTGAGCAGGGCCACCAGGGCCTGCCGCTGGGCCAGCTCGAGACCGCCTTCGTCGCCCTCGAAGAGCGAGACGGAGGTGTCCTCGACCTCCTCCTCGAGACCAGTGGGCTCAGCCGAGTGGTCGTCCGGCAGGTCCGTCGGGATCTCGTCAACGACGTCGCTCATGCGGGGTGCTCACTCTTCTGTTCGTCGGCTCGTTCATGGACGGCGGGCAGGGGAAGCCGTGGCACCGCGAAGCTCCGTCGAGAGCCGTCGTGACGCTGTGCGGCGTACTCCTCGAGGTCCTCGGTTCCCTCCCAGCCCCGGTCTGCGGCAAGGTGGAGCAGCCCGAAGATCTCCACCGGTCGCCGCAGCTCGGGCTCGAGGCTGTCGAAGAGCGCACCCAACGAGTCTGCCGGGAGCCGGTCGTTGAGCGCTTCGTCGAGGCGTTGCCGCAACTCACCGAGGCGCGGCCCGCCCTGGGCCTTGAGCTCCGCCAGGGTCAGCGACGGGGCGTCGGCGGGCGAGGGCGGCGCGATGCGCTCAGGCAGTACGTCGTCAGCGGGGTCGTGGAACTTCTCGCGCAGGTGGTCGACCGTGACCCGGGAGGGCAACAGGGCGACGTCGTGGGTCGCCCGGGGTCCGGTGTTCGCCATCCAGGTCATCAGCTCGGACTCCACCTGGCGCAGGGTCTGCTCCAGCTGCCGATCCCGCGCGCCGTCGTGGGAGACGATGTATTCCTTCAGCGTCGCGGTCACCCGAGAGCGTTGCTTGAGGACCCGGTCGAGTCCGTCACGGACTAGGCGCACCGTGCCGCGCAGCTCCGCACGGTCCGCCTCGCCGAGGATGCGGTCGGACAGCGGATGATCGAGCAGCGCGGTCAAGTCCTCGCGGAGCTGGGTGACGAGCGCGTCGTCGCGGAGGAGCGCGAACGCACCCTCGAACGCGCGCCCCTCGTGGGTGCGCGTCATCAGCAGGTCGGCGCGCTCGAGGTAGTCGTCGATCACTTCACCGGCCGGCCGGTCCTCGGCGCGGAAGGCGGCCAGGATCTCGCCGCGGATCCTCGCGAACCGCTCCTCCACCCGGGCGAAGTCACTCGGCAACGCGGAGATCAGCGAGAGGAGCTCGGTGTAGCCCTCGTGCATGTAGTCCTCGGTGGCGCTGACCATCTCCGCGCCGTCGACGAGTCGGTCCCTCTCGGCCTGGAGCCGGGCGATCTCCTCGTTGAGCAACGTGACGCGGGTGGTGCGGTCGGGGTTCGCCTCCGCGTTGAACCGGCGGACCGTGCCGAGGATGGTGGCGATGCGGTGCTCGCTGAGCGTGGCCCGGTCACGGGTCAGGTTCTTGACCAGCTCGAGGGCCTGCTGGGCGTGGGAGGTCAGCGTGTAGACCTCGCGTCCGCGTTCGTCGATCGAGCGCACCAGCCACTGCCCACGCATCCACCGGTGGCACAGCTCCTTGCCCGAGCCGTTGGGGAGGTCGTCCTCCCCCGCAGCACGCAGCCGATCCAGGTAGGTCGCGACCTGGGTGTGCAGCCGGGCCGTGGGGATGGGCGTGTTGCTCCGGCCGAACGCCGACCTGAACAGTGTGATCACCACGGGCGCCTGGCGCTGGTGGAGCAGGGTGAGCGTCGGGGTTGCGAACGCGCCCCGGACGCGGTGCAGCTCCGCCTCGATATCGCTCATCCCACCTCGCCCGTTCACTCGGCTCCCGGGGCTGTGCCCCTCGCTCAGCCCGCTGTTGCGGCGCCCAGCATCCCAGAGCCCCCGGGCCTCCCCTGCCCCGGGTGGGCTCGGGCCCGAGCAGGTCAGGACAGGTGGAACGCCGAGCGCAACGAGTCCGCCCAGGAGACCAGCGTGGACACGGCGCCGTCACCGAACGTGGTGTCGAAGCCGGCATAGCCCATCCCGACCATCACCAGGGCGGCGAGAGCCAGGAACAATCCGGTGGCCACCAGCGCCCGCCCGGCGACGTAGGCCCGGCTGGTCGCGGCCATGCCGACCACGACCAGGGCCAGGGTCAGCGCCCCGGCGAGCAGGCCGAGCCCGCGGACCTGGGTGAACGGCGTGGCCAGGATGGCGACCAGGCCGGACATGAACGCCGCCACCGACGCCGCCGAAACACGTATGTCGGGATCGGGGGATGCCTCCAGCAGAGTGGTGAGCTCGTCCGTCTCCGGACCTGCCTCCGGTGCCGCCCCCAGTGTCGTCATGCCTCCATCGTAGGAGCGCCGGGTGCGAGGAATGCGATGCCACACGGGCCATTGGCAGATGACCCGATCAGGCCATCGCGCGCGGGTGCCCGCGCCCGCCCGACGGAAGGCTGTGCCTGTCACCGGACGCACAGGTCTGACCGCACACTGGACGGGGCTGGAGAGCGTCGTGGGATCTGCCTAGGCTCGAGATTCATCGACCGCCAGGAGAACAGATGACCTACCGTCCCGAGACCGTTGCCGTTCACGCCGGTCAGGAGGAAGCCGACCCGACGACGAACAGTCGGGCGGTCCCGATCTACCAGACGACCTCCTACGTCTTCAACGACACCGAGCACGCCGCGAACCTCTTCAGCCTGTCCGAGCCGGGCAACATCTACACCCGGATCATGAACCCGACCCAGGACGTCTTCGAGCAGCGGATGACCCAGCTCGAAGGCGGTGTCGCATCGCTGGCCGTGGCCAGCGGTTCGACGGCGACGACCTACGCCGTCCTCAACCTCTGCTACGCCGGCGACAACATCGTGGCGATGTCGACGCTCTACGGCGGCACCTACGCCCTGTTCGCCCACACGCTGCCGCAGTTCGGCATCGAGGTCCGCTTCGTCGACCCCGAGAAGCCGGAAGAGCTCGCCAACGCCGTCGACGACAAGACCCGCCTCGTCTTCGGCGAGACCGTCGGCAACCCGAAGATCAACGTCGTCGACATCCCGGCCTGGGCGGACGCGGCGCACGCGCTCGGCCTGCCGTTGATCATGGACAACACCGCTCCGACGCCCTACCTGGTGCGTGCCATCGACCAGGGCGCCGACATCGTGGTGCACGCCGCGACCAAGTTCATCGGTGGCCACGGCACCTCCATCGGCGGCGTCATCGTCGACTCCGGCAAGTTCGACTGGGCGGCTCACTCCGACCGGTTCCCCGGCCTGACCAAGCCCGACCCGGCCTACCACGGCGCGGTGTGGACCGAGGCGGCCGGCCCGGCGGCATACATCATCCGGGCGCGCACGGTGCTGCTGCGCAACACGGGCGCCGCGACCACCCCGATGAACTCGTGGCTGTTCCTGCAGGGCCTCGAGACGCTGCACCTGCGCATGGAGCGTCACAGCTCCAACGCGTTGCAGGTCGCGGAGTTCCTCCAGGGCCACGACGCCGTGTCGTGGGTCAGCTACCCCGGCCTCGCGGACAGCGCCTACAAGGAGGTGCACGACCGCATCGGCACCGGCAAGGGGTACGGCGGCCTGCTGAGCTTCGGTCTGAAGTCCGGGCGTGAGGGTGGCAAGAAGTTCATCGAGTCGCTCGGCCTCTTCAGCCACCTCGCCAACATCGGTGACGCGAAGTCGCTGGCGATCCACAACGCCACCACGACGCACAGCCAGCTCGAGGCCGAGGAGCTCGAGGCGGCCGGTGTCCCCGAGGACATGGTGCGCCTCTCGATCGGCATCGAGAACGTCGAGGACCTCGTCGCCGACCTGGAGCAGGCGCTCCAGGCCAGCAAGTGATCGACGGCCTCATCGAACCCAGGTGAACATCTGATGGCGAGCGGTGCGCTCGGCCACGTCGAGGAGCAGCGGGCCGTCCTGGCCAGTCCGGACGACCCGCTGCTGCTGCGTGGCGGTGGTCGCCTCGACCACGTCGAGATCGTCTACGAGACGTACGGCGACCTGTCGCCGGCGCGCGACAACGCCGTCTTCATCTGCCATGCCCTGACCGGCAATGCCCACGCGGCCGGCCTGCACGTCGGCGAGAAGAAGCGCGGTTGGTGGGACAACCTGATCGGCCCGGGCAAACCGGTCGACACCGACCGGTTCTTCGTCATCGCTGCGAACCTGCTCGGTGGATGCTCGGGCTCCACCGGCCCGCTGTCGACCGACCCCGCCACCGGGTCGGCGTACTGCCTGGACTTCCCGATCCTGCACATGACCGACCTGGTCGCCGCGCACCGACGCCTGCTCAGCCACCTCGGCATCGAGACGTTGTACGCCGCCGTCGGGGGCTCGCTCGGAGGGATGCAGGTGCTGCAGTGGGCGATCGACGACCCCGACGCGATCGAGCGGGCCGTGGTGGTGGCCGCGTCGTCGCGGCTGACGCCGGAGAACATCGCCTTCTCCACGATCGCTCGCGAGGCGATCATGTCCGACCCCGACTTCTGCAACGGGCGCTACGTCGAGCAGGGCGTCTTCCCCTGGCGCGGGCAGAAGGTGGCCCGGATGATCGGCCACGTCACCTACGTCTCGGCCCAGTCGCTGGCCACGAAGTTCGGCCACCGGCGTACGTCGCAGGGCGACGACTGGACCCTCCAGCCCGACTTCGAGGTGGAGCACTATCTCCAGCACCAGGGAAAGGTCTTCCTCGACCGCTTCGACGCGTTGTCCTACCTCTACCTGACGCGGCTGCTCGACTACTTCGACCCGTTCGCCGAGCCGGGGACCGCCGATGCCCTGCGCCGGACCCGGACCCGCTTCCAGGTGACCTCCTTCGACTCCGACTGGCGTTTCGACACGAGCCAGTCGGTGCGGATGGCCACGCGCCTGGAGGAGCTGGGGGTGGAGGTGGACCGGGCCGAGCTGTCGTCGCCGTTCGGCCACGACTCGTTCCTGCTGCAGCCGCCCGGCTATCACGAGCGGATCGCCGGCATCCTGGCCTGACCCGCTTCACGACCGCACCCTGATCGATCCCCGAGCCCACCTTGGGGGTGCATCCGGGGGTTGGTCCGGATGTGCCGGGGCCGCCCCCGGTGGTGACCTGACGGAGTGACTCTCCTCGACCGTCCCGCCGGACTCCAGCAGCCGACCGACACACCGTCCCCAGCCGGACTCACCACCCGCGCACGGGCGAGCACGCGGACCGTCTTCCTGGCCCGACAACTGGTATTGCTGCTGGTCGCGGTCGCCACCTACTTCGGCGTCCGCGGCCTGACGGTCGGCGACCCGACCACGGCCGCCGCCAACGCGCACGGCGTCGTCTCCCTCGAGCGCAGTCTCGGCATCTTCCTCGAGCAACCGGCCCAGGCGCTCGCCCTCGACGTACCCGGTGTGATGACCGTGCTGAACGCGATCTACATCTACGGACACTGGCCGGTCATCGCCGCGGCGTTCGTCTGGTTGGCGTGGCGACGCCCGGCCGCCTACCCGATCTATCGCAACGCGCTGCTCATCTCGGGCTTGGTGGGCATGGTGATCGTTGCCCTGCACCCAGTCGCTCCCCCGCGCCTGATGGACCTCGGGTTCATCGACACCGTGACCACGCAGACGAATGCCTACCGGGTGCTGCAACCGCCGCAGTTCACCAATCCGTACGCCGCGATGCCGAGCTTCCACGCCGGCTGGGACCTGCTCGTGGGAATCGCGCTCGTGCGCGAGTCGCGCAGTGTCTGGCTGCGTACGGCGGGCCGGCTCCTCCCACTGCTGATGGTGCTGGCCGTCGTGTTGACGGGGAACCACTACTTCCTCGACGTCGTCGCCGGTGACACCATCGTGATCGCCTCGCTCGTCGTGGCGTCCTGGTGGGCGACGCGGGCCACGAGGATGCCGAGCGCGACGCGGGCCGCAAGCGCGGCGCCGGCCGCAAGCGCGGCGCCGGCCGCAGAGGCGGCGCGGGCCGCAACCGCGGCGCTAGATGGGTCATTCCAAGGGTTGCCGGTCAAGCGAACGGCTCAGCCGTGCCCCGATCCGACAAGGCGGAGGAGCGAAGGCGATTCGGAGCATCGTTGAGTCGACGACAACGCGGTCGGCCGGGGTGCGGGGAGTCGCGAGTCAGGCGACTTCCCTTGGAATGACCCATCTAGACTCTGGCCTCGACAACGGACGAGGGAGACACCGTGAAGCTGCTGCTCACCTCCGGGGGCGTGACGAACCCGAGCATCACCCGGGCGCTGGTCGACCTGCTCGGGAAGCCGATCGACGAAGCCACCGCACTCTGCATCCCGACCGCGGAGTGGGGACACCCGATGTGTGGCCCCGAGTCCGCACGGCGCTTCGTTGCCGGCTCATCCACCATGACCGACCTGGGCTGGGCGTCCGTGGGCCTGCTCGAGCTGACCGCGCTCCCCAGCATCGGCCGGGAGCGTTGGGTCCCGTGGGTCCGGGCGGCCGACGTCCTGCTGGTCGACGGTGGCGACGCGATGTTCCTGTGCCACTGGATGCGTGAGTCCGGCCTGGCGGATCTCATCCCCGAGTTGTCCGAGAAGGTCTGGGTCGGGATGAGCGCCGGGAGCATGGTGCTGACACCCCGGGTCGGCGCAGACTTCGTCAACTGGCAGCCAGCGGCCGGGGGCGACCGCACCCTCGGTGTCGTGGACTTCTCCATCTTCCCGCACGTCGACCACGAGCTCATGCCGGAGAACACGATGGCCGAGGCCGAACGCTGGGCCGCCGACCTCGCCGGTCCGGCGTACGCGATCGATGACCAGAGCGCGATCAAGGTCGACGGCGCAACCGTCGAGGTCGTCTCCGAGGGCAGCTGGAAGCATCTGCCGGCCTGATTTCCGGTTGATCTTCGCCGCAGCCAGGAGCAGTGTGGACTCGAATCCACAACGAGGAGAAAACGATGAGCTCCCTCGATCGACTGCCCACACTGGTGCACCTGACCCGGCGCCTCGAGGACGCTGAGGCCCTGGACGGCGCGGTGCACGCACTCGAACCCCATGTGCGCAACCTGTTCGCCTCCGGTGCACGTGGTGCGGTCCTGCGCGGAGACTGGCTCGGGCATGCCCTCCACCCGGCGATGACCGATCTGGTCCTCGGCTCGTGGACGTCGGCCACCGTGCTCGACGTGGTCGGTCGTGGGCGCTGGTCGGAGGCGGCCCAGACCCTGGTCGGCACCGGACTCGTGGCGTTCGGCCCGACCGCATGGACGGGCTGGGCGCAGTGGTCCGAGACCGGCCCCCGGGACAAGCGCGTCGGCCTCGTCCACGCCGTCACGAACGGGGTGGCCGTCGGGCTGTACGCGTCCTCCTACGTCGCCCGCCGCAAGGGCAACCAGGCATCTGGAACCGGACTGGCGTTGCTGGGCGCCGCCGTGGCGAAGGCCGGGGCCTACCTGGGTGGCCACCTCGCCACGTCACGCAACGTGGGGACCCATCACCCGGAGTTCGACGCGACCACGACCTGACCGGCGTACGACAGCACGCGGCGTACGCCGTCAGCCGCGCAGCACCTTCTCCATCGCCTTGCCCTTGGCCAGCTCGTCGACCAGCTTGTCCAGGTAGCGAATCTTCTGCATCAACGGGTCCTCGATGTCCTCGACCCGGATCCCGCAGACGACCCCGGTGACCAGGGCGACGTTCGGGTTGATCTCGGCGTCGGCGAAGAAGTCAGCGAAGGTCGTCCCGGCGTCGAGGTGGCGCTGCAGCGCCTGCTCGTCGAAGCCGGTCAACCACTCGATGACCCGGTCGAGCTCGGCCTTGTGGCGGCCCTTCTTCTCCACCTTCGTCAGGTAGTGGGGATAGACGGAGGCCACGCTGGTGGTGAAGATCCTGTGCACGTCCCCGAGCCTAGTTCGTGCGGTCGACCGCTCGGGTCCGGGCCTGCCCGGAATTTCTCTTCTGGTGACGCAGCGACAGGACTAGCGTGGAGCTCCCACCCACTGCTGAGGAGATCCTCATGGCATCACGGCTCAACCCCTACATCCAGTTCGAGAACACGGCCCGCGAGGCGATGGAGTTCTATGCATCGGTCCTGGGCGGCACCCCCGAGGTGATGACCTTCGGGAACATGGGTGCCGAGGGACCCGAGAAGGACCTGGTCATGCACTCTTTCCTCGAGACCGACGACGGCCACGCACTGATGGCTGCCGACACACCGCCCGGCATGGACGTCGCCCAGCCGAGTCGGCGGATCACGATCAGCATCTCCGGTGACGACGACAAGCTCCGTGACCAGTTCGCCGGGCTCTCCGCGGGAGGCACCGTCATCACCCCGCTCGCGAAGCAGGCATGGGGCGACGAGTTCGGTGGCTTCACCGACAAGTACGGCGTCGAGTGGCTGTTCAACATCGGCAGCGGCGAGAGCTGACCCGTCCCGAACTTCGGCTCCTGCTTGCGTGGAGGCGATCAGACGCCTAGACATGAGAGGGACGCCCCGGTCGGGGCCCTGCGCCGAACTTCCCTTCGACGGACATCGCGACTCTCACCCCGGAAGGGCCTCACATGAGCACACCAGCCGCTCCCACTCCACACCACGGCCTGCCCGGGGAGACACGTCCCGCTCTGACCGGACGAGCGCCGGCGGAGTTGCCGTCCGGCTCACCTGCCGCATGGCTGCTGCTGCTGGTCCCGGCACTGGTCTTCGTCGCCGAGCCCTTCTTCGTCGCCCACGACTCGGTGGGCCGGGGCAACTCGTTCCGCGATGCGCCCTTCGCCCTGATCGTCGGACTGGCTGGACTCTGGATGGCCGTGACCGTTGGCCGGCACGTGCTGTCGGCCGCCCTGGCCGGGATCGGCGGCGTCGGGCTCGTGTTCGACGCCATCCTGGCCCCGCACGAGTACTTCGGCGTCACCGTCACCGAGGCGGTGTGCGGTGTCTTCGCGGTGGTGGTCGCCGCGATCGCCGCCGCCCAGTCCACTTCCTGACCCCACGAACTGGCAATCCTTGACGCCCGAACTGGCAATGCTTGACGTCCGAACTGGCAATCCTTGACGTGCCCTGACGCCGTGTTGCGCCAGGTGGCAGGCTGGCGGCGTGAAGCCTGACCTGTTGCTGAGTTCCTGGATCCTCGAAGCCCTGGGCGTCTGCGGGCCGAGCGCGTCACCCCTGCAGGTGGCGAAGGTGGTGTGGTCACGCCACGAACAGGATCTGCGCGCGACCGGCGACCTGTTGTTCACCTGGCAGCTCGACCTGCGCACGACCGCCGAGGCGATGGCCGCAGAAGGGACGTTGTCGATCGCCTCCTCCGGAGCGTGGACCGTGTCCGAAGGCACGTCGCTGCCCAGTGCCACCCGGCGCAGCTGGGCTGCGGAGGAGATCGCCACCGCCGTGTCCGGCTACCTCACGCTGTTGCGGGCCGAGCACGCCGGCCGGCCGCTGCGTCGAGCCCAGGTGCTCGCCGACATCACCGCCCGGACCGGGCGCACCGGTGAGCAGCTGGAGGCGATGCTCTCCAACATCTCCGAAGTGGTCCAGGAGCACGGCATCGTGCCGTTGAGCAGCGCGCGTCCACGCTCGAACGTGCCCGTCGGCGTGCGTCCCGCGGTCGCGGCCGCTCTCGGCGCACCGGACCAGGATGCACCGCAGGAGCGGTGAGCCCGGCGTTGCCTAGGACGTGCCCCGACGGCGTACGCCGTGCGCTTCGGCGTACGCCGTCGACGAGCGGCTGAGCGTCGTCGTACGCCGTGAGTGGGCGCGCCTCAGCTGAGGCGTTCGGCGAGGGCGACGATGATGCCCTCCGGCCCGCGCACGTAGGTCATCCGCCAACTGTTCTCGTATTCGCCGATCTCGCCGACCAGCCCGTAGCCGTCGGCGGCCAGTCGCTCGACGGCGCCGCGCAGGTCGGTGACCTCGAAGGCGACGTTGCGGATGCCGACGACGGTGGAGAGCGCTTCGGGCGATCCCGGCTCGTGGTCGGGCCGCACGAAACAGGACAGCTCCACGCCGGCGCCGCCGCTCGGGGCCTTGAGCACGGCGATCTCGGAGCGGGAGTCGGGGATGCCGATGACGTCGTCGACGAACTGGCCCTCGAGGAACATCCGTCCCTCGAGCTCGAGTCCGAGTGTTTCGAAGAACGCGATGGCGGTGTCGAGGTCGGAGACGGTGATGCCGACGTGGTCGAGGGTCTTCACGTATGTCATGGGGTCCATCCTTCAGTGGTGGGGTTGTTGCCGGTCAACCCTGGGACGGAGCCGATGCCGGGTTCTCGACATGTCTCGACCGGTCACTTCCCTGCGCTTGCGCACCCGATGCAGGTACGTGCCACTGGCCGGGCCTCCAGGCGCTCCTCACCGATCGGCTGACCGCAGGACTCGCAGCTGCCGAACGACCCGGCGTGGACCCGCGCTTCGGCGGCATCGATCTCCTCGAGGTGGCGCCGGGCCTGGCTGACGAGCGCTCCGGTCTGCGACCGCTCGAAGGCGATCGTCGCGCCCTCGGGGTCGTGCTCGTCGTCGGCGTTGCTGTCGCGCGAGGCCTCCACCACCGAGTCGAAGTCATCGCTCAGGGCGCGCAGGCGCCGCAACGTCTCGCGCCGTTCGGCGGCAAGCAGTTCATGCGCCGTCTCGTCGTGCACTGAGCATCCTCTCTGCGTTGCCGTGAGTCTTGCGTTCGCGGGTCACCCGGGATCGCCCTCATTTTCGTGCAGGAGGGAGCGACGCCTCGTGAGAGCCGAACGCCCTCCCTCGGCTCTCAGGACCGGTTGAGCGCGACGGACTCCTGGATCAGGTCGATGAACGCCTCCTCGTCCAAGGAGTCCTCGGCCCGGATGTCGATCGCGCGCCGCGTGCCGGCATCCAGGCTTGCGTTGAAGAGACCCGACGGATCCTCGAGCGATGCGCCCTTGGCGAAGGTCAGCTTCACCTTGTCCTTGTAGGTCTCGACCGTGCAGATCAGTCCGTCGCAGGAGAACGTCGGGACGCCGTCGGGGTTCGACGCCTTGCGCCACTTGGCTTCCTCGACCGCTTCGGGCTCAGCCTTCACGATCAGCTTGCGGACCTTCTCCACGGTGTCACTGCGCCAGTCATCGCTCATGCGGCCGATGTTACCGGCGTACGCCGACACCGCCGGGACTCCGAACGAGAGCGCCAGGGGCGCAACGGTGCACGTGCACCGTTGTGACCCATCACGCGACCCGAGGCCCGAGAACGGCAGCGGTCACCACCCGGGGAAATGCGGACGCCACTGGTCGGAGAGACAACTCGGCAGACCCGGAACCCGTCGGGCACGCATCACTCGGGAGATCCGCTGGAGTGTCTGCCCGGGCCGCCGGTAGATGTCCGCGGACACGAAGACCATGATGCGCCACTCGTCGCTGTCGATGGCCTCGCGCCGCTGGAGGTCGGACTCCCACTGCTCGATGCGCTCGACGTGCTGACGGCCGTCGTACTCGAGGATCAGGCGCGCCTCGGGAAAGCTGAGGTCGTAGCGACGAATGGCCGCTCCCTCGACGTTGCGCAACGTCAGGTTGACCTTGGGCTCGGGCAGACCGGCGAGGACGATGAGCAGGCGCAGCCGGGTCTCCATGGGCGAGTCGACCCGCTCACGCACCAGCCCAGCAGCCACGACTGCGCGAGCTGCGTTCGGCAGCTCGGACTCGCCGCTGACCTGCCGCAGCTCCTCGGTCGACACCCGCTCGGTCCTGACCAGGTTGTCGCCCACGACCACGAGGTCCACGAGCGTGAGCAGCGAGGCGAGCTCCACGAACATCCGAGCCGGCGCCGAGACCCTTTTCCCGCCCCGTTCGAGCACCGTGGCGCCGCGTGCGACATGGCAGACGACGCCCGCACGACGTCTGCGGAGATCGGGATGCAGAACAGTGACGCGTTCCTCCGGGAGCGTCGGGATCGGGACGTTGTGGAAGCGCGCCGCCGAAGCGTGGCTGAGAAAGGCACTCTCCGAGTCGAAGAGGGCGAGCGCAGCCGTTGCCCTCACCTCTGGAGTCACCGCTGCGCCGGCCGTGATGTAGACGCCCCGGAAGATGCGGCGGAACAAGGAACCTTGCAGTTGCCTCGGAGAGATCCCCGCGGCGATGGCATCCCCGCGCGTGAAGGGCCGCCCGGTGTCGATCGTGGTTTCTGCCATCACTGAAGGATGCCGCGTCCTGAGCTCCGCCGAACCCGTCATCCACAGGCACGAGCAGGAGGTCCCGCCGTTCAGCGGAGACTGCCAGGGCTGCAACGGTGCACGTGCACCGTTGCGACGCCGAAATCCCCTGAAATGCGGGTCACAGCGGTGCACGTGCACCGTTGTGCTCGGCCCCGTCAGAGGGTGGGCTCGGTCGGGACGGCGAGGGTCAGCACGGCATCCTCGATCATCGGCTCCTGCTCGAGCTCGGCCTCCAGCCCGCGCAACCGGATGGCCAGTGTCGTCTCACGGTCATCGCCGGTGAGGTCGACGGCAGCGACGATGAAGAAGCGGTGCGGGCCGACGTACTCGACGTGGAGATAGCTGATCCGGTTGATCTCCGGGCGCTGCTTCAGTGTGTCGAGGATGCGCTCCTCGAGCTCGGGCGAGATCTCCTGACCGAGGAGGTAGTCCATGTTGCGGCGCATCAGGAAGATCGCCACCAGCCCGAGCAGCAACCCGACCGCGACAGAACCGAGCGCGTCGTAGATCGCGTTGCCGGTCAGCTGGTGCAGGCCGATTCCGCCGGCCGCGAGCAGCAGTCCGAGGATCGCCGCCGAGTCCTCCATGAACACCGCTCGCAACGTGGAGTCCGACGTACGGTCCACGAACTTCAACGGCCGCATGCCCCAGGTCTTCGCCTCCCCCACCACCTGCCGGGTGGCCTGGATCAGCGAGGTGCCCTCCAGCAGGAAGGCAATGCCGAGCACCACGTAGTTGATCAGGTAGTTCGGGTCCTCGCCCTCGCCGGTCAGCTGGCTGAGGCCGTGCCACACCGACACCACCGACCCGGCCGCGAAGAGGCCGAAGGCGGCGACCAACGACCAGACGTACGTCGCCCTGCCGTAGCCGCGTGGGTGAGCCTCGTCGGCCTCGCGCCGGCCGGCCCGCTCGGCGAAGAGGAGGAAGACCTCGTTGCCGGTGTCGGCCCACGAGTGCGCGGCTTCGGCCAGCATTGCCGCCGAGCCGGTGATCGTTGCGGCGATCGACTTCGCCAGCGCGACCAGGGCGTTGGCGACCAGCGCCACGATCACGGTGAGCAGGGATCCGCCCTGTTGCTGGTCGGTGTCATTCGATGAGTCCTGCGACATGGCGCCGACGCTACTCCGCGCGGGCAGGCAGCACCGTGCACGGACCATCGCATAGGGGACGCGCGCCGTTCCCTGGGTCGGGGACGCGCCGATCACTGGGTCGGGGACGCCGATGGCTGGCGGCGGAGATCAAGAATCGTCGTGCTCGGTCGGTCTACGTTCGTCGAGCGAATCTGATTGAGCCGTCTGGTTGTCGTTCGTGGACGTAGGCGGGGTCATGGATGCGATGGTGATGGTGCCCGCACAGCAGGACCCCGTCCTTGACGGAAGTCTTGCCTCCCATCGACCACGGGATGAGGTGGTGGATCTCGCACCACTCAGCCTTCACCGCGCAGCCAGCGGCTCGGCAGTGCTTGTCGCGCAGTCGGATCATCTTGCGCTGCATCGGGCCGTGCAGCCTCGAGCGTCGACCGGCATCGAGGATCTGGCTCTCGCCACCGAGCACGACCGGGATGATGAAGGCCTGGCAGGCCAGGCGACGCGCGGTCGCAGCTGTCATCGCGGAGTCTTCGTCGAAGCCGATCCCAGCGGCGGCGAGATCGTTGCGCAACTGGTCGAGACTGATGGTCACGATCACGGTCGTGGCATCGCCACCGTGATCGGGCAACCGGGCAGGGTCGACGCGTTCGAGCAGATCGCCGAGCGCACGCGCCATCAACGTTGCATAGGGAACCCGCCGACCGTCGGACTCCGCGGCCTGCTTGCGGGGCTGGGCAAACGCTTCCAGGTAGGTGGCCAGACGCTTCGCCACCGCATCAGGCAGGAGCCCGCTGACCCGGGTCGTGCCGTCGCCCTTCGGGTTGAGCGTGAGCTTCGACTTCTCCGCGGCGTGCTTCTCCTCGTCGGCCAGCCGCTTCGCTTCCCGCTCGTCGGCCGCATCAGGATCGACCGTGTCGGCCAGGTCTCTGCCCAGACCCCGCAGGGCGGCGGCGTCGAGTGCCTTGGCCGCGGTCAGCATGATCTCCTCGGCCTCGACGAGCTTGGCGTCGCCGAGCTCGTCACGCACTCCCTCGAGTGCGTTGGCGATTGCTCGGGCCTGGTCAAGGTGCAGGTGCCCGGCGGCCAACGCGGCTGCGGTGGCCTGCCAGCGCACGTCAAAGGTCTTGGCCAGGGCTAGATCAGCATGTGCGTCACGTCGAGCCACATGATGATCGGCTGCCGCCCATGCGGCCACGTCCTTGGCACCCGCTTCGTCGGCAACGTCGCCGGCGACCGCCATCACCTTCAACCGCACCGCAGCCAACTGCGCCTCTGACGAGGCGATGCCGCGCATCAGCTCCCGCTTCTGCGGCTCCGGCACATAGAGCGGCTCGAACTCGACCAGCGCATTGATCGCGGCGCGCACGGAGCCGAGTGTCTCGGTCATCGGGTGCATCGTCACGGTCATTCCTCCGAGCGCAGGGTTGTGTTCACTGCGACGCCGGAGGCCTCCCCTGGAGGCTATTACTTACCGTGATGCATCTGACCCAACTGGTTTCGCCTGACCCGTCGTACCTGTCAGCCACATCCCCAGTCGAACTACCTCCATCGTACACCTGTTCGAAGGATCTCAACAGGCGCCGAACCAATCTGTGGAGAAGAATTCAGCGTGGAAACCCCGTCGAAACGCTGCGCCGTGGGAGCGACTACTGCGTCGGCCTCTCACACAGGAACGCACTGCGCGAACCGCCGGCGTGGTACTCGAACTCCTCGCCACCCGCTCTCAGGACGATGCGCTGCCCGTCGACCAACGCCTGGGTGTACATCTTCCCCGGCTCCGCACAGCCCAGACTGCCGTCGCGCCAGGTGACGTCCTCACTGCGCACCACCTCGACGTCGTCGACGGCAATGCCCTGCTTGGCGGCGAGGTCGTCGATCGCTGCCTGCTCGGCAGAGTCCTTGCCCGAACCTGCGTCGGACGTCCCGGATGTGGCAGGTGCCTCCGGAACGGACTCCTCGGGATCGGGCTGCACGGACCCTGACGTCGACTCACTCATGGTTCCCTCCGCATCGGATGAATCGGAAGAGGTGCCGCAGGCGCAGGCAACGGTTGCGACCAACAACAGGGCAACGAGATCCCGAGAGCGGCTCATCGTTTCACCCTAGTCAGGCCGAGCCACCGTCAACACCCTGGGCTCTCAGCCCGGCTGAGCAGCGGCGTACGACGCAGCGAGCGTGACGCAGGCTCGTGCGAGTCGGAGCATCAGCCCAGGTAGACGTCGGAGAGGATCTCGACCGAGCGCAGCCGGTCCTCGACCCGAGTCCCCTGGTGCGCGACGATCAGTTCGTCGGCTCCCGTCGACTCGGCGAACTCGGTGACCGACTTGCGTACGACGTCGGGCGTGCCGACCGCGCTGTAGGTCATCATCTGGTGCAGGTGTGCGGCCTGCGGTGACTCCAGGAGCAGGTCGGCCTGGTCATCCGTGTACGGCGTACCGGGGCGCAGGATCAACGCCACCCGGGAGCGCAGGATCTCCTGCTGCTGGCGCTCGGCATCGGCCTGGTGGTCAGCGGCGACGACGTTGAAGCCCGCGATGACGTAGGGCTTGTCGAGCTGCTCGGACGGCTTGAAGTCGCGGCGGTAGAGCGCGATCGCCTGGTGCAGGGCGGCCGGTGCGAAGTGTGACGCGAAGGCATAGGGCAGACCCAGCGCGGCAGCCAACCCGGCGCCGAAGAGCGAGGAGCCGAGGATGTAGAGCGGTACGTCGGTCCCCGTGCCCGGATAGGCGTTCACGCCCGGGATCAGGGACTCGCCCCGCAGGTAGGCCTGCAGCTCCTGGACGTCCTGCGGGAACGTGTCGGAGGAGGTGGCATCGCGACGCAGCGCACGCATCGTGTTCTGGTCGCTGCCCGGGGCACGCCCGAGGCCGAGGTCGATGCGACCCGGGTGGAGCGTCTCGAGGGTGCCGAACTGCTCGGCGATCGTCAGCGGTGAGTGGTTGGGCAGCATGACGCCGCCGGCACCCAGGCGGATGCTCTTCGTGTGCGCGGCCACGTGCGCGATGAGCACTGAGGTTGCCGACGACGCGATCCGCGCCATGTTGTGGTGCTCGGCGTACCAGACTCGCGAGTACCCGGTCACCTCCGCCTTCTGGGCCAGCGCCACGGTGCCGGCCAGCGCCTCACCAACTACTTGGTCGCGGCCGACGGTGGCGAGGTCGAGGATCGAGACCGGGAGCGGCATGGGGCACCTTTCAACGCGCGTACGGCGCCGAACCGGCGCCTTCAGTCCCTTGGACAACCCCTCGGAAGAGGATTTTCATTCCCCCGAGACGACTGGACTGTCGAAATCGCGCACTCCCGTTCGTGGCATCAGTGAGAAGACTTCACGGGCCGCCGCACCGGCCGTCCGAATCCCCCCAGGAGATGGTTCAGATGCTCACGATCGAGGAGGACAGCGGCACCTACACCGGCGTCGCGCATTCCCACAACGGCTACTACGCCAAGTCGACTGCCGGATGGGCCGCTCTACAGCGGCAATCCCTTGCCAGGGTTGAGGATCCCGTGCGGATCGAGCGCGGACTTGACCGCGTGGTGCATGGCCGCAACGGCCGGTGACAGCTCACGGGTCAGACCGTCTCGCTTGAGCAGCCCGATCCCGTGCTCACCGGTGACCGTGCCGTCGGCGTCGAGGGCGACCTGGATGATCTCCTCGAAAGCTGCCCGCGCACGCACGCCCGCGGCCTCGTCCCCCGGTGGCGTGACCAACAACGGGTGCAGGTTGCCGTCGCCGGCATGGGCGATGGTGGCCACCTTCACGTCGTGTGCCTCGCCGATCGACCGGAGCCGGGCCAGCACGTCGGGCACCCGCGCCAGGGGCACGCAGATGTCCTCGGTCAGCACCACGCCGAGCCGCTCCATCGCCGGGAACGCGAACTGCCTCGCGGCGTACAGCGCCTCCGACTCCTGTCGGTCGACCGAGGCCGCGGTGAACGTCGCGCCAGCCTCCTCGAAGCAGCGCAACAGCTCGGCGACCTCCTGCTCCCCCGCCGAGCCGGGCACGTCACTGCGCCCGATCAGCACGGCCTCTGCCTCGCCCGCGAGTCCCATGTTGCGCCACGCGTCCACCGCTTCGAGGCAGCCCCGGTCGACGAGTTCCAGCAAGCTCGGCGAGATCCCGGCAACGCCGATCAACGCGACCGCTCGTCCGGCGTCCTCGAGCGAGTCGAAGTTGCCGATCACCGTGGTCGGGTCCGGCGGCAACGGCCGAAGGCGTACGACGACCTCGGTGACGATGCCGAGAGTCCCCTCCGAGCCGACCATCAGTCCGCGCAGGTCATAGCCGGCCACACCCTTGGCGGTCCGTCTCCCGAGCCGCACCACCTCGCCGGTGCCGGTCACCACCTCGAGCTCACGCACATAGTCGCCGGTGACGCCGTACTTCACGCAACACATGCCGCCGGCGTTGGTCGCGACGTTGCCGCCGATCGTCGACCACGGACTGCTCGCGGGGTCCGGCGGGTACCAGAGGCCGTACGCCGCCAGCGCCGCGCGGAAGTCGTCGTTGACCACGCCCGGTTGCACCCGGGCGAGCCTGTGCTCGACGTCGACGTCGAGCTGGTCCATCCGTTCCAGGGAGACCACCACCGCGTCGCTGGTCGCGTTCGCGCCGCCCGACAACCCGGTGCCCGCTCCCCTGGTGACGAGCGGAGTCCGGTGCTCGATGCAAGCCGCCACGACCGCACGCACCTGCTCGGTGGAGCTCGGGCGCACCACCGCAACCGGGACGTCGTACGCCGCCCACACGGCGCGGTCGTGCGCGTAGGCCGAGGTGGACTCGGGCTTGGTCAGGACGTCGAGGCCCTCGATCGACTCGAGTGCGGTGGTGATCGACGCGTAGGTGGTGTCGTTCATCGATGTTCCCTTCATCCAGGTCCCGGCGCAGGTTCTCGTCCCACCGGAAGGCCACGGGTTGAGCACTGGGTTCGCTGAGACCAACGTATTGGCTGTGTTGCCGGCCAGAACACAACCAATACGTTGGTCTCACCGCCTCTTGCTCTCGCGTCACCGGTACTCCTGGTCCCAACAGTTTGTCGCTCCCCCAGTTCCACTCTTGACCGTGCGGTCAATCAAGCGCACTCTGGAAGGAGGCACCCGCCTGCCTACGACGGGTCAAGGAAAGTGAGGAACCAACCATGAAGAACTGGACTCGATGGCAGAGCTGGGTGGCGCTCGTTGCGGGCGTCTACGCACTGCTCTCCCCAATCTGGACCAACACCGACACCCGGGCGACCTGGACGATGGTCGTGCTCGGCGTCGTGATCGCCGCGGCCGCCCTCTGGTCGATGAGCCGTCCCGCTGACCCGAGCGCCGACTACGCGCTCGTGATCCTCGGTGTGCTCCTCTTCATCTCCCCCTGGGTGATGGGCTTCGACACCATGGACGGACTGGCTCTGACCGCGTGGATCGCCGGCGTGGTCACTGCCCTGAGCGGCGTGCTGGCCGTGCCCCAGATCGACCAGCGGATGCACCACCGGTCGATCACCCACTAGGCCGTGCCCAGGTGATCAAGGAGGGCGGGCGGCCGAGCCGTCCGCTCGGCCCCGCCCTCACCCAGTCGTCACGTCCGGCCATCCCCCGACCTCCGGAGCGACCATGCCCACCCATGACCGCCGCACCCGCATCCTCGACGCCGCCGAGGAGCTCTTCGCCGTCGACGGCTTCGACGCCACGCCGACCGCCCGGGTCGCCGAGGTGGCCGACGTCCCGAAGGGGTTGGTCTTCTACTACTTCCCCCGCAAGACCGACCTGCTGTTGACCCTGCTCAAGGAGCGGTTGCCGACTCCGACGTACGCCGCGGTGGCGGGCGTCGTACGCCGCGGCGACCCCGCCGGTTCGCTGATGGCGATGCACCGCCGGCTGGGTCTCGAGGACCACGACTCGTTGGTGCTGCGCACGATCATCTTCCGCGAGAGCGGTACGCACCCCGAGGTGCGCGACCACCTGCACACGTTGCGCCGTTCCCTCGTCGAGCTGACCGAGTCCGCCCTCGACCAGGCGATCGAGTGGACGGTCGCGAAGAAGTTGCGCCGCCAGGCCGCGGAGACGTTCGTCTCGGTGATGCTCGACCACGCCAACGCGCGCCGATCCGGTGGTGCGCTTCCCGACGTGGAGGGCGCAGCTGCCGTGGTGGCACTGGCCGTCGGTACTCCGCGCCCGGCCTGATCGTTCAGCCTGGTCCGGTCTGGGCCTCTGGTCCGGACCGGTCCGGGCCGGCCACGGCCGAACCGGGCGGGCCTGGTCCAGGACCACAACGGTGCACCTGCACGATTGCGACCCGGCTCAACGCCCAAACCGGGGCCACAACGGTGCATGTGCACGATTGCGAACCGGGCGGACGACCCCGCGGGTGGGGCAAGGACGCGGGGCGACGACGCGGGCAAGGACGCGCGACGGCCGAGTCTCAGCCAGGCTGCCGGTCGACCTCGGGCAACGCGTGCGAGGCGGCTCGTTCGTCGACCCCGGATCGGCGCTCGAGGAAGGAGCAGACGACCAGCGCCAGCAGGGCAACCAGCGCTCCGGCGATCGCATCGACCACGTAGTGCTCGCCGTAGTAGACCAGCGCCGTCGACATCGCGAGCGGATAGAGCAGGAGCAGCCAGCGCAGCGGCGAGCGCCAGCGCGAGATCGCGTAGAACGCGACCAGGAAAGCAATCCCGGCATGCAGCGACGGCATCGCGGCCACCTTGTTCGCCATCCCCATCAGCACCATGTTCTGCCGGTGCAGGCCGAATTCGGACCAGCCGCGGCCGCTCATCCGGTGCACCTCGCCGATGATGCCCAGCTTCGAGGCCATCCACGGTGGCGCCATCGGATAGACGAAATAGATCGCCACTCCGATGAACAGGGTCGCGATGTAGCGGCGCATCCACAGCATCCACTCCATGCGGTTGCGCATCCAGAGCACGGCCGCAATCGTCAACGCAGCAAGGAAGTGTGAGGCATAGACGGTGGTGAACAGCACGTCGTACCAAGCCGGGGAACTGTCCTTGATGCACGGGTCTCCGCACAGGTTGCGCTGCAGCAGCTCCGTGGGCGTCGTACCGCCGCCGAGCCACTCGTCGGCCCGCACCGGCGCCGTGATGTGCACCGGGATGAACGTCTGGTCGGCCAGGCCTCGCAGGAACCAGTAGACCGCGACCAGCAGCATCGGTCGCCACCAGTCGCGGAAGAAGTCGAGGTGGCGATCGCGCGGGGCGTCGACGTGCCACGCGATCGTCATCAGCCACAGCCACAGGGCCACGCCGAACGCGTCGTTGGGGATGCCGATGAAGTGGATCCAGACGCCGAGAAGCACGACGTACGCCGCCAGCGCCACGACGCGAGCCGCGGGTCGGGTCGGCGGCATCGGGGCTCGCTCGAGCGGTCGGAGTGCCAGGAACGCCATCAGGGATTGTCCTCCCGGAAGATCCGGTAGCCGGCGACATCAGCGACGCGCACGTAGTAGAGGTCGATGTAACGCTGGGCGGCCGTGGTGTCGATGCCCCAGGATCCCAGCCCGATGCCGGAGATCACGAGCCAGGTCGGCCGGTCGGGGCCGGCCATCACGTCGGCCAGCCCGTGCAGCTGCGGGTCGCGCACCCGCACCGGCAGGCTCCACAGGTGCGGGTAGGGACTCTCGAGGCCGGACGATTCGAGGATCGAGGCCACGCCGAAGGCGACCACCGCGGTGTCGCCGGGTTCAGCACGCGCCGCGAGGTAGTCGGCCACCTCCTGCTCCGGCCGGTCGATCGGGTGCACGAAGACCCAGGCGATCGAGCACAGCGTCGACGCCGCGAGGAGCCCGATCACCACGGGCACCGATCCGCGCAGGCGTTGCGGCAGGCCGGTCACGGCCGCCAGCAGAACCAACCCGGGGACCAGGCCGATCAGGTAGTGCAGCCAGTAGCTGCCTCCGGCGAGAACGGCCACCGCCTCCCAGGCGAGTACGGCGACAACGGGCGCCAGCACGCGTCTCGCGGGCCGGCCCGGGGCTCGGCGCCACACCCGGCGCAGCAGCACAGCCGCCAGCAGGGGTGCACCACTGCCGAGAAGCGCCCACAGCATCAGGCCGAGCCGCTGGCCCGTGGCGGGAGAGTCCGGCGCCACGCTCGACGCCTCCCAGCGGAACTGGACGACGGCCGACCAGAGGTCGAGGGGCCCTGTTCCCAGGGCTGCCGAGCCGATGAGGGCGATCACGAGGAGCGAGCCGGCACCGAGGGTGGCGCCGACAGCGACCGTGCTCCGCTCGCGCAGGCTCGGACGTTCCTTGCGCTCGGCCTCGCCGAGGGTGTCGTCGTCATCGTCGCCTCCGGGATCCCTCCTGGGAAGTCCACCGACGAGGAGCAGCGCGAAGAGGAACACGAAGACGTCGAGCAGGTTCTGCTTGGTCAGGACGGCCGCCGCACCGGCCGCGCCGGCGACCATCGCCCAGCGCAGTCTGGTTCGTTCCGAGGTGGCCCGAATCGACACGATCGCTGCGATCATGCCGCCGAGCATCAGCGGCAGGCCGAGCAGCTCGGCGTTGACGACCGTTCCGCCGAACAGTGGCGTGCCGAGCAGCACCGCTGCGGTGGCTGCGGGAAGGACGGGTGCCGTACGCACCGTCGGCGCAACGGTGCGACCGAGCAGGCCGGCCAGCAGCACCGAGACGAAGACCGCGATCACCCCCAGGAGCCGCAGCCCCCACTCGCCACCCATCAGGTTGCCCAGGGCCACCAATGCGATCAGCACCGGCGGTCGGTCGACCCAGTAGTCGCCGTAGAGCGAGTCGCCCGGGCCCCACTGGCGAGCCACCATCAGCAGGCCGCTCTCGTCGGGGCTCAACGGCCGACCCATGAACGGGAGCCACCCGAGCAGGCAGGTCAGCGCGGCCATCGCCAGCACGACCCGCCACGGGCGCTGGGTGAGCAGCTCGGCAACGCGACTGCGCGCAACAGTCCGAGCCGGTCGCTCCGCCAACGCCATGGAACCAGTCTGCTGTAGTGGCCAAGGAATCGCTCGTGATTTATCCCAATCTGGCTGAGTTCGTGGTCGGCGCCGCAGCTTCCTCGCGCAGGGGTGCCCGGGGTGGCAGGGTTTCCCCATGAGCTCCCGAACTCTTGTGGCGACGGCCAACGTGCATCGTGGTCTCGCCAACGACGACGCCCGCCAGGCGCTGCGCGGAATGCTCGAGCACGAGCCCGACCTGGTCGGCCTGCAGGAGTGGCACCCGTGGCGCGCTCGGTTGCTGTCGGAGACGGGCAGCGTCGCTCTGGCGAGAGGGCCCCGACTCGGACGTCGCGACAACGGCTACCTCTGGACCATGCCGATCCTCGGCGACTGTGTGGTGGGAGCCCGTAGTGATCGCTTCGCGTTCGTGGAGGCGCGGGTGGTGCTGTTGAGCTCGATCGCGCGGGCGGACAAGCCCGGGCGGCTCCTGGGCATCGAGCCGCCCCACTTCGCGACCCTGGGGGTGTACGACGACCTGATCACGGGCCGGCGGGTGAGCCTGATCGGCTACCACCTCGTGCCCGCAGTCCAGTCCCGAGGGCGCTATCGCGATGACCGGCCGCTGCTCGTCGCGCGCCACCAGCACGAGGTCGCGGGCGTGCAGGCCCTGGTCGACCGGCAGCTCGCGCTCGGCCACACGACGTACGCCGTGGGCGACTCGAACTTCGACGGCCTACGGCTGGCCGGGCTCACCTCCGCGTGGGAGGGGCGTGAGGACGAGCCCGGCACCCTGGGCCCGACCCGCCAGATCGATGACGTGCACGGGCCCGGCCCGGCCGGCTCCGTGCAGCTGCTCGCCAATGCGTCCGACCACATGGCCGTACTGGTCGAGCATCGGGTCTAGAGGTCAGGCCTTGCCGAAGCGCTGAGGGGCCCGAAGGGACCGGCCGTACACGCTCCCGCGAAAACCCACACGAGGCACATGTGATTGGGCCATGATTGACCATCACTCCCCACCTCGAATCGAGAATCCGTGCTCCTGCTCCGTCGCGCACTTCCTGCCGCTTGCCTCAGCCTTGCCGGGGTCATGCTCGTCGGCTGCAGCGGCGATGACGCAGAGACTGCTGACGGCGCTGAAGAAGCGGTCCACGACGTGCTCGACGCAATCGACGACGGTGACTACGACGATGCCTGCGACGGTTGGACCGAGGAATACCAGAAGCAGTCGATCGACGACTGGAACAAGGACATGGACCCGGACTCAACGGTTCGTTCATGCGAATCCATGCTGCGTCAGGCAATGATGCTCGCCAAGGCCTTTGACGATGAGTTCGACCTGTCCATCGACAAGACGACCTCCGAAGAGACTGATGCGGGCTTCGACGTGACGGTCGTCTTCAACAATGGCGATGAGTCGCTCTACCAGATGGTCTACGACGACGGCGACTGGTTGGTCGCCAACGAAGTCGATGGGCCGGGGGAAGCTGAAGGCACTGACGAGAGCGGTGAGGAAGAGACACCCACCGAGACGCCCCTCGAGCCCTCTGCGCTCAATACACCGGCCAGCGTTGGTGAGTGGACCATCACGGTTACCGAGGTCGAGAAGGACGCCACCAAGACGATCAAGAAGGCCAACCCGTACAACGAGCCTGCCCAGGAGCAGTACCTCCTGGTCACCTACACGGCGACCTACAACGGCACTGAACGTACGGCGGATGCCTCCTCCGATCTGAGCTGGTCTTTGACGGGGACCGATTCAGTAGTGCTCGACCCGGCGAGCCAGGTCACGCCAAATGAGAACCAGAATGTGCCGACCCAAGTCCGCACCGGCGGCACTGTTGAGGTTCAGGTCCTGTTCGACGCCGACCCGTCCGTTGTCGCCGGTGGCCTTGTCACGGTCGAGACCTGGACCGATAGCGGCGACGAGTCCTACGTCGACTTCCAGCTGTAGGAGTTCCGACAGCATCTGATCGGGCATGATGCAGGCAGGTCGATCACGCCGAGCGCCCTGAGCACCGAGGCCGCGGGCAAGGGCGTGTGGAAGCCGATCACGCTGCACCGGCAGGCGTTGTCGAGTCCCCGCTACTGCTCGGCCTACGACGTGTGGTCCGGCCAGGAGCACAGGGTCGACATCGACTGAACTGGTGTGGGCCGCTGACGGACTCGGCCGTACGTCGGTCCTGGCCGTCGGTTGGCGCGACATCCTGAAGCAGCGCGCAGGACAACCGGGAACGGCAGACAGGAGTCATACAGGCACCGTCAACGAAGAGGTGCACCATGACTGATTCCCACCACCACAACGACGCTGCGCCGCTCGGCCGGCGACTCGCCCTGAGGGTGAGGACTGTCCCGGCACTGGTGGCCATCACCGCTCTCCTCGCGGCCTGCGGGACCGAAGGCGATGGCGAGTCGAGCGAGGCGACCGCGGCCAGCCAGACCCCGAACTCGAGCTCGCAACGAACCGATTCGGACAACACCGGCTCCCCCGGCACCGACAACGCGGCAGACAGCTCCGCGGACGAACTCTCCGGCTTCCCCCAGGGCACCCGCCTCAAGATGGGCAATGGATCGGGAGGTCCGCTGGTGCTGACCGACGTACGCGTCAAGGAGCACGAGGGCTTCGACCGGATCGTGCTGGAGTTCTCGGGCACCGGCACACCGGGCTGGTCGGTCAACTACGTGAAGAAGGCAGCGCTCGAGGGCAGCGGCGAGACCGTCGACCTCGACGGCGACTCGACGCTGAACATCTCCGCGTCCAACTCCACGTGGCCAGCAGACGACTACTACAGCGGGCCCAAGCGCCTGGGCGGCCACGACGTCCCCGACGTCTACGTCGGCGGCACCTTCGAGGGCTACACCCAGATGCTCGCGGGGATCGACGGCCCCCGCGCACAGTTCCGGGTCTCCACGCTCACCCAGCCCTCACGTCTCGTGGTGGACGTCGTCGACCGCTGATCGCGGAGCCTGCAGCCCAGGAACGGAAGAGGGCCGGGGGCTCCGGTGACTGCGCACCAGACATGCCGAACCGGTTGAACGAACGTTTCATCAACGCGCGTTTTGATGAAACGTTTGTTCAACCGGCACATTCGCATCCGGTTCGACTGAGGGAGACCACAAACACCAGTCTGCGCGAGATGGGCCTGCGACCCGGCGGCGCCTTCCGCACCGAGATCAGCGAGGACGGCAACGAGTTCGACCCGCACATCACCGGCTGCTTCCTCGAGGTCGTCCCCGGCGAGCGCATCATGTGGACCGACGCTCTGGTCGACAGGTGGCGCGAGCCGTCGAGACCGATCACGGCTGAGGATCAAGAAACCGCACGGGCTCTGCCGTCACGACCGCCCCTGCGCCTGCGTCAACATCCCCGGCAGATCACCGACAGGTAGGTCACCGGCAAGCTCGCCGAGGGTCTCGACCATCGCGTCGAACCGCTTGGCGCCGACCTGTTTGCGCCAGCGCGCGATCACCTTGTCGAAGCCGGCCTCACTGGCGGTGAGCAGGTCGTCAGCCTGGGGCGTACGCCGCAACAGCACCGCGCGGCGGTCGTTCGCAACGCTCGAGCGGACCACGTACCCAGCGCTCTCGAGCGTCGTCGCAGTCTTGCCGGCCGCCTGCTTGGTCACGCCCAGGCGCTGGCCGAGCTGCGCGATGGTGCAGCCGTCGGGGCCGATCGCCTGCAGCGCGAAGCCGTGCAGCGGCCGCGCGTTCGGGTGGCCCCGCTCGGCCAGCTCGATGTGCAGGCTCTCGATGCTGTCGCGGAACCCAGCCGCCAGCAGCAGGACCACCTGCCATCCAGGAACACTCACGGAACTCCCTCTCCCTCTCAGGACCGATAGACAATCAGGTTGACCATATCGCCTTCGCCGCCGTACGTTTTGGACAACCCGATTGTCTACCCACTGGAGAGCCCATGCCTGCCGCGCTGATCCACGAAGCCGACGCCCGTGTGACCGAGACACCGAACGCGGTGATGACCACGCTCGGCTCCCCCACCCAGGGAGGGACCAGCGACCTGAGCCTGTGGCGCGTCGCAATGGCCGCCGGCCAGAGCGGCCCTCGACACAGCTTCGACGTCGAGCAGGTCTGGTACGTCGCCTCTGGCTCGGCCGCCGTCGTCACGGACGAGGGTCGGGTCGAGCTCGCGCCCGGCGACACGATCGTTCTGCCGGCTCGTGGAACGCGGCAGATCTCGACCGACGCGGGAGTGACCTTCGTCGTCGCCGGGCGCGCTTCCGGGCTGGCCACGCCGAGCACTTCCGAGGGAGACGGGGAGGCGGTCGCGCCGCCCTGGGTTGTCTGACCTCGAAAGGGCCAGTGCCCTCACGAGAGGAAGCTGAAGCGCACCTCACGCTCGGGGTTGTCGACGTTGAGGTCGACCAGACAGATGCTCTGCCAGGTGCCCAGCGCCATACGGCCTCCGAGCACCGGGACCGAGGCGTACGGCGGGATCAGCGCCGGCATCACGTGGGAGCGACCGTGACCCGGGCTGCCGTGCCGATGCCTCCAGCGGTCGTCCGCCGGCAGGAGGTCGCCGAGCGCGGCGAGCAGGTCATCGTCACTGCCGGCGCCGGTCTCGAGGATGGCGAGCCCTGCCGTGGCATGCGGGACGAACAGGTTGAGCAGGCCGTCGTCCCGGCCGCTGACGAAGTCGGCGCAGTCGCGGGTCAGGTCGAGCACGACCTCTCGGTCACCGGTGACGTAGCTCCTGGTCTGCGATTCCATGCTCGACATCGTGGCACGTGTCCCCGTGTGGGTGCTCTTGCCGGACGCCAGCCTCGTTCCTCGGGCTGCTCGACCACCGGTGGGTCAGCGGCCGAGTGTCAGCGGTGACGCGCCTTCAGCCGCACCCAGTACGGCGCATCACCGAGCCTGGTCGCGCAGTTCGCGAGGTCGATCGACAGACGCCCGGTGACCTTGCCGCGGCTGCGGAACCGCAGCTGAACCTTGCCCTTCAGTGTCTCGGTCTCGCCCTCGACGCGAAATGACTTCTGCCACGAACGGTCGATGCGGCCCTTGCGGATCTTGGTCTTCGGCATCCCGAACACCACCGGCAGTGAGTAGTAGGTGTTCGGGTAGGAGTAGCAGTGGAGCCACACCCGACTCTTGAACGAGACCACCTTCTTGTGGGCCTTGACCCGGAATCGCACCCACTCCTTCTTCTGAGGCTTGCCCTTCTCGAGAACGTTGCCGGCGTACTTCCCGTTGGCCACGGACGCGGCGGCGACCGGCGCAGGCATGACCGCGGCACCGACCGGAGCCGCGGCGTCCGCCACCGGAAGCACCGGCCCGACGAGGGCGACCACGGTCAGAACGGCGAGGCGTGCGAAGCGGTGCGGGGCGGGGCTCATTGGCTCTCCTAGTCGTGGACCCTGATCATGCGACAGCCACCGCGCGGCGAGCAAGAGATGGCCGGCGACGGGTCGACCAGGAGGCACTGCCCGCCATCCCTCGCGTGCCGACATCCCCGGATGGCGGGCCTGTGAACGGGATGATGTTCGTCCGCGGCCAGGGGGCCGACTTCGCCACCATCCCTCGCACCATCGACGACGAGACCGTCGACCTAACCCTGGCCGCAGCCGAGAAGATCGGCTGGAACTTCGTTGAGGACGTCAACGCCAGGACCAGCAGCAGATCGGTTTCACCCCGTCCACCCTGAAGAACGGCGTATGGCAGAGCACCGCGAACTCGTTCCTGTGGCCGATCCGGCATCGGGCGCGGTGACGTGCTCACCGACGCCGCGGTTGCCGTACGCGTGGATCTTCACTGTCTCACCGGCTTTCTCAGCGAATGTCATAACTGGTGGGACGTCCCAGGGTGCGCGTCACCCCGCCACTTTCGGGCCAGGTCCCGCAGACGCACGAAGAGCCCCGGGCCACCTGTGCGGCCGGGGCTCTTCGCGGTGAAAATCAGGAGACGCGGACGTTCTCCGCCTGCGGACCCTTGGGGCCCTGAGCGAGGTCGAACTCGACCTTCTGGTTCTCGTCCAGCGACTTGAAGCCGTTGGACTGGATGGCGGAGAAGTGCACGAACACGTCCTCGCCGCCACCATCTTGCGCGATGAAGCCGAAGCCCTTGTCAGCGTTGAACCACTTGACGGTGCCCTGAGCCATGATCTGTTCCTTTGTTCGGTGCCGAGGGCACTGTGCCCTCAAGCCATGCTGAAGACATCTACCTGTGCTGATGTCCAGCGAACCGAAAACCAGTAGTACGACATACAAGCCGCGACATCTTGTGCGGCCGGAACGGCTTACAGGGCCGTCCCTTCAACAGGGCCCACTCTAGTGCATCGGTTGCCAAATCAGGTTGTCGACGAAACTCGCGGAGGGCAGCAGCGGCCTTGCGCCAGCAGCGGCGGACACCACCGGGCAGTGTCGTCCGACACCCAGCGAGGTCGGTCCACCTCACGGTGTTCGCGTGGGCCTTGCGGCCGTCACCGACCCTGCGACTCCAAGCGTTCGCGAAGCCTGGGACTGCTGCACGGATAGGTGACAACCGATCCGCCTAACCGAGAGGTTGGGCTGGAAGGATGTTCACCGTGTCCAAGCCTTACCCCCAGGAGTTCCGCGACGACGTGGTCCGTGTCGCGAGGAACCGTGAG
>LMSR01000019.1 GCA_001429555.1 Nocardioides sp. Soil797 | reverse complement strand
CTCACAGATCAACTCCACAAACGCCTCACGAACCTCTGGCGGGAATCTCTTCGGCACAACAACGCTCCTTCAGCGTTGCTTCGACCGTATGACTTTGCCAGCGCGATTTCCTGCGGACTGTTCGGTAACGGCACCCGGTGCGACATCGGTGACGGGGTCTTGACAAGACCGCCTTTACAATCCATCCTCGTTTGTAAAGCGACGCCGGTCACACACCAGAAGCGAACCCCGGCGTGCGGACGAGGAGGCTCGCCATGGCGACCAGGACAGCAGGCACGGTCCCCGAGGGATCCACTGAGAAGTGGAAGGACAAGAAGCGCTATCTGTGGCTGATCGGGCTGGTGGTGCCATCGCTGGCCCTGGTCGCGATCGGGGTCTTCTCGCTGACCGGGTTCACCCCGATCCTATGGCTCGGGCCGATCGTGATCCTGGTGATCGTGCCGGCCATCGACCTGATGACCGGCCTCGACCGCTCCAACCCGCCGGATGACGTGATCGAGGAGCTGGAGAACGACAAGTACTACCGCTGGATCACCTACCTCTTCCTCCCGATCCAGTACCTCGGATTCATCGGCGCGATGATGCTGGTCAGCGGCAGCACGCTGTGGGGCGTCATCGACGACCCGATGACGACCTGGCAGCGCATCGCCATTGCGGTCTCGATCGGCTGCATCGGCGGGATCGGCATCAACACCGCCCACGAGCTCGGCCACAAGAAGGAGGCCAACGAGCGCTGGCTCTCCAAGATCGCCCTGGCCCAGGTCGCCTACGGCCACTTCTACATCGAGCACAACCGCGGTCACCACGTGCGCGTCGCGACGCCCGAGGACCCGGCCAGCAGCCGGTTCGGCGAGAACTTCTACCAGTTCTGGCCGCGCACCGTCGGCGGATCACTGAAGAGCGCGTGGAACCTGGAGAAGCGCCGCTACGCCCGCAAGGAGAAGCACCCGTTCCGTCTGGGCAACGACGTGCTCAACGCGTGGGTGATGACGGCCGTCCTCTGGGGTGCGTTGATCGCCTGGCTGGGGGTCGGCATCGCGCCGTACCTCGTGCTGCAGGCGGTGGTCGGCTTCTCCCTGCTCGAGATCGTCAACTACATGGAGCACTACGGCATGCTGCGCCAGAAGGTCGGTGTCGGGAAGCGCCAGCGCTACGAGCGGGTACTGCCCAGCCACAGCTGGAACTCCAACAACATCGCCACCAACGTGCTGCTCTACCACCTGCAGCGCCACAGTGACCACCACGCGAACCCGACCCGTCGCTACCAGACGCTGCGCGACTTCGAGGAGTCCCCGGTGCTGCCGACCGGGTACGCCGGCATGATCGTCCTCGCGCTGGTGCCGCCGGTCTGGCGCCGCGTGATGGACCCCCGCGTGATCAACCACTTCGGTGGCGACCTGCACCTGGCCAACCTGCAGCCCGGCAAGGAGGAGAAGCTCCTCAAGAAGTACGGCGTGGCGATGCGCGAGGCCGCCGATCGCGCCGAGGCCCAGCGTGCCGAGGCACAGCGCGTCGACGCAGCCGCGATCGCTGCTGCCGAGGCCGCGGCAGCAGTCGGTGTCGACGAGGTGCTGGCTGCCCGCTGCCCGGGTTGCGACTACGTCTACGAGGTGGCAGCCGGTGACGAGCACGAGGGCTTCGCGGCCGGCACCGCGTGGGCCGACGTACCCGACGACTGGTGCTGCCCCGACTGCGGTGTGCGCGAGAAGGTCGACTTCGTTCCGATCGACAGGGCCGTGGCGTGATGCGCGAGGGCGCCGAGGCCGTGCGTCGGACGCGTGTCGCGAACGTGCGCCCGAACTGCGAGCGCACCGGCGAGGCAGTCTGATGCGCATCGACGTGGACAGGGACAAGTGCGAGGGCCTGGGCATGTGCGAGTCGATGGCCCACGAGTTCTTCGAGGTCGATGACGACGACGTCATGCACGTGCTCGACGAGCAGCCGGCGGAGGAGCACCGCAAGGTGGTCACGGCGGCAGTGAACTCGTGCCCGGTGCTGGCCCTGAGCCTGGTCGACTGACGTCGGCTCCCTACTATGGCGACATGACGTCAGCCGCGGACCTCGACGAGCCGTTCACCACTCGTGACCGGATCGTCGAGGCTGCGGCGAACCTGACCACTCAGCACGGCTGGGCATGGGTGACCATGTCGAAGCTCGCCGACGAGGTCGGGGTGAGCCGGCAGACGGTCTACAACGAGATCGGCACCAAGCCGGCTCTCGCCGAGGCGATGATCCTGCACGAGCTCTCCAGGTTCCTCGAGCTGGTCACCACCGCCTTCGACGAGGTGCCCGACGACCTGGTCGAGGCGATCCGGCGAGCGTCCTGCAGCGTGCTCGAGTTCGCCCAGGACAACAAGCTGTTGCACGCGGTGGTCTCCGCCACCCACGGTGCCGACACCGAGCTGCTGCCGCTGCTGACCACGCATTCCCAGTCGCTCCTCGGCGTCGCGAAGATGGTGGTCGGCGAGCGCGTGCAGTCCTACGACGTGCCCCTGGACTCGTCGCGCCTCGACGCGGCGATCGACATGGTGGTCCGGGTCGTGCTCAGCCACGTGATGCAGCCCTCCGCGACCCCCGACGAGACCTCGCGCGACATCGCCTGGATCGCCGAGCGCGTCCTGCGTTCCTGACTCCGTCACCCGAGGCCGAAATGGGTGGCCCGGAGCTCTGTCGCGGGCCGCTCCGCGGGTTTACGCTGATCACACCACGGTGCGTATGACGAAATCAGGGTGCACGATGCGCAACAAATTGGACGGTGGGGGCCGAACTCGCAACCAGACGATGCGTCGTCTGCTCGAGCAGGCGCGCTACGAGGTGCTGCCGACCGCATCGACGGAGGAGAAGGTGGTCGAGCACGTGCCGCTCGATCGGGTGATCACCGTGACCGCCTCGCCCAGCAAGGGCCTGGACGCCACGTTCGAGCTGGCCGAGCGGCTGACCCGGGCCGGGTACGCCGTCGTACCCCACCTGGCGGCGCGGATGGTCACCGGACGGAGTGAGCTGGAGGAGATCTGCGACCGACTCACCTCTGCCGGCATCGACCGGGTCTTCGTCCCGGGCGGCGACGCGGAGCCGGCGGGCGACTACCCGGATGCCCTGTCGCTGCTGGAGGATCTGGTTGCGTTGGGCCGACCCTTCGCGCACGTCGGCATCACGGGCTACCCGGAGTCACACCCGTCGATCAGTGACGACCTGACCGTGCAGGCGATGTGGGACAAGCGCCGCCACGCCACGCACATCGTCAGCAACCTGACCTTCGATCCCGGCGTCATCAAGGTGTGGCTCGAGCGGATGCGCAGGCGCGGGGTCACCACGCCATTGCTGCTCGGCATCCCCGGGCCCGTCGACCGGGCCAAGCTGCTCGGCATGGCCACCCGGATCGGGGTCGGTGAGTCCACCCGGTTCCTGGCCAAGCACAAGGGAACCTTCGCCCGCCTCGCGGCTCCCGGCGGCTTCACCGGCGAGCGATTCCTGGCCCAGTGCGCTCCGGCACTCGGCACGCCGACCGCGTTCGTGGAGGGCCTGCACGTGTTCACCTTCAACCAGATCGCTGAGACGGAGGCCTGGCGCACCGACCTGCTGCGGCGCCTCTAGACGACTGCTGAACTCGGCCTCAGCCCGCCACCCCTGCCGTTACCGAAGCGTATGCAGGAAATCTGGACCTCAATCCTGCGGACTGTTCGGTAACTCGGTGGGGGGAGGGTCGACCAGGCTGGCCAGCGCCGACTCGAGCCCGGACAGGCCGGTGGGGACGACGGTCAGCGGCAGCCCGATCCTGGCCGCGGCGTCGGAGGCGAGCCGGTGCAGTTCGTCGTCGGGCTCCTGGGCGAGCCAGATCATGCGGGTGTAGCCGCCGAAGTAGTCGTCACGCAGCTCCGGGAACCGGTCGAGGCCGAGCTCGCGGATCACCGTGCGCTCGAAGGAACGCACCAGGAAGTCGGTGAGCACATACGTTCCGGGCTGGTCGCCGAAGTACTCCTCGATCCGCGAGGCGCCCCCGAAGACGTCGTAGCAGTGCAGCCCCGGCAACCGCTCGAGCCCGAGCTCGACGCACACCTCGTCGAGCGCGCCGTACGTGCCGCAGTCGGCGTACCCGACGACCACGCGGTCGCCCGAGGCGATCAGGTCGAGGGCCAACGCGCGCACCCGGTCTGCGATCAGGTGTGGCTGGTTGTGCAGCAGCGGCGGCAACGGATGGACGTCGACGGCCCAACCGCGGCGCTCGGCGATCTCCGCCGCGGGCTGGGCGAGGGCGCCGCAGGCGATGAGGGACGTACGTCGATCAGGAGCGCTTGCCGAAGCCGAGTTGCTCGACGAATCGCTCGTTGAAGTCGGGGCGGTCGGAGAGCTCGACATAGGTCACCTCCTCCACCAGCGTCTGGGCGCCGGCTCGCTCCGGGAGCGAGAGCAGCGCCATCTTGGCGCCCTCGCCGGCGACGTTGCCGGCCGACACGATCCGCAGCAGAGGCAGGGCCGGCACCAGACCGATGCGTACGGCGGCCGCGGGCGAGAGGTAGCTGCCGAACGAGCCCGCGAGCAGGACCTGTTGCACGTCACGGTGCTCGAGCCCGAGCTCGTCGAGCAGCAGCGACCAACCGGTCGAGATCGCGGCCTTGGCGAACTGCAGCTCGCGCACGTCGCGCTGGGAGAGCACGACGCAGTCGGCCGGGTCTGCGTCGGGCGAGGGCCGGTGCAGGACGAAGACACGCTCCTGGCCGATCTGGGTGAGACGGTCGGCCAGGCCCGGGGCGACCTCGGCCGCGGCCTCCTCGGGCAGGAACCGTCCCGAGTCGTCCAGCAGCCCGACCCGCACCAGCTCGGCCACCGCGTCGACGAGGCCGGAGCCGCACAGTCCCCGTGGCGCCACGTCGCCGATCACCTGGAGCTCCACAGGCTCCGCGGAGGACTCCTCGGTGGGGGCATCGGGTCGCAGTCTGATCACCTCGATGGCGCCTTCGGCGGCCCGCATGCCGCAGCGGATCGCACCACCCTCGAAGGCCGGGCCGGCGGGAGCGGCCGTCGCCACGATGGTGTCCCCGTCACTGAGCACGATCTCGCAGTTGGTGCCGACGTCGATGAAGAGCCGGGTGCGCTTGTCGCGGTCCATGCCGGTGGCGAGCATGCCGGAGACGATGTCGCCACCGACGTACGCCCCGAGCGCGGGAAACATCACGGCCTGCGCACGCGGGTGGAGGGCGAGTCCGAGGTCGGCGGCGAGCACGGTCGGCGGCAGCGCCGTGGTCATCACGAAGGGGGCGACCCCGATCGGCTCGGGGTCGATGCCCAGGGCCAACGCGACCATCGTGGCGTTGCCGGCCACGGCAACCTCGTAGACCGACTCGGGAGCCACGTCGCCCTCGCGACAGACCTGCGCGGCGAGCTCGGCCAGGGTGGCGCCGGCGGCCTCCTGCAAGCGGGGCAGGACACGCTCGTCCATCATCGTGGCGCTGATCCGGCTGATCACGTCACCGCCGAACGGTTGCTGCTTGTTGAGCATCGAGGCCACGGCGACAGGCGTGCCCGTGGTCAGGTCGAGCAGGGTCGCCACGACCGTCGTGGTGCCGAGGTCGAAGGCGATCGCGTGGCGCTGCCCGGTGGTGTCGCCGGCCTCGACCTCGATCAGTGCTTCGTCGACGATGACCGCCGTCACCTTGAAGTCAGCGGACCGGAGCACCTTCGGCAGACGACGCAACACGTGCAGGTCGGGGGACGGAGCCAGGTCGGTGATCGCGTCGAGCAGGCGCACGATGTCGCTGCGCTGGTCGGCCAGGGTCGGCTCCTCGAGCTCGACGTACCGCTTCTGGACGGCGGGACGCAGGATCACCTGGCGCCCGACGCCGACCGTGGCGGCCTTGGGGCGCGTGGTCAGCGGGGGGACGAAGACCTCGAGGTCGCGGGTGGCCGGCACCAGGCAGGCCAGCCGCCACCCCGCGTCGAGCTGGTCCGGGCTGAAGGTGCGTACGTCGTGACGCGTCGTCGGCGCCGGTCCCTCGACCCGCACCCGGCACTTGTGGCAGGTGCCGTGTCCACCGCAGGTCGAGTCGATCGCGATCCCGTTCCACGACGCGGAGTCGAAGACGCTGACCCCCGGTGGCACCCGGACCGCCTTCTGGGTCTCGGGGCTCTCCGGACCGGTGTCGACGGTGAACGAGAGCGTCACCCGGCCGAGACCGTCGTGCGGAGGGAAGTCGGTGCCTGGCGCCTCGAGCAGCCCCTCGCGCTGGATCTTGACGACGGAGAAGTCCGGGGGCTCCGCGCCAGCCGGTAGCTCCTGGCCTTCGGGCAGGCCCGGGTCCGAGGTCACGCCGACTCGTCCCTCCTCGCGCGGTGGGCCGCGATCCAGGCAGTGCCCCACTCGTCGTGGTCGAGGAGCAGGTCGGCGGCCTTGACCGCGTTGACGATCTGCGGCGTGCGCGCGTCCATGATGGCGCTGGTCAGCCCCGAGAGCATCGCCATCGGCAGGAACGTGGCCCCCAGCGAGTGCCGGTCGGGCATGCCGAAGGAGACGTTGGACGCGCCGCAGGTCATGTTCACGCCGAAGTCGTGCCGGATCCGGCGCATCGTCTCCAGCGTGGTCATCAGGGTCGAGGTGTCGGCACCGATCGGCATCGCCAACGGATCGATGACGATGTCGGCCGCGGCGATGCCGTACTCGGTGGTGGCGACCCGGATGATCTTCTCGGTCAGCTCGAGCCGTTTCTCCACCTCCATCGGGATCTCGTGCTCGTCGTTCGGCAGCGCGATGACGGCGGCGTCGTGCTTCTTCACCAACGGCAGGATCTGGGCGAGGCGCTCGTCCTCGGCGGTGACGGAGTTGACCAGCGCTCTGCCGTCGTACGCCGCCAGGCCGGCCGCGAGGGCCTCGACCACGCTGGAGTCGATGCAGATCGGCAGGTCGGTGAGGCCCTGCACCATCCGGATCGCCCGGACCAGCAGGTCGGCCTCGTCCGTGAGGGGCACGCCCATGTTGATGTCGAGCACGTCGGCGCCGCCGGCCACCTGGGCGTGCACGTCGCGCTCGATGGCGGACAGGTCGTCGGCGCGCAGCTGCTCCTGGAAGATGCGTCGACCGGTCGGGTTGATCCGCTCGCCGATCAGGCAGAACCGGCGGCCGTGGCCGATCACGACCTCACGGCTCGCCGAGCGCAGGACGGTCTCCAGCGGAGCGGCGGGGGTGCTCATGCGGGCACTTTCGAGCGCCGGTCGGAGATCAGCGCCTTCGCCTTCTTCACGCAGGCCGAGGCGTCCGGGGCATAACCGTCGGCGCCCACCGCGTCGGCGTACTCCTGGGTCACGGGGGCCCCACCGACCATCACGATCACGCTGTCGCGCACGCCGGACTTCTCGAGTGCGTTCATGTTGGCCTTGAACATCGGCATCGTGGTGGTCAGGAAGGCGCTGAAGCCGACGATGTCGGGCTGGTGCTCCTCGATCGCCGCCACGAACTTCTCGGGAGCGACCTGGACGCCGAGGTCGATCACCTCGAAGCCGGCCCCCTCGAGCATGATGTTGACCAGGTTCTTGCCGATGTCGTGCACGTCCCCCTTGACCGTGCCCATCAGGAACTTGCCGATCGTCTCGACGCCGGTCTCGGCGAGCAGCGGACGCAGCAGCTCCATCGCACCGGCCATCGCCCGTCCGGCGATCAGCATCTCGGGCACGAAGAAGTCGCCGCGCTCGAAGCGGGCACCCACCTCCTCGAGCGACGGGATCAAGGCATCGAAGAGCAGGGTCTGGGGTTCCATGTCGAGCTCAAGGCCCTTGTGGGTCAGCTCGAGGACGTGTGGGGCGTTGCCGACGAGGGTGTCGTCGTACAGGCCCTGGAGGATCTCTTCGGGCGTCAGTTGTGGGGATGACTGGTTCGGGGAGGTCATGCCACCGTCTCCTTTCGGGTTCGCCGTCGGAGCAGCACGGAGAGCTGGTCCGCCCGGTCGATCAGGGTGTGCCCGACTTCGTCGAGCCGGCCTCGCAGCCGTTGGGTGGGACCCGAGATCCCGAGTGCGGCGATCACCGCGCCGTCGATGCCGCGCACGGGCACGGCCAGGCCGGTCAGCCCGATCTCCAGCTCGTCGACGGTGGTCGTGAAACCGCGCCGCCGCGACTTGTCGAGGTGGTCGCGCAGCTCGTCGAGGTCGGTGACCGTGTGTTCGGTCAGCCGGTCGAGCCGGTCGGTGGGGAGGTCGAGGACGCCGTGGGCATAGAGCACCTTGCCCAGTGCCGAGCAGTGCGCGGGCACCTCGACCTCGGTCCAGTCCCGGGTGCCGAGCATGTACGCCGTGTCGACCTGCGCGACCTGCACCACCCGGTCGCCGCGGGGCACCGCGAGGTTGACCGTCTCGAGGCTGTCCTTGCCGACCTTCTCCATCGTCGGTCGAGCAAGGCGCACCAGCTCCTCCCACGGGTCGTGGCGGGTGGCATAGAGCCAGAAGAGGGGGCCCGCGACGTATGAGCCGTCGGCGGTTCGCTCGAGCAGCTCGGTGCGCTCGAGGGCGGTGAGCAGTCGAGAGGTGGTCGACTTGGGGAGGCCGCACTCCTCGAAGAGGTCGACGAAGCTCAGTGGCTCGTCCGCCTCCACCACCGTGCGGATCAACCTGGCCGCCCGGTCGAGTGCCTGGGTCCCGGTGGTGGGCTCCCTGCCTGTGCTGCTCACTGCTGCGGTCCTCGCGTTCTGCCGTCGCCAGAGTTCCATATTATGGAACTCCATTTCCATAATATGAGGTTAGGATCTCGACAAGGCCAAGGTCAAGGGCGACACAGGAGGAAGCATGTTCAGGAACCAGATGCCGCGCTACGAAGTGCTCTCGGCTGACGCCATGGCCACTCTCGACGGTGGCTGGCGTCGCATCCTCACCGAGATCGGTGTGGAGTTCATGGACGATCGCGCGCTGGCTCTCTTCCGCGAGGCCGGCCAGAAGGTCGAGGAGAACACGGTGTTCCTCGACCCCGAGTTCGTGCTGGCCCAGGTGGCGAAGGCGCCGGCCGAGTTCGACGTACAGGCCCGCAATGCGGCGAACAACGTGCACATCGGCGGCGACTCGATGGCGTTCGCGGCCGTCTACGGCCCGCCGTTCGTTCGCGAGGGCGAGCTGCGTCGCGACGCGACGATGGCCGACTTCCGCAACTTCAGCCGGTTGGCCCAGACCTTCCCGGTGCTCGACTCCGCAGGCGGGGTGATCTGCGAACCCAACGACACGCCCCTCGACAGCCGCCACCTCGACATGACGCTGGCGCTGCTCACCGAGACCGACAAGGTCTTCATGGGCAACGTCGTCTCGGCGGTCAACGCCCGCGACGTGCTTGCCATGTGCGACATCGTGTTCGGCTCGCGGGAGGCGATCGAGAAGACACCGGCCACGATCTCGTTGATCAACTGCAACTCACCGCTGCACTGGGACGACCGGATGCTGGAGTCGATGTTCGAGTACGTCTCCGCCGGGCAGCCGGTGATCCTCACGCCGTTCCTGCTGATGGGTGCGATGTCGCCGGTGACGGTGCCCGCGGCACTGGTGCAGCAGATTGCCGAGGCACTCTCGGGGATCGCGCTGGCACAGCTGATCCGACCCGGCACCCCGGTGGTCTTCGGCTCGTTCCTCTCCAACATCGACATGCAGTCCGGCTCGCCCACGTTCGGCACGCCGGAGTCGGGGATCGGGCTGCTGTGCACTGGCCAGATCGCCCGGCACTTCGGGCTTCCGTTCCGCACCGGCGGCGGGTTGACCTCGTCGCAGGTGCCGGATGCGCAGGCCGGCTACGAGGCGCTGATGACGATGCTGCCGACGTTCCTGGCCGGTGCGAACTGGGTGATGCACGCCGCCGGCTGGCTCGAGGGGGGTCTGGTCTCGGGCTACGAGAAGTTCATCGTCGACACCGAGATCCTGCAGATGCTCCAGGCCGAGTTCACCCCGCTCGAGATCGATGAGGCCTCCCTCGCCTTCGACGCCCACCAGGAGGTCGGCCACGGCGGTCACTTCCTGGGTGCGATGCACACCATGGAACGGTTCCGCACCTGCTTCTACCGCCCGATGCTGTCCTCCTCGGAGAACTTCGAGCGGTGGACCCGTGGCGGTGGACTCGACACCGCTGCCCGGGCCGGCGAGATCTACCGGACCAAGCTCGAGGAGTTCTCGCCGCCGGCGCTCGATGACGGCGTACGCCTGGAGCTCGAGGAGTTCGTGACCCGCCGCCGCAAGGAGCTCGGCGACTGACCTGCACCACCACCTGCACCACCACCTGGGCACTCATCTGCCACCACGACCTGGGCAGTTACCGAAACGTATGCAGGATTTCGAGCCAGAATTCCTGCATACGGTTCGGTAACTGCCCAGGTGGGCGCGGGCGAGACGGCCACCGGTCGGCGGGCCTGTGGATAGCGCCTGCAGCGCTGGGGCATCCGCGGAATCGTGTGGGGATGAGCAGGCACAAGTGGGAGCCGTGGTGCCCCTTCCCGAACGACCTCGTCACGCCGGTGCAGATCGACCCGACCGGGCGCGACGGTCCGACCCGAGGGCAGGCGACCGGCGACGCCTGGCGCTGGGTCGCCGAAGGTCTCTACGTGCCGGCAGCCGCGGATGTGTCCAAGCCGGAACAACGCATCCTCGAGGCAGCACAGCGGCTTCCCTTAGGCGCCGCCGTGACTGCGTGGGCGTCGTGTCGGTGGCAGGGGGTCTCCCTTCTCGACGGGCTGGGACGCGATGGGCGTACGCCGCTCCCGGTTCCGCTGCTCGTTGGCAATCGTGGACAGGTACGACGTGACGCAGGCGTGCGCGTGTCGTACGAACGTCTGAGGCCGTGGGAGGTCTGGAACCGCAACGGCCTGCTGGTCACTCGCCCGGAGAAGGCGGTCTGGGACGAGATGCGCAGACAGCCCAACTTCCGGGAGGCCCTGGTGGTGTTGGAGATGGTGCTCGCTGCCGGACTGACGTCACTGCAGCGGGTCGCGGCGTACGCCGAGGCGCACCGTTCCGACCGTCAGGCCAAGAGGATCTGGCCCGCGCTCGAGATGGCCAGCGAGCACAGCAGGTCTCCCCAAGAGGTGCGGCTGCGAACGACTGCAGAGCTCGACGCCGGACTTCCACGCCTCTTGGTGAACTGTCCGATCCACACCCGAGAGGGCCGGCTGTTGGGCATTGCCGATCTGCTGGACCTCGAGGCGGGGCTGGCCATCGAGTACGACGGTGCCGATCACCGGGAGATCGAGCGCCACACGGTCGACGTGAAGAAGGACGACCAGTTCCGACGGCGCGGACTCGAGCTGGTTCGGATCACGGGTACTGATCTGCGCAACACGAGTTTGGTGACAGATCGGCTTCGTGCCGCCCGCAACCGGTCGGCCTTCGAGCCGGTGGCGGATCGCCTGTGGGTCCCCGTTCCACCTCAGGACACGAATGAAGCTGAACTGCAACTGAAGGAGTCACAGGCGATGCTCCACGCCTGGTGGCATTCGCTCGAGTTCGCCAGCTGATTCCGTCCAGCGAGCTTCGCGCCGGCGTACAGTCTCGGTCCCCTGCCCGTCTGCCCTCTGCCTGTCTGCCTGTCTGCCTGTCTGCCCTCTGCCTGTCTGCCCGCGCACTTACCGAAACGTATGCAGAAATTTCTGGCCAGAATCCTGCATACGTTTCGGTAACTCCACAGGTTTGGGGGTGGGGTGGGGTGGGGGTGGGGTCAGCGGAAGACCACAGTGCGGTGACCGTTGAGCAGGACCCGCGACTCCGAGTGCCAGCGCACGGCCCGGGAGAGCACCTGGGCCTCGACGTCACGCCCGGCGGAGACGAGCTGGGCCTGGTTGTGGTTGTGGTCGACGCGCATCACGTCCTGCTCGATGATCGGCCCCTCGTCGAGGTCGGCGGTGACGTAGTGGGCGGTGGCGCCGACCAGCTTCACGCCCCGGTCGAAGGCTTGGTGGTAGGGCTTGGCGCCCTTGAAGCTCGGCAGGAACGAGTGGTGGATGTTGATCGCCTTGCCCGAGAGCGCCCGGCACATCGGGTCGGAGAGGACCTGCATGTAGCGGGCCAGCACGACGAGGTCGACCTCGTGCTCGTCGACCAGACGCAGCACCTGCGCCTCAGCCTCCGGCTTGGTCTCGGCGGTCACCGGGACGTGGTGGAAGTCGATGCCGTACGACGTGACCAGGGCCTCCGCGTCGGGGTGGTTGGAGACGACGGCGGGGATCTCGATCTGCAGCGCCCCGGTGGAGGTGCGGAAGAGCAGGTCGTTGAGGCAGTGCAGGTGCTTGGAGACCATGATCAGCGTGCGGTACGGCGCGGCGGCGTCCCACAGCTCGAAGGTCATCGACAGCTCGGCGGCCACCGCACCGAAGTCCTCACGGAGTACGGCGGCGTCGGTGGTCTCGCCCTCCACCTCGAAGTCGATGCGCATGAAGAAGCGGTCGGTGAGCCGGTCCCCGAACTGCTGGCTCTCGATGATGTTGGCGCGATGGCGCACCAGGAAGCCGGTGACCGCGTGCACGATGCCGGGGCGGTCGGGACAGGCCAGGGTCAGCACGAAGTCACCCGCCGGGTCAGTCGCGTTGGCGGAGTACGGGAGGACCATGTGCGCCTCATTCTGTGGGACAGCTCTGTTGCGTAGTTCGCGTCAACAGTCTGCGATACGCAACGCGCCTTGCGCCAGTGCCTGCGCTAATGTCGCTCCATGGACAAGCCCCGCACCGTCGACGGAGTGCAGTCCGTCGATCGCGCCCTCGCCATTCTGGAGGTGCTGGCCCACCGCGGGACCGCGGGGGTGACCGAGCTCGCTGCCGAGCTCGAGGTGCACAAGAGCACCGCCTTCCGGCTGATCGCGACCCTCGAGGGGCGCGGGCTGGTCGAGCAGACCGAGGACCGCGGCAAGTACCGCCTGGGCATGGGGATCCTCCGCCTCGCCGGTGCCACCACGGCACGCCTCGACGTCGTCCAGGAGGCCCGGTCGGTCAGTCGTCACCTCGCGGCCGAGACGGGCGAGACGGTGAACATGGCCGTGCTGTCGGAGAGCTCGGCGCTCTATCTCGACCAGGTCGCCGGATCCTCGGCGCTGCAGTCGCACAACTGGGTCGGCCAGCACATCCCGCTCCACGCGACCAGCAACGGCAAGGTGCTGCTCAGCGGGCTCACCGCCGAGCGGCTGGACGAGGTGCTCGGGGGCCTGGCCGCCTACACGGAGCTGACCATCACCAAGAAGGGCCGGCTGCGCGCGGAGGTCGAGAAGGTGCGCCAGGCGGGGTACGCCGTGGCGGTCGACGAGCTCGAGGTCGGGCTGACCGCCGTGGCCGCACCGATCCACAACGCGCACGGCGACGTGATCGCCTCCCTGAGCGTCTCCGGTCCCACGCTCCGGCTCGACGAGGAGCGCCTCGAGGCGGTCATCCCCCTGGTCGTGGACGCTGCAGCCGAGGTCTCCCACCGCCTCGGCTGGGGTCACCGTTAGGTGAAGTCTTCCCGATCTGCTTGACGAGGCACGGGGTTAACGCGATCCTTCGAAAGGGGCGAAGGTTGGTTGCGAACAGAGAATCGAGTTGCGTCAGATGCAACGCGAGCCGAAGTGAAGGTGGGGATCGTAGTGCCTGAGATCTTCATCGACGGCGAGTGGCGATCGGCTCGCGACGGTGGCCGCCGCTCGATCCACTGCCCTGCCGACGGGTCGTTGGTGGCCGAGGTGGATGAGGCGACGGCGACGGACACCGGGGCCGCGATCGAGGCGGCGTACCGCGCCTTCCATGACGGCAGCTGGCGCCACACCTCGACCCGGGAGCGTGCCGACCTGCTGCTCCGGGTGGCCGACCTGCTGGAGCGCGACAAGGCGGCGATTGCCCACGCGGAGTCCCTCGACACCGGCAAGCGCCTGGTCGAGAGCGAGTACGACGTGGACGACGTGGTCGGCGTCTTCCGCCACTACGGAAACGTCGCGACCGAGGAGGCCGGACGCGTCGTCGACACCGGCAATCCCGACGTGGTCAGCACGATCGTGCACGAGCCGCTGGGCGTCTGCGGGCTGATCACGCCGTGGAACTACCCCTTGCTGCAGACCTCGTGGAAGGTCGCGCCCTGCCTGGCCGCGGGCAACACGTTCGTGCTCAAGCCCAGCGAGATCACGCCACACTCCTCGATTCACCTGGTGCGCATTCTCAAGGAGGCCGGGCTCCCCGCGGGAGTCGGCAACCTCGTCCTCGGTGACGGCCCGAATGCCGGCGCCCCGCTGAGCACCGACCCGCGCGTCGACCTGGTGTCCTTCACCGGCAGCCTGGTGGTCGGCAAGCTGCTGATGGCCAACGCCGCTGGCACGGTCAAACGGGTCGCCCTCGAGCTCGGCGGCAAGAACCCCAACGTCGTCTTCGCCGATGCCGACCGCGAGACCGCGCTCGACATGGCGTTGACCGCGGTCTTCCTGCACTCGGGTCAGGTCTGCTCGGCGGGAGCCCGGTTGGTGGTCGAGGAGTCGATCCACGACGAGTTCGTCGACGCCCTGGTGGAGCGGGCCCAGCGGATCCGCCTCGGCGGCCCCTTCGACGAGGCCGCCCAGACCGGACCACTGACCAGTGCCGCCCACCTCGACAAGGTGGAGAAGTACGTCGCCGCCGGGCTCGCTGAGGGCGCCGTCCTGCGCTGCGGTGGCTCACGACCCGACGACCCGGCGTACGCCGAGGGGTTCTACTACCTGCCCACGATCCTCGACCGGTGCACCAGCGACATGTCGGTGACCCAGGACGAGTCGTTCGGCCCGGTCCTGACCGTCGAGACGTTCCGTGACGAGGACGAGGCGGTGCGGATCGCCAACGACAGCATCTATGGCCTTGCGGGGGCCGTGTGGACCGCCGACGCCGGGCGGGCGCAACGGGTCGCCGCCGGGATGCGGATGGGCACGGTCTGGATCAACGACTACCACCCCTACGTGCCCCAGGCAGAGTGGGGCGGCTACAAGCAGTCCGGGATCGGCCGTGAGCTCGGCCGAGCCGGTCTGGAGGAATACCGCGAGACCAAGCACGTGTGGCACAACATCCGCCCGCGCCCCCAGGAGTGGTTCGGCGCCGGACCAGGGGTGGGCGCCTGATCCGAGGCGGCATCACGCAGCAGAGAGGAAGCGAATGACCGATCGATACGACTTCGTCATCGTCGGAGGTGGCTCTGCTGGTTGCGCCCTCGCGAACCGCCTGAGTGCGGACCCGGCGACCCGGGTGCTGGTGCTGGAGGCGGGCCGCAACGACTACCGGATCGACCCCTTCATCCACATGCCGGCGGCGCTGCCCTTCCCGATCGGCAGTCGCTTCTACGACTGGAAGTACGAGTCCGAGCCGGAGCCGCACATGGGCGGGCGCCGCGTCTTCCATGCGCGCGGCAAGGTGCTCGGCGGGTCCAGCAGCATCAACGGGATGATCTTCCAGCGGGGCAACCCGATGGACTACCAGCGCTGGGCTGCCGACGACGGCATGGAGACGTGGGACTACGCCCACTGCCTGCCCTACTTCAAGCGGATGGAGACCCGCTTCCTCGCCGACGGCAGCGTGGGCGCCGACCGGTGGAGGGGCGGGAGCGGCCCGCTCAAGCTCGAGCAGGGCCCGGCCACGAACCCGCTGTTCGGTGCGTTCTTCGAGGCGACGCAACAGGCCGGCTACCCGCTCACCGACGACGTCAACGGCTACCGCCAGGAAGGCTTCGCCCGCTTCGACCGCAACGTCAGCAACGGCCGCCGCTACTCCGCCGCCCAGGCCTACCTGCACCCGGTGATGGGCCGGGCGAACCTCGACGTGTTGACCCATGCCTTCGTCAGTGGCCTGCGGTTCGAGGGCAACCGCGTGGTCGGCGTCGACTGGACCCGCGCCCGCAGCAAGCACACGACGTACGCCGGTGAGGTGATCCTGTGCGGCGGCTCGATCAACTCGCCACAGCTGCTCCAGCTCTCCGGCATCGGCAACGCGGCGGAGCTGGAGGCGCTCGGCATCACCCCGCGCCACGACCTGCCCGGTGTCGGGGAGAACCTCCAGGACCACCTCGAGGTCTACATCCAGTACGCCTCCAAGCAGCCCGTCTCGATCTCGCCGGGCCTCAAGTGGCGCAACCGCCCCAAGCTGGCCGCCGACTGGCTGTTCCGGCGTACCGGTCTCGGCGCGACCAACCACTTCGAGGGCGGCGGCTTCGTCCGCGGCAACGACCGGGTCGACTACCCCAACCTGATGTTCCACTTCCTGCCCATCGCGATCCGGTACGACGGATCGCAGCCCGCCGCCGAGCACGGCTACCAGGTGCACGTCGGGCCGATGTACTCCGACGTACGCGGGTCGGTGAAGATCGCCAGCACCGACCCGCACCGCCACCCGGAGCTGCGGTTCAACTACCTCTCCACCGAGCAGGACCGTCAGGAGTGGGTGGAGGCGATCCGGGTGGCGCGCGACATCCTCAACCAGCCGGCGTTCGCCCCGTTCAACGACGGCGAGATCTCGCCCGGACCGCAGGTCGAGAGCGACGAGGAGATCCTGAAGTGGGTCGCCGAGGACGCCGAGACTGCGCTGCACCCCTCCTGCACCGCCCGGATGGGCACCGACGAGATGAGCGTGCTCGACCCCACATCCCTGCGAGTGCACGGGATTGACGGTCTGCGGGTGGTCGATGCCTCGTCGATGCCCTACGTGACGAACGGCAACATCTATGCGCCCGTGATGATGCTCGCCGAGAAGGCGGCCGACCTGATCCTCGGGAACACACCTCTGACGGCCGACCCGGCGCCGTACTACCGCTACCGCGACGGGATGCCGCTCCATCCGCCGGGCGACCCCCGCAACGACATCGACCCAGAAGGGGCGCCCCAGTGACCACCTCCGATGCAGAGACACCCGTCAGCGACGAACCCGAGACCCGCGCCGCGGCCCTGAGCGTGCGTGGGCTGTGGAAGATCTTCGGCCCCCGGGCCGACCGGATCATCGGCACGCCGGATGCCGATCTCTCTCGCGCCGAGCTCAAGGAGAAGACCGGCTGCGTCGTGGGTGTCAAGGACGTCTCGTTCGAGGTCGCCCCGGGTGAGGTCTTCGTGGTGATGGGCCTCTCGGGCTCCGGGAAGTCGACGCTGGTCCGGTGCCTGACCCGGCTGATCGAGCCGACCGCGGGCCAGGTCGACATCGGCGGCATGGACGTGACCGCGGCCCACCCGGCAGGGCTGCGGGCCATGCGACGCAACCAGGTCTCGATGGTCTTCCAGCACTTCGGCCTGCTGCCGCACCGCCAGGTGATCGACAACATCGCCTACGGGCTCGAGATCCGCGGGGTCCCCAAGAAGGTACGTCGCCAGCAGGCGGCCGAGATCGTCGACCTGGTCGGACTGACCGGCTATGGCAGCTCCTATCCCGACCAGCTCTCCGGCGGCATGCAGCAGCGCGTGGGCCTGGGCCGCGCGCTGGCCGGCGACCCGGCGATGATGCTGTTCGACGAACCCTTCTCGGCCCTCGACCCGTTGATCCGGCGCGACATGCAGAACGAGGTGATCCGGCTCCAGGAGGAGCTGAGGAAGACGATGGTCTTCATCACCCACGACCTGAGCGAGGCTCTGAAGCTGGGCGACCGGATCCTGATCATGCGCGACGGCGAGGTGGTGCAGATCGGTACGCCGGACGAGGTGGTCGGCGCGCCCGCCGACGACTACGTCCGCGACTTCACCTCCGACGTGCCCCGCTCGCACGTGCTGACGCTGAAGTGGGTGATGCGTGACCCGCGGCCCGACGACTCGAGCGAAGGCCCGGTGATGACCTCCGACACCATCGTGCGCGCGGCCGCGCAGGCAGCCCTGGCCTCCGACCACCCGGTCCGCGTGATCGATGACGGGAAGCTGGTCGGCATCGTCGACGACGACGCGATCCTGCGGGTCGTGGTGGCCGAGGAGTCGGCGTGAGCCTCCTCCGGCGCTTGGGCCGGGCACTGGTCGTTGCCTGGCGCTGGTTCCGGCGAACCCGCTGGGCGTGGGGAGTCGTGGTCATCGGACTGTGGATCGTGGCCTGGTCGCTGATGAAGGGCGACCACACGCTGGCCCTTGCCGGTCGTGAGCACACCGACCTGCACAACGAGATGACAGGTTGGCGCAACAGCCTGATCGCCGGGCGCGACGACAACCTGCTGATGAGGTTCACCGGGAAGATCGCCGAATGGGCGCTGAACGCGGTCGACTGGCTGCAGCGGATGCTCTCCAAGCCGGACTATCCGCGACCGGTGCCCCAGATCGGCTGGCTCGGCCTGCTCGGCGTCATCATGTGGATCTCGCACGCTCTCGCCGGTTGGAAGTACGCCGTCCTGAGTGGCTCGGTCATGTTCGTCGCCGCTGTGATGGGCCTGTGGAGCGCGTCGGTGGACACCCTGATCGTCACCATGCTGGCGGTCATCTGCTCGGTGGTCATCGGGTTGCCGATCGCGGTGCTGATCGGGACCAACGACACCGCCAACCGCATCGTCGGCGTGGTCCTCGACCTGATGCAGACGATGCCGACCTTCGTCTACCTGATCCCGGTGGTGCTGTTCTTCGGAACCGGTGCCCCCGCCGCCATCGTCGCCACGCTGATCTATGCGGTGCCGCCGCTGATCCGGGTGGCCGGGTTCGGCATCCGGCAGGTGTCGGAGACGACGATCGAGGCGACCGACTCAATGGGCCAGACGTCGGCGCAGCGGCTGCTCAAGGTGCAGTTGCCGATGGCGCGGCGCACCATCGTGGTCGGGCTCAACCAGACCACCCTCGCCGCCTTCGCGATGGCGGTCATCGCGTCCTACGTGAACGGACCGGGGCTCGGCCTCCAGGTGGTCGACGCGCTGGAGATCGCCGACATCGGACGCGGGCTGGTGCCCGGCATCATGCTGGTGCTGCTGGCGATCATGCTCGACCGCACCACGACCGCGGCCAGCGAACGGCCGGAGAAGCTGGCCCGGAGCGGCGGCGGCAACCGCTCCCTGCGCTGGGCCAGTCTCGGGCTGGGCCTGGTTGCGGTGGCGGTGATGATCTACCTGTCGCGCTTCTACTCCTGGGCTGCCACGTTCCCGTCCACGGGCTGGTCGTCCGACCTGGCCGACGGCATCAACAAGGTCTCCAGCTGGATCGTCGATGCGATCGGCGGGGCGACCGAGGGCTTCAAGAACCTGATCACCTATGGGCTGCTCAACCCGATGCAGAGCGTGCTCGCCGAGTCGCCCTGGTTCGTCAGCGCTGCCGGGATTCTCCTGCTGGCACTGGTGATCGGCGGCTTCCGCACGGTCAACACGACGCTCACCGTGGTCGCCTGGACCGTGGTGTGCATGGCCGGCCTGTGGTACCTCGACCTGTGGCACGACACGATGATCACGCTCAACATGGTCCTGGTCGCCACCCTGCTGACGATGGTCCTGGCCGTGATCTTCGGGGTCTGGATGGCGCGTCGTCCGACGGTCGACCTGCTGATCCGGCCTCTGCTCGACATGGGGCAGACCATCCCACCCTTCGTCTACCTGGTGCCGGTGCTCTACCTCTTCGAGCAGACCCGGTTCACCGCGATCTTCGCCGCGATCGTGTACGCCGCTCCGGTGGCGATCAAGCTGGTCGCAGACGGCGTACGCGGGGTGCCCGAGGCCACCCTGGAGGCGGGCCGGTCCTCCGGTTCCACGGCCTGGCAGGAGATCACCAAGGTCCAGCTCCCGATGGCGCGCCGTTCGCTGGTGCTGGCCGCGAACCAGGGCCTGCTCTACGTGCTGTCGATGGTGGTGATCGGCGGGATGGTCGGCGCCGGTGCCCTCGGCTACGACGTCGTGCTCGGCTTCTCCCGGTTCGAGGAGTGGGGCAAGGGGTTGGCCGCCGGCCTGAGCATCGTGCTCCTCGGCATCATGCTCGACCGCATCTTCCGGGCGGCGGCCGTGACGCCCACGGCGGCTCCCACGCAGCGCCGCTCCCGGCGCAGCCAGACGACCGAAGAGGAGGTCGTCACCACCAGTCGGCTCCCCAGTGCAGGAGTGATTTGAAGCGACAACGGCCACCGAACAGCGGCCATGAGATGAAGGAGATCCAGATGAAGAACAGATGGAGCAGGGGCGTCCAGCTCCTGGGAGTGTCGGCGTGCCTGGCCCTCGTCCTCGCCGGATGTGGTGGAGATTCGTCGATCGACAAGAAGACCGACGCCAACAAGGAGTCGCAGGCCAACTGCGGTGGTGACGGCGAGCTCAACATGGCCGTCAACCCGTGGGTGGGCATGGCGGCCGATGCCTACGTGGTCGGCACCATCGCCGAGCAGGAGCTGGGCTGCAAGGTCAACTACAAGGACCTGAAGGAGGACGTCTCCTGGCAGGAGTTCAAGAGCGGTGGCGTCGACGTGGTCATCGAGGACTGGGGCCACCCCGCCCTCGAGAAGCAGTACTTCGCGGACAGCGGTGACGGCTCGGCAGAGGACTTCGGTCCGACCGGCAACATCGGCATCATCGGTTGGTACGTGCCGCCGTGGTTGGCCAAGGCGCACCCCGACATCCTCGACTACAAGAACCTCAACAAGTACGCCGACAAGTTCAAGACGTCCGAGTCGGGCGGGCAGGGGCAGTTCCTCGGCTCCGACCCGTCGTACGTCCAGTTCGACGAGGCGATCGTGGCCAACCTGGATCTCGACTTCAAGGTGGTCTTCTCCGGCGGTGAGGCAGCCAGCATCACCGCCTTCCAGAAGGCCGAGAAGAACAAGGAGTGGCTGATCGGCTACTTCTACGACCCGCAGTGGCTGCTGGCGGAGATCCCGTTGGAGAAGGTCTCGTTGCCGCCGTACAAGGACGGTTGCCAGGACGACCCGGCCAAGGTTGCCTGCGACTACCCGGAGACCGAGCTGAAGAAGGTCGTCTCCTCGACCTGGGCCGACGACGGTGGCGCGATGGTGGACCTGGTGAAGAACTTCACCTGGACCAACGAGGACCAGAACCTGGTCGCCAAGTACATCGCCGACGACAAGATGAAGCCGGAGGACGCCGCGAAGAAGTGGATCGACGAGAACCCCGACAAGGTGGATGCCTGGTTGGGCAAGTGAGCTGAGCCCAGCCCGAGTCGGCACGAGTTCACGCCACGTGCGTGAACACGTGCCGACTCGGCGCACCGATATCCGAAACATCTACTCGAATTGGAAGTGCAAGCGAGTAGTCCCAAACTGAGCGGTGCCGGATACACTGCCGGTCGGACCCTGAACTGCTACTAATCGCGGAGTTCCCATGGAGAGTAGTGGTCTCCCCAATCAACTGACGGTCGACGGCGAACGTTGGCAGGTCACAGTCCGCGCGGGCCAGTATGACTTTACGTGGCTGACAGGCGTCGCGCCCGGCTACGGATTTGCGTCTCTCTTAAGCGATGCCGAAGCTGTCCTATCGCGTGACCAGGTAGAGCGAATGATCCGGGAATTCATGAGCAACGTGAATCCGGAAACCGGCCATCTCGACTGACTGTCTGCAGCGCACCGAACTCGCGGCGCATTGAACTGCGCCCCACTCTGCCAGCGAGCCCGTGGCGTCAACCGAGAGACGTCGTATCGCGAACAGCCGTTGATGCGGACGGTGGCTGAGCTGACAGTTCAACGTCTGCACGAGCTTCTTCATCGAACCCGCTCATGCCTCGCAGGTGTCGGCTCTTGACACGGACCGTCCCCGGGGCGGACGCTTGCCGTGTTCCGCAATATGCATGGCGTTGCGCCATACGCAACAAGCGGTGTCACGTCAGACAGTACGTCACGAACAGAGGTGGACTCATGGCAGAGGTTCCGGGCAGCGCACGCGTCGTGGTGATCGGCGCCGGCATCGTGGGCAACAGCCTCGTGCACCACCTCGCCCGGCTCGGCTGGCGCGACATCGTGCAGATCGACAAGGGCGCCCTGCCGAACCCGGGCGGCTCCACCGGCCACGCCTCCAACTTCATCTTCCCGGTCGACCACTCCCGCGAGATCACCGATCTCACGCTGGACTCGGTCCGGCAGTACAAGGAGATGGATGTCTTCACCCAGTCGGGCGGCTACGAGATCGCCCGCACCGAGGAGCGCATGGAGGAGCTGCGCCGCCGGATGTCCAGCGCCAGGGCGTGGGGCATCGAGGCCGAGCTGGTCGGCCCCGAGCACGTGAAGGAGAAGATCCCCTTCATCGAGACCGACGACATCGTCGGCGCCTTCTGGACGCCGTCCGTCGGCGTCGTCGACTCGCTCCGGGCCGGCACGATCATGCGCGAGAAGGCTCTGGAGCTGGGTGCACTCACCGTCGTACCCAACGTCGAGGTCACCGACCTGGTGGTCACCGACGGGCGAATCAGCGCCGTCGAGACTTCCGGCGGCACCATCGAGGCCGAGACCGTCGTGGTCGCCTGCGGCGTGTGGAGTCCGCGGATCGCCAAGATGGCCGGCGCGGCCATTCCGCTCACCCCGGCCGTGCACCAGATGATCTCGGTCGGCCCGATCCCACAGTTGGCCGAGCGGCCCGGGGAGATCAGCTTCCCGATCGTGCGCGACATGGACACCTTCTGCTACGAGCGCCAGCACGGCGCCGACATGGAGGTCGGCTCCTACGCCCACCGCGCGATCCTGCACGAGCCCGACGAGATCCCGTCCATCGACCAGGCCAAGCTCTCGCCCACCGAGATGCCCTTCACCCAGGAGGACTTCGATCCTCAGCTGGAGCAGGCTTTCGAGCTCATGCCCGACGCGTTGGGTGCCGACGGCGCCGAGATCCGCTACGCGATCAACGGGCTCCTCTCGCTCACCCCCGACGGGGCGCCGATCCTCGGCGAGACCTCGGAGGTGAAGGGCCTCTGGTCGGCCGCTGCGGTCTGGATCAAGGAGGGCCCCGGCGTGGGCCGGGCGGTCGCCGAGTGGATGACGCACGGCAGCTCCGAGATCGACGTGCACCACAGCGACATCGCCCGCTTCTACCCCCACCAACGCACCAGGTCCCACGTGAAGGCGCGCACCTCCGAGGCGTTCATCAAGACCTACGGCATCGTCCACCCCGGCGAGCAGTGGGAGGGCGAGCGCGGCAAGCGGCTGGCCCCGATGCACACCCGCCAGACCGAACAGGGCGCTCGCTTCTTCGAGACGGTCGGCTGGGAGCGACCGCACTGGTACGACGGCAACGAGGCGCTCCTGGGCGAGTACGGCGACCGGGTGATGCCGCGCGAGCACGAGTGGGACAGCCGCTGGTGGTCGCCGATCATCAACGCCGAGCACCTGGCGATGCGCGAGCGCGCCGGCATCGTCGACCTGACCGCGTTCGCGATCTTCGACGTCGTCGGGCCGCGTGCCATGGACGCCGTGCAACGCATCGTCGTGGCGCAGGCCGACGTGGCACCGGGCAAGGTGATCTACACCCCGGTGATCGACGAGCGCGGCGGCTTCAAGTCCGACCTGACCGTGATGCGACTGGCCCACGACCACTACCGGGTCGTCACCGGCGGTGCCCACGGCATGGCGGACAAGAAGTGGTTCGCGGACCGGATGCCGGCCGACGGCGGAGCCGCGGTGGTCGACGTGACGTCGGCGTACTCCACGATCGGGCTCTGGGGGCCGAAGGCCCGCGACATCCTCGGTCGACTGACCGACGACGACATCAGCGACGGCGGCTTCGGCTTCCTCAGCTGCCGCAACATCGAGGTCGGGAACCTCGGGGTGCTGGCCTCGCGCATCTCCTACGTGGGTGAGCTCGGCTGGGAGCTCTACGTCCCGATGGAGGAGGGCGCTCGGCTCTGGTCGCTGCTGCACGAAGCGGGCGAGCCCGATGGCGCCGTACCGGTCGGCATCGGGGTCTACGGCACGACCGGTCGGATCGAGAAGGGCTACCGCGCGTTCGGCTTCGAGCTCGACGCGGAGCGCAGCATCGTCGAGGCGTCCATGCAGCGGCCCAAGGTGAAGCAGGCCGACTTCATCGGTCGCGAGGCCTACGTGAAGCAGCGCGAGGAGGAGCCGAAGACGGTGCTCTGCACCATGACGGTCGACGACCACACCTCCGCGTCCGGCATGAAGCGCTACATGCTCGGCGGCGAGCCGGTCCTGACCGGCGACGGCGGCACCCTCACCGACGGCCACGGACACCACCCCTACGTGACCAGTGCCGGGTCGGCACCCACCCTCGGCAAGCACGTGCTGATGGCCTACCTGCCACCCGATCAGGCCACACTCGGGAACCAGCTCGCGGTCTCCTACATGGAGGAGCTCTACCCCGTGACCGTCGAGTCGGTCGACAGCACGCCGTTGCTCGACCCCGACAACGCCCGGATCCGCTGATGGTCGACGTGCTGGTCTGCGTGAAGCGGGTGCCCGACTCGTCGGGGCAGGTGCTGCTGACCGACGACGCCCAGGCGGTCGACGCGCGCTACGTCGGCTCCACGCTCAGTGAGCACGAGAACTGTGCGGTCGAGCTGGCCGCGCAGCTCGTGGAGGCAGACGGAGGCACGGTCAGCCTGGTCTCGATCGGGGCGGCCGAGACGGTCGAGCAGCTGCGCAGCGCACTCGCGGTGGGGGCCGGTGCGGCGACCTTGGTCGAGACCGACCTGCGTGACTTCGGGCCGTCCGACATCGCCCACGAGATCGCCGAGGTGGTCCGTGCGCATGCCGAAGCGGGCCGCACCCATGACCTAGTGCTGCTCGGCAACGACGCCGCCGACACCGGTGACTTCCAGGTGCCGGTGCGGTTGGCCCACGCCCTCGGGCGTCCGGTGGTGACGGGCATCAGGACGGTCTCGATCCAGGACGGGCGGGCGATCGCCCACGGGGACGCCCCGGACGGTGGCCGGGAGACCTTCGACCTGCCGCTTCCGGCCGTGGTGGCGGTCAGCGAGGGTGGGGTGTCGCCGCGCTATCCGACGATCAAGGGGCGGATGGGCGCGAAGAAGGTGGAGATCGAGATGCGGCAGCCCTCGCGCGCTCCGGTGGGGTCGGGCAGGGTCCGGCTGACCCTGCCCCCGCCGACTCCCTCGAGCGTGCAGGTGCTGGGCGAGGGCCCGGAGGCTGCTCCCGCCGTCGTCGACCTCTTCCAGTCCCTGGGGGTCCTCCGATGATCGTCGTCCTGATCGAGACGGGCGCGGAGGGCGTCACCGACACCTCACTCGAGACGCTCCGCTTCGCCCGTGACCTGGCCGCCGAGGGAGGCGGGGTCCCGGTGCACGCTCTCGTGGTCGGGGCGCGGCCCGACCTCGACGAGCTGGGCAAGCACGGCATCTCCACCCTGTACACCGCTGGCGGCGAGGGGTTCGCGTCGTACGCCGCGGCCGCCTGGGCGGCGGCCCTGATCGAGGCCCGCGACCGGGCAGGTGCCGTGGTGGTCACCGCCGCCGGCACCCCTCGCGGCAACGAGGTGCTGGCCCACGTCGCCGCGCGCCTCGACGTACCCATGGCGGCGAACGCGGTGGCCTTCGACGGGCTGTCCCCGTTGGTGGTGACCCGGCAGGTGGCGGGCGGCCTGGCGCTGGAGGAGATGCAGCTGACGCAGCGTCCCGCGGTGTTCAGCGTGGCCGGTCACGCGGTCGAGGCCACACCCGCCGACAGCGCCACGGAGCCCACCGTCGAGGAGCTCGCCCCCACGCTGACGGAGGCAGACCTGGTCGCTCGCGTGGTGTCGACCGAGCCGGGCGCACCCGACGAGTCCGGCGACCTGAAGTCGGCGCGCGTCGTGGTCGGTGCCGGGCGTGGAGCCGGTGGACCCGAGGGTTTCGGCGCGGTGAGCGAGCTGGCCGAGCTGCTCGGCGGGCAGCTCGGTGTCTCCCGGGTGGTCACCAGTCTGGGTTGGCGTCCGCACCACGAGCAGGTGGGCCAGACCGGCAGCCGGATCGCGCCCGACCTCTACGTGCCGTGTGGGATCAGTGGCGCCATCCAGCACTGGGCCGGCTGTGCCAGCTCGAAGACCATCCTCGCGATCAACACCGACGCCGAGGCGCCGATGATGACCAAGGCGACCTACGCCGTGGTCGGCGACATGCACGAGGTGGTGCCCGCGATCGTCGAGGAGATCCGCCGCCGCGCCTGACCCGTCCCGCAACGTCATCCGGTGTGGTCGCTCGAGCCACCGAGACGTATGACGTTGTGACACCGGAGGTTCGGGCCCGGTGGCAACCCCCGACCCCTTAGGATTTCCGTGTTCGGGGAGGGGCCCACCACATGTTCGTTCGACGTCGCGCACTGGCCGCAGCACTGGTGATGACGTGCGCCCTGACGATGGCGGCGGCGTGTGGCGACAAGGACGCGAACAAGAAGGACGACGCGAGCGCGACGGGCTCGTCCTCGTCCGACACCAGCGAGAGCCCCAGCGAGAGCACCAGCCCGAGCCAGGACTACCCCGTCGCCGACCCCGACCACGCCGTCGACCCGCCCGGCCCGCTCGAGGACTCCCTCGAGATCGCCGACATCCTCGTCTACAGCACCAAGCCGCTCTCCGACGAGATGGTCGAGCAGATCAAGGGCCTCAAGGGCGTCGAGGCCGCCGAGCAGTTCTCGATGGCCTCCGTGCCGATCCAGAACCGCGTGGTCACCCTCGCTGCCGTCGAGCCGGCCAGCTTCCGTCGCTTCACCACCTCCGGCAAGGAGGAGGAGATCTGGTCGCGGGTCGCGGGCGGCGAGATCGCCACCGTCCAGAAGCTCGGCAAGCAGATCTCCGACGCGCAGTCCTTCGTGCGTCTCGGTGCCGACAAGGACGCGCCGACCGCCCACATCGGTGCCTACGCCGACCAGCCGCAGGGCCTCGACCTGGTGGTCAACGACAAGTGGGGGGAGTCCCTCGACATGGTCGAGGGCAATGCGATGGTGATCGCCACCGGCATCAAGTCGCCACAGACGGTGCGCAAGCCGATCAGGAAGATCATCGGCGACGAGGACGTCTCCATCCAGATGCTCGACGCCGTCGCGCGCTACGGCCTCGACCCCGACGCGCGCCTCACTGCGGTGCCCACCGGCGACTCGGTCGGTTCGGCGGTCGGTGTCTACAACTACCGCGTCGAGGGCGGTCGGGTGATTCCGGAAGCGAGCTGGGTCGCGGCGAACATCCGCACCGAGGAAGTCCCGATCCTGGGCCGGGTGACCTGCCACAAGGTGATGCTGTCCCAGCTGCGCGCGGCGCTGACCGAGGTGGTCGAGCGGGGCCTGGCCGACAAGGTCTACCAGACTGCGGGCTGCTACTACCCACGCTTCATCGCCGGATCTCACTCGTTGTCCAACCACGCCTTCGGCATGGCGATCGACATCAACTCCGCCGAGAACGGCCGCGGCACCGTCGGGCAGATGGACCGCACCGTGGTGCAGATCTTCAAGAAGTGGGGCTTCGGGTGGGGCGGCGACTGGAACTACACCGACCCGATGCACTTCGAGCTCAACCAGGTGCTCGACGTCCGATGAAGTACGCCGACCGGTCCCGGCCCCTGATGGGGCTGCTGGCCATGCTGCTGATGGCCTCGACGCTGAGCGCCTGCAGCGGCGACGGAGACAAGGAGAAGCCCGTGTCCTGGTCGCCGACGCCATCCGTGGTCAACGGGCTCGACCTGGTGGCCGAGTCCGACGCCGACGGATTCCGGCTGCACACCGCCTCGGGCGACAAGACCTTCCTGCCCGGCATCAACCTGGGTAGCACGGTGCCCCTGCACCAGCCCGGCGAGATCGACGTCCTCACTGCGGATGACTACCGCCGCTGGTTCGCGGAGATGGCCGACCTGGGGATCCGGGTGATCCGCAACTACACCCTGCACCCGCCGGCGTTCTACGACGAGCTGGCCAGGTGGAACGAGGCCCACGACGATGCCCCGCTCTTCCTGGTGCAGGGCGTCTACCTGCCCGACGAGTCCTACGTCGAGGAGGACCGGACCCTCTACACCCCCGCCGTCGATGAGGCGTTCACCAACGAGCTCCGCGATGTCTCCGACGCCGTGCACGGCGACCTGACTCGACCCGAGCAGCCGGGGCACGCCTCGGGGACGTGGAGCACCGACGTCTCGCGGTGGCTGATCAGTTGGATCGTCGGTGTGGAGTGGGACCCCGCAGCGACCCGCCGCACGAATCGGGTCGACGCGCACGCGGCGTACGCTCCCGGCGACTTCTTCGCCGCGACCGACGACGCCACCGCCACGGAGCGTTGGATCGCGCGGCACATGGACGGACTGGCCGCGGCCGAGGCCGAGCGTGGGGTCTCGGTCCCGATCGCCTTCGCGAACTGGCCGACCACCGATCCGCTGGAGCACCCCGACGAGCCTCTCAAGGAGGAGGACCTGGTCGGCGTCGACGCCAATCACGTGCTGCCGACGAAGGCCTGGCCCGGCGGCACCTTCGCCAGCTTCCACGCCTACCCCTACTACCCCGACTTCCTGCGCCACGAGCCCGGGCTGCAGGAGACGACGTGGCGCGGCGAGCCCGATCCGTACGCCGGCTACCTGGTGCGGCTCAAGGAACACTTCGCGCCCCACATGCCGCTGCTGGTCACCGAGTTCGGTGTGCCCGCCTCAATCGGCTCGGCCCACCGTGGCGCGCTGGGCCGGGACCAGGGAAACCACAGCGAGCAGGAGGCGATGCAGATCGACGCCGACCTGATGCACCTGATCCACGACCAGGGTCTGGGTGGCGCGTTCGTGTTCTCGTGGACCGACGAGTGGTTCAAGCGCACCTGGAACACCATGGAGAGCCAGGACGCCGAGCGTCGCCAGTTGTGGCACGACCCGCTCACCAACGAGCAGTGGTTCGGCGTGATCGCCACCGACAGCGCCCGCGTGCCCGACAGTGCGCGCGAGCTGACTCCCGAGACCGGGACCGTGAAATACGTGCTGGCCGAGGCCGACGCGGCCTTCCTGAACCTCGACGTCACCGGCCGCGACGGGCTGCCCAGGCGCCTGGAGCTGCTGGTCGACACGCTGCCCGGTGGCGGCCCGGACCACCGCATCGTCGTCGACACCGAGGCCGGTACGGCGCGTGCCTACGTGCGCGCCGAGCTCGAGCCGATCCGGCTCTACACCACCGAAGCGATCGACTACCCCGACGCCGGTCGACGCTGGCACCTGTTCCGCCAGATCGTGAACCGTTCGCTGGTGGTCGACGGGAAGCGGGTGCCGGCCGAGCTCGAGGACATCGGCAACCTGGTCGAGGGCTCCTGGGACCCTGAAGCGGATGACTTCGACTCGCTATCGACGTGGCAGACCGAGCGCGACACCGTGCGACTGCGCATCCCGTGGCCGATGCTGGGCCTCGCCGACCCGTCCGCCCGCATGGCCCTCGGCACCGGGAGGCCCGCCGAGCTGGTGAAGATCACGTCGTTGGGCCTGCACATCGTCGTCGACGACGAGGCTGTCTCGATGACCTACGACTGGCCGACGTGGAACCACATCGACCACACCGAGCGACGGCTGGCCGGCAGCGACGTACTCGAGAAGGCGTTCCGCGACCTCGGTTGAGCCGCTCGCGTGCTCAGGCTCGTGGATCGACGCGTCCGTCCGGCGCGTCCTCGGGCGTCGGCAACCCGTCACAACTCCGCACGTGCGGAGTTGCGGCCGCGATCGGGTCTCCGCCGCCGTCACAGCCGAGCACGTGCCGGATTGTGGCCCCGCGCGTGCGGCACCGGTTGACAGGCATGGCTTAGTGTCGTCGCCGTGAGCATTCTTGACGACGCCCGACCGGGCATGAACCCCGACATCCGTCCCCAGGACGATCTCTTCGGCCACGTCAACGGGCGCTGGCTCGAGGAGACCGAGATCCCGAGCGACCGTTCCAGCTGGGGGCCGTTCGTCCAGCTGGCCGACGCCGCCGAGGAGCAGGTCCGCGAGATCATCGAGGACCTTGCCGCCACCGATCCGGCCGAGCTCTCCGAGAACGGCGCGAAGATCAGCGCCCTCCATGCCTCGTTCATGGACACCGAGACGGTCAACCGCCGGGGCATCACGCCGATCCAGCCGCTGATCAACGCGGTCGCCGGGCTGCGCGACGTCCGTGACCTGGCCGCGTTCATCGGCGAGTTCGAGCGGGTCGGCGGTGCCGGCCTGTTCGGGTCGTTCGTCGACACAGACGACAAGTTCTCCGACCGCTACCTCTTCAACATCGGCCAGGGCGGCCTCGGGCTGCCCGACGAGTCCTACTATCGCGACGACAAGTTCGCCGAGGTCCGTGAGAAGTACGTCGCCTACCTCGAGCGCCTCTTCACCCTGGCCGGCCAGGACGACCCGGCCGGCGCCGCTCGCGTCGTCCTCGACGTCGACACCCGCATCGCCAAGGGCCACTGGGAGCGCGCCGAGACCCGCGACGTGCAGAAGACCTACAACCTCACGACGTACGACGAGCTCGTGGCGTTGGCGCCGAGCTTCGACTGGAAGGCCTACGCCACCAACCTCGGTGGCAACGAGCAGCTCCTCGCCGAGACCTGCGTGCGCCAGCCGTCCTTCCTGCAGAACCTGTCGACGGTGCTCGACGAGGTCTCGATCGAGCAGTGGCGTCCGTGGTTCCTCAGCCGGGTGCTGCGCTCGAGCGCGCCGTACCTGACCGACGACTTCGTCGAGGCCAACTTCGACTTCTACGGCCGCACCCTCAACGGCACGCCCGAGCTGCGCGCGCGGTGGAAGCGTGGCGTTGCCTTCGTCGAGGGCGCCATCGGTGAGGCCGTCGGTGAGGAGTACGTCTCCCGGCACTTCCCGCCGCGCTCCAAGGAGCTGATGGACGAGCTGGTCGACAACCTGCTCAAGGCCTACCGGGTCTCCATCGAGGCGCTCGAGTGGATGACCGAGGAGACCAAGGAGCGGGCCTACGAGAAGCTGGCCACCTTCCGCCCCAAGATCGGCTATCCGGAGAAGTTCCGCGACTACTCCGGGCTGCAGGTCAGCCGTGACGACCTGATCGGCAACGTGGCCGCGGCGGCCGCGTTCGAGACGGACCGCCAGCTCGCCAAGATCGGCTCGCCGGTCGACCGCGACGAGTGGTTCATGCTGCCGCAGACCGTCAACGCCTACTACAACCCCGGCACCAACGAGATCTGCTTCCCGGCGGGCATCCTGCAGAAGCCGTTCTTCAGCCCCGACGCCGACGCCGCGGAGAACTACGGCGGCATCGGGTCGGTGATCGGCCACGAGATCGGACACGGCTTCGACGACCAGGGCGCCCAGTACGACGGAGCCGGCAACCTCAACGACTGGTGGACCCCGGCTGACAAGGCCGCCTTCGAGGTCAAGAGCAAGGCCCTCATCGAGCAGTACGACGCCTTCGAGCCGCGCAACCTGCCGGGCGAGCGGGTCAACGGTGCGCTGACGGTCGGTGAGAACATCGGCGACCTCGGCGGCCTGACCATCGGGCACAAGGCCTACCAGCTCTCACTCGGTGCGCCTGTCGGGGGTGAGCCCGCCGACGCCAGTGGGTCGCAGCGACTCTTCATGAACTGGGCCTACTGCTGGCGCACCAAGCGCCGCAAGGAGCAGGACCAGCAGTACCTCACCATCGACCCGCACAGCCCGCCGGAGTTCCGCGCCAACATCGTGCGCAACCTCGACGAGTTCCACGCCGCGTTCGAGACCGTCGAGGGCGACGGCCTCTGGCTCGACGCCGACCAGCGCGTCAGGATCTGGTGATCCTCGGCAACTGAGACGCGGCCGGATCTGAGACGACCGGGGCCGCAATCGCGCACGTGCACCGTTGTGACGACGGAATCGGCCGGCAGAACTCCTGTCACAACCGTGCACGTGCGCGATTTGAAGCCTGGCGGGAACGGTCCCAGCGTCTAGCGCCTGGCCTTGGCTCCTGCCTGCTTGAGCCGGACGTCGAAGCTGCCCGTGGTCACGTCGGGAGCCTGCCAGGTCTGGGTGACGACCCGCGGCTTCTTCTTGCCCTTGACCGCGTGCATCAGCTGAATGGTCACGTCGTCCTGACCTGGTTGTGCCTGCAGCCGGGCGAGGAGGGCAGGGAGACTCTTGGCCGCGTTCTCCTCGGGGTAGTACTCGTCGAAGTAGAAGTCGTCGAAGCTGACACCGTTGCCGACGATCGCCAGGTGGCCCGTGCGGGTCGCCTTCTTCGGGATCTTCACCGACACCACCTTCGAGACGGCGCTCGCCGTGGAGGCGCCGCTGGACGGCACCAGGTTGATCCGCAGCTTCATGGTCGTTCCGGGCTTCAGCGGGGCCTTGCCGTTGCGCTGCAGCTTCAGCCACTTCTTGCCCTGACGCAGCTCGACCTTGCCCAGCTTGAGCATCCGGAATTCCCGGGATGCGTCCTCGGTGACCTCGACGTCGGTGACGACGACCGGCTCGAAGGGGTTGTTCACGATGGCGTCGACATCTGCACCGACGTCGGCAGTGACCACCTCGGAGAGCCAGCTGTCGGCCGCGTACTCGTTCGAGCGGGTGAAGACGTGTGTCGACCCGTCCGCGCGCTGGTAGGTGATCTTCCACGAGAGGCTGACCGAGCCGCCCGCGTCCTGGTCGAGAGTGAGCAGTGTGTCGAGGTAGGTCTGGTTGGCCACCACGTAGCCCAGGGCCGCGGGGTTCGGCACGTGGCTGAGGGACTGTCGGGGCTTGGGGCCCGTCGTCGTCGAGGAGACGGTCGCGGTGGCGGGGATCTCGCCGAGCTGGCCGACGATCCCGGCGAGGTGGTCACTGACCAGGGTGCCGACCGGAGCGGCCAGGTTGGCCATCTTGTAGGAGCCGGCACCGTCACCCTGGATGATCGTGGTGGTGGCGCCGTGGACCGACTCCGTGCTCGGCGCCCAGTTCGCCGGGTGACCGAAGGCGATGGCCCGGTCGTCGCAGACGGCCGTGGTGGTGCCGACCCCGAAGAGCGAGATCGTCCCGAAGCTGTCGGCGGCGGCGAAGTTGGAGCCGGGAACGATCGGCACCTCCTCGGCCGGGCCGGACGTGCCGCCGGTCAGGCTGGGGGCTGCCATCCCGAACCGCTCGGCGATGCGGTTCAGGGAGACCTGCTTCGCCCCCTTCACTCCTGAGAGGGTCACCTCCGGGGTGAGCTGTCGAAGGCCGCGTTCGGCGGCTGTGGCCGGGAGCCCGCCACGGACCAGCTGCTGCTGCTCCTTGGACGACAACTTGATGCGGGCCGGCGCGGCCGGCGCTCCGTCGTCGAGCAGGTCATAGAGCTGGTCGGCAGGCGTGACGCCGGCGAAGGTACTGCCGAGGAGACCGGTGAAGGAGTAGGAGACCGCGCCGATCAGGCGACCGTCGGCGGCGAAGACCGGCGAGCCAGACATCCCCGCCCAGATGCCGGCATCCACGCTGCCGTCACTGTGCGTGATGCGGGACCCCTCGAGCTCGAAGACGAGCAGGTCACCGCCCGGGTCATCGATCGAGCCGCGGTAGATCCCGGTGAAGCCCTCGGGGACGGTCGTGGAGTCGTGCTCCACCCCGTCGCGGCGGTAGCTGCCGGCGGTGGTCAGGCCGGTGACCCCGTCACCCAGGGTCAACTCATCGGCGGGGAACGCGGCCGGACACGTTGCGCTGTCACCTGGCTCGGCGAGCGCGGATGCAGTCACCGCACCAGAGGCGAGGCCGCCGGTGACGAGAGCAGCGGCCCCCAGGCCGCTGGCGAGGACAAGACGGGCACGAGACATGTGGGCCCTCCCACGAGAAGGGGACCCCCGTGGTCCCGGTTGATCGGATAGTAGGGGTGGAAGGGATGGTTTGTTCCCCGAATGCGACATCCCGGAGTGGCTTTCCCCTGACGGCCGCCGACCCCCACCAGCGTTACCGAAGCGTATGCAGGTTCCGCCGACCGAAAACCTGCATACGTTTCGGTAACTGCGGGGGCAGTGGGGTGTGCAGTGGTGTGGGTGGGGCGGGTGTGTGGAGCCGACCGAGCGTGTAGAACTGGGCCGTGAACACGCACAGCGACGCATTCGATCAGGCCCACCGCCAGACGACGTACGACGTCAGGTTCGAGTGGGGTCCCGTCGGTGCCGAGGCGCTCGGCGGGTGTGACCACGCAGTGGTCGTCGACGTGCTCTCCTTCACCACCTCGGTCACGGTCGCGGTGGAGCGTGGCATCGAGGTGTTCCCGTTCCGGTGGCGTGATGCGCGGGCCAAGGAGCTCGCCATGCGCGAGGGTGCGACCTTGGCAGTGGGCCGGTTCGAGGCCCTCGGGCTCGAGGGCCGGCACGTCTCCCTGTCTCCGTCGTCGCTGCAGCGGGCCACCGACCTCACCAAGCTGGTGCTGCCGAGCCCCAACGGTTCCACGATCTGTGACGCGATCGCCGAATCCGGCGCCGAGGTGATTGCCGCGAGCCTGCGCAACCGACGCGCGGTCGCCGCCCACCTGGCCCGCGAGGCCTGGTCCCGAGGGCGTACGTCGACCGTGGCCGTGGTCGCGGCCGGCGAGCGTTGGCCGGGTGACACGCTGCGTCCCTGCGTCGAGGACCTGTGGGGTGCCGGCGCCGTGCTGGCGGCGCTCGTCGACCTCGGGCTCAGCACCCTCTCGCCCGAGGCCCGGGTGGCCGAGCAGGCGTTCCGGGCCGTCGAGGCCGACCTGCGGGAGGCGCTGCATGCCTGTGCCAGTGGGCGTGAGCTGGTCGACAAGGGGTTCGAGGACGACGTGGCGGTCGCGGCCGAGATCGACGCGAGTACGACGGTGCCGGTGTTGGCCGGCGGCTCCTTCACCGACCACGCCTGAGCCTCGACCCACCGATCTCTCGTCTGCCCACGGAGCGACCTGCACGCCGTCGGTTCGTGCCGACCGTGTAGGAATGGGGCATGGCTACCACTGCATTCAAGGGATCCCCCGTCAACACGGTCGGCGAGCTGCCGACAGTCGGCGCCTCCGCGCCGGCGTACGACCTCGTCGGTGAGGGCCTCTCGGCCCTGAGCTCCGGCGACGTCCCGGGACGCACCGTCCTCAACATCTTCCCGTCCATCGACACCGGTGTGTGCGCGGCCAGTGTCCGCAAGTTCAACGAGCTCGCCGGCGGACTCGAGAACACCACCGTGGTCAACGTCTCAAAGGACCTCCCCTTCGCCCAGGCTCGCTTCTGTGGCGCCGAGGGCATCGAGAACGTGAAGGTCGGCTCGGCGTTCCGTTCCTCCTTCGGCGAGGACTTCGGCGTCACGATGGCCGACGGCCCGATGGCCGGGCTGCTGGCCCGCTCGGTCGTCGTGCTCGACGCCGACGGCAAGGTCGTGCACTCCCAGCTGGTCCCCGAGATCACCCAGGAGCCCGACTACGACGCCGCGGTCGCCGCTCTCGCCTGAGCGTCGCCACCCGTCTCACTCACCTGCCCCCCATTTCCCCGGGTACCCGGGGAAATGGGAACCTCCCGGCCGAAATTTCGGCCGGGAGGTTCCCATTTCGGCCGGGAAGAGCGCGCCATTTCGGCCCCGAAGAGGTATCCGTCCGAGCCCGGGAGAAGCACCGGCCGAGCCGCGGGCGGAGCTGTGTCCCCGATCGCTGGTAGACATGCGGGCATGAGCTCCACCGGTTCCCAGACCTCCACCCAGACCGCGGCCGACACCGCACCCGACAACGACGTACGCCGCACTGCGCGCGACGCCGCCGAGCGCCACCTCAAGGCGCTGGTCGGGCGTGACGACGCGCAGTTGCGCGAGGACCAGTGGACCGCGATCGAGGCGTTGGCCGTCGACAAGCGCCGCGCCCTGGTCGTGCAGAAGACCGGTTGGGGCAAGTCCGCGGTCTACTTCGTGGCCACCGCGCTGCTGCGTGCGCAGGGCGCCGGCCCCACGGTGATCGTCTCCCCGCTGCTGGCCCTGATGCGCAACCAGATCGGTGCCGCGGAGCGGGCCGGCATTCATGCGGTGACCATCAACTCGACCAACATCGAGGACTGGACCCGGATCGAGGAGTCGATCAACTCCGGTGAGGTCGACGTCCTCCTCGTGTCACCGGAGCGGCTGAACAACCCGGCGTTCCGCGACAACGTGCTGCCCCGGCTCGCCGACACCGCCGGGCTCCTGGTGGTCGACGAGGCCCACTGCATCTCCGACTGGGGTCACGACTTCCGGCCCGACTACCGCCGGATCCGCACCATGCTCGACGACCTGCGTGACGGCATCCCGGTCCTGGCCACCACCGCCACCGCCAACGAGCGGGTCACCCTCGACGTGGCCGAGCAGCTGGGCCAGGACGTGCTCGTGCAACGCGGGTCGCTGGATCGCGAGTCCCTGCACCTGGCCGTGGTGAAGCTGAAGACCGCCGAGCAGCGCCTGGGTTGGCTGGCCGACCATCTCGGCCAGCTCGACGGCTCCGGCATCATCTACACGCTCACCGTGGCGCAGACCCAGGAGATCGCCGCCTTCCTGCGGGCTCGCGGCCACACCGTCGCGGCATACTCCGGCCAGACCGACCCGACCGAGCGCGAGGCCCTCGAGTCCGACCTGGCCACCGGCCGGGTCAAGGCCCTGGTCGCCACCAGTGCGCTCGGCATGGGCTTCGACGCCACGCTCGGCTTCGTGGTCAACGTGGGGGCGCCGTCGTCGCCAGTGGCCTACTACCAGCAGGTCGGCCGCGCCGGTCGCGGCACAGCGCGTGCCGACGTCGTGCTCCTGCCAGCGCTGGAGGACCGCGACATCTGGAAGTACTTCGCCTCCCTCGCGTTCCCACCCGAGCCACAGGTCCGCCAGGTGCTCTCCGCGCTGGCCGGCGCCGACAAGCCGCTGGGCACCCCCGCCCTCGAGACGTACGTCGACCTGGGCCGCTCGCGTCTCGAGATGATGCTGAAGGTGCTCGATGTGGACGGGGCCGTGCAACGCGTCCAGGGCGGGTGGGTGTCCACCGGTCGCGAGTGGGCCTACGACCAGGAGCGCTACGACCGGGTGAAGGCGGCCCGTGATCGCGAGCAGCAGGCGATGCTCGACTACATCTCCACCACCGATTGCCGGATGACCTTCCTGCGCACGCAGCTCGACGACCGGGTCGACGGTCCCTGCGGGCGCTGCGACAACTGCGGCGGCGTCTCGTTCACCGACGTGGTGTCCGACGCGTCGCTCGACGAGGCCCACGCACAGCTGAGCCGGCCGGGGGTCGAGGTGGCCCCCCGCAAGATGTGGCCGACCGCGTTGGCCAACCTCGGCATCGAGCTCAAAGGAAAGATCGCCGACGCAGCTTCGACCGGCCGGGCGGTGGCCCGGATGACCGACCTCCGCCACGGCCAGGCCCTGCGCGAGCTGTTCCGTGACGCCGCCCCCACCGACACCGCGATCGACCCGTCCACCGGTCTCCCTTTCGACGACAAGGGCCATCCGCCGGCAGGCACCGACGGGCCGGTGCCGGTGCCGCTGGTGAAGGCGGTCATCGAAGTGCTCGGCGACTGGCAGCCCGAGGTGGTCGGCATCGTCTTCGTCGAGTCACGACGCAAGGCGCAGCTCACCGCCGACTTCGCCGACGGGCTCTCACGGTTCCTCAAGGTGCCCGTCGTCGGGCGCTTCGCGATCGTCGACCACTCGGTCGAGCCCGGCCACGGCTCGGCCAACTCCGCACAACGGGTGGCCGCGGTGCTGCGCCGCTACGAGTTGCAGGGCGAGATCCCGGCCGGCCCGGTCCTGCTCCTCGACGACCTGGTCGGCACCGGTTGGACGATGACCATCGCCGCTCGGGCGATCAGGCAGGCCGGCGCGGCCGACGTACACCCGTTGGCGCTGGGCACCCAGGCCTGACCCCGCCTCCGGGAGCAGCGGCCGACGTACACCCGTTGGCGCTGGGCACCCAGGCCTGACCCCGCCTCCGGGAGCAGCGGCCGACGTACACCCGTTGGCGCTGGGCACACAGGCCTGACCCTCCCTCCGGGAGCAGCGCCCGGCGCCTGCCTCGCGGCCAGGGTGAGCAGGGCTCTGCTGCAGGACATCATCGCCGACAACGGCACCATCATCGGTGGCGCCGGCGCGCAGCCCTACGCGGCCGCGAACACCAACTCCGACACCGACCAGGACTCCGCCAACCGTATGTGGGATCGCTCCGGCGAGCTGGCCGATCTGCGCAAGGACGACCGCACCTTGCCGGCACCGCCGCCGCCCCCGCCGTCACGCCGGGGACCGGGAACCTCTTGTACCGCGCGTGCGTCACATTCTGCGTGTCCGGATCCGCTGGGCACGGCCGGGGCCGCCGCCCCGCCTCACGAAAGGAAGTTCATGTCGAGCTACGACCAACTCTCAAGCACTGTCAATGAGATCGTGACGCAGGCGATCGTGGCCGAGGTTCGGCTCGCCCCAGACTGGACCGTCGACAATGAGGACGACCCGGCCACTGTCACCTATGCCGCCGACGACGACGCCGCCGCCGACGACGACGCGTACGTCGTCAGGATCGATTTCAGGACCGGCGAGGTGACCGACACGATCGGACACCCCAATGGCGCGACCGTTGCCGACCCGGGTGCCACCTTCAGGGGCTGGCGCACCCAATGGGAGGGGGCGATCATCGAGATGTTCGTGCCGTTCCTCGACATGCCTCATCCCGACGACTTCCAGCAGGAGGCCTTGAGTCTCGACACGACCGGCACCCTGCTGAACGGCGGGGCGTTCAAGATCGGCGACACCGAGTTTCGCGGTACCAACCTCGACTACCACCTCTGGCAGGTGGGCAGTGAGAGCGCCAAGATGGTCGGCTGGTCAGGTGACGCGGCCACCTCGTTCCGCGACCAATACCTCAAGACGTGGCCGGGCAACCTGAGCAACCAGTTCGCAGCCCTGGCCCTGATGAAGCTCAACATCGAGCGCGAGAGGGTGCTGTGGAGCAAGGCCCGCGAGCAGATCGCGCTCACCGCCGACCACGCGGTCTCGGCGATGAAGGGAGCCGATGGTCCCGACAACAAGGTGGCTCTGGCCATCTTCGGTGCGGTTGCCGGGGTGGTGAGCATCGGCATCGGGGCCGCCGGGCAGGTCGCCCTGGCGGCGATCACCGGGGCACTTTCCGTCGCCGACTCCCTGGCCAGCGAGAAGCCCAAGAAGGAGCTGGCGTTCGGTGCCGACACACCGTTCGGCGTCTTCGACAAGCTCGCCTCCGGGCTTGTCGACTTCAACGACGAGATCGAGGACGCCGAACTCGCCATCGCCACCGACCTGGGTTCGCTGGCCGAGAAGCTTGCTGCGCGCACCGCCTTCATGGGCACGGGTGCCGACGACCTGATCGGGTCAACCGACCCCTACGACGTGGGCGTGCGTGGCGACCAGTTCGAGGTCTCGGAGATCAAGGATCTCCGCAGCTTCGCGTCGATCTGCATCGCTGCCTCCGCCGATGCTCGTGCGGCGGCAGCCGCGTGCGTGCTCGACTCCGCCAAGGTCACGCGTGTTCGTCACGAGGCGCTGGGCTACGGGTTTGACGGTCCGGCCGGGAAGTACGCCAGCTGCGTGACCATGCTGCAGGACATCATCGCCGACAACGGCATCACCATCGGTGATGCCGGCGTGCAGCTCGACGGGGCGGCGAACACCTATTCCGACACCGACGAGGATTCGGCCAACAGCATGAAGGACCGGTCCCAGGACCTCGTCGACGCCCGCAAGGACGACCCACGCGACGAGGCGGTGGTGTGGCTCGCAGCCACCGGGTGACTGCGAGCCACACCCGCGTCAGCGGTCAGTGACCGACCATGGCGGTCGGGTCGACCGGCTTCTCCGGGGGCTTGCGTGGCAGCAGGAACGCCGGGATCAGCACGCAGCCGACCAGGACCGTGCCCACGATGAACACCGTGGCGAAGGCGGAGGCCATGTCGACCGGCACCTGGGCCATCAGCGCCTGGAACTTCTCCGGGGAGAGGCCCTTGTCGGCCAGGAACTGGACGAACGCGTCGGACCCCGAGGCGATGTCCTTCTCCCCGATCTTGGCGTCCTTCAGGTCCGTGGCCAGGTTCACCGACGCGTGGCTCTTCATCTCGTTGGTGAGGATCACCGAGAACAGCGCGGTGCCGATCGAGGCAGCCACCTGCTGGGTGATGTTCATCAGCGTCGAGCCACGGGCGATGTTGTGGTCGGTGAGCGTGGCCAGGGCCGAGCTCATGATCGGCATCATCGTCGAGCCCATGCCCAGGCCCATCACGAACAGCGAGCCCAGGATGAAGGCGTACGACGTGTCCGCGTCGAGCTGGGTGAACATCGCCATGCCGATCGTTACCAGGGCGATGCCGACCATGACGACCTTGCCCGGACCGCGCTTGTCGGCGATGAAGCCGGCGATCGGCATGGTGATCATCGCGCCGATCCCCTGCGGAGCCAGGAGTACGCCGGCCCTCAGCGCGGTCTCGTCACGCACCTGCTGGAAGTAGAGAGGGAAGAGCAGGCTGGCGCCGAAGAACGCGATCGCGAAGAGTGCCATCGCGATCACAGCGATGCTCATCTGCCGGTTCTGGAAGAGGCGCAGCTCGACCAGCGGGTGGATGTTGCGCTTGGCCAACGCCCAAGGCACGAAGGCGATGATCAGCACGATGCCGATGATGGCCGGGATCAACACCTCGCGGTCCCACATGGTGCCGGCCTCGGGGATGCTCGAGACGCCGTAGAGGAACGCGGCCAGACCGGGGGAGAGCAGCACCATGCCGAGCCAGTCGAAGGACTCGGACGGCTCGACGTGGTCCTTGGGCAGCACGATGAACGCGTAGACGAAGGCCAGGACGCCGATCGGCAGGTTGATCAGGAAGATCCAGTGCCAGGAGGCGGCGTCGATCAGCCAGCCACCGAGTATGGGGCCGAAGATCGGGCCGAGCAGCATCGGGATGCCGAGGATCGCCATCACCCGACCGACCCGGTGCGGGCCGGCTGCACGGGTCAGGATGGTCATGCCGAGCGGCATCAGCATTCCGCCGCCGAGGCCCTGGAGCACGCGGTAGATCACGAGCTGGTCGAGACCCGTCGCGGTGGCGCACAGGACCGATCCGGCGGTGAACAGGGTCACCGCGATCAGGTAGAGCCGCTTGGTGCCGAACCGGTCAGCGGCCCAACCGGTCAGGGGGATGACGGAGGCCAGGGCCAGCGTGTAGCCGGTCATCGTCCAGGCGACTTCGGCGGAGGTGGCGTCGAAGTCGTTCTGGAAGGTCTCGAGGGCAACCGACACGACCGTGATGTCGAGGATCGACATGATCGCGCCGAGCACGACCACGCCCGCCACGATCAGGACGGACTTGTCGAGCTTGTCGTCGTCTGTGGGAGCACTGGTCTGTGGAGCGCTCGGCTCCGGGGTAGTTGTGGACACCAGACAAGCCTACGGAACGGAACCGTTCCATCGCATCCGACTTTTGGACCGGATGGGCGTGAACTGACTCACTGTCCCCCGTGGGCTCGGCCCCGGGGGGACCCCTGACGGATCAGGAGGTCAGCGCCTCCACCCCGTCGACGAGGCGCTCGTCGTCCGGGGTGACCGTGGGCCGGAACCGCGAGATGACCTGGCCGTCGGCGGCGACCAGGAACTTCTCGAAGTTCCACTGGACGTCACCGGCCTCGCCCTCCTCGTCGGGGACCTGGGTCAGCTCCGCGTAGACGGGGTGCTGGTCGTCGCCGTTGACGTCGACCTTCTCGGTCATCGGGAACGTCACGCCGTACGTCGACGAGCAGAACTCGGCGATCTCCCCGGAGGTGCCGGGTTCCTGGCCACCGAACTGGTTGCACGGGATGCCGACGACGGTGAAGCCGCGGTCGGCGTACTGCTCGTGGAGCTGTTCGAGGGCGGCGTACTGAGGCGTGAGGCCACACTTGGAGGCCACGTTGACCAGCAGGGCCGCCTTGCCGCCGGTGATCTCACCGAGCGTGGTGGCGGTGCCGTCGAGGCGGGCGATGGGGGCGTCGAGGATGCTCATGGGCTGAGCCTAACCGGGGGGCGTGCCGGCAAAAGTTAACACCGGGCGTCCCCTTGCCCTGCGCCCCCGGCCCCACCAAGGCTGGGCGTCGACCACACGTCACCTCTCGGGAGGAACACGCCATGACCCCCACACGCACGCGCCTCGCCGCCCTGGCCGGAGTCGCCGCCCTGGCTGCCGGAACGGTCTGCTCCGGGGCCGCACACGCGCAACCGGTCACCCCGCCAGTCAGCCAGACGGTCACCCAGGCCGTTCAGGGGTGGGTGCCCAGCGCCGCTCCGGCCCACGCACCGAGCCAGGCCGACGCACCCGACATCCCGGTCGAGGAGGTGATGACCCATCTGCAGGAGCTCCAGTCGATCGCGGACGCCAACGGTGGGAACCGCTCGACCGGCGAGCCTGGATACGAGGCGTCCGTCTCCTACGTGCAGGGGCAGCTCGACGCCGCCGGGTTCGAGACCCAGGTGCAGGAGTTCGAGACCCGCTACGGCACGTCGTACAACCTGATCGCCGACTGGGCGGGCGGTGACACTGCGCAGACGGTGATGATGGGCGCCCACCTCGACAGCGTCGACGCCGGCCCCGGCATCAACGACAACGGCAGCGGAACGGCTGCGATCCTGGAGGCCGCGTTGACCTTCGCCGAGGCACAGGCCCAGGGTGCGGCCGCGCCCGCCAACCACGTCCGCTTCGGCTTCTGGGGCGCCGAGGAGCTCGGCCTCCTCGGCTCCACCCACTACGTCGACAGCCTGACCGACGCGCAGGTCGGCGAGCTGGCGGCGTACTTCAACTTCGACATGGTGGCCTCACCCAACCCGGGCTGGTTCGTCTACGACGACGACCCGAACGGCACCGAGATGCGCGACAGCCTCACCGCCTTGTACGACGCCCAGGGGGTCGACAGCGACTACATCGACGTCGACGGTCGCTCGGACCACGCGGCGTTCATGCAGCGTGACATCCCGACCGCCGGGACGTTCTCCGGCGCGGAGGAATACATGAGCGAGGAACAGGCGCAGAAGTGGGGCGGGGACGCCGGAGAGCCGTTCGACGCCTGCTACCACTCGGCCTGTGACGACATCGACAACCTCGACACGGCCGCGCTCGACGCCAACACCGACGTCATCGCGCAGACCCTGTGGGCCTGGGCCGACCACGACTTCGGTGGCCAGGAGGCTCGCCGGGTCGGCTGACGCGGGTTCCGCGCTGACCCGGACCCGCCTCGCCCGCGCGTCGAGGTTTCGGGGGCCCGGGGAAGCGGGAGGATCAGGCCATGACCCAGACCCCTCCCGGATCCGATCCGGTCCACGACGCCCTTGACGAGCTGGTTCGCTCCGGCGTGATCGACGGCCAGCAGGCCCAGGCGGCGTACGACGCGAGCCGGGGCCGAGCCCACGGTGCGGGCACGACCACCCCGCCGGACGGCTCCTCGAGGGCGATCGCCTTCCCGAGGGTGGGTCGCAGTGCCGGACCCCTGCAGCTCGACACCCTCCTGGTCGCCCTCGGTGCGGCGTTGGTGTCGGCCACGGTCGTGCTCTCCGCGCTCTACTCGCGCGGCGGACTCGCGCTGGACGCGTCGATGCAGCCGGGCGCCGGGCACCAGGACAACGACCTCGACTGGTCGAACTTCTCACTCGGCATCGTGGCCACGCTGGGGCTCCTCGGGGTGGCCGTCGCAGCCTGGTTCCTGGTGCGCGATCCCGATCGGCGGCTCAACCTCTTCGCCTGGCCCGGTGCCCTGGGCGCACTCGGTGCCGGCGTGATGCTCGGGGTCGCGATGGACGACGCCGACGCCACGCCGTACGCCGTTGGCGCGTTGGTCCTCGCGCTCAGCGCGGTCGGGTTCTGGCTCTCCCGCCGGGCACCGTTCGTGCTGACCGCGATCGTCGGCCTGGGCTTCCTCTACACGAAGCTGTTCGGTGACGCCGTCGATCCTGACGGCGACGGCGACAACCTGATGATGATCATCGCCTTCGCGGTCTTCGTGTTCGCGATCGCGGTGACCGTTGCCGGATGGTTCTTCCCGACCCGAGACCTCAGCAGCATCGTGGTGGGCGGCATTGCCGGCTACGGGCTCGGGCTGCTCCTCCTGGCGATCTCGGTGATGCGTCTCATTCAGGGCATCTTCGGTGACCTGAGCGTGCAGCTCGACGAGGCCGGCGGTGACACCCCCAAGCCCAAGGCGGAGACTCCGTTCGACAACGACGTCTGGGTGATCCTGGTCCTGGCGGCACTGCTGATCGCGGTGTGGGCCGCGTGTTGGTGGGTCACCGGACACGTCGGCTATCGCGTGCTGATCCTGGCCACCGTCACCTCGGTGGTTCCCTCGGCGACGCTGGCGCTGGCCTCCGAGCACCCCTCCTGGTGGGGGCTGGCGGTCGGTGTGGTCGGCGGCGCGGTGCTGGTCCTCGTCGGGTTGCGCAGCCTCGGTCGAGTCGGAGCAGAGGCACGCTGACCCAGCGCCCTGGGGCTTCCCGGGAACGATCCGTCGGTGCCACGCGTTAGCGTCGAGGACTCGCCCGCGCCCTGGAGGTTTCGCTTGAGCTTCGTCCCCGTCACCGGCCCGGCCACCTTCCGGGTCGCCGAACCCGCCCGCGACAGCCAGGTCGAGTTCAGCGACGAGCGACGCACCGTCAGCCTGCCGATGCGGGCCGCCCTGCCGGTGCTGACGAAGGCCCGCGGCCGGGACGACGCACACCCCAGCGTGGCGCTGCTGGCCGGCGCCGCACTGCTCGGCATGCAGTTCGTGGCCGCCGGAAAGCTGGCACCCGACACGGCCGGTTGGCGCATCGCCGAGCTCGATCCGGCCGACGAGGAGCGGTTGCGGCTCCTGGCCGAGTCCCGTCACGGGGTGCACGTGGAGGAGCCGATCACCGTGGTCCGTGGGGTGGTCCACGCCGTCGCCGACGCGATGGCGAGGTCGGCGCCCGCCTCCTCCGTCGTACGTCGGTCGGGCGCCGCCGGCGCTGGTCGTGCGGCGACCGGGACGGCCTTCGCTCGACGTCAACCAGTCGGCGACGTGACCCGACGGATCCAGGAGCGGGTGGCCCGGCTGGCCAACCCCGAGGCGCCCGACGACCGGCCCCAGCTGGTGGCGTTGACGCTGCGCATGGAGGCCGACGAGGAGGAGCTGATCGGTGGCACGGTGCGCCTGGTCCTCCAGGTGCACGACGAGCAGGACCCCCTCCACTTCGCCGACGCCGCCCGGCTGTGGACCGAGCCGTCGAGCGATGCCACCCACGGCTTCGGCTCGCGGGCGAGGATCCACGCCACCCAGGCGCTGCGCGCGGCCGCGGAGGCCTGGCCGGTGCTCGAGCGGCTGCTCGAGCTGCAGGTGCCCGACCAGCTCACCCTCGACGCGATCGAGCTGGCCAGCCTGCTCGACGACGGTTTGCCGGCGCTCAAGGCGCGTGGGGTCGACGTACTCTTCCCGCGCACACTGGGTCGCGACCTGACCACGCGCGCCGAGCTGCGACCGGGTGACGGCAAGCAGGAGGAGCCGCTGGTCGAGGGCCTCTTCGGCACGGAGTCGCTCTTCAGTTTCAAGTGGCAGGTGGCGCTGCACGGCGACCCGCTCACCGACGACGAGATGGACCAGCTCGCCGAGGCGACCACGCCGATGATCAAGCTCCGCGACAACTGGATGCTGGTCGATCCGTTGACCGCGAAACGGGCCGGGAAGCGGCTGATCCGCACCGCCAAGCCGGCCCAGGCGTTGGCGGCAACGCTGACCGGTCAGGTCTCCGTCGACGACGTCGAGGAGAAGGTGATCGTCGGCGCGACCCTGGAGAAGGTGCGCCAGCAGATCGTCACCGCGGCAACCCGCGAACCCCTCACCGCACCCGCAGACCTGCAGGCGACCCTGCGTGACTACCAGCTGCACGGGCTGACCTGGTTGGCCGAGATGACCTCGCTCGGCCTCGGCGCCTGCCTGGCCGACGACATGGGGCTGGGCAAGACGATCACGGTGATCGCGCTTCACCTGCACCGTCGCTCCCTCGGCGTGGCCGGGCCGGTGCTGGTGGTCTGTCCGGCCTCGCTGCTCGGCAACTGGGAGGCCGAGATCGCACGCTTCGCCCCCGGCACCCCCGTCCGTCGCTTCCACGGCAGTTCTCGCACCCTCGAAGGCCTCACCGACGGCTTCGTGCTGACGACGTACGGCACGATGCGCACCGACGGCCAGCCCAAGGGCAAGCGTGACCTGGCCGGGATCGAGTGGGACCTGGTGGTGGCCGACGAGGCACAACACGTGAAGAACCCGCAGTCGTCGACGGCTCGTGCGCTGCGCACTCTGCCGAGTGTGGCCCGCATCGCGCTCAGCGGCACCCCGGTCGAGAACAACCTCACCGAACTGTGGGCGATCCTCGACTGGGCGATTCCCGGGCTGCTCGGCTCGCGCAACGCCTTCCGCAAGGTGTGGGCCGGGCCGATCGAGTCGGGGCTGGAGCCGACCAAGGCGCGCCAGTTCGCCGACCTGATCGAGCCGTTCCTGCTGCGGCGACGCAAGTCCGACCCGGGCATTGCCCCGGAGCTGCCTGCCAAGACCGAGACCGACCATCCGTTGCGCCTGACCCGCGAGCAGGCAGTGCTCTACGAGGCCCTGGTGCGCGAGTCGATGGATCGCATCGAGCGGGCCGACGAGCACGCCCGCCGCGGCCTGATCCTGCAGCTGCTGACCGGTCTGAAGCAGATCTGCAACCACCCGGCCCACTACCTCAAGCAGACCAACTCGAGGCTGCGCGGCCGCTCGGAGAAGCTCGACCTGCTCGACGAGCTGCTCGGCACCGTCCTCGCCGAGGACGGCGGCGTGCTGGTCTTCACGCAATACGTCCAGATGGCGCGCCTGCTCGAGCAGCACCTCGAGGCGACCGGCGTCCCGACCCAGTTCCTCCACGGTGGCACCCCCGTGCGCGAGCGCTCGGCGATGGTCGAGCGGTTCCAGGCGGGGGAGACACCGGTCTTCCTGCTGTCGCTGAAGGCCGGGGGCACCGGGCTCAACCTGACCGCCGCCGACCACGTCATCCACTTCGACCGCTGGTGGAACCCTGCCGTCGAGGAGCAGGCCACCGACCGCGCCTACCGGATCGGGCAGACCCGTGCGGTCCAGGTGCACCGACTGATCACCCAGGGCACCATCGAGGAACGCATCGCCGAGCTGCTCACCCACAAGCGGGCCCTGGCCGACTCGGTGCTGGCTCGTGGAGAGGCCGGCCTGACCGAGCTCAGCAACTCGGAGCTGCGCGACATGGTCGCCCTGCGAGGTGCCGATTGAGCGCGGTCACGCATCCCCGTTTCGCCGCCCGCCGTGGCTCGCGACCGTCACCGTGGTGGAGCAAGGCGGTCGGTCGCGCGGTCGAGGAGGCGGCGTACCACTCCAACGACCTGCGGACCGGGCGCTCGCTGGCCCGGGGAGGGCGGGTCGGTGCCCTGACCATCGACGTCGGCAGTGTCTTCGCCGCCGTACAGCAGGGAGACGACGCCTGGACGGTGACCGTGACGCTGCCGCAGATCTCGTCCGAGGCGGTGGACACCTTCGTCGAGCTGGTCGCCGCCGAGTCCGGGCGCATCGCCGGGTTGCTCGACGGTGACCTGCCGCACCAGCTGGTCGAGGACGCCGAGGATGCCGGCGTCGAGCTGCTGCCCTACGGCGGCGAGCTCGAGTCGACGTGCTCGTGCGAGGCCTGGGCCCAGCCCTGCCCCCACGGCCTGGCGGTGCTGACCCAGCTGACCTGGCTGGTCGCCGACGACCCGCTGGCCCTGCTCCACCTGCGCGGGCTGCCCCGCGAGCGGCTCCTGGCCGCGCTGCACGAGCGGACCCTGCGTACGCCGGCAGGCGGCGCGTCCGGTTCATCGGCTCTACCGGGTTCATCGGGTTCATCGGGTTCGCCGGGCTCGCCGGGTTCGCCGGGCTCGCCGGGTTCGCCGGGTTCGCCGGGTTCGTCGGGCGACCCCGGGGCCGACGAGGTCGCGGCCGACGTGGAGGTCGGTGTCGACGCAGCCCGACACGCGGCGCGGATCCTCGCGGCCCTCGAGCTGGGCGAAGACGTCACCCCGCTCTTCTGACCGTCGAACTGGCAATTGTTGATGCTCGAACTGGCAATTGTTGACGGCCGAGCCGTCAATGCTCGAGGAGACACGGGCGGCCGTCCCGAACCCGGGACGGCCGCTGTCGTGAGGCCGCTGTCACGAGGGGTGCTGCGGGGAGGTGGTGCTCGCTCAGGCGCCGATGTCGACCTTCTTGGAGGTGGCGCTGCACACGATCTTCTTGCCGCCCTTCTTCACGACCTTCTTGGCCACCGACATCTTGAACTTCCCGGGGTGGACCTGGTTTCCGTTGAAGGTGATCTTCCAGACGCCCTTCTTGTTCGTACGGTCCTTGCCGACCCTGAGGTTCTGGTCGACCTGCTTGAGCTTGACGACCCGCCCCTTCTCGCAGACGCCCTTCTTGGCCTTGACCTTGCCGACGAACGTGACCTTGGGTTCGTTCAGCTTGTAGGTGGTGAAGGAGACGCTGGTCTTGACCTTCTGGACCTTCGCGGCAGCGGGCGCCGCGTGGGCGGCCGGCATGCTGAGAGCCAGGGCAGTCGCGCCGATGGCGATGACCGAGGCGAGGGATTTGCGAGCGTGCATGGTGAGGCTCCTCAATGGAGACGGCGGTCGCCACTCGACCGCACAGATCATGTTCTACCCCCGTAACCCGGACATAACCGCACAATGCGAAAATCCCCGATCCGTCGAGGATCGCCGGCCGAAGGGTCGAGGATTGAGGCGAGCGTCGGGCTCAGGCCCAGGGATCCTCGCGCTGCCACACCGTCGGGAAGCTCAGGCGTACGCCGTCTCGGTCGGCCAGCGCCCCGAGCACCCGCAAGGTGAGGTCGAGGTCGTCGCCGGCGAAGGGAAGTGCGCGCAGGGGTTGGTCGAGCGGGCGGAAGAAGTCGTCCCAGTGGATCAGCACGACACTTCGCGCCCCGACGGCCCGCACGGTCTCGGCCCAGAAGGTGCGGATGTAGTCGTCGTCCTGCACGCCGAGCTGTCCGACGCCGAGGTAGACGACGTCGGCGTGGCGCCCGGCCAGCGAGCCGGGGACGAATCCGGCGCTGCCCTGCACCAGCACCGACCGTCCCGAGGAGTGCTCGAAGAAGATCGACCACGCCTCGCCGCACTTGTAGGCCCTCGCCCTGGCCGGTGTCGGCAACGGTGACTCGATCTGGCCGGGGTAGCGGTCGGGCGGGCAGTGGTGGCTCTCCACCAGCGTGACGGTGAAGTCGCCGTACGCCCGGGACGAACCGGAGGCGACCTCGTCGAGGCGCGACTCCGGGAGCCCGTGCCCGCGGCCGATGTTGGCGGTCGAGCGTCCACCGACCAGTTGGGCGCCGGTGCGCTCGGCGACGACCGCCGAGTCCATGGCGTGGTCGAAGTGACTGTGCACGGGGAGTACGGCGGCCAGGCGGTCGACGCCGACCCGGTTGAGGGCGGCGTCGATGCGGGCATCGTCGGGATTCAGCGGTTTGAGTCCGACGCTGGCCAGGCCGGGGCGGCTGAAGAAGCCGTCCGTCATCACGGACGTCTCACCGTCGGAGATCAACAGGGTGGCGACACCGAGGAACGTGATCGAGAGGTCGCCGGTGGCTTCCGGCAGGTCGAAGCGATGGGCGTACGTCGCGAGGTCGGGTCGGCCGAGGCGAAGGCGCATGGCCCGATGCTAGGCCGTCCGACGCCCGGCTGGGGCTGTGCTCGCCTGTGTCCCGGTCCAGGTAGGACGTTCGTGGCGCAAGGATGTTCGCGCAGCGAACGCCCATGCTGAGCGCGCGGCGATTGTTGAGGTTGATGAACGTCCTTGCGCCACGAACGATGCGGGTCGTGGAGGGATCGGTGTGTGGTCAGCCGCGGTAGACGGAGACCGCCCAGTCCGACTCGTCGGTGAACGGGTCGAGCTCCCAGGTGCCGAAGCGGTGCTCCAGCCGCCAACCGAGCTCACCGGCCCACCCGTCGAGGTCGGCCACCGAGAGCGTGCGGTCGAGGTGGAAGCCGAACACCACCCGTCCACCGGGAGCCAGCACGGTGGCCATCGCGGCCAGGATCTCGGGCTCGGTGCCGGGCGCCACGAAGGTGATCACGTTTCCGGGGCAGACGATGATGTCGAAGCTGCCCACCGCGGGCGACAGGTCGGCCAGGTCGAGCACCCGCAGGTCGGCCTCGGGGTGCTGTTCGTGCCCGGCCTCGATCAGCAACGGGTCGACGTCGACACCGACCGCATGGTGACCGCACCGGCGCAGGTAGTCGGTCACCCGGCCGGCGCCGCACCCGGCATCGAGGATGCGGGAGCCGCGTGCGGCCATCGCGTCGACGAAGCGCCCTTCGCCGTCGATGTCGTTGCCCTCGGCGGCGATCCTCACGAATCGCTGGCTGTACTCGTGGCGCTGCTCCTCGGACCTGGCGTTGAACCATCGGGTGCTCATGGGCCGATCCTCCCACCGTCGTACGCCGACCGGCCCGGCCCGGGCCTGCCGGAACGGGCCGGAACGTCCACCTCCCGGCCGAAATGTCCACCTCCCGGCCGGAATTTCGGCCGGGGAGTTCCCATTTCACCGGGTACCCGGTGAAATGCGATGGCCAACGGGACCCGTGGGGTCAGAGGGAAAGCGCGCGAGCGGCCATCTCGTGCAGGAGCGTGCGCATCTTGGCCTCCGGCAGGAACGCGCTGTGCGGGGTGGAGTTGAGCAGGCCGAACGTGGCGTGCGCTCGGGCCCGGGCCTCCACCAGGGACAGGGAGTCGTCGAGCGTGCGGAGCTGGGTGGCCCACAGGTCGACGTACGTGCGCTGCAGGGTGCGCACCTTCTCCCTGTCATCGGCGGGCAGCGAGGACCAGTCGCGGTCCTGCACGATGATCAGCGCCTTGTTGGCGAGGGCGAAGGAGATGTGCCAGTCCACCAGCGCGGCGAGTGCCTCGGGGGCCGACTCGGCGGAGGCGACCCGGGATCGGCCGACGTTGAGCAGCTCCTCGCTGATCGAGACCAGCATCTCGGCGAGGATCGCGTCCTTGGCCGCGAAGTGCTTGTAGAGCCCCGGCCCGCTGATTCCGCAGGCGGCGCCGATCTCGCTGACGGACACGCCGTGGAAGCCGCGCTCGGCGAACAGCGTCGCCGAGGTGGCGATGATCTGCTCGCGTCGGTTCACGGCCACAGGTTATCGCCCATTAACGAAAGTGGGGCGCATCCTTCGCAGGTCTGGACGTCGAGGTTAATGATCGTTAACATGTTGGCCATGGAGATGAGGGAACTGGCCGAGGACCTGCGCGCCCGCCTTGCCGCCGTACGCAACGACGGTGCCGGCGGCAGCGAGGCCGCCCGCAAGAAGCACACCGACCGCGGCAAGCTGCTGGTCCGCGAGCGGGTCGACCGGCTGCTCGACCCGGGCAGCCCGTTCCTGGAGTTCAGCGCGCTCGCCGCGACGGGGATGTACGGCGCCACTGAGGAGGGCGACACCGTCCCGAGTGCCGGCATCGTGACCGGTCTGGGCCAGGTCAGCGGCCGCACCTGCGTGATCATCGCCAACGACGCGACGGTCAAGGGCGGCACCTACTACCCGATCACGGTCAAGAAGCACCTGCGCGCGCAGGAGATCGCCCGCGCCAACAAGCTTCCGGTCATCGCGCTGGTCGACTCCGGCGGTGCGTTCCTGCCGATGCAGGATGACGTGTTCCCCGACAAGGAGCACTTCGGCCGGATCTTCTTCAACCAGGCCAACATGAGCGGTGAGGGCATTCCCCAGATCGCCTCGGTGATGGGCTCCTGCACCGCCGGCGGCGCCTACGTGCCGGCGATGTCCGACGAGACCGTCATCGTCAAGGACCAGGCCACCATCTTCCTCGGCGGCCCGCCGCTGGTGAAGGCTGCCACCGGAGAGGTGGTCACCGCGGAGGACCTCGGTGGCGGCGACGTGCACGCTCGCAAGTCCGGCGTGGTCGACCACCTCGCCAACGACGACGCCCACGCTCTCGCGATCGTGCGCGGCATCCTCGAGACCGTGCCGCGGCCCACCTCCACGCCGTGGGAGGTGCTCGAGCCGGAGGAGCCGCACGAGGCCCCCGAGACGTTGTACGACGTGGTGCCCAGCGACACGCGTACGCCGTACGACGTGCGCGAGGTGATCCGCCGTGTCGTGGATGCCTCCCGCTTCCAGGAGTTCAAGCAGTACTACGGCGAGACCCTGGTCTGCGGCTTCGCCCGCATCTGGGGCCACCCGGTCGGCATCATCGCCAACAACGGCATTCTCTTCAGTGAGTCCAGCCTCAAGGGCGCACACTTCATCGAGCTGTGCAACCAGCGCAGGATCCCGCTGGTCTTCCTGCAGAACATCACCGGCTTCATGGTGGGTCGCGAGTACGAGAACCGGGGCATCGCCAAGGACGGCGCCAAGCTGGTCACCGCGGTCGCGTGCTCCGTCGTACCCAAGTTCACCGTCGTCATCGGCGGTTCCTTCGGGGCCGGCAACTACGGCATGTGCGGGCGTGCCTACGACCCGCGGTTCCTGTGGATGTGGCCCAACGCCCGTATCTCGGTGATGGGCGGCGAGCAGGCCGCGAGCGTGCTGGCCACCGTCAAGCGCGACGGCATCGAGGGCAAGGGCGGCGAGTGGTCGGCCGAGGAGGAAGAGGAGTTCAAGGCTCCGATCCGCGACACCTACGAGGCGCAGGGCTCGCCCTACTACTCCTCGGCCCGCATCTGGGACGACGGCGTGATCGACCCGGCCGACACCCGGCGCGTGCTCGGCATGGGTCTGGCCGCCGCCGCGCACGCGCCCGTTCCCGAGCCCAACTACGGAATCTTCAGGATGTGAGGCACGCAGTGCTTTGTGAGGAACGAGCAATGCGCGTGGGCGTGACCAGGTCAAGCAGGGCAGCAACCGGAGTGAGGACCACATGAAGACTTTGTTGATCGCCAACCGCGGCGAGATCGCGCTGCGCGTCATCCGCAGCGCCCGCGCCCTCGGCATCCGCACGGTCGCCATCCACAACGATCTCGATCAGCGTGCGCCACACGTCCGCGAGGCAGACGTCGCGGTCCGGGTCCCCGGCTACCTCGACATCGAGGCCGTGGTGCAGGCCGCCAAGGACACCGGCGCCGACCTCGTCCACCCCGGCTACGGCTTCCTCTCCGAGCGGGCCGCCTTCGCCCGCGCCGTCGAGCAGGCGGGGCTCACCCTGGTCGGCCCCAGCGCCGACGTCATGGACCAGATGGGCCGCAAGGACGCGGCCCGTGAGATCGCCATCGCGGCCGGTGTGCCGGTGGTGCCGAGCTTCAGCGTCGACGACGACCCCGCCACGATGGCGTTCCCGGTGCTGGTCAAGGCCGCGGCCGGAGGCGGTGGCAAGGGCATGCGCATCGTCCGCTCGGCGGGCGAGTACGCCGACGCGGTGGCCGCCGCGAAGCGCGAGGCGGCCAAGTCGTTCGGTGACGACACCATGCTCGTCGAGAAGTACGTCGAGCGCGGACGCCACATCGAGGTCCAGGTGATGGCCGACTCCCACGGCAACGTGGTGCACCTCTTCGAGCGCGACTGCTCCACCCAGCGTCGCCACCAGAAGGTGCTCGAGGAGGCACCCGCCCCGACCATCGACGAAGCGGTCCGCACCCTGATCACCCAGGCGTCGGTCAATCTCTCCAAGCAGGTCGGCTACGTCAACGCCGGAACCGTCGAGTTCCTGCTCGACAGTGACACCCAGGAGGCCTACTTCCTGGAGATGAACACCCGCCTGCAGGTCGAGCACCCGGTCACCGAGTCCGTGGTGGCCTGCACCCCCGAGGGCGAGCGGATCGACCTGGTCGCCGTCCAGCTCGCGGTCGCGTTGGGGGAGGAGCTGCCGTTCCGCCAGGACGACCTCTGGCTCGACGGCCACGCCATCGAGGCGCGGGTCTACGCCGAGGACCCCTACAACGAGTTCCTCCCGCAGGCCGGCACCGCCACCATCGTGCGTTGGCCGGTCACCCCCTTCACCGGTACGACGAACGGCATGCGCGTCGACGCCGCGCTCGAGAGCGAGCAGGTCGTCTCGACCAGCTTCGATCCGATGCTCGGCAAGGTGATCGCGGTGGGGAAGGACCGTGAGGCCGCCCGGCGACAGCTGGTCACGGCCCTGGAGGGAACCAGTATCCTCGGCCTGACCACCAACACCGGCTTCCTGCGCGAGATCGCCGAGAGCGACGACTTCCGCGACGCCGAGATCGACACTGCCTGGCTCGACCGGAACCCACCGACGGCCCCGAGCGCCGACCTGGCCCGCACCATCGCCGCATGGACGGACGTCGCGGTGGCCCGGATGAACGAGCAGGCCGGCCCGTTGATGGGTGACGGCTGGCGCGACGGTGGCGCCGCGGTTCCCACGCTGGTGGAGCTCGACCGGGTGGTGCGCGTCGACCGGGCCCAGGGCACCGTCGACGGCGTCACCGTGCTCGAGCGCGGCATGGCCGACCACGTGGCCCGCCTGCGCGTCGACGGTCTCCGGGTCGAGGCGCTGGTCAACGCCCAGGAGCACGGTGTCGACGTGGTCCACCGTGGCCAGCGTTTTCACTTCGTGCGCCCCGACGTCTTCGGCGACCACGGCCCGATCGCCGGCGACGGCACCCTGTTGGCGCCGATGCCCGGCACCGTCCTCGCGGTCAACGTTGCCGAGGGCCAGGCGGTCAAGGAGGGCGACGTGCTCGGCACCATGGAGGCGATGAAGATGGAGCTGGCCCTCAAGGCCCCCTTCGACGGCACCGTCACCGGCGTCCACCCGGCAGTCGGTGACCAGGTCCCGTTGGGCGCCGTACTCTTCGAGGTGGAGGAGTAATGAGGCAGCCGCAACGGGTCGAGAGCCCCACCCAGCTCCCGCAGCAGGTCACCATCTGGGAGGTCGGTCCGCGCGACGGCCTGCAGAACGAGAAGTCGATCGTCGACCTCGAGACCAAGGCCGAGTTCGTCCGCCGTCTGCTCGCCGCAGGGCTCCCGATCGTGGAGGCGACCAGCTTCGTGCACCCCAAGTGGGTGCCCCAGCTGGCCGATGCCAAGGAGCTGATGGAGGGGCTGATCAACGGCTTCGGGACAGGAACTGGTCCTTCCTCGACCACCGGCCCGACTCGCGGCGCCCGGGAGCTGCCGGTGCTGGTGCCCAACGAGCGTGGCCTCGACCGGGCCCTCGAGCTCGGCCTGAAGCACATCGCGATCTTCGGCAGCGCCACTGAGACGTTCGCCAACAAGAACCTCAACCGCAGCCTCGACGAGCAGTTCGCGATGTTCGAGCCGACCGTCCTGCGTGCCCGCGAGGCCGGCATGGACGTGCGCGCCTATGTCTCCATGTGCTTCGGCGATCCGTGGGAGGGCGACGTCCCGGTCGACCAGGTGGTCAGCGTCGGCAAGCGCCTCTTCGACCTCGGCGCCAGCCAGCTCAGCCTCGGCGACACGATCGGCGTCGGCACCGCCGGACACGTGAAGCGCCTCCTCGGCGCCTTCGGCGAAGCCGGCCTCGCGGTCGAGAACCTCGCGGTCCACTTCCACGACACCTACGGCCAGGCCCTCGCCAATGCGTACGCCGCACTCGAGGCCGGCGTCACCACCTTCGACGCGAGCGCCGGTGGACTCGGCGGTTGTCCGTACGCCGAGAGCGCGACCGGCAACCTCGCCACGGAGGACCTGGTGTGGATGTTGCACGGGCTCGGCGTCGAGACCGGCGTCGACCTCGAGGCGTTGGTGACGACCAGCCGGTGGATGGCAGGAAAGCTGGGTCGCCCGAGCCCGTCACGCGTCGTCACGGCGTTGGGTTGATCCCGCGCCGGCCGCGGCGGCCCCGGGGACTGCGGTCGCACGCGGTCGATGCGGCACAATCTGGGCCATGAGCAGAGCGGCCCGGAAGGTGTACCTCCATGTCGGGGCACCCAAGACCGGAACGACCTACGTGCAGGACCGCCTGGCGCTCAACTCCCGCCGGCTCGCCGAGCGCGGCGTCAACCTGCCCAACCGACGGCTCTTCGCAGACCCGAACCTCTTCCACTTCCGCGCTGCGCTCGACCTGTTGGGTCAGGACTGGGGCGGGCCTCCCGGCCACGCTGACGGTGCCTGGCCGGCCATGGTCAAGCAGGTACGCCGCCACTCCGGCACCTCGATCATCAGCCACGAGATCCTCGCGCCCGCCCCGCAGGAGAAGATCTCCCGGGTGATGAACGACCTCCAGGGCGCTGAGATCCACATCGTCTACAGCGCCCGCGACCTGGTCCGCCAGATGCCGGCGGCCTGGCAGGAGAGCATCAAGCAGGGCCGCAAGTGGACCTTCGACAAGTTCCTGGCCAAGGCGGAGCGGCACTCCCTGTGGTTCATGCGCGCCTTCGACCTGCCGACGGTGCTGGGGAACTGGTCGGCCAACCTGGTCCCGGAGCACGTGCACGTGGTGACGGTCCCGCAGCCGGGTGCGACCGGTGAGTCGCTGTGGGACCGGTTCTGCCAGGTCTTCGGCATCGACCCGCAGTGGGCGCCGCTCGAGAGCGAGCGCACCAACGCCGGCATGGGTGTTGCCGAGACCGAGCTGCTGCGTCGGCTCAACCGCAGGCTGGACCGGGCCACCCGGTCCACCGGTGCCCACGAGGAGCTGCTCCGCTCGATGCTGGATCGGGTCGACCTGCGCAACACCCGCAAGGTGCAGCTGCCGCCCGAGCACTATGCCTGGGCCAGGGCCGAGACCGAGCGCTGGATCGAGTGGATCGAGGGTGCCGGTGTCCATGTCGTGGGCAGTCTCGACGAGCTCCGGACGGGGGAGCCGCCGAGCGACCTGGCGCCCGATCCGAATCGGGTACGGAACAAGAAGATCACCAACGCGGCGGTCCACGCGTTGGCGGCGATGACCAACGAGGCCGCCCGTCGTCCCGACCCGTCGCGCGAGCTCGGTTCCCGGATTCGCGCCCACGCGTCCCGCCTGCGCCAGCCGTAGCCGCATGGTTGTCGACGAAGCAGGCAGTGCCCGCGCCTGGGCCTGGGTGGAGCACCTCCGCGCCGGTGGTACGACGCCGTGGGTGGCCTTCACCGGCTCCGTGCCGGGAACCCTGAGCAGTGGCCCCCTTCCGGGAGCCGCCCAGCTCGAAGTGGCCCGGCGCCTGAACCACACGGCGGGTGCCCCTTCCGACCAGCAACGCCGCTTGGTCGAGCGGGTCCTCGAGCAGGGGGGACCGGGACGAGGCCAGCCCGACCTCGCGCTGGTCGGCGTGGACTCCGACGCAGCGTTCGGAGCGCCCCCGGTCGACCCGGCCCAGGTGCCCGCCCCGGAGCTGCTCCGGATCGCAGTGGGCCTCCTCGCCGACCTGCTCGCCCGAAACCCCGCCCCGGCGCCGACGCCTGCGCCACGCCGGGTCCGGGCCCGCCCGTGGCACCGCGACTACCGGTTGGCCGGCGACCCGCTCCTGGTCGAGGTCGCCCGACAGTCCCTGCTGCGAGCCGGGCACGTCCCCGGCCTGCGTGCACCGGTCTCCGTCGTTCTCGCCGACGACCTCTGCGCGATGCTCTCCGACGTCTGGAGCTGGCGGATCCTGCAGGGTGGCACCGTTCGCTGGACTCGTTGGCTGGCCGACTGGGAGCGCAGGGACACCCTTCCCCCGCGCCTGCTGCTGGACCGCATTGCGGCGCGCCAGGCAGCCGACACCGGCCCGTCGCAGGTGCATGTCGCGATCAACGCACCGGCTTCGGCGGTGGCCTCGTTGGTCGGCGCTCCGGAGCGGTCGGTCGATGACCCCGTGCGCCTCTCACCCGACGCGGTGGAGCTGGTGCGCCAGACCAGCCTGGTGCTTCGTGTGTTGGTCGCCAAGGAGCAACGTCCACGCATCCTCGGCACCGACCTGGTGCCGCTCCTCGCCGACGAGCAGGGGCCGCCACGCGCCGTACTGGCCCGCCACGACGACTGGGTACGCCGCCAGGCGGCGGGAATGCGCGATCGGATCGGTGATGCTGGATACCCTGTGTGCGGGGATCTGGACGCCTTGATCCCGCCGGAACCCGTCCCAGGGACGCGTCCCACCAACGGCGGCGTCCTGGACGTGGCCCTACGGACGTTGTTGAACTTCAAGGAGAGGGCACTGTGAGTCCCAAGCGGGTGCTGCTCCATGTCGGAACGCCCAAGACCGGCACCTCCTACCTGCAGGATGTGCTCTTCCGCAATCGCGACCGGCTGGCAGGGCAGGGTGTGCTCTACCCGGCCGACCGCTTCGACGACCACTTCCTGGCCGCGCTCGACCTCATGCGCCTGCCGTGGGGTGGGCTCGAGACCGAGGCCGTCGGTGCGTGGGACCGGCTGGCGGAGCGGGTGCGTGACTGGTCGGGGACCGCGATCATCAGCCACGAGATCCTGGCCACCGCCTCACGGGCCCAGATCAAGCGGGCCCTGGCGTCACTCGGACACCCCGACACCGAGATCCACGTCGTCCTCTCCACGCGCGACCTGGTCCGCCAGGTTCCTGCGGAGTGGCAGGAGAACGTCAAGCACCGGCGCACCATCAGGTACCGCCGCTTCCTGCAGCAGATCCAGAACCCCGAGCGCGTCGACCGCATCGCCACCTGGTTCTGGGGAGTGCAGGAGATCCCCGACATCCTCGACCGTTGGGGTGCCGCCCTCGATCCCTCACGGGTGCACGTGGTCACGGTTCCCAAGCCCGGCGCACCGCACAACCTGCTCTGGGAGCGATTTGCGCACACCTTCGGTCTCGACGGCCTCGACCTCGACCTGCACGCCGAGCGGTCGAACCCGTCCCTGGGCGTCCCCGAGACGGCGCTGATCCGCCGGATCAACAAGGTCGCCAACGCGGAGCTGCGGCCGGCCGCCTACCGGCCGCTGGTCCGGGAGCTGCTCGCCCACCAGACGCTCTCGCGACGGACGGACTCCCCCCGACTGGGCATGCCACCCGAGGCCCGGCAGTGGGCCGACGACCTCTCCCACGCCTGGGTCGACGAGCTGCGGCGCCGTGGGTACGACGTGGTCGGCGACCTCGACGACCTGCTGCCCGACCCCCACCCGGTCGAGTTCCGGGACCCCGACCGGGCGCGACCGCGTGCGGTCAACGCAGCAGCCCTCGACGCGATCAAGGCGCTGCTGCTCGAAGGGGCCCGGCTGCAGCAGTCCGAGGAAGAGCTGCGGGCCGAGCTGCGAGAGACGCAGATCGCCCTGGAGCGCTCCTACATGCGACCCACCTACCGAATGCGTGAGAAGGCGGTGCGCTCAGCCCAGGAGAAGGGGTGGGGCCGGCGCCTGCTCAGCGTCTATCGGCGGGCCCGCGGCCGGAGTTCGCGCGAGGCGTAACGACCGATCCGCCAGGTCGACCAACCGTCGATGGTGAGGCCGACGACCCCACCGAAGACGGGGACGCGGCGACCGACCGTGGAGGTCAGGCGCTTGCCGCCGACCTGGGAGATCAACTCGGCGGCCACCAGGCCGGCCACCCGACGATCGAGGTCGGGGTCGTGCACCGGCGCGGTGGCCAGGGCCATCGGCGTGGCGGGGACCTTCTTCTGCTTCACCAGCTTCTTGACCGGGTCCTCGCCGAGCATGCAGAGCAGGATCGCGTTGCGCACCTTGGGATCGTCGAGGTCATAGCCGCGCAGGGCGGCGATGACGGCGATCATCCGGGCCTGGATGATCGCCAGCCCGGTGATGTTGGCGGGAATCGTCGCGGCCGCGGTGATCAGGCCACCGAGATTGGTGACGAAGCCCTCCACACCGGCATAACCGGCGTGACGGTCGATCACCGAACGCACCGCCTTGTCGACGTCGCCGTGCGAATCAGCCAACTTCTTCTCGGCCGCGCTCTGCGCCGACGAGAGCGGACCCGCCCCGTTGATGGCGTGCTTGAGTGCTTCGCGGACGAAGCCGTTCGTCAGGTCGGGCGCAGCCTTGGTGAGCTTGCTGTTGACGATGCGCTTGCTGACACTGCTCGCGATTCCCATGCCGGGCATCCTAAGCCTGAGCCCTACGCTGTGGGGGTGCCTGCAGAGCCACCAGCCACCCCGTGGGACTTCCCCGACCCGACCGGGATCCCCGACGACCTGATCGCGTTGGGCGCCGACCTCGCCCCGGGGACGTTGCTGCTGGCCTACCGCTCCGGGTTCTTCCCGATGCCGATCGACGACGAGGTGGGCTGGTGGTCGCCGCAGCGCAGGGGAGTGCTGCCGCTCGACGGTCTCCGGGTGACCAGGTCGTTGCGACGGTCGTGCCGGCGCTTCGAGATCCGGGTCGACACCGCGTTCGAGGAGGTGATCGACGCCTGCGCGGACCCCGCGCGTGACGGCGGCTGGATCGACGAAGGCATCCGTGCGGCGTACGTCGAGCTGCATCGGCTGGGCTGGGCCCACTCGGTCGAGGCCTGGCAGGACGGCGAGCTGGCCGGTGGCCTCTACGGCGTCGCGACCAACGGGCTGTTCGCCGGTGAGTCGATGTTCCACCGCGCCACCGATGCCTCGAAGGTGGCACTGGTGGCCCTGGTCGACCTGCTCGACGACGGACGCCAGCAGCGCCTCGTCGACGTGCAGTGGCGCACCGACCACCTGGCCTCGCTGGGCGTCGTCGAGATCGACCGGGACGACTACCTCGGGCGGCTGCGGGCGGCGCTGGCGCTGCCGTTGCCGAGACCCTTCGCGGGCCCTGTTCCCGGCACTCCGGCTGGGACCTCCGACAGGACCCCGGACGCGTCCCAGGGAGTGGACTGAAGAGTCCGGGGTACGGCGATCTCAGGTGTGGTCGGTAAGGATGGGTGGCGATCACAACCATTCCCACACTCGAGGAGTGATCGAGATGCGACGTGCAACCCTTGCCTGCGCGAGCCTGTTGCTGCTGGCCGGACTGACCGCCTGCGGCGACGACGACTCCGACAAGGACGCCAAGGACGACGGGACCACGTCATCGTCGGCCAGCCCGACCGACTCGACCGACCCGTCGGCCGACGAGTCGTCGACCGACAGCGCTCCCAGCCCGAGCACGTCGGAGTCCGACGACTCCGATGACTCCGACGAGTCGACCTCGGCGTACTGCGACGCCTCGGCCGAGGCCAGCGCCGCCACGACCATCGAGGAACTGCGGGTCGCCGTCGACAAGCTGGAGGAGAACCTGCCCGACGACGCCAGCGACGCGGCCGAGGACGGACTGGAGTTCCTCCAGGACGAGCTCGCCAAGGCCAAGGACATCAAGGACTTCACGGATGCCGCCCAGAAGGGCAGCAAGCAGGACCTGGAGAACACCAAGGAGTACGGCTCGTTCGAGTCGGCCACGTGCGCGAGCGACGAGGCTCCCACCGAGGTTCCTGAGCCGTCCGGGTCCCCGTCCTGATCGACGGCCCGTCAGTCGGTGAACTGAGAATTTTCAGGTTCGTCTCACAAAATCTGTGTCGAGGATGCTTGGAATCACCACATGATGGGAACGTATGCGTCAGACATTCCCTAGATGTGAAGAGGTGACGAGATGCGACGACTCGCACTCGTGGGCGCCAGCATGGCCCTGCTCGGTGGCATGACGGCCTGTGGCGGTCCCCCGGACGACGCGTCCGAGAAGGACTTCTGCGACGGCTGGAGCAAGTTCGAGGAGTCGAGCAGTGACTTCGACGACGCCAAGGACGCAGTGAAGGACCTGGAAGACGTCGGCACGCCGAAGGGCATCAGCGATGACGCCCGCAAGGGCTTCGAGTTCCTCGTCGACGAGATCGGCGACGCCGACGACGAGGACGACCTTCCCGACGACTCCGACCTGTCGGACGACGAGAAGAAGCAGTCCGAGGCGTTCAGCAAGTATGTGATGGAGACCTGCTGACCCGGTCTCTGACCCGTTGATTGCGGAGCGGTCCTTCGGGGCCGCTCCGCAGTTCGCTTTCCACCCCTGTTCCGGGGTTTCAACCAGAGGTCGCGGGGGCAACCGTTGCCACGACCCAAGCCTGAGAGGTTCGACCATGCGCCGATTCGGAGTGCTGTTCGCCAGCGCCATCCTGATGTTGAGCGTCTCCGCCTGTGGAGACGACGACTCGAAGGACGACAGCAAGGCCGGTGACCCGGCCAGCCCCACCAGCTCGGAGACGGTGGAGACTCCGACGGAGAGCCCGACCGAGGTCGAGACCCCGACCGACACCCCCACCGACGTCGAGACGTCCACCGACCCGAGTACTTCGTCGGGTGACCCGACGAAGGACGCCTTCTGCGCCCGTGCCACGTCCGAGGGCTTCACCACCGGCGGGTTCAAGGAGATCAAGGGTTGGGCCAAGCAGATGAAGGGCATCACCACGCCCGACGACATGAGCGCCGACGAGAAGGAGGGCATGGAGATCCTGATCAAGACGATCAACGGCGCCACCTCCGAGGCCGAGCTGAACAAGGCCGGCAACTCCGTCAGCAAGGCCGACCAGGCCAAGTTGAGCGCGTTCATCGCCTACGTGTCGACCGACTGCGCGTGACCCGTCGCCCGCTCCGGGCAGCGGCTCCAGAGGTTCTTCTCGACCTCGCTCAGAATTTTCTCAGTTTTGGGTGTAGATCCCCGAGACTGGGGCAGGAATGCAGTCGGACTCGACCGGAACCCCATCCGGACCCCCATCGAAAGAGGCAGTGATGAAGCGCACGAACGTATTCCGGACCCTCGCCAGCGCCGGTGTCGGCGTGGTCCTGGCAGCGAGCCTGACCGCCTGTGGCGGCTCGCCCGACGACGCCAGCAAGGATGACTTCTGCGACGGCTTCGAGAAGGTCGTTTCGGCCGGAGACGACTTCGACAAGACGAAGGACGCCGTTGCAGACCTCGGCGACATCGGCACCCCCGACGACATCAGCGACGATGCTCGCAAGGGCTTCGAGTTGACGATCGACGCCTATGACGACGCCGACAACGAGGACGACCTCAAGGACGCCGAGGACGACCTCGACTCCGACGAGGAGGACCAGACCGAAGAGTTCGGCAAGTACGTCGGTGAGAAGTGCAGCCCCGAGATGTCGTCCGGTGCTCCCGAGGCGCCGAGCGACCTGCCTTCCGACGTGCCGACCGAGCTGCCGTCCGACATGCCGACCGAGCTTCCGAGCGACCTGCCGAGTGACATCCCGACGGATCTGGGCACCGAGCTGCCCTCGGAGCTGCAGAGCATGCTCTCCGAGCTGCCCACGGAGATGCCCAGCAACTGAGCAATCGCACGAACGCTCCACGCAGAAGGGGTGCTTCAGCCATCATGGCTGGGGCACCCCTTCTGGGTGTCGGAACCGAATCCCGGGAGAAGCAATGTTCTGGACCCGCACGGCTCGCGCCGCCGCAGTCGTCGTACTGATCGCCGCCGTGGCCGCGGGGTGCAGTGGTGACGGCGACTCCGGCACGAAGGAGAAGAGCGCCGACGCGGAGTTCGCCGGGTTCTGTGAGGACTTCACGGCACACGATCCCCACGAGGACTACAAGACCTACCAGCGCACCATCGTCGACCTGTGGAAGTCAGAGGGCGCTGAAGCGGTGCCCCCTTCTGCGCGGGCCGGCTACCAGCTCTACGTGGACATCGTGCGGGTCGCCTACACCGCCTCGGGCTACGACGCCCTGCAGGGCGACGTGAGTGATGACGACGCGGCCGACCTCAAGGCCTTCGAGGAGTTCGTCTCCGACGAGTGCTGAGCCCGCATCCACGCTGAACCGCTCGGCCCGCCCGGCTACTTGAGGAACTTGCTGGTTCGCCGGTCGGCCAACGGCTTGCCGTTGGTCTGGCAGGTCGCGCAGTACTGAAGGCTCGAGTCGGCGAAGGACACCTCGCGCACCGTGTCGCCGCAGACCGGGCACTTCTCGCCGGCCTTGCCGTGCACGGCGAGGTTGGTCTTCTTCTCGCCCTTGAGCTCGCTCATCGCCAGTCCGTCGGCGCGGGCAACGGCGGCCCCGAGGACGTCACGGATCGCTCGGTACAAGGTCTCGACGTCGGCCTCCTCGAGGGACGAGGCCGGCTTGAAGGGCGACATCTTCGCGGCGTGCAGGAGCTCGTCCGAATAGGCGTTGCCGATGCCGGCGATGGTGCCCTGATGACGCAGCACGCCCTTGATCTGAGAGCGACCTGCCCCAGCAAGGATCTCGCGCAGTACGTCGATGGTGAAGTCGTCGGACAGCGGGTCGGGGCCGAGTCGGGCGATGCCCTCGACGTCGGACGGTGAGCGGGCGACGTACAGGGCGAGGCTCTTCTTGGTGCCCGCCTCGGTGATGTCGAGACCACTGTGGTGCCCGGTCTCGGCGTCGTCCAGCACGATGCGCACCGCAAGGGGAGACCGGCTGCTCGGCTTGGGCGGCAACGCGGGCACTTCGTCGCGCCAGCGGACCCAGCCGGCGCGGGCCAGGTGGAGGATGAGGTGCAACCCGCCACTGCTGATGTCGATGAACTTGCCGTGTCGGGTGACCCCGTCGACGAAGGTGCCTTCGACCGCCGACAGCGGAGGATCGAAGGTCTTGAGGGCACTGAATGCTGCGATGTGCACCTTGGCGATGGCACGACCGTCGAGGCGCGCGGCCAGGTCGTGGCTGAGTGCTTCGACCTCGGGGAGCTCGGGCATGCGCCCAGCGTAGTCGGGACCGTACCGACCGACATGCAGTTACGGCGTACGACGTCTCGGCCCACGCTCAGGCGTGCTCGCGACCGGCCCAACTGCATGTCGAGCGGGCCGGGATCCAGTGACAGACTCGCCGGCGAGGCGCATCATGGACTCATGACTCCGGCGCGCTTCCGCCGAGCGGGATCGATTCACCTCGATGCCCGCGGGGGCGATCGCGCGCTCAAGGTGTCGTGGCACCACGAAGCCGGTGTCGTCGTGCTCTCCCTGTGGCGCGACAACGTGTGCGCCGCGTCGTTCCGGTTGGAGATCGAGGACGTGCCCGACCTGGTGGCGGCGCTGCAGGCCGGTATCGACTCGGCGTACGACGAGGTTCGCGTTCCGGAGCCACCTCTGTCGGCGACCTCCTGAACCGCTTCGATCGGACTCGCTAGGAATGTCTACGACAAGTTCTAGACATGTGGATAGTGTTCGATCGTGGACCCGATCCGAAACCCCTACGCCCCCGGCGCCGGCCAGCGGCCGCCCGAGCTGGCTGGGCGCGACGAGCAGCTGAGCGCCTTCGACGTCGTCCTGGAACGCATCGCGCGCGGGCGGCCCGAGCGCTCGCTGGTGCTCACCGGGTTGCGGGGGGTCGGCAAGACCGTGCTGCTCAATGCGCTCCGCTCCGCCGCCGTACGCCGCCACTGGGGCACCGGCAAGCTCGAGGCCCGCCCCGACCAAGGACTGCGCCGGCCTCTCTCCTCGGCGCTGCACCAGGCGGTGCGGGAGCTGGGCCACCCGCAGGCCGACGACGTCGACCACGTGCTCGGGGTGATCCGGGCGTTCGCCCAGCGCGACGCCGGGCCCAACGCCAAGCTGCGCGAGCAGTGGAACCCCGGCATCGATGCTCCGGTGGTGAAGGGCCGGGCCGACTCCGGTGACATCGAGATCGACCTGGTCGAGCTGTTCACCGACATCGGCGGCCTCGCGGCCGACGTCGGCAAGGGCGTGGCGATCTTCATCGACGAGATGCAAGACCTCGGCCCCGACGACGTCTCGGCCCTGTGTGCTGCCTGCCACGAGATCAGCCAGTCGGGCCTGCCGGTGATCGTGGTCGGCGCCGGGCTGCCGCACCTGCCCGCCGTACTCTCCGCGTCGAAGTCCTACTCCGAGCGGCTCTTCCGCTATCAGCGCATCGACCGACTGGCCCGCGAGGCTGCCGACCGGGCGCTCTCGGCCCCGGCCGACGACGAGGACGCCTGCTTCACCGACGAGGCCCTGGCCGCGATGTATGCCGCGACCGGCGGCTACCCCTACTTCATCCAGGCCTACGGCAAGGCGGTCTGGGACCTGGCTCCGTCGTCACCCATCACCGAGGAGGACGTCTCGGTGGCCTCGCCCGAGGCCGAGTCGGAGCTGGCCGTCGGGTTCTTCGGCAGCCGCTTCGAGCGAGCGACTCCGGGGGAGCGTGAATACCTGCACGCGATGGCGGACGCCGCCGCTGCGATCGTCGAGCGCTCGGCCGCGGCAGCCGCCTCGAGCTCGGGCGAGCCGGTCGAGACCCTCGACGAGATCGGCTCCGTGCCGACCGCCGATGTGGCATCAGTGCTCGGCAAGAAGCCGCAGTCCCTTTCCCCAGCACGTGATTCGCTGCTCAAGAAGGGGCTGATCTATTCCGGCGAGCGTGGTCGGATCGCCTTCACCGTGCCCCACTTCGGGCGCTACCTGCGCGACCACGCCTGACGTGTCCGCGGCGATCGAATCCGAGACCTTGAACAAGAGCATGCCGGTCCGACGGACATGCAGTTGGGCCGCCTACGAGATGTGCTGAGCGTGAGCCCGGCCTGTCGGGAGCCGAACTGCATGTCGAACGGGTCACTTCTCCTGCAGGACGGCCCGTTTGACGTGGGACTCCTCGCCCGCTCCGGCATACTCGACAGGGATGACTGACGACGACAAGCCACGCCTCGAGATCGACTGGGTCAAGACCTTCGCAGGTGCCTTGGCCGCGGTCTCGACCGCCGTGCTGCTCTCCACGCTGGGTGCCGCCGGCACCTTGATCGGCGCTGCCCTCGGCAGCATCGTGGTGACGGTCAGCAGCGCCTTCTACTCGCAGGGACTCGCGCGCAGCAAGCAACGCCTGGCCACAGCCCAGGCCGTTGCGGCGCAGAAGGTCAGCCGAGCCCAGACCGAGGTACGACGCGCCAACCGCGCCTCGGACGAAGCCGTGGCGGAGGAACACCTCGAGCAGGCCGAGGTACAACTGGCCGCGGTCAGCGCCGAGCTGGAGGACTCCACCGTGGAGACCGGCAGTGTCACCTGGCGGGAACGGCTCGTGCTGCTGCCCTGGAAGCGGATCGCGATCGGCGCGGCCGGCGTGTTCCTGGCCGCCATGCTGGTGATCACCGGATTCGAGCTCCTCTCCGGCCGCACCGTCGCGTCGTACACCGGTGGCAGTGACTCCAAGGGTGGGACGTCCCTGACCCGCGTCGGTGGTGACTCCAGCAAGGACTCCGACAAGAAGAACAACAAGGACGACGAGGAGTCACCCTCCGACGAGACCACTCCGAGCGACGAGCCGAGCGACGAGCCGAGCTCAACGGAGACCACCGAACCCACGGAGAGCCCGAGCGAGGACACCTCGGAGGCGCCGACGACCGAGCCGTCCGAGACTCCGAGCGAGACTCCCTCCGCGACGCCCACCGAGGAGATCGCGCCCAACGCGACGCCCGGCAGCTGACTGGCATCCGAGCGACATTCCCGGACAGGAACGGACGGCGGTCGTTTCAGCTGCGGAAGCGCTCGACGACCCGCATCACCAAGAGGTACGCCGCCCCGGCGACCAGGCCCCAGAAGGCGGCGCCGATGCCGCTGATCGTCATCCCGGAAGCGGCCACCACGATGGTCAGTGCTGCCGCTTCACGGTGCTCGGTGTCGGCCAGGGCTGCGGCGGCCGCACCGGCGAGCGTGCCGAGCAGGGCCAGGCCGGCGATGGTCTCGACCAGCCCGTGCGGTGCCGCCGAGGCGAGGTCGGTGACCAGTGCTGACAACGGTCCGAAGGCCAGGTAGGTGAAGCCGCACGAGACCCCGGCGACCCAGCGTCGATCGGGATCAGGGTGGGCTTCCGGACCGGCCGCCAGGGCGGCGGAGATGGCCGCCAGGTTGATCGCGTGGCCTCCACCGAGGGCCCCGACGGCCGAGGCGGTGCCGGCGTACGCCAGGGGAGCGCGCATGTCGGGCCGGTAACCGAACGAGGCCAGCACCGCGATGCCCGGGATGTTCTGCGAGGTCATCGTCACGATGAACAGCGGCACCGCGATCGCGACCAGCGCGCCGGTGTGGAAGGTGGGCGTGACCCACGTGAGGACCGGGGTCGCCGCGTCGGCCGTGACCGAGCCGAAGACCCCGTCGACCGCCATCACCACGAGTGCGGCCACGAGGGCGCCGGGCACCGCCCAGCGCCGGGCGAGGGCCATCAGGGCCAGCCACACCACCATCACCGGGATGATCGCGGCCGGTTCGTCGACGACGGCCAGGAACGGGGCGGCGCACAGCGTGAGCAGCACCCCGGCCAGCATGCCGCTCGCCAACGTGGATGGGATCCTGGCCACCAGCTCACCGAGCGGTCGGATGAACCCGCACACCGCCAGCAGCACCCCGCACACCATGAACGCACCCACCGCGGCAGCAAAACCGCCGGCGGGGACGGCGGCGGTGGCGAGCAGGGCTGCTCCCGGTGTGGACCACGCCATCGTGATCGGCATCCGCAACCGCCACGAGAAGAACACCGTGCCGAGACCCATCGCCAGGCAGAGCACCAACAGCGCGGACGCGGCCTGGTCGGCCGATGCGCCGACGGCTCGTACGCCGGTGAGCACCACGGCGAAGGAACTGGTGAAGCCGACGAATCCGCAGATCACTCCGGCCAGCACCGCGTGCGTCGTACCCGTCGTGTGCACGGAGGGGGAGGGGGTCACGGCCGCAGGCTATCGGCCGGGGAACACGCTTGCCGGTGATCGAGGGCGGCGGCCGGAGCGAGTAGCCTGCCGGCCATGCAGGTCGTTGCGCACCGTGGTGCCAGCCACGAGATCGCCGAGCACACGCTGGGTGCCTACCTTGCCGCGATCGAGACCGGCGCAGACGGCCTCGAGTGCGACGTGCGCCTGACTGCCGACGGCCACCTGGTCTGTGTGCACGACCGCAACCTGGTGCGTACGGCGAGCAACAAGGGCGTCATCTCCACGATGGACCTCGACGAGCTCGACGCCTTCGACTTCTCCTCGTGGAAGAACCCGTGGAGTGACCTCGATGACGAGTCTCCCGACATGGATCCCGAGTTGGGCAAGGTCCTCACGATGCGCAAGCTGCTCGAGACCGTGGCGTCGGCCGACCGGCGCATCGAGCTCGCGATCGAGACCAAGCACCCGACCAGGTTCGGCGGGTTGGTCGAGCGGCGACTGGTGCAGCTGCTGGAGGAGTTCGGTTGGACCGGTGACGACTCTCCGGTGCGGGTGATGAGCTTCTCGTTCACCGCGCTGCAGCGGGTGGAACGCCTTGCCCCCGACCTGCCGATCGTGCAGCTCGTCGACAAGGCCCACCACTGGCCGATGCTGCGACGGGTGATTCCCCGTGACTGGATCGTGGGTCCGGGGATCGGCGAGCTGACCGACCATCCCGGGCTGGGTCGACGACTGCGCGAGGCCGGTCGCCGGGTGCACGTCTGGACGGTCAACACCGACGAGCAGCTGGAGCTGTGCCAGCAGCTCGGCGTCGAGGCGATCATCACCGACCGGCCGGCGTACATGCTGGAGCGCGTGCGCGGGTAGCCTGCCCGGCATGGGAAAGAGCTCACGCAAGAAGAACCGCGAGGCCGCAGCGCCTGCCGAGGGAGCGGTCGGACCCCGCCAACCGTGCCCGTGTGGCTCCGGTCGCCGCTACAAGGCCTGCCACGGCGCCGCCGACGGACCGCCCCAGGCCTTCGTGGCTCGGCCGTTCGAGGGCCTGGCCTGCGAGACCGATCTGATCGCCTGGCGTGAGCTGGTCCCTGCCGCCACCGCTCCGATCAGGCTCAAGGACAGTGACCGCGTCGTGCGGTTGTGCACGCTGCTGCCCGGTGCCGCGCCCGCGATGGTGCGCGACGACGGCGCGATCTGGTTGGGCCTGCAGGTGCAGCACAACTTCGGCGACCCCTCGCGCGACCTGGGCGCCGTGCTGCTCAAGGCACTCGACGCCGAGGCCGGCGTGGTCGGCCTGACCGACGCTCCGGGTGAGGGCCCGCGCCTGCAGGACCTGATCGTCGACGAGCCGCTCGACGTCACCGTCCACGACGGGTTCGGCTTCTGGATCGACGACGTCGAAGAACAGTCGCCGGCGATGCTGGCTGCTCTCGAGCAGGCCAACGGGGCGGTCAGCCCGACCGCCCGACTCTCGGGTGTCGAGGCTGCCTACTGGACCAACGTCGGGCCCAAGGAACACCTGCGCTGGGTGATGCCGGAGCCCGAGGACGACCTCCTGGACGCGCTGGCCAAGCTGCATGTCCAGGGCAAGGACGTGATCGCCGAGGGAGCACGACTGGTCGGCATGTTCCGGGCCCACGGCCTGCTCGTCCCGGTGTGGGACCTGCCCGTCGGAACCGGTGCCGAGGTGCTCGAGAAGCCCGCGCAGGAGTTCGCTTCCGCACTCGCCGAGGCCCTTGCGTCGGGCAACGAACTGACCTCCGAGGAGCGGGCCGCGAGGTCCGGACTGGCCAACCGGCAGGTCACCATTCGGTGAGTGGTAGAAATCCCAATCATCTTTTGGGTGTTTGAGTTGTAAACCGTCGCCACGTGACGTAGTTTTCTTCTCACCCGGTCGTTGTTGTATCCCCCGTCAACAGCGGCCGGGCTTTCACATTTTCTTGCGCCTCCCGCGTGTAACGCGGGGTTATGGTCGCTGAACACGTGCTGTGTCGCCGATTTCCGTCAACAGCACCGCACAAGTGCAGGCGTACGGCGAGGCCGCCGGCGTACGGCGAGTGCGCCGGCGTACGGCGAGCCCACCGGGCGTCGTCAGTCGGCGGGCAACGGCTCCCGGGTGATCGGGCAGGACATGCACCGCGGGCCGCCTCGGCCAGAGCCCACCTCGGAGCCCTCGATCTTGATGACCTCGATGCCGGACTCCTCGAGCCGGTCGTTGGTCTCGTCGTTGCGCACGTAGGCGACCGCGACCCGCGGCGCGATCGCCAAGGTGTTGTTGCCGTCGTCCCACTGCTCGCGCTCGGCCGTCACCGGGTCGAGGCCGGTGTCGATCTGGTGCAGCGTGTCGATCTCCATCGCCTTGGCGGCGGCCACCAGGAACGGCTCCGACTCCGAGACGTGCAGCTGCAGGTCGGCGAAGCTCTCGGCCTCGGCCTTGTTGGAGGTGACCGTGAAGGCCTGCAGCGAATCGGCCACGTTGGGGTACATCACGATCTTGTCGACGTCGACCATCGTGCACACCGTGTCGAGGTGCATGGTGGCGCGCTCCTGCGCGATCGGCACGGCCAGCACGGTGTGCGCGAGGCCCGAGTGGAAGACCTGGCGGGACAGTCGCTCGACGCCCGCTGGCGTCGTACGCTCCCCGACGCCGACGGCGATCACACCCGGCGCCAGGAGGAGTACGTCGCCACCCTCGACGTGCTCGTGGTGCCAACCGTGGATCTTGCGGGTGCCGCCGGGCACCTCACTGAAGCGGGGGTGCTTGTCGTAGATCAACTCGGTCAGCTGGGTCTCACGGGCCCGCGCCGGCATGGCGAGCGAGGTGATCGCGACCCGGTCCTTGATCCAGACGCTGGAGTCGCGGGTGAACAGCAGGTTGGGCAGCGGGTCGATGAGGAACTCGTCCTGTGGGAGCAGGGCCGTGACCAGGCCGTGGCCGCCGCGGACCTCGTCGTTGCGGATGCCGGCGGTGAGGTATTCGGTGAGCTCCTCGGGGGAGCAGTCGCGCAGCGCGGAGGCGAGGTAGGTGCGCAAGGTGTCGCCGAGGTGCAGGCCGGACAGGGCAGTGGTGATCGCGTGGTTGCGCGCGTCTTCGCTGGCCAGTGTCTCGGTGAGCAACTGGGTCAGGTAGAGCACCTCGACACCACGGTTGCGCAAGGCCTCGGCGAACGCGTCGTGCTCCTCCTGTGCCCGCGCCACCCAGGGGATCCCGTCGAAGAGCAGTCGATCGTTGTTGCGCGGGGTCAGCCGCTTCAACTCCGGTCCGGGGCGGTGCAGCATGACTGTCTTGAGGGTCCCGACTTCACTGTCGGCTCCGTGCGTGAACATGCCTTGCACTCTAGCCGTGTCGGGGCCGTGGAGCAGCCCGGGAAATCACGGATCGCCATCACGCAAAGCGGCCGCCCTATCCTGTGCCCATGCCCGGAGTCCCGCCCGCCAGATATGCCTACCTCGGCCCCGAGGGAACCTTCACCGAGCAGGCGGCTCGGTCGCTGCCCGCGGCCGACCGGGCGGAGCTGATGCCGTGCACGACGGTCACCGTGGCGCTCGACGCCGTGCGTTCCGGTGAGGCCGCGGGCGCCGTCGTACCGATCGAGAACTCGGTCGAGGGGTCGGTGCCGGTGACCCTGGATGAGCTTGCTACCGGTGACCCTCTGATGATCACCCGCGAGATGACGGTGCCGATCCAGTTCTCGTTGGTGGCCCGGCCCGGTACGACCGCTGACGACGTACGCCGGGTGGCCACCCACCCGCACGCCGCCGCGCAGACCCGACGCTGGGTGGCCACACACCTGCCTGGGGTGGAGATCGTGCACGTCTCGTCCACGGCCGCGGCCGCCGCCGGGCTGGCCGCTGGGCCGGGCGCCGCTGGGCCGGGTGCTGCTGGGCCGGGTGCTGCTGGGCCGGGCGCGGAGAGCTGGGACGCCGCGATCAGTGCGCCGCTGTCGGCCGCCCGCTACCGGCTGGCCGAGCTGGCCACCCACATCGCCGACACCGCCGACGCCCGGACCCGGTTCGTGCTGGTCACCCGGCCGGGCGCTCCTGCCCCGCCGACCGGCGCCGACAAGACGTCCCTGGTGGTCTTCATCCGCGACGACCACCCCGGGGCGCTGCTGGAGATCCTCGAGGAGTTCTCGTTGCGTGGGGTCAACCTGTCCCGCATCGAGTCCCGACCGACGGGGCAGGGCCTGGGCCGCTACTGCTTCTCGATCGACTGCGAGGGCCACATCGGCGAGGCTCGGGTCGGTGAAGCGCTGACCGGCCTGCACCGCACCTGCGACGACGTCCGGTTCCTGGGCTCCTACGAGCGAGCCGGCGGCGAGCGTACGTCGGTGCGCGCGGGCACCGCTGACGCCGACTTCGGCGAGGCCTCGCGGTGGCTTGCCCGCCTTCGCGACGGGCACTGAGTGCCCGCAGACTGGGCCGGGTCCGTGTCACGGCACGCCTGAGTTGATCCCGCGCCGCAGAACCGCTCGCGCGTGCGGAGCCACGAGGCCTTCACCCACTAGGCTCTGGCCATGGAGATTGCCCTTGCCTGTTTGGCGATTCTGCTCGCCGTGATCGCCCTCGCCATCGCGTTGGCCAACGTGCGTCGTGATGTCCGTCGCCGGGGAGAGGGAACCGATGCGCTGCCCGAGGACGTGCACGGGCTGCGTCAGGAAGTGGCGGCCCTGCGGCGTGAGGCCAACGACGCGCTCAAGCACCTCGCCGTCGTCCGCTACGACGCATTCGGGGACATGGGCGGGCACCTGAGCTGGTCGGTGGCACTGCTCGACGACGGCGGCAACGGCGTGACGATCACCTCGATCCACGGCCGCAGCGAGGCGCGCACCTATGCCAAGAGCATCAGCGCGTGGAAGTGCGAGCACCAGCTCTCGCCCGAGGAGGAGGAAGCGGTCGGCGCGGCCCGCCCCTGAGGCCCCGCCGATTTCTTCGTGTAACGCGGGGTTATGGTCGCTCCACACGGGCTGTGACGGCCGATTCCGTCAACACCACCGCACAAGAGCCACCGCGGCGTCGGCCCGAGCTCAGTCGGCCCGAGCTCAGTCGGCCGGGCGCAGGTGGAAGACCCGGATCTGCCGGTCGGTGCGCTGCTCGTACTTCGCGTAGTTCGGCCAGGTGCGGTTCATCTCCGCCCACAGCTCCTCGCGCTCGGCACCGACCGCCTCGTGGGGCACCACGGCGTACTCCCGGCCCTCGAAGTTGACCGACGCGCTGCTCGCCGCGGCGACGTTGGCCACCCAGGCCGGCGGCTTCGGCGCGCCCCAGTTGGAGCCGGCGATCAGCCAGCCACCGTCGTGCGGCACGCACAGCAACGGCGTACGCCGGGGAATGCCGCTCTTCGCGCCGGCGACGGTGAGCATCAGCCCGGTGAGGCCACCGAGCTTGACCAGGCCGATTCGGCCGCGGGTCATCCTCTGGAGGAAGCGGTCGACGGCGACGATCTGCTTGTTGATGCGCGGGAGCCAGGGTTGGCTGCCGAGCAGGATCGTGATCGGGCGGATCAACCGCGCGTAGACGTCGTACATGGCGAGCAGCCTAGGCGGAGGCCGCGCCTGATTCGGTGCGGTCTCGAACGGCAGCACTTGTGCGGTGGTGTTGACGGAATCGGCCGTCACAGCCCGTGTGGAGCGACCATAACCCCGCGTTACACGTGGAAGGCGGCGGCGGGGTGCGGGAAAGCGCGGGCCGCAGTCAGCGGGGGACGCGCACGAGGAGCCGACCGTGCACGCACTCCATCGCCAGCTCCCGGCCCGAGCCGATCGAGTCACCGTCGAGCTGGCGGGGGGTGTCGGTGGCGGCGCGGACCACGACCTTGCGGCCGGTGAAGCGCTCGATCGTCTCGTCGGTCTTCGAGCGCTTGGTCAGCACCCGGATCGCCAGCGGAATCCAGGAGAGGAAGCGCTTGGGGTGCAGCAGCACCACGTCGAGCACACCGTCGTCGATCTTGGCGTCGGGCAGCAGGGGCATGCCGGCCTGCAGGAAACCGACGTTGCCCACCAGCACGGTGCGGGCCCGGTGCTTGCTGTACGGGCCGTCGTCGACGGAGACCTCCACGCGCACGGCGGGGAACATCAGGGACTTCAGCGCGGAGAGCACGTAGGCCAGCCAGCCGACCTTCTTCTTGATGTCCTCGTTGACGCCCTCCATGATCGCGGCGTCGAAGCCCATCCCCGCCATCACCATGAAGTGGGCGTCGTCGATGCCGTCGCCGGAGACCTCGACCATGTCGATGGCCCGGTCCTGCCCGTTGAGGGCGACGTCGATCGCGGAGCGGATGTAGAGCGGGATGTCGAGGTTGCGGGCCAGCAGGTTGCCGGTACCGGCGGGGATGATCCCGACCGGGACGCCGGTGCCGGCCAGCTCGGCGCAGACCTCGCGCACGGTGCCGTCGCCACCACACACGATCACCAGGTCGGCGCCGCCGACGGCCGCGGCTGCGGCCATCCCGGTGCCGGGATCCTCGACAGTCGTGTAGTGCCAGACCGGTTCGTTCCAGCCGTCCTCCTGCGCCATCGCCGAGACGATCGAACGGAACTGGCCGACGTCCTCGACCTTGATCGGGTTGAGCACGACGTGCAGGTCACGAGTCGAGCCGGGGACGCTGGTCACCAGGGGCGCGGTGGTCAGCGCCGTGCTGCGGGGCAGTGGCGAGTAGAGACCGAGGCCCAGGAGCACGAAACCGACGCCGATCAGCAGCCCGCCGAGCAGGTCGCTCGGGAAGTGCCGTCCGAGCATGATCCGGTCGGCACAGATCACCAGGAATGCCGCCACGAGCAGCCAGGTGGCCAGGTGCCGCAGCCCCCGCCGGCGAACGAGCATCACCACGATCACGATCAGCGCACCGCCGATCGCAGCGGCGTACGACGCGTGGCCCGAGGGGAACGAGCCGTTCGTGAGCTGCTCCTCCGGGACCCACCACTGCGGCCGGTCGCGGTCGACGACCCACTTGAGCAGGTGCACCGAGGCCATCGTCGCCGCGACCACGCCGACGACGTAGAGCCCCGCCCGGTGGTGCCCCTTGACCCACAGAAGTACGCCGGTGGCCACGGTCACGATCGTCGACGCGATGGTGCCGGTGGCCAGCTCGAGCAGGTGCAGTACGTCGGGCAGGGCGCCGCGGTCGCGGGTCCACTCGGCCGCCGACCTGGTGGTGTCGTGATCGAGGTCGACCAGGGGCCCCCAGGCGGTGGTGACCAGCACGGTGAGCAGCACGAACAGGCCGAAGCAGAGCGCGGACCAACTCAGGATGATGGCACGGGGACGGTCGATCACAGGCAGGCCGTTCGGTGGGAAACAGACGGGTCAGGGGCAAAGTATGCCGCGACCACTGCGCCACCCCGGTATTCGGCGCGACCGGCGCACACCCGGCCAGATAGCCTTGCCGCATGATCGATCCACGAATCCTCCGAGACGAACCCGACCGCGTGCGTGCTGCCCAGGCCAAGCGTGGACTCTCCGACGACGTCGTGGACCGCGCCCTCTCCGCCGACAAGGCCCGCCGCGAGGCAATTGCCGCGTTCGAGGCGAAGCGGGGCGAGCAGAAGCAGCTCGGGAAGCTCATTGCGAAGGCACAGGGTGACGAGAAGGCCGAGCTGCTGGCGAAGACCAAGACCCTCGCCGCCGAGGTCAAGGCCGCGGAAGCCGCCCAGACCGGCGCCGAGGCAGAGTGGCAGCAGGCCCTGCTCAGCATCCCCAACCTGGCCGCCGACGAGGCGCCCGCCGGCGGCGAGGACGACTTCGTCGTGCTCGAGACGATCGGCACCCCCCGTGACTTCGCCGCGGAGGGCTTCGAGCCCCGCGACCACATCGAGCTGGGCAAGCTGCTCGGGGCGATCGACCTCGAGCGTGGCGCCAAGGTCAGCGGCAGCCGGTTCTACTTCCTGACCGGAGTCGGCGCCGAGCTCGAGTTCGCCCTGATCAACATGGCCATGGCACAGGCCCGCGAGGCCGGCTTCACCCAGATGATCGCGCCCGCACTGGTCAAGCCGCGCGCCATGGAGGGCACCGGCTTCCTCGGCCAGGCCGCCGACGACGTCTACCGGATCGAGGGCGAGGAGATGTACCTCGTCGGCACCTCGGAGGTCGCGATGGCGGCGTACCACTCCGACGAGATCCTCGACGGTGAGACTTTGCCGCGCCGTTACGCCGCGTTCAGCCCCTGCTTCCGCAAGGAGGCAGGCTCGCACGGCAAGGACACCAAGGGCATCATCCGGGTGCACTGGTTCGACAAGGTGGAGATGTTCATCTACACGACCCCCGAAGAGGCCGAGGCCGAGCACCAGCGCCTCCTGGAGTGGGAGAAGCAGTTCCTCGACAAGCTCGAGCTCGCCTACCAGGTGATCGACACCGCCGCCGGCGACCTCGGGCTCAGCGCGAAGCGCAAGTTCGACTGCGAGGCGTGGATCCCCACCCAGGGCAAGTACCGCGAGCTCACCTCCACCTCCAACTGCACCGAGTTCCAGTCGCGCCGCCTCGACATCCGCGGCCGCTTCGAGGGCACCATCAAGCCGGTGGCCACGCTCAACGGCACTCTGTGCGCGATCCCGCGGACGATCGTGGCGATCCTCGAGACCCACCAGCAGGCCGACGGCTCGGTGCGGGTGCCGAAGGCACTGCAGCCCTACCTCGGCGGCCGCGAAGTCCTGGAGCCCGTCGGTGCCTGAACAGCCCGCACGCCCGGCCGACGACTGGGCACCCAAGCTGGTCGCCCTCGACATCGACGGCACCCTGCTGCGCTGGGTCGACGGCGGCGGCACCGTCCACGGCGAGGTCGTGCAGACGGTGCGTGACGCCGTACGCCGAGCGCACGATGCCGGCGCCCACGTCGTGCTGGCCAGTGGTCGCTCGCTGCACGGGATGACCCCGATCGCCGACCAGTTGGGACTCTTCGACGAGAAGCAGGACCGGGCCTGGATCGTGGCCTCCAACGGCGCGGTCGTGTTGCGCTACCCACCCGTCGAGGTGGTGCACGAGGAGAAGTTCGACGCGAGCAAGGCCGTGCGTCAGGTGCTCGAGCTGCATCCCAGCGCGCTGGTCGGCGTGGAGGACCGCGGCAACGGCTACCGCGTCAACCGTCACTTCCCCGAGGGCGAGCTGTCCGGCGAGATGACGATCACCGACGTCGAGGAGCTGGTCGCCGAGCCGGTCAGCCGGGTGATCATCCGTGACCCTGACGCAACCGTCGAGGACTTCCAGGAGCTCGCCACCAAGCTCGGACTGCACGGCACCGACTACGTCATCGGCTGGACTGCCTGGATGGACCTCGCCCCGGTCGGCATCTCCAAGGCTTCCGGGTTGGCCCACGTCGCTGCGCAGCTGGGCGTCGACGAGGCCGACACGCTGGCCATCGGCGACGGGCGCAACGACCTGGAGATGTTTGCCTGGGCCGGCCGCTCCGTGGCGATGGGCCAGGCCGTGCCCGAGGTCAGGGCCGCCGCCGACCACGTGACCCTGCCGGTCGACGAAGACGGCGCCGCGGTGGAGCTGGACAGGTGGTTTCGACACGCCTCGTCCCTCGGCTCCGTGACCGAGGGGCAATGACCCCGAAGCTGGTCGCCACCGACCTCGACGGAACCCTGCTCGACCCCGCCGGCCAGGTCAGCGACCGCACCCGTGCCGCCCTGCTGGCCGTGGAGGCGCTCGGCGTTCCCGTCGTCTTCGTGACCGGACGCCCGATCCGCTGGATGGACGATCTGTGGGCCGACGTGGGCGGCCACGGCCTGGCCATCTGCTCCAACGGCGGCATCGTGTACGACGTCTCGTCCCACACCGTGCGCAATGCGCTGACGGTCCCTCGCGACACCGCGATGCAGGTCGCCCAGACCTTGCGGAAGGCGGTTCCCGGCACGTTCTTCGCGCTCGAGAAGACCGGGGGCTTCGCCCGCGAGGAGGGCTTCATGGGGCGTCACCGTGAACCGCTCGGCATCGAGACCGGTCCGCTCGAGTCGATCTTCGACGACACCGTGGTCAAGCTGTTGGCCATCCACCACGAGATCGGCCCCGAGACCTACTGGCGCCGCGCGCAGGAGATGATCGGCACCCAGCTCGAGGTGACCTGGTCGTCGTCCTTCTCGTTGCTGGAGATGTCGGCCAGGGGAGTCACCAAGGCCACCACGCTGGCCCGGCTCTGCGCCGATCTCGGCATCGGCCCAGAAGAGGTCGTGGCGTTCGGCGACATGCCCAACGACGTACCGATGCTGGAGTGGGCCGGTTCGTCGTACGCGATGGCGAATGCGCACGCGAGCCTGCAGGCCGTGGCCGACCACGTGGCCCCCGGCAACGACGTCGACGGGGTGGCCGCGACGCTCGAGCAGCTCTTCGACCTCTAGACCGATCGACGGGAACCGGCAGTGGTGCCTGCGCGTCCTATTCTGGCAACGAACTACCCTGAGACCTTCCCGCAACTGCTCGACTGACGGAACCCACCATGGGAGGTGACCATGAGGCGCTTGATGGTGATCGTGCTGCTCGCACTCGGCTGGGTCGCGCTCAGCCCCGCCACCGCGGCGTACGCCTGTGACACCGCTTCGGCCCCGCGCGCCAAGCAGCTCGACCAGGCCGAGGCCGTCTTCACCGGCACCGTGAAACAGGTCACCGCCGATCCCGCCGACGCGGGGATGACGACGCTGTACGTCGTCGAGGTCGACCGGGTCTTCAAGGGGAAGGCCGTCAACACCGAGGTGACGGTCAGCTCTCCGGCAAAGAAGGGCAAGTGTGGACTGGTGGGCGTGAAGAAGGGCAACCGCTACCTCTTCGTCTCCGGCCAGGTGACCAAGGGCAAGTTCCAGGCCCGCAGCTTCCAGGGCACCCAGGCGATCAACGGTGAGGTGCGCGCCGACGTCGAGCGCATCCTCGGTGAGGGTGCGCCGCCGGCCGACGCCCAGGAACAGGCCACCGACGACTCGGCGACCACCACCCGTGTCGACGACTCCTCAGCGCCCAGCGTGGCGAACATGGTGGTGCCCGGTCTGGTGCTGGCGCTGATCGGTTGCCTCGTGCTGGTCCTCACGCGCTTCTTCGGTCGGCCAAAACGCTCATGACGGCTCACGGCCTGGCCCGCGTGCTGCTGCGCCTGCTGGCAGTGCTCGGGCTCGCGGCTGCCTCGTTGGTGCTCTTCGGCGCCCCCGCACAGGCCTGCTCGTGCATGGCTCCGAAGACCGACAAGCAGTACGCCGCCGCCGACGCGGTGTTCACCGGTTCGGTGGTCGGCGCCACGAAGAGTGGCCCGGGGACCTCGGGCGAGATCGTTTACGACGTCGAGGTCGACCGTTCCTTCAAGGGAGACGTCGAGGACACGGTGCAGGTGGCCACCGCGGCGTCGTCGGCGAGCTGTGGCTTGGAGGGCATCCCGAAGGGCGCCGACTACCTGTTCTTCGGCGTCGCCGTCGCGGAGCGCGAGGGCATGGTTACGGCAAACCTGTGCGGTGGCTCGGCTCCGGTCCGAGACCGGCTGGTGAAGAAGGTCGAGGCGGTCGCCGGCGCCGGTACGTCGACCCCGAGTCCCAGCGCCGAGGCGAGCTCCTCGGGTGCGCCGACACAGAGCACCGAATCGAGCTCAGCGGCAGATTCCGTCGAAGATGACTCCGACAGTGACGACGGCATCCCCGTCTGGCCGTTCATCGGCGGCGTGTTGGTGATTGCGCTGGCCGCGGGCGCCTGGGCCGCCCGCCGTACGACCTAGAGATACATCCCGGACTGGCCACCCGCGTCGGAGCCGTTCGGCTGCTGTCCGGGCTGCGGCTGCCCGGACTGCCCCGGGTCACCCTCGCCCGCGGCGCCCTGGAGCATGCCGGGTGGGAGTGCTCGTCGCATCTGCTCGAGCTGGGCACGTGAGGCGACCTGCTGGGCATAGATCGCGGTCTGGATGCCGTGGAAGAGTCCTTCGAGCCAACCGACCAGCTGGGCCTGGGCGATGCGCAGCTCGCTCTCGCTGGGTGTGCCCTCGGCGAACGGCAGGGACAGGCGCTCGAGCTCCTCGATCAACTCGGGAGCGAGCCCGGCCTCCAGCTCCTTGATGGAGGACTGGTGGATCTCCTTGAGCCGGTTGCGGCTGGCCTCGTCGAGAGGAGCCGACTTCACCTCTTCGAGGAGCTGGCGGATCATGCTGCCGATGCGCATCACCTTCGCCGGCTGCTCCACCAGCTCGGTGATGTGGCGCTCGTCGTCCTCGTCACCGTCGGACGCCGAGGTCACCGCCTCCATCGCCTCGGGGGTCAGCGCGTCTGCGGGGATGGTTCCCATCGGCTGCCCGTCGGGGCCGATGACGACGACGTGGTCCTCGGACTGCTTCTCGCTCATGCGCTCCACACTAGACGACAACGCCACAAGGGGATTGGGGTGACTCGACGTCACGGGGAGACATCGAGTCACCCCGATCCTGATGGGGAATCAGAGCGTGAGCAGGATCTTGCCGACGTGGCCGCTGTCCTCCATCAACTGGTGCCCTTCGACGACCTGCTCCAGCGGTAGCGACGTGTGGACGACGGGCCTGACCTGCTTGTCCTCGATCAGCGGCCAGATGTGCTCCACCACCGACGCGCAGATGGCCGACTTCTCCTCGACCGGCCGGGCCCGCAGCGACGTGGCGATGACGGCGCCGCGCTTGCTGAGCAGCCTCCCGATGTCGAGCTCGCCCTTGGCGCCGCCCTGCATCCCGATGATCACCAGACGGCCCTCGATGGCGAGCGCCTTGACGTTGGAGGAGAGGTACTTGGCGCCCATGTTGTCGAGGATGACGTCGGCGCCCCCGGCCTCCTTGAGCACGTCGACGAAGTCCTCGTCGCGGTAGTTGATCGTCACGTCGGCACCCAGCTCGGCACACACGGCCAGCTTCTCCGCGGACCCGGCCGTGGTGAACACCTTCGCCGACAGGGCGCTGGCGAGCTGGATGGCGAAGGTGCCGATCCCGCCCGCGCCCCCGTGCACCAGGAACTTCTCCCCGGGCTGCAGGCCGGCGGCCATGAACACGTTGGACCACACCGTGCACGCCACCTCGGGGATGGCGGCGGCGTCGACGAGGGAGACACCCTCGGGCACCGGCATCAGCTGGCCTGCCGGTACGGCGACCAGGTCGGCGTACCCGCCACCGGCGAGCAGGGCGCAGACCTTGTCGCCGTCCTGCCAGTCGGTGACACCCTCGCCGACGCCGACCACGGTGCCGCTGCACTCGAGGCCAAGCACGTCGGAGGCGCCGGGCGGCGGCGGGTAGAAGCCCTGGCGTTGCAGGGTGTCCGCGCGGTTGACGGCGGTGGCGGCGACCTTGACCAACACCTCGCCGGGGCCCGGCTCGGGATCGGGAAGGTCAGTGACGGTCAGGGCTTCGGGGCCACCCGGTTCGGTGACGATCACGGCACGCATGGCTCCACACTAGGGACGTCTCCCAACCCTCGCCGCGGATCCCCGGAACCCGCGGTGTCACACGGCGACTCCGGGCCGTGACCCCGACGACCACCCGAACGACCACAACGGCCCAAATCGGCTCGAGACGAGCGGTTCCGGTGCGTTGTGGTCGTCGTTGTGGTCGTCGGCGTGGTCGATCAGGACGCCGTGGGTCGGGAGCCCAGAAGGCCGATCAGTCGTCGAACTCGTCAAGGCTGTCGTCGGTGTGGTCGACCTTGCTGTCATCGGGGATCGGGTCGTCGATGTCTTCCGGATCGGGGGCGTCGGCCGGGCGCTCCCACCCGAGTGCCAGCTGGCTTGCGGCTCCCGCAAGCTCCTCGACACGGGCCGGGTCGGCACCGTGGACGGCGGTGGCATAGCCGAGCAGGAACGTGGTGAGCGGCGCAGCCGGCCGCTGCACGTTGTGGGCCGCATCGCGGGCCAGGTCGAGCACCAGGGCCTCGTCGAGTTCGACCTCGACGTCAAGGACGTCGCAGAGTTCGTCGATCCAGTCGTGGAGGTTCACGCCTCCACCGTCCTGCGAACCGGCTCCGGTTGCAAGACCCCGGCGGGTGGTTTTCATCTGCCGTGGAGATCACGCAGGTCTGACCAACCGTCGACGTCGCGCGACTCCAGCCCCTCGGCCGCCACCTCGGCCAGGTCGAGATCCGCCAGCAGGCGGTGGATCGGCAGGCCGAACTCGTCGCCGTACGCCGGCCGCACGGCCTGCAGCCGGGCAACCTCGAGGACCAGCGCCAACTGGCGCCGGCCCGATGCGTCGCAGAGCACGGCACCGTCGTGGCCCTCGGCCGCGGCACGGAGCCGGGAGATCGTCGACATCGTCACCTGCGGCATGTCCACGGCGAGTACGACGACCTGCCGCGGCGCCCGTGCGAAGGCGTCGAGTCCGTGGAGCAGCCCGGCGGCCGGACCACCCTGGGCCGGGTCCTCGCGGGTGAAGGTGACCGGTCGGTTGGTCGCCACCCAGTCGCCGAGGACGACCACCTCGCCTGCGTCGATCACGGCGTCCAGGGCGTAGGTGAGCAGAGTGCGCCCGTGCAGCTCGATCGAGGCCTTGTCGACGCCTCCCATCCGAGCAGCGGTCCCGCCGGCCAGGATGATCGCGCCGACGGCCAGGGGAGTCATGCGCAGCATTCTGGCAGGCTGGGGGCATGGCCGAAGAGTTGAGTGTCGCCCTCGTGCAGGAGGCGTCGTCGCTGGACCCCGCCGAGAACCGGGACCTCGTGACGCGCCTGGCCGACACCGATGCGCTGAAGGGCGCGCGCCTGGTCGTGCTGCCCGAGGCCTTCGCGCGTGACTTCGGCAAGCCGGGCGAGGACATCTCTGCCTTCGCCGAGCCGCAGGACGGGCCGTTCGGTACGACGGTCGAGGCGGTGGGCTCGCCGGAGCGCACCTTCGTGGCCGGCATGTTCGAGACCGCCGCCGACCCCGATCGACCCTTCAACACGCTCGTCGTGCGGGGCCAGGCGACGGCCGCCTACCGCAAGATCCACCTCTATGACTCGTTCGGGTACCGCGAGTCCGATCGCCTCAGCGCGGGCGAGTGGGAGCCGGTGGTGGTCGACGTCGACGGCTTCCGGCTGGGACTCATGACCTGCTACGACCTCCGCTTCCCCGAGCTGGCGCGGGCTCTGGTCGACGCCGGGGCCGACGCGCTCGTCGTTCCCGCGGCCTGGGTGCCCGGACGCACGGAGAACGAGCACGCCCGCAAGGTCGACCACTGGCGCACCCTGGCCCGGGCGCGGGCCATCGAGAACACCACGTATGTCCTGGCCTGTGGCCAGGCGGCACCGCGCTACACCGGCCACTCACTGGTGGTGGACCCCTTCGGCGACGTGATTGCCGAAGCCGGACCCGAGCCGACGGTGCTGACCGCGACCCTGAGCAGGTCGGTCATCGTCGAGGCACGTGAGACGAACCCATCCCTGGCGAACCGGCGGACGCCGGCCGGATAACCTGTCCGCCGTGTCCAGCCCCGAACGCCCCCACGGTCGACGGATGGCCGAGCGTGCCCCGAGCCGGACGGCGCGACTCGCCAGCCGGTTCCAGCGTTCGGGCGGCTCGACGACACCATCGGCTGGTCGTGGTCGGGCAGTCGCCCTGTGGCTCGGAGCAGTCGCCACGGTCGCCGCCGTCGCCGCCGCGGTGTGCGCCGCGATCGGTGTCGGGCCGACCTGGCTCGACCAGGCAGCGGCGATCACGATCATCACCGTGGGTGCGAGCGCACTGGCGGCGCGCACCGGGGGGCGTCCGATCGTCTTCGGCACCCTGGCCCTGGCGATCGGGCTGGGCGCCGTCCTGTCGGACATGGAACGTCTGCGGACCGGAGCCGCCGTACTCACCGCGGTCTGCGCCAGCGTGCTGGCGATGATGGCGACGGTGCCGGCCCGCCGGTTCCGGATCGCCGCACGCGAAGTGCTGGTGGCGCTCCTCATCTCCGGCGTCGGAGCCCTCGCCGTGGTCGGCTTCCGCCCGACGATCAACCTGGACCGCTTCGACTACGTCTCGCTGGCGCTCTCCTTCGGGCTCGCCGTGGTCCTGGTCTACCGGCTCGGCGCGGGGTTGCACGGCCTCGGACGACGCGGCGCGGTCGTGCTGCTGGTGGGTTGTGTCTCGCTCGCGCTCACACTGGCGTACGCCGAGGTGTTGCGGCGCTACGGCTCCCAGGCGTTCGTCGACGACGTGCTCGACGGTGTGCGTTGGGTGCGCGCCAACCTGGGCGCCGTGCCCCGCCCGATCCAGGTCCTCGTCGGCGTTCCCGCGCTGGTCTACGGCACCCACCTGCGCGCCCGACGCCGCCAGGGCTGGTGGGTCTGCGTCTTCGGGGTGGCGCTGACCTGTTCGGTGGCCGGCATCATGGTCAACCCGATGACCGGTTGGATCGAGGCCGGGCTGATCGTCGGCTACTCGACCGTGCTGGGGCTGTTCCTGGGCTACGTGGTGATCCGCGTGGACCTGGCCATCACCGGGCCCCGTGGGCGTCGGGCCCGCCGCGAGGAGGAGCTCGCCGCATCGCGACCCGAGCCGGGCCGGTTGCGTCCGCTCCAGTGAGCCCGGATCGCCGCCGGGCCGGTACTTCCGGGTAACCGACGCCAGCGAGTAGCGTCACCGGCATGACCCGGGAGAAGGCAACAGACATCGTGGCCGAGATGGTGGCCAACGTGATGACCGTGTCGGTCGAGATCGGCGACCAGGTCCGGGTCGGTGACCAGATGCTGATGCTGGAGTCGATGAAGATGGAGATCCCGGTGCTGACCGAGTGCGACGGCACCGTCAGCAACATCCGGGTGACCGCCGGCGACGTGGTGCAGGAGGGCGACATCCTCATCACCGTGCGCACCAAGCCCTGACCGCTCGCCGCGGCCGGTCCGGTCATGGGCGGAACTGGCAGAGGGGGCGGGATTCGAACCCGCGGTAGGTCTCCCTACGACCGCTTTCAAGGCGGTTCCGATAGGCCACTCCGGCACCCCTCCTCGCACCCACCTCGGTGGATGCAGGCAGCAGTCTACGGGTGCCGTGTCGGCTGCCACTCACCTGTCACTCGGACCCGCCGAGCTCCAGCTCCACTTCGTCGTAGGCGAGATCGTGCAGGCGTTGCCGGTGGTGGCGGATGTCGACCACGATGCGCCGCAGGTCCTCGCGCACCACGCTGACGTCGGTCGCCTGGAGGACCGCTGGTCCCAGTGCGCTGAGCCGGGTCATCAGGGCGGTGCGCTCACGCAGGACCGACCCCTCGCGCGCCACCAACCAACCTTCGGAGGCTCGGGCGGACTCAAGGGCCAGGCCGTCCTTCACCGCGGCAAGGCGTTGGCGCACGGTCCAGCGCCAGTTGCCCAGCGCCGGCCCGTTGGCCGTGGGGGCTTCGATCAGCTGGCTGAGCGCGGCGAGTGCGCGTTGGACGTCGTCTCGCATGGTCGTCTCCCTTCGGCCCGGTTCCTAGAGTGTGACCTGCATCACCTGACCGGACAAGGCCGAGTTGGGCCGCGTCGGCGTGTCGGGGAGAATTGCGGTCGTGACGTCCGACTATCGCCTTGCCCCGCAACTCGCCGCCCGTTTGTTGGGTCTCTCGCTGTTCGCTCTCGGCGCGCTCGTGTTCGTGGCGGCCGCCCTGGTCGTCCTGTTCGCGTGGCCGGCCCTGGTGCTCAGCGTGTTCGTGGTGATCTGTGTGGTCGGGGTCTTCACGATCGGCTGGCTGCTGAACCGCCGGGCCTACATCGTGCGCGCCACCGACGACGGCTACCGAGTGCGCTTCGTGCGTGGGGCGGGCGTTCGCCGGGCCCGCTGGGCCGACGTGGAGGAGGCCGTGACCGACACTGTCGCAGGAGCCCCCTGCGTGGTCCTGCGGCTGCGCGACGGGCGAACGACCACCATCCCCGTCGAGGTGCTGGCGATCGATCGCGAACAGTTCGTCCGTGAGCTCCAGGGCCACCTCGCCGGCCTGCCGCGCACCAGGGGTAGGCAGCGCTGATCGCACTGCCGGGGCAGGTGTTCTCGGAGGAGTGTCGGCCCGATTCTGAACCGCGGCGCGACTCCGGTAACCTGATCCGCGCATCATGGAGGCGTCGCCTAGTCCGGTCTATGGCGCCCGCCTGCTAAGCGGGTTTGGGGCTAAAACCCCATCGAGGGTTCAAATCCCTCCGCCTCCGCCATGCGATCTCTCGGAGATCGCGAAGATCCGAACCCACGAGCGTGGGTTCGGATCTTCGTCATTTCGAGGTGAGCGGCCCGGATCGTGCAACCATTGGGTGTCCCCATCTCGTTGGTACGGGTGAACCTCACAACGCAAGGAGAAGGTCATGGGTGCTGTCATTGTTGGTCTCGTCGTCGTTGTCTTGGGCGTGATCTTTGTCGGCGCATGGCTCGAGGGTCGTCGGTCCAAGCGGCAGATGGAGGCCGGCGAGCAGCAGCCCAGGCGCTTCTTCAATCGGGCGACGGCCATGGGACAACGCCAAGGAACCATCGAGGCCGAGCAGGCCAGCAATCGAACGCAGTTCCCCGGCCCCATGTAGTCCTCGTGCCGCCCGGCACTACGTCGTGCCGAAGGCACCCGGTGAGGGCTGAGTCGCGAGTGATGGAGCCCAAACATTTGCAAGTCTTTGCAATGCCGATTTGTGCAGTCGTAAAGAGTGGAGTTCTTCGTCAGGCATGGCGCACACTGGTGATCACGGGGAACAAGTGGACAAGGTGGGGAACACATGAAGACCAAGACTTTCGCTCGACGAATAGCAGCACTCCTGGTGACCGCCGGTCTGGCGCTCGGCGTCGGCGTGATGACTCCGGCAAATGCCTCCGATGACACCGGTTGGGGCCGCATCACCAACGGCGACACGATCCACGACTGACAAGCCGGTTCGGCGAATGCAGAACCCGACAAAGACCTGAGACGGGGACCTTCAATCCCCCCACATGTTCGGTCCCTGAGCCATCCCCCCGGCCCGTCTCAGAGCAAGGGCAGCGACTCAAGTCGCTGCCCTTGCCGCATGTCTGGGGGCCAACCGGTCAGGGCTTCTTGCGTCCCTTGGCCTGTTGCACGCCCATCCGATGGCCGAGCTGGAAGCGCGTCTGGGCGTCGTACTCCTCCTTGAGCTCGGCGACGTAGCCGGCGTAGGTGCGCGGGCTGACGCCGAGGCGCTTGGCGCAGGTCGCGTCCGAATGGCCCTCGATGAGCATCCGGATCGCCATGGCTCGCTGCTCCTCGGCGATCGTCTTCACGACGCTGGTCTCGCTGCTGGCAAAGGCTCGCCCGCGGTTCCAGAACCGCTCGAAGATGTCGACCAGGTAGGCCACCAGTGCGGTGTCGCGGATGGCCAGGGCGATGTCGAGGTCGTCGCCCGCCGGGATGATGGCCACCTGGCGGTCGACCACGATCAACCGGTTGAAGAACTCGTCGAGGGTGCGCACCTCGGCACCCTCCGCGGAGATCTTCGAGACGTAGGCGCGAGTGGCCCGATTGCGACGCGCGGCATGTTGATAGATGGTGCGCATCGACACGCCCCGTTGCAGGGCGGCGACGTCGCGGCGCCCGGCCTCCTTGAGCGCCGACGACGAGTGCCCCGACTGGGGCTGGGCGGTGAGCAGTTCTGTCTGGGCGCTGGGGACGACGTCGGCGAGGAACCGGTCGATCTGGTCGCCCCTCAGTCGCGTGATCGGGCCGTCGTGGGTCGACGGTGAGCGACGGTAGGCGTGGCCCAGGGAGGTGAAGGCCTGCGCCCAATGGCTGGACTCGTTGATCAGCTGGGCGCCCTGCAGGCCCAGGGGAGCCACCACGGCCGCCTGGACCGAGTGCGGGTCCACCACGACGTAGCGGGTGCCGTCGAGGCTGAGCAGGCCGAGTTCGATGAGCAGGTCGGTGGCGGCACGGTCCTGCTGCAGGAGCGGGTCGTCGACCTCCACCCCACCCACGGAGGCGATCTCCTCGAACAGCTGACTGGCGGCGCCCTCGAACAGCGAGCGCCTCCCCGGCTCTTGTTTCTCCACGCCTTGAGCCCTCCCTTGTTCTCCGGTGCGATTATGCCCGAAGTGCGCTGGACGATCCCCCGTGGTCGTGCTGTCCACAGCCTTGCAGATTTGCGCGGGTTGCGTCGCAGTGAGGCCCGGTGATGCACGACGGCCCCGGACTCCTGAGGAGTCCGGGGCCGTCGGTGTGGTGCTGGGGGCTGGGTCAGCCCTCTTCGTTCTCGAGGTCGGCAGCCACGCGGCGGTGGGCCTCCCAGATCGCCTCAGGCATGTTGTCGAACTGCTTGAGGTGCTCCTCGCGGTTGGCCATCTCCTCCTGCCACCGGACCTTGTCGATCGACAGGATCGTCTCGAGGTCCTCGGGCTTGGTGTTCATGCCCTCGAGCTGCAGCTCCTCCTCGAGCGGGATGATGCCGACCGCGGTCTGGCGGCCCTTCACCTCACCGTTCTTGAGCTGCAGCAGCCACAGCAGCGGACGCAGGTTGTCGCGGTAGCCGTTCCACAGGAAGTGTCCGTCCTCCGGGTCGCGCTGGAACCAGTTGACGTGCGCGAAGATCGGCTGCTCCTTGGCGGCACCGACGATGTTGAGGTAGTGCTGTGCGTAGTCGCCCTCGCCGTACGCCATGAACGGGCGGTTCGACATCGGGTCGTAGCGGAGCACGCCCTCCTTGCCCTCGGCCGCGGCGGTCGCCTCGGCACCCAGGGTGAGGCCGTCGTAGACGCCCTCGGCGAGGTCGGTGATCGCGCGGATCAGCGGCTCGCGGTCACGCGTGCGGCCACCGAAGATGATCGCGTCGATCGGCACACCAGCGGCGGCGTTGTAGTCCTTCGCGATGTTCGGCACGTTGTCGAGCGTGGTGGTGAAGCGGCTGTTCGGGTGGGCCCACGGCGAGGAGTCACTGTCCTTGCGGTCGGCGATCGGCGAACCGGTCCAGTCGAGCCAGCCGTGCACGTTCTCCGGCGGGTTGGGGGTGCGACCCTCCCACCAGACCTCTTGCGTGTCGGGGTTGTAGGCGACGTTGGTGAAGATCGTGCCGGTGCCCGGGTCGACCGAGTGCAGGGCCGTGGGGTTGGTGTTCTCGTTGGTGTCCTTGGCGACACCGAAGACGCCGTACTCCGGGTTCATCCCGTAGAGCTTGCCGTCCTCCTCGTTCACCCACAGCCACGCGATGTCGTCGCCGTAGAACGAGACGTGGTAGCGCTCGCCGAGGGAGTCGGGGGCCAGCATCATCGCGAGGTTGGTCTTGCCCGAGGCGCTCGGGAAGCCACCGCAGATGTGGTAGTCCTTGCCGGTCTCCTTGTCGTGGATCCCGATCAGCATGTACTGCTCGGCGAGGAACTTCTTGCTCGCCCAGCCGTCGTACGCACCCTGGCGCAGGCCGTGGGCGATCTTGCCGAGCAGCGCGTTGCCGCCGTACGACGAGCCGAAGTGCAGGATGGTGCGCTCGTCACCCACGGTGACGAAGTAACGCATGTCGCCGTCGGTGCCCTGGCCGAGGTTCTCCAGGTCGCCGGTCACGTGGACGGCGCGCACGAAGTCGTTTCCGGCGTCATTGACGTGCTCGATGCCGACGCGGGCCATGCGGATCATGTGCAGCACGACGGTGCGGGTGTCGGTCAGCTCGACACCGGTGGCCCACTGGGCGAGGTCGTTGCCGGGAGGGGACATCAGGTAGGGGATGACGTACATCGTCTTGCCCGCGGAGGCGCCGCGCATGCGGTCCTCCAGGAGGGGCTTCATCTCCGACGCGGGCTTCCAGTTGTTGTAGACGCCGCGGTCCTTCTCGTCGTTGGTCGCGACGATGGTGCGCTCCTCGGAGCGCGCGGTGTCCTTGTGGTAGCTGCGGGAGTAGTAGCGGCCCTCGCCTGCCGGGAAGAGCTCGCCGGCATCCAGGGCTTCCTGGATCAGGCGGGCGTCGTCGGCGGCGCTGACGACCTCGACGCGCTCTGCGCCGGTGAGCTCCGCGTAGTAACGGACGTACTCACGAACGTGGGGGTTGGTGACCCCAGCCGCATCCAGTGTTGCCTCAACGTCTGCCATCGTGTGCCTTGACCCTCTCGGTGGAAGTGTCGGTTTTGGTAGGACTGCGTAAGCCCCACCCCGTGTCGTGCAGGGTTCCATTAGTTGAAGAACTTTTCAACTAATGTAGTGTTCATCTCTGGTGAATCTACAGCGTTGAGTCTTCGGCGTTGAATCCTCGAGATCCTCAGGGAGGTGAGATGACGACCAGTATCCCCATCAATCAGGCTAAGGCAGACCTCTTCCGCACGTTGGGACACCCCGTCCGGATCCGCGTCCTTGAGTTACTGGTCGAGCGGCCGACCCCGGTGCGCGATCTGCTCGCCACGATCGACGTCGAGTCGTCGAACCTTTCCCAGCAGCTCGCCGTGCTGCGCCGGGCCGGGCTGGTCACCTCGACCCGCGAGGGCTCCCTGGTGATCTATTCGGTCACCACCTCGGCGGTTGCCGACCTGCTCCTCGCAGGACGCGCCATCCTCGACTCGCTGTGGAGTGACACCGAGGGCCTGCTCCACGAGCTCCGCGACGGCAACTGATTCCCGACTGCCCTGATTTCGGGATCGGGGTCGGCGTCGGCTATTCTCTTCCAGTCCTCGCTTCGGTGAGGATGTTGCGCCTGTAGCTCAACGGATAGAGCATCTGACTACGGATCAGAAGGTTTGGGGTTCGAATCCCTACAGGCGCACAAGAGGAAGAACCCCGGGTCAGTTCGCTGGCCCGGGGTTCTTGGCTTCCCACGCTGTCTGCGTCACAGGGCTGACCCCTCACGGCGTCGGCATGTCCGATTTCGGGGATTTCTTCGGAAATGTGAGACATGGCGGCCTGAGGTCGGGCAACATTTGACCTGTTGGGGAGGTGACCCGAGACGCCTCCCCAACACCTCTTCGGCGAGGCCCGCGCTGCACCCCCGACGCGCGGGTCTCGTCTCATTTGCCCGGGTCCGGTTCAGCTCGCCTCGGTGCGCTCACCAGTTCAGCTCGGTGAGACGAGTGGCCGATCGGATCAGCAGCGGGTCGACGATGGTGCCGGGGTCGCGGACCGGATCGACGGCGATGAGCGCCAGCGTGACGACATCGTTCTGGCTGCGCACGAGGGAGTACTTGCCGCTGACCTGATAGGTCTCCTTCTTCCACGTCATGGTGCCGTCGATGTGCAGGTTCATCTGCTCGTTCGCGTCCACGACCAGGTCTTCGTCGTGGTCGACCTTCAGGTCCCACCGACGCTTGTGCTGGGTGAAGCGGGCCTCGGTGCACTCGTCGGCATGCTCGCGGAAGTCGTCGTAGGTGCTCTCGGCCGCGGTGTCGTTCTCATAGGAGGCCACCGACGAGAGCACGGTCTCGCCCTGGGTGTCGGGCTCGGTGCCGAAGAACTCCGCCTCGTCGTGGGACTCCGCCTCGGCAAGCCCGAAGTTCTCGATGCGGAGGAGCTCGTGCAGGCAGTCCTTTGCCGGCCTGTCGGAAGGCTCGGTGTCCTCCGCATAGTCGCTCCCGAGCTCCTCGACCTTGAGCAACACGGTGGCCAGCTGCTCGTCGTCGAGAGGTTCGTCGGGATGCAGTGGTGCCCCCGTGGCTGCGCCGCCGACCTGGCCCACCGACTCGTTCGAGTCGGTTGCGGTGCCGCAACCGATCAGGCCGAGCACCGCGAGGGCGAGCCCGACGGCGAGTGTGCGCAGGGTGAGAGTGCGTTGGTGCATGCCGGCACAGTAGTCGGCCCGCGCGTCAGTGCGTCGTACGCCGAAACGGGCGGCCGGCTCAGGAGTTGACGGTGACCAGTGGTGGGCTCACCAGCTCAGCACCGACCAGGGCGTCGAGCAGCGCCCGGTGACCGAAGGCCTGGCAGCCGGAGGCGAAGCCGGTTCGATGGGGCGGTGCATCGAGCAGGGCACGAGCGGCCACCGCGAGCAGGGCCGCGGTCTCGGCGTAGGGGCAGGAACCCTCGAGCACCACGTGAGTTCGTCGTCCGCTGCCCTCGGAGTAGACGGAGTCGACCGACGTGTCGACCTGGCGACCATGGGTCAGCGGGCTGGTGCACTCATCGGGACCGCAGGTCAGCTCCCTGGCCAGCGCCCGCTCCAGCGCGGAGCGTTCGGTCGCGCCGCCGTAGGCACGCATCTCGGTGACCCGCGGGTCGTCCCCGAACCACACCTGGTGGGGCGACTCGTCGCAACGGATCGCGAACCCGGGCTCGGACCTGCCGGGCAACCGGATGTTGAGCGTGCGGTCCAACGGCCAGGCGTTGGGGTCGCGCGGGTCGAAGCCACTGTTCTCGGCGACCCGGTTCAGCCGCTGGGTGGACGAGTCGGCACTGAGGTCGTTCCACAGGGTGAGGATGTCGAGCACCTCCGCGCCGGGCGTCTCGAGCGAGATGTTGGCGGCGATCTCACTGGTGGTGAACGGCTGCGCGAGGCCGGGCACCAGAGTCAGCCCGCGGTCGGCGTACGGGCGGTGCCAGCTCTCGCGGGTCTTGACCAACCAGTTCTGGTCGCTGGAGGTGTCGAGGTAGTGGCACCCGGCCGCCAGGGCCGCCTCGACGACCTCGTGTCCGGTGGCGGCGAACGCGCCGTGTGCGTTGATCACCACCTGCGATCCGGTGAAGGTCGTCGTCAGCGCGTCGACGTCCTGGATCCCGGGCTCGGCGTGGACCACGCGGTGCGCGACCTGTTGCGCGAGCAGCTGCTCCCTGAGTCTGTCGACCAACAGGCCGGGATCACCGAGCACGACTACAGGTGGGGAGGGCAACACACTGACTCCAACGAAGGGGAAGAGGGAAATGTCATGGCTGGCTAGACCACCTGGTCAAGGGTGTGGCCAAAACTTGACAGTCGTCAAGGAGAATGGCCGAGATTCTCTGGACAATCGTCAAGATTGGGTATGCCGCGCGCCTCCCCCTTCCGCGTAGTCTGTGGGGCGTGACCGAGACTTCATCGCAGCCACGCCGGGCGAAGCCACGCCCGGCAAAGCGCTCGCGTGAGGACAAGTACGACGAACGCCGCACTCAGCTGGCCGAGTCGGCACTGGCCACCCTGGGGGAGCGCGGATATGCCCGCACCAGCCTGCGCGAGATCGCACAGAACTCGGAGTTCTCGCACGGCGTGGTGCACTACTACTTCGCCAGCAAGGCGGATCTGATCCTGCACTGCGTGCGCTACTACAAGATCGACTGCGCCACCCGCTACGACGAGATCATCGCGACCGCGACAGACCCCGAGGAGTTCGCCAACCGCTTCGTGGAGCGACTGCTGGGGACCCTGCGCCAGGACGCCTCGATGCACCGTCTCTGGTACGACCTGCGTGGACAGAGCATGTTCGATCAGGAGTTCGCCGATCAGGTCGAGGAGATCGACCGCCTCCTCGAGGACATGATCTGGCGCATCGTCACCAAGTTCGCCGAGCTCAGCGGCCTGCAGCCGGCGTTCTCCCCGGCGCTCAGCTATGCGATGTTCGACGGAGTCTTCTTCAAGGCGCTGCTGGCCCACGTCCACGGCGACGAGCTGGCGCCCGATCGGTTGCGCGAGGAGGCCTTCGCCCTGCTCCCGTCGTTGTTCCGCGACGCGTGAGGTCGGCGGCCCCGCGCCGCGAGCACGGGTTCGAGGCTCAGGCGCCGGAGGTCTGCCCCAACAGGTCGGCGAACTCCTGGCCGATCGGGTAGTCCTCGAGCGAGTTGGCCGCATCGGGTTGGTCCTCGCCCTCGATGGCCGCGTGGATCCGCCCCATCGCGACGTCGATGACGTCGCGGCGGGCCTGCTCGATGTCGTCGGCCATGTCCATGAAGAGCACCATGGTGGTGATGTTGTCGACCCGCATCAGCGAGAACGACATCGACATCGGGATCTCGATGCTCGAGAAGCTGGCGGTCCCGGTGGCCACCATGTTCACCTGCTGGTCGACACCGTCTGCCCAGGCGACCCCGTCGGAGTCGACGGTGAACTGCCAGTGGGTGTCACCGTCATCGGAGTCGACCGAATGGCAACGTCCCATCATCTCGGCGATCGCAGCCATCGCCGCCTTGGCCTCGTCCTCGTCGTCGGAGAGCACGATGTTCTCGATGACGCCGGGCATGCCGACCTCGGAGTCCGCCTCGAGGGAGACCGAGATGTCGTCGTCGCCGGAGTCGTCGCTGCCGCCGGCCCGGTCGAGGTCCTCCTCGAAGTCGAGCAGGCAACCCCATTGCGGCGTCTCGTCCTCCTCGCCGTCGTCGCTGTCGTCGGACACCTTGAACTCGTCACTCAGGTCGTCGGAGACCAGCAGGGCGTCGCGCAACCCGTCGGCAGTGACCTCCTCCTGGTCGGAGTCACAGGCGGAGAGCAGCCCCAGGGTCAGCACGGTCACGCAGAGCGCCGAACGCAACGAGCCGACACGATGATTCACGTGTGCAAGGGTATCCCGCGTGAGCCTCCGCATTCATCGTGCAGAACGCACCGATCTCCTGGCGGACGGACTTGCCTCGCTCCTCGAGCAGCCGTTGCCGGACCCCTTCGCCCAGGAGGTCGTGGTCGTTCCTGCCCGCGGCGTGGAGCGCTGGCTGACCCAGCGGCTCTCGCACCGGCTGGGGGTCGGCGAAGCCGGCGGCCGGCGCGGCGACGGGGTCTGCGCCGGCGTGCGCTTCCTCAGCCCGCACTCGCTGGTCTCGATGCTGCTCGGCCGCGACCGTGACGACCCGTGGGATCCCGAACGCCTCGTCTGGACGGTCCTCGAAGTCATCGACGACAACCTCGGCGAGCAGTGGTGTGCCACGTTGGCGACCCACCTCGGCCACGAGGTCCCCGGCGAGGAGGGCGAGCTGCGGCGCAGTCGCCGCTACTCCGTGGCACGTCGGATTGCCGGGCTGTTCAGCTCGTACGCCGCCCAACGGCCGCAGTTGCTCACTGACTGGCGCGAGGACCGCGACACCGACGGCTGCGCCGGCCCGCTCGACCCCGACCTGCACTGGCAGGCCGAGCTGTGGCGCCGGGTGCTGGCGCGCCGTGACGTCGACCCACCCGACGTACGCCAGCAACGCACGCTTGCTGCCCTGGCCGACGGTGGGGACCAGCTCGACCTGCCGGCTCGGCTCTCACTCTTCGGCCACACCCGGCTGCCGCGCACGGAGGTCGAGCTGCTCGGCGCGCTGGGTGCCCTGCGCGACGTACATCTGTGGCTGCCCCAGCCCTCGCCGCGGCTCTGGGACGACCTGGTGGCCCTGGCTGCCGAGGGGCCGGTCGCCCGCAGCGGGGACCGCTCGGCGGAGCACGTGCACCACCCGCTGCTCGCCTCCCTCGGCCGCGACTCCCGCGAGCTGCAACGCACCCTGGCGCTGGTCGATGCCGAGGACGCACCACCCGAGGCAGCGACCACCTGCCCGGACACCCTGCTCGGGAACCTGCAGGCGGACCTCCGTGCGAACGTGGTCCCCGTCCTGCGCACACCCGACCCGCAGGACAGGTCCGTCCAGGTGCATGCGTGCCACGGCCCCTCCCGGCAGGTGGACGTGCTGCGCGAGGTGCTGGTCGGTCTGCTCGCCGACGACCCGACCCTCGAGCCGCGCGACATCCTGGTGATGTGTCCCGACATCGAGACCTACGCGCCGCTGATCCAGGCCGGCTTCGGCCTGGGCGAGGTGACCGGCGGCGCCGGCCACCCCGCACACCGGCTCCGGGTGCGGCTCGCCGACCGGGCGCTCTCCAGCACCAACCCACTCCTGGCGGTGGCGGCGCGGCTGGTCGAGATCGCCGGGGGTCGGGTCACCGCGACCGAGGTGCTCGACCTGCTCGGATCCGCCCCGGTGCGGCAACGCTTCGCGGTCGACGAGGACGACCTCGACCAGGTCTCCCGGTGGGTCGGCCAGGCCGGCATCCGGTGGGGCATGGACGCAGCCGGACGCGCCGACTACGCGCTCGGCCGCTTCGGCCAGAACACCTGGCGTGCCGGGCTCGACCGGGTGCTGCTCGGCGTCGCGATGGCCGAGGACGAGCACCAGTGGCTCGGCGCTGCACTGCCCGTCGACGACGTGTCCTCGGGTGACATCGACCTCGTCGGCCGCCTGGCCGAGTACGTCGACCGCATCGACGCCGCGTTCACCGCAATGGCCGGCGCCCGCTCGGTCGAGGACTGGGTGGTGGCCCTGGGTGACGCCGTGCTGTCGTTGACCGACGTCGAACGCGACGACGCCTGGCAGGTGGCCCAGTTCGAGCGCGAGATGGCCACCATCAGGGACGCCGTCGATGCGGGCGAGAGCACCGAGCTGCGCCTCTCCGACGTGCGCAACCTGCTCACCCACCGACTCTCCGGGCGCCCGACCCGCGCCAACTTCCGCACCGGCACGCTCACGGTCTGCACGATGGTGCCGATGCGCTCGGTGCCGCACCGGGTGGTCTGCCTGATCGGCCTCGACGACGGGGTCTTCCCACGCACGGGAAGCATCGACGGCGACGACGTCCTCGCCCGCGAGCCACAGACCGGTGAGCGCGACGTACGCAGCGAGGACCGTCAGCTGCTGCTCGACGCGGTGCTCGCGGCCACCGAACGGCTGGTGGTCACCTACACCGGCGCCAACGAGCAGACCGGCGCCGAGCGGCCTCCCGCCGTACCCCTCGGGGAGCTGCTCGACGCGGTGGCCGGGACCGCCCCCGACGCCGACGTGCTGACCCGTCACCCGCTGCAGCCCTTCGACCGGCGCAACCTCGTGGTGCCCGGGCTGACGGTGGCCGACCGGGTCTTCAGCTTCGACAGCGCGGCAGCGGCGGGCGCGCGCGCAGCCGTGCGTGAGCGCACCGTCCCGGGGCCGTTGGTCGCCGACCCGTTGCCGGCGCGGCCCGCCGGGGACGTCTCGCTGGCCGACCTGCAGCAGTTCTTCGCCCACCCGGCGCGGGCATTCCTGCGCCGCCGTCTCGATGTCTCGTCACCCCTGGAGGCGGAGGACACCCTCGATGCCATCCCGATCGAGCTCAACGCCTTGGAGAAGTGGGGCGTCGGGGACCGGTTGCTGCGCGACGTGCTCGACGGACTCGACCCGGTCTCGAGCATGACCGCCGAGCAGTTGCGCGGGCTGCTGCCGCCGGCCCTTCTGGGACAGCAGACCTTGCGCTCCGTGGTGACCGAGGTCCAGGCGCTGGTGCAGAAGACCGACCACCTGCGGCAGGGAACGCCACGCAGCCTCGACGTCGATGTCGACCTGGGCAACGGACGCCGGCTGACCGGCACGGTGTCCGGCATCCGTGGCAACCGGATCGTGTCGGTCACCTACTCCTCCCTGCGCGCCAGGCAACGGCTGGCGTCGTGGATCGACCTACTCGCCCTGAGTGCCTCGCGCCCCGACGACCACTGGATCGCCTCCGCCGTCGGCAAGGGCCGGGCCGGGCCGCAGCACGCGCTCGCCGGACCGCTCGACCACCGGGCAGTGGAGTGGCTGCGCGAGCTCGTCGACCTCCAGGACCGTGGTCTGCGCGAGCCCCTGCCGCTCCCGTTGCGCACCGGTCTGGCGTACGCCGAAGCACGCGTGCGATCCCGGATGGGCGACCCCAAGGACCCGGTCGAGATGGCGGCCAAGGAGTGGCGCACCGACCGCGACCGGGCGCTGGTGATCCCCGGAGAGCAGGACGACCCGGCCCACGTGCGTCTCTACGGCGAGGGTGCGCCGATCTCCGTGCTCACCTCGCTCCCGCGCGCCGGAGAGGACTTCAACGACGAGCCGCACCGATTGGGCCAGTTCGCCTGGCGGGTGTGGAGTCCCCTGCTGTCGGGAGCGGAGCAGGTGAGTCCCCTGTGAACGAGAATCCCGTGGGCAACCTCTTCGTCGAGGACCTCGAGCCCTTCGACATCACCGACCCGCTGCCGACCGGGACCACCCTGCTCGAGGCCAGTGCCGGCACCGGCAAGACCTGGACGATCGGTGCCCTGGTCACCCGCTTCGTGGCGGAGGGGGAGGCCCGGCTCGAGGAGATGCTGGTGGTCACCTTCGGCAGGGCGGCGAGCCAAGAGCTCCGGGAGCGGGTGCGCGGCCAGTTGGTCGAGGCCGAGCAGGCGCTCGCCGACCCGTCGGCGCCACATCCCGACAACCAGCTGCTGGACCTGCTGCTGGACGGCAGCGACGACGTGATCGCCGAGCGGCGGCACAACCTGCGCCAGGCGCTGGGCAGCTTCGACGCGGCCACCATCGCCACCACCCACCAGTTCTGCCAGCTGGTGCTGCGCAGCCTCGGTGTCGCCGGCGACACCGACGCCAGCGCACGCCTGGTCGAGGACCTGGACGACCTGTTGGTCGAGGTGGTCGACGATCTCTACCTGCGCGGCTTCGCCGATGCCGAGGACGGCCCGTTGTTCAGCCGTGCCGAGGCGCTCGGCCTGGCCCGGGCAGCGGTCGGGGACCCCCAGGCCCGCCTCGAGCCGGCCACGGCTGAGCCCACGAGCACACCCGGGCGGCGGGTCGGGTTCGCCCGGGCGGTGCGCACCGAGATGGACCGGCGCAAGCGTCGGCTGGGCGTGCTCAGCTATGACGACCTGCTCTCCCAGCTGGCGCACGCCCTCGACGACGAGGACGCGCCGGCGCGCGCCCGGATGCGGCAGCGCTGGAAGGTGGTGCTGGTCGACGAGTTCCAGGACACCGACCCGGTGCAGTGGCAGGTGCTCGACCGAGCGTTCACCGGTCATGCCCGGATGGTGCTGATCGGCGACCCGAAGCAGGCCATCTATGCCTTCCGTGGCGGCGACGTGGTCACCTATCTCGCTGCTGCCGCCACCGCCGGCACCCGCAAGACGCTGGCCACCAACTGGCGTGCCGACGACAAGCTGCTCAGGTCGTTGCAGACCGTGCTGGACGCCGCCGAGCTCGGCGACCCGCGCATCGTCGTACGCCAGGTGGGCGCTGCCCACAAGGGGTCCCGGCTCGCCGGCGCCCCCGACGACACCCCCTTCCGACTGCGCGTGGTGCGTCGCGACCAGCTCAACTCGCGCGGTGCAAGGGGGCTCGCGGTGGGACGGGTGCGCCCCCTGATCGCGCAGGACTGTGCCCACGACATCAAGAGCCTGCTCACCTCCGGTGCGACGTACGACGGCCGCCTGATCGAGCCGGGTGACGTCGCGGTCCTGGCCCACACCGGGAAGAACCTGCAGCTGGTGCGTGAGGCCCTGCAGGCGATCGGCGTCCCGGCGGTGATCGCCGGCGGCGGGAGCGTCTTCGCGACGCCGGCGGCACTCGAATGGCTGACCCTGCTCGAGGCCCTCGAACAACCGCACCGCTCCGCCCGGGTGCGCAGCGCGGCCCTCACCTCGTTCCTCGGCGTCAGTGCGGCTGAGCTCGACAGCGACCCCGACCTGACCGATCGCGTGGCGAACACGATGCGGGAGTGGTCCGAGCTGTTCAGCCTGCGTGGGGTCGCCGCGGTGATGGAGGCGGCGGTGATCGGCGGGCTCTATGCGCGCGTGCTGGGCCGGGTCGACGGAGAACGTCACCTCACCGACCTCCGACACGTCGCGCAGGCCATGCACCAAGTGGCCTTGGTGAACCGCCTCGGCCTGGTTGCCCTGCTGACCTGGCTGCGCGACCAGATGGCCGAGGACAAGGTGGAGGTCGCCTCCGAGCGGACCCGACGCCTCGACAGTGACGCGGCGGCGGTGCAACTGGTCACCATCCACGGAAGCAAGGGGCTCGAGTACCCGGTCGTGCACCTGCCGTTCGTGGCCGACCGCTTCTCCCGCGATCCCTCAATCCCCTTGTTCCATGCGCCCTCTGACGAACAACGGTGCATCGACGTGGGCAGCGGTGGCGATGACTGGAAGGGCAATGTGGCTCGCCACAGGGCCGAGGACCTGGGCGAGTCGTTGCGGTTGCTCTACGTCGCGATGACGCGCGCCCAGTCGCAGGTGGTCACCTGGTGGGCTCCGTCGAACAATGCGAAGACCTCGGCCCTGCACCGGATGCTGATCGGTCGTGGCCCCTCGATGTCGGCTGTCCCACCGGAGGTGCAGCTCGCCGACGACGACGCGTCCCAGGCCTTCTTCGACGCCTGGCAACGCCACGGAGGGCCGACGTGGGCGCCGGCGGTCCCGGCACCGTTGACCGACGCGGATCTCCCGCGGCCGAGCGACGAGCTGGCGGCACGCACCTTCGAGCGGTCCGTCGACACCACCTGGCGGCGTACGTCGTACTCCGCACTGAGCAGTGTGGACACCGTCGACCCGGTGGTGGCCGGTGTCGCCAGTGAACCCGAGGAGACCCCGCGCACGGACGAGCCCGACGTCGCCGAGGTGGTGCCCGTCGAGCTCAGGACCGGTGACGCGGAGGTGCCGTCACCGATGGGCGGGCTGCCGGTCGGAGCGACGTTCGGCTCGCTGGTGCACGCCGTGCTGGAGACCGCGGATCCCTCCGCGCCCGACTTCGAGGCCGAGCTGCTCGGCCGGGTCCGGGAGCAGCTGGTCCGGTGGCCGGTGGAGCTCGCACCGGCCGACCTGGCCGCGGCCCTGGTCGCGGTCTGCGACAGCCCGCTCGGTCCGTTGGCGGGGGCGGCCACCCTGCGCTCGATCCCGATGGCCGATCGCCTGTGTGAGCTCGAGTTCGAGCTGCCGCTCGCCGGTGGGGACGCGCCCGAGCACCCGATGGAGCGGGTGCACCTCGGCGACGTGGCGCCGCTGCTGCGGCGACACCTGCCCGAGGACGATCCACTGTTGCCCTATGCGGATGCCCTGGCCGATCCCGCCCTCGGCGGACAGGACCTGCGTGGCTACCTGACCGGCTCGGTGGACGTCGTGCTGAGGGTCGGCGGCACCTTTCTGATCGTCGACTACAAGACCAACTGGCTCGGCGGGTTCGACGAGCCGCTGACCTCGGCCGACTACCGGCCCGACGCGCTCAACGCCGCGATGGGCCACTCCGACTACCCGTTGCAGGCGTTGCTCTACGCGGTCGTGCTGCATCGCTACCTGCGCTGGCGGTTGGCCGACTACGACCCGACGGTCCATCTCGGGGGCGTGCTCTACCTCTACCTGCGCGGCATGTGCGGCCCCGACACCCCGACGTACGACGGCCACCCGACCGGGGTCTTCTCGTGGCGACCGCCGGTGCCCCTCGTCGAGGAGCTCAGCGACCTGCTGGACGGGGTGAAGCATGACTGACCTTTATGAGTTGTCCGGTGACCACGACCGCCGCCTCGCGCGTCGCTCCTCCGGCCTGCTGCGCGACTTCAACGAGGCCGGTGTGCTCACCGCGGCCGACGTGCACGTCGCCACCCGGCTCGGTGTCCTCGGCGGGGAGCCCGACGAGACCGTCCTGCTCGCCGTCGCGTTGGCGTCGCGGGCAGTCCGCCACGGATCGGTCTGCCTCGAGCCGGCCACGGTGGCCGAGATCGAGCCGTCGCTGGCCTGGCCCGAGCCGGCCGCGTGGGTGGACGCGATCGAGGCGTCGCCGCTGCTGGAGGCCGGCGTGCTGCACTGGGAGTTCGAGCTGCTGCACCTCGACCGCTACTGGCGTCAGGAGAGCGCCGTGGTGGCCGACCTGACGGCCCGCAGTGAGCTGTCCGCGCCGCCGGTGGATGAGTCGTCGGTGGCCCTGGCCCTGGCCCGGGTGTTCCCCGCCGCGGGCTATGAGGAGCAGTCCGCTGCGGTCGCCCAGTCCGTGCGGCAGCGCACCACCGTGCTCACCGGCGGGCCGGGCACTGGCAAGACCACCACCGTCGCCGGGCTGCTGGCCGTGCTCGCCGAGCAGGCCGAGGCCGCCGACCAGGAGCTGCGGATCGCCCTGGCCGCCCCCACGGGCAAGGCCGCTGCGCGGCTGCAGGAGTCGGTTCGTGCCGAGACCTCCCGGTTCACAGACCCCGCCGACCGGTTGCGCCTCGACGGGCTCACCGCCTCCACCCTGCACCGGTTGCTGGGCTCACGGCGCGACAACGGCACCCGGTTCCGCCACCACCGTGCGAACCGGTTGCCCCACGACGTGGTGGTGGTGGACGAGACGTCGATGGTCTCGCTGACGATGATGGCGCGACTCCTCGAGGCGGTTCGCCCCGATGCTCGCCTGGTCCTGGTCGGGGACCCCGACCAGCTGGCCTCCGTCGACGCCGGCGCCGTGCTGGGCGACCTGGTCCGCGGACTCCCCGATGACGGAACGGTGGTGGCACTGGGCACCAACCACCGATCCACCAAGCGGATCATCTCGTTGGCCGAGGCGTTGAAGGCGGGTGATGCAGATCAGGCTCTCGCCGTCCTGGGTGACGCGGCCTCCTCCGACGGCGAGATCGACTTCGTCACCGACCCGGAGCCGGGTCCGTTGCTGCGCACGCGTGTGGTCGCGGCTGCTCTCGACGTACGCCGTGCGGCCGAGGAGGGCGATGCGCCGGCGGCGTTGGCGGCACTCGACCAGCACCGACTGCTCTGTGCCCACCGGGAGGGACCACACGGCGTACGCCATTGGAACCGGCAGGTGGAGGCGTGGATCTCGGAGGCGACCGGCGATCCGCTCTTCGACACCTGGTACGTCGGTCGACCGGTGCTGGTGACCGCCAACGACTACGCGCTGGGCCTGCACAACGGCGACACCGGTGTGGTGATCCGCCGGCCCGATGACGGGGCGCTGCGGGTGGTCTTCGACGGACCCAACGGCCTGCTCGACTTCGCGCCGAGCCGGCTCGACTCCGCGGAGACCATGCACGCGATGACGATCCACAAGGCACAGGGCAGCCAGGCCAAGGAGGTCACCGTGCTGCTGCCCGACGAGGAGTCCCGGCTGCTCACCCGCGAGCTGTTCTACACCGCAGTGACCCGGGCCCAGGAGCGGGTGCGCGTCGTCGGTGCCGTTGATGCGGTGCGCGGGGCCGTCGAGCGGCGGGCAGTGCGCGCCTCGGGGCTGCGGCAACGCCTCCAGCAGGCGGAAACTACCGCCGAGTAGGATCGGGCCCATGAAGCGCACCATCTACGACGCCGACCACGAATCGTTCCGCTCCTCCGTCCGGGAGTTCCTCGACCGCGAGGTCGTCCCGCACGTCGAGGAGCACGCCCGCGACAAGGCTCTGCCGCGCGACTACTGGCTCGGGGCCGGGCGCCAGGGCTTTCTCGGTCTCTCCATCCCCGAGGAGTACGGCGGCTCCGGGGCCGACGACTACCGCTTCAACGCAGTGCTGTTCGAGGAGCTGAACAAGGTCAACGCGGCCCTCGGTTCCTGCACCGGCATCCACGCCGACATCACCGCGCCGTACATCGTCGAGCTCGGCACCGAGGAGCAGAAGAAGAAGTGGCTCCCGGGCGTCGCAGCCGGTGAGATCCTGCTCGCCATCGGCATGACCGAGCCCTCCGGTGGCTCCGACCTCGCCGGGCTCAAGACCACCGCGGTGCGTGACGGTGACCAGTGGGTGATCAACGGCTCGAAGACCTTCATCACCAACGGCTACTCGGCTGATCTGGTCATCACCGCGGTGCGCACCAGCCCGGAGAAGAAGGCGCGTGGCATCACGCTCTTCGCGATCCCTGCCGACGCCGAGGGCTTCAGCCGGGGTCGCAAGCTCGACAAGGTCGGGCAGGACGAGTCCGACACCGCCGAGCTGTTCTTCGAGAACGTGCGCCTCGGTGACGACCACATCATCGGCGAGCTCGACAACGGCTTCATCCACATGATGCAGAAGCTGCCGCAGGAGCGCCTGGGCTGCGCGATCTCCAACGTCGCCCACGCCAAGCAGATCCTGGTCGAGACGCTGCAGTACACCAAGGACCGCAAGGCCTTCGGCCAGGGCATCGGCTCCTTCCAGCACAACAAGTTCCTGCTGGCCGAGCTGTTCACCCAGATCGAGGTCACCGAGACCTACCTCGACCAGTGCGTGATCGCGCACGACAAGGGCGAGCTGTCGCCGGTCGACGCGGCGAAGGCCAAGTGGTGGACCTCGCAGATCCAGAACGACGTGCTCGACCACTGCGTGCAGCTGCACGGTGGGTACGGCTTCATGAACGAGTACCGCGTGGCCCGCGCCTGGCGCGACGCACGCGTCTCGAAGATCTGGGCCGGATCCAACGAGATCATGAAGGAGCTCATCGGCCGCGATCTGGGGCTGTAGTACACACCTCGCTGCCGGCCGCTCACTGAGCGCTCCAGAACGGACCACTTTCTTGGTGAAAGTGGTCCGTTCTGGAGCTTTCACGGCCCGTACGCCCAGCCCGTACGCCCGGTGGAACAGCAACCCGCGCGAAACATGAGCCGGATAGAGTCACAGCATGGCCTTCCTGCTTCGTGTCGAGTTGCCCGACGTCCCCGGTTCGTTGGGGCGGTTGGCGAGCACGATCGGTGAGGCCGGCGGTGACATCGAGGCGATCGAGATCGTCGAGCACCGCCCTGACGGCACCGCGGTCGACGACGTGCTCCTCGAGATGGCGCCCGGCGCGATGCCCGACTCGATCGTGTCCGCGTGCAACTCGGTCGACGGCGTGAACGTCGTGTGGATCTCGCGCTACGCGGCCGGCGGAAGCCTGGTGATGGACCTCGAGGCGGTCGAGGAGCTGACCGCCCACCCGACCGACGCGCTCAACCGCCTGGTCGACCTGCTGCCGGCCACCTTCCGCGCCGACTGGGGCGCGCGCGTCCGACGTACGTCGGAGGGAGCGGTGCGCGTGCACGGCACCCCGGCCGCACCCGACGCCGTCGAGTGGCACGACATCGATCGTGCCAAGCAGCTCCCCTCCGAGGACGAGAACAACCTCCTCGCCGCGGTGCCGCTGATGTCCGACGAGCTGATCCTGATCGGTCGGCGTGGTGGGCCGGAGATCCTCGAGTCCGAGCTGGCTCGACTGAGCCACCTGGTCAGCCTGGCGGTCTCGATCTCCCGGTCCTGAGTCAGCCGGCGAGCACCCGGCGCAGGAAGTCGTCGAGGTTGCTGCGGGTCCGCTCCACCATCGCCTCGACCGGCAGGGTCTCGCGCAACTTCGGTACGCCGGACGCCTTCTTGCCGCGCGCGTAGAGGGAGCAGCTGAGGTCGCGGCAGATGTAGATGCCGGTGGTGTCGCCGCGCTTGCCGGCCGCGCCGGTCTTGGCCGCAACGGTCAGGCAGACGCCGGTGTCGGTGTGTGCGGTGAGGCAGACCTCGCAGAGCTTGCTGCGCCGGGCCTGGCCCTTGCCAGCCGGGTTCTGGCGGAGCAGGAGACCGACCGGTTCCCCGTCACGCTCGGCCACCAGGTAGGCACGCGACGAGCCCGACGGGTCGACCCACCCGAGGAAGTCGAGGTCTGCCCACGGCACCGCGTCCAGATCGGGGAGGTTGGCCCGCTTCGCCTCGCCCTTCGAGCAGTTCACGAATGACGCACGGATCTGGGCAGCAGTCAGCGTTTCCACACGCAGACGGTACGTGTTGGCACCGGGTCGGTGCCACGCGTTATCCGGCCCGCTGGTCACCCCGTGCCGTTACCGAAGCGTATGCAGGTTCTCGGGCGCAAAATCCTGCGGACTGTTCGGTAACACCAGGGGCAGGGGAGGGGTCAGGCGCGCTCGAGCAGGAAGAGCGGGATGGTGCGGTCGGTCTTCTCCTGGTACTCGGCGTACGGCGGGAACGCCTCGACCGCACGCGGCCACCACTCGGCGCGCTCGTCGTCGGTGGCGAGCCGGGCGACGTACTCGTGGGGCTCGGGGCCGTCCTGCAGGTCGACGCGCGGGTCGGCGACGAAGTTGTGGAACCACTCCGGGTGCTCGGGAGCTCCGCCCTTCGACGCGACGGCGGCGTAGACCCCGTCGTGCTCGACGCGCATGACCGGGTTCTTGCGGAGATTCCCGGACTTGTGGCCACGGGAGGTGATCACCACGATCGGGCGACCGTCAGGAAGGGTGTTGGCCTCCTTGCCGCCGGAGGCCTCGTAGGCCGCGACCTGGTTGCGGACCCATTCGGCCGCACTGGGCTGGTATTCGCCTTGAAGTGTCATGTCCACAAGAACAGCACGCGCGGGCGCGCCATTCCAGAGGCCTCAGTGTTCATTTCAGCAGGAAGTTCGGGCAGAGCGCGCGACGGCTGAGCGTGAGTTCCCCAGTACGACGGCGAACTTCCTTCCGCCACGAACATCAGCGCCGAAACGGGTGGAACTGGAGCGATCAACTGCGAGGCCGCCGGTCTCGCTGTCAGATTGCCGTCCGCGGCCGATAGCCTGCGCCCATGAGTGCGATTGACGGAGTTTCCGAAATCTTCGACCCCGAGGCCTGGGACGTGGTCCCCGGCTTCGAGGGCCTGACCGACCTGACCTACCACCGGGCCAGGGCCCACGGCACCGTCCGGGTCGCCTTCGACCGGCCCGACGTGCTCAACTCCTTCCGCCCGCACACCGTCGACGAGCTGCTCACGGTCATGGAGCATGCGCGTACGTCGGCAGACGTCGGCTGCGTGCTGCTGACCGGCAACGGTCCGAGTGGGAAGAACGACAAGTGGGCCTTCTGTGCCGGTGGCGACCAGCGGATCCGTGGCCGGGCCGGCTACCAGTACGAGGACGTCGACGCCGGTGCGGGTGACACCGGCGCCGAGGAGCCCAGCCCGATCGACAAGGCCAAGCTGGGTCGGCTGCACATCCTCGAGGTGCAGCGGCTGATCCGCTTCATGCCGAAGGTCGTCATCTGTGTCGTCAACGGCTGGGCGGCCGGTGGCGGCCACTCCCTGCACTCGGTGTGCGACCTGACGCTCGCCTCACGCGAACACGCGCGCTTCAAGCAGACCGACGCCGAGGTGGGTTCGTTCGACGGCGGCTACGGGTCGGCGTACCTCACCCGTCACGTGGGCCAGAAGTTCGCTCGCGAGATCTTCTTCCTCAGCGACGACTACGACGCGGAGCAGATGCACCAGATGGGCGCGGTGAACAGGGTCATCGACCACGCCGATCTCGAGAAGGAGGCCCTCGAGTGGGGCCGCAAGATCAACGCGAAGTCGCCGACCGCGATCCGGATGCTGAAGTACTCGTTCAATGCGATCGATGACGGCCTCGTCGGCCAGCAGCTCTTCGCCGGCGAGACCACGCGTCTGGCCTACATGACCGACGAGGCGGTCGAGGGGCGCGACCAGTTCCTCGAGAAGCGCGACCCCGACTGGTCGCCGTACCCCTGGTACTACTGATCCGCGTTCGTGCAGGCCAGTGACGCTCGCTACGGCGTCGATCGCTGGATCGCGGCCTGTGGAGAGCTCATTTCGGGGGAAGCTACCGCGCGTGCACTGATGTCGTGTCGTTGAGCGAGTCGGAGGCGTACGAGGCCTTCGGCCAGGCCGCGGAGGGATGGCTGTGGACCGAAGCGGGTGCGGCGTACGACGCCCTCAAGGCTGACCCGTCTCGAGCGATCCCGGCTGAGGATGTTCGGGCTCGCTTCGAAGCAAAGTGGAGGCAGCGCTCAGAACCGACGAGGACTTGGAAGAGGCATGACAGAGGCGGCGTCGCTGATCAGGCCCGCGGAGGCAGTCGCGTGCCGTGTTCGTCGAGGCGGGCCAAGGCCTCGGGGTTGACGTAGCGCTCGGTGTATCCGCACTGTCCACACACCAAGAAGTAGTTGGTGTGGCCCTTGCCGAGCCAGAGGTCCTGGTAACCACCGAATCGGCCGCCCTTGCTGGCCACCTGGTAGATCGTGGTTCCCAGGCACTTCACGCAGGCACCTCGACGCATGCCGACTTCCTTCCGTATGGATGTTCTGTCTCAAGGGCAGTCTGATCGCTGCCCGCGCCCGGTAAACGTCGAGCGGTATGCCGGGCACGTTTCTCGCGGACTCCGATGGGAAGGGTGTGCTCGTCCTCCCGCCCACCAGGAAGAGATCGCGGATGTCGTTCCAGCACCCACCGCCGGCGCACCCGACGGGGCCGGGGGAGCACCCGACGTACGCCGGCGGGCCCGTCTCGAGCAGAAGGGCCTGGTTCGCCGAGTTCCTGGACCAGCTGGCGCTCCTCGGATTTGTGCTCTTCTGGCTTGGGATCACCTTCCTTGCGGGCACTCGCCTGGAGGACCCGCCCAGCGCGCTCATCGGCGGCGGCGTCCTCACCGCGATCTTCGGGGTGATCGTCCTCGCCCTCGTGGAGGCATGGGTGGCGGCCAGGCACGGCACCACCGTGGGCCGGTTCCTGCTCGGCATCCGCATCCATCCTGCTGCCAGGCTCACCTACCTGGACTCCCTCGAGCTGATCTTCGAGTTCTGGCAGTTCACCTTCATCAACGCGGGGACCTCCTTGCTGGACCGGGTCCTGCCGGACGGGGCTCCGTCGGAGGGCTTCGCGGCCGGGACCGCCCGCGACCCGAGGTGCCACGGCATCGGGGCACGGTGTGCCCGCTTCCTCCTGGGCCTCGTGCTGCTCCTGTCCCCACTGCCGATGGTGCTCGCCTTCGTGGGCTGATCCACCCTTCGGAAGGGGTGCACGTGTCCCCGGTCACTGTGCACATAAGGTGCAGGGGTGAACGTCGTCGTGCTGACCGGTGCCGGTATCTCCGCGGAGAGTGGTGTGCCCACCTTCCGTGACGCGGACGGCCTCTGGGAAGGCCACCGCATCGAGGACGTGGCGACGCCGGAGGCCTACGAGGTGCGCCCGAGCATGGTGCAGAAGTTCTACGACGACCGCCGGGTCGCCCTGGGCGACGTCGAGCCGAACCCGGCCCACGAGGCACTGGCCCGTCTCGAGGACGTCCTGGGTGAGGACCTGCTGCTGGTCACCCAGAACATCGATGACCTCCACGAACGCGGTGGCTCGCGCCGGGTCGTGCACATGCACGGTGAGCTGCTCTCGGCGCTGTGCCGAGGCTGCAACCGGCGCTCGCCCTGGACCGAGGGACTCAGCGACTTCCCCCCGTGTCCGCGCTGCGGGGTGAGCGAGCTGCGACCGGACGTCGTGTGGTTCGGTGAGGTTCCCTACGAGATGGACCGCATCCAGCGGGCCCTGATGAGCACCGACGTCTTCGTCTCCATCGGAACGTCCGGCGCGGTCTACCCCGCGGCCGGCTTCGTGCAGCTGGCCCGGGCCTGCGGTGCGCAGACCCTGGAGCTGAACCTGGTGCCCAGCGAGGGGTCGGCCTTCTTCGCCGAGGCACGCCACGGCCGGGCCAGCGACCTCGTCCCCCTCTGGGTCGACGAGATGCTGGCCCGTACCCAGCTCTGACTCGAATCAGGGGGCGAGCTCGCCGACGATGAGTTGTTCGAGTCGCGGGAGTTCCTCGGCGAGGCCGAGGATCACGGCCTGGTCGCGGAACATCTGGCGGAACAGCACCCCGGTCCGGATCATCCGCGGATCGACGTGGCCGAACACCTCCAACGTCACCGTGCCGTAGAGCGCCGCCCAGGACCTGGTGAAGACCCAGAGCAGGCCGCGCAGCTCGTCGGGGAGGTCGAACGAGACAGCGGGCATGATCGGGTCGCGCAGGATCTCGACCAGGTCGGCGTCGAGGTCGTCGAGCGCGGGGTAGGGCGTGTCGTACTTCTGCCAGATCTGCACGAGCAGGTCATTGAAGAGCGCGCCCGATGCCGATGCCTCGGTGAGCGTGGTCTCGGCCAGCGTCGGGTCGACGCAGAGCGAGGCGACGTCCATGTTGGCGAACACGACATTGAATTCGTTGCGGCACTCGAGCGCCCAGCGACGGAAGGCAACGGCCCCTGCGGCGATGCGCAGTGCCGGGTCGTCGGCGGGGTGTGCCGCGATGGCCGGCTCGAGCCGTTCCTTGGTCATGGCGGCGTCGATGCCGATCGCGACCACGCGCAAGAGGTCCTGGTACGACGCGACGTAACGGTAGAGCGCGGGTGCGGTCATGCCCATTCGTTGGGCCACGGCACGCAGTGACAGCTCGTCGCCGTGGGCCAGGATCGCGCGCGCTGCGTCAACGATCTCGTCGAGCGTCGCTTGGCGTTGGCGCTCGCGTCGCCCGGGTGCTGCTGCCACGAATGTCCTCCCGAATTGATGTTGACGCGGCGAGTTTACACTGTTTACAGTTAACGGCGTTAACTTTCCTGATACCTCGTCACAAAGGGATGTCTCATGGAGCGTTGGGGTGCGATCGTCGCCCGTCGAGCAGTGCAGATCCTCGTCATCGGGCTCCTCGCCGTGCTCGGCGCAGGAGCCTACGGAGCAGGTGTCTTCGACTCGCTGTCCCAGGGCGGCTTCGACGATCCGAACAGCGAGTCCTCACGAGAACTGGCCAAGGAGCGCGCGGTCTTCGGAAACCAGACCGTCGACGTCGTCGCGATCTACTCCAGCGACGACATCTCGGTCGACGACCCGGAATTCGAGACCTCTGTCCGCGACGCGGTCTCGGGCCTGCCGGCGGTCACCACCAAGATCGTGAACTACTACGACACCCCTTCGCCGGCGCTCGTCAGCCACGACGAGCACGCCGTCCAGCTGCTGATCTCCCTCAAGGGTGAGACCCAGAACGAGTTGCTCGAGAGCTGGGAGGCCCTCGAGCCCCACCTCGAGGCCGACGGTCTCGAGACCGACGTGGCGGGCACCTTCGCGGTGTACGGCGACGTCGGCGAGATCACCGAGAAGGACCTGGCCCAGGCGGAGACGATCTCCGCGCCGTTCGTGCTGCTGCTGTCCCTGCTGATCTTCGGCAGCCTGGTCGCGGCGTCCATGCCCGTGCTGGTCGGCGCAATCGCCGTCGTCGGCGCGCTCGGCGTCGTCCGCCTGCTGACGACCTTCACCGAGGTCTCGATCTTCTCGGTCAACGTGATCACCCTCATCGGGCTCGGCCTGGCGATTGACTACGCCCTGTTCATCATCAGCCGGTTCCGCGAAGAGCTCGCCCTGCGTCCGGAGGACGATCCCGACGCGGCGGCTGCGGCGATCAAGGTGACCATGGAGACCGCTGGTCGCACCGTCCTCTTCTCCGGACTCACCGTGGCGGCCGCGCTCAGTTCGTTGATGGTCTTCCCGCAGACCTTCCTCAAGTCGATGGGGTACGGCGGCATGGCGGCCGTCGTGGTGGCGATGCTCTCGGCCCTGACCATCCTTCCCACGGTGCTCCGGCTGCTCGGTCGTCGCGTCGACGGCGGCCGGCTCCCGTGGCGTCGGCATCGGCCGGTCTCGGTGGGCAGCGATCACGGCGCGTGGGCTCGCCTCGCCCACGGCGTCATGAAGCGACCGATCGTGGTCACCGTGTTGATCACGGCGGTCCTGCTGGTCGTCGCCTCGCCGTTCCTGGGCGTGAAGTGGGGCAGCGTCGACTACCGGGTGCTGCCCGATGATGCGCCCGCCCATGTGGCCGCAGACAAGCTCAACACCGACTTCGGTCCGGAGTCCTCCAGCGCCAACCTGCTCCTCGAGGGGACGACGAAGACCGACCTGGCGGCGTACGAGAAGGAGTTGGGCCAGATCCCCGGAGTCAGCGTCGAACCCGTCGCGGTCAAGGGCGACGCGACCCTCCTGCGGGCGACCTGGCAGGGGAACAGTCAGTCGCAGGAGTCCCAGGAGGTCGTCGAGCGGATTCGCGACGTCGCACCCGCGAGTGGGTCGGTGCTGGTCGGTGGACTCAGTGCCAGCACCGTCGACCTGCTCGACTCGGTCGGCGCTCACCTGCCCTGGATGGGAATCATCGTGATCGGGGTGATGCTGCTGCTCCTCTTCGTCGCCTTCGGGTCGGTCGTGCTGCCCGTGAAGGCGGTGGTGATGAACGCGATCTCGATCACCGCTTCCTTCGGTGTGGTGACCTGGATCTTCGCCGACGGACACCTCGAAGGCCTGCTCGGCTTCGAGTCGCAGGGTTACCTCGACGCGACCCAACCGATCCTGATGCTGGCCATCCTCTTCGGTCTGTCGATGGACTACGAGGTGTTCCTGCTGTCCCGGGTCAGGGAGCAGTGGGACCTCACCCATGACAACGACCAGGCGGTCGCTGCCGGACTGCAGAAGACGGGGCGGATCATCACCAGTGCGGCCCTGTTGCTGGCGATCGTGATCGGGGCGTTCGGGCTGAGCGGGATCGTGTTCATGAAGATGATCGGGATCGGCATGCTCGTCGCGCTCCTGCTCGACGCGACCGTGGTGCGCGCCCTGCTGGTGCCCGCGACGATGAAACTGCTCGGCCGGTGGAACTGGTGGGCTCCCGGCGCGCTGCTGAGATGGTGGGAGCGGTACGGTCTGAAGGGCCACTGAGGCGCGGCTCACGTTCCGTATCGTGGGATCAATGCCCAAATGGTGGGCAGATGACCTCTAGATTGCACTGCAACTGGCAGAACTCTGCCCATCGCAGCATCGAAATCGGAGTGATCACATGCTCATCGGCGTCCTCAGGGAGGCTCAGACCGGGGAGACCCGGGTCGCAGCCACCCCGGCCACCGTCGGCCAACTGCTCAAGCTCGGCTATGACGTCGTCGTCGAAACCGGGGCCGGTGCGGCCTCCAGCTTCGCTGACGAGGCGTACGTCGAGGCAGGCGCGACGATCGGCGACCCGTTCGACGCCGACATCGTGCTGGGGGTCAACAACCCCGCCGACCAGCAGCTTGACCAGCTTCGGCAGAACGCGACCCTGATCGGCATCCTGAATGCCCGCCTGGACGAGGCGGTGGTCGCGGACCTGACCTCGCGTCAGATCACGGCCCTGTCCATGGATGCCGTGCCCCGTATCAGCCGGGCGCAGTCGCTCGACGTGCTCTCCTCGATGGCCAACATCGCCGGCTACCGTGCGGTGGTCGAGGCGGCCCATGTCTTCGGTCGGTTCTTCACCGGCCAGGTCACTGCTGCCGGCAAGGTTCCCCCGGCCACGGTGCTGGTCGCCGGTGCCGGTGTGGCGGGGCTGGCAGCGATCGGTGCCGCTGGTTCGCTGGGTGCGGTGGTGAAGGCGACCGACCCGCGTCCCGAGGTCGCCGACCAGGTGAAGTCGCTGGGCGGCGAATACCTGGCGGTCGAGGACCCCGAGGCCGAGGTGTCGGCCACGGGCTATGCCAAGGAGATGGGCGACGACTACAACGCCCGGGCCGCCGATCTCTACTCCAAGACCGTGCCCGACGTCGACATCATCATCACCACCGCGCTGATCCCGGGACGCCCCGCGCCCCGGCTGATCACCGCCGAGATGGTCGCGTCGATGAAGTCCGGCTCCGTCATCGTCGACATGGCCGCGGGATCGGGTGGCAACGTCGAGGGTTCCGTGCCCGGTGAGGCGATCACCACCGAGAACGGGGTGACGATCATCGGCTACACCGACCTCGCCGGTCGGTTGCCCGCCCAGGCCTCGCAGCTCTACGGCACCAACCTGGTCAACCTGCTCAAGCTGATGACCCCGGAGAAGGACGGCCGTCTGGTCCTCGACTTCGACGACGTCGTCCAGCGCTCGATCACGGTGGTGCGTGACGGTGAGTCGACCTGGCCCCCGCCGCCGGTGCAGGTGTCCGCGGCGCCGTCCGCTCCCGCCGCGGCCGCCGAGGCCCCGGTCAAGGAGGAGAAGAAGCCGGCCAGCCCGCTGCGCACCGGTGCGATCGTTGCCGTCAGTGCGCTGGTGATGTTCGTGCTGATCGCGATCTCGCCGGACCAGCTGCAGCTCAACCTGACTGTCTTCGCGCTCGCGGTGGTGATCGGCTACTACGTGATCGGCAAGGTGCACCACGCGCTGCACACGCCACTGATGTCGGTGACGAACGCCATCTCCGGAATCATCGTCGTCGGCGCGCTGGAGACGATCGGTCAGGGCGACGGGCTCATCACTGCCGTCTCGTTCGTGGCGATCCTCCTCGCCAGCATCAACGTCTTCGGTGGCTTCGCGGTGACTCGCCGCATGCTCGCCATGTTCTCCAGGTCTTGAGGTAGCTGACACATGAACATCGAATCCGCTTCGTACGCGGCGTACATCGTCGCGGCCCTGCTGTTCATCCTGGCCCTGGCCGGGTTGTCCAAGCACGAGTCCGCCAAGGCCGGGAACTACTACGGCATCGGCGGCATGGCGATCGCCCTGATCGCCACCGTCGTGCTGGCCATCGACCGCGACATCGAAGGTCTCGGCCTCGGCCTGCTGGTCGCCGCGGTCATCCTCGGCGCCCTGATCGGGCTGCAACTGGCACGCACCGTCGAGATGACCGGCATGCCCGAGCTGATCGCGCTGCTGCACTCCTTCGTGGGTCTTGCCGCCGTGCTGGTCGGCTGGAACGGCTACCTCCACATCGAGGCACACCCGCACAGCTTCGACGCCCGTGTGCTCGAGCACGCCGACCTGCTCGGCATCCACTCCGCCGAGGTGTTCATCGGCGTCTTCATCGGCGCGGTCACCTTCACCGGATCGATCGTGGCCAACCTCAAGCTGTCGGCCAAGATGAAGTCCGCACCCCTGGTCCTGCCGGGCAAGAACCTGATCAACCTCGGCGCCCTGGTGCTCTTCGCCGCACTGACCGTGTGGTTCGTGATCGACCCGCAGCTGTGGCTGCTGATCGTGGTCACCATCGTCGCGCTTGCCCTCGGTTGGCACCTGGTCGCCTCGATCGGTGGCGGCGACATGCCGGTCGTGGTGTCGATGCTGAACAGCTACTCCGGGTGGGCCGCGGCCGCGTCGGGCTTCCTGCTCAACAACAACCTGCTGATCATCGTCGGCGCGCTGGTCGGCTCCTCTGGTGCCTACCTGTCCTACATCATGTGCACCGCGATGAACCGCTCGTTCATCTCGGTGATCGCCGGTGGCTTCGGCATCGAGGCCGGCCCCACCGAGGCCACCGACTACGGCGAGCACCGCGAGACCAACGCCGAGGACGTCGCCGATCTGCTCTCCCACGCCACGTCAGTCATCATCACTCCCGGCTACGGCATGGCCGTGGCCCAGGCGCAGTACGGCGTCGCGCAGCTGACCAGCAAGCTCCGCGACAAGGGAGTCGACGTCCGCTTCGGCATCCACCCCGTCGCCGGTCGCCTGCCCGGTCACATGAACGTGCTGCTGGCCGAGGCGAAGGTGCCCTACGACATCGTCCTCGAACTCGACGAGATCAACGACGACTTCGCCGACACCACGGTCGTGCTGGTGATCGGCGCCAACGACACCGTGAACCCGGCCGCCGCCGAGGACCCGTCCAGCCCGATCGCCGGCATGCCGGTGCTCAGTGTCTGGGAGGCCGAGAACGTGATCGTGTTCAAGCGGTCGATGGCCTCCGGCTACGCCGGCGTACAGAACCCACTGTTCTTCCGCGACAACTCACAGATGCTCTTCGGCGACGCCAAGGACCGCGTGGAGGACATCCTCCGCGCACTCTGACCCCGGTGCGGCCGCTCAGCGGCCACACGAACATGCACAACGGCCCGAAACTGCCCCGAACCGGCATGTTTCGGGCCGTTGTGCATGTCGGCGTGGTCGCCAAGTGGGCACTGGCGGTGCCGAGGCGCCCGCGCCGATAGGCTGCGCGCATGTCCACGCCCGACGCCCGCACCGCCCTCGAGGAGTTGCGGACCCAGGAGGCATGGGCGGTCATCAGGCAACGTGACTCGGCCACGATCGCCCTGGTCGGCGGTCGGCGTACGGTCGTGGAGAGCCTGCTCGACGTCCCGCTCGAGACCGGCACGCCGCAGGACGGCCGGCAGTTCGACCGGCTCGTCGCCGTACCGTTCCGCCAGGTCCGTGAGCGTGGCTTCGAGGCCATCGATGACGGCACCCCGCTGGTCGTGGTCGACCTCGACGTCGAGCAGCACTTCGCGTACGACGACCTGCTCGCGGCCCTGCCCGACGTACCGGTCGAGTTCGACGACCCGGGCGGCTTCGACTCCACCGACGAGGACTACACGCGCGTGGTGGAGAAGGTCATCGCCGATGAGATCGGCCACGGCGAGGGCGCCAACCTCGTGGTCGCGCGCAACTACCGGGCCAAGGCCCGCGGCTGGGGCGACGCCGAGGCGTTGACCGTGCTGCGACGCCTGCTCGAGCGCGAGCGCGGTGCCTACTGGACCTACGTCTTCTTCACCGGCGAGCGCTACCTGGTCGGCGCCAGCCCCGAACGCCACGTCAGCATCCAGGGCGGAGACGTGCGGATGAACCCGATCTCCGGCACCTTCCACCTGCCCAAGCAGGTGCAGCCGCAGGCCCGGACCAAGGCACAGCTGCTCAAGTTCCTGGCCGACGAGAAGGAGATCTACGAGCTCTTCATGGTCGTCGACGAAGAGCTCAAGATGATGTGCGACATCTGCCAGGAGGGTGGGCAGGTGCTCGGCCCGTTCCTGAAGCCGATGACCCACCTGGTGCACACCGAGTACCTCCTCGCCGGGCGCACCAACTCCGACCCGCGCGAGGTCCTGCGCGACACGATGTACGCCGCCACGCTGACCGGGTCGCCGGTCGAGAACGCCTGCCGGCTGATCGCGCAGTACGAGCCCGAGGGTCGGGCCTACTACGGCGCAGCGCTGGCGTTGTTCGGCCGTGACCACGAGGGGCAGCCCACGCTGGACAGCCCAATCGTCATTCGCACCGCAGACGTCAGCACCGACGGCGACCTGACCGTCGTCGCGGGTGCGACGCTGGTCCGTGACTCCGACCCGGCCACCGAGGTGCGGGAGACGCACGCCAAGGCTGGCGGCATCCTGAGCGCCTTCGGGCTGGTGCCACCGGCCGCGGCACCGCCGGGAAGTCTCGGCGAACTGGCCCGCGACGAAGACGTGCTGATCGCCCTCAACGCCCGCAACCAGCGGCTCAGCAAGTTCTGGTTGACCGACCAGGGTGGCGCCGACCCCGACCCGAGGCTGCGCGGCAGGTCGGTGGTGATCCTCGACGGCGAGGACGACTTCGTGAACATGCTGCGCCACGCGCTCACGGTGCTCGGGATGACCTCGCGCGTGGTGCGCCACGAGGACTGGACGCCCGGAGCCTTGGACGGCTCCGACCTGGTGATCGTCGGCCCCGGTCCGGGTGACCCGCGTGAGGGTGAGCATCCCAAGATCGCCACCTTCCGGTCGGCGGTCGACGAGCTGCTTGCCGCCGAGCAGCCGTTCCTCGCGGTCTGCCTCGGCCATCAGACGTTGTGCCAACGGCTCGGGATTCCCCTTGCCTACAAGGACATCGTCTTCCAGGGCACCCAGTCGCCGGTCTCCATCGACGGTCGAACCGAGCGCGTCGGCTTCTACAACACGTTCGTCGCGCGCACGGGCGCCGAGCTGCCCGACGGTGTCAGTGTCGAGGCCGACCCGACCACCGGTGACATCCACCTGGTCCGCGGCCCGCACTACCGCGGCATCCAGTTCCATGCCGAGTCGATCCTCACCGAGAACGGCTTCGACCTGATCCACGACCTGGTCAAGGACCTGCTCGTCTGAGCTGATTGCGGGCCTGAGGCAACCAAACCGCTCCCCGGTGCGTCTACAGAGCGAAGGCATCGCGCAGTGGGGGAGTCAGCATGCGGTTTCGGGTGACGGCAGTCGCGTTCCTGGCGATCCTCGTCGCGGCCGTCGTGCTGACCGCGAACCGGCCCGGCCGGATCGCAGCGGCGACCGTGGAGCCGGTGAAGTCGGTGGCCGCCCCGGTCACCATCAACCCACGGCCCAACATCGTCATGGTGCTGATGGACGACTTCTCACTGAACCTGCTGCAGACCATGCGCTCGGCGGAGACGATGCGCCGCGACGGGGCGACGTACGACGCGGCGTTCGTGGTCGACTCGCTGTGCTGTGTCTCCCGCTCCAGCCTGATGACCGGGCAGTACCCGCACCAGACGGGCGTGCTCACCAACAACGCGAACCTGCCGAACCCCTACGGGCCCATCGGTGGCTTCCAGGCGTTCGACGCCTACGGCAATCCCGACAGGTCGGTCAACGTCCGACTCCAGCAGAGCGGCTACACGACTGGGTTCATCGGCAAGTACCTCAACGCCTACGAGCCACGCAACGGCTCGCTGCCCGAGCTGATGCCGGGCTGGGACGAGTTCGACGTGCTGTTCGGCTCGGCGTACGACCAGTGGGGCTTCACCCAGTCGCACGTCGAGGACGGGCGGCTGACCCAGGTGGAGCACCCGATTCCGCCGGTCACCGCCAGCGTCGCCGAGAAGGACCATGCGTACGCCGGCACCGTGACCGGCGATCTGGCGCTCGACTTCCTGCGTCGGCACCGCGCAGACGGCCGGCCGTTCTACCTCGAGGTGGCGCCGTACGGCCCGCACAGTCGGACGAACCCCGACACGCCGTGGCCGAACGAACCGCTCTTCCCGCCGGCCCAGCGGGACCGGCCGGGCGTGCACAGCCCCGGGGGCAACTGCGGTCGCGTGACCTGCTTCGACCTGGACCTCGACGACCTGGTCGGCCACGGCGACGACCAGACCGACAACGCGCCGGTCCGCGCCGACGGAACCCCGGCCCCCGCCTGGAAGCCGCAGGAGACCTCGCTGAGCGACAACTCGGCCGTCGTCGACCTGGGCAACCGGGCGCGCATGGTGCAGTCCATCGACCGGATGGTGGAGCAGATCCTGGCCGAGGTCGACGACAACACCTACGTGGTGCTCACCTCCGACAACGGCTTCCACCTCGGCCAACACGACCTCGAGCGGGGCAAGGGTGCGCCGTACGACTCTGATGCACACGTGCCCCTGCTGGTCGTGGGTCCGGGGGTGGCGCCGGGCGTGCGCGGCCAGGTGGTCAACAACATCGACCTCGCCGCCACGTTCGAGGAGCTGGCCGGCCTGGAGCCCGCCGGTTGGCGCTCCGGCACCTCCTTCGCGGCAAGCCTCGACGACGCCCGGGCGCCCGGGAATCGCTTCGCGTTCTTCGAGCACACCTACGCGCCGTCGCTCGGCGACGATCCCGATCGGGCCTATGCCGGCGGCACCATCGACATCATCCCGTCGTACGTCGCCATCCGCAGCCGTGATGCGCTGCTGGTGCGCCTCGACCTGGACCCGGGCTGGGAGTCCACCGACTACGCGTGGGAGTTCTACGACTACCGTGACGCGCCCTTCGAGCGCACGAACACCTTCGCCGATCCGGCCAAGAGCCACGAGGTACGCCGACTGAAGCGGCGTCTGGAGCGGTTCGTGGACTGCCGGGCGAAGCAGGACGAAACCGTCTCCCGGTCCTGTCGGGCACTGACCCGATAGACGCGCCACCGGACGGAGTCAGGCTAGGTTGCGCATGTGACCGATGCGCGAGTGGTGCCCCGGGTCGTCGTGGTCGACCACCACGACTCCTACACCTGGAACCTCGTGCACCTCATCGCCTCGGTCACCGGGGTGCTCCCGGAGGTCGTGCAGCACGACGCCGCGTCCCCGGCCGACCTGCTCGCCTTCAGCCACATCGTGCTCTCGCCGGGGCCCGGCCATCCCGATGAACCGGCGGACTTCTCGGTGGGCAGCGACGTCCTCCGGGTCGGCAGCACCCCGGTCCTGGGGGTCTGCCTGGGCATGCAGGGCCTCGTCACGACGTACGGCGGAACCGTCGCCCGCATCACTCCGGCCCATGGTGACGTGGCCCTGGTCCGGCACACGGACGAGTCGGTCCTCGCGGGACTGCCCAACCCCTTCGAGGCGGTGCGCTACCACTCGCTGGCCGCGGTTCGGATCCCCGAGGCGCTGAGGGTGACCGCGACGTGTGCCGGTGCACCGGGGGAGTCCGACGTGGTGATGGGGGTGCGGCACCGCGAGCTGCCGCTGCACGGCGTGCAGTTCCACCCCGAGTCGATCCTCAGCCGCCACGGGGCCGACCTGGTCCGCAACTTCCTGGAGCGCCCATGACCGATCCCGTGCTCGTTCGACATGCAGTTGGCTGCTCTTCCGACGCAGTTGAGCCTGGCTTCCGACCGTGTCGGCCACAACTGCATGTCGGCCGGACCGCTGAGGAGCGCCGATGACCGATCCCGTGGCCCAATTCGTTGGGCTCGCCGCCAGCCACGACCGGTGCTTCTGGTTGGACGGTGGCGGGGCGCGGCCGTGGTCGGGACGCCGGACGATCCTGGGTTGGCTCGACGAGGAGGACCTCTCGCTGACCTACGACGCCCGCACCGGCGAGGTGGTCCGGCACCGTTGCGGCGAGAGCGAGGTCGTCGGCGACGACATCTTCACCGTGCTCGAGGCCGAGCTCCACGCGGAGTCCGAGACCGGGTCCGCCGGGGACGGCGCCGACGTGCACTGGGTCGGCTACTTCGGCTACGCCAGCCGACCCGACCTTCCGGCCGCGGTCGACGCCGAGGACCCGATGCCGACCGCGGTCTGGATGCGGACCCGCAACGTGCGGATCTTCGAGCACCCGCCGATTGCCGCCGAAGGTGGTTCCGAGACGCTCGCGGGCGCTGGCTCCTCAACCACCGGCGACGGTGAGGGCGCTGCTCGCCCACCGAGCGACTCCGTGGTGCCGGCCGACTACGCCGAGGAGTTCGAGCGCGTGCAGGAGCAGCTGCACGCCGGCAACTCCTACGAGGTGAACCTGACGCACCGACTCGCCGTGCACAGTGGGCTGGACCCGGTGACGGCCTACCTGCGACTGCGCGAGCTCAACCCCGCGCCGTACGCCGGATTCCTCCAGCACGACGGTGCCTGGCTGCTCAGCTCCTCACCCGAGCGCTACGCCACGATCAGTCGCGACCGGTGGATCGAGACCAAGCCGATCAAGGGCACCACCCCGCGTGGCACCACGCCGGAGGAGGACGAGCGGCTGCGCAACCACCTGGCCGACGACCCGAAGTTCCGCGCCGAGAACCTGATGATCGTCGACCTGCTGCGCAACGACCTGTCGATGGTGTGTGCGCCCGGCACCGTCGACGTGACCACGCTGATGGAGGTCGAGTCGTATGCCTCCGTGCACCAGCTCGTCTCGACGGTGCGTGGACGGCTGCGTGACGACGCGAGCACGATCGGTGCGCTGCGCGCCCTGTTCCCTGCGGGGTCGATGACCGGGGCCCCGAAGCTGCGCACGATGCAGATCATCGAGGAGGTCGAGGCCACAGCACGCGGCGTCTACTCCGGCGCGTTCGGCTGGCTCTCGGGTGACGGCCGGGCCGACCTCGGCGTGATCATCCGCAGCATGACCACCACCGGCGACCAGGTCTGGAGACTGGGCACCGGCGGCGGCATCACGGTTCGTTCCGACGTCTCCGAGGAGTACGCCGAGTCGCGCTGGAAGGCGGACCGGCTGCGTCGGGCTCTGGAATGACTACTCGAGGAGCTTGCCCTTCTCGGCCAGCGTGACGTCGACCTTCTTCTCGGCCCCGTCACGGATGACGGTGACCGAGACCTTGTCGCCGGGGCGGTAGTTCAACGCGGTGGTGACCAGGCCCAGACCTTCGGCGATCGGATAGTCGTCGATGTGCACGACCACGTCACCGACCTCGAGGCCGGCCTGCTCGGCGGGGCTGTCCGCGGTGAACTCGTCGATTCGGGCGCCCTGCGCGACGCCGGACTGGCGGGCGTCACCGGGGATCACACCGAGCCAGGCATGGGAAGGCGTCTCGCCGTTCTTCAGCTGATCGACGATCGGCTCGAGGACATTGATCGGGATCGCGAAGCCGATGCCGATCGAGCCCTTGTCGCCGGCCCCGCCGGTGTTGCCCTCGGCCATCCGGTTGCTGGAGTTCATCCCGACCAGCTCGCCCTTGATGTTGACCAGCGCACCACCGGAGTTGCCCGGGTTGATCGCCGCGTCGGTCTGCAGAGCCGGGTAGATCATCGCCTCCTGCGAGGAGTCCATCCCGGGCAGCGACATCGGCCGGTTGACAGTGCTGATGATGCCGGCGGTCACCGTCGACTCGAGGCCGTACGGCGACCCGAGCGCCACCACGGCCTGGCCGACGTGGAGGTCTTCGGCCGCGCCGAACTCCATCGGGGTCAGCCCGGAGGCGTCGTCGGCCTTGATCACGGCGATGTCGAGGTCCGGATCGGTGCCGACGACCTCGGCGGTGGTGCTGGTGCCGTCGTCGAAGAACACGGTCATGTCGCCGTCGATGCCGTTGTAGGCGACGTGGTAGTTGGTCAGGATCATCCCGTCATCGCTGATGATGATGCCGGATCCCGTGGAGCCGGAGCTGGCGCCGAAGGCCTCGATCTTGACCACGGACGGGAGGGACTTGTCGGCCACCGTCTGGACAGAGACCAGGTCCTGCAGGTTGACGCCACCGATGTCGATCCGGCCGGCGTCGACCGTGCCGTCGCCACCGGATCCACCGGAGGTCTCGTCGTGCAGGTAGCCACCGCCGAACCCGGCTCCGGCACCCAGGATGACTGCGCCCGCGAGGAGCCCGACACCTCCCAGGCGTCCCTTCGACGAACGGTTGGCGCGCCGGCCCGAGCCGTTCGCGGACCCACTGTTCCCGGACCCACTGTTGCCCGCCGGGGCGGCGTACTGCTGCTGCTGAGGTGTCTGCCACGGCTGCTCGGGCGAATGCGACTGCCCGTAGGGAGCCTGTCCGTGGTCGGACTGCCCCTGGCCCGGCTGGTACTGGGTCGACTGGTACTGGGCCGACTGGTACTGGGCCGGCTGGTTCTGGGCCGGCTGCCCCTGGGCCGACGGGTTCTGCGCCGGTTGGTACTGGGGCACCTGGTCCTGGGATGCCTGGTCGTACGTCGGCTGGCTGTGGCTGGGATGACCCGGGGGCACCTGCTGGCCGGGAGGCGCGAACTGCGGTCCCTGCGGCTGGCTCGGCTGCCCGGGTGGCCGGATGTTGGTCTTCGGGTTCGCCTCAGGGGCGCCGTGGTCGTCGCTCATGGCGCTCATCATGCCGCGAACTGCGACGTGGGAAACCCAACGCCACCGCCGAGCCTGCACTCACCTGAGCAGCTGGCCGCCCAGTCCCGGCAGCAGGGTGGTCACCCCGACCACGAGCCCGGCCAGGTTCGCGAGCAGGAAGAGCGCCACCCACAGGCCGGCAGGCAGCGGCGTGTGCCGGGCAAGCTGGTCGGCGTCGGAGCCGGTACGGCGACCGCCCCGGCGCTGTGCCATCAGCTCCAGCACGGGCTTGGGTGCCGCCAGCAGCAGGGACCACGTGATCACGTAGGCCACGCTCGACTGCCACACGGGCGAGAGCCACCACGTGATCGCGAAGACCCCGCCACCGATGACCAACAGCACGAGGGCGCCGTACCAGTTCCTGATCTGCACGAACATCAGCACCAGCGCGACCAGCAGCAACCACAGCACCGCCAGCGCGTGTCCCGCGGCCAGCAGGGAGGCGGCGCCGAGACCGACCACGGCCGGGGCCAGGTAGCCGGCCGCCAGCATGGCCACCATGCCGGGACCGCTCGGCCGCCCGCGGGAGACGGTCAGGCCCGAGGTGTCGGAGTGGAGGCGGATGCCCGAGAGTCGTCGGCCCACCAGCAGCGCCACGAACGCGTGGCCGGCCTCGTGCACGACGGTCACGAGGTGGCGGACCCAGTGCCACGTGGTGGGGAACAGCACCAGGAGCAGGGCCACGATGGCGATGAACAGGACCAGTCCTGGCTCCGGTGGCGGCTGGGTGGCGGTGGCCCGCGACCAGATCTCGCCGACCGACTCGGTGGGACTCACCGATCAGACCCGTTGCAGGGTGCGCCCCGGCAGTCGCAGCACCAGGCAGGCACCGCCCTCGGGGAGATTCGTGGCCTCCACCGAGCCGGAGTGGCGGATCGCGGTCTGACGGACGATCGACAGGCCCAACCCGGAGCCGGGCATCGCGCGCGACTCCGTCGAGCGATAGAACCGGTCGAAGACGTAGGGCAGGTCGTGCTCGGAGATCCCCGGCCCCTGGTCGGCGACGGTGAGTGATCCGTCGAGCAGTCGCACCGTGACCGTGCCGTCGACGGGGCTCCACTTGGCGGCGTTGTCGAGCAGGTTCATCACCGCGCGTTCCAGGGCCGCCGACTCCCCGGTGACCCACCAGTCGTTGGCCTCCACGTCGAAGTCGATGCTCGAGGCGCGGCGCCGGACGCGTGAGATGGCCCGGTCGAGCACCTCCTTCAGGTCGACCAGCTCGACCTGGTGGGGCGCGTGCTCGTCGCGACCCAGCTCGACCAGGTCACCGATCAGCGTGGTCATCTCCTCGATCTGGGCGCCCACGTCGTCGAGCAGCTCGGCACGGGCCTCGGCCGGCATGCCGCCGCTCTGGTCGGCCTGCAGGAGCAGGTCGAGGTTGGTGCGCAGCGAGGTCAACGGTGTCCGCAGCTCGTGGCCGGCGTCGCCGACGAGTTGTCGCTGTCGTTCACGGGAGGCCTCGAGGGCCGCCAGCATCGCGTTGAAGGCGGAGGAGAGGCGGGCGATCTCGTCGTTGCCCTCGACCTCGATGGGGGTGAGGTCCTCGGTGCGGGCAATCTGCTCCACCACTTCCGTCAGTCGCCGGACCGGGCGCAGGCCGTTGCGCGCCACACCCCAGCCGGCCACGCCGGCGGCGATCACCCCGGCGACGCCGAAGAGCAGCATCACGATGCCGAGTCGGCCGAGCACGGTCTCCTGCGAGTCGAGGGACTGGGCAATGACCAGGGCGACACCGTCGTCGCGGGTGGGCACGGTGACCACGCGGTACTTGGAGTTGCCGGCCTCAATGGTGCGGATCGAGTGCTTCGTCTCGCCGCGCGCGACCTCCAGCTCGGGGTCGCCGAGGCCGAGGACGGGGCCGTCGTCGATCGACCAGGTCTTGTGGTCCTGGCGGATGAACGCGATGCGTACGTCGGCCGCACCGAACGCCCATGACGGCCAGCGCATCTCGACCGTCAGCTCCGAGAGGGTCGGCGTCTGGGCGGCGCTCTCCGCGCGATCGAGCAGGGACGCGTCGAGGCTGGCCTGCATCTGCATCCGCACGGTGAGGTAGGCGCCCAGGGCGAGGACGGCCACGGTCAGGCCGACCGCGAAGGTGGTCAGGAGGGTGACGCGGCTGGCCAGGCTCCGGCGGTAGTGCCACCCCTCCGGGTTGCGGGTGAGGGAGTTCAGGGCGAGTCCTTCAGGACGTAGCCGACCCCCCGCACCGTGTGCAGAAGGCGAGGCTCACCCTCGGCCTCGGTCTTGCGGCGTACGTAGCCGACGTACACCTCCAACGAGTTGGCGGTGGTGGGGAAGTCGTAGCCCCAGACCTCCTCGAGGATGAAGGAGCGCTCGAGCACCCGCTTCGGGCGTCGCATGAACATCTCGAGCAGGGCGAACTCGGTGCGGGTCAGCTCGATCGAGCGCTTGCCGCGGCGGACCTCGCGGCTGGCCAGGTCGAGGGTCAGGTCGGAGAAGGTCAGGGTCTCGTCGACGAACTCGTCCTGGGGTACGACGCGGCGCAGCAACGCGCGCAGGCGGGCGAGCAGCTCCTGCAGTGCGAAGGGCTTGGTGAGGTAGTCGTCGGCCCCGGCGTCGAGTCCGTCGACCCGGTCGCCGACTGCGTCACGGGCGGTGAGCACGAGGATCGGTACGTCGTTGCCGGCGGCGCGCAACGCCTTGGTGGTCTCGATGCCGTCGAGGCGCGGCATCATCACGTCCATCACCACTGCGTCGGGCTTGAGGGTGCCGATGCTGGCCAGGGCCTCGGCACCGTCCTCGGCCATCGAGACCGCGAATCCGTTGAACTCCAGGGAGCGGCGCAGCGACTCACGGACGGCTCGGTCGTCGTCGACGACGAGGATGTTGGGCTTGGGCGCAGTGGTGCTCACGACACCACTGTGCCAAACCCTCCTGAATCGCCGCTGAGAAACCGGGTTCCAGGATCCACACCCGACAGTGATCGAGCAGGCCGAGGGACGAGGCCGTCCGTCGAGATCGCTCGTGCGCCGACCTGGCCACGACCCGCCACGACCCGCCGCGAGCACGGAGAGCTTCTGAAAATACTTCCCGCAGACCCTGTGGATACAGCCCTTTCGGGGTGTCGACTGTCAGTGGTCTCTGATGCAATGAAGTCATGTTCGAAGTCGATGCAGCTCTCCATCCGTTCGAGGTCTCTGACCTCGGCGGTGAGAGCCTGCTCGACCTGATCAGCGACACCCGTGATGTGGAGTGGTTGGCCGCGCGCCGCAAGCTCCGTCTGGCCTACCAGCTGTGTGTGACGAACCCCGCCGGGCCCGGCATCGACCCCGCCACCTGGGGTGACGGGCTGCCCGGGATGGCGGGCGACTACGACGCCACGTTGGGTGGTGAGGGGACGCCGTTGGTGGCGAGGTTCGTGGTGGAGGACTGGGCCGCAGCCACCGGTGTCTCGCGTCAGTCGGGCAAGCAGTTCCTCGCCAACACACTGGATCTGCATCACCGCCTGCCCCGGGCCCACGCCAAGGTGGAGGCGTTGGAGCTCGCGGTGTGGAAGGCATTCCGGTTGGCTGAGGACACCCACGACGTGTCTGCCGAGTGCGCGAGGTGGATCGACAATCTCCTCCACGAACGCGGTGGAAACTACTCGTTCCCGGCGATGGCGAAGGCGGTGAAGCTGGGGGTGGCGAAGTTCCACCCCGAGAAGTTGGAGGACGACAACGGGTTGCCCGGTAGGGATGACTGGGACGTCACCGTTGACCACAACCAGGGTGCTGAGGGCACCTCCACCCTGGAGGTCATCGGGGGCAGCCTGGATCTGGCGAAGTTCCATGATCTGGTCTCGGATGAGGCCACCACGATGGGCAGGTTGGGTGACTCCGACACGTTGGGTCAGCGCAAGGCGAAGGCGTTGGGTGTGATCGCGGACAGGCAGGCCACCCTGGATCTGCTCGGGATCCTCGACACTGAGCCGTTGGTCCACCCGGAGACCGGCCGGGAAGTGATCCGCCGCAAGTCGTACCTGAAGGCCCGGCTCTTCGTGCACCTGTCGGTGGCCGACCTGGCCACCATGTGCACCAGCGCCGCCACCGTCCCATCGGGTGAGGTCGGGGTGGTGGACTCGAACCTGTTCGGCCCGGCCACCACGGATCTGATCGCCGGCTACCTGAAGCAACTCGGCACTGATGCCCGGGTCACGCCGGTCATCGACACCACCAAACAGTGGTCGGTCGATCAGCATGATCCGCCGGCCGCGATGCGGGACCAGGTGATTGCCCGGGATCCGCACTGTGTCCATCCCGTCGCAGGACTGCGACATCGACCACATCGTCCCCTACGACGAAGACGGCCCACCGGGGCAGACGAACCCGGACGCCTTGGCGCCGTTGTGTCGTAGTCATCACCTGTTGAAGACTCACGGCGGCTGGCGTTATCAACGTAACCGGGACGGCACCTATACCTGGACCAACCAGCACGGCCGGACCTGGTTGGTCACCGACACCGGAACAGTCGAACTCACCCAAGAACCCTGAAACCGGACCCCAGACGGGAACCGCTGGCAACAGCGACAAGAAGCACCGGCCGAACAAGCACCACCACGACAGCAGGCCCACACCAGGCTCCCGATCACACAGGAACCCGGTGACTGGGCCTACTGCCATGCCGTGCCTGTGACGCCGTTCTCATCGCGGGTGGATCCGGTCGCGTCAGGACCGGGTCCTGCGGAGGCGATCGAAGGCCTTCGTCGGGCCGAGCGTCAAGAGGTGGGTGGCGATGGTGAGAGCGCAGCTCGCCGCGCTCGCATGCGTTGTGTCGACCGTGATGTCGCGGTCCGCGTTCTCGAACACGTTCTGAGGGTCAGGCAGAATGCGCTGGAGCTCGCGACCGATGCTGCCCTTCCTGGAGCTCGACGCTCCGTTCAAGAGGATGATCCGGCCGCGGCTCTCCTGCCTGCATGATCGCGAACCCATCGCCCTGCGATCGCGCAGATTTCGGGGTGCCGCGGGAGGAGGCGGCGCATTAGCTCAGTAGCGCGCGGCCACGGCGGCCGCGCGGGCGCCGTACCCACCGCCGAACATGCAGGCGTGCACCAGCAGCGGGAAGATCTGGTGGAGGCCGAGGCGGTCCTCCCAGCCGTCGGCCAGGGGAGTCACCTCCTGGTAGGAGTCCATCACCCGCGGCAGGTGCGGCAGCCCGAAGAGCGCCAGCATGGCCAGGTCGACCTCGCGGTGACCGGCGTACGCCGCGGGGTCGATGACGTGCACGTGCCCGTCGGTGCCCCACAGCACGTTGCCGTTCCACAGGTCACCGTGCAGCCGTGAGGGTGACTCCACGGGGAGCAGGTCGGCGAGCCGGCCGACCAGGCCTTCGACGACGCCGGCGTCGGCGGGGCTGATCGCGCCACGGTCCGTCGCCAGCTTCAGGTAGGGCAGCACCCGCCGGGTGGCATAGAACTCCGCCCAGGTGTCGGCGGCGGTGTTGCGCATCGGCAACCGGCCGATGAAGCCGTCGTCGTCGGCGCCGAACGTGTCGACGGTGGCGGCGTGCAGCTGGGCCAGGGCACGGCCGAACTCGATGGCCGCGTCGGGGGTCTGCTTGCCGGTCTCGACGAACGGGATGATCAGGCAGTCGGTGTCGACGGCGAGCACCTCGGGGACGGGTACGCCGCCCTCGACGGCCAGCCAGGTCAGGCCACGGGCCTCGGCCTCGAAGAAGCCGATGGGCGGGTGCACGTGGGTCTTCATCAGTGCGTTGCGTCCGTCGGAGAGCTTGAGCCGGGTCGCCGTACAGATGTCTCCGCCGGCGACGGGCGACGTCGCCACGACCTGGACGTCGAGCAGTTCCTCGGCCTTGCGTGCGGTCGTGGAGTTGCGGGTCATGTGCGCACCACCTCGTCCTCGAGGGCGGCGATCAGGCCGCCGGCGCTGCGCTCCACCATCTCGAGCACGGCACGGAAGCCGTCGTCTCCGCCGTAGTAGGGATCCGGGACCACGCCGTCTCCGGGTGTCGGGTCGAAGTCGCGCAGCAGCCGCAACCGCTCGTCGGGCACGCCGAGGTCGCGCAGGTCGCGGGCGTTGTCGGCGTCCATCGCGAGGACCAGGTCGTACGACGCAGCCGATGCGGCGTCGATCTGGCGCGCCCGGTGGCGGGTCGAGTCGTAGCCCTTGGCGTCGAGGATCGCCGCGGATCGCGGATCCATCTGCTTGCCGGCATGCCAACCGGCGGTTCCGTAGCTGTCGGCGTGGACGAGCCCGTCGAGGTGGGCCTCGGCGATCCGGCGGTTGACCACCACGTCGGCGATCGGTGAGCGACAGATGTTGCCCAGGCAGACCAGGGCGATCCGGAACGTGTCGGGGGACTGCGGACGAGGGAGGCTCACTGGTCTACCTTCCTTGTGTCGGTGGGTTCAGGTGACCTGCTGATGCACCTCTGGTCCCCACCGGGCCACCGCCACCGATGCTCGACCTTTGAGGTCCACGATGAGTTCTGCGGGGTCCGGTGGCCCAGGACACCCAGACCGGCTACAGGGCTATGCGCCGGAGAGCGCCGATCAGTGAGCGACCGGCTGCGGGGTCCCGGGACCACCGGGTGGCTTCCCACTGCTGCAACAGTCAGGAAACCAAGATGAGTGTCACCCCGATACATGCATCCGCGCGAGTTTGCGCGGGCTTGGACTGGGCCAAGGACGACCACGCGGTCTGCATCGTCGATGCCGACGGCGAAGTCCTGGACCGGTTCATGGTCGAACACACCGCGGCCGGACTGAAGCGAATGATCGCCCGGCTGCTCAAGGCCGGTGTGGTCGAGATCGGCATCGAACGCGGCGACGGCCCCGTGATCGAGGCGCTGCTCGGTGCCGAGCTGGTCGTACTGGTCATCGCCCCCAACCAGGTCAAGAACCTGCGTTCGCGCTACGGGTCGGCCGGCAACAAGGACGACCGGTTCGACGCCTACGTGCTCGCCGACGTGGTCCGCACCGACCGACGCCGCCTCACCCCGCTGACCCGCTCCACCCCCGCGAGCATCGCGATGCGATCCAGCGTGCGCGCACGTCGGGATCTGGTCGAGCACCGGGTCGCTGCCGCCAACCAGCTCCGCGCGCACCTGCAGACCGTGTTCCCCGGTGCCGTGGGCCTGTTCGCGGCTCTCGACTCCGCCATCAGCCTGGCGTTCCTGGAGCGGTTCACCACCCAGGCCCAGGCCGACTGGCTCACCCCCGCCCGGCTGGGCACCTGGCTGGGCAAGCAGGGCTACTCCGGCAAGGTTGCCCCCGAGGTGCTGCACGCCCGACTGTTGGCCGCGCCACGTGGCACCACCGCCACCGACACCGACGTCCACGCTGGCACCACCCTCGCGTTCGTCGCGGTCCTGCGGACCCTGAACACCCAGATCACAGCGCTCGCTGGCTCGATCGCCGACCAGCTCGAGGTCCATCCCGACGCGCACATCGTGACCTCGCTGCCCCGCTCCGGGACCCTTCGCGCCGCCCGGCTGCTCGCCGAGATCGGCGACGCCCGCGGACGGTTCCCCACCGCCGGCTCGTTGGCCTGCCTGGCCGGAGTCGCGCCCTCGACCCGCCAGTCCGGCAAGGTCAAAGCCGTCACCTTCCGCTGGTCGGCCGACAAAGAACTCCGCGACGCCCTGTGTGACTTCGCCGCCGACTCCCGCCACGCCAACCCCTGGGCAGCCGACCTCTACAACAACGCCAGAGCCCGCGGCTGCGACCACCCCCACGCCGTCCGCATCCTCGGACGAGCCTGGGCGAACATCATCTGGCGCTGCTGGCAAGACGGCCTCGCCTACGACCCCCACCACCACAACGCCCTCCAACGCATCCTCAACCAAGCCACCGAAATGGCCGCCTAAACCGGGGGAGGTTGACACAGGGCAACTCATCGGTCGTCCTCCGGCAGCACCGAACGGGCCAGGGCACCGACGATCGAGATGATGATGCTGCCGAACAGGGCGTTCCAGAACCCGTCGACCCGGAAGCCGATGTCGAACTGGTCGGCCACCCAGCCGGTGAGCAGGAGCATCAACGCGTTGATCACCAGCAGGAAGAGACCCAGGGTCAGGATGACGAACGGGATCGAGAGCAGCTTGAGCGTCGGCGCCAGATAGAGCGACACCACGCTGAGGATCACCGCGACCAGGATCGCGGGCGCCAGCTTCTCCTGCCAGTCGGCCCCTTCGAAGCTGATGCCGTCGAGGATCCAGGCGGCCGCGGCCAGCGCCAGGGTGTTGGCCAGGATCCAGATGATGAGCTTCACGCGGCCCAGACTACTCAAACGGGGGTTGTCGCCCGCTGCAATGCGAGGATCCGATGCCCCGGCACGGTACCGCGCAACCGACCAGCACCCCGTGGAACGATCCACATGGACAGGAAAGTTAGCCTTCTGCGGATGAGCGAATTCGGTGGCACCGGCGCAATGCTGCTGGGCGCAGTGGCGTCGGCAGTGGTGCTCGGCCTGCTCGCTCTCGCCCTGCTCAAGCCACTGGGCTGGGTCTCGGCGTTCTCCATGGCCGGCTTCCTGTGGGCGGTCACGGTGATCGCCCTGGTCACGCTCACTCCGTTGACCGCGGTCGACCTCACCATCCCCGAGGACGCCCGCAGCGCCACCTGCTCCTATGACATCGGTGGCCCGGCGCCCGAAGGGTTCTGGATCTTCGAGTCCGGCCAGCGCACCCTCAACACGGCACTGTTCCTGCCTGCGGGAGCGTTGCTGGTGTTGTCCGTGGCACGTTGGCGGGCCGGCTGGGTGCTCACGCCACTCGGCCTGATCGCGTTGGCGGCGTACTCCGCCGTCATCGAGAAGCTGCAACTCGAGGTCGATCGCATCGACCGGGCCTGCGACGTGACCGACATCGTCGACAACGTCACGGGTGCCGTCTTCGGGGTCGGCGTCGGGCTGGTGCTGATCGTCATCTTCCAGCCGTGGCGACACAAGCACCGCAAGCGCCGGAGCCGACAGGACGTCGAGGCCTGGCGCTGAGGGCGCGCGCTCGGGTCCGCACGGAGTCGCTAGCCTGAGCGGCATGACCGCTTCGACTCCCCAGCCGCGCGCCAACGTCGGGAAGATCCCCGCCTACGTGCCCGGCAAGCCGCCCGTCCCGCGAGCCGGGCTCACCGCCTACAAGCTGAGCTCGAACGAGAACCCCTACCCGCCGTTGTCGGGCGTGGTGGAGGCCGCGATGGGCGTGGTCGGCCAGATGAACCGCTATCCCGACATGGGGTGCACCGACCTCTACGCCGAGCTCGCCGAGCACTTCGACGTGCCGGTGGAGAACCTCTCCGCAGCGACCGGGTCCGTCGCGTTGATCTATCAGATCCTGCAGGCCTTCTGCGATCCCGGCGACGAGGTGGTCTACGCGTGGCGTTCCTTCGAGGCCTACCCGATCGCGGTGACGGCGGCCGCCGCCACCTCGGTGCAGGTGCCGGTCACCGCGACCGGTGAGCACGACCTCGACGCGATGCTCGAGGCGATCACCGATCGCACCAGGATCGTCATCGTCTGCACCCCCAACAACCCCACCGGACCGTCCCTCACGCAGACCGCGCTGCGTGAGTTCCTGGCCAAGGTGCCCTCCCACGTGCTGGTGATCCTCGACGAGGCATACGTCGAGTTCGTGCGCATGGACGACGCCGTCGACGGGCTGGCGATCCATCGCGAGCACGCCAACGTGGTCGTCACCCGCACCTTCTCCAAGGCCTACGGCCTCGCCAACTTCCGGGTGGGGTACGCCGTCGCACCGGCCGAGATCGCGGGCGCCCTGCGTGCGGTCTCGCTGCCGTTCGGCGTATCCGGTGTTGCCCAGGCGGCTGCCATCGCCTCACTCCGGGCCGAGGAGCAGCTGCTCGCGCGGGTCGAGTCGCTGGTGGCCGAGCGCAAGCGGGTCGTCGACGGCGTACGCGCAGCCGGGTGGGACATCCCCGACGCGCAGGGCAACTTCGTGTGGTTCGCCCTCGGCGACCGAACCGGCGACTTCGCGGCCGCCGCCGACGAGCTCGGCATCGTCGTACGTCCCTTCGCAGGGGAAGGCGCGCGGGTCTCGATCGGTGAGCCCGAGGCCAACGACCGGTTGATCGACCTGGCGGGCTCCTTCCCGCACTGACCGTCGCCTCGCGCTGCCGGGTCGGTCCACCGGACGCCGTACATTTCAACGGGCACAACGGTCGGCATGGCCGCCCTCCGCGCTCAGCCGACCGCGGTCGCGGGTCGTTCTTCCCGTTCATCGGTACGCCGGGGTGCGGCCGCGGGCCTCGGCGGCCCGCGCCTGTCGTCGCCGGCATCGTCGGGCGACTATGGTTGAAGTCGCAACGACCTGAGGAGGCGGGCATGACCGACGACCACACCCCGACGTACGTCGCGAAGGGCGAGGAGTTCAGTCGCGACATGAACTACATCCCCGACCGCATCCTCGTCGGTGATGCGTCGCAGGACCCGCTCGACGACGACTTCCCCAGTGGCAGCAAGGACAGTCCGCGCGACGTGCAGGTGTGGCCCGCCGAGCCCGGGCGCTACCGCCTGGTCGCGGCGAAGGCCTGCCCGTGGGCCAATCGGGCGATCATCGTGCGCAAGCTGCTCGGCCTCGAGGACGTCATCTCGCTCGGTCTGCCCGGTCCCACGCACGACAGGCGCAGCTGGACCTTCGACCTCGATCCAGGCGGCGTCGACCCGGTTCTGGATTACGAACGCCTGCAACAGGCCTACTTCGCGCGGATCCCTGACTACCCGCGCGGCATCACGGTGCCGGCGATGGTCGACATCGCGACCAAGGCCGTCGTGACCAACGACTTCCCGCAGATCACCCACGACCTCTTCTTCGAGTGGCGCGACCACCACCGTCCGGACGCGCCGAACCTGTGGCCCGACGATCTCCGTGGGGAGATGGAGTCGGTGATGAAGCGGGTCTTCACCGAGGTGAACAACGGCGTCTACCGCTGCGGCTTCGCCGGCTCCCAGGAGTCGTACGACGCGGCGTACGACCGACTCTGGGCGGCGATGGACTGGCTCGAGGAACGGCTGACCGACCGGCGCTACCTGATGGGTGACGCGATCACCGAGGCCGACGTACGACTCTTCACGACGCTGGCACGCTTCGACGCGGTCTACCACGGACACTTCAAGTGCAACCGCAACAAGCTGGTCGAGATGCCGGCGCTGTGGGGCTATGCGCGCGACCTGTTCCAGACGCCCGGCTTCGGCGAGACGATCGACTTCGACCAGATCAAGGCGCACTACTACGTCGTGCACACAGACGTGAACCCGTCGGGGATCATCCCCAAGGGCCCGTCGTTGGAAGGCTGGCGCTCACCCCACGGCCGAGGCTGATTCCACGAAGCGTCAGGGATTGTGTGGCGAGGCGTCAGTCCTTGAGGCGGTCGACCTGCTCGAGCAGCTGGTCGATGGAGCGGGCGAAGGTGCCGCGTGACCACTCGCCGGGCATGGAGGAGTGTGCGTAGAGGCCCTCGCCGATCAGCATGATCGCCTCCGCGGCGAACTTGTCATCGACCTCGGAGCGGATCTGGTCGAGCCAGGCGGCGTGCACCCACTCGAGGGCGTCGATGGCCGGCTGCCAGGACGACTGCGCCAGCCGCAACATCGCGACGTACGCCGTGTCGAGCTCGCTGCCGCCGGTCCACGACGTGCGGACGTAGTGGCGCGACGGGCCCTCGGGCGCCTCGGCCATCGTGACGAGGTCGTGCTCGCACTCCTCACGGAACCACTCCAGCGCCGCCTCGGCGAGCGCCTCCTTGCTGGGGAAGTGGTAGAGCACGCCGCCCTTGGAGATGTCGGCGCGGGCGGCGACGGCGTCGATGGTCGTGGCGCGCTCCCCGTCGCTGCGCAGCAGCTCGCAGTAGGCGAGCAGCGCCTTGTTGCGGGCCTTCGGCGGGCGACTCATGGGGGCGACCCTATCCAGTGGCGGACGTCACCGCAGATCGGCTAGTAACTATACCGGCTAGACGGTACAGTTATCGGGTGACCATCCACCAGCTCGAACTCGCCCCCGACCAGCTCTCCCGCCGTGCGCGCTGGTCTGCGTTGGCTGTGCTGATGCTGCCGGTGCTGCTGGTCTCGATCGACAACACCGCGCTCAGCTTCGCCGTGCCGTCCCTGTCGCGTTCGCTCGAGCCGAGCGGCAACCAATTGCTGTGGATCATCGACATCTACCCGCTGGTGCTGGCCGCACTGCTGGTCACCATGGGGAGCCTCGGCGACCGGATCGGCCGCCGTCGGATCCTGCTCATCGGCAGCAGCGGCTTCGCCGCGGTCTCGGTGCTCGCCGCGTTCGCGCCGACGGCCGGCTGGCTGATCGCCGCCCGCGCCCTGCTCGGCATCTTCGGCGCCATGCTGATGCCGGCGACGATGTCGTTGATCCGCAACATCTTCACCGACGACGGAGAGCGCCGTACGGCCATCGCGATCTGGATGGCCGGCTTCTCGGGTGGTGCCGCCCTCGGTCCGCTCGTCGGCGGCTGGTTGCTCGAACACTTCTGGTGGGGCTCGATCTTCCTCATTGCCCTGCCGCTGCTGGTGCCGATGCTGCTGCTCGGGCCGCGGTTGCTGCCTGAGTCGCGCGACCCCGATCCGGGTCCGGTGGACGTGGTCGGGATCCTGTTGGTCTCCTCCGCGCTCGCCGCCCTGGTGTTCGCCGTCAAGACGCTCGCCACCCACGGCCTCGACCAGGTCGCGCTGCTCACGATCGGCGTCGGCATCGCTTCCGGCGTTGCGTTCGTACGCCGGATGATCGCTCGCCGCAACCCGATGCTGGACGTCCGGCTCTTCACCAACCCCGTCTTCTCGGTGGCGCTCGTGGTCAACCTGGTCAGCGTGTTCGCACTGGTGGGGTTCATCTACTTCCTCACCCAGCACCTGCAGCTGATCGCCGGGCGCTCACCCCTCGACTCGGCGATCATGATGATCCCCGGCCTGGTCGTGACGGTGGGCCTGGGGCTCGCCGCGGTGCCGCTCGCACGTCGTCACGGAGCCGTCCCGGTGATGGTGTTCGGCGTGCTGGCCAATGCAGTCGGGTACCTCGTGGTGTCGGTTCTGGGCCACACCGGCTCCGGCATCGGACTGCTGATCGGCTTCGTGATCGTGTGCGCGGGAGTCGGCATGTCCGAGACGGTCTCCAACGACCTCGCGCTCAGTGCCGTCCCGCCGTCGAAGGCCGGGGCCGCCGCGGCGGTGTCGGAGACGGCGTACGAAGTGGGTGCGGTGCTGGGCACGGCGGTCCTCGGCAGCCTGCTCAACCTTGCCTACCGCGAGGGCGTCCACGTGCCGGTGACCGTCGGTGCGGCTGATGCCGAGCAGGCGCGCTCGACCCTCGGCGGTGCCGTTGAGGTGGCGGGCGACCTGCCCGGCGCATCGGCGGAGGCCCTGCTCGCGTCGGCCGCGCACGCGTTCGACTCCGGGGTCACGTTGACTGCCGCGATCGCCAGCGCACTCTCGTTCGCGGTGGCCATCGCCGCCGCGCGCATCCTCCGTCGAACCGTCAGTTCTTGATGCGCGAGCCGTCGATTGTTGATGCGCGAGCCGTCAGTTCTTGATGCGCGAACCGTCGATTGTTGACGTGCCACCATGGTCGTCATGGCGTACGACGACGAGTTGGCCGAGCGGGTCCGCCTCTGTCTGACCGGTGTTGAGGGCATCACCGAGAAGCGGATGTTCGGCGGACTCGCCTTCCTGGTCGACGGGCACATGGCCCTGGCCGCCAACAGTCGCGGCGCAATGATGGTGCGCATCGATCCGTCCAGGGTGGGGGAGCTGACCGTTCGGGACGGCGTGCGACCGACGGTGATGAGGGGGCGCGAGCTGAAGGGCTGGCTCGATGTCGACACCGCTGCGCTGACCTCCGCAGAGGAGCTCGACGAGTGGGTCTGGATCGGGATCGAGCAGGCCCGCAGCCAACCTGCCGAGTAGCACCGTTCGGCGTACGACTGTGCACCAAGCATTGCCGGCTCGCGCGTCAACGATTGCTGGTTCGCGCAGCAAGAATCGCTGGTTCGTGAGAGTATGTGCGCATGTATGCAGATACCGATGAAGAAGGCCTCGACGCGCACCTGCCGGTGGCGGTGGAGATCTTCTCGCTGCTCGCGGATGCCACGCGGGTCCGCCTCGTGCTGGCCCTGCGGGACGGCGAGCAGTCGGTCGGCGTGCTGGCCGAGGCGGTCGGCAAGTCGCAGGCGGCGGTCTCCCAACACCTCGCCAAGCTGCGGATGAGCCGGGTCGTGGCCACGCGCCAGGAGGGCAACCGGGTCTTCTACCGGTTGGCCAACAAGCACGCCCTCGAGCTGGTGGAGGTGGCCTTCCACCAGGCCGAGCACGCCGTCGACGGCGTGGTCAGCCACCGGGACGCCTGATGGGCGCCGGCCACGACCACGGCCACGCCTCGAGCCGGGCGGCGGATCGCGGTCGCCTCAAGATCGTGCTCGCGGTCACGGTGACCGTCATGGTGGTCGAGGTCGTCGGTGCCTTCGTCAGCGGATCGCTGGCGCTGCTCGCCGATGCCGGCCACATGGCCACCGACGCCGCCGCCGTCGTGCTCGCACTCGGTGCGTCGTACGTCGCCACCTTGCGGCCCGGACCGCGCTCCACCTTCGGCTACCACCGGGCCGAGATCCTGGCGGCGCTGCTCAATGCCCTCGTCCTGCTGGGCGTCTGCACCTACCTCGCCTGGACCGGAATCACACGGCTCGCCGACCCGACGACGGTCCAGGCAGCTCCGATGATCGCGTTCGCGGTGGTGGGCCTGGTGGCCAACGCGGTCTCGATGACGATCCTGACGCGGGCCGACGGCTCGTCCCTCAACATGCGCGGTGCCATCAACGAGGTCTTCGCCGACCTGCTGGGCTCGATCCTGGCCGTGGCTGCCGGCGTCATCATCCTCACCACCGGCTTCGAGCGGGCCGACCCGATCGCCTCGTTGCTGATCGCGCTGATGATCCTGCCGCGCTCCTTCGTGCTGTTGCGCGACTCCTTGCGCGTGCTCCTCGAGATCGCGCCGGCCCATCTCGACCTGGCCGAGATCCGCAGCCACCTGGCCGGGGTCGACGGCGTGACGGACGTGCACGACCTGCATGCCTGGACCATCACGTCGGGGCTGCCCAGCCTCTCCGCGCACGTCACCGTCACGGACGAGGCGCTGCAACAGTGGGGGGTCGGCGGGATCCTCGACCGACTCCAGGGATGCGCGGCCGAGCACTTCGAGCTTCACCACGCGACCTTCCAGGTCGAGCCCACCAGCCATCGCGGCCACGAAGACCTCGGCGAGACCGACTGCGACTGAGCCACCAGATCGGTGATTCAAGGCTGAGACCTGGGGCTGACTCGTTGGTCACAACCAGGCCAGGCCCAGTGACCCCGCCGTGAGGTTAGGCTAACCTTCTGCCCATGAGTGATGGCACGGTCTTCCGCGGGGAGGGCCTCGACCTGTCCTACTACGACCGTCGCGTCGTGCACTCGGCGTCCCTCTCGGTCACCTCCGCTCGGGTCCACGCACTGGTGGGTCCCAACGGCAGTGGCAAGTCAACCCTGCTGCGCGCGATGGCCCGCCTGCACAAGGCGGACGCCGGGACCTTGTCCCTCCGGGACCAGGCGGTCTCCACGTTGAGCCGGCGCGAGTTCGCGAGGGTGATCACGCTTCTGTCGCAGAATCGTCCGGTGCCATCCGGTGTGCCGGTCTCCGAGGTGGTCGAGTTCGGCCGCCACCCCTACCGCGGCAAGTGGCGGGCCCAGGACCCCGACGGCGCCGCCACGGTCTCCTGGGCAATGACGGTCACCGGTGTGTCCGAGATGGCCGCACGGGGTGTCGACGAACTCTCCGGTGGCGAGCTCCAGCGTGTCTGGCTGGCCTGCTGCCTGGCCCAGCAGACCGACGTACTCCTGCTCGACGAACCGACGAACCACCTCGACCTGCGCTACCAGGTCGAGATCCTCGACCTGGTGCGTGACCTGGCCGACGAGCACGGTGTGGCGGTCGGCGTCGTGCTCCACGACCTCAACCAGGCCGCCGACGTGGCCGACGACATCACCCTGCTCCATCAGGGTGTCATCCGAGCAACCGGTGATCCCGGAGACGTCCTCACTTCCGAGCTGGTCTCGGAGGTCTACGGGCTGCCGGTCACGGTGGCTCGGGACCCGGCCACCGCGCGGGTCAGCGTGCAACCCGTGCACCGCACCGTCCGGCGCTTGCAAACGCCTGCGTGACCCACCCCCCCATCCCGAAAGGCACCACCCGTGAACAAGTTGCGCACGCTTGCCCTGGCGGCGATCCCCCTGGCCCTCGCATTGAGTGCCTGTGGCACCACCGAACCCGCCGCCGACGAGGAGTCCGATGTCAAGGCCACCGGTGGTCCCGTCTCGGTCACCGACTCCCGCGGCACGACCGTCGAGCTGGAGCACCCCGCGACCAAGGTGGTCTCCCTCGAATGGATGCAGACCGAGACCCTGGTCAGCCTGGGCGTCATGCCGGTGGCCCACGCCGACGGCGACGAGTACAACTCGTGGGTGGCCAACGCCCAGGTCGACGACACCGTCAAGGACGTCGGCAAGCGCAGCGCCCCCAGCTTCACCGAGATCATGAAGACCGGTCCGGAGCTTGTCATCACCGACAGCAGTGGCCCCGAGTCGATCGTCAAGCAGCTCGAGAACAAGGACGTGCCGGTGCTGGTGCTCAACACCGCCGACGGTTCGCGGCAGCTGGACCTGATGAAGGAGAACGTCCGCACCATTGCCGAGGTCGTCGGCAAGACCGAGAAGGCCGAGGAGATCATCGGTGACCTCGACGCGTCCCTCGCGGCCGGCAAGAAGGCGATCGCGGAAAGTGACGCTGCGGGCGCCCGGTTCGCGATGGCCGACGGCTGGGCCGAGGGTGGCAACGTCACGATTCGCCTGTTCGGCAAGGGTTCGCTGATGTCCGACCTGGCCGAAGACCTGGGCCTGGAGAACGCCTGGACCGGTGAGGTCGATCCGGATTGGGGTCTGGGCACGACCGACCCCGAGGGGCTGACCGAGCTCGGTGACGACGTCCGATTCTTCTACAACAGTCCGGTCGAGGCCGACGATGTCTTCGGCAACCAGCTCGAGAAGAACCCGATCTGGAACAAGCTCGAATTCGTCACCAGCGACCACCTCTACCCGCTGGAGAAGGGCGTGTGGACCTTCGGCGGTCCCGTGTCGGCGCAGGAGTTCGTGGACCAGGTCGTCGCCGACCTGACCCAGTGATCCACCAGCCAGTGATCCCAGCGCCACTCATCCACCACCCGTGACCCTGCGCAGCCTCACCAGCCTTCTCGGCCTTCTTCTGCTGGCCGTCGTGGCCGGCGCGGTGCACCTGACGCAGGGCACGTCCACCATCGGGTTCGCCGACCTGCTCGATCTCGCGCTCGGGCGTGGGGACCAGTTGACCCAGGACGTGTTCATGGGATCCCGGCTCCCGCGCCTGCTGGCGGGCGTGGTCGTCGGGCTCGCGGTCGGTGTCTCGGGTGCGCTGCTGCAGTCGGTCACGCGCAACCCGCTCGCGTCGCCGGACACGTTGGCCATCAATGGCGGTGCCTGGTTCGCGGCCACGCTGGTGGCAGCGCTGGGGATCTCACTGCCGCTTTTCCTGCAGGGCAGCGTCGCCTTCGTCGGCGGCCTGCTCGGTGCGGCCGTCGTGCTTGCCCTGTCGGGCGGTGCCTCCGGCCCGGCTCGGCTCGTGCTGGCCGGCTCGGCCCTGGCGCTGGCGCTCGGGTCGATGACGGGAATGCTGCTGCTCCTCTTCGAGGAGCAGACGCAGAGCCTCTTCGCCTGGGGCAACGGCAACCTGGTGCAGATCAGCATCGACGCCCCGGCCCAGGGCGCCGTCGCCGTGACGGTGGTCGTGGCAGTCTCCCTGCTGCTCAGTCGTCGTCTCGACCTGGTCAGCCTGGGCGACGACGCCGCGGCCAGCCTCGGCGTCAACGTGCGCCTGGTCCAACTGGTCGCCGTACTCCTCTCGGTGCTGCTGGCCAGCCTCGCCGTCACCGTCGCCGGACCGATGGGCTTCGTGGGCCTGTGTGCCCCAGTGCTGGCGCGGCTCGCAGGCCGGTGGATCGGTGACGTCCACAAGCACCGGATACTGCTCCCATTGTCAGGGCTGATCGGGGTGGTCCTCGTCGTGCTCGCCGACGTGCTGATGCGCCTGGTGCCGACGACCACGTTCGGCACCGGTGTCCCCACCGGGGTGGCGACCACGATGGTCGGGGCGATGGTGCTGGTGGCCGTGGCCCGTACCTTCCGCCAGGGCGGCACCGTGCCCGAGGCACCTTCGGCCCGCGGCCGCGCGGGCTTGCCGTTCCGTTTCACCGCTCTTCTGGTCGCGGGGCTGGGTGGGCTCCTCGTCGGCGCCGCGGTCCTCGGGTTGCTGGCCGGTCACGGATGGTCACTGGCCGGGGAGGACCGCCTGCTGCTGGGCGACGTGTTCAACTGGCTGGGCGGCAATGCCGGCCCGTTGGTGCACTACACCCTCGAGGAGCGGGTGCCCCGACTCCTCGCAGCCACCTTCGCCGGGGCCGCCCTGGCGCTCGCCGGATGTGCGACCCAGGCGGTGTGCCGCAACCCCTTGGCCGAACCGGGTCTGCTCGGGGTCACCGCCGGAGCCGGTGTCGGCGCCGTCACCTGCATCGCCTTCGTCGGGGTCACCGCGCTGTGGCTGATCAACATTGCCGCGCTGATCGGGGCCGCCGTCGCCTTCGTCATCGTCTATACCGTGTCCTGGCGAGGCGGCCTCGACTCGATCCGACTGGTTCTCGTGGGGGTGGGGGTCGCCGCCGTCGGGCAGGCGATGATCGCGTTCATCCTGATCAGCTTCAGCCCCTACGACACCCAGTTGGCGCTGACCTGGCTCAACGGATCGACGTACGGCCGGACCTATGAGCAGGTGGTGCCGCTGGTCATCGTGGTGCTGGTGGCGCTGCCGATCCTGTTCCGGCACCGCAACGACCTCGACGTGATGGCCCTCGATGACGACACGCCCCGGGTGCTGGGACTCTCCCTGGAGCCCACGCGACTGATCCTGCTCGTGACCGCTGTCGCGCTGACCGCTGCCTCCGCCTCGGCGATCGGACTGGTCGTGTTCACGGGCCTGGTCGCGCCGCACGCCGCACGCGCCATCGTCGGGGCCCGACACGTCAGGGTGCTCCCGGTGGCGATGCTTCTCGGCGCGATCCTGGTGAGCCTGGCCGACACCTTCGGCCGCAATGTCATCGCTCCGGACGAGATCCCGGCCGGCATGGTCACGGCACTGATCGGTACGCCGTACTTCGTCTGGTTGCTCTGGCGCTCCCGGGCCTGACGCCGTTACCGAACAGTCCGCAGGTCGCGCCCGTCAGCAATCCTGCGGACTCTTCGGTAACGGGGAGGGCGGGGTCCGTCGGGGACGGCGGACGCAGGCGTCCGGATTGGCGACGTGACCGGCTGGACGGGTACCTTGGGAGCACGGCAGTGTGGTGCCAGTCACAGATGGTCTTCACGCTCCGGAAAGCCAGTTCCGTCCCCCGTCCCACCACCAACAGGACAGGGGCGGAGCCGAGTTCCCACACCCGGGCGCGGTGACCCCGCAGGCCGGCGAAGAGAAGGAGTGTCAACGTGTCCCAGGCAGAGTTCGGGCCCGACCTGGTCAAGGTCTTCGGCCCCTCACAGGAGGATGGCGGCCCCGAGCTGGTCCAGCTCCTGACCCCCGAGGGTGAGCGTGTCCACCACGACGAGTTCGATCTCGACTTCAGCGCCGAGCAGGTGCGCGGCTTCTACCGCGACATGGTGCTGACCCGACGCATCGACACCGAGGCGACCGCCCTCCAGCGTCACGGCGAGCTCGGCATCTGGGCCCAGCTGCTCGGCCAGGAGGCCGCCCAGATCGGCGCCGGTCGCGCCCTTCGCCCGCAGGACTACGTCTTCCCGACCTACCGCGAGCACGGCGTCGCCTGGTGCCGCGGCGTCGACCCCCTCGACCTGCTCGGCCTCTTCCGCGGTGTCGACCACGGCCGCTGGAACCCGAACGACAACAACTTCGGCCAGTACACGATCGTGATCGGCGCGCAGGTGCTGCACGCGACCGGGTATGCCATGGGCATGCAGCGCGACGGCGTCGTCGGCACCGGTGAGCCCGACCGCGACGCCGCCGTGATCGCCCACTTCGGTGACGGCGCCTCCTCGCAGGGTGACGTCAACGAGGGCTTCATCTTCGCCGCCTCCTACAACGCGCCCGTCGTGTTCTTCTGCCAGAACAACCAGTGGGCCATCTCCGAGCCGATCGAGCGCCAGACCCGCATCCCGCTCTACCAGCGCGCCCTCGGCTTCGGCTTCCCCGGCGTCCGCGTCGACGGCAACGACGTGTTGGCGACGTACGCCGTCACGCAGGCCGCGCTCCAGCGCGCCCGTGACGGTCAGGGCCCGACCCTGATCGAGGCGTACACCTACCGCATGGGTGCCCACACCACGACCGACGACCCGACCCGCTACCGGCTCTCCGACGACGTCGAGAACTGGAAGCTGAAGGACCCGATCGCCCGCGTCGAGGTCTACCTCAAGCGCAACGGCCTGGCCGACGGCGGATTCATCGAGTCGGTCAAGGCCGAGGCCGACGAGCTCGGTGTCCGGCTGCGTGAGGGCTGCAAGGCGCTGCCAGACCCCGACCCGAAGGCGATCTTCGACTTCGTCTACGACGAGATCCCCCAGGAGCTGGCCGAGCAGCGTGATGCGTTCGCGGCCTACCACGCGAGCTTTGAGGAGGCCCACTGATGAGCACCAGGATCACCCTCGCCAAGGGCCTCAACATGGGGCTGCGCAAGGCGATGGAAGACGACCCCAAGGTCCTCGTCATGGGTGAGGACGTCGGCAAGCTCGGCGGCGTCTTCCGCATCACCGACGGCCTGCAGAAGGACTTCGGTGAGGACCGTGTCATCGACTCACCGCTGGCCGAGTCCGGCATCGTCGGCACCGCGGTCGGCATGGCGATGCGCGGCTACCGCCCCGTCGTGGAGATCCAGTTCGACGGCTTCGTCTACCCGGCCTACGACCAGATCGTGTGCCAGGTCGCCAAGATCCACTTCCGTTCCAAGGGATTCACGAAGATGCCGATCGTCATCCGCATCCCCTTCGGTGGCGGCATCGGCGCGGTCGAGCACCACTCGGAGTCCCCGGAGGCGCAGTTCGCGCACACCCCCGGCCTGAAGGTCGTGGCCTGCTCGAACCCCGTCGACGGCTACTGGATGTTGCAGCAGGCGATCGCCTGTGACGACCCGGTGATCTTCCTCGAGCCGAAGCGTCAGTACCACGCCGACAAGGCCGAGCTCGACGAGACACAGGCGCCCGAGCCGCTGTTCACCTCGCGGGTGGTCAGGACCGGCACCGACGTCACGCTGCTGGCCTACGGTCCGACGGTGAAGACCGCGCTCAAGGCGGCCGACGCCGCGGCATCCGAGGGCAAGTCGGTCGAGGTCATCGACCTGCGCACGCTCTCGCCGCTCGACATGGGCCCGGTCTACGACTCCGTACGCCGTACCGGCCGCGCCGTGATCGTCCACGAGGCCCACGTCAACCTCGGCATGGGCTCGGAGGTTGCGTCCCGCATCACCGAGCAGTGCTTCTACAACCTCGAGGCCCCGGTGCTGCGCGTCGGTGGCTTCGACACCCCCTACCCGCCGTCGCGGATCGAGGAGGACTTCCTCCCCGACCTCGACCGGGTGCTGGATGCCGTCGACCGCTCGCTCGAGTTCTGAGAGGACTGCCGTGTCTGAATTCCTGTTGCCCGACGTCGGCGAAGGCCTGACCGAGGCCGAGATCGTCGCGTGGAAGGTCAAGGTCGGCGACGTCATCGAGGTCAACGACATCATCGTCGAGATCGAGACCGCGAAGTCGCTGGTCGAGCTGCCCTCGCCGTACGCCGGCACCGTGCTCGCGTTGCTGGTGCCCGAGGGCGAGATGATTCCCGTCGGCACCCCGATCATCTCCGTCGGCGACCCGGACGAAGCCCCCGCTGCCCCATCGGGGGACGCACCTGCCCGTGACATCGGCGAGATCGACCTGTCCAACCCGGCCGCCAGCGGTGGTGGCGAGGGCGAGAGCCTGGTCGGCCGGATGAAGGCCGACCGTGGCCCGGTCCGCCGTCCGCGCAAGGGATCTGCCTCCCCGTCGACCGAGTCGGCGGCCGCCACCCAGATGCAGGTGCAGGGCGCCTTCGCACCCGGTGGCGCCCAGTCCGACCCGGTGATCGAGGCCGACGAGCCCGCGGTTCCGGCGCAATCGGCGGTCACGCCGTCCGCCGTGACACCGGCGTTCGTGCCGGCCAGGGCCACCGACCCGGCGGCTGCGCGTGCACTCGCCAAGCCGCCGGTGCGCAAGCTGGCCAAGGAGCTCGGGGTCGACCTGTCCTCGCTCACTCCGACCGGCCCCAACGGCACCGTCACCCGTGACGACGTGCAGGCCGCCGTGGGCGTTACCGAACAGTCCGCAGGTTCTGGTGGCTCAGAAGCTGCATACGCTTCGGTAACGCGGGAGGGAACCGGCGAGCGCGAGACCCGCGAGCCGATCAAGGGTGTCCGCAAGATGATGGGCCAGGCGATGGTGAACTCCGCGTTCACCATCCCCCATGTCACCGAGTGGATCACCGTCGACGTCACCCGCACGATGGAGTTCGTCGACCGGCTCAAGGCTCGCCGCGAGTTCCGCGACGTGAAGGTCTCGCCGCTGCTGGTGCTGGCTCGTGCGGTGATGCTCGCCATGCGGCGTACCCCCGAGATCAACTCCTACTGGGACGACGCCGCCCAGGAGGTCGTGTTCAAGAACTACGTGAACCTCGGGATCGCCGCAGCCACCCCGCGTGGGTTGGTCGTGCCGAACGTGAAGGACGCCGAGCAGCTCGGGCTGCTCGACCTGGCCGGTGCGCTCAACCAGCTCACCGCCACCGCGCGTGAAGGCAAGACCCAGCCGGCCGAGATGAGCGGTGGCACGTTCACGATCACCAACGTCGGCGTCTTCGGCGTCGACGCGGGCACGCCGATCATCAACCCGGGCGAGTCCGCGATCCTGTGCTTCGGCTCGATCAGGAAGAAGCCGTGGGTCGACGAGTCCGGTGAGCTGTGCGTGCGTGACGTGACCACGTTGGCGCTCTCCTTCGACCACCGTCATGTCGACGGCGAGAAGGGCTCCCGGTTCATCGCGGATGTCGCCGGCATCCTCGAGGACCCGGCCAGCGCGCTGCTGTTCTGAGCCTGCGCTTCGACCGCGTTCAGAAGAACGGGAAATCCGTCACCCCCGCTCGATCGCCGAGCGGGGGTGACGGCCGTTTGGGGGCGTTCTGCCCGTTCATCCGTACGGCGGCTGAGAGCGCTCAAGACCGCGGCGTACGGCGACCCCCGAAGGGCGCGGCCTGCCTCTGCGTGAGTGGTGGCCGCGCCGGGGAGAAGTCAGCTGACCAGCGCCGAGATGTCGGAGAACGAGCCGGCGTCCCCGAGCACCGGGACGCTGCGGCGACCGTCGATGCCGACCGGAACGTCACCGGCCACGGTGATGCGGCGCACCTCACGGGGCTGGGTGTCGAAGTCGGCCACGGCGTAGTGCTGCGTGGCCCGGTTGTCCCACATCGCCACGTCGCCCTTCTGCCAGGTCCACCGGACGGTGTTCTCGAGCTTGGTGACGCGGTCCTGGAGCAGGTTGAAGAGGATCGCGGACTCCTTCTGGTTGAGGCCGACGAACTTCTTCACGAAGTGGCCCAGCACCAGCGAGCGCTCGCCGGTCTCCGGGTGCACGCGGACCACGGGGTGCTCGGTCTCGAACTTGGTCGAGGTGAACTGTGAGCGGCTGAACGACTTGTGCGCCTCCTCCTGGGACGTGGCGTCCTCGACCGAGGCCGCGTAGTCGTAGTCGTTGCTGTGCACGGCCCAGAGGTTGTCGACCAGCGCGCGCAGCGAGGGCGGCAGCGACTCGTAGGCGGTCACGGTGTTGGCCCAGTTGGTGGTGCCGCCGTACTCGGGGATCACCACGCCGCGCAGGATGCTGATCGCCGGGATCCGGTCGACGAACGTGACGTCGGTGTGCCAGCTGTTGGCGGCCATCCCCTTGTTGGCGGTCAGGGTGAAGATGCGGGCGCTGCCGGTGTTGACCGTCGGGTGCGCGGTCGTCAGGGAGCCGAGCTGCTCGGCGAACGCGATGTGGGCCTCGTCGTCGAGGTGCTCCTGCCCGCGGAAGAAGACGACCTTGTGCTCGAGAAGGGCCGCGCGGATCTCGGCGACGGTCTGCTCGCCCAGATCGGCGCCGAGGGTGACGCCGTCGATGCGGGCACCGATGCGGCCGCCGATCTTCTGCACGCTGATCGTTGACGGGGTCGAGCCCTGAGTCGAGACCTGGGCGCGGTCGATGCTGATGGTCATGCGGTCCTCCTGGATGTGATGGGTGGCTCCACTGTCGGTGGCCGGCGCCGACCGCTCAAGGCTTCGGTTCACGCTGACCAGAAGGCGTCCATTTCCTGCGTGGTTGCGGGATTCCGCGTTCCCATCTGGTTAAGTAGAGCAAGTCACTAGAGATTGTCTTGAAAGGGAACCGATGACCAGGTCACCGACGGTCGTCCTGACGCGCGGCCGCTTCGGCCCCGCGCCCGGGCGCGTGCTCGAGCAGGTGCGTGGTGGCCGAGTCGTCACCCGCGACCAGCTCATGCGCAGCACCGGGCTGAGCGCAGCCACGGTCACCCGGGCGGTGACCTCGCTGGTCGACGGCGGCGTGCTGCGTGAGCGTCCCGACCTGGTCTCGGTGGGCGCCACCGGTCGCCCCGGGCTCCCGGTCGACGTCGATCCCGACGAGTACGTCGTGGTCGGCGTGCACCTCGGCACCCGCCTGCTCACCGTGGCCCTCGGCGACCTTGCCGGGGGAGTCATCGCCACCCGCACGCAGGAGCGTGAGCCGCGCGACCAGCCCGACTTCACGTGGGTCGGCGCCTCGGTGATCGACATGTTGCGTCAGCTGCCCAGGCGGGTCCCGTTGGCGGCCGGCCTGGTGGCTCCCTTCAGCGAGCTCGGCCACGACCCGCACGCCAGCGGGGAGGCGCTCCACGACGTGCTCGGCCTCGAGGTCGCCACCAGTGACCACATCGCCGCGGTCGCGGCGGCCGAGTTCATCCACCGCCGCCACGGCACGGGTGGCTCCACCGCCTACCTCTACACCCGCAACACTGCCGGGTTCGCGGTCGCCGTCGACAAGGGCGACCAGACCGAGGTCTCGCGCGTGGCCAACCTGGCGCACTTCCCGACCCGCGCCACGGCGCGATGCGGCTGCGGTCGCACCGGCTGCTTCCAGGCCGCGGCCAGTGACCACACGCTCGCCCATGCGGCCCGTGAGGCTGGCATCGTGGCCCGCCCGGAGATCGAGCTGGTCCACCGCGCCGCCGCCGACGGGCTGCTCGGCGCGCAGCGCCTGCTCGCCGAACGCGCCCGGTTGCTCGGCGAGACCGCTGCCGCAGTGCGCGACATGATCGACCCCGACCGGATGGTGCTGGTGGGCCAGGCGTTCACCGCCTTCCCGGCCGTGCTCGACGAGGTCGTGGCCGCCTTCGGTGGCGCCACCGCACTGCCGCCGATGGACCTCAACTTCACCCGCTTCGGCACCGAGATCCAGGCGCTCGCCGCCTGCACCATCGCGATGGGTCCCGTCTATGACGACCCACTCGCCGCCCTTCCCGCCCACCGCCGGCCCCGCGCCAGCCGTCGTACGACGGCCTGAGCAACACCCCACCCACCGAGAGGAACCCTCCCGTGACCGCAGTGACCCCACCACGCCCATTCGCCCGGCTACGCCTGCTGGCGATCGCCGTCGCCCTGTGCCTGATGAGCGCCTGCACCTCCGCCGTGGGTGAGCAGAACGACCGCGGCTCCACGGGCGACCCGGTCGACGGCGGCACCCTACGAGTGGCCGCGAAGACCGACCTGATCCCGAAGTCGGTCTTCGGTCAGTCCAGCGACGGCGGCAATGCCCTGATCGGCCTGGTCTACGACTCGTTGGTCGAGTACCCGCACGACAGCCTCGAGCCGCGCCCTGCCCTGGCCACGTCGTGGAAGGTCGCCCCCGACGGACGCTCCATCCATCTCGAGCTGCGCGACGACGTCACCTTCCACGACGGCAAGCCGTTCACCTCCGAGGACGTGAAGTTCTCGATCCAGACCATCGCCGACCCGGCCTGGTCCGTCCAGCTGCAGCGCACCGCAGCAGCGGTCACCGGGTTCGACACCTCCGACCCGCACGCGATCACGCTCAAGTTCGACCGGCCGCTGAGCAACATCCTCGACCTGCTCGACATCGTTCCGATCATCGACGAGGACACCTTCGACCAGGTCAAGGCCGGCACCGGCTACAACGGCACCGGCGCCTTCAGGTTCGCCGGGTGGAAGCCCAACTCGGAGCTCACCTTCGACCGTTTCGACGACTACTGGGGCGGCAAGCCGCATCTCGACGGCGTCGACGTGAAGATCGTGCCCGACCCGCAGGCGCAGGCCTCAGGTCTCCGGTCCGGTCAGTACGACCTGCTCCTGGGCACCACCGCCCGCGACGCCGAGACGTTCGGCAAGGACAAGAAGTACGCCGTGCTCGACTTCGAGGGCGCCACCCAGCAGACCTATGTCGGCTTCAACCTGGACAACCCTGACCTCAAGGACGTGAAGCTGCGGCAGGCCGTTGCCTACGCCGTCGATCGCGAACGCATCCTCGACGAGGTCTACCGGGGCAAGGGGATCGCGCAGAACCTGTCCTGGTCGCCCTCCTCCCCGGCGTACGACGAAGCGGCCGCGCACCACTACGACCGCGACACCGCCAAGGCCAAGGACCTGGCCGCGCAGGTGGGCAAGGTGCCGACCCTGCCGCTGCAGTACATCGCCGGTGACCCGACCGCCGAGGCCGTGGCGCAGATCGTGCAGGCCAACCTGGCCGACATCGGCATCACCGTCGACCTCCAGCCCGTCGAGTACGCGCAGATGTACCAGCGTCTCGTGGGCGCCGACTTCGACGGCCTGTGGATCTTCGGGCACACGTACGCCCAGTACACGCCGGCCACGCTGCCGGTCAGCGCCTACCCGTTCAACGCCGAGCACAACGCGTCGAACTTCCTCTCCGACCAGTACGCCGAGCACGCCGACGCCGCGTGGGGTGCGCCGGATCCCGATGGCGACGTGGCCGAGGACGCCTACGCGGCGCTCAACGCCGACATGATCGACAACGTCTGGCTCACCGACCTGGTCACCTTCTGGCCGCGCATCGTCACCTCGTCGTCCGTGCACGGGATCGACTACACCAAGCGCACCGAGCTGATCCTGCGTGACGCGTGGAAGGACCAGTGATGCTGTCCTACCTCCTGCGTCGGGTGCCCTCGGCCCTCGGAGTCCTGTTCGTGGCCTCGTTCCTCATCTTCCTGATGCTCCGGCTGATCCCGGGCGACCCGGTCGACGCGCTCGCCGGCCAGGATGCCACCGACGAGTCGCGACAGGCGATCCGGGAGGAGCTCGGGCTCGACGAACCGTTCTGGTCGCAGTACCTGAGCTGGATCGGTGGACTGTTCCGCCTCGACCTCGGTCAGTCCTACCGGATCGGCGGGTCGGTGCGTGAGCTGCTCGCGAACGGAGCACTCAACACGGTCGTGCTCGCGGTGACGGCCCTACTGATCGCGGTCACGCTCGCCCTGGTCACCTCGCTGGTCGCGGTGATCCGCGACAGCAGGTGGCTCAACGCGATGCTGGCCGGGCTGAACACGCTCGGCCTGGCGCTGCCGACCTTTGCCAGTGGCCTGCTGCTGGTGCTGCTCTTCGCCGTGGTGTTCCCGCTGCTGCCCTCCGGCGGCACCCCACCCGACGGCTACCTGGCCCGCCCCGACATCACCGTGCAGTACCTCCTGCTCCCGGCGATCTGCCTGGCGTTGCCGGTGTGGGCCGGGCTGACCCGCTTCCTCACCGAGTCGTTGCGCTCCCAGATGCGCCAGCCCTACGTGACCACCGCCCGCGCCGCCGGGGTCTCCCGTCGCCGGCTGGTGATCCGGCATGCCCTGCCCAACGCCCTGCCGTCGACCGTCACGGTGCTCGGCATCCAGGTCGGCACCCTCCTGGGTGGGGCGGTGCTGGTGGAGCAGATCTTCACCTGGCCCGGCCTGGGCAGCCTGATCGAGTCGGCGATCTCGGGACGTGACTACCCGGTCGTGCAGGTGCTGCTGCTCCTGTCGGTGGCGGTCTTCGTGATCACCCAGCTGCTGACCGACGTGCTGCAGGCGTGGCTCGACCCGCGGATCCGCATCGGGGGTGCCCGATGATGCGGCCCAAGGCATGGGTCGGCCTCGGACTGGTCGGCTTCGTGGTGCTGCTCGGGATCGTCGGACCCTGGTTGGCGCCGTACGGCCCGATCGACCAGATCGAGGGCGCCAACCTGGTCGGGCCCTCCTCGGCCCACTGGTTGGGCACCGACGAGGTGAACCGGGACGTGCTCTCGCGCACCCTCTCGGGGATCCGGATCGACCTGCTGGTGGTGTTCCTGGCAGTGCCCGTCGGTGCCGCGGTCGGCGTTCTCGTCGGTCTGGTCACCTCGTGGTGGAACGTCACCGACGTGATCACTCAGCGGGTCTTCGACGTGGTGCTCGCCTTCCCCACCCTGATCTTCGCGATCGCGCTCTCGGCCTTCATCGGGCCGGGCGTGTGGACCATCGCGCTGGTCATCGTCTCGCTGGAGGTGCCGGTCTTCGGCCGCCTGGTGCGTACGTCGGTGCGCAGCGTGCGCGAGATGCCCTATGTCGAGGCGGCCCAGGTGACCGGCGCCGGCTCGTGGTGGGTGTTGCGCCGCCACGTGCTGCCCAACTCGCTGGAGCCGTTGACCGTGCAGCTGGCGGTCTCGATGTCGGTGGCGGTGTTCATCGAGGCCGCGATGAGCTTCCTCGGCATCGGCGTACAGGCCCCGCACCCGTCGCTCGGATCGCTGATCAAGGACGGCACCACGCTGATGTACGACGCCCCGTTCCTGGCCCTCGGCCCCCTCGCACTGGTGCTGGCGCTGGTGCTCGGGTTGCTGCTGATCTCCCAATCCCTGTCGGAGGCACACCGTGACTGAGACATCCGACCTGTTGCAGGTCGACCATCTGGCGATCTCGTTCGCCCACCCGCGTCCGGCTGTCAACGACATCTCCCTCTCGATCGTCGAGGGCGAGGTCCTGGCGCTGGTCGGTGAGTCCGGTTCGGGCAAGTCGATGACTGCCCGCGCGGTGCTGGGGCTGTTGCCCCCGGGCGCTCGCGCCTCGGGGTCGATCCGGTTCCGCGGTGAGGAGGTGCTCGGGCTGCCCGAGGACCAGCTGGCCCGGCTGCGCGGCCGGCGGATCGCGATGGTCTTCCAGGAGCCGCAGACCGCGCTCAATCCCGTGCGCACCGTCGGCTGGCAGATCCGGGAGGTGCTGCGCGCCCACGGGCGGATCAGTGCCGCGGCCGCACGCAAGCGGGCGGTGGAGCTCCTCGAGGAGGTGGAGATCCCCGAGCCGGAGCGCCGGATCGGCCACTACCCGCACCAGCTCTCCGGTGGTCAGAAGCAGCGGGTGGTGCTGGCTCTCGCCCTCGCCAACGAGCCCGAGCTGCTGCTCGCCGACGAGCCCACCACCGCACTCGACGTGACGGTGCAGGCCGAGATCCTGGCGCTGCTGCGGCGAATCCGTGATCGCACCGGCACCAGCATCCTGCTGATCACCCACAACATGGGGGTGGTCGCCGAGATCGCCGACCGCGTCGTCGTCCTGCGTCAGGGCGACGTCGTGGAGACCGGCACCACCCGTGAGGTCTTCGGGGCGCCCCAGCATGCCTACACGCGCCAGCTGCTGGACTCCGTGCTCTCCCTGCCGGCAGCGGGGGACTTCGTGCACCCGGTGCCGGCACCCGAGCCCCCGCAGGAGGCGCCGGCGCTGCGTTTCGACTCCGTGTTCGTGGAGTACGGATCCTCGCGCCGTGGCCGGGCCTTCCCCGCGGTGCAGGGCGTCTCGCTCGACGTTGCTCCGGGCGAGGTGCTCGGCCTGGTCGGCGAGTCCGGCTCGGGCAAGACCACGCTCGGGCGGCTCGCGGCCGGCCTGGTGCCACTGGCCGGAGGGTCGGTGCACGTGCACGGCGAGGATCTGTTCTCCTCGTCCCCGGCGCGACGACGGGAGCTCGGTCGCGACCTGGCCTTCGTGCACCAGGACCCCGAGGCGTCACTCGACCCACGGATGTCGGTCGGCGCGAGCATCCGTGAACCGCTCGACATCCACCGGGTCGGTACGCCGGCCAGTCGGCGTGCACGGGTGGCGGAGCTGCTCGAGGCGGTGCGCCTGCCGGCCGACGTCGCGCGGCGTCGACCCCGCGAGCTCTCCGGTGGGCAGCGCCAACGGATCGCGATGGCCCGGGCCCTGGTGCTCGGCCCGCAGCTGATGATCGCCGACGAGCCGACCAGTGCACTCGACGTGTCGGTGCAGGCCGACGTGCTCGCCCTCTTCGGTGAGCTGCAGCAGCAGTTCGGCTTCGCGTGCATCTTCATCAGCCACGACCTGGCGGTGGTGAACTCCGTGGCCGACCGGGTCGCCGTGCTCCGCAACGGCGAGCTCGTCGAGAGCGGCCCCGTCGCGCAGGTGTTCGGCTCGCCGTCGCACCCCTACACGCAGCGCCTGCTGGCCGCCGTACCCGCCGCGGAGCCGAAGGAGCCGAAGGAGCCGCGACCGGCACACCTGGCCTCCTGACCGCACCACTGGGAACGAAAGAGGAAGACCACACATGAGACACGGAGCACTTGCCCGACTGCTGACCGGCCTGCTCGCGATGAGCCTGGTCGCCGGTTGCCAGGCGATCGGTGCGCCGGCCGAGCGATCGGACGCCGAGGCGCGCACGATTCGCTACCACTCCGGTCCCGGGCTGATCAACCACCTCGAGCTGGCCGATGCCCTCGGCTACTACGACGGCACCGGAATCAAGCTGAAGAACCTGGGCCAGGTCGCCGGTGGTCCTGAGCTGCTGCGCTCGCTGGCAACGAACCAGAGTGATCTCGCGATCGGACCGTTCCACGGCGCCACCGCGCGGGTGGTCTCCACGGGGGTACCACTCAAGGCGGTCGCGGCGACCTACGGATCGACGGCGAAGAACCGGATGGGCATGGAGGTGATGACCCCCGAGGACTCGGAGATCCACTCGGCCCGGGACCTGATCGGCGGCAGCGTCGCGGTGAACACCCTCGGCGCCAACGCCGAAGCAGTGGTCGACACCTGGCTCGACGCCGAAGGGCTCAGCCAGGACGAGATCGACGAGGTCACCCTGGTGCCGCTGCCCGGCATCAACACCGAGGCCGCACTGCGCGCCGGGAAGGTTGATGCGGCGGTGCTCAACGGGGCGCCCAAGGAGTTCGCGTTGAAGAACGGCGGGCTGCGCACGCTGGCCGCCGACGTCGACCTGATGGGTGACTACAACGGCGGCTCCTACACGCTGCGCACGTCCTTCATCGAGCAGCACCGCGACCTGACCAGGTCCGTGGTGGAGGGCATCGCCAGGGCGATCCACTGGGAGCAGACCCACAAGCCGGCCGAGGTGCACAAGGTGATGGGCGACTGGCTCAAGGCCCACGGGCGCGCCGACGAGATCGAGTCGCTCCTGAGCTGGCGGGGCAGCGGGATCGCCACCCGAGGCGGCGTCCTGCGTGACGAGGACTTCGACGCCTGGATCGACTGGCTCGACGCCGAGGGACAGATCGACGTCGACCGCATCGACATCTCCCAGCTCTACACCAACGAGTTCAACCCCTACGCGAGTGAAGAGGACCAGAAATGAGCAGCAGCATTGACCTGATCGACGTCGGCCAGGTGTTCTCCGTCCGCAGCAAGGACGACGGCCAGCAGCAGGACTTCGTGGCCCTGCAGGGCGTGGACCTGCACGTCGGGGCGGGCGAGTTCCTCAGCCTCGTTGGTCCGAGCGGGTGCGGGAAGTCCACGGTGCTGGACCTGATCGCCGGCCTCTCCGAGCCGGGGACCGGGCAACTGCTGGTCGACGGGGAGCCGATCGTCGGCCCCGGCCTCAACCGGAGCGTGGTCTTCCAGCAGTACACCCTGCTGCCGTGGCGTACGGCGCTGGGCAACGTCGAGCTGGCCCTCGAGGCAGCCGGCGGACTGAGCAAGCGGGAGCGCTCCGAGCGGGCCCGCGAATACCTCGACCTGGTGGGGCTCTCGGAATTCGCGACCCGTTTCCCGCACGAGCTCTCAGGAGGCATGAAGCAGCGGGTAGCGATCGCGCGCAGCCTCTCCCACCGACCCGAGGTGCTGCTCATGGACGAGCCCTTCGGTGCACTCGACGCACAGACCCGCGAGCACTTGCAGGAGCAGCTCCTGGAGATCTGGGACAGCACCGGCACCACGATCATCTTCATCACCCACGACATCGAGGAGGCCGTGTTCCTCGGCCAGCGGGTCGCGGTGATGAGCGCTCGGCCCGGCCGCATCGCAGAGCTGATCGACATCCAGCTGGACCGGGCGAACCTCGCCGACCAGGACATCCGCTCCACGCCCGAGTTCGGCCACTACCGCAACCAGATCTGGTCACTGCTGCGCCAGGGCGAGCTGGGCAAGCGCCGCGCCGGCGCCCGACACCTCAAGGAAGAGGTCGAGTCCGTTGCCTGACCTGCTCACCGAGAAGGCCACCCCGGGGCTCAACCCGCGGCAGGCCGAGTCCGCCCGCGTGCGGCAGTCGTCACCACGGCGCAAGCGCGTCGTCACCTTCACCCGTGGGCTGGTCGGCCTGCTGGTCCTGGCCGCGGTCTGGGAGATCACGCCGCGGATGGAATGGCTGAACCCGATCTTCGTGCCGCCACTGTCCGACGTACTCCAGGCGTTGTGGCGCCTCATCGAGACCGGCGAGCTCTGGAAGCACCTGAGCGCCAGCCTGATCCGCTCCGGGGCCGGCTTCGGCCTGGCCCTGGTCACCGCGATCCCGCTCGGCACCGCGATCGCCTGGTACACCCCGGTCCGTGAGCTCACCACGCCCGTGCTCGAGGTCTTCCGCAACACCGCGGCCCTGGCCCTGCTCCCGGTCTTCATGCTGGTCTTCGGCATCGGGGAGACGTCGAAGGTGGCCATCGTGCTCTTCGCCTGCTTCTTCCCGATCCTGCTGAGCACCATCGGCGGCGTGCAGAACGTCGACGTCCAGCTGCTGCGAGCAGCGCGGGTGCTCGGCCTCTCGCCGCTGGAGACCTTCCGCAAGATCGTCTTCCCGGCGGCGGTGCCCACGATCTTCACCGGCATCCGGATCTCGGGCGCCTCCGCGATCCTGGTGCTGATCGCCGCGGAGATGATCGGTGCCACCGCAGGTCTGGGCTATCTCATCAACTACTCCAACAACAACTTCCTGATCCCGCAGATGTACGCCGCGATCCTCGCCACGACGATCCTCGGTCTGCTCATCAACTACGCGCTCGTCGCCCTGGAACGTCGCTTCCAGCGCTGGCGCGCCTGACCCGAGAAGGAGTCACCATGCCCACTCCCGCGAACCCACCCCTGCCCACTCCCGCGAACCCACCCCTGCCCACTCCCGCGAACCCACCCCTGCCCTCTCCCACTACTTCCATCACCCTCAATGCCTTCCTGATGAGCACCGGTCACCACGAGGCGTCGTGGCGGCTGCCCGGCGTCGACCCCCGGGTCTCCCGCGACGTCGGCTACTTCCAGGACCTGGCCCGACTGGCCGAGCGCGGCAAGATGGACTCGGTCTTCTTCGCCGACAGCCCGTCGATCATGACCGACCCCGACCGGCGTCCCAGCGAGACGCTGTCGCCCCGCCTGCTGCTGACCGCGATGGCCGTGGCCACCGAACGCATCGGACTGGTGTCCACCTCGTCGACGACCTACGAGGAGCCCTACAACCTGGCCCGTGACTTCGCCTCCCTCGACGCGATCAGCAACGGTCGCGCCGCGTGGAACGTGGTCACGAGTGCGGACCTCAAGGCGAGCGCCAACTTCGGCTACGCCACGGCCCCCACCCACGCCGAGCGCTACGCACGTGCCCAGGAGTTCCTCGACGTCGTGCTGGGCCTGTGGGACTCCTGGGCCGACGACGCCGTCGTGGGCGACCAGGCCAGCGGGGTCTGGGCCGACCCGGCCAAGGTGCGCGCGATCAACCACTCCGGTGACACGTTCAACGTGGCCGGGCCGCTCACGGTGGGTCGCAGTCCGCAGGGACGTCCGGTCATCGTGCAGGCCGGTTCCTCGGGTCCCGGAATCGCGCTTGCCGCGAAGTACGCCGAAGCAGTGTTCACCGCGACGCCCACGGTCGAGGAGGGGCGCGACTTCTACCGGAAGCTGAAGGCGGCAACTGTGGCGGCCGGCCGCTCGCGTGACCACATCAAGATCCTGCCCGGCCTGGTGCCGATCCTGGGCAGCACCGAGGCCGAGGCCCGTGACCTGGAGCGGCAGCTCGACGAGCTGGTCGTGCTCGACCACCCGTTGCGACAGCTGGCCGCCGACACCGGCATCCCGGTCGACCAGCTCGACCTTGACCAACCGCTGCCTGAAGACATTCGCGCCGTGGACGCCGTCGAAGGCAACAAGGCGCGCTACGAGCTGACGGTGGCGATGGCCCGGCGCGACCACCTCACCGTGCGCGAGCTGTTGCTCCGCCTCGGCAGTGGTCGCGGACATCGCGCCTTCGTGGGCGCTCCCGAACAGGTGGCCGACACCATCCAGGAGTGGGTCACCACCGGGGCCGCCGACGGTTTCAACATCATGCCGGCGGTGCTGCCCTCGGGGCTCGAGCTGTTCGTCGACCAGGTGGTGCCGATCCTGCAGGAGCGTGGCCTGTTCCGCCGCGACTACACCGGCACCACGTTGCGCGACCACTACGGGCTGCCGGTCCCGGGTGCCGAGGAGGGTCTTGCGCACACGGGCTGAGAGGTCGTGCCCACTCCCAGGGTGAGTAGGTTCTCCCGGCATCTGAGTACCCGTACGGATGCCGGGGGACCCGCCGCACGACGAAGGTGGAGCCATGCCCGCCACCCGCGTCTCCTCAGCACGATCGACCGGTCCTGCGTCCCGCACGGACGCGTCCCGCTCCGGTGCACTCGACCCGGCCGCCCTCGGTCCCGGCTCGCTGGTCGGTGACTTCCGCATCGAGCGGACCCTGGGCCACGGCGGGATGGGCGTCGTCCACCGGGCCACCCAGCTCTCCCTGGGCCGGCCCGTCGCGCTCAAGGTGATGTCGCTCCGTCACGCCGATGACCCGGTGATGCGGGCTCGGTTCACCCGCGAGGCGCGAGCCCAGGCCGCGCTGCAGTCGCCTTACGTCGTGCAGGTGCTCGACCACGGCGAGCATGCCGGCCTGCTGTGGACCGCGACCCAGCTGATCGAGGGCGGCGACCTGGCCACGGCGCTACGGGCCAAGGGGACGCCGCCGCTGCCGGTTGCCCTCGACCTGGTGGCGCAGGTGGCGTCCGGGGTGGCCGATGCGCACGCAGTCGGGCTGGTGCACCGCGACATCAAGCCGGCCAACATCCTGATCAACCACGTCGGTGGGCGGGTGCGCGCCCACGTCGCCGACTTCGGCATCGCCCGCACCCCTGACTCCGACCTCACCGAGACCGCGGGGATGCTGGGTACGGCGTCCTACATGGCCCCGGAGCTGCACCGTGGTGTCGATGCCAGTCCGGCGAGCGATGTGTACGCGTTGGGCTGCCTGCTGTGGGCCGTGCTGGTCGGCGAGGCACCCTACGCGTGGAGCACGGGCGACTACCAGTTGATGACGGCTCACATCACGGCGCCGGTGCCGCTGCTCGCCGGAGGCGACGCGACGACCGACCAGCTCAACGGAATCCTGGCTCGGGCGATGGCCAAGGACCCGGCCGCCCGCTTCGGCGGTGCCGCACAGTTCCGGGACGCCGTCGGCTCAGCATTCGCGTAGCCGGGGGCGCGCTCGGAGCATCATTGTGTGGGTCTTGACGTGCCCCACGCGTCAGATCCCACACGACGCTGGATCAGGGCAGGCTCAGCCCGGGAGGCGTGGATGAGGCGGGCCGCATGATCGCGTCGGTGCCGGTCAGGCCGGCGATCCCCGCGCACGGCACCACCCCGTGGAGCACGTCGGTCAGTTCCCGTACGCCGGCAACCGTGTCGGCGCGACCCTCTGCGGTGGACAAGTCGGCCGTGACGTCGGCATCGTGCAGGTCGACCGTGATCACCCGGTGCCCCTGCTCGCGCAGGTGGGTCGTGGTGGCCGCGCCGATGCCGGAAGCGGCGCCGGTGACGGCGTACGTCTTCACCGGTAGCGCGCCGTCCGTGCCTCGGTCGAGCCCGGCCCCGCCGCCAGGAGCTCGGCCAGCTCGAACTCGAGCACGCCTCCCACGCGCCGGCAGAACTCCTCCGGCTCCTCCGCCGCGTCGGGCTTCTCGGGCACGATGCGATCGACGACGCCCCGTGCGTGGAGCCCAATCGCCAACACCTGTTGGGATCTGGCCATCTCGGGGGCGTGGTCGATGTCGCGGTGCACGATCGCACTGGCACCCTCGGGAGGCAGGGGCGAGAGCCAGGCGTGCTGGGCCGCGACCACCCGGTCTGCGGGCAGGAACGCCAGCGCCCCACCGCCGTTGCCCTCACCGAGCATCAGGCACAACGTGGGTGCGTCGAGCGTGACCAGATCGGCCAGGCATCGGGCGATCTCACCGGCCAGTCCGCCCTCTTCTGCCTCCTTCGACAGGGCCGCGCCCTGGGTGTCGATCACGGTCACCAGCGGGAGGCCGAGCTCCACCGCCAGTCGCATGCCGCGCCGGGCCTCGCGCAAGGCGCCGGGACCCATCGGGTGATCGGTGGTCTGCCCGCGCCGGTCCTGGCCCAGGAACACGCACGGTGCCTCGCCGAAACGGGCCAGTGCGATCAACAGTCCGGGATCGGCCTCACCCTGCCCGGTGCCGTTGAGGGGCACCACATCCGTGGCGGCGTACTTCAGCAGACGGCGGACGCCGGGACGCTCGGGGTTGCGCGAACGGGTGACCGCGTCCCACGTCTCGACCTCGGGGGTCTCGGTCGTCTCGGGGGCGGCCACAGCGGGGATGCCGATGCGTGGCGCCAACAGGATGTTGAGGGCCCGGTCGACGATGTCGGCCAGCGCCTCGGGCGGCAGCACGGCGTCGATGATGCCGTGGGCGTGGAGGTTCTCCGCGGTCTGCACTCCCTCGGGGAAAGGCTTGCCGTAGAGCGCCTCATAGACGCGGGGGCCGAGGAAGCCGGTGAGGGCGCCGGGCTCGGCGACGGTCACATGCCCCAGCGATCCCCAGGACGCCATCACGCCGCCGGTCGTGGGGTTGCGGAGGTAGACCAGATAGGGCAGTCCGGCGTTCTTGTGGGTGGCCACGGCCGCGCTGATGCGCACCATCTGCACGAAGGCGGGGGTGCCTTCCTGCATGCGGGTTCCGCCACTGATCGGCGCTGCCAACAGGGGCAGCCCAGCGGCTGTGGCCCGCTCGATCCCGGCCACGAGCCGGTCGGCAGCATCGCGGCCGATGGAGCCGGCCAGGAAGCCGAACTCGCCCGCCAGGACGGCGACCCGTCGGCCGTGGAGCACGCCCTCACCGGTCAACACGGACTCATCGGTGCCGGCCTTCGCCTCGGCGGCCGCGAGCTGGGCGGCGTACTCCTCGCTCACCTCCGCGCGGAGCGGGGCGGTGTCCCACGAGATCCACGACCCGTCGTCGAGGACGAGATCGATCAGCTGCTGGGCGGAGAGGCGCGTGGTCACGGGACGAGGCTATGTCAGGTGGGGCCCTGCCTGTCGGGCATTGTCGCCAGGCGGGCACACTGGTGATCCGCCATCCAGGAGCCCCGTGTGCAGCCGCTCTCGCCGCCGAAGATCCCGCGCCCCGAACCGGCTCCCCGTGTGGGGTTGCCGCTCGAGGAGCAGCGGTGGACGTCGTCGTCGATGCCGCTCCTGGATCCTCTCCCGGACGGACGGATCCGGGTGGGCTTCGCCTTCCACGACGAGACGGCGACGAGCGTGCTGTTGTTCGTCAACCGGCTCACCGACGAGGCTCGGATCACCGACAGTGTGATGACACCGGTCGGGAACGGTTGGTGGACGCTTGCCTACGCGATGGAGCCGGACTGGCGGGCCAGCTATGCGTTCGTCGTGCACGACGGCGACGGCGTCGCTCCCTGGGAGCAGGACTCGCCAGTGGGACTGCGGTCATTGCTCGACCGTGGTCTGCCGGACCCACGTGGGCGCCTGGTCGCCCGCAACGCACGTGGGAGCGAGGTGTCCGTGGTCGAGCTGCCCGACGCCCCGGGCCAGCCCTGGCGTTCGTCGACGGGCGCCGACCCGGGTGACGGGGTCGCGGTTGGAGCGCAGGGACGCCGGGTCTGGCCGCACCGGACGCCTGGGGCCGGCTCGCGTGACCCGCTGGTGATCGTGCTCGACGGGGAGGTCTGGCAGCAACAGTTCGACCTGGCCGGGTGTCTCGACATGGCGGTGTCAGCCGGCGCCCTGCCCCCGCTCAACGTCGTCTTCGTCTCGGCCGGCGACGTCGCCGAGCGCTGGCAGGACGCCGGCCATGCCGGCGGGCTGGTCGACTTCGTCGCCCACCACCTGGTCCCGTGGTGCCGTGACGTCCGTGGTCTCGAGCCCAGCGTCCGGCGGACGGTGATCACCGGTCAGAGCCTCGGCGCTCTTTCCGCGCTGTGGACGATCGCCCTTCACCCGGAGCTCGTGGGAGCCGCAGTCGCGCAGTCCGCGTCACTGTGGAGGGGAGGCCCGGTCGCGGAGCTCTCACGGGCGGGCAGGGTGCGACTGCACCTCGAGGTGGGCCGGCAGGAGTGGGTGCTCCTGGAGCCGAGCCGGAAGTTCGCCGCGGAGCTGGAGCACACGGAGGTCGACCTGACCTTCACGGAGTTCAACGGCGGCCACGACTATGCCTGCTGGCGAGGTGGACTCATCGACGGGCTGGTCGCCATTCTGGGCTGAAGGCTCAGTGGGCATGGCCTGCCAGGACTGCGAACTCCTCCTCACGGGTGAGCCCGGTGACGGTGGCATCCGGGGTGGCGCGCAGCCAGGCGAGGGTGTCGCGAGCAGTCTCGACCAGCGGTCGGGTGGCCAGCCCGGCGGCGTACGCCGCATCGACGTCGCGCGTCATGTGGCCGGCGTACTCGGGAAGCGGCAGCCAGAGGGGGAGCGAGTGGGGGCCGGACCACGGCTCCACGCCGTGCTCGGCCAGGCGCTCCTGCGAGACCCAGCGCCACTGCGGCCGGGTGTCGACTCCTCGGGCCACCTCCTCGAGGAACGCCTGCCGGGAGGTGGGGTGGCCGGTGGCGTTGAAGGTGCCTTGGGTGCGCTGCTCGGCGCAGGTCACGATCCAGGCGGCGAGGTCGCGGACGTCGATCACCTGGACGGCGTCCTCGGGAGCGCCGGGCGCCAGCACCTCGCCGCCGTCGGCGATCCGCGAGGGCCAGTAGGAGAAGCGGCCGCTGGGATCTCCTGGCCCGACGATCAGACCCGCCCTGGCGATCGTTGCCGAGTCGGCACCCTCGCGGACGATCTGCTCGCAGGCCACCTTCATCGGGCCGTAGGCCTCGGGTGACTGGGTGAGGTCCACGTCGGTGGCAATCGGGTCGTGCAACGACGTGTTCTCGGGTGTCCCTCCGGGCGTCGAGTCGTCGGAGTAGACACTGGCTGTGGAGACGAAGACCCAATGAGCGTTAGGGAAACGCGCCACCGCCTCGCGAACGCGACTGGGATGACGGGCCACGTCGACGACCGCGTCGTACTCGCCCCCCAGCACGCCCCCCAGCACGCCCCACTCCGGCGTCTCCCGGTCGAGCACCACGTGGCGCGCGCCTGCCGGAATCGTGCCGGAGGTGCCACGGCATGCGCAGGTCACATCGTGCCCGCGGGCCACCGCCTCGGCGGCAACCGCGCGGGAGAGAAAGACGGTTCCACCGAGCACGAGGAGCTTCATGTCACCCAGCAAAGCAATCCGGCCGCCCTCCCACAAGGAAGGCCGGCCGGGTCTGCTCTCAGCAGATCAGCTCCGCTTGGGCGTCTTCTCACCCATCAGCCAGGCATCGAAGAAGGCGCTGAGCTCCTCGCCGGTCTCCTGCTCGATCCAGTCGAGGTATTCCTCACGGGTCGGGTTGCCCTGCTTGTGCACCGTCGGCCACTTCTTGACCATGGCCCAGAACTTGTCGTCGCCGATCTGCTTGCGCAGCTCGTGCCACATCAGGGCCGGGCCGTAGTAGATGTTGGACTCACCGAAGGTGCGTGGGTCGTAGTCACCTGGCGGGCCGGCCGTGGCCCGGTACTGCTTCTCGTAGAGGGCCCAGTCGTCCATCACCGCGTCGATGCTGCGGTTCGTGCTCTCGGCCTCGTAGACCCCCTGGATGTACATCGCCATGCCCTCGTTGATCCAGACGTCCTTCCAGTCGCTGGGCGAGGTCATGTCGCCGTACCACTGGTGGGCGACCTCGTGGATCACCACATCGCGTGACAACGTGTAGTTGCTGTTGCCGTAGGTGACCATCTGCTGGGTCTCCATGGCGCTCTCGGAGTCGACGACGACCGAGCCGAGGGAGGTGAACGGGAAGGGGCCGAGCTTCCCCTCCAGCCAGTCGACCGCCTTGGCGGTGTACTCCATCGCGTTCAGGGCACGCGTGTCGCCGGGTGCGGTCCAGTAGGTCAGCGGCACCCCACTGGACGACTCGGCCTCGGTCTTCTCGTACTCGCCGATCGCCAGGGTGACCAGGTAGGAGGAGGCTGCCGAGTCGAGGTGCCACTCGGTGACCGTGTTGCCGTCGACCTCCTCCTGGGAGGTGAGCACGCCGTTGGCGATGCCGATGCGGGGAGCTGGGGTGGTGATCTTGAAGTCGTAGAACGCCTTGTCGGCCGGCTGGTCGTTGACCGGGTACCAGGTGAACGCGCCGTACGGTTCCTGCATGGTCCACACGTCGCCCTCGTCGGTGATCGTGAAGCCGGTCGTGGAGAAGTCGCTGCGGGTCGTCGGGGCGTCGGCGGGCTCAGGGGTGCCTTCGTACTCCACGACGAGGAGGTACTTCTTGTCCACTGTCACCGGGGCCTTGACCACCAGGTCCTTGCCGGTGTGCTCCACCTCGACCTCCTTGCCGTCGAGGGTTGCCTCGGTGACCTTCAACGGCTCGCCGAAGTCGAGCTGGAACTGGGGTTTGGTGCCCGTGGCGCGGAAGGCGATCTCGGCGGTGCCGGCCAGCACCTTGGCCTCCGGATCCCACTCGAGGTCGAGGCCGTAGTGCAGGGAGTCGACGCCCGGGTCGCCGACGTTCGGATAGAGGCTGTCCTCGACCGGCTCGCTCTCCGCGGCCTTGAAGGCCGGGTCGTCGGGGTCGGTGCTGGCGGCGGGGTCCTGGACCGGGGTCGTGGTGGTGGTGATGCCTTCCTCGCGGGACGTGGTGCCCTTCTCGTCGCTGCTGAGGAGGCCGGCGCTGAGCACGGCGATCACCACCACGAGAGCGACGAAGACGGCGGCCACGACCGCGATCACGGGCAGCAACTTGTTCTTCACGAGATTCCCCTGTCCTGGGCATCGGCGTCCTGCGCGCCGGGTGCGCAACCATTCCTACCCCGATTCGGCGTGCCCAACCCCAGCGCCATCAGGGCGACCACCTTGTCGTCACCCAGACGGTCCACCTCGACGTAGCCACGACCGGCATGGAACTCCAGGGACGGCTGGTTCGGCGGCTCGACGTTGACCTCGAGCACCATGCGTCCGTACGGCGCCGCGGCACGCTCGAGCTCGTCGTACGCCGCCCGGCCGAGGCCGTGGCGCCGGAACCCGTCGTCGATCACGACGCGATCGAGGTAGTAGAACTCGTCACCGAAGTGCTCACCGAACCAGCGGTAGTTCTCCGAGTCGTAGGCCGTCCCTGCGGCGAAGGTGAGCACGAAACCGGCCCGCTCGCCCTCGTGCTCGATGATGTCGCCGTGGTCGGCCCACGCCAGCAGCTCCTCGAGCCGGGCCTGGTCCAGCGGGGAGAGCAGCTCGACGTTGCGTTGGTTCAGGTCGAGCACGAAGGCGTGGTCGTCCGCGGTGATCGGGCGCAGGTTGGGCATGGCCGCACGCTATCGGGTTGGTCGTCTTACAGGGGTGTGCAAGAGTTGCCACATGGTGTCACAAACCGACTTCTTCGCCCGCCACTCCGAGCGCCTCGACCAGGCCAAGGACGCGTCCGCTCATCGCACGTACTTCTCCGCGTTCAACGAGTCACCGTCGCCGCGCGTCTACGGCGAGGACGCCGCCGCGAACGGCCGGGAGGCCTTCGATGCCTGGCGTGACGGCGCCTTCCCACTGACCACCCCGGGCGCCGAGGGCACCGTGGCCACCGAGCGGTCGCCGTACGGCTTCGAGCTGGGAGTGACCTATCCGCGCGCCAACGACCTGGCGGCCCTCGTGGCAGCGGGCAAGCAGGGCATGAAGCCGTGGCGCGACGCGGGTCCTGACGTGCGCACCGGTGTCTGCCTGGAGATCCTCGAGCGGCTGCACCAGCGCATCTTCGAGCTCGCCAATGCCGTGCAGCACACCAGCGGCCAGGCCTTCGTGATGGCCTTCCAGGCGGGCGGTGCACACGCGCTCGACCGGGCCCTCGAGGCGATCGCCTACGCACACACGGAGATGACCCGCACCCCGCCGACCGCGATCTGGGAGAAGCCCGGCCGCGGCGAGCCCCTGCGCATGGAGAAGACGTTCACCGTCGTCCCGCGCGGGGTTGCGCTGGTGATCGGCTGCAACACCTTCCCGACCTGGAACTCGTGGCCCGGCCTCTTCGCCTCGCTGGTCACCGGCAACCCGGTCATCGTCAAGCCCCACCCGCAGGCGGTGCTGCCGCTCGCGATCACCGTCCAGGTCTGCCAGGAGGTGCTCACCGAGACCGGTTTCGACGCCAACCTGGTGACCCTCGCGGCCGAGGACCCCGCCGACAGGCTCGCCTCCGACCTTGCCGTGCATCCCGACGTGAAGCTCATCGACTTCACGGGTGGCAACGCGTTCGGCGACTGGCTTGAGCTCAACGCCCGCCAGGCCACGGTGTTCACCGAGAAGGCCGGGGTGAACACGATCGTCATCGACTCCACCTCCGACTTCAAGGCGATGTGCGCGAATCTCGCCTTCTCACTCTCGCTCTACTCGGGCCAGATGTGCACCGCCCCGCAGAACCTCTACCTGCCCGCCGCCGGCATCGAGACCGACCAAGGCACCAGGTCGCCCGCCGAGATGGCTGCCGGCGTCGAGGCCGCGCTCGACAAGCTGCTCGGTGACGACGCACGTGCAGTAGAGCTGCTCGGCGGTGTGGTCAACGACGGAGTGGCCGAGAGGGTGGACTCCGTCGGGTCGCGCGGTGACGTCCTCGTCGCCTCGCGTGCGGTGACCCATCCGGAGTACGCCGACGCGCGGGTGCGCACCCCCGCCCTGGTGGCCCTCGCCGCCGCCGATGGTGACGTCTACGAGAGCGAGTGCTTCGGGCCGGTTGCCTACCTGATCTCCACCTCGGGCACCGAGGAGTCGATCGACCTGTTCCGCGACACCGTGCAGCGCCACGGGGCGATGACGGCCGCGGTCTACTCCACCGACGCCGAGGTGGTCGAGTCGATGCGTGACGCCGCCCTCGACGCCGGCGTGGCCCTGAGCGAGAACCTCCTCGGCGGAGTGTTCGTCAACCAGTCCGCGGCGTTCTCCGACTTCCACGGCACCGGCGCCAACCCGGCCGCGAACGCCTCCTACACCGACGGGGCGTACGTCGCCTCACGGTTCCGCATTGTGCAGTCCCGTCGCCACCTCTGAATCCCTCGTGGGAGCGCGGGTCAGGGGTAGGTGATGCCGGTCGCCTGCTCGGAGAGGTCCCAGAAGCGGCGCTGGCTCTCGGTGTCTCGGGAGAGACGGTTGGAGCCGACGACCTGGGGCAGGCCGCGCATCTGCTGCATCCGGCTCGGCCCGCAGTAGGTGCCACCCGGCAGATCAGCAGTGGTTGCCATCAACGTCGGCAGGGCGCCCATCTCGGCAGACTGCGCGCCCGCCTTCATGGCCGCGTCGAAGATGCTGGTCAACCCTCCGGAGCCCTTCATCGTCTGGCCGTAGGAGAGCAGGTGGGTGGCGGCGTACCCCGGGTGAGCGGCGAGCGCCTTCACCTGCAGACTCTTGGCGCGTGCCCGCCGGTCGAACTCGTGGGTGAAGAGCAGGTTGGCCAGCTTCGACTGGGCATAGACCACCCAGCGCGAGTGACGGCCCCGCCGTTCGCGGGGGTCCCACAGCGGTGCCTTGCCGGCGAACCGGTGCATCGCCGAGGAGACGCTGACCACGCGCCCGTCACCCGAGGCGACCAGCTGCGGCAGCAGCAGACCGGTCATCAGGAAGGGCCCGAAGTGGTTGGTGGCCATCTGCAGGTCGAGGCCGTCAGACGTACGTCGCTCCGGAGTCGCCATGACCCCGGCGTTGTGCACGAGTGCGTCGAGGGCACCGAACCGGGTCGCCTCCTCGGCCGCGGAGCGGACGGAGTCGAGCGAGGAGACGTCGACGATCAGGTCCTCGAGGGCGGCGTCGGGAAGCTCGTCGAGCAGCGCGGCCTTCGTGACCGCGAGCTTCTGGGGATTGCGAGCGGCCAGGATGACCCGGGCGCCGCCCCGGGCAAGTTCGCGGGCGGTGTGGGTGCCGAGACCGCTGGTCACACCGGTGACCAGGATCGTGCGGCCGGTCTGGTCGGGCATCTGCCCGAGGTCCCAGGTCATGGTGTGGTCCGGTATGCGTCGACGACCTGCTGGCCCAGCGTGGCGTCCCCGTGGAACTCCACCCCTTGCGGCTCSCGGCGACCACCGGCCATCACGATGAAGGCCTCGCGGCTCATGCCGATCCGCACGGTCGGGTTCCACGGCACGTCGACGGGTGCGGCCCGTCCGTCATCTCCCACGACGACGGCGCGTTCCTCGTGCCCGTCCACGGCCAGCACGACCGTCGTCTCCTTCGCCGGTGCCACGCGCTTGCCGACGATGATCGGCAGAGCGTCGAGGAGGTAGTCGCCGGTGTGTCTCGCCGCTGACGTGTCGAGACTGCCCGGCCGGTCGGTGGCCCGTCGTACGTCCTGTTCGTGCATCCACACGTCCAGAGGACGGTTGCGCAGCAGGGTGTTCCAGTCCCACGGGACGCCGCCGAAGACCAGCGAGGGCTTCGCCTTGCCGTCGGTGGGCGGGTCGTCGAGCAGCATCGTGCGGCGCGTCGTGGTCGACTGCCGGATCTCGTTGATCAGCTCGTCGGGGGTTCGATCTCGGCGTGCCACCACGCCCTGCTCGGTGTAGAGGCCCATCAGCCCGGTGACGTGCTCGGGCTCACCGATCTCGATGGTCTCCTCGGGGTGTCCCGCCAGGATGGACTCCAGGTGTGCGGTGTGGGCGGCCACGTCGTGCACGCTCCAGCCGGGAAGGTCGGTCGGCCTGGACCAGTCGTCCTCGGCGAGCTCCTCCAGGAGCTGGGTGAAGTCGTCGATCGCCTGCCACCACGTCTCGATCCAGCCGGCCAGTCTCTGCTCGTCTGTCATGGTGCGAGCCTAGTCGGCAGCCGCCAGCGGCCACGGGGGACACTTGGTGCATGAGTTCCGTGCCACCCGTCCGAGCCCCCGAATTCCGCGGTCGGGGTTGGCTCAACACCGAGGGGGCGTTGACCCTGCGCGAGCTGCGCGGTCGGGTCGTCCTCCTCGACTTCTGGACGTTCTGCTGCATCAACTGCCTGCACGTCCTCGACGAGCTGCGTGAGGTCGAGGAGGAGTTCGCCGACGAGCTCGTGGTGATCGGCGTGCACTCCCCGAAGTTCGTCCACGAGGCCGACCCCGAAGCGCTGGTCGCGGCCGTGGAGCGCTATCACGTCACCCACCCGGTCCTCGACGACCCTGAGCTGGTCACCTGGCAGGCCTACACGGCTCGGGCCTGGCCGACGCTGGTGCTGATCGACCCCGAGGGGTACGTCGTCGCGCACTACGCCGGTGAGGGCCACGCCCATGCGTTGTCTGCCCAGATCCGCGAGCTGGTCGACGAGCACCGCGCCAAGGGCACGCTGCAACCGGGCGACTCGCCGTACGTCCCGCCGGACCCGACACACACCGACCTGCGCTTCCCCGCCAAGGCGCTGGCCCTGCCCGACGGCCACCTGCTGGTCGCCGACGCGGGGCACGACCAGGTCGTCGAGCTGGCTCCCGACGCTGCCGGTGACCACCACGTCGTACGCCGGTTCGACGGCTTCCGCGAGCCCAACGGGCTGTGCCTGTTGCCGGATGAGATGGCGGCCGAGGTCGGGTACGACGTGGTGGTCGCCGACACCGTGGCCCACCGACTGGCCGGCATCACCCTGGCCACGGGCGAGGTGCGCACTCTCGCCGGCGACGGCAACCAGTGGTTCCAGGGCGACGGGACCGAGCGGCTCTCCAGCCCGTGGGACGTGGCCTGGTGGCAGGGTCGGGTCTGGATCGCAATGGCCGGCATCCACCAGTTGTGGACCTTCGACCCGCGCAACAACGCGGTCGAGATCGCCGCTGGCACCACCAATGAGGGCCTGGTCGACGGGCCGCTCGACGAGGCGTGGTTCGCCCAGACCAGCGCCCTCGCCCCCGACGGCGAGCGGTTGTGGCTGGCCGACTCGGAGACCTCGTCGCTGCGGTGGATCGAGGCGGGCGAGGTGCACACCGCGATCGGCCAGGGTCTCTTCGACTTCGGCTTCCGTGACGGGCCCCGCGACGAGGCCAGGCTGCAGCACCCGTTGGGCGTTGCCGTCCTGCCTGATGGCAGCATCGGCGTCTGCGACACCTACAACGGGGCCCTGCGTCGCTTCGATCCCGAATCGGGCGTCCTGTCGACGATCTCGTCCGGACTGGCCGAGCCGTCGGGGCTGCTGCTGCGCAACGGGACGGCGTACGTCGTGGAGTCGACGGCGCACCGCATCGCTCAGGTCGACGTGGACGCGACGGCTGCAGACACCGGATTCGAGGCCAGCACCCAGCGCCCGACGACCGAGGTCGGCGCCCGGCTCGAGCTGCGGGTGCCGTTCTCACCGCCGCCGGGGCAGAAGGTCGACGACCGGTTCGGCCCTTCGAGCCAGCTGATCGTGACTGCGACGCCGGCCGCGCTCATCCGCAACGGTGACGGGCGGGGGACCGACCTGCTGCGCTCCTTGGAGCTGGATCCCGCCGTGGGCGAGGGCGTGCTGCACGTTGCGGCCCGGGCCGCCTCCTGCGACGTCGCCGGCGGTGAGGGCGCGGCCTGCCGGATGCACCAGCAGGACTGGGGTGTCCCGGTCCGGATCAGCGCCGACGGGGGCGCCGAGCTGGTGCTACCGCTTGGCGGCGTCGACAAGAGTTGACGGCTCGACCGTCAAGAATTGCAGGTTCGCGCAACAACGAATGCCAGTTCGCGTCAGGGGGCGCCGCGGGGTTCCTTGATCGAGGGCAGCACGTCACTGAGCTCGTCGACGATCAACCGATCCCGGTCGACCTGTCCGGCTCGGAACGAGGCCCGGCCCACCATGTGGTTGGCCACGGGTGAGGTGACCAGCGCGAACAGGGCGATCAGCAGCAGGATGCCGATGGACTCCGCATCCCGCAGTCGGAAGCCGACCCCGGTGAGCACCAGCAGCAGGCCGAGCACCTGCGGCTTGGTCGCGGCGTGCATCCGGCTGAGCAGGTCGGGCAGGCGCAACACCCCGATCGCGGCGACCAGGGCCAGGGCCGCGCCGAGCACGAAGCAGGTCGCGGCGATCCAGTCGGCAATCGTCGTCCAGCTCATCGCGGTCCCTCCCGGTCCCCGGTGTCGATGTCGTCGCTGCCCGTGGTGAACCGGGCGATCGCCACCGACCCGACGAAGCCGAGCAGCGTCAACACCAGCAGCAACGGGATCGTGGACGTGTCGCGGTTGGCTGCGGCGTGCAGGCCGACCGCGCAGATGCCGACCGCGATCAGTACGTCGAGGGCGACGGTGCGGTCGAGGATGGTGGGTCCGATCGTCACCCGCACGAGGAGCAGGACGGCGGCCAGGCCGAGCAGGGCGGCACACACCAGGAGTACGGCGGTCATCGGGCGTCGCCTTCCGCGGGAACGGGCGCTGGGGGTGGCTCCTCGACGCAGGTGATCTCGGCCCCGAACGCCCGGACCACGCGTCGTTCCTGGTCGAGCACCCGCTGCCGGAACTTCTCGACCCCGGCCCGGTCCTTCACGTCGAAGGCGTGGAAGAACAGGGTGTGCGTGGATCGGCGGGCCTCGACGGCCAGCGATCCGGGGATCAGGCAGATCATCTCGGCGACCACCGTGAGCACGAAGTCGGACGAGGTGCGCAGGTCGACCTCGACGACGGCGTTGCGCAGCTGCTTGGTGGACCGCAGCGTCGCCACGGAGACCTGGAGACTCGAGACCACGACGTCGGCCAGGAAGCGGACCACCAACCACAAGAGTGGAATCGGTCGCACGTGCAGGTTCATCCTGAGCCGCGGCAGGGGGAAGACCACGCAGACCACGATCGCCACGACGAAACCGAAGAGCGCGTTGCCGAGGGAGAAGTCACGCCACAGCGCCAGCCAGACCAGGGTCAGCCAGATGAGGATGGGGAGTTGCAGCAGCCTGTGCCGCGGCTGTTGTGGGCTCACGGCTCTTCTCCCAGCACGGCGCTGATGTACGGCGTCCGCTCGAGCAGGTCGGAAGCGGCCCGGTCGGTGTAGCCGTAGAGGGGTCCGGCCACCAGGGTCAGCAGCAGGGAGAAGGCGATCAGGCCCGCCGTCGGCAACACCATCGACAAGGGCAGCCGGGACGGCAGGCTGCCGTCCTGGAGTCGCTGGTGGAGGTCGCGGTCGGGGGCGTCCTCGTCGATCACCCGGCGGGCCTCCGCCAGCTCGCGGGTGCCGAAGGCGGTGCCGTGCACGTGCACGTGCTGGCCGTGGATGACCATGCCGTGGCGGTGGTGGTCGTCGTCGAGATCGTCTTCCAGGGCAGGCAGGGCGCGCATCATCTCGTGAGCCTGCTCGGGAGTGCGCCAGAAGGCCAGGCTCCACGTCTTCGCAATCGCGTAGAGCGTGAGCAGGCTGGTCACCACGGCCCCAGCGACCAGCAGCCAGGCCAGCGGGCTGCCGTCGTCGATGCCGGCCTGGAGCAGTCCCACCTTGCCGATGAAGCCCGACATCGGAGGGATGCCGGCCAGGTTCATCGCCGGCACGAAGAACAGCACGGCGAGCAGCGGCGAGAGCTTGGCCAGTCCGCCCATCCGGATCAGCCCGGTGCTGCCGGTGCGGCGTTCGATCAGTCCGACCACGAGGAACAGGGCGGTCTGGATGGTGATGTGGTGGGCGACGTAGAAGATCGCGCCGGAGTAGCCGGTGCTCGTGGCCAGCCCGATGCCGAGGATCATGTAGCCGATGTGGCTGACCAGCGTGAAGGACAGCATCCGCTTGATGTCGGACTGGGCGATCGCGCCGAGGATTCCGACGACCATGGTCAGCAGGGCTGCCCAGAGCAGCAGGTTGCCCAACGGGGAGTCGGGGAACAGCAACACCTGCACCCGCATGATCGCGTAGACACCCACCTTGGTCAGCAACCCGGCGAACACGGCGGTGACGGGGGCCGGGGCGGTGGGATAGCTGTCCGGCAGCCAGAACGACAACGGGAAGACGGCGGCCTTGATCGCGAACGTGGTCAGCAGCAGCAACTGCAGCATCAGTGCGGTGCCGTCGGGCAGGTCGCCCATCCGCTCCGAGAGCTGAGCGAAGTTGAGGCTGCCGGTCGCCGAGTAGACCGCTGCCAACGAGATGAGGAACAGGCTCGAGGAGAGGATGTTCACCACGACGTAGATGGTGCCGGCCCGGATCCGGGCACCGGTGCCGCCGAGCGTGAGCAGCACGTAGCTGGCGAAGAGCAGCATCTCGAAGCTGACGAAGAGGTTGAAGAGGTCACCGGCCAGGAACGCGTTGGAGACGCCGGCGACGAGCACCAGGAACGTCGGGTGATAGATCGACAGTGGCGCCTCGTGGGAGTCGCCGGTCATGCCCTGACCGAGGGAGTAGAGCAGCACCAGCAGGGTGACCACGGCCGAGACCAGCAGCATCAACGCCGAGAGCCGGTCGGCGACCAGGGCGATGCCCAGCGGGGACGCCCAGCCACCGACCCACACCACCTGCGGCCCGTGCCGGTCGGCCTCGACCATCAGGATCGCGGCGATCGCCACGACCGATGTCAGGATCGCGATGGTGACCAACCGCTGGGCCCGCGGCCGTCGGGAGAGCATCAGGGTGGCGCCCGCCCCGAGCAGGGGGAGTACGACGGGCAACGGGACGAGGTCGGTCAGGTTCACTGCTCGGCCCCCTCTTCCTCGTAGACCTCATCGGTGGCCAGGTCCTCGGCGGTCGCCTCGTGGGCCAGCTCGTGGCTGTCGGAGACGTCGTCGGTGGCGGCCAGTCGACGGATCGCGGCGTCCTCGACGTCGTCCTGCACGTCGTCGTTGCCGTTGAGCTGCCAGCTGCGGTGCGCCATCGCCAGCAGGAACGCGGTCGTGCCGAGGGCGATCACGACCGCGGTCAGCACCAATGCCTGGGGAAGTGGGTCGGTCATGTCGTCGGTCGGTGCGGAGCCGATGATCGGCGGTTTCCCGGCAGGTCCCGCAGAGACCATGAACAGCAGGTTGACCCCGTTGCCCATCATCAGCAGGCCGACCAGGACCCGGCTCAGGCTCCGTTCGAGGATCAGGTAGACACCGCAGCCGATCAGGAACGACGCGGTGAGGATCAGGGTCAGGTTCGCGCTCACAGCACTGCCCCGTTCGCTCGCAGTTCGGCCGCGTCCGGGCGGTGGCAGGGCGGGTGCGGGCCGAAGYGGCCTCTCGCTTCGYTCACAGCTCTGCCCCGTTCGCTCGCAGTTCGGCCGCGTCCGGGCGGTGGCAGGGCGGGTGCGGGCCGAAGYGGCCTCTCGCTTCGCTCACAGCTCTGCCCCGTTCGCTCACAGTCGCACCCCTCCGGCACTGGCGTCCGCGGTCGCTCGTTCCTCGCGCAGGATCTGGCGGTCCAAGCGGGCACCGAACGTGCGCAGCAGGTCGAGGATCAGGCCGACCACCACCAGGTAGACGCCGATGTCGAAGAACATCGAGGTGACCACGTGGGGATCGCCGAGCACGCCCAGGTGGAAGTCGATCTGTGCGCTCTGCAGAACGGCACCGCCGAAGGCGAGCGGCGCGAGGGCAGCGGCCGTGGCCACGAAGAGCCCCGTGCCCATCAGCATCCCCGCGTCGACCGGGGCCGCCTCGTCGAGCTCGTACCGGCCGCCGGCGAGGTAGCGCACCATCAGCGCGAGGCCGGTCACCATGCCGGCCGCGAACCCGCCGCCGACGTGGTTGTGACCGGCGAAGAGCAGGTAGATCGAGAGCACCACCATGGTGTGGAACATCAGTCGGGTGACCACTTCGAAGATGATCGAGCGGCGGTCGGGGGTCAACGTGCGCGGCCCGGCCAACCAGGTGCGCAGGCCAGGCGTCGTGGTCAGCTTGGTGACCGTCGACGGGTAGGGGATCTCACGCACCCGGCGAATGCCGGAGAGGCGGGTGTCGAGGAAGATCAGGCTGGCCACGCCGGTGGCCGCCGCGACCAGCACCGAGATCTCACCCATCGTGTCCCAGGCGCGGATGTCGAGCAGGATCACGCTGACGATGTTGTGCCCACCGCCGTACGCCAGGGCCGGTTCGGGGTAGGCCTCGGAGACCGGGTCGGCGGTGCGGGCGTTGGTGGACAGGATCATGAACCCGGCCACCGCGACGCCCACGGCGGCGCCCAGCGCCATCCGGAACCAACGCTGTCGGGTGAGCGGCCGGTCGGTGAAGTGGCCGGGCAGTCGGCGCAGCACCAGCACGAAGACGACCAGGCTGGTGGTCTCGACCAGTACCTGGGTCAGTGCCAGGTCGGGGGCGCCGTGCAGCAGGAACAGCATCGCGGTGCCGTAGCCGGTGACCCCGACCAGCAGCACCGCGCGCAGGCGTCGCCGGGAGCGCACCGTGTAGATGGCGGCCAGCACCATGATCACGCCGACCAGGGCCTGGGCCGGGGTGTCCCACGCGATCACGTCGATGTCTGAGGGGAACCCGATCACCATGGCCGTGCCGGGCAGTGCCAGCAGCACCAGCAGGATGAAGGTGAGGTAGGCGGCCACGGAGCCGCGCTGGGTGGTGCCGGTGATCTCGACCGCGACCCGGTCGATGCCTCGCATGGAGGCCCGGTAGAACCGCTCCATGCTGAGGGTCGACGAGGTCAGGGCCTGCAGCTGCGCCACCACCTGCCGCTTGAGGAACATCCACACCCCGAGCCCGACGACGACAGCGGAGAACAGCAGCGGCAGACCGAGCCCGTGCCACAGCGCCAGCTCGGCATGGTGGGCACCCTCGGGGAACTGGTGCAGGTATCCGTCGAACTGGTGGGTCATCGCCGTGCCGGAGAAGCCGAGCACCACGGTCAGGACTGCCAGCACCACCGGTGCGAAGGCGAAACCGGCGGCCACCGGCCGGGAGTCGATCGGGGCCACATTCGGCTTGGTGGCGAAGGCCCCCCACATGAAGCGCAGGGTGTAGGCCATGGTGAGCACCGAGCCGAGCACGATGCCCGCCAGCACCAGCCATCCGGCGTACGCCGGGAGCCCGGAGCCGTCGCCGTCGGAAGCGCGGGCCACGTCGAGGAGGGACCCGAAGACGCTCTCCTTGCCGACGAAGCCGAGCAGCGGTGGCAGTCCGGCCATCGAGGCGGCGCCGACAACGGCGGTGGCGAAGACCACGGGCATCCTGCGGGCCAGGCCGGAGAGCTCACGCAGGTCGCGGGTGCCGGTTGACCTGTCGACGATGCCGACCACGAGGAACAGGGTGGCCTTGAAGAGGGCGTGCGCGACCAACATGCCGAGGCCGGCCAGGGCGGCGGCCCGGGTGCCGATCGAGAAGACGACCAGGAGGAAGCCCAGCTGGCTCACGGTGCCGTAGGCCAGCAGGAGCTTGATGTCGAACTGGCGCAGTGCCCGCCAGCCACCGAGCAACATGGTGAGTACGCCGAGGCCGAGCACCGTCGCGTGCCAGCCGGGGACGCCGGCGAAGCCGGGAGCGAGCAGGGCGACGAGGAAGACGCCCGCCTTCACCATCGAGGCAGCGTGCAGGTAGGCGCTGACGGGGGTGGGTGCGGCCATCGCGCCGGGCAGCCAGAAGTGGAACGGGAACAGCGCCGACTTGCTCAGTGCCCCGGCAAGCACCAGGAGTACCGCGACCGTGGCCGCCGTACCGCTGGGTGGATCGGCCAGCAGCTCGCTGGCCCGGTGGGTGTCACCGACGGCCCCGAGCAGGAGCACGCCGACCAGCATCGCCAGGCCACCGAACGTGGTGACGATCAGCGCCTGGGTGGCCGCCAGTCGGCTGGCCCGCCTGGCCGGGTCGTGGCCGATCAGCAGGTAGGAGAAGACGGTGGTCAACTCCCAGAAGACGTAGAGCAGGAGCAGGTCGTCGGAGAGGACCAGGCCCAGCATGGCGCCGGCGAAGGCGACGAAGATGCCGGAGAACCGAGCCACCGACGGGTCGTCGCGGTCGAAGTACCACGCGCAGTAGGCCATCACCAGGACCCCGATGCCACTGACGATCAGCACCATCAGCCACTGCAGGGTGCCCATCTGCAGGGAGAGGTCGAAGTCGAGGCTGGGCAGCCAGGAGATGGTCTCGGTGAACGTCTCGCCGTCGTGGATCGCGGAGGTCTGCACGAGCGCCCAGGCCAGCGTGGCCGCCGGCACCACGGCGAGCGCCAGGAAGACCCTGCGCCCCACGAATCGCACCAGGGCAGGGGCCAGCGGAGCGATCGCGAAGTGGGCGATGACGAGGGCAAGCAAGGTGGGCCTCAATGTGTGGGGTCCGTGATGGGTCAATCCTAGGGAACGCACCCCACGACGCTGACTTTGCCGGCCACCAACTGACATCAACCGCGCCGCGATGGGCCCTCCCATTTCCCCGGGTACCCGGGGAAATGGGAACCTCCCGGCCGAAATTCCGGCCGGGAGGTGGACGTTTCGGCCGGGAAGCGCGACCCGGAACGGACGATGTCGTGCAAATGCAGCACTCCCCGGCCGATGGCTCGACAGGGGAGTGCTCGCGTCACCCGAAGGGTGTCATCGATGGTGCTGGGATCAGAACGCAGCCTCGTCGAGGTCCATCAGGGCCAGGTCGACGTTCTCGCTGAGCTGGCGCTCCGCGGTCAGCTTCGGCAGGTTGTTCTGCGCGAAGAACTGGGCCGCGGCGACCTTGCCCTCGTAGAAGTGGCGGTCGGCGTCGGACACCTCTCCGGCGAGCTTGCCCAGGGCAACCTCGGCGCCCTTGAGCAGCAGCCACGCGCAGACCACGTCGCCCAGCGCCATCAGAAGGCGGCTGGTGTTCAGGCCCACCTTGTAGATGTTGCGCAGGTCGCCGCCCTCGGCGGAGGCGTCGGCCGACATGAGGTCGTTGATCATCGTGCCGACCATGGCGTTGGCATCCTCGAGAGCCTTGGCGAGCAGCTCGCGCTCGACCTTGAGGCGAGCATCGGCGTCGCCCTCGGCGTTCTTGACGAAGCCCTCGATCTCGGCGGCCAGGTGGCCCAGCGCCCGACCCTGGTCCTTGACGATCTTGCGGAAGAAGAAGTCCTGGCCCTGAATCGCGGTGGTGCCCTCGTAGAGGGTGTCGATCTTGGCGTCACGCACGTACTGCTCGATCGGGTACTCCTGCAGGAAGCCCGATCCACCGAAGGTCTGCAGCGACTCGGTGCCCAGCAGCACCCACGAGCGCTCGGAGCCGTAGCCCTTGACGATCGGGAGCAGTAGGTCGTTGACCGCGGCGGCCAGCTTGGCCTCCTTGGTGTCGGACTCACCAGCAGCCTCTGCGACCATCACCTGGTCCTGGTACGACGCGGTGTAGAGAACCAGTGCGCGCATGGCCTCCGAGAACGCCTTCTGCGTCATCAGCGAGCGACGTACGTCGGGGTGGTGGGTGATGGTGACGCGGGGCGCGGTCTTGTCGGCCGCCTGGGTCAGGTCGGCACCCTGGACGCGCTCCTTGGCGTACTCGAGGGCGTTGAGGTAACCGCTCGAGAGGGTTGCGATGGCCTTCGTGCCGACCATCATCCGGGCGTTCTCGATGACGTCGAACATCTGGGCGATGCCGTTGTGGACCTCGCCGAGCAGCCAGCCCTTCGCGGGCTCGCCGCCACCGACCTGCGGGTCGCCGAAGGTGACCTCGCAGGTGTTGGAGACCTTGATCCCCATCTTGTGCTCGACGTTGGTGACGTAGATGCCGTTGCGCTCGCCGGTCAACTCGCCGGTCTCGAGGTCGAAGTGGTGCTCGGGCATCCAGAACAGCGAGAGGCCCTTGGTGCCGGGGCCACCTGCGCCCTCGACACCCTCGGGCCGCGCGAGCACGAGGTGCATCACGTTCTCGGTCATGTCGTTGGTGGCGCTGGTGATGAAGCGCTTCACACCGGTGATGTTCCAGGTGCCGTCGTCGTTCGGGGTGGCCTTGGTGCGTCCGGCGCCGACGTCGGAGCCGGCGTCGGGCTCGGTCAGGACCATGGTGCAGCCCCACTGGCGCTCGACCATGAACTGGGCAATCTTCCGGTCGCGCTCGTTGCCGTTGTTGTAGACGACGCCGGCGAACGGGGCGCCCGCGGCGTACATGTGCAGCGGGGCGTTGGCGCCGAGCACCATCTCGCCGATCGCCCAGTTGAGGCTCGAGGGGGCCGGCGTGCCGCCGAGCTCCTCGCGGATCTGGAGACGCCAGTACTCGGCGTCCATCCAGGCCTTGTAGGACTTCTTGAAGGACTCCGGCAGGGGAGCGGAGTGGGTCTCGGGGTCGAAGACCGGCGGGTTGCGGTCGCTGTCCTCGTACGACGCGGCCAGGTCCTCGCGGGCGAGGCGGTCGACCTCGGCCAGGATCGTCCTGGCCGTCTCGACGTCCACGTCGGCGAACGGGCCCTGGCCCAGGACCTCGTCACGACCCAAGACCTCGAACAGGTTGAACTCGATGTCGCGGAGATTGCTCTTGTAGTGGCTCACAGACCCACCTTTTCCATGATCAGGGGAGTTGACGACCAGCAGACGCTACCCGTCGGTAACTTAATTATGAATCGCAATTGTCCGTGACGCAAGGCGAGACGCGTCACTCGGGGCGGGGATCGTGCACTGGCTCACACGACAATCTGCGAGACTGGCCCCATGCGCGTCTCTGCCAAGTCCGACTACGCCCTGCGTGCCCTGATCGAGATGGCCCATGCGGCCGGCTCCTCTCCGGTCAGTGCGGAGGAGCTCGGTCGGCGGCAGGACATTCCGCACGGGTTCCTCCAGGCGATCCTGGCCGACCTGCGTCGCTCGGGCATCGTGGTCTCCCAGCGCGGCCAGTCGGGTGGCTGGCGTCTGGCCGGCGACGCGGAGTCGGTCAGCGTGGCCGACGTGATCCGGGCCGTCGACGGGCCGCTCGTGTCTGTCTACGGCCTGCGCCCCGAAGCGGTCACCTACAACGAGAAGGCTGACGTGTTGCAGCACGTCTGGATCGCCGCCCGACGTTCCCTGCGTGATGTCTTCGAAGAGGTGTCGATCGCACAGCTTGCCGCCGGCAAGCTCCCCGACGCGGTCACCTCGCGCACTGCCGACGAGGACGCCTGGCAACCGCACTGACCCGTACGACGCTCAGGAGGCCTCGCGCAGGGCGATCCGGCTGCGCACGCCCTTACGTCGCTTCTTGAGCTTGGTGATCCGGGTGTCGAGCTCGGCGTGCTGGATGCACAGTGCGATGCCGACCAGCTCCTCGGCGAGGTCCACCGGCGCAGCGTCCTGACCGAGGGGTGCGACGTGCACCCGCCCCTCCCTGAGGCGCGCGGACCAACGGGCCACGAGGTCGTCGGGCTCCTCGTCGTCCGACGGCGTGACCACGACATGTACGTCGAGCCCGGCCAGGCCGTCCAGGATCAGCGCCACCTGTGCGTCGTCTGCTCGGGTGAAGTCGGGCTGACTGAGCAACAGGTCGGCCCGGCTCCTGAGCAGTGCGCGGCAGATGCGCGCCCAGGCTCCGTCCACCTCGCGCCGCTTCAGGCCGGCGTCCTTGTGGGTGCGGAGCATCTCGTGCTTCGCCCGGTCCAGGTCGCACTGGTCGACCTCGGCGACCCGGTGCCCGACGCCATCGAGCAGCGCCTGTTCGGACGCCAGTCGAGCGTGCAGGTCGGAGACCGCGGACGGGTTGGGGCCGATGTGCAGCAGGATCTTCTTCTTGCGTGCCATGGCACGACCGTGGCAGCCCGACTCGACTGCCCGGTTAACTCCCGGCGAACGCCGTCCCGCACCGGGTGTGATCTGACAGACCCAGAAACTAGAACAAGTTCCAGTTTCGCCGTACGATGGTGGCCATGATCGAGTCTGAGTTCATCACCTGGGAAGCCCCCGACGGCGACCAACCCGCCCGCCGCATGTCACAGCGGTCCTACGACGCGGTGTCACGCAAGGCCAAGGACGAGTGGCTCGCACTCTTCGCCGACGACGCCGTCGTCGCCGACCCGGTCGGCCCGTCCTTCTTCGACGAGAGCGGGGAGGGCCACCGGGGCAAGGAGGCGATCGCGGCCTTCTGGGACATGGCGATCGGACCGGTCGAGCGCTTCCAGTTCACCATCCGTGACTCCTTCGCCAACGGCAACGCCTGCGCCAACATCGGCACCTTCTCCACGCGGCTGGCCGACGGCACCCTCGCCGACACCGACCTGATCGCGGTCTATCGCCTCGACGACAACGGGTTGATCAAGACGATGAACGCCCACTGGGAGGTCGAGCGCACCATGGCCACGCTGCGCAAGGACGACGCGGCCGGCGACTAAGGCACGTCTCCCAAGTCCTGGGCCTGCTGCGCGACGGCCGAGACTTGAGAGACCTGCCCCAGTTCACTCGAGGGTGTCGGTGCGTGCGGCCACCCACTCCACGAGTGGTCGCAGCTCCCGCCAGTCCTGGCGGACGACGTCGAGGAACGCCGCCGTGTGGATCACCGGCTCGAACCCGTGGTCCCGCCCGAGGGTCAGGGACCGGTGACGCAACAGGTCGATGCGCGGGTGCTCGGCGTCGTACCCGCGCGGCTTGGTCTTGAGCCGGTCACCACCAACGCTCCACCCGAGTTTCACCAGCCCAGCAAGGAGATTCTCCAGCTCGGTGCCCGTGCGTTCGTCGTCGATGGCCGCGCGGACGTCGGCCAGTCGCTGCGCGCTTGCTTCGTAGAAGCCGCCGCCGGTGCGGACCCCACGAGCCGAGATCTCGACATACCAACCGGTCGCCGGAGCGACGCCGACGAAGGCGCCCTGATGGGTCTTGTACGGCGTCTTGTCCTTGCTGAAGCGCACGTCACGGTAGGGGCGGAACACCTTCGCCGCCCCGAACTCCGGCTCCAACGCCGCGGTCAACGCCACCATCGGTGCCTTCACCGACTCGGCGTGCACCTTCTTGTGCGCCTCCCAGAAGGACTTCGTGTTGTCGATCTCGAGGTCGTCGAAGAAGTCGAGTGCAGCCTCGGGGAATCCGGAGAACGGTGCGGGTGCGTCCCTGGTCATTCCGGCACGGTAGCCGACACCACTTCGTCGCCGCCCTCGCCGTACGCACTGACCGTCAGGACGTTGCCGGTGCACGAGGGCTGGCCGAGGAACGCCTCCCCCTTGCCGGGCGACTCGTAGACGATCTCGAGCGTCGCGTCCGGCGTCCACCGCAACAGACGAGCCTTGCCACCCTTGTCCGCGTCACGGGTGAAGAATGCCGAATCGCCGCACCAGAGCAGGGAATTGGCGGCTCCCTCGCCCAGGTCGTAGGTCGTCCCACCACTGCTGGCGTGGAAGTCGCCGACCTCGACCTCGCTCTGCTTCCGGACCACCGACCACACGTGGCCGTCGGTGGTGGCGACCGCCTCCCAGCCCTTGCACTCCTCGACACCCTCGATGGGGGTGGCCTCGCTGCCGCTCACGTCGACCAGGGTGCGGCACGAGACCGGTCGCTTGTCGTCGAAGGTCATCATCGAGAGGCCGTTGGGCGAAAGTGTCAGGTTGGAGAAGCCGTGCCGTTTCGGCGCGCAGTAGCCCTTCTCGCCGCTGCCCGACCCGAGGTCGAAGGTGGCCAGGCAGTAGTCACCGCCGGGCTTGTAGCTCGCGTAGGCCACCGTGTCGTCGTACGCCGCCCAAGGGCCGCCGGGACCGGTCGGCGGGTCGCTCAACTGGGACTGCTTCCCGGAGGCCAGATCGACCAAGGTGACCTGCTGGGGTCTCGTCTCTGCTTGGTCCTGGGCCACCACCACGGCGGTGGAGGGGGTCAGGAACGAGTCGACGATCTTGCGCCCCTTGCCTGCCGGGATCCGGGTCGTGTCCTTGCCTTCGAGGGTGGCGCTCGTGCCGTTCGCATCGACCGTCAGCGACCAGTCGTCGCCGGCATGCACGATGCCCTTGGCCGCGCCTTGCCCGATCGGTGACCAGTCGAGCAGGTTGGTGGTCGGCTCGACCGCCCCGTCGGGCTCGGTCGTGGCCGACTCCGAGGGTGAGCCGGATGATGAGTTGGAAGGTGACTCGGAAGCGCTCGGGCTGGGGCCCGGATCGGCCGCCGGGTCCTTGTCGTCGGTGTCACCACAACCAGCCAGGGTCGCCGCGAGTGCGACGGCGAGGAGCAGGTGCCCGGCTCGAGCGGCTACCCGCATCAGACGCCGATGTTGTGCATCGAGTGGGCCTGGTTCGCGCGGTAGCTCTTGTAGGCCCCACGGGTCTGGGTGCGCGAGATGAACGGCTCCGACGGGTCGAAGCGCTGCTGGTTCCACGGCTCGAAGTACTTCAGCTTGTTGGACTTGGCGCCGTTCTTGTCGTAGCCGCGACCGACCTGGAAGTGACCACTCGCGTCGTCGTCGAGGTAGGGGTAGAACTGCTTGAGCAGGATCGGGTGCAGGATCACGGGCGCGTTGTAGTCGGTGATGTGACGCATCTGCAGCTTCCACCACTGGCGGTAGGACCAGTCGCCGATGTCGAGCACGATGTACTTGCCGGCGTACTTCTTCGTGTCGTAGCCGGTCTGGGCGTTGGTGACCCGCACCATCTCGCTGATCGCCGTACCGCTCGTGGTGGTGCCGAGCTGGCCGGCCCAGTACTTCTGGTTCTTCCGCTTGCCGCTCCAGTTCCAGCCGATCGCCTGCATCGAGGCCACTCCACACCAGTAGGTGCGGTTCTGCTCCTTGATCCGGCTGTCGTTGAGGATCTGGTCCTTCTGGGGGTAGTCCTTGGCCGGCTTCGCGGCGGTGGTCATCGTGTCGACGTCCGTGTCGGCAGCGGAGCGGGCGGCGAGTGACGAGGTGTCGACGCCGATCTCCGGGTGGCGCTCGACGAAGCCTGCCGGCAGGGGCTCGCCCTGGATCTGGTTGCGCAGCAGCCAGACCTTCCCGACCGACCGAGCGGCGTCGGTGAGCTCGGCGCGTTCGGCTGCGGCGCGCTTGCGCGGGCTCATCGCGGCGCGCTGGCGCAGCGCGTCGGCGGCGGTGAGGTCACCCGTGGTCTCGCGCGATCCGGACCGACGGGCGGCGAGCGCGGTCAGGTCGCCGGCTGCCTCGCGGCGTACGGCGGACTCGGACTGAGTCGTCCAGCCGGAGTTGAGGCAATAGCGCTGGCCCTCGAAGTCGGCGCAGCGGATCTGGGTGTCGGCCAACGTGGCGCTCGACCGCATGGCGGTGCGAGCAGCGGGGGTCCGGCCGGACTCCACGACGCGGTCGATCTCGGCCTGCATGGCCGAGGTGATCCTGGTCGGACCAGCCGTGGCGCCGGCCGGGAGGGTGGGCGTCCGAGCCGCGTCGGCCGAGGCCACGGTGGGGCCGGCCGAGGCAGCTCCGCCGGCCATCATCAAGGGGGCGAAGAGGGTGAGGGCGAATGTGCCGATCGCGGCGCTTCGACGGCGATGCATGGGGAAGACCTCGATGAATTCGGAAGTGGGCCGTGCCCCACTATTCACAGAGATCACAAGAATCGTCAATACTCCCACACGTCACATCTGGCACACGGAACGACACGCCGCCTGAACCACATTCTTGTAATTCACCGGTCAGCCGGAAATGCCGTGCACAGCGCTCGACAAGGGCACCCAGCTGGTGCGGCAGGAAGGCTGCCGAGACGACGCGCGGAGGCAACACTGCGAGAGAAGAGAATGGAGCGGACGACGAGACTCGAACTCGCGACATCGACCTTGGGAAGGTCGCGCTCTACCAACTGAGCTACGTCCGCATGCCCGGCCAGCCACTGGAGCAGGACCGGACGGAGAGATGCTACTCGACCGGCGCGAGATCCGGGCGTCGAGGGCTGAGCGAGTCGCCCGACGAGCGCCCGGTCAGCCGACGGCGCACCCACGGGAGTGCCTCGTCCCGGGTCCAGCGCAGGTTCTGGCCCACCGCGACGCGACGCGCCACGGGTGGTGCGGTCGGGGCGGGCGCGGGCATGTCGAGTGGGTGCTCCACGTCGAGGGCGTCGAGCACGGCGATCGCCATCCGCTGGTGGCCGGCGGAGTTCATGTGCAACCGGTCGTCGGACCAGAGGTCCCAGCCGTGGTACTCGTCCATCCGCCAGAAGTCGATCAGCGTGGCGCCGCGATCGTCGGCGACCTCGCGGACGAGCTCGTTGTAGATCGCGAACCGGCCGCGCAGGGGCGCATACATGCGTGACGCGCTGGGGTCGTGCGCGGTCCACAGCACCAGGTGGGCTCCGGTGGCGGCCAACTTGCCCAGGGCTTCGTCGTACCTGCCGACGAGGGCGTCGAGGTCGACCTTCGGTCGGAGCATGTCGTTGCCGCCGGCGTAGATGCTGACCAGGTCGGGGCGCATCGCCACGGCCGGCTCGATCTGCTCCGCGAGTACGCCGTCGAGCTTGCGGCCGCGGATGGCGAGGTTGGCGTAGCGGAACGCGGGATCCCGGGCGGCCATGGCCTCGGCGAACCGGTCGGCCCACCCTCGGACGCCGTTGGGTCGGGTGAGGTCGACGTCGCCGACGCCCTCGGTGAAGCTGTCGCCCAGGGCGACGTACCGCTGGAAGGTCATGGCGCCATTGTGCGCGCCCGACCGCCGTTGCCGCGGAGCCGGGTCTGAACGGGTGCTCCCGGAGGGGGTGAACTGACGGTAGGTTGTCGGCGTGCTTCTCTCAGACCGCGACATCCTGGCCGAGATCGACGCGAAGCGGATCGCCGTCGAGCCCTACGACCCGGCCATGGTGCAGCCCTCCAGCATCGACTTCCGGCTCGACCGGTTCTTCCGGGTGTTCGAGAACCACCGCTACCCGCACATCGACCCCGCTGCCGACCAGTCCGACCTGACCCGCGAGATCGAGGCGGAGGGTGACGACCCGTTCATCCTGCACCCTGGCGAGTTCGTGCTCGGTTCCACCTACGAGGTCGTGTCCTTGCCCGACGACATCGCCGCGCGTGTCGAGGGGAAGTCCTCGCTCGGCCGGCTCGGCCTGCTCACCCATGCCACCGCGGGGTTCGTCGACCCGGGCTTCAGCGGTCACGTCACCCTCGAGCTGGCCAACGTCGCCACGCTGCCGATCAAGCTCTACCCGGGCATGAAGATCGGCCAGCTCTGTTTCTTCCGGCTCAGCTCGCCGGCCGTGCACCCCTACGGTTCGGAGAAGTACGGCTCGCGCTACCAGGGCCAGCGCGGTCCGACGCCCTCGCGGTCGTTCCAGAACTTCCACCGCACCACGATCGGCTGACGCGCAGCCCTGGAGCGAGTCTTCGCCAGCTCTGACGACGGCGTGGGAGCGGTTCGGGCACCCGGGGTGACGCGAGTCACCAGCGATTATGGACACGACCGGCTTGCGTAATTGCGGGGGCAAGAGATTAGGCTGACCTAAATAAGTCTGCCCTAACTCTTGAGAGGACGCCGCATGTCGCGCCCCCGTACCCTCTTCGTCGCCCTGATGGCGGCGGCGGCCCTGTCCCTGTCCGCGTGCTCGACCGGAGCCGCTGACGGGGACGAGGCCCCTGACTCCAAGGCGGTCACCAAGCCCGACGCCGACGCGTTCCCGGTCACCGTGGAGCACGCCTACGGCGAGAGCACCATCGAGTCCGAGCCCAAGCGAGTTGTCACCCTCGGTTGGACCGACCAGGACACCGCCCTCGCCCTCGGCGTGGTGCCGATCGGGGCCACCGACATCACCTGGGGTGGGAACGAGGACGGTTCCACGCCGTGGTTCGACGCCAAGCTCGAGGAGCTCGGCGGAGAGCAGCCGACCCGGCTCAGCGACGCCGACGGTGTGCCGATCACCGAGGTCGCCAAGCTCAACCCTGACCTGATCCTGGCCACCAACTCCGGCATCACCCAGAAGGAGTACGACAAGCTCTCCAAGATCAACGGCGGCACCCCGGTCGTCGCGTTCCCCGGCGACCCGTGGCTGACCTCGTGGCAGGACTCGCTCGACATGGTCGGCAAGGCCCTGGGACGTACGGCGATCGCGGCGGACATCAAGGAGCAGACCGAGGCCGCCCTCGTCCAGGCCGGCGAGGACAACCCGCAGATCAAGGGCAAGTCCTTCATCTTCGCCTCCCTCACCACCTCCGACATGTCGAAGATCGACTACTACACCGTCGCCGACAACCGGCCGCTGATCCTGGCCGACACCGGCATGGTCAACGCGCCCGTCATCGAGGACCTGAGCGAGCCGGGCAAGTTCTACGGCACGCTGTCGGCCGACCGGGCCAAGGAGCTCGAGTCCGACGTGTTCATCACCTACGCCGAGACCGAGGGTGACCTCGCCAAGTTCGAGGACGACCCGCTGCTCAGCCAGATCCCCGGCATCAAGAGCGGCCACGTCCTGGCCTCGGCCAACCAGACCGACGCGCTCGGCCTGTCCTCGCCGACCCCGCTCTCGATCCCCTACGCCATGGAGCACTTCATGCCGCAGGTGGCGAAGGCCGTCGACGGAAAGTGACACTCACGGCAACCGCGTCCGACCGAGTCGCCACACTCGGTCGGACGCGCCTGGCGACCGGCACCGCGATCCTGATCGCGGCGTTGGTCGTCGTTGCTGTCTGCTCCATGCTCATCGGCAGCGTGACGATCTCCCCGGCGGCCGTGTTCGATGCCGCCCATCCCGATCACGGCATCGCGGAGTCGCGCTGGCCGCGCACCTTCCTCGGCCTGGCCGTCGGCGCGGCCCTCGGCCTGGCCGGGGCCTGCATGCAGGGGTTGACCCGCAACCCGCTGGCCGACCCGGGCATCCTCGGCGTCAACGCCGGTGCCGCATTCGCGATGGTGCTGGCGATTGCCTGGTTCGGGGTCAGCGACCTGTCCGGTCGCCTCTGGTTCGCCTTCGCCGGCGCGGCCGTCGCGGCGGTGCTCGTGCACGCGATCGCCTCGCTCGGCCGTGACGGTGCCACCCCGATGAAGCTCACCATCGCCGGTGCCGCTCTCTCCGCCGCGTTGACCAGCTGGGTCTCCGCGGTGCTGCTGACCGACCGTGCGACCTTCGACGTCTTCCGCTTCTGGCAGGTGGGCACGCTCGGCGGTCGTGACTTCGACGTACTCCTCACCGGGCTGCCGTTCCTGGTCGCCGGCGCCGTGCTGGCCGTCGTCGGCTCCCGCCTGCTCAACCTGCTCGCGCTGGGCGACGACCTGGCCCGCGGGCTGGGCCGGCGCGTGGTCCTCGACCGCGTCGTGCTCGGGTTGGCGATCGTCCTGCTCGCCGGCACCGCCACCGCGCTGGCCGGCCCGATCGCCTTCGTCGGCCTCGTCATCCCACATCTCGTGCGCTCGATCGTCGGATCCGACTACCGTCGGATCATCCCCTTCAGCGCCGGGTACGGCGCCGTACTCACGACGGCTGCCGACGTCGTCGGGCGCGTCGTGCTCCCACCCACCGAGGTGCAGGTCGGCATCATGACCGCCGTGCTCGGCGTCCCCGTGTTCCTCTGGATGATCGGCCGACGCCGCATGGGAGGGATCTGATGGCCGCCCTGACGCCCGTCCGCAAGGTGGAGACCGAGGTCGACATCAGCGTCGTGCGCCGAGCTCGTCGCCGCCCTGCCCGGCGCTCGGGACTGGTGCTCGCCGGGCTGTTCGTGGCCTTCGTGGCGGTCTTCGGCGCCCGGGTCCTGCTCGGTGACTACACGATCACCGTCCCCGACTTCTTCCGCATCATCACCGGCACCGAGATCCCGGTGGCGAGCTACATCGTGACGGAGGTCAAGCTGCCGCGGGCCCTCCTGGGCGTCCTCGTCGGCGTGGCGTTCGGTGTCGGTGGCGCGATCTTCCAGACCACCCTGCGCAACCCGTTGGCCAGCCCCGACATCATCGGCGTCACGACCGGGGCCAGCGCCGCCGCGGTCTTCGCGATCGTCACCCTCGACCAGAGCGGCAACTGGGTGAGCGTCGCCGCGGTCACCGGCGCCGTCGGCGTGGCCGTCGTCGTACGACTGGTGGCCGGCACCCTGCTCGGCCACCGGCTCGTGCTCGTCGGCATCGGCATGGCGGCCGGCCTGCTCTCGGTGATCCAGTACCTCTTCACCCGCGCCGACATCTATGACGCCCAGCTGGCACTGCGGTGGATGACTGGAAGCCTGAACCAGGTCGACTGGCCGGCGGTGCGGTTCTTCGGGATCTGCTTCGCAGTGCTGGTGCCGGTCGTGCTGTGGGCCTCCCGGATGCTGCGCATCACCGAGCTCGGTCAGGACGCCGCGTCGGCGCTGGGAGTCAAGCCCGGCCGCGTCGACGTACTGCTGCTGTTGGCGGTGCTGCTGGTCGCCCTGGCCGTCGCCGCGGCGGGGCCGATCGCGTTCGTCTCGTTCCTGGCCGGGCCCATCTCGCGCCAGCTCAACCGTGGGCGCACCACGATCGTCGGCGCGGGCCTGGTCGGTGCGATCATCGTGGTCGGCGCCGACTACGTCGCCGACTATCTGCTGGCCGACATCAACTATCCCGTGGGAGTCGTCACCGGCGCCCTCGGTGCCCCGTTCCTGCTGTGGTTGCTGGCCGTGGGCCGCGCCGGAAGGAGGGCCTGATGACTGCCCTTGAGGTCGATCTCGCGGATGACGGCATGCCGTCGACTGCCCGCCTGGTGGCCGACTCGGTCACCCTCGGCTACGGCGACCGACCCGTGGTCAGACGACTGTCGGTGCGGGTTCCGGACCACGCGGTCACGGTGGTCGTCGGCGCCAACGGATGCGGCAAGTCGACGCTGCTGCGAGGCATGGTGCGGCTGTTGAAGCCGTCGGCCGGTTCGGTGCTGCTCGACGGCCGGGCCATCCACAAGACCCCGACCAAGGCGGTCGCCAGGGCGATGGGCCTGCTGCCGCAGAACCCGATCACGCCCGAGGGAGTCACCGTCGTCGACCTGGTCGGCCGTGGCCGCCACCCCCACCAGGGTGCCTTCCGGCGCTGGAACCGTGAGGACGACCTGGCCGTGGCCGAGGCGCTGCAGCTGACCGACACCACCCACCTCGCCGACCGGTTCGTCGACGAGCTCTCCGGCGGTCAGCGGCAACGGGTGTGGATCGCGATGGCGCTCGCCCAGGGCACCGACCTGCTGCTCCTCGACGAGCCCACGACCTACCTCGACGTCGCCCACCAGGTGGAGATGCTCGACCTGCTCACCGACCTCAACCGGAGCCGCGGCACCACCATCGTGATGGTGCTGCACGACCTCAACCTGTCGGCCCGGTACGCCGACCACCTGGTCGCCATGCGCGACGGTGAGGTGGCCGCCGAGGGCTCGCCCCACGACGTGGTGACCGAGGACGTCGTGCGCGAGGTCTTCGGGCTCGACAGCCGCGTGATCACTGACCCTGTTTCCCACACCCCGCTGGTGGTCCCGATCGGACGCCACGACCCGAGGACGACGCCATGAGCACTGCCACCCAGGAACTTCCCCTCATCCTGAGCGAGGTGGAGGTGACCGCCGTGGAGCAGGTCAGCCCCACCTTCGTGCGGATCGAGCTCGGCTCACCCGCGTTGGCCGACTTCGGCGTCGATGGTCCGCTCTTCGACCAGCGCCTCAAGGTGGTCTTCCCGAACGAGGCCGGTCGACTGGCCTCCTTCGAGGGCGCCGACGAGTCGTGGTTCACCACGTGGATGGACATTCCCGCCGAGGAGCGCGGCCACATGCGCACCTACACCGTCCGTGAGGTCCGCGGTGAGGGCGTCGACACCCGCTTGGTGGTGGACTTCGTGCTGCACCTGGCCGAAGGGGCCACCGGGCCGGGCTCGGCATGGGCGGCCAAGGCCGTCGTGGGTGACCGGCTGGTCATCCTCGCGCCCCGCCGCGGCGTACCCTTCGGTGGAATCGAGTTCGACCCGGGCACGGCCCGCAACCTCTTCCTCGTCGGGGACGAGACCGCGGTCCCGGCCATCGCCTCGATCCTCGCGGACCTGCCGGCCAAGGCGGTCGGTACGGCGCTGCTGGAGGTGCCGGTCGCTGCCGACGTGCAGGAGCTGGTGCATCCCGAGGGCGTCGAGGTCATCTGGCTCCCGCGCGACGGTGCGCCCCACGGGGAGAAGCTGATCAGCACGGTGCGCGAGCACTTCGGGTTGGCCCCGGTCGGCGAGGTCGTCGACGACGTCTCGGTCGATCCCGACCTGTGGGAGACGCCGACCTATTCGTCCTCGGGCGAGGAGCTGGACGACACGGTGGTGGTGATCGGCCACGACCTGGCCGGGCTCTATGCCTGGATCGCGGGGGAGTCGAAGGTGGTCACCACTCTGCGTCGGGTGCTGGTCAAGGAGCTCGAGATCGATCGTCACCAGGTGGCCTTCATGGGCTACTGGCGCCATGGGGTCGCCATGCGCTCCTGATCGGCCCTTTCCCCTCTCCCATTTCCCCGGGTACCCGGGGAAATGGCCTCCTCCCGGCCGAAATTCCGGCCGGGGAGTGCCTGTTTCGGCCGGGAAGTCCCTCGTGGAGGGCGACCGAAGGCCGACCGCGGGCGCTGCTGATCAGTTGTCGAGGACGTCGGCGAACCGACGGATCTTGCGAGCCAACGCACGGCGGCGCGGCTGAGGAGCTCGGACGGTGTTGTGGGCTAGCCGGTCATCAGCGGCTCGGGCGATGCGCTCCTCGATCGCCTGGCGGGCGAGGTCTCCGGTGTCGTAGTTGCCGATGCTCATGACGAATCCTTTCGTTGGGTGTGCGGTTCACAGCTGCTTGAGGCTGATGTCGCCGCTGACGGTGGTGGCGCGGAGCTCGATGTGCTCCTGGTCGGCGGCGGGCTGGCCGGCGCCGGCGAGGTCGGAGGCAATGCGTCCGGTGACGGTGTGGACGTCGGTCCACACCGGCACGCCGGCGGGGATGCCCACGCGGATGTCGCCGGAGGCGTTCTTCGAAGTCAGGTTGCCGCGGCGGAGCTCCTGCACAGTGACGTCACCGCTGGCGGTCTGGGCGGTGATGTCGCCACTGGCCAGGCGGATGCCGAGGTCGCCGGAACCGGACTTGACGCGCACGGAGGACTCCGTGCTTCCGAAGGTCACGTCGCCGCTGCCGGTCGAGACGCCGACGTCGCCGGCGGCGTGCACGATCTCCACGTCGCCCGAGCCGCACTTCACGCGCAGGTCGCCACCACAGTCGCGAACCTTCACGTTGCCCGATCCGGTGTTGATCGTCATCGGACCGGTCACGTCCTCGACCCGGATGTCGCCCGAGCCGGACTTCAGCTCCGCCAGTGCATAGCGGCCGTGCAGGCTCTGGTCCGCGGAACCGGTCTTGGTGACCACCTCGGAGTTGTCGGGGACCGTGATGACCGCTTCCAGGCGGGGTTCACTGCCTCCGAAGATGGCACCCCGCTCGCGAGGGGCGATCACGTTGATGTGGTTGCCGCTCTGTTCGACGGTGACGTTCTCTGCGCCCTTGCCGCTCAGGGTGATCGTGCTCTGGGTGGTGTCACCGGTGGTGACGGAGAGATTGCCGCGGCCGAGCTCGACGTACAACTCGACGGGGTTGGGTGTTTCGAAGGTGTGGTCCATGGGGTCTCCAGGGTGTGTTCGTCCTCCGGACCAGCCTGCGTGCTGGTCCGTGGCCTGTGTTGGATGAGGTTCTGCTGGGTTCTCAGACCCAGCCGGTCATGCGGCGATTGCCGCGCGATGGCCCGCGACCGAACGGGTCGCCGCCCATGAAGGGCAGGCTCGAGAGGTCGATGTCGACATTGATCGACTGGTCACTGTGGGTCGCGTTGCGCACCACGTTGACCAGCCAGGTGTTCAGCGAGTGACCGGCCTGAGCGGCCCTCTCCTCCGCCTTCGCCTTGACCGACTCGGGGATCCGCAGCGTGACGCGGGCGAGCACGCCGTCGTCCTCGGGCTCCTCGGGTGCGGGCGGTGCGGGAGGAGGGGGCGGTGCTGGTGCGGTCATCGGGGTGTCGATGACGAAGCCGAGCTCGCGGCCGTCGAGGCGTACGTCGACCGAGCCGTTGGGCATCTCGGCGGTGATCTCGCTGGCGGCGTGGGAGATGGCCTCCATCAGCGCCAGTCGGGCGGCCGGGTCGAGGGCCATGGCAAGTCGTTCGGCGGCGGCCTTGACCTCGGCGTCGCCGGTCTCCGCCGCGGCCACGAGGTCGCGTCGGAGACTGTCGATGTACGGCGTGATGTCCATGTGCATCACTCTGACATCACTATGACGTCATGTCAAGGATGAAGTGATGTCAAATGATGTCGTACTGGCGTCAGGGGTGGTTCCCGGCCTTGGTCGCGGCGCCGATCGTGGGCAGGGTCAGCTCGGAGGGGTACTGCGCGGAGCTGTGGATCCTGATCACGGTCAGGGTGCCGAGCACGTCCGGCAGTGACGGCAGCAGGTGTGGCACGTCGAAGGCCTGCACGGCGAGGCGGAGCCGGTGGCCCTTCTGGATCTTGGCGCCCATGGGGAACACCTCGACGTCGACCGGGGCGACGGCGCCATTCCGCAGTGGCTTCCTGGAGGCCTTGGTGAACGGGTGGAACGGCTGGATCAGCTTGCCGTCGAGGTAGCGGGACCGCGACGCGTCGAGCTCGCGCAGCGAGATCACCTGCCAGCCACCGGTCAGCCTCGACACGGTGCCGTCGGGGGCGACGTCCTCGACAGCCACCGACAACATGCCGTCGCCGCCGAGGCTGGAGACGTAGAGGTGGGCGTTGATCGGGCCCTGGATGGCGACCGGCTCGTCGACAGGCTCGGTCTCGAAGACGACGCCGGCCCTGTCGTTGAGGGCGTTGTTCTCCAGGCACGCATTCGCCAACCCGGTTGCGTTGGGCAACCCGGCGGTCCACTGGTTCATCGAGCGCGTGCACAGTCCGGCCACCGGGATCGGCAGGACATCGGCGGTGCCGGCGCTCACCTGACCGGTGGTCAGCGAGCCGTTCTCAAGACCCGTCGTGGCGGAGCCGGACAGGCGGTAGCTGGTGGCACGCAGCTGCGAACCGATCCACTTCTGGCTGGTCCTCCAGTCGCCGGTGCCCTGCTCGTAGTAGGTCAGCGGGGCGATGTCGAAGTCGAGCGTCGGGTCGGGCATGCCCTTGACGTAGTGGTCGAACCAGCGCAGCTGGAGCTCGGCCAGCTCGCCGTACCCGGCCTGGTCGACGTCGTCGCCGGACGAGCCCTGCAGGTGGTCCCACGGCCCGACGATCATCTTGGTCGGGACACCGCGCTGCTGCAGGTTCTCGAAGAGCAGCGGAGTGCCGCGCTGGAACAGGTCGTACTCACCGGAGATGAAGAAGGTCGGCACGTTGACCTTGTCGACCACGTTGATCGCGCTGCGCTCCTTGTAGAACGCCCCGTCGTACGCCGGCTCCCGGCCCAGCACCGCATTGAGCAGCAAGGGGGTGGTGAAGCTCAGTGCGCCACCGAGGTGGGAGAGCAGCGCGTTCAACCCGGACGCCGGATCGCCCGCGGTGACGGCCGGCGGCACGATGCCCGTGCCGGTGACCAGGCCGAGCCACAACGGGATGAAGCCGACATCGAGCTGGCCGCCGGAGGCCACAACGTCGCGATAGACGTCGGCACCGGGCACCTGCGGAAAGAGTGCCTTCAGTCCGGGCGGCTGGGCAGAGCCGGCCCAGATCTGGCTGATCCCCATGTAGGAGGGACCGGTCATCGCGGTGTCGCCGTTGGACCACGGCTGCTCGTGGGCCCACGTCATCACCTCGCCAGCGTCCTTGTTCTCCCGGGCCGCGAAGGCCTGCCAGGTGCCCTCGGAGCTCCCGGTGCCGCGCGCGTCCACGGTCAACTGGGCATACCCGCGCTTGACGAGGTACGACGGATCGCCCCCGGCCAGCCCGCCGGCGGCCCCCTGCAGGCTCTTGTTGTACGCCGTGATGGTGACGATCACGGGCAACTTCTGGTCGACGGCCTTGCCATCGGCGTTCGCCGGAAGCATCAGGTCGCCGCGCAGCGTCACGCCGTCCGACATCGGGATCGCCAGGTCCTTGATGACGGTCGTGTTCGGGTGGTCCTCACCACGAGGGGTCCATGTGCTGTCCGCGGCTGCCACGCGCGCCGACGCGACTGGCGCAGACGCGGGGGTTGTCGGCGCGGACTCCGCGGGTGCCGCGACGCCGGTGGCAACGAGTGCCAGGCCGGCCAGGACAGCGATCAGGGGAGAGGTGCGGCGGGTGTGCATGGGGGTCCCTTTCGGAGCCGGGCGATGCCTTCGGATCACGCGGGAGGAACAACGATTGCGCGGCAAATTGGTGATGCGGGGCGACGTCGCGCGGCGTGACAAGCGATGATCAACGCGTTGTCATCTTCTTGGAAGGATCGGGTCATGTCGGAGCAGCCGCCCAACCAGTGGGGGCAGAACCCCTACGAACAACCGCAGGAGAACCACCCCACGCAGCCGCTTCCCGGGCAGCCGCAGTGGGGACAGCAGCAGGGCCAGCCCGGTGGGTACGGTCAACCAGCCGGTCCCCAGGATCCGTACGGGCAACCCCAGTGGGGGCAGCAGCAGGGCCAGCCCGGCGCCTACGGGCAACAGCCCGGTCCGCAGAACCCGTACGGCCAGCAGCAGTGGGGCCCGGGCGGCCCCGGTGGCCCGGGCGGCCCCGGTCAGCCTGGTGGCCCCGGCCAGTCCGGCGGCAGCAAGAAGACGCTGTGGATCGTGTTGGCTGCGGTGTTGGTGCTGGTGATCGCCGGCGTGGTCACGGCCGTGCTGGTCTTCACCGGTGACGACGACGACAAGAACAGTGCGGACGACGACAAGTCCAACTCGGCGACCCCTTCGGAGTCGGCATCTCCGACCGAGGACGTCTCCACCTCGCCCACCGAACCGGAGACCTCACCCACCGAGCCGGAGACCTCCGCTCCCGCCGGCGACGCGGTCTTCGTCTTTCCCCAGGAGGTGGACGGCCGCACCCTCGACACCTCGACCGGAACCGAGGATGGCCAGGTCGGCGCCGACGAGTCGTTCGTCTCGGCGACCTACAAGGGCTCGGACATGACGGACATGCTGATCTATCAGTACATGAAGGACCTGACGGCCAAGGCGTACGCCGAGGCCACGGACAACCCCGTCACGCGTGTGGGCGACGCCTACTGCGCCAAGGTCATCGACGGCATGGAGTCCTACGCGTGTGCCGTCGACTACGAGGACGGGGTGCTCTTCACCTCGAGCAACATGACCACTGTCACCAGTGCCGAAGAGGTCGGTGCCGCCCTGCAGACGATGGTCGAGGCGATCGGCTGAGGTCACGAAGCGTCAAGGATCGCGCGCCGACCAAATTGAGGATGGCGGAACTTTTCAGTCACCAGGTGACTGAAAAGTTCCGCCATCTTTAGTTTCGGCCGGCTACCCGTTACCGATCAGAGGTCGAAGAGTGAACCCGCCTCGTTGATGTCGGCCTGCTTCGGAGTGTTCTCTGCGGGCTTCGGCTTGGCCGACTCGCTGGCTTCGTCCGCGGCCGGGGCATCATCGGCATCCAGGATGGTTTCCGGGTCCGACTCGGCAGTCTCCGCAGTTTCGGTCTCCGTAGACTGGGTCTCCGCAGACTGGGTTGCCGCAGGCTGGGTTGACGCAGACTCGGTTGTTGCCGGCTCCGGTGAAGCCTCCGTCGCGGCCTGGCTCAGCTCCGCACCGGACAACGGTGCCTGAGCAGGCTCGTCCGAATCGTTCTCTGCGGCAGGCTCATTGGCGGGTGCCTCGGCAGCCGGTGCTTCGGCCAGGTCCTCAGCCGGGTCTGCCTTGACCGGTTCGGCCTCGGCGGCAGGCTCTTCGGCGGGGGGTGCCTCGGCAGCAGGTGCCGGCTTCTGGACCGTGCTGGCCTCGGGGGCCGCGATGTCGAAGAGCGACCCAGCGCTGGCAATGTCCACATCGGTGTTCGGCGTGGAAGCAGTGGCGGACGAGGACGCGACCGGAGCCGCTTCGGTCGTCTCCGCGGTCGCCGAACTCTCAGTGGCCGGTGCCTCAATGGCCGGTGCCTCGACGGCAGGCTCCTGAGCGGGTGCACGTTCGGCGGCGGCCTCCTCGGCAGCAGGCTCTTCGGTGCTCGCAGCCTCGGTGGTGGCTGCCTCCTTCGCGGCCGGGGCCTGGGGCTCCGCGGCCGGGATGTCGAAGAGCGAACCGGACATGTCGATGTCCTTGGCCGGCTCAGCCTTGGCGGGCTCAGCCTTGGCCTCGGCCGGCTTCTCGGTCGACGCGTCGTCAGCGGCTGGCTGCTCGGCCTTGGCGGCAGGAGCGGCCGGTTCGGTGGCGGGGATGTCGAAGAGTGAACCCCCTCCGCCGAGGTCAGCAGCGGGCTCGGCCTTGGCGGCCGGCTGCTCCGCCGCGGCCGATTCCGCCGGTGCGGACGCAGCGGGTGCCGACTCCGTCGGAGCAGACTTGGTCGCGGGTGCGTCGGGCTCGACGTCGAACAACGAGCCACCGCCACCCAGATCGGCAGCGGGTTCCGCCTTGGCGGCCGGCTGCTCCGCCGGAGCCGAGTGAGCCGGAGCCGTCTCGGCCGGAGCAGACTTGGCCGCCGGAGCATCGGGCTCGACGTCGAACAACGAGCCACCGGAGGCCGCGGGCTTCTCTGCCGGTGCGGAGGCAGGCGCCGAGTCGGCGGGCGTGTCGAACAGCGACCCACCCGACTTCTCGGCCGGCGCGGAGTCAGCGGGCGTGTCGAACAACGACGACCCACCGGAGGCCTTGGCGGCCGGGCCCACGTCTTCGGTGTCGGTGACGGTGTCGGCGGTCTGGGTGACGTCGCCGGCGGCGGGCGCAGCCTGCGTGGCGACGTCCTTCTCAGCAGCGGGGGCAGCAGCCGACTTCTTCGCAGCCGGCTTCGGCGTACGGGTGGCGACCTCGCCCTTCACCGAGGCGAGCAGCATCTGCGCGACGTCGAGCACCTCGACCTCTTCGCGGGCGCCGCCGTTGGCCTGCTCGGCGGTCAGGCCGTCGGCCAGCATCACCCGGCAGAACGGGCAGCCGACCGCGATCTGGTCGGCGCCGGTGCCCACGGCCTCCTTGGTGCGGTTGACGTTGATCCGCTCACCGATGGTCTCCTCCATCCACATGCGGGCACCACCGGCACCACAGCAGAAGGACTTCTCGGAATTGCGCTCCATCTCCTTGACCTCGGCGCCGGGCAGGATCTGCAGCAGCTCGCGCGGCGGCGAGTAGACCTGGTTGTGCCGGCCGAGGTAGCACGGGTCGTGGTAGGTGATCGAGCGCTTGGCGGCGCCCGCCCCTTCCTTGACCGGGGTGAGCTTGCCCTCGCGGACGAGACGGTTCAGCAGCTGGGTGTGGTGCACGACCTCCAGCTCGATGCCGAACTCCTTGTACTCGTTCTTGAGCGTGTTGAAGCAGTGCGCACAGGTCGAGACGACCTTCTTGACCTTGAACTCCTTGAACGTCTCGACGTTCTGCTGGGCCAGGCCCTGGAACACGAACTCGTTGCCGGCGCGGCGGGCCGGGTCACCGGTGCAGGTCTCGCCATTTCCGAGTACGCCGAAGCTGACGCCGGCCATGTCGAGCAGCTCGGCGACGGCGCGGGTGGTCTTCTTGGCGCGGTCCTCGTAGGCACCGGCGCAGCCGACCCAGAACAACCAGTCGACGGACTCGAGGTCGTCGAGGTCTTTGCCGACCTCCTTCACCTCGAAGTCGAGGCCCTTGGCCCAGTCCATGCGGGCCGAGGCCGACATGTTCCACGGGTTGCCCTTGTTCTCCAGACCCTTGAAGAGCTGGTTGAGCTCGGCCGGGAAGTTGGACTCGACGAGCACCTGGTATCGGCGCATGTCGACGATGTGGTCGACGTGCTCGATGTCGACGGGGCACTGCTGGACGCAGGCGCCACACGACGTACACGACCAGAGGACGTCCTCGTCGATGACGAAGTCGGCACCCTCGGGGTTGTAGAACCAGTCCTGCACGTCGCCGGACTCGCCGGCCTCGCCCTTGCCGATCAGCGACTTCTCGGGCATCTCCTCGCCCGCGGCGGCAGCGCCGGCGGTGGCATAGGCGTGCTCGCGCAGGCCCATCATCAGCAGCTTCGGGGAGAGCGGCTTCTCGGTGTTCCAGGCCGGGCACTGCGACTGGCAGCGGCCACACTCGGTGCAGGTGGTGAAGTCGAGGATGCCCTTCCAGGAGAAGTCCTCGATCGCCCCGACACCGAGCTTGGAGTCCTCGTCGAGGTCGTCGATGTCGTCGAGGGTGATCGGCTTGCCGTCGGAGACCAGCGGCTTCAGGTTGCCCAGTGCGGTGCGGCCGGAGGCCTCGCGCTTGAACCAGATGTTGAACCAGGCGGTGAAGCGGTGCCAGGCCACACCCATGGTCAGGTTGGAGGAGATCACCATCAGCCAGGCCATCGCCGAGACGATCTTGACCATCGCGATGAAGTAGATGATGTTCTCGAGCGAGGAGTGCGAGTCGGGGTACATCCCGCTGATCAAGTGGCTGATCGGGAAGTGCCAGGCCTCGGCGTCGTCGACGTGCTTGTACTCCGCGGCACGGATGAAGATGATCGCGATGCTCTCGAGGAACACCATCGCCTCGACGAAGTAGGCCTGCCACATGGTCGAGCCGAAGAAGCGGCTCTGGCGACCGTTGGCCGAGGGACGGTTCATCACGCGGTAGATGAACAGCGGGACGATCGCCACGGCGCCGAGGAGACCGATGAACTCGCAGATCCACTCGTAGAGGAAGAAGTGGCCGATGATCGGCCACGCGAAGTCGGCCTTGAAGAGCTGGAAGAACGCCTGCAGCACCGCCGTGGAGAGCACGATGAAGGCCGCGAAGGCGAACCAGTGCAGGATGCCGACCCACGTCCACTGCAGCATGCGCGTGTGGAGGACCGTCTCCTTCAGCATGTTGAGCGTGCGCTTCCCGGGCTGGTCCGTGCGGCCGAGCGCCGGTTGGCCGATCCGGATTGTGGCCAACATCGACTGGACCGCTCTCACGGTCATGACGACGGCCACGGCCGAGACGGCCAAGGACACCACGATGGCGAAGATCTGCATGGAAGAACTGCTCCTCGTCAAGCTTCCTGCGCCCGGAGATCAGGCGCGGGGCTGAGCCTATTGCGCCGCGGCCCCGTCCGTCATGGGGTCCACGCTGTGAGGCTGATCCTACGTGCCGGTAACGCTCGGCGGATGTTAGTCAGACCTCACTTGCGGATGCGTCACCGTCGCACCGAGCGCACCTTTCCCGCCTTGGTGAAGGTGATCGTCATCCGGACCAGCCTTCCCTTCTTCGCCGACTTCGCGCAGATGCCGTACGTCGTACCGAGGCGCGTGTAGGGCTGGCCGACCTTCTTCATCACGGCCGTCGTGCTCATCCCCTTGTGGACCAGGCGCTTGACTGCGGCCGGCGTACGACGCAGCTTCGGGTTGCGGCACGAGTCCGCCCGGATGCCCTCGGCCCTTTCCCAGGTCTGCAGGTAGGCCTCGGGGCCGCGGCTGAGGTCCTCGACGATTGCCTTCCCCTGTGAGGCACCGCCGATCCTGCGCAGGTCTTCGATCCAGTCGGGATAGAGGCCGTAGTGGGCGACCCCGTCCACGTTGATGTCGTAGACCCTCTCGCCGCTGTGCTGCTGGCCGATCTTGACGCCGTTCATGCCGGTGATCGGGTAGGTCACCTTGTTGGGCGCATCGGCCCCTCGAGGCAGGCCCTGCTCGGCCAGTCCGTTGATGTCGGCGCCATAGCCGAACCCGAAGTAGAACCGCTTGTCGGCCCAGCCCAGGTGGCGCTGCCACTTCTTGTAGAACCCGGTGGAGTCACCGGCCATCGGGGCGACGAAACCACCGAGCCGGTAGATGCGCGGGTAGGCGTCGGGCGTCGACCACGAGTGACTGGAGACGACGCCGGAGTACTTGGCCTGCTCGAGCTGGGTCAGCGTGGCCTGACGACCCTTGACGCTCATGTGGTCGGGATCGACCAGCATCTTCTTCTTCATCAGCTGGTTGACCGCATAGCTGCCGAGGTCGGTCAGTCCGCGCTGGTTGCAGTGCAACGGCGTGCCGTAGAGCGGGAGGGCGGGCAGCCCGATCCCGGCGATCTGCACCAGCGCCCCGAACAATGCGTCCTGCTGCCCGCCGCTGATGTCGGGCAGCGCCAGCTGGGTCTTGTCGGCCGACTCGCCGTCGGCGGGCTCGCAGTGCTTCATGTTCCAGAAGGAGCCGGTCTCGAGGAAGTTGGCCACGTTGACCGCGGTTCCGACCGCGCCCTCGTCGCCGGCCACCCCTGAGAGGGCGTTGTCGAACTTGTTGACCAGCTCCATCTGGCGGACGCCGATGTCGTAGAGGTCGTCGAGCTGGCGCTTGATGGCGCCCCGGTCGCACTGGGGGATGTCGAGCTTCATCGTGCAGCCGAAGGGAATGCTGACCTCGATGCCCATGACCACGGCCAGCTTGCCCTGGTTGATCACCTTGCGGGCCTGCTCGGGACTGGTGACGATGCGGTACCAACCCTTGCCGGGGCCGCCGTACTGCGCGTCGATGTAGCGCTCCATCGCGCGCATGTCCTTGGCCTGCAGCTTGGCCGACTCCATGTCGTTGCAGGAGTTCTTCTTCATCGGATAGATCTGGCAGAGCTTGCCGTTCTCGACCAGGAGGTTGACGAAGATCCGCTGCCCGGCGCGCCAGGATCGCTCCATCCACTTGTAGTAGGTGCCCTCGTGGGTCAGCGACTTCGGGGCCGGCCAGTCCTTGAAGGTGGGCCAGCCGACCGGGTCGTGCGAAGCCTTCCCTGACAGCACCGACTCGAGCAGGGCGCCGTTGCCGTTGGTGAGCTCGTGGTCGGGGCAGTCACGCAGTGCGTAGGGGGCGCCGTACTTGTCCCAGGGCTTGCCGCAGTGCACCTTTCCGCCGAGGAACTCGAAGGCCATTCCGTGGACGTGCGCGTCGATGTAGCCGCGCACCTCCTGGAAGTTCGTCGTGCCGGCATGCGGGTTGCCGCTGACGTTGACCTGCACCTCGGGGTAGGCCGGGCAGCCGCTGGTGGTGTGGAGCGGGTACGCCGTGGGCTTGCTGCCGGCCCTCATCGCGTCCCCGCGACCGGTCAACCAGCGACCGTCGGCGAGCTGGAAGGTGAAGCCCCGGTCGGTTCTGCGGGTGATCCACTCCCCGGAGACGGAGGGCTTGTCGGCCGGGGCCACCCCACCCGACTGCGCCGCGCTGAGGAACTTGCGGTCGGTCGTGTAGAGCAGGTTCACGCCCAGGTCGGTGGCCTGGAAGCGGAGCGGCCTACCGGCCACGCCGTAGCAACCGCCGGCGACGGCGTACCGGTTCTGCGGCACCGTCCTGCGCGGGCTGCGCAGCGAGACCCGTCGGAGCTGGGGGTCCGGGCTGGTGCGCCCCTTGGCGACGTACGCCGCGTTGCGTCGGGCCTGTGCCGCGGTCGTCGGGTCCTGGGTGGATGCGGTGGCGGCGGTGTTCGCGGAGACTTCGTCGGACTGGCTCAGGTCGTTCTTGCGCGCCGGGTCGTGCTTGTGCCAGTGACCGTCGGCGGCCTGCACCGGCTTGGTCGCCTGGTAGCTGTCGGCCACGGAGGTGGTGCGGGTGAACGAGTAGGACGGCACGGTGATCGCCGTGGCTACGAGGCCCACCGCGATTCCGCCGGCCAGGAGGAGGCGGACGACGGGGCCACGGGAGCGACTCGGCACGGGCTGCATGCATGGCCCAACGAACGAGTGTGGTTCAGGTCACTCGGAGGAGTCAGTGCGTGGACCGGGTGGCCCGGCCGCCGAGTCGGCGGGTGAGCTCGGCCGCGGTGCGTCGCACTTCCTCGGGCAGGCGTGGCACCACGTCACCGGTGGGGTGGGTGACCGCGACCCCGGCCACGGGGTAGCCGTTGTGGTCGAGCACTCCGGCGGCGACGCTGGCCAGGCCCGGGGTCACCTCGCCGTCCTCGGTGGCGAACCCGCGTTGCCGGGTGTCGGAGAGCAGCGCCGCCAACTGGCGCGGCCCGGTCGGCCCGGCGCCGTGCCGGTCGACGAACGAGGCCTTGTCGGGGTAGGCGGCGCGTACCTGCGCGGCGGGCAGCGCCGCCAGGATCGCCCGGCCGCTGGCGGTGAGGTGGGCCGGCAGGCGTACGCCGACATCGGTGACCAGCGGCGGCCGTCCCGGTGCGCGTTCCTCGATCACGTAGAGCACGTCGCGCCCGTGCAGCACGGCCAGGTGGGCGCTCTGTCCGGTGCGGTCGACGAGCTCGGCGAGGGGTCGGCGCGAGATCCGCTGCAACGGCGCCTGCCGCGTGTAGCCGCTGCCCACCTCGAACGCCGCGACCCCCAAGCCGTAGCGGCGTTCGTCCGCGAGGTGGGTCACGAATCCCTCGTCGATCATCGTGTTGACCAAGTGGTACGCCGTGCTGCGCGGCAGGTCGAGCTCGCTCATGATGCGATCGAGAGGCACCGGACCCGGTTGCGCGGCGAGGAAGCGCAGCACCCGGAGGGCCCTCGTCGCTGCCGGCACCTGACTCATGGCCGCATCGTGTCAGGAAATGGGCAGGCGAGGGGAGGCCGACCCGGACTACGGTGACGGGGACCAGCCAGCAACGAGGCGGGATGCATGCTGCAAGCTCTCGGGATCAGCACGGAGGAGACCGCGGTCTACCGCGCCGTCGTACGGCTGGGGGAGGCGCGGCTGATCGATGTCGGCACCACCGTCGGCGAAGCGGTCAAGGACGTCGGCGCCGCGGTCGCCCGCCTCGAGTCGTTGGGGCTGGTCGCCCGCAACCCCGATGACGTGGTGGTCGCCGTGCGTCCCGACATGGCCATCGACGCGCTGGTGGCCGAGCGGGAGAACGAGCTGCAGCGCGCGGTGCTGGCCGCGCGTGCCATCGCCGACGAGTTCCGGGCCGAGCAGCGCGAGGAGCCCAGCTACGGCGTGGCCGACATCGTGCGTGGCCGGTCGGCCCTCCAGGCGCGCTATCGCCAGCTGCAGCTGGGTGCCCGTGAGGAGGTGCTGACCTTCGACCGGCCGCCCTACGTCGCGACGCTCGGCGTCAACGAGGACGAGGTCGAGCACCTCACCCGCGGTGCCCGCAGCCGCGGGCTCTATGACACCACCGCGTTCGACGTGCCCGGCCAGCTCGACTGGCTGGCCGCCGCGGCCGAGGCCGGCGAGGAGGCCCGGGTGATCGACGGGCTGCCACTGAAGATGTCGATCGCCGACCGCCGGGTCGCGCTGATCCCGTTGACGATGGACGCCGAGTCGGTCGGCTCGATGGGCCTGCTGATCGGTCCGTCGGCGTTGCTCGACGCGCTCGTGATGCTCTTCGAGGCGTTGTGGGAGCGGGCGGTCCCGTTCGAGAAGGCGTTCGCCGACCCCAGCGCCGACCCCAGTGCCGCCGCCAGTGCCGAAGCCAGCGCCCACCCGGCCGCGCCCGACGTACAGCTGCTGACCCTGCTCACCGCTGGCCTCGGGGACGACGCGATCGCCCGGCAGCTGAAGGTCAGCGCGCGCACGGTTCGGCGCCGGGTGGCCGGTCTGCTCGACGACCTCGATGCCCGCACCCGCTTCCAGGCGGGTGTGCAGGCCCGGGCCCGCGGCCTGATCTGAGCACGCCTGTCTGGCCGATTCGGGCGATGTCCGAACCGGACATCGCCGGGCGCCCCACGAGCCCTTGGTGCGCCTTAGTGTCCAAGACGACATCGAGTGGATCCAAGGAGTTCTGCCATGCAGGGATCGCGGTTCGGGCGCGCCATCGTGGTTGCACTGGTCTTCGGGGTGGCACTGACCCCGACCGGGTCGGGAGCCAACGGCGCGGCGCCACCGGCGCCACCGGCGCGACCCGGCGGCTCAGCGTCGTCAGCCACGGTCACGTTGGTGACCGGCGACGTGGTCAGGCTCGACACGGCCGCCGACGGCAGCCAGCATGCCACCGTCGTCCGCCGGCAGAATCCGCGCGGCGGCTATCACACGTTCACCGCCGGCGGGGACGTGCACGTCGAGCCCGGGGTGGCCACGGCGCTGCTCGCCACCGGTCGGCTCGACCCCGAGCTGTTCAACGTCAGCTCGCTGGTGCGCCAGCAGTACGACGACGCACACCGGCCCACGCTGCCGGTGATCGTCGAGTACACCACCGCAGCCACCCGTCGTACGCCGTTGGCGGGGCGCAGCGCGCCGGCGGGCGCGGCGAAGGAGCGGGTGCTCGAGAGCATCGACGCCCTCGCCGTCGAGGCCTCGAAGTCGGACGCCGCCCGGTTCTGGGACGACGTCGCCGGGCCCGGCCGCACGCCGACGCTGCTCAGCTCCGGCCTGGCGCAGGTGTCACTCGACTTCCGGGTCGAGGCGACCCTCGACCGCAGCACGAAGCAGATCGGGGCCCCGGAGGCGTGGTCGGCCGGCCTCGAGGGTGACGGTGTCACGGTCGCCGTGCTCGACAGCGGCATCGACGACGCTCATCCCGATCTGGCCGAGCACATCGGGCTCACCCGGGACTTCTCCGGCACCGGATCGGTGCACGACGGTGTCGGCCACGGCACCCATGTCGCCTCGATCGTCGGCGGCACCGGCGCGGCCTCGGACGGGCTCTACCGGGGCGTCGCCCCGGGCGTGACGTTGATGGTCGGCAAGGTGCTCAACGACACCGGTGCGGGAGCGTCCTCCTGGGTGATCGACGGCATGGAATGGGCCTCCTCCCACGACGCCGACGTGGTCAACCTGAGCCTGGGCGGCCCGGTCACCAAGGGCGATGACCCCCTCAGCCGGGCGCTCGACGCGCTGACCGAGCGCGACGGCACGCTCTTCGTCGTCGCCTCCGGCAACGGCAGCATCGGGCAACCCGGGACGATGGAGGTGACCTCACCCGGCTCGGCGGCGAGTGCCCTCACCGTCGGAGCCGTCTCACGCACCGACGCCAAGTGGTCGGGCTCGCGCAACGGACTGATGGGCGACGAGGGCCTCAAGCCGGAGGTGATGGCGCCCGGCATGGGCATCACGGCCGCCAACGCGGGCGGCACCGGCGCTGACGGGTACACCTCGAAGACCGGCACCTCGATGGCCGCGCCGCACGTTGCCGGGGCCGCCGCCCTGTTGCTGCAGCAGCACCCCGACTGGAGCCCGCTGCAGGTGAAGACGGCGCTTGCCTCGACCGCGCGCCCGACCACCTCGGGCGACGTCTTCGACCGGGGTGCCGGAGTCATCGACGTCGGCCGGGCCACCAGGCAGGGGGTGTACGTCGACACCGGCGTCGCGTTCCTCGGCTACTTCGCCAGGCCGTTCGTGGCCGGTGAGCTGACCGCGGACAAGCGGCTGACCTACACCAACGCCACCGACCAACCGGTGACGCTCGACCTCACCAGCTCGCTGGTCGACGACCACGGCGACCCCGTCGACGACGTACTCTCCGTGACACCCGAGACGGTGACCGTGCCGGCCGGCGGCGAGGCGCACGCACTGGTGCACGTCGACCTCGCCGACGCAGAGGCCGCCGAGTTCTCCGGAAGCGTGGTGGCCGCGAACGACTCCGGCCTCGAGCTCTCGACGATGGTCGGCTTCCTCAAGCAGGACGACACCGTCGACGTCACGTTCCGCGCCCTCAACACCCACGGTCAACCCGCCATCGCGCGGCTGCGCGCCACACCGTACCTGCAGAGCGACGGTCGCTACTACCCCGACAACATCTATCTCACCGCCGACCAGAAGGAGTGGACCCTGCGGCTCCCTGAGGGCGAGTACAACGTGTTCGGACTGATCACCACCCTCGATCCCAGCGGAAGGTTCGTCGAGGAGCAGAGCATCGTCCAGGACCCCAAGGTGAGTGCCACCGCGCCCAACTTCACGGTCACGCTCGATGCCCGCAATGCCCGGCCCGTCACCTTGCATACGCCGAGGCCGTCGACGCCGCGCCAGGTGACCATGAAGATGCACCGCGGTGACCCCGAAACCACCCTGTCGACCTCCGACGAGTGGTACTGGGACTTCACCGACGGTGAGCCGAGCCGGCTCTCCGTCGCCCCGACGGAGCGGGTCGACGACGCGCCCTTCGAACTGCTCACCCAGTGGGAGACGGGCGTGCCGCTGCTGACCGCCGAGACGACCGGCCGGGGGCACCACGCCGTGGACGCCGTGCAGGAGGGCGGGCCGGAGTTCGACGGCACGAAGACGCTTCCCGTGGTGGACGCGGGTGAGGCAACCCCGGTGGACCTGGCCGGGAAGAAGCTGCACGGGTCGGTGGCGCTGGTCCAGGAAACCGACGCGATGACCTGGGCCGAACAGGTCGGCGCGGCGACCGACGCCGGGGCCGCGATGGTGTTGCTGTATGCCGCAACCGATGGAGTCTTCTATCCGTCCGTCGGAGGGGCGGTTCCGGTGCTGGCCGTCGACCGCCGCGAGGGGGAACGCCTGCGAACGCTCGCCACGCGTCACTCCGGCGTCAAGCTCCGGCTGCACGGCACACCACGCACCCCCTATGCCTACGAGTTGACCTTCGTCGAGCGGCAACAGGTTCCGCGGGAGCTCGCGTTGACGGCACGCAAGGGTGACCTAGCGACCATCGCGTCGCGCTTCCACACCACGGGCACCGGCGAACGCGGCTGGCGGATGCGTTACGGCGCCTGGGCTCCGTGTGCCTGCAGCGCGCCGACCGCGTCGGACTACGTCCCGAGCCTCGGCTACACCCGCACCGAGTACGTCACCGCGGATCCCGACATCTCGACGTACGGCGCGTGGCAGTTCCTCTACAACCTGCCGGGGGACCTGCTGTTCTCGAGGCACCGCCGGGTGCTGCGTCCCGGGCAGCGGGTCACCGAGGACTGGCTGGCCGCGCCCCTGTCGCCGGGGGTCGCCAACAACACCGCGACGCCCTACAACTGGAGGATGCTCAACGAGCGCACGGCCAGGGGCCAACTGAGGTTCGACCTGGCCGGGCTGACGGACTCCGAGGGGCACTGGATGAGGGGCCTCGCCGGCAGCTCGACCACGCTGCGTCTCTATGGCGACGACGAACTGTTGCTCGAGCGATCGGGCGGACTGGCGGGCGCAGTTGCGGTGCCCGACGCGCGGGCGCGCTATCGACTCGAGGCCGACCTCGACCACGACGGCACCGTGCTCGGCCTGTCGACGAAGACCAGGACGGCGTGGACCTTCGCCTCCGCGGCCACCGGCGAGCAGCAGGTGCTCCCCCTGATCGACGTGGACTATGACCTCGAGCGAGACGGTCGCTCCGCTCCGGCCCTCGACCTGGCCAACACCGGCCGACACCGACAGCGGGTCTCGTTGCGTCTCGACACCTCGCACCAGTTGGGAGCGAGCGCCGGGGCCGTCGACGAGATGTCGGTCTGGGTCTCCTACGACGACGGCTCCACGTGGCGCAGGGCAAAGGTGTCCGCACGCGGTGGGGGACAGTTCGTGGCCACCTATCGGCACCCTGGTCGCGGCAGGTTCGTGTCCCTGAAGGTCGCCGCATCCGACGTGCACGGCAACACGATGACGCAGTCGCTGGTGCGTGCCTATCGACTGAAGTGATTCAGGCTGGGCTCAGTCAGCCAGGTCGCCCTCGTCGTGCACTGGCACCAGACCCACCGCCAGCAACGGGAAGAACGCCGCGGCCGCAAAGGCCGCCGAGTAGCCCCACTGGGTGACGTCCAGTCCGGCGATCGGAGGCACCGCCGAGGCGGCCAGGAACTGGGCGGTGTTCTGCACACCGAGTGCGCGGCCCGACCAGAACGGACCGGCCCTCTCGGCGACGGCGGTGAAGGCGAGTCCGTTGTCGGCGACGGTGATCGCGGTGGCGAGCACCATCAGGGCCACGGCGATCGACAGGTCGGCCCCAGACGTGAAGCCGAGCAGCAGCATCGCCACGGCGGCAGCGACCGCCACCCACTGCAGCGGTCGCATCCGGCTGCCCACCACGTCGGAGAGGTGACCGACGGCGATCCGGCCGAAGGCGCCGACGATCTGGGCTCCGGCGACCAGGCTGCCCGCCGCGGCCGGCGACCAGTCGCGGTCCTTGACCAACCAGACCAGGGCGAAGGTCCACACGAGGAACTGGGGCACGACCAGCAGCACCGAGACACCGTGGATGCGCGTCAGGTAGCCGTCCTGCCGGTAGGGGTTGGCGGCATCGCCCTCCCGGCGCGCGGGACGTGGCGGGTCGATCACGACCACGGCGACGACAGCCAGCGCGATCGCGCAGGCGAGCGTGGGCACCAGGAGGGCGCTGCCGATGCCATACCGGTCGGCGACGACGGCGATGCTGATCGCGGCCACCCCGACACCCACCGGTTGGGCCATCTGCCGGATCCCCATCGCCAGACCCCGGCGCCCGGCTGGGAACCAGCCCACCACGACCCGGCCGCTGGCCGAGCTGGTCGAGGCCGCCGCGGCTCCGGCCAGCACGAGGGCCAGGGCGAGGAGGACCGTGCTGTCGCTCAGGGTGGCGACGACCCCGGCGCCGGTGGTCGCGGCCAGCCCCGAGAGCAGCACGAACCGCTCACCCGAGCGGTCCACGACGAGCCCCCACAGCACCAGGGTCAGCATCACGCCGACGGTCGGGGCGGCGGCGACCATGCCGGCCTCGGCCAGGCTGAGGCCGCGGCGGTCGTGCAGCACCGGGATCAGGAAGGCAGGGCCGTGGATCATCACGGCGCCCGCCGCCTGGGCCAGGGTGCTGGCGGCGAGCATCGCCCAGCGGCGTACGTCGGAGATCTCGGTCACGGGACCGAGTCAACGCCCTTCCGGGCAGCCCACACCGACACGTCTCGTCTGGTGACCCGTGAGGTGTGTCGCCCTACGGTGAGTCCATGACGACCCTCGACTTCTCCCAGGTGGACGTGTTCGCCCCGGCCCCGCTGACCGGAAACCCGGTCGCCGTGGTGCACGACGCGGTCGGTCTCACCGACGACCAGCTGGCCGCCTTCGCGCGGTGGACGAACCTGTCGGAGACGACCTTCCTCCTGCCACCGACCGACCCTGCCGCAGACTACCGGCTGCGGATCTTCACGCCCTCGGGCGAGCTGCCTTTCGCCGGCCACCCCACGCTCGGCAGCGCCCGGGCCTGGCTCGACACGGGCGGCGTACCGGCCGACGAAGTCATCGTGCAGGAGTGCGGCATCGGCCTGGTCGACATTCGCCGCACCGACGACGCGCTGGCCTTCCGGGCGCCGGGGTTCCTGCGCTCGGGCCCGGTGTCGGACGACGACCTGGCCCGCGCGTGCGCCGCCCTGGGGATCGCCGTCGACGAGGTGGCGCACAGCAGCTGGATCGACAACGGTCCCGGCTGGCTCGGGATGGTGCTTGCCTCGGCCGAGCGGGTGCTGGCCATCGAGCCTGACCTGGGCGCGTTGACCGGCCTGCACCTCGGGGTGATCGGCCCGCACGGTGCAGACGGTCCGGCCGACCACGAGGTGCGGGCGTTCGTGCCGGGTGCGATCGGCGAGGACCCGGTGACCGGTTCGCTGAACGCCGGCTTCGCCGTGTGGCTGGTCGGGGCCGCGCTTGTCCCCGCCGACTACACGGTCCGCCAGGGTACGGCGCTGCAGCGCGCGGGCGACGTACGCATCACGACCGACGCGGCCGGCGACCAGTGGGTCGGTGGCGCTGCCCGCACATTGATCCGTGGCACCGTCGAGCTGTAGTGGTCAGCCGCGGAGGTAGGTGAGCGCCGCGGCCACCCGACGACGTCGGCGACGTACTGGAAGGTGATCGGCGCGGTCGACTTGACATGGCCCACGGCGATAATCTCTACTATGTCACTATATAAACAAAGTCTATCACTCTGATCTACTATCGAAGGGACTCTTCGCCATGCGGAAACTCCTTGTCCTGGGCTTCGTCGGCCTCCTCGCCCAGCTCATCGACGGCTCGCTCGGCATGGCCTACGGCGTCACGTCGTCCACCCTCTTGCTGGCCGCCGGTGTCGCGCCGGCCGCCGCATCGGCCGCCGTCCACTTCTCCGAGATCGGCACGTCGCTGGTCTCCGGCGCCTCCCACGCCAAGTTCGGCAACGTCGACTGGCGCACAGTCGGGATCCTCGCGGTGCCCGGCTTCGTCGGTGCCTTCGCCGGAGCCACCTTCCTGGTCAGCATCGACGGCGACGCCGCCAAGCCGATCGTCGGCGCCATCCTGCTGACGCTGGGGGTCTACGTGATCTGGCGGTTCCTGGTGCTGGGCGGTCGCCGTCCGCAGTTCAAGGGTCGCCCCTCCGTGGGCTTCCTCGCGCCGATGGGCCTCTTCGGTGGCGCGCTCGACGCGATCGGTGGCGGCGGTTGGGGACCGGTCGGCACCACCTCGCTGCTCTCCTCGGGTCGTCTCGAGCCGCGCAAGGTGATCGGCTCGATCGACACCTCAGAGTTCGTGGTCGCGGTCGGTGGCTCGCTGGGCTTCATCATCGCCCTGGGCTCCTCCGGCATCGAGTGGGGATACGCCGCCGCGCTCCTCGTCGGTGGCGTGATCGCCGCCCCGATCGCGGCCTGGCTGGTGCGGGTCCTGCCGGCGCGCGTGCTCGGAGTCGCGGCCGGTGGTCTGATCGTGGTCACCAACGCCAAGACGATCCTCGAGGCCACCGGCGTCTCCGCCGCCTCCCTCTGGGGCACGGTGGGCGTCCTCTTCGTGACCTGGCTCGGTGGCATCACCTGGGCGGTCAAGCAGGAGCGGATCGCCCGCGCGGCAGAGTCGGCAGAGCAGGCCGACGAGGTGCTCGCCAACGCCTGATCGTCAGCCGCGCAGCTCGGGGCCGCCTGAGTCGATGGTGGTCCCGTCAGCGCGGCGCACGCTGCCGTCGGGGTAGGTCAGCGTTCCGTCGGCATTGACCACGGTGCCCTCCGGGTGGGGTACGCCGTCAGGCGTGGCCGCGTTGCCGAGCTGACCGGTGCCGGGCTGCTGGTACTGGTCTCCGTCCGGGGCTGCTGTCGCCTGCGGTGCTGCGGCCTGCGGTGCTGCGGCCTGCGGTGCTGCGGCCTGCGGTGCTCCGGCCCGGCCGCTCGGTTCCGGGGTCGTGGGCTCCGGAGCGAGGGGCTGGTAGTCCTTCGCCTTGTGGTTCACGTCCGGATCCAGTCGGTCGGCCTCGCGGACCTGGTCCTCGACGCCGGCCTTCTGCTGGTCGAGAGCCTGCTGCTTCTCGGCGGCCCGTGCCTCGGCCCGCTCCGCCTCGATGCGACGCTGCTCGGCCTCGGCCTGGGCGGCCCGGGCCTCCTGGTCCGGCCCGCGGAGGTCTCCTGCGCGAGACTGCGCGTCCGAGCGCAGTTCTTCGGCCTGTGCCCGGTGCTGCTCGGCCTTCTTCCGCCTGGCCTGCGACGCGATGAATCCGATGAGCCCGATGAGTATCAGGACGACGACGATCGCAACGATGATCCACACGACGGTGCTCACAGGTTTCCTCCATCTGTTGGGAACAGGGTGGGTCGAGCGGTTCCACCATGCACACAGGTCGGGCGCCGATGGCGAATCTCGGTCTCGGATCCGAGACTGGAACCGAGGTTTGCCTCTGGTCACCGGTCCGGCCCGGGAGTTGGATGGTCGGCATGGACAACGTTGCAATCGGCACCGGCCCGGTCACCTTCGAAGAGCTCGTCGCCGTCACCCGCGGAGGCGCGGGCGTCACCCTCGCGGAGGACGCGCAGGCCGCCATCGGCAAGGCCCGCGCGGTCGTCGAGGAGCTCGCGGCCGGGGCCACCCCGGCGTACGGCATCTCCACCGGTTTCGGCGCCCTGGCCACGCGCCACATCCCGACTGGGATGCGCGCACAGCTGCAGAAGTCGCTGGTGCGATCGCATGCCGCCGGGTCGGGCCCGGAGGTCGAGCGCGAGGTCACCCGCGGGCTGATGCTGCTGCGCCTCTCCACCCTGGCCACCGGCCACACCGGTATCCGGCTCGAAACCGCCCAGCTGCTCGCCGACCTGCTCACCCACGGCATCACGCCGGTGGTCCACGAGTACGGCTCGCTCGGCTGTTCCGGCGACCTGGCTCCGCTGTCGCACTGCGCGCTCGCGCTGATGGGGGAGGGCGACGTCCGCGACGCCGACGACACGCTCATGCCCGCCGGCGAGGCGCTGGCCGCCGTCGGCCTCACGCCCGTCGAGTTCGAGGCCAAGGAGGGCCTTGCCCTGATCAACGGCACCGACGGCATGCTCGGCATGCTGGTCATGGCGATCACCGACCTCCGCATGCTCCTGCGTACGGCGGACATCGCGGCCGCCATGTCCGTCGAGGGGCAGCTCGGCACCGACCGGGTCTTCGCCCCCGAGCTGCAGGCGATCAGACCGCACCCCGGCCAGGCCGCCTCCGCCGCCAACCTGACCGCACTCCTCAAGGACTCCGGCGTGGTCGCCTCCCACCGCGGCCCCGACTGCAACCGGGTGCAGGACGCATACTCGCTGCGTTGCTCGCCCCAGGTGCACGGAGGCGCCCGTGACACCGTCGAGTACGCCGCCACCGTGGCCGGCCGTGAGCTCGCCAGCGCCGTCGACAACCCGGTCGTGCTTGCGGACGAAGGACGAGTGGAGTCCAACGGAAACTTCCACGGTGCCCCGGTCGCCTACGTGCTCGACTTCCTGGCCATCGTCGCCGCCGACGTCGCCTCGATCAGCGAGCGACGCACCGACCGCTTCCTCGACAAGGCCCGCAACCACGGGCTGAACCCGTTCCTGGCCGACGACCCCGGCGTCGACAGCGGCCACATGATCGCGCAGTACACCCAGGCCGCGGTCGTCTCCGAGCTCAAGCGCCTGGCCAACCCCGCCTCGGTCGACTCGATCCCCTCCAGCGCCATGCAGGAGGACCACGTGTCGATGGGCTGGTCGGCCGCACGCAAGCTGCGTCGCTCGGTCGACGGGCTCTCCCGTGTCGTCGCCATCGAGGTGCTCACCGCCGCACGGGCGCTCGACATGCGTGCGCCGTTGACACCCTCGCCGGCCACCGGAGCCGTCGTACGTCTCCTGCGGTCCTCGGGGATCGAGGGCCCCGGGCCGGACCGCCACCTCTCGCCCGAGATCGAGAAGGTCGTCGAGCTCGTCCAGTCCGGTGCCGTCCTGGCTGCCGCCACCGAAGTGATCGGAGAACTCGCATGACGCCGTACGCCCTCAGGACGTCATACGTTCCGGCAGCCCCTGCGACCACCCCGTATGACGTCCCGAAGAAGGAGACCGCCCGATGACCGAGAACCCGCGCCTGCCCATCCACGCCGCCACCGGCACCGAGCTGACCGCGAAGTCGTGGCAGACCGAGGCGCCGCTGCGGATGTTGATGAACAACCTCGACCCCGAGAACGCCGAGCGTCCCGAGGACCTCGTCGTCTACGGCGGCACCGGCAAGGCCGCGCGCAGCTGGGAGGCGTACGACGCCCTGGTGCGCACGCTGCGCACGCTCGAGGACGACGAGACCATGCTCGTGCAGTCCGGCAAGCCGGTCGGCGTCATGCGTACCAATGAGTGGGCGCCCCGGGTGCTGATCGCCAACTCGAACCTGGTCGGCGACTGGGCCAACTGGGAGGAGTTCCGCCGGCTCGAGGACCTCGGACTGACCATGTACGGCCAGATGACCGCCGGGTCGTGGATCTACATCGGCACCCAGGGGATCCTGCAGGGCACCTTCGAGACGTTCGCAGCGATCGCGGACAAGTCGTACGACCACACCCTGGCCGGGACGATCACTGTGACGGCCGGCCTCGGCGGCATGGGTGGCGCGCAACCGCTCGCGGTCACGATGAATGACGGTGTCGCGATCTGCATCGAGTGCGACCAGTCCCGCATCACTCGCCGCATCGAGCACCGCTTCCTCGATGTGCAGGCCCGCGACCTCGACCACGCCCTCGAGCTGGCCCTTGAGGCACGCGATGCCGGGAAGCCGCTGTCGATCGGTGTGCTCGGCAACGCCGCCGAGGTCGTGCCCGAGCTGCTGCAGCGCCACCTCGCAGCCAAGGAGGCCGGGGGCGGACTGATCGACATCGTCACCGACCAGACGTCGGCGCACGATCCGTTGTTCTACCTGCCCGTGGGGGTTCCGTTCGAGGAATGGCAGACCCAGCGCGAGAGCGACCCCGTCGGTTTCACCAAGGCAGCGCAGGCCGCGATGGCCGCCCACGTGCGCGCGATGGTGGAGTTCCAGGATGCCGGCGCGGAGGTGTTCGACTACGGCAACTCGATCCGCGACGAGGCCCGCAAGGGCGGCTACGACCGGGCCTTCGAGTTCCCCGGCTTCGTGCCCGCCTACATCCGCCCGCTCTTCTGCGAGGGCAAGGGCCCGTTCCGCTGGGCCGCCCTCTCCGGTGATCCGGCCGACATCGCCGCCACCGACCGGGCCATCAAGGAGTTGTTCCCGGCCGACGCGAAGCCCGAGTACGCCCGGCTGCACAAGTGGCTCGACATGGCCGCCGAGCGGGTCTCGTTCCAGGGTCTGCCGGCCCGCATCTGCTGGCTGGGCTACGGCGAGCGGCACCTGGCCGGCCTGAAGTTCAACGAGATGGTGGCCTCGGGCGAGCTCAAGGCGCCGATCGTGATCGGTCGCGACCACCTCGACTGTGGCTCGGTCGCCTCGCCCTACCGCGAGACCGAGCAGATGCTGGACGGCTCCGACGCGATCGCCGACTGGGCGCTGCTCAACGCGCTGGTCAACACCGCCTCGGGTGCCAGCTGGGTGAGCATTCACCACGGCGGTGGCGTCGGCATGGGCCGCTCCATCCACGCCGGCCAGGTGTGCGTCGCCGACGGGACCGACCTGGCCGCCGCGAAGATCGAGCGGGTGCTCACCAACGACCCGGGCATGGGCGTGATCCGTCACGTCGACGCCGGCTATGACCTCGCCTCCGAGGTGGCCGCCGAACGCGGCGTACGCATCCCGATGCAGGAGTCCTGAGGCGTCCGCCACCCCCCTGCCGTTACCGAAGCGTATGCAGGTTCTGCGGCCGGAAAACCTGCATACGCTTCGGTAACGGCAGGGGGTGGCCTGCGGCTAGCCGAGACGCCTGCCGGTCGAGGTGTCGAAGAGGTGGACGTGCTCGGGCGGCACCGCCAGGTGCAGTTCGTCGTCCGGCGCGGCGTGACCGCGTGAGGGCAGCCGAACCGCCAGGCTGATCGGCGATCCGTCGAGGTCGGCGGTGCCGTGCGCAACGCTCTCCGAGCCGAGCTCCTCGACCAGTGCCACGCGCATCGGGATGCCCTCGCCGGGGTGGACCAGGTGCCATCCTTCGGGTCGGACGCCGATGGTGACGTCGGGCGACGGTGTCCCGGCGGCGACCTGCGCACCGATCGGCACCCGGTGTCCGCCCACCATGACCGCACCTTCGGTGAGGCGGCCGGGCACCAGGTTCATCCGGGGCGAACCGATGAACCCGGCCACGAATAGGTTGGCCGGCCGGTCGTAGAGGGCGAGTGGGGTGTCGACCTGCTGAAGCTCGCCGTCGTTCATCACCGCCACCCGGTCGCCCATCGTCATCGCCTCGACCTGGTCGTGGGTGACGTAGACGGTGGTGACACCGAGCTCGCGCTGCAGTCGGGCGATGTCACTGCGGGTCTGCACCCGCATCTTCGCGTCGAGGTTGGACAGTGGCTCGTCCATGCAGAAGACCTGCGGTTGGCGCACGATCGCGCGCCCCATGGCCACCCGTTGTCGCTGCCCACCGGACAGTGCCCGGGGCTTGCGCTCGAGCAGGTCGGTGAGGCCGAGCAGGGCAGCGGTCTCCTCGACCCGGCGGTTGCGTTCCTCCGCGGGCACCTTCGTCATGCGCAGCGGAAAGTCGAGATTGCCGCGAACGGTCTTGTGCGGATAGAGCGCATAGCTCTGGAACACCATGGCGATGTCGCGGTCCTTGGGTGGCAGTCGCGTCACGTCGCGGTCGTCGATGAGGATGCGCCCGGCGTCGACCTCCTCCAACCCCGCGAGCATCCGGAGAGTGGTGGTCTTTCCGCAGCCGGACGGGCCCACCAGGACGAGGAACTCGCCGTCCGCAACGGTCAGGTCGATGCCCGGTACGGCGGCCGCGTCGGCCCCGTCGTACCAGCGCTGGGCGCCCTCGAAGGTGATGCGGGCCATGAGTGCTCCTGATCGAATCGAATGTGATGTGGATCGCACTTGATGCTTGCACTCTATATATAAGTATGCTGAACTAACAAACATGTCGTGGAGAAGTCCCACCGCTCGTGGGCCCAGGGAACGGGTCAAGTTCCAGCGCGCTGACTCACGTCGTCACCATCGCGCGATGCTGCTCCAGGAGCTGTTCGCCAAGGGGTCGGCCAGTCGTGCCGACCTGGCCCGCAGCAGCGGTCTGACCCGGGTCACCGTGTCCGACCTGGTTGCCGAGCTGATCGGTGAGGGACTGCTCGAGGAGCTCGGCTCGCCCTCGCAGACCAAGGTCGGCAAGCCGCCGACGCTGGTCGGCCTGGTGGTCGATGCCAAGCACGTCGTCGCCATCGACCTCTCCGTCGACGACCAGGTCGTCGGCGCGGTCCTCACCCTGGTCGGTGAGGTGGTCACACGCGAGGTGCGTCCCCTCGAAGGACGCCGCGGCCAGGAGGCGCTCGCCCTCGTGGAGGAGTTCGCGCACAGTCTCGTGGGCGCCAGCACCCGGCCACTCCTCGGAGTCGCCGTGGCCACGCCCGGTGTGGTCGACCCTGACGGGGTGATCCTCGACGCGCCCAACCTGGAGTGGAGCGACGTACCGCTCGCGGACAGCCTCGGCGCCGCACTCGGGCATCCGGTCTACGTGGCCAACGACGCCAACGTGGCGGTGATGGGTGAATACACCTTCGGTGGCGCCGGCGACGGCGGTCTGCTGTTGCTCCGGCTCAGCACCGGTGTCGGCGCGGGGCTGGTGCTGAACGGATCGGTCCTCCCCGGACACGCCGGAGCCGCCGGCGAGATCGGGCACGTGCAGGTCGACCCGGATGGCGAGAAGTGCGGGTGTGGCCGGCCCGGATGCCTCGAAACCTTCGTCTCCGTGCCGCGTCTGCGCCGTCGGATGGCCCAGGGTGACGCCGATGCGGCACTGGCCGACGCGGGGCAGCGGATGGGCCAGGCGCTGGCCCCGGTCGTGGCCACCCTCAACCTCGCCGAAGTGGTGCTCAGTGGACCGGCCGACCTGGTCGAGCCGCTGGCCCGAGAGGCCGAGACGACCATCCGCGACCGGGTCATGGCGGTCACCTCCGCGGGCTTCACCGTCCGGGTCTCGGGGCTGGGGGACGACGGCGTACTCGCGGGAGCCACGGGTGTGGTCCTCGCCGGCGAGCTCGGGGTGTCCTGACCACGCCACACAGTTTCCTGCGGGCCCACCGGGGTTCGTGTCCACGAGGATGAACCGAAGGGAAGAAGCGGTGCGAATTCAGAGGACTCTGGCAGTCGCTGCCACGGTGGCCCTGTTGGCCGTTGCCGGCGCGTGTGGCTCCGAGGACAGCGACGACAAGGCAAGTGGCGGTGGGCCCGACAAGGCCGACCTGGTGGTCTGGATCAACGGCACGGACACGCCCCAAGAGGCGCGTGACTGGCTGAAGAAGACCTTCGAGGAGCAGAACCCCGGCTCCACGCTGACCATCGAGCAGCAGGAGTGGGAGGGCCTGGTCGAGCGGTTCACCACTGCCCTCACCTCCGAGGACCAGGCGCCAGACGTGGTCGAGGTCGGCAACACCCAGGCGCCGACGTTCACCACGGTGGGCGCATTCAGCGACCTGACCGACGACCTCGACGACCTGGGCGGCGACGACCTGCTCCAGGGATTCGTGGACGGCGCGACCATCGACGGCAAGACCTACGCGGTGCCCTACTACGCGGGCTCGACGTACGTCTTCTACCGCAAGGACCTGTTCAAGAAGGCGGGCATCACCGAGGTGCCAACCACCATGGACGAGTTCGTCGAGGCGGCCGGCAAGCTGAAGGCCGAGAGCGGCGAGAAGGACTTCTCCGGCTACTGGCTGCCCGGCAAGGACTGGCGCGACGCGGCCGCCCTGCTCTGGAACGCCGACGGCGACTTCGCCGTGCCCGACGGCGACGAGTGGAAGGGCAACCTGAGCTCCGACGAGTCGGTGGCCGGGCTCACCGCCTTCCAGGACCTCTACGAGTCCGCATCCGGCGCGGCCGCCGACGCCAACGAGGCCGACCCGGTCACCCCCTTCTGTGCCGGCAAGATCGGCATGATGTCCCGCCCCGGTTGGGTCTACGGCATGCTCACCGACAAGAAGTCGGGTTGCCCCGACCTGGCCAAGCAGGTGGGTGTCTTCGCGCTCCCAGGCGACGACGGTGAGCCCGCGCCGGTGCTGCTGGGCGGCTCCGACATCGCCATCCCCGCCAAGTCACCGAACCAGGACCTGGCCCGCAAGGCACTCGCGCTGATGCTCAGCGACGACTACCAGAGCATCCTGGCCAAGGCCGGGCTCACGCCCGCCAAGGAATCGCTGGCATCGGCGCTAGGTGACGACGAGTTCGCGCAGGCCAGCATCGAGGCCGCGTCCAACGCCAAGCTCACGCCGGCTGCGGCGAACTGGGCCACGGTCGAGGGCAAGATGATCCTCGAGGACCTCTTCAGCCAGATCGCCCAGGGTGGGGATGTCGAGGAGCTCGCGGCCGAGGCCGACGAGACGCTCACCGCTGAGCTCAACTGAGCGCCTGACAGAGAGAAGTCGCGTGCCACCACCCGCCGTACGACGCCGGTCGCTCCTGCCGCTGGGCCTCGTGCTCCCGGCGAGCCTGGCCCTCGGGCTGGCCCTGGGCTACCCGCTCGTACGGCAGGTGGTGCTCTCGTTGCAGGAGTTCGGGCTCGCCCAGCAGTTCGGACAGCCGCCCACGTGGATCGGCCTGGGCAACTACCGGGAGCTGCTCGGCGGTGACGACCTGTGGCCGGTCGTGCGGCGCACGGTCGTCTTCTGTTTCGCCAACGCCGCACTGACCTTCGGCATCGGCGTCGGGCTGGCCCTGCTGATGGCCCGCATGAGCAGGGTGGTCCGGGTCGCCACCCAGGTCGGCCTGCTGCTGGCGTGGGCGATGCCGGTGGTAGCCGCGATGACAGTCTTCCAGTTCCTCTTCGACCGCGACTACGGAGTCGTCAACGCGGCCCTGACCGGGCTCGGTCTCGACTACGACGGCCACAACTGGCTGATCGAGCCGTGGAGCTTCTTCATGGTGGCCACGATCGTGGTGGTCTGGATGAGCGTTCCGTTCGTCGCGTTCACCGTCCACGCCTCGCTCACCCAGGTGCCCGAGGACGTCGTCGAGGCCGCCGAGATCGACGGTGCCGGTGCGTGGCAACGTTTCGTGCACGTGGTGCTGCCCTCGATCCGTCCCGTGCTGGTCGTCGTGGCGATGCTCCAGGTCATCTGGGACCTGCGCGTGTTCACCCAGATCTATTCGCTGCAACGTGCCGGAGGCACCACCGATGAGACCCACCTGCTGGGCACCTACATCCACGCACTCGGCATCAAGGGCGGTGACTTCGGGATGGCTTCCGCGGCCGCGATGTTCATGCTGGCACTCACCGTGGTGCTCACCGCGCCGTACATCGTGATGATGATCAAGCAGGAGAGGGAGCACTGATGGCGCGCCGTACGCCGTTCGTGGCGCGTCTCGGGGCCGACGTGGTCGGACTGGTCGTGCTGTTGATCTGTCTGTTCCCCGTCTACTGGATGGTGAGCAGGTCGTTCCTGCCGCGCAACCGGATCAAGGGTGAGAGCCCCGAGGTGGTGCCGCTGCACGGCACCCTCGACAACTACCGCACGGTCTTCGACGACGGCTCCTTCGCCAAGGCACTGGTCACCAGCCTCAGCGTCACCCTCCTGACGGTCGTGGTGGCCCTGCTCTTCGCGTTCCTGGCGGCGGTGGCGGTCAGCCGGTTCCGCTTCCGTGGTCGCTGGGCGTTCATCGCAGTACTCCTGGTGATCCAGATGATTCCCGCCGAGGCGCTGTTCATCAGTCAGTACAAGATGCTCGACGGCATGGGGCTGCTCAACTCGGTGATCGGCCTGACCCTGGTCTACGTCGCCGCGGTGCTCCCGTTCACCGTCTGGACCCTGCGCAGCTTCGTCGAGGGTGTGCCGCGCGAGCTGGAGGAGGCAGCGATGATCGACGGGTGCTCGCGCCCGCAGGCGTTCTTCCAGGTCACCTTCCCGCTGCTCGCCCCGGGGCTGATCGCCACCGGTGTGTTCGCGTTCATCCAGGCCTGGAACGAGTTCACCCTCGCCGTCGTGGCGATGACCGACCCCGAGAAGAAGACGCTCCCGGTGTGGCTGGTCGCGTTCACCGACAACCGCAGCAAGGGCGTCGACTGGGGCGCGATCATGGCGTCGTCGACCCTGATCACGATCCCGGTGATCGTCTTCTTCATGATCGTCCAGCACCGCATGGTCACCGGGCTCACTGCCGGGGCGGTGAAGGGATGAACGCCTCCCTGGAATGGCTCSCGCTGCGCGTGCAGCTGGCGTCGTACGCCGGCCCGTCGCTCACCTCGGAGTGGAGGGAGCTGATCGACCAGGGCCTCGGCGGCGTCTGTCTCTTCGGGTCCAACCTGACCGGCTCGCGTGAGGACGTCGGGGCGTTGGTGAACGCCATGCGAGGCGTGAGGCAGGACCTCCTGGTCGCCACCGACGAGGAGGACGGCGACGTCACCCGGTTGCACGTGCGAGACGCCAGCCCGGTCCCGGGCGCCGCCGTGCTGGGAGTGCTCGACGACCTCGAACTGACCCGCGCCGTGGGTGCCGCGGTCGGAGCCGACCTCACCGGGGTCGGCATCGATCTGGTGCTCGGCCCGGTCGCCGACGTCAACAGCAACCCCGACAACCCGGTGATCGGCACCCGCAGCTTCGGCACCGAGCCGGGGATCGTCGGCCGGCACGTGAGCGCCTGGGTGCAAGGCGTGCAGGGGGCCGGTGTCGCCGCGTGCGTCAAGCACTTCCCGGGGCACGGTGACACCGCGCAGGACAGCCACCTGACCCTGCCCCTGATCGACGTCGGGGTCGAGCAGCTGCGCACCCGGGAGCTGCCTCCCTTCGCTGCCGCGGTCGCCGCCGGAGCGGCTTCGGTGATGACCTCGCACCTGCGCGTGCCGGCGCTCGACCCGGACCTGCCGGCGACCCTGAGTCGCCCCGTCCTCGACGTGCTGCGCACCGACCTCGACTTCGACGGAGCGGTGGTCAGCGACGCCCTCGACATGGCCGGCGTCTGCGACGGCCGCAGCATCCCGGAGGCGGCCGTCGCGGCGATGGCCGCGGGCGCCGATCTGCTGTGCACCGGACCGGACAAGCCACCCGAGTTGGTGCGCGAGATCCAGGCCGCCCTGGTCGCTGCGGTCGGTGCGGGCCGGCTGAGCCACGAGCGCCTCGAGGAGGCCGCTGGACGGGTGGCCCGCATCCGGCGACCGGCCGGCGTCGCCGTTGCGGATCCGCCGCTCGATCTGGCCGGCCGGGTGCGCACGGCATTCGACATCACCGGTCAGCTGCCCGACCTGGTCGGCGCGCGGGTGGTCAGCGTCGAGACCGAGGCCAACATCGCGGTCGGTCCCGGCCGGTGGGGCGTGACGCCGGAGGTGACCGTGGCTCCCGGCGCAACCCTCCCGGAAGGCCCGCTCGTCGTACAGGTCCGTGACGCGCATCGCCGTCCTGATGTGACGTCGATGCTGGCCGCTCACGCGGGGCCCGCGTTGGTGGTCGAGTGGGGCTGGCCAGCACCCGTGCCGGGGTCACGGCACCCGTTGGTGGCCACGTGGGGCAACAGCCGTCCGGCGATCACGGCAGTTGAGCTCCTGCTGACCGAGGCCGGGTGGTCGCGATGAGTGGCCTGCTGGTGGGCCTCGACATCGGTGCCACGAAGATCCTCGGCGTCGTCGCGTCGTACGACGGCACCGTGCGCGCGAGCGTGCGGGTGGACAGCCCGGTCGGCGGACCCGAGGTCGTGGCCGTCGCGGGGCGAGTGGTCGCGGAGCTGCGGGACCGCACGGGCGAGCCCGTCGGGGGCCGGGTCGGTGTCGGCATCCCGGGCCTGGTCGACGTCACGCACGGCACGGTCCGTCATGCCGTCAACCTCGGCGTCGCGGACGGCTTCCCCTTTGGTGACGAGCTCGCCGCGCGGATCGACGCCGACGTCGTCGTCGACAACGACGTCAACGCGGCGGCCCTCGGAGCCGCCGCGGTCACGGGTCGTGACGATCTGGTCTACCTCAGCCTGGGCACCGGTCTGGCCGTGGCAGCCGTGCTCGACGGCCACCTGCGACGCGGTGCCCACAACGCCGCCGGCGAGATCGGCCACATCCCGGTCGACCCGGCCGGCCCGGTGTGCGAGTGCGGCCAGGTCGGGTGTCTCGAGACCGTGGCCTCCGGCTCCGCGTTGGCCGCGCTCTGGCCCTCCGCGGACCGGCCACCTGCACAGGCGCTCTTCGCCCGGGCCGCGGCCGGCGACCAGCTCGCTGTCCAGGTGCGCGACCGGTTCGCGGGACAGGTGGCCGACGCCGTACGCCTCGTCGCGCTCACCGTCGACCCCCAGGTGGTGGTGCTCGGCGGCGGCGTCAGCCATGTCGGCGAACCACTGCGCCTGGCGGTGGCCCGGGCCCTCGACGAGCAGGCCGCCGCCTCACCGTTCCTGTCCTCGCTCGACATCTCGGGGCGGCTGCGGTTGGCGCCGCAGGACGTGCCCGTCGCCGCCCTCGGGGCCGCGCTGCTGGGAGGTCCGCGTGGCTGACCTCCGGGTGAGTGGTGCCCGTGACGTCCACGGGGAGCTGGTGGAGGTGACGATCCTCGACGGCCTCGTTGCCGCGACCGCGCCCTCCGTGGCGACCGTGGGCCCCGACCTGCCGGCGTACGACGCCGGCGGGCTGACGGTGCTGCCCGGGCTCGTCGACCTGCAGGTCAACGGGGTAGCAGGCATCGACCTCACCCTCGAGCCGGAGCGGCTGTGGGAGCTCGCCGCCGCGCTGCCGCGCTTCGGAGTCACCGCGTTCCTGCCCACTGTGATCACCTCCGCGCCCGCGGCTCGTGACCGTGCCCTGCGCACGTTGGCGGAGGGACCTCCGGACGGCTGGGTGGGGGCCGAACCGCTGGGACTGCACTTCGAGGGTCCGATGATCAGCCCTCACCGCTTGGGCGCGCACCCCGAGCAGTGGTTGCGCCCGCCGGCCCGGGACCTCGTCGCCGACTGGTCGCTCGACGCGGGAGTCACCATGGTCACGATCGCCCCGGAGCTCCCGGGCGCGTTGGACGTGATCGCCACCCTTGTCGAGCGGGGGATCGTGGTGGCGGTCGGGCACACCGAGGCCTCGGCCGCTCAGGTGCACGCCGCGGCCGACCGCGGCGCCACGCATGCCACCCACCTCGGCAACGCGATGGCGTCACTGGCCGGGCGCGACCCGGGACCCGTCGGGGCGACGCTGGCCGACGACCGGCTGACAGCCGGGGTGATCGCCGACGGGCATCACCTGCACCCCGACACACTCGCCGTGTTTCGGCGGGCGCTCGGCCCCGATCGGATGCTGGCTGTCACCGACTGCACTGCCGCGCTCGGACTGCCCGACGGTGCCGCTCGGCTCGGTGATCAACACGTGCAGGTGCGTGAGGGAACGGTCCGGCTCGAAGACGGGACCCTGGCCGGTTCGGCGGCCGATCTGCCCCAGTGCCTGCGGGTGCTGCGATCGGACGCGGGGCTTGCCCTGCCCGCGGCCGTGGCCACCTGCACCTCCGTGGCGGCCTCGGTCATCGGTGACCCGGCCCGTGGTCGGATCGCGGCCGGGGCCCGGGGTGACCTGACCCTCGTCGACGACGACCTGGCTGTGGTGGCCACCGTCGTGGCCGGCCGTGTCGTGCTCGGTGGTGCCTGATGGAGGTCGTGCCGCTGACCACCGGCTCGGAGGTCGCCGAGCTCGCCGCCGACATCCTCGAGGCTGCGGTCCGGGCGAATCCGCGGGCGGTGCTCGGGCTGGCCACCGGCTCCACACCGTTGCCGACGTACGCCGCGTTGATCGAGCGGCACGACCGCGGCGACGGGCCGTCGTACGAGGCCGTGCAGTGCTTCACTCTCGACGAGTACCTCGGGCTTCCGCCCGACCACCCGCAGACCTACCGGGCAACCATCGCGCGTGAGCTCACCGACCGGCTGCACATCCCGTCGAGCCAGGTGCACGCACCCGACCCGGATCCCGACGGGCTGACGACCGCCGGGGAACGCTATGAGAAGGCGATCGTGGCCGCTGGCGGCATCGACGTGCAGGTGCTCGGCATCGGCGCCGACGGCCACCTGGCGTTCAACGAGCCGGGCTCGTCGTTGGCATCACTGACCCGTGTGAAGACGTTGACGGAGCAGACCCGGCACGACAACGCCCGCTTCTTCGGTTCGTCGGAACAGGTGCCGCGTCATGCCCTGACCCAAGGACTCGGCACGATCCTGCGGGCTCGGCGGCTGCTGCTGCTCGCCACCGGTTCCGAGAAGTCGAGTGCGTTGGCCGCAGCAGTCGAAGGACCCCTGTCTGCCGCCTGCCCCGCCTCGGTGTTGCAGCTGCACCCCGACGTGACCGTGCTGACCGATGCCCACGCGGGGTCTTCGCTGGCCCGACGTGAGCACTACCGCGAGGTGTACGCCGCCAAGGCCGAGCTGCCAAACGGGGCCGACAACTGACCGCGGGTCAGTCCCGGTCGCGTCGCCACCAGCGACGGCGTGACCGGTCCGTCTCGCGCTGACGGGCCGCGGCGGCTTGACGCTTCGCCGTACGCCGGTCGCGCCAGGCAGCGACCTCGGCCTCGACATCACGGGTCGGGGTGATCACCGGGGGTCCACCCTCGAGCTGTTGGCGAGCCTTGACGACGCGGCGATTGAAGTCGTCGAGGACACCCCGCACCTGCGTCTCGCCCGCCTGGCGGTCGAGAAGGGCGTCGAGCTCGAGGTCCTCCTTGCGCAGCCCGAGAGCCGGTGGGAGCACGGAGATCTTCTCGCGCTCGACCATTCGCTTCAGCCACCAGTCGGGATCATGGTGCTCGCCGAGGTCCTGGATCGGCTTGCCGGCGCCGGGAAGGTTGTCAAACTCACCGCGCTCGATCGCCTGCTTGACCTGCAGGTCGACCCACAGTTGCTGTTGCGCGATGCGGGCGCTGGCAGCTGCCTTGCTGTCCGCGCGGTCGTGGCTCGCGGCCGGCTCGGCCTTCTCGGGGCGGCCCTGTGGCCAGTCCTCGCTCTCCGGCATGACACTCAACTCCTCGCGCTCGGAGGTGTCACCCCAGAATAGTGGGCACCGTCGATCGCGAGGTTTGGCCCGAGCATCGAGCGGGAAGACCGACCAGCGGGAGTGAGCGCGGCTCCCCGGTGGCCTCCCGGGCGTCACCGGGGTCGAGCCGCACCAGCCGACCAGGTCGCTCAGGCGTTCGGCTGGGCCCGGTTGCGCATCACGAGGCCGAGCACGATCCGGACCACCAGCAGCACGGCAGCCACGATCGCGGCCGTCCACACCGTGGCCCACAACGGGTCGAGCACCACGTCCCAGACCGCCTGGACCAGCTTCTCGTCCGGGCTGCGCCGGGTGACCAGGTCGCGCGCGATGCCGAGGCTGAGGGCCAGGATCCCCAACGTGAGCAGGGATCCCAGTGCCAGGTGGCCCAGAGCGGCGACCCGACGACGAGCCGTCAGCAAGAGTACGGCGACCAGCACCACCCAGATCGCCGGCAACCAGAAGCCGAGTGCGTTGACCAGGTGATAGCCGCCGCGCAGCCTCTCCAGGTCGCTGGCCTTCATCAGGGGGATGGTGGCGTCGATGCTGCGCGCCTCGGTCGGGGTCTGGACGCCCGCGGCGTCGAGCCGGGTCACGAGGCTGCCGACGAGGCCGTTCAGGTCGACACTGACGAAGCCGCCAGCGGCGTCGACATGGGAGGAGTCGTCATCGAGCACGGCCAGGATCTGCTCGTGCACCTGGCGATTCCCCTGTGCCCACGCGTCGCGGAATCGTTCGTCCTCGGTCACCCGCACGATGGCCCGGTCGACCTCCTTGGTCTCCTGCCCGGCGGCCGGTGTCCTGGCGAGCGCCTTGGTGGCCGCGACGCCCAGCTCCGAACGGACTGCCTCGAGCACGTCGGGGTCGGAGGCCAGGGGCGTCACCGTGTCGACATAGGTGTCGGTGTCGCTGACGGTTGTTGCCGTCCAGCTCGAGACCAGCGCCAGCGGCAGCAGCACGCAGGCGACCATCACGAGCAGGAAGGAGATCGGGCCCGGCAGACGGGGGATGCGCATCAAGCAGGTCCTTCGGGGGATTTCGGAATCACCAACAGGGCAAGGGCTGCGACCACGGCAGCGGCCGCGCAGACTCCCCAGACTGTCAGATAGCCCCCAAGGGCTGCGTGACCCTCGGTCGGATCGTCCAGCGAACCGGTCGCCGACAGGGCGATCGCGAAGACTGCGGACGCGATGGCGCCGCCGATCGTCTTGGTCGCGTTGGTCATGCCGGTCGCGAAGCCGGTGCGCTCCGGCGGCGCCGCGTCGGCAGCGGCCGCGGGCAGTGCTGCGACCAGGGCACCCGAGCCGAGTCCCGCGATCCCCATGTTGATCAATGCCTGCACGGTCGATGCGTGGAAGGGCAGGAACAGGCCGTAGCCCAGGGCCACCAGCAGGCATCCCGTGATCAGTGCTCCACGGGGACCGACGAGGCGTACGACGAGTGGCAGCGACAGGGCGCCGATGACGAGGGTGATGACGTAGAGCGCGATCAAAGTCGACACGAAGCCGGCTCCCGCCCCCAGGCCGTAGCCGGCCTCGTCCGGGTCGGTGCGCGCGAAGGTGGACAGCGGGATCTGTGCGCCGAGGACCGACATCCCGAAGAGGAACGCGGTCAGCTGGATCGGCCACTGGGCCGGCCGGGCGAAGAGGCGTACGTCGATGAGCGGCTCGGCGAGACCGGCCTCGAAGCGGATGAACGGAACCAGGCTCAGCAGCCCCGCGACGATCAGCCCCCACGCCAGCAGGCTCTCGGTGCCCTGCAGGCGGATCACGATGAGGCCGCCCATGACCAGGCCGAGGGTGAGCGTGATCAGCCCCAGGCCGGGCAGGTCGACGCCTCCGCTCGAGGCGCCGCGGACGTCCTCGATGCCGAACCAGATGACGAAGAAGCAGGCGGTGACCACGATTGCGGGCAGGGTGAGCAGGAAGGTCATCGAGGTCGCTTCGACCAGGGCGCCACTGGTCACCGCGCCGATGATCACGCCGATCTCCAGCGCGGCGACGAGGAACGCCGCGGCCCGGCGGGTGAGCAGTGCCTGGTGGCCACTCGCCGCAGTCCGGCGGTGGATGATCGCGATCTCCAGCGGCAACCACACGACGTACGCGCCCTGGAAGGCCCAGCCGATCAGGAACGTGGTGAACGACGGTGCGAAGGCCAGCATCCACGACCCGAGCGCGGTCACGGCGGTGGAGATCAGCAACACGTTGCGGTGGCCGATCAGGTCGCCGAGACGGGCCAGCAGCGGCACGACGAGGGCGGAGAGGATCAACTGTGCGGCCTCGAACCAGTTGACGTCGGCGTCGGCCACACCGAGGTGGTCGGCGATGTCACTGAAGATCGGCGTGTAGTAGCCCTGCAGGACCCCGCTCGCGAGCTCGACGCAGACCAGGAACCCGACGATCGCCCACAGGCCCGGAACCACCGGGGCCCTGCGTGCCTCCGCGGTGGTCACCGGACGGCCTCGACCACGCGACGATAGAAGTCGATCCCCTCGAGGTAGTCGTCCACCCCGATCCGCTCGTCAAAGCTGTGGATCGACTCGCGTTGCGCCTTGGTCATCCGGAACGGTGCGAATCGGTAGACCCGTGGGCAGATCGCGGTGAAGAAACGGGAGTCCGTGGCGCCCATCATCACGTACGGCGTGGGCACGGCGTCGGGGAACGTCTGGGCGATGGCACTCTCGAGGAGCCGGAAGGCATCGTCGTCGGTCGGTGAGAGCGGGCTCGGCTCGTTGCTCTCCACCACCTCGACCTGGACGCGCCCGTCGTTGACCACCGACCGGATCCGCTCGACCACGCCGGCCACGGTGTCGCCCACCATGATCCGCACGTTGATGCCGGCAGTGGCACGCGATGCGATCACGTTGTTGGCCGGCGAGCCGGTGAGTGTGGTGACCACGGTCGTCGTACGTGTCATCGCTGCCGACTCCGGGCCCGCCGCGACCAAGGCCTTGGCCAGGGCCGGCTTGAGTCGCTCGACGTTGCGCGCGATCGGTCGCAGGGGGAGCGGCAGGTGGCCGGCCAGGCGCCGGAACATCTCGACGGTCGGCTCGGGCACCGAGCTCGGGAACGGGCTCTGGTCGAGCCGCAGGATCGCGCGGGCCAGGCGGGCGGTGGTGTCCATCCTGGTCGGCATGCTGGCGTGTCCGCCGCGGCCCTCGACGCTCAGCTGGACGTTGGTGATGCCCTTCTCGGTGACTCCGATGACGGCCAGGGGCGGCTTCACCCCGGGGAACGCGTCGTAGGCGACGGCACCGCCCTCGTCGAGCACCAGCCACGGCTCGACGCCGAGCTCCCTGAGGATCTCGACGGCGGCGGGGGCGGCCTTGCCCATCACCTCCTCGTCACAGCCGAAGCTCAACCACACGTCCTGGTCGGGCGTGAAGTCGCGCTCGAGGAGCTGTTCGACGGCCTCGCAGATGCCGGCCAGGCAACCCTTGTCATCGAGGGTTCCGCGCCCCCAGAGCACCCCGTCGTGGATCTCGGCGCCGAAGGCGGGGTGCTGCCAGGTGTCGGTCTCCTCGACCGGGACGACGTCGATGTGTGCCATCAGCACGACAGGTCTGGCGTCACTGCGGCCGCGCCAGTGGAAGAGCATGCCGTGCTCGAGGACCTCGGTCTTCGCGAGGTTCGCGTGCAGCAGCGGGAAGTTCACCTCGAGCTGCGTGGCGAAGTCCCGGAACGATGTTGGATCGATCAGGTCGCGGTCGGCGTAGGAGACCGTCGGGATGCGGATGAGTGCCTGGAGCCGCTCGATCGGCGTGGTGGGGCGAGCCATGAGCGCGACCCTATGCCTCACCAGCCGTTGCGGTGCACCACTTCCTCAACTGGCTTCCGGACACGGCGTACGGCGGAGCCCGGTGCACCGGTGTCCGGCTGGCGGTGGCCGACGGTGATCGCACCGATCGGCAAGAAGTCGTCGGGCACGCCGAACTCGGCCCGGAACGCGTCGTGCTGTTGGCCCGGGATGCCGAAGAAGCAGGCGCCGAGCCCCTCGTCGACGGCCGTCTGCAGCACCAGCAGGGCAGCCATCCCGGTGTCGATGTGCCAGTAGGGCACCGGCCACTGCTGGTCGGAGGCGGCCTTGTCCTGCTCGGCGTAGCGGTCGAGATAGACGCCCTTGTTCGACAGCGGCACGATCACCACCGGTGCCGTCCGCATGCCGTCGAGCCACGGGTTGGCCCTGTCCTCGGCCGCGTGGGTGCCTGGCCGCGGCGTGGTCGCCGACCAGAACCGCTCGACTGCCTCGGGTGTGTCCAGGCGCAGGAACGCCCAGCCCTGGCTGAACCCGGCGCTCGGTGCGCGGGTGGCGTGCTCGAGCATCCGATCGACGATCGCAGGATCGACCGGCCGGTCGTCGTAGCTGCGGATCATCCGTCGTCGCCGTACGACGTCGCGAAACTCCATGGCCCGGATCCTCCCATCCCCCGCGAAGCGGCACGGGTTGATGTCATCCCGAGCCGTCGGTCTCGGATCCGAGACGCTCGGGAGGTGCGTCGCGTTGACCCGGTGACCTCTGACCGGTGGACTGTCGGGGTGAGCTTCGAACGGATGTGGCAGGACCTGGGACCGGTCGGGCGCGCGGCGAGCAGCGGCGGCTACTTCCGCCAGCCCTTCGACTCGGCCGAGCGCGAGTGCCACGCCTGGTTCCTGCAGGAGTGCGCGGCCCGCGGGCTCGAGGTCGAGGCGGACGGCAATGGCAACACGGTCGGCTGGTGGCGCGCACCAGGGGTGGCTGAGCAGCCCGGCAACGCCGTGCTGACCGGGTCCCACCTCGACTCGGTCCTCGACGGCGGGGCGTACGACGGCCCGCTGGGCGTGGTCTCTTCCTTCGCGGCGATCGACGTGCTCCGTGACCGAGGGTTCGTTCCCTCGCGCCCCATCGGCGTGGGTGCCTTCGTCGAGGAGGAAGGTTCCAGGTTCGGCCTGGCCTGCCTGGGATCGCGCTTGATGACCGGCGCGACCACCCCCGAGCAGGCGCAGGAGCTGCGCGACCGCAACGGTGTGCCGTTGTTGGACGCGATGGCAGCAGCGGGACTCGAACCTTCACTTGGCTCCTCGGCTCTTCTGAACGGGGTCGGAGTCTTCGTCGAGCTGCATGTCGAGCAGGGGCGCGACCTCGTCGACCGCGGGGCTGCCATCGGCGTGGCCAGCGAGATCTGGCCGCACGGGCGCTTCCGGTTCGACTTCACCGGGGAGGCCAACCACGCCGGCACGACCCGCATGGAGGACCGGCACGACCCGATGCTGACCTATGCGATGACCGCACTGGCCGCCAACAAGCAGGCACGCCTGTCGGGGGAGCGAGCCACCTTCGGTCGCATCGAGGCGGTGCCCAACGGCACCAACGCGGTGCCCTCCCGGGTGACCGCCTGGCTTGACGCCCGCTGCGCCACGGACGCGTCGCTGGAGCGGATGCTCGCCGAGATCGAGGGCCTCGGTCAGGAGCGGGCCGGCCGCGACGGCACGTCGTTGTCGGTCACCGCAGAGTCCGTGTCGAGGGCCGTCGGCTTCGACGCCGACCTGGCCCGGCGGCTCGCCGTCGACCACACCGGCGGCGACTGGCCGATCATCGCGACCCAGGCCGGCCATGACGCCGGTGTGCTCTCGGCGGCCGGCATCCCCACCGCGATGCTCTTCGTGCGCAACCCCACCGGCATCTCGCACTCGCCGGCCGAGTCCGCCGAGATCGCCGACTGCCTGGTCGGTGTCGAGGCGCTCGCCGACACCCTCGAGAGACTGGCCGAGTGAGTACGACGTACCTCCTCGAGAGGGCGCTGATCGGCGACCAGGTCGAGTCCGACGTACTCGTGACGGTCGAGGACGGCCGGTTCACCGAGGTACTTCCCGGCCGAAACGACCACCTCCCGGCCGGAATTTCGGCCGGGGAGTTCCCATTTCCCCGGGTACCCGGGGAAATGACCGGACCAGTGAGGCTCCCGGGGCTGAGCATTCCCGGCCTCGCCAACTGTCACTCGCACGCCTTCCACCGGGCGCTGCGCGGTCGCACCCAACGCGTCGGTGTCGACGGGAACCCGGGGAGCTTCTGGACCTGGCGCGAGCAGATGTACGCCGTGGCGCAGCGCCTCGACCCCGACTCCTACTACGACCTGGCCCGGGCCACCTATCGAGAGATGCTCTCGGCCGGCATCACCGCCGTCGGCGAGTTCCACTACCTGCACCACCAGCCGGACGGCACGGCGTACGCCGACCCCAATGCGATGGGCAACGCGCTGATCGCCGCCGCCAAGGACGCCGGGATCCGGATCGCCCTGCTCGACACCTGCTACCTGGCCGCCGGCATCGGCAAGGCGCCGGAGGGTGTGCAGGTGCGCTACTCCGACGGCGACGCCGAGCGCTGGGCCGAACGGGTGGACCAGCTCACGGGTGACGACACCACCGTCATCGGCGCCGCGATCCACTCCGTACGCGCAGTCCCGAGAGAGCAGATCCCGACGATTTCCCAATGGGCACAGGTAGATCAGGCTCAGCGCCGTCAGGCACAGGGCAGACCCCTCCACGTGCACCTCAGCGAACAGGTCGCCGAGAACGAACAGTGCCACGCCGCGCACGGCTGCACCCCCACCGAGCTGCTCGATGGAGCCGGCGCGCTCGGGCCGATGACCAGCGCCGTCCACGCCACCCACCTCACCGGCCATGACCTTGCCCTGCTCGGCGGTGCGCGCGCCCACGCCTGCTTCTGCCCGACCACCGAGCGCGACCTCGGTGACGGCATCGGCCCGTCCCGGGCGTTGGCGGACCACGGAGCCCGACTGACGCTCGGTTCCGACAGCCACGCCGTGATCGACACGTTCGAGGAGATGCGTGCCGTCGAGCTCGACGAGCGCCTGGCCACCCAGCAACGCGGCCACTGGTCGGCGACCGACCTCCTGGTTGCCGCCACCAGCCGGGGTCACGCCAGTCTCGGCTTCGCCGACGCCGGACGCATCGCCGTCGGCCAGCGCGCTGACCTGGTCACCATCGACACCGCCACCACCCGCACGGCCGGCACCGGCGCGGGTCCGGAGACCGCAGTCTTCGCGGCGGTGGCCGAAGACGTCCGGCAGGTGATGGTCGACGGAGTGCTGCACGAGTCGGCCACGCTCCGCGACGAGGCCGGATCCGAGCTGGCACGCGCCATCCACACCGCGATCGAAGGAGCACGATGAGCAGGCAACCGAGCACCCTGGTCACCAACATCGGCGAGCTCACCACCTGGGACCCCGAGCGTCCGTCGACCGAAGGAGCCGCCTTCGTGATCGAGGACGGCAAGGTCGCGTGGACCGGACCGGCCGTGCAGGCGCCCGCAGCCGACACGGCGTACGACGTGGGCGGTCGTGCGGTGATCCCGGGCTTCGTCGACAGCCACTCCCACCTGGTCTTCGCCGGCGACCGCGCCGAGGAGTTCACCGCGCGGATGGCCGGGCAGCCCTACGCCGCAGGCGGGATCCGTACGACGGTGCGCGCGACGCGCGCGGCCAGCGACGAGCAGCTCACCTCCCATGTGGCGAACCTGGTGCAGGAGATGCGCCGGCAGGGCACCACCACGCTCGAGATCAAGAGCGGCTACGGGTTGACCGTCGCCGACGAGGCGCGTTCGTTGGCGGTGGCCGGCCAGTTCACCGAGGACACCACGTTCCTCGGCGCCCACGTGGTGCCGGAGGGAGTCACGCCCGAGGAGTACGTCGACCAGGTCACCGGCCCGATGCTCGAGGCGGCAGCCCCGCACGCGAAGTGGATCGACGTGTTCTGTGAGACCGGTGCCTTCGACGCCGACCAGGCTCGCGTGGTCCTCAGCGCCGGGATCGGCCGGGGGCTGAAGCCGCGGATGCATGCCAACCAACTCGGTGCGGGACCCGGCGTACGCCTGGCCTGTGAGCTCGGCCTGGTCGCGGTCGACCACTGCACCTATCTCAGTGACGACGACATCACGGCGTTGCGGGACTCCGGGACGATCGCCACGTTGCTGCCGGGCGTCGAGTTCTCCACGAAGCACCCGTTCCCGGACGGCCGGGCCCTGTTGGAGGCCGACGTGTCGATCGCGATCGCGACCGACTGCAATCCGGGATCCTGCTTCACCAGCTCGATGCCGTTCTGCATCGCGCTGGCGGTGCGCGAGATGGGCCTGACCCCCACCGAGGCACTGGCCGCCGCCACCCGTGGCGGAGCGGCCGCGTTGGCGCGCGACGACGTGGGCAGCCTCCTGCCCGGCAAGCGGGCCGACTTCGCCGTGCTCGATGCTCCCAACCACCTGCACCTGGCCTACCGCCCCGGCGTACCCCTCGTGCAGGAGACCTGGGTCGGCGGCAGGAGGACCTGACCGAGGGCGGCCGGCGCCGAGCCACCATCCGACTCATCTGAGGCACCCCGAGCGCAGACCTAGGGCACTCGCCCCATGTGCACGCCTACCTCAGACGCGCACTCTCGTGACATCAACTCGAGAGAAGGGCAGTGAGATGGACAGCTACAACAGCTACTACGCCGAGGCGGAGGCAACCTACCGCCGCGACCGCACCAACGAGCTCCGCAAGCCGGTACGCCGCACCCGCCGCGACCGACGCGCGGAGCGTGAGCTGGACCGCGCGCGGTTCGCTCGTCGAACCACGGGCGACGACCTGGCCAGTTGAGGTCGTCGTGACGATCGTGCGGGAGAAACCCGCGAGCGAACCCGACCTCCGAACCGGCATGATGGGGGACGTGGCTCCAGTCGGAACGATGTCGACCCTCGTCGGACGAGATGCCGAACTTGCCGAGCTCAGCTCGACTCTCGGGATCCGGACGACGGGGGTCGGCGCGCGCCCGAGGTCGGACGGCCAACCGAACATCGTGCTGCTCGCCGGTGACGCCGGTGTGGGCAAGACCCGCCTGCTGACTGCCCTGCGCGACGTGGCCTTCGCCGAGAAGTGGCAGGTCGTCGCCGGTCACTGCCTGGACTTCGGTGACAGTGCGCTGCCCTACCTGCCCTTCTCCGAGGTGATGGGCCGTCTTGCCGCCGACCTGCCCGAGGTGGTCGACACGGTCGCCGAGGTGCACCCGGGACTGTCCCGCCTCCAGCCGGGGCGCCGCATGCTCTCCGGCGAGTTCGGTGGGTCCGGTCAGGGCACGGTGGACCGTGCTGACATCTTCGAGGCGGTGCATGCCCTTCTCGAGTGTGCCGCCGAGAAGACGCCACTGCTGCTGGTGATCGAGGACGCACACTGGGCCGACCAGTCGACCCGGGACCTGGTCAGCTTTCTGTGCTCGCGCCCCTTCGCCGAGCCGGTGGCGATCGTGGTCAGCTACCGCGCCGAGGACCTGCACCGTCGTCACCCACTGCGTGCCCAGGTCGCCGAGTGGACCCGGGTCCGCGGTGTGCACCGGATGCTGCTCGAGCCGCTCGGCCCGGCAGCCGTCCGAGCCATGATCCGCGAGCTGCACCCCGAGGAGCTCCCCGAGTCGGGGGTGTCCGACATCGTCCACCGTGCCGAGGGGAACGCGTTCTTCGTCGAAGAACTGGTGGGCGCCGCGTGGGACTCCCGGGTCCCCGACGACCTGGCCGACCTGCTGCTGGTGCGTCTGGACCGGCTCGACGACACCGGGCGCCAGATCGTGAGAGCCATCTCGGCCGCCGGCCGGCGGATCACCCATGACCTGCTGGTCGAGGCCAGCGGCGTCGACCCCGACCTCCTCGATCGTGCCCTGCGCAGCGCGATCGACTCCCACGTGCTGATCACCACCGGCGCCGACTCCTATGCGTTCCGCCACGCTCTGCTGGCGGAGGCGATCTACGACGACCTGCTGCCCGGCGAACGGGTGCGCCTGCACGCGTCGTACGCCGCCGTGTTGCGCGACGGACGTGCCCGGGGAACGGCCGCCGAGCTGGCCCGCCACGCCCGGGCGGCAATGGACTTCGAGACCGCGCTGGCCGCGAGCATCCAGGCCGGCGACGAGGCGATGGCCGTCGGTGGACCCGACGAGGCGGCCCGCCACTACGAGCATGCGCTGGAGATCGTGGCCGACCCGAAGCTGGCCGCTGACGTCGAGGTGGCGCCGCTCGTGGTCAAGGCAAGCGATGCGCTGGTCGCCAACGGCCAGGTGGTGCGTGCGCTGTCGCTCCTCGAGCGACACCTGGCCACCTTGGGCGAGGAGACCCCGCCCGCCGACCGCGCCCACCTGCACCTGGCCGCGGCGCACACCGCGAACCACTTCGACAACGACGCCGACTGGCTCAAGCACGCCCAGGACGGTCTGGCCCTGATTCCGGCCGAACCCACCCGCGAGCGGGCCAAGCTGCTGGCCCTCTACTCCCGGGTGATGCTGGCCAGCGACGACAAGCGCCACGCGCGGGACGCCGCGATGGAGGCGCTCGCCCTCTCGGAGCGACACAACCTCCCCAAGACCGCGGCCGACGTGACGACCACGATCGTCGGTCTCGACAAGAAGGCGCCGATGGAGGAGCTGCGGGTCGCCCTGGAGGACGCGGCCCGCCGTGCCCGCGAGACGGGCGCGGTGAACGCGGAGCTGCGGGCGCTCTTCCTCCTCGGACGCGCCCACCAGGATCGCGGCCACTTCCCGGAGGCCTGTGCGGCGTTCGCTCGGACCACCGCTCGGGCGGCCGAAGTCGGCCTGCCCTGGGCGCCGTACGCATTCGACGCCCGCCTCATGCATGCCCAGGTGGCCTTCGCGGTGGGCATGTGGGAGTCGGTGCTGTCCCTGACCGACATGGCCGGGCAGTCACCCCCACCCGTTTCAGAGGCGCTGCTGCTGGCGTTCCGCCTGTCAGTGCTCAGTGCCCGCGGCGAGAACCAGTTGGCGGGTCTCAAGCGTCTCCGCAAGCACTGGCGCCGCGACGGCCTGGTGGCGATCTTCTCGGCCCCGGTCGAGATCGACTCCTTCGGCCGGGCCGGGAAGCCGGCATCGGTGGTGGAGGTGCACGACCTGCTGGTCGACACCCTCGCGCCGAACTGGGGCGAGATCTTCCAGGCGCGGGTGCGTCTCTCGGCCGTCACCATCGGGGCGTTGTCCGACTGCGTCCCGGTGATGAGCAGTGACGACCGCAGCACCTATGGGGAGGTCGCGGAGAAGCTGCTGTCGGTCGGGCACCGGGTCCTCGAGTCCCGGGCAGAGGCCCAGACGCTGTGGGGTCCTGAAGGTCGAGCGTGGGGCAAGCGCCTCGACGCCGAGATCCTGCGCTGGCGTTGGCTGGTCGGCGTCGACACGCCGCCGCTCGAGGACCTCACCGATGTCTGGAAGGAGACGGTGACGGCGTTCGAAGACCTGGGCAACCCCCATGAGCTGGCGTGGAGCCGAGCACGACTCGCCTCGGTCCTGCGGGCCTCCGGTGACCTCAATGCGGCTCGGGAGCTGGCAGATCAGGCCCGGGAGGTCGCCGCGGGTCTCGGCGCGAAGCCACTCATCGAGCTGCTCACCCAGCTCGGCAGCACCCCCGTCCGGGCCAGCTCCACGGCCTCGACGTCGCTGACCCCCAGGGAGACCGAGATCCTGACCCTGGTCGCTGCCGGACGCACGAACGGCGAGATCGCCAAGCAGCTGTTCATCAGCGCGAAGACGGTCAGCGTGCACGTCTCCAACGTGCTGGGCAAGCTCGGCGCCGCCGGTCGCACGGAGGCCGCCGCGATCGCTCGCCGACGGGGTCTGATCCCGGACTGACCTGCTCGGCCGGGCAGCCTGCTGGCAGACTGCGTCAGACAGTCGCGGTCTGACAGTCGCGCCCGACTCCAGGAGCCCATCTTGACGACCACCGAACGCCGCGCCCCCACCTGGGCGGTCATCTCGGTGCTGTCCCTGGCCGGCATGCTGGCTGCTCTGCAGCAGACCCTGGTGGTGCCGCTGACGCCCGACATCCCACGCATCCTCGGGGTCTCCGAGGCGAATGCGTCGTGGATGGTCACGATCACGCTCCTCACTGGGGCAGTCGCCACCCCGATCGTCTCCCGGCTCGCCGACATGTTCGGCAAGAAGCGGATGATCCTGATCTCCTTGGCCTGCATGGTGGTCGGATCCGTGCTGCTCGCCGTGAGCACGGTCTTCGCGGTGGCCCTGGCCGGCCGAGCGTTGCAGGGCTTCGGCGCCGCGATGATCCCCGTCGGGATCAGCATCATGCGCGATGAGCTGCCGCCGGCACGGGTCGGCTTCGGGGTCGCCCTGATGAGCGCCACGCTCGGCATCGGCAGTGCCCTGGGTCTGCCGCTCTCCGGGGTGCTCTTCGAGCACTTCGGCTGGCACTCGCTGTTCTGGGTCGCGGCCGGCTTCGGGGCGCTGGTCACCGCCGGCGTGTTCGTGCTCGTGGAGGAGTCCGAGGTCCGCTCTCCCGGCCGGTTCGACTACCGGGGTGCGGTGTTGCTGTCCGTGGCCCTGACCTCCTTCCTCGTTGCCGTCACCAACGGCGGCACGTGGGGATGGTTGAGCCCCGGGGTGTTGGGCTGCTTCGCGGCTTCGGTGGTCATCATGGCGGCCTGGTTCCCGCTCGAGCTGCGGATCGGTGAGCCGCTGGTCGACCTGCGTACGTCGGCACGCCGGCCGGTGCTGTTGACCAACATCGCCTCCGTGCTGATCGCGTTCGGCATGTACGTGAACATGTTGCTCACCGTCCAGCAGCTCGAGCTGCCCGAGGCGAGCGGCTACGGCTTCGGTCTCGACGTGAGTGCCGCGGGCCTGGCCATGGTGCCGGCAGGCCTGGTGATGGTGGTGCTGTCACCGGTGTCGGGCACCTTGTTGGCCCGACTCGGCGGTCGGATGACCATGCTTATCGGTGGCGGGATCATGGGCCTCGCCTATGTGTTCCGGGTCTTCGCCTCCGACTCGCTGTCCCAGATCATCATCGGTTCCACCCTGGTCGGCATCGGGACTGCGTTCGCCTTCGCGGCGATGCCGACCTTGATCATGAGCGCCGTGCCGATCACCGAGACGGCCTCCGCGAACGGGCTCAACTCACTCATGCGGGCCGTTGGTGGATCGACCTCGAGTGCGGCCCTGACCGCGATCCTGACGTCGATGACCGTCGGCTTCGCCGGACGTCAGATCCCTGCCGAGGGCGCATTCACGCTGATGTTCTGGTTGTGTGCGCTGGCCTGTTTCCTGGCCTGCCTCGTCACGTGGGGCATCCCGCTGCCGTCGCGGGTCGCTGCGGGACGCGAGGGTGTTCCTGCGGTGGCCGTGGCCGGCGACAGCAGTGAGACGGTCATCCGAGGCCGAATCCTCCCGGGTGCACGGCTTCCCGACCAGACGCCCGCGTTCGTCACGGTCACCCGGATGGACGGACGCCCCGTCGACTGGGCGCGCTGTGACCGCGAGGGCCGCTACGCGGTGGCGGTGCCGGGAGCCGGGCGGTATCTGTTGGTCGGCAACGCCCGGGGCTGGGCGCCCCAGGCCCAGGTGATCGACTTCCGCGAGGGCGCCGACCCGCAGGACGTGTCGCTGGAGCGTCAGCTGACCCTGTCGGGCACGGTCACCGACGGCGGTGCAGTGCTGCCGCACGCGTTGGTCACGTTGCATCTGGGCAGCGGTGACTTCGTGCACTCGACCCATGCCGACGACCAGGGCGAATTCGTGATGCCGTTGCCGGTCCCGGGTGCCTACATCGTCTCCGCCGCAAGCGAAGAGCTGGGTTGCGCCGCTTCGCGCAAGCTCACCGTCAACACCAACCCGGAAGTGGTCGACGTGGACCTGGCGCTCGAGTTCAGGCCGATGCCCGTCGACGAGCCATGACACGAGAGACTGGCCCCATGCCCCAGCCGAACGATGTCGCGGAGTCGAGGTTCCGCTGCTCGCTCAGTGCCGGGGCCGAACAGCTCGCCGGCAGTGCAGCCGTGGACCCTGCCTACCTGCTGATCGAGTATCCCGGAACGTGGGGCAACAAGGCGCTGGCCGAGAGCGCGCTCCCTGAGCACGTGCGCGACGGCCTGGGCGAGGCCGCGAAGCGAGCCGGGGTTCGGGTGCAGCTGATCAGGAGGCACGGTCGCAATCCACACGGCGAGGCCTTTCGAGTGTTCCTCGGCAGTGCCGAGCCCGGAAGGGCCTGGTTGGAGACCACGGTCCTCGAAGTGGCCGATGATCTGCTCGACCTCGACCTCGACGGGCTCGCCGAGGGCAGGCGGTCCGGCCTCGAGGCACACGACGAACCGCTGCTCCTGGTCTGCACCAACGGCCGACGCGACGCCTGCTGTGCCGAATTCGGCAGGCCCATCGTCGCTGCCCTGACCGAGACCCACCCACTGGAGACGTGGGAGACGACTCACGTCGGCGGCCACCGCTTCGCCGGGGCGATGCTGACCCTGCCCCACGGGCTCTCCTACGGCCGGCTGGACACCACCTCCGCCCTCGCCGTCGCAGAGGCGACACGGGACGGTCGCATCGTGGCAGCGCACCTGCGGGGCCGTACGGCGTACGCCCCGGCCGTGCAGGCCGCAGAGCTGGCACTGCTGGCTGACCTCGATGACGACGCCGTTGATGCGCTCAGCCTGCTCGACGTGAACGCCGACGACCAGGGCCGCCACCGGGTGGTGTTCCGGCACCGCACCGGCGAACGGGTCGTCGTGGTCGACGTGGAGGAGGGTCCCGCGGTGCGCGCCAGCTGTGCTGACACCAAGCTGAAGGCAACGGCGCGCTTCATCACGCAGGTCGAACCAGTCGACTGACCACGCGCACCGTCGGGTCGAAGGTGGCCGCCACGTCATCGAAGACATCGGTGTAGTCGGGATGGTCGCGGTGGTCGGCAGAGGCAACCATCGACCAGACGTGCCCCTCGACCAGCCAGCTCCAGACCTCCACGATCACGTCGTGGCCGGGCGTCCGGTGGAAGAACCGGAGATAGGCCACGTCGATGTCGCGGTAGTCGTAGACGTCGGCATCCTCGACGTCGACCTTGACGAAGGTGCGCTCGACCAGGCGGCGCAGGTGGGCCAGGTGGTCGCGCACGCCCAGGTCGGTCGCGCTCTGGGTCAGGGTGATCGCCGGGGCCAGGCCACTGGCCGGCGCCTTGCCCGCGGTCATCGTGGCGACGATGCCGGGGCGTGGCTCGTGCTCGGCCTTCCACCCGTTCGGGACGCGGAGCAGGGACTGGTGTCGCTCACTTGGCATCGGTGGCCTCCACGAGGAGGTCGGTGTACTTCAAGGCACCGTCGTGTTCGACGAACTTGCACGTCGCCGAGTGCATGACGCCGATGTGCTTCGAACTCTTCCCGGCGCTCTCTCCCACATCGCCGGGGGCCTTCGCCTTGTCGAAGGCGAACTCGACAACCTTCGAGGGGGCCTTGCAATAGGACTCGCCCACCTTCTGTATCCCACGCCCGTATCCCTTGATCGCCGCATCGATCTTGCGAGCGGCAGGAGGACTGGCTGTCTTGACTGCCTTCGTGACCATCACGTGCTGCATGAGATGAGGGTTCATCAGCATGATGAGGGGAATCGGTCCGACCCGGGGGCCCCCGGGAAGTGCGTCGTCGATCCCCTTGGTCACAGTTGAGAACGCGCTCTGTAGCAGCCCAGTGGCGTTCTTGGCGGTTGCGGCGAGGTGGGACGGATCAACATCGGAGAGGCCGGGCAGGTTCGAGAGCTTGTCGAGGGGGCCCGAGAGGGACTTGCCCGTCGACGCCACGAGCGCACTGATCTCCGCCGGGTCCCAGACCAGCTTCGAGACCCGGGCCAGACTCTCCTGCCACGCGGACTGCAGGCGCGTCTCGTGCTCGCGGGCGCGGTTGGCCACGCCTACGGCATGGTCGAGCGGCCCTTCCTGGCCGGGCTCCAGGGTGATCTCGCCGACCTCGGGAAGGTTCGCACCCACGGGAATCCCGTGGCCCGCGGCGATGTTTCGGGCCCGCCGCATCTCTGCCTTCACGTCGGCCAGGCCGAGGCCGAGGCCCTCCATGGCCGCGGCGAAGAGCAGCAGCTCCTCGTGGAGCTCGTCGGCACGGTGGATGCGTTCCTTGGCGAAGTCGGTGAAGGCATCCGACGAGCTGCCGCTCCACGCGCCGCAGGCGGTGCGCATCGAGGCCGCCAGCATGTCGGAGGAGGCCCCGACCCAACCGGCGAGGGTGCGGATGTCTCGTGAGGCCGCGCGACATCCAGCGGGCGAGCCGTCGACCTCGAGTGAGACGCTCATTCGAAGATCACCGCCGCCTGGAACTGCTCGAACCAGAGGTTCATCTGGCCGTCGGTGCTCCGGTAGGTGGCCACCACCGCGTCGAGGCCGTCGGCACTCTGGTCGAGGTCGGTGGCGAAGGAACCGGTGAGCGCGGTGATGCGATCAATCGCAGCGCGCGTGGTGGCTGTGGAGGCGCCGGTGTCCGGCGACGGCAGGGTGTTGCTGGCCAGGAGAGCGGCTTGGTATTGCCGCATCGGCCTGGGCAGCCCCTCGATCTCGTCGAGGTCAATCTCGAATCCGCTCATGCCGACGACGCTAGGAAGCCGTCAACACCTCGACAAGGGGCCCTCTCCGAGCCTGTGGATGGGAGCGTGAAATCCGTGCATCCAGATGCACGAGTGGCGGCTTCGGGCTCAGAAGGCCGCGCGCACCTGTTCCTCGGCGAGGCCGTAGTCGGCCAATGAGTACGAGTGGGATGGCCGCTTTCCGCCGGCCTTCGACTCCGCGTCGATCGCACCCACCGATTCGGCCACTGCCGGGGTCCAGTCCAGCTCGAATGCGTCGTAGATCGCGCGGGTGCTGCCGACCGGGTCGGCCACGAAGTCGGCGTACTCGACGTCGAAGAACTGGGCCTGGTCGTAGGCGGGCCGCGCGGCATCGAAGGAGCGGGCCGATCGCGACAGCATCTCCAGCTGGGTGCGTCCGATCGTTTCTCCCTCGAAGACGGTCGACATGCCGGCCGTGGCCTCGGCCGACAGTGAGCAGGCGGAGGCCACCGACGCCACCGGGTCACGGTGGGTCTGCACGATCAGCGCATCCGGGTAGACGGCCATCAGGGCATCCAGCGCGACCAGGTGCGACGGGTTCTTCAACACCCAGCGACGGTCGGTGTCGTTGAGCCCGATCAGCTGGAGGGCCTCCTTGTGCCGCTGGTAGGCGTCGGTCCAGTCCTGCTCGGCCAACCACGAGGAATAGGTGGGCACGTTGGCCAACGACTCGAAGCTGATCGACTTCCCGGTCTGGCGCAGCAGCCGCCAACACTCCTCGACCGAGGTGGCATCCATGTAGTGGATCCCCATGAACTCGGGATTCGCCACGTGGTGGCGCGAGTAGGCGGCGTTGATGCCGCTGAACACAGGGTTCTCCTCCCAGGTCTCGCGCGGAGGGCGTGGCTGAGGGAATTCCGTCAGCCACAGCTCGAGTCCCTGGTGGCGCCGGTCGGCGGTCAGCAGCCGGTGCAGGGCCGTGGTGCCGGTGCGGGGTAGCCCGACGACGAAGATCGGCCGCTCGATGGGCACGTCGGCGTACGCGGGGTTCTCCTTCATCCCGAACTGGGTGAGCAGTCGGCCGACCAGGCAGCTCTTGACCTGCCCACGTTGGAAGTAGTTGCCCTCGCCGGTCAGTCCGGCCGTGGGCGCGTTGAGGTCGTCGACGAGGATCCGCAGACCCTCCTCGTGGGCCGTTCCGCCGAAGTCGTCCATGCCGGTGGTGCGAATCGCGGCGGCCGCGATGTCGTCGTACGCGCCGACGTCGTCGCGGACCCGCGGGCGGCTCTCGGGAGAGGGCTCAGTTGTCATGGAACTCTCCGCAGTCGACGTTCAGCATGGTGCCGGTGACTGCGCTGGCGAGGTCGCTGGCGAAGAACAGTGCCGCCTGGGCGACCTCGTCGGGGGTGGCGAGCCGCTTCAGGTCGGTGGGCTCAGCCTTCTCGCGGTAGATGTCGTCGTGGGTGACACCCGCCTCGGATGCCAGCCAGTCGAAGTAGGCCTTGTTGACGTCTTCATAGATGTACGACGGGGCGACGCTGTTGACCCGGATGCCGCGCGGCCCGAGCTCGGTGGCGAGCGATGAGGCCAGGTGCTTGAGGGTGCCCTTGCTCAGCTTGTAGCCGGAGTACTCCGGCTGGGAGCTGTGCACGACACACGAGTTGAGCATGATGATCGAGCCGCCGGGCTTGTCGGGCGTCTCCGAGAGCGCGTCGGCGAACAGCGCCGAGAGGCGCAACGGCGCGAAGACGTTGGTCTCCTGGGCTGCGCGCAGGCTCTCGAGGGACAGCGTCGAGATCGGGTCCATCGGCGGGATCCCGAAGGCGTTGTTGATCAGGCAGTCGACCTTGCCGAACTCGGCCAGGGCAGCCTCCACGAGGGCGGCTCGCTGCGACTCGTCGGTGATGTCGGTCGGCACGACGAGGGCGCGGCGCCCGTGCTCACGAACCACGGCAGCCATCTTCTCGAGGCGCTTTTCCGTGCGCGAGACGAGCACCAGGTCGGCCCCCATCTTCGCGGCCTCCTCGCCGAGGGAGCGACCGAGGCCGGGCCCCACTCCGGAGAGCACGATCACCTTGTCCTGCAAGAGATTCGTCACGAGATCATCCTCCTGGCCACGCCCACCTGACGGGCTTCGATGCGGGTTGCGAACTGTTCCTGGGTGACTCGCTGGTCGTCGAGATCGGCGCGGTCGGCCAGTGACGCGAACGGCACCACCTCGACGCCGGGGCCGTCCTCGGGGCCGAGCGGACGCGCGACGCGCTGCCAACGCAGCATCATCACGCCCTTGGGGTGGCCGGTGGTCTCCAGCCAGTTGGCCAGGCCCGGGTCCTGTTCACAGATGACGTAGCGGAGCAGACCGTCGCCCGAGGCGACCGACTGGGCGCGGGTCAGGGATGTCTGGTGGTGCTCGTAGTCGGTCGAGACATACCACTTCGAGCCGATCTGGATGGCCTGGTAGGGCGCATCGGTGCAGGCTGGAACGGTCACCACCATTGCCTCGTCCTCACCCAACGAGTAGTGCCCGATCGACGAGAACTGGGAGGCCAGACCGCCCGGAGTCGAGGCCGGCACGGTCAGCGTGTTGACCGGCTCCTTGTAGGTGAAGAACTCCGGGAACGCGAACCACGTCCTGATCCGGCCGGTCAGCAGCTTCGCCGCGACGGCGTACCTCTTGGCGATCCGCTCCTCCGTCACCGGTCCGCGGGCTCGTCCCGCTGTGTCGAGGCGCTGGATGCGCAGGGTGCCGCGTTCCTCGGCGTTCCAGTCGTCGAAGACCTCGCGCACGATCAGCGTTGCCCCCTTGCCCACGCCGAGCTCGGGACCGAAGCGCCACTCGAAGGTGCCGTCGTCGGCGATCTCGAGGTCGCGATCGTCGAAGGCCGCAACAGTGCTGGGGAAACCCGCTTCCGTGTAGCCGCCGTCCATCACCTGGAAGCTCAGGTCGGCGCTGCTTCCGCGCCGGCCGGAGACGACGTACGACGCCCCGGCGTCGAGGTAGGCGTTGAAGTAGATCGCGTCCGGGTTGTCGAGGCCTTGGCGGGAGTACTGGTGCGTCGGGTTGATCAGCACCGGGTGCTCGAGGTCGTAGTCGAAGGCCATCTGGATGGCGGAGCGGATCGATCCGGCCAGGTAGTCGAGGCCCTCGGCGAGCTCCTGCTCGGTGATCTCGAACGGAGGGTTGCGGATCAGCTGCTCGGCTTCGGCGATGGCGGCTTGGAATGCTGCGGTGGAGTTCACAGCTTGCCGATGATCGAGTCGGCGTACGACTGCAGGTGCTGGACCTTCTTCTCCACCGGTTCGGTGTCGGGGCCCTTGATGTAGGGCACCCGGAAGCCGACGATGCAGTCGGTGACGCCCTTGTCCTCGAGGCGCTTGATGCCGTCCAGGTCGTAGGCGTCGAAGGAGATCACGTGCACCTCGAAGTCGTCGCGGGTGTCGCCCTCCTCCTTCCGGATCTCGGCGAGGCGGGTCAGCAGTCGGTCGAGCTCCGCACCGTCGCCGCCGGCGTGCATCCAGCCGTCCCCCTTGCGTACGGCGCGGCGCAGCGCCGCGTCGCTGTGGCCACCGACCAGCAACGGGATCTTCTCGGTCGGCGCGGGGGTCTGCTTGATCGCGTCGAAGGAGTAGAACTCTCCGTCGTAGGCGAAGAATTCGCCGCTGGTCAGTCCACGCAGGATGTCCATGCACTCGTCCATCCGTTTGCCGCGGCGAGCCCAGTCGATGCCCATGACCTCGAAGTCCTCCGGCCACGGGGAGAGGCCGACGCCGAGGCCGAGACGGTTGTTGTTGAGGAAGGCGATCGACGAGGCCTGCTTGGCGACGAGAACCGGCGGCCGGACCGGCAGCTTGAGCACGAACGGGGTGAAGCGCAAGGTCTCGGTGACAGCGGAGAGGTGGGTGACCAGGGTCATCGTCTCGATGAACTCCTTGTCCTCGAGGAACTCCCGGTCGCCGGTGTCGGTGTAGGGGTACTTCGAGTCGGACTCCTTGGGGTAGATCAGGGAGTCTGCGACGGTCATGCTGGTGAATCCGGCGGCCTCGGCTGCCTGGGCGAGGGGCGCGTAGTACTCGGCGCGGGTCATGGCCTCGGCGTAGGTGAATCGCATGGCTCACACACTAGAACGTGTTTCAATTTTCTGCCAGAGTTGTCCCATGGACCTCCAGGAACTGAGTGATCGCCAGGAGATCGTCGACCTGCTCACCCGCTACACGCGCGCAGTGGACACGAAGGCGTACGACGACCTTGCCCACGTGTTCACCTCCGACGCGGTGCTCGACTACGCCGCGTCAGGCGGCCCGGTCGGTCCGCCTGCCGAGGTGGTCCCGTGGATCAGGAAGGGGCTGGCCGGGTTCCAGCGGACCCAGCACATCCTGGGGCAGGTCTCGATCACCTTCGACGGACCCGACCGGGCCGCCGTGACGGCGTACTTCACCAATCCGATGGTGGTGGTCGACCGCGAGGGGAGCGAGGGTCTGTGGGAGGTCGGTGGCTACTACCACCACGACCTGGTGAGGACGCCGAACGGCTGGAGATCGGCCAAGATCGTCGACGACGTCCAGTGGACCCGAGGTTTCTGAGCCCTGCCTGTAAGAATGGGGCCATCAGTCGTCCTTTCCGGGGGAGCATGCCGTGTCCGATTCCGAAGACAAGCCGGTCGCCAACGGGTTCATCGCCCTGGTGACGGTTGCCGTCGTGGTGGGTCTGCTTGCCGGCATCGCGATCCTGATCGGCACGAAGGTGATGGGCGTGGGCGACGAGAGCGCCTCCTCCGAGGACACTGCTGGGGCAACCCTCTACCTACCGGAGCCGTCCGAGACGGACCGTGACGACGGCCCGCTGGTGACCCTGGTGCCCGGCCAGGAAACCTCTTCGTCGGAGTCGGCCGAGGAGTCGGACAAGGCCGATGACGAGAAGTCCAAGAAGCCGAAGGACGAGATCACCCTGAGTCCGGGAGCCTCGCAGGTGAGCCCGGGTGACGAGCTCTATCTGTCGGGCGTCTATCCAACTGGTGAGGGTGCGGTGCTCGACATCGAGATCCGGCTCGAGGACCACGCCTGGCAGGAGTTCCCGGTCGACGTCAGTGTCTCCGGCTCGACGTTCACCACGTATGTGATCACGTCCCAGGTGGGCAAGATCCAGTGGCGTGTGGTCGACAAGAAGCGCAACCTCAAGTCCAACGCGGTCAGCGTCACCTACGGCTGAGCCCGTCCTCGGCGTTCCTGCTCCGGTCCAGGCGGCGGGTCCAGAAGCCCACCCAGCCGGTCCCGGCCAGGGTGGCCGCGCCGAAGACCAGGGAGGCCACCGCCAACGGAGCGACGGCGGTCACCGCACTGATCAGCAGCGGACCTGACGTGGCGCCGATGTCGCCGCAGAGGCGCCAGCCGCCGAGGAACTGGGAGCGTCCCACGGCCGGGGCGGTGTCTGCGCCGATCGTCATCACGATGCCCGACCCCAGCCCGTTCCCCGCTGCGATGAGCACGGCCACCGCGAGAACCGCGGGTTCACTGGTGGCGAGCGGCAGCACGAGGGAGCCGAGAGCGACGGCGAGTACGACGGGTACTGCGACCACGGCTCGTCCCCGGTGGTCCATCAGCCACCCGCCGGGGAAGAAGAACAGGATGTCGACCGCTGCGGCGACGGCGAAGACCAGGGATGTCTCAGAGCCTGACATGCCGACGTGGTCGGCCCACAGCGGCAGGAGTGTCCCGCGGATCGAACGGGAGGCTCCGATCACGATGACGGCGACCCCGAGCGTCAGCAGCGTGTGACGGTGGGCCAGGAGCACGGAGCTGACACTGGCGTGGCCGCCGGCGCGCTGCTCGGCCCGGGACTCGTGGCCGAGGTCGCGCATCAGTCCGGCCATGGTCGCCGCGCTCAGGGACATGACGGCCGCGAGCACGAACACCGATGCGAGGCCCTGCCAGGCGATCACGCCAGCGCCGATCAGCGGGCCGATGAAGAGGCCGACCCGGTGGCTGGCTCCCAGGGTCGACATCGCCCGCGCCCGGTGGGAGGGCGGGACCGCCTCGATGAGGAATCCCTGGCGGGCGAGGAGGAAGCCGGTCCAGGTGGCGCCGGAGAGGACCACCGCTGCGGCGAGGAGTACGACGCTGGTGGCCTGCCAGGCGACCAACATCGCGACGCAGTCGAAGAAGCCGCAGAGCATGAGCATCTTCCGCTCGCCGACCCGGGCCACCACGGCACCGGCCGGGAGGCTGGTCACGAGCTGGCCGACGCTGAGCAGGGCCACCACCAGCGCAGCGGTCTCCACCCCGGCGCCGAGATGGCGAGCCTGCAGGGCGAGGACCGGGAGCACGGCGCCGTGCCCGATGGAGCTCACGATGCTCGGGCCAAATGCTTCGAATGCGACCGAGCGGAGCTTGAAGTCGGTCTGCGTCACCTTCGGATCCTGTCGGTCCACACCTGCACCTCGGTGTAGTGCTCGAAGTCCTCGAACTGGTGCCCGGTGTAGTCATCGGGGCGTGCGGAGCTGGGCAGGCCGTGGTGCGCAGCGACCTCGCCAAGTTCCCGGATCAGGAAGACCTTGCCGTGGTGGCCTCTCGGCTCGAGGTGGATGCCGAAGTCAGGAAGGAGGCCCATGGCGGTCAGGCTGTCCGGGATCGTGAAGCTGATCTGGTCGGCTGGCAGTTCGTCGAGCGGGAAGCGGACCTGGCGCGGGTCGTCGTACAAACCCTCGAACCATTCTGACTCACCGAGCACGAAGTAGTGCGGCACTGCTCGCTCCGGTCGGCCACCGCGCCTGATGAACCGGGCCCGTAGGAGCTCTTCACTGGCCCGGCGCAATGCAACGTAGCTGGGACCGAAGCGACGCGACGTACCTGCTCCGCTGTCCAAGTCAGCGAGGACGTCGACCAGTTGGTCGTCATCGAGGTCGGACAGGTTGAGGAAGGGTTCACGGTCCGGCAGGTGATAGTGCGTGATGAAGTCCGGGATCTCTGCCACTCGGCCATCGTCTCAGGGTGTCCATCCTCGCTGGAAACCCTGACGAGCGAGGCACGCGAAAAGAATTTCGAGAAAGTTTTCCCCAGGGCCCCGGTTTCAGCTGTTTTCGGGGGKTGGTTGAAGCTCCTATGTGTGTCAAGCGCCGGTGAGCCACTCCCGGTAGCGGGTGACGACTTCGGGTGTGATGAATAGTCCACGTTCGGTGCGGCTGATGGTNGCCGCATGGACGCCGAGGTGACTGCCTCCCACGGGGAGGACGCCGTGTGGGTGTGTCGAGCCCGTTCGCGTTGAAGCTCCTATGTGTGTCAAGCGCCGGTGAGCCACTCCCGGTAGCGGGTGACGACTTCGGGTGTGATGAATAGTCCACGTTCGGTGCGGCTGATGGTGATGGGGGCGACGCCGATGGCTGCTGCGGCTGCGTCGAGGGTGATGTTCTTGGCTTGGCGGGCCGGGCGTAGGTCGTGGACGCCGAGGTCGTGGTGGGGTCGGGTGAGTTGCTTGAACATCTCTCGGGCGATGGCTCGTTTGAGGATGCGCAGGATCTCGGGTGTCGAGCGGCCGCGGTCGCGTTGGCGTTGCACGAAGGCCTTGGTGGGTGGGTGGTTGCGCATCCTGGCCAGGGCGATGGTGTGCAGTGCGTTGTTCGCGCGTCGGTCCCCTCCGCGTGAGAGTCGGTGGCGGGTGGTCTTGCCGGAGGATGCCGGGACAGGTGCGGTTCCGCACAGTGCGGCGAAGGAGGCTTCGCTGCGGAGTCGGTCTGGGTTGCCACCGACAGTGATGAGCAGTTGCGCGGCGGTGGTGTTCCCGACTCCGTGCAAGTGCAGCAGGTGGGGTGCGCTGTGTTCGATGAGGGAGGTCAGGTCCGCGTCGAGGTCGGCGATCTCCTCGCTCAGTGATTGGTGGCGCTGTGCCAGGGACTTCAACGCGGTCAAGACCAGACGTTCCTCCAGTTCGGTGTGCAGGCTGGGGCGGCACTTGGCCAGTGTCTGGATCAGTCGACCGGGAGTGAGGTGGCGGTACTTCTCCCGGACGTGTGCGGGTGAAGTCACCAGCTGCTGCCGGATCTGGACCTGGGCTGCGGCACGAGCTTTGACAGCTGAACGTCGGGCGTTGTGCAGGGCCCGCAGCCCGGTGATGTCGGCTGCTTTGGCTGCCGCGGTTGCCCGGCCGGTGAGAACTGCTTGTGCGGCTTGGTAGGCGTCGAGGGGGTCTGACTTGCCTTCGCGTCGTCGCACGGACCGTTCGGGGCGGATCACCTCGAACACCTCCAGGCCGGCGGCGCGGGCGGCCCGGGTGATGCCGAGCCCGTAGGAGCTGGTGCCTTCGATTCCGATGCTGGTGACTTCACCGTGGCTGGTGAGGAATGCCAGTGCCTGTCGGTACCCGACGGGGGTGGTGGGGAACTCTTGGTCGCCGAGTTCTCTGCCCCACGGGTCGATTCCTGCGACGTGGATGGTGTCGGCATGGGTGTCGATCCCGCCGAAGATCGTGCCCGGATCGAGTGCTGTGACTGTCATGATGGAGGTGCCTTCCGTGTCGATCGGATGGTCGACGCCGGTCGGGCGAGCAGACAGGACACTGATGAGGCTTCGCCAGGCTCTTATGAGGTCATGTCCGCCCGGCCGGCGAGCGGGACCCTCAGGACCTGACGGTCCAATTGATGGTCAGGCCAGCAGGCCGACAGTCGGTGCAGGAGTCACGGCCCCGAGGGTCTGACCATCATCAGTGTCGGTGCTCAGTGCTTGAGTCTTTTCATGGAGWTGTTC
>LMSR01000018.1 GCA_001429555.1 Nocardioides sp. Soil797 | reverse complement strand
TCGTCGACTTTTGACACACTGTTGAGTTCTCAAGGATCAAGCGCACACCAACACCAGCCTCACAACCAGCGCTTGGGGCAACCTAACAAAACTTACCGGTTTGATCGGCGCCGGTCAAACCGGGCCTCTCTTCGGCCACCCTGGGCAACTCAAACTCGCCGAGCTCTTGAGAGGCCACACTGGGTGGACACTCTTTCGACCTCGAACGAGGGAGAAAACCTGAGGTGGTCACCCGGGGCCGGAGACCCTGCCGAGCGGCCTTGTCTCCCGCCGCTCCCTGGCGACGAACGGAACATTATGCGAGTGCGTACAGCGGGTCAAATCGAAGCGACGTGACCCGGGCCACACACGCCATTATTGCAGGTCAGAGGCCAAAAGGCAGTCGTGGGGCGAGCACTCCCGGCGCTTGCGAGGGCCTGCTGAGGCCGGCCAACCTGGTGGCCTCGCGCAGCTGGGTGGCCAAGGTGTCGAACATGGCAACCACCAGGTCCTCCCCCGCGGCCAGGCACCAGAGCGGCAGCCGGCCGAGAAACGCGGCATCGGCGCCGAGAGCCATCGCGGCCAGGACATCGGTGCCCGAGCGCAGTCCCCCGTCGACATAGACCTCCGCATCACCTCCGACCGCAGCGACCACGGACTCGAGCACCTCGGACGTGGCAACGGCCCGATCGAGCTGGCGCCCACCGTGGTTGGACACCCAGACCGCGGACGCACCGGCTTGCACGCAGCGGCGTGCGTCATCAGGACGGAGCACTCCCTTGACCACGACAGGGAGACCGGTCGTGCTCGCCAGCCACCGGATGTCACCGGGTCCGATGTCGAGCGCCTTCTCGGCGCCGGGCCGCTCGGCGTACCCACGATCGAAGTTCACCCTGAGCCACCCGGGGTCGGTCGTCTCCCAGACTGTCGGGCCGTCATCGCGCTTGGTGCCGACGACGGGGGTGTCCACCGTGAGGACCACGGCTCGCGCCCCGGCGTCGACGGCGCGACGCAGGAGCGGTTCGGCCAGGGCCCGGTCGGTGGGCAGATAGGCCTGGAGCCACCAGGTGACGCCCGTGCCGCCGATGTCGGCGAAGGTGGTGCCGGCGTTGCTCGAGACCACCATCAGTGCCCCGGACTCAGCCACGGCTCGCGCCATGGCCAGCTCGCCGTCGGGATGGGCCGCGCGTTGGAACGTCGTGGGTGCCACGCCGATCGGAGCCGACACCTCGGTGCCCAGGAGCGTCGCGCCCAGGTCGACCTCGGTGACATCGCGCAACACGTGCGGGGCGAACCGGATCCGATCCCAACTGGCCGCTGCCTCGGCCGCTGTGAGCGAGGCGCCGGCACCTTGGCGGATGTAGCGGTGGACCGGCTCGGGCAGCGTGTGACGTGCGGCTGCTTCGAGCCCCTCCAACCAGTTCGCGTCCATCCCGGTCCCCTCTTCGGTCCGTCTTCCTGACCCGGACCGGCCGCTGAGCTGACCGACCGGTCCGGTCGATCAGCTCAGCGCCTCGGCTCCGGCCATCGTCTTCTTGCCCTTGCGCAGCACCAACCAGTTGCCGGCCACGAAGTCGGCTTCTGTCGGAACGTAGCCGGGATCCTCGATGCGTTCGTTGTTGAGGTAGGCGCCACCCTCCTTGATGGTGCGGCGCGCGTCTCCGTTGCTCTTGGCCAGGCCGGAATCGACGAGCAGGGTCACGATGTCCGGGATGCCGTCGGCGCGCCGGAACGAGGTGGACCCCGCTTCCCTGAGCGCAGCGCCGAGGGTTGCGCCGTTGAGCGTGCCCAGGTCACCGCGGCCGAAGAGAGCCGCGGCCGCCAGCTTCGCCTGCTCCGTCTCGTCCTCGCCGTGCACAAACGAGGTGACCGCATCGGCGAGGGCCTTCTGACCAGCCCGCAGGAATGGCTTCTCCGCCGTCTGCGCCTCGAGGTCCTCGATCTCCTCATGGGAGAGGAAGGTGAAGACTCGAAGGAGCTCGCCAACCTTCTCGTCCTCGACGTTCAGCCAGAACTGGTGGAACGCGTAGGGCGACATCATCTGCGGGTCCAGCCACAGGGCACCGCCTTCGGTCTTGCCGTATTTCGTGCCGTCGGCCTTGGTCATCAGCGGTGTCGCGATGGCATGGGCCTTCTCGCCCGTCGTGCGCCGGATCAGCTCGACGCCAGCAGTGAGGTTCCCCCACTGGTCGGAGCCTCCGAACTGGAGCGTCACCCCGTGGTCGCGGAAGAGGTTGAGGAAGTCCATCGACTGCAACAGGACGTAGGAGAACTCGGTGTAGCTGATGCCCGACTCGAGCCGGCTCTTCACCACGTCGCGGGCGAGCATCCGGTTGACCGGGAAGTGCTTGCCGATGTCGCGCAGGAAGTCGATCACCGACATCGACGCGGTCCAGTCGTAGTTGTTGACCATGGTCGCGGCGTTCTCACCCTCGAAGGAGAGGAACGGCTCGATCTGGGAACGAACTCGCTCGACCCACTCCTTGACGGTGTCGAGTGAGTTCATCACCCGCTCCCCCGCCTCCTTGGGGTCACCGATCGTGCCGGTGGCACCGCCGACCAGTGCGTACGGCGTGTGGCCGGCCAGCTGCAATCGGCGTGCGGTCAGGATCTGCACCAGGTGGCCCATGTGCAACGACGGCGCGGTCGGGTCGAAGCCCACGTAGAACTTCACGCTCCCCCCGGAGAGCGCGTCGCGCAGCGCTTCCGGATCCGTCGAGTGAGCGATCAGTCCGCGCCACTCGAGGTCGTCGAGGAGATTCGGGTCGGTGGACAACGTCGTTCCTTCCGGGAGTCTTCTTCCGTTGCCGGAAGTGTTTCAAGGTCAAGCCTGCCCCATCATCGCCGGTGACGGCACGGGGTTTCACTTCGTGGTGTCGCGCAACCACTCACCGAAGGCCAGGGGCTGTCTCGTCACGAGATAGGTCGCCCAGTTCATCTGCGTCACCCGGCCCGCGGAGTCGCGGGTGATGCGGAGCAGTTCGCCGGTCTCGCGACCCGACTCCGTGCGGTAGAGGTCGTCGCCTTCCTTGACGAAGACCGACGGTGGCTTGTGGGCAGGGGAACCGGGGATGTGTGCCTCGAGTCGACCGGCTCGTACGACGAAGTCGAAGGGCGCACCTTCGGAGTACCAGCGACCGATGATGTCGGCATACTCCTCGGGCACGGTCGTTCCCGGCAGCCAGGGAACCGTGGCCTTCGGCTCGTTGCTGATCACCTCTTCGGCGAGCTGCACCGCGAACGCGGTCGGGTCGGGCGCCGAGGTGGAGTTCATCAGCACCACGCCGCCGGTGCCTGACTCGCGGTGGGTGAAGAGCCCACTGATGTGCCCGGGCATGCCACCGGTGTGACCGACGAAGAAGCGCTCGCCCTTGCGGTGCAACATGAACCCCAGCCCGAAGGCCAGGGTCCAGCGCTCACGGTCGGCCATGATCTGCGGCTGCAGCATCTCTTCGAACGTGTCGGGGTGCAGTACTTCCACGATCGGATTGGCGACGAACGACGACCACAACGCCAGGTCGCGCGCCGTGCTGGCCAGTCCCCCACAAGCAGCCATCGCCGCGAAGTCGAAGGTCGGCTCGGGGACCGGGACATCGTGGAATGGCGGCACGTAGTAGCCGGCGACCGGGTCGAGTTGCAGGCCCAACGTGGTGCGCGTCATGCCCAGAGGATCGAGGATGCGTGCCTTGATCGAGTCGAACCACTCACGCCCGTCGAGCCGGGCGATCACTTCCCCGAGCATTGCGTAGACGAGGTTGGAGTAGTGCCAACGATGGTGCGGGCGAAGCACCCGCTCGGCCTGCGCGAAGCCCTCGACCAGTTCGCTGCGATCGGGTTGCTCCATGGTCTCCCAGACGTCGCTCACCGGCTCGCGCTGCATGCCCGACGCGTGGGCGAGCATCTGGCGGACGGTGAGGCCCGTGTGACCGCACTCGGGGACGAAGCGGTCGAGGGTGTCGTCGAGATCGAGCTTGCCCTCGTCGCGCAGCGCCATCACCGCAACGGCCGTGAAGGTCTTGCTGTTCGACGCGATCAGGAACTGCTGGTCCACGGTGGGTGGCTCGCCCGGCCGCGCGACGTCGGCAGTGCCCACGCCCTCGCCCCAGAGCAGGGCGCCGTCACGCGCGACTCCGCCGACCACACCCGGGACCCTCCCCTCGGCCTGCTTGTCGGTCACGATGCGCCGAAGGGACTCCGAAGTGTCTGGTCGAAGACTGCTCACTCCTCGACCCTAGTCCGCTCGAGCAGTCGTCTCCGGGCACCCGGTCACCGGCTGCGCCACGTGCCTCGAGTCGGCGGGCGATGGCGATGCGTTCCTCGACCGACTTGTTTCCGCCGTACTTCTGCTTGGCGCGGACGTCCTCGATGCGGATCCGCAGGCCGCGGATGCCGGGCAGCTGCCGGCGGTCCGACTCGATGTCGGTGGTGGGCGCGATGCGGGTCGAGTCGGCCGGTTCGAAGTGGGCCAGCTGGCGGGCCAGGATGGCGGCCTTCTCGTCCGGGTCGTCCACGACCGTGGCGCGTCCTCGCAACTGCAGGGCGGTGTAGTACGACGTGGGCACGCCCAGGTCGGGATCAGTTCCGGGGTCGGCATTCATCGACGCATCGACGTAGGTGTAGTCGCCGATCAGGACCATCACCACACGATCGTCCCAGGAGAGCGCACCCCAGACGGGGTTCGGCCTGGCCAGGTGCAGGAGGATCTCGTCACCCTGCACCACGAAGTGGGTCGGCACGACCACCGGCCACCCCTCGACCTCGCCTGTCGTGATCAGTTGGCCGAAGTCGTTCCCCGGCACCAGCGCACGCCAGTTCTCGACGGAGTCCCATGGATGGATCAGCATGTGAACAGTCTCGCCCAGCCCCGGAATCCATCGAGGAATGGCCCCTCGCGCAGCAATGTCTGACGCTTCGTGGGTCAGGGACGGGGCTTGGCGGGACGGTAGGCGGACACGGTCGGGTCGTCGGTCAACCAGAACCGCCAGGGCCAGTCGGGTGCTGCCCGCAGGCCCACGCGGGGGCCGCTGCGGATCGCCTCCGGGGCCACCGGATCCGCCAGCCGCAGGGTGATCGGGCCGACAGCCAGGTCGTTGCCGTCGTCGTCGAGGGCGATGTCCATCACCCTGCAGAGCCTGGCCGGTCCGCGCGCCAGGTCGCGGTCGCTGCTCTTCGGACGACGCGCCCGTGCCGTCTCGATGCCCTCGATCACCTCGCCGGCGCGCAGGAGCACGGCTCCCGCGACGCCTTCGTCGCGGCAGACCACGTTGCAGCACACGTGCATCCCGTAGGTGAAGTAGCAGTAGAGGTAGCCGGGCGGACCGAACATCACCTCGTTGCGCCGGGTTCGCCCACGGTGGGCATGGGAGCCCGGGTCGTGTGCCCCGTCGTACGCCTCGACCTCGGTGACCCGGAGTGCGACGTCGCCGTGCGTCAGGACCGCGCCGAGCAACCGCGGTGCCACCTCGAGGGGAGCACCGCGGAGGACGCCCAGGTCAGGCCTGCGGGGCACGCGAACAGCTCATTCCTCAGGAACGTCGATCCGTGCGCGGTGGGACGACGCGGCCGCGGCGAGCTCCTGCAGCTGCTCGGCCACCCGCTCGGGGGCGGTGCCGCCGCGACCGTTGCGGGAGGCCACCGAACCCTCCGCCGTGAGCACGTCGCGGACGGCGGGCGTGAGGCTCGGGTGGATCTCGGCGAACTGCTCGTCCGTGAGCTCGTGCAGCTCGATGCCGAGCTCCTCGCAGCGACGGACGCACGCACCGGCCACCTCGTGAGCGATGCGGAAGGCGACGCCCTCGCGCACCAGCCACTCCGCGATGTCGGTGGCCAGGGAGAACCCCTGCGGTGCCAGCTCGGCCATCCGCTCGGTGCGGAAGGTCAGCGTCGCCACCATGCCGGTGAAGGCGGGCAGCAGCACCTCGAGCGTGTCGACGGAGTCGAAGACCGGCTCCTTGTCCTCCTGCAGGTCACGGTTGTAGGCAAGCGGCAACGCCTTCAACGTCGCCAGCAGCCCACCCACGTTGCCGATCAGCCGACCCGCCTTGCCGCGGGCCAGCTCGGCGATGTCGGGGTTCTTCTTCTGGGGCATGATGCTCGAGCCGGTCGACCAGGAGTCGTGCAGCTGCACGAACTCGAACTCGCGCGTCGACCAGAGGATCACCTCTTCGGCGAGGCGGCTCACGTCGACACCGATCATCGCGGTGACGAAGGCGAACTCCGCGACGAAGTCGCGTGCGGCGGTGCCGTCGATCGAGTTCGCGCTGGAGCCGGTGAAACCGAACTCGGCGGCCACCTGCTCGGGGTCGAGACCGAGGCTCTGACCGGCCAGTGCGCCGGAACCGTACGGCGAGTCCGCGGCGACGCGGGTGTCCCAGTCACGCAACCGCTCGACGTCGCGGAGCAACGGCCAGGCGTGGGCCAGCAGGTGGTGGGACAGCAGCACCGGCTGGGCGTGCTGCAGGTGGGTGCGTCCGGGCATGATCGCGCCGAGGTGCTGCTGGGCCTGTGCCTGCAGGGCATCGACGAGGTCGAGCACCGCGGCGGCGATCACCTTCGCGTGATCGCGCAGGAACACCTTGAACAGGGTCGCGATCTGGTCGTTGCGGGACCGGCCGGCACGGAGCCGACCGCCCACGTCTGGCCCGACCTCCTCGAGCAGGAGTCGCTCGAGGGCTCCGTGCACGTCCTCGTCGGAGGGATCCGGGGCGAGTGAGCCGTCGGCGTACTTCTGGCCCAGGACCTCGAGCCCGCGCAGCAGCTCGGCGTGGTCGGCGTCGGTCAGCAACCCGGCGGTGTGGAGCACGTTGGCATGGGCCCGGGAGCCGGCCAGGTCGTACGGCGTGAGGCGCCAGTCGAAGTGGGTGGAGCGCGACAGCGCGTCGAGCTCCGGGCTGGGGCCGCCGGCGAAGCGTCCGCCCCACAGCTTGCCGGTGTTGGTGGTGCTGTTCTCGGTCACAGGGTCCTTCGTATCAGTCAGGGGTGGGCTCAGGCAGTGCGCGGGTCGTTGGCGAAGCCCAGGAAGCGTCGTGCCAGGGCGTCCCCGCCCTGCGGGTCGCGACCGATCACCAGCACGGTGTCGTCACCGGCGATGGTGCCGAGCACGTCGCCGATCTCGGCCCGGTCGAAGGCCGAGGCGAGGAACTGGGCGGCACCCGGCGGCGTACGCAGGACGACCATGTTGGCACTCGACTCGGCGCTCACCAGCAGCTCGGCGCACAGACGGGCCAGACGTGCGTTCGCAGCCGCGCTCTCGGGTGCGGTGGCGGGGGTGCGGTCCCCACCTTCAGCGGGGACCGCATAGACCAGTCCCCCGCCGCTGGCACGCACCTTCACCGCGTCGAGCTCGACCAGGTCGCGCGACAGCGTGGCCTGCGTGGCGTGGACGCCCCGCGCCGCAAGGTGCTCGGCGAGCTCGACCTGGGACTTGACCTCACGGGTGGTGAGCAGGTCGATGATCAACTGCTGGCGCGCGTTCTTGGTCAACGGGGTGAGTGCCGACTCGTTCATCGTCGTTCCTCCAGGAAGGCCAACACGGCCTTCTGTGCGTGACGGCGGTTCTCTGCCTCGTCCCACACGACGCTGTCGGGGCCGTCGATGAGCTCGGCCTCGATCTCCTTTCCGCGGTACGCCGGCAGGCAGTGCATCGCGATCGCGTCGGGGCGGGCTCCTTCGAGCAGCTCACGGGTCAGGGCATAGGGCTTCAACGCGGCGAGGCGGTCCTGTGACTCGGCCTCCTTGCCCATCGACACCCAGGTGTCGGTGATGACGATGTCGGCCCCCGCCACGGCGGTCACCGGATCACGGTCGAGGGCGACCGACCCGCCGGTGTCGGCAGCGACCTTCTGCGCCTGGGCCACGATGTCGACGGCGGGCTCGTATCCCTCGGGCGAGCTGACCACGACGTGCATGCCGGCGGTGGCGCCCGCGAGCAGCCACGAGTTGCCCATGTTGCAGGCGCCGTCACCGACGAACGTGGCGCGCAGTCCGGCGAGGGGGCCCTTGTGCTCGATCACGGTCAGCAGGTCGGCCAGCAGCTGGCACGGGTGGAAGTCGTCGCTGAGTGCGTTGATCACCGGGACCTGCGCCCAGGTGGCCATCGTCTCCAGCTTGTGGTGGTCGTTGGTGCGCCACACGATCTGGCTGACCTGTCGCGCCAGCACGCGTGCGACGTCCTCGACGGACTCGCGTACGCCGATCTGGGCCAGGTCGCCGTTGATCACCAGCGGGTTGCCGCCGAGCTCGGCGATACCCGCCGAGAACGAGGACTGGGTGCGCAGCGTCGGCTTGTCGAAGATCATCGCGACCGTGCGCGGACCGGCCAGCGGCTTGTGCGCGAAGGGCGCGGCCTTCATCTTCGCGGCCAGGGCCAGCACCTCGGCCTGCTCGACGGGGCTGAGGTCGTCGTCACGCAACAGGTGCCGGGTCATGACGGTGGCTCCACTCCGGCTCGGTCCAGGATGGCCGGCCAGGCGGCGAGGAAGGCCTCCACATCGGCATCGCCCAACACCAGCGGCGGCGCCAGGCGGATCCGGTTCGGGGTCGGGTTGTTGATGATGAAGCCCTGCTCCAGCGCGGCAGCGGTGACCTCGGCCGAGGCGTCGGCGGAGAGGTCGAGCCCGATCAGCAGTCCCCTGCCGCGCACGTCGGTCACTCGCGGGTCAGCGGCCATTCCGTCGCGCAGCCGGTTGCCGAGACTGCTGGCTCGGGCGAGCAGGTCGTCCTGCTCGATCACGTGGAGCACGGCCAGTGCGGCTGCGGTGGCGACGGGGTTGCCGCCGAACGTGGTGCCGTGGTTGCCGGGCTCGAGCAGGTCACCAGCCGCTCCGAGCGCGATGGTGGCGCCGATCGGGATGCCACCCCCAAGGCCCTTGGCCAAGGTGATCACGTCGGGGGTCACCCCGGACTCGGTGTGGGCGAACCAGGCGCCGGTGCGGGCGATGCCGGTCTGGATCTCGTCGAGCCAGAGCAGGGCACCGTGCTCCGAGGTGATCTCGCGGGCGCGGGCCAGGTAGCCGTCGGGAGGAACGTTCACGCCGGCCTCGCCCTGGAGCGGCTCGAGGAGCACGGCGGCCGTCTCATCGGTGACCGCGGCAGCCAACGCCTCGGAGTCGCCGTACGGGACGAACGTGACGTTGCCGGGCAGCGGCTCGAAGGGCGCTCGGTAGGCCTCCTTCGAGGTCAGCGCGAGCGCGCCCATGGTGCGGCCGTGGAAGGAGTTCTCGGCCACCACGACGTGGGTGCGGCCGGTACGACGGGTCAGCTTGAAGGCTGCCTCGTTGGCCTCGGTGCCGGAATTGGAGAAGAACACCTTCCCCGGCTCGCCGACCAGTGCGAGGAGCTTCTCGGCGAGCTCGATCTGGGGCTGGCTGGCGAAGAAGTTGGAGACGTGGCCCAATGTCGAGAGCTGGTCGGAAACAGCCTCGACGAGCGCCGGGTGGCCGTGGCCGAGGGCGTTGACGGCGATGCCGCCCAGCAGGTCGACGTACTCCTTGCCGTTCTCGTCCCACACGTGGGCGCCCTCACCGCGGGTCAGCACCAGCTTCGGCGGGCCGAAGGTGTTCATCAGGGAGGCTGCATAGCGCTCGGACCAGGTGGCACTCATCAGGACTCCTTCGTGACGGGAGGATTCTGGGCCTGGCGGATCAGCGTCTCCACGCCGGGCAGCACCTGGGTGCCGACTCCCTCGTCGGTGAAGATCTCCAGGAGTACGGCGTGCTCGGCGCGCCCGTCGACCACCGTCGCGCGGGGCACGCCCTCCTGCACTGCCTTGAGGCAGGCCGCCATCTTGGGCACCATGCCGGAGGCGAGCGACGGCATCAGCTCGGCCAATGCCTCCGGGCTGATCTCCTTGATCACGTCGTCGCTGTCTGGCCAGTCACGGTAGAGACCCTCCACGTCGGTGAGGACGAGGAGCTTCTCGGCCCGGAGCGCCACCGCCAGGGCTGCCGCGGCGGTGTCGGCATTGACGTTGTGGACCTGTCCATCGACATCAGGGGCGACCGAGGAGATCACCGGGATCCGGCCGGCCTCGACCAGGTCGAGCACCGACTCGGGACGCACCTTGGCGACCTCGCCGACGAGGCCCAGGTCGACCTCTTCGCCGTCGACGATGGTGTTGGTGGGCTCGGCGGTGAACAGGCCGGCGTCTTCCCCGGAGAGCCCGACCGCGATCGGGCCGTGCTGGTTGATCAGGCCGACCAGCTCGCGCTGCACCTGGCCCACCAGCACCATGCGGACGACGTCCATGGCCTCGGGGGTGGTCACCCGCAGGCCGCCCTTGAACTCGGACTCGATGTCGAGCCGGTCCAGCATCGTGGAGATCTGTGGGCCACCCCCGTGCACGACGACCGGCTTGAAACCGGCGTAGCGCAGGAAGGCGATGTCCTCGGCGAAGGCCTGCTTGAGGCGGTCGTCGGTCATCGCGTTGCCGCCGTACTTCACCACGATCACCTTGCCGTGGTACTTCATCAGCCAGGGCAGGGCCCGGGCCAGCACGTCAGCCTTGACTGGTTGCGGATTCATCGTGTTCTCGCTCATGAGGAGTAGGCACTGTTCTCGTGGACGTAGGCGTGCGTGAGGTCGTTGGTCCACACCGTGGCCCGCTCGCTTCCGGACTTCAGGTCGATGGTGACCGTGACCTCGCGGGCGCTGAGGTCGACGCCGGCCGGGTCCTCGGCCGGGGTGGAGTTCCGGCACACCCAGACCCCGTTCATCGCGACGTCAAGGTCGGCGGGATCGAAGGTCGCCTCGGTGGTGCCGAGGCTGGCCAGCACCCGGCCCCAGTTCGGGTCCTTGCCGAAGACCGCGGCCTTGAAGAGGTTGCTGCGCGCCACGGAGCGGCCGGCTTCGACCGCTTCGTCCTCGGAGACGGCGTTGAGCACGGTGATCGCGATCTCGTGGTCGGCCCCTTCGGCGTCCTTGAGCAGCTGCATGGCGAGGTCGGTGCAGGCCTGGGTGAGTGCGTCGGTGAAGTCGTCGATCGGTGGCGTGATCCCGGAGGCACCGCTGGCCATCACGGTCACGGTGTCGTTGGTGCTCATGCACCCGTCGGAGTCGAGGCGGTCGAAGCTGACCCGGGTCGCGGCCCGGAGCGCCCGGTCCAGATCGGCGGCCGGAACCACCGCGTCGGTGGTGAGCACGACGAGCATGGTGGCCAGCTGTGGGGCCAGCATGCCGGCGCCCTTGGCCATGCCGCCGACCTTCCAGCCGGCGCCCTCGATGACCACCTTCTTGCTGACGCTGTCGGTGGTCATGATCGCCTCGGCAGCGTCGGCTCCTCCGTCGTCGCTGAGCGCGGCATGGGCCGCGTCGACACCGTCGAGGAGGTTCTGCCGCGGGTTGGCCAGGCCGATCAGGCCGGTCGAGCAGACCACCACGTCACCGGCACCGATGCCGAGCTTGCCGGCGACCTGCTCGGCGACCGCGTGGGTGGTCTGGAAACCTTCGGCGCCCGTGTAGCAGTTGGCGCCACCCGAGTTGAGTACGACGGCGCGCACGACGCCGTCCTTGACGACTTCCTGGCTCCACAGGATCGGGTTCGCCTTGCAGCGGTTGGCGGTGAACACAGAGGCGGAGTCGAAGGTCGGGCCCTGGTTGACGACCAGGGCGAGATCCTTCGCTCCGGTGGACTTCAGGCCGGCGGGGACACCGGCGGCGACGAAGCCAGCGGGAGTGGTGACGGTCATTTCTTCTTGCTCTTTCCGGAAGGGGTGACGGGGACTGCGGCGGCGACGGTGTGCCCCTGTCGTCGCCACGCCTCGGTGGCCTCGTCGGCCTGTCCCTGGGGAACGAGGATCCAGTCGGTGTCGAACGTGGAGATCGTGAAGACGCTGATCTTCGCCTCGGCCAGCGGTTGCAGCAGCGCCACCAGCACGCCGTACAGCTCGAAGTCGAGGGGCCCCTTGACTGCGAAGGCGGTGAACGGCTTCTGGCTCGGCACCTTGGTGGGGACGGTGCGGGTGGCGCAGACCAGCGACGTCTCGGTGGCGGTGGCGGTGATCGAGAACAGCGACGAAGCCTCTGCCCACTGCGGCACCTCGGCGCCCGGCGCGAGTCGGACGACGGCCAGCTTCTCGGGGAACTGCTGGAGGGTGAACGTCCGGGGCTCGTCGGTTGCTTCGGGGGTCTCGCTCATGGGGCCAGTCCGATCGTGGTCAGGCCCGCGGACTCGTCGAGTCCGAGAGCGAGGTTCATGCACTGGACGGCGGCGCCGCCGGTGCCCTTGGCCAGGTTGTCGACTGCTCCGACCGCGATCAGCTGGCCGGCCTCCTCGTCGACGGTGACCTGCACGTGAACGGCGTTCGAGCCGATCACCGACTTGGTCTGCGGCCACATCCCCTGGGGCAGCACGGTGACGAACGGCTCGTCGGCGTACGCCTCGACATAGGCCACATAGGCCTCGTCAGCGGTCAGCGGGGCGGCCAGCGGCGCGGTGACGGTGGCCAGGATGCCGCGGGGCATCGCCACCAGGAGCGGGGTGAAGCTGACCTTCACCCGGGCGTCCGTGAGCAGGTTGAGGTTCTGGATGATCTCCGGCGTGTGCCGGTGGACGCCGCCGACGCCGTACGCGCTGGCATTGCCCATCACCTCGCTGCCCAGCAGGTGGGGCTTGGCTGCCTTGCCGGCGCCGCTGGTGCCGCTCGCGGCGACCACGACGACACTCGGCTCGACCAGGCCGCGGGCAACCGCCGGCGCGGCAGTGAGCGTGGAGACCGTCGGGTAGCAACCCGGGACGGCGATCCGCTTCGCGCCGCGCAGCTGGTCACGCTGGGCGGCCAGCTCGGGCATGCCGTAGGGCCAGGACCCGGCGTGCGGCGAGCCGTAGAACTTCTCCCACAGGGAGGGGTCGGTGAGCCGGAAGTCGGCGCCGCAGTCGATCACCACGACGTCGTCGCCCAGCGCGTTGGCGACCTCGGCGGAGGCCCCGTGCGGCAACCCGAGGAAGACCACGTCATGACCTGCGAGCACCTCGGGAGTCGTGGCCTCGAGGGTGCGGTCGGCGAGTGGTCCGAGGTGGGGTTGCAGCCGCCCGAAGCTCTCACCGGCATTGGATCCACCGGTGAGTGCTCCGATCTCGACATCGGGGTGGGCCAGCAGCAGACGCAGGACTTCGCCTCCGGCATATCCACTGGCGCCGGCTACGGCAACGGAGATCTTCTTGCTCATATGCATGACTATACACACCAGTGCATGAATGCGCATCGCGGACCGCTCTCGTCGACGATAACAACCACCCCATCTCGCATGGCGAGATGCTCAGGTGGCGGAATGTCCTCGGCGGGCGCCATCGGCGCAGGTCAGGAGCCGGTCCGCGAGCAATCTGGTGGCGCAGGGAAGTGATTGGTCCATTAAGTCGACTAAGTCACTACTCTTTGGTCCATGACCTCATTCCCAGCCGATGTGACGCCGCTCGTGCCTGCCACCGTCGGACGCCGTTGCCGCGCCGATCGTGCGCTTCAGGTGGCCGACGTCCTGCGCACCCAGGTGCTGCACGGCCTGGTCCGAGACGGGACGCTGCCGGCAGAGGCCGGTCTGGCCCGCGAGTTCGGGGTCTCCCGCAACACGGTGCGACATGCGCTCGACCTGCTGCGTGAGGAAGGCCTGGTCGAGCGGGTTCCCGGAGTCGGGACCTTGGTCTCCGGAACGAAGTTCCGCCACGGCCTCGATGAGCTGCGCGGGCTCCAGGAGACCCTTCGGGACCACGGTGAGGTGCGCAACGAGATCCGGGTCTCCGGGCTGGTCCCTGCTCCGACCGGTGTGGCGCGACGCCTCGGATCCGAGCCGTCGGAGCCGGTCGTCTACTTCGAACGACGGAGGTTGGTCGACGGTCTGCCGCTCTCGCTCGACCTCACCTACGTCCCCCGTGACCTCGGCGAGCCATTGCTCGAGGAGAACCTCGAGGGCGAAGACGTCTTCGTGCTGCTCGAGGAGATCTCCGGACAGCCGCTCGGCACGGCCGACCTCTCGCTCGAAGCGATCGCAGCCGACCCCCACACCGCGGCAATCCTCGACGTCTCGTCCGGCTCGCCGCTGCTGATGGTCGAGCGGCTCACCAGTCTCGCGGACGGCCGGCCCGTCGACCTCGAGTTCATCCGGTTCCGCGGCGATCGCATCAGCATGCGCGGAACCACCCGCCGTACGTCCCCCGTCACGGCCGACCCCAAGGAGAGAGCACGATGAACCAGACCTCGACGAACCAGGCAGCACCCAACGAAGCACCGGCCCGCAGAAAGGCCAGCTGCCACGACCCGGAAGCTCCGGCGCCGCCACCTCGTGCACCGATGGTCGACTTCCGCGCCGAGGTGCCGGTCTCGGTCGACCAGTCACTGTGCATCGAAGGCTGCCGGCTGTGCATCGATGTGTGTCCCCTCGATGCCCTGGCCATCGACCCCGACACCGGCAAGGCCTACATGCACGTCGATGAGTGCTGGTACTGCGGCCCGTGCGCCGACCGGTGCCCGACCGGGGCCGTGACCGTGAACATCCCCTACCTGCTGCGCTGACGCAGACCGACCCGAAGGACGACATGAGGACGACACAGAAACGGGTGGCAGCCACGACCTGCGCCCTGCTCGTCACGACCGCGCTCACCGCGTGCACGGTTGCCGGCGGGGCAGAGAACGACGCCGAGGTGATCACGGTGGGCTACCAGTCGAAGACGATCAACACGGTGACCGCAGGCACCCTGCTCAAGGAGAAGCACTTCTTCGAGGACCGTCTTGAACAGTTGGGCGCCGAGAACGGCAAGGACTACCAGGTGAAGTGGCTCGACTACGACACCGGCGCCCCGATCACCGCGCAGATGCTCGCGGGCAAGATCGACATCGGGTCGATGGGCGACTACCCGATGCTGATCAACGGATCACGTGCCGGGACCGACAAGTACGGCACCGAGATGATCAGCGTCACCGGATACAACGCCGAGGGCGCTCTCAACGGCGTGGTCGTGCCGGAGGGTTCCTCCGCCCGGTCGTTGCGTGACCTCGAGGGCGGCACCTTCTCGGCGAGCCTGGGATCCGCCGGCCACGGCACCCTGGTGCAGGCTCTCGAGGCGGAGGGCATCGATCCCGAGGACGACGTGAGCATCGAGAACCAGGAACCCAGCGTCGGCGCCTCGGCACTGCAGGCCGGGTCGGTCGACGCGGTTGCCCAATTCGTGGCGTGGCCGGGTCTGTTGACGCTGCGTGACGACGCCCGCCTCGTCTACGACGGTGGCCGACTCGGCGTCCCCACCCTGCACGGCACGGTGACCCGCAAGGAGTTCGCCGCGGACAACGAGGACGTCGTGGAGGCATTCCTGCAAGCCCAGGGGGACGCGACCGACTACCTCCACCGGGAGCCGATGGCCGCCGCCCAGTCGGTCGCCAAGGCCACCGGTCTACCGGTGGAGGTGGTCTACCTCTACAACGGTCGCAACGGCATCTCCACGTTCGATCTCACCCTCAAGGACCTGCAGCGTGACGCGCTCGATCACGACCTGCCGTTCCTCGAGTCGGTCGGTGTCCTAGACGACCCGCTCGACCTCGACGAGTTCGTCAATGACTCCTACCTGCGCGACGTCTACGGCACGGCGTACGACGCCGATGCGGCATCGACGGCCAACCCTGCCGCGATCACCGGGAAGGACCGGGTGTGCGGGAAGCGGGTGAAGGACCCGGCCCTGGCTGCTGAGGTGTGGGTCGACGGCGAGCCCGACACCCGTCCAGCGGCCACCCCGGAATGCCTCCTGCAGAACGTGCGCAGGGTCCAGCAGGACGGCGGCACGGTCCGAGCCGCCTATGCACCGGATGCACTCACCGGCACACGGTGGTTCGCCGACAAGATGGTCTGGCTCCGCGACGGCGCCCGGCGACTCCCGTTCGCGACGGCGGAGAATGCGGCCGCCTACCGCGCCGGTCATCCCGACGCCACGGACATCACGTGGCACCAGGCCGTGGAGCAGGCCCGATGACCGCCCACGTGATCGCACCGCACCCGCAGGCACCCACTCCCGCAACAGAGGCGGAGGACGCCTCCCCGCGCCGAGTCGCACGGACCGGCCAACTCGCGTTGACGTGGGCGGTGCGCCTGGGGTCGCTCGTTGCGGCGGTGCTCGTCTGGCACCTGCTCACCGAGAACGACGTACAGCTGTGGTTGCGATTCAACCGGCTCCCCGGCCCCGTCGAGGTCTTCGAGGCCTTCCGAATCCAACTGGGAACCCCCGAGTTCTACCAGGACCTGGCCCAGAGCGTGGTCCGCATCCTCACCGGGTTCGCAATCGCCTCGGCCGTCGGCATTGCTCTCGGCATCGCACTGGCCCGCTCTCGCTGGGTCAGCAACCTGCTGCAACCACTGCTCGAGGTGTTTCGCCCCATCCCGGCCATCGCCCTGGTCCCGGTGGCGATCCTGCTCTTCCCGACCAATGAGCAGGGCATCGTCTTCATCACCTCGACTGCCGCCTTCTTCCCGATCCTGGTCAGCACCCGGCACGCCGTGCGCGCCCTGCCCACGGTGTGGGAGGACGCACTGCGCACGATGGGCGCCAGTCGCCGTCGAGTGTTGACCCACGTGGTGCTCCCGGGCATCGTTCCCGGCATCTTCGGCGGGCTGTCCGTGGGCATGGGCGTGGCGTGGATCTGCGTCATCTCCGCCGAGATGATCTCGGGCGACTTCGGCCTCGGCTACCGCACCTGGCAGGCCTACACGATCGTCGACTACCCCGCGGTGATCGCCGGAATGCTCTCCATCGGCGCCATCGGATGGCTCACCTCCAGCTGCGTCGAGCTTCTCGGCCGCCGCCTGACCCGCTGGCTCTCCACCGAACAGAGGAACAAGTGATGACTGCAGAAACCACCGGCAGCCGCGCCCCGGCCGCCTCCATCCGCGCCACCGGCCTGACCCTCGGCTACGAAGGTCGCGCCGTCGTGAGTGGCCTCGACCTGAGCGTCTCCCCCGGCGAGATCCTGGTCGTACTCGGTTCCTCCGGATGCGGCAAGTCGACCCTGCTGCGGGCCATTGCCGGCCTGATCGACCCGCTCTCCGGCACCCTCACCGCAGGCGACGCCGTCGTGGACGGGCCCTGCGCCGACCGCGCGCTCGTCTTCCAGGACGATGCCCTGTTGCCCTGGCGCACCGCGCAGCGCAACGTCGAGCTGCCCCTGCAGGTCGGTGGTGTACGCCGCGCCGAGCGACGCCGCCGGGCAGCTGAGTGGCTCGCCCGGGTCGGACTGAGCACGCATGCCGACCGCCTGCCCGGTCAGCTCTCGGGTGGCATGCGCCAGCGCGTGCAGCTGGCCCGTGCCCTTGCCGGCGCCCCCGCGGTCATCTGCATGGACGAACCGTTCGGCGCATTGGACGCCCAGACCCGCGTGGCCATGCAGCAGCTGCTGGTCGAGGCCTGGCAGGCCTCGCAGTGCACCGTCGTCTTCGTCACCCATGACGTCTCCGAGGCGCTCGCGCTGGGCGATCGGATCGTCGTGCTCGCCAAGGACGGTGTCCGCGACGAGGTGCGGGTGCCGCGCCCGCGCGAACTCGACTCCCCCGCCGATGCCGACCTGCAGGCCCGGCTGACCGCGAGCCTGCGCGCACCCCACGACATCGACGGATTGGCGGTGGCCTGATGACGACCACGCAGATGGACGTGCCAGGAGTCGACGTACGACGCGAGCTCAGTTGCGACGTGCTCGTCGTCGGCGGCGGAACGGCCGGCACGATGGCGGCGATCACCGCCGCCGAGGCTGGCTCCCAGGTGCTGCTGCTCGAGAAGGCGCACGTGCGTCATTCGGGTGCGTTGGCCATGGGAATGGACGGCGTGAACAACGCCGTGATCCCGGGCAAGGCCGAGCCCGACGACTACGTCGCCGAGATCACTCGAGCCAACGACGGCATCATCAACCAGGCGACGGTCCGCCAGACCGCCACCCGCGGCTACGCGATGGTGCAACGCCTTGAGCGCTATGGCGTGAAGTTCGAGAAGGACGAGTACGGCGACTACAACGTGCGGAGGGTGCACCGCTCGGGCAACTACGTGCTGCCGATGCCTGAGGGCAAGGATGTCAAGAAGGTCCTCTACCGAGTGATGCGCAAGCGAGAGATCCGCGAAAAGCTCACCATCGAGAACCGGATCATGCCGGTGCGCGTGCTCACCTCGGGCGGACGAGCCGTCGGCATCGCCGGTCTCGACACCCGCACCGGCGAGTTCGTGATCGTGCGAGCCGGAGCAGTGATCCTCGCCACCGGTGCCTGCGGCCGTCTCGGTCTGCCGGCCAGCGGATACCTCTACGGCACCTACGAGAACCCCACCAACGCGGGCGACGGGTACGCGATGGCCTTCCACGCCGGAGCGGAGCTCAGCGGCATCGAGTGTTTCCAGGTCAACCCGTTGATCAAGGACTACAACGGTCCGGCGTGCGCCTACGTCGCCAATCCGTTCGGCGGCTACCAGGTCAACTCCGAAGGTGACCGCTTCGTCGACTGCGACTACTGGTCCGGACAGATGATGGCCGAGGTCAAGGAGGAGATCGACTCGGCCCGTGGACCGATCTACCTCAAGCTCTCCCACCTGCCGGACGAGACGATCAGCGAGATCGAGGGCATCCTCCACCACACGGAGCGGCCCACGCGCGGCACCTTCCACGAGGGCCGTGGGCACGACTACCGGACCAACGACATCGAGATGCACATCTCGGAGATCGGTCTGTGCGGCGGGCACTCCTCGTCCGGTGTGTGGGTCGATGAGCACGCACAGACCACGGTGCCCGGACTGTATGCCGCCGGCGACCTGGCCTGCGTGCCGCACAACTACATGATCGGTGCGTTCGTCTTCGGTGACCTGGCCGGGCAGCATGCCAGCGAGCACCTGCCCTCCGATGAGGCGACCCTCCCCGAGGACCAGATCGCCGATGCCCACGAGCTCATCTACCGGCCGCTGCGCAACCCCGACGGACCTCCACAGCCACAGGTGGAATACAAGCTCCGCCGGTTCGTCAACGACTACGTGGCGCCACCGAAGACCGCACGCAAGCTCGAGATCGCGATCGAGTCGTTCGACCGCATGTCGGGCGAGCTGCTGCAGATGGGCGCCCGCACACCGCACGAGCTGATGCGCTGCGCGGAGGTCTCGTTCATCCGTGACTGCGCGGAGCTGGCGGCACGCGCGTCCATGGTGCGCGAGGAGAGTCGTTGGGGGCTCTACCACTCGCGCGCCGACCTCCCCCTGCGCAACGACGACGAGTGGTTCTTCCACCTCAACGTCCGTCGTCGCGACGACGGTGCCACCGAGTTCCTGCGCCGCCCGGTCGCCGACTTCCTGGTCCCGGTCGACGACGTGGTGATCCCCGACAGTGCACCGAAGGACGTCGCGGTCATCTGCGTGGTGGAGTCGGGAACGACCGCCGAGGATCACCCCGGCGACTCAGTGGACAACGCGACGGCTGTGACTGCCCGATCCCCGCGGGTGCTGGAGCTGCTCGACCTCGCCGAGACGGACCCATCGCTCGCAGACCTCGCGCCCTATCTGTCCGACGACGACCCGCAAGTACGGCGTACCGCCGTGGCGACGTTGACCGAGGTGGTCCCCGCAGGCGTGGGACCGGCGGTGGCCCAGGCACTGTCCGACGACGACCACACGGTGCGTGCCGCGGCCGCGGTGGCGGCCCGAGAGCTGGTGGAGGTGATTCCGTCCACCACGGAGGTGGCCGATGCCTTCCACCGTGCGCTTGCCACGGACGACCCGACGTCGAAGGCGGCCGCGATCGATGTCCTCCGTGCGCTGAGCCTGGGTTCTCGCGAGCTGTTCCGAGAGGTCGCGAGCGACCCCGATCACCGGGTGCGCCTGCAGGCGGTGCGCGCCCTGGTCTCCCTCGACGACGCGGAGGGGGTGTCCGCGCTCGCCTCCGATCAGGTGCGCGAGGTGCGGATCACCGTCGCACACGGCCTCGGCACCGTCGGGGCCGTCGGAGGTGCCGACGCGTTGCTGCTCCTGGCGGGCGACGCCGATCACCTGGTGCGTGCGGCCGCGCTCGAGGCCGTCGCCGGCCTTGACCCGCACCGAGAGCTCCTGGAGGTCGCGGTGCAACAGGCTGATGCGCCGGAGTGGCAGGTCCGGGTCGGTTCCGTGCGCGGCCTGGCCGCTGGGCCGACGGAGGTCTCGGTGCCGGTGCTCGCCCGTGCGGTCGGCGATGCGCATGCCGACGTACGCAAGGCTGCAGTGATCACGCTGAGCGACCTGCCACCTTCATCCGAGGTTCTCGATGCGCTCGAAATTGCCACGAAGGACCACGATGCGGACGTGCGTGGATATGCGCGTCGGGCTCTGCGCGCGCAACCGAGCGTCGGGTGAAGGGGGTGCCGCGGGTAATCCTGTTTGCCCGCGGCGCCCAGTCCCCTAGTTTGTTCGCCATGACGAGACTCTCGGACGCCGACTACCGCGACCACCTCCGCACCGAATCCGCACGATTCCGATCGGTGCTGACCAGCACCGACCCGGCCGCACGGGTGCCTTCCTGCCCCGAGTGGAATGCCAGCGACCTGCTCGGCCACCTCACCGGTGTCCATGACTTCTGGACATGGATCGTGGCCAATCGTGCCTCCTCCCCCGACGGCTACGTCGAGATCGAGATTCCCGAGGCGTACGACGCCCGTCTGGCCCTCTTCGACGAGCGCTCCGCCGCGTTGGCCGCCGCCCTCGAAACAGCGGATCCCAAGGAGCACGCCTGGAGCTGGTCGGTCGAGCAGACCGTCGGCTTCACCCTGCGTCGACAGTCGCACGAGGCCTTGATCCACCGGCTCGACGCTGAGCTGGCCGCCGGCGACGTCACCGAGCTCGATGCCCGGCTCGCCGCGGACGGCGTGCAGGAAGCGCTCGACATCATGTTCGGCGGCACACCGTCGTGGGGTTCATTCACCGGGAGTGGGCAGTTCGTGCGGGTCGACTCGATCGACACCGACCACCACGTCTGGGTGGAGCTGGGCCGCTTCACCGGCACCGATCCGGACGACGGTGTCACCCACGACGAGGACGACATCCACGTGGTCGACGACCCCGGGTCCGAGCCCGACGCGGTGGTCTCGGGAACTGCGGCCGACCTGGACGCCTGGCTGTGGAAACGTGCGGACGACACGGGCATCACCGTCGCCGGCGAGCGGGCGGTCCACGACCGGTTCCTCAGCTGCGTCAACCACCCCATCGACTGATGGAGGTCCTCACCACCGGCCCGGAACGGGCGATGCTGCTCAACATGCTCGACCTCAACCGTGAGTCGCTGATCGAGTGTGTCGAGGGCCTCTCCGAGAGCGAGGCCCGACAGCGACTGGTTCCTTCCCTGACCACGCCACTGGGCCTGCTCAAGCATGTGGCCGCGGCCGAACGCAGTTGGTTCCAACGCCGGGTGGCCGGGCTCCCGGAGTCCGAGTGGGACGGCTACGGCTTCGGCGACGACGCCAGCTTCACCGTCACCGACGATGACACCGTCGAGTCTGCGGTGTCCGCGCTGCGACAGGCAGCCGAGCGAGGCCGAGAGATCGCTGACCCGCTCGACCTCGGCTTCACCATCGAGCACGACGCCTTCGGCGAGCTGAGCCTCCGGTGGATCTATCTGCACATGATCCGGGAGATCGCCCGGCACGCAGGTCACGCCGACATCCTGCGCGAGCAGATCCTGGCTGCCCGCGGCTGAGCTCCCCACGTCCCTTCCCCGCGCAACACCGAAACGTGTGCAGGATTCTCTGGCCCGGAACCTGCGTACGTTTCGGTGACGACGAGAGGGCTCGGACCGTGCGGGCAGGAGCCCAGGGACTGTGGGTCAGTCGACCTGCTCGATGCCGTTGCGGTGTCGTTGGGCCAGCTCCGCGTAGTACGGAGGGTTCGCCTGCACCCAGAACTCGGCCGACGTGCCGGCCAACGGCTTGGTCACTCTCGCTGGGGCACCCGCGGCCAGGACACCCTCGGGAATCTGGGTGCCGGGCGTGACCAGCGACCCCGCCGCCACCATCGATCGAGCGCCCAAGGACGTCCCGTCGAGCATGGTGCTGCTGTTGCCGAGCAGGGCTTCCTCGCCAATCGTCGCCGAGTGCACCACGCACATGTGCGCCACCGTGGCTCCGGGACCGACCTCCACGACCGTGTCCGGACCTCCGTGGAGAACCGAGTTGTCCTGCACGTTGGCGCGCTCGCGGACGACGATCCGACAGCAGTCGGCGCGCAACACCGCGCCGTACCAGATGCTGGCACCCTTCTCGACGACGACGTCGCCGATCAGAGTCGCGGTGGGAGCGATGAATGCCTCCGGGTGTACGTCGGGACGCTTTCCTTCGAACTCGATGAGGGGCATGTCCGCAGGCTAGCCGCCCAGCCGACGCGGGCCTTCCGGCTACGCCGGTTTCCGGGCACCCACATCCGTGAAACCGGCGCGCAGCCGCCATGAAACCGGCACGCCCCACTCTCGTCACATGAACACCTCACCCACCAAGTCCAGCGCCCTGGACCGCCCCAGCGAGGTCGCCGTGCAGGCGACCGGCCTGGTCAAGGTCTTCGGCGACAACCGTGCTGTCGACGGCATCGACCTCGACATCCGCCGCGGAGAGATCTACGGCGTGCTCGGCCCCAACGGCGCCGGCAAGACCACCGTGCTCAAGATGCTGGCCACCCTGCTGCCGATGGACGGCGGCCGGGCCAGCGTCTTCGGTGTCGATGTTCGCGACGACCCGCACCTGATCCGTCAGCTGATCGGTGTGACGGGACAGTACGCCTCGGTCGACGAGAACCTCACGGCCCGGGAGAACCTGTGGCTCTTCGGGCGTCTGTTGGGCCTCGGCTCCGGGCAGGCCAGGAGCCGGGCCCTCGAGCTGCTCGACCAGTTCGGCCTTCAGGAGGCGGCCAACCGACCGATCTCCGCATTCTCCGGTGGCATGCGCCGTCGACTCGACCTGGCGGCCAGCCTGATCACCCGTCCGCCCCTGATCTTCCTCGACGAGCCCACCACGGGCCTCGACCCCCGCACTCGTGGCCAGATGTGGGACACCATCCGTGGTCTGGTCGCCGACGGCTGCACCGTGCTGCTGACCACCCAGTACCTCGACGAGGCCGACCAGCTGGCCGACCGGATCGCAGTCATCGACCGTGGCCGGATGGTTGCCGAGGGAACCCCTGATCACCTGAAGGAGTCCGTCGGGAGCTCGAGCCTCCACCTGCAGGTCACTGACCGGGAGCGCATGACCGACGCAGCAGGACTCGTGGAGAGAGTCCTGGAGTCGACGCCCGTGCTCACCCCGGAGGCCGGCGGGATCACTGCCGCCCTGACCAGTGCCGACCGCACTGCCGACGTACTCATCGCGCTGCGCGACGCGGACATCTCCGTCTCGTCCGTGGCCGTGCACAAGCCCACCCTCGACGAGGTGTTCCTGGCCATCACCGGCCGTGCCACCGACGACGAGACCGACCGAGACCAAGAACTGGAGGTGGCCCGATGACCACCATGACCACCGAGACGACACGCGTCCACCCCGCAACGTCCGACCCCGCCGAGGGCCTGCAGCGCCACCTCTCGCTGGGCACCACGATCAGCCACACCTTCACGATGGCCTGGCGCGCGCTGAAGAAGATGCGCCGCAACCCGGAGCAGTTCATGGACGTGACGCTCCAGCCGCTCCTGTTCACCGCCATGTTCGCCTATGTCTTCGGGGGCGCGATCTCCGGAGACGTGAGCGACTACCTGCCCTCGCTCATCCCCGGTGTGCTGGCGATGGGCGCCCTGACCGCGTGCATGGCCACCGGCGTCCAGCTCCGTGAGGACATGGACAAGGGCGTCTTCGACCGGTTCCGGGCGATGCCGATCGCCCGGATCGCCCCGCTGGCCGGCCCCATGGTCGCCGACCTGGTCCGCTATGCACTGGCCGGGACCCTGACCTTCGCGGCTGGGATCGCGATGGGATACCGCCCCGGCGGTGGCGTGTTCGGTTCCGTTGCCGCGATCGCCCTGGTCATGGTCTGTGGCTGGTCGATGGCCTGGATCTTCACCTGGGTCGGCACCTGGGCGCGCAGTGCCAGCAGCGTGCAGGGCATCTCGATGATGTTCCTCTTCCCGCTGACCTTCCTGTCGAACGCATTCGTCCCGGCCGACACGCTCCCCGACTGGCTGCACGCGTTCGTCAACGTGAACCCGGTCTCCCACGTGGTCTCCGCCGCCCGCTCGCTGGCGAACGACGGCGCCCTCTCCGGGGAGGTGGGCTGGTCGCTGCTGACCTGTGCCATCGTCGTGGCGATCTTTGCACCGCTGTCGGTGCGGTCCTACAAGCGCTCGATGTGATCCGGAGCCGAGCTCACAGCTCCGTGACCAGGGCCAACGCCCGGTCGCGGAGCTGTTCGGCTTCCAGCCCCTCCAGGTGGCCGCGCGCCTCGGCCAACAGGTCTCCCTCGACCAGTTCCGTGGCGTGTGACCACGCAACACTCGGCAGTGTCTGGCTGTAGCCGAAGGCCCGCCCCAGCGCGATGAGCTGGGCGCCGAGACGGGCGTCACCCTCCACCGTCTCCCACAGCCCGACGGCAAACATCATGGTTCCCGCGATCGGGTAGTCCATGAAGTCGTAGTCACCACGCAGGACCGGCAAAAGGCGGCGCACCAGGTCGGTGCGCAGCGCTCTCGCCTGCCGTGCCCGTCCGTGCACCACGTGGGCGGCCAGTCGAACGGCCTCCGGATGCAGGATCCAAGGCTCGAACTCCGGGAGGATCACGATTCCCGGAGCCTTCCACTCGCGCAGCATGGTGATGGTCCGCGTGTAGGCAGCCAGGCCGGCGTCGATGTCCCCGCGCGCGAGAGCGAGTTCGGCACGAACGTTGCCGACGACCGAGCCCACGGGCCATCCCTGCGGGGTCCGGGGTCGGCGCTCGATGTCCTCGACGCGTGCCTGTGCCCGCTCGAGCTCCCCGTCCACCAGGTCGGCAAGGGCCAGGGTGGCCATCATCATCTCGGTGTCGACACTGCCCAACCGCTCCAGCACCGGAAGCACCAGCAGGGCATGGCCGGCCGCCTCGCGGATTCGGCCCGTCTGCGCTTCAAGGTTGGCCATCTGGCTGTGCAGGTTCGCGCGCATCCAGGGCCCGTCGTCGGCGCGACACAGGTCGAGCGTGCGCCGCAGGTGGCGAATGGCTGCCGGCGCATCGCCTTCGTTCTCAGCCAGGTGGCTGGCAAGTGCCGAGGCCATGAACACCACGTTCTCGTCGTCGCTGTCGATCAGCTCGGTCAGGCTGGTCGAACGCGGCAGGGACCTGAAGCCTTCGGACCCGATGAACTCGGCGAAGTGGGACAACACGTCGACGAAGCCGCGCAGGCGTGGTTGCACGATCCTCGGGCGGAGGCGCACCAACGCCTCGAGTGCGCGCTGTTCGGCCTGAGGGGCCAGCAGCAACCCGTGCATCGCACACCCGATGAGGGCCCACCCGGTGAGGTCGACCAAGTCATCCTCCGGGTCGAATTCGGGCAGAAGCCCCTCGACCTGTCCGGCAACAGCCAGGACCTGGAGATTGCTGCCACAGATCACCCAGAATCCGGTCAGCGTCGCCATCAGGATCGCCGTGGTCTCGGCATCCCGGCGTGCGAGAGCAGCGCGGAGCACGGCGGTGAGGTTGGCCTCCTCCGGCGCCAGCCTGTCGACCACCTCGATCTGGTCAGGGCCGAACAGGCCACTGCCTGCCTCGAGACAGGTCGAGCGTGCCCAGGCGACAAGTGCGGCCTCGGCCGCCTTCGTCTCGTCGAGGCGCTCGAGCTCACGGCGGCCGAACTCGCGGATCGTCTCGAGCATCCGATAGCGCAGGGCTCCGCCGGGGAGGTCGACCGTGGTCAGCAGTGACTGGTCGACGAGCGTGGCAAGTGCGTCCCAAGCGTCATCGACATCCAGCAAAGCAGTGGCCGCGTCGAGTGAGAACCCGTCGTGGAACACCGACAGTCGCCGCATCGCGGCTCGCTCGGGCTCACCCAACAACTGCCATGACCAGTCGATCACTGACAGCAGGGTGCGGTGGCGTTCGGGTGCGTCACGTCGACCGCCGGCCAGCAAGGTGAATCGGTCGGCCAAGCGTCGATCGATCTCGGCGATCGACATGGCCCGGACCCGCGCCGCAGCCAGCTCGATCGCCAACGGGACGCCGTCGAGCCGACGGACGAGGGCAGCCACGGCCTCATCATCGAGATCGATCCCCGGACGCGCTGCTTCGGCACGTTCGGTGAACAGCTCGATGGCGGCCTCCTCGGAGAGCGCGGGCAGTAGGTGCACCCGCTCTGCCGAGATGTTCAGTGGCGAACGACTGGTGGTCAGGACCCGCAGGTCACGCACCCGGGAGGCGAGGACCGCCGCGACCTCGGCCACCGCATCGACCACCTGCTCACAGTTGTCGAGGATCAGGAGCGATGGGGCCGCCTCGAGCTGGGCAACCACGCGGGCGGTGAGGTCGGCGCGGGCCTCGGCCGAGTGGGCACGAACATTGACGTTGGAGTCGCGCACCGCAAGGGCAGCGGCGATCTCGGGGAGCACACCGGCAGGATCTGTGACCGCGGCCAGCTCGACGAAATGGACCACCGGCTGGGACGCAAGGTGTCCCACCTCGTGGGCCAGGGTCGTCTTTCCCAGTCCTCCCGCGCCGACTATGGACACCACTCGAGAGGCGGCGAGCAGCCCCGTGATGGCTTCCACCTCACCCTCGCGCCCGATGATGCGGGCGGGGCCGAAGCGCAGTCCGTCGCGCACCGGCTGGTCCCGGGCCAACAGCTCACGTTGCAGCGCCTGCAGCTCGCTCCCCGGGTCGGCCCCGGTGCGCTCACGCAGCCCGGCCTGCTTCTCGGCGTACGTCGTCAACGCGGCCGAGGTGCCACGCACCTCCGCCTGGCTGCGCAACAGGGCCGCGAGGACGGCCTCGTCGTCGGCGCAGTCGACTGCCTCCAGCCAGGGCAGGGCCTCCGCATGAAGTCCCTCCGCAGAGAGCGCCAGTCCGTGGAGCGTGCGAATCCGAGCCAGGTCGGCGGCGCCAGCACGACGTACCTCGTCGAGCGGTCCGCTGTCCCCGCCGATGGCGATCGTCACCCCGACCACGGGCGCCGTGGCCTGCGTCGTCGCGGCCGCGTCACCGGCTCGCCAGGCCTCGCCGGCCGTTCGCAGGGCGATGGCAAGGATGCGGGCGTCCACCGGGGCATCCCCCAGCGCATAGCCGTCACCGGCACGGGCGATGAGCTCACCCGAGGTGTGCGTGCGGGTCCGGGAGACCAGCACCTGCAACGCCTTGGCCGGGTTCGCCGGCACGTCGTCGCCCCAGACGGTGTCGATCAGCAGCTGGGTGGTGACCGGGCGAGGGGCGTGCAACACCAAGGTCGACAGCAGGGCATGCACCCGCTCGCCGGGCAGCGGCCGACCCTGCCAGGCCACGTCACCCAAGAGGGTGAGGCCCTGCCCCAGGTTGCCTTCGAGCTCGAACGGGGCCATGTCCGAAGACTAGACGTGCGCGCACAGTGCGTGCTCCACCTCCCGGCCGAAATGGGAACCTCCCGGCCGGAATTTCGGCCGGGCAGTTCCCATTTCCCCGGGTACCCGGGGAAATGTCCACCTCCCGGCTGAGATTTCGGCCGGGAGGTGGACGTTCTGGCCGGGAGGATCCGGTGGAACGCGGATGGTCGGGGTCAGGCGCGCTGGACGGCGCCCATCCGTTCGCCGGCCAGGGCGACAGCCGCATCACGTGCCGCGCCGGCCTCGCCCTCCTTGAGGGTGCGGTCGGGTGCGCGGAAGCGAAGCGCGAAGGCGAGGGACTTCTTGCCCGGGCCGACCTGCTCACCGGTGAACACGTCGAAGAGGCGGACGGACTCGATCAGGTCACCTGCCCCTTCGTGCAGGGCCGCGGCCACGTCGGCGGACGGCACCGACGCGTCGACGACAAGTGCGACGTCCTCCTTGGCGACCGGATAGGAGCCGAAGCTCGGGCTGGGCGTGGTGACCTGTGCCAGTCCGAGCAACGCATCGAGGTCGACCTCGGCGGCAGCGGAGCGGGCCGGCACGCCGTACGCCTTGCAGACCTTGGGGTGCAGCTCGCCGGCGTGGCCGAGCACGGTCTCACCGACCCTGATCTCGGCGCACCGCCCGGGGTGCCAGGGCGCCACGGACGCGGCCCGCACCTCGATCTCGATGCCGAGCGCCCCGGCCACGTCGCGCACCGCGCCGATGGCGTCGGCCCATGAGCCCTGACGCCCTTCGCCCCACCAGCCCTCACGCTCGCGCTGACCGGTCAGAGCCAGGGCGAGATGTTGCGGCTGGTGCGGAACCGCCTTCTCGATGGCGGCCCACTCCTCGTCGGTCGGACGGCGGTCGACACCCAGGATCGGCGCCTTCTCGTCACCCTTGGGCAGGAAGACCAGCCCGGTCTCGAAGAGAGAGGCATCCGCGTTGCCGCGGCCCACGTTGAGCCCCAGCGAGCGCAGCAGTCCCGGCAGCAGCGTGGTGGCGAGCTGGGGTTCTTCGGCGTTGAGCGGGTTCGCCATCCGGATCGTACGGCGGCGCTCGTCGTCATCGGCCAGCCCGAGGTTGGCCCAGTCGACGTCGCCCACGAACGGGTAGTTGATCGTCTCTGTCCACCCGGCACCTGCCAGCACCAGTCCGACCCGGCGGCGCAGCTTCTGGGCCAACGGCAGACCTCGGCCCGAGGGCGCCGGGGGCAGCACCGACGGCACCTTGTCGTAGCCGACGATGCGGGCGACCTCTTCGACCAGGTCGAACGGGTCACTCATGTCGGGCCGCCACGACGGCACCGTGGCGGCGAGGGTGTCGCCGTTGACGGTGACGTCACAACCGACCTTCTCGAGGTTGGCGACCGTGGTCTCGGCACTGATCTCCATGCCGGTGACACGAGCGGGGAGGTCGGTGGCGGCGGTGACGCTCCGCCGGGGTGGGGCCTCCCCCACCACGGTCACGCCGTCGTCGGCAGTGGCGCCACCGAGCTCGACCATCAACTCGACGACCCGGTCGGCGGCCGCTGCGGGCAGCTCGGGGTCGACGCCGCGTTCGAAGCGCTTGGAGGCCTCGGACGGCAGCTTGTGCCGGCGCTCGGTGCGGAAGATCGACACCGCGTCGAAGTGGGCCGCCTCGATCACCACGTCGGAGGTGGACTCGGAGAGCTCGGTGGTCTGGCCACCCATGGTGCCGGCAATGCCGATCGGACCGGAGTCGTCGGTGATCAGCAGGTCTTCGGCGGAGAGCTTGCGCAACTGGCCGTCCAGGGTGGTCAGCTGCTCACCCTCGGTCGCGCGCCGTACCCGGATCGCGCCGGCAAGCTTGGCGCGGTCATATCCGTGGATCGGCTGCCCCAGCTCGAGCATCACGTAGTTGGTGATGTCCACGGCGAGCGAGATCGGCCGCATGCCGGCCCCGGCAAGTCGCTGGGCCATCCACTCGGGGGTGGGTGCCGAGGCGTCGAAGCCGGTCACCGACCTGGCCACGAACACAGGGCAGCCCTCGGCATCGTCGACGACGACCGGGGGACCGTCACCGTTGGCAGCCGGCACGTCACGGTCGGCCGGGTCCCGGAAAGGTACGTCGAAGCCGGTGGCGGCCTCGCGGGCAATCCCGCGAAGCGAGAGTGCGTACGCGCGGTCGGGGTTGATCTCGAACTCGATCACCGAGTCGTGCATGTCGAGCACGTCGAACGCGTCGTCGCCGGGTGCGCCGGCGTCGGCGGGAAGCACGATGATGCCGTCGTGTGAGTTGAAGGCGCCTTCGCCGAGACCCAGCTCGGCCGCGGAGCAGATCATGCCGGCCGAGATGTGCCCGTAGGTCTTGCGTGCGGAGATCTCGAAGTTGCCGGGCAGCACGGCTCCGGGAAGGCAGACCACGACCAGGTCACCCTCGACGAAGTTGTGGGCGCCGCAGATGATGCCCTGCGGTTCACCGGTGCCGTTGGCGTCGGCAACGTCGACGGTGCACCAGTTGATGACCTTGCCGTTCTTCTGCGGCTCCTTCTCGATGCTCAGCACACGACCGACGACCAGCGGGCCGGTGATCGCGTCGGCCGGCGTCTCGAGTGCTTCGAGCTTGAGGCCGAGCATGGTCAGCTTGGCGGCGAGCTCATCCGTCGAGACTGCCTCGGGCAGGTCGACGTACTCGCGGATCCAGGAAACAGGGGCTTTCATGTGGGTGCTCGGACCTCTCAGATCTCGATGCCGAAGGGCTGGGCGAAGCGGATGTCACCCTCGAAGATGTCGCGCATGTCCTCCACGCCGTGGCGGAACATCATCGTGCGGTCGATGCCCATCCCGAACGCGAACCCGGTGTACTTCTCCGGGTCGACGCCACAGGCCGTGAGCACGCGCGGGTTGACCACGCCGCAGCCACCCCACTCGATCCACCCCTCGCCCCGGCAGGTGCGACAGGAGTCGGCATCGATGCCGCGGCACACGAAGCAGATCAGGTCGACCTCGGCCGACGGTTCGGTGAAGGGGAAGTACGACGGCCGGAAGCGCGTGGTGATGCCCTCACCGAACATGGCGGTCGCGAAATGGTCGAGCGATCCCTTCAGGTGGGCCATGGTGATGCCCTCGTCGATGACCAGGCCCTCGACCTGGTGGAAGACCGGCGAGTGCGTCGCGTCGATCTCGTCGGTGCGGTAGACCCGCCCCGGGCACACGACGTAGATGGGAGGTTCACGCGTCAACATGGTGCGGGCCTGCACCGGGGAGGTGTGGGTGCGCAGCACCAGGGCGGCTTCGGCGGGCTCGAGCCAGAAGGTGTCCTGCATGGTGCGCGCGGGGTGGTCCGCGCCCATGTTGAGCGCGTCGAAGTTGAGCCACTCTGCCTCGACCTGCGGACCCTCGGCGACCTCCCAGCCCATCGCCACGAACACGTCGGCGATGCGCTCGGACATCATGGTGATCGGGTGCCGCGCGCCGCTCAGCGTGCGGTCGGTGGGGAGCGTGACGTCGACGGTCTCCTCGACCAGCATCCGCTCCTCGTGCTCGGCCTCGAGCACGGCAAGACGCTCCCCGAGTGCCTTGTTGACCATGCCGCGGGCCTTGCCCACCCGGGCGCCGGCCTCCTTGCGCGCCTGGGGCGGCAGTGCACCGATCTCGCGGTTGGCCAGGGCCAGCGGTGACCGGTCACCGGCGTGCTCGAGGCGCACCTGCTTGAGCGCCTCGAGGTCAGCTGCCCCGGCAACCGCGGCCAGTGCCGCCTCGACCTGGGCTTCGACCTCGTCGGCACGCAACGGCGTGACCTCGACCGGGTCGTAATCTGTGTTCGGTCCCGACATGACTGCCTTCCGGGAAAGTGGGATGTGCCAGGGCAAGTCTAGGAACTGCGCCACGGCTCTCGCGACCGGGTTTGCCCCAGGGTCACGCCGGTCACTCCCCGAGTGGCTCGCCCTGGGGCCAAGCGGTCATGATCCGGGCCCCACCCGAGGGTGAGTGCGAGATCGTGAGGACCCCTCCGTGGGCACGGACCAGGCCGTTGACGATGTACATCCCCAGGCCTGAGCCGCCACGTTCGCCGTGGGTCCAGAACTTGGTGAAGATGCGGCGGCGCATCTCGTCGGGGATGCCCACGCCCTGGTCATCGACGGTCACCAGTGCCCCCGAGAAGTCGGTCTCGTCGGTGATCGCGCGCACCGAGACGTTCACCTGGCCGTCTCCGTGACGGATCGCGTTCTCGATCAGGTTGGTGATCACCTGGGTGAACTTGTCAGGGTCGAGGTGTGCCTCGGGCACCGGGCCAGCGACCTCGAGCCCCACCGATCGCGCCGTGCCCGCGCTGATCGAGTCGACCACGCGTTGCACCAGCACGACGACGTCGGCCGGGCGTGGGAAGAGGGACAGTCGGCCGGTGTCGATCCGGGCCACGTCGAGGAGCTCGGCGATCAGCCGGCTCAGTCGATCGGCGTCGGCGTTGACCGTGGTCAGCATCAACTTCCGTTGGTCGTCGCTGAGCTTGTCCCAACGGTTCAGCAGGGCCTGGACGAACCCCTTCACCCCCGTCAACGGTGATCGGATCTCGTGCGCCACCGTCGCCACCAGGTCCGAGCGTTCCCGGTCGAGCCGAGCTCGTCCCCTGCCCGAGCGCAGGCTGATCGCCACCCAGGCGACCGGTTCGGAGAGGCTGGGTCGACCAATCCGGGCGGTGACCACCACCTCGGTGCCGTCGGGCAGGACCCACGACTGCTCCGGGACCCCGGTGCGGGTGGACAGGCCGCGGTAGGGCTGGTTGTGGTCGAACCAGGTCTCACCGGACTGATTCTGCAACCTCAGGACCTCGACGAGCCGGCGTCCGACCAGGTCGTCTGCGGACGGTACGCCGAGCATGCGGGCCGCTTCGGCGTTGGCCACCTCGATGACGTGGTCCGCACCTGCCACGACGACGCCGTCGGGCAGCAGGTCGAGGCTTGCGCGCGCGGTCAGGTCCACAGGCAGCAACCTACCGTCGGCGACGACGATGTCGACCCGTCAGGAGTCGACCGACCTCGGATCGACGCGCGAGGCGCGCTGGGCCCGCTGGGCGCGCGCGGACGCATAGAGGCACACGGCGGCGGCCGTGGACAGGTTGAGGCTCTCGGCCTGACCGTGGATGGGTATGCGCACGCGGTGGCCCGCCAACGCGGCCAGCTCGTCGGGCAGGCCCCAGGCCTCGTTGCCGAACAGCCAGGCGGTCGCACCGGCCAGCAACCCGTCGTCGATCGCGTCGTCGAGGTCGATCTCACCGGCCCCGTCTGCGGCCAGCACGACGAGTCCCGCGGACTGGGCACGACGTACGGCGTCGGCGGGGTCGTCGACGGTGGCTATCGGCAGGTGGAAGAGGCTGCCCACGGTGGCGCGCACCGTCTTCGGGTTGTGCGCGTCGACGGAGTGTCCGGCCAGGAGCACGGCGTCGGCGCCAGCGGCGTCACTGGTGCGGATGACGGTTCCCGCGTTGCCGGGGTCGCGGACGTCGGCGCAGATGGTGACCAGTCGTGGGTGGCCTCGGTCGTCTCTCGCCCCCACGACCGTCGACGGTGCCAGGACGTGGTCGACCGGGCGGTCGACGAAACGGCACACGGCGACCACACCGGCCGGGTTCACCGCGTCGGAGAGCGAGGCCAGGGCTCGGTCGTCGACGAGGGTCCAGTCGACGCCGACACCGGCCACGGCCTCGCGCAGGACGGCATGTCTGGCAGCAGCGTCGGCCGTGGCGAACACCTCGACCACGCAACCGGGCAACGACAGCGCCCCTTCGACGGCTTTGGGGCCGTCGGCCAGGAACAGCCGGTGCTCGGCCCGAAATGACCGACGGGCGAGCTTCCGCGCGTTCTTGACCCGACCATTTCCAACGGTCAAGGGAGCGCCGTTGGTCGGCGGGGTCGTGTCGCGGAGGCTCGCCACGTCGGTTGTCGTCTGCTGTCGGGGTGGTTTCGGGACAGGCCCTCAACCACCGTCCTGACAGGCTCAGGCAGTCGCGTCTGCGCGGGGCGCGTTGACGTCTGCGGGAAGTGCGCCCTTGGCCAGCTCGACCAGGGCAGCGAACGCCGGGGCGTCGTTGACGGCCAGGTCGGCGAGGATCTTGCGGTCCACCTCGATCTCGGCGGCCTTGAGTCCCTGGATCAGGCGGTTGTAGGTCAGGCCGTTGAGGCGAGCGGCCGCGTTGATCCGCTGGATCCACAGGCGACGGAACTCGCCCTTCTTCGCCTTGCGGTCACGGTAGCTGTAGACCAGCGAGTGGGTGACCTGCTCCTTGGCCTTGCGGTACAGGCGCGAGCGCTGTCCGCGGTAGCCGGATGCGCGATCGAGAATTACCCGGCGCTTCTTGTGGGCGTTTACCGCCCGCTTGACGCGTGCCACTGTGTTACTCCTTGTTGCTCGAAAAGTTCAGGGGAAAAGGTCTCAGAGACCAAGCATCTTCTTGGCGCGCTGCTGGTCGGACTTGGCCAGCTCGACCGTGCCGGTCATGCGACGGGTCACCTTGGACGGCTTCTTCTCGAGGTTGTGGCGCTTGCCGGCCTTCTCGCGAAGGATCTTGCCGGTGCCGGTCACGCGGAAGCGCTTCTTGGCACCGGAGTGCGTCTTGTTCTTCGGCATCTCTCTGCTCTCTATCTCTGGAACAACTGAACGTGTGGGATGACCTGAATCAGGCTTCGATCTCGGGGTCGAGATTCTCGGAGCGCTTGCGCTCCTTCTTCTGGGCCACGGGCTTGGTGCCGGCGGAGGCCTTGCGGAACGAGGACTCCTCGGCCTCGCCCGCGGCGCGCTCGGCGGCCTTGGACTCCTTCTCGGCCAGCATCTCGACCTTGGCGTCTGCCTTCTTGCGGTGCGGACCGAGCACCATGATCATGTTGCGGCCGTCCTGCTTGGGCGAGCTCTCGACGAAGCCCAGCTCCTCGACGTCCTCCGCCAGACGCTGCAGCAACCGGAAGCCCAGCTCGGGGCGGTGCTGCTCGCGACCACGGAACATGATCGTGATCTTGACCTTGTCGCCAGCCTTCAGGAAGCGAACGACGTGACCCTTCTTGGTCTCGTAGTCGTGTGCGTCGATCTTCGGCCGAAGCTTCATCTCCTTGATGATGACGTTCGACTGATTGCGACGGGCTTCACGGGCCTTCTGGGCGTTCTCGTACTTGAACTTCCCGTAGTCCATGAGCTTGCAGACGGGCGGCTTGCCCTGCGGGGCGATCTCGACGAGGTCGAGGTCAGCTTCCTGGGCAAGACGCAGCGCGTCGCCGGTCGGCACAATGCCGACCGTCTCACCGTTGGGGCCAACGAGGCGGACCTCGGGAACCCGGATCCGATCGTTGATGCGCAGCTCTGTGCTGATGTGTCCTCCTGGGAACGATGGTGCAGAAGTTGGAAACGATCCACCTGTAGAACGAAAAAAGGCTTCCGCTCATCACAAGCGGAAGCCAGTCTCCAGATGCACCGGGTGCACCACGCTTCTCCGGGCCGAGCAACGGCGTACGCCGCACGGATCGGGATCTGCGGACCGGACCCGACGACCTGGCGGTCGATGCGGGTGGGAAGTCGAAACCTCCGCTTGAATGATCCCTTCCACCACTGGGTCGTGGCAGTTCGGATCGGTCGAAGGACAGACTACTCGCTGGCCGGGCCCTGACCCAAATCGTCTGGTTCCGGGCGCAGCCACGCCGACTGTCCGTCCACCTCGACCAGCTGCCAGCCGTTGGCCAGCCCGAGCAGGTCGTCACCCTGCACCACGAACGTGACCGGACCGGCCACGTCGATGACCAGGGCGTCGGCCCGGTCCTGGAGCGCCGACTGGGCCGCCACCTGCGCGGGAACCGCCACCGGTCGGGCCTCGCCGTCCCACGCGGTCAGCTGCTCCGTGCCGGTGAAGGCGAGCAGCGCCATCCGACCGTCGGCGCCCTGCATCAGCACGGCGGCCATGTCGCTGGACTTGTCGTGGGCCAACCCGTCGGCGTCGTACTCGACCTCGCTGAGGAGCGCCACGACCGGCACCATCAGGCGCGAGGACTGGACGGCGGCCAGCGCCACGGCGTACGCCTGAGGGTCCTCGGCGTACGCCGACAGGGCGGCGACCACCTCGGGGGTCTGGCTGCCGTCGTCGTTCGGGAAGGACGACTCGAGGAGGCGGGCGCCGGCAAAGCGGTCCGGGTTGGGGTTGCTCATGGTCCGACCAGCGTAGTTGTCCGCCGGCCCTGCACCCACGGCGCCCAACGATGTGAAATGCTGGCGGCATGTCGGATCCGAGCTGGATGGCCCTGGCCATTGCCCTGACGGTGTGCGGCGGCCTGTGGACCTGGTACGCCGCTCGCAATCGTGGGGGTGCCTCGGCCACCCGCGGCGCGGGGTTGACCCTGCTGCCCGGCGCCGCCTACTTCACAGGCACCCTCGAGATGTTCGGCGAGGTTGCCGCGTCGGTGGCCGACTGGGCGACCGGATTCGTGTTCAGCCCACTGGTGTGGCTGGGCATCGGGATGGCCGGACTCGCGGTCGTGCTGTTCGGCGCGTCCGGATGGCTCGCGGGTCGCGGTGCTGACGACGCCCCGCAGGACAAGCCCACCAGGAAGCAGCGCAAGTCGCTGCCGCCCTCGTCGCCCAAGGGCGGACCGGTCGTCGACGACGACCTCGCCGACATCGAGGCGATCCTCAAGAAGCGTGGGATCAACTGATGGATGCGGAGAAGATGGCGGGCAACATCGCCCGCAACCGACTGCGAGCCCGCCTCGATTCCGCCGTTGCTGCCCTGCCCGCTCCCCTGCGCACCCCCGCCATGGTCGTCGACCTGGATGCCTTCGACGCCAATGCCTCGGACCTGGTCCGACGAGCCGGCGGCACTCCGCTGCGGGTGGCCTCCAAGTCGTTGCGTGTCCCGGCACTGGTGCAGCGAGCGCTGGCCCGTCCCGGTTTCCGGGGCGTGTTGTCCTACTCCCTGCGCGAGGCGCTGTGGCTGCACGACCAACGCATCACCGACGACATCGTGATGGGTTATCCGAGCGTTGACCGGGAGTCCCTGGCCACGCTGGTCACCTCCCCGTCCGCGGCCAGCGCGATCACCCTGATGGTCGACTCGGTCGACCACCTCGACGTGGTCGACTCGGTGCGCTCCTCGAAGGCGGTCTCGATCCGGATCGCGATCGACGTCGACGCCGGCCTGCGGATGAGCGGTCAGCACGTCGGCCCGAAGCGCTCGCCCCTGCAGGACACCGCCGACGTGGTCGCCCTGGCCCGGGCGGTTGCGCAACGACCGGGCTTCACCCTGGTCGGCGTGATGACCTATGAGGGACAGGTCGCCGGCGTCCCCGACGACGTGCCCGGCCAGCGGGCCAAGTCCCTGATCGTACGGCGCCTCAAGACGGCTTCCGTCGAGCAGCTGAAGGTGCGCCGCCACGAGATCGATGCAGCGCTGCGTGAGATCGCGCCGCTGGAGTTCTGGAACGCTGGTGGTTCCGGATCGGTGGAGTCATCGGCGTCCGACCCCGTGGTCACCGAGGTTGCGGCCGGATCGGGCCTCCTGGTGCCCGGCCTGTTCGACCACTACAAGTCCTTCTCCCCCAGGCCGGCCGCCTTCTTCGCCGTTCCCGTCGTACGCCGCCCCTCGGCGTCGATGGTGACCGTGGCCGGCGGCGGGTTCATCGCCTCGGGACCGGCCGGTGACGACCGTGTGCCGATCCCCTGGGCACCGCCCGGTCTCCACCTGACCGGGCTCGAGGGCGCCGGGGAGGTGCAGACACCGCTCACCGGCCACCCGGCGGCGACCCTGAAGGTGGGCGACCTGGTCTGGTTCCGCCACGCGAAGTCCGGCGAGCTCTTCGAGCACACCAACACCGTGCACCTGCTCGCTGACTCGGCGATGGTCGACGAGGTGCCGACCTATCGTGGCGCCGGCAACGCCTTCTGATCGAGACCCGCGGGTCGCTCCGACATGCAGTTGAGCGCGTTCGTCACTCGGCTGAGCGTGGGCCGCGGCCCGCACCGACCCAACTGCATGTCGGACGGACCGGCTCGATGAATCGGCTCGTGGCCCCCGGCACCCAACACTCGACCAACGCCAACAACACTGCCCTCGACCGGCGAAGGGAGCAGCCAGATGATCGTCGATGACGTCCTCGACCTTGCGCGCAGCGCACCCGCGCACCTGTCCGGTGGGCGGTTGATCTGCATCGACGGCCCGGCCGGCTCCGGGAAGACGACGCTGGCGGCCGGCCTGGCCGAGGCCAGGCCCGGCACCGTCGTGCTCCACATGGACGACATGTACGCCGGGTGGGGCGGGCTCGACGATGCCCTCGGGCCGCGTCTGCGCGACGAGGTGATGGCTCCGCTTGCCGCCGGTGAGCCGGGCCACTACCGACGCTTCGACTGGCACCTGGACCGCTTCGCCGAACTGCACCTGGTCCCACCCTGCGACCTGTTGGTGCTGGAGGGTGTGGGGTCCGGGGCCCGCGAGCTCGCGGCGTACCGCTCGACTCTGGTCTGGGTCGAGGCCCCCGACGACCTGCGGCTGGCCCGGGGGCTGGCTCGGGACCGGGCCAGGGTCGAGGCCGACGGCGCGGTCTGGGACGAGGCCGGCCAGCGAGCCAGCTGGGACCGGTTCCTGGCGGACGAGGCCAGGTTCTTCGCCGAGCACCACGTCCGCGAGTCGGCGGACCTGCACGTGGACGGCACGGAACCACGGTCATCCTCGGACGTGTAGTTCCAAGGGAGGTTGCCTGACTCGCTTGACCGGCGCCCCTTGGAAATCCTCATCTAGGGTGAAGCCATGGTTGCGCCTTCGGGGGAACAGTTCGAGATCAGTGCCGCGGGATACCGCGCGGTGATCACCGAGAGCGGTGCTGCTTTGCGGCACCTCTCGCACGAGGGGACGCCGCTGCTCGACGGCTTCGCCGAGAACGAGATGGCCCCCGGTGGTCGTGGCCAGCTGTTGATGCCGTGGCCGAACCGGATCGAGGACGGGCAGTACTCCTTCGGCGGGCACGACCACCAGCTGGCGCTCACCGAACCATCACGCGGCAACGCCTCCCACGGCCTGGCCAGGTGGGCCACCTGGACCCTCGAGGAGCACACCACCAACTCGGTGTCACTGGTGCTGCGGGTGATGGCCCAGAAGGGATACCCGTGGACCGTCGACCTGCACGTGCTCCATGACCTGTCCGCCGACGGGCTCACCGTCACCCAGACCGCGACGAACATGTCCGGCTCCCCCGCGCCGTACGCCTGCGGGGCGCACCCCTATCTCACCGTCGGGGACGGCCCGGTCGACGACTGGGAGCTCACCCTTCCGGCGGCACGTCGATCGCTGGTCTCGCCCGACCGGCTGCTGCCGATCGGCGCCGAGTCGGTCGAGGGCACCGAACACGACTTCCGGGTTCCCCGACCGATCAAGGGCACCGTGTTCAACGACGCCTTCACCGACCTCGATCGCGACGCTGCCGGCCGGGCGCAGGTCGCGCTGCAGGGGCCCGAGCGGGGTCTGGTGATGTGGGTGGACCAGACCGTGAACTGGTTGCAGCTCTATTCCGCGGACGACGTCGCGGACTCGGCGCGCAGGTCGTTGGCGGTCGAACCGATGACCGCACAGGCCAATGCCTTCCGTACCGGTGAGGACCTCGTCACCCTTGCCCCCGACGGCGGCGAGCACTCGATGTCCTGGGGGATCCGGGTGCGCTGAGGGCAACCGGATCCGCGCCGGGCCAGCTCGCCTGCACTCAGCGCAGCAGCGCGCGGATCTGACGCACGGCCTTGACGGCGCGATCGCCGTCGGTGGCCTGCAGCGCCATCACCGAGCAGGTGGTGCCGTCCGACAGGTCGAGCGTCGCCCACGGCGCACCGGTCGGCAGGTGGATCGCCACGATCTGGGCCCACTCGAGGTCATGCGTCCTGTAGCCGTTGACGACGGTCATGCCGCGCTCGGTGACGACCGCCTTCGCGCGCACCAGCGCATGCACGCACGCGGCCGCCATCGCCCCCAGGATCAACGCGAGGACCCGCTCGAACAGGTTGAACATCGCGCGGATCTCGGGTGAGAGCAGCAACCAGGCCGCAACCACCGCCACGAGGACGACCAGTCCACCGGCAATGCCGGCCATCCGGACGCCGAGCGGTCGGAACGTGCGGGGCAGCTCGAGGTCAGACACGGCAGGCGTGGATGTCGGTCAGCAAGATGCCGCGGGCACCGATGTCGAAGAGCTCGTCCATCAACTTCTGGGCGCCGTCGCGGGGCACCATCGCACGCACCGCGACCCACCCTTCCCGATGAAGCGGCGAGACGGTCGGGCTCTCGATGCCGGGGGTGATCTCGACCGCCTTGGCGACGCTCTCGCTGCGGATGTCGTAGTCCATCATCACGTAGGAACGGGCCACCAGGACGCCCTGCAGGCGGCGCAGGAACACCTCGAAGCCGGCGGGGCGCTCCCCGTTGCGGGAGATCAACACACCCTCCGACTCCAGGACCACCTCCCCGAACGTGGCCAAGCCGGCCGCACGCAAGGTGCTGCCGGTCTCGACGACGTCGGCGATCGCGTCGGCAACACCCAGCTGGATGCTGGTCTCGACCGCACCGTCGAGCCGGGTGACGGTGGCGTTGATGCCACGCTTGTCGAGGAACTGCTGGACCACGCCGACGTACGACGTGGCGATGCGCTTGCCCTCCAGCTCCGAGACGTCGGAGAACGTGCCGGTCGGACCGGCGAAGTAGAACTTCGAGCGACCGAAGCCCAGTCCCCTGACCTCGTCGGCGTCAGCGCCGGAGTCGAGCAGCAGGTCACGACCGGTGATGCCGAGGTCGAGGGTGCCCTCACCGACGTAGAGCGCGATGTCGCGGGGGCGCAGGTAGAAGAACTCGACCCCGTTGTCGGCGTCGATCAGAGCGAGTTCCTTGGAGTCACTGCGCTGGCGATAACCCGCCTCGCGCAACATCTCGGTGGCGGACTGGGACAGCGAGCCCTTGTTGGGCACGGCGATCCGGAGAAGCTTGGACATTGCGGTTCCTCAGAGGTGTGCGTAGACGTCGTCCAGGGTCAGACCGGTGGCGATCATCAGCACCTGTGCGTGGTACAGCAGCTGACTGATCTCCTCGGCCGTGGCGTCCTTGCCCTCGTGCTCGGCAGCCATCCAGGACTCCGCGGCTTCCTCCACCAGCTTCTTGCCGATCGTATGGACGCCGGCGTCGAGCTCGCGCACGGTGCCGGATCCCTCGGGTCGGGTCCGGGCCTTCTCGTTGAGCTCGGCCCAGAGGTCCTCGAACGTCTTCACGAGCAGCAAGCCTACGGCGTACGACGACCACGGCCCGCCCCGGTCTCACGTGCGGCCCCCGGTGGCTGGCGTCGTGACGGCCTGCCCGGCGACCACACCAACATGCACAACGAGCCGAATCGAGCCGATTCCCACCCAGAAGGCACCGTTGTGCATGTTCGCGTGGTCGCTCGAGCACCTGACCACGCTCCAGAAACGTGAGGTCAGGCGTGCTGCGCGAGGATGCGGGCGGTGGCCAGGGCAGCGGCCGTTGCCTCCCACCCCTTGTCTTCGCTCGAGCCCGAAAGCCCGGCGCGATCCAGCGCCTGCTCGTCGGTGTCACAGGTGAGCAACCCGAAGCCGATGGGCGTGCCGTGGTCGAGCGCCACCCGGGACAGGCCGTCCGTGGCGGCGTTGCAGACGTAGTCGAAGTGGGGCGTCCCCCCACGGATGACCACCCCCAGCGCGATCACCGCGTCGTACGCCGGGGCCAACGCGTTCGCGACCACCGGCAGCTCGAAGGCGCCCGGCACGCGGATCACCGAGAAGTCCACCACCTGGTGCGCCTCGAGCGCGCGCTCGGCTCCGGCGACCAGGCCGTCCATGACCTCCTGGTGCCAGCTCGAGGCCACCACCGCGACCTTCAGGTCGTGGCAGTCAGTGGCCTGCTGGTCGGGTGCTCCCGCGCCGCTCATCGTGCATGTCCTTCCAGGTCGGGGGTGGCCTCGAGGTCGACTGCCGGCTCGAGGTCAGGCAGCTGGTGGCCCATCCGGTCGCGCTTGGTCATCAGGTAGGCGAGGTTGTGGTCGTTGGGGTGCGGAGTCAGCGGCACCCGCTCGGCCACGGCGATGCCGAACTCCTCCAGGTTGTTCACCTTGTCGGGGTTGTTCGTCATCAGACGCACCGTGGCGACATCCAGGTCGCGCAGGATCTGGGTCGCCGTACCGTAGTGGCGCGCATCGGCCGGAAGCCCCAGGTCGAGGTTGGCATCGACGGTGTCGCGACCGCCGTCCTGCAGCTGATAGGCCTGCAGCTTGGCAACCAGGCCGATGCCGCGTCCCTCGTGGCCGCGCAGGTAGACCACGATGCCGCGTCCCTCGGCCGCGACGGCCTGGAGGGCCTCGTCGAGCTGCGGTCCGCAGTCGCAGCGGTGGCTGCCGAAGACGTCACCGGTGAGGCACTCGGAGTGCACCCGGGTGAGGACCGGCTCGTCGCCGCTGATGTCACCGTGGACCAACGCGATGTGCTCGCTGTCGTCGATCGTGATCCGGTACCCGAACGCGGTGAAGTCTCCGAACTTGGTCGGCAGCCGGGTCTCGGCCACCCGCTCGACCAGGACCTCGGTGCGCCGGCGGTAGCGGACCAGGTCTTCGATCGAGATCATCTTCAGGCCGTGCTCGTCGGCGAACTCACGCAGCTCGGGGGCACGCTTCATCGTGCCGTCGTCGTTGACCACCTCGACCAGTACGCCGGCCGGGGTCAGCCCGGCCAGCTTGGCCAGGTCGACGGCTGCCTCGGTGTGCCCGCGACGGACCAGGGTGCCGCCCTCGCGGTAGCGCAACGGGAAGACGTGGCCCGGCCGGGTGATCTCCCACGGCTCGGTGGCCGAGTCGGCCAGCACCCGGGCGGTGTGCGCCCGGTCGGCCGCGGAGATGCCGGTCGAGACACCGTCACGTGCGTCGACCGAGATCGTGTACGCCGTGCGCAGCTTGTCCTTGTTGTGCGGCGTCATCAGGGGGATCTCGAGCCGATCGAGCATCTCGGCCGGCATCGGCACGCAGATCACTCCACTGGAGTGGCGAATCGTGAACGCCATCAGCTCGGGAGTGGCCTTGCTGGCCGCGAAGATGATGTCGCCCTCGTTCTCACGGGTCTCGTCGTCGACCACGACGACGGCCTTGCCAGCGGCGATGTCGGCGATGGCGTCCTCGACGCGATCCATCCGAACGCGGTCGTAGACCTCACTCATGCCCGGGTCCTCCATTGGTGCTGTCTCCTTGGTTGACGTAGCCACTGGCCAGCAGCTTCTCGACGTGCTTGGCGATGATGTCGGCTTCGAGGTTGACCCGGTCGCCGGGCGCTCGGAAGCCGAGGGTGGTGCGGGAAAGGGTTTCGGGGATCAGGCTGATCGTGAAGGTGTCGTCGTGGGTCTCCACGACCGTCAGCGAGATGCCGTCGACGGTGATCGAGCCCTTGTCGACCAGATAACGGCCCATGCCTGCGGGCATCCTGATCTCGACCAGCTCCCAGTGCTCGCTGGGAGTGCGGCTGACGATGGTGCCGACGCCGTCGACATGCCCCTGGACGATGTGTCCCCCGAGCCGCTTCTCGACGGTGACCGCCCGCTCGAGGTTGACCCGGTCGCCGGGTCCGACGCCCAGCAGCGAGGTCTTGTCGAGCGTCTCCTGCATGACGTCGGCAGTCCAGACGGCGTGCGCGACGCCTTCGTCAGCGTCACCGCGTCCAGACGCTTCGTCGGGCTCGACCGACGTGACGGTCAGGCAGCAGCCGTTCACCGCGATCGAGTCGCCCAGCCCGGTGCCCTCGAGCACGATGCCCGCGCGGATGGACAGACGAATCGCGTCGCCCTGTGGCTCGATCGCCTCGACGGTGCCGAGCTCTTCGATGATTCCGGTGAACATTCAGTTCCTCTCCACCGATTGATTCGGGGTCATGGTCAGGCGGATGTTGGTCTCGGCGCCGCTGCCGAGCACGGAGACGTCGTCGATCGTGAGGTGCAACGCGTCGGTGATCGTCGCGATTCCGAGGTCACCCACGGCCCGGCGTCCGGAGCCCAGGAGCATCGGTGCGACGTAGGTGACGACCTCGTCGACCATCCCCGCCACGAGGAATGCAGCCGCCAGCGTCGGACCGCCCTCCAGGAACACGTGCCGTCGCCCGAGATCGAATAGCCGTGCCATGGCCTCGTGCGGATCGCGCGTGCGCAGGTGCAGGGTTTCTGCCCTGTCGTTGAAGACCCGCTTGCCGGCTGGCAGGTCACGCTCGCCCATCACCACGCGCAGCGGCTGATGGGCGAGCGGCTCGTCGACCTCGTCACGCACGGTGAGCTCGGGGTCATCGACCTCGACCGTGTTGGAGCCGACCATCATCACGTCACACTCACCGCGCAGGCGGTGCGTGTCGAGCCGGGACGGACGCGACGAGACCCAACGGCTCGAGCCGTCCGCGGCCGCGCTGCGGCCGTCGAGGGTGCTGGCGAACTTCCAGGTGACGAACGGTCGCTCGTGCTCCACGGCGAAGGTCCACGCACGGTTGAGGCGTCGTGCCTCGGCTTCGAGGAGCCCCTGCTCGACCTCGATGCCCGCAGCGCGCAGGGTCTCCGCTCCCCCGGCAGCCACCGGGTTCGGGTCGGCCTGGGCGAAGACCACCCGGCGTACGCCGGCCGAGATCAGCGCCTGCGCACACGGACCCGTACGGCCGGTGTGGTTGCACGGCTCGAGGGTGACCACTGCGGTGGCACCACGGGCGTCGTCACCGGCGACCTCGGCGAGAGCGGCTGCCTCGGCGTGCGGCGTGCCCGCTCCGCGGTGGAAGCCCTCTGCCACCACGGCACCGTCCGCACCGAGGATGACGCAACCGACGCGGGGGTTCGGACCCAACGGGACGCCGGGCGTGGCGGCCAGTTCCAGGGCGCGCAGCATCGCGTGCTGCTCGGCAGCGGAGAAGTCGCTGATCGTCACCTTGCTCGCCCTCACGGTCCGGTCGCGGACTCCGGGGCTGGTTTCGGGTCGATCTGCAGGGGGTCAACTCGTGCGGGCTTCTCGCGGGACGGGAATCCGCAGAGCATCAACCTCTGCGTGCACTTCCCATCCGGACTTTGACCGTCGGTCCAGGAATTTCACCTGGTCAACCGGTCACTGGCAGTGACCGGGTCGCGGACTTCTGGACAAGAAGCTCATCCAGTCACCGCCGGCTCGGATTTTCACCGACCCCAGAGCACGCGAGTTGAAAACTCGACACACTCATCGTGCCACACGACCGGGGCTCGTACGGCGTGAGCCCGCTCACTGGAACATCGGCGTTGCATCGCGCCCTATCGTCGGCGGCTCGCACCTTGCCCGGCACCGGACACCCTGTCCTCGTCGGCCCAGGCGCGGTGTTCGTCGTGCGCCCACTCGTTGGACACCCGGCCGCTCCACATCCCGCGGAGCGCCTCACGGTCGCGGACGGCGTACCAGATGTGGCCCACCACCAGCAGGCCGAGCGCCAACGCATACCAGTCATGGACGAACGTGGCACCTGAGCGCCAGGAAAGGCGGACGAGCCCGGTCCAGTTCATCACCGTGCCGGTGGCCAGGAGCACGGCCGTGGCACCCAGGACCAGCCAGGCGTTCACCTTCTGGCCGGCATTGAACTTGCCGACGCGGATGGCGCCGTCCCTGCGGGTCCGACTGCGCAACCACTTCCAGTCGTCGGGCCGGAAGCGGTTGAGACGTCGTACGTCGGAGCGGAACGCGGCCGACACGGCGCCGAGGACGACGGGCACCGGAAGGGCCAGGCCGCACCAGACGTGGATCGTCTCGACCAGGTGGCGGTGTCCGAGCGCCAGCATGATCGCGCCGTTGTAGAGGATCACGGCGGTCACCATGCAGGTGAACATCAACAGGGCGAAGGCCCAGTGCACCACGCGGACGCCCCACGTGAACCGCGCGAGGTCCCCGGGCTCACTCACCGATGAACCCGTCCAACGGATAGCCGCGCTGCTCCCAGTAGCCCGGGGCGTTGTCGGAGGTCACTTCGATCTCGGAGAGCCACTTGGTGGCCTTGTAGCCATACATCGAGCCGGAATAGGTGCGCACCGGGCCACCGTGCTCGTGGGTGACCGGCTCGTCATACATGGAGAGGACGACGATGACGTCGTCAGCCCGGGCCTGGTCCAGGGTCATGTTCACGGTGTAGGTGCCGTCGAAGGAGTGGTAGCGGACGCCGACGGCGTCGTCACGAACTCCGACCCGGTCGAGCACCTCGGAGACCCGGACCCCGCCCCACGGCACATCGGGCACCTTCCACCCGGTCACGCAGTGGAAGGTGTCGTCGAACGAGACCTGCGGCAGGTCCTGGAGGTCGGCGAACGAGAAGGTGGCGGGGCGGTCGACCAGGCCCGAGACCGCCAACGAGTAGGACGATGCGGCCCGGCGGTCGACCGACCCGGTGACGGAGTAGTAGCGCCAACTGTCCCCCACCGGAACCAGTGCGGTGAGACCGGTCGGATCGTGGGCCATCAGTCGGCCCAGGCCTCCCTGGATGCGCTCCCCGGTGACCACACCGAGGGCGCCGAGCCCGAGGAGGCCGAGCACCACGCGACGCCCGACGGGCGCGCCCTCGCCGTCACCGTCCCGTGGGGTCGACCGTCGAGGGGCCATGCCCTCATTCCACCACGCTGGTGGTGACGGTGCCCGTGGAGCCGGACGGCTCAGTGACCGACGTGAGTCGGTGCCGAGACTGCTTCCGCCTTGGCCCGCAGCTCGTTGACCATGGCGTCGGGGTCGTCCGCGGAGTAGACCGCGGAGCCGGCGACGAACACGTCGGCTCCCGCCTCGGCGCAACGCTCGATCGTCTCGAGCGAGACGCCGCCGTCGATCTGCAGCCAGGTCTCGACGCCGTGCTTGTCCATCATCGCCCGCGCCCGGCGAATCTTGGGCAGGCAGAGATCGAGGAACTTCTGACCCCCGAAGCCCGGCTCGACGGTCATGATCAACAACATGTCGAGCTCCGCGAGCAGGTCCTCATAGGGCTCGATCGGCGTAGCCGGCTTGAGCGCCATGCTCGCCCGCGCCCCCTGGGCACGAATCTCACGGGCCAGCCGTACCGGTGCGGCCGCCGCCTCCACGTGGAAGGTCACCGAGCCGCAGCCTGCTTCGGCGTACGCCGGCGCCCAGCGGTCGGGGTCCTCGATCATGAGGTGAGCGTCCATCGGCAGCTGGGTCGACTTCGCCAGTGACTCGATGACCGGAAGCCCGAGGGTCAGGTTCGGCACGAAGTGGTTGTCCATGACGTCGACATGGACCCAGTCAGCGCTTCCGATGCGGCGGACCTCGCCGGCAAGGTCGGACAGGTCGGCGTTGAGGATGCTCGGAGTGATCTGGATTCCCACGCCGCGAACCCTACTGTGCCGGGCGGGTCCGGCGCTCAACGAGGTGAGCGGCGGGACAGCCGGGCGGGACCCGGGCGCTCACTGACCGGAGTTGACCGCCCATTCCACCAGGTCGCGGGCCGGACCGGCCGGCACGTTCGGCCCTCCGGTCCACACCGCGTGCAGGCGCCGGGAGAGATCGAGTCCCGTGACCGCGACCGACACCAGTCGACCGCTGGCCACGTCGTTGCGCACCGCATGGGCACTGAGCGCGGCCGGACCCGCGCCAGCGGCGACTGCGGCACAGACCGCGGCGGTGCTGGAGAGCTCCAGCACCGGCGGCGCCGTGGTGAAGCCGGCGAGCGCGCGTTCCAGGACCGTGCGGGTGCCGGAGCCGCTCTCACGCACGACCAGGGCGGTCGAGGCCAGGGTCGCGGCCGTCACCCTGCGGCTCGAGCGTGCGGCCCACGGGTGGTCACGGCCGACCACGACGACCAGGTCGTCGATCCCGACGAGGCGGTGCTGCAGCCCGTCCGGAGTGTCCGGTCCCTCGACGAACCCGAGGTCGACCTCACCGGCCTGCACCAGGGCGGCCACCCGCTCACTGTTCGTGGCGGTCATCGTGAACTCCGTCGGGAGCACGCCGAGCCCCTGCTGTCGGGCTCGTACGGCGACCAACCACGAGGGCAGCAGGTATTCCGCGATGGTCAGGCTGGCGGCAACGGCCAGATGGCCCCGCCGCCCCTGGCGCAACGCGGCGACTCCGGCATCGAGTTGCTCGGCGGCGTCGATCACCCGACTGGCCCACTGCACGACGAGGTCGCCGTGGGCGGTGAGCTCGGAGCCCTTGCGGGTCCGCGCAACCAGCGAGGCGCCGACCACCGACTCCATGGTCCGCAGCCGGGACGAGGCCGCCTGTTGACTGATGCCGAGCTCGTGGGCGGCCGAGCTGAGACTGCCGGTGCGGGCCACCACGACGAGAAGTTCCAGGCCGCGCAGGTCGGGGACGTGCGGACTCAACATGGTCACAAGCCTACCTTGTGACCACACAAGTCTGTTCTCGTTCCGCAGGCCCCGCATTCTCCGCACACTGGTCACATGACTCTTCGTGTAGCCATCGTGGGCGGCGGCCCCGCCGGCATCTACGCCGCTGACCTGCTGACCAAGTCCGAGACCGACGTCTCTGTCGACATCCTCGAGCGCCTGCCCGCGCCGTTCGGGCTGGTTCGCTACGGCGTGGCCCCGGACCACCCGCGCATCAAGGAGATCGTCAAGGCGCTGCAACGGGTGCTGGCCAAGCCCGAGGTCCGCTTCCTCGGCAACGTGACCTACGGCGTCGACGTGAAGCTCGACGACCTGCGCGAGTTCTACGACGCCGTGGTGATCGCCACCGGCGCGATGGCCGACCGTGACCTCGGCATCCCGGGTGAGGACCTTCCCGGCTCGTTCGGTGCGGCCGACTTCGTGTGCTGGTACGACGGGCACCCCGACGTCGCGCGCGAGTGGCCCTTGGAGGCCCGCAGCGTCGCCGTCGTTGGGGCCGGCAACGTGGCCCTGGACGTGGCCCGTGTGCTCGCCAAGACCGGCGACGAGATGCTCACCACCGACATCCCTGCCAACGTGTACGCCGGGCTGGCGGCCAAGCAGGCCACCGACGTGCACGTCTTTGCTCGCCGTGGGCCGGCGTACGCAAAGTTCTCGCCGCTCGAGCTGCGCGAGCTGGCGCACTCCCCCAACGTCGACGTCGTGGTGCACCCCGAGGGCTTCGAGGTCGACGACGCCAGCATGGAGCACATCACCAAGAACAAGCAGGCCAAGATGGTGATGAACACCCTGTCGAACTGGGTCGGCCGCGAGCCCACCGGCAAGCCGCACCGCATCCACCTGCACTTCCTCGAGCAGCCGGTCGAGATCCTCGGAGACCCGGTCGACGGCGTCAGCACGTTCCGCACCGAGCGCACCCGCCTCGTCGGCGACGGCGGGGTCGAAGGCACGGGCGAGGTGACCGACTGGGACGTCCAGGCGGTCTATCGTGCGGTCGGCTACCGGAGCACGCCGATCCCCGACCTGCCGTTCGACAACCGGGCCGCGGTCATTCCCAACGACGAGGGCCGGGTGCTCGACCTCGACGGCAAGCCGATGGCAGGCACCTTCGTGACCGGGTGGATCAAGCGCGGTCCGGTCGGCCTGATCGGTCACACCAAGAGCGACGCGGCGCAGACCGTCGCGCACCTCCTGGAGGACACCACCTCGACGGCCGCCGAGCGCGACCCTGCCGCGGTCAACGCCTACTTCACCGAGCGTGGTGTGGACGTCGTCGAGTTCGCCAACTGGGAGAGCCTCGACAACCACGAGATCGCGCTGGGCGAGGCCGACGGCCGGATCCGGGTCAAGGTCGTCGCGCGCGAGGAGATGCTGCGCGCCGCCGGTCTCGCCTGAGCCTCGATCCACCCGATCGACGGCGTCGCGAGCTTCACCGCCCCGGAGACCGGTGGATCCTGGCCTCCACCTGGGTGTGCCCAACCCCGCACGGCGCACCGGGTGGAGGCCCTCAGGCCTTCAGATGCCGTCTGCCCCCGAGAAGTCGTCGACCGTGATGGGCAGTGACCTCACTCTGGTCCCCGTGGCGTGGAAGGTCGCATTGGCCACCGCCGCCGCGGTCCCCACGATGCCGATCTCGCCGATCCCGCGCGACCCCATGGGAGTGAAGGTGTCATCCGACTCCTCGAGCCACTCGGCATCGACGTCGAGCACGTCGGCATGCGCCGCAACGTGATAGGTCGCCAGGTCCTGGGTGACGACGTGGCCGAGACGGGGATCTCGGTAGGAGTCCTCGAAGAGGCCCGCGGACAGTCCCATGACCAGCCCGCCGAGGAACTGCGACCTCGCCGTCATCGGGTTGATCACCCGCCCCACCGAATAGACCCCGAACAGACGCGGTACCCGGATCTCACCGGTCCAGTGATTGACGCGCGCCTCGGCGAAGACGGCTCCGAAGGAGTGGAAGGAGAGCCGCTCCTCCGCGGGGTCGTCGGCCGGGGTCGCCGTCGTCTCCAGCCCGGGCTCCGCGGAGTCCCCGTGGTCCTTCCTGAACCGCTGGGCCGCCGCCACGATCGCGGTGCCCCAGGAGCTGGTTCCTGAGGACCCTCCGGCGACGGTGGCTGCCGGAAGGCGGGTGTCGGCGACCTCGAGGTCGATCGCGGACGGCTCGACGTCGAGGGCATCGGCTGCGATCTGGGACAGCACCGTGCGGGCGCCTGTGCCGATGTCGACACTCGCGATCGCCACGGCGTACCGGCCGTCTCCGAGAGACCGGACCCGGGCTGCGTTGCCGGGCATGCGGTTGGCCGGATAGGTCGCTGAGGCGACCCCGGTGCCGACCCACCACTCACCGTCCCGAGTGGCGCGTGGTTCCCGATTCCGCGCCGCCCAGCCGAACCGTTCTGCGCCGTGGCGCAGGCAGTCGACCAGGCGCCGGTTGTTGAAGGGCAGGCCGGTCTCCGGGTCCGTGTCCGGCTCGTTGAGCTCCCTCAGCAGGATCGGATCCACACCACAGGACACGGCCAACTCGTCCATGGCCACCTCCTGGGCAAACATCCCGGGCATCTCACCAGGTGCTCGCATCCATGAAGGAACCGCCACATCGAGGCGGGCCAGGCGGTGGCGAGTCCGACGGTTCGGGGCGGCGTACATCATGCGAGTCGGGGAGGCGGTCTGCTCGGCGAACTCACGGATCGTGGAGGTCTGTTCCTGGACGATGTGCTCGATCGCATCCAACCGCCCGTCAGCACTCGCACCGAGCCGAATGTGGGAGATCGTGGCCGTGCGATAGCCCGTCAGGGCGAACATCTGCTGGCGTGTGACGGCGAGTTTCACCGGCCGCCCCTCGGTGGTGCGCGCAGCCAGCACGGCAGCCATGACGTGGGCGTGTGCCTCACCCTTGCTGCCGAAGCCCCCACCGACGTACGGCGCCCGCACCCGGATCTGCCCAGGTGCCAGTCCCAGCATCGGGGCGAGTGACTGCGCGACGCCGTGCACCCCCTGGGTGGAGTCGAACATCGTCAGCCGCTCGTCGCCGCCGTCGGACTCCCACCAAGCCGTCGTCGCGTGTGCCTCCAACGGATTGTTGTGCTCGTACGGCGTCCGATAGGTGTGGTCGACCACGACGTCTGCCTGCGCGAAGGCGGCGTCGACATCGCCCTCGTCGGTGTCGGTGTCCATGTCCGGATTCACCGTCTCCGGCCGGTAGGTCGCGTTGTGCTCGGTCAGCTCGACTTCGTGCGGGTCGACCTCCTGGTCCACCTCGACCAGGGCCGCACCCTGCCTCGCCGCTTCCAGCGTCTCCGCCAGCACCAGCGCGACGATCTGTCCCCTGAAGCCGACTCGGTCGTCCTGGAGGATCGCGAGCTCTCGGTTGTCGGTGTCATGGAGGCGGGGTGCATTCGTGTGGTCGATGACGGCGACCACACCCGGATGCGAGAGTGCCGCTTCCGCACGGACGGCACTCACCCGGCCCTTGGCCACCGTGGACTGCACCAGCCACAGGTGGAGGGGGTCGACCACACCGTCGTCGACTCCGTGCTCGACGGCGTAGGTGGCGCGCCCGGTCACCTTCTCCACGCCGTCGGCCCGGTCGGTGCGTCGGCCAATCGTCCGGATCTTCACTGGGCGGGCAACCTGCTCGGTCACTGCGCCACCTCCTCCGCCAGCCGGAGCAGGGCCAGCGTGGTCGTGTTGGTCAGCATCGGCACCTTGTAGACGCTCTGGGCATTCGTCCGTGCTGCCGTGAGTTCCTCGGCGACCGCTGCTCGGATCGTCTGCTCCGTGATGGCGCGGCCACGCAACCAGTCCTCGGCGCGTCTGGCCCGCCACGGTTTGTGGGCCACACCGCCCCATGCGATTCTGACGTCGCTGACCCGGCCGCCCTCCACCTGCAGCGCCGCCGCAACGGACACCAGCGCGAACGCGAAGGACGCGCGGTCGCGGACCTTGCGGTACGTCGACTGCGCGGCAACGGCGGTCCTCGGCAACTCGACCGAGGTGATCAGCTCGCCCGGCTCCAGGATGGTGTCGATCGACGGGTCGTCGTCAGGGAGCCGGTGCAGGTCGTCAAGTGCAATGCGCCGCTCCCCCTCCGGACCGAGCACGACGACGCTGGCATCCAGTGCGGCCAGTGCGACGGCGAGATCAGAGGGGTGGGTTGCGACGCAGGCATCACTGGCACCGAGGACGGCATTGTGCCGCCCGTAGCCCTCCAGGGCAGAGCAGCCGGTGCCGGGCTCGCGCTTGTTGCACGGCGTCGTGACGTCCTGGAAGTAGACGCAGCGGGTGCGCTGCAGCAGGTTGCCACCCGTGGTCGCCTGGTTGCGGATCTGCCCGGACGCGCCGGCCAGCAGCGCTCTGGACACCGCTGGGAACGAGGCACGAACCACGGGATGGGCAGCAAGGTCGCTGTTGCGCACGTTGCTGCCGATCCGCAGTCCGGAGCCGATGGCGTCCTGGTACTCCTCGACCCGGTCGAGCGGGATCCTGCTGATGTCCACCAGCGCATCAGGCGTGGCGACGCCCAGCTTGAGGTGGTCAATCAGGTTGGTTCCACCGCCCAGGAACTGGGCGCCGGGTGTCGCCGCGAACAGTTCGACGGCCGAGTCGGCGGTGTCCGCCGTGAGATAGGTGAGGTCCTTCATTGGGACGCACACTCCCTCAGGGCATCCAGGATTCCGACGTACGCGCCGCAGCGGCACAGGTTGCCACTCATTCGCTCCCTGATCTCGTCGTCGTCGAGATCCACCTCGCCGATGAGGTCCGCAGTCACGTGACTGGGGTGGCCCTCCGTTGCTTCACGCAGCATGCCCACGGCGGAGCAGACCTGACCGGGCGTGCAGTAGCCGCACTGATACCCGTCGTGCTCGAGAAACGCCTGCTGCACCGGGTGCAACCCATCCGTGGCGAGACCCGAGGCGGTCTCCACCGAGGCGCCCTCGTGAGCCACGGCCAAGGAGAGACAGGTCAGGTGACGGCGCCCATCGAGCAACACCGTGCAGGACCCGCACTGCCCGTGGTCGCAGCCCTTCTTCGGTGAGGTGACACCGAGGTGCTCCCGCAGGGTATCGAGGAGGGTCGTCCGAGTGTCGACGTCCAAGGAGTGCTCCTCGCCGTCGACGGTCAGGGTCAGGTGCATGTCCATGGGTGGGCGGTACCCACTCATCCGGGGTTCGCCCACCCCGGTGCCCGGGCCGCCGGCCGCTCCTCGGTCGTCATGCAGAGACGGAGGCTGGGTACAGGTGTGTCATGACCACCGCCGACGAACCGCAGCCGAAGCACCACCGTCCCGTCGAGGTCGAGGGGGTGCCTGCCGAGGAGCACATGGACATGGCCGATGCCGCCGAGCGCGTCGAACTCGATCCGGAGGAGCAGCCCAATCTCGCCGATCGCCTCCACCAAGAGGCGATCGCAGACGCAGACACGCCAGAGGATCGCTGAGCAGGCCCACCCCCCTCGGACGCACACCCCTCCCTCACAGAGCAATGAGCGGGTCCGCGCCACTGGGTGCGTACCCGCTCATTCCATGCTCGCGACGGGGTCAGAGGATGTCATCGACCTTCTTGGACACCTTGTCCTTGGCGTCCTCGACCTTGTTCTTGAGCTTGGCCTTGCCCTGGTCCGCCTTGCCCTCGTCCTTCAAGGACTCGTCGTCCATGGCAGCGCCTGCCGCTTCCTTGCCGCGCCCTGCGACCTCTTGAGCCTTGTTCTCGAGCCTGTCGTCGGTTCCCATGGGGTACCTCCTTCGTAGTCGGACCACCGACAGGTACCCACCGATCGAGAACACACGCCCGTCATGGAACGGAATCTGTCACCTGTTTCGCGTGCGCGAGCAGGGTGGCGCCCACGGCGGGCCGCGGTGACGTCACCTCGGACCCACCACGTCCGGCGCCGTCACTCATGCGCGTGTCACTTGGGGGCGGCTCGGACATGGGCCCGCTCCCCCTGCTTTCCGACGAGGCTGAGGAACTCGACGGGGCCAGAGCTGGTGGCTCCGAACCAGTGCGGGGTGCGGGTGTCGAACTCGGCGGCCTCGCCGGGTTCGAGGATGAGGTCGTGCTCGCCGAGGACGAGACGGAGCCTGCCGTTGAGGACGAACGCCCAGTCGAAGCCCTCGTGGGTCCGCAGGTCTGGTCGGGCGTCATCGCGTCCCGCCGGAAGGATGAACTTGTAGGCCTGGATGCCGCCCGCCCGGCGTGTGAGGGGCAATATGGTCCGGCCGTCCCGGGTCGGGATCGGGCGAAGGTTGACGCGCGGGTCGCCGGTCGGCGGAGCGTCGACGAGCTCGTCCAGGGTCACTCCGTGCACGCGAGCCAGGGGTAGCAGCTGCTCGAGCGTCGGTCGGCGGAGACCCGCCTCGAGCCGCGAGAGCGTGCTGACCGAGATGGCCGTCTCGGCGGCGAGCTCATGGAGCGTGATGCCGCGACGTTGACGGAGTTCCTTGAGCCGTGGACCCACTGCGTCGAGCGTGTTGTCGGTGTCTCCCATGAGGTCTAGTTTTCCATTTGGCAACAAGGATTGCGAATCTGATGATTGAGAGTCATTCTCATATTGATGGTTCGCCGGAAGGGGCGACCCCACGTGTCTGGAGGCAGAAACTTGGCAACACACGACAGTCCGATCCGCGACGTGGTGATCGTGGGCGCCGGCGCCGCCGGCCTCAGCGCTGCACTGACCCTGACCCGAGCCCGCCGGGCGGTGACCCTCGTGGATGCCGGCGAGCCGCGCAACGCACCGGCCGACGCGGTGCACGGGCTGCTCGGACTCGAGGGGATCACTCCCGCAGAGCTCCTTGCTCGCGGCCGCACGGAGGTTCTCGCCCATGGCGGTCAATTCGTCGACGGCCAGGTCGTCGACGTCAGCTGTGCGTCGTACGGATTCGCGGTCGAGCTCCGCGACGGGCGCTCGGTCCACGGTCGCCGTCTGCTCATCGCAACCGGACTAGTGGACCAGCTGCCGGACATCCCCGGGGTGCGGGAGCAGTGGGGACACGGGGTGCTGCACTGCCCCTACTGCCACGGCTGGGAGGTCCGCGATCAGCGCATCGGCGTGCTGGTGACCGGCCCGATGGCTGTCCACAAGGCCTTCCTCTTCCGTCAGTGGAGCTCCCAGGTGGTGGTGTTCCGCGGAGACCACCAGCTGAGCGACGAGGAGATCGTCAAGCTGCGGGCCCTCGACATCCCACTGGTCGACGGCGCGATTTCCGGACTCGAGGCCGAGGGCGACCAGCTCACCGGCGTACGACTGGAGGACGGACGGGTCGTCGCCGTCGATGCCGTCGTCGTGGCCGCCCCGATGGTCGCCCGTGTCGAACCGTTCGCGGGGATCGGGCTCGAGCCCACACCGCACCCAGCCGGGTCCCACATCGAGACCGACGCCTTCGGGCAGACGTCCGTGCCTGGTGTCTGGGTCGCGGGCAACGCCACGGACCTCGGCGCGCAGGTCAGTGGCGCCGCAGCAGCAGGTGCCCTCGCCGCCCAGCACATCAACACCGACCTCATCAACAAGAACCTGGACCGGGCAGTGGCAGAGCTGGGCAACACCCACGACGGAAGGAACGCCTGATGACTCACTCATTCGACAAGGACTACTGGGACCAGATCTGGACGGGCGACCGTGCCACGTCCATGAGCACCAGCGAACCCAACCCGCACCTGGTGAAGGAGATCAGCGGCCTGGAACCCGGAACGGCGATCGACGCAGGCTGTGGCTCCGGCGCCGAGGCCCTCTGGCTTGCCGCACACGGATGGAGCGTCACGGGTGCGGACGTCGCCGAGGCGGCACTCACCTGTGCGGGCCACCGCGCTGCCGCGGCCGGGCTGCACGAACAGGTGGCCTGGGTCCGGGCGGATCTCTCCACCTGGGAGCCGGACGTCCGGTACGACCTGGTCACCACCCACTACGCACACCCCGACATGCCGCAGCTGGACTTCTACGACCGGATCGCTTCGTGGGTCGCACCTCGGGGCACGCTGCTCATCGTCGGCCACCTCCACCACGACGCCGACGACCCTGCCCCCGAGCACGGGCACGGGCACGGGTCGTCCCGGCCGCCCGCCGAGGCGTCAGCCACGGCCACCAGCATCACCGATCGTCTGGATCCAGCCACGTGGGAGGTCGTCACCGCTGAGGAGTCGCAGCGGACAATGCTCGGCTCCGGCGGACACTCGACCACCATCCACGATGTCGTCGTGCGAGCAACCCGCCGTTGACATCGTGGAAGGGCTGACAGGAGCCGGTCACCATCGGCGCGATCCTTCGCCGCCAAGACCCGACGCACGTCGCAGCGGTGTGCCGCGGCGGAGCACTCGACGTGTTGCTACGCGTCCTCATCCCGATACCCCAGCACAGCACGCGTCATCTGGTTGCGTGTGTCCAGGAGTTCATCCAGGGCAGTCTCGAGGTCGTCGGCACTCACCTCGAGGGCGTGGTCGGTCGACACGTCACGGTCGGCCGCCACGACCGCCGCGCGTCGGAGCAGTTCCTTCAGGAAGGATGCGGTCACGCCGTCGGTTCGATCGAGGACGGCTTCGAGACGGCTCATGTCCACATCGAGGGAGCCGCGGTACAACGCAAGGAGTCGGCGACGCGCCTCGCGGTCGGGCACCCCTATGTGAACTGCCTGGTCGACACGGCCGGGTCGGGATGCCAACGCGGGCTCAAGGAGGTCTGCCCGGTTCGTGGTGAGCAGGAAGGTGACGTCGGCGTCCTCGTCGAGGCCGTCCATCTCGTTGAGCAGGGTGAAGAGCAGCGGGGTCTCCCCGCCGTAGTGGCTGCGCTCTTCCGCGATGAGGTCGACGTCCTCGATCACGATCATCGAAGGTTGCAGGGCCCGGGCCACCGAGCATGCCTCACCGATTCCGTGCAGGCTTTCCCCGGTGAGCTCAACGACGGTGGTGCCGACCAGTTCACTGACCAGGTAGCGCACCGAGTGTGTCTTGCCGACTCCTGGAGGTCCATGGAGCAGCAGACCGCGCTTGAGGTGTTGCCCGGCCGCACGTAGCCGCGCGCTGTGGCGTGCGACTCCCACGACTTGGCGGCGCAGGTCCTCGAAGGTCTCCGTGGGCAGGATGAGTTCCTCGGGCGACATCGTGGGCCGCTCCCTGAACCGCAGGAGTGAGTTGCGCTCGCCGAACACGCTGTGGCCGAAGGAGACCACCTGACCCCGGTACACGTTGTGCTTCAGCGCCAGATCACGCAAGCGACGTCCCAGCTCTTCACCGAGGACTGGGGCAGACGAGATGATCTCCACGATCACCTCCGTCGACCCCTCCTCAGGGTCCGGACCCCGGAGCAGCAGTGCGGTCCGTTCGTCACCGCCCCCGAACAGCACAACGGCGATGCTCAGGCACTCGCGTGTCTGCCCGGCCGGCCCACTGGGGAGGCTCATTCGCGTGACGTTTCCCGGGCGTGGACCGTGCCGCCCGAAGCCGTCACTGTCACTCAGCAGATCCGCGAGGCCGAACGGCCCGCGATGCCGATGATCGGCGACTCCAACGACAGTGGCCGCGTCCCCGTGCTCCTCAAGGATCACGTCCAGGGCGCCCTGGACGTTGACGTGCTCATACGCCGGCCAGCTCTCGCTGGTGATGGGCAGGTCCTCGGTGGAAACCCCAAGATGACCAGTGATCAACGACCGGAAGGTCGGCTGGTCGAAGGCGCGCGCCTGCGCCACGAAGCGCTGGACGAAGTACCGCCCGACGCGAGCGACGTCGGAGAACCGCGGCCCCTGACCACCCTCACCCGTCGCGGCACCGGACATCACAGAGATACGCACCACCGGAGCGTAGACCCAGGTCGAAGGCGATAGCCATCGAATACACCGCATCGTTCCTGTGGGCCTGCACCGGCTACACGCAAGAGGAGCACTACCGACCGCGCGCATCTGCTCCGACCCGGAGTGCTCACCGCGCATGCGCCCGCAAGATCTCGACGGCCCACGTGCCGTGTCGCACTCTCAGATCGGCATTCCTCTTCGCATCAGTGCTCTGTGCGGCAGACTTCCGTCCAGGCCTCGCCCGGTCGCGCTCATCGCCATTGCGCTGCTTTGGGCGAACGTCAGTTGCGGTACGGACGGGGCCGATCCGGTGATGGCAGAAGACACCAACGTCTCCGCATCCGACGACACCACCGCCGCAGCTCGACCTGTCAGCGATCAACGGGTTCTCTTCGACGCACCGTGGGTGGTCGAGGAGGGCGTCTGGTACATCGGACCCGCCGAGGACGGGCCGGACTTCGAGGTGCCTCACGATCCCCGGGCGTATGTGACCGGCCTGCTCGACACAGCGGATCCGCGATACCTGGTGGTCCACGGGCCGACGCTGTACGGCAAGTACCGGGTTCGACTCGAGCTCCATGCTGACCGGCCCTCAGTCCCGAACTGGTGCGAAGACATTGTCGAGGTGCCACTCAAGGTCGAGGGCCGAACCCTCGGCATGGGTAGTTTCGAGACCTTCGCGAAGCCCTTGACCGTGCCGGTTGGCGAGTATCGAGTTCGGTACTGCGTCACCGGGCTCGACACTGCTGCACAGGAGACCGCCGAGGACGAGTTCGAGGGAGACGACTACAAGCTCTACACGGGCCGGCACCTGTTCCAGTTCTGGCAGGCACCTCACCAGCCAGCGGAAGTTGTCCGCATCGGTTCCAATTTCGCAGCATCGCAAGTCGAGATCATGATGAAGCCGCCACGCCAGAACGTCATCGGCGCTCGTGTCGGTTAAAGGCGCCGCAAGTGATACTTGGTTCAAAGCCCCAAAATTTTTTCAGGCTCGGAATCCGTAAAATTCCGAGCCTGAACTTTGTAGCGGGGGCAGGATTTGAACCTGCGACCTCTGGAATCACACAGGGCGATTCCGGTGACTACCGAACGTTGCGGGAAACAGCCGAATCGCTTGTGTTGATGCGGTGTCTGCTGTCTCGGACACCTCCGAATGTACCCGATCAGTTCGTACTCACTCTGACTGAATCCGGAGGGTAAGTGGAGGGCGCTCAAATTCGCCCCGGATGCGTCACTTCGGCTCCCCTCTGTCGTCAAGAGGCTGATTGGAATGCGGGCTGGTCCGTGCTCTTTCGACGACGCGAGGTCGGCTGTAGCGTCGGTTTTGCGGGTCCGGGAAGTGGCTGATCCGAAGTGTCGATGTGCGGGGGCAGGTCGGCCGCGCTGGATTCTAGAGTCGCCCCGCAGTGCCCTCCCGGGCCCTTGCCAACTGTGCGTGCGGCGTCGGCGACGAGCTGGCGGTAGACGGCATCGGAGATGCGTCGCTTGAGGCAACGCATCGCCTCTAGGGGCTTCTTGCCTTCGGCTCGCTTGCGTCGGTAGTAGGCCCGACCCTCAGTGTCGAGGCGCATCTGGGTGACCGCGGCGATGTGGATCACGTGGTTCATCCGCCGGTTCCCGGCCCGCGACAGCCTGTGGCGATTGTTCTCTCCGGAGGAGGCGTCGATGGGTGCGGTCCCGGTCCAGGACGCGAACCGGTTCCGGTCGGCGAATCGGCTGACGTCGCCCACATCGGCCAGGATGCGGGCCGCGACCACCGGACCGATGCCGTGGTGTTCCATCAGCCGCGAGTTCCGTGCGAGGACCATGGCCTTCAGCTCCGCGGTGGCCTTCTTCATCTTCGACTCGATCACGACCAGGTCAGCGAGCTCCTCAGCAGCGATGCGGCGACGTGTCCTGCCGACCAGGTCACGAGGCCGGACGCCTGCCAGCATCGCTTTGGCCTGACCGGTGGTGATGTCTCGTTTCGCCTGTCCAGGAAGGAGTTCAGCCAACAGCGCCTGAAGGCGGTCGACTGTTTGGACTCGGCGCCGGGTCAGCGTCTCGCGGCGGTCAGCGAGCATCCTGAGCACTTCGAGCTCGGCGTCGATGTGCATGACGCGCAAACCTTCGGTGCGGACTGCGACCATCGCGATGGAGTGGGCGTCGAGGGCGTCGGTCTTGCGGTTGTGGCCGGTGTCGAAGAGCCGCACTCTGGCGGCGAGCTTGGCCGGCACATCGATGACGTCCTCGCCGGCCTCGAGCAGGCGCTGAGCCAGGGGGCCTCCGGTGCCGTTGGCGCCCTCGATGGCCCAGACCCGATCGGGCCAGGTCTTCACATAGATCCGCATGGCTGCGTATCCGGCCTGGTCGGTGGTGAACCGACCAGAGCCGAGCAGTTTCTCTCTACCGTCGACGACCTCGGTGGTGGCGGACAACTTGTGGGGATCGACCCCGATGATGACCTTCTCCATAGCGTTTCTCCCGCTTCTCCTCGAACCGATAGGTCGACGAGGTGGGCAGCGCTACTACGAGCTGGGCAGTCCCCCTCTGGAGCCACGCCTACGCCTAGGAGAGTCCCCTGTGGTGGTGGGGTTTGAGGTCCATCGGCGGGGCTGCGTGAAGTAGGCGGCCATCGGCGGGATCTTCGGTGTGAAACGACCAAGTAACGCACTGAAGGAGACCCACCGATGGCCTTGTCCCAGTCTGCCCTGTCCGAGTTGCTCGAGGCGTTCCGCACCGGCGATGGCGTCGACATGATCCGTGAGTCGGTCCGCACCGTGTTGCAGGAGCTCGTCGAGTTCGAAGCCGCCGGGGTGATCGGCGCCGAGCGCTACGAGCGCACCGAGGACCGCGTCACCGATCGCAACGGCACCCGCCCGAAGCTGCTGGCCACCAAGGCCGGTGACGTTGAACTGCGGATCCCGAAACTGCGGAAGGGATCGTTCTTCTCCTCCATCCTCGAGCCCCGCCGCCGCATCGACCAAGCGTTGTACGCGGTGGTGATGGAGGCCTACGTCCACGGCGTCTCGACCCGCAGCGTCGACGACCTGGTGGCGGCGATGGGGGCAGATTCGGGGATCAGCAAGTCCGAGGTCTCCCGGATCTGCGAGGGCCTCGATGAGTCCGTCGGCGCGTTCCGCACCCGAGGGTTGGACCACACGCCGTTCCCCTACGTGTACCTGGACGCGACCTACCTCCATGTCCGCAACAAGCCCGGAAAGGGAGGGCAGGTGGTCTCGATGGCGGTCGTGGTGGCCACCGGGATCGCCGCCGACGGGACACGTGAGGTCCTCGGCCTCGACGTCGGGGACAGCGAGGATGAGACGTTCTGGCGCAGCTTCCTGCTCAGCCTCAAACAACGTGGTCTGGCCGGGGTGCAGCTGGTCATCTCCGACCAACACTCCGGGCTCGTGGCGGCGCTGCAGCGGTCCTTCCAAGGCTCCGGACACCAACGGTGCCGAGTCCACTTCGCCCGCAACCTGCTCGCCCACGTGCCCAAGTCCCACGCCGACATGGTCGCCGCGGTATTCCGCACGATCTTCGCCCAACCCGACCCCGAGGCCGTCAACGCGGCGTGGGACGAGGTCCGCGACCAGCTCGCCGGCTCGTTCCCCAAGGTCGGGCCGCTGATGGACCAAGCCAAGGCCGAGGTACTCGCGTTCACGGCGTTCCCCAAGGCCCACTGGCGCAAGATCTGGTCGACCAACCCACTCGAGCGGGTCAACAAGGAGATCAAGCGCCGCAGCCGCGTCGTGGGGATCTTCCCCAACGCCGCCGCAGTCATCCGTCTGGTCGGCGCGGTGCTGATCGACATGCACGACGAGTGGATCGCAGGCGAGCGACGCTACCTATCCGAGGAGTCCATGGCGCTACTCCACACCACCATGGATACTGGTGAACACGCCGCCATCGAGAGCGGCGAATAGGGCACCGAGGATCCCCTCCATCCCTCGCAACGCCTGCACGTACTTGTCCCAATCTGCATAGGCCCCGTCGCGAAGGCCGATCTGCAAGCCCGTCAACATCGCCAGCTCCTGGGTGCGCTCGTTGATGATCGACCTGTAGGCGCCGGACGAGAGCAACGGCTTGAGCCAACCCAGCAACGGCTCACGGAGGTCTCCGGGCACGCCGTCGCGCAGGACTCGGTACTGCTCCGTCTGATCCTCATCAAGGCCGAAGGGCGCCCAATCTGTCATGGCCGCATACTGCCAATGACCCCCGACAAATGTGCGGTTTCGGCACCATAGGCTGGGCGCGTCTATCCACCGCCTATGACCGTCAGACAGGGCTGCGTCACGAGTTCTCGCTCCAGGGGTTCACGCAGGCGACACCGAGTGGTTCGAAATGTCGAGTGTTTCGAGTGACGACAGTCATCTCAGCCGCTTGAGCGACCGCGCCGATGAGTGCGTCGTCCAGTGGTGCGTGTTCGGGGACGCGGTAGGTGGCGAGGATTCGGGCAGCAGCCAGGTCGAACGGCAGTACCCGGCCTGCAAAAGTCGGGAGCAGCCGCTCCTCGAACCATCGACGGAGTACCTCCCCTTGCGCGGAGTCGCTCCGTTCCTTAGCGATGATGCCGCGTTCGATCTCACTAATGGTCATGGCTGTGACGAACTGGTCCGCGACAGGCACCGATACCGCCCAAGCCTCAACCATGGGGTTGCGCCCCCGTACGCGCAGGGCCGACACGACGTTCGTGTCCAAGACGTATCTCACCGCGTCCCCTGTCCATCTGCTCCGGAACGAGTCACAGTTCGGGAGCACGTGCGGTCAGGCCAAGCCGTTCGGGCTCGAAGTCGATCTCGGCACCCTCGTCCGTGGCCAGCAGGTCCACGAGCGTCAGGGGTTCACGTTCCAGTGCGCCAGCCAGGATGTCGCGGGCTTCGGCCTCGACCGAGCGGCGGTGCTGCTCAGCTCGTGCTTTCAGTGCGGCTTTGGTCCCTGCGGGAAGATTGCGGATCAGGATCTGCTCCACGATGATCACCTCCGATATCGATACAACGATATCACTTCATCCGATGACGGCCGGAGCACTTCAGAGACCGAGGTCGCGGCTGGTGGTCGTCATCGTGGCCTCGGCGGGACGGATGTAGTGGTCCAGCAAGGTCCCGAGGTCACGGTGGCGCGTCTGTGCGGCGATCCGGTCGATCGAGACACCGTTCACTGCGGCGGTGGTGGCGTGGCCGGCGCGCAACGAGTGCCCCGAGACTGGGACTCCGTCGAATCCGGCCTCATTGGCGCGCTGCTGCACGGTACGGCTGATCGCCCGCGGGCCCAAGCGATCGGCTGTGGGGTGGTTGCGCCACCGGACACGGGTGAAGAGCGCCCCAGGACCGCCGGGTCGAACCTCGAGCCAGGCGTCGAGGGGCCCGGATCGGGTCAGTAAGCGAGTTGTCTCCCGGACGACTCCGACGAGTTGGCTTCTTGGTCGGTCTTGGAGCGGCGGATGCTGATCAGGATCCCGGTTGGCTTGCGGACTATGTCGTCGAGATTGATTGCCGAGATCTCTCCCGGTCGCAGCGCCGATGCGTACCCGACGAGCAAGATGGCGCGGTCCCGGATACCTGTTGCGGCGTCAGCGTCGATGGACGCAACGATCCGACCGAGCTCGGCCACGGTGAGCGGATGGGCCTGACGGATGGGTGCAACGCCCAGGATGCGACGCAGGCCTCGACGTACGCGTCGTACGACGGCGTCGGCGCTTGGGTCGGCAAGGCCTTCTTGGTGGTGGCGGTGGGCGATGCCGGAGCAGTAGCCGTCCAAGGTGCCGAAGGTGACTCCGGCCTCGGCACGCTCGGCGAGGAAGGCGTCGAGCGCATCAGGCGGTGCGGGCAGCGGATCGATGCCTCTCCCCCGGCACCAGCCTTCCCACTGGCGCCAGGCACAGTCGTAGGTCGCGCGAGTGGATGGAGCGAGTTCGGCCTCGACCGCGGTGGCGATCCGTTCGGCATCGGCAGTCGTCAACGGCACGTCGGTGCGCGGCAAGGAACCTGAGTCAGGGTGGATCGGTGAGTTCGGCATGGCCAACCCTGAGCGGCGAGCCCGGGCACGCACGAAGGGCGGCTCGGGCCACGGAGATTTCCCTCCACAAAGGAGGGTTTCTGGAGGGTTGATCAATTCTCAAATGCTTTCAGGCCGGGATTCGCACTGAATCCCGGCCTGAACTTTGTAGCGGGGGCAGGATTTGAACCTGCGACCTCTGGGTTATGAGCCCAGCGAGCTACCGAGCTGCTCCACCCCGCGTCGGTGAACAGAACAGTACGCGACGCGGGTGCACGACTCAAATCGGGGGTCAGTCACCCTCACCCTCGGCCGACTTGTCGGCGTCGGCCGCCGCGTCCTCGGCAGCTTGGTTGGCGGCGACCAGGGCCTTGCCGACCAGTGCCTCGGCGCGCTTGGTGGCCTTGCCGTACGCCGCAATGTCCCCGTCCTTCAGTGCCACTTCCGCCTCCTTGAACTTGGCATCGGCCTGTTCGAGCAGGTCAAGGACCTGCTGCGAGAGCGTTCCGACGGGCTCGTCCCCCTGGCCCTTCTTGCCACCCTTGTCGGCGCCCTTGTCGATGTCACGTCCGTTGACCTGGAGCACGTTCGAGACCGCCTCGGCAATGGTCTTGCCGACGCCGTTCTTGTCGCCGAAGGAGACCAACACGAAGGAGAGGACCGGATAGTTGGCGGTGCTGTTGCCGCTGCGGATCGAGTAGAGCGGCTGCACGTACAGCAGCCCCTCTCCCACGGGCAGGGTCAGCAGGTTTCCGTAGACCAGGCGCACGTTGGAGTTCTTCGACAGCGACTGGATCACCCGGTTGACATCCTCGTCGGCGCCGAAGTTTCCGGCGATCTGGCCCGGTCCCGCGATCTGTGTGTTCCCGGGCAGGGTCAGCACGCGCAGGGTGCCGTAGTCAGGCTTGGACGCGTCGGCATCGACGGAGACGAATGCGGAGAGGTTGTTCTTCTTGTTCGGAACGTAGACCGAGGTCAGGCTGAAGACGGGTTCGTCGCCACCGTTGGGCGTGTTGATCGAGAGCCGGTACGGCGGCTGCAGGGTCCCGCTCTTGCTCGGATCCTCCGGAACCTGCCAGCGCGCGTTGCCCTCGTAGAAGTTCTTCGCGTCGGTCACGTGGTAGGAAGCCAGCTGATAGCGCTGCACCTTGAACATGTCCTCGGGGTAGCGCATGTGCTCGAGCAGCTCGGCCGGGATCTCGTCCTTGTCCTTGACGGTGCCGGGGAACGCCTTGCGCCACGCGCTCAACAGCGGGTCGTCCTCGTCCCAGGCATAGAGCGTGACGGTGCCGTCGTACGCGTCGACGACAGCCTTGACCGCGTTGCGCATGTAGTTGATCTCGTCGGTCGGCAACGTGCGGAACTCGTTGCCACTGTCGAGGGCGTCGCTCGTCATGTCCTGGTAGGAACCGCGTTCCGAGAGCGGGTACTGGTCGGTGGTCGTGTAGCCGTCGAGCAGCCAGACCACCTTGCCGTCCACGACGGCAGGGAACGGGTCGGAGTCGACGGTCAGCCAGGGGGCGACCTTCTCCACCATCTGCCGCGGGTTGCGGTCGTAGAGGATCTTGGAGTTCTCGTTCACCCGCTTCGACAGGGCGATGTTGGGCTCACCGAACTTCCACGAGTACAGCACCTGGCGGAAGGTGCCGCCCACGTCGACACCGGCCTTGCCGGTGTAGGTGTTGCGGCTCTTCTCCGAGCCGGGCAGGTCCAGCTCCACGTCCTTGGCGTCGTCGGAGGCCTTCCCGACGATCGAGTACTCCGGGCTCTGCTCCCCGAAATAGATCTGCCCGCGGTACCCGTCCGGGGTCAGGTCGCTCAGTGCACCCGTCGGCGGGATGCTCTCCTCGGCCCACACCGGGGCATCGCCCGTCGTCTGTGTCTCGTTGGTGGCGTCGCGCTGGTTGCCGTAGGCCGCGATCACGCCGTAGCCGTGTGTGTAGACGGTGTGCAGGTTCGACCAGTTCTTGCTGTCGTCGGGCATGCCGTCCTGGTTGAGCTCGCGGACACCGATGACGAGGTCACGTTCCTGCCCGTCGATCGTGTAGCGATCGACGTCGAGCACATCGGCCACGCTGTAGTAGTTGGTCACCTGCTGGGTCTGCTCGAACGTGGCGCGAATGACCTGCGGGTCCACGAGACGAATGCCGGGAATCGTCTTCGTGGCGAGTTCCTGCTGCTTCTTGGTCAGCGTCGTCTTGCCGGCGTACGGCGTGATCTCGGCGTCGCCGATGTCGTAGGCCGCCCGCGTCGCGTCGATGTTCTTCTTGATGTACGGCGCCTCCTTGTCGGCCTGCGACGGCTCGACCTGGAACTGCTGCACGATGCCGGGCCACAGCAGGCCGAGCAGGATCGACGACAACGCGAGCAGACCCAGGCCGACCGATGGCAGGAGCCAGGTGCGGCGGATGACGTTGGCGAAGAAGAGCACCGCGCAGATCAACGCGATGAACATCAAGATGTTCTTGGCCGGCAGCACGGCATGGTCGTCGGTGTAGTTCATGCCGGTGATCAGGGAGCCGGACTCGTTGAGCAGGTCGAAGCGGTCGAGGTAGTAGTCGACGCCCTTCACCAGCACGAACAGCCCCAGCAGCACCGACAGCTGGGCGGCCGCCGCTCCGGAGAACCGGTCCTGGGAGGACTGCAACCGGATGCCGCCGTACAGGTAGTGCACGATCGCCGAAGCCAGCAGCGCCACGATCATCACGGCCATCGTGAAGTCGACCAGGAAGTGGAACCACGGCAGGTCGAAGACGTAGAACCCGATGTCCTTGTCGAAGTAGGGGTCCTTCTTGCCGAAGTCACTGCCGTTGCGCCACAGCATGTATTCGCGCCACTTGCCCGACGCAGTGGCGCCGGCGAAGGCGCCGATCGCCAACGAGACACCGGCCAACAGCAGGAATCGGATCGGACGGACGGCCTCCCGATAGCGGTCGAGACTGACCTGTTCGGGCGAGGCGGGTCGGAAGACGGGGCGATAGAAGTAGGCCAGGCCCAGGTTGAGCCCGACCACCAAGGTCATCAGCAGACCAAAGATGAGGAACAGCCCGATGCGGGTGCGCACCAGTGTCGAGAAGACTCCTCCGTACCCCGTCGAGTCGAACCAGAGCTTCTCGGTCCATATGGCGGTGAATCCGGTGAACGCCACGACCAGCGCGATCACGGCTGCGGCCGTGATCCACAACCGTCGGGCCCACGACGACTTCCGTGGCTCCTCCACCTCGGTTGCGCCGGCCTCGTCGTCGAACATGTCGCTCATCTGTTGCCTTCCTCATCGCCCTCGAGCGTCGCCCGGAGCAGCTCAACGAGCTCGGGAACCAAGTCATTGCCGCCGACCACGGACTGCTCGTCGTCGTGCGCCCGAAGTCGCAACGCGCAGTACGTGGACCCGTCGCGGATCACGCCCGCCACGATGCGCACCTCCTGGCGGTCAGGGTGCTCCTGGGCGAAGGCGTGGGCGGCATCGGGTTCGTCGGGAATCTGCCCATCGGCACTCGGGGGCAGCACCAGGCGCTCGACCACCGCGGCACAGCCGGTCACGGCCTCGGGCCAGACGATGGAGGCCAGCACCGTCTCGAAGGGCAGGCCTGCGTCCAGCTCCTGCTCGATGGGGGTGAAGGACCCTTCGGCGCTGGACTCGTCGAGACCCATCGCCGCGGCTAGGGCCGGTTCCCGAGCCACGAGCGACGCCGTGTCGGCGAGCGCGTAGAGGCGGGACTTCTGGTCCCAGCCGTCCTGGGCAGCGTGGGCCTCGATCTCGAGCACGGCCTGGGCCAGTGCCGGGTCGGGCAGCTCGGCGGGCGTGGGGTCGGGCAACTCGCTGTCAGGCACGGCTACTCCTTCTCGCAGCTGGGCAGGTCGGCGTCGGGGTCGTCGGACCACTTCTCGACGGAGCTGATCGCATCCTTCAGCGTCGTCACCTTGACCAGGCGTACGTCGCCACGCGCGGCCCCCAACGCCTCGGCACAGTTGTCGGCCGGCACCAGGAACAACTTGGCACCCGCATCTCGCACGGCCGGGATCTTCTGCTGGATCCCGCCGATCGGGCCGACGTTGCCCTTCGCATCGATGGTGCCGGTGCCCGCGATGTGCTGGCCGTGGGTCATCGAGCCCGGGGTGAGCGTGTCGACGATCGCCAGCGAGAACATCATCCCGGCGCTCGGCCCACCGATCTCGGGATCGATGACGATGTCGATGTCGAACGGGAAGTCGTACTGCACGCCTTGGGTGAATCCGAGCCGGACCTTGCCGTCCACCTTCTCCGGCGCCAGCTCGAAGGTCATCCTCTTGTCGCCGCGGCGGACGACCACGGTGAGGTCGTGCCCGGGCCGGGACTTGCCAATCAGGTCGACGACCTGCTGCGCGTCGGTGATCGCGGTGCCGTCGACGGCGAGGATCCAGTCACCCTTGCGAAGCTTTCCCTCAGCGGGCAACCCCTTGTCGATGGCGATCACCCGAGGGCGCAGTGGCACCTTGTAGTCGAGGGAGCGCAGGGCGGCCACCTCGGCGGCGTCCTGCGAGGTCGTCATCTGGAACGACGACTCCTTCTCGTTGGACGCGTCGGTCTCGTTCTCGTCGTAGACGGCGTCGTAGGGCTGGACGGCGTCATCCTCGTCGAGCCATGCCTGCAGCGCCGCGAAGATGCTCACCGAGCTGCCGGCACGCGTCACCGACACCGTGGTCATCCGGAGCTCGCCGTTGTCGCGGTAGGTCTTGTGCCCGGAGATCTGGATCCGCTCCTGGCCGTCGACGGTGGAGAGCATATCGACGGTGACCCCCGGCTGGAAGGTCACGTAGGGCACCGGGCGGAGGATGGCGCATGCCCAGAGCGCGACCATCAGGGGAACCGAGATCGCGATCGCGACGGTGCGCCGTGTCATGCGCCCAACCTTCTCACCCCACGAAAATCCGTGCGCACCCAGTCCGTGCGTGCCCTGTCTGCCCGGCGATGATCGGGATCAGGCGGAGCGGCGATCGTCGGTGGCCCGGGAAGGACGCACCGCGATGCCGGTGCTGCGCTCGCGGGCCCGGGAAGCGCCCGGCCCCGGGCGGGAGAGCGCGGAATGGTCCTTGCGCAGTGCCCGCTCGAGCCGCTGGACGGCGACGTCACGATCCACCTCGCCGCGACCGTCTCGGCCGAGCCAGGTCACCCACAACATCGCCACCACGGTCACCACCGCCGGCGGCACCAGCCAGAACAGGATCTCCACCCGATCACTGTCCCACGTGACGGGCGTCCACTCCGGCAACCACGCGGGCCGTTTCGGATCCGAGGTGGCTCCGGGTCAGGGCGAGCCGACCCACTGCTGGTCGCCGTCGGTGAAGGACTGCTGCTTCCAGATCGGGACCTCGGCCTTGAGCCGATCGATCAACGCGCGCGAGGCGTCGTACGCCGTGCCGCGGTGGGCCGCTGCCGCGGCTACGATCACCGCCGCATCGCCGATCGCCAGGGCTCCGACCCGGTGGACGGCGCTGATGCCGGTCACGTCGAACTCCTCGGCCACCTGCTCGCTGACCTCACGCAGCCGGTCCAGCGCGCTGGGATGGGCAGCGTAGTCGAGGGCACGCACGCTACGACCGTCGTCGTGGTCACGCACCCGCCCGACGAAGAGGTTCACCGCTCCCGAGGCCTCGTCGTCCAGGCTGGCCAGGACCTCGTCGACGTCGAGTCGCTCCTCGCGCAGGTCCACGAGGCGAACCCGATGGTCGATCCCTGGCTGAGTCATGGTTCGAGCCTAGGGCATTTGTCTCAGGTCTCGGCCGTCGCGAGCGTCGCATCCGCTGAGTGCCTCGCAAGGCCGAGGAGGGAGACGATGCGGAGCATCGGCGACTGACAAGAACGTAGCGAGGTGCCAGCGGGCCGGCGTGTAGCCGGCCACGGACTTGGGAGACATGCCGTGGTGGGTGTCGACGCGGGGCACTCGGGGGTGGCCACCGAACGATCACCGGGTTCTCGGTTGGTGCTCACCACGAAGCGAGTAACTTGGGGGCATGACTGAGAACCCCGGTGACGAGCCGGAGAACCCGTTCAAGGGCACCCCGTTCGAGCAGTTCTTCGGTGCCGGCGGAGCCTCCGGCATGCCCGACCTGAACGCCCTCATGGGCCAGATGCAGGCGATGATGGCACCCCACGACGGCGCCGTGAACTGGAACCTGGCCGGTGACATCGCCCGACGCCAGGTGGCCCAGGAGCCTGACCCGAGCCCGACCCAGCGCCAACAGGATGCTGTCGCCGACGCCGTCCGACTGGCGGACCACTGGCTCGACGAGGCCTGCGAGTTCCCCTCGGGCGTCCATTCGACGGCCGCGTGGAGTCGCGCCGAGTGGATCGAGTCGACCCGTGACGTGTGGAAGGTGCTCGTCGAGCCCGTCGCCGACCACGTCGTCGGCGCCATGGGCAACGCCCTGCCCGACGAGGCCAAGCAGATGGCGGGCCCGCTGATCGGCATGCTCGGCCAGATGGGCGGCGCCATGTTCGGCAGCCAGGTCGGCAGTGCGCTCGGCGGCCTGGCAAGTGAGGTGCTGACCGCCTCCGACATCGGTCTCCCCCTCGGCCCACCCGGACGGGCCGCGGTCGTCTCCACCAACGTCGCCGCCTTCGCCGAGGGCCTCGACGTCTCCTCAGACGACGTACTCCTCTATCTGGCGCTGCGCGAAGCCGCCCACCAGCGTCTCTTCGCCCACGTCCCGTGGCTGCGCGAGCACCTCATCTCCGCTGTTGCCGACTACGGCAGCGGTATCGCGATCGACACCGCGGGCATCGAGGAGCAGATGCGCAACCTCAACCCCTCGGACCCGACCGCCATCCAGGAGGCGCTCGAGGGCGGGCTCTTCGAACCCAAGAAGACCCCGGACCAGGAGGCAGCGCTGCAACGGCTGGAGACCACACTCGCGCTGGTCGAGGGATGGGTCGACGAGGTGGTCGGCCAGGCCACTGCCGAGCGGATGCCGGCCGCGGCCAAGTTGCAGGAGGCCGTACGCCGCCGCCGCGCTGCCGGTGGGCCGGGCGAGCAGACCTTCGCCGCCCTGGTCGGCCTCGAGCTGCGGCCCCGGCGCCTGCGTGACGCCTCCACCCTGTGGGGCTCCCTGCGCTCGCGCCACGGCACCGACGCGCGCGATGCGGTCTGGCTGCACCCCGACCTGTTGCCGACGGCCGAAGACCTCGACGACCCGTTGGGCTTCCGTGAGGAGACCGCCGAGCCGCTCACCCCGAGCGACGACGACTTCGACGCCGAGCTGGCCAAGCTGCTCGACGAGGGCACCGGCCCCGACGGCACCGGCTCCGACGGCACCGGCTCCGGCTCCGGCGGCACCGGCTCCGAGGGCGCCGACGAAGACGACCCCCGCGAGTGAAGCAGCTGCACGACGACGCGTTGGCCGTGCTCCGCGCCTGGACGCCGCCCGACGCCGACCAGGACCGCCTGCGTCGACGCTACGTCCACCACCTGGAGCAGAACGCGGACGGGATGCTTCGCTCCTGCCTGCCCGACCACGTCACCGCGGGCGCGCTGGTGCTCTCCGCCGACGGCACCGAGGCCCTGCTGAACCTGCACGGCAAGGCACGCCAGTGGTTCGCGTTCGGTGGACACTGCGAGCTCGACGACACGACGCTGGCCGGTGTGGCCCATCGTGAGGCGCTCGAGGAGTCGGGCCTGGCCCGCCTCGACTTCGACCCGTCACCGGTCCAGCTGAACGAGCACGACGTGCCGTTCTGTGACCCGCGAGGCACCGTCGCACACCTTGACGTGCGTTTCGTGGCGGTCGCTCCGCCCGGCGCCGAGCATCGGGTCAGCGACGAGTCGCTCGATGTGCGCTGGTGGCCCCTGGATGCGCTGCCCGACGGGCTCGGCAGCGACATGCACGACCTGATCAGCGCCGCCCGGGGGCGACTCGGCGAGGCCTGACCCCCGGCGACCTTCACCAAGGGGCGCCCACCGCGCTCGAGACGGCGTACGTCGTGAGGTCGGTGCGGCTACTGGTCGAGCTCGCTGGAGGGCGGGTCGATCTGTGCCGCTGCCGAATAGCCCAGCAGATAGCCCCGGGCCCGCTCCGACTTCGGGTAGTGGGCGACCCAGGCCCAGAACTTCTCGTCATGAGCCGGCTCGATCAGGTGCGCCAGCTCGTGCACCAACACGTAGTCGACCACCCAGGTCGGGGTGCCCTGCAGCCGCGAGGACACCCGGATCGACCGGTCGCCGGGGCTGCACGAGCCCCAGCGTGAGTTCTGGTTGTCGACCCAGCGCACGGAGTCCGGCTGCGCCAACCCGCCCAGGAATCGCTCGGAGAGCTCCACGGCCCGCTTGAACAGCTGCTCGTCGGATGGACGCTTGCGCTTCTCCTGGCGCTCGAGGCGGGTGACCATGGTCTCGACCCACTCGGCCTCCTGGGCCCGCGACATCGATGCCGGGATCAGGACCACGACCTTGTCGCCGTCCTTGTAGGCCGAGACCGTTCGGCGTCGCCGCTTCGAACGGCGTACCTCGATCTCCGGCTGGTCCATGACCTGCAGGTTAATGGGTGTCGCCAGCCGATGGTCGCAGGTGCGCCGTGTCCGGTGGGTGGCCAGCGGGCGTCGGGCCGGCCCGTCGCAGGCTCGTCGACGTCGCGGGTCCCCGGGTCCGGCTACGGGGCCGCCCACTCCAACAGTCGCTCGACGGGCCACGTGTTGACGATGCGTTCCGGGTCGATGCCGGCCGACTCGGCACGCTCACAGCCGTAGTCGAGCATGTCGAGCTGACCCGGAGCGTGTGCGTCGGAGTCGATCGAGAAGAGGCACCCGATGTCGCGGGCCAGCTCCAACAGCTTGGTGGGTGGGTCCCGCCGCTCCGGACGCGAGTTGATCTCGACCGCCACGTCGTGGGCGACGCACGCCTCGAAGACCGCCTTCGCGTCGAACTGCGACGGGGGCCGGGTGCCCCTGTTGCCGGTCACCATGCGACCGGTGCAGTGCCCCAGGACGTTGGTGAAGGGGTTCTGGACGGCGGCCACCATGCGCCGCGTCATCGGGTCCTTGTCCATCTTCAGCTTCGAGTGCACGCTGGCCACACGTAGGTCGAGCCGGGCCAGCATCTCGTCGGTCTGGTCGAGAGCGCCGTCATCGAGGATGTCGACCTCGATGCCCTTCAACAGTCGGAACGGTTGACCGGAGAGGTGCTCGTTGACCGCGTCGGTGACCGTGAGCTGTCGGGCCAGGCGTTCTGCACTCAGCCCGCGGGCGACCTTGAGCCTGGGCGAATGATCGGTGAGGACGAGGTACTCGTGCCCGAGCTCGAGTGCGGTGAACGCCATCTCCTCCATCGGCGAGCCACCGTCGGACCAGTCGGAGTGGCTGTGCAGGTCGCCACGAAGTCGCGCGCGCAGGGCCCGGCCGCCGGAGGCCAGCGGGCCGGCGTACGACTGCTCCAAGGACGCCAGGCGGTCCGGGATCTGCCCACGCCACGCCTGGCTGATCACTGAGGCCGAACTGGCCCCGATGCCGGGCAGGTCGGTGAGCGTCTCGGCCTCGACGTGTTGTCCGAGCTCGGTGTCGTCGAGCGGCAGGATCGCTGCGGCCGCACTGCGGAAGGCCTTGATCTTGTAGGTGTCCTCCCGGGCCCGTTCCAGCAGGAAGGCGATGCGGCGCAGGGCCGCCACCGGCGTGACCGGGTCGAGACTCATCTGCTCCAGCTCCTGATTTCTTTCTCTCCACAGCCCGAATTCGACATACGCCCTGCTCAGCAGCCGTTTCCAGAGCGGACGGTCGAGGCTTCTCCCACAGCTCCGGCACTACTGTTCCACAGCCCGCCCGCACGACTCCACAGTCTGTCCACAGGGTTGTCCACAGGCTGTGCGGATCGTCCATTGACCACACGCCCATGGCCCCCTAACGTCTGCACCAGATGAGGCCTCAGGTCATCCGCTTCGGCGGGCATCGTCACACTCGCAAGGGGAAGGCAAGTGTGGTGATGCGACCCGGGGCCTCTTCTCATGCCCCCTGACGTGCGTACCGACCCCGCGGGCCACCCTGCCTGCCTGCCCTCCCCTTCCTGCCCTTCCTCCCGTTACCGAACGGTATGCAGGATTTTCGGGCCCAGAACCTGCATACGCTTCGGTAACGGCACAGGAGACCTAGCGGCCGGTGAAGTGCGGTGTCCGCTTCTCCTTGGCCGCCCGGATGCCCTCCTGGAGGTCGGCAGTGGCCAGAGTCGCTGGTTGCGCCAGGGCCTCCCACTGGAGAGCCGCCTCGATGTCGGGGTGGCCGGCACCGGCCAGGGCAACCTTGGTGTAGCGACTGGCCAACGGCGCTGTTGCGGCCACCGTCTCCGCGGTGTCGAGCACCTCGTCGAGGAACCCCTCGTCGGCGATCACCCGGGAGACCAGGCCGAGGCGCAGCGCTTCCTCGGCGTCGACGATGCGTCCGGTGAGCAGCAGGTCGCGCGCCGCGGCCTCACCCACCACGTCGGGGAACAGGTGCGTGGCGGCCATTCCGGGGTGCATGCCCAACTTCACGAACGGCGCACCGAGCTTCGCCCCGGCGGCGGAGTAACGGATGTCGCAGGCCAACGGCATGCACAGCCCGGCTCCGATGGCGTGACCGTTGATCGCTGCGATGGTGGGGATCTCGAGGTCACGGATCGAGAGCCAGGCGCGGTAGAAGGGCAGCATTCGGTTGCGCAGCTGGTCGACGGTGGCGTCGGGCTCGCTGGCAATCCACCCGATGTCCCCGCCCGAGCAGAACGCGGTGCCAGCCCCGGTGACCACCACACAGCGCAGGTCGACGTCAGCGGCGAGATCGGCGATCGCCCGGGTCCACGATGCCGTCATCTCGTCGGACATCACGTTGCGGCGGGCAGGGTCGTCAAGGGTGATCAGCGCGACGCCCGGACGTGGGCGTTCGACGCGCAGGAGTTCCAGGTCGTGGAGAGGCATGACGGCACCCTACGGGGCGCCTCCCACGCCTGCGTGCAGGCGTGGCGTAGGGTTTTTCGTGGTCAACACCCCAGCGTGAGACCCCGGCGGGCTTCCCCACGAATCCCCGTCGCGACGACCGGAGAATCAATTAGGCAAGGAGGCCGTCATGGCGGAGACCTGGAGCGGCGAGTTCTACTGCGTGAAGTGCAAGGCCAAGCGAGAGGCCTCGGGTGAGGTCAAGGTCAATGACAAGGGCACCCGGATGGCCAAGGCCGTCTGCCCCGAGTGTGGCACCAACCTCAACCGGATCCTCGGCAAGGCCTGAGCGCCCCACTGATCAATCCACGACGGCGCCGCCCCCTCTCGGGGGTGGCGCCGTCGTTGTTGACGGGTCCGTCAGAACACCTTCGTCGAGGCCTGTTCTGAAGCTGTTTTCGATGGGCCTGTGGATGACGCCCTGTGGCGGGCCCACACCTGTGTCAGGGTTCCGCCATGTCCTCGACCAGCCGCCACCCCGGATTCCCGGCCAGACCGCTGCTGCGGCCGGGCGTGCGGATCTGTCGTCGCGAGGACGGCCATCTCCAGGTCGGCCTGGCCACCCATCTCGCGGTGGTCGCCCCCGACAGTGACGCGGTCCGGCAGCTGCTCGCGGGCCTGCGCAACGGAGTCCCACCCGGGCCGGTCTCCACCCTGTCCCCCACGGTGCTGCACCTGTGCTCCGACCTGCTCGATCGCGGCCTGGTGCTGGATGCCGACGACTTCTTCACCTCGATCAGCGAGCGCCGGCGCCAGGAGTCGAGGGAGTCGTTGTCTGCGTTCTTCGCCGACAACGGTCCCGTCAGCCGGAGGCTGCTGGAGCAGCGCCGACACACCGGCGTACGACTTGAGCATCGAGGTCTCCCCCGGACCGTGCGCAGACTCGGCGTCCTCCTCGAGAGTGCCGGAGTGACTGCCGACCCCGTGGCGACGCCCGATGTCGCCGTCCTGGTGACCCGCGGCGAGACCGACCGCGACCGGCTCGACGAGTGGGTGCGCGACGACCTCCCTCACCTCTTGGTCAACTCGAGCGAGGGCGTGGTGCGGGTGGGGCCGTTCGTGGTCCCCGGACAGACCGCTTGCCTGCGCTGCATCGACGCACACCATGCCGATGCCGACCCGCGGCGCCCACTCATCGTGCGTCAGTACGCCGCCCCCGAGGCTCCGCGCGACGGGCTCCCCGACCCGATCCACCATGACCTGCTCGACATGGCTCTGCTGTGGGCCTCGCGTGACCTGCTCAACTGGATCGACGGCAACCAGCCCACCACGTGGAGCGCCACGATCACTCTCGACCCCACGCTCGACCTGCGCCGGTCACTCTGGGCCCAGCATCCCGCGTGCGGCTGCGGCTGGGGCCAACGTCACGCCGGATGAGTGCGACTGACCGACACCTGGCGGCTACCACCACTCACTGTCGAGCTTGCTCTCCATCGCGCGCAGGTGTCGGCGCGAACACGTCTCGCAGAAGACCCGGCTCCGGCCGTTCTCGACGGCGGTGCTCCAGGTCAGTGGGACGTCGTCGGTCTCGGCTTGCTGTCCGCAGAAGTCACAGGTGGCTGGCACGCTCTTCACCGTACGCCGACTCGGCACGTGTTGACGCCCCAGATCGCCGAGCCGGCACGGGTTCGCACGCAAGTGCGCCGAGCCGACACGAGCTGACCAGATTGCATCAGCTCGTGCCGGCTCGGCGTGTGTTCGATCAGAGGCGCGCGAACGCGAGGCGGGCCTGTTGGGCGGCACGCTCGGCCTTGCGAGACATCCGACGAGCCAGGGCCAGCTGGTGGCCCTGACGCATGCTCTGCGCCTCTCCCAGGCGCGCGGACATTTGTGCGCGTGCCAGTTCTTCATGCATCAGACTCATGGTGTTGCTCCAGTTCGTGTGTGTGGTCATGGTTTGTCTCATCGCTTTCTGGTGCCGGTCGCCTTCCGCTGACCGGGTCGGTGGTCAGGATCAGGCGGCGGCGTTCTTGCGAGGCCGGCCCCTGGGGCGCTTGCGGGGGATGACGATCCCTTGCAGGAAAAGCTCGCCTCCCCAGACGCCCCACGGCTCACGCCGTTCGAGCGCGCCGGCGAGGCAGAGTGCCTGGACAGGGCAGTCCGTGCACAGGGCCTTGGCGTACTCCACGTCGGTGGGTGACTCGGCGAAGAACAGCTCGGGGTTGTTGGCTCGGCAGGGCAGCAGTTCGTCATCGACGGTGTCCGCAGCCGCATGGAGCTCCCCCAGCGTGTTCTCGGCAGGCTCCCGGAGTTCGCTGATGGTCATGTATGTCACCTCCTCGTGACCTGATCTGGATGTTGATCGGTGTTGAGCGGGTCGAGACCAAACAAAAAGGCCGCGGATCCCGGTGTTCGGGTTCCGCGGCCTGGAGGCTGCCGAGCGTGAGTTTCCTCAACTTGGCGGTGGACTCCAGACAGTGGTCCCCTGGGTGGCTCCCTGGGCGAGAGCGACAGCGTGCTTGCGAACCGGAGCATCGACTCGGGCACACGTGGACGCGCCAAAGGCGTAGGTGGGCACAGCAATGCGCGACTGGTTCGCAGCCGTCATATCGATGGTGATGTTCTTCATTGAGCCCACCTCCTCAGGTGTAATCGAGCGCCGACCTTGCCAAGGTCGTGGTGCGCAAACGTTTCGGACGAGAAGAAAACTATCGTGCCACGCCTGTAATGGGCAAACGATTTATTGGGTATTTCTTGATTTTCTTCTCCACGTCCCGAGAAACCCGGCCGACAACGACGAGACCTCAGTTGATGAGCTCGAGGAGCTCCTCGCCGTAGCGCTCCACCTTGGCGGCGCCGATGCCCGAGATGCGCAACAGCTGCGCGTCGTCGGTGGGTTTCATCTCCGCCACCGCTTCCAGGGTCTTGTCCGTGAACACGACGTACGCCGGCACGCCGTCCTCGCCGGCCCGCTCGCGACGCCACTCCTTGAGCCGCGCGAAGAGTTCCTCGTCGTAGTTGGCGGGGCAGTCGACGCAGCGGCCGACCTTGCGCTCGCCGGCAGTGGAGAGCGGTCGCCCGCACGTGCCGCACATGGCTGCACGCGCCGCCTTCTTGGCGCGCACGGGCTTGGTCTCGCGCACCTCGGGGCGCAGGGCGGCCAGGAACCGCGAGGCGCTGCGGGTCGTGCGGCCGCCCGGCTTGCGGGCGAGACTCCACGAGACCCGCAGGTGCACACGTGCCCGGGTGATGCCGACGTAGAGCAGTCGGCGCTCCTCCTCCACCTCAGCGGGGGTCTGCGCGAAGCTGATCGGGATGGAGCCCTCCTGGACGCCGCACACGAACACCGCATCCCACTCCAGGCCCTTCGCGGTGTGGAGCGTGGCCAGGGTGACCCCCTCGGCCACCGGTGCGTGCTGCTCCTGCGCGCGACGATCGAGGTCGTCGACGAAGCCACCGAGCGTGGCGCCGTCGGAGGCGGCGTACGTCTCTGCCTGGGAGACCAGCGCGTGCAACGACTCCCACCGATCGCGTGCCGTGCCCCGACCCGACGGCGGTTCGGAGGTCCAACCCATGCCGGCGAGGGTGGCGCGGACGTCGTCGACGAGGTCGTCGCCCCCACCCCCGGATCGTGCGGTGCCGCGCAGCAGGGTGATCGCCTGGCGCACCTCGGGCCGGTCGAAGAAGCGGGCCGCGCCGCGAACGACGTACGGGATGTTGCGGGCCGCCAGCGCATCCTCGAACGCCTCCGACTGGGCGTTGATGCGGAACAGGACGGCCATCGACCCGGGTGAGACCCCGTCCTGCTGGAGCCGCAGGATCTCGGCGGCCACCGACTCGGCCTCGTCGACCTCATCGGTGTGCTCCACGTATGTGATCGCCGGGCCGGTGGGACGCTGCGCCGTCAGCTGCACGCCCCGCGAACTGGTGCCGGCGAGGAGCGCATTGGCCGCGCCCACCACCTCGGGGGTGGAGCGATAGTTGCGGACCAGCTCGATGGAGGTGGTGCCGGGATGCTTCTTGGAGAAGTCGCGCAGGTAGGAGGCGTTGGCTCCCGCGAAGCTGTAGATGGTCTGGGCGGGGTCGCCGACCACGCAGATCTCGTCACGCCCACCCAGCCACAGCTCGAGCAACGCCGACTGCAGCGGTGAGACGTCCTGGAACTCGTCGACCACGAAGAACTTGTACTGGCGACGCACCTGGGCGGCGACGCGCTCGTCCTCGGCGAGGAGCGCCGCCGTGAGAAGGAGAACGTCTTCCATGTCCATGCGGCCCTGGCCACGCTTGACGTCCTCATAGGTGCCGAAGACCCGGGCCACCGTCTCGGCGTCGACGTTGTTGACCTCACGACCACGGGCCGGGGCCAGGCGTGGGTACTCCTCGGGACGCACGTTGCTGACCTTGGCCCACTCGACCTCGGAAGCCAGGTCGCGCAAGGTGCCCTGGTCGACGCCGAGTCGCTGCCGACGAGCGGCCAGCGCCATCAGGGCGAGCTTCGACTCGGTGAGGGTCGGCAGCTCGGTGCCGTGGACCGAGGGCCAGAAGTAGCGCAGCTGGCGCAGCGCGGCAGCGTGGAAGGTACGCGCCTGGACGCCGGGGGCTCCGAGCTCGCGCAGTCGGGTGCGCATCTCACCCGCGGCCCGCGTGGTGAAGGTCACCGCCAGGACCTCACCGGGCTGGTAGATGCCGGTGGCGACCCCGTGGGCGATGCGGTGGGTGATGGCTCGGGTCTTGCCGGTGCCGGCTCCCGCGAGCACCCGGACCGGACCGCGCAGCGCCTCGGCCACCTGCCGCTGCTCAGGGTCGAGGGCGGCCAACAGGTCAGCGGGGGTCGACATCGGGAAGATCTCCTGTGGAATCGTTGTTCACCTCGAGCCCAGCAAACCCTAGACGTCCAAGGGGACAGACCTGCCATGACCGACACGTTCACGATGTACACCACACCTTGGTGTGGCTACTGCCACCGGCTCAAGAGCCAGCTCGACCGTGAGGGCATTGCCTACGACATCGTCGACATCGAGCAGCAGCCTGAGGCGGCCAAGCTGGTCGAGGAGGCCAATGGCGGCAACCAGACCGTCCCCACGCTGGTCTTCGCGGACGGCTCCGCCCAGACGAATCCGTCGCTGGCCCAGATCAAGGCCAAGCTCGCCGAACTCGCCTGACCAGCTGAGTACCTGACCCGGCCGGTCACGACTTCCCGGCCGAAATGGGAACTCCCCGGCCGGTATTTCGGCCGGGGAGTTCCCATTTCCCCGGGTACCCGGGGAAATGGGCAGGGCCAAGGGGCGGGAGGGGCGGGAGAGTCACCAGGAGCCGGGCAGCGGCCCGCCGAACCAGTGCTCGACCAGCGAGCGCGAGATCGACACGCCACCGGGCAGCACGATGCGACCTGCCTCGGCCTGCTCGACCATCTCGGCGCGGGTGAACCAGCGGGCCTCGGCGATCTCGGCATCGTCGACGTTGATCTCGGTGGAGGTCGCGCGGCCCACGAACCCGACCATCAGGCTGGCCGGGAGGGGCCACGGCTGGTTGCCGAAGTAGTCGACCTGACCGACCGCGACCCCGGTCTCCTCCATCACCTCCCGGCGTACGGCGTCCTCCATCGCCTCGCCGGGTTCCACGAATCCGGCGAGCGTGGAGAAGCGGCCCTCGGGCCAGGTGGCGCCGCGACCGAGCAGGCAGCGTTCGTCCGGTGAGCCGGGCTCCCCGTGGGCGATCAGCATGATCACCGCCGGGTCCGAACGCGGAAACTGCTGGCGACGGCAGTCCACGCAGGTCAGCACGTGGCCGGCCTGCTCGGCACGCAGCCCTCCCCCACACCTGGGACAGTGACGGGTCGCCCAGTGCCACTCGGCCATCCCGATGGCATGCATGACCAGCGGCGCCTGCACCACGCCGTCACCGGTGAGCGCGCCCAGGGCCCCGCGCAGCTCGATCCAGTCCGTCTTCTCCCCGGGAGCAGCGTCGGGAGCCATGATCAGGGCGAAGCGGGCAACACCGTCCTGCTCCCCCAGCAACAACCGCAGGCCCTCATCGGGACAGTCCGTCGGCGCGAGCCATTCGACCTGCCCGTCGACGAGGCGCATCCGGTTTCCGGAGACCAGGAGGACCCGCGTCTCGGGGTTCTTCCACTGCTCGTCGAGCCAGCTCTCGTCCGTGCGCTGCAGGCCGTGGCGGTTGTGGGCGTGCTTCGAGAGTGCCAGGTGCGGCAGCTCGTGCTTCATCAGCGCTCCTCGGGGGCTTCGTCGAGCCAGGCCTTGAAGGCGTCGGCGTTGTAGGGGCGACCGAGGAAGTCGGCCACCAGGTCGGCGGCATCCTTGCTTCCTCCCGCGGCCAGCACCTTGTCGCGATAGGCATGTGCGGGTCCTGCGGCGAAGAGGTCGTCCTTGTCGAACGCCGAGAAGAGGTCCTTCGCGATGACCTGGCTCCACATGTAGGTGTAGTAGGCCGACGAGTACCCCTCGAGGTGGCCGAAGCCGGTGTGGAAGTGCGTGTCAGGGATCGGCCGGATGAGGTTGTAGTCGTCGTGGAGCTCGAGAACCCGCGCCGTGATGTCCTTCGGGCGCTCCAGGTGCAGTCGGTAGGACACCGCCGCGTAGAACATCTGGGTCCGGGCCAGGAAGCCCTTGCCGAACTCCTCGCCGGCGCGCATCCGGGTGACGAGCTCCTCCGGGATGGGCGTGCCCGCACTGTCCGTGGCGAAGCTGGCCAGGACGTCGGCATCCCATGCCCACTCCTCCAGCATCTGGCTGGGAGCCTCCACGAAGTCCCATTCGGTGGCGACCCCCGAGAAGCGCACCCAGTCGTGTCGCCCGGCGAGGACGTGGTGCACCAGGTGGCCGAACTCGTGGAACAGGGTGACCACGTCGTCGTGCTCCATCAGCCCCCGCGGGAAGTTGCAGACCAGGACGCCCTCGGCGAGCTGTACGCCGCGGACCCCCGGCACCAGGTCGAACTGGGCCGCGTGGTTGTACTTGCCGTCGCGCGGGTGCAGGTCGAGTCGGATCCGGCCGAGCACCTCACCGTCGAGGGACACGTCGTAGGCGGTCACGTCGTCGTGCCAGGACGGGGCGTCGGGCACCTCGGCGTACTCGAGGCCGAAGAGTCGTCCGGTGACGTCCAGAAGACCTTGCCGGACCTTGGTGAAGTCGAAGTAGGTGCGGACCTCCTGGGCATCCACGTCGAACTGCTCGCGACGGACCACTTCGGCGTAGTGACGCCAGTTGGCCACGTCGATGGCCTCGATGCCCGGATCATCCTGACGAGCCCGCTCGAGCAGGATCGCGATGTCGCGCCGGCCGGCCTCGAGGGAGTCGGCCGCGATGGAGTCGATGAACTCGGCGATCGCACCGCCCCGTCCGATCATCTTCACCTCGGCGTCGAAGTCGGCCCAGTCGCTGTGGCCCAGCAGCTGCGCGTGTTGATGACGTACGGCGAGCAGCTCACCGAGGACGGCGTCGTTCTCCGGCCAACCACCGTTGAGGAAGCTGGTCATCACCCGGCGGCGTGCGTCGGCATCAACGCTGAAGGTCATGAACGGAACGGTGTCGGGATAGTCGGTGCTCAGGGTGACGTTTCCGTCGTCGCCGGACGGATGGTCGGCGACCCAGTCCTCGGGCAGCCCCTTCAGGGCGGAAGCCGGAACCGTCGTCGTGCGGTTGTCGTCACGGATCCCACGCGAGAAGGCCTGCGCCAGCTCCACCTCCCGCTCGTTGAGCTCGCGCAACTGGGAGCGCGTCGCCTCGTCACGGTCGACCCCGGCACGACGGAAGTCACGCAGCGACTTCTCGAGGACACGCTGGGCCGCCTCGTCGAGGGTGTCGGTGGGCGCCGCACTGAGCGCGGCGAAGGCAGCCGGGTCGAGCATCAGCTCGGTGTGGAAACGATTGGCCTCGACCTCCAGCTGCTCCGCCTGCTCCCGGATCGCCTGCTCCGGGTGGACCTGGGCGATCAGGCTCGCCACGGCGAACGCGTTGGCCAACTCGACGTGGAGCTCGTTCCACGCACCCAGCACGTCCCCGGGCTCCCGATCGGCGAGCTTCGAACGCATCTCGCCGGCACGGGCCAGCGAGCCCCGACAGCGTTCGTCGAGCCAGGGGCCCCAGTCGGCTCCGGCGGCGGGCAGGGACAGTGGTTGCAGCTGCTCTGATCCGGTCACGCTTGCAGGCTACTCACCTGCCCGAGGGCCCTACGATCGGGTCATGAGCACCCACATCGGCGCCCCCGCGGGCGCGATCGCACCCCACGTCCTGATGCCGGGCGACCCGTTGCGTGCCAAATGGATCGCGGACAACTTCCTCGACGAAGTGACCTGTTACAACGAGGTCCGCGGGATGCTGGGCTTCACCGGCACCTGGCAGGGGCACCGGGTCAGCGTGCAGGGCTCGGGCATGGGACAGCCGTCCCTGGCGATCTATGCGACCGAGTTGTTCACCGAGTACGACGTGCAGTCGATCATCCGGGTCGGGTCCTGCGGCGCGTTGGTGCCGAAGGTGGGCCTGCGGGACGTGATCCTGGCCAGCGGCGCGTGCACGGACTCGGGGATGAACCGGCTCCGCTTCCATGGGCTCGACTACGCCCCGGTCGCCGACTTCGGCCTGCTCCGGGCGGCGTACGACGCGGCGATGGCGCGCGACGACGTGACCACCTGGACCGGGCTGATCTTCAGCGGCGACCAGTTCTACACGCCCCGCCCCGAGCTCATGGAGACGATGGTCGAGCACGGTGTCCTCGCCATCGAGATGGAGGCCTCCGCCCTCTACACGCTCGCGGCCAAGCACGATCGTCGGGCTCTCGCCATCTGCACCGTCTCGGACCACCTCGTCACCGGCGAGGAGACCTCCGCGCAGGAGCGTGAGCAGACCTTCGGTGCGATGGTCGAGATCGCCCTCACGGCCGGGTTGGGCTGAGCGTTGATTCAAGCTGAGGTCGGCTTCAGGGGCGGCGCAGGACGAGCCGGCCCACGACTCCGACAGCGAGGACGCCGAGCCCGGCGACCACGGAGGCCCAGGGCAACATCACGGCCAGGGTGAGGCACCCCATGAGGCCGAGGACCTGGAGGCCCCACGGCCACCGCCGCTGATCGGCCGGTTGCCGCAGCGCCGACAGGTTGGCGACGGCGTAGTAGACGAGCACACCGAAGCTCGAGAAACCGATGGCGCCCCGGAGGTCGACCGTGAGCACCAGCGCGACCACGGCCACGGCGAGAGCCACCTGCGCCCGGTCGGGCACCTGGTGGACCGGGTCGACGTGGGCCAGCGGCGGGGGCAGGTCACGCTCGCGTGCCATGGCCAACGACGTGCGGGTGACTCCGGCCAGGAGGGCGAGCAGCGCACCCAGGCACGCGGCCGCCGCGCCCACCCTGACCACGGGCTCGGCCCACGCCGCTCCGACGGCGGTGACGGCATCCGAGAGTGGCGCCGTGCTCGTGGCCAGGGTGGCGCCGAGGGCATGCACGAGAGCGATGCCGATCGCGACGTAGAGCACGACTGCGACACCGAGCGCGATCAGGATCGCCCGTCCCAACACCTCTGGTCGACGGACCTCCTCGGCGAGGGTGGCGATACGGGCGTATCCGGCGAACGCGAAGAAGAGCAGGCCCGCTGCCTGCAACACGTCGCGCAAACTGTTCGGGTCGCCCAACGGCTCCGGCGTCGATGGGACACCGGTGGAGATGACGGTCAGAGCCAGGAGCAGCACCAGGAGGGTCGCGGCGAGCAGCAGTCGCGCCAGTCGCGCAGTGCGCGTGATGCCTCGCATCGTGGCAAGGGTGAGAAGGATGACGGCCCCGGCTGCGGCCGCCCTCTGCGGCCACCCGCCTGACGGGACGGCGTACGCCGCGAACGTCATCGCCATGGCCGCGCACGACGCCGTCTTGCCGATCACGAAGCCCCAGCCGGCAATGAAGCCCCACCACGGCCCGAGCATTACGCGACCGAAGAGGTAGGTGCCGCCCGACGACGGGTGACAGGCCGCCAACTGGGCCGAGGCAACGGCGTTGCAGAAGGCGATGACCGCGGCCACCCCCAGCCCCACGAAGAGTGCCGATCCGGCTGCGGCCGCCGCGGGAGCGAATGCGGCGAAGACTCCGGCGCCGATCATCGCGGACAGGCCGACGACGACGGCATCACCGGTGCTGAGACGCCTGGCCAAGCGATCGACGCCCATGGCCATATCCTTGCACCGGATCGTGGGGCCAGGTTGATCGACCTTGCGTGCTCGAACGGTTGCAGCGTCTCGGGGACGTCGTGTCGACCGGGTGGCTCAGTCGTCGGGGCGGACCAATTTCTCGAGCTCGTCGCGCCCGGGGAGGTCGTCGGTGTGGTCGATGGTCTGGCCGCTGCGGACGTAGTGGAAGGCCGCGCGCACCTTCTCGAGCGGAACCCCCACCAGCTCGGCCCACGCCAGCCGGTAGATCGCCAGCTGCAACGGGTCTGCGGTGGCCCGCTGGTTGGTCTTCCAGTCGATGACCAGGAACCCGCCGTCCGGCTCGGCGTAGACCGCGTCGATGCGCCCACGAATCACCTGCCCGCGCAGCACCAGCGCGAAGGGTGCCTCGATGGCATGCGGCTCGCGGCGCCCGAACGGGCCGTCCGCGAAGCGCCCGGTCAACTCCTTCAGGTCGGACTCGTCGTCGATGCCGAGATCTGCCCGGCCGGGGAGCTCGTCGGGATCGAAGAGGTTCTGCTGGCCGAACCGTGCCTCGATCCACGCGTGGAACCGGGTGCCGAAGCGGGCCGCAGGTGACGGTTGGCGCGGCATCGGCCGGGCGAGGTCGCGCGCGAACGCGTCGGGGTCGTCCCGGAGCCGGGCCACGGCGGTCGCCGACAGCGTGCTGGGCAAGGGCACTTCGATGTCGGTCGCACGATCCCGACGCGCCTCGGTCATCAACCGGTCGAGCTCTTCGTCCCAGGTGGCGACGGTCGACCCGTGGACCAGGTCGAGGTCGTCCTCGGCGTCGAGATCCACGGCACGGACGAACTCAGCGGCCTGCAGCCGACGCAGTGCCTCGGCCGTGTGCTCGGTCTGCGGCCACGGCGCTGTGACCGCGCTGGCCAACAGGGGATTGGGCGTCTCCTTGGCTGGCTTCTCCAGCCAGGCCTCCGCCGCCTCGCCCCATTCCTGGATCGCCTCGTGGACGACCAGTTGATAAGGAGACGGTCCGACCGGCGTCTTGCGGGTCTGGTTCCACAGGTAGGAGGAGACCGAGAGGAGGTGTCGCGCCCGGGTGAAGGCGACGTATCCGAGGCGGAGCTCCTCCTGCGCCTCCTTGGCCCGCGCTGCGTTGACGAACGCCTCCAGGTCAGCCTTCTCACAGCCACCGAGTGCGGCCAGGTCATGCCGGTCGCCGCGCAGGTCGTTGGGCAGCACCGCCGGACCGGAGGTCCACTGGGTGCGGGCCTGCTTGGTGGGGAACTTCTCCTCGCACACCCCGACCACGAACACCGCGTCCCACTCGAGACCCTTGGCCCGGTGGACGGTGAGCAGCTTCACCGAGTCGGACTCGGACGGCGTGGCCACGTCGAGGCCGGTGCCCATCTCGTCCTCGGCCTCGAGGTAGGCGAGGAGCGCGGTGAGGCTGACCCCGCCGTCGATGGCCTGGAACTCGGCCACCGCCTTCACGAAGAGATCGAGATTGTCGCGCCGCGCAGCCGCCGCCGGGCTGATGGAGGAGGCCAGCTCGATGTCGATGCCGGTGGTGTCGATGATGCGCCGGACCAGGTCGAGGAGCGGCTCGCCGGCGTGGGCGCGTAGCGACCGCAGCTCTGCGCGCAGCAGGGCGAAGCGCTCGAGAGCCGCACGGGAGTACGCCGCCTCGCCGGGGTCGTCGAGCGCATCACACAGGGAGCTGATCTCGGTCGGGTCGGCTCCCTCAACGGCATCGGCGAGCTGCTCGTCGAGGGCCTGTCCGTCGGTCGGTGCGGACGTGACTCCCGCCAGCTCGCGGGCCCGCTTGCCGAGCAACGCGAGATCTCGTGGGCCGATGGTCCAGCGGGGGCCGGTGAGCAGGGTGAGCAGCGCGGCGTTGGCGGTGAGGTCGTGGAGCAGGGTCAGGGTTGCCACGACCTCAGCGATCTCGGGCAGGCGGAGCAGTCCCTTGAGGCCCACGATCTCCACCGGGATCTCGCGTGAGGAGAGCGCGTCGAACACGTCAGCGGCATGCTTGTTGTCGCGGGTGAGCACCCCGATCTCGTTCCACTTCGGCTCGGCCATCGCATGATGGGTCGCCTCCACCTGCTCGCCCAACCAGGCCAGCTCGGCGGCATGGGTCTCGTGCACCGACGTGCGCACGATGCCGGGGCCTGCGCTCTCGGCCGGCTCGAGGGCTCGCACCTGGGGAAACTCGTCGAGCAGGGGCTGGGCAAGACGGTTGGCGACCTCGAGGATCCGCTGGTCGGAGCGCCGGTTCACCGTCAACGGGAAGACCTGCACCTCACCGCCGTCGGCTCGTGGGAAGTCGCGACCGAAGCCGAGGATGTTGGACACCGAGGCGCCACGCCAACCGTAGATCGCCTGGTTGGGGTCCCCCACGGCCGTCACGGCGTGGCCCCCACCGAACAGCTTCCTGAGCATCAGGGCCTGGGCGACGGAGGTGTCCTGGTACTCGTCGAGCAGGACGATCTTGAACTTCTGCCGCTCGAGCCCACCCACCTCTGGATGCTCGTCGGCCAGGCGGGCGGCCAGGGCGATCTGGTCACTGAAGTCCATCAGGCCCAGCTCCGCCTTGAGTCGACGATAGGTCGCCACCAACCCGAGCAGCTCTTCGCGGCGCTCCATCGCGTTGACGACCTTGCGTGGGTCGGCCTTGGCCCGGGCGTTCTCGGCGGCGTGACGGAAGCGGGGCAGCTCACGTGCCTGGAAGGCACGCACGTCGTCGATGTCGACGAGGTGCTCACTCATCGCCCCTTCGAGACCGAGAATGTAGTTGACCACCGTGTCGGGGTGGTCGCTGAGCAGCTCGATGCGGCCGCTGTGCCGGCTGATCGCCCGTGCGGCCAACTGGTAGCGCGACGCGTCGGCCATCACGCGGGTGTCGGGCTCGTGGCCGATGCGCAGGCCGTGCTCGGTGAGCAGAGAACTGGCATAGGCGTTGTAGGTGGCCACGGTCGGCTCCAGCGTCTCGCCCTCGTCGGCGCCGGTCGGGAGGCCCGCCGAGCCCGGCGCATGGCCGGCCTTCTCCAGGGAGTCACGGATGCGGACCGAGAGCTCGCGGGCCGCCTTGGTGGTGAAGGTGAGACCCAGGATCTCGTGCGGTTGGACCTGCCCGGTGACGACCAGGAACACCACCCGCGCCGCCATCAACGCGGTCTTGCCGGAGCCGGCCCCGGCGATCACCACAGCCGGCTCCAGGTCGGACGAGATCGCCGCCCACTGCTGGGGGCTGACCTGGTAGTCGGTGCCCATCACCCGTTGCAGATCGGCGGGGTTCGCGATGCGGACTCTCGCTTCGCTCACGACAGCACCGTCCCGGCTCCCTGGATCGGGCAGATGGCGGTGAAGGCACACCGGTCACAGTGCTTTCCAGCCCGGGCCGGGAACTCCTCGTCACGGATCAGGCCCACCGCAGTCATCAGCTGGAGCTCCACCGGGCGGTTCCCCTCGTCATCGACGGGCTGCTCCCCCTGCCACTGGATGTTGACCTTGTTGTTCGCCCCGTGTCGCAACTGGACCAGCTCGGCCCCAGCCGCTCGGGCCGGCGGCGTGGCGACCAGGTCGTCGACGGCGCCGTTCTCGACTGCCAGTTGGTACAGGCCCAGCTGTGGGTGCACCTTCACCTCGTCGTTGGTGGGCTTGTACTTCCCGGTCTTGAAGTCGATCACCACCACGGAGCCGTCGGCGTCCACCTCGAGCCGGTCGGCGAAGCCGCGCAGGGTGACCTGCTGCCCGTCGGGCAGGGTCACCGAGGCGGTCAGCTCCTGCTCGCTGGCGAGGAAGGTGCGTCCACGGTCGGCACCGTGCCAGACCAGGAAGCGCAGCAACGCCTGACGCATCTCCTCACGTTCGCGTGTGGCCGACCACGGCGTCCTGAACGAGAGGCGTCCCCACACCTGGTCGACCTGGGCCATAAGCTCGTCGACATGCTCCGGGTCGGCGGTCAGCTCACCCTTGGCCACTCGCTCTGCCAGCGCATGCACCAGGAGCCCGAACCCCTGGGCCGCCGTGGCGGCGGTGGATCCACCGGCCTCGCGCTCGAGGAACCATCGGGCCGGGCACTCCTCGATCGACGTCAGTGCCGATGCGGAGAGGGCAACCGGCTTCTCCGGGGGACGTACAGGGACCTCGGCCGCCGAGGCGGCTCGTGTGCCCCACCAGTTCGCCGGGTCCGCGGCGGGCACCAGCGGCCGCTCCCCCACCCGTTCCCGGGAGAGCCGGACCAGTCGTCTGGCTGCGGCGGCCCTCAGTTCTTCGGGCGACTCCGGGTCGGCGACGGTACGTCGCAGCTCGGCCACCATGCCGGCCAGGGAGAGCGGACGCAGGGGGCGGCCCTGCACGTGACGCGGGATGCGCTCGTCGTCGTCGGTGCGCGGCAAGAGCTCCGCGATGAAGCGCGAGGGCTGCTCGCCGTCGTCGTCAGGGGACCTGACCGCCGTGACCAGCAGCCGAGACCGGGCTCGGGTGCAGGCGACGTAGAAGAGACGGCGCTCCTCCATGAGCTGTTCGCGAACGCTCACCGGTGGAACCAGCCCGTCGGCACCGATGCGGTCGGCCTGCAACAGGGTCGCGCGCCGCCGCAGGTCGGGCCAACCCTCCTCCTGGACATGGGCCACCGCCACGAAGTCCCACTCCAGGCCCTTGGCACGGTGGGCGGTCAGTAGTCGGACTGCTTCACCGCGCACCCCGCGGTCGGCCAGGGTGTCGCCGGGCAGGTCCTGGGCCTGCAGGGTGGCCAGGAACGACGCGACACCTCGGTGGCCGCGTTGCTCCTCGGTCTTGGCCGCGGTCTCGAAAAGGGCACAGATCGCGTCGAGGTCACGGTGGGCCCGACGGGCCGAGCCGCCGCCGGACTCGACCTGGGCGCGGAGTCGACGTGGCCAGTCGGTGCCCGACCACAGCGTCCAGAGGACGTCTTCTGCGCTCGCCCCCGCCTCGAGCGTCGTACGCGCTTCGCGCAGCAGGACCGCCAGGGCACGCGCCCGACGGGCGGCCGACACCTCGAGCCCGGTGAGGCACTCGGGGTCGACCACGGCCTGACGCAACAGCCAGGGTGAGGCCAGCGGCGCTCCGCCCTCGTGGGCGACGCGCTCCTTGTCACGCAGTCGCAGGGCCCGGGCCAGGGCTCGTACGTCGGAGGCGTCGAGGCCGGCGAGCGGCGAGACGAGCAGGGCGTGGGCCCGGTCGGGATCGAGGTGGTCGGGATGGTCGGGATCGTCCCGCTCGAGGTTGACGACCGCTCGCAGGGCGTCGAGCAGGGGCATCACGGCGACCTCGCGGACCAGTGGGGTGTCGTCGCTGGCCACCTCGACCGGCACCCCGGCAGCTCCGAGGGAGCGGCGCAGGGCCGGGATGGAGTTGCGCCCGGAGCGGACCAGGACCGCCATCCGCGACCACGGGACGCCGTCCGCGAGATGTGCCCGGCGCAGTCTGTCCGCCAGGTGCTCGGTCTCGGCGCGCTCGGTGTCGAAGGTGACCACCTCGACCCGACCGTCACCGAGATCGCCGGGCGCGGCCACCGGGCGAAGAAAGGCCTCGCGCGCCTCTGTGGGAATTGTTCCGGTGAGGGTCAGCCGGGCGGCCACCCGCTGGGACGCGATCAGCAGGCGAGAGCCGAAGCGCCGGGTGGTGCGCAGGGCGACCACGTCGGCCGGCTCACCGTCACGAGTGGGGAATGCGGTCGGGAACTCGAGGATGCCGCGGACCTCGGCGCCCCGAAAGCCGTAGATCGACTGGTGCGGGTCGCCGACCACGGTCAGGTTGCCGCCGTCGCCGACGAGTGCCTGCAACAGGGCCACCTGCCCGGGGTCGGTGTCCTGGTACTCGTCGACGAAGACGTGCCGGAACTCGGCGCGCAGCTCATCTCGGTGGCGCTCGGCCTCCTCGACTGCGCGACGGATGAGGTCGGGATAGTCGATGGCCCCCTGGAAGTCGAGGACCTCGAGGTACTGGTCGAGGAAGAGACCGGCGGCGACGAACTCGGGCAGCCCTTCGGCGATGCCCAGTTCGCGCAGGTCGCTGCCGTCGAGCCCCTTCTCGCGGGCTCGGGACAACACCGTCTGCACCTCGCGCGCGAAGCCACGGGTGGCCACGGCGCGGCGCAGGCCCTCGGGCCAGGCCACCGACTCCGGTGCGTCCGTCAGCAACTCCTGCAGGACGACGTCCTGCTCCGGGGCCGAGAGCAGCCGCAACGGAGCTTCGTAGAGCTCAGCGGGGGCGTAGCGCCGGATCAGGCCGTAGGCGAAGGAGTGGAAGGTCGACGACAGGGCCGAGGAGGTGGTGCGGCCCAGCCGGGCGGTGACCCGATCGCGCAGCTGCTCGGCCGCCTTGCGCGAGAAGGTCAGGGCGAGCACGGACTCCGGGGCCGCTCCACGGTTGTCGATGCGGTCGACGATGGCCTCGACCAGCGTGGTGGTCTTGCCGGTGCCGGGGCCGGCCAGCACAAGCAGTGGGCCGCCGGAGTGGTCGACCACGCTGCGTTGGGAGTCGTCGAGCTCAGGGACGTCAACCGTTCTCGACGGCGCAACCAGGTGAAAGGTCGTCTCCGAAGTCGTCGCGCTCATGGGGACAGCCAATCACCCGCCACCGACACGGGTGACCCGGCGACCGTCCCGGTGACCACCGTGGGGCCGGTCACGGCTGCCAGAACGCCCGGGGCAGGTCGACCCGGCCCGAGGGACGCATAGGGGTGCCCTCCTCGAGGTAACACTGCCGCGCCTCACCCTGATGGCTCGGCGGGAGGGATCCGTCGGCGCGCACCACGCGCCACCACGGCACCGGCCCGCCGTGCATGCCCATCACGTTGCCGACCAGGCGCGGCCCACCGATGCCGAGTTGCTCGCCGACCACGTCGGCGATGGCGCCGTACGTCGTGACACGGCCCCGCGGGATCTGCTCGACGCACTGCAGCACCGCTTCGACGTACTCCTCGTTCACATCGAGCAGCCTAATCGGGAGCCGCCGAGGTCTGCCCGCACTGCGGAGGAGACCTTGTCCCCGGCCTTCGCACCCTCCACCCGATGCCGGTGAACGACTCACGGAGGAGCGGCCCGAAATGCCTACGTCCCCACGGCCCGGTCGGGCCGTGGGGACGTAGGGCTCGGTCGATCAGTACGACGGCTGGCTGGGGTCGATCTGGTTGACCCACGCCACCACACCGCCACCGACGTGGACGGCATTCTCGTAGCCGGCACCCTTGACGACCGCGAGGCACTCGGCCGACCTGACACCCGACTTGCAGTGCAGCACGATCTTCTTGTCGGAGGGCAGCTGTTCGAGGGCGTTGCCGTTGAGGAACTCGCCCTTGGGGATCAGCACGGCCCCGGGGATGTTGTTGATCTCGGCCTCGTTGGGCTCACGCACGTCGACGAGGAAGAAGTCGTCGCCGCCGTTCTCCTTCTCCTTGATCATGTGCTCGAGCTGGGTCACCGAGATCGTCGAGCCCACCGCGGCCTCGGCAGCCTCGTCGGAGACCGCGCCACAGAAGGCGTCGTAGTCGATGAGCTCGGTGACGGTCGCGTTCTCACCGCACAGCGCACAGTTCGGGTCCTTGCGCACCTTGAGCTTGCGGTACTCCATCTCGAGTGCGTCGTAGATCATCAGCTTGCCGACCAGCGGGTCGCCGATGCCGGTGAGGAGCTTGATGCCCTCGTTCACCTGGATGGACCCGATGGCCGCGCAGAGCACACCGAGCACGCCGCCCTCGGCACACGAGGGGACCATGCCCGGAGGCGGGGGCTCGGGGTAGAGGCAGCGGTAGCACGGCGCGTCCGCGGACTCGCCGTTCTCGAGCGTGGCGTTGGGCCAGAAGACCGAGGCCTGGCCGTCGAAGCGGTAGATCGAGCCCCAGACGTAGGGGATCTTCAGGAAGTACGCCGCGTCGTTGACCATGTAGCGGGTGGCGAAGTTGTCGGTGCCGTCGAGGATCAGGTCGTAGCCCTCGAAGACGCCCATCACGTTGTCGTTGTCGAGACGGCCCTCGTGGATGACCACGTTGACGTGCGGGTTGATCTCCGTGATGGAGTCACGCGCGGACTCCGACTTCGGACGACCGATGTCGGACTGGCCGTGGATCACCTGGCGCTGCAGGTTGGACTCGTCGACCTCGTCGAACTCGGCGATGCCGATCGTGCCGACACCGGCGGCGGCCAGGTAGAGCATTGCGGGAGACCCGAGCCCGCCGGCTCCGATCACGAGCACCTTGGCATTCTTCAACCGCTTCTGACCGGTCATCCCGACGTCGGGGATGATCAGGTGCCGGCTGTAGCGGCGTACCTCGTCGACGGTCAGCTCGGCGGCTGGCTCCACGAGAGCGGGATAGGACACGGGAGTTCTCCTCAGCGGCTGCTTGGTCTGGTCACGGTGGAACACCGTCACCAGGTCCATTGTTCCCGCGGCGTCCCAACACCTGGGCCCGACGTCCCGTCATCCGGACGGCCACGAATCAGACACTCCTGATCACCCGGGCGCGGCGGGGTCCATCCGTCCGGACAGGTAGGCTGCCAAGCCGGATCAGGATCATGATGGGAGCACGCGTTGAGCGGTGGGCAGGACGAACTGGGCGAGCTTCGCCCGCGAGGTGGGCGCATGCCTCGCAAGGCACGCCGCGCGCAGCTGCTCGAGGCTGCGCTGGAGGTGTTCGTGGCACACGGATACCACTCCGCCGCCATGGATGACATCGCCGAGCGCGCAGGCGTGTCGAAGCCCGTGCTCTACCAGCACTTCCCCGGCAAGCTCGACCTCTACCTCGCCCTGCTCGACAACGCGTGCGACACGATCATCTCCAACGCCCGTGTGGCCCTGGAGTCCACCGACGACAACAAGCTCCGGGTCGCCGCGACGATAACGGTGTTCTATGACTACGTCGCCTCCGAGACGGGCGCCTTCCGCCTGGTCTTCGAGTCCGACCTCAACAACGAGCCGGCCGTCCGCGGCCACGTCGAGCGGGTCACCCAGGAGTGCGCCGCGATGATCGCCGACGTCATCGAGGACGACACCGGCCTGCCGGCCGAGGCCTCACACCTGCTCGCCGTGTCGTTGGTCGGCATGGCCCAGGTCAGCGCCCGCTACTGGCTCAACGACTCCTCCAGCATCAGCCGCAACGACGCCGCGAACCTGATCGCCGGTCTGGCCTGGCGCGGCATCCGCGGCTATCCGCTGACGGACTGAAACCACTTCTTCACACCACCGAACAGAGAGGACGGCCCCCACATGGAGGTCAAGATCGGAATCCAGCAGGCCCCCCGAGAGCTCGTCGTCGAGGTCGACCTCGACGCTGACGGCGTCGAGAAGGCAGTCGCCGAGGCCCTGGCCTCGGACGGCCTGGTCTCCTTCACCGACACCAAGGGCCGACGCGTCCTGGTCCCGTCCCAGCGCATCGCCTTCGTCGAGGTCGGCACCGGCGCCGCAGGTCAGGTCGGCTTCCGCTCCTGAGCCCTGACGGTCGTCACCCGAAAGGACACCCATGGTCATCGACATCTTGTGGGCACTGGTCGGCGGCACGGTCATCGGCGCGCTGGGCAAGATGGTGGCCCCCGGCAATCGGGACAACATCCCCCTGTGGCTGACCGTCATCTGTGGCATCGGTGGGGTGCTGATCGGCACCTGGGCCTACACCCAGATCTTCGGCGAGGCGCCCCCCGGTTTCGACTGGTGGCGGCACGGTTGGCAGATCGCCACGGCCGCGATCCTGGTGATGATCGCGGCAACCCTCACCAGCCGACGCGACTGACGCCGCCCGCCCACTGAGCACGAATGGCCCCGCCGTGGAATCCACGGCGGGGCCTCGCTGCGTCACGACCGACACATCGCGGCGTACGTCGACGGGTCGCGGCCTCGGGTCGACGTACGGCTGACGCTTCGTGCACCCATGGGTGAGCTCTGGTGGGGTCAGTCGATGGCGCTCTCGAGCCCGAGCGGATCCTCCTTCTCGACCTTGCGCACCGTCGTCCGCAGCTCGGTCTCCGGCATCAACCAGATCGCGACCAGCGAGATCACGGTGAGCGCACCCGCGACCACGAAGATGTAGCCGGTGCTGTCGCCGTACGCATGCCGGATGATGGTCAGGAACGGCTCGGGGACCTTGTCGAGGTCGAGGTTGCCGCCGCCGGTGGCGTCATCGGGCACTGGCAGCCCCTTGGCCTGCAGCCCGCTGGCGATGTGGTCGCTGACCCGGTTGGTCAGGATCGCACCGAGCACCGCGATGCCCACGGTGCCACCGAGCGAGCGGAAGAAGCTGACCACACCGCTGGCCGCGCCGATGTCGCGGACGTCGACGGTGTTCTGCACGACGAGCACCAGGTTCTGCATCAGGCAGCCCTGGCCAAGGCCCATCAGGATCATGAACGCACTCAGGTGCCACACCGGTGTGGAGTGATCCGTCACACCCATCAGCATCAGGCCACCGATCAGGACGACGGTGCCGATCAGCATGATCGGCTTCCAGATGCCGGTGCGGGTGATCCACTGACCGGACATGGTCGCACCGATCATGCTGCCGAAGATGAGGGGCAGCATCAGCAGGCCGGCCTCCGTGGGCGAGAACCCCTGGGCGACCTGGAAGAACTGGCTCAGGAACACCGACGTGCCGAACTGGGCGATGCCGACCGCGATGCTGGCCACGATCGCCAGGATGGTGGTCTTCTCGAGCAGGATCTTCGGCGGGATCAGGGGCTCGGGGTGGCTGCGCTCCACGAAGACCAGGCCGACCACGGCCAGTGCCGCGGGTACCAGGAGGTACGCCGTCTCGAGGGAGGCCCAGTCGTACTCGCGACCGGCGAAGGAGACCCACACCAGCGGCAGGCTGGCCGCGATCGCGATCAGCACCGCACCCCACCAGTCGATCTTCACCTCGCGACGCACGCTGTCGAGGTGGAGGAACTTCTGCAGCATGCCGAGACCGACCAGCGAGATCGGCACCGCGGCCCAGAAGCACCAACGCCACCCGACGGTGTCGACGAGCAGGCCGCCCAGGAGCGGTCCGGAGACCGTGGCCACGGCCATGGTGGCCGCCATGTAGCCGCTGTAGCGACCCCGCTCGCGCGGGGGAATGATCGAGCCGAGGATGGCCTGGGCCAGCGCCATCAGGCCACCGACGCCCAACCCCTGCAGGCCCCGCGCACCGAGCAGCTGGGGCACGGTGTCGGCAAAGCCGGCGACCATGGAGCCGACCAGGAAGATCCCCCCGGCGATCTGCACCAGCAGCTTCTTGTCGAAGAGGTCCGACAGCTTCGACCACATCGGGCTGGAGACGGTCATCATCAGCAAGGTGATGGTGACGACCCAGGTGTACTGGGTCTGGTTGCCGTGCAGGTCGCCGATGATCGTGGGCAACGCGGTGCTCACGATGGTCGAGCTGACCATGGCCACGAAGAGCATCGACAGCAGGCCGGCAAGGACCTCGAGGATCTCCTTCTGGCTCAGGTTCGGCTCGTCATGAGCGGGCGGGTTGGTCATGCGTGTTCCTTCTCGTTGATCTGGTTCGTGGTGCGACTGCCGTCACGGCCCAGGGCCGGGGCGATGTGGTCGGAGATCTCCTCCAGGATCGCGGCGGCCTCGTAGACCTTGGCCTCGTCCCAGTCGGCGAAGTGTTCCTGCATGCCGGAGACATAGGCCCGGCGCATGGTGTCGAGGCGTTCCCGCCCGGTCGGGGTCAGCGCGATCAGCTCGGCCCGGCCGTCCTCGGGGTCACGACGGCGTACGACGAGCGCCTGCTCGTCGAGGGTGACCAGCTGACGGCTGATCACCGACGGCCCGACCCCGAGGGCCTCGGCGATGAAGCCGGGACGACACTCTCCGTGCTCCGAGAGCGTGCGCAGGATCGTCACGTCCGAGCGCTTGAGCTCACCCGGCAGTTGCACCCACAGCCCCGAGGTCGAGCGGATGGTGCGGGTGAACCGGAAGAGGCTGCCCGCGAACTCCTCGAAGGCGACGGTGTGTGCCGACTTGTCGTCCCGCGTCGAGGATTGATTGACCATGCCAACTATTAGATACCCGTTGATTTCATCAAGCAAATACCTGACGAGTGACGTTCACCACCGGCGCCGCCTGACCCGTCGGAGGTTGGCGGGTCAGTGGGCGAGGCCGAGGTCCTCCATGCGGGTGGCGTGGCGTTCGGTGAGCCGGTTGAACATCCGACCGATCGCGGCCAGGTCCATCCCGGGGCGGTCCACTCCCCCGGCCAACAGGGCGGAGAGGGCATCGCGCTCGGCGGCCACCCGCTGGGCCTGGGACAGCGCCTCCCCCATCAGGCGACGACCCCACAGGGCCAACGGTCCGCCGATGCGGTGGTCGGCGGCGATGCCCTCGCGAACGCGTTCGACGACGAACTCACTGTGGGTGGTGCGCTCGAGGGCAGTCAGGATCAGGTCGCGGGTCTCGACGTCGACGAAGGCGGCGATCTCGGCATAGAAGTCGCGAGCGAGGCCGTCACCGACGTACGCCTTGACCAGCCCCTCGAGCCAGTTCGACGGCGAGGTGTGTGCGTGGAAGTTGTCGATTGCCGGCCGGAACGGCTTCATCGCCTCGAACGGATCGGCACCGAGCGACTCGAGACGGGCCCGGAGTCGGGTCACGTTCTCGAACTCCGCTGCGGCCATCGTGGCCAGTGCGACCTTGTCCTCCAGGGACGGCGCCAGCTTGGCATCCTCGGCCAGGCGCTCGAACGCCGAGATCTCGCCGTAGGCGATCACCGCGAGAAGGTCGACCACGGCAGCACGGTACGAAGGATCGTCGAAGGCAACGCCCTGCCCATCGGTCGACCCATCGGTCGGGGATTCAGTCATGGCTGCAGCGTACCGATAGACTGAGTGTCATTGCGTGGCGCGAGCCCGTCTCGTGCCCCTTCCTCGGCACCTCCGCCGGAATCTCCGGCAAGCCATGTGGGTGCCGGCGCATGTGCGCGGCAGATCCGCCTTCCGGAGTCGGCCGCACAGACCTACTCACGGAAAAGATCCACAACTTGACCACCTTCAGAGAACTTGGCGTCCTGCCCGAGATCGCCGACGCCCTCGAGCGCGCCGGCATCACGGAGCCCTTCCCGATCCAGGAGATGACCCTCTCGGTCGCCCTCCTCGGCACCGACCTGATCGGCCAGGCGCGCACCGGCACCGGCAAGACCCTCGCCTTCGGCATCCCGATCCTGCAGCGCACCGTCGCCGCCCACGACGCCGACTACGCCGAGATGGCCCAGGGCAAGCCCCAGGCCCTCATCGTGGCCCCGACCCGCGAGCTCGCTCTCCAGGTCTCCAACGACCTCCACCTGGCCGGTTCCGACCGCGGCATCCGCGTGCTGACCGTCTACGGTGGCGTCGGCTACGACCCCCAGCTCGACGCCCTCAAGTCGGGCGTCGACGTGGTCGTCGGCACCCCGGGTCGCCTGCTCGACCTGGCCAACCGCAGGGCCCTCGACCTCTCCCACGTGAAGTCCGTGGTGCTCGACGAGGCCGACGAGATGCTCGACCTCGGGTTCCTCCCCGACGTCAACAAGCTGCTCGCGATGACGCCCGAGACCCGTCAGACCATGCTGTTCTCGGCCACCATGCCGGCCGCGATCATCGCCCTGGCCCGCACCCACATGCGTCACCCGATGAACATTCGCGCGGAGTCCTCGACCGACGAGCAGACGGTCCCGGCCACCGCCCAGTTCATCTACCAGGCCCACGACCTCGACAAGCCGGAGATCATCGGGCGGGTCCTGCAGGCCGACGACGCCGACAAGGTCATCGTCTTCACCCGCACCAAGCGCCAGTCGCAGCGGATCGCCGACGACCTGACCGAGCGCGGCTTCAACGCCAGCCCGCTCCACGGCGACATGCAGCAGACGTCCCGCGAGAAGGCGATGGCCAAGTTCCGCGAGGACAAGATCAAGGTTCTGGTCGCCACCGACGTCGCCGCCCGCGGCATCGATGTCGCCGGCGTCTCCCACGTCATCAACTACACCTGCCCCGAGGACGACAAGACCTACGTGCACCGCATCGGCCGCACGGGCCGCGCGGGTGCCACCGGCACCGCGATCACCTTCGTGGACTGGGCGGACCTGACCCGCTGGAAGGTCATCAACAAGACCCTCGGCCTGCCCTTCGACGAGCCCCAGGAGACCTACTCGACCTCCGAGCACCTCTACCACGACCAGGGCATCCCGGCCGGCACGAAGGGTCGCATCAAGGACCCGGCACCGGTCGAGCGCAAGCCCTCCGGCCAGGGCCACGGCAACGACCGTCGGCGCGGCGAGGGCCGTTCGGGTGGCCAGGGTGGCGAGAAGGCCACCGAGGCTCCCCGTCGCAACCGCAACCGCAACCGTCGCCGGACCCGCAACGGCGAGACGGTGGCCGCGAACACCACCAAGGCCGACTGACCCGTCGCCTGCTCCGAACCGCGGTCGGCCCGGCAGCCGGTCCGCAGGACACCGCGCGAGACACTGCGTCGTACGTCCTGCGCCCGGCTCGGCCCGGCAGCCGGTCCGCAGGACACCGCGCGACACTGCGCCGGCGGCGATGGGATGCGTCAGATCACGACGACGGTCGTGCCGATCGGGGCGAAGTCCCACAACGCCAGGGCGTCCGCGGTGCGCTGACGGATGCAACCGTGTGACTGCGGGCTGCCGAGCTCGGCCCGGGTCTGCACCTGCTGCCCGTCGTCGACCGGAATGTCGTGGAAGCCGATCGCGGCGTTCGGCCCGTGGGCGAAGCGGACGAACCAGTTCATCGTGCCGGAGTCGTCGATCCCCCAGGCCTTCTCGGAGCGCGAGAACACGGCGTAGGTGCCGGGGTCGAGGTTGTCGTAGACGCTCCCGGAGACCAGGTAGCTGCGCTCGACGTCGTTGTCGTCGTCGACCAGCCAGACCCGCTGGTCCTCCTGGCTGAACACGACTCGCTTGCCGTCCCCCGACTCGGCGGGAGCCACGTCGGGACTGGCCGAGATGACCTCCGGATCAGCGGTGCCCTTGGGGCCCTTCGCCGACTGGGCACCCCTTGAGGCGCGGTCGTCGGCGGCGCTGTTCCTGGCAGTGTCGTCCGCACCGTTGTCGGCCACACCGTCGGGGCCCGCGAGCGGGACGGTCAGCGACGCGGTGACCGCGGACGCGTCCTGCCCGCCCGTGGGCAGGACGCCGATGCCACCCAGGACGGCGGTGAGCGTGACCACGCTCGAGGCACACACCGCCGCGATCCGGCCGTAGCGTGGCCGGATCGACTGCGAACGATGACGACTCATGCGGTGGTCACTTCCTCCCGCGGCGCTTGACCAGGTTGGCGGCGACCTCACGGTAGGCCTGCGCCCCCTTGTTGCTGCGGCTGGTCGCGAGGATGGAGCGGCCGGCGGCCGGCGCTTCGGCGAACTTGATGGTCTTCGGGATCGGTGGCTCGATGACGTCGAGGTCGTAGGTGTCGGAGATCGTCTCGAGGACGGTTCGCGAGTGATTGGTGCGCCCGTCGAAGAGCGTGGGCAGCACGCCCCAGACCTTGAGCTTGCGATTGGTGAACTTGCGTACGTCATGCACCGTGTCGAGCAGCTGGCCGACACCGCGGTGCGACAGGGTCTCGCACTGCAGCGGGATCACCACGGCCTGCGCAGCGGTCAGCGCCGCCACCGTGAGGACGCCCAACGAGGGTGGGCAGTCCAACAACACCCAGTCGTAGCCGGCGCCGGACTCCTCGAGGTCCTCGAGGGCGCCCTTGATGACGTGTTCGCGTCCGGTGCGGGTCAGCAGGTCCGCCTCGGCCCGGGCAAGCTCGATCGTCGCCGGCAGCAGGTCGACGCCGTCGTCGGTCTCGATGATGACCTCGGTCGGATCGAGCCCCTTGGTCAGCACATGGTGCACGGAGAGCTCGAGGTCTTCCGGGTCGATGCCCAGGGAGAAGGTCAGGCATGCCTGCGGGTCGAGGTCGACGAGGAGCACCTTGTGACCCAGCTCGGCCAGGGCCGCACCGAGAGATGCGACAGTGGTCGTCTTGGCGACGCCGCCCTTCTGGTTGGCGATCGCGAGCGTTGTGGTGGTCATCGGTCCCAATCATGCCTGACTGGCGGTCCAGATCCGCACATGAGTCGCCCATCCGGGCACGAGTCGTTCCCCACGCGCTCGCCCGGGGGGACCCGGGGCCGCCCCCGTGTCACGGAACCACGACCTCCGGGACCGTTCGGCGGCTCCGGGCTGCGGCATCGGCGGCGAGCGAGAGCAGCCGCTCGAACTGCTCGGGCTCGGTGGTGTTGCAGCCGAGTTCGTGGTCCTTCTTCCCGGTTCCGTGATAGTCACTGGACCCGGTGCGCACCAGGTCGAGGTCGTCGGCAATGGCGGCCAGCGCTCGCCTGGCCTCCGGGTCGTGGTCCTGGTGGTCGACCTCGAGTCCGATCAGGCCCACCTCCTGGAGCCCGGCGATGTCGTCGACCGTCATCCCGGAGGGAGCGTGTCGGCCCCACGGGTGGGCGAGGACGGCGACCCCGCCGGCCTCGCCGAGAATCCTGATCATCTCCACCAGCGGCGCGGCGTAGCGGTTGACGTACGCCGGCCGGCCGGGGCTGAGCAGCTCGTCGAAGGCCTGTTCGCGGTCGCGGACGACACCGAGGGCCACCAGTGCGTCGGCCACATGGGGTCGTCCGGTGGCCGCGGCTGCGCCGGCCACCCGTCGTACGTCGTCGGCGTGGATCGCGATGCCGAGCTCGTTGAGGCGCTCGAGGATTGCCGGGATCCTGGAGTTGCGCCCGTCCAGGATCTTGCGGAGTCCGGCCACCAGTGGTTCGTGGGTCGGGTCGGGAAGATAGCCGAGCAGGTGAACACCCTGCCCGTTGTGCTTGGTGCTGATCTCCAGTCCGCGCACCAACGTGATGCCGACCTCGACCGCGGCCGTGCCCGCTTCCGCCCAGCCCTCGGTGGTGTCGTGGTCAGTGAGGGCCACCACGTCGAGCCCCTGGGCAGCAGCCTGGCGGATCACCTCGGCCGGTGCCTGGGTGCCGTCGCTGACGCGTGAATGCGTGTGGAGGTCGATGCGCACCTCGGCAGCCTAGACGAGTCCAGTGGGTGCCGCCCGAGGAGCGTCGGGTTCCCGGTCACCAGGCTGCGCGTGGGCCGCCGTACGGCATCTCGAGCAGGGATGCGCCGACACCGGACACATCGGCGATCGCCCACTCCTCGCGCAGGAGCAGCAGCGCCGATGCAGGGGTCACGACCAACCACAGCCAACGTCCGCGGGCCTCCCCCGCGGCCACCCCGCGATCGGTGGAGGTGTCGTCCACCGTCGACGACAGCAGCCACAGCGGAGCCAGCTGACCGTCGACGCGAACCTTGAAGGAGGGTGCCTGCTCACCGATCTCCGCCCCCGGATCGGAGTGGACCGTGCCCGCACAGCGCGACCCGAGCCCGGTTCCGGGTTCCTCGCTGATCAGGGTGACCTCGACCGGGCCGTCGACGGGGCTCATCCCGGAGACCGACGTCACGGTGGCCACGGGTCCGGGTGCTCCCACGACCACCCCGAAGTCGGTCAGCTGCCACCCCGATGCCATCGGCCACGGCAGGTACGTCGGGAAGCCCGCGGCTCGCTGCAGGAGCTCACCGAAGCTGTCGTACGACGCCTCGGTGACACGCCACAGCGGCGGCACCTGGCCGTGAGCGGCACAGGTCCAACCTGTGTCGGACTCCGCAACCGGAGCCGGACAACGCGGGCAGCCGACGTCGAGGACCACGACTCAACGGTGCGGCCGGAACGAGTGCCCAGTCAAGGGCGACCGGTCAAGGATGACGAGCGTCAGGCATTCCACCGCACCACCGCGGGGCACTCGCGCTCGAAGCCGAGCACCGAGACCGTCGACGTGTCGAGGCGCAGCAGCCTGCCGTCGGTGGCGGGCAGCCCGAGCCAACGGGCCGCCAACACTCGCAGCGAGTGGCCGTGGGCGAAGGCGAGGGTGCGCCCGGGGACCTCCTGTGCCCGCTTCACCACCCGGTCGAGGCGGGCACCGACCTGTGCCGCGGTCTCACCTCCGGGCGACGGGTGGGTCCACACGGTCCATCCCGGGACGCTCGTGCGGATCTCGGGCGTGGTCACGCCTTCGTAGTCGCCGTACGCCCACTCCGCGAGGTCGTCGTCGACCTCCGCTCCCGGGAATCCGGCCAGGTCCGCAGTCCTCCGGGCGCGCCTGCGGGGACTGGTCAGGACCAGCTCGAAATCGGTCCCCGAGAGTCGCGGCGCGAGGGCCTTCGCCACTTCGACCCCCCGCTCGGTGAGGTCGAGGTCGGTGGTCGACGTGTGCTTGCCGTCGCGACTCCACTCGGTCTCGCCGTGCCTGACCAGCCAGAGTTCACGGGGCGCCGGGGCCGTGTGCTGCTCACTCATGGAGCAACTGTTGCACGCGTTGCCCGCCACGAGGGCAGCACACGTGCGATGCTCACCGCCGTGAGCAACGCCACGAACCCCGCTGCCGAGCCGTCCCGGGCACGCCTCGCCGTCGCGTCGGCCTTCCTGGCCCAGGGCATGGTCTTCATCAGCCTGACCACCCGTCTGCCGGTCGTGAAGGACACGTGGGACATCGGCGAGACCACGCTGAGTCTGCTCCTGCTGATGATGGTGCTCCTGGCCGGGCTGGGCTCGGTGCTCGCCGAGATGCTGGCCCGCGGACGGACCAGCGGCAGCGTGCTCCGTGGCGGGCTGATCCTGGTCTCCGTGGCGGTTCCTGTGGTCGCGCTGGCGCCGGCGTTCCCGCTCTTCGTCGCCGGCCTCGCGGCGTACGGCGTGGGGCTCGGCGTGGTCGACGCGGCCAGCAACATGCAGGCGGTGGCCGTCGAGCACGCCTACCGTCGGCCGATCCTTCCCTCCTTCCACGGTGCCTGGACGCTGGGTGGGCTGATCGGTTCGGTGATCACCCTGGCCACGGGAGGACTGGCGCCGGTCGCCGTGGTCGCGGTGGTGCCCCTGCTGGTCGCCTTCGCGCCGTTCCTGCCCCGGGTGGGCGACCCCTCGCCGGCCGATGTCGACGTGCCGTGGCGTCCGATCGTGCTCGTGGGACTGGGGATGGTCCTCTTCTACATGGTCGACACCGCCGCCACGACCTGGGGACCGACGTACCTCGACACCACCTTCACCACACCGGAGCGCCTGGTCGCCCTGGCCACGCTCCCCTATCTGGTCGCCACACTGGTGATGCGAATGGCAGGAGATCGTCTGGTGGCGCGCTTCGGGCCGGTTCCCGTTCTGCGCGCGGGCGGCATGCTGGCCGCACTGTCGCTCACGGTGGTGGTCGCGGCGCCGTCCTGGCCGGTCGCCGTGCTGGGGTTCACGCTGCTCGGCATCGGCGTCGCCGTGATCGCTCCGTTGAGCTATTCCGCCGCGGCCCGGATCGCCGGCGGTGACGACGTGCCGGACCACCTGCGTCAGGCGCGCGTGGACGTCGTGATCGGACGCTTCAACCAGTTCAACTACGTCGGGGCCCTGTTGGGCGCCGTGCTGACCGGTCTGGTCGGCGCCGACAACCTGCGCCTCGGATTCGCCGTACCCATGGTGCTGATCCTGGCGATCCTGCCGTTGGCCCGCGCCTTCCGCTGAGGGCGGCGCCCACCGGGCCTACACCGCCCGCGCCGCACACACCGCCCGCGACGTCATACGGTGGGGCGGCCGGAGCGACCGCAGCGTATGACGTCCCGGGGGCCGGACTTCAGCGCGGCACCAGTGCCCAGTAGTCCAGGTCGAGGAGCACGCCCGCGGCGTACTTGCCGTCGTCGCTGCGCAGCGTCATCGACTCGTCGCGACCCTTGGTCGCCACCAGCCGCAGTCGGACGGCTCCGACACCGGGAGCAGCGGTCTCTGCCTTGTCGAGCACCTCGGACCAGGCATAGACCGTGTCGCCGGCGAAGGCCGGCGCGGTGTGCGCGCCAGCGTTGATTGCGGCGATCAACTGCGCGTTGGCCAGTCCGTTGAAGGAGAGCGCACGCGCCATGGAGATCACGTGACCGCCGTAGACCAGCCGGGTGCCGTCGGGCCGGGCCTCGGTGTTGAAGTGCACCTTGGCGGTGTTCTGCCACAGGCGGGTGGCCATCATGTGCTCGGCATCGGTCAGGGTCACCCCGTCGACGTGGTCGATCTTCTCGCCCACCGCGTAGTCGTCGAAGCGGTGCGCCTCGCCGGCGGCAGCGAAGTCGTAGTCGGTGAAGTCGAGACCTTCAGGAAGGACCAGGTCCTCCGGTGCCACCACGTCGGCCAGCTCGGGAAGCACCGTCTCGGGGGCTGCGGAGCCGGCATCGCGCTTGTGCACCATCACCCAGCGCGCCCACTCGAGGGCGACCTCGCCCCGTTGGTTGGTGGCTGTCGAGCGGACGTAGACCACACCGCTCTTGCCGTTCGAGTTCTGCTTGAGGCCGATCACCTCCGACGACGTGCGCAAGGTGTCGCCGGTGGTCACCGGCCGGTGGAAGCGACACTCCGCGTAGCCGAGGTTGGCCACGGCGTTGAGGGAGATGTCGGGAACGGTCTTGCCGAAGGCGATGTGGAAGGCGATCAGGTCCTCCACCGGGGCGGGGCTCAGCCCACACCCAGCCGCGAACTCCGCCGAGGAGGACAGCGCGAACCGGGTCGGATAGATCGCGCCGTACAGGGCGCGGTCGCCGTCGGTCACGGTGCGGGGCGTGGCGTGCTCCAGCACCTGCCCCACGGTGAAGTCCTCGAAGAAGTTCCCCGGGTTGGTCTTGGTCATGATGTCCTCTCGACTCCGTGCGCGCGCCCGCGAAGATCTCGAGGGCATGACCATGCTGCCGCACTTCATCGCCGGGTGAGGACACGTCCCAACGTGCGGTTCACCACAGCATCACCGTTGCCGACCGGTCAGGCTTCCGACCGGGACTGCTGCCCGTTGCAGCTCGGGTCTCAGGAGCCCCCGCCACCGGCCTTGCGGCGGTGCATCTTCGGGCCGCCGCCCTCGACCTCGGATCCGTGCACCTTCTCTCGTGCCGTCGCGTGCCCGTCGCCCTCAGTGGGGTGGTGGGCCTCGTTCTTGCGGTCCAGAGCCTCACGCATCTTGGCCTTGAGATCCGCGTTGGCTTCCCCAGCATCGGTCATGGTGTCTCCTCAGGTCGTCACTGAGTCACCACCATGGCATCCACCGAGCTCGGGGCCAAGCAGTTATCCGAAGTCGACTCGGGTAGTTTCTGGGCCATGAACCGCGTGCTGGCGAGTGGTGCCGTGACTTCGGCGGCCCTGTTCCTGCTGATCGCCTGCGGTGCACCGAGCCCGTCGGAGTCGCTGATGGGTCAGCCGGCACGACCCGACCAGAACCGGCCGTCGCAAGCGTCCGAGGCAAGGCCCAACGATGCCCCCTCGGCTCCCCAGCCGGCCGCGACCGGGATTCGCGTCACCGGCGACGGGTACGCCTTCCACGCGCCCGCGCGATGGATGGACATCTCCGAACGATTGGCGAAGAGCGGGCAGGAGGTCGACGCCGCTGTGGGCGAAGACCCCGATGCGGCGACGACCGTTCGCGAGAACCTCAACGTCAGCGTCATCCCCACCCCCAGCCTGTCGCTCGAGACCTACGAGCAGGTGGCCCCGAACACGCTGGGCTACATGATCGACGACCTCGAGACCTATGATCGAGTTCTCATCGATGGCGTCGAAGCGGTCCACGTCGGCGGCGAGGCAAACACCGGCGAGGCGAGCTTCTTCTTCGAGCAGTACGCCGTGGTGCGGGCTGACACGATGTACACCCTGTCCTTCGCCATCGACGGAGAACGCTCGGAAGCAGACCGTCGCCACCTGATCGACTCCGTTCTCGCATCCTGGGAATGGCAGAACTGAGCACCAAGGAGCAGAACCGATGAAACGACTGGCCACTGCCGCGACCGCGGTCCTGTTGTCGATGGCCCTCGTCACCGGCTGCGGGGACGGCGACGACGACTCGAAGAAGTCCGAGCCGAGTGAGTCCCCGAGCTCCTCCGCCTCGACCCCGACGGCTGAGGAGTCCGAACCGCCGGCCGACACCGATTTCGGCAAGCCTGCGAAGGGCGCCCTGATCAAGGGTGACGGCTACTCCTACCGGATGCCTGCGGCCTGGATCGACATGACCAAGTCGGCCCGCACGGTGCAGAAGAGCATCGACTCTGCTGCCGGGGAGGCCAGCTTCGACGACGGGTTCAAGGACAACGTCAACGTCAACTTCGCCAAGGCGCCGGGCAGCACCCTCGATGACCTCGAGGCATCTGTCCCCGACCAGCTGGCCAAGCAGATCAAGAAGCTCGACATCCGACCGCGGGTGGTCCTGGACGGTGTGGAGACGCTTCACTACCGAGGCCAGGTGGTCGACGGCGCTTCGAAGTACTACCTCGAGCAGTTCACCACCATCGACGACGACGGGCGCATCACCATCATCACGTTCTCGTTCTCCCCCGACCTCGCCAAGGCAGAGCGTGACATCGTGGTCAACGGCGTGCTCGCGTCCTGGAAGTGGACCTCCTGAGCGTCCCCACAAATCCCACGACGGCCCGTCTCCCTGAGGGGACGGGCCGTCGTCATGGGTGGGGCGGCGGGTGGAACCTCAGCCCTTGAGCTTGTAGTCCTTGAGCAGGCTGCGACCGATGATCATCTTCTGGATGTCGGAGGTGCCTTCGCCGATCAGCATGAACTTGACCTCACGCATCAGGCGCTCGATCTCGTACTCCTTGGAGTAGCCGTAGCCACCGTGGATGCGGAAGGAGTCCTCCACGACCTCGTTGGCGTACTCGGACGCCACCATCTTGGCCATCCCGGCCTCGACGTCCATCCGGCGCCCGGTGTCCTTGAGCCGGGCGGCGCGCACCATCATCGTGTGCGCCGTCTCCACCTTGGTGGCCATGTCGGCCAGGCGGAAGAGCACCGCCTGGTGGTCGGCGATGACCTTGCCGAAGGTCTTGCGCTGCTGGGCGTAGGCGATGCCGAGCTCGAATCCACGCCACGCCAGACCGCAAGCACGAGCCGCGACGTTGACCCGCCCGACCTCGACGCCGTCCATCATCTGGAAGAAGCCCTTGCCCGGGTCGCCTCCGAGGATCTGGTCGGCAGCGATCTCGTGACCCTCGAGGATCAGCTCGGTGGTCTCGACGCCCTTGTAGCCCATCTTCTCGAGCTTGCCCGGCACGGTGACGCCCTGGGCGGTCTCACCGAAGCCCGGCTCCTTCTCCACCAGGAACGTGGTCATGTTCTTGTAGACGCTGTCCGCACCCTCGTCGGTCTTGGTCAGCAGTGCCACCAGCGTCGAGGTACCACCGTTGGTCAGCCACATCTTCTGGCCGGTGATCGAGTAGCTGCCGTCCTCGCGCTTGGTCGCCTTGGTGGAGACCGCGGAGACGTCGGAGCCGAGGCTGGGCTCGGACATCGAGAAGGCGCCGCGCACCTCGCCGGTGGCCATCCGGGGCAGGTACTTCTGCTTCTGCTCGTCGGTGCCGTGGTTCATCAGGAGGTAGGCGACGATGAAGTGCGTGTTGATGACACCCGAGACGCTCATCCAACCGCGGGCGATCTCCTCGACCACCAACGCATAGGTGAGCAGCGACTCACCGAGGCCGCCGAACTCCTCGGGGATCGTCAGCCCGAAGATGCCGAGCTCCTTGAGGCCCTCGATGATCTCGGTCGGGTACTCGTCGGCGTGCTCGAGCTCCTGGGCGACCGGGATGATCTTCGCATCGACGAACTGGCGAACCGTCTTGAGAATCTCTTCCTGGATGTCGGTGAGGTTCTCGGTCTCGCAGAGCCGTCCCATGTGCGTTGTTCCTTTCGGCAGGCGCCATCGCGACGCCAAGTTTGATCCCCGTGTGCTGGCCAATGACCTGGCCAAATGGAGTTGGCCCGATGTCGTCGCCGGGTCGTGACGCACCCGGCCGAGCCATGAATACCACGGCCCGGCCGGCTGCGCCGTGGCTCAGGTCACGCCTGAGCCACAGCGAATGTCACTCGTCTCGCCATTCGGGGCTGTCGGTGCCGAGACCGTCCTCGAGCGTGTACTGCGGGCCGACCCAGGTCGGTCCACCGCGCAGGGCGGAGGTTCGGCTCCACGAGAAGCCGTGGGTGTGGTTGCGCCACACGTAACCCCAGTTGTCGGCGTACTGACGGTAGATCGCGGAGTTGAAGACCCGGAAGATCAGCTCGTCGCCGTACTGGCCACCGTTCTGGTAGTTGCTCGAGCCGGTGATCACCATCTTGCGGTCGTGCTTGGCGCCGTAGTGGCCGTTGATCGTCAGGATCTTGTCGTGGCTGTAGAGGTCGATCTCCTGGTCGCCGTCGGTGTCGAATCCGGTGCTGCGAACCGGCACCCGACCGCGCTTGGTCGGCGTGGCGAAGATGTTGCGCACCTTGGCCCCTGCGAAGCCGACGCTGATGGCCACGTTGCAACCCTTGGCGTAGAGGTCACGGAAGCGGTTGGCGATCAGCGCACCGCGGCTCTTGTCCCAGGCGTGCATGTTGACCCGGATGATGGTGCGGCCGTCGTTGGTGCGCGCACCCTTGCACTTGACCTTGCTCAGCGCCTTGATGATCGGGTCGCGCGAGGGCGTCCACTTCGTCTTCGCGGTCGCCTTCGAACGCGGGAACGGCATGACCTCGAGTTGGTACTTCTTGCCGTCCCGGTAGAGGCGGTAGGAGTCCTTGAGCACCCGGTCGTGGCCCATCTCGCGGAAGATGTCCCTCAGCTTGTCGTACATCTTCGGGGAGTCGTTGATGGTCAGCAGGTCGTTGAACTGGTTCTTGACGCCGTTCATCTTCATGTTGAGCGAGCCCAGCATGACCACCTTCTTGGCGGCGCCTGCCTTCTCGAAGAGGATGAACTTGCTGTGCTGCACGTCGCCGTCTCCACGGCAGGAGGACTTGCACTGGTAGAAGAAGTTCTTGCGGTGAACGCGCTTCTTGCTGATCACCTTGCCCTTCTTGTTGCGCTTCTTCACGACCTTGGTACGCGGCCCGAGGACTCGCTTGAGGTCGCGCTGGGCTCGCGGGAACTCATGGCCGTTCAGGATCACCTGGACCCGGACCTTGCGGCGCTTGGCTCGGATCAGCGCGTCGGAGACCTGCGTGCGGTCGAAGGAGAACATCACCATCTTGATGGTCGTCTTCGGCTTCGCGTGGTTGATCGCGGCGATGACCTGGTTCTCGAGGCGGTACATCCGCTCACCGCCGACCCGGGGCACGTTGAACTTCGCTCCCGCCTGCGGCCTCCACTTCTTGGCCTGGGCCACCTGGGCCGCCTTCGTGGCGGTGGAGGCCGAACCCACCTCGGAGGCCGAACTCGGCCCCACCACTCCGAGCAGCGAGACGGCGAGGACGAGGCTGACGAGCAGGGCGCCGACCTGCCGCTGGCCACGGTTCACGAGCTTGATCTTCGGGCTGAGCATGATTCCCCCGGCTATGAACTGGACTGACGATCAGTGCGGGCCGAGGATATAACATTTCGCAGCCTCCGCCGGATTCGCCACACAGGACGCACCTCGGGCTCCGGGGCCACCTCCGGGACCGCCCGGCTCGCGGCCGCCTCGGCCCTGGCGTCACGCACATCGGCCATCAGCGTCGAGACGAGTACGGCGAGCGAGTCGGTGACCTCGTCAGGGCTGAGCGAGTCGAGCGTTCGACCGACGGGATCACCAGCCGGGACCACCAGCCGATCAGTGTCGCCCACGACGCGGACTCCGAGGCGTTCGATCAGCTCCACCGCGTAGGAGCTCCGGGTGCGGCAGTCTCGGAGCAGGTCGTCATCGAGGCGGACCCGCTCACTCTCCTGTCTGGCCAGATGGTCCTCGCCCAGGTATCCCCGGATCCAGACGCCGCGGTCCACCGGCTTCCCGAAGCCCTGCAGATGCTGGTTCACCCGACGCAGGGCCTCGGCCTGCACCACTCCGAGCGAGCGGTTGGCCTGGGACTCCGTTCCCTCCACGGGTGAGTCGAAGCCGATCACCTCGGCGAAGTTGCGCCAGTGCTGATCGGGCGCCTCGGCGCGACTCGGGGTCGGGAGCACGTGGATCCGATCAGCCGGCACCACGCCGGCCCATCTCTCGATGACCTGTCCGAGGTCCCAGACCCACCAACCGAACTCTGCGGGCTCGACGAGTGAGGCGACCTCGCGCAGAGTGCTGACGCCACCGTTCTTCACGTGCTCCTGCCAGCCCGCGGTCAACATCCCGGCCGCGTCCCGGGCAGTGATCACCACGTGGATCTCTGCCGGCGACAGCCGCGCGACAGCCGCTTCGACCTGCTCGGCCGTGGCACCACAGAAGAACTCGTGACTCAGGAGCGCCGTGCCCTCCACCTGGTCGAGCTCCTCGCAGAGACGCTCCCAGCTTCCCGGCGCTTCCGGGTGCCGCCGATCCAGCCGAGGGTTCCCCATCAGGTCCAGAGCCGCCCAGAGGCTGCGGCGGTGACCGGCTGCCGGCAGGGTGATCCCTGCAGCCGCGAGCTCCTCACGGTGGCTCCAGAGAATCTGCTGCAGGTAGGTGGTTCCGGTCTTCGGCAGACCAATGTGCCAATAGATGCGCTCGGCCATCCAGATCCTCCATCGTTCGCAGGCCCGTCGAGGGTACGCCGCCCCGCCCGTCGGGTGCGTGGACGGCACCCAACGTGAGTCGGATAACATTCCTCCGTGTGAGCAACGGCAGGCGGAAGATGACCAAGTCGGCCCTGAAGGCCGCCTCCGCTGCCAACAAGGGAGTCCGCTCAGGGCTCCTGCGCCACCTCGCCATCATCGCCGTCGGCCTGCTGGTGCTGGTCGCGGGTGTGACCGGCGTACGCCACTTCTCACCCGACACCGAGAGGACGAGCTCCGACGCCTCCGAGAACGCGACACCGACGACGTCCGAAACGCCCTCAGGGACGCCGTCCGCGCAGGAGACGGTCACGGTCGCACCACCGACCGAGCCGGGAAAGAAGTACGTCGGCAAGCGCATCCGGTTCGTGCGCTACCCGACCGTCAAGCAGCTCGACGGCCGGTTCCAACCCAAGGGGCTCCACCGGGTGAGTCGCAGCGAGCTCAAGGAGTTCACCTTCAAGGTGGCCTCCTACAACGTGCTCGGCGCCTCCCACACGACCGGACCCAAGGGCCGTCCCGGGTACGCCGACTACTCACGACGCCTCGCCCCGCAGATGTCCCTGATGGAGAGCCACGGTGTGAGCGTGGCGGGCCTGCAGGAGTTCCAGCACCCCCAGAGCAACATGTTTGCCCGTCAGCGTGGTGGCAGCTACGGGATCTACCCCGGGGTGTCGCTGGGCGCGAGCCTCTCCCAGAACTCGATCGTGTGGCGCACCGACACGTGGGAGGTGGTCAAGCGGCAGACCACTCCGATCCCCTACTTCGGCGGACGACGGGTGCCGATGCCGCAGGTCCTGCTGCGGCACCGGGCGAGCGGTCGCCAGGTCTGGTTCGGGAACTTCCACAACCCGGCGAACATCGGCGGCGACCACGCCCATTGGCGGCAGGTGGCCGTCCAGATCGAGTCCAACCTGGCCAAGTCGCTCGGCAGCGACGGCACCCCGGTCATCATGACCGGCGACATGAACGACCGGGAGCGGTTCGCGTGCCCGTTCAGCCAGCAGAGCGGAATGCACTCCCCCAACGGCGCTCGCACCACCAGCGGCGGGTGCCAGACGCCCCCACGGATGAGCGTGGACTGGATCTTCGGCAGCTCAACTCTCTCCTTCAGCAACTACGTCGAGGACTGGTCGAGCCGCAACCGGCACCTCAGTGACCACCCGATCATCGCGGCCACCGTGACCGCGCCCGGCGCCCTGGACCGCCCGGGCTGCGTGAAGGCACGGGCGCGACACGGGGTCGAGCACTACTGCCCTCGCCCCTGAGCCGGCTCGTCTCCACACCGACTCGCACGGTGCCGCTGGGACGGCTGACGCCTGCGAGTCATGCCCTAGCATGACGCCGTGATCATGACGGTAAGCACTGTCAAGGACAACCTTGGCAACATCCAGAGATTCGTCACCGGCAACCTGGCCAGCGGGGTCGATCACATGTTGGTCTTCCTGGACCAGGCCGAGCCGGAGGTCGAGGCCTGGCTGGCGGAGCAGGGCGATGTCACCGCCATCGTGACCGACAAGTCCTGGTGGAAGGGCAGGCGTCCGGCCCGGTTGAACCTGCGCCAGAACATCAACGCCAACCTCGCCCTGGCCGCTGTCGAGAAGGTCGACGGCGTCGAATGGCTCTTCCACGTGGATGCCGACGAGGTGGTTCACCTCGACCGCGCCGTCCTCGACGCTGTTCCTGACGACGTCAAGGTGGTCAACCTGCGCCCACTCGAGGTCGTCGGAGTGCTCGAGCCGCAGGGACCCCCGACTCTCTTCAAGCGCCTGCTCACTGACGGCGAGCTGCAGCTGGTCGTCGCCCTCGGACTCCTGGAGGAGCCCACCAACCCACGCTACTTCCGCAGTCACATCGCCGGGAAGATGGGTGTGCGCCCGGGATCCGACCGGTTCCTGGAGATCCACATGGCCACGGACGGCCAGGGCGTGCGCAAGCGACCACACCGGGCCGCGGGGCTCGAGATGCTGCACTACGAGGCCTTCTCGGGCGCGGAGTTCGTCCGCAAGTGGACCAACATGATCAGCTCCGGACCGTCCATGCACTTCGGTGACGAGCGGATGGCGCTGGCCACCGCCCTGCAGACACTGGTCGAGCTCGACATTCCTGCCGACGTCAGGACTCAACACCTCGAGACGTTCTACCAGCGGCACATGGCCGACCCGGTGGAGGAGCTGGACTCCCTGGGACTGCTCGAAGACATCGACCCGACGCAGGGCAGTCACCGTCCGGTGTCGCTGACGTCGTCGCAACGCAACGACCTGCAGTCAGCGCTCAAGTCCATCCGCACGCAGGACAAGCGCACCTTCATGCCGCCCCGGGCCAAGCTCCGCATCGAGGAGCAGGGCGAGGAGAAGCGACCGGCCGAGGAGAAGAAGGCGGAGCCCCTCACCGGAATCCGGAAGGTCTTGGGCCGCCGAAATCGAATTACATAAGCGTAATTCACCTAAAAATTCAAGCGCGACACGCCGAAGAATGGCATCTTGGGGTGGCTCTCTTCCGTCACTTGAGTCACACTGACCACATTCGTCGCTTGAAAGGTCACCCCATGTTTCTCAGTCGCCCACTGGTCGACCGGTCCCGTTCCCTCCGTCTCTGGGCCTCAGCCGCGACTGCGGCGTGCCTGGCACTCACGCTGGCCCTTCCCGGTGTGAGCGGCTCGGACCCCGCCGACGACGTGGCCCTTGCCAGCAGCGCTGCCGACCCCGGCGGCCAGCCGCTGGGCACCACCTCCTTCCGGGTCGCCTCGTTCAACCTGCTCGGCTCCGGGCACACCGATGGCGCCCACCCGCAGCGCAAGGGTTGGGCCAAGTCGGGAAAGCGCCTGACGTGGACCAAGCAGATCCTCGACGACACCGGCATCGACGTGGTCGGCTTCCAGGAGATGCACCCCAAGCAGGCAAACCTGTGGACCTCGCGCAACTCGGGTTCCTGGGGCACCTTCCCGGGCACGTCCTTGGACACGAAGGCCGGCCAGAACAGCGTGTCCTGGCGCCGGAGCGAGTTCGAGGTCCTGCGCAAGCGGACCATCCGGATCCCCTACTTCCGAGGCGTGGAGCAGAAGGTTCCCTACGTCATGCTCAAGCACAAGCGGTCCGGGCAACGGATCTGGATCTACAACGTGCACAACCCGGCCAACATCCCCAACAACCACCAGAAGTGGCGTGACATCGGCTTCCAGCGTGCCATCAAGCTGGTCAACCGCCTGCGCAAGAAGTTCCCGGACGTTCCCGTGTTCATGACCGGGGACATGAACGACCGGGCCAAGTTCTTCTGCCCGACCGTGGCCCAGACCGGCCTCGAGGCGGCCAACGGCGGCACCGCCAGCTCGGGCTCCTGCACCCCTCCCCCGGCGATGTCGGTGGACTGGCTGCTCGGCACCGGCCCCAACACGTTCACCGGGTACATGGGAATGCGCACCAAGCTGGTCCGCAAGACCACCGACCACCCCGTCATCGTCGCCACGGCGAACATTCCCTCCCAGGTGATGCAGACCAGGCGCTTCAACCGCGTCGTGGTGGTCACTGCCGAGGGAGTCCGTCGCCAGACACTGGAGAAGGCAACGCGTCGCGGAGACGCGAAGGCGATCGCGGCGATGAGGCGCCAGGGAAGCTCGACCTTCAACGCGCGCACGGCGGTGGAGTCCACCCAGCCCCTGCCCAACCTCGTCTCGATCCTCACCGGTCGGACGGTCAACGGCAGCCTCGGCCACGGCGTGGGCGGCAACTCTCTCTCGACCACCGTGCACACCGCGGCCGGCATGTATGTCTCGTCCGTGTGGGACCTCGTGCACAACCTTGGTCTCAAGACCAGGATGATCTCCGGCACGAAGACCACCGATCCCATTTATCAGACGTGGCATGCCGCGGGTGGGTCCGACCCCTACGGGAAGGACAACGGTCGCGACAAGTTCACCTCCTACGAGCGGCTGGGCAGCGACCGGGCCGTCGTACGCCGGTTCTTCGAGACCCGCGAGAACGGCGCGTCCTACACGCACCTGCACCTCGGGGAACCACGGGCGGTCGGCCTTGCCTACGGCTTCGGCAGCGCCCGCTACAAGGACGCCATCCGCAGGTTCGACCGCAACATCGCGCTCGTACGGCGGACGCTGAGCAAGAGCTCGAAGCTGCGCGGCAAGACACTGCTGATCGTCGCCTCGACCGGTGGCGGCGATCGGAAGAGCGACGCGAACGCCACGTCGGGGCAGAACTACCGCGTGCCGCTGTTCATCAAGGGACCCGGCGTCCCTGCCGGCACGAACCTGTATGACCTCAACCCGGCCTGGAAGTCCCCGGGCTCCAAGCGCGTGCCCTACGCGTCAAAGGCGATCCACACCGGCGACATCGCCAACCTCGCGCTTGCCGCGCTGGGCATGCCTGCCCTTCCGGGCAGCAGCATGAACCCCTCGCAGTCGTTCAACGTCCAAGCGCTGAAGTGACCTCTGGCCGCTCGCCGTTCGCGGCGGGCCGCCGGACGGGGTCAGCCGAGCTCGGAGGAGTACTTCTCGACCAGCGCGGCCAGCTTCGTCTCGTCACGCTGGGCCACCGGCAGCAGCAGCTCCTGGACGACATCGGTCAGCTCCGCCAACCGCAGGTTGAGCTGGCGGCACTCCTGGACCTCTTCCTCGAGTGCTGCCACCCGGGACTCGAGTCGAGCCCGGCTGATGCCGGCGCCCTTGAGCTGGCGCATCCGCTCGCGGCCCTTGTTCACGACGCCACGCGCTCCTTGACCGTTCATTTCCATGCCACTACCAATCGCCAGACATTCATGCGACCCCCGCTGGAGGCCGCGCCGTCATCGTTGCCCTCGGCCGCCTCGACCTCGGACTTCTCGGATTCGAGAATCACTGCACCACGCTGCTCCAGCTCGCGTCGAACGCGGGCCTCCCGGATGCCCGGTCCGTGACGCTCACCGGTCTCGGCGTTCAGCACCGGGGCACGGAACTGCAGTGCCAGGTGGCCGCCGTCGCGCAGCAACATGTCCGCAAGGCGCCACAGGTGCTCGCGAGCGACGCCCGTGGTGTTGTCGACCAGGTGGTCTGCCAGCACCAGGCGGGGTCCGGGGACCCTGGCCAGGCGTGCGCCGAAGCCGAGCACCTGCCGCAGCTCGAGCAGGTTGAACTTCTCGAACGTCGCCGGGAGCCCGGCCGAAGCCGCATGATCCGCCGCCGCGGCGAACCCGCGGGGTGAGTAGTCGAGCCCGACCGCAGGAATCCCGCGGCTGGCCAGGTCATGGACCGCGACGCCGCGTCCGCAGCCGATGTCGACGGCGTGCGCAGGAGCTGGAACCACGCCGAGCACCCAGTCGACGAAGGGATCGGCCACGAAGTCAGGGGCGCCCGCGCGGTGCGCGCTCGACCAGGTGCGGTCCCAACGGTCGCGGCCGACGCGAGTGCCGCGGAACCAGCCGTTGAGCCGGCGGTGCGTGGAGAGTGGGGTCTCGAAGTGGTACGCCGGATCGGGCACCCGCCAGCTCGCACCGTAGGTGGCGGTCAAGAACTTGTCGGTGTCGGCCGGCGCCGGGAGGGTGCGACCCTCCAACGTGGTCTCCCCCAGCGGATGGATCCACTCGGGTCGGAAGGGGGTGCGAATCTCCCCCATCAGGATCAGGTGACCGTCGTCGCTCAGGAAGCCACCGAAGACGTCGAGGCCGCGTTTGGAGCCGTCGGCCTCCAGGACGTCGACCTTGAAGGCAGCGCCGCTGTAGCGGGTGATGTCGTAGCCCATCTCGCTCAGCCTGCGCTGCAGCTGGAACGACTCCCGGGTGACGTCGACAGGGGCCGTGTGACGACTGACGTAGCCGATGTCGGCGTCACTGTCATGGCCGATCAGCTTGCCGCCACGCACCGCCCCGAGCAGGGTGCCGTACGCCGGGAACGCCTCGATGCCCGCCGTTCGCAGGGCCGCCAGGACCTCATCGATCGAGTCGAGCAGCGGCTCCACGTGCTCGGAGCTGCGGGTGTCGAAGGTCTGCGCCAGCCGGTTCGACTTGTCCAGGCCGAGCGGGCGCCCGTCAGGCGTCTCGATGGCGATGCGCTTCGTGCCGGAGGCGAAGGTGACCTCGGCCGAGAAGTGCACCTCCCCCGAGGTGTGCTCGACCAGCTCGAGGTCGGTGACCCCGTGGAGGAAGCTGCGCAGGGCTCCCGGCCAGGCTACGAACGTGTGGTCCCCCAGCCGCTCACCGTCACGCTGCAGCCAGAACGACCACACCCGGCGGCCGTCGAAGAGCGCATCGATCACCAGCTCGGAGCCGGCGGCAAAGCGGATGCCGTCGTCGTCGACCGTCACGTCGCTCGGCTGTTCCGAACCTGCAGGGCCGGCAGCCTTGCGGCGGATGTGGGACATGGAGGAACTTTCTCAGTGGTCTGTCGGGCTCGGCGAACGCAGACTACCGGAGTGGCCAGCCGACGAACTGCGTGTCGCACGATAGCGTCTGGTCACGTGAGTACAACCCCTTCCCGCGTCTTCGTCGCCCGCCTCATCGGGTTGCCGATCTTCGACCCCCAGGGTGATCAGGTCGGCAAGGTCCGTGATCTCGTGGTCGCGCTCCGCACGGAGACCAGCCAGCCCCGCGTGCTCGGGCTGGTGGCCGAGGTCTTCGGGCGTCGCCGGATCTTCGTGCCGATGACCCGGGTGATCAACGTCGATGCCGGCCGCATCTACACCACCGGCCTGCTCAACATGCGCCGCTTCGAACAGCGCCCGACCGAGACCCTGGTGATCGGGCAGATGCTGGACCGCACCGTCCGCATCACCGGCTCCGAGGTCAGCGGCACCGTCTATGACGTGGCGATGGAGCAGGCCCGCAACCGGGACTGGGTGCTCAGCCGGGTTGCCCTGCAAGAGCCCGGACGCGGATTCCGCCGCAAGGGCCAGACCCACGTCGTCGAATGGGGGGAGGTGACCGGCCTGACCCAGCACGAGGACTCACAGGGCGCCACCCAGCTCCTGGCCACCCTCAACGAGATGCGACCGGCCGATGCTGCCAGCGTCATCCACGACCTCCCCAAGGAACGACGCAGCGCCGTGGTGGCCGCGCTCGGCGACCAGCGCCTGGCCGATGTGCTCGAGGAGCTCCCCGAGGAGGACCAGGTCGAGATCCTCGAGCAGCTCGACTCCGAGCGCGCCGCCGACGTCCTCGAGGAGATGTCGCCCGACGACGCCGCTGACCTGATCGCCGACCTCCCCCTCGAGACCGCGGCCCAGCTGCTGGAGCTGATGGAGCCCTCGGACGCCGAGGACGTCAAGCGCCTGATGTCCTACGCCGAACACACGGCGGGCGGCATGATGGCCGTCGAGCCGGTCATCCTTCCGCCTGACGCCACCATCGCCGAGGCCCTGGCCCGGGTGCGCAACCCCGAGCTGACCACGTCCCTGGCCGCACTGGTCTACGTCTGCCGATCGCCGCTCGAGCCCCCGACCGGACGGCTCCTGGGTGTGGCCCACATCCAGAAGCTGCTGCGCGAACCCCCGTCGACGTTGGTCGCGGCCGCTCTCGACCAGACGCTGGACCCCCTGCGTCCCGAGATGGGCATCGACGCCGTTGCCGCCCACCTGGCCGCCTACAACCTGGTCGCCGCCCCCGTCGTCGACGAGGACGGTCGCCTGCTCGGCGCGGTCACCGTCGACGACCTGCTCGACCACATGCTCCCGGAGAACTGGCGTGAGCTGACCCCACGCAAGGGAGGCAGCCATGGCTGAGCGCCGTACCCGTCTCGACACACCCCGCGAGCTGCACCGTCCGCTGGTCCGCCGCCCCAGCTACGACTCGGACACGTTCGGGGTCTTCGCCGAGCAGTTCGCCCGGTTCATGGGCACCGCCCGGTTCCTGATCTACATGACGCTGTTCGTGGTGATCTGGATCGGCTGGAACTGGGTCGCGCCCTCCGACCTGCGCTGGGACGACTACCCGTTCATCTTCCTGACCCTGATGCTCAGCCTCCAGGCGTCGTACGCCGCCCCGCTGATCCTGCTCGCGCAGAACCGGCAGGAGACCCGGGACAAGGTGGTCGCCGAACAGGATCGCCAGGCCAACGCCCGGGCCCACGCCGACATGGAGTTCCTCGCCCGTGAGGTGGCCTCCTTGCGGATGGCTGTCGGCGAGGTCGCCACCCGTGACTTCCTGCGCTCCGAGCTGCGCAGCCTGCTCACCGAGCTGGACGAGCGGACCACCGAACCCGAGTCGACCGATTCGGAGCAGCCGGGGCCCGGGACCGAAGTCGCTGGGCCGGGAACCACCACGTAGTCTTGGGGATCATGAGCACCCCCACGATCGAACAGGTCAACGCCGCGCTGGCGACCGTGAACGACCCGGAGATCAAGCGCCCGATCACCGAGATCAACATGGTCGACAGCGTCGAGATCTCCGACGACGGAAAGGTCTCCGTCGTCGTACTGCTGACCGTCGCGGGTTGTCCCCTCAAGGACACCATCACGCGTGACGTGACCGCGGCCGTCTCGCGGGTGCCCGGGGTGACCGGGGTCGATCTCGAGCTGGGCGTGATGACTGCCGAGCAGCGCGCCGGCCTGCAGGAGATCCTGCGTGGCGGCCAGGCGCAGCGCGAGATCCCGTTCGCCCAGCCCGGCTCGCTGACCAAGGTCTATGCGATCGCCTCCGGCAAGGGCGGCGTCGGCAAGTCCTCGGTGACGGTCAACCTGGCCCTGTCACTGGCCAAGCTGGGTCTCAAGGTGGGCGTCCTCGACGCCGACATCTACGGGCACTCGGTGCCGGCCATGCTCGGCGTGGGTGACGCCCGGCCGACGCAGGTCGACGACCTGATCATGCCCGTGCCGACTCCCTCCGGCGTCTCGGTCATCTCCATCGGCATGCTCAAGCCCAAGCGCGAGCAGGTCGTCGCCTGGCGTGGACCGATGCTCGACCGGGCCCTGGTCCAGATGCTGGCCGACGTCTACTGGGGTGACCTCGACGCGCTCCTGCTCGACCTGCCGCCCGGCACCGGCGACGTGGCGATCTCGCTGGGCCAACACCTTCCCAACGCCGAGGTGGTGGTCGTGACCACCCCGCAGGAGGCGGCCGCCGAGGTTGCCGAACGAGCCGGCACGATGGCCTCGATGATGCACCAGCGTGTCGTGGGCGTCGTCGAGAACATGAGCTACCTCGCCTGCCCCCACTGCCTCGAGGAGGGCAAGGACCACCGACTCGAGGTGTTCGGCTCCGGTGGTGGTGACCGGGTCGCCGCCACCCTGTCGGCCCGCTTCGGCTACGACGTCGCCGTGCTCGGACGAATCCCCCTCGACGTGTCACTGCGCGAGGGCGGCGATGTCGGGAAGCCGATCGTCGACTCCGACCCCACCGCTCCGGCTGCCCAGGAGCTCACCCGCATCGCCGAGGGACTCTCGGGCCGTGGTCGCGGCCTGGCCGGCATGCAACTCGGATTGACGCCCTCCAGCCGGTTCTGACATGTTCGACATCGGCCTGGCCGAGATGGCGGTCATCGCTCTCGTGGCCGTCATCGTGTTCGGTCCGGACAAGTTGCCGGACCTGGCGCGCCAGGCTGGACGCTTCATCAAGCAGATGAAGTCCTTCGCGAATGCGACGAGGGACGATCTGCGCAATGAGCTCGGCCCCGAGTTCTCCGACCTCGAGCTGCGCGATCTCGACCCGCGCACCATCGTCCGCAAGCACATCGCCGAGGCAATGGCCGACGACGAGGACCTGAGGCCCCGCAAGGAGCTTCGCCCCCTCGCCCCCGGAGAGCTGCCGCCGTACGACGCCGACGCGACCTGACTCCCGGGCCGCCGTACGCCGGCAGGGGCGGCGCGCAGCAGGCCATGGACTTGAGAGACATGGCCCAGGGCATGTCTCCCAAGTCTCGGCCGTCGCGAGCGTCGCATCCGCTGAGCGCATCGCAAGGCCGAGGAGGGAGCCGATGCGGAGCATCGGCGACTGACGAGAACGCCGCGAGGTGCCAGCGGGGCGGCGCGCAGCAGGCCATGGACTTGAGAGACATGGCCTAACGCCGGGTGCGCACCGCGGCCATCGCCGCGAAGTCGACGAGCATCGGCTCTCGACGCTCGCCGACCGCGACCTCGAGGAAGTCCTGTCCGACCCGCATCGCGACCACGTCGAACCGGCTCCCGTCTCGCAACAGGAGCCGGCAGGGATCGGCCCACTCCGCGATTCCCCTGAGGGTCGAGGCCCAGCCGAGCCGCGCAGTCACCGGCCAGGCGTCGCGCGGCACGGAACGCGGTGAGGCTCCGAGGACCGTGGCAACGGCATCGTGGCGCACCAGCCACTCCTGCTGATCCGACTCGAGAAGGCACCACCCGTCCCCCACTGTGGCCAGCCGGCCACGCAGGCTGCCGACACCGACGACGCCCAGGGTCAGGGTGTTCCCGACGCTCGCCATAAGCCGGCTGGCCGAGGTCACCGCGGCATACTCTCCGCGCGCCCGGTCGGCCACCTCGAGCACTCGGTCGGCGTCGAACACTGCTTCGGCCCGGCCCTCGAGGTCATCGAGCATCGCGAAAAGTTCCGACTCCCAGCTCATGGGGTTGGAGCCTTGTCGCCCGTGCGCGTGGTGTCAACCACCAACTCCCAGGACAGGCACCTGTGGATGAACCGTTGACAACGGTCACATTCGCGCGTTGACTGATGCAAACACACGCAAACGAAAGCATTGCCATCATGACGACCTCTCGGGCCACAGCAGCGCCGCTGCGCTGCCTGTTCGTGTGGGCCGCCGCAACCGCGGTCGTCGTGGTCCTGCTCCGACTGTTGCTCCCGGAAGTGGTCGACACCCTCCGTTGGTTCGGCAACCCTTCGACCGCGCCGGCCACACTCGAGGAGGCGTTGGCCGATGTCGCAGCCCTGCTCCTGGCCGGATGCCTGGTGTGGTGGTGGGTGGCCACGAGCACCGCAGTCGTGGAGGCAGCCACCGCGGTACGTCTGGGTCCCTGTCCACGACTCCTTCGCCGTGCCGTGCTGATGGCCTGCGGAATCGGACTCGTCTCAGGTCTGTCGCCGGCCTCAGCGGACCAGAGTGCCGGGCACCCCCCGACGCCGTCCGACCAGAGCGCCATCGCCGGCCTGCAGCTTCCCGATCGCCAGGCGGTCGACACCGTGCTGCGCCCGACCACAGTCACCCGGGCGCGCGCCTCGTCCGACAGGACCACCACGGTGCGCCCCGGAGACAGCTTGTGGAGCATCGCCGCCGCAGACCTGCCGCCCGGCACCGACAACGCCCTGGTCGACGCACGTTGGCGCGAGATCTGGGCGGCCAACCGAGCCGTCATCGGCAGCGATCCCGACCTGATCCACCCCGACGTCCGACTGCACCTGCGCCACAGTCCCCATCAGGAGGAGAAGTGATGAACTCCGCGACCACCAATGTGACCGCCCTGATCAGCCCTCGCCGCCCGACCGACACGTCCGCGATGAGCCTGCAGGGCACGTTGGCCCTCGACCTCGAGCCCGACGTCGGCCCACCCTGGCCGGTCTCCGACGCGCTCGAGACGATGACCGCAGGTGCCGACGTGGTCAACGTTTCGTCAGGAGTCCGTCACGACCTGCACCGCTGGGTGGTCACCTTCACCCAGTCGTGTGTCGAGGTGATCGGCGGTGATCGTCCCGTGTCACAGCTGCTGCGCTGGACGACACCACAGATCCACCACGAGCTCGCCTACCGGGCCGGCGTGGTGGCCCGAGCCGGGGTCCACGCGGCGGGCAGGGGGCGGGGGCGGCGGCCATCGGTCCGGCCGCAGGTGCAGACCGCGCACACCTGCTTCCTCGCCGAGGGAGTCGTCGAGTTCTGCACCCGCGTGAAGTACGGCGAGCGCAACCGCTGCCTTGCCGGCCGACTCGAGGTCGTCTCCGGCCGCTGGCAGTGCACGGCGTTGGAGTTCGGGTAGCGAACGACAACGCCAGGAGCCGAGCCGTCCGTTCTTGTCGCGGAGCGCCAGCGGAGTCGACGAGAACTGACGGCTCGGCGAGGTGAGCAGGGCTCGGAGCCCGGGCACCTGCGACGTGGTCTCGACTGACCGCCCTCGTACCTCGGGCTGCTCGACCACCGGGTGTGACTGCCTGCTCGAGCAGAAGACCCAGAAATCGCCAGGACCCCGGCGCAACCCAGCGCCGGGGTCCTGCAACGACAAGCGGTCAGCCGTTGACGCGCGTGGTCAGCCCGGTCGGGCCGTTCGGCGCACCGTGGCACTTCTTGTACTTCTTGCCCGAGCCACACGGGCAGTCGGCGTTGCGACCGACGCTCGCGAACGGGTCGTCCTGATCGGTGGTCACCGTGCCCCGGGTCACCTCGGCCTCCCCGTCCTCGGCCGGCCCGGTGTAGGACAGGTTGGTCGGAGCCGCAGGTGCTGCGAGGCCCTTGGCGGAGATGCGGGGCGCCTCGTGGACGTGCTCGACCTCTTCGGTGTCGGCCTCTTCGGTGTCCACGAACTCGACACCGTCCTCGCCGCCCTCGTCGATCTCGACCTCGAGGTTGAACAGGAAGCCGACGGACTCCTCCTTGATCGCATCCATCATGGCCTGGAACATGTCGAAGCCCTCGCGCTGGTACTCCACCAACGGGTCGCGCTGCGAATAGGCCCGCAGGTAGATGCCCTCGCGCAGGTAGTCCATCTCGTAGAGGTGGTCGCGCCACTTGCGGTCGAGCACCGAGAGCACCACGCGACGCTCGAGCTCGCGCATGTTCTCCTCGCCCACCAGAGCCTCGCGCTCGTCGTACGCCTTCTGGGCGTCCTTGGTCAGCGTGGCAGTGAGCTCGGCACGGGTCATCGCGGCGCGGCCACCCGAGGCGGCCTCGACCTCATCGAGGGTCAGCGAGATCGGGTAGAGCTGCTTGAGCGCGGTCCACAGGGCGTCGAGGTCCCACTCCTCCGAGAAGCCCTCGGTGGCTCCGGTGACGTAGGCACCGACCACGTCGTCGACGAAGCTGCGCATCTGCTCCTCGAGGTCAGCACCCTCGAGGACCTGGCGACGCTCGTCGTAGATCACGTGACGCTGACGGTCCATCACGTCGTCGTACTTGAGCACGTTCTTGCGGGACTCGAAGTTCTGCGACTCGAGCTGACCCTGCGCGTTGGCGATGGCGCCGGTGACCCGCTTGTTCTCGATCGGTACGTCGTCGGGGACCTTGAGCATCACCAGCACACGGTCGACCCAGTCGGACTTGAACAGACGCATCAGCTCGTCCTCGAGGGACAGGTAGAAGCGTGACTCACCAGGGTCGCCCTGACGGCCGGAACGACCGCGGAGCTGGTTGTCGATGCGACGCGACTCGTGGCGTTCGGTGCCGACAACGTAGAGGCCGCCGGCCTCCTTGACCTCGTCGTGCTCGGCCTTGACCTGCGCCTTGATGCGCTCGACCATCGCCGGCCACGCCTCTTCATAGGCCTCGGCGGTCTCACCGGTCGGCTCGAGGCCCTGCTTGCGCAGCTCCTGGTCGGCGATGAACTCCACCGAACCACCCAGCATGATGTCGGTGCCTCGGCCGGCCATGTTCGTGGCGACCGTGACCGCGCCCTTGTGACCGGCCTGCGCCACGATCGCGGCCTCATCGGCGTGCACCTTGGCGTTGAGCACGCTGTGTGGGATGTTCTTCTGCTTCAGCAGACCCGAGAGCAGCTCGGACTTCTCGACCGAGACGGTGCCGATCAGAACCGGCTGGCCCTTCTTGTGGCGCTCGACGATGTCGTCGCACACGGCGAGGTACTTGGCGTTCTCGGTGCGGTAGACCAGGTCGGCCTGGTCCTCTCGCTGCATCGGCTTGTTGGTCGGGATCGGGACGACGCCCAGGTTGTAGATCTTGTCGAACTCGCTCGCCTCGGTCATCGCCGTCCCGGTCATGCCGGAGAGCTTCTTGTAGAGACGGAAGTAGTTCTGCAGGGTCACCGTGGCGAGGGTCTGGTACTCCTCGCGGACGGTGACGCCTTCCTTGGCCTCGATGGCCTGGTGCAGGCCGTCGTTGTAACGACGCCCGGCCAGCATGCGACCGGTGTGCTCGTCGACGATGAGGACCTCACCGTCCATGACGACGTATTCCTTGTCGCTGCGGAACAGCTCCTTGGCCTTGATCGAGTTGTTCATGAACGAGATCAGCGGCGTGTTGACCGAGTCGTAGAGATTGTCGATGCCGAGGTGGTCCTCGACCTTGGTGATGCCACCCTCGAGCACGGAGATGGTGCGCTTCTTCTCGTCGACCTCGTAGTCGACATCGATCTTCATGGTGCGCGCGATCTTGGCGAACTCGGCGTACCAGCGGACCTCGTCCTGGGTGGGGCCGGAGATGATCAACGGGGTACGGGCCTCGTCGATGAGGATGGAGTCGACCTCGTCGACGATCGCGAAGCCGTGGCCGCGCTGCACGCAGTCGGCGATGTCGGAGGCCATGTTGTCGCGCAGGTAGTCGAACCCGAGCTCGTTGTTGGTGCCGTAGGTGACGTCGCAGGCGTAGGCCTCGCGGCGCTCGGCGGGACGCATCGACGGCAGGATCACACCGGTGGTCAGGCCCAGGAAGCTGAAGATGCGACCCATCATCTCGGACTGGAACTTGGCCAGGTAGTCGTTGACGGTGACGATGTGGACGCCCTCGCCGGCCAGCGCGTTGAGGTACGCCGGGAGGGTGGCGACCAGCGTCTTGCCCTCACCGGTCTTCATCTCAGCGATGTTGCCCTGGTGCAACGCCGCGCCGCCCATGATCTGGACGTCGTAGTGGCGCTGCCCGATGACGCGGTTCGCAGCCTCGCGCACGGTGGCGAATGCCTCGGGCATGATGTCGTCGAGGGACTCCCCGTTCTCGAGACGCTCCTTGAACTCCTCGGTCATGCCGCGCAGTTCGTCATCGGTCATCTTGACGAAGTCGTCCTCGATCGAGTTCACGGCCTTGGCGACGACTTCGAGCTGACGGACGATCTTGCCTTCGCCGATGCGGAGGATCTTGTCGAGAATGGCAGGCACGAGCGGGAACTCCCTGGGTTGATGGTCGAGCGGGCCTGGATCTGGACGGTCCGGCACCGGGGCCATGCTACCCACGACACAAAGAATTTCACCGGTCGAGGGGTGCACCGGCAATCAGGCGAGTGCCACCTCGGCGCCCAGCGCTGGAGCGAGATCTCCGCGGGGCTCCACGACCACCTCGCCTAGGCCGAGCCAACCGGCCAGGCGCCGCATCTCGGCGGCCAGTTCGACAGCCGTCTCCGCGGGGGCGTCGGGCTCTGCGTACGCTGCCTTGACCAGCAGACGCCCGGTGGCGCGATCAGCCTTGAGGTCGACCCGGCCGACGATGCGATCGCCCAGGAGGAACGGCAGCACGTAGTAGCCGTGCACCCGCTTGGCCGCCGGCACGTAGATCTCGATGCGGTAGAAGAAGTCGAAGAGACGCTCGGTGCGCTCACGCTCCCAGACCACGGGGTCGAACGGGCTCAGCACCGTGCGGGCAGCCACCCGTCTGGGCACCCGGGCCTGCGCGTGCAGGTAGGCGGGACGCTTCCAACCCTCCACCGTCACGGGGAGGAGCTCGCCGGACTCGACCAGGATCGCGATCGCCTCGCTCGCACTCAGCAGCGCGGCGTCGCCCTCGGCGTCGACCCGGGCCGGCTGCATGCGCATGCGGTAGTAGTCGGCCAGGCACGAGGCGGTCGCCACCCCGTGGGACGTGGCGGCCCGGCGGACCAGCTCCACGGCGGCCTCCGTCGCAGTGGGCTCCGGGGCCGCCAGCACCGCTGCCGGCAGGACCCGCTCGGGCAGGTCGTAGAGGATCTCGAACTGCTGGTTGCGCCCGGCGATGGCCAGGTCACCGCACATGAACATGAAGTCGAGCACCTTGCGCTCGTCGGACCAGTTCCAACCCCAGTGATCCCTGGAGCGTTGCGCCTGCCGGGCCAGCACCTCCGCCACCTGCCTCGACGTGCTGGCCCCGCGATCGGTGATCACCGCACGGATCTCGCGCTCGAGGTCGGGAACGGTTTCGAACCACTTGCCCCGGCTCACCCGGTAGGACGCCATCCGGTGCTGCATGAACGGCCACAGCTCCACCGGCATCAACGCCTGGACGTGTGCCCAGTACTCCACCAGCCGCCGCTGCTCGCCTCCGCTGGAGGCCCGACGCAACAGGTCGACGTCATAGGGTCCCATCCGCGCATAGAGCGGCATGAAGTGTGCCCGTTGCAGCACGTTGACGCTGTCGACCTGGAGTACGCCGGTGCGTTGGACCGTGCGGGTCAGGGTGCGCAGCGTCGGACGACTGTGCGGACGGTCGGCGAAGCCCTGCGCGGCCAGAGCAATGCGTCGGGCCTGGGCCCGGGACAGGGACGACGTCACGACCTGATCAGGGGATGTCGAGCAACTTCTCGCGGACGGCGTACATCACGGCCTCCATCCGGGAGTGCAGCTGCAGCTTCTCCAGGATGTTGCGCACGTGGTTCTTCACGGTGTTCTCGCTGATGAACAGCGCCCGGGCGATCTCACGGTTGTTCATGCCCTTGGCGACCAGGCGGAGCACCTCGAGCTCGCGCTCGGTGAGGCGCAGGCCGGTGACCTGCTCACGCTCCGGCTTCGACATCTGCTTGAACTCGTCGATCAGCTTGACCGCCATCGACGGGCTGATCAGGGACTGGCCGTCGGCGACCACACGGACGGCCTGGGCCACCTCGTCGATCGAGGAGTCCTTGAGGAGGTAGCCCGAGGCACCGCTCTTGACCGCCTCGTAGAGGTCAGCCTCCTCGTCGGAGACGGTCAGCATGATGATCTTCGCCGAGGGGACCGCCTCCTTGATCGCCACGCACGCCTCGATGCCGGACCGCTTCGGCATGCGGACATCGAGGAGGATCACGTCGGGAGCAGAACTCGCGGCCAGGTCGGTGCCCTCGATGCCGTCGCCTGCTTCGCCGACCACTTCGATGCCCGGCTCGACGCCGAGCAGCATGGTCAGGCCGCGCCGGAAGAGCTCCTGGTCGTCGACGACCAGGACCCGGATCGGCTCGGAGTCACCTGACGCGTTGTTCTCACTCACAGGGGCATCATGGCACGACCGGGTGACATGTGAGATCCCCGAGTGCCCCGGTCGTGCCTGATGTCGACCATTGCCGTCGCTCTAGCTGTCCAGGTCGAGCGAGATCACGCCGTAGTCGTAACCGCGCCGGCGGTAGACCACGGCAGGCTTCTCACTGTCCTTGTCGACGTAGAGATAGAAGTCGTGCCCGACCAGCTCCATCTCGTAAAGGGCTTGGTCCAGCGTCATCGGCGTCGCGCTGTGGGACTTCTCGCGCACCACCAGCGGACCGTCACCGGTCACCGTGATCGGCCCCACCTGGCGCTCGGTCGTGACCACGTCGTCCTTCTCGGTCGTGGTGTCCATCGGAGGTTGTGCGTCGGCAAGTGCCTCACCCACGGACACGGGTGTGTGACGCCCACGGTGCACCCGGCGACGGTCAGCGGCGCGACGCATCTGGGAGGCCATCTTGTCGAGCGCCAGGTCGAGCGCGCCCATCTTGTCGTCGGCAGCCGCCTCGGCCCGGATCACCGGGCCCTTGGAGTGCGCCGTCAGCTCCACGCGAACCGCCCGGTCGTGCTGGCGGGGGTTGCGCTCCTGTTCCACCTCGACCAGCACCCGCATGATGCGGTGGTCGTGCTTCTCGAGTTTGGTGAGCTTCTCTTCGACATGACTGCGGAACCGATCGGACACCTCGCAGTGTCGAGCGTTCACCACAACGTCCATGTGGACCTCCCGTGCCTTGAAATGGATACTTCTAGCTCGCCGGAACGCCACCCATCGGGTGGTGTCCGGACGTGGGAAGGAGTCCGTTCGGCCGACCTGGTCTTCGACCCCACAATCGCCTGCTGAGGCTCTCGCAGCTTGATGCCACTACTCACCTTCTCCCGGCGCACTGTCGTGTCTGACGACAGGGACGGGGCAGGACTTACCTCTAAGCCGCACCGTGATCGTCCGCCACGCGGGAGCGAACCCCCGAGCGGAGACTTACGTGGACCGTTTCGCCTGCGACTGGCTTCGGCTTGTCGACAGGGCTCAACGAGCCTGCTGACGACGCAACCACGGACCCGAACGGACTCCATGCAGAGACGTTAGTCTCTTCCAGCCCACAAGACCAGTGGCCGGCCCGAATGCCGGTCGAAGCACGGCAGACGTTCAGGTCAGGGACCGGTGGGCAGCCGTTTGCGGGTGGCCGCGATCGTTGCCGCCCCGAGGACGCCCACACCGCAGGCGCGCAGTGCTCGCTGGGCCTCGGCCGCAGTCGCGCCCGTCGTCAGTACGTCGTCACACACGATCACCCACGCCCGAGCGGTGGACTCGGCCAGTCGCGCCAGGCCGCGGCTCCGGACGGACATCGATCCGGACAGGTTGTCCATCCGTCCGGCAGCATCGAGCTCGGCCTGGTCGCGGACCCGGGCGACGCGCAGCAACGGCACCACCCGGACCCGGTGCCCGAGCCGACCCAGCTCGCGTGCTGCCTCCTTCGTGAAGAGCAGGGTCGGGTCATGGCCACGGGCGCGCACGCTGGCCCGCTGCGACGGGACCGGGGCCAACACCAACGGTGTGCCGACGGCTACTCGCGTGGCCTCGGTCAGGCCGGTCACCGCTCCGGCAAGCAAGCCGCCCAGTGGACGGCGCAGGGAGAACTGCTGTCGTTCCTTGTGGCCCAGGACCAGGGTGCGCAACACCCCATCGTACTCCCCGGCAGCCCACGGGCGGACCAGGCCCGGCGGCGACGGCGTGGGCAGCGACTCTCGCGCGTGGCCGGTCAGGGCCGCGGCGCAGCCGTCGCACAGCAGCGTGCCCGGCTGCCCGCAGCCGGGGCATGCGGAGCCGGTGACCAGATCCATCAGGGCGGAGAGCACCCCCACAGCCGACAGCCTCCGGCGCCCGGAGGCAAGGCCCTCACACCTGCCTGTGGATCAGCCCACGAAGCTGAGCGACCTCAAGCCGTCCTTCGGGGGCACCTGGTCGCTGTCGGGGGTCAGGTTGTAGACCTTGCCGGAGGCGGCCACCGCCCAAGCTCCGGAGGCAGGGTCGGGAGAGCCGACCAGTCGCACGACCTTGTCCCGGACCAGCTCGATCGGCACGTCGGCCGACAGCACCACGTCTGACCCGTCGACCGAGAACGTGGTCATCTGGGAGAGCTTGTTGGTGATCACCCGGGACATCACCACCTCGGTCGGCGAGTGCCAGGCCAACTCGCGGACGCGTACCCGCTCCTCGGTGAAGCCACGGATCACCTCGGCCCGGGTGCCACGCACCTTGTTCCCACTCAGCGTGATCCGGCTCTGCACGACGATGTCTCCACGCGGCCGGCGGAGCACCGCGATCAGGCGGGTGCCGTCGCGGGAGACCAGGAACCGGGTCACCCGCTCCCCCGAAAGTCCCGGCACCGGGACGGTCTGGACCTGGCCGTGGTGGAAGAAGGACACGACGGCGCCGCTGGGCGCGCGGTCGACCATCCACAGGCGCCCCGCGACGTCCCACGCGGGCTCGAGGAAGTTGCTGCCCACCGCAGCGGTCGACACCCCGGCCGACTCACTCGTGCTCGCCGGCGACACCAGCACCGACCTGCCGTCGGCAGGCACTCCCGCGGCCGTGGTCGCCTGGAGGTTCAGCGCAATGGAGCGCAGGCCGTAGTCGGCCGTGCCGAACGGGCCGGTGATCCGGTTCTCCCGACCGCTGATCGACGAGACCACCCGGCCCCCACGCAGCCCGAAGAGCCCTTGCCAGGAGTTGGCCCCGATGGGGTTGAACTCCTCACCGATGTCGACGTCGAAGTCGGATGACGAGCCGGAGACCGTGATCGGGGTGTCGTTGATGGTGAGCCTGACCCGGCGTACGGACGGATCCTGGCGCAGTGTCCAGGCGATCTGCACGGTCATGAGCTTCATGCTCTCCGGGTCGAGCGTCGTCGTGTCACCGCGCAGCGACACCTCGGCGACGCCGTCCGACGAGACCGGTGCCGAGAGGTCGAGGTTGAGGTCCTCGGGGATGTAGGAGCGCAGGACGCCGTCGAGCTTGCCGCCGGGCCCGCGCAACAGTCCCCGCATCAGCACCGCCGAGAGCTGGCCGCTGCGCGGGACGAAGACCGGCTCCGGCACGACCACGCTGGCCGTCGGGTCGACGAAGTAGAGCGATGCCTGGCGGTAGCGCGCCTCGAAGAACTCGTCGGAGACGACCATCGCGTCCGGCGGGTCCGCGATGCGCCACTCGCCGTCCTCCACCGTCATCGCGAACCTCAGCTCCTGGCGCTTCTCGGCCAGCAGACCCTTCCAGGCCCCGCGTGAGTCCAGGTGGTTGGCTCCCAGGAGGGTCACGGAGACCTCGTTGGTGCCGGACGGGGTGAGGATGTCGTCGTAGGTGATCATCTGGCGGTCGGGATGCCATGTCTCACGCGCGTCCTCGGAGAGGAACTGCTTGGCCACCGCCGTGGTGGTGGGGTTGGCCATCATCGCGTCGAGGAAGTGGCTCACGATCTCGGTGGCCCGCTCCCCCTTCTGGGGTGGTCGCGGGTCGTAGGGGTAGCCGGGATCCTGCGCCGACGCACCCCGGTCGTCACCGACCTGAACATCTCCGCTGTCGGGCATGCTCACGCACGCCGAGCAGAGCAGGAGCGCGACGACTGTCAGTACGAGCCCACGGGTCCGGGCGTTCACGGGACCATCTCCTCGGCGTCCTCGGGGACCAACGGCAAGGGACTGTGCCGCAGCACCTGGCTCACCCGGCGGGGCAGGGTCAGACGGAACTGCGCGCCCTGCCCGGGCTGGCCCCAGGCCTGCAACCAGCCGCCGTGCAGGTGGGTGTCCTCCAGGGAGATCGACAGCCCCAGACCCGTGCCACCACTGGTACGTGCTCGGGCCGGGTCGGCGCGCCAGAAGCGGTTGAACACCAACGCAGCCTCGCCGGGCGCCAGGCCTACCCCGTGGTCGCGTACGGCGATCGCGGCGGCATGGTCGTCGGAGTTGACCAGGATCACGATCCCCGTCGAGTCGGCATGGTCGATCGCGTTGCTGACCAGGTTGCGCACGATGCGCTCGACGCGACGTGAGTCCGCCTCGGCCAGACAGGGCTCGGAGAGAGCCTTGACCGTGACCGAGGTGTGGCGCTGCTCGGCGAGTGCCCGCGTCATGTCCACCACACGGTGGGCCACGTCGACCAGGTTCACGTCGTCGAGGTCGAGGGCCGCGGCCCCGGCGTCGAACCGGCTGATCTCGAGCAGGTCGCTGAGCAGGCCCTCGAAGCGATCGAGCTCGGTCTGCAGGAGCTCCGCGGCACGGGCAGTGACGGGATCGAAGTCCTCGCGGGCGTCGTACAGCACGTCTCCGGCCATCCGCACCGTGGTCAACGGTGTGCGCAGCTCGTGGGAGACGTCGGAGGTGAAGCGGCGTTGCACCCGCGACAGCTCCTCGAGCTGACGGATCTGACGTTGCAGGCTGGAGGCCATCTGGTTGAACGAGGTCGCCAGGCGAGCGATGTCGTCCTCGCCGCGGACCCGCAACCGTTCCTCGAGCTCGCCTGCCGCCAGTCGCTCCGCCACCCGGCGCGCCATCCGAACCGGGGTCACCACCTGCCGGGTGACCAGCCAGGTCAGGCCGGCGACGAGCACCAACAGCAGCGCACCCGCAGTGATCAGCGCGCGGGTCACCAGGTCGAGAGTCTCCTGCTCCTGCTGCATCGGGAAGACGTAGTAGATCGTGTAGAACTCCCCGTCGGCCGGCAACCGGATCCGGGAGCCGACCACGATGCCGGCGACGTCTTCACGGCCGGCGTCGGGGAGGTAGCGCACGCGCGAGAACTCCCAGGCGGTGGCGTCGCTCTGGTCGAGGTGCTCGACGAGCTCGTCGGGCACGCTGTTGAGGTCGAGGTCCTTGGAGTAGCGCGGACCACTGCCAGCCAGGTCGGTCGGGTCCTCACCGATGGGACCGTTCAGCACCACGGAGAAGCCACGGGAGGCGCCCCGCGAGATGATCGGGTCCACCAGTTGTTGCAGCTGCAGGCTGGCTTCATCGTCCGTGCCGGGCACGGTGGCCAGCCGGGCACGGGCATCGGCGGTCTCGTTGGCGGCCTCGGCGACCACGCGATCGACGCGGGCATCCACCAGGCCGTCCTTGGTCTGTTGCAAGAGGAACCAGCCCACGACACTGAACACGATCGCCGAGAGCAGGACGGTGCTCACCACGACCCGGGCCTGGATCGATCGACGCCAGAACGTCAGGGCCCAACGGATGGCATCGGTCAACGGCCGTGAGCGCATGGCGGGGCCTAGGAGCTTCCGGCTTTGTATCCCACCCCGCGGACCGTGACCACGATCTCGGGGTTCTCCGGGTCGTGCTCGACCTTGGAGCGAAGGCGCTGGACGTGCACGTTGACCAGACGGGTGTCGGCCGCGTGCCGGTAACCCCACACCTGCTCGAGGAGCACCTCGCGGGTGAACACCTGCCAGGGCTTGCGCGCCAGGCAAACCAGGAGATCGAACTCCAGCGGCGTCAGGTTGACCTTCTCGCTGCCGCGGGTCACCGAGTGCCCAGCGACGTCGATGCTCAGGTCGCCGATGGTCAGGCTCTCCTGCGGCGAGTTCTCCGTACGGCGGACCCGGGCCCGGATCCGGGCCACGAGCTCCTTGGGCTTGAACGGCTTGACGATGTAGTCGTCGGCCCCTGACTCGAGGCCGACGACCACGTCGACGGTGTCGCCCTTGGCGGTGAGCATGACGATCGGGATGCCTGACTCGGCACGGATCTCCTTGCACACGTCGATGCCGTCCTTGCCGGGCAGCATCAGGTCGAGCAGCAGCACATCGGGCCGGTAGTCACGGAACTCGGCAAGGGCGAGGTCGCCACGAGGGCACACCCGGGCATCGAAGCCCTCCTGCCGCAGCACGATCGTGAGCATCTCGGCAAGGGACGCGTCGTCGTCGACGACGAGGACGCGTCCCTTGGTTCCGAAGTCGTTCGCTGCGCTCATGTGTCGGGCCCGCTCAGTAGCGGTACTGCTCCGACTTGTAGGGGCCCTCGACCGGAACGCCGAGGTAGTCGGCCTGCTCCTGGGTGAGCTCGGTGAGCTCGACGCCGAGGGCGTCCAGGTGCAGTCGCGCGACCTCTTCGTCGAGGTGCTTGGGCAGCACGTAGACGCCGACCGGGTACTCCTCGGTCTTGGTGAAGAGCTCGATCTGGGCCAGCACCTGGTTGGTGAAGGAGTTGGACATCACGAACGACGGGTGGCCGGTCGCGTTGCCGAGGTTGAGCAGACGCCCCTCGCTCAGCACGATGACCTTCTTGCCGTCAGGGAAGATCCACTGGTGGACCTGCGGCTTGATCTCGTCCTTGACGATGCCCTCGATCTTGGCGAGACCGGCCATGTTGATCTCGTTGTCGAAGTGGCCGATGTTGCCCACGATGGCCTGGTGCTTCATCTTCTCGAAGTGCTCGACCCGGATGATGTCGAAGTTTCCGGTGGTGGTGATGAAGATGTCAGCGGTCTCGACGACCGACTCGAGGCGCTTGACCTCGTAGCCGTCCATGGCCGCCTGGAGCGCGCAGATCGGGTCGATCTCGGTGACGATGACCCGAGCACCCTGGCCGCGCAGCGATTCGGCCGAGCCCTTGCCCACGTCGCCGTACCCGCAGACGACGGCGACCTTGCCGCCGATCATGACGTCGGTGCCGCGGTTGATGCCGTCGATCAGCGAGTGGCGGCAGCCGTACTTGTTGTCGAACTTCGACTTGGTGACCGAGTCGTTGACGTTGATCGCCGGGAAGAGCAGCGAGCCCTCCTTGAAGCGGTCGTAGAGGCGCAGCACGCCGGTGGTGGTCTCCTCGGAGACACCCTTGATGCCGTTCGCGATGGTGGTCCAGCGCTGCGGGTCGTTCTCCAGCGACCGGGCAAGGACGCGCAGCACCTCCTTGTACTCCTCGTTGTCGGTGGAGTCCTGGCCGGGAACCGCTCCGGCCTTCTCGAACTCGACGCCCTTGTGGACGAGCAGCGTGATGTCGCCGCCGTCGTCGAGGAGCATGTTGGGACCGACCGGGTTGCCGGAGTCGTCGGTGAAGGCGAAGACCTTCTCGGCCTCGTCCCAGTACTCGGCGAGGGTCTCGCCCTTCCAGGCGAAGACCGGGGTGCCCTTGGGGTCCTCGACGGTGCCGCCCTTGCCGGGCGGGCCGACGACGACCGCGGCAGCGGCGTGGTCCTGCGTGGAGAAGATGTTGCAGGTCGCCCAGCGGACATCGGCGCCGAGGGCCACCAGGGTCTCGATCAGGACCGCGGTCTGCACGGTCATGTGCAGGGAGCCGGCGATCCGGGCACCCTTCAGCGGCTGCGCGTCGCCGTACGTCGTGCGAAGAGAAACGAGGCCGGGCATCTCGTGCTCGGCGAGGGTGAGCTCCTTGCGGCCGTAGTCGGCCAGGCTCAGGTCAGCAACGTTGTAATCCATCGAATGGTCCTCAACATGTTCGACTGCGTTCCGCGGTGCATCTGCAACTCTTCGGGATCTCCCGCGCGGACTGCGCCCAGACTACAAGTGTGTGCCGCCGGCCACAGAATCACGGCACGACACCGACACCGGTCAGTGGGCCTTCTCGGCGGAGTGACCGAACGGCAGGAAGTGCATGACCACCACGACCACGGCACCGACGATGAGCCCCATGATGGCCGAGGCGACGGTGTTGACCAGCCAACCGAGGACCGCGCCGATGCCACTGACCGCGTGGTGGACCCGCTCTTCGAGGTGGTGGACGAACTCGTAGGGCGGGTGCCAGCCGAGGTCGTCGAGGCCGACCAGCAGGATGTGCCCACCGACCCACAGCATGGCCGCGGTCCCGACCACGGAGATCACTCCCAGCAGTGCCGGCATGCCCTTGACCATGGCCGCGCCCACCTTCTGAGCGAGGCCCGAGCGCCACCGGGTCATTGCCACGCCGACGTCGTCCATCTTCACGATGACGCCAACCACGCCGTAGACCAGGACGGTGATGCCCAGGGCAACGACCACGAGGATCGCGGCACGAGCCAGGAAGGCCTGATCGGCGACCTCGTTGAGGGAGATCACCATGATCTCGGCGGAGAGGATCAGGTCGGTCCGGATCGCCCCGGCCACCATCGTCTTCTCCTCATCGGGACTGATCTCGGCCTTCACCGCTTCCTCGGAGCCGCTGCCGTGGCCGCTGACCTTCTCCCAGATCTTCTCGGCCCCTTCGTAGCACAGGAAGGTGCCACCACACATGAGGATCGGGGTCAGCAGCCAGGGGAGGAACTGGCTCAGCAGCAGCGCCAGCGGCAGGATGATCAGGAGCTTGTTGCGGATGGAGCCGATGGCGATCTTCTTGATGATCGGCAGCTCACGCTTGGCTGCGACCCCGGAGACGTATTGCGGTGTGACAGCGGTGTCGTCGACCACGACCCCCGCGGCCTTCACACTCGCCCGACCGGCTGCGGCGCCCACGTCGTCGATGGAGGCGGCGGCCACGCGCGCGAGCGCGGCAACGTCGTCGAGGAGCGCGAACAGGCCGGCACTCATCGACGGGGCACCGAGGCGTCGTCGGCCGGGGCATTGGCACACATGTGTGTCATCACGCGCTCAGTGTAGGGGGGCTCCTCACGACCGTCCTGCAGGACGTTGCGTCGTACGTCCCGCGTTGCGGCGCCTCCAGCAACCGGTACGCAGGACGTTGCGGCAAATCAGTCTTGGACGAGGGCGAGCTGGAGGTAGGCGGCGGTGTAGGACCCCGACAGGAGCAGGGACGCATACCGCGCCACCTCGCTGCCCGCCTCGGCCGCCAGCGTCTCGACGCGTACGCCGCGACTCTCGGCCGCGGCCAGCAGCCGGCCGCGCTGCTCACGGGCCACCTGGTCGTCGGAGCCGTCCTCGAGGACGACGAGGACGGTGCGCAGCTCGCCCCCGTCGTCGGCGAACGGATCGTCGAACACGTTCCTGGCGCGAGTGGCCTCGATCACCGGCAGGAGGTGCTCGGCGTCACCGGCCAGCGCGCCTCGCCCCGAGGCCCGGCGGACGGACTCCGCGACCCGGCGCGCGGCGCGGGCGGCGAGGACGGAGCCTCCCCACACCAAAGGGTTCGCGTCGGCGAGCCCGATGGCCACCATCTTGGCCGGGTTGACCGCGATGTCGCGGTGGGGTGAGCAGGCGATCGCCACGTCGTCGAGGGCCGCGGCCACCTCGTCGGCGTCGGACTCCGGACCGAGCCCGAGGCGGTGCAGGTAGTCGAGCATCACCACGGCGGTCGCGAGCTGGTCACCGGAGGCGATCGGCAGGATCGTGCTCCAGCGTCCGGCGGCGTGCTCGGCCACCATCGAGTCGCTCTGACACGCCACCACCACCTGGCATCCGCGGCGGACGGCCTCGGCAACGGCGGAGGCCGCAGCGGGGTCGGCGCGTTCCGGGGCCAGGATCACGACGAGGTCGAGCGAGCCGGCCCAACCCGGGAGCGCCGAACCCGGCCAGGCCACGAAGGGCACCGGACACCAGGGCTCGAGCACCGCCCGGAGCAGGCGCGAGTCGGGACCGGCGGCAATGACCGCGCGCGGCCTTGAGACATCACTGCGGCGCAACGCCTCCCCGATCGTTTCACGCGCGTCGCCGGCAGCACGGCGTACTCGCGAGCCGGACTCGGCCAGCGAGCGGAGCAGCAGGTCGGATCCGGCGAGTGCGGATTCGTCGTCGAGGCGGGACTCGTCGAACCACATGGCGTCAGGCCGGCTTGCGGGCCTCGTCGACCAGCAGCACGGGGATGTCGTCACGCACCGGGTAGGCCAGGCCGCAGCCGCTGCAGACCAGCTCCTCGGCCCGGGCCGTCAGGTCGCCGTGGCAGTCGGGGCACACGATGATCGTGAGAAGTTGGGGGTCGATGTTCACTGATCTCTCCTGATCACGCTGAGTACGTCGTCACGCACGCTCGCCATGGTTTGTTCGTCCTTGCCCTCTGCATTGAGCCGAAGCAAGGGCTCGGTGTTGGAGGCCCGCACATTGAACCACCAGTCGTCGTGGGCGACGGTGAGGCCGTCGAGGTGGTCGAGCGAAACCCCCGACCGGCCGGCATGCTGGGCCTCGATCTCGGCCAGCACCGCAGCCTGGTCGGTCACGGTCGAGTTGATCTCGCCCGACGAGGAGAAGCGCACGTAGTCGGCGAGCAGCTCGGACAGGGGGCGCTCGCCCTCGGCCAACGCGGCCAGGGCGTGCAGCGCGGCCAGCATTCCCGAGTCTGCACGCCAGAAGTCACGGAAGTAGAAGTGCCCACTGTGCTCGCCGCCGAAGATCGCGTCGGTCTCGGCCATCGTGGCCTTGATGAACGAGTGCCCGACACGGGTGCGGACCGCGGTGCCACCGAGCTCCCCCACGATCTCGGGCACCGAACGGGAGGTGATCAGGTTGTGGATGACCGTGGAGCCGGGCTCCCGGGCCAGCTCCCGGGCAGCGATGAGGCCGGTCAGGGTGGACGGGGAGACGAGCTCACCGCGCTCGTCGACGAGGAAGCAACGATCGGCATCGCCGTCGAAGGCCAGCCCGATGTCAGCACCCTCGGCCAGCACCCGGGCCTGGAGGTCGACCAGGTTCGCCGGCTCGATCGGGTTGGCCTCGTGATTGGGGAAGGTTCCGTCGAGCTCGAAGTACATCGGCACGACCTCGACCTTGTCGCCCAGGCGCTCGAAGACGGCCGGGGCCGTGTGGCCGGCCATGCCGTTGCCGGCATCGACGACGACCTTGAGCCGACGGCCCTCGACCGGGGCCAGGGACAGGAGGTGGTCGGCATAGCCGGCGAGGACGTCGCGCTCGGTGATCGAACCCTCCCGATCGCCGACGACTTCCTCGACCACCGCGTCGCGGATCTCGAGCAGACCGGTCTCCGCACCGATCGGACGGGCACCGGGGCGGCACATCTTGATGCCGTTGTAGGCGGCGGGATTGTGGCTGGCGGTGAACATCACGCCGGCCAGGTCGAGGTGTCCCGAGGCGAAGTAGAGCTGGTCGGTGGAGGCCAGGCCGATCATCACCACGTCGGCCCCGGCCCGCGCCGCGCCCTCCGCGAAGGCCCGGGCCAGCCCGGGCGACGAAGGCCGCATGTCGTGACCGATCGCGACGGTCGGTGCCCCCGTGACGGCGACGAACGCGCCGCCCACGCGACGAGCGAGCACCTCGTCGATCTGGTCACCGACGGTGCCGCGGACGTCGTACGCCTTGAAGATCGCGTGGAGGTTGTCGGGATCGAGCGTGCTGTGCGACGCGGGAGCTGGTGACATGGTTCCGACCCTATCGTCAGCCGGGTGCACGGCAGGGCTCACGCTGGACAGGTGACTTTCCAGTCACCTATTGTGCAGGCGTGAGCACCGGGAAGTACGACGACGCGACCACGATCGCGGCAATCGCAGACCCCGGACGACGCGCCATTCTCGACCTGCTCCGGGCCGAGGACGGTCGTCCGGTCAAGCACCTGGAAGGGGCACTGCCGCATCTGGGCAGGCACGCCGTGCTCAAGCACGTCGGCGTCCTCGAACGCGCCGGACTGGTCGTCACCCGAAAAGTGGGTCGCAACCGGCTCTGCTATCTCAACCCGACGCCACTGTTGGACCTGGCCCGACAGTGGACCACGACTTACACCGCCCATTGGGGCAGCGGCCTGATTCGACTGCGCGACCGCATCGAGACAGACACGTCAGCATCCACAACGGAGGGAACCCGCATGACCACCAACCGAACCACCACTCCCGACCTCGTGCAGCAGATCGTCATCAACGCCCCCATCGAACGTGTGTGGGAGGCGATCACCACCGACGACGCCCGCAACTGGTACTTCGGCTGCTCCATGACCAACGTCGACGCCGACAGCGACTATGCCTGCCAGACACCCGACGGGGTGGCACTGATCAAGGGACGCAATGTCACGGTCGACGCGCCCCGCCGCCTGGTTCAGACCTTCGACGCAGTCTGGGACGAAGGGGTCGCAGCCGATGCTCCGAGCGAGGTCACCTGGCTGCTGGAACAGGAGGGGCCGCTGACCACCCTCACGATCGAGCACCGCGGGATCGCCGGCACCGAGACTGGGCGACAGGCAACCGGTGGCTGGTTGTTCCTGACCAGCAGCCTCAAGACCTACGTCGAGACCGGCACCGCCCTGCCCCAGGAGATGGGCTGATGAACTTCTCCGATCCGCAGGTCATCCTCTTCGTCGCCGACTGCGAGCGTGCGGCCACCTTCTACAGCGCATTCGGCTTCGTCGAGCGGTTCCGGGTGCCACAGGTCGCCCCGGTGAAGGTCGAGCTCCACCTCGACGGCTTCGGTCTCGGGCTGGCGCTGCCCGGTCCGGCGGCGCAGAGCCACGACCTCACCCCGGTCACCAGCGGACACCGCGCAGCCATGACCCTGTGGACCGATGACGTCGAGGCCGCTCACGCCCACGCTCTCGCGGCCGGTGGTACCGAACACCGAGGTCCGCACTCCTTCCTCGACGGCGCCCTGCGGGTCGCCTTCGTGGAGGACCCCGACGGGCATCCGGTGCAGTTCGTGCAGCGCACGGAGGGCTGAGGGGGCGACCGTGCAGGCCGAGCCCTCAGTCGCTGCTCAGGACCCGGAGGTGTCCACGTCGGGTGGTCTCGCGACCGGTCTCGGTCTGCAGTCCGTCGGTCTGGGCGACGGGCGCTGCCGGACGCGCCGCTTCGCGCACCGCATCGGCCAGCGCCAGGAGGTCGTCGCTGGACGGCTCGAGCGTGGACGGGTCGGGCGCCAGGCGCATGACTTCCCAGCCCCGGGGTGCGCTCAGACGCTCGCTGTGAGCTTCACACAAGTCGTAGGCGTGCGGCTCGGCGTACGTCGCCAAGGGGCCCAGCACCGCGGTCTGGTCGGCGTAGACGTAGGTCAGCGTGTTGACTGCGGGGCGGCCGCAGGCAGTACGCGAACAACGACGGGCTGAAGTCACGCGGCAGACGCTACCGCCAAGGTGACCGCCAGCGGTTTAGGCTCGCGGCGTGACTGAGCAACGAGCGACACCGTGGGACTCGTCCGGGTGGGACTCATCCGACCGGAACGCGAGCGGCCCGAAGGATTTCGATCCGAGCGCTCCACGCCGGACAGCAGGACCCACCCGCGACCGCCGCGGCCGCGGTCCCCGCGGCCCGGAGATCCTGCCGCGGACCCGGGCCGGTGAGCGGATCGTGCGGCCACGACCCACCCGCCGCGAACGCTTCGACTCGCTGGTCCTCGGTGTGGTCTCGGCCATCGACGAGCGCTGGCACCGTCAGCTGGGCCTCGTGGAGTTCGCGGTCGAGGACACCCCGCTCGTGCCCGACGACTGGGACGTCGACTCGGTTCCGCTCTCCTCGCTGATCCGAGGAACCGGCACCGCACCCACCCGGCTGGTCGTCTTCCGGCGACCGATCGAGCACCGCTGCGAGGGCAGGGAGGAGCTCGAGGCCCTGGTCCTCACCGTCGTGGTCGAGCAGGTGGCCGAGCTCCTCGGGGTCTCGGCCGACGAGGTCGACCCGAGGTACGGCGAGGACGACTCCTAGTCCGCGTTCTTGCCGGCCCACGGCAAGCGGGGAGCTGCGCGAAATGCACTGACTCGCGCTGCGCTGTCATCCAGTGACAGTGCTGTCATCCAGTGACAGTGCAGCGCGAGTCAGTTTCTCGGATGGGGCTCAGCCCACCTTCGAATCGAGCTCGACCTCGAACTTCTTGGGCTCACCGTCGCGGTCGACGGTCAGCGTCACCTTGTCACCGGGCAGGTGGGACCGGATCGCCACGATGAGAGTGGCGTTGTCGGTGACCGGACGGTCGTCGAGGGCAGTGACAAGGTCGCCCTTCTTGAGGCCACTGTCTGCGGCCGGGCTGTTGTCGACGACTTCCTCGATGCGGGCGCCCCCGCCGTCCTTGTCGCTCTGGACGGTGGCGCCGATGACCGGGTAGCGGGCTTCCCCGTCGCTCAGGATCTGGTCGGCGGTCACCCTGACCTGCTCGATCGGGATGGCGAAGCCGACGCCGATGTTGCCCGACTCGCCGCCAACGCTCGATCCGCCGGTCGTGGCAATCGCGGAGTTCACGCCGACGACCTGCCCCGAGAGGTTGACCAGCGGGCCTCCGGAGTTGCCGGGGTTGATCGCGGCGTCGGTCTGGACGGCGTTGATGAAGGACTGTGAGTCCTCGTCGCCCCCGGTGGTGACCGGACGGTTCAGCGCGCTGACGATGCCCGAGGTCACGGTGCTGCTGAGACCCAGCGGCGAGCCGATGGCCACGACCTGCTCGCCGACCTGGAGCGCCTTGGAGGACCCGAGCGATGCCGGGTGGATCCCCTTGAGCCCTTCGACGTCCAGGACGGCGAGGTCATAGACCGGGCTGCGACCCACGACCGTGGCGGGATAGCGCTTGCCCTCGTGGTCGACCACCGTGATCTTGCCGCCGTCCGCGGCATCGGCCACGACGTGGTTGTTGGTCACCACGTGACCCTGCTTGTCGAGGAAGAAGCCGGAGCCGGTGGCCCCTCCCTCCTCACCGTTGAAGTCGGCGATGATCTGCACCGTGCTGGGCAGGAGCACGTCGGCAACCGCCGAGATGCTCCCGGCCTGGGGCTTCTTGTCCGAGGTCTCGGAGTTGGACGGCAGCGGCGGCGTGGTGTTCACGTCGTCGTCGGAGAGTCCCGAGCTGGAGTTCTGGGAGTCGGAGTGGTCGTCGTCGGTCCACTTGTTGACCGCGTATCCACCGAGGCCTCCCCCGACGAGACCGATCACGAGCGACATGGCGGCGATCGCCGGCCAGACCCCGGAGGACAGCTTCGCCCGGTTCCTGGACTCCGGGTTCATGCCCGGTTGGGCGGCGTACGCCGGCGGACGGGGGCCGCCCGGCCGCTGGCCGGCAGCTGCCTGCTGTGGACCCTGCTGGGCGCCTCGCGGCTGACCGCTCGGCTGCTGCCAGCCCTGGGGGCCGGTCTGTGCACCCGGCTGGGAGCCGGACGGGGCGTACGACGGCTGGCCCGGCGCCTGCGACGGCGGACCGGACGGCTGGGGACCCTGGTTGCCGGGCCCCTGGTTGCCGGGCACCTGGGACGGTGGGCCGGCGTACGACGGCTGCCCGGGCGGCTGGGCGCCCCGACCACCGGAAGCCTGGCCACCGGAAGCCTGGGAGCCCGGCACCGACGAGGCCGGCGGGGCGTACGGCGCAGCAGGCTGGTCCGAGCTCGGGCTCAGGGGAGCCTCGTGCTCGGCGCCGAACCCCTGGGGACTGTCGGAGCCCGACCCCTGGGGGTTGTCGGGGCGCAACGGCAGCGTGTGCTCGGCGTCGTTGGCGTCGTCTGGGCGGTCGTTCTGCTCGTCGTTCACTGGTTGATTGTCACCCATCTCGGTGCGGAGGCGTCGACCACGGAGGTTCGCGCCGAATTCGAAGTGGCGCTCACGGGCGCCGTGGTGCTGGCCGGGGCAGCCGGCCGCAGCGTCTCGGACACGCCCGTCAAGGACGTGGTCGGCCCGCGCCGATCGACCGGTGGCGCGTCGGCCGGGAAGGTGAGTGCGAAGACGCCGAGCATCGCCGCGCCCACGGAGCCTGCCCCGACGACGGCCACCGCGACCGTGCGGCGGCGTACGCCGCTGTCGGGCAGGTCGACGTCGTCGACGTCGTAGCGGGCCGACTGGCACAGCACGCTGTGCAGGTAGTTGGGCGGCGCCGGCTGCGCGCAGTCACCGCCGAGACCGGCCAGACGCGTCTTGATCCAGCCCTCGCGTTCGACGTGCTGGCGACACACCGCACAGCCGTGCACATGGTTCCACAACCGCTCGGCCTCGGCCGCAGGCAGCTGTCCGTCGATGAGGGCACTTACCTTGGTGCCGACGTGACCGATCACCGGATCACCTCTTCCGGTGCGTACGGCGTCGGGGCCGGACCGGAGTAGCGGGCTCGACCGGCACTGGGGGCACGGTGGGCCAGGGCGTCACGCAACATCGCGCGACCCCGGTGGATCCGCGAACGAACAGTGCCGAGCTTGGCGTCGAGGATCGTCGCGATCTCCTCGTAGGACAGTCCCTCGATGTCGCAGAGCACGACCGCGGCGCGGAAGTCTGGGGGGAGCTGGGCGAGGGCCTGCTCCACGTCGTCCTCGAAGCGCTGGTCGGCGTACTCCTCGTGGGGCACTCCGCCGTCACTGCGCAGTCGTGCGGCGCGCTCGTCGGAGAGTGCGTCGAAGCGGATCCGCTGCTTGCGGCGCGCCCCGTCGAGGAACAGGTTCGTGGTGACTCGGTGGAGCCACCCCTCGAAGGTGCCGGGGCTGTAGGTCGACAACGACCGGAAGACGCGCACGAACACGTCCTGGGTGAGGTCTTCGGCGTCGGCAGGGTTTCCGGTCAGGCGATAGGCAAGGCGGTAGACGCGCTCGGAGTGCTGGGCCACGATCTCGTCCCAGCTCGGGACCACCTGGTTCTCCGACACGGTGTTCTCCTTCGCTCGTCTGTGCTGCAACCTGACCTCACCAACGCTAGGGAACCCGACTGAGAAGAACCTGAGCACTGGCAACGGAGTTGCTTTGAGCCCGCTCTTCACCCCCGACAACGTTTCCCGGCACCGTGATGTTCCCGATAGGGTCGAGCCACGGCGCGTTGTCACGACCCCAGGAGGCTGCCATCACCACGCCCATCAAGCCAACCAGTTGGACCTATGCGGAGGAATTCGTCGTCGAGGACGAGATCCTCACCGCGGCCCGTGCCCGTGCCGAGGAGGTCGGCGTGGTGCCGATCGGTTCCGGCGTCGGTGCCACCCTGCGCTTCCTGGCGGCGGTCCTCGACGCGCGGGCCGTGGTCGAGGTCGGCACCGGCACCGGTGTCTCCGGCCTGTGGTTGCTGCGCGGCATGCGACCCGACGGCGTCCTGACCACGGTCGACGTCGAGACCGAGCACCAGCGCCTCGCCAAGCAGACCTTCACCGACGCCGGCGTGCCCGCACAACGCGCCCGCACCATCCCGGGCTCGGCGCTCGAGGTGCTCCCACGACTCACCGACGGTCACTACGACCTGGTCTTCTGCGACGGCGACAAGCGCGAGTACGCCGACTACCTCAAGGAGGCCATGCGCCTCCTGCGTCCCGGCGGCGTGGTCGCCTTCGACAACGCGCTGTGGCACGACCGGGTGGCCGACCCGGCCCAGCGTGACGAGGAGACCGTCGCCATCCGCGAGCTGGGGCGCACCATCCAGGAGGCCGAGGGCCTCGTGCCCGTGCTGTTGCCGGTCGGCGACGGGTTGCTGGCCGCCAAGAAGGAATGGATCCCCGAGTAGCCTTCTCCCCCGCTACACGCCTCGGCTTGCTGGGCAGTTACCGAAACGTATGCAGGTTTTTGAGCCCACAATCCTGCATACGTTTCGGTAACTGCACAGGACGCGGTGGGCCGGTCACTTGTGGGGGCTGAAGCCGGAACCGCCCTCGGCGATGCCGACGACGTCGCACGCCTCGACCAGGACCGGCGGGCCGCCGACGATCTGGGAGACCGGCGACTCGGCGGCTCCTGCCGTGAACGACTCCTCGAAGGCCGCTCGGGCCTCGTCGGACTCGAAGACGTAGGAACCCTCGAACCACTCCCCTGCGCGCGCACGCCAGGTCTTGAAGGACAGGCCCTCCATGCCGGTGAAACGAGCATGGGAGCTGTCGGTGACATAGGAGCTCAGCTCGTCGAACACGCCGGCAGGTGCACCGACCAGCGACCACCGGACCGTGAGACCCCTCATCGGCGGCCCTTGGTGACACCGTCGAGCGGGTTCTCCCGCTCCAGCCAGGTGATCAGGGTGCGGGCGCCGAAACCGGTCGGACCGGCAGTCCACTCGTTGACGTCGGTGGGTGCATCACCCACCGAGGCGACGTCGAGGTGAGCCCAGGGAAGTCCGCCGGTGAAGTGTTGGAGGAAGAGCGCCGCGGTGATGGCACCGGGGTTGCCGGCACCGTTGTCGCCGTCGGCGACCTTGGAGGACAGCTTCTCCTCGTATTCGTCGGCCAACGGCATCCGCCAGAGTCGTTCGCCCGAGGTCGCCCCGGACTCGTCGATCGCCGAGGCGAGCGACTCGTCGTTGGCGAAGAAGCCACCGGTACGCAGCCCCAGGGCCACCTTCATCGCCCCGGTGAGGGTGGCGATGTCGACGAGGGCATCGGGCTTGACCTTGGCGACGGCGTAGGCCAGTGCATCGGCCATCACCAGTCGGCCCTCGGCATCGGTGTTGGTGACCTCGGTCGTGCGGCCACCGAAGTGCGTGATCACGTCTCCGGGTCGGTAGGCCGAGCCGCCGATGGCGTTCTCCGCGGTCGGCACGAGACCGGTCACCCGGATCGGGCAGTCGACCGCCGCCAGCGCCGCCATCGTGGCGATGACCACCGCCCCGCCGGTCATGTCGCGCTTCATGTTGACCATCGCCTCGCCGGGCTTGATCGACAGGCCACCGGTGTCGAAAGTGATGCCCTTGCCGACCAGGGCGACGTGACCGTCGGCGCGCTTGATGCCCCGCCTCGGCGTGTAGTCGAGGCGGATCATCCGTGGTGGGCTCTGCGAGGCCGCACCGACGGCGAGGATTCCGCCGAAGCCCTCGGCGTCGAGCTTCTCCTCGTCCCACACGGTCAGCTTCAGCCCGGTCTCATCGGCGGCCTCGCGGGCCTGCTCGACCAGCCAGGCCGGGTTCTTCACGTTGGACGGGACGCTGGCCAGGTGGCGAGCGCGCCACCCGGCGGCCGCCACCGCAACCGCCCTGTCGAGCACCGGCTGCAGCTCCGTGCCCCCGGCCAGGAGCACCCGGCGTACGGGCTGCGCCTTGGCGCCGTCCCTGCGCCAGTGGAACTCGAAGGAGCCGAGGACGAGACCGACCACGAAGGCACGCAGACCCTGGTCGTCGGCCAGGGAGGTGATGGTGGTGGCCAGTTGGTCGCGGTCCTTGACCGCACGCCCCAGGGCGGCACCGGCAGCCCGCAGATCGGAGGTCGAGCCTGAGCCCACCCCGACCAGGAGAACCGTCGTCGGTGCCTCACCGTCGAGCAACGGGTGGCTGACCACCTCGCCGGCCTTGCCGGTGGCACCGTGGTGGTCGAGAACTGCGAAGAGGTCGAGGGGCTGGGCCTCGAGGAACTCCGCAGCCCCCGGCCCGAGGGTGAGGCCGTCGTCGCCGTCTCCCCGGAGAACGGGGAGAGCGACGACGAGAGATCCACCCTGGTCGAGAGGGGCCTCGACCAACGAGAACGTGGGCGGCTCCACCTGGGGCGGAACCTCGACGTGAGATCGCAGTGGAGCCGGAGACCCGACGTTGTCAGTCCGTTGTCGGCCGCCCCGACCTCGCGCTTCGTTCACAGCTCAGCCAACAACACCTTTGAGCGCATCACCGAGCGCTGTGGCTTCATCAGCGTTCAGTTCGACAACGAGTCGGCCACCGCCCTCGAGCGGGACGCGCATCACGATGCCGCGTCCTTCCTTGGTGACCTCCAGCGGACCGTCGCCCGTCCGCGGCTTCATCGCCGCCATCCGCGCACCTCTTCCTGTTTCATGCTGCGCCCCGTGGCGCTGTTCACATCGACCAGTATTCCCTATCGCACCACCAGGCCCGAAACGCCGGTCACAACTTTGCTGGCAGACTCATCGGCATGCACGCCCGATCCGCGCTCTTCGACATCTACGGAGACCACCTGCGAACCCGCGGACACCAAGCGCCGGTGGCTGCTCTCGTCCGGTTGCTCGAGCCGGTCGGCATCGCTGCCCCGGCCGTGCGTACCGCGATCTCGCGGATGGTGATGCAGGACTGGCTGGCACCCGTCACCACGGACGGTGGTCGCGGGTACCGCGCCACCACCCAGGCGATCCGACGCCTCGACGAGGCCGGGGCACGCATCTATCGCACCCGCGACCGCACGTGGGACGGGCACTGGCACCTGGTCGTGCTCGGTTCGGTCCGCGCCCGCACCACCCGCACCCGGCTGCGATCCGCGTTGCAGTGGATGGGGTACGCCGAACTCACCGACGGGGTCTGGATCAGCCCCTGGCCCCAGCCCGAGCTCGACGACCTCCTGGCCCGCGAGGAGGTGTCGGCCCAGCGCGCCGAGGTGGTCTCCTTCGAACCGCCTGAACATCCCGCATCGTGCTGGGACCTCAGCACGCTCGGCGCCGAGTACGCCGAGTGGTTGCGCCATGCACGCTCGGCTCCGTGGCGCGGCGGCGAGGGCGACCCGGACTGCGCCGACTTCGCACACCGCTTCCACCTCGTGCACGAATGGCGCAACTTCCTGTTCCGTGACCCCGGCCTGCCCGACGACTTCCTGCCCGCCGACTGGCCCGGACGCGAGGCCGCCGCCTTCTTCAGGGCCGAGGCCGACCGGTTGAAGCCCGGCGCCGATCGGTTCGTCGACCGCACCCTGTGCACCACCTCCTGACCCCACGCCGCTCGACCACCTCGAAGGGAACCACCTCCATGACCGACCAGCCCGTCCTCCTCGACGTCACCGACGGCGTCGCCACCATCACCCTCAATCGCGCCGACGCGATGAACAGTCTCAACATCGCCACCAAGGAAGCCCTGCTGGAGACCGTTCGCACCGTCGCCGAGGACGACGCCGTGCGTTGCGTCGTGCTGACCGGGACCGGTCGGGCGTTCTGTGTGGGCCAGGACCTCAAGGAGCACATCCAGCTCCTGGAGTCCGGTGACTCGGAGGCGCTGTTCACCACGGTCGACAAGCACTACAACCCGACGGTGACGTTGCTGGCCACGATGAACAAGCCGGTCGTCGCGGCCGTGCAGGGTGTGGCCGCGGGCGCCGGCGCCAGCCTTGCCTTCGCCTGCGACTTCCGGATCCTGGCCGACACCGCCGGCTTCAACCTCGCCTTCACCGGCGTCGCGCTGTCCTGTGACACCGGCGCCTCCTGGACGCTCCCCCGCCTGGTCGGGCAGGCCAAGGCGCTGGAGCTGCTCTACTTCCCCAGCACCCTGTCGGCGGAGCAGTCACTCGAGCTCGGGCTGGCCACGAAGGTGGTCTCCGGGGACGACTTCGCCGGCGAGGTCAATGCATGGGCGACGCGCCTGGCGGCAGGGCCGACCCAGTCCTTCGGCTCGATCCGGCGCTCGGTGGCGAACTCGGCCGGCTCATCGTTCCAGGAGGCGGTCGCCTTCGAGAGCACGATGATGCAACACACCGGCGCGACCAAGGACCACGCGGCAGCCGTCGCAGCCTTCGTGGCAAAGCAGAAGCCGGTCTTCGAGGGCCGCTGACGGCCCAGCGGTGAGTACCGGGCGTCCCGGGCGTGCTCCCGAGCTGGGCCGCGGGCGGGTCAGACGGCAGAGGTGAGATAGGCCCACGTGAAGACGCAGGCCCCGACCAACATGCCGACGTGGGCCAGCACCGACAACCCGGGCCCATCGCTCCACGTGTCGTGGACCGCTTCCGAGGAGTGCTTGCCGCGGGCCGGCATCCATCGCACGAGGATCATCAGGCCCGCCACGACGGTGATCCAGAACAGGGCCAGGGCAATGATGCCCACGATGGCGTTCCCGACTCCCTCACCGACACCGGTGACGAGGAAGACCACCCACAAGATGATGGCCAGGGCACCTGCCCCGGTGTGCACGTTGAGCAGGCTCGACGAGGTCTGGAACCGCCCGGCGCTCTCCTTGTCGCCCCCGAGGCGCTTACGGGTGAGCACCACGACCAGCGCCGCAAGTGCGGTCAGGATGTAGACGATCCACGAAAGAGGCACGCGCTGAGTGTGCCCTACACGCTCGCTTCATGCCATCGTCCGCGCCGCGTCGTGTGTCAAGCGGCTGCTGCGGCAGCCGAGCACACAGACGGTCGACGGTCGCCGTCGACGTGGGCCGGACGGCGTGAGGTCGAGCCGGGGTCGAGGGACCCGGACCAAGGCGTCGCCGGGGGTCAGGCCCCGGGGCCGTCGGCTGTCGGGGCCTCGTCGGGCGATTCCGGCGCGGCTGCCGAGCGCTCAGTGGTCGGATCGTGCACCGTGGCCTCGCCCGGCTCCACGGCCGGATCTCCTGCCGGACCTGCCGTTGGGCCAGGCGCCACGGAGCCGGCATCCTCGAGCTGCCGGGCCAACTGGCTCAGAAGAGCATCGACCTCGCTCATCCGATATCCGCGGACCGCCGTACTGAACCGGATCTGTCGCAGGTGAGTGCCGGTGAGTGTCCGACCGGCGGCGAGATCGAGGTCGGGCCGGTCGGTGTGGACCTCGGCCATCGGCGAACCCCAGCCGGAGGCGACCAGGGCCACCCCGGCGAGGGCCAGCACCGCGAGGATCGCGAAGAACCACATCATTGCGCGATCACTCCGGCTGCTTCGGCTCGGGCGCCGTCGGACCGGCACCCTCGCGGGCGTCGACCATCAGCTTCACGGCGTGGTCGAGGTCGTCGGTGAGGGTGATCAGATCGAGGTCCTTCTCGGAGATCTTGCCCTCGCCCAGGACCGTCCCGCGCAACCAGTCGATCAGGCCCGACCAGTAGTCGACACCGAGCAGCACCACCGGGAAGGAGGTGACCTTCTGGGTCTGCACCAGGGTGACTGCCTCGAAGAGCTCGTCGAGGGTGCCGACACCGCCGGGAAGGACGACGAAACCCTGCGCGTACTTCAAGAACATGGTCTTGCGCGCGAAGAAGTAGCGGAAGTTGATGCCCTTGTCGACCCACTGGTTCAGGCCGGTCTCGAAGGGCAGCTCGATGCCCAGCCCGATGCTGGCGCCGCCCGCCTCGGAGGCTCCCTTGTTGGCCGCCTCCATCGCGCCCGGGCCGCCGCCGGTGATGACCGCGAAGCCGGCCTCGACCAGCTTGCGACCGAGCTCCTCGGCCCGCGCATAGAACGGGTCGTCCACCTTGGTGCGCGCCGAGCCGAAGACACCGATCGCCGGTCCGAGCTCGGCCAGGGCCCCGAAGCCCTCGACGAACTCAGCCTGAATTCTGAGTACCCGCCACGGATCGGTGTGCACCCAGTCCGTGGGGCCGCGCGAGTCGAGCAGACGCTGGTCCGTCGTACCGCTGTCGACCTGGGAGCGACGCATCACGACGGGGCCGCGGTGCTTGTCGCGGCCGTGACTCTCGGTCATCGGCTCTCCCCCAGCCAGGTGCGGAGCTGCTCCTCGCAGCGGAGGATGTCGGCGAACGGCACGTGTTCCTCCTGCTTGTGGGCCAGCAGCGGATCGCCGGGTCCGAAGTTGACGGCGGGGACACCGAGGCTGCTGAAGCGGGCCACGTCGGTCCACCCGAACTTGGGGTTGGCCTCGCCGCCGACGGCCTCGAGGAACGCGGCCGCGGCCGGGACGGACAACCCGGGAAGCGCCGCCGCACCGAAGTCCGTCACGGTGAACTCGTAGCCCTCGAAGAACTCACGCAGGAAGGCCTCCGCCTCCTCACCGCTGCGGTCGGGCGCGAACCGGTAGTTGACGCGTACGACGCACTCGTCGGGCAGCACGTTGCCGGCCACGCCGCCCTCGATGAAGACCGCATTGAGGCCCTCGTGGTACTCCAGCCCGTCGATCACCGGCTTGCGCGGCTCGTAGGCGGCCAGCTTGGCCAGGATCGGCGCGGCCGCATGGATGGCATTGGATCCCATCCAGCTGCGGGCGCTGTGGGCGCGCTCGCCCTTCGCCACGATGTCGATCCGGATCGTGCCCTGGCAGCCGGCCTCGACCACGGCGTTGGAGGGCTCCATGAGGATCGCGAAGTCGGCCCGCATCAGCTCGGGGTTCGACTGCGAGAGCTTGAACAGGCCGTTGAACTCCGCATCGATCTCCTCGGCTTCGTAGAAGATGAACGTCACGTCGCGGTTGGGCTCGGGCAGGGTCGCGGCCAGCTTGAGGGCAACCGCCACACCGCCCTTCATGTCACAGGATCCGAGCCCGTGGAGGAACTTGTCGTCGCGACGAGCCGGCAGGTTGTCGTTGAGCGGGACGGTGTCGATGTGTCCCGCGATCACCACGCGATCCTCGTGGCCGAGGTCGGTCCGGGCCACGATCGTGTGGCCGTGCCGGGTGACGTCGAGGTGGTCGAGCTGGCGCAGCTCCTTCTCGATCACGTCGGCGATGGCCTGCTCGTCACGGCTCACCGACTCGATGTTGACCAGTTGCTCGGTGAGGGTGACCGCATCCGCGGTGAGGTCCAGTTCGGGCATGTCCGCCATGGTAGATGCGCCCCCTCAAACCTCGAGTAACGCGGGGTTACGGTCGCTCAACACGTGCTGTGACGCGCGGAATCGTCAACACCACCGCTCAAGTCCGATCTCATGACCACCGCTGATCGCTCGACGTAGAACTGGAACGTGTTCTAGATTGTCGGCATGCGCAACGGAATCGTCCTGTTCACCAGTGACCGAGGAATCACCCCGGCCGCCGCCGCGCGCGCGGCCGAGGAGCGTGGATTCGACACGTTCTACGTGCCCGAGCACACCCACATCCCGGTCAAGCGCGAGGCTGCTCACCCGGGCACCGGCAACGAGACCCTGCCCGACGACCGCTACACGCGAACCCTGGACCCGTGGGTGTCACTGGCCACCGCGGCGGCGCTCACCTCGCGGATCCGGCTCTCCACTGCCGTCGCGCTGCCCGTCGAGTCCGACCCGATCACGCTGGCCAAGACCATCGCCACCCTCGACCACCTCTCCGGCGGTCGGGTCACCCTGGGTGCCGGGTTCGGCTGGAACGTCGACGAGCTCACCGACCACCACGTGCCGGCCGCGAAGCGCCGCACGGTGCTGCGTGAGTACGTCGAGGCGATGCGCGCGTTGTGGACCCAGGACGAGGCGTCGTACGACGGGGAGTTCGTCTCCTTCGGTGCGTCCTGGGCCTGGCCGAAGCCGGTGCAGTCCCACGTGCCCGTTCTCGTCGGCGCCGGTGGTGGTCCGAGGACCTTCGCATGGATCGCCGCCAACGCCGACGGCTGGATGACCACGCCGATCGAGACCGGCATCGATGAGAAGGCGGCTGCGCTGCACCGGGCCTGGGCCGACGCCGGGCGCGATGGCTCCCCCGAGATACACGTCCTGATCGCCAAGAAGCCCACGGCCGAAGACTTCGAGGAGTGGGCCGCCGCCGGCGTCACCGAACTGATCTGGGGCGTCCCGGATGCCTCGGAGGACGAGGCGATCGCCCATCTGGACCGACTGTCCACCAAGCTCGGCCTCCACTGACCTGCACACGTGGCCCGCGCTCGGGCCACCTCCTCGGCAGCCCGTTCCAGGTGGGCCGCCCCGGACACCGCATGACAGGTGAATCAGAGGTCAGAGGCCGAGCCTCGTGGCCTCGTCGTCGAGCAACGCATCGAACAGCGCATCCGCCGGCTCGAACCCACCGACGAAGTGCCCGTTCAACTCCAGCGTGAGCGCGCCGATCACCCGCGCGAAGGCGGCAACGACCGCCAGCATCGCGGCGTCCGGCAGGTCGAGCTCAAGGGCATCGGCGCTGACCCGCAGCTGGGAGGCCAGCACCCGGCCCGGGCGTGACCAGGAATCGCCGTACGCCACAGGCTCCCGGGCGCCGAGTTCGTCACAGACAGGGGCACTGAAGGCGACGACCACTCGACCGGCGGGCGCAATCGTGTCCCGGGGCGCCCGGTAGCCCGGGATCGACGAGCCGTAGACCAGCGCGAAGCGGTGGGGCTCGGCCAGCGCCCATTCGCGCATCGCCCGACAGACGTCGAGCCACCGCCGCCTGGGACCACGACGTCCCCTCGCACCGGCCTCCTCGAGCGTCTGACCCAGGTTGTCGTAGGCATCGACGATGAGCGCGGTGATCAGGTCATCACGGCTCGGGAAGTAGCGGTAGATCGCGCTCGACACGATGTTGAGCTCCCGAGCGATCGCACGCAGCGACAGCTCACCGGCACTCGTTCCGGCCAGCTGGGCGAGGGCGAGTTCCTTGATGCGCGCGATGTTCTCCGCGCGAGCCACCTGTCGCGGCGTCGGTCCCTTGGTCATGCCCACATCCTTGCATGCCAAGCAGAGCATGTCTCACAAATGTGAGCAATGCTCTTGCATTTGGGTGACGCGAGCCCTACTGTCGTAACAACAGAGAGCAGTGCTCACATTTGGGAGGAACCATGAAGCACGCCGGCACCACCATCGCGCTCGCCACGTCGGGCCTCGCATTCATCGCCTACCCCGCGCTCCGACCCTGGGGCGAGGAAACCGGCGCCGCTGGCGCGGCCACCTTCGACTCGACGGCGTGGCCCATCGCCCACACGCTGGGCATGGTCGGATTCGTGGCCCTTGCCTTCGCCCTGCGCAGCGCCGCTGCAGACCTGCCCTGGCAGTGGAGCGGTCAGCCCGTCCGTCGAGCCGAGAGCCGGATGTGGGTGGCCGTCGCGCTGCTGCTCCCGTACTACGGAGCCGAGGCCTACGGCCTCCACGCCGTGGGCGGGTACGCCGTCCAACAGGGTGATCCCGGTGTCATCGACGTCGCCGACTCCTTCCGTTTCGCCCCGCTGCCGATGACCGTCTTCGCCCTCGGACTGCTGACGCTGGTGCTGGTCGGGGGCCGACTCGCTCATGGCATGTGGCGCACCGGAACCCTCGGTCGCACCGGAGGTCTGCTCACCGGCCTGGGGCTGGCGACGTACCTGCCCCAGTTCTTCTTGGGCGCGGAGCTGCGCATCATGCACGGGGTCGTGCTGGGCGTCGGCCTGCTGATCATCGCGACCCGCACCGCCGTACACCCCGTGACCACGCACCAGCAGGCTCGGACCAGCCACGCGCTGGCCTGAGCCCGCACTTGTGCGGCGGTGTGGACGAGATCGCGCGGCACAGCACGTGTCCAGCGACCGTAACCCCGCGTTACTCCGAGCTGTTGGTGGTGTCGACGGCGAGACTGACTCGAGCCTTGTGGCCCTCGCCGACGACCACGTCGGTGCCGGTGACATCGGTGCCGGTGACATCGGTGCCGGTGACGTCGGTGCCTGTGACATCGGTGCCTGTGACATCGGTGGAGGACTCGGCGTAGCGCACCTGCGTGGCCAGGGTCTCCCCCGCGATCAGGGACTCGTGCTGCCGCGCCGCGGCCACGACGGCATCCTCACCACCGATGGTCAGTGTGATCCGGTCGGAGACGTCGAGGCCTGCGTCACGCCGCGCCTGCTGCACCGCCCGCACCAGGTCACGGGCCAGGCCCTCGGCCGCCAGCTCGGCCGTCACCACAGTGTCGAGCACCACGAAGCCGCCGTGCGGCAGCATTCCGGTCGCCGAGTCTTCTCCGCTGGCGGCCACGGTCTCGAGGGTGAACTCCCCGTCGACCAGTGCCAGTCCGCCCGAGGTCACCCTGACAGACCCGTCGTCGTCGACCTTGGCGTCCCAGTCGCCGGTCTTCGAGCCCTTGATCGCGTGCTGCACGTCCTTGCCGAGGCGGGGGCCGGCGGCGCGGGCGTTGACGATGAGCTTCTGCGAGACGCCGTACGACGCGGCCTCGGGGTCGGCGAGATCGAGCAGCCGCACCTGCTTCACGTTGACCTCGTCGGAGACGATCGACTCGAAGCCTGACAGGCGAGCGGCCCCGTCCACCACGACGGTCAGCGTCGACAGCGGCAGGCGATTGCGCAGGGATGCGCCCTTGCGCAGCGCGGAGGTCGCCGAGCAGACGTCACGGACGACGTCCATGGACGCCACCAGGTCGTCATCGGCCGGCAGGTCATCGGCCGAGGGCCAGTCGGTCAGGTGCACCGAGCGGCCACCGATCAGTCCCCGCCACATCTCCTCCAGCGTCAGCGGGAGCAGTGGCGCGGTGACCCGGCACAACACCTCCAGCACCGTGTGGAGCGTGTCGAAGGCGTCGTGGTTTCGAGACGCCTCGTCGGTCGGGGTGTCCGTCTCCCAGAACCGCTCGCGGGATCGGCGGATGTACCAGTTGGTGAGGACGTCGAGGAACGTGCGCGTGGACTCGCAGGCGCCGGCGATGTCGTAGCCGTCCATCTGCTCCGTCATCGTCTCGACGTGCTGGCGCAGCTTGGCCAGCAGATAACGGTCGAGCGGGTTCTCCATCGACCGGCCGAGGCACGACTGGGCGTCGTACCCCTCGCCGTCGTTGGCCGCGTTGGCATAGAGGCTGAAGAAGTACCAGCTGTTCCACAGCGGGATCAGCACCTGCCGCACGGTGTCTCGGATGCCTTGGTCGGTGACGACCAGGTTGCCGCCGCGCAGGATCGGCGAAGCCATCAGGAACCAGCGCATGGCGTCGGCGCCGGCGCTGTTGAAGACCTCGTTGACGTCGGGATAGTTGCGCAGCGACTTGCTCATCTTCTGGCCGTCGGAGCCCAGCACGATGCCGTGGCAGATCACCGACTTGAAGGCAGGCTTCTCGAAGATCGCGCTGGCCAGGATGTGCAGCATGTAGAACCAGCCGCGGGTCTGGCCGATGTATTCGACAATGAAGTCGGCCGGGAAGTGGCCTCCGTTGCCCTCGACGCCGTCGAACCACTCCTGGTTCTCGAACGGGTAGTGCACCTGGGCATAGCTCATCGACCCGGAGTCGAACCAGACGTCGAGCACGTCCTCGACCCGGCGCATCGTCGACCGGCCGGTCGGGTCGTCAGGGTTGGGGCGGGTCAGGTCGTCGACGTACGGCCGGTGCAGGTCTGGCTCGCCGTCGGCGTTGCGGGGCACGCGCCCGAAGTCACGCTCGATCTCCTCGAACGAGCCATAGACGTCGATGCGTGGGTAGGCCTCGTCGTCGCTCTTCCACACCGGTACCGGGGATCCCCAGAACCGGTTGCGGGTGATCGACCAGTCGCGGGCATTGGCCAGCCACTTGCCGAACTGGCCCTGCTGGATGTGGTCAGGCACCCAGCGGATCTGCTCGTTGAGCTCGAGCATCCGGTCCTTGAACGCAGTCACCTCGACGAACCACGACGAGACACCCTTGTAGATCAGGGGTTCGCGGCAGCGCCAGCAGTGCGGGTAGGAGTGCTCGTAGGACTCGCGGCGCAGCAGGATCGTGCCGGGGGTGACGGCGCCGGTGCTGTCAGTGGTTGTGGTTTCGCGAGGGGCTCGCGCCTCACCCTCCTCAACCACCGCCGACGCACGGGTGGCGGCCTTGAGGTGGTCCATGATGTGCAGGTTCGCGTCGAAGACCAGCATGCCGGCGTACTCCTCGACGGGGTGGGTGAAGCGCCCGTCCTTGCCGACCGGCATGACCGCCTCGATGCCCTCCCGGTCGGTGACCTCCTTGTCGACCTCACCGAAGGCGCCCGCACTGTGCACGAGCCCGGTGCCGTCGGTGGTGGTCACGGCGTCGTCGGCGGCGACCACCCGGAATGCCCGACCGAATTCAGCACTGGCATGGCCGGCGAAGTAGCTGAACGGCGGCGCGTAGGTGCGGCCCACGAGGTCGGCGCCCCGGTAGCGGCCGACGACGTTGAACTCACCCTCAGCGTCGCCGAGCTCACGGGCGTACGCCGGCAGCCGGGCCTCGGCGAGCAGGTAGCGAGCGGTCGACTCGGTGCCGGGAACGCCGGCCTCGACCACTACGTAGTCGATGTCGGAGCCCACCATCACGGCAAGGTTCGACGGAAGGGTCCAGGGGGTCGTCGTCCAGATCAGGACGTGGCAACCGTCGAGCACAGGGTCGTCACCGGTCGGCTCCATCACGAAACCCACGGTGACTGCGGGGTCCTGACGGTTCTTGTAGACGTCGTCGTCCATGCGCAGCTCGTGGTTGGACAGTGGCGTCTCGTCGTTCCAGCAGTACGGCAGGACCCGGAAGCCCTCATAGACGTAGCCCTTGTCGAAGAGCGACTTGAACGCCCAGATGACGCTCTCCATGTATTCGGGGTTGAGCGTCTTGTAGTCGTTGTCGAAGTCGACCCACCGTGCTTGGCGGGTGACGTACTCCTGCCATTCGTCGGTGTACTTCAGCACGGACGAGCGGGCTGCGCCGTTGAACTTCTCGATGCCCATCTCGTGGATCTCGTCGGTGGTCTTGAGACCCAGTTGACGCATCGCCTCCAGCTCGGCAGGCAGCCCGTGGGTGTCCCAGCCGAAACGTCGCTCGACGCGCTTGCCGCGCATCGTCTGGTACCGCGGGACGACGTCCTTGACGTAGCCGGTGAGCAGGTGGCCATAGTGCGGCAGGCCGTTCGCGAAGGGCGGCCCGTCGTAGAAGACGAACTCGTTCTCACCGTGCTCCCCTGCGTCGCGCTGCTCGACACTGGCGATGAAGGTCTCGTCCCGCTTCCAGTAGTCGAGGACGCGTTCCTCGAGCTCCGGGAACTTCGGGCTCGAGGGAACCGTGGCGTTGTCGTCCTGGGACGAGGCCTTGGGGTAGCTCATCGTGGTCTCCTGCGTACGTCGTACAACTCGGGCTGTTGCCACGAGGACGACTCCCCACGCGCTGGGGTGACCGCGGTACCACCTCGCTTGCCACCGTCTCGTCGGTCGAGCTTGTCGAGACCGTGGCCGCTTCGTTCACGGCTGTGACGGGCCTGCCCGTCCGGTTCTAGTGAGGCCCGATGTCGCTGGACCCGTTCTTCCGGAAGCTCACCGCTGATGACGGCTCGAACGCTGGTGTGGCCAGTCTAGGCCGTCGTGCACCGGTGCGACCAATCGATTCCCTCGAACCTGATCGGGTGCACTGCGAAGCCGCGGATGGCAGTTGGCGAAGACGGCCCTACTTCCCGACTCGCCGAGCGGTGAAGGCGCTGCTCGCGAAGCACCGGTTCGGGCCGGAGTAGAAGAAGTGCCCACGGGTGACCTTCTTCCCGACGACCTTCATCTGCAGCCCAGCCGTGAACAGACGGTGCTTCTGCCTGGCGTCGACGATCCCGCTGCGCGGCACCGCGGTTCGTGGGAAGTCGTAGGCGACCCAGGAGGTCGTCGGGAAGTCCGGGTAGCCACCACAGGTGGTCCACTGCTGGGTGTAGAAGCCGACCAGGCGGCCCTTCTTGATGGTGAACCTGGTCCGACCGTCCTTGGACTTGTAGGTGCCCGACACCGCCCGCGTGGGCGCCTTCGTCGGGCTCACGCGCACCTTGCGGGTGGCCTTGGTGCCGCCGCTGCCGGTGACCTTGAGCGTCAGGGTCGTCGTCTTCTTGCGGGTCAGCTTCACGCGCACCCTGGCCGAGGCCGAGGAGTCGTCATGGACCTTGCCCAGCTTGACGTTCTTGACTCGCAGGCCCTTGCCGCCGCCCCTCACCACCACCTTCGTGGCAGAGACCCGGCTCGGGTTCTTCACCTTCACCTCGAGGACCGTCCAGACCTTGGGGACCAGCTTGACCTTCTTCACGTTCTTGCGCAGCAGCTGGACCGCGGGGATGGTCAGCTTCGGCTTGGCCAGGACCTCCTTCAGCTCGCCGAGCACTGCGTCGTACGTCGTGGAGCCTCCGGGCACCGTGGTCGCCACGAACGCACAGTCCCAGTCCATGTAGCCCGCCTCACTGACCGCCTTGTTCAGCGTGATGGTGCGTCCACTGCGGGTGAAGCCCGAGCTCAGCCCGGTGTACGTCGGGGAGGACACGCCGACGTCACCGTGGCAGGAAGTACCGACGACGTTGCCGAACTCGACGCGCACCTCGGAGTTCGTGGCCGAGGTCGGCGTCGCCCGCAGGGTGATGGTGGCCTTGAGCCGGTCATGCACCAGGTCCTGGGTGACCTTCGCCGAGGCGATCCGTCTGGCCTGGGCCGACCCTGCCTCCGGCAGGCCGGAGGGGTGACTGGTCAGGGTCGCGGTGCGGGCATCCACCAGTGGCGCTGCCGCCGGTGCCGTGGTGGCTCCGGCCGTCGCGGGCATCAACCCGGCCAGGGGCACCAGCACCCCGACGAGCAGGGTGGCGCCCGGGCGCCGTGGACGAGACGGAGTGCACGGCATGGTTTCTCCCCGGGTTCGTGTGCGTTCGTGAAGATCTTCGGCTCTGCCGACTCGGACGTCCAGCGGAAGTTTCCGGTTCCTGCGCTCCCCCGGCACCCGGTACACGGGTTTGGGAGGTCGTCAGGTGGAAAGGTTCCACGCCACGACATCTCTACGACTCGGGGCACGCCATGACTGAGAACAACGGACCGTCCGACCCGCAGCAGCCGCAAAATCCGAACCAGCCGATGCAGCCGCAGCAGTTCCCACAGCAACAGCAACAGCAACAGCAACAGCATCAGCACCAGCCCCACCTGGCGCCACCGTCAGGGCCGGGTGCACCGCTGCCCGGCCAGTACGTCCAGCCACCGCAGGGCGGCGGGGTGAACAAGAAGGCCGTCCTGGCCGTCATCGGCGTGCTGGTGCTGATCATCGGCGGCATCATCGCCGCCGTGCTCCTCACCGGCGGGAGCGATGACGACGGCGACTCCGCGAACGCGGACGGTCCGGTCGCGACCGTGGAGGCGGTGATCGCGGCGCTCGAGGAGGGTGACTGCGACGCCGCGAGGGAGCATGCGCCGCAGCTCGACGACGCCACGTGCCAGAGCCTGGCACCCGAGGGCTTCGAGTACGGCGACGTGACCGAGGGCGAGAGCGCCGACGAGCAGGCCACCGTGCATGTCGCCATCGAGAGCCCCGAGTCCCCCGAGCCCCTCGACGTGGAGGTGAGCCTCGAGAAGGACGGGGACGACTGGCAGGTCGTGAACTGGACCGACCCCCGCGAGGGCACACCACCTCCGTGCTCGGACGGCGCTCCCGCGTGCACCCCGGACCCGTCACCGACGCAGGACCTCACGTCCCCGGATCCTTCCTCCGGGGACGGGACCGACCCAGCCAAGGCCGAGGTCCTGGCCGTCGCCCAGTCCAGCATCGACGCACTGGGGGCCCGCGACTGTGAGGCCCTCCTGGAGACCACGTTGGACCCGAACGCTGACTGCGACAGCATCTTCGCCGAGATCCCCGAGAACCTGACGTTCGGCACCATCCAGAGCCCCATCGGCGACGAGGAGAACACCTTCGTCCAGGTGGACACCGTGGTGGACGGCCAGTCGTTCCCACGCGGGATGCAGCTGCGGATGCAGAACCAGGACGGCACGTGGCTGGTCATGAGCTGGCAGTACTTCAACTGATGATTCGGCCCGAGAGGGTTGGACCGGCCCGGAAATGGACATACGCCTTGTCAACGACATCACTGCGACCTGGGGAACTCCGATGAACGACAACTTCGGCCCGTCCGACAACCACCCCGAAGGCAAGCCGCCGTACCCGGGCCAGCAACCGGGCCAACAACCGCCGTACGCCGGCCAGCCCCACCAGCAGTGGCAGGGCCAGCAACCGGGCCAGCAACCGGGCCAACAACCGCCGTACGCCGGCCAACCCCACCAGCAGTGGCAGGGCCAACAACCGGGCCAACAACCGGGCCAGCAACCCCAGCAGCCGGGCGGTGGCGTCAACAAGAAGGTCGTCGCCGCGGTCGTCGTGGTCCTGCTCCTGGTCGTCGGCGGCATCATCGCCGCCGTGCTTCTGCTCGGTGGTGACGACAAGGACGATGACGGCAAGGACAACGACAACGGCAGCAGCGAGCTGACGCCCGTCGAGACCGTGCAGGCACTCGTCAGCGCGTCCGAGGACGGCGACTGTGAAGCGGTCCAGGCGCTGATGGTCGACGGCGACACCTACTCCTGCGAGGAGCTCCTCGGGGCAGCCGATGACTACGAGCTCACGTCGGCCGAGGAGAAGTCCGTCGAAGGCGACAAGGCCGTGGTGGAGACCGAGTACGTCGAGAACGGCAGCTCCGGCACCGAGGACTTCCCCCTCACGAAGGTCGATGGCGAATGGCTCATCGACCTCGGTGGCGAAGGCAGCAGCAGTGACGGCGGCACCTCGGAGGACGGTGATCCCGGCACCACCACTCCGGCGACCGGCGCCTCCCACCCCCTGCAGGTGGTGGCGGACCTGATCAGCGCCATCAAGACGAACGACTGCGATGCGGCCAAGGAGCTCCTCGTCGACCCCGAGTCCGCGGACTGCAGCGAGATCACCACGGACGACGCAGAGAACGTCGAGTTCGCCAGCCCGACCCTGGTCGAGGACGGCGTCGACAACTCGACCGTGACCAGTGAGATGACTGCGGGTGGCTCGTCGGTGGGTACGTTCACCGTCGAGCTCGTCAAGACCGAAGAGGGTGAGTGGAAGGTCGAGAGCTGGAGCTACTGAGCTGACGCGACGACCATCACTGAACGGTGCCCGGGGAATGCCCCGCGGCACCGTTCATGATTCGGCAGCCGTGACCGGGCTCTGGGAGAGCGACCGTAGAGTTGACCCCGTGACTGACACGACTTCCGCCCCCGCATGGGGCCACGGCCTGGCCACTCTCACCGCCGACGACACAGTCCTCGACGTATGGTTCCCCGAGCCCGCGCTCGGGGAGGCACCCACGGATGCCACTGTTCCCGCCGAGCTGGCGGCCCTCGAGGGCAAGGACGACGTGCGCGGCGTACGCCGTGAGGTCCGACTGGTCACCATCGATGACCTCTCCTCCGCGCCGACCACCACCGAGGAGGTCTGGCTGCGTCTCCACCTGATCTCGAGCCGGCTGGTGCGGCCGCACGGACTCTCCCTCGACGGCCAGTTCGGCCTGCTCACCAACGTGGTGTGGACCAGCGCCGGACCGTGCGCGGTCGAGGGCTTCGAGCTGACCCGCGCCCGCCTGCGTGCGGCCGGACAGCACGTGACGGTCTTCGGGGTCGACAAGTTCCCGCGGATGGTCGACTACGTGGTGCCCAGCGGTGTGCGCATCGGCGACGCCGACCGGGTCCGCATCGGCGCCCACCTCGCCTCCGGCACCACCGTCATGCACGAAGGCTTCGTGAACTTCAACGCCGGCACCCTCGGCGCCTCGATGGTCGAAGGACGCATCTCCGGCGGCGTGGTCGTCGGCGACGGCTCCGACGTCGGCGGCGGCGCCTCGATCATGGGCACCCTCTCCGGTGGCGGCAAGGAGGTCATCTCTGTCGGGGAGCGCTGCCTGCTCGGTGCCAACTCGGGCCTGGGCATCTCCCTCGGAGACGACTGCGTGGTGGAGGCCGGCTGCTATGTCACCGCCGGCACCAAAGTCACCCTCGAGGACGGCTCCGTGGCGAAGGCCGCAACCCTGTCGGGCGCCAACAACGTGCTCTTCCGGCGCAACTCGGTCAGCGGCGCCATCGAGGCCGTCGCATGGAAGAGCCAGGGCATCGAGCTCAACGCCGCCCTCCACGCCAATGACTGACTGAGCCATGGGCATGCGTGGCCGGGTGGTCGCTGGGCTGGCAGTGGTCGCGGTGGTCGCCGGGGTGGCCGTTGCCGTCGACCGGGGCTTCGACCCGTTCTCCGAGTCCCCGGGGTGCACGGCCGACGTGGATGGCCACGAGGTGGACCTGAGCATCGAGCAGGCCGAGAACGCGGCGCTCATCACGGCGATCGGCACCAGCCGTGGGCTCCCGGCGCGAGCGATGAGCATCGCGCTGGCCACGGCGTACCAGGAGTCGAAGATCGTCAACCTCGAGACCGGCGACCGGGACTCGGTGGGCCTCTTCCAGCAACGTCCCTCGCAGGGTTGGGGATCACGCGACGAGCTGCTGAACCCCTACTACGCCACGAACGCGTTCTACGACGAGCTGGTCAAGATCGACGGCTACGAGGACATGCGGATCACCGAGGCGGCCCAGCGCGTGCAGCGCTCAGGGTTCCCGGAAGCCTACGAGGACCATGCGGAGGACGCGCGGGCCCTCGCCTCCGCGCTGACCGGCAACTCCCAGGACGGGCAGTTCACCTGCGCCGTCGACGGCGACGCCCCCGAAGCCTCCGACAAGCTGAACAGGGCCGGGCTGACCGAGCGTGCCGGCGTCGTACGCCGCGATCTCGAGGCCGCCTTCGGCGACCAAGCGCTCGGTGGCTTCTCGCCGGACGGCGTGAGCTCGGGCCACATGGAGGGCTCGGCCCACTACGAGGGCCGTGCCATCGACGTCTTCTTCCGCCCGATCAACGCGGACCAGCGCAAGCTGGGCTGGGCGATGGCCTACTACCTGGTCGCCCAGGCCGACCGGCTCGACATCGCCACGGTCATCTTCGACGACATGATCTGGAGCGCGGGCCGCTCCGACGACGGATGGCGTGACTACGACCCCGGCGAAGTCGGCGGGAAGTCCGACGCGACGGTGGCCGTCCTGGAGCACCGCGACCACGTGCACGTCGACGTGCACGACTGAGCGTGCCTTCCCGCGTTACCGAAACGTATGCAGGAAATCTCGTCCTGAAACCTGCATACGCTTCGGTAACGCGGAGGGGTGTGGACGCGGAGGGGGCGTGGACGCGGAGGGGTGTGGACGCCTGGCGTCAGACGGTCGCGGCCACCCGCCACGCCGAGTGCATGGCGCCCTCGATGTAGCCCACCTCTGCGGCGTCACCGACCACGTCCACCGGCACACCGCTTCCGCGAAGCTGGTCGGCCAACGGAGCGGCGGCGCTGGTGTCGGCAGCGTGCACGACCAGGTCGGCGGGTGCGCTGAGCTGTTCCTCCCCGACGGTGAACTCGACCCGGTCCGCGGTGATCCGGGTGACGGTGCCACCACGGTGCAGGGCCACGCCCAGCTCGCCGGCCCGTCGTACGGCGGTCCAGCGGCGGGGCATCGCCATCGGCAGGCCGAGGGCCCGGCCCTCCTCCACGAGGGTGACCCGGCGTCCCCGCTCGGCGAGCCACTCGGCCAGCTCGAGACCGACCAGGGAGCCGCCGATGACCACGACGTCCTTGCCGACCGGCAGGAAGGTCTTGGTGATGCGACGGATCGTCTCCGGGCTCTTGGTGACGCCGGAGAGCTTGCCGAGCTTGCCCATGGTGCGCAGCAGACGGGACCCGTCGTTCGCCGCGGCCTCGCCGAGCAACAGGCCGCGAAGGGTGTCGCCGGTGTGCACGTGGGGCAGGTCTCCGCCGGGTACGTCGGGGCGTCCGCGGACGGCTCCGGTGGCCACGACGACGTGGTCCGGAGCCAGCTCGGCGACCAGGGCGGGGGTGGCCTCGGTGCCCAGGCGTACGTCGATGTCACGACGTCCCACCTCGGACTTCAGCCAGTCGAGCAGCTGCTCGTTGTCCGGTGTGGTCAGGCTGGAGAACCACAGCGTTCCGCCGAGCCGGTCGGACTTGTCGACGACGGTGACCCGATGACCGCGGTCGCTGAGGATCCGTGCCGTCTCGAGGCCACCGGGGCCGGCACCGACGACGAGGACGTGCTTGCGCTTCCGGGTGGGCCCGAGCTCGATCGGCGTGAGTCTGCCCAGGTCGGGGTTGACCGCACAGAGCGGAGTGTCGTCCCAGAAGTTCTCCTGCACGCAGACGTAGCAGTTGATGCACGGGCGCACCCGTTCCGGCGTTCCGGCCTTGAGCTTGTCGACCAGGTCGGGATCGGCCAGGAGTTGGCGGCCCATCGCGACGAAATCGGCCTGCCCGGAGGCGATCGCCTTCTCCCCCACGTCGGGCAGTACCCGTCCGACCGCGATCACCGGGATCGACACGTGCTTCTTCACCTCGGCTGCCAGGTCGAGATAGGCACCGACCTTGTTGGGCAGAGGCCCGTCGGTGAAGTTGGCGAACGGGTTGCGGCCCCAGCCGGTCACGTGAATGGCGTCGGCACCGGCCTCCTCGAAGAGGGCGGCCGCAGCACAGGACTCCTCGTTGGTGAGCCCGCCCTCCTGTCCGAACTCGGCTCCGGCCACCCGGACCAGCACCGCCAGGTGGTCGCCGACCGCAGCCTTGACCGCCGCGATGACCTCACAGGCCAACCTCGCCCGGTTCTCCAGGGAGCCGCCGTAGTTGTCGGTGCGCCGGTTGTCGCGCCGGTTGAGGAACGCGCCGAGGACGTAGCCGTGGGCGCAGTGGATCTCGATGGCGTCGGCGCCGGAGCGCATCACCCGGGTCGCGGCGTCGGCCCAGGTCTCGACCAACCAGGCCAGGTCCTCGGCCGTCGCCTCGTGATGGCTGGGCTTCCTCCCGGCCGTCACCGCACCCATCCTGGTGAGCTCTTCGCCGGTGTTGTCGGCCAGCGCGCTCATGTCGACGGAGTAGTCGGGCTCGGAGGGCACCAGCAGCGGACGACCGTTGAGCGTGTCGATCCGGGCCACCTTGCCGTGGTGGGTGCTCTGCACGCACAGCTTGCTGCCGGCCGCGTGCACGGCGTCGGCGAGTGCGGTGAGGCCCGGCAGGAACCGGTCGTCGGAGAGCCCCGGCTCCTTGGTGCTGGTCGCACCCACCGGGAAGGCGACGGCACTGGCGCCGGTGATCACCAGCCCGGTTCCACCGGAAGCGCGGGCCACGTAGTGGTCGATGTCGGCCTGCTCGATCTCGCCGTCGACGCACACGTTCATGTCCATCGCCGGCAGCACCACCCGGTTGGCCAGCTCCATGGGACCGATCCGTCCCGGCGAGAGCAGGTGCCGGTGCTTGGACTTCTCGGACTGGGCCGGCGACGCGGCCGAGGCGTTGTGATTCGTCTTCAGGGACACCCGTGCACCGTAGATGCGCGGCGATCTCGCCGCCGGCCCGTTCCCCACTCAACGGGACAGCGTCGTGCCGAGTTGTCGGAGCAGAGCTGCGCCGGGACCTGGTGGGTGGGCCCGGCGACCAGCCCCGCGTTCACCGCGCCGACCGGCCGGCCCGGCCACAGGCTGCTGACAGGTCAGCGCGTGAGACGGCGTACGGCGGCTTCGACGCGCTCGTCGGTGGCGGTGAACGCCACACGCACGTGCTCGTGGCCGGCCGCACCGTAGAAGTCGCCGGGGGCGACCAGGATGCCGAGCTCGGCCAGGGACTCCACTGTCTGCCAGCAGTCCTCGCCGCGGGTCGCCCACAGATAGAGCGAGGCCTCCGAGTTGTCGATGCGGAAGCCGGAGCGTTCCAGGGCGTCCTTGAGCTTGGCGCGCCGGGCCGCGTACCGCGCGTGTTGATCGACGACGTGGGCGTCGTCATCGAGCGCGGCGATCATCGCGAGCTGCTGGGGCCCGGGCATCTGCAGCCCGAGGTTCTTGCGGACGGCCAGCAGCTCACCGATCAGGGCCGTGTCGCCGGCCACGAAGGCGCAGCGATAGCCGGCCAGGTTGGAGCGCTTGGAGAGCGAGTGCACCGCGATGATGCCTTCGTGGCTGCCCCCGCAGACGTCGGGGTGGAGCACGGAGACGGGCTGGTTGTCGGCGTCCCACGACATCTCGATGTAGCACTCGTCCGAGACCAGGATCGTGCCCCGCTGGCGACACCAGTCGACGACCTTCTTCAGGTGGTCGACCGGCAGCACCTTGCCGGTGGGGTTCGACGGCGAGTTGATCCAGAGGATCTTCGGCACCGAAGGACCGATGGCGGTCAGCGAGTCGGCAGCCAGGGAGTCGGCGCCGACCAGGGCCGTGCCCACCTCGTAGGTCGGGTAGGCCAACCGTGGGTGGACGACGAGGTCGCCGGGGCCCACGCCGAGGTGCAGCGGCAGGCTGGCGATGAGCTCCTTGGAGCCGATCACCGGCAGCACGCCGTCGAGACCGAGACCGGTGACGCCCAGGGTGCGCGTCATCCAGTCGATGATGGCCTGGCGGGTCTCGACCTTGCCGATCGTCACCGGGTAGCCCGGGTTGTCGGCGGCCGCGATCAGCGCGTCCTGGGCGACCTGCGGCGTCGGGTCGATCGGCGTACCGACCGAGAGGTCGACGATGCCGTCACCGTGTTCGCGCGCCCGAGCGGCGAACGAGGTGAGCTTGTCCCACGGGAAGTCGGGAAGACGGCGGGAGACAGGTGCTGCGGGAGGGCGCGTGGGCGCCTCCTCAGCCACCGAGCTCAGTCGTCCTGGTTCTGCGGCGGGAGCGCGGCGACGAACGGGTGGTCCTTGTCGATCTCACCCATCTTTGCGGCGCCACCGGGCGAACCGAGGTCGTCGAAGAACTGGACGTTGGCGTCGTAGTAGTCCTTCCACTGCTCCGGGGTGTCGTCTTCGTAGAAGATCGCTTCGACGGGGCAGACCGGCTCACACGCACCACAGTCGACGCATTCGTCGGGGTGGATGTAGAGCATGCGCTTGCCTTCGTAGATGCAGTCGACAGGACACTCGTCGACACACGCACGGTCCTTGAGGTCGACGCACGGTTGGGCGATGACGTAGGTCACCAGATCCTCCTGAGGACTACTGAGAGCGGGTTGCTGCTCACAGCCTAATATCCCCCACATGGAATCCGAGCAGCACTCCCAAGAACTGGGCAGACACATGCTCGGTCCGCACGTGGTCGGGAAGCGTGTCGTCGTACGCCGACTGCTCCGCGGGGAGACCGGTCCGACGGGGGGACCCGCGATGACTGACCTGCTCGGCGTGTGTACGGCGTGGGGTGACGGCAGGTGCGTCGTGGCGCCTGAGAGTGGCCCCGAGGTGTCGATCCCATTCGCCGACATCGTCTCCGGCAAGCCGGTTCCTCCCCGCCCGTCGGTGCGCCATCGGGTCGCGCCGCGTGAGGCCGAGCTGCGCTCTCTCGCGATGTGGCCCGCCGTCCCCACCGAGCCGCTGGGCGAGTGGGTGATGCGCAGCGACGTGACTCCCGAGGAGATTGCCCGTGCCGGATCGGTGCTGGCCATGGGGAACCCCGGGATGCCGTACGCCGACGCAGCGGCCGCCGTGATCGCGTACTACACACCGCTGAGCCGGCCGGCGTGGGCGCAGGTGGTCGTGGACTCGGAGGAGGAGGCGGCGCTGCGTTCGCTCGGGTGGGTGGACGCTCGACCGGACGAGGCCGACACCCTGTTCCAGGTCGTGTCGTTGGCCGCACTGCAGCGTGCGCTGCCCAGGCCTCCCGCGGAGATCGAGTTCACCGACGACGGCACCCGTGCAGTGGCTGCATTCGGTGACCGGGCACACGCCCGCGCCGCGATCGACGGCGACTGGCTCGGCCTGCACGACATCTGGACGGCTCCCCAGGCCCGCCGGCAAGGGCTCTCCACCCAACTGCTGGCCGAGTTGGTGGACTGGGGCGGCTCGCTCGGCGCCACCACGGCGTACCTGCAGGTGCGCGGCGACAACTCCGCGGCCCTGGCGCTCTACGAGCAGCTCGGTTTCGTCACCCACCACGCCTACAGGTACCTGGCCGCCCCCGCCTGATCCACCGCCGCACCGTCGTGCGGCCGCGCCGTCGTACCGCCGCCCCGGCCCCCGCCGCGTCGTACAGGTGAACGGGAACAACGGCCGCATGGGTCGCGTGAGGTGCCGATTCCGACCGTTGTGCCCGTTGAGCCGTACGGCGCTCAGGTGCGGGTGTGCTTGTCGAGCTGGACCAGTTCGGTGAACGGCTTGACCAGGGACTCGATGTCGTCGCTGATCGCCTCGTTGTGGTCGTTGGCGCAGTTGTCGACCTCGAGTGAGGTCTCGGCGTCGCCGGCATCGTCGACGTCGAGGGACATCGAGGTGCCGCCGCTGCAGCCCTCATCCCCCGACTCCGGGTCGTCCAGGTCCCCCACTGCATCGGCCAGTCCGTCGACGAAGTCGTTCCACTCGTCGGCCGGCATGTCCACGGTCTCGTCAGCAATCACGTCACCGTAGGAGTCCACGACGAGATGCACGGTGTCCTGGTCGAGTGTCAGGTCCCAGCTGCGGTGGTACTCGGGCGGGACCGACGAGTCGGTGAAGTGCACGTGCACACTGGTGGTCGCCGGGTCTGCGGGCTGAGCATCCGTGGTGCCGCCGTCGTCGCACGCGGCCAACGGCGTGAGTACGACGACCAGCAGGGCTCCGAGAATTCGCGTCATCATGTGCAGTGGGACGGCCGACCCGTGGTTCCGGTTCCGTCAGCAGGCGGGCTTGAAGCTCTTGCTGGCCGGCCCCTTGCGCTGCAGGGCATTGAGGGTCCAGCTGACGGTGGGCTTGGCCAACGGGATCAGCAGGTGCTCGGAGAGGTCGTTCGGGCAAGCGTTCTGGATGGTCAGGTTGGTGGTACGCCGCCCGACTGCCAGGTAGCCCGAGGTGTGCGGCACCACGACCTCGTCGTGCTTGGTGGTGATCTGGGTGTAGCTGACCTTCCCGGGCGTCTCGTCGCCGGCATTGAGCTTGCGCAACAGGGCCGACCCCGGAGCCTGTTGGGAGCAGGCACGGCAGGCCAGGTCGAGGATCGGTCCGGTGAGTCCCATCAACGGCTTGAGGCTGCCGATCAGGTCTGTGCCGTGGTTGGAGGGAGCGATCCCGACCAGGTCGTCGACGACCTTCTTGCCGCCGAGGAACTTGATGTAGTAGCGCGGCATCATCCCGCCCTGGCTGTGCCCGACGAGGGACACCTTCTTCGCGCCGGTCGCGCGGCGCACCTTGGCGACGTACGCCTTGAGTGTCTTGGCTGACTTGACGATGTCGCCGGTGGCACGGTTGCCGTAGTCGAGCGAGAAGACACAGAAGCCCGCAGCCTTGATGCCCTTCGACAGGTTCTCGAGCAGGTTCTTCCGGTCACCGAAGGTGCCGTGCACGAGCACCACCGGGGTGGGCCGCTTCGCGGTCGGCTGGCAGTTCCAGTCGTTGGCGCCGGGCGGGTCACCCGCAGGTGAGGTGGGCAGCGGCAACGGGAAGCCATCGTCCCCGACGTCGGCCGCGGCCGGCAGGGTCAGGCCGACCGCGAGGAGTACGACGGTGAACAGGGTGCCGAGGACGAGGCGAAGTGCGCGCATGGATCGTCCAACGACGAGACCCCTGCGGCGTTACGTGGCGCCCGATCAGTCGTTGCCGGAGTTGTCGTTCTTCTTCTTCGGCTTCGGGGCCGGCGGGTCCTGGCAGATCACCGAGTCCGACGGCGTGTACGTCGTGTGGAACTTCTCGGTGCGCTCGACCGCGTCGGAGCCGGGTTTGTGGAAGTAGCGCCAGACGTTGATGTCGAAGCCGCCGTACCCGGTGTTGGGGGTGCAGCCGTCGGTGGGCAGGGTGCGAGTCTGCGGGGAGGTGAAGTTGTAGCGCTCACCGGTCTTGGTGGTGATGTCCCAGGTCTTGGTGGAGTACATCGACACGGTCAGCGCACCCTGGCCGCCGGAGCCGGCGGGCGTGAGATGTGAGGTGATCAGGACGCCGTGCTCGGTGTCGTTCTTGAAGCGCAGGTCGAGCGCACCCCAGACGACTGTCGCCTCGCGCCCGACCGGGTAGCGGTCGATGTAGAACGAGTGCGGCTTGTGCTCGACGTCTTCCAGGCCGGCGAAGAACATGGCGTTGAAGACCGTGGTCGCCATCTGCGAGACCCCGCCGCCGTACTCGGAACGGTAGACGCCGTTGCTGATGATGAAGCCCTTGGTGAAGCCGTTCTCGGCGGTCCGCTCACCGAGGGTGTCGTTGAGCGAGAACGTCTCCCCCGGCTTCAGCACGGTGCCGTTCACCAGCTCGGCCGCCCGACCGAGGTTGATGTTGCGGTACTCGGCGTAGGGGAAGTTGGTGGTGAAGGTGGAGACCCGGGTCTTGATGCCGAGCTTCTTGGCGTCGGCGGTGGTGAAGTCAGCCTTCTTCACCGTCGCCTTCACCTTCACGCTGCGCTTGCCGGTGTCACCGACCAGCTCCAGGAAGGCCGAGCTGATGTCGGAGGGCTCGTAGTCGACTCCGGGCTTGGCCGGAACGATCTTCGGCTTGCCGTTGACCACCTTGAATGAGGCGTCGACGGGCTTGCCCTTCGGGTCGGAGATCTTCGACCTGACCAGCTTGTTGAGCAGGTCCTCGTCGAGTGCGGGGACGAGCTCGCCGTCCTCGGCCTTCATGCCCAGGGCCGGGGAGTAGTCCTTCGGCGTCAACTTCACCGGGGTGTCGTCGAAGACCAGGGTCACCGGGCCGGAGACGGCCGGGTTGGCGAATTCGTCGAGCGCCTTCTGCACGTCGTCGTCGGTGATCTCGGGCTCGGCCTCGACCAGGTCGAGATCGACGTCGTCGTCGGACAGGTAGGCCTCGGTCAGTCCTTCGCGGGCGGCGTCGGGATCGACCTCCATGCCGGTCTTTGCGTCGGTTCGCTTCACCTCACCGTTGCGGAAGTCGACCGTGCCGTCCTTGGCCGGCGTACCGAACTTCGCGTTCAGCTGGTCGACGGTGGCGGTGAGCTTGGCCTGGTCGACGTCGACGACGGCATCGACTTCGTCGCCGCCGGTGTAGTAGTCCCACAGGCGGCTGGGCGACCAGCTGCGACCACCTCCGGCCTCGGTGGCCGAGGCCGCTGCGTCCACGGAGATGCCCGCCTGCTCGGCGGTGAGGCCGGCGGCCTTGCCGTCGACGGTCACGGACAGGTCGGTGCGGTCGGCGAGGCCGGCCTCGATGGCCTTCACAGCGTCGGCATGGGTCTTGCCGCCGATGTCGATGCCGGCCACTGTCGCTCCGCGCGGCACCTTGGCACCGGCTCCGGCGTACGCCGCGACATAGCCGCCTCCGAACAGGACGACCAGGGCCAGCACCGTCAGGATGACGACGCGACCGCCGTTGCTCTCGCGGGAGGGCTTGGTGTTCACGGCCGTCATCCTAGATTGGACGGGTGGACGATTCCGATTCCTTGGCGCGCCTGCGCGCCGGAAGGGTCACCACCATGCCGATCAACATCGCCATGCAGAAGCCGAAGACGGCGTAGCCGCGGGTGTTGGACATCACCACGAAATCGCCTGCGGGCAGGGTCTGCAGGGCCACGAGGACCACGGCGATCCAGCCCAGGCAGAAGCCGGAGCGCAGCCACCCGGCCCGCAACGCAACCGCCGTCGCGGCCGGGGCAGCCAGTGCCAGCACCAGCCAGGGCCACGACTTCTGGTGCACGGCCAGGGAGGCGATGCCGGTGCCGGCACCGACGACGAAGGCGAGCAGGGCCGATGCGGCGAGCAGCGGCCCTCGTGGCGGCCAGGTCAGGGTCCGGTTCACGTGTGTGCCGCACGTCTCTTCGCGAGCCCCGTGACGTCCTTGCTGAGCAACGCGGTCACAGCCCGGATCACAGGCCCGGTCACAGGCCGGCGAAGAGGTCGGCCTCGAGGCCGTCCTCACCGACCGGGCCGACCTCGCCCTTGGCCAGCCGGAAGAACTCGTCGCCCCAGAACGCGTGACCGCTCTCGGCACCGGAGAAGAAGAATCCCTCCTTCTCGATCTGGGTCTCGTGGGCCGCGAGTGCGGCCATCTTGCGGTCGACGAACGCCGAGCCGTCGACTCGGGCCGCGATCTGGTCGTCGGGGGTGACGAACGGGCCCAGGTCGCCGTCGGGCTCCATGCCCTCGAACGACGTGGTGTCGCCTGCCGCGCGGATCGCGCGCAGGCTCTCGCGCATCTTGTTCTCACTCATCGCACCCCAGTAGATCTTGGCGATCTCCCAGGGGGCTCCGAGATCCAGCTTGTACGACGTCACGGCGGCCAGCTGGGCGGCGTACATCGCCACGCGGTGGGCCTGGATGTGGTCGGGGTGGCCGTAGCCTCCGAACTGGTCGTAGGTGATCAGAACCTGTGGGCGCACCTCGCGGATCACCTTCACCAGGTGGTCGGCGGCTTCGGTGAGGTCGGCGTTCCAGAAGGCGTTCTCGTGCGTCTCGTCGGCGGCGACGGCGTGGCCGTCCTCGTGCCACTTCATGCCGGAGTCGCGGTAGGTGCCGAAGCCGCCGAGGAAGCGGTGGTCGGTGACGCCGAGAGCCTTCATCGCGTTCTCCAGCTCGCCGCGGCGGTGCTCACCGAGCGCATCGTCCTTGTCGGCGGCCAGGTGGGCCAGGTCGGGGACGAGGATCTCGCCCATCTCGCCGGCCGTGCAGGTGACCAGGGTGACCCCGCGACCTTCCTCGACGTAGCGGGCCATCGTGGCGCCCTGGCCGATCGACTCGTCGTCGGGGTGGGCATGCACGAGCAGGAGGCGGTGGTCTTCGGTCATGGGAATCAGCCTAGTTCGCTGGTTCCACCTTTTAACCAGGTGTCTGGCGTTGCCGCACCGGTCAGGCGCCGGGGTCGCTCCGCTTGATCCGCTTCGGCCCGGTCGGCAGGTCCAGCGGAGCCAGCGGCTGCGCAACCGGCGGCGCCTGCTCCTCGGCATCCAGCCACCCGTCGTACTGGTCGACCAGCACCTCGAAGACGATGTCGGGTGCGTCGGTGAGGACGGCCCAGGGGTGGTCCTCGTCGTCGTCCTCGCCGGCCAGGCGCTCACGCTGCACGGACGCTTCCCAGCCCTCGCGCAGCAACTTGGCGACGACGGCCTGCGCGTCGTCCTCCTCGAAGAAGATCCCTCTCACGGCTCCAGTATCCCCCTCAGCTCAGGCATCCGCTCCAGGGCCAACCCTCCTCACTGAGACCAACGTATTGGTCGATTCCGCGCCCAGGAATCAACCAATACGTAGGTCTCACAGCTATGTCCGGCCATCCGGCGGGACCACCGACGGCGTGCGCGCGGCTAACGTGTCGGGCATGGCCTTCGAGTTCGTCCAGGGGATCCACCTCCACCGCACCGACGAGAACATCGATGAGATCGACGCGCTGGCCGAGCGCCTGGGCGGGCGGGTCGGCATCGAGGGCGTCGTGCAGGACCTCAACCGGCGGGCCAGACGCAGCATCTTCGCCATCGGTCGAGCCGTGCACCGTGCCTACCGGTGGGACCGCTCCGACTGCCGCAGCAAGCGCTGGTGGCCCCAGGGCGTCACGACCACGGCGGATGCTTCGGACACCGGTGACTTCGAGGGTCGGCGGCTGCTGATCGCGACCTGGTACTCGAAGAACATCGACGAGGTGAACAAGGGATCGCGCATCACGATCCTCGACCTCGACACCTTGAAGTACCGCCACGTGCTGCTCGTCGTACCCACGCTTGGCGAGGACGGGGAGATGAAGCTGGCCCCGCTGAAGGTGCACGCCGGCGGCATCGTGTGGGCCGGCCCCTACCTGCACATCGCCGCCACGTCGAAGGGCTTCATGACCTGCCGGGTCGACGACATCCTCCGGGTCCCCGATGAACGTGGGGTCCTCGACCGGCTGCAGCTGGGCGCCGCCGAGGACAAGGTCGCCTCGTTCGGCTACCGCTACGTGCTGCCGGTGCGGTTCTCCTACAAGGCGCTCTCGGCCGAGGGCCTGGAACGGATGCGCTACTCCTTCATGTCCCTCGACCGCTCCACCCAGCCACCCGAGCTGGTGGTCGGCGAATACGGCCGCGGCAAGCAGACGACACGGCTGGCGCGCTACCCACTCGACCCGGAGAGCATGCACCTGGTGGTCGGAGACGACGGCTACTCACGCCCGCTGATGCTCGAGGACGGCGGGGTCATCCAGATGCAGGGCATCGCTGTGACCGGCGGGAAGTACTACGCCACTGCCTCCAACGGCCCGGTCTTCCCCGGCAACGTGTACGTCGGCAAGCCGGGTGGGTTTCGCAAGCACCGGTGGGCCACGCCCATCGGCTGCGAGGACCTCTCCTACGTGCGGGGCGCCGACGAGCTCTGGTCGGTCACCGAGCACCCGAACCGACGCTGGGTCTACTCGATGAGGCGCAGCTGGTTCGACCGGCGCAGCTGACCGGGCTTCGGCAAGAGGGCCTCTGGGCTCGTGGTCGGCCCCGGAGCGACGATCGCTACTGAGGCCGAGGCGCCAGGGCCAACTGACGCGCCTGGGCGACCAGCCGACCGGTCGAGTCCCACACGACACAGTCCTCCTCGAACATCCCACCGGCCAGGTTCCGCGTCTCATGACGCACCTTCAGCCACCCCTTCGCCGGAATCGCCCGGACGTGGGCGCTGAGCTCGAGCGTGGGCGCCCACCCGGGCATGCCCAGGTCGAACGTGACCGGAGGCAGGGCATCGACAGTGAGCAGCAACGAGATCGGATCCGGGTCGCGCTCGTCGTTGAGCCTGAACCAACCCTGGATGACGCCGTTGCCGCTCGGCTCCCCCACCGCCCAACCGGCGTACGCCGGATCGAGGCGCAGGTCGAAGCGTGACATCAACGGCGCGATCCGACGGATCTCCTCAGGCGCCATCGAGGTCGGGATGCATTCCTCCACGGGTGGCAACTCCGGCTCGAGCGCGGTGGTGCGCACATCGCCGGTGAACGTGGACAGGTCGCCGAAGGTGGCCAGCACGGTGATGCAATCCGTGCCGCCCTGGCTCAGGTCGGCCGCCACGGTGCTGGTCCGGCGTCCGTCGCGAACCACCCGTGTGCGGATCGTGGCTGGTCCGGGCTTCGAAGCAGCGAGGTAGTACGCCGTGACCGCGATGGGGTCAGGCTTCCCGGGAAGCGTCTCCCTCAACGCATTGCCGATCACCGCGAGCAGGTAGCCACCGTTCACACCGCCACCGACGACCCAACCAGGGCCCAGGTCGGCGGCGTACTCGTTCTCCCCGACGGCGCTGACCTCGGTGTCGCGATCGAATTCATGTCCCATGCATCGAATCCTAGGGTCTGAGCGAGCTGTCCACGACAGAGCTGCGCGTGCGTTGCACCACGTCAAGAGGGAACAATGGGGCGAGTGTCCGACCGCTTCCCTGTCACCCGCGCCGCCCTGAAGGTGGGCCCGCACAACGGCGCGCATCGGGTCGCCCTGCGTGCCGGGTGCTCGGTGCTGGTGCCCCTGCTGTTGCTGTGGTGGTTCGACCGGGTCGACTGGTCGATCTATGCGGCATTCGGAGCCTTCACATCCCTCTACGGTCGCACCCGCGTCGGCCTGTCCAGGACCCAGATGCAGGCGTCGTTGGGGGTCCTGCTCACCGCCGCAGTCGGCCTCGGCGCGTGGGTCGGCACCTCGGACCAGCGGGCCTGGCTCGCCGTGCCCGTCGCCGGACTGGTCGCGGGCATCGGCTCCTGGATCTCCGACGTCGAGGACTGGCACCCGCCCGGCCCGCTGTTCCTGATCTTCGGCTTCGCCGCCGTCGCCTCCATCCCCGCCACGCCCTCCGACATCCCGGCGGCGATCCTGGTCGCGGCCTCCTCGGCCGCCTTCGCCCTGCTGATCGGTTCCACCGGAGCCCTGTGGCGTCACGTCCGCTCCGTCGAGTCGATCGGCAACAGCGGTTGGCGTCCCCGGACCTGGGCAGGTACCGCGCGCCGCCACGTGGCGCGCAACGTGGCCGGCGTACTCCTCGCCGGTGGCCTGGCCACCGCCGTCGGCATCGGCCATCCCTATTGGGCCATGGTCTCGGCCGTTGTCCCGTTGGCCGCCCGCGACCTGCTGCCGCAGATGGTCCGAGGGCTGCAACGTGTGATCGGAACCGCTCTCGGCCTGGTGCTGGCCGCGCTGTTGCTCCACCTCGACCTGCCCGGGCTCGCCCTGATCCTCCTGGTCGTGACGCTCCAGGTCGGCGCCGAGCTCCTGGTGGGTCGCAACTATGCGATCGCGCTGGTCGTCATCACTCCACTGGCCCTGCTGATGGTGCACCTGGCCGCGCCGACTCCGACCAGGACGCTGCTGGTCGACCGGGGTGTCGAGACGCTGATCGGGGTGTTGATCGGCATCCTGATCGGATACCTGACCCGCGACCGGAAGCAGACCTGATGTTCGGCCACCGCCTGCCCGTGGTCCTCGCCATGGGCGCACTCTCCGCCGTCACCGGTGTGCACCTGTGGGCGCAGTGGAACGACATCGACCGCATCTCCGGGCCCACTCAGCCACTCCTGATGGCGCTGCTCGCACTGGCCCTCTGGACGGCGACGGAGGCACCCCGCGCGACGCTGGTCCGGCTCACCCTGCTCGCCCTCGGCCTGAGCTGGCTGGGCGACACCGCACCCCGATTCGCTTCCGGCGACACCGCGTTCCTGTTGATGATCGGGTTCTTCCTGCTCGCCCAGGTCGCCTACGTCCGGGCCTTCCTGCCGTACGCCGATCGCTCCGTGCTCCATGTCGACCGCATCGCGCTGGCGCCGTACGCCGTGGCCGTGGTGCTGCTCGTCGCCATGTGCGCCCAGGGCGCCGGCGCCATGCTGGTCCCTGTGCTGGTCTACGGCGTCCTCCTGGGCACCATGGCCGTGCTGGCCACCGGCGTGAACGGCTTCGTGTGGGCCGGCGGTGCGACCTTCCTGGTCTCCGACGGGCTGATCGCGCTGGACGCGTTCTCCGAGGTCGACGTCGTGCACAACAGCTTCTGGGTGATGCTCACCTATGTCGTCGCGCAGGTGCTGATCGTGCTGGGTGTGCTGGAGACCCGCGACTGAGGGGTGGTGCTGGCACCACCTGCGAACGGGTGCCGGACCCATCGCGAACGTGCCGGAACCCGCGAAGACTCGAGGCATGACCATCGAGACCACCGCCCCCACCACTCGCACCCGGGCCACCCATGGCGGCTCCGACTTCGCCGAGCTGCGCCGCCGCATCGACGGGGCAGGGCTCCTCGACCGGCGGCCGGGCTACTACCTGGCCCGCTTCGCGCTGCTCGGTACGGCGGTCGTGGTCGGCTGGGCGTCATTCGTTGCGATCGGCAACAGCTGGTGGCAGCTGGTGATGGCCGTCGTACTGGCCGTGGTGTTCGCCCAGCTCGCGCTGCTGGCCCATGACATCGCCCACCGCCAGGTCTTCCGCACCCGTCGTCCCAGCGAGATCGCCGGCCGCCTGATCGGCAACCTCGGCGTCGGGATGAGCTACGGCTGGTGGATGGACAAGCACACCCGGCACCACGCAAACCCCAACCACGAGGAGCTGGACCCGGACGTCTCCCCCGACCTGCTGGTGTGGTCCCAGGACCAGGCCAGGCAGGCCCGTGGCGCGGCCCGGTTCATCGGCAAGTACGAAGCGTTCCTGTTCTTCCCGCTGCTCACCCTGGAGGCACTCAACCTCCACTTCTCCGGCGTTCGTGCCGTTCTGAAGCCAGGCCTGCCGGGTCGTCGCATCGAGGCCACCCTCCTGCTGGCGCACTTCGTGATCTATCTGAGCCTCGTGTTCACGGTGCTCTCCCCCGGCCTGGCCGTCGCCTTCATCCTGCTCAACCAGGCCGTCTTCGGGGTCTACCTCGGGTGTTCGTTCGCGCCGAACCACAAGGGCATGCCGACGATCACCGGCGACCGTGAGCCGGACTTCCTGCGCAAGCAGGTGCTCACCTCGCGCAACGTGCGCGGCGGGCCGGTCACCGACATCGCGCTCGGCGGCCTGAACTACCAGATCGAGCACCACCTCTTCCCGAGCATGCCGTGCGCCAACCTGCCGAAGGCGCAGCCGATCGTCCAGGACTACTGCCGCGAGCTCGGTGTCGACTACGCCGAGGCCGGGTTGGTCGAGTCCTACGCGATCGCACTGCGCCACATGCACTCGGTGGGCGAGCCGCTCCGGGCAGCCTGACCGCACCGCAGGACGTCATACGTAGGGGCCGTCGGAGCAACCTCGTCGTATGACGTTCGGAGACCATCGCGCGGGACAGATGGTGCAATGGGGGGCGATGTCTGCTTCCGAAGTCTGGTACGTGAGCTACGGCTCCAACATGTCCCGGCGCCGTCTCGAGTGCTACATCCGCGGAGGCCGCCCACCCGGAGCCTCGGTGACGTACGCCGGCGCACGCGACCGCACCATGCCGGTCGAGGACGTCGGCGTCGACCTGCCGGGGAGCCTCTACTTCGCCGGCGACTCGACAGTGTGGGGCGGCGGCACCGCGTTCTACGACCATGACGTCCCGGGGCCGATTCCGGCACGTGCCTACCGGATGACAGTCGGTCAGTTCGTCGACGTTGCCGCGCAGGAGATGCATCGACTTCCCGACCCCGACGACCCGCTGCACGACGTGTTGCTCGACGGACTCCCGAACGGGTTGCCGGACGGTCGCCACGCAGCTGGCCCGGGCGTCTACGAGACCCTGATCGAGGTCGGCCTCCTGGACAACCTGCCGATGCTCACCTTCACCGCGCCCCACGGTCTCGAGACGGTGCCGCACACGCGTCCGGAGCCGGCGTACCTCGCGATGCTGGCCGACGGCCTGCGGGACGCGCACGGTTGGGACGACCAGCGGATCGAGGCCTACTTCGCCCGGATGATGGGCCACGTGAACCGGTGAACGGACAAGCCTCTCCGTCACCCCGGGGCGTCAGCCCCCGCGGACCTGCTTCAGCACCGCTCGGAACTGGGCCCGGGCACCAGCCGCGTTCGGATGTGCCGGCACCCCGATCGCCGGGTCGTTGACCGAGACGCCGACCACCTCGACGTACCTCGAGGTGGGCCCGGCACACACGTCGTGACCGACCGACGGCGTGTAGGTGTCGACGAACTCCGCGCCGCCCTGCTTCGCGGCGCGCTTCACCATCGCGTTGAGGGCGCGGAACTTCTTGTAGAGGTAGGCCCGATCCGATTCGGTCATCGGCAGCAGCGGGTAACAGCCCTTGGTCGGGACGGCGGCGAGGTAGTCGACCATCAGCACGCGGGCCCTCGGTGACCGCTTGTGGATCTCGCGCAGGGCGCGCACCAACCTGGGCCGGGAAGCCTTGATCGCCTTCGCCAGCACGTCGACCCCACCCTGCGTGAAACGTTCCTTGCAGCCGCCGAGCGGGAGCTGGGTGGGCAGCAGCGGGATGCCCAGGTCCGGCAGGGCAGGAATGGTGCCGGGCGGCAGCGGGAGGGCGGCCGGCAGCAGGCTGAGGCAGTCGAGGGCGGCGGCAGCGATCCCGGCATCGTTGCCACCGATGCCGACCGTGACCAGGTCGGTCTTCTTGGTGAGCCGGTTGAACTGGGGCGGGTTGCTGCCACCGAGGGGGAGCTTCTGCGGCGCGTAGAAGTCGTCGGTGGTGGCCGAGCCGCACGTGGCGTCGCGATGCACCTTCACCTTGAGCTTCGCGGCCAGAAGTTTCGGATAGTTGACCTGCGACTGCGCACAGTCGATCGGCACGTCGGTGGAGTCGGGCAGCCCGTGCCCGTCAACGAGTTTCACGTCGGCCGACCACGAGTCGCCCAGCGACACGTACTGCCGATAGCGCTTCTTGCTCCTCTTGCTCACCAGCCTCGCGGGCGCGGCGGCCGGCGCGATGGTGAGGGTCCCGGCATGGGCCGGCGACGTGGTCGCCGGTGATGCCGTGGCTGGCGACCCCGTGGCCGGCGACCCCGTGGCCGGCACAGCCGACGCGACCCCCGTTGCGACGGGCGTGACGACCAGCGCCGCGGCAGCGAGAACGGTTCCGGCAAGACGTGTGAAGGGCGCCATGCCTGCTCAACGCCAGAATGTGTCTCAGGTCACGTCACCGCGCTCGGGATCGGGTCGACCGGCGAGCCCTCGCCGCCCGGTCAGGCGTGGCTCGCGACTCCCTCAGTCTGAATCCACGTTCAGACGTGGAGCCGGCGTACGCCGGTCAGGCGCCGTGCTCGATGCCGTGGCGCAGCTGCTCGAGCCCGGCGATGAGGTGCCGGCTGACGATCCCGCGGGCGAGGAACTCCGAGACGCGCGCCATCACCAGGCCGTAGAGCTTGATCCGCAGGGTCGCCGTGACCAACGCCCCGTCAGGGTGCTCGGTGACGTGAAGCCTGAAGCCGTTCTCTGTGCCGCGCACCGACTGCCAGACCAGCGTGCGGTCGTCGGGCGTGGCCACGGCCACCCGCCCGCCGACGTGGATCGTGCCGACGTCGATGAACACGTCGTACTCCCGGTCGCGCACGTGGTCGAACCGGCCGATGCCGTCCACCATCGGCAGCAGACGCTCCGGATCGGTGGCGAGGGCGGCCACCTCGGCGACCGGGTGGCGGACGACGACGGACTCCGTGACGGAGGTGGTCATCAGCCGAGCACCGGCATCACGGAGCGGGTGGCCAGCTTGGAGAGCTCCACCTGCATCAGGCTGGTCACGTAGTCGTAGGCCTGGTCCCAGTCAGGGTCGTCGCCGAAGAGCTCGCGCAGGTCGATCGGAGGCAACACCTGGATGCGGATCTTGGCCGGGAGCGGGATGTGTGGCAGGTCGCCCGGCAGCAGTCCCCACGGGAAGCTGATCGACAACGGGAGCGTCTTGAGGCGCAGCAGCTTGTCCAGCTTCAGGAACTTCGCCGTCCTGCGGCCGTCGTTGATCACGAAGAACGTGTCCTGACCACCGGTCGCGACCACCGGGACGATCTTGACGTCGTTGCGGTGGGCCAGGCGCAGGAAGCCCTTGCGCCCGTCGAAGACGATCTTGTTGCGCTCGCGCCACGGGCGAAGGGCCTCGACGTCACCACCCGGGTAGACCATCACCGACGCACCGCTGGCGAAGAGCTCATCGGCCTTCTCGTTGCCCGCCGTGACCATGCCGAACTTGCGGGCGAAGTCGCCGACCAGCGGTGTCATCGCGATGATCTTGTGGCCCAGCCCGGCCAACGGTCGGCCCTCGACGGTGAACCAGGTGTGGTAGGCCAGCGTGAACACCCAGGTGTCGGGGATGTTGGCTCCCCCACTGTGGTTCCCGACGAACAGCACGGGCTCGTCGGGCACGTTCTCGAAGCCGTTGACCTCGGGCCGGAAGTAGACGCTGGTGCCGAGCCACAGACGCGGGAGCATCCGGCGGATGAACTCGGGATCACGCCCCTCGAGCCCGTCGGGCTGGGGCTTGCCGAACCTGGGCAGTGACAGGGCCACGCGTCGTACTCCTTCTCGGTGACCGCCGAGTGCGGTCACCTGTCACAACGCGCCAGAACGTCCCGGGTGACGCCGACGTGGGCGAGGTCTCACACAAAGGTCAGCGGGCGGCAGCCGGCGGGGTCAGCTTGGTGACCGAGCCGAGAAAGCTGGTCGCGTAGAGCGCGTTGCCGTCCCACCCGGGTCCCGCTCCGAAGCGCACCGAGGAGACCAGCGGGACCCCGGTCGCGATGGTGCAGGCGCTGCCGTCCTCCGGATCGACCTGCACAACCTTGCCCGCCACGTTGAACGGGACGTAGAGGCGGCCGTCCTCACCGAGGGTGAGGTCGTCCGCACTGTTGAGCGGCCCGAGCCCGTCGAGGGTGATCACCCGAGGTGTCGCTTCGGGGTGACGTACGTCGACCACACTGATCGTGGTGCGCAGGGTGAACGTGGATGCCACGTAGAGCAGCTCGGCCTCGCGGTCGTAGGCCATGCCGTTGGTCGACTTGATCGAGGCTGCGTAGGTCTCCCGGGTGCCGTCCGGGGCGATGCGTGTCATCGTTCCGGGCACGACATCGTTGCTGACCACGAGTGAGCCGTCGGAGAGCCTGGCCAGGCCGTTCGGCATTGCCAACCCGCCTGCCAGTTGCGTGACCGCGCCCGAGTCGAGGTCGAGCGTCGAGACGGTGCCGGTCCTTCTCCCGAGGAGCCCGTCGAGCACGGAGTTCCCCGCGTTGAACCAGAGGCTGCGTCCCTCCACCACCAAGCCCCCGGGCCCCTCGACCCCGGCGAGGAGCACCGAGCGCCTGCCGTCAGGAGTCAGCCTCTTGATCGCTCCGGGAGTGACCGCGGCCCCCTGGTCGGAGACAAGCAACCCGCCATGTCCGTCGAAGGCGAGGTTCTCGAGCACCCCGAAGCCCGAGGCCACCTTCGTCTTCGTCCATGGCGCGCACTCGGCCACGCTCGGTCGTACGGCGTCGGTGGCGGCCCGGCTGCCGAGGCTGGCGTCCGCACCGGTTCCGTCGGCCGCGCTCGCGGCGGGTACGGCCAGCAGGGCGACCGACAGGACGCCTGAGAGGGCAGCGGCGAGGGTGACTCCGAGGGGTCGCTTCATATCGCTCATGCTCGCAGCACGCCCGCGTCCGAGGCACCCGGATCGTCGCGGAATTGAGACGACCTCCGACGACGACCCGCGCGGCGTACTGCTGATCGGGCGGCCGTCCGCGGCACCGGGCCAGCGCGAAAACCCGGTGGCGTGCGGCCCTCCCGCAGGATTGACTGGTGCCGTGAACAACGCGCCTGAAGGCTTCGACTACACGCTCCGCAAGGACGGCACCGTGGTGATCACCCACCACGGACAGGTGGCCACGCTGCTGCGCGGACGCCGGGCCACGGACTTCCTCGACGACGTCGAGAACGGGGACGACCAGGAGTTGATGGCCCGCGTCACCGGCAACTATCGACACGGAAACGAGCGTGTGGCTCGCAACCACCCACGCAATCGCCGCTCCCGCTGACCCCGGCACGACAAACTCGCGCTGCACTGTCACGGGGTGACAGTGCAGCGCGACTCAGTGCTTGCGTTTCGTCAGGCCGCCGGCCGGTGTGCGACGCCGTACTGCCAGATGGTGTCGACCTCGCTGGCCTCGACGGAGTCGGGGTAGGCGTTGGTGCACGACGGGCCGGGCCCACCACCCGACATCAGCTTGGAGCAGGGCTGCGAGTAGCGGTCGGGGAGCCCGAGCGCGTGACCGGTCTCGTGGGCCACGATGCGCAGCGGGGCATAGGTGTTGGCCTGGTCGTAGTCGAGGAAAACCAGGCCGCTGCCGTGGCCGTCGCCCTGGTAGTAGGAGCCGTTGGCCGACGAGCCCTCCTCGAAGTAGAGCGTGGCCCGGCTCGGGTCCTCCACGAGTTGCACGTTGCTGACCGACCCGTTCCAGATCTGCTGGGTGCCGGAGATCTCCGAGTCGAACGAGGGGGCCTCGGAGGCGTCGTAGTAGACAGTGGTGACGGCAGCAGGCGCCCTCTGCACGCCGTTGGCGCGATCGGCCCTGGCCCTTGCCTTGGCCTGTGCGAGCTGCTCCTTGAGCCGCTGGTTCTGTTCCCGGTCGAGGTCGCCCGGAAGGTACGACGACGTCGCGCCGCTGCCGGTCACGGCCGTCGAGGTGGGACTCGTCGACGGACTGTTCGTGTCCGGCGCCGAGGCCGTGGTGGTCGCCGGAACTGTTGCCGCACCGGCGAAGGTGAGTGCTGCTGCCAGCAGCGCGAGTGGTGTCCTGATGGCCATGAGGTGGTCCTTCCAGGTGGTTCCCGAGAGTTGCCTTGCCCCTCGTTCCTACCTTCGATCAGCGCGCAGTGCGCCTCCTGGACCGGTTTTGACTTTTGACAGATGGGGCAGTCAGCGACGCCACAGGTAGGGCGTCGTGGTGGAGACCTTGACCAGTCCCGAGCGCTCCAGGATCGGGCGGGAGAACTCGGTCGAGTCACTGTTGATCAGGGTCTTGCCCAGCCGCAGCGCCGACTTGGCGCGAGCCGCCGTGAGCGCCCGATAGACCCCCTTGCCGCGCCACTCCGGGCGGGTCGAGCCACCCCAGATACCGGCGAAGTCGGTGCCGGCGACCGGGGTGAGGCGCCCCGCGCTGACCACGTGTCCGTTGGCCTCCGCGATCCACATCTCCGAGTCATCGGTGTCGGCGTTGCGCACCATCGAGTCGGCCATCGCCCGGATCTCTTCAGGATCGTCGCCGAAGATCTCCCCCTGCATCGCACACATCGCGCGGATGTCGGCCTCCTCATGGACCTTGCGCAGGACGACGCCTTCCGGGAGCTCGAGGTCCTGGGCCAGAAGGTGTGCCTCGCCGATCATGATCGACTCCGGCTCGTCGGGTTCGAAGCCGTTCTCGACAAGCGCGTCGTGCAGGCCCGGGGCATGGTCGTGGCCACGGGTCTTCCACTCCACCTTCGCGACGTCCGTGTGCTCCTCGAAGTACGCCTTCGCGTCGGCGACCAGTCGCCGAATCCCCTCTTCATCGGCGCCGCCCAGGTCGCGATAGCTGATGAAACCGCCACGCCCCCCGAACGTGGCCAGGTGCAGCGGTCCCATCCGGGTGACGTCCTGGGCGTCACGGGTCTCGGCCGCGGTGCGCAATTGGTCGTCGTACGCCGCGAGGAGTTCGGCAGGTGAGGTCATGGCTGCACTCTCACACTCCGCGGACGCCCTCGGCCACTGCTTTTGCGGTCGCCGACGCCTCAGCGGTCGAGTCGAAACTCCAGACGCGGGAGCAGGCGTCCGGGGATCGAACCGCTGGGTGACTCGCCGATTCGGCGCGCGCCGTGGTGGAGGTAGAACGCCTCAGCGCCCGGATCCGCATCAAGCACCAACCGCACGAGCCCCCTGCCGTGGGCCAGGCCCAGCGCGTGTTCCAGCAGCCGTGATCCCACGCCTCTCCCGATCCACGGTGGGTCGACGAACAGGGCCGACAGTTCGCCTCCCGGCCCATCGCCACGCACCGCAACGAAGCCGACCAAGGACGAGTCGAGCATGCCGACGAAGAGGTCGCCCGAGGTGCAGTCCGCCGCGGTGAAGGTGAGTTCGTCGCGGCAGGCCTCGAGGAACACCTCGTCGTACCCCCAGTGCGCCTTGGACCTCAGCGCCAGCGCGGAGATGTCCGCCGCGGCCTCGGCCCGCGGCGCCACGACCCGCAACTCACCCGTCATGCCTCCACTCTCGCACCCGCTGGGGCTGATTCCGGCGGCGAGCGACCACACCGACGACCACAATGAGCCAGGAGCGGCCGCATTGCTCAGAATCCGGCCGTTGTGGTCGTCCTTGTGGTCGCCACGGTCCCGAATGACCGAGCGGTTGGGGCAGTGGGGGCACAATCATGCACAGGCCCCCGACCCGAGAGATGAGGTGGACCAGTGGCCATCACCGTTCGCGACAACCCGACCGAGAACCGCTACGAGATCGCCGACGACGAGGCGATCCTCGGGCACGCGGCCTACCAGCGGACCACCCAGCTCATCGTGTTCACCCACACCGAGGTCGACCCGTCCCGAGAAGGCCAGGGCATCGGTGGGCAGTTGGTCCAGGGCGCGCTCGATGACGTGCGCACGCTCGGGCTCGCCGTACTGCCCGTGTGTCCGTTTGTCCAGGCGTGGATGTCCCGGCACCCCGAGTACGCCGATCTCGACTACCGGCGCCCGCCGAGCACGGTCACCGACTGACGCAAGGGCGGCCGGCGAGGGATCAGGCGTACCGTCGAGAGATGATCAGGCCACGTGTCCTTCAAATCGGGATGGATCCGGACGTGATTGACTTCTCCCCTTGGCCCGGTCAATCGGCCGAGGGACTCCGGGCTCGTCTGGCCGACGCGCAGCGGGAACTGCGCGATGCCGGCTTCGATGTCTTCGTCTGTCTGCTGTCTGACGACGCAGAGGCCGCCGAGAGCGCCGTGAGTCAGTCCTTCGCCGGCCTTCCCTTCGACATCGTCGAGATCGGGTCGGGACTCAGGACATCCCACGACTACACGCCCGTCTTCGAGCGCGTCGTCAACGCGGTCGCCGACTGCCAACCCGGCGTTCGGTTCTGCTTCAACGATTCCCCCGAGACCACCCTTGACGCCGTACGACGCGGACTCAGACGTTGAAGCGGAACTCCACCACGTCGCCGTCGGCCATCACGTAGTCCTTGCCCTCCATGCGCACCTTGCCGGCCTCCTTGGCCTTCTGCATGGTGCCGAGCTCCATCAGGTCGTCGAAGGAGACGATCTCGGCCTTGATGAAGCCGCGCTGGAAGTCGGTGTGGATGACCCCGGCTGCCTCGGGAGCCGTGGCGCCCTTGGGGATGGTCCAGGCCCGCGTCTCCTTGGGGCCGGCGGTCAGGTAGGTCTGCAGGCCGAGGGTGTCGAAGCCGACCCGGGCCAGCTTGTCGAGGCCGGGCTCGGTGATGCCCATCTCGGCCAGCATCTCGCGGGCCTCGTCGTCGTCGTCCAGCTCGACCAGCTCGGCCTCGAACTTCGCGTCGAGGAAGATGGCCTCGGCAGGGGCGACGATGTCGCGCATCTTCTGCTTGAGCTCCTCGTCGCCGAGCTCGTCGGAGTCGCAGTTGAAGACATAGATGAAGGGCTTCGCGGTGAGCAGCGAGAGCTCGTTGATCAGGTCGCGGTCGATCTTGGTGGAGATGATCGGCGTACCGCCCTCGAGCGCCTCAAGGGCCTCCTTCGCGGCGGCCAGGGCGGGCGCGTTCTCCTTCTTGGTGCGGGCCTCCTTCTCCAGCCGGGGAATCGCCTTCTCCACGGTCTGTACGTCGGCCAGGATCAGCTCGGTCTGGATGGTCCCGATGTCAGAGGCCGGGTTCACCTCGCCGTCGACGTGCGTGACGTCCTCGTCGCGGAAGACGCGGGTGACCTGGCAGATCGCGGCGGACTCGCGGATGTGGGACAGGAACTTGTTGCCCAGTCCCTCCCCCTGGGAGGCGCCGGCGACGATGCCAGCGATGTCGACGAACTCGACGGTCGCGGGCAACAGCTTCGCCGACCCGAAGACCTCGGCCAGCTTCGGCAGGCGCTCGTCGGGCACGCCGACCACACCCACGTTGGGCTCGATCGTCGCGAACGGGTAGTTCGCGGCAAGGACGTCGTTCTTGGTCAGTGCGTTGAAGAGCGTCGACTTGCCAGCGTTGGGGAGTCCGACGATTCCGATGGTGAGTGCCACGGGCGTGGAGTCTACGGCGACCAGCGCGCCTCTCCCGAATCGTCCGAGCCGGGTCTGGCTAGAGTCGTGACATGACACCGGAGAACCAACCCGCCCGCCGCCGGGTCACGCTGACCGACATCAGCTCGCAAGCGTGGGAGCACCCGGCCGACCAGGGCGCACTGGTCGCGTTGCGCAAGCTCAAGGGTTTCGACTTCGTGCTGCGCAAGATGACCGGGATGATCAACGAGCGCGCCTTCCGGCTGCGCTTTCTCGGCTCCGCGATCCGGGTCGACGAGCGCCAGTTCCCCGACATCCACCGGCTGCTCGCCGAGGCCGCTGCCGTGCTCGACATCCGCGAGCTGCCCGAGGTGTACGTCGCCAACGCGCCCTTCTGGAACGCGCTCACGGTCGGCATCGACAAGCCCTTCATCGTGCTCAACTCCGCCTTGGTCAACGGTCTCGACGAGGAGGAGCTCCGCTTCGTCCTCGGCCACGAGCTCGGCCACGTGGCCAGCGGGCACGCGCTCTACCGCACCCTGCTGCTGTGGTTGATGCAGGTCAGTGGAGCGTTGAGCTGGCTGCCGATCGGGAACCTCGGCCTGCGCGCCATCGTTGCGGCACTGACCGAATGGCAACGCAAGTCCGAGCTCTCTGCCGACCGGGCCGGTCTGCTGGCCGGCCAGGATCCAGGCGCGGCCCTGCGGGTGAACATGAAGACCGCCAGCGGCGGCAACCTCTCCCAACTCGACAGCACCGCGTTCCTGGCCCAGGGCAGCGAGTACGAGGCAGCCGGCGACCTGCGGGACAGTGTGCTGAAGCTGATGCTCCTCGAGGCCAGCACCCACCCGTTCCCCGTGCTCCGCGCCCACGAGCTGCGACGCTGGGTGGACGGCGGCGACTACGTGGCCATCCTCTCCGGCGACTACCCGCGGCGACAGGACGACGACAAGGCATCGATGTCCCAGGCCGCCAAGGACGCCGCCGCGTCGTACGCCGAGAGCTTCCGCGCCTCGCAGGATCCCCTCGCGAAGCTGTTGCGTGAGGTCGGCGACGGTGTGGGCAGCGCGAAGGACTGGATCACCGCCAAGTTCCCACGCTCGCCGCGTGAGGACGACTGAGGAGCCACCATGGAAGCGCTGTCCGGCATCGACGGGATCCGCGACTGGCAGGAGGAGTTCTACCGCCACCTCCACCGACACCCCGAGCTCTCCCACCAGGAGAGGAAGACGGCCACCGCGGTGGCCGAGCAGCTGCGCGGCCACGGCTACGACGTCCACGAGGGCATCGGTGGGACCGGAGTGGTCGGCGTGCTCGCGAACGGCGCCGGTGCGTCGGTGCTGCTACGCGCCGACATGGACGCGCTTCCCGTCATGGAGGCCACCGGGCTCGACTACGCAAGCACCGAGACCACCACCGACGAGGCGGGCGCCGAGACCCCGGTGATGCATGCCTGCGGCCATGACGTGCATGTGGCCTGCCTGCTCGGCGCCGCGTCGTTGATGGCCGGCGCGCGCGAGCAGTGGAGCGGTCGACTCGTGACCGTCTTCCAGCCGGCCGAGGAACGCGGCGACGGGGCCCGGGTGATGGTCGAGGACGACCTGGCCGAAGTGGTCGGCCCGGTCGACGTGGCCCTGGCCCAACACGTGCTGCCCTTCACCGCCGGCACCATCGCCACCCGCCCGGGGCCGGTCCTCTCGGCCGCGGACAGCATGCGGATCACCGTGCACGGTCGGGGTGCCCACGGGTCGTCGCCCCAGGCCGCGATCGACCCCGTCGTGCTCGCCGCGATGATCGTGATCCGCCTGCAGACCGTGGTCGCCCGAGAAGTTGCACCCACCCAACCGGCGGTGCTGACGGTGGGGTCCATCCACGCAGGCACCAAGAGCAACGTGATCGGCGATCGCGCGGTCATCGAGCTCAACATCCGCACCTACGACGACGCCGTCCGCCGGCAGGTCCTCGACGCCATCGACCGCATCGTCACCGCAGAGTGCCAGGCCTCCGGCTCGCCGAGGCCACCGGAGTTCGAGACCTTCGACAGGTTCCCGGCCACCACCAACGACGAGGCCACCACCGCCAAGGTGCGCGAGGCGTTCGAGGCTGCCTTCGCAGATCAAGTCACCGACCTGCCCCTGCAGTCGGCCAGCGAGGACTTCAGTGACATCCCCCGGGCCCTCGGCGTGCCCTACACCTACTGGGGAATCGGTGGCATCGACCCCTCGGCGTACGCCGAAGCAGAGGCCGCCGGACGCATCGCCCAGGACATCCCGACGAACCACTCGCCCTTCTTCGCGCCTGTCATCCGGCCCACCCTCGAGACCGGAACCTCGGCCATGGTGGTCGCCGCGATGGCGTGGCTCGGCAAGGACGACCCGGCATGAGCGACCCGGTCGAGCCGCTACCCGCCGACAAGCCCAGGTTCGCGCTGCTGCGCGAGCCCGCCAACCAGGTCTCACCGCGCGCCGTGACGATGTGGCGGACGATCGCGGTCACCGAGTTGGTGGTGGCCGCACTGGTGCTGGGTGCGGTCTGGTTGCTGGTGCCCGCCCACCCCTGGTGGCTGGTCGTCATCTGCGCCGTCGTACTGCTCCCCCTGGCCGTGGTCGCGATCTGGCAACCGGGCATCAGCAACCGGATCCACCGCTGGGAGGTGACCCCGGGAGCCGTCTACACCCGGTCCGGGTGGATCACCACCCGACAACGGATCGCACCACTGTCGCGCGTGCAGACCGTCGACACTCGCCAAGGGCCACTGATGCGGGTCTACGGCCTGGCCGCGGTCACCATCACCACTGCCTCCGCAGCCGGCGCCGTGGAGATCCAGGGCCTCGATGCCGACGTGGCCCGTCGAGTGGTGGCCGAACTGACCGAGATCACCAGCGCCGACGAGGGCGACGCCACGTGAGTGAGTGGCAACGCCTGGACCCGAAGATCATGGTCATCGGGCCGATCAGTGCCTTCCGTCAGTTCCTCCTCCCCTCACTGATCGCGCTGATCGGCGTCGGCACCCAGCAGCCCAGGTGGCTGCTCTATGCGGCGCCCCTGATCATTCTGGGCTCGGTCGGCGTAGGGCTGTTGCCGTGGTTCACCACCCGCTTCCGGATCGCCGGTGGCCAACTGGTGGTGACCACCGGGTTGGTCAGCCGCAAGCGCCTGACCGCGCCCCTCGACAGGATCCGGAGCGTCGACCTGGAGGCGAGCCTGTTGCACAGGGTGCTGGGCCTGCAGAAGGTCGAGGTGGGCACCGGCGTGGACGACAGCATGATTGAGCTGAACGCCCTGTCGGTCGCACAGGCCGAGCAACTGCGCAGCGTGCTGCTACATCGGGGAGCCGAGGCTGTTCGCGGCGGAGCCGCCCCCGTCCCGGATGCCACGACGACCGAGCCCGACAACGGGGAGGCTGCGCCCGGCCACGGGGCGCCGTCCGGCCACGAAGCCGCGGCGACCGAGCAGGTGCTGGCGACCTTCTCCCCTTCCTGGGCTCGCTTCGCCCCCTTGAGCCTCGGCCGCCTGGCCATTGCGCTCGGCGCGCTGGGCGCCCTGTGGCAGTTCGTCGGCGACGTGCACATCAGCCTCGCCCGGGGTGACGAGTTGTGGGAGCTCGTCACCGGAGCATCCCTGGTGCTGGTTCTGCTGGTGCTGCTCGTCGGCGCACTGGTCGTGTGGACCGTGCTGTCGATGGTGGCCTTCCTGGTCCAGTGGTGGAACCTGCGCCTGGTGCGCGATCGCGAGAACCTGCACCTCACCCGTGGCCTGTTCACGACCACGTCCACCACCATCGAGGAGCGACGGATCCGCGGCGTACGCCTGCGAGAGACCGCCCTGCTTCGCCTCGCTGGCGGTGGTGAGGCCCATGCCCTGGCCACCGGCCTCGAGGAGTCGACCTACGCCGTGCTGCCGCCGACGCCGATCGGAGTGACCACGAGTGTGGCGGCCGACATCCTCGGCGACCGTGCTCCCTTGGCGACGGAGCTGCGGCCACACGGAGACGCGGCACTTCGTCGCTGCCGCACCCGCAACCTGCTGTCGCTGCTGCCGTTCGCGGTCGTCACCCTGGCGCTCGTCCTGGTGTCCGACGGGCCCTGGTGGCCGCCGCTGGCGGTGGCCGTGGCCCTGACACCCGTCGGCCTGCTCCTTGCCCGGTCCGAATATGCCCATCTCGGCCATGCCCTGGCCCACCGCCACCTGGTCGCCGGCTCGGGCATCACCGCACGCACCCGCACCGTCCTCCAGACGGACGGGGTGATCGGCTGGGTGTTCTCCCAGACCTGGTTCCAGCGTCGGCGCGGCCTGGCCACACTGACCGCCACGACTGCCGCGGGCTCGGAGAAGGTCACCATCCGCGACATCCCGCTGGGCGATGCGGTGTCGTTCGCCGGCGCTGCGACACCGGGCATGCTCGAGCCGTTCGGCCGCGCTGGGCCGACCGAGTAGCCGCCCTCCTTCTGGCAAACTTCCGACCATGAGCGCCACCGGGTACGACGTCGACCCCGAGTCCGCCGGCCTGAAACGGGTCGAGAGACCGGGGTGGGCCATCGCCCTGACCGCCATCGGCGGCATCGCCTCGGTCGTCTCGTTCTTCCTCGGCTGGTTCAACGTCGAGGTCTTCCGCTCCTCGGGATACCTGGCCGAGCAGGGCATCGACTCATCCACACCGGTCCCGAGCGTGGACAAGGAGTTGGTCACGCCCTTCGAGGTGGTCGACCGGGTGAAGGAGGCCAGCGGCAACGGCCTGGCGCCGTACGAACCCGGGACCTTCGGCAGCCTCGTGTTCCCCTGGCTGGCCGTGGCGTTGACGGTGCTGTGCATCCTGCTGGCGCTGGTCGCCTCGGTCGGCCTGCGCAGCCGGGCCCGATCCCTCGCGGCGAGGGCCGTGGGTGTCGTGATCATCCTGCTGACCGGTGCTGTGGTGGCTGGGGCCTACTTCGACATCGGTGGCCGCGAGGAGCGGATGACCTACAAGGACGGCGACTACACCAGTGATGTCTGGACCAGTTGGGGCGTCGAGCCCGACTTCGGCTCCGCAATCTGGGCTCTGGGCCTGTTGCTCCTGCTGATCGGTGCGGCGGCGGGGCCGCGGATCTCACACCTGCTGCCCGACGGGACCCGCGCTGTCGGCGCTCTCGGTCCGCAGTTCGGTGTCCCGGCGCCGAGTGCCCACGCCGGCCCTCCCGGTCAGGTTGGTCCTCCCGGTCAGTTCACCAGCCCGGCCGTGCCGACCGGGATGCCGGGCTTCTTCCCCGGCCCCGTGGTGCGGACGACCCCCACCATCTCGGCGATCGTGTCCGCTGCCGTCGGCGCCGTCCTCTGCTTCGCGGGCTACGGGTTCCTGCCCTGGGGCAAGGACACGACGTTCAGTGACATCGGTGAGGCCGCTCGTGAATACGGCTTCAAGGACCAACCCTTCGTGGAGTCCTACTTCGCCTGGTTGGGCTGGGCGATCCTGGCCCTGACCGTGGTCGTCGTCGGCCTGTTGGTCCTCGGCCGCACGACGACGGCGGTCAAGGCTGGAGTCCTGCGCCCGATCCTGATCATCCTGGGTCTGGCCATGCTCGCCTCTCACGCCTGGATGTGGGTGGTGCTCGCCGATGACGGAGCAGAGTTCGAGGTCGGGGCGTACGCCGTCGCGCTGGGCTTGCTGCTCACCCTTCTCGCCGCGCTCGTGCCGCCGCGCACCTCGGCGCACGTCATGCTGAGCCCGCAGCGGGCGTGGCCCCAGTCTGCTCCGATGCAGCAGCACGGGATGCAACCGCCTGCGCAGCAACCGCCTCCGCAGCAGCCGTCCACCCAGCAACCGCCCGCGCAGCAACCGCCTCCGCAACAGCCGCACGTGCAGCAACCGCCCGCGCAGCAACCGCCTCCGCAACAGCCGCACGTGCAGCAACCGCCTCAGTAGGAGCCACCCTCCTCCGGTCCGTCGCAGCAGCCGTAGGCTCCACGCATGCGCATTGCCACGTGGAACGTGAACTCCCTCCGCACACGGATCCACCGCGTCGAGGCGTTCCTGGAACGCCAGCAGGTCGACGTACTTGCGATCCAGGAGACCAAGGCCCGCGAGGACCAGCTGCCGCTGATGGGTCTGCAGTCCTTGGGCTACGAGGTGGCCGCGGCCGGCTACAACCAGTGGAACGGCGTGGCGATCCTGAGCCGGGTCGGCCTCGAAGACGTGCAGGTCGGGTTTCCCGAGATGCCCGACTTCGGCGATCCCCTGGCCGCCGAGGCCCGCGCGATCGGTGCCGTGTGCGGCGGCGTACGCCTCTGGTCGCTCTATGTGCCGAACGGTCGCAAGGTCGACGACCCCCACTACGTCTACAAGCTGGACTGGCTGGAACGCCTGCGGGTCGCTGCGGGCGGCTGGCTCGCAGAGGACACCGCACTGGTCGGCGACTGGAACATCGCACCGCGTGACGAGGATGTCTTCGACATGTCCCAGTTCCGCAACTCCACCCACGTCACCCCCCGGGAGCGCGCCGCGTTCCAGGCCTTCCTCGACGACGGCTACGTCGACGTGGGGCGGCCCCACACGCCTGGCCCCGACGTCTACACCTACTGGGACTACTACCGGCAGCGCTTCGAGCGCAACCGTGGGCTCCGCATCGACTTCGTGCTCGGGTCACCGTCGTTGACCTCCCGCGTCACCCATGCCTTCGTCGACCTCGACGAGCGCGACCCCGCACAGGGTGAGGGCAAGCCCTCCGACCACGCCCCGGTGATCGTCGACCTGACCTGATCCGGTTCGGCGGACGTCAGCGACGACCACGCGAACGACCACATCGGGCCGAAAACCCCCGAATGGCAGCGATTTCGGCCGTTGTGGTCGTTCGCGTGGTTGCTCACCCGAGTCGGCACTGTCGGTGCTCTGGTCCATGCTCGTGGACATGGAGATCCTGTTGCTTCTCATCGGCCTGGTCATCGGGGCGCTCGTCGGCGCGCTCGGAGCACTGTTGTGGTCGCGGTCCCACGCACCCGCCGACGCCAGCGCCGTCGATGCCCGCGAGTCGGTGGCCGCGCTCGAGAGACGCGTCGCCGAGGACACCACGCTGCGTGACGGTCTCGAGCGGCTCGGCGAGCAGATGCGCGAGCTCGAGCACAACCGGGCCACCTGGCAGGGGCAGCTGCGGCAACAGGTCGAGGAGGTCCGCCACTCTGCCGAAGGCCTGCGTCGCGAGACCTCGTCGTTGTCGACGGCCCTGCGCAAGCCGCAGGTGCGTGGGCGCTGGGGCGAGATGCAGTTGCGGCGAGCAGTCGAGTTGGCCGGGCTGGTCGACCGCTGCGACTTCACCGAGCAGCACCACACGACGTACGACGACACGGTGCTGCGACCCGACATGGTGGTGCACCTCTCCGGGGGCCGAGACGTGGTCGTCGACAGCAAGGTCCCCCTCGACGCCTTTCTCGACGCGACCTCCTCCGATGACCCGGAGGAGCAGACCGATCACCTCGTTCGCCATGCTCGGCAAGTGCGCGCGCATGTCGACGCGCTCAGCAGCAAGCGCTATTGGCAGGCGGTGGGCGACTCGGCGGAGTTCGTGGTGCTGTTCCTGCCCGGAGAGTCGTTCCTGTCGGCCGCACTCGAGGGCGACCGTGCCCTGATCGACTACGCCTCCGGACGCAACGTCGTCCTGGCCACACCCACCACCCTGATCGCGTTGCTCAAGACGGTGGCCCACGGGTGGACCCAGGCCCAGCTGGCCGATCAGACCCGCGCGATCCACGACCTCGGGCGAGACCTCTACGGGCGGCTCGGGATCCTCGGTGGACATCTCGACAAGGTCGGCCGGTCCCTGAAGGCGTCCGTGGAGGCCTACAACCGGGCCGTCGGCTCGCTGGAGTCACGAGTGTTCGTCAGCGCGCGCCGCTTCGAGGAGCTCGGAGTCAGCGGTGACGAGCTGCTGGCGCCGACGCCGGTCAGCGACGCTCCCCGTCCGTTGACCGCGTCCGAGCTGCTCGACGCCGTGGCCGAGCCGCGTCCGGAGCTCCCCGGTGCGGAGCCGGGCCCGGCTGGGGGCGAGCCCGGCCGCCCGGCTGATGGTCAGCCTGATCGTCTGCGCGAGCGGCGCACCGGATAACCTGCCCTCCGTGTCCGCCCGTCGTCGTACTCCTCCTGCTCGGCGTGCGACCCCGACCCGAAAGCGCACGAAGCCGACACCGGCGCGCCGCGCGCAACCACGCAGCGCCAAGTTCTACGGTGGCGTCGTGGCCCGAGCGCGCACCCTCTGGGAAGAGGGCACCGAACCAGGACGGCTTGTCGCCGTCCTGGGCATCGCCGTCGCCCTGACCGCTCTCGCCCTCGACCTGGTCGTGAACCGCAAGGTCACCTGGCTGTTCGACATCGCCTTCGTCGGGGCCTGCGTGATGATGGCCCTTCGGGTGCGTCCCAGGGACTTCTTCACCGTCGGGGTGTTGCCGCCCCTGCTGATGCTGGGCATCTTCGTCGTGCTCGGCATCGCCTCCGCCGGTGTCATCGCCGATGCCGGCGACGGCACCGTCCAGGCCGTGATTGCCGGCCTCGCCCACCACGCCGGAGCGCTGATCACCGGTTACGGGCTGTGTCTCGGCACGTTGGCCATGCGTCAGCACGTCTATCGCAAGCGGCGTCGTGCCGCGGCTCGCTCCCGCATCCCCGAGCCGCGAGTCGCACCGGTCCACGAGGCCCCGCGCGTCGCTCGCCAGCCTGCTCCCCCAGTGCAGCCCGAGGCCCACGATGACTTCCCGGCAGCCAGCCACGACGAACGATCGGTGCTGGGCGGCTGATCCGCCGACCGGTCACGTGCCGACCGGTCGAGCTGACCGGTCACGTGGTCGGACGAACGCCCCCTCCGTCACTCGAAGCGGGTCGCGTCACCGGCGCCGTGGCGGATCACTTCGGGCATGTCTCCTGACCAGTCGATCACGGTGGTCGGCTGGGCCGAGACCTCACCGGCCTCGATCACGGTGTCGACCACGTGGTCGAGCTCTTCCTTGATCTCCCACCCCTGGGTGCGAGGCTCCTGCTCGCCGGGCAGGATCAGGGTGCTGGTCAGCAATGGCTCACCGAGGCTGTCGAGCAGGGCGTTGACCAGCGGCGAGGTGGGGATGCGGACCCCGACCGTGCGCTTCTTCGGGTGCATCAACCGTCGAGGCACTTCACCGGTGGCGGGAAGGATGAACGTGTAGGGACCGGGCGTCGCGGCCTTGATCGCCCGGAAGGCGGTGTTGTTGACGTGCACGAAGTGACCCAGCTGCGCGAAGTCACGGCACATCAGCGTGAAGTGGTGCTTGTCGTCGAGTTCGCGGATCCGCAGGATGCGGTCACGACCCTCGCGGTTGTCGAGCGCACACCCCAGGGCGTAGCCGGAGTCGGTCGGATAGGCGATCAGCGCGTCGTCACGCAACTGCTCGACGACCTGGTCGATGAGTCGCTGCTGCGGGTTCTCGGGATGGATGTCGAGATAACGCGCCATGCTCTACCTACTTTCCTGCCTGCTGTGCCGAACGCAGATCGCGCCGCAGCTCGGGGGGCAGCGCGAAGATCAAGGACTCCTCGGCCGAGTGCACCGCCTGTGCGTCGGGGAACCCGCGCTCCGCAAGGAAGGCGAGCACACCGTCGACCAACTCCTCGGGCACGGACGCGCCCGAGGTCACACTGACCTTGTCGACGCCTGCGAGCCAGGACTCGTCGATCTCGGAGGCATCGTCGACGCGGTAGGACGCCTTTGCGCCGGCCTCGAGGGCGACCTCGACCAGCCTTACCGAGTTGGAGGAGTTGCCCGAGCCGACCACGATCACCAGATCGGCGTCGTGGGCGATCTCCTTGACCGCGAGCTGGCGATTCTGGGTGGCGTAGCAGATGTCGTCGCTGGGCGGATCGAGCAGCTCCGGGAACCGCTCACGGATCGCAGCGACGGTCTCGAGCGTCTCGTCGACCGAGAGGGTGGTCTGCGACAACCAGGACACCCGGCTCGGGTCACGGACGACGATGTTGGCGACGTCTTCGGGGCCCTGGACGAGCTGGATGTGGTCAGGCGCCTCGCCCGCGGTGCCTTCCACCTCTTCGTGGCCCTCGTGCCCGATCAGCAGGATGTCGTAGTCGTCGGCGGCGAAGCGCTTCGCCTCGTGGTGCACCTTGGTCACCAACGGGCAAGTGGCGTCAATCGTCTTGAGGCCACGGGTCTCGGCCTGGCGGTGCACCTCCGGAGAGACACCGTGTGCGGAGAACACCACGGTCTCGCCCTCGGGAACCTCATCGAGCTCCTCCACGAAGATCGCACCGCGGCCCTCGAGGTTGGAGACGACGTGCTTGTTGTGCACGATCTGCTTGCGCACGTAGACCGGGGCGCCGTACAGGTCCAGGGCCTTCTCCACGGTGATCACTGCCCGGTCCACGCCGGCGCAGTAGCCGCGCGGGGCGGCCAGACGAACGGCCTTCTCGGCCTCGTCGGGGGAAAGTACGGCGGGGACGCCAAGGTTGGTGCTCATGGGCCCGAGTCTACGGGCTGGGGACTGAGGTTCACGCCCGGCCGTGGTGAGGAGTCGACGGGTCCGGAGGCGAGGCGTCGACGAGCTCACCCAGCATCCACTCGCACCAGTCGACGGCGGCCCGCTGGGTGCGGATTCCGTACTCGAGGGTGACCCGACTCGCGAACAGTGGCGCACCCGGGTCACGCGCCTCGGGCAGCTGCGCGAACTCGGCGAGCTCCGTCTCGTACTCCGCCAACCTGGTCCGATGGTCGCGCCGACAGCTCTCGACCAGCTCGATCGCGGATTCCGGCGCAACCGTCCACATCGACCAGAGGCGGAGCACCTCCAGATCGCGCACCGGCTGCGGACTGGGCTCGGCGACCACCCAGTCGCGGAGCGCGGCCAGGCCTGCGGGCGCCAGTGAGTAGCGCTTCGTCGGTCGCGGCCCGGCACCGTCGATGACTTCGTGGCGTATCAATCCCGCAGCCTCCAACCGGGCCAGCTCCGGGTAGATCTGCGAGTGCCGTGCGGACCAGAAGTATCCAATGGGTCGACGCATCCGCTGGGCCAGGTCATATCCGGTCAGTGGCGTCCTGGCCAGAAGCCCCAGGATCGCGTGCCCGAGGTTCGAAGTGGTCGCGTCGGTCGTCTTCATATGTCAATATTGACATATGGATGACCTGCGCACACGGACCTCGGCCACGCTGATCGCCGCCGCCCTGGCGCTCGGCTCGACCAGCTGCGGCGAGGACGACACGGGAGAACAGGCATCCGCAAGCAGGTCGGAGAGTCCCACGGCGACCTCCGAACCCACCGCATTCGTCAAGGGCAAGCTCACCAACTGCTTCATCCCCAACAACGCCAGCGCGGTCGACCCGATCACGTTGCGGGCCAAGGGACTCACCCTGCCGGGTGCGGCCTTCTCGCCGCCCGACGATGCCGCACCGAAGGCGGTGATGGTGCTGTTGCACCAGACCGACGGAGACGGTCTCTGTGGCTGGGGTGAATTCGGAGCACTGGCCGCCATGGAAGGGGTCGCCGGCGTTGCCTTCGACCAGTGCGGGTACGGCGACGCCCGGTGCGACGTCGCAGATCCGGATGATCCGCTGCCCCAGGTGCGTGCCGCGGTGCGCTGGGCACGAGACCGATGGCCCGACACCCGAGTCGTGCTGGTCGGGGCCTCGATGGGCGGATCGCAGACGGTCCGGGCGGTCGCCGCCGGCATCGACGTGGACGGATGGGTGGACCTTTCCGGCCCCTCGGAGTGGGTCGGTGTGAAGCTGATCGGTCTCGCCGACCGGATCGACCTTCCCGGCATGGTGGTGATCTCCGAGGAGGCCGACGGAGCCGAGGAGACGGCTGCGGCCGAGAAGTTGGCCGCCGCGACCTCAGCGGAGTTCGTGGCCGCGGACACCGGGCACGGCTACGAGACGATCACGGACCCGGCTGGACAGCTCCTGCCCGTCGGCGAGCGGGTGATCGCCTTCGCTGTCGGGGGTCACCACTAGGCTCGCCGTCATGGCGCTCAGCACCTCCCTGGAGTCCCCGGCCCCGGTCCGACAGATCGCGAACGCGATCTCGGGCTGGGTCGACCGGCTCGGAGTTGTCTGGGTGGAGGGCCAGATCGCCCAGCTGAGCCGCCGGCCCGGGCTCAACACGGTGTTCATGACCCTGCGCGACACGGTTGCCGACATCTCGATCTCGGTGACCTGCCCACGCACCCTCTTCGACGGACTCAACCCTCCCCTGGTCGAGGGCGCGAGTGTGGTCATCCAGGCCAAGCCGTCGTTCTACGCGGTCCGCGGCTCCCTGTCGCTGCAGGCTCGCGACATACGCATGATGGGTCTCGGCGAGCTGCTCGCTCGCATCGAGCGCCGCCGTCAGCTGTTGGCCGCTGAGGGGTTGTTCAGCCAAGAACTCAAGCGCAAGCTGCCGTTCCTGCCCCACACGGTCGGCCTGGTCACCTCTCCCGGATCCGATGCCGAGCGTGACGTCGTGGAGAACTCCCGCCGGCGTTGGCCATCCGTGCAGGTCAAGGTCGCCGCTGCGCGGATGCAGGGCCAGCACAGTCCGCTCGAGGTCACCGCTGCCCTCCAGAAGCTCGACGCCGACCCCGAGATCGACGTCATCGTCATCGCCCGAGGTGGCGGCTCGGTCGAGGACCTGCTTCCGTTCTCGGACGAAGGCCTGGTCCGAGCCGTGCACAAGGCGCGCACCCCGGTGGTCTCCGCGATCGGCCATGAGGCCGATCAACCCCTGCTCGACCTGGTCGCCGACGTCCGGGCCTCGACACCGACCGATGCCGCGCGCCGAGTCGTCCCCGACATGGCAGAGGAGACACAGCGCGTCGACCAGGCCCGGCAACGAATCCGCCACCTGATGGCGGCGTGGCTCGACCGCGAGCAGTCCGGGCTGGCCTCGATCCGGAGTCGTCCGGCGATGGCCGACCCGCGCAACCTGCTCGACGACCGCAGCGACGAGGTCGCCCAACTGCGCGACCGAGCCCGCCGCAGCGTGCGACACCGTCTCGACCGGGCCGATGACGAGATCCTGCACCATGCCGCCCGGGCCACCGCGCTCTCGCCGTTGGCCACCCTGCGCCGGGGGTACGCCGTCGTACAACGCGCCGACGGCCACGTGCTGGCCTCCGTCGCCGAGGTCACCACGGGTGACGACCTCTCGGTCCGCCTGGCCGACGGGCGCGTGCACGCCACCACCACCGACATCGAGAACGCGACCCCACTGGTCGAAGCCGAGGACGAGGAAGCAGATGCCTGAGGAAACTGCCGAAGAAGAGCTCTCCTACGAAGCCGCCCGCGAGGAGCTCATCGCCGTGGTGCACAAGCTCGAGGCCGGAGGCACCAGCCTCGAGGAGTCCTTGGCACTGTGGGAGCGGGGCGAGAAGCTCGCCCGCACCTGTCAGGGCTGGCTCGACGGGGCCCGCAAGCGGCTCGACGCCGCGGTCGACTCGGACGACTGACGTGGCCCGGCGTCAGCGCACCGGCTCGGTGACCAGCGAGGCGGCGACCTCGCGAATCATGTCGTCATCGGCAGAGCCGAAGACCATCAGCACCTGGCCCTTGTGCTTGGCAGTCACCGCGTAGTCACCACCGTCGTCACTCCAGGACTGCCACTTCTTCGACAGGGCGCTGTCCAGGGTGACCACGTCACCCTTGTTGGGGTGCGCGTCGACATACTTCTCCACCCACTCCGACTCGGTGGAGACACCCTGGTAGACCCCGATGAACTCGTTGTCGTCGGTCAGGATGTCCAGCGACCAGCCCCGCGCCTCCGTGGGCTCGATGTCGACCGCCTTCGCGCCCTCGGGCAGCGTCGGCGGGTAGGCGATCTTCACGTCCGAGACCTTCTGCAGCTCCTGGATCGAGGAGAGGTAGTCGATCGGCTCCCGCTCGACCTCGAGGTCGTCGCGGTTGATCGCCCGGAACGCGACGAAGACCAGGATCACCGCGACGGTGACGATCATCGCGCCGACCATGCCGGCACTGCTGCGGAGATACCGCCCTGATCCCTGCGCACTCATCGGTTTCCATCGCTCCTGGTCTGGCTGGTCGACCGGCTCCCGGTCGATGGTCGGCTGGCTGGCTCTCGGATGGCTCGTCGTCGACGGGCTCGTTGCCCACCCACGACCGCCTTCGCCGCCGCAACGCTACTTGCCCATCGAGGCCCCTCGCGTGTGGACCCTCCTGTGTCGATCCTCCCCGAGGTCGTCGCGCTGCCGGTGCCACGCGGCAGCACCGACACCACAGCGCACCTCTTCCAGTCCGCAGACGCGGTCAATCGCTCGCAAAACTTGCGTGGATGCGGAATGCTGGCCGTGTGACCACGTACCGAATTGCGGAATCCGCCCGGATCCTCGGCGTCAGCGATGACACCGTGCGCCGTTGGATCGACAACGGCCGGTTGCCCGCGTCGGAGGCCACCGACGGCGGGCGTACGACGATCCGTGGGGTGGACCTGGCCAACTTGGCCAGCGAGCTCGCCGACCACCCCGAGCGCGACGAGAACCGCCCGGCCTCGGTCAGTGCCCGCAACCGACTCGACGGCATCGTCACCAAGGTCACCAAGGACACCGTGATGGCTCAGGTCGAGATGATCTGCGGCCCTCATCGCATGGTCAGCCTGATGAGCAGCGAGGCGGCCACCGACCTCGGCCTCGAGCCGGGAGTGCGTGCCATCGCCTCCGTGAAGTCCACCAATGTCGTCATCGAAAGGTCCTGAAACCATGCCTCGCCCCATCCTGACGCGTCTCCTGGTCCCGGCCGCCGTGTGCCTGCTGCTGCCCCTGAGCGCCTGCGGCGACGACACCACGGAGATCAAGGTGCTCGCCGCGGCGTCCCTGACCGAGTCCTTCCAGACGTTGGAGAAGCAGTTCGAGGACGACCACGACGGTGTCGACGTCAAGCTCTCGTTCGGCTCCAGCACCACGCTCGCCGAGCAGGCCAACGACGGCGCGCCCGGCGACGTCCTCGCCACTGCCGACGAGAAGTCGATGGACCTCGCCGTCGACGGCGGCTCGGCGACGGGTGAGCCGACCAAGTTCGCCACCAACGCCCTGGTGCTCGTCGTGCCCGCGGACAACCCCGCGAAGATCACCGGCTTCGACGACTTCGCCGACAGCGACTGGGTGCGCTGCGACGACGAGGTGCCGTGCGGCCGGTTGGCGGTCTCCCTGCTCGAGGAGAACGAGGTCGAGCAGGAACCGGTCAGCCGTGAGGTCGACGTGAAGTCGGTGTTGGCCAAGATCGCCTCCGGCGAGGCCGATGCCGGCTTCGTCTACGCCTCCGACGCGGTGGCCGCGGGTGACGACGTGAAGATGTTCCCGGTGCCCGGTGCCGACGAGCAGCCCAACCCCTACTTCATCGCCACACTGGACCAGAGCGGGGACTCCGACCTGGCCCAGGAGTGGCTGGATCTGGTCAGCTCCGACGAAGGCCAGAAGGTCCTCGAGGAAGCAGGGTTCAGCACGCCGTGAGCGACTCCCTGGGCCGGGCTCCGGCGCGGCTCCTGGTCCCCGCCGGCCTGGCCACCCTGCTGCTGGTGCTGCCGCTGGTGTCCCTCCTGCTGACCGCTCCCTGGTCGATGCTGGGCGAGCAGCTGGGCACCGAGGCGCTGCGCCAGGCGATGTGGCTCTCGGTGCTCACCGCGACCGTGGCCACCGGCGTGTGCCTCCTGCTCGGCCTGCCACTCGCCTGGGTGTTGGCCCGGGTCGACTTCCCGGGCCGGCGACTGCTGCGCACGCTGGTGATCGTGCCGCTCGTGCTCCCGCCCGTGGTGGCCGGTGTCGCACTGGTCTCCGCCTTCGGCCGCACCGGCATCATCGGTGAGCCCCTGCGCGCGGCCACCGGCCTGAGCCTGCCCTACACGACCGCGGGGGTGATCGTCGCGCATGTCTTCGTCTCGCTGCCGTTCGTGGTGATCAGCATCGAGGGCGCCCTGCGCTCCGCGCACCAGGAGTACGACGCCGCTGCCGCAACGCTGGGCGCGAGCCGGTGGCATGCCTTCCGCACGGTCACGGTGCCACTCGCGCTCCCCGGAATCGCGGCCGGAATGGTGCTCGCCTGGGCACGGTCGCTGGGCGAGTTCGGCGCCACGATCACGTTCGCCGGCAACTACCCGGGCACCACCCAGACCATGCCCACACTGATCTACCTGTCGATCAACTCCCACCCGGAGGCAGCCAAGACGTTGAGCCTGGTCCTGCTGCTCCTCTCCCTGGCCGTGCTGGTGGCACTGCGTGACCGCTGGCTGGTGACGTCGTGAGTGACCTCGACGCGTCCCTGGAGGTTCCCGGCCGGGTCAGCGCCGACTTCGCCGCCGACCGCGGTGACGTGATCGCGGTGATCGGCCCGAACGGTGCCGGCAAGTCCAGCCTGGTCAAAGCGGTCGCCGGCCTGGTCCCGGCGACCGGTCGAGTCACGCTCGACGGCCGCAACCTCATGGAACTGCCCACCAGGGAGCGGGGCCTGGGAGTGGTCTTCCAGGACCAGCTGCTCTTCCCGCACCTCGACGCTCGCGACAACGTCGCCTACGGACCCCGCGCCCGCGGAGTCACGCGAGCCGATGCGCGGCGGCGTGCCGACCAGTGGCTGTCTGCACTCGGCGTCGGCGACCTCGCTCACCGCAGGCCCGGGCAGCTCTCGGGCGGCCAGGCCCAGCGCGTCGCGATCGCCCGAGCCCTGGTCACCGATCCGACCCTGCTCCTGCTCGACGAGCCGATGAGCGGCCTCGACGTCGGCGTCGCGACCTCACTGCGGATCGAGCTGGCCCGACACCTCAGCGAGTTCGGTGGAATCGCCCTGCTGGTGACCCACGACGCCCTCGACGCACTGACGGTCGCCAACCGGGTGCTGGTTCTCGACGAGGGGAAGGTCGCCCAGTTCGGCACGCCGCACGAGGTCTCCCAACGTCCCGTCACCGACCACGTCGCGCGGTTGGTCGGCCTCAACGTGATCCGCGCCGGCGACGAGCTGCGTGCCTTCGAGCCCACTGCGGTGACGGTCAACCTCACCGAGCCGACCGGATCGGCACGTCACCGTTGGGCCGGAAGGGTCGCGGCCGTCACGCCGCACGGAGCGGCCCTGCGACTCGTCGTACGCACCGCGGACAACGGGCCGGAACTGATCGCCGACGTCACTCCGGAGGCGGCCACGGAGCTGGAACTCACGCTCGGGCGCTCGGTCTGGGTGTCCGTGAAGGAGACTTCGGTGCGGGCATACACGAACCGCACCCAGTGAGCCGATAACATTCGCCCATGCCTAGTCGCCCGATCGAGTTCCGCGTTGCCCCCGAGTCCCCTGACCGCAACCTCGCCCTGGAACTGGTCCGGGTCACGGAGGCAGCCGCGATGGCTGCCGGACGATGGGTCGGGCGGGGTGACAAGAACGGCGCCGACGGCGTGGCGGTCAACGCCATGCGCGTGATGATCTCCAGCATCGGCATGAACGGAACCGTGGTGATCGGCGAGGGCGAGAAGGACAACGCCCCGATGCTCTACAACGGCGAGGTCGTCGGAGACGGCACCGGCCCCGAGTGCGATGTCGCCGTCGACCCGATCGACGGCACCACCCTGGCCGCGAAGGGCATGAACAACGCGGTCGCCGTGCTCGCCGTGGCTCCTCGCGGCACGATGTACGACCCCTCCGCGGTGTTCTACATGGACAAGCTCGTCACCGGCCCGGAGGCTGCTGACGTCGTCGACATCCGCCTCCCCGCCGCGGAGAACATCAACCTCGTCGCCAAGGCCAAGGGCTCCAGCGCCGAAGACGTCACCGTCGTCATCCTCGACCGCCCGCGCCACCAGGACCTCGTCGAGGAGATCCGGGCCACCGGCGCCCGCATCAAGTTCATCAGCGACGGCGACGTGGCCGGCGCGATCATGGCCGCTCGCCCCGACACCGGCGTCGACCTGCTGATGGGCGTCGGAGGCACCCCCGAGGGCATCATCACCGCATGTGCGATGAAGTGCCTCGGCGGCACGATCCAGGGTCGCCTGTGGCCCACCGACGACGCCGAGCGCCAGAAGGCCATCGACGCCGGCCTCGACCTCGACGCGATCCTGACCACCGACGACCTGGTCACCGGTGACGACTGCTTCTTCGTGGCCACCGGCATCACCGACGGCGAGCTGCTCAAGGGAGTTCGCTACCGCGCCGGCGGCGCCACCACCCAGTCACTGGTGATGCGCTCGCGCAGCGGCACCACGCGCACCATCACCAGCGAGCACCGCCTGCGCAAGCTGCGCGCCTACAGCGCCATCAACTTCGACTCCTGATTCCCACGAGGCGTGAGTCCTCGCTGCGCGAAGCGTCAAGGACGCACGCCTCCAGGGGGGAAGGTCGTGGTGGTCAGGCAGTTCGGGCGGTACGCCGAACGGCGTGCTGACGTTGGGCAGCGAGCTCGGTGACGACGTGGTCGGCGACGCGGGGATCGATCGCCATCCCGACGTGGCTGGCGTGCACCTCGATCGCCTTGGACAACGGGTCCACGCACGACGACGGGTCGACCAGGCCGTCACCGTTCGACCAGATGCAGGTGAAGTCGACCCCGTCGGGAATCGGCTGACGTGACTCCTGCCAGGCGGTCAACGCGCAGTCGCCGCTGACGCACGACTCGTTCATCAGCCCGGGGATGCCCAGTTGGCTCAGCCGCACCAACACCGTGGCCGCCGACAGGAGCAGGGGGTGGGACGTGCCCGGCGACATCATGGGACTGCCCATCGTGATGATTCCGGAGACCAGGTCGGGGCGGCGTACGGCGAGACCACGGGCCAGCATGCCGCCCAAGGAGTGGCCCACGATGCGCACCCGACTCTCCCGTTTCGTCGCGATCGCCTCGAGACGCCGCTCGAGCATGGCCGCGTTGGTCATCAGGCAGGACACGTTGGTGCTGATCTGGGAGCGGTAGGTGCGATAACCGTGACGACGCAGGGTGTGTGCCATCAACCGCAACGTGTAGTCGCCCGCCAGGAACCCCGGAACCAGCAGCACCGGCTCGATCGAGCGCTCCGGCGCCCGGGAGACGTACGGCGTGCCGAGCAGCTCCCGCTTGTCGGCCGCGGCGCGGAGCATCGCCCGCCCGGACTCCGACCAGAAGGTGAGCTCGCGGGCGAGACTGAGCATCCCCGGCTGCCGGTAGCCCTCGGGAGCCAAGAAGTCGGCAAGTGCGTTGGCCATTCCGACACGGTAGGGCCAGAGGGACGAAGAACTGGGCAACTGTCCAGTTCTTCCAGCCATCGTGTTGGATGGGCTCATGACGAACCAGACTGTCTCCGACGAGCTGTTCGCACCGGTCAGCGCAGATGTCGAGCTCTGCTACCAGACCTTCGGCGACCCCTCTGCCGACCCGCTGCTGCTGGTGATGGGGCTCGGCGGACCCATGATCTGGTGGGACGCGGAGTTCTGCAATCTCCTTGCTGACAAGGGGTTCTTCGTCATCCGCTACGACAACCGCGACACCGGCCGATCCTCCAGGCAACAGGGCCGGGTCCGCCGGGCCGACCTGGTGCGCGCGTTCCTCACCGGCCGCGGCAACGCACCGTACTCCCTCTCCGACATGGCTGATGACGGCCTCGGCCTCCTCGACCACCTCGGCATCGACTCGGCCCACGTGGTCGGCATCTCGATGGGCGGCATGATCGTGCAGACCATGGCCATCGAGCACGCCGCTCGGGTGCGCTCGATGACCTCGATCATGTCGACGACCGGCAAACGGTCGGTGGGCTGGCAGGACCCCAAGCTGCTCCCCCGACTCCTCGCCGGCAGGCAGGTCGAGCGAGAGGCCTACGTGAACAGCGCAGTCGCCTTCGCCAAGCTGATCGGCTCCCCCAGCTATCCCGAGCCGGTCGAACGAGCCACGAAGCGCTCCGAGGACACCTTCGACCGTGGGCTCAACGGGTCCGGCGTGCTGCGCCACATGATGGCGATCCTGACCCAGCCGAACCGCTCCAGGTCCCTGCACTCGTTGACGATTCCCTCCCAGGTCATCCACGGCCTCAGCGACCGGATGGTGCACGTCTCGGGCGGGCGCGCCACCTCCGCCTCCATCCCGGGCTCGGAGCTGCTGCTCGTCGACGGCATGGGCCATGACCTCCCTGCCGAGCTCTGGGAGTCGGTCACCGACGCGATCCGGCGCACGGCGGACCGGGCGAACCCAACTCCCTGAAGGGCACTTGACGTTTTTGCCGGCGTCGGCAGTGGTTGCCAAATTCCTCGAAACGGACTAGACGTGACCTAGACCACAATGAGGGAGGGCAGCATGGCATCACGCGCTCGACCGTTCAGACGCCGTGCCTTGGCACTGGCAGCAACGGTGGCACTGGTCGCGACTGGGCTGTCCAGTTGCGGTGGCGTCGCCAAGGACGAACTCGTCTGGTACATCAACCCCGACACCGGCGGACAGGCCGCCCTGGCCGAGAAGTGCAGCCAGGGCAAGGACTACACGATCACGACGCAGGTGCTCCCCCAGGACGCCACCCAGCAACGCGTCCAGCTGATCCGTCGGCTCGCGGCCGGGGACACCAGCATCGACCTGATGAGCCTCGACCCGCCGTTCACCGGCGAGTTCGCCAGCGCCGGCTACCTGGCCGAGATCCCCGACGACCTCGCCTCCGCACTCAAGGACGCGTCCTTCGAAGGAGCCACCAAGGCGGCCACCTGGGACGACGAGCTGGTGGTGGCGCCGTTCTGGTCGAACACCCAGGTGCTGTGGTACCGCAAGAGCTTCGCCGAGAAGGCCGGCATCGACATGAGCAAGCCCCACACCTGGGACGAGCTGATCGACGTGGCCTCGAAGAACGGCGGCCAGATCGGCGTCCAGGCCAACAAGTACGAGGGCTACACCGTCTGGATCAACGCGTTGATCTCGGGCGCGGGCGGGCAGCTGCTCGAAGACCCGGAGGCAGGCGCGGACGCCAAGATCACCATTGACTCCGACGCCGGCAAGAAGGCGGCCGAAGTGATCCGCCACTTGGCCACCAAGGCGGCCGCGAGCGATCTGTCGGTCTCCAACGAAGGCACCTCGGCGACCACCTTCGCCGGCAAGAGCGGATCCTTCCTTGTCAACTGGACCTACCTCTACAACAACTTCGAGGGAGACGATCCCGGTTTCAACAAGGACATCGGCTACGCGATGTATCCGCAGACCGTCGAGGGCGAGGACTCCACCCCGCCGTACGGCGGCATCGGCATCGGAGTCAGCTCGAAGTCCGAGAAGAAGGACTGGGCCTTCGAGGCGATGGAGTGCATCACCTCGGCCGAGAGCCAAGCCTTCTACGGCCTCAACTCGGGCAACATGCCGGCCAGCGAGGCCGGCTACACCGAGTTGCGCAAGATGGATCAGGCCCGCATGAAGAAGGAGAAGGCGGACAAGCCGGACGCCGAGCCGGTGCCGACCTATCCCGACGACCTCCTCAAGCTCTTCCAGGAGAGTGTGGACGCCGCGGTCCCGCGACCGGTCACGCCCTACTGGAGTGACATCTCCAGCTCGATCCTGAGCACCTGGCACCCACCGTCGGGCGTCGATGACAACACGCCGAAGAAGTCACAGGACTTCATCGACGACATCCTGCACAACAAGGGGCTGCTGTGACTGCCACCGAAGCCGCACCCGCGGCACACAAGCAGGCGAAGGTCCCGGCCAGTGACCGCGCCGTCGCAGAGAACCGACTCGGGCTGAAGCTGGTGGCACCGGCCGTGGTGCTGATGCTGCTGGTGACGGCCTGGCCGATGCTGCAGGCGCTCTACCTGTCGCTGTTCCGCTATCGCCTCACCGCGCCCGATGACAAGGAGTTCATCGGGCTCGAGAACTATGTGACCGCGTTGAGCGACAGCCTGTTCTGGAAGGACATGCTCAACACGCTGATCATCATGGTGGTCACCGTGGCGGTGGAGCTGGTGATCGGCTTCGCCTTCGCCATGGTGATGCACCGGGTGATCTTCGCCCGCGGAGTGATCAGGACCTCGATCCTCATCCCCTACGGCATCATCACCGTGGTCTCCGCCTTCGCCTGGCAGTTCGCGTTCTCGCTCAACAACGGGTTCGTGAACTCGTGGTTCCACTGGCTGCCATGGATCGGCGAGAACACCAACTGGTACGGCGACCACTGGCACGCGATGTTCGCGATCATGGTCTCCGAGATCTGGAAGACCACCCCGTTCATGGCGCTGCTCCTGCTGGCCGGGTTGGCCCAGGTCTCCGACGACATGCTCGAGGCGGCCAAGGTCGACGGCGCCACGTGGACGCAACGCCTGTTCAAGGTGATCCTGCCGAACATGAGGGCGGCGATCATGGTGGCGGTGCTCTTCCGAGCGATGGATGCCTTCCGCATCTTCGACAACATCTTCATCATGACCCGCGGCGCCCAGGACACCGAGTCGTCGTCGTTCCTGACCTATCGACAAGTCGTGGAGCAGTTCCAACTCGGCATGGGCTCAGCACTCTCGGTGCTGTTGTTCCTCTCGGTGCTGGTGCTGGCATTCGGCATCGTGAAGTTGTTCAAGGTCGACCTGGCGTCCGCGAGGGGTGAGGGCTGATGAAGAGCAAGATGGGAATCGGCCACTGGATCGGCTTCGTGCTGATCATGGTGTGGTGTCTGCTGCCGGTCGCGTGGATCATCTCCCTCTCCCTGAAGCCTGAGGCCGAGGTCAGCGCAGGCAGCCCGCAGTTCCTGCCCAAGGACGCGACGTTCGCCAACTACAAGAAGATCTTCGACGACAGCGACTTCACCCGGGCGCTGATCAACTCCTTCGGGATCGCCATCATCGCCACGGTGCTGTCGGTGCTGTTGGCCACCATCGCGGCGTATGCCATCGCCCGCCTGGAGTTCAAGGGCAAGAAGATCGTGCTCTCGATCGCGCTGGCGATCGCGATGTTCCCGGTGGTGGCCCTGGTCGGTCCACTGTTCGACATGTGGCGCACGTTCCACCTGTTCAACACCTGGCCCGGCCTGATCATCCCCTACATGAGCTTCACGTTGCCGCTGGCGATCTGGACGCTCTCGGCCTTCTTCCGCGAGATCCCGTGGGAGATGGAGCAGGCTGCCCAGGTGGACGGCGCGACGTCGTGGCAGGCGTTCCGCAAGGTGATCGTGCCCCTGGCTGCTCCGGGCGTGTTCACGGCAGCGATCCTGACGTTCTTCTTCGCCTGGAACGAGTTCGTGCTCGCCATCTCCCTGACCTCGACCACCGACAGCCGGACCGTGCCGGCACAGATGTCCTACTTCGTGGGGCCCGATCCGTTCAACCCACCATTCTCCTTGCTGGCCACTGCCTCAGTGATCGTCACGATTCCGGTGCTGATCATCGTCCTGCTGTTCCAGCGCAAGATCGTCGCCGGTCTGACCTCCGGCGCAGTGAAGGGATAACACTGATGGCTGCCATCGACATGAAGAACATCGTCAAGCAGTACGGCGACGGGTTCCCGGCCGTCAACGACGTCAGCATCGACGTGGCCGACGGGGAGTTCATGATCCTCGTCGGGCCGTCGGGGTGCGGCAAGTCGACCCTGCTCCGCATGATCGTCGGGCTGGAGGACATCACCTCCGGCGACATGATGATCGGTGACCGGCGGGTGAACGACCTCGCGCCGCGCGACCGCAATCTCGCCATGGTGTTCCAGAACTATGCGCTCTATCCCCACCTCACGGTCTACGAGAACATCGCGTTCCCGTTGCGCCTGGCGGGGATGGCCAACAATGAGATCGACGAGAAGGTGCGCGGCGCCTCGAAGACCCTCGAGCTCGACGAGCACCTCGAGCGCAAGCCGAGCAACCTGTCCGGTGGTCAACGCCAACGGGTCGCGATGGGGCGCGCGATCGTGCGCGACGCCGATGCCTTCCTCTTCGACGAGCCACTGTCGAACCTCGATGCCAAGCTGCGTGGGCAGATGCGCACCGAGATCGCCCGGCTGCAGAAGCGCCTGGGCATCACCACCGTCTACGTCACCCACGACCAGACTGAAGCGATGACCCTGGGCGACCGGGTCGCCGTGCTCAAGCGCGGCATCCTGCAGCAGCTGGCCACGCCGCGAGAGCTCTACACGCAGCCGGTCAACCTGTTCGTGGCCGGGTTCATCGGCTCTCCGCCGATGAACTTCCTGCCGGCCACGGTCGAGGGCGACCAGTTGTCGTTGCCGTTCGGCACGGTGACCCTGCCGCCCGGGCGCGCGGACCGGGCCCAGGGCAAGGGCCTGTTGATCGCCGGCATCCGACCCGAGCACTTCGAGGATGCGTCCGTGGCGGCCGACGCCCAGGAGGGTTCGACCTTCCGGGCCACGGTCGACGTCGTCGAGTGGTTGGGCAACGAGGCCTACGCCTACATCCCGTTCGAAGCACCGCCCGAGGTCCAGGACCAGCTCAACCAGCTCGAGAAGGATCTCGATGGTGAGTCGATGCGCACCCAGCTGGTGGTCTCACTCGACGGGGCCTCGACGATCGCGGAGGGCGACGAGGCCAACATCTGGGTCGACGCGCGCCACATCCACCTCTTCGACCCGGCAACCGGTGAGAGCCTCACCGTCGAGAGGCCGGCCGGTGCTGACGCCACAGGCGGCGACACCGCGGTGTCCCAGGGCACGCCGGACGGCGACACGACGGTGCGCGAGGGCGAGTAGCCGCCCTACCGCACGGCGGGCCGTCTCAGGAGATAGGTGTCCATCACCCACCCTGAGGCGGCCTTCGCACGCGCCCTCGCGGCTTCGACCTGTGGCAGTACGTCGGCAAGCGGGCCGGCGACCAGCTCCTGGTGGCTGGTGCCGAGGTTGGCGCCCCACCAGATGTGCCAGCGCGGTTCGCCCGCGAGCGCCGAGCAGGCGAGCCCGCCGTCGAGCATGACGACGAGGTTGTCGTGTCCTTGCTCGACGGCCGCGGCCAACCGGCGGCCCGTGGTGACCAGGATCGGCTGGCCCACCTCGTGCATCACGATCCGGTGGGCTGCGGCCAGCACCTGCAGGCTGGAGATGCCCGGCAGCACGTCGTAGTCGAACTCCACGTTGCCACGCGCGAGGATGCGCTCGACGATGCGGATGGTGGAGTCGTAGAAGGCCGGATCGCCCCAGACGAGGAAGGCAGCGTCGCCGTCGCGCTCGAGCAGCACCTGTTCGTACGCCGCAGCGCGGGCCTCGTGCCAGTCCGTGACCGCGCCGGTGTAGTCGGCCGGGTCGTTGCGATCACGAGGCGGGTCGGGCACCGCGACCAGTTCGGGGGCGCCGTGGCGTCGGCAGATCTCGCGCCGTGACTCGAGCAGTGGGTCGTCGGCGGACTTGGCCGCGGCGATGACGAAGTCCACGGACTCGATCGCCGCCGCTGCCTCCAGGGTGATCTGATCGGGGTGACCGGAACCGATGCCGATGATCCTGATGCGACGTGGTGGTTTCGAGACGCTCGTCCCTCGCTCCTCAGCCACCATTGGCTCCGCGGTCCTCGATGTCACCCTCGAGGTCGAGGTAGACCTGCTGCATCGCGGCGATCACCTCCGGGTCGGGCTCCTCCCACAGGTCACGCTCGGCGGCCTCGTGCAGGCGCTCGATGATGCCGCGCAACGCCCACGGGTTGGCGTCCTTCATGAACTCCTGGTTGGTCTCGTCGAGGACGTACTCCTTCGCCAGGGCGTCGTACATCCAGTCGTGGACGACGCCCGCGGTGGCGTCGAACCCGAAGAGGTAGTCGACGGTGGCGGCCAGCTCGAAGGCGCCCTTGTAGCCGTGACGCTGCATCGCCCCGATCCAGCGTGGGTTCACCACCCGCGCTCGGAAGACGCGTGTGGTCTCCTCCGCCAGGGACCGGGTGCGCACGGCGTCCGGCGTCGTCGAGTCTCCGACGTACGCCCGCGGCGTGTTGCCGGTCAGCGCACGGACGGTGGCGATCATGCCGCCGTGGTACTGGAAGTAGTCGTCGGAGTCGGCGATGTCGTGCTCGCGGGTGTCGATGTTCTTCGCCGCCACGTTGATCCGACGGTAGTTGGCCGTCATGTCGTCGCCCGCGGCGACGCCGTCGAGGTCGCGGCCGTAGGCGAAGCCGCCCCACTGCGTGTAGACCTCGGCCAGGTCCTTGTCGTCGCGCCAGTTGCCGGACTCGATCACCTGCAGGATGCCCGCGCCGTACGCCCCCGGGCGGGAGCCGAAGATGCGTGTCGTCGAGCGGCGTACGTCGCCGTGCTCGGCGAGGTCGGCCTGCGCGTGGGCCCGCACGAAGTTCTGCTCCAGCGGCTCGTCGAGCTCGGCAGCCATCCGGATCGCGTCGTCCATCATGGCGATGACATGCGGGAAGGCGTCACGGAAGAAGCCGGAGATGCGCACGGTGACGTCGATGCGCGGGCGACCCAGCTCCGCCAACGGGATCGGCTCGAGTCCGGTCACGCGACGGGAGGCCTCATCCCACTCGGGGCGGATGCCGATCAGTGCCAGCACCTCGGCGATGTCGTCGCCGGAGGTGCGCATCGCGCTGGTCCCCCAGATCGAGAGGCCCACCGACTGGGGGTACTCACCCGTCTCGGTGAGGTAGCGACGGGCCAACGAGTCGGCCATCGAGACACCGGTCTCCCACGCCAGTCGGGACGGGACCGCGCGCGGGTCGACGGTGTAGAAGTTGCGGCCGCTCGGCAGCACGTTGACCAGACCACGCAGCGGTGAGCCGCTCGGGCCGGCCGGGATGAAGCCGCCGTCGAGGGCATGCAGGACCGCGTCGAGCTCGTCGGTGGTTCGCGCCAGCCTGGGCACCACCTGAGTGGCGGCGAACTCGAGGATCGCGGTCAGGTCGGCGGTGGCCTCGACCTCGTGGGTCGCGAGGACCAGCGATACGGCTGAGACGTCCCAGCCCGACTCCTCCATGCCGGTGACGAGTGCCTTGGCCCGGGCTTCGATCGCGTCGATCTCGGCGCCGGTGGCGCTGGGTGCCTCGCCGGCGACCGATCCCGACGAGACCTCCTTGAGCCCGAGCGCCCTGCGCAGCCCAGGCAGCGAGGCATGCTCGCCACCCCAGATCTGAGTGGCCCGCAGGATGGCGAGCACGAGGTTGATCCTGGCCTCCCCCTCGGGCGCCTGGCCGAGCACGTGCAGCCCGTCGCGGATCTGCACGTCCTTGATCTCACACAGCCAGCCGTCGATGTGGAGCATGAAGTCGTCGAAGTCGTCGTCCTCGGGACGCTCGTCCATGCCGAGGTCGCGGTGGAGTTCGGCTGCCTTCATCAGCTGCCAGATCTCGCCTCGGATGGCGGGCAGCTTGGCCGGATCCATCGAGGAGATCCGGTCATACTCCTCCATCAGCGACTCCAGCCGCGCGATGTCGCCGTAGGACTCGGCGCGCGCCATGGGCGGGATCAGGTGGTCCACGATCGTGGCGTGGGCACGGCGCTTGGCCTGGGCACCCTCGCCGGGGTCGTTGATCAGGAACGGGTAGATCAGGGGCAGGTTGCCGATCACCGCGTCGGTGGCGCAGGACGCGGACAGTGCAGCGTTCTTGCCGGGCAGCCACTCCATCGAGCCGTGCTTGCCGAGGTGTACGACGGCGTGGGCACCGAAGCCCCTCTCGACCCAGCGGTAGGCCGCGAGGTAGTGGTGGCTCGGCGCCAGCTCGGGGTCGTGATAGATCGCGACGGGGTTCTCGCCGAACCCGCGCGGCGGCTGGATCATCAGCACGATGTTGCCGGCGCGCAGCGTGGCCAGCACGATCTCGCCGGCCTCGTTGACGAACAGCTCACCCGGTGCCGCACCCCAGGCCTCGACGATCTCGTCCTTGAGGTCTTCGGGCAGGTCAGCGGTCCACTTCTCGTAGTCCTGCTTGGAGATTCTCACGTGGGAGTCGTTGAGCTGGGCACTGGTCAACCACTCCTCGTCCTGGCCACCGGCGGCGATCAGTGCGTGGATCAGTGCGTTGCCCGCCTCGGTGTCGTCGCCGAGGTCCAGGAGGGCGTGCACGTTGAAGGCGGTCGAGCGCGGCTCGTCGGTCGAGCTCGACGAGCCCACACCCCGTTCGCCCAGGTCGTAGCCGGCCTCCCGCAACCGGCGCAGCAACCGGATCGCCGAGACCGGCGTGTCCAGGCCGACCGCGTTGCCGATGCGGCTGTGCTTGGTCGGGTAGGCCGACAGCATCAGCGCCAGACGACGGTCCTTCGGCTCGAGGTGGCGCAGACGCGCGTGGTTGACCGCGATTCCGGCCACTCGTCGGCACCGCTCCGCGTCGGCGACGTAGTGAGGCAGGCCGTCCTCGTCGATCTCCTTGAAGGAGAACGGCGCGGTGATGATGCGTCCGTCGAACTCGGGGATGGCAATCTGGTTGGCCGAGTCGAGCGGTGTCACACCGTCGTCGCTCTCCTCCCACTCCGCACGGCTCGAGGTGAGGCAGAGCCCTTGCAGGACAGGGATGTCGAGCGCCTTCATGCGTTCGACATCCCAGGCCTCGTCGTCCTCACCGGCGCTCGCGGTGCCGGGCTTCGTGCCACCGGCGGCGAGCACCGTCACGATCAACGCGTCCAGCGAGCCGAGTGCGTCGTACAGCTCGTCGGGCGCAGCGCGCAGCGAGCTGGAGAAGATCGGCAGGCCGATCGCCTCCCCGGTGGCGTCGATCGCGTCGGCCAGGGCGTGGGCGAAGGCGGTGTTGCCGCTCGCCTCGTGTGCGCGGTAGTGGAGCACGCCGATGCGCGCGCGACCTGGTTGCTCGGTATCGGCAGGAGTGGTGTCGGAACCACGCTGCGACCAGCCCCACTCCGGCAGCACCGTCGGCGACTCGAAGCCCTCCCCGGTGAGCAGCACCGTGTCGGAGAGGAACGCGTGCAGGTTGGTCAGGTTGGCCGGCCCTCCCTGGGCGAGGTAGGCATGGGCCTCGGCCGCCGTGCCGACGGGCACGGTGGAGTGGCCCATCAGCTCGGCGTCCGGTGTCTGCTCGCCGCCGAGCACGACCACGGGTACGCCGGCTGCGAGCACGGCGTCCAGGCCGTCCTGCCAGGAGCGGGCACTGCCGAGGATGCGTACGACGACCAGGTCGGCACCGTCGAGCAGTCCGGGCAGCTCGTCGGCGACGTCGAGCCGCGCAGGGTTGCCGAGCAGGTAGCCGGCTCCGGACGAACGCGCGCTGAGCAGGTCGGTGTCGGAGGTGGACAGCAGGGCGATGCGGATGTCAGTCATGGGCCTTCTCCTGGTTGGGGGCGACCCGGCGGTGCCGGGGCAGGCGATGTGAGTCGAGGGGTCTGTCGTGGACGAGGTGCTGGTCGACCAGCAGCGGCACCACGTCGGGGTCGACCGCGGCATACCAGACGTCGTCCGGCTGCACCGAGACCACGGGGCCGTGGTTGCACGGGAACTGGCAGCCGGTCTGGGTGACCAGGACGTCGTCGTCTCCCCGGCCGCGACGCCGGAGCTCCTGGGACAGGGCCTCGGCAGTCCGGTCGGAGCCCAGCGCGGTGCAGCGCGGCCCGCGGCAGACGAACACCTGGTGCCGGTGTCCGGGGACCGCCTCCCAGGCCGCTGAGCTCAGCGGCGCCTCGGTGCCGGCGATGGGCCGGGTCACGTCGAGGACCAGGTCCAGGTCGAGATCGTTGCGCATCATGGCCGTGGCCACCTCGACCACGGGGCGGTCGTGCTCGGGGCGCTCCCGCCACCAGTGCGAGGCGATCCGGCGCAGCCACGAGGTCGCCGGGGCGAGGGTGCCGAGGCTGGCCCCGACCAGGGTGATCCGTTCCGCGCCGGCGTCGGTGAGTCGGGTGAGCTCGCGATGCAGCGCCGGGTCCCCCATCTGCAGGAACGCCACGCTGCCGCCGTACGGCGCAACCGCGGCGAGCAGGCGGTCATGGGCGTCGACCTCGCGGGCCGACATCCCGACCAGGACAAGAGCTGAGCGCCCACTCATGCCCGCACCTCCCGGTCGAGGGTGTCGTTCCAGCACAGGTGTGGTCGCCGCCGCACGGGGTGGGGCACGACGTTCGCATCGACCCCCCAGACGTCGGCCACCAGGTCGTCGGTCAGCACCTCGCCAACCGGGCCGGAGGCAGCCACTCGCCCCCTGTCGAGCACGACCAGGTGATCGCAGAAGGCGGCGGCCAGCTCGAGGTCGTGCAGGGCCGCGACCGTGGTCAGGCCGAGCCCGCGCACCCGCGCCAGGAAGTCGATCTGGTGCCCGAGATCGAGATGGTTGGTGGGTTCGTCGAGGAGCAGCACGGCGGGCTCCTGGGCGATCGCTCGCGCCAGGTGCGTGCGCTGCCGTTCCCCACCGGAGAGCGTCGACCAGTGCCGGTCTGCCAGCGTCTCGACGTCGGCCAGCCGCATCGACTGCTCGACGACCGGGTCGTCGTACTCCGTCTGCCAGCGGCCACGGTGCGGGACCCGACCGAGCTCGACCACCTGGCGCACCGTCAGGTCGAGGCGCGTGCTGGCGTCCTGCTCCACCAGGGAGAGCCGGAGCGCCCGCCGGCGTCCACGCATCCGGTGCAGGTCGTCGCCACCGATCCGCGCCCGGCCAGCTGACGGACGCCGGAGCCCGGCGAGCACGTGCAACAGGGTGGTCTTGCCCGACCCGTTGGGACCGAGCAGGCCGGTCACCGTGCCCGGTTCGCAGACCAGGTCGACGTCCTCGATGATGGTCCGTCCGCCGGCCGCCCAGGCCAGCCCGTGCGCGTCGATCCTCATTCGGCACCTCCCGTGTGCCGACGCAGCAGGAAGGCGAAGAAGGGCGCCCCGACCACCCCGGTGATCACGCCGAGCGGGATCTCGCGGCCGTCGATCAGTGACCGGGCCAGGGTGTCGGACCAGACCAGCAGGATGCCGCCGACCAGTGCCGACATCGGCAGCAGGAAGACGTGTCCGGGCCCGGTGAGCAGCCGCACCATGTGTGGCACCACCAGGCCGACGAAGCCGATCACCCCGACGAACGAGACCAGCACGGCGGTGACCAGCGCGGTGCCCACCAGCAGGGTCCAGCGCAACCGGGTCACCTCGATGCCCAGTGAGCGGGCGGAGGTCTCGCCGAACGCGAAGGCGTCGAGCTGGCGCGAGATGCCGATCACGCACACCGTGGCGACCACGGCCAGCGCGGCCAGCGGCACCGAAGTGCCCCAACGGAGCCCGGCCACCGACCCCAGCGTCCATTCCAGGACGCGACGAGCGGCGTCGCGGTCCCCGGTGACGATCACGAGGAACGAGGTGTACGCCGCGCAGACCTGGCCGATGGCCACGCCGGCCAGCACGGTGCGGCCGGGGCTGAGGCTGCCGGACCGGCCCGCAGCCAGCCCGAGCACGAGTCCCAGCGAGGCCAGTGCACCGGCGAAGGCGGCGACCGCGATCGCGCTGGTGCCGAGCAGGCCGAGCACCGGCACGCCGAGCACGATGACGGTGACGGCGCCGACCGACGCACCTCCGGAGATGCCGAGGAGGTAGGGGTCGGCTAGGTCGTTGCGGGTCAGCGACTGCAGCACCGCGCCGCAGACGGCGAGTGCGGCACCGACCGCGGCAGCCCCGAGCACTCGCGGCATCCGCATCTGCCACACGATCTGGTCGTCGGCCACCGAGACCCCGAGGTCGCCGAAGTGGAACCGCCTCGCGACCACGGCCAGCACATCAGTGACCGGGACCGGGACCGACCCGACCCCGAGCGCGAACGCCATGCTGAACCCGAGCACGACCACGGCGACCACGAGCGCGAAACCCATTGAGGGGAGCGAACGGGCACGACGAGTCCGATCCACCTCCTGGTGCACCGGACGGTCGGCGAGCGCGGTCACTGGACGGCCGGGAGCTCGGCCAACTGTGCGGACACGGAGGCCGCGCCGTCCGCGAGGCGGACGCCGGGCGTGGACTCCGAGAACGGGATCGTGACGAACCGCTTGGCCTTGACCGCAGTCAATTGGCTCAGCACCGGGTCCTTCTCGAGATGGGCGATCTTGTCCTCGGCCCGGTCCCAGCCGGCATCGGCGAGCACGATCACGTCCGGATCGGCGTCGACGACGTCCTCCCAGTTGCCGTCGGCCCATCCGCCGTCGAGGTCGGCGAAGATGTTGCTCGCGCCCACCGCGTCGAGGATCAGCTGCGGTCCACCGCCACCGGCGCCCACGAACGGCGTCTTGGTGCCGGAGTCGTACCAGAGCACGGTGAGGCCGTCGCCTGCTCCGGTCTTCGCCAGCTCGTCGAGCAGATCGCCCTGCTCCTTGCGGAAGTCGGCGGCACGCTCCGGGGCCCCGAAGGCAGCAGCGACCGTGTCGATCTCCTCCCAGATCGAGTCCCACGAGGTGCTCGGGCGCAGGCTCTGCTCCTCACAGCCGAACGGCGACAGGTAGGACGCCGTACCGGCCTTCTCCAGCGACTTCTGGCTGCCCGCGACCGACTTGTCGAACGCCGACCCGTAGGAGGCGTAGACGAAGTCGGGCTCCACCTGCACGAGCTGCTCGTTGGTGGGGTATTCGTCGGAGAGCACAGGCACCCGGTCATAGGCGGCCTTCCACTGCTCGGGCACCTCGTCGTCGAGGTATGCCGTGCCGGCCAGCTGGTCCTCGAGGCCGAGGGCGAGCACCACTTCGGTGGCGCCCTGGTTGAGCGTGACCGCGTTCTCGGGAGCCGCGGTCACCGTGGAGGTGTGACCGCAGCTGGTGACCTCGACCGGGAAGTTCTCGTCGGACGGATCGGCCGCCTTCTTCTCGGCGGCAGGCGCCCCCGCGCAACCGGCGACGGCCATGAGCGAGGCAGTGCCGAGCGCGACCGTTCTGACGAACCTGGCGACGGGAGTGGCGCCAGTGCCAGAGCCAGTGCCAGTGCCGAAGACGGTGGTGTTGACGGTGGTACGGCGCAAATGGGTGCGCTGGGGTCGACTGACCATTGGTTTTCTCCAAACCCTCGTGGAACATGACGCGCCGTGGCCGGTCTCCTGGCTTCCGTCTCAGCGTCTCCGGCCGACCTTCCCGGGATTGCTCCCAGTGGTCCGGCATCCACGTTCGGATGCCGCAAGGACCGTCAACTCGACGGTTACAGTGGCGAGGGCCGCGCCGGCATTGAACCGGCTTCCCGAACACCACGGCACCGTGCACGCTACCAACACCGTCCCGAGCCGGCACCCGGTGTCCAGCCAACACGAGCCGCGGCGGCCTCCCACAGCGTCAGCACGCGCCGCCTCGGCGTAACCTGCCCCGGTGACCTCGTCCACCGACCCTCGCGAGCGAGGTGACCTCTGCCCCGGCGTGCTGCGTCCGTGGCCGGCCGACGACGGTGCCCTCGTGCGGTTGCGCCTCGTCGGCGGTCGGGTCTCGCCCGAAGCACTGACTGACGTGATGGGTGTCGCGAGGCAGTTCGGCGACGGCACGGTCCACCTGACCAAGCGCGCCAACCTCCAGCTGCGAGCGCTGCCCGCCGAGGGTGGTTGCCTCGACACCGACGTCGTGGACGCGATCAGCGCAACCGGGCTGCTGCCCGTGCCGAGCCACGAGCTGATCCGCAACATCATGGTCTCGCCGCTCAGCGGTCTCGGTGACAGGGATCGGGGAACATCCCAGTCACCCGGTGACTGGGATGTTCCTCGATCATTCATGCACTCACCCGGCCGGGCCGACCTGCGCCCCGTCGCCCGCGCACTCGACGAGGGCCTCTGCGCGCACCGGTCGCTGGCCGCCCTGCCCGGCCGATTCCTGTTCGTCCTCGACGACGGACGCGGCGACCTGGTCGACCGATCTCTCGACCTGGGTCTGGTCGCGGTCTCCGACGCCGACTGCCAGTTGCGCATCGGCACCCGCGCCTGGGGTCCGGTCGTGCCCATCGAGGAGGCGGCCGGTCGCCTGGTCGGCCTGGCCCGGGCCTTTCTCACCGTCCGTGGCAACGGGCCCTCCGCGCCCTGGCACGTCGACGAGCTGCCCGCGACTCCCGACGGACATCCGCGTGATCCCCGCACGCAGGTGCACAGCGCGCCCCCGTCGTACGGCGTGCTGGCGGCAGGGGTGGAGCACGTGCCGGTGCCCGACGGCGTCCTCACGCCCGATCTGCTCGAGCGGCTGCTCCACGAGGACACCGACCATCTCGTGGTCACCCCGTGGCGCAGCGTCCTGGTCGTCAACCGCGTAGTCTGACCCGCGTCCTGTCGGAAGGAACCCGGTGTGAGTCCGGGGCGGTTCCGCCACTGTGAGGCCCTCGTTGACCGCGTGGGCCCAGCCAGACACTGCTGCCAGGACACCCGCATCCACCAGGGGCGAGAACCCCGAGGAGTGAAGTTGTCCGTCTGCAGACCACCGCGCCGCTATGACTACATCGACGACGGCGCCGCCATCTATGTCGACTCGTTCGCCACGATCCGCGCCGAGTCCCGACTCGACCACCTGCCGGCCGATGCCGAGAAGGTCGCCGTCCGCATGGTGCACGGCACCGGGCAGACCGATCTCACCGAGGACCTGGTGATCCACCCCGGGCTTGTGGCGGCGGCGCGCACCGCGCTCAGTGCCGGAGCGCCGATCATCACCGACGCCAACATGGTCGCCTCCGGGGTCACCCGAGCCCGGTTGCCCCGTGACAACGAGGTGCTCTGCCTGCTGCGCGACGAGCGGGTTCCGGGCCTCGCCCGCGAGCTCGGCACGACCCGATCTGCGGCAGCCTTCTCGTTGCTGACCGACCGGCTCGGTGGGTCGGTGGTCGCCATCGGCAACGCCCCCACCGCCCTGTTCCACCTGCTCGAGATGCTGCTCGACGGCGCTCCTCGACCGGCCGCGATCATCGGCTGCCCAGTCGGGTTCATCGGCGCCGCCGAGTCGAAGGATGCGCTGGCGTGCTTCACCGCCGAGCACGGCATCGACATCCCGTTCCTCACTGTCCGGGGCCGCCGCGGTGGGTCCGCGATGACCGCCTCGGCCCTCAACGCGCTGGCCCAGGAGAAGGAATGAACGAGCAGAGCATGACCGGCCGGCACGGCACCGGATCCCTCTGGGGTGTGGGGCTCGGCCCCGGCGACCCCGAGCTCATCACCCGCAAGGCTGCCCGCCTGATCGCCGAGGCCGACGTCATCGCCTATCACGCGGGCGTCGGCAAGGAGTCGAACGCGCGACGCATCGCCGCCTCGTTGATCCCTGACGACGTCATCGAGGAGCTGCTCCGCTATCCGGTCACCACGGGCGCGACCGCCCATCCGGGTGGGTACGCCGGCGCGATGGCCGAGTTCTACGAGTCGTGCGCCACGCGCCTCTCTGCGCATCTGGCGGCCGGCCGCAACGTCGTGGTTCTGGCCGAGGGAGACCCGTTGTTCTACGGGTCGTTCATGTATCTGCACGACAGGCTCTCACCGCTCTTCCCGACCGAGGTCGTGCCCGGAGTCCCTGCCTTTGCGGCCGCCACCGCCGTCGTGGCGACGCCACTGGTGCGGCAGACCGACGTACTCACCGTGCTGCCCGGCACCCTCCCGGTGCCAGAGCTGGCACGTCGTCTCGCGGACACCGACGGTGCCATCATCATGAAGCTCGGACGCCGCTTCCCGGGCGTGGTCGACGCGTTGTCGCAGGCCGGCCGGCTCGAGCACGCGTGGTATGTCGAGCGCGCCTCCATGCCCGCCGAGCGATGGATGAAGGTGAGCGAGGTCGACCCGTCCTCGGTCCCCTACTTCTCCCTGGTCGTGGTTCCCGGAGACACGCTCACCGACGACCCGGGCGGGCGGCGCGAGACGCTGGCTGGCGCTCGCTCCTCAATCACCGAGATGACGGGGGGTGAGGAGAGCGAGGAACGAGCGCGTCTCGAAGCCACCCCGACCGAGCTCCTCGTCGTGGGTCTCGGCCCCGGACCGGACTGCTGGCTCACTCCCGAGGCCACCCGAGCCCTGGCCGAGGTCGACCACGTGATCGGCTACGCGCCGTACGTCAACCGGGTGCCGCAGCGCGAGGGCCTGACCCGCCACGCATCCGGCAACACCGTCGAGGTCGACCGCGCCCGGCTGGCGCTCGACCTGGCCCGGTCCGGTGAGCGCGTTGCCGTGGTCTCCGGTGGCGACGCCGGCGTCTTCGGAATGGCCTCCGCAGTCTTCGAGGCAGCCGAGGAGCCGGCGTACGCCGACGTGCCGGTGCGCGTGCTTCCCGGTGTCAGCGCGGTCCAGGCGGTGGCAGCCCGGGCCGGCGCCCCGATCGGCGCTGACTTCGCCGTGATGAGCCTGAGCGACCGGCTGAAGCCGTGGTCGGTGATCGAGGACCGGCTACGAGCGGTCTCCCGGACCGACCTGGTGCTGGGGATCTACAACCCTGCTTCGCGTTCCCGGGTCGACCAGATCGCCTTGGCCCACAAGGTGCTCCTCGACGAACGCTCACCGGAGACGGTCGTGGTCGTCGGGCGCGACATCGGTCGGGCCGAGGAGTTCCTGCTGGTCACCACGCTCGGCGAGCTCGACCCGTCGACGATCGACATGAAGTGCCTGCTGATCATCGGCGCCTCGAACACACGTCGTACGCCGTCGGGGCGGGTGTGGACTCCCCGCTTCGTCCGTCCCAGCTGACCCTCGCCTGCCCTCACGACGAACCGCTCCTTGCGTCGCACAGCGTCAAGGGCTGCTGGCCGAGGGTCAACCGTTGTGGGTCCCGCGGCACGGCCTCTCCCTTTCCGAGGATCATTCTTTAGGTTAGCCTTACCTTATGACTTCGCTGCGTCACCAGGCACTCGCAGACCAGCGCGCCACCGGCCTCACCGCCGCAGAGCGCGCCCGAACGCTCATCGCCGGGAGCACCAGCCTCCGGATCGGCATCCTGAACCTGACCTCACCGATCGAACGCCACGCGGTCCTGGACGACGGCTCGGTGCTGTTCGTGCCGTCGGAGGATGCCACCGAACGCGTCTTCGCGGTCGGTCGCAACCTCCCCCCGATGACCGTGCAGCTCACCGCTTGGGACGTCGGGGCCGTCGCCGGGCCGGATCGCATTCGTGGGTCCCTGACGCTCAGCGGGAAGCTCGCGCACTACGGCGGCGAGCTTCCGGCCGGGGTTCGGGCCCACCTGGCCCACCACGCCGAGGACGCCGACACCGGGCCTGTGCTCGTGGTCAGGCCGGCGCGGGCTGCACTGTCGTGGCACTGTGAAGCATCGCCCACGGCACGGCAACGCTCGGTCGACATCGCCGCGGCCGACTACCGGGCGGCGCAGCCCGACCCGCTCCTGCCCCACGAGTCCGAGTGGCTGACCCACATGCAACGCGACCACCCTGATGTCGTCCGCGCCCTGGCACACCACGTCCTGGGCGACGTCGGCGCGCAGGCATCGGCCCACCCGTTGTGTCTCGACCGGTTCGGGGTGGTCGTTCGCGTCCAGGAGGCCGGCGGGCATCGTGACGGCCGGGTCGACTTCGCCCGGCCGCTGGTCTGCGGCTGCGAGCTCCACGAGGCCATTCTCGACCTGCTGCACCGGGTGGCTCCGGACGGGCCGTTCCCGGAGTGCTCTGCCTGACTCCTGGCTGCCTCGCGGGCCGATCGCACCGACACACCAGGAGCGGCAGGTCACCGCTTGAGGGAGCGGTCCCGTGCTGGGTCGTAGAGGTAGGACTCGGCCAGCTCCGGCGAGACCGCCGTCGGGTCGACGGCCGGCCCGACCATGATCAACGCAGCCTGCCTGAGGTCAGCCTCCTCGACCCGATCTGCGATGTCGGCCAGCGTGCCGCGCAACACCAGCTCCTGCGGTTGACTGACTCGCGAGACCACCGCGACCGGGCACTCAGCACCGTAGTGTCCGGCAAGCTCGACGGCCAGCTCCCGGGTGCGGGTGATCGCCAGGTGGAGCACCAAGGTGGCGCCCGTGGCCGCGAAGTTCTCCAGCTTCTCCCCCGACGGCATCGCGGTGGACCTGGCCTGGGCGCGGGTCAACACCACCGACTGCGCCAGCTTCGGCACGGTCAGCTCGCGTCCCAACCTGGCCGCTGCGGCGGCGTACGCCGGGATGCCGGGCGTGACGTCCCAGGTCACGCCCGCCGTGTCGAGACGTCGGGTCTGCTCGGCCAGTGCGGAGTAGACCGACGGATCCCCCGACGTGAGGCGTACGACGTCCTGGCCGGCGCGATCGGCATCCACCATCACGGCGACCATCTGGTCGAGGTCGAGATCCTGCGTGTCAACGCGACGGGCGTCGGCGCGACAGTGCGAGAGCACGTCGCCGTCGATGTAGGTGCCGGGATAGAGCACCACGTCAGCCCGGGACAGCTGGGTGGCGGCCCGCAGGGTGATCAGGTCGGCCGCACCGGGCCCGGCTCCGACGAAGTGGATGGTCATGACTGCTCCTTGGCGAAGGCCCACTGGGTGACGGTGCGAGCGGGGGTCCACCCGGTGAAGGTGCCGATCGGTGCCGCGGTCTCGACCTGGTGCCGAGTGAGCTCGCCGCCGTGCCGCCTGTGCGCGGCGGCAATGACCGCCTCGGTCTCGACGGTGACGCCGTGCACGACCAGGCGACCGTCAGGTCCCAACGCAGCAAGGGCGTTCTCGATCATTCCGTCGGCTGTGGCGCCGCCGCCGATGAAGATGGCATCAGGCGAGGACAGTCCTTCGAGCGCTTGGGGCGCGCGTCCTTCGACGACCCGCAGAGCAGGTACGCCGAGTGCCTGGGCATTGCGGGCGATGCGGGCGACTCGCTCCGGATTGTCCTCGACGGCAATGGCTCGGCACGTCGGATCGGCACGCATCCACTCGATCCCCACCGAGCCCGCACCGGCGCCGACGTCCCACAACAACGCCCCCGGCGTCGGCGCGAGTCGGGCCATCGCGGAGGCCCTCAGGTCACGCTTGGTCAGCTGCCCGTCGTGCTCGAACGCATCATCGGGAAGTCCGGCAGAGCGGCCACCGATCACTGGACCGACCAGGTCGAGAGCGACCACGTTGAGTTGCGCGGCCCGGCCACCCCACTCGGCGGCGGTGGTGGCCAGCCGGGTCTCGTCGCGCGAGCCGAGGTCGCCCAGGACGGTCATCGTCGAGGCACCGTAGCCGGCACCCGTGAGGAGCGCGGCGACCTGTTCCGGCGTACCGGCATCGGAGGAGAGCACGACGAGCCGGTGACCGGGCGCCAGGGCACGCAGGACCGCGTGGAGGTCGCGGCCGACCAGGCTGATCACTTCGACCGACTCGGAGTCCCAGCCCATCCGTGCACGAGCCAGGGCGACCGATGAGACCGCCGGCTCGACGGCCACGGCGCTGCGGCCGAGCAGGCCCACGAGGGTGCCACCGATGCCGGAGACGAACGGGTCTCCCGAGGCGAGCGCCACGACGCGCCGCCCGTCGTACTTCCAGAGAAGAGCGGGCAGTCCCTCGCGCAGCGGTGACGGCCAGGGTTCGCGCACCTGGTCGGTGACGTCGGGCAGCATCGCGAGGTGTCGGGCGCCGCCGAGAACCACCTCGGCGGCCAGCACCCGCTCGCGTTGCGCAGTCGGCAGGCCGGACCAGCCGTCGGCGCCGATCCCGATGACGGTGACTGCTGACATGAGGTCAGAGACTAGTGGGTCAATGAGTCATCGCGAACCAGCGTCCGCGGCGACGCCCCACCTCAATCGGGTGGTCGAAGGTCTCGGTGACGAGCTCGGTGGTCAGCGTGCGGTCCACCTGCCCCGCAGCGACGATGCGACCGGCACGCAGCAGAACGGCATGCGTCGTGGAGGCTGGCAGCTCCTCGAAGTGGTGCGTGACGGTCACCGAGGTCAGCCCCGGGATCACGTCGGGCAGATCGGTGATGGTGTGGATCATCTGCTCGCGAGCGGCCACATCGAGACCGGTGCTCGGCTCGTCGAGCAACAGCAGGGGCGGGTCAGGCATCAGTGCCCGGGCGATCAGTGCACGACCCCGCTCCCCCTGCGACATGGTGTGCCAGTGGGGTTCGTCGGCATCGATGCCAAGCGTCTTGATCAGCAGGTGCGCGCGTTCACGCGTCTCGGGTGACGGCTCCCATCGCGGCACCATCTCGTTGGTGCCGGTCTCCCCGGTGAGCACGACCTCTTCGACGGAGAGGTTCGAGCCGATCTGGTGGCGCGGGTTGACGTGGCCGATGGAGCGGCGGAGCTCGCGCAGGTCGACCCGGCCGAGCCTGTGACCGAGCACGTGCACCTCACCGCGGGTCGGAAAGGCCAGCGCACCGAAGAGGTTGAGCAGCGTCGTCTTGCCGGCTCCGTTGGGGCCGATCAGCGCCCAGTGCTCGCCCCGTCGCACGGTCAGGGAGATCTCGTCGAGCAACGTGCGCCCGCCCCGGACGAAGGCGACGTCGCGGAGCTCCAGGGCGTTGTCGGTCGTACTCACCACGAGAACCTAACCCGGGATGCCGGATATTCTCGGGTGGTGCTCACCTCTCGGGACCCGCTGCCCTTCAGGCCGTGCCGGATCGTGGTCGCTGGCACGAGCGGCAGCGGCAAGACCACCCTGGCCACGAGGATCAGCGCCGTGTCGGGACTGCCTCACACCGAGATCGACTCGCTCTTCCACGGTCCCGACTGGACCGAGCGACCTGAGTTCATGGCCGACGTGCGCGCCCTGGTCTCCGAGCCGGGTTGGGTCACGGAGTGGCAGTACACCCGAGCTCGTCCCCTGCTCGCCGCGGCCGCCGACCTGCTGGTCTGGTTGGACCTTCCCTACCGGGTCACACTCACCCGCGTCGTACGGCGGACAGTGCGACGCCGCGTTCGTCGGCAGCAGTTGTGGAACGGCAACGTCGAGCCGCCCCTGCGCACCTTCCTCTCGGATCCGGATCACATCGTCCGTTGGCCGATCCGCACACGACACATGCTCGAGGATCGCGTTCCTGCTGCCTTGGCTGCGAACCCCCACCTGGTCGGCGTACACCTGCGCAGCGGAGCCGACGTGGAGGCCTGGCTCGAGAAGCTCGCCCGCTCACGTGGTGGCCTCGTGGAGCACGGCGACGACTGACCGGCTACGGTGGCGCCGAAGGCACGAGGTGCCCCAGAAGCAGCCGCCACCCGGCGACCGCGGACGGGGAGAATCTGGGAAGCCGGTGAGAATCCGGCACAGGGCCCGCTGCGGTGACTCAGGCAACACGACCTGGGAAGTCCGAAGACCGGCCTCGCGCCGCCACCAGTTCGTTGGCGAATGAGAGCGGGAGCCCCCAATGCCACAGCAATTCCCTTTCAGTGCCGTCGTCGGTTCCGACGACATGGCGCTGGCCCTGGTCCTCACCACGATCTCCCCGTCGGTCGGCGGCGTGCTCGTGCGCGGCGAGAAGGGCACTGCGAAGTCCACGATGGTGCGAGCGCTGGCCTCGGTGCTGCCGCCGATCGAGGTGGTCGCCGGCGACCGGTTCTCGAGTGACCCACGCGAGGCGAACCCGATCTCCCCCGACGGCCCGTTCGCGGCCAATGCGGACACCGAGACCCGGCCGGTACGACTGGTCGAGCTGCCCGTCGGAGCCACCGAGGACCGGGTGCTCGGCTCGCTGCACCTCGAGAAGGCGTTGTCGTCGGGCGTCGCCGAATACGAACCCGGGCTGCTGGCCCGTGCCCACCGCGGCATCCTCTACGTCGACGAGGTCAACCTGCTCCACGACCACCTCGTCGACCTGCTGCTGGACGCCGCGGCGATGGGGCGCTCCACCGTCGAGCGCGACGGCGTCTCTGTCGAGCATGCCGCTCGCTTCGTGCTGGTCGGCACGATGAACCCGGAGGAGGGCGAGCTCCGCCCGCAGCTGCTCGACCGTTTCGGCCTCACCGTCGAGGTGGCGGCTCCGCGTGACCCCGGGTTGCGGGTCGACGTGGTACGCCGTCGGATCGCCTTCGAGACCGACCCGGTCGCGTTTGCGGCGTCGTACGCCGAGGACGAGCGCGCGCTGACCGACCGGATCCAGTCGGCCCAGAAGCTGGTCGACCAAGTCGTGCTGGGTGACGCGGCGTTGCTCAAGATCGCCGAGATCTGTGCCGCATTCGACGTCGACGGAATGCGCGCCGACATCGTGACCGCACGCGCCGCCATCGCGCATGCGGCGTGGCATGGGCGTACGTCGGTGGGTCGCGACGACATCCGGGCGGCAGCTCGGTTGTCGCTCCCGCACCGACGCCGGCGCAACCCGTTCGACGCGCCCGGCATCGACGAGGACCTGCTCGACCAGCTCCTCGGTGACTTCCCGCCCGACGACCCCGACGGTCCGGATGGCTCGGACGACCCGGACGGTCCCGATGGCTCAGACGGCTCGGACGGCCCGGGAAGCCCCGACGGACCCGAGGCCGCCGACGGACCCGAGGCCCCCGACGGACCCGAGGCCCCCGACGCAACGTCATCCGATGCGACACCCCCGGCGACCGAGTCGTATGACGCAACGGGCCCGGGCGACGCGACGTCATCCGATCCGACACCCCCGGCGACCGATTCGTATGACGCAACGGGCCCGGGCGGCGCGACGGGCCCGGGCGGCGCCGAGCAGGTGGCACGAGCCAGCCAGCCTTACCGACCGAAGTTGTTCACCGTCTCCGGCACGGGCGCGGGAGAGAACGGCCGCCGCAGCCGGGCGATCACTGAGTCCGGGCGCCGCATCGGTGCCACCAGGGCCTCCGACCAGGGCGGATCCATCCACCTCACCGAGACCATTCGCGCCGCGGCACCGCACCAGTTCGGTCGCGGGCGCCGGGCCGGTGCAATGCGCTTCCGGGGCGACGATCTGCGGGTGGCCACCAAGGAGGGCCACGAGTCCAACCTGATCCTCTTCTGCGTCGATGCCTCTGGTTCCATGGCGGCGAAGAAGCGGATGGAGCAGGTCAAGACCGCGATCCTCTCGTTGCTGCTCGACGCCTACCAGCGCCGCGACAAGGTCGGCCTGGTCACCTTCCGCGGTGGCGAGGCCGACCTGGTCCTGCCACCCACGCACTCGGTCGACATCGCGGCCAGCCGCCTCGAAGAACTTCCAGCCGGTGGGCGCACTCCGCTGGCGGAGGGCCTGTTGAAGGCAGCCGAGGTGTTGCGCCTCGAGAAGATCCGGGACCCGCGCCGTCGTCCGTTGCTGGTGACGGTGACCGACGGCCGGGCGACGTACGGCCCCGACGCGGTTCCCCGATCGCGGCAGGTGGCGGCGTACGTCGCAGCCCAAGGCATCGCGTCGCTGGTGATCGACTGCGAGGTCGGCCGGTTCCGGATGGGCCTGGCCGATGCGTTGGCCGGCGACCTGCAGGCCGAGTACGTGCCGCTGGGCGAGGTCAGCGCCGGAGCACTGACCACTGTGGTGCGTGGCTCGCTGGCCAACCGGAGCGAAGGAGCTGCCTGACATGCCGAAGGGTGTTGCGGAGAACGTTCCGGACGACGGCCTGACCACCGCGCAGCGACGCAACCAACCGTTGCTGATGGTCAACACCGGCGACGGGAAGGGCAAGTCGACCGCCGCCTTCGGGTTGGCGATCCGGTCGTGGAACCAGGGCTGGAACGTCGGCGTCTTCCAGTTCGTGAAGTCGGCCAAGTGGCGCATCGGCGAGCAGACCGTGCTCGAACGCCTCGGCGAGCTGCACCAGCAGACCGGTGAGGGCGGGCCCGTCGAGTGGCACAAGATGGGCTCCGGGTGGTCGTGGTCGCGCAAGGAGGGCACCGCCGAGGACCATGCGCGTGACGCCGCCGAGGGCTGGGCCGAGGTCAAGCGCCGCATCGCCGAAGAGCGACATGACCTCTACGTGCTAGACGAGTTCACCTATCCGATGGAGTGGGGCTGGGTTGACGTCGACGACGTCGTCTCGACGCTGCGCGAGCGCCCCGGCCGGCAGTTCGTCGTGATCACCGGACGTCGTGCGAACCCGAAGCTCGTCGAAGCGGCCGACCTGGTCACGGAGATGACCAAGATCAAGCACCAGATGGACCGTGGCCAGAAGGGCCAGCGAGGCATCGAGTGGTGACCACCCGATGACCGCCCTGCCGCGACTGGTCATCGGCGCACCGGCGTCGGGGCACGGCAAGACCACCATCGCCACCGGACTGATGTCTGCGCTGTCCGGGCGCGGTCTGTCCGTGAGTGGACACAAGGTCGGACCCGACTACATCGACCCCGGCTACCACTCGTTGGCGACCGGGCGCCCGGGGCGCAACCTCGACCCGCACCTGGTCGGCGAGGACCTCCTGGTCCCGTTGCTGCTGCACGGTTCCGCAGGCGCCGACCTCGCTGTGGTCGAGGGCGTCATGGGCCTGTACGACGGTCAGATCGGTGGCAACGGATTCGCCTCCACCGCCCACGTCGCCGCAGTGACCCGGTCGCCGATCGTGCTCGTCGTCGACATCTCCCACGCCTCGCGCTCCATCGGCGCCGTCGTCCGGGGCATGGCCTCCTTCGACCCGTCGGTCGAGATCGCCGGCGTGATCCTCAACAAGGCAGGATCGGCGCGGCATGCCGATGAGGTACGTCGCTCGATCGACCTGCCGGTGCTCGGTGTCCTCCACCGCGACGACGGGATCGTGGCACCCTCGCGACACCTCGGGCTGGTGCCGGCCGATGAACGCGACGAGGCAGCGGCCTCGCTCGAACGACTGACCACCCGGATCGCGGATCGGGTCGACCTTGACGCCGTACTCGCCCTGGCTCGGCGCGCGCCGGTCCTCGACGGCGATCCCTGGAGCCCCGCCGTCGCCCTGCGGACGTCATGCGAACGGGTTGCTGCGACGACCTCACCGCAGGACGTCACGACGGACGTCCTGCGAACCGGCGGCCGCGACGACCTCCCCGCAGGACATCCCGCGGAAGATCCTGCGAACGGGGCGTCCGGGAAGCCGGATCGCAGGACGCGCCCCGTGATCGCGATGGCGGGTGGTCGCGCGTTCACGTTCCGCTACGCGGAGACCGAGGAACTGTTGCGCGCGGCCGGCTGCGACGTGGTGTCCTTCGATCCGCTGCACGACTCGACGCTTCCCGAAGGGACCGCGGGCATCTATCTGGGTGGTGGCTTCCCGGAGGTCCACGCCGCCGGGCTCTCGGCCAACGAGACGCTGCGCCGCGACCTGGCCGCCGCCATCGATGCCGGGACGCCCACCGTCGCCGAGTGTGCCGGCCTGCTCTACCTCTGCCAGAGCGTCGACCACGCCCCCATGGTCGGTGCGCTGCCCGCCGAGGCCCGGATGACTCCGCGGCTGACGCTGTCCTACCGTCGCGCCGAGTCCGTCGCGCCGACCCTGCTCGGTCGCCCGGGCGAGGTCGTGACCGGCCATGAGTTCCACCGCACCACGGTCACACCGGCCTCCTCCGACATCGCCGCATGGAACGTCGACGGAGTCCCCATCGGGTTCGCCTCGGAGACGGTGCACGCCTCCTACCTGCACACGCACTGGGCGGGCCACCCGCAACTGGCCGCACGGTTTGCCGACGCGGTGTTCGCCCACGCGGCGAACGTGGTTCCGAGACGCTCGCTGGCGTCAACTCCCACGGTGGTGGAGGAGGGCGAGGAACGAGCCCGTCTCGACCACTCCGCACCGTCGGCGCCGTTGCGCCATCACGGCGACGTCGAAGCGGGCGAAGGCATGGTCGACTTCGCGGTCAACGTCTTTGACGGCCCGCGCCCAACCTGGTTGCACGAGGCGCTGGTCGCCAGTCTGGACGACGTCATCACCTATCCCACCGCGGAAGGTGCCGCACGGGACCTGGCCCGCCGTCACGGTCGACGTCGCGACGAAGTGTTGCCGACGGCCGGCGCGGCCGAGGCGTTCTCGCTGATCGCCCGGCTGCGCGACTGGCGTCGGCCCGTGGTCGTGCATCCTCAGTTCACCGAGCCGGACGTCGCCCTCCAGATGGCCGGCCACCACCCCGAGCACGTGCTCTGCAGGGCCGATGACGGGTTCCGTCTCGACCCCTCCTCGGTTCCCGAGGGCGCCGACCTCGTCATCGTGGGCAATCCCACGAACCCGACCGGCGTGCTGCACCCGGCCTCCACGATCCGCGCACTGCTGCGGCCCGGCCGCCTCGTGGTGGTCGACGAGGCGTTCATGGACTCCGTGCCGGGCCAGGCTCAGTCGTTGGCCGGCGCCTCGACACCCGGGCTGGTCGTCGTCCGCAGCCTGACCAAGCTGTGGACCATTCCCGGCATCCGAGCCGGCTACCTGCTCGCGGAGGCATCCGTGGTCGAGGAGCTGCGCGCCCACCAGGTGCCGTGGTCGGTCTCGACGACGGCAGCCGCGGCCATGTCGGCATGCGCCGGCGACGAAGCAGCGGCCGAGGCCGCCAGCCGGGCGCAACAGATCGTCGTACGCCGCAAGGTGCTGACCGACGGACTCCGTGAGCTGGGGATGGAGCACGTCGCCTCGAACGGCGCCTTCGTGCTCGCCCGCACCGACCCGGGCCTGCGCGAACGCCTGCGCTGCGCAGGCTTCGCGGTCCGCCGGGCCGACACGTTCCCGGGTCTCGACGAGTCGTGGATCCGCATCGCGGTCCGGGCCCCCGCGCCCACCCGGAAGCTGCTGTCGGTGCTGGCCATCGAGCTCGGCTGAACGGCGCCCTGTCCACGCCGCGGCGCCGGCAGAGACACCGGGGCCCGGATGCTCTACCCTGAGCAGGAACGGGCACGAGGAAGCCGGTGGAACTCCGGCACAGTCGCGCTACTGTGACATCGCTTCAGCGGCATCGAAGTGGTGGAGTCAGACCCGAAGGCCCGTGATATCCCCACCAGTTCAAGGGACGCACCATCCCTCAGGAGGAAACATGTCACAGGTCTCTGCATCCGCTCCCGACGTCGAGGTCCCCTCGATCCCGCTGGCCCAGATCGCCCCGTGGGCGGTCTTCTTCGGCCTCATCGCGATGCTGGCACTCTTCTTCGTCAGCACCGACCAGGGCGCCACGTCGCTGATCTCCGGAACCGCGATCCACGAGTGGGTCCACGACGGTCGCCACCTGCTCGGCTACCCCTGCCACTGAACCGCGTCTGACGTCCTGCGTCCTGGTCCCCTCTAGGACCACCGCAGGACCTCCCTCTTCACGTCCTGCGTTCCGGCGGTCCCAGCGACCGCGACGTAGGACGTCGTACCGCATCGAACGGACCAGTCATGACCGCACGCAACATCCTGCTCCGGGGCCTGATCGCCGGCTTCGTCGCAGGCATCTTCGCCTTCCTCGTCGCTCACCAGGTCGGCGAACCGCACGTCGAGAAGGCGATCGCCCTCGAGGAGGCGGGAGCAGCCGACGAAGCCGCACCCGCCGAGCACTCCCACGAGGAAGGCGGGTCCGGCCACTCCCACAGCGACGGTGAGGAGGCCCATGAGCACGAAGAAGCCGCCGGTGGCCACTCCCACGGCGGTGGCGAGACCGAGGTGTCCCGCGACAACCAGCGCACCTGGGGCCTGCTGACCGGGACCCTCGTCGTCGGCACCGCTCTCGGCGGCATCATCGCCCTTGTCTCGGCTGCCGCCATCGGCCGGATCGGGCGCCTGCGACCGGCCACCTCGACCGCTCTGGTCACCGCAATCGGATTCGTCTCCTTCGCGCTGATGCCGTGGTTCAAGTACCCGGCTGCTCCCCCGGCGGTCGGGTCCGGCGACACCATCGGGGAACGCACGGTCGACTACTTCGTCTTCCTGGCGATCTCGGTGCTCGCCGCCGTCGCCGCCACCCTGCTGGCTCGCCGGATGCACACGCAGGTGAGCGCCTACGCCAGCGTCGTGATCGGAGCCGGGGCCTACCTGTTGATCGTCGTCCTGGCCGCGATCGTGATGCCGACCGTCAACGAGCTCGGCGACTTCCCGGCCGACACACTCTGGTACTTCCGTCTCTCGTCGCTCTTCACGCTCGCCACCATGTGGGGCGTGATCGGTGTGATCCTCACCGGTCTTGTCGGCAGGCTGGACACGGCCGAGACCGCCGTCGCCCAGCGCCGTGAGCTCGCCGCGTCCCTCTGATCCGCCGATGAAGCGATCCGTGCCACGCACTGTCGGCCTGACCCTCGGGTTCGTGGCCGATCGCGTCCTCGGCGACCCGGCGAGCCATCATCCGGTGGCTGGCTTCGGCCAGCTCGCGGCACGTGTCGAGAAACTGCTGTACGCCGACTCGCGGGGTCGCGGAGCGCTCCACACCGCGACCCTGGTCGGCGGCACCGCAGCTGCCGGAGTCCTCGTCGAGCTCGTCACCCGTGACCGGCCGATCGTCCGCACCTTGCTCACCGCGAGCGCCACCTGGGTCGTCCTCGGTGGCGCCTCGCTGGGTCGTGAGGCGGGCAAGGTCCGTGCCCACCTGAACGCCGGTGACCTGCCAGCGGCGCGCGAACAACTGACGCACCTGGTCGGTCGCGACACGTCGCTGCTCGTCGAGTCCGAGATCGCCCGCGCCACCATCGAGTCGGTTGCCGAGAACACTTCCGACGCAGTGGTCGCCCCACTCGTCGTCGGGAGTTTCCTCGGCATCCCCGGGCTGCTCGGCTACCGGGCCGCCAACACCCTGGATGCGATGGTCGGCCACCGCAATGATCGCTACCAGAGCTTCGGTTGGGCCTCGGCAAGGCTCGACGACCTGCTCAACCTGGCGGGGGCCCGGGTGACGGCCCTGCTGGCCGCCGGTCTTGCCCCGATGGTCGGTGGCTCGCCGCGAGCAGCCGTGCGCGCCTGGCGCACCGACGCCCGGCACCACCCGTCACCCAACGCCGGCCCCGTCGAGGCGTCCTTCGCGGGCGCGCTCGGCATCCAGCTCGGTGGCGTGAACCGGTATGGCGACCGGGTCGAGGACCGGCACACCCTCGGCAGCGGCCGCGCCCCCACGGCGGCCGACATCGATCGTGCCCGTGGCCTCGCCGACAGGGTGTCAGGGGGCTCTGTCGTGGTGGCCGCGGGCGCTGCGCTCATCCTCCACCGCCGAGCCGGCAGGAGTTGACGTCACAGACCGCCGACTCGACGCAACCAGGCGTCGGCTGCGGCGGGATCGCTCACGACGTCGGTTCCCTCCGGCGCCGCCGATCGGCGTACGACGACCACCGGGATGCCGAGCTGGGCGGCAGCCTCCATCTTCGACCAGGTGAAGGAGCCTCCGGAGTCCTTGGTGACCACCGCATCGACGTCGTGCTCGCGCATCAGGGTCACCTCGCCGTCCAGCACGTAGGGGCCACGGCTGGTCAGCAATGTCCAGGCGTCGGGCAGCTGCAACGCGGGTGGGTCGACAACTCGTACCAGCGCTGACGATCGGGCCAACGGGCCGACGAAGCGATCGAGCGACTGGCGCCCCACCGTGAGGAACGGGCGCCGACCCAGCGTGGCCGCGATCTCCGCAGCTTCGTCGTGATCGGCAACCCAGTGCCAGGTGTGCGCGCCAGGTGCTTCGGCCCATCCCGGCCGCTCGAGTCGCAGCAGCGGTGTGCCTGTCGCAGCGCAGGCCGCGATGGCGTTGCGGGTCATGCCTTCGGCGAAGGGATGAGTGGCATCGACCACCGCAGTCACGCCGGCTTCTCGAAGGTGCGCAACCAGCCCGTCGACTCCCCCGAAGCCACCGATCCGCACCGGGCCGACGGGCAACCGCGGCCGAGCGACCCGGCCGGCCAACGACGACGTGAAGTCGACGCCCCGCCCCTGGAGAAGGCCGGCCAGCTCGCGGGCCTCGCCGGTGCCGCCCAGCAGGAGGACGCTCATGACATGGCCTCGCTCATCCATACGCGCAACGGCATCATCGGGTGGCCCCCGGAGACAGCAGCCTCAGCCCGGCCGGTGCACCGACCGTTGCCAGGTCGAGCAACGCGTCGACGTCGAGGTGTTCCTCCATGAGGTCACCCAGCAGGTCGAGGCGGGCCTCTCGCATCTCGAGGAAGCTGACCTCCGACGCAGTCCAGGACCGGCCGGCGGCGCCAGCGGCCAGCGCCAGGAACGCCCGCCGGAACTCGTCACCCTCGAGGGATCCGTGCCACATGGTCCCGAAGACGCTGCCGCTGCGCGCACCGCCCAGGAACTCCTCGTCGGACCCGCGGGTGATCTGTCCGTGGTGGATTTCGTAGCCGGCAGTCTCGGCCCCCAGGGCCGACCCCGTCGGCAGCCGGAGTGACTTCTCCTCGACGAACGTCGTGGTGACGTCGAGCAGGCCGAGGCCCGCGACGTCGGCACCGGCGCTGCCCTCGACTCCGGCGGGGTCACTGATCCGGCCACCGAGCATCTGGAAACCACCGCAGATGCCCAGCACCGGCTTGCCGGCTTCCGCGTGGTCGATGACGGCCCGGTCCAGGCCACGCGATCGGAGCCAGGCCAGGTCGGAGATCGTGGCGCGCGTTCCGGGCAGCACGACCATGTCGGCATCGGCCATCGCCCGGGGATCGCTGACGAAGACGACGTCGAGCCCGGGTTCGATGCCGAGTGCGTCGACGTCAGTGAAGTTGGAGACCCGGGGCAGACGCACCACGGCGACCTTGAGCGCCGCCGAACCATCCGGCGTACGCCGTCCCTCGAGGTCGAGTGCATCCTCAGAGTCCAACCAGAGATGGGGGTTCCACGGCAACGTGCCAAAGACGCGGCGACCGGTGAGCGCTTCGAGCTGGTCGAGACCGGGCTTCAGCAGGGTCTCGTCGCCACGAAACTTGTTGACCACGAAGCCCGCGATCAATGCCTGGTCGGCGGCCTCGAGCAGCGCCACGGTGCCGTGCATCGCGGCGAAGACTCCCCCGCGGTCGATGTCACCGACGACCACGGTCGGGATCGACGCATGCCGGGCCAGGCCCATGTTGACGTAGTCGCTCTCGCGCAGGTTGATCTCGGTCGGGCTGCCGGCTCCCTCGGCGACCACCACGTCGAAGCGTGAGGAGAGGTCGTCGTAGGCGTCGTACGCCGCCCGGGCGAGGTGGCGCCGCCCGTCGACGAAGTCGCGACTCGAGATCTCGCCCGCCGGTTGCCCCATCACGACCACGTGACTGCGCCGGTCGCCCCCGGGCTTGAGCAGCACCGGGTTCATCGCGGCCTCGGGTTCAGCGCGAGCGGCGAGCGACTGGATCCACTGGGCCCGCCCGATCTCTGCGCCATCGGCGCAGACCATCGAGTTGTTCGACATGTTCTGGCTCTTGAACGGGGCCACCTTCAGCCCGCGCCGGGCGAAGGCGCGGCACAGCCCGGTGGTGACGATGCTCTTGCCCGCATCAGAGGTGGTGCCGGCGACGAGGAGGGCACCACGAGTCATGCCCGCAGCCTATCGGCGCAGCGGCCAGCTCATCACCGCGGCCAGACCCCGGACGAGCCGCGCCGGTGCGACGCCATCAGGTGGGTGTCGACGAGGCCGATCGCCTCCATCAGTGCATACATCGTGGTCGGCCCGACATGGGCGAAGCCCTTCTTCTTCAATGCCTTCGACAGTGCCAGGGACTCGGGCGACTGCGTCGGCACGTCGGCGTACGTCTCTGGCTCCGGCGTCACCGAAGGCTGGAAGGACCAGACGAAGTCGACCAGTCCGCCCTCGTCACGCAACGCCAAGGTGGCCCGGGCATTGGTGATCGTGGCATCAACCTTGCGGCGATTGCGCACGATGCCGGCATCGGCCATCAGGCGCTCGCGGTCGGAGTCGTCGTACGCCGCCACCTTCTCGGCGTCGAAGCCGTCGAAGGCAGCGCGGAAGTTGGGCCTCTTGCGCAGGATGGTCGCCCACGACAGTCCGGACTGGAACGCCTCGAGGCTGATCCGCTCGAAGAGCCCCTGCTCGTCGCGGATCGGCATGCCCCACTCGGTGTCGTAGTAGTCACGCAGCATCGGGTCGGTCGCCGCCCACGTCGGCCGGGCCAGTCCGTCGTCGCACATCACCGTCATGGCGCCAGTGTGGCAGGCCGGGCAGGCGCCGGGCGCCGCCGCGTGGTCGGGGTGAACGGAGGCGTGCAGATGAACGGGCACAACGTCCCAGAACCGGCCCGTGGCGCGACGATTCGCCGGTTGTGCCCGTTCATCCGAACGTCAGGACCCCACGGCGGCCTCCGGGTCGACGTACACGCTCTTGCCGAGCTCGAGGAACTCCTGGGACTTCTGCTGCATCCCGGCCTCGGGGGTCAGCGACGAGCCGAAGCGGTCGCGCACGTCCTGGCTGATCTTCATCGAGCAGAACTTCGGGCCGCACATCGAGCAGAAGTGCGCGGTCTTGCTCGCCTCGGCGGGCAGGGTCTCGTCGTGGAACGCCTCGGCGGTGTGCGGGTCGAGCGAGAGCGCGAACTGGTCGCGCCAGCGGAACTCGAAACGTGCCCTGCTCAACGCGTCGTCCCAGTCCCGCGCCCGCGGGTGACCCTTGGCGACGTCGGCCGCGTGCGCCGAGAGCTTGTAGGTGATCACGCCGGTCTTCACGTCGTCGCGGTTGGGCAGGCCGAGGTGTTCCTTGGGCGTCACGTAGCAGAGCATCGCCGTGCCGTGCATCGCGATCGTGGCCGCACCGATCGCGCTGGTGATGTGGTCGTAGCCCGGTGCGATGTCGGTGGCCAGCGGCCCGAGCGTGTAGAACGGCGCCCCCTTGCACCAGTCCTGCTGGAGCGTGACATTCTCCTCCACCAGGTTGAGCGGCACGTGGCCGGGGCCTTCGACCATCACCTGTACGTCGTACTCCCAGGCCCGCTCGGTGAGCTCGGCCAGCGTGCGCAGTTCGGAGAACTGCGCCTGGTCGTTGGCGTCCGCGGTCGAGCCCGGCCGCAGCCCGTCGCCGAGGCTGAAGCTCACGTCGTAGCGCGCGAAGATCTCGCAGAGCTCGTCGAAGTGGGTGTGGAGGAAGTTCTCCTCGTGGTGGGCCAGGCACCAGCCGGCCATGATCGAGCCGCCGCGGCTGACGATGCCGGTGACCCGGTCGGCGGTCATCGGCACGTAGCGCAGCAGCACGCCGGCGTGGATTGTCATGTAGTCGACGCCCTGCTCACACTGCTCGATGACGGTGTCACGGAAGATCGGCCAGGTGAGCTTGTCTGCTTCACCGTTGACCTTCTCCAGGGCCTGGTAGATCGGGACGGTGCCGATCGGGACGGGTGAGTTGCGCACGATCCACTCGCGGGTGGTGTGGATGTCGTCGCCGGTGCTCAGGTCCATCACCGTGTCGGCGCCCCAGGTCACCGCCCAGGTGAGCTTGTCCACCTCCTCCTTGATCGAGCTGGTCACCGCACTGTTGCCGATGTTGGCGTTCACCTTCACCAGGAACCGCTTCCCGATGATCATCGGCTCGGCCTCGGGGTGGTTCACGTTGGCCGGGATGATCGCCCGACCGGCAGCGAGCTCGCTGCGCACCAGCTCGACGTCGCAGCCCTCACGCAGCGCGACGAACTCCATCTCGGGAGTGACGATACCCATGCGCGCGTAGTGCATCTGCGTGACGGTGCGGGTTCCCCGTCGCGGACGAGCCACCTCCCCTTGCCACTCGTCGGTGGGTGCACCCCGCCGTACGGCGGACCGGCCGTTGTCGAGCAGCTGCGTCTCGCGTCCGGCGTACTCCTCGGTGTCTCCGCGCTCGCGGATCCAGTCCGCGCGCAGCCGGGGCAGACCCACCTCGGGCGTCGATCCGGGTCCCTCAGTCGCATAGCGGTCGAACGTCTCGCCGTTGGTGAGGTTGACCCGGGTCATCGGGACCCGGATGTCGGGACGGTTTCCGCGGACGTGGACGCGCTCGTGGGCTTCGTGGACGGTCATGGTGTCTCCTGGGCGTGGTTCGGTCGGATGGGCAGGATCGGACTGGACGGGTTGCTGGGTCGGGAGGGGAGGGTGTGGGCGATCGGGCCGCGGCCTCGGCCCAGGTCCCAGGTGCGGCTGATGGCCAGCTGGCGGGAGGTGTAGGCCGCGGCCCGCCGCACCGCGACCTCCAGGCCGTTACCGAACAGTCCGCAGGTCGACTCGCTCGGATTCCTGCGGACGCTTCGGTAACTCCCGGCGGCGGAGGACAGGAGGGCCAACTGGGCTGCCAGCGCCGCGCTGAAGGTGCAGCCGGTGCCGTGGTCGTTGGTGGTGTCGAGCGCGGGATGGGTCAACGGCACCGGGTCGCGCCCGGGTACGGCGAACCAGTCGGTGCACGTGCCAGCGCCTCCGACGGTGGTCGCGGAGCCAGCGCCCATCTCCAACCCACCCGTGACCACCGCCGCAGGCCCGAGCGCTGCCAGCTTCGCCGCGAGCTGACCGGGCGGCCCGTCGTCGCCGAGCAGGGCCCGCGCCTCGTCGAGGTTGGGCGTGACAACGGTGGCCACCGGCAACAGGTGCTCGAGGTAGGCATCACGAACGACCTCGTCGCCGAGCACGGCTCCGCTGGTGGCCACCAGCACCGGATCGACCACCAGCGGCAGGTGGGCGAGACGTTCGGCGGCCAGCCGCACGGTTTCCGCCGAGCCGAGCATCCCGGTCTTCGCGGCCGCCACCGGCAGGTCGTCGAGCACCGCGTCGAGCTGCGCCACCACCACGTCGTACGGCGGCACATGGACCTCGCGAACACCGGTCGTGTCCTGGGCGGTGACGGCTGTGACGACGGCGGCGCCGTGCGTGCCATGCGCGGCAAAGGTGGCCAGGTCCGCGGCCAGACCCGCCGCGCCCCCCGAGTCGGTGCCGGCCACGGAGAGCAGTACCGCGGGCGTCATCGGATCGTCTCCAGCAGTCGTGCGACAGTGCCGGGCGGGTCGGCCGAGCGCATGACCTCGCCCATCACCGCCACGCCGTGAGCCCCCACGGCGCGTGCAGTCGCAGCGTTGTCGACGCCTATCCCGCCGAGTGCGAAGACCGGCACCTCGTGGCCGGGGTACGCCGCGGATCCGAGCGCCGGACCGTGGCCCGGCTTGCTGCGGGTGGCCGCGAAGGGCGAGAGCGTCACGTAGTCAGCGCCCGCGCCGGCTGCCCGGCGTACGTCCTCGGCGCTGTGGCAGGACCGCCCGACCACTCCCCACTCGCCCTCCCCCTGCGGGGTGTAACGCGGGGTTATGGTCGCTGAAGAGGGTCGAAAACGGTACTTTCGCGACCATAACCCCGCGTTACTGCCGGTGGTGGTGGTTGTTGTGGAGGCCGTGGTGGAGGCCGTGGTGGGTGGGGGCGCGGCGGGAAGGTGGAGGCCGTGCGCTGACGGGTCGAGGATCCGCGAGCTGATCACGGTCAGGCCGGGTACGGCGACCAACGCGGCGACCAGTGCGCTTCGAGCCTCGGGGGCGAGGTCGTGCTCACGTACGACGACATGGGTGAGCCCCGCGTCGACGCACTCGGTGATCGTGCGCACCAGCCCGCGGCCGAGCCGCAGCTGCGAGCGGTCGGTCAGCACCAGCAGTCGCGGCAGCGCCGGGACGGCACGGTTGCCGGAGGGATCCGTGGTGGCCATGTCGCTCATGCGATCCGCCCCTGAATCGGGCTGGACGCGCGGGCCACCGGCCGCCGCGGGATCCTTCCGGCGGACCGGGCCGCGGCACCAGCCTCGACCCCCAGGCGCAACGCCCTGGCCATCGCGACCGGGTCATCGGCGCGCGTGATCGCAGTGGCGGCAAGCACCGCAGAGCAGCCGAGCTCCATGGCCAGAGCGGCGTCGGAGGCGGTGCCGACGCCGGCGTCGAGGATCACGGGCACGTCGACGGCGGCCACCACGGCCTCGATCGCGTGCGGATTCAGCAGGCCCAGGCCGGAGCCGATCGGCGAGCCGAGGGGCATCACCGCCGCACACCCGACATCCACCAGTCGGCGAGCCAGCACAGGATCGTCGGTCGTGTAGGGCAGGACCGTGAATCCCTTGCCCACAAGGGATTCCGCCGCCTCGAGCAGTTCCACGGCGTCAGGCAGCAGGCTGGTCTCGTCACCGATGACCTCAAGCTTCACCCAGTCGGTCCCGAGTGCTTCGCGAGCCAGTTCAGCGGTCAACTCTGCTTCGCGGGCAGTCAAGCATCCGGCCGTGTTGGGCAGGATCCGGATGCCTCGTCGCTTCAGCACGGCGAGCAGACCGCCCTCCCCCGTGCTCGACGTACGCCGCATGCTCACCGTGACCAGCGCCGGCTCAGCCGCGTCGAGCACGGGCTCCAGCAACGACAGGTGCGGCAACCCACCGGTGCCGAGAAAGAGGTCCGAGGACAGGTGCGTGCCAGCGACGACGAGACTCATCCGCCCTGCACCGCCGTCACGATCTCGACCCGGTCGCCGTCAGCCAGCTCGACGACAGCGACCCGATGGCGCGGCACGATCGTGTCGTTCAGCGCCACGGCGGTGCCCTGTGCGTTGGCCGGCAGCAGAGCTACCAGTGGCAGGCCCTCGTCCACCTCGCGCGCGGCACCATTCACGATGATCTTCATCGGTTCTTCCTTTCTGTCACGTCAACACGTGCCGGCTCGGCGCTCATCGCCGTCAATCCGTGCCGGCTCGGCGTGGTGGCGAAGCGGCGGGGATCGAGCGCAGGCTCGAGACGGCCGGTCTCGAGATGGTCGACGACCAGCGCCGCGACCAGCGGAGCCAGCAGGACCCCGTGCCGGAACAGACCGGCGGCAAGAACCACGTCGTCGCGTCCGGGAGCCGGGCCAACCAACGGCAGGTTGTCGGGTGTCCCCGGACGGTCCCGGGCGACGGCCTCGGTGAATGTCGCCCGATCCAGCCCCGGAACCAGGGTGCGAGCCGACTCGATGAGCGCGAACACACCACCGAAGGTGACGGCGGGATCGGCGTCGTGCTCCTCCGAGGTCGCGCCGACGACGATGCCGCCGTCCGCACGGGGGACGACGTAGACCGGCCTACCGTGCACCCACGCCCGAATCGTCCGGGTCGGCGGGTCGTCAGTGCGACCACGCAGGATCTCACCGCGCACACCGCGCACCAGCCCCGACCAGGGCTCGGGCAGCCGGGCACCCGTGGCCACCACCGTGGCGTCGTACTCTCCCGCCTCCGGAACGTCCTGCACACCGGGTCGCTCCGCCGACCTGGCAGCCCCACCGTAGGAGGTCATACGAACCGGTGCTCCGACCAACCCCGACGTATGACGTCCCACGCGACGCAGGAGGGCGTCGACGACCGACCGCGGGTCGACACTGTGGTCGTCGGGAAGCAGTACGCCGCCGGTCACCCGCGGCGACAGCGTGGGCTCGAGACGGCGGACCTCACGCCCACTCAACAGCGCCGTCGGACTCCCGGTCGCGCCGATCAATGAAGCCTGTCGCTCCACCTGCTGCAGGTCGCCGCGGTCGTGGCCGACCAGGAGCGTGCCGGTGCGGTGCAGGGCGACCCCCACTCTGGCGGCGTACGCCGGCCACAGCTCGAGGCTGCGCAGGCCCAGCGGCAGGATCTCCTCCTCCCCGTGCCAGACCTCGCTCGACGGGGAGAGCATTCCGGCTGCGGCATGCGAGGCGCCTGATCCCGGTGCCGGATCCACGACCGTGACGGCGTGGCCGCGCCGGAGCAGCTCGTCGGCGACGGAGAGCCCGATGATGCCCGCACCGAGCACGCGGATGCGCATCAGGCGACCGCGTTCACGAGGTCCTCTGCTGCCCGGAGTGGGTCGGGTTGTCGCCAGATGCCGCCGATCACGGCGACGCCGTGGGCGCCGGCCCCGATCACGGACGCGGCGCACGACGCGTCGATGCCGCCGATGCCGATCAACGGGAGCGGTCCGACAGCCGACGAGAGCACCGGAATCCCCAGCGGAGAAGGGAGTCCGGCCTTCGAACTGGTCGCGAAGAGCGGGCCGAAGCCGGCATAGGTGGCGCCGTCTGAGGCGGCCGCGTGCACCTGCTCCGGCGTCCGGCAGGTGGCGCCGATGACGAGGGACGGCGCGAGCCGCCGGGCGTCCGCCACGGACAGGTCGCCGAACCCGAGATGTACGCCGTGTGCTCCCGCGGCCAGCGCCACGTCGAGCCGGTCGTTGACGACCACGCAGGCGCCGGTCTCCAGGGCAGTGGCGGTGAGAGAGAGCAGCGAACGGGTGGTCGCGGACTTGTCACGGACCTGGAACCCATCGACCCCAACCGACGCGAGCTCGGGCAACAGGGAGAGATCGTCTTCGGTCGAGACCAGGCAGAACACACGTGGCAACAGGGGCACGGACACAGGGACAGCTCCTCGCTTCCTTCGCCGGCATGACCCGGATCAGGTTCAACAGTCGGAGCGGCTTCAGCTCCCTCTCAGCCCCTGCCTCGGGACTCCTGTGGTGGATGCCGACGACCATAGCGCAGTGCCGTCCTGCCGACCAGCGAGGCCTCGAACGATGGCCTCGTCGAGTCCGACCGACGGCCCAGCGCCCGGTCAGGTCAGGAGCGCGTCGCGCAGGCGGTTGGCCGCGATCGGGCTCACCACACCGCACATCAACGCAGCGCTCGAGTCGTCGACGAAGTCGATGACGAGCCGTCCCACCATGAACGGCCTGGAGCGCCGTCGTGCCCGGCGCACCCAGGCGCGGGGGATCGACAGGACCTCTTCGGTCTCGGTGTCCCAGGTCTTCTTCCCGGTGGCGTCGGTGCCGAACGTGGTGGATCCCTCGGTGAAGAGCACGAGTCGTTTGGTGGTGACGGCGAGCCTTCCCATCCGGGCACGCTCGAGGGCGACGCCCAGGTGGTCCGCCACGGAGCCGGCGTGACCGCACAAGGAGATCCCACCGAGCCAGCGCTCGAAGAGGCCCGAGTCGACGTCGACCAGGTCACCGGAGACCACCGCGAGCGGGTCCAGGTTGATGCCGTGCACTGCCTTCGGGGGCTCGGTCCGTCCGATCCGCGACTCGCCCCACGCCAGGTCGACGGTCTGCCAGGCGAGCGGCTGCTCTCCTGTCGCCATCGTCCTGCGGACCGACGGCGGCAGTTGCGACAGACCTGTCAGCACGGCGACTTCCCCTCGTTCCGGGCGCCGCGTGATCGGCGGCCTCGGCTTCAGGGCATCCTGTCAGGCGACCGCTTCGGCGTCGAGGGACCGCGCGATCGCGACCGCAGCGGTGCGACCGGCCCGGTTGGCCCCGATCGTGCTCGCCGACGGCCCGTAGCCGACCAGCTGCACGCGTTCGTCGGCGACCGCTGTGGTGCCGTCGAGCTGGATGCCACCTCGGGGACTGCGCAGCTGCAGCGGCGCAAGGTGCGTGATCGCGGGCCGGAACCCGGTCGCCCACAGGATCACGTCCACGGTCTCGAAGGCTCCGTCTGCCCAACGGACACCGTCCGGCTCGATGGAGGCGAACATCGGCCGACGGTCGTCGTACGCACCGAGCCGGGCAGCTTCCTGCTCCTGCTCGCGCAGGGCCAGTCCGGTCACGCTGACCACGCTCGCCGGTGGCAGCCCACGGCGTACCCGGTCTGCGACCAGGGCAACGGCGGCGCGTCCCACCTCGGGTGTGAAGTCGTCGGTGCGCCAGACCGGTGGCCGGCGGGTGACCCAGAGAGTGTCGGTGACGGGAGCCAGCTCACCGAGGAACTGCACGGCCGAGGCTCCCCCGCCGACGACGAGCACGCGCTTGCCACGGAAGTGATCGGCACCCGGGTAGTCATGGGTGTGCAGCTGCTCGCCGACGAAGGTCTCGATGCCCGGGTAGTGCGGCACGAACGGCCTCGTCCAGGTGCCGGTGGCGTTGACGATCGTGCGGGTGCGCCACGAGCGGGCGCCGGCGCGTACGACGAGCAGGTCGCCCTCCGAGGTCACGGCATCGACCACGACCGGGCGAAGGACCGGCAGCTCATGCGTCGATTCGTAGGAGTCGAAGAACTCCGGCACTGCGACGTTGGCACGCGCGTGTGAAGCCCCCGGCGCGGAGCCGTCCGGAAGGTCGGCAACACCGTGGACGTCGGTCATCGTCAACGAGTCCCAGCGGTGCTGCCAGGCGCCACCCGGCTCCGGGTTCGCGTCGAGCACGACGTGGTCCACGCCCAGCCGATTGAGGTGGTAGGACGACGACAGGCCCGCCTGGCCCGCGCCGATCACCACCGAGTCGAGGATCTTCACACCTGCAGAACGCCCCAGGGACCGTGGGTATGCCCGGGTACGCGTGTCAGTGCCCGAGCCGGTGCCGCCGGTCGCGGCCACGCCCCTCGCCCGGCATCGGCTTGCGGACCACTGTCACCCCGCCCATCAAGGCGAATCCCTTGACGCGTACGACGGGCGAGTCGGGGCCGAGGTCGGGCTCGACCCGGTCGCGACCCTGGCTGAAGTCGCCCATGATGCCGACGCCGGAGACGATGACGTGGGTGTGCTGGTTGACGATGACATCGATGCCACCCATCACCGTGTTCGCCACGATCGTGGTCTCGGCAGCTGTGAAGATCGCCTGGCGCAGGTCGATGTCGATGCCACCCATCATCGCGAACGCGGTGTGCGACTCGGCGACCTGCCAGACGCCCTTGCGGTCCTGGCCGCCCATGAACGCGAAGGAGGCGTTGTGCCGGGGCGCGCTGACCGGCAGGTTCGCCGCAGGTCGCTCCGGCACCGACGACGAGGCCAGCTCGATGCCCTTGGTGGGGAGGTCGACGGTGATCGGCACCAGGTCGGCGTACGTCTTGGCGGCGTAGGTGGCCTCGAGCCGCTCGTCGAGCTCATCGAGGTCGAGCCGCCCTTCGCCGGCGGCCTCGCGCAACACCTCGGCCACCTTGTGCCGGTCTTCGTCCGAGATGCGCATCCGGTGGGGTTCGGGGTTTCCCTCCATTGCGCCAGCCTAAGGGTCTGATCCCGACCGAGTGCTCAGGTGGTGGCTCCGACAACCCGCGAGCCGTGGCCTCACGTAATCTGGGGCCGTGGCCAACGAACCTGAGTTCCGCTATTCCGACCTGCTCCCGACCGCCGGCTCCAACGGCGCCGATGAGACGACGCCGTACCGGCTTGTCACCTCGGAGGGCGTAAGCACCTTCGAGGCCAACGGCCGAACGTTCCTGCAGGTCGAGCCCGAGGCGATCCAGAAGCTGACCGCCGAGGCGATGCACGACATCAGCCACTACCTGCGCCCGACCCACCTGGCCCAGCTGCGCAAGATCATCGATGACCCGGAGGCCTCGGGCAACGACCGCTTCGTGGCCCTCGACCTGCTGAAGAACGTCAACATCTCCGCCGGCGGCGTGCTGCCGATGTGCCAGGACACCGGCACAGCGATCGTGATGGGCAAGAAGTCCGAGGGTGTGCTCACCGGCGCCGACGACGGCGAGGCGATCAGCCGGGGTGTGTACGACGCGTACACCAAGCTGAACCTGCGCTACTCGCAGCTCGCGCCGCTGACGACGTACGACGAGAAGAACACCGGCACCAACCTGCCGGCCCAGATCGAGCTCTATTCGACCGCACAGGGCGAGAAGGGCCCGGAGTACAAGTTCCTCTTCATGGCCAAGGGCGGTGGCTCGGCCAACAAGTCGTTCCTGTTCCAGGAGACCAAGGCGATCCTGAACCCGAAGCGGATGCTGGAGTTCCTCGACGAGAAGATCCGCTCGCTCGGCACCGCGGCCTGCCCGCCCTACCACCTCGCCGTGGTCATCGGCGGGACCAGCGCGGAGTTCGCCCTGAAGACCGCGAAGTATGCCAGCGCCCACTACCTCGACGACCTGCCCACCGAGGGCACGATGAACGCCCACGGGTTCCGTGACCTCGACCTCGAGGACGAGGTCTTCAAGCTCACCCAGTCCTTCGGGATCGGCGCCCAGTTCGGCGGCAAGTACTTCTGCCACGACGTCCGCGTCGTGCGTCTCCCCCGCCACGGCGCGAGCTGTCCGGTCGCGATCGCGGTCTCCTGCTCGGCCGACCGGCAGGCGCTGGGCAAGATCACCCCCGAGGGCGTCTTCCTCGAGCAGCTCGAGACCGATCCCGCGCACTACATGCCCGACGCCGGTGTCGCCGAGGACATCTCCGGAGGTGAGGTGGTCCAGATCGACCTCAACCGGCCGATGCCCGAGATCCTCGCCGAGCTCAGCAAGCACCCCGTCAAGACCCGGCTCTCCCTGACCGGCCCACTGATCGTGGCCCGCGACATCGCGCACGCCAAGATCAAGGAGCGCCTCGACGCCGGCGAGGAGATGCCCGCCTACCTCAAGGACCACCCGGTCTACTACGCCGGCCCGGCGAAGACCCCCGAGGGCATGGCCTCCGGCTCCTTCGGCCCGACCACGGCCGGCCGGATGGACTCGTACGTCGAACAGTTCCAGGCCGCGGGCGGCTCCATGGTGATGCTGGCCAAGGGCAATCGCAGCAAGGTCGTGACCGAGGCCTGCAACAGCCACGGCGGTTTCTACCTCGGCTCGATCGGCGGTCCCGCCGCCCGGCTGGCCCAGGACTGCATCAGGAGCCAGGAGGTCGTCGAGTATCCCGAGCTCGGGATGGAGGCGATCTGGAAGATCGAGGTCGAGGACTTCCCGGCCTTCATCGTCGTCGACGACAAGGGCAACGACTTCTTCACCGACCCGTCGGGCGCGGTCACCGTGCCGCTGAGCTCCATCGGGGTTCCCGGGGTCCGGGTCCGCTCGCACGAGAAGTAGCGGATGGATCCCGCGAAGCGGGAGGCGCTGCGCCGGGCCGGCGGCGTACTCGGTGGCTTCGTGGCGGAGCGCTGGAGCTGGGTCCGCTTCGCGAAGGTGATGGTGGTCCTCGTCGGGATCCTGGTCATCGGTACGTGGCTGCTCGGTGGGCTGAACAACAGCTGGTTGCGGCACATCTCGTTCCAGACCGAGCGCACGGAGGTGACGATCACCGGTGTCGGCGACTCCGGTGCGGAGAGCTGCGGCCGCAACGCCACGGGCGAGCGGCACGAGATCCGCTGGACCGAGGGCGGCGCGACACGCACCGGGTGGTACCTGGCCTGCGGAGCGGCCGAGGAGCGCGGGGTCGGTGACACGTTCATCGCGTGGCCGACGGACGGCGAGCGTGCCTACGACTGGCCCTCGGGCGAGGTGTGGCGGTGGATGCTGCCCATCCTCGGCGCCTTCGCGTTCGTGATCACCCTGATCGGTGGCACCAGGCTCCCAGGCGAGGGAGAAGCAGCCGAGGTCCGCGCCGAGGACTGAGCGTCGCCGAGACGCAGATCGGGACGCCAGGGTCCTCGTCATCGACGAGGACGACCGTGGCGTCCCGATCTGAGTTGAGGCTCAGCCCCGGAGCTTGGCAGACAGCTCGACGACCGAGTCGAGCACGCCCTTCAGCTCACCCTCGCGACGCTCGAGGGGCGCGAAGCCGCTCTCGGAGAAGTCCGTGAACAGGCCGAGGGACACCTGTGAGCGAACGGCGAAGAGGTTCGCGTTGGCGGCAATGGTCCGCCAGTGCTCGACCGCGCGGACACCACCGTCGGCGCCGTACGCGACGAGGCCCAGGGCCTTGTTGCCCCACTCGGGGAAGATCGAGTCGAAGGCGTTCTTCATCGCGGCCGGTACGGAGTGGTTGTACTCGGGCGAGACGAAGATGAAGCCGTCGAGCTCGTCGATCTTCTCGCTCCAGCGGCGGACCTTCGGGTCGGCGTACTGACGGTTGGCCGCACCCGGGACGGTTGCGTCGGTGAGCAGCTCGAGGTTGAACTCGTCGAGCTCGACGAGCTCGAACTCCGCCCCGCCGTGGGCCAGCGCCTCTTCGTAGACCCACTTGCCGACGCTGCTGCCGAGACGGCCGTTGCGAGTGCTCCCGATGATGATGCCGATCTTCACGTGTTCTCCCTGATGGGTTGAGGTCAGTTCGCCGGACGGAACAAGTTGAAACTTGGACGTATTCCCGGTGTTCAGGTCCCACCCAGGGAACCCCTGTCCTCCCCCACACGTTGACCTGGAGACCGGCAACGAGAGGACCCCACCATGCAGTGCCCCACCGACGGCGCAGTGCTCGTGATGAGCGAACGCAGCGGCATCGAGATCGACTACTGCCCCACCTGTCGTGGCGTGTGGCTCGACCGCGGCGAGCTGGACAAGATCATCGAGCGCTCGATGACCCAGGCACCCCCGGCAGCCGCCCCGACGCCGGCGCCCGAGCGTGAGTACGACGACCGCGACCGCGGGCCGGCCGGCTTCCAGCACCCGTTCCGGGAGGAGCGGGGATACGGGAAGCAGCCCTATCGCAAGAAGAAGGAGAGCTGGCTCAGCGAGCTCTTCGACTGAGCGACTCCGGCACGAACCGTCCGACATCGTGGTTTCGCGAGCAGGTTCTGCTTGCAAAGCCACGATGTCGGCCGTTCTTCAGGCAACGTTGGCCCAGGAGTTGAACGGCTGCGGGAGAATCAGGGTGTGACCCTCCTGCGACTCCCCATCGTGCGCAGCCTCGGCGCTCGCCCGGATCCTGCGACGTACGACCGCTCCGCCCAGTTCCGCGACGGCTTCTTCCACAACCGCCAACCCTCCCGGATGGTCGAGGAAGCCGGGCGCGCCTCCATCGCCCGTGACTTCGCCCGCAAGGGGAACACCGGCAAGCCGCGGGGACCGATCCCGCTGCAGACGCCTGACCTCCCGGCCACGGCCGCCGACTGCGCGGCGACCTGGCTCGGCCACGCCACCGTGCTGCTCGAGGTCGGCGGGCACTGGGTGCTGACCGACCCGGTGTGGAGCGAGCGGGTCTCGCCGGCCGCACGCGTCGGCCCACGACGCCACCATCCCGTGCCGATGCGGCTGCGCGAGCTCCCCTCGTTGAGTGCGGTGTTGATCTCCCACGACCACTACGACCATCTCGACACACGCACGATCGAGTGGCTGACGACCAACCAGACGATGCCCTTCGTCGTTCCCCTCGGGATCGGCGCCCACCTGCTCCAGTGGGGCGTGCCACCCGAGCGCATCATCGAGCTGGACTGGGGCCAGGCACACACCATCGACGACCTCGTGCTGACGTGCGCCGAAGCACAACACTTCTCGGGTCGGTTGTTCACCAACAACACCACTCTCTGGTCGTCGTGGGTGGTCGAGGCCAACGATGCACGGGTCTTCTTCGGCGGCGACACCGGCTATCACGACGCCTTCTCCACGATCGGCGCCGAGCACGGCCCGTTCGACCTGACGGTGCTGCCCATCGGCGCCTACGACCGACGCTGGCGCGACGTGCACATGGATCCGACCGAGGCCCTCCGCGCCCACGCCGAGCTGCTCGGCGGCGTACTCCTGCCCATCCACTGGGCCACCTTCGACCTGGCCTTCCACGGCTGGTCGGACCCGATCGAGTGGCTGGTGCGCGAGGCCGGCGATGTGACACTGTCCACCCCGAAGCCCGGCGAGCGATTCGGAGCCGACAGTCCGCTGCCCACCGCCCCGTGGTGGCGCGACGTCATACGTTCCGGCGGCTGAGGCCACCGCGCCGTATGACGTCAGACCTGCACGCCGCCGCACGTCATACGTCCCGGCAGCACCGGCGACCGCACCGTATGACGCCAGACCTGCTCGTCCGGGGACGCCAGCGATCTCACACGGCTTTTGGAAGCTGACCCGGCCACCCGGCAGCTCGCAACGCGGCCTCGATCTGGGCAAAGAACTCGTCGGCAGCCACGCGCAGCCCCAGCAGCGGGAGTCGCAGCACCTTGGCGTCGGTGAGCGTGAGGTCGTTGTGACGCAGGGCGTCGGAGACCAGATTGGCAGCCCACGAATGATGAATGCCGTCGATCTCGGTGACCACGTTCCACTCCTCCCAGACCACGTCGAGGAAATGGCTGCCGTTGGGCCCCTTGCGCACGACTTGTCGAGTGGGCTCGGGCAAACCCCTCGACCGACACTCTCGCGCAAACTCCAACTCGCTCACCGCACGCACTCCCCCGATCAGGTCGAGCAGCACCTGGTGCACGAACTTGCGTCGGCGGTGACGCCGGATGCGCAACATCTCGACTCCCATCTGCCCGGGAGTCGCAAGACCCTGTTGCGCCGTCATGGTCAGGAGAAGCGCCGCCTGCTTGTCCGACCGAGCCCACAACGCCGCCCGGATGGCCGCAACAGCCGGTCTGGTGCGTGGAACACCCGCCGGGGCAAGATCATCCCGGTCCCAGCGACGCGTCTGTCGGATGTCAACACCGGTCCCCCGGTGACGGATCCGGGCACCACGTGGGACAGAAACCCTGATCTGGTCCGTGTTGTAGCCGGAGAGCCCACCCGCGACCAAGGCCGTGGCGCCGTCCAACATCGCTCGTGGGCCGGCCTCGAGCACCGCCGCCCAGTGCGAGGTCTGATCCGACAGCGGCCCGTTGTGGAGGCAGATCGAACGGGAACCGATCACCTGCCATCGACGGGCCCGCACCTGGGCACGCACCACACCCCGGGTCAGGCCAGCCGCATATGCCTGGGCCCGCGACACCACCGACGCCTGTTGCACCGCCAACGCCTCGACGGAGCGCATCGCTTCACTGATCTCTGGCATTGTTTGAGTCTGGGACGGTTCCCGCCCACGTGCCACCGGCCGGCGTACCGCCTGTGGATGGGAGCGGAAAAGCCGTGCATCTTCCTGTCACGTCATACGAACCAGTGGCCAGCGCGACCGAAACGCATGACACAACGCAAGGTCATACGATTCGGCGGCCAGGGCGGCCGAACCGTATGACGTCCGAGCGGCGTCATACGCTGCGGCCCATGGAAGCCGTCGAGATCGCTCGTGCCGAGTCCGAGCGCGGTGAAGTGGTCCTGCGCGAACGTCGCGAGGAGAGCGCACCTCCCGTGACCGAGCTGCGGGTCAACGGAGTCTTCGTGATGGACACCATGGAGACCAGCAGCGAACGAGCCCTGGCCACCGCCGCGCTCGAGCTCGTCGAGGAGCCCGACTCCGTGCTGGTCGGCGGCCTCGGCCTCGGCTTCACCCTGGCCGAGGTGCTCGCCGACCGCCGGGTCGGCTCCTGCACGGTGGTCGAGCTCGAACAGTGCCTGGTCGACTGGATGCGCGACGGGACGATCGCCCACGGAGCCGCACTGCTCGCCGACGAACGCCTCGACGTCGTGGTCGCCGACGTCGCGACGGCCCTCGCCGAGGCCGACGAGTCGGCGTACGACCTGGTGCTGCTCGACGTCGACAACGGGCCCGGCTACCTGGTGCATCAGGACAACGAGGCAATCTACCTCCCGCCGTTCCTCGAGGCCGCCAAGCGGGCGACCCGTCAGGTGCTGGCGATCTGGTCGGCAGACGAGGCCCCCGAGCTCGGGGCCGCCCTTCAGCAGGTCTTCGGCAACTGCCAGCCCCTGTCGTACGACGTCCAGCTGGGCCTGCGCTCGGAGGAGTACTGGCTCTACGTCAGTCGCACCTGACCCGGGCCCCTCACCTGAATCAACCGGGGCGCGGAGCCGGCGAGATCGGGGAGTTTCAGACTCAGCCCCGGCCCACCCGGACGACTCCGTGCTCGTAGGCGTAGACCACGGCCTGGGCACGGTCGCGCAGGCCGAGCTTGGTGAACAGCCTGTTCACGTAGGTCTTGACCGTGGAGATCCCCAGGCACAGGTGGTCGGCGATCTCGGCATTCGACTCGCCCGCAGCGATCCGTCGCAGCACGTCCCGCTCACGTTCGCTCAGCCCCTCGGAGGACGGGTCCGGATCGGGGGCACCGTGTCGGTCGAGGAAGTCGGCGATGAAGCGACCGGTGATCGAGGGGGCCAGCAGGGTGTCCCCAGCGGCCACCGTCCGGATCGCGTCGGTCAGCTGACTTGCCCGCACGTCCTTCAGCAGGAATCCGCTCGCCCCGGAACGCAGCGCCTCGTAGACCCAGTCGTTGCGGTCGAAGGTGGTCAGCACCAGCACCTTCGGTGGCTCCGGCAGCTCGAGCACGTGACGGGTGGCGCTCAACCCGTCGACCAGGGGCATCCGGATGTCCATCAGCACGACGTCCGGATGGTGCTCCCGGCTCAGGGACAGAGCGGCAACCCCGTCCGCCGCCTCGCCCACCACCTCGAGGTCGGCCTCCCGGTCGATGATCGCCCGGAAGCCGTCACGGACCAGCACCTGGTCGTCTGCGACCAGCACCCGGATCACAGCGGTCGCCTCCTGCCCCCACGCGCCAGGGGGCGTTCGACATCGGAGCGGGCGGGCAGGGTGTGATCCGTGTCGGGCAACGGCAGGTGTGCCGACACCCGGAAGCGGTCGTTCTCGAACGCTGCGGACAGCGAGCCGCCGTAGAGCTCGGCCCGCTCACGCATCCCGATCACTCCCCTGCCCGAACCCGGCAAGGTGTCCTGGCCGGCCGCACCACTGTCGACCGTGACGAGAAGTTCTCCTCCCCGCCTGGCAACGCTCACCCGCACGGGACCGCTGCCGTGCTTGATCACGTTGGTGAGCCCCTCCTGCACGATGCGACAACACGCTGCTTCCATCCCTGGCGGGAGCGTCAGGCCGGCTTCGAGATCGAGGGTTACCTCGAGCCCAGTGCTGCGCACCTTGTCGACCATCTCCGACAGTTGGGCCAGCCCGACGGTGGACGTGGGCCCTGCTGCTCGCTCCAGGTCGTCGTGATCCATCAGGCCCAGAAGCCGACGCATGTCGGCCAGGGCGTCGCGGGCGGTGGACTCGACGGCATCCAGGTGACGATCGATGCGCCCGACCGGCTCCGCGTCCCCGAGGGCCATGCGTGCCGCCACTGTCTGCACGACCACCACGGAGAGGCCGTGGCTCACGATGTCGTGCATCTCCACTGCGAGACGGGCCCGCTCAGCCGCGGTCGCTTCGAGCACCTGACGGTCGCGGCTCGACTCCGCATCGTCGGCTCGCGCGCGCTCCAGCGCTGCGGCGCGGCCGCGCTCGGCGGCCAGCAGCCCGGCGGTCCACACCACCGTGCAGAAGGCCAGGGTCAGGGCAATGTCGCCGGCCCCGCCCACGTTCGGGTTGCGTGCCATCGCCGTGCCGAAGGTCAGGGCACCGATGGCCCAGGCGACCACCGCATCGCGTCGGGTGGCCAGCGTCCCGACCACACCGAAGACCGCCAGGACAGCGAAGAACTCGGCACCGGAGGCCTTCGGTGAGACCTGCGCAGCGACCATGAGTCCTGCGAACGACAGCACCGCTGCGGGGAGCGGCTGCCGTGAACGGCCGAGGAGCACCAACAGTGAGACGGCCCCGACCAAGCCACCGGCCAGGGTCGCACCGTCAGACCCGGCCACCGTGGTCGCGAGCACCACGACGGCCAGCGCCACGAGCGCCGCGTCGAGTCCGTGCTGGCGCAGTGTTCCCACGAAATTCAAGGTAGCCCTGATCAGCGCCGGGCGCTGTCCATCGCAGGAATGACGTTGACCCCGCGCTTCGACCTCCGGGTGGACGCGACACCTGAGGCGTTGTTCCTAGCGTCGGGGTCATCAGTCCCGACGGAAGGAACCACCTCATGTCCATCACCCGACTCGGCCTGCTCACCGGCCCCATGGCCTTCCTGGCCGTGATCGCCGGCCTCGCCTCCGACACCCTGCCCGGTGGCGACGTGACCGACGCCCGCCTGGCGTCGTACGTCGACCAGCACGGGTACGGCGTCTTCCTCACGATGGGCGGCGGGGTCGCACTCGGCGGCCTCCTGCTCCTCGTCTTCGTCAGCGCTCTGGCCACCCGGCTGGAGGAGGCAGGGGCGTCGCCCGCACAGGTTCGTCTCGCCCAGAGCGCCGGGACGATCTGGTCGATGGCGACGATCATCGCCGGCATCGCCTGGATCACCCCGTTCGTCGCCCACGTCGGGTTCACCTCGGCGCCACCCACGGCCGACGTCAACCTGGTGATGGCCGGCCTGGGCTACGGCTCGCTCGCACTCGTCGGTGGGATCGCGGCCGCACTGGTGGCCGCGACGGTCACCGCGGTGGCGCTGCGCACGAGCATGCTGCCCCGGTGGCTGGCCGTCGCCGGCATTCCGGCCAGCCTCCTGATCCTGGCCAACGTCGTGCTCCCGATGGCCGTGCTGACCCTCTGGTTCACCGCCGTCACCGTCTGTCTCGTACGCCGGCCCGCCGCGACGGGGGCTCCGACCCTGCCGCGGATGGCACCCGCGGCTGAGTCACTCAACGTGTGACACGGAGGTGGGCGCCCAGCAGGCGAGAGATCGGTGAATCCAGCGTCTCAGACGCCGATCCCCGGGATCGTGGCCAGCACGGCGGCCCATTGGGCCAGCTCCGCCTTGCGTCGCTGCAGGTCCGGGTGGAGCAGGGTGCCGAGACCGACGCCGCGGGTGAGGTCGATGGTCAGCCGCACGGACTGTACGGCGGCCGGTTCCTGCCGATCGACCCGCAACAGGTCGGCGGTGGCCCGGAACAACTCACGGCTGAACCGCTTCTCCAACGGCAGCACCAGGTCGCGCAACGACGGGTCGGTGGAGGCGGCCACCCACAGGTGGGTGGCCGCCTTGCCGAAGGAGCTGGCCCACATCTCGGCGAGCATCTCCACCACAGCGAGTGGTCGTTCCTTGCCCTGGTCGAGATCGCTCTCCCGATGCACCATGTGGCGGGTGAGTTCGTCGAGGACCGACTCGACCGCGGCCCGCACCAGGTCGTCACGGGTGGCGAAGTGGTGCTGGGCGGCGCCGCGCGATACACCAGCACGCGCGGCGACACCCACCACTGACGTCCCTGCCCACCCGACCTCGGCCAGGCTCTCGACGGTGGCGTCCAGCAACCGCTGCCGGGTGGCCCGAGATCTCTCCTGCTGCGGCTGGCTCATCTCACTCGTAGAGGCGAGCGATCACGTCGGCGTACTTCTCGTTGATCGGCTTGCGGCGCAACTTCAGCGTGGGGGTGAGCACGTCGCTGCCGGGCAGCCAGAACTCTGGCAGCACCTCGACCTTCTTCACCTGCTCCACCCGCGACAGCTTGGCGTTGCCTTCGTCGACCCCGGCCTGGATCGCGGCGACCAGCTCCGGGTGCTTGGCGAGGGTGGCCGGGTCGGGGGCCACTCCGGCCTTCTCGGCGAAGGCCGCTGCGCCGTCGGGGTCGAGGGTCACCAGGGCCACGTTGAACGGCTTGCCGTCGCCGATGACCGTGATGGTGGCTGCCAGCGGGGTGGACACCTTGAGCGTGTTCTCGATGTTGGACGGTGACATGTTCTTGCCCGCGGAGCTGATGATCAGCTCCTTCTTCCGGTCCACGATCGTGATGTAGCCGTCGGCGTCGATGGTGGCGACGTCACCGGTGTGCAACCAACCGTCCTCGTCGATCGCCTCGGCCGTCTTCTCCGGGTCCTTGCGGTAGCTCGGCATCACTCCGGGGCCGCGGAAGAGGAGCTCGCCGTCGTCGGCGATCCTGGCCTCGTTGCCGGGCAGCACCGGACCGACGCTACCGACCTTCGCCTTCCCGGGTGGGTTGATCGAGCCCGCACCCGAGAGCTCGGACATGCCCCACAGCTCGCAGACCTCGAGGCCCAGCCCCATGAAGAACTTCAGTGTCTCCGGGGCGATCGCTGCGGCTCCGGACCAGGCCCACTTGAGGTCGCCCATCCCGAGGGCTTCGCGCACCTTGCCCAGCACCAACTTGTCGGCCAGGCCGAACTGGACCTTGTCGAGACCGGCCAGCGGCCTCCCGGCGAGCTGGGCGTCGGCGTTCTTCTCCGCCATCCCGAGAGCCCAACCGGCGAGCTTCTTCTTCACCGGGCTCTCCTCGGCGGCCAGCTTGGCCTCGACACCCATCTTGATCTTTTCCCAGACCCGCGGCACCGCGAACCAGATCGTCGGCCGGGCGTCGGGCAGGGCGGTGGCGATCGCACGTGGATCGTCGACGTAGGTCACCTGCACGCCACGAGTCGCGGAGAAGTACTGAGCGGAGGCACGGTCGGCGATGTGGGCCGCCGGCAGGAACGAGGTGATCCGGTCACCGAACTCGACGGTGACCACCTGGGACGCGTATTCCACCGTGCGCATGATGTTGGCGTGGGTGAGCTGCACGCCCTTGGGTGGGCCGGTGGTGCCGGAGGTGTAGATCAGGGTGAGGATGTCGTCGGGCTCGACCGCCTGCCAGGCCGCCTCGAAGTCGAAATCAGGGTCACCGGCCGCCTCGAGCTCGGCGAGCGTCATCGTGGCGCCGTCCACCGCTGCGTCCACCACGACGATGTGGTCGAGCGAAGCGCCGGACGCCACGATCGAGGGAAGGAAGGCAGCCTCGGTGACGACGACGCGGTTGTCGGCGTTGTCGAAGAGGTAGGCGATCTGGTCGGGCGACGAGGTGTTGTAGATCGAGAAGGGGGCCGCGCCCAGGTGCATGGCACCGGCGTCGACCCAGGCGAACTCGGGTCGGTTGGTGAGCATGATCGCCACGGTGTCGCCCCGCTCGACGCCCAGCGAGGCGAGTCCGGCGGCAACGGCGCGCACGTGGTCGGCGTACTGACGCCAGGTCACCGACATCGTGTCGCCCGGGGTCCGCAATGCGACGGCTCCCGGGTCGATGGCGGCGGTGTGTTGGAACGCCGCGCAGACGGTGGCGAGATCGGAGATGGGCGAGTGGGCGGGGTTCGGCACAGCGGTCTCCCTCAAGACGACGATGGCCGAATGTAAGCCAGGTCACATCACTGAAGCAAGCACTCCTGCTTGTTTTCATCAGGAGCGGCGGTGGGCGTGGTTTCGACGGTCGCTGCTCGACCGTCCGAAGGAGCACGGCGGTACCGTCGTACCCATGACTGACTTCCGCATCGAACACGACTCCATGGGCGAGGTCCGGGTCCCCGCCGACGCACTCTGGCGCGCCCAGACCCAGCGGGCGATCGAGAACTTCCCGATCAGTGGTTCGGTGCTCGAGTCGCGCCACATCAAGGCGCTCGCACTGGTGAAGAAGGCGGCCGCGCGGGTCAATGCCGAGCTCGACGTGATCACCGCCGACCAGGCCGAGGCGATCGTCGCAGCCGCCGACGAGGTCGCCGCCGGCAACCATGATGCACACTTCCCGATCGATGTCTTCCAGACCGGGTCCGGCACCAGCTCCAACATGAACACCAACGAGGTGCTCGCCTCGCTCGCCGCCGTCGGCGGCACCGAGGTGCACCCCAACGACCACGTCAACGCCAGCCAGTCGAGCAATGACACCTTCCCGACCTCGATCCACGTCGCCGCGGCAATGGCGGTCACCGAAGACCTCTTCCCCGCGCTCGACACCCTCGCCACCGCGCTCGAGGGCAAGGCCGAGGAGTTCAAGGACCACGTGAAGTCCGGGCGCACCCACCTGATGGACGCCACCCCGGTGATGCTCGGCCAGGAGTTCGGCGGGTACGCCGCCACGGTGCGCTACGCGCGTGAGCGGCTCGACTCGGCGCTCCCCCGGGTCCGCGAGCTGCCCCTCGGGGGTACGGCGGTCGGCACCGGCATCAACACGCCTCCCGGGTTCGCCGCGGCGGTGATCGCCGGGCTGAGCGAGCTCACCGGACAGGACTTCACCGAGGCCCGCAACCACTTCGAGGCGCAGAGCGCCCGCGACTCGCTGGTCGAGCTCAGTGGTGTGCTGCGCACCTACGCCGTCGGGCTGACCAAGATCTGCAACGACCTGCGTTGGATGAGCAGCGGGCCCACCACCGGGTTGGCCGAGATCCACCTGCCCGACCTGCAGCCGGGATCGAGCATCATGCCGGGCAAGGTGAACCCGGTCCTGCCCGAGGCCACCCTCCAGGTCTGCGCCCAGGTGATCGGCAACGACCTCGCCATCGCCACCGGCGGGGCGGCCGGCAACTTCGAGCTCAACGTCATGCTCCCGATGATCGCGCGAAACCTGCTCGAGTCGATCCGCATCCTGTCGACCAGCTCGACCCTGCTCGCCGAGCGGTGCGTCGACGGCATCACCGCCGACGTCGAGCGGATGCGCACGTACGCCGAGTCGTCGCCGTCCGTGGTGACGCCGCTCAACAAGTACATCGGCTACGAGAACGCGGCGAAGGTCGCGAAGAAGGCGTTGGCGGAGAAGAAGACGATTCGCGAGACCGTGGTGGAGATGGGCTTCGTCGGTGACGGGCTCACCGAGCAACAGCTCGACGAGGCCCTCGACGTCGCGTCGATGACCCACCCCTGAGCCGATGACGACCCAGAACCGTCTGCTGGCCGGGCTCCTCGAGGCACGCTCCGACCGACACGTCAGTGTGGACGGAACCACCCTGTCCCACGCCGAGCTGCTCGGCGCCGCTGCTGCCGTGGCCGGCTCCCTCGACGGTCGCCAGCGGGTGGCCGTGCTGGCCACACCCACGATGACCACCGTCCTCGCGGTCACCGGCGCCCTGCTTGCCGGTGTCGAGGTGGTGCCCGTGCCGCCCGACTCAGGTGCGGACGAGCTCCGCCACATCGTCGACGACGCCGCCCCTGACCTCTGGCTCGGCCCGGCCCCGGACGGCACCGGGGTTCCGTCGCTCACGATCGACCCGGCGGCCAGGGCATCGTACGAACCCGGCGAGCTGGACCCGGAGCGGATCGCGTTCGTGCTCTACACCTCCGGCACCACCGGCTTGCCCAAGGGTGTGCTGCTCTCGCACCGCGCCGTCGCCGCCGGGCTGGACGGCCTGGTCGACGCGTGGGCCTGGCGCGCCGACGACGTGCTGGTCCACGGTCTCCCGCTCTTCCACGTGCACGGTCTCGTGCTCGGCGTCCTGGGACCACTGCGGGTGGGCGCCGGCCTCACCCATGTGGGCCGCGGGACACCCCAGGCGTACGCCGCCGCACGCGGCAGCATGTATTTCGCCGTCCCCACCATCTGGTCGCGCATCGCCGAGTCCCCCGAGCATGCCGAGGCACTGCGCGGGGCCCGCCTGCTGGTCTCCGGAAGCGCCGCCCTGCCGGTGCCGGTCTTCGAGCGACTGCGCGAGCTGACCGGGCTCGAGGTCGCCGAGCGCTACGGCATGAGCGAGACGCTGATCACCGTGGCCACGCGCGCCGACGGCTCCCGCCGCGCAGGTTGGGTCGGGGTGCCGATCGAGGGCGTGCAGACCCGGCTCCGGGCCGAGGACGGCAGCGACGTGCCGCGCGACGGCGAGTCCGTGGGGCGTCTCGAGGTGCGCGGATCAACCCTGTTCAGCGGCTACCTCAACCGTCCGGATGCGACCGCGGAGTCGTTCACCGAGGACGGATGGTTCGTGACCGGCGACGTTGCGGTCCTCGACCCCGGCGGTGCACACCGCATCGTCGGGCGCGAGTCGGTCGACCTGATCAAGTCGGCCGGATACCGCATCGGCGCCGGCGAGATCGAGTCCACGCTGTCGGGCCACCCGGCCGTCGCCGAGTGTGCCGTGGTCGGTGTCCCCGACGACGACCTGGGGCAGCGCATCGTGGCCCACGTCGTCCTCCGCGCCGGCCGCCCCGCACCCGACCCGACCGAGCTCACGGCGTACGTCGGGGAGCACCTCTCGGCGCACAAGCGACCGCGCGCCGTGGTCTTCGTCGACGCCCTCCCCCGCAACGAGATGGGCAAGGTGCAGAAGAAACGGCTGCTCTGACCGACGGCACGGCGATCAGTTCACGCAGTCACCCAACCGGCGGGTCACACACCGCATCTTTCCGGGTGACAATCCATTCGAGGAGGACTGATGGCTCGACCACCCTCGGGCTCGGCCCACGACGGTGACTTCACCGAGTTCGTGACAGCCACCTGGCCCGGTCTCTACCGAACCGGCTACCTGTTGCTCGGCGACCACGAGCTCGCCGAGGACCTGGCCCAGACAGCGCTGGCCAAGACCTACGCCGCCTGGTCGCGCATCGAGCATGCCGCGGCCGCCCCGGCGTACGCCCGCCGCACGCTGATCAACACCGCATCCGGCTGGTTCCGCAAGAAGGGCTGGCGCAACGAGCTGCCGACCGAGACGATCCCGGAGACGGGCTACGCCTCCGACCCGAGCACCCGTCCGGCGGTCATCGACGCATTGGGGCAACTGCCACCGCGACAGCGCGCCGTGGTCGTCCTGCGCTTCTACGAGGACCTGTCGGTGGCTGAGACCGCCGAAGCCCTCGGCTGCTCCGCCGGGACCGTCAAGAGCCAGACCTTCGAGGCCTTCGCCAAGCTGCGCGTGCTGCTGGGCGACGCCATCATTCCCGAGACCCTGGGGGCCCACCATGACTGAACGACTCGCTGCCCTGCTCCACGACGAGGCGAACGAGCTCGACATCCCGCCGCCCGATCACGCGGCCATCCTGCGCAGCGGCAAGCAGGGGCGCATCCGACGCCGTATGACGATCTTGCTCGCTGCCGCAGCAGCGCTGGCCGTCGTCGGCACCGGAGCCGCACTGGTCGTCAACGCGATGGGTGACGAGTCGACGGGCGACGGCCGCGTCGCGGCGGCGGCACTCGAGCCCGGGCTGATCTCCTACGGTGCCAGGTCGACCGTCGTCGTCGGCGACGCCACCGCAACCATCCCGGACACCCTGCACTCATTGGCCTTCACCTCCGTCGGGGTGCTCGTGCGCAGCAATCCCAACGACGGGGCCTCCGACGGCTCCGGACCGGAGAGCCTGACCTTGGTCGCTGACGACGGCAGCACGACCGCCCTGGGCAGGATTCCCGAGGGAGTCGGCCCGGCGACGGACGCGGAGCAACCGCTCTACGCGCTGGCCGAGAAGTCAGGCGACGGGTTCCGGGCCGTGATCCGTGACGCACGAACGGGGGACGAGGTGGGCAGCGTTCCACTTCCCGACCTGCCGATGAGCTACTGGGACGTGCCGCCGCTCGCGCTCGACGGTGACGTCGTCTACGCCGGCTTCAAGAAGGAGGCGGTGGCCTTCAACTGGCGCACCGGCAAGGAACAGCCGGTGCACGGCATCCCCGGAGGCATGGTCGAGGTGCGCGGCGGACATGCGCTCTCCTACGGCAAGGCAGGCATCTCGGTCATCGACGTGACGACCGGCAAGAGGCTGACCACGGTGCCCCTGGGCCAGGACGAGTACGGCTTCGGCACCCTGTCGCCCGACGGCCGCTACCTGCAGTTCACCATGGAGGAGTCGCCCGACGAGAACGGCCAGCCCACCGAACCCACCGGGATCGACGTCTTCGACGTGGCCACGGGCGAGCACGTGAGCCTCGACGGGAATCCGTACGCCTGGGGTTGGACGTCGTCGAGCCTCCCGCTCTACGTCTCCGGCACGCAGCGGAAGGTCTGCGACCCGGAGACCGCCACCTGTGAGTCGGCCACGGGACCGAAGCTGGACGGCGAGCTGCGGATGGCCGGCACTTCCTACGAGAGCTGAGCCCCGAACAAGAACCACCCCGGAGCGACCTGGTCGCTCCGGGGTGGTTTCGTCGATCAAGCGCTGGGGCTCAGTACCAGTTGTAGCTCTGGCTGTGGCCCCACGCGGAGCAGGGGGTGCCGTAGCGGTCCTGGATGTAGCCCAGGCCCCAACGGATCTGGGTCGCAGGGTTGGTTGCCCAGTCGGAGCCGGCCGAGCTCATCTTGGAGCCGGGAAGGGCCTGCGGGATGCCGTACGCCGAAGAGCTGGGGTTGTCGGCGCTGACGTTCCAGCCGCTCTCCTTGGTCCACAGGGAGTCGAGGCAGCTGAACTGGTCCTGGCCGAAGCCGAACTCGGAGAGCAGGGCGCGGGCGACGCTGCGCGGGTCGCCGTCAGTGGCGTCCTCGGTGGCCACGACGGCGTTGCCGGTCGGAGTCGTCGCGGCGGCGCTCAGCTCGGCCCGCTTGGCGGGGTCGGCCGGCTCCCGTCGGTCGGAGCGCGACGGCTCCTCCTCGCGGCGCTCGGCGACGTCGGCAGCACTCAGCGGAGCAACCCGGTCGAGGTCGGCGGCGACGGTCTTGACGTCCTTCGCGGCACTCGTGCCATCGGCGAGCAGGCCAGTGCCGACCGTGGTTCCGGTGGTGGCCACTGCGAGCGAAGAGAGGATCAGCGTGTTGCGCAGCGCCTTCTTCGGAATGCCTGAGGCGCGGGGTTGCCGGTGCGTCGGGACATACTTGATGTGCTTGGACAAAGGGGTACCCAGCGGTAGACGTCAGGACTGTCTTGTCGGACCTCGCACCCCCCGGTAACGAAGCAACGGTCACGAGAAGACCACGAGCCACCATGCATGAGATGAACAGTTGAGGCAAACCGGACACGGGTTTTCCACAGGCGAGTCACGTCACATTCTGCCGAGATCGCCACATGAGTCACACCAGTCCCAACGGACGCTCACTTGGTCAGCGGGACTCTCCATTCGCAGTGCCCCGACAAACAGATCGGGACACCAGCGTCGTCGTACGGCGAACTCACGGCGCGGGTGTCCCGATCTGCTGAAGCGGGTGGATCACATGGCGATGTTCTCCAGCATCTCGGTGACCAGCGCCGCGATCGGCGAACGCTCGGAGCGGTTCAGGGTGACGTGCGCGAAGAGCGGGTGGCCCTTGAGCTTCTCGACCACCGCCACCACTCCGTCGTGGCGACCGACCCGCAGGTTGTCACGCTGCGCGACGTCGTGGGTGAGGACCACCTTGGAGTTGGCACCGATGCGGGACAGCACGGTGAGAAGCACGTTGCGCTCCAGCGACTGGGCCTCGTCGACGATCACGAACGCGTCGTGCAGCGACCGGCCACGGATGTGGGTCAGTGGCAGCACCTCGAGCATGCCGCGGTCCATCACCTCGTCGATCACGTCGGGCGAGGTGAGCGCCCCGAGCGTGTCGAAGACCGCCTGCCCCCACGGCGACATCTTCTCGTTCTCGGAGCCGGGCAGGTAGCCCAGCTCCTGGCCGCCGACAGCGAACAGCGGGCGGAAGACCACCACCTTCTTGTGCTGGCGGCGCTCCATCACCGCCTCGAGTCCGGCGCACAGTGCCATCGCCGACTTGCCGGTGCCGGCCCGCCCACCGAGGGACACGATGCCGACCTCGGGGTCGAGCAGCATCTCCAGGGCGATCCGCTGCTCCGCGGAGCGTCCGTGGATGCCGAAGGCCTCCCGGTCGCCGCGGACCAGGTGCACCTGCTTGTCCGGCCCCACCCGGCCGAGGGCGGTGCCACGGTCGGAGAGCAGCACCAGGCCGGTGTGACAGGGCAGCTCCCTGGCCGACTCGAGGTCGACCACGCCGTCGTCGTACAGCTCGTCGAGATCGGCCGCGCCCACCTCGAGCTCGGCCATGCCGGTGTGACCGGAGTCCTCGTTGACGGCCTCGGCTCGGTACTCCTGGGCGTCGAGTCCCACCGAGGATGCCTTGATGCGCAGCGGCAGGTCCTTCGAGACCAACGTGACGGTGGCTCCCTCGTTGGCCAGGTTGCGGGCCACCGCCAGGATCCGGGTGTCGTTGTCACCGAGGCGGAAACCGCTGGGCAGGGACGCCGGGTCGGTGTGGTTCAACTCGACGCGGAGCGTGCCCCCCGCCTCTCCCACCGGAAGCGGCTGGTCGAGACGGCCGTGGGTGATGCGCATCTCGTCGAGGGTGCGCAGGGCCGAGCGGGCGAAGTAGCCGAGCTCGGGGTGATGCCGCTTCCCTTCCAGTTCGGTGATCACCACCACCGGAAGGACCACCTCGTGCTCGTCGAAGCGGTGCATCGCGCCGGGATCGGCGAGGAGCACGCTCGTGTCGAGCACGTAGGTGCGAGTGGTGGTGTCGGTCTGCTCACTGCTGGAACCCACGTTGCTCACCCTCACGGACCGGCGCGCGCACTCCTCGCCCGGCCCTAACTCACATAGTTGGACCGGGTTGAAGCCCGAAAGCCGGAGTGCCGACCTTCGCGCGCGCACGCCACCTGGGTGACTGTGCATGGATCGTGAATGTTCACGAACGGGCCTCCCGATGCGGCGAGCTTCCCCACTCGCCGGTACCTGCGAAATTACGCCCGACGCTGCGTGATTCCGGGAGACACGCCCGAACTCGGGGTGAAGGTTGGGTGACCGGGCGACGCCGGGGCTCAGGACCCGAAGCGGCGCTCGCGCTCGGCGTACGCACGGATCGCGCGCAGGAAGTCGACCCTGCGGAACTCGGGCCACAGGGCTTCACAGAAGTAGAACTCGCTCTTGGCGCTCTGCCAGAGCAGGAACCCGCCGAGTCGCTGCTCGCCCGACGTACGGATCACCAGGTCGGGATCGGGTTGGCCCTTCGTGTAGAGATGCTCCCCGATGAGGTCCACGTCGACCTGTTGGGCGAGCTCGTCGAGCGGCGTGCCCTTCTCGGCAGCCTCGAGGAGCAGGGAGCGTACGGCGTCGGCGATCTCGCGGCGCCCACCGTAGGAGACGGCCACGTTGACCAGGATGCCGTCGACGTCACGGGTGGCGTCCTCGGCCTCCTTGAGCCGACGCGCGGTGGCCGCCGGGAGCAGGTCGAGCGCGCCCACCGGGTGGAGACGCCAACGCTTATGGTCGGCCAGGGAGGCGACCGCGTCCTCGATGATGGTCATCAACGGCTCGAGCTCGTCGGGCGGCCGGTTCAGGTTGTCGGTCGAGAGCAGCCACAGCGTGACCACCTCGATGCCGACCTCCTCGCACCAACCCAGCAGGGGCTCGATGTTGGCTGCACCGGCTCGGTGGCCGTGGGCGGTGTCGGCCCCGACAGACTTGGCCCAGCGACGATTTCCGTCGAGCATCACCCCCACGTGCTTGGGCAGCTGGTCCGATGGAAGGAACTTCACGACCCGCGCTTCGTATGCCGGGTAGAGCACCCGTCGAATCGCCTGCTTCCACTTCGCCACGTGTCGATGTTACCGGCGCACCCGGTCACAGTCTGGATCCCCCGATCTCTCGGCTGCTGCGCGACGACGTCGATCGGTGGCTTCAAGCTGAGCCGTGACATCGCCCTCATTCCTGTGCGGCGCAACCTACGGTGCCGTAGGTTGGTGTCATGAACGACACCACTCGGACGCGCCTCGATGCCGCAGTCGACCGTGCCCAGGATGCCGTCGACCGAGCTCAGGACAAGCTGGCCGAGGTCAAGCCCAAGCTGCGCGGCTGGATCCACGCCGTCACCGCGCCGCTGGCCCTGGCAGCCGGCATCGTGCTCTTCGTGCTCTCGCCCACCAGTGGCACCCGCATCGGCTCCGCCGTCTTCGCACTCAGTGCACTGGTGCTGTTCACCGTCTCGGCGATCTATCACCGCGGCACCTGGTCGCCGCGCACGTGGGCCTTCCTGCGTCGCTTCGACCACGCCAACATCTTCGTGCTGATCGCGGGCTCCTACACGCCGTTCGCGTTCCTCTTCCTCGAGGGCAGTGCGCGCACGACTCTGCTGGCGGTGGTGTGGTCCGCCGCCATCCTCGGCGTGGTGTTCCGGGTCTTCTGGACCGATGCCCCGCGCTGGCTCTACACCCCGATGTACATCGCCCTCGGTTGGACGGCGGTGTTCTTCTTCCCGCAGTTCATGGACGGCGCCGACCGCTTCAGTGCCGGAATCTCGATCGCCGTGCTGGTGCTGGTCGCCACCGGTGGCGTGCTCTACACGCTCGGTGGTGTGGTCTACGGCTTCAAGCGCCCCGACCCGGCCCCCCGTTGGTTCGGCTTCCACGAGGTCTTCCACACCTTCACGATCCTCGCGTTCGTCACGCACTACGTCGGCGTCTCGCTGGCGACGTACTCCCTCCGCTGACGCGCCTGCCCTCTCGCTTCACCGCGCTTCACCGCGCTTCCCTGGGCTTCACTGGGCTTCCCATTTCACCGGGTACCCGGTGAAATGTCCTCTTCCCGGCCGAAATTTCGGCCGGGAAGAGGACATTTCGGCCGGGAGGTACGGCGCCCTGGCCTCGCCGAGCACGCCCGAGCCAACACGCCGAGCACGGTCGAGCCAGCCGGTGCCGAAACGCTCAGACCAGCACCAGGACCAGCACGCTGACGGGGGCGAGGAACCCCACCAACACGGCCAGCCCCGCGGCCACCATCGGCCAGCGGCTGGCGACCTTCTCGGTGAAGCGGTAGAGCCCGGTCACCGCCAACAGGCCCACCGTCACGTGCAGCAACACGGCCAGCCCGATCCCCATCACCCAACCGGCCACCCGGAACCGTCCCCAGGCCAGCCCCATCACCAAGGGGATCGCGATCGCGCCGGCCAGCCCCCCGGGCAGCTCCAGCCACCACGGACGGTCCCCCATCCAGGGGAGCTCGATGCCACCCAGGTCGAAGAGGTCCAACGTGGCCAGCACCCCGAGCACCGTCACCACGAGCAACGACAGCCCGATCACCGCCCGGTGACGCCACGTGGTCGGCGTACGCCATGGCACCTGCTCGCCCTGGACCAGCGTGGCCGTGGTCACCGCCGACCACACCAGCCAACGACGTACGACGCCGGTGCCGGTGTCGGCCATCGCGTCGCGGAAGATCTGATTGGCCTCCACCCGATCGATCGCGTGCCCCTCGGTGGAGACAAAGGTGGGCTGCTCGTCATCACCGAAGCAGAGCCCGTCGTGCAGCAACGCCGCCGGAAGGTGGGCTCCGGTCTTCGGCACCAACCAGGTGAAAAGGGTCGGCACCGATGTCAGGTCGGTCCGGAACGTCACCGTGTCAGCCGGCACCAGGAGCTCACCGAAGTGCCTGTCGCGATAGGCGATCCTGCGTTCCAGGGCGAACTGTTCATGCCCCTCCACGCTGTGCCGATCGAGCACGATGTGCGGATCCTCGTGCGGGTCCGGCGGCACCTCCGGGGAAGTCCCCAGCGCCGGCAGGCCACCGTCGTAGAACCGGCGGACCTCCGGCTCCACCTGGCTGGCGACCATGTCCGAGACCTTCACCCACCCAGCGTGGCAGATCACCACCCGCCCGAGCCACGACCACGCGACAGCACCTGTGGATTCGCAGGTCCCCGAGCAGATTCGGATGCGGCCCGCAGGGACTACCGAAGGCGAGCGGGGTCCGTGACGGGCCGCTCGCAGACCAGGTTGCGGCACACGTAGGCAGCCGGCTCGCCGTCGACCTCGTCGCGACCAACCAGCAGCGGGATGTCCTCGCGCCCTGGCTCGACCGCCAGGACCACGGCACCGTGGCGCTGGCGGGCGAGCGCCTCCAACCGGTCGCGAGCCTCGCCCCGCTGCCCGACGACCACGATCTCCTCGGGTCCCTCCAACATCGACTCGGCCGCGGCCAGCACCCAGCCGGCGAATCGTGGGGCACGCTCGGCCACCCGCGCCATCGTGGCGAGCGCCTGCTCCGCCGCCGTGCGGTGCGCACCGGAACCCGTCAGGGCGGCGTACGTCGCCAGCGCGTGGACCATCGCCGACTGGCCGGACGGGCTGGCGTTGTCGGAGATGTCACGCGGTCGAGTGATCAACTGCTCGGCGTCCGAGGCGGTGTCGTGGAACCCTCCGTCGTCGGCGCGGAACCGGGCCAACGCGTCGTCCAGCAGCACTCGAGCCCGCTCCAACCACACCGCATCCGCAGTGGCCTGCAGCAACGAGAGGAACCCACTCGCCACGCACCCGAAGTCCTCGAGGACCGCGTCGTGGCGGCCGACCACGCCACCGCGCGAGACACGACGCAGCCGTCCGTCGACCACATGGAGGTCCCACAGCAGCTCGCCCGCCGCGACGGCTGCTTCGACGTACGACGGCTCGCCCAGCAGGGTGCCCGCGTCACAGAGTCCGGTGATCGCCAGACCGTTCCAGGCGGCGACCACCTTGTCATCGAGCTCGGGTCGCACGCGCGTCGCGCGGGCTTCAAGCAGGCGCTGCTTGACGGACTCGAGTCGGCCGAGGTCGTCGGGGTCACTCAGCAGCTGGAGCGTCGACGAGCCGTGCTCGAAGGTGCCGGTCTCGGTGACGGTGAAGACCTCGGCCGCCCACACACCGTCGTCGCCGCCGAGTGCATCGATCAGCTGAGCCGGGGTCCAGGCATAGAACTTCCCCTCGACCCCCTCGCTGTCGGCGTCGAGGGCAGAGGCGAACCCACCTTCCGGCGTTCGCAACTCGCGCAGCATGAAGTCCGCGGTCTCCCGGGCGATCCGGTGCGCACCGACGCGGGCGTAGAGCCCGACCAACTGCGCGTTGTCGTAGAGCATCTTCTCGAAGTGCGGCACCACCCAACCGGCGTCGACGGAGTAGCGCGCGAAGCCGCCACCGATCTGGTCGTAGATGCCCCCGCGGGCCATCGCGACGCAGGTCGCGTCGACCATCCGCTTCGCCACGGACGGCTCCGCGGGCGCGATGGCCTCGCCGGTCGCGCCCGTCGAGGCCACCCGCCGGTCATGGCGCAGCAGGAACTCGAGCACCATCCCGGGCGGAAACTTGGGAGCCCCACCGAACCCGGCATGCTGTCCGTCGAACTCGGAGGCCAACGCACGCACCGCCTGGTCCAGCGTCTCCGCGGTGATCAAACCGGTGTCCAGGTCCCCCTGCACCTTCAGGTGGTCGCCGATCTCGGCGGCAGCACGGCGTACGTCGTCGGCGCGGTTGACCCACGCGTCGACCAGCGCGTCGAGCACCTGCATGAAGCTGGCACTGCCGTGGCGTGGCTCGTCCGGGAAGTAGGTTCCGGCGAAGAAGGGGTTGCCGTCGTGGTCGAGGATGCAGGTCATCGGCCAACCGCCGTGACCGGTCATCGCCTGCGTCGCGCTCATGTAGACCGCATCGACGTCGGGTCGCTCCTCGCGGTCGACCTTGATGTTCACGAAGTGCTCGTTCATGTACGCCGCGGTGATCTCGTCCTCGAAGGATTCGTGCGCCATCACGTGGCACCAGTGGCACGCGGCGTATCCGACGGAGAGCAGAATTGGTGTATCACGACGCGTCGCTTCGGCGAACGCTTCGGGCCCCCACTCCCACCAATCTACTGGATTCTCCGCGTGTTGGAGTAGATATGGACTCGTTGCCGAGGCAAGACGATTGGCCATTTCCCATGACTCCTAACGAGTGGCACGTGTATCATTTTCGTCCAAGTGATACACGAGAGTGATACACGAAGCAGATTCAGCGCCCGGTTCTGGACCGACCGCGCTCCCAGCCTAGGAGGCCACCGATGCCGGCTCACAAGAAGCCCACCCTGCTTGCGCAGGGCAAGCCGCGTACCCTGGGTGGCGGAACACGAGCCTGGCGGGTTCGGCTCTACGCCCCCGAAGTGGGCGGAACGAAGTACCAGGTGATGTTCCGAGCACCTGCCGACGACGGCGAGCCGTGGAAGCGAGTGCTCCGTCGGGCCAACTCCGAGGCCGAGGCGCGCAAGATCTTCGCGCAGGCAGAAGCCGCACTGGACACCGAGAAGGAAACTCCTGCCGGTGCCGATGTCCGTGCCTCCCGCACCATCCGCATGCTCGGCGAGGAGCACCTCAAGGACAGCATCGAGCGCGGCAAACAGCCCCGGACGATGGAGCAACGCGAGTCGCGACTGAACGCGCACATCCTGCCCACAATCGGCGACGTGCCGGTGACCAAATGGCGCGTCGACCACAGCCGCAAGGTCATGGAGAAGGGATCGAAGACGATCTTCTCCAACCGCGGCCGCGAGGATTTGCGGGGCCAGCTCGCCGCTATGCGCAAGCTTGCCTGGCGGCTGGGGTGGCTCGACCGCAGCGTCGACCCGCTCGACGGGCTGGAGATCGGAAGAGCCAACATCCTGCACGGAGCGACAGCCCAGTACGTCGATCCGCGCCTGCGTCCCGAGACGCGTCAGGTGCGGGCGATGGCCGATGCCGCCGACAAGCTCTGTGGCCCTGACGGCACCGATCCACTGATGACGCGCCTCCCACTGTTCGGCACGAAGATCCGCGTCGCGGGCTTCGGCGGGCTCCGCCTCGGCGAGCAGAACGCACTACGCGCGATCGACGTTTTCCTCGATCGCGGCTACGTCCACGTCAACGGCTCGTGGATCACGCCACGACGCCAGGCCGGATTCCGCGGCCCGGTGAAGAACCACACCCTGCACGAGGTGCCCTTGCCCGGGTCACTGCTGCGCGACGAACTCCTCCCCCGCGTCAAGGAACTGCTCGGCCTGCCGGACAAGGCAACGCTGCAACAGGTCCTCAACGCTCAGGAAGCCGAGCGCCAGCGACGTGCCGACCTCTCGCTCCGCGAGCCGAACAAGAACCTCGCATGGTGGAACTACCCCGTGCCGACTGAGGATGAGCTGTGGCTCTTCGTCGATACGGTCACCGGCCTGCCGGTCAAGCCGGAACTGCACAACGAACGCTGGCACCGCGTACGCCGGTGGGTCGAGAAGAACGACCCCGACAACGCTTGGCCGCGCACCATCGTCTACCGCAACCTGCGGCACCACGCTGCGACCAGGTGGTTCCACGACGAGCTCGGCGAATCCTGGGAGGTCGTGGCTCAGTATCTCGGGGACAAACTCGCCACGGTTCTGAATCACTACGTCCGTGCTGGCGAGGACGCACTGCGCGACTCAGTCGGCAAACTAGCGAATCTCTAGGAGTACCCATCGAAGGGAGGAGTGGCACCGTAGGTCTCCGTACGTTGGACCGCCCAGGCCACACTTCGAGGAAGACTCTCTTGATCCGTCGGGCCGCTGTACCAGGCGGTACACGCCCCGCCGAGCTGTCGGCTCTCGCGACCGGACCCGACGGACCGGTTCCGATCCTTGGGTGACCTGCAGGGTCCGAGGTGGTGCCTCTCGGTTAACAGGGCGAAATCGATCCCGAGACTCATAGGCCGAGGTCGCGGCCGATGAGCTCCTTCATGATCTCGTTGGAGCCAGCCCAGATCTTCGACACGCGAGCGTCACGCCAGGCCCGGGCGACGCGGTACTCATTCATGTACCCGTAGCCGCCGTACAGCTGGACGCAGGCGTCAAGCACCTGATTCTGGACCTCGGCTGCCCACCATTTGACCTTGGCGGCGTCGACCGCGGTGAGCTCGCGCTTGGTGTGGGCGATGACCGCGTTGTCGAGGAAGCCCTGGGTGACCTCCATCTTGGTGACCAGCTCGGCGATGACGAACTTGTTGTACTGGAAGGACCCGATCGACTGGCCGAAGGCCTTGCGCTCCTTGACGTAGTCGATGGTCTCGTCAAGGATCTGCCGGGCCTGTGCGATGTTGCAGATGGCGTTGGACAGCCGCTCCTGTGGCAGCCAGTTCATCATGTGGATGAAGCCTTGGTTCAGCTCCCCGATCAAGTCTTCGGCCGACACCCGTATGTCCTCGAAGAACATCTCCGCAGTATCTGACTCATCCTGGCCGACCTTGTCCAGCTTGCGGCCAAGGCTGTAGCCCGGGCGGCCGCTCTCGATACCGAACAGCGAGATGCCGTGGCCGCGCTTGGCCTCGGGATCGGTGCGCGCCGCCACGACGATCAGGTCAGCCGAGGCGCCGTTGGTGATGAAGGTCTTCGACCCGTTGATGACCCAGTCGTCACCATCGCGCACAGCAGTGGTCTTGAGCGCGGCCAGGTCGGAGCCGCCCGATGCCTCGGTCATCCCGATCGCGGTAAGGATCTCGCCGGAGCAGAACCCGGGCAGCCAGCGCTTCTTCTGCTCCTCGGTCGTGAGCTCCACGAGGTACGGCGCCACGATGTCAGCGTGGATGCCGTGGCACGAGCCGAGCGACATCGACACCTTACCCAGCTCCTCGCAGAGCACTGCGTTGTAGCGGAAGTCACCGGCCTCGGCGCCGCCATACTCCTCGGGTATCTCCAAACCAAGCAGGCCAGCCTCGCCGAACGAGAGCCACATCTCGCGGGGAAACTGCTTGGCCTCGATGTAGGCATCCCAGTTCGGCTTGACCTCGCGGTCGAGGAAAGTGCGAACGGAGTCGCGAAAGGCTTCGTGGTCGGCGTCGTAGATGTTGCGCTGCATGGGATATCTGCTCCTTCAGTCGAGTTGGCGCTTGAGGATCATGCCCGAGGCGGTCATCGGCAGCTCGTTCCAAGAACTGGAGACGATGCGGGGGGTACTTGTAGGTCGCCATCTGCTCCTTGGCCCAGGCATCCACGTCAACCTCAGTGACGTAGACGTACTCTTTCGCGTTGATCACGCAAGCTTTGATCTCATCGCCATGGCTCCCACGTGGTTGGTGGCGTCAGGTGACGGGGACAGCCTTGTGCTGGCCGCTGGCGGCGATGCGCGTCGTGGGCCGACCTCTTCCGCGGACTCTGCCGACGGCGTCGAAAGCGCAACCCACTGCGGCGGCGATCATGGGGATCCACACTGGAATCAGCATGAAAGCAAACAGGGGGAGCAAGGTCTTCAGGGCGTCGGACATTTGAGTTCCTCTCGGACTGCTGAGCGATACACACGAGTGTGGGACCGAGGCAACCCCGCGAGTTAGGTCCGCCAGGCCAAACTCCGGGGCAATGCCTGTGTCGACGTACAACATCGCCCTGCGGCCGGTCTCGTTCGAAAATCGGCTGGAGCAGAGCGTGGTGTCAGCCCGCGGACGCAGCCGATCGAGTTCAACCCACCTCCCACGCCGCACCGCCCGAGATGGCCGGGGACCGCCCTGCGCTCCCGATACAACTGCGGTTCACGACTTTGCCTGGCAGACAAGACGGCCGGGGTCACCTTCAGCAGCATGGATCCACAGGCCACCAGAAGGAGAACAGCGATGGACTGCGCGCTCAGGCCGACCTGCTGCCGGCCACGAGCTGAGGAGGAGCTGCGTTGACCTGGCACACCGCCACCGTCCCGATGGCCGAACTCAACCCGACCGTCGTGGAGATCCGCAATGCGGGCGGCACCATCACGAATTTCTGCCCGTGCGTCGGTTCGGTCCTTATCACCTGGACCACCATCCGCTGACAAAGCCTGCGCGCGCCGCCCCGGCGCAAACGGGCCCGGGGCACTCGAGTCGGGCTCACTCCTCGCGACACCGGACCCCGGCGCTTTGGGAGTCCAGTGAACGGGCGAACTCTCCCTGTCGACGGAACCTGAAACTGACCCCCTCCGAGACCTGCCCTCACCTCGAGGCAGGAAGAAGTGGAGTGTTGTCAGTGGAGGACTGGGGTTGAGACCCGGCGGTTGCACCGTGCGGCGGGAGTGCCGATCAAGGTGATCGCCGGGATGATGGGGATCTCGAAGAACACGGTGCGCAAGGCACTGGGCGATGGTGGTCCGCCGAAGTACGAACGGGTGGTGCGGGTGTCACGGGGATCGATGACACCGAGCCACGATTCCGGGAGTTGCTGCGAGTGTCGCCGATGATGGCGGCGACGGTGGTGGCCGAACGGATCGGGTCGCAACACTCGATCAGGACGTTGCGGACCCGGTCAGTGATCTGCGGCCGGTGTACCTGCCGCCGGATCCGGCATCACGCACCGATGCAGCCGTCATCGGTGTGTCCGACGAGAAGTAGAAGTGAGATCGTCGTCCCTGTCTGCGCCCGAATCGAACATCCGGGATGAGGTCAGTGACGACATGTGGGTCTCTTCAGGATCCGGGGGCCAGGCCGGCGTTGGTCGACTCGAAGGACCCGGGGGGCGGCGTGACACCGTTCAGGCGGCACCACTCGCCACCGGGGCGCTGGCCACGGCGCGGGATGCCGTTGGAGGGCACGAGCTGGAGCGGGATGGGCGGCAGCGGCGGCATCTCGATGTCGCGCTCGGCCTCGAGCTCGTCAGCGTCCTTCTCCTCGGACATGCCGATCGGGCCGACGGTCTGCGCGTTGAGGAACTGGCGGACCACGGGCTCCTCGGAGCTGAGCAGCATCTCGCGGGGCCCGAACAAGGCCAGGTGCTTGTGATAGAGCAGGCCGATGTTGTCGGGCACCGTGCGGGTGCTGTTGATGTCGTGGGTGACGATCAGGAACGTGGCGTCGATCTGCGCGTTCAGGTCGATGAAGAGCTGGTTGATGAACGAGGTGCGCACCGGGTCNGCGTCGATCTGCGCGTTCAGGTCGATGAAGAGCTGGTTGATGAACGAGGTGCGCACCGGGTCGAGGCCCGAGTCGGGCTCGTCGATCAGCAGGATCTCGGGGTCGAGCACGAGGGCCCGGGCGAGGCCGGCACGCTTGCGCATACCACCGGAGATCTCACCGGGAAGCTTGTCCTCGGCACCGAGGAGACCGACCAGGTCCATCTTCTCCATGACGATGTTGCGGATCTCGGTCTCGTTCTTCTTGGTGTGCTCACGCAGCGGGAAGGCCACGTTGTCGAAGAGGTTCATCGAGCCGAACATCGCGCCGTCCTGGAACAGCACGCCGAAGAGCTTGCGGATCTCGTAGAGGTCCTTCTCGGAGCAGGAGGCGATGTCGGTGCCCTCGATGATGATCGAGCCCTTGTCGGGCTTGAGCAGGCCAATGAGGGTCTTGAGGAACACCGACTTGCCGGTTCCGGAGGGGCCGAGCATGACGGACACCTCACCGGCGGGGATGGTGAGGGTGACGTCGCCCCAGATGAGTTGCTTGCCGAAGGACTTCGACAGCCCGTCTACCTTGATGTCTACGCCCATGGCGTTTTCCTCTCCTCGTTCATCGCTGGGCTGGTTCCCCGGTCGTCGCCGACCGTGGACACCCTCTTCTGATCCGTGATGTCTCCGGTCCCGTGTACAGCCCGATGAAGTCGCGCTGAGAGGCGCATCACCGGCTCACAGCGGGCGTAGACCCGCGATCTTCCACTCCGCCCCCGCAGGTGACATGGTGACTTCCACGCGACTCCCCGTGACCGAGGTGCGACCGGCGCCGCCGTTGCCAGTCACGGTCTTCTGGGTGAGGAAGACCAGCACCACCACCTCATCCGCTGACGCCGACACCACACCTGCCCCACTCACGCTGGCAGACGTGCTGATCTTGCGGTCGGTGGCGGCGGGACGCACGACGTCGTCGAGAATCTTCTGGTAGTCGCCGTGGAAGTCGCCGGTAGTCTGCCCGATGGCGGCTTCCAGGTCACGATCGATCGTGGCGTTCTCGTAGCTGAGCAGCACGGGCACCCTCGACTTCGCTGCCGCCAGGGCCTCGTTTCGCGCTTGGCTGACGTCGGCCGCGCGGCTCGTCTGCAGGGTGGCGAACCCTGCACACGTCGCCGCGACGAGCACCACAAACAGGGCGACGAGAACGGTCCGGCGTGATGATCCCGGGCGCCTGATGACGGGCGCCGGTGACTCCTCGTCCTCGGTGGACTCGATGTCCTCAGTCGGGTCGACGTCCACCTCGGCCTCCTCCGCGTCTTCGTCATGACGTTCGATTGACTTGATGTTCATGCCACGAACTCCAATCCCGACACGAGCCAGTCGCCGTCGGTGTGGTCGAGGTCCACCCGCAGGCGGTAGTTGCGGGGCTCGGCCTTCTTCGCCTTCTTGTTCTGGACAGAGCCCTTGGCTGCGACGAGGACCGTTGCCTTGTCGTCATCGAAGCTGACGACCCCGGCCGAGACCACCTCACCCGTTGACCGGACCTTGTTGCGCTTGAGCTCCTTCAGGAGACGGTCGGCCTGTTCCTCGAACTCCGTACGGAAGTTGGCCGAAGCACCGTCCATCAGCTTCTCGAGTTCGTTGTCGGTGGTCGAGCTGCTGATGTTGATCAAGCCCTCGACCTCGGCCGTGGCCGCGGCGATGGCGTCATCCTCTCCTGCACGGACCTCTCGTTCTGTCTGCCACGACCATGCGCGTTGCGCGGTGATCAGGATCAGGCACACGGCGACGATCGTGGCGCCGACGACGACCAATGACGGCGTCGCGCGTCGAAGCCTCATCATCGGGAACCCAAGGGGGCTAGTACGAGGATCTTCCACAGTTCTTCTCCTCCTGGTTGCTCGGTTCCGTCCGACCTTGTTCTGTCCGGATCGCCTCCCTGGCCCACGGCAAGGTCGTAGGCGACGGTGCCGCTGGTCTCAGGCCAGACCCCAGACCCGAAGCGCAGTCCGCAGTCGGCCGGCAACGGGCCACGCTCTTCGCTGTTGGGGCAGGGCAGGTTGCGCGCTCCTCGAACAGCAGTCGGGTTGTCGGGGGCGATGTCGCAGTGTGCGAGGGAGTCGATCTCTCGCGTCGTCGTCACGCCGGGGCGGCGCCGCTCGGCGGGCGGCAGATAGCCGGCAAGGCAGGTGGGCGGATTGTTCAGCGCCGCGCGAAGGTCCAATTGGACGTCGCCCTGCTCCACCCGAGGGTTCAGGGTGGACTGCAGCCGGGCGATGGTCGCAGGATATACGACGAGGGTCTGCCGGATCTCCGGGAGATACGTGTTGAGGACCTCGGCGTTGGTGGTCAGGTTGGCGAGCATCCTCGGCAGAACGGGTTGCAGCTCCTTGACCGTCCCTGTCGCGGCGTCGAGGCCACCGGGAGCAGACCTGAGAAGCGCCCGGATGTCCGAGCTGTCGTTGTCGGCCAGGACACCGGTGACCTCGTTCAGGGCTCCGGCGTAGGACTTGGTCACCGTCCCGAGGTCACGCTGGGTAGTCAGCACCGGTTGCAGGGCCGCGATCAGTGAGGTGGTCGCGTCGACCTGGGACTGGGCCTCGGTCAGGAGTTGTCCTGCCGACGTGACCAGCTCGTTGAGCTCCGGACCCGTCCCGCCCAGTCCCGCGTCGACCTGGGACAGGAGACGTTGGGTCTTGGCCTTGGGCACGGACTCAAGCAGTCGGTTGACCGAGTCGAGCACCGGAGTGATCTGCGGCATGGCGACCGAACGATCCTGCGGAATGGCATCACCGTCGGCAAGGTGGTCGTCACCGGCGGCGCCCTTCTCCGAGTCGACCAGGTCGATGTATTGCTCACCGATGGCTGAGGTGCTGTGCAGCTCGGCGGTCACGCCTTCCGGGATCTTCGCTCCGTCATCGATACGCAGTGTCGCGACCGCACTGTCGCCGGTCACCTCAAGGTTTGACACCGTCCCGACCTCGACGCCCCGGTAGGTCACCGATGCCCTCGGATAGAGACCACTGGCGTCGTGGAAGTCCACTGTGACGTCGTACACCCCGAGGCCGACCATGGCCGGAACCCGGGCGTAGTGGAAGAACGTCAACCCGAGCGCCACCGTGGCCAGGACCGCGAAGATGCGTAGTTGTCGCTTGATCAGTGCAGTGAGAACCATCAGCAGAGTCCTAGGAACGAGAGCAAGCAGCCGGGGCTCGGCTCCTCGGGTATGTCGGGCGTTGGTGTGTCGCCGGGGTCCGGCTCGTCCTCGGTGGTGCCGTCATCGGTGCCACCGTCACTGTCCGGTACGCCGTCTGTGGGACCGCCCTTCTTCGTGGGTGGCGCCAGCGGGTTCCGGAGGGGATCTCCGGCCTGCAGGGCCGGCGGGATCCCGCCAAGCCAACTGTCGGCCAGCGATCCCACACGGAGGTCGAGTGTGGCGAAGAGGTTGGCGTAGTCACCGCGTACCGCATCGCGAGTCGTCATCGCGGGGAACGGGATGGTCAGTCCGATCTTGAGCGCCTCCGGCAGGGACTCGCTGGCTTTGCCGAGGTTGGACAAGATCGGGCCGAGGGACTTGAGGTTGGCCGTGAGCGCGGTCTCACTGGCGCGCACCACCTTCACTGCCCGGTCTCCGGTCCGGCCGGTTGCAGTGACCGCCCTCACCAGGCGGTCCCGTTCCTGCTCAAGGGTCTTCAGGCCGGGGGTGATCTTGTCGATCGCGGTTGCGACCGTGGTCTGGTCCTCACGCAGACCGGCGCTGAAGTCGTTCAGCGAGTCCAGGGCCCGCACGATCTCTCCGCGGTTCTGGTCGAGGACTGTGAGCAGTTCGTTCGACCGACGAATCAGGCTCCGGGTGTCGGGCACCCGACCATGCAGGGCAGTGGACAGCTCGTCGGTGATGGTGGAGATCTGCGACAGGCCACCGTTGTTCAACAGCAGAGCCACCGCGCCCAGCACCTGCTCGGTCGCTGGGTAGCTGCCCGTCTGCTCGACCCCGATGACCTCACCGTCCCCCAGCGGTTCGGAATGTTTCGTCGCTCTCGCCTTGTCGCCACCAGGGACGGACACCTCGACGTATTGGGCACCCAGGAGTGTCTTCTGGCCGACGCTGAACTCCGCCGTTGAGGGAAGCTCGATGTCCTTGAGAAGCCGGAGCTCGACGACTGCCTCCCAGCCGTCGACGTCTATCCCGGCGACGGTTCCGATCACGACGTTGTCCTTCATGACAGTCGCGTTCGGCACCAGGTTCGCGATCTGGTCGAAGTGAACCTCGACCGAGTAGCCGTCGTCACCGACGGCCACCTGTCCGGGGAGCGTGTTGTCGTTCGGCTGAATCTCGCAACCGGTCGTCAGCAGGGCGACGACGGCCAGAAGTGCGCTGATCCAACGCCCACGGGGCGCAATGATGCGACGAGTCGACATCACTCCTCCCCTCGATTCGTTGCACCTGGCAGTGGGAGGCCGCTGGTGTCACCCTGAGGGACCAGTCCGAGCAGCTCGGTGATCGGACCGAGGCCGTCGATGCACTGCTGGCTCGTCCCGCCGACCCCGAGAATCGAACCGCAGAGCAGCTGTGCCACGTTGTCCAGGCCACTGAGCGTCGCCCGCCCGGTGATGGCCTGGTCCTGGATGGTGTTGTGCAGTCCGATGAGAGCGTGCGGTGCTGTGTGGAGGACACCAGCGAGCTCGTTGGATCGGTCGGCAAGCGCCGCGGCCAGCCTGTCGAGGTCGGCGACTGAGCTCGTGATGCGACCGCCATGCTTCTTGAAGTACTTCTCGGTCACCGCCAGCACCGTCGCCAGGCCTCGGATCGCTCCCTTGAGGTTGGTCCGGTTGTCCGACACCACCGTGCTGACGTTGTCGAGCTTCGTGGTGAAGCCGCGGACCGCTGCGTCGTTGAGTGCGAGGTTCTGCGTGAAGGTGTTGAGGTGCTTGATCGTGCCGAACAGGTCCGAGCGCCCGTCGGAGAGGGCCGTCGCCGCTGACCGCAGCTCACCGATTGAGGTGCGCAGCTGTTCGGAGTTTCCGTTTCTCAGACCGTGCTCCAATGAGGTGATGGCGTCAGCGAGCGGACCGGACTTCGACGTGCCCTCGGGTCCGAGGGTGGTGGCCAGATCAGTGAGCTGCTGCTTGACGTCGTCGAAGGTGACCGGGACCGCGGTGCGCTCGAGAGGGACGGTGGCACCGTCGTCGAGTCGCTCTCCACCGGTGAACACCGGGTCGAACTGCACGAACCGGCCGCTGACCAGGCTGGGTGACACGATCGCCGCATGCGCGTCCGCCGGAATCGGCTGGCCGGAGTCGATCTCCATCGACACGGTGACGCCTTTCGATTCATTCTCGATCTCGGTGATCTCGCCGACCTTGACCCCGAGTACCTTCACGTCGTCGCCGACATTGAGTCCCTCAGCGCTGCTGAAGTAGGCGCGGACCCCAGTGGTGCTGGAGTCGCTCCACCACACGAAGGCGGCTGTGACCAGCAGCGCGGCAACGACGGCGAGCGGGAGAAGGCGACCGGTACGTCGTCCGCTGGTGAGTCTTCTCATTTCATGGCTCCGGAGAGGATCGGGACGAGGGTGGTGGGCGAGGTGAGGTTCTGGATGTAGGCGTCGAACCACGGTCCGCTCGCGAGGGCCTCGCCGAACGCGGTGGCGTATCCCCGCAGGCCGGTGATGCTGTCCTGTAGGTTCTTGCGGTTCTCGTTCAGCACGTCGACGACGGTGTCCAGTTCTTCGAGTGCCGGGTCGAGGACGTCGTCGGAGTCCTTGAGTAGGCGCCGGAGCTCTACCGAGAGTTTGCGCGCGCTGCTGAGAAGGCTCACGACCACCTGCTGCCGGGCATTCAACTCGGTCAGGAGCGATCGCCCTGAGTCGAGCAGCGAGGAGATCTGCTCATCCCTGCTTGCAAGCACGTCCGTCACGCTGTTGGCGCGGGTGAGCAGTGAGGCCAACTCGTCGTCGTTGGCGGAGATGGAGCGTGACAAGGCAGTGATGCCAGACAGGGCCCGACCGAGGTCGGGGCTGCTGGCGTTGAGCGTCTGCGACGCCTGATCGAGGGCCTCGGCCAACTGGGGCTTGTCGATCTTGGCCGTCGTGTCCGTGAGCTGGTTGAGGGTGGAGGTCAAGTTGTACGGCGCCGAGGTCCGCTCGACGGGGATCGAGTCCCCGGCCGCCAGTCGGCCCGATCCGCGGGGATCGAGCTCGACCGCTGCCCTGCCCAGGAGAGTCACGGTGACGATGCGCGCTTCCGTGTCCTCGCCGAGCTCCACGCCATTGTCCGTCAGCACAATGTCGGCGACGACATCCCGCCCGTCCAACTGGACGTCGCGAACCTTCCCGACCTCCGCACCCGAGATCATCACCGAGTCACCGCCCTTCAAACCGCCGGCCTCGGCGAAGTGGACCTGCAGGACCTCGCTGTTGCCGACCAGTGGCAACTGGTTGATGTTCAGTGCGGCCACGACCACTAGCACCAGGCCGAGGGTGCCGAGAATGCCTCTCAGGGCGAGCCGATCGCTCGATGCGCCGGCGCTCATCGCTTGCACCGCGGTGCGTCGGAGTAGATCCACGGTGTCGTGACGTCAGCGCCATCCAGCGCTCCGGTCTGGACACGCACACCGCACAGGAAGAAGTTGAAGAAGTTTCCGTAGGAAGACGTGTTCGATAGCGTTCGGTAGTGGTCGGGAAGTTGGTTGAGCACGATCGCGAGGGTGTCCTTCTCCTTGTTGATGCCCCGTGCGGCGTCCGCCAGGGACTTGAGGTCGGTACGCACGTCGCCGCGGATCCGCGATGCCAGTCCGGCGGTCCGCACGGCGAACCGGTCAATAAGCACCGCGGCATCGAGCACTTGAGTGTCCTGCTTGTCGAGACCGGTCAGCAGGACATCGAGGCGATCCACAAGCAGGCCGACGGTGTCCTTGCGGGCATCGACGGTGCCCAGGACACTGTTCAGGTTCCGGATCACCTGCCCGATGACCTCCTCACGACCCCCGATGGTCGTCGTGAAGGACGCAACACGCTGAACCAGCGTGGCGACGGCGGCCTGCTGACCCTGGAGAACCTGCACCAACTGGTGGGAGAGCTCATTGATCTGGGTGGGGCTGAGCCCGGCGAACAACGGCTTGAAGCCGTTGAGGAGGGTGTCCAGGTCCAATGCGGAGGCAGTGTGCGCGGCCGGGATGGTGCTGCCGACCTTGAGCGTCTTGTGGTCGTCCTTCTCCCCCGGGGTCAACTGGATGACTCGGTCACCGATTAGGTTGCGATACTGGATGGTGGCCCGCGTGCCGGTCGTCAACTCCTGGCCCTCTCGGACGTCGAAGGCCACCAGGACGGTGTTGTCCGGCCGCACGTCGATCGCTTTCACCTTGCCGATGTCGACGCCCGCGACCCGGACGTCGTCACCTTGGGAGAGCCCTGACACGTCGTCGAAGACCGCCCTGTACTCGTCACGGTCCCCGGGGCGGTATTCGCTGGTCACGACCGCGACCCACAGGGTGAAGCCGAGGGCGATCGCCAGGAACGCGCTGAACTTGATCAGGTCGCCACGCTGACGACGCTTTTCGGGACTCAGCCCGGAACTCTTTCCCACACGACTACTCATGGCAGCTGAGCACCCCCCTCGGTGAGACCGAGCAGTGTGTCGAGGAGGGCCTCGTTGGGCGTCGGTTGCGCGCCGACGTACGGCGAGGCACCCGTCCGCAGGTCGGGCGTCGGCCGCGACGCCTCCTCCGGGGTGACGGACGGAAGGCCGTAGCAGACTGGTCCGCGATCGTCTTCCTGGATGGGGAGGTTCTCCTGGTAGGTGTACGGGTCCCGGCCGGGGATCACGCGGGTGATCGTGGTGATCCCGGGGTGGGTGCCCCCGACCGCTGCCTCGGCCAACTGGTTCAGGGAGGCCAGGCCCAGGACCGTGCACGGGAGCTCGGGCGAATAGCGCTCGAGGACGGCGGTCACCGGCTCGAGCAGTGTCAGCGACGTGATCAGACCGCTCTGCGAGCTTCGGAGGAGCACGTCGGCCTCGTCGCTGAATCCGGTCAGGCTCCGCTCCAAGGCCCGCAGTGATGCCTGTTGTCGGACCACCGTGTCTGAGATCGTGCCCGTCTGCTCGAGGGTCGCGATCAGGTCGGGACGCGCGACTTCGTAGACGTCGGTGACGTCGTCGGCGACGCTGAGATCGACGCTGAGAGTACGCAGGGCCGGGTTGAAGGACTGCAGGTAGGCGTCGGTCTGGTTGATGAGGTCGCCGATCAGCTCACCTCGTTCGTCGACCGCGCCGGCAACCGCGGTCAGGGCCGAGTTCACCTCCGCCGGGCGGGCAACGTCCAGGACCTTGGTGAGGTTCTCGAAGGCCTCGTCGACCTCGACCGTCACCCGGTCGGCCGGGATCACCGCACCGGCCCGGATGGGGTCGGCACCACTCTTGTCAGGGGGAGTGAGCTGGACGTACTTGGCACCGAACGCGGTTGGCGGCACGATCTGGGCCGTCACGTCGGCCGGCACCCGGTCGGCCTTGTCGGAGTCGATGCCGAGCTCGATGGTCACGGTGTCTCCGTTCGAGGACACCCCCTTGACGTTTCCGATCTCGACACCCCGCAGCTTGATGGGGGCGCCCGCGGCGAGGGTGAGGCCCGCCCGGTCGGCTTCCACGGTGACCACGACGTTGTCCTCGAAGGCGCCCCTATACTTGGCAATCGTGCCCGCAATCAGCGCCGCGACAAGGACCACGAACAGCACGCCGTAGACGACCTGCCGGTCGATCGAGCGCCACACGCCCTGTGTTTCTGACATCAGAAGATTCCCTCGTCGTGTCCGCGTCTCATCCGGCGATGTGGACGGACGGTCCACCCCAGACGGCGATCGCGAAGATCAGGTCAATGAACATCGTGCAGATCAGCGCCGACCGAACGGCTTTGCCGACGGCCTTGCCCACTCCCGCCGGACCCCCGGAAGCGCGGAACCCGTGATAGCAGCAGATGCTGACGATCACCAGCGCCATCAGACACACCTTGAGCATCGCGAGGAAAAGGTCGCTCGAGATGAGGAAGGTGTCGAAGTAGTGCTGGTAGGTGCCCGGGGCCTGGTCGTAGCCGACCGTGACGACGAGGTACGTCGCCAGCCAGCACATCATCAGCGCGATGGCGAACAGCGGGATCACCGCGATCAGACCGGCAAGGATCCGTGTGGTCACCAGGTAGGGGACGGGCGGGACCGCCATCACTTCGAGGGCGTCGATCTCCTCGCTCACTCGCATCGCGCCGATCTGCGCTGTGAAACCCGCGCCCACCGTCGCGGTGAGGGCGATACCGGCGATGATCGGTGCCACCTCCCGGGTGTTGAAGTAGGCGGAGAAGAAGCCTGACAACGTGGAAACCCCGATGTTGTCGAAAGTCGTGTAGGCCTGCAGTCCCACCTCGATGCCGGAGGCAGCCGTGAGAAACCCGATGACCAGGACGGTGCCGCCGATGAGAGCCAGCGCCCCCGATCCCATCGACACCTCGGCCAGTAGCCGGACCACTTCCTTGGGATAGTGCTTCAGCGCCCTCGGCATGTGCGCGTAGGCATTCCCATGGAACTTCAGCTGGTCTCCCAGCTCACGTAGGAAGGCGGTCGGCCGGGCGAGGTATCGCGCGAGTCCGGCCATGTCAGGCTCCCATCTTGATCTGGAGGAACAGGGCGCTGATCACGCTGTTGGCAGCGAACAGCAACATGAAGGAGAACACCACCGTCTGGTTCACCGCTTCACCCACTCCCTTGGGGCCGCCCTTCGCATTGAGCCCCAGATAACAGGCGGTCAGCCCCGCGAGCATGCCGAAGACCGCGGCCTTGGCCTCGGAGGCGAGGAAGTCGGAGAGGCCGACAAGAAGAGTGAGATCGGACAGGTACAGCCCCGGCGTCGCGCCCTGGAGGACGACCGAGAAGAAGTAGCCGCCGACGAGGCCGACAACCGTGACCATGCCGTTGAGTGCCACCCCAACGAGAGTTGAGGCCACAACACGTGGCACGACCAGCCGCTCGATCGGATCGATGCCCAACGTGACCATGGCGTCGATCTCCTCCCGGATCTTGCGAGAACCCAGGTCAGCGCAGATAGCAGTCGCTCCGGCCCCCGCCACCACCAGCACGCTGACGATCGGGCCGATCTCGCGAACCACCGCGACCGCGGCTCCGGCTCCGGCGAGGTCGACGGCACCGATCTGGATCAGGAGCTGGTTCACCTGGAAGATGATCACGACGCAGAACGGGATCGCCACCAAGATCGCCGGGCCGAGGGAGACGGTGGTGATGAACCAGGCCTGCGAGACGAACTCCCTGAAGTGGAACCGTCTGGTGAACATCCGTGCGAAGACCTGACCAACAAAACTGTAGAAGTCACCGAAGGTCGACAGCGACTTCATCATCATCGTGCCGCGCAGCGCGTCCCGGGCGATCTTCTGACGCTCGGGAGTCATCCCCGTCGGGCCACGCCGACGTCCCTTGGGTCCGGCAGGGCGTGCTGGTGCAACCGTCACCGATTCTCCTTTGCCAGAACTTGAGGTCGCGGTCCAACCTGGGTTGGACATCACTCGCATTGGCGGCAAGTACACCCCGCGCCGACGGGGTGCGTCTTGGCGGATCGAACAAAAAGGGATCAGTGCGTTGGAACTGCGCACAGCGCCTCCACGTTTGCGTTCCCGAACCGAGCCGTGCCCGTTCGGTGGCACCGGGTGGCGGGGTGGCCCCCTTGCAACAGGGACCGGCTTTGGACGTCCGTACAGACCCGTGCCCGTTTCTTGGCACTGATTCCCACGAGAACCTCCGCACGACTCTGCGAATCTTGGACTCCCGGCGCGAACGGCGATCGCGATCTCACTACCGCGATCAACTCGTGCCCGGTGCTGGCCCTGACCCTGAGGGACTGCCCGTGACATGAACGACGTACTCACCACCACAGACCAGGGACGGCCGGTCGACCGGCTCGTGGTCCTCGACGCCTCACTCGCCGGTCTCCGGGCGGTCCGTGCCGCACGTGCCGGCGGATGGGAGGGTTCCCTCACCCTCATCGGCGCCGAGGACCGCCTGCCCTACGACCGGCCGCCCCTCTCCAAGACGGTGCTCAGCGCCGACACCGTGGTGCCGGGCGACCCGGCAGGCGGTGGCATCCGGGTCAGGCCGGCCACTGTCTGGCTCTCGGGCAGCGGGAACGCCCTTCACGACGACGACCGCGGTGCGCTCTGCAACGCTCGTCTCGAGGCAGCACGTGACCCCGCTGCCGCCTGAACTGCCGACCGACTGACCAAGGTCGACCAGGAACATCTCGTGATGACGCAGCGCGAGCTCAAGCTCCGCCGTCTGCTCGTCCCTTCGTGCCCGAGCAGTTCTTCGGTCTGGTTGACGCGGTATCGCACCGTATTTTTGTGCGCCGTCAGCGCCTGTGCGGCCTCATCGACAGTGCCGGTCACGAACAGCACGGCGAAAGAGCATCATCGGGTCGTCAGGGACCCGTCTGCGCAGGATCTACTCATCGCGTTGCCTCTGACCCAGCTCGTCGGCCGTGCCGTGTCTCGCACCACCGAGGGTCTCAATGACCTGCGACGTCGTCACGGTGCACTCGTAGATGGTCGCGTGAGTGCCGGGATCCGCAGGCTTCGACGCGACCGATGCCGGCCGATCTCTCGAGCGCGAGGGAGTAGTCAGAGCCGTTGACGACGAGCGCGCGGAGCTTCAGGGTCCGGCTCGAAATGTCGTGGGGCGAACACCAATGATGTGTCCGAACGGCCGTAGAACACCATCCAGGGGCCGTTGGTATCCCAAGCTGAACATCTCGGGACGGAAGAGCAGGGCTGGTGAAGTGCGAGGCAGGGTCAACCCGCGCTTGTCGTTGAAGCTTCCAACAGTGATTTCAAGGCAGTTCCGGGGTCGGCCAACAAGTCTCGGTTCGGTGCCAGCCCCTGAGCGATAGCGCGCTTGCTAAACATGAACTCCTGCGGCCGGTTGACACAATCCGCAGCGATGAGGCGGCCCTTGCCGAGGTAGAAGCAGGCGAAATCTCGGCCCGTTGACCGGTCACCACGCAGCACGATCTCGTCATAACCTGTGTTGAGACCAGCGATCTGCAACTTGAGATCGTATTGGTCCGACCAGAACCACGGCAGCGCGGAGATCTGTCTCTCCCTGCCACAGATCGCCGCTGCGACGCTTTTGGCCTGCTCGACCGCACTGGGCACAGATTCGAGGCGCAGGCGACCCTCGTAGCGCGCGTCGTAGTAGTTGGCGCAGTCCCCGGCCGCAAAGATCTCCGGGTCAGAGGTCCTCCCGTACGCGTCGATGACAATGCCATTGTCCACCGTCAGGCCGGCCTCCTGGGCCAGTTCGACGTTGGGCACGACCCCGACTCCGATGATGACCAGCTCCGTGGCCACAGAGTCACCGTCTTCGAGTCGCACTCCGCTGACGTGGCCCTTGCCCTCGAGCGCGTTGACTCCCACGCCGACGCGGATCTCGACTCCCTCCTCACGGTGAACGCGATCGTAGAAAGCGGACACCTCAGGTGCGGTGACCCGCTGCAATACCCGATCGGCGGCCTCAAGCACCGAAACAGAGATGCCCAACTTCCGTAACGAGGCCGCCGTTTCCAGTCCGATGTAGCCAGCGCCGATGATGACGGCGTGGCTGGTGGTGGCCAGGCTGTCGCGGATGGCCTCGATGTCGGCAGCGTCGCGCAAGTAGTGGACTCCGGCGAGATCCGCTCCCGGCAGGCTCAGTCGACGCGGCCGCGCCCCCAGACACAGGGCGAGCTTGTCGTAGCCAAGAGTTTCGCCGTTCGACAGGGTGACCGTACGGGCTCCTCGCTCGACACTGGTGACACGGGCCTGGCGGAACGCGACCTGTTGCTTGTCGTAAAAATCTGGCTTCCGGATCAGGAGTTCATCAAGGTTGGATGTGCCGGCAAGGTAGGTCTTGGACAGCGGCGGGCGGTGATAGGGCAACGTTGGCTCATCACCAATCAAAAGGACTTCTCCGGCCCAACCCTCCTGGCGCAGGCTCGCACACAACTGTGCGCTTGCGTGGCTGGCTCCGACGATGATCACACGGTTGTTGTCCATGGTGCCTTCTCACTCGTCCCTGTCGCTCGAGCTCAGGCTGTTGTCTTCGGCGTCAGCTTGACCATCATTTTCGAGTAGCCCTGCACAAAGTTGGACTGCACGTACTCCGGCTCATCGACGACGTCGATGTTGTCGAATCGAACCAACAGTTCCTCCCACAGGATGCGCAGTTGCATCTCGGCGAGGCGGTTGCCCATGCAGCGGTGTGCACCGAATCCGAACGACATGTGGTTACGCGCGTTCGGACGGTCGATGATGAAGGCGTCGGGATTCTCGAACTGGCGCTCATCACGGTTGCCCGAGGCGTACCACATGACGACCTGGTCGCCCTTGCGGATGAACTGGCCACCGAAGTGGACGTCCTGCTTTGCCACCCGACGCATGTATGCCAACGGGGTCTGCCACCGAATGATCTCCGAGACCATGTTCTTGATCAGCGATGGATCGGCCTTCAACTTCGCGAACTGGTCGGGGTTCTGGTGCAGGGCCAGGACGCCGCCGGACATGGAGTTGCGCGTGGTGTCGTTGCCACCGACGATCAGCAGCGTCAGGTTGCCCAGGAACTCCAGAGGCTTGTTGATCAGATCCTTGGTGTCCTCGGAGGTCTGCATCAAGGTGATCAGGTCGAACCCGGGGGCCTCGCCCGCCTCTCGGCGCGCCGCCTTTTCGTACCAGTGGGCCATGAAACTGCGTGCCAACTCGCCAGTGGCCTTGTAGAAATCGTCCTGGTGGCTGGTGCCACCGGTACCCTCAGCGGTGCTGCTGATCGTGTCGCCCCAATAGGTGAGCTTGCGGCGGTCCTCATACGGGTAGTCGAGCAGAGTGGCCAGCATGCGCCCGGTGATCTCTTTGGAGACGCGGTCGACCCAGTCGAACGGCCGATCTGTTGGCAGATTATCGAGCACATCCTGGACTCGTTCACGGATGAGCGACTCCATCTCCTTGAGGTTCCTGGGCGCCACCACCCCCTGGACGGCCTTGCGCTGGACATCGTGCTTCGGGGGGTCCATGGCGATGAACATCTCGATTTCGAGGGGCGGGGGCCCAAGAACGATGTAAGGCTCAGCTGAGAAGACCTCAGGGTTCGTGTCTACTGCGCGGATGTCCGCGTAGCGCGTGATCGACCAGAACGGGCCGAAGGGGCTGTCGGCGAGATAGTGGACCGGAGCTTCTTCGCGAAGCCGCGCGAAGTAGGAGTCCCACTTCCCCTGACGGTTCATGAACGGGTTGCTGACGTCGATCTTGGTCAGTGGCACGTCGGCGGCGTCCGGGATCGGCCGTTCGGTGAAGACGAGCGGCCTGCTCATACCAGCGAAGCGTTTCGCCTTCTCCACGAGATGCGCTGCCTGCACCTGCCGATCGACAGGAACCTTCGTCTGCATCTTGTTCCGTACTTTGGTCTTCGCCCTTTCGAGCGCGCTGTCCATGGTGTTCATGAGTCTGGCCTGCCGCCTGTCGTGAAGGTGAGAGAAGTTGTGGACTAGATCTGGTATTCGGGGAGCCGGACCTTCAGCCCGTCCATGCTCGCGGCCGCAATTACCTGACAGGCCAAGCGCGAGTTCGGCTCGCACTCCGACGACATCTCAAGCATTTGGCTCTCCTCGTCTGTGCGCCGTCCGGTGGTGGAGATCCACTCACTGTCGACGAAGATGTGGCAGGTGCCACATGCGGCCTCGCCGCCACAGTCGGCATCAATGCCGGGGATGGCGCCATTCGTCGCGATCTCCATGAGCGACTCGCCCTCGACGAGGTCTACGTCGTGGGAGGTGCCGTCGTACTCAACGAAGGTGACGGTTGACATGTTTCTCTCCTCGTTGCCTGTGATGGTTGCCTGCTGATGACCCAATGGTGGCGTCGAGCGCCGCGATGGCGCTTGTGCCTGTGTGCCAACTTTCAAGTCGCATTTGGTACTTTCGGCAAATGCGCAGCATGGCTTCCGCCCGCGCAATGCCAGGTGCCTCTCGGGCCACCAACTCGTCCACCCAGTGCTGGCGCCGCAGCCTGAGTTCCAACGACGAGTTCGCGCTCATGGTCGTGGGCGAGTTCGACCAGCGCTGAGATGTTTGTGTTGAACCTGGAACTACTTCGGGTCAGCTTGGTGCGGGTTGTGCGTCCCGGACGAGTTCGCGTTTGAGGATCTTCCCCGTGGCGGTCATCGGCAGACTCGCGACGAGAACCACCTCACGGGGGTACTTGTAGGCAGCCATCTGCTCCTTTGCCCAGGCGATGAGATCTTCAGGAGTGATGATCTGACCGTCTGCCGGGATCACGTAGGCGCGGATTTCCTCCCCGTGCTGCTCATGAGGAAGCCCGACAACAGCCACGAGTGAGACCGCCGGATGGGTCGCGAGTACCTCTTCGATTTCGCGGGGATAGACGTTGAAGCCGCCCCGGATGATCATGTCCTTGGACCGATCAACGATGTAGTACCAGCCGTCTGCATCGCGCTTGGCAAGATCGCCCGTCCGGAACCAGCCGTCCTGGAGGACTGCCTCGGTTGCCTCGGCCTGTCCGTAGTAGCACTTCATGACGTTGTGACCCTTGATGGCGATCTCACCGATCACCTCGGGGTCGTCTGCGACGTCGTTCCACGTGTCGGGCTCGAGAAGTCTCATCTGGACCCCGGGGATGGGAGTGCCGATGGAGCCGATGCGCGGCTGCTCACCGAGGCGCGAGAAGGACGCGATCGGGGAGGTCTCGGACAATCCATATCCTTCGAGGATCGTGACCCCGTAGCGCTCCTGGAAGTGCTTGTGGACCTCACCCGGCAGGGCCGCTCCGCCGGAGGCTGCCACGCGAAGACTTGCGGCGATCTTCGATACGTTCGCCCCATCAGAAATGCTCAAGAGTGCCCAGTACATCGTTGGCACCCCGGCAAAGAAGGTGACGGCGTGCTGCGTCATCAGATTTACGGCCGCGCCAACCTCGAAGCGCGGCAGCATCACGATCGTCCCCCCGAAGGCCAGGGCACCGTTCTGGACGACGGTTTGTCCGAAGGAATGGAACAGCGGGAGCACGCACAAATAGGTGTCCGGCCGATCAGGATCGGCGTCGAACAGGAGGTCACCAGCGCGGGCGTTCTCCAGCATGTTGCGGTGACGGAGCTCGGCGCCCTTGGGGTTTCCGGTGGTTCCCGAGGTGTAGAGAATGACTGCCGTGTCATCCGGATCGGTGTCGATGGTGTCGAATGTGGCCGGCTGTTCGGCGACCGCATTTCCGAAGTTGTCAGCACCGGCCAGATTCGAGTCCTGCGACTCAGGTCCCGCTGTGATGAGGAAGAAGTTCTCACACGCGCTGTCATCGATGCCGGCAAGGCCTTCCTTGCCCATCGCTAGCTCTGAGCTGCCCTCGAAGCAGAAGTAGGCCTTCGCCTCGGAGTCGCGGAGGTGGTAACTGATCTCACGCGCCTTGAGGAGCACATTGAGTGGGACCACCACGGCACCAGCCTTGAGGATGCCGAAGTACACGATGGTGAAGTGGGGGGTGTTGGGGCAGCTGACAGCGACCTTGTCGCCCGGCTTGATGCCGCGCGCGACGAGGAGGTTCGCGACCTTGTTGGCAGCACCGTTCAGCTCGGTATAGGTGACCGTGCGGTCACCGAAGATGACTGCGGTTCGGTCGCCAAACTTTTCGGCCCCGGTCTCCAGAATCGTGGCGAGATTGTTCTTGGTCATGTGAGAGTCCTTTTGGGTGGTCAGCCTCGGAGAGCCGAGGCGAAGATGCGCGGGAGCTTGGCTGCGGAGGGCTTGGCGACGAACCGGACGAGGAGGCGCCCCGTTCCGGCCGAAGTGCGGTTGCGCACGAACCACGCCGGTTTCGGCGCAATCGTCATCTGTCCGGTGGCGACCGACCTTGGGAATGGTCGGAAAGGACCCTTCACGACAGTGCGTTCTGTTTCGGCAAGAAGTAATGCGTTGTGGACGATGCCTATGCCGCTCTGGACGTTGTCCAGGGTTGCGCCGGGAAACCCTCCCCAAGGAGCGGCGGCGGTCAGGTAGCCCACGGCGGTCCACGCATTGACTGCGACGGTGCCGTAGTGGAGCGACTCGACGAAGGACTCGAAGGCGCCGCCAAGCTTGCGAACCACCTTCGGGTGGACCAGCACGTTCGCGCCCAGGGTGCCCGTGAGTTGGTTGTTCACGAAGGCGGCAGCACCTGTCAAGTAGTCCTCCCCTGTCCCCGGGACTTCGACGACGGCCAGGACTGAAGAGAAGTACTCGACCTTGAATGCGTCAGCCCGGCTATCGGGTGACAACCCCTGAATGAGGACCCGGTCGTTGTCGCACTTGAGGGCGAACCCGGGGTGCGCCGCCACGGCGTCGTGCAGTCGTCCTGAGGTGCCCGGGTAGAAGGATTCCCTGCCCGGAGCCGCCTCGATCTCGGTGCGCAGCCTCTCTAGAAAGCGCTCCTTCATTGGCCAGTTGGCTGGGATGACGACGACCTGGGTTGCAATGCAGTTGTGCCCACTGTTGTGAAGACGCTGAGTGGCAACATGCTCGGCTTGGAACTTGATGTCTCGGTTCGACCATTTGTCGGGGATGACGATGGTGGGCGAAACTCCACCGAGCTCGCTGGTGATGGTCTTGGACAGCGTCCTCTCGTTGTCCGCCTTGCGGCGAGCACCTTCCTCGCCGGCGCCGTACACGATGGCGTCGTGGCTCGAGGCACTACCCGTGATGTGCACGTGGTTCACCGCCGGATGGTCAACCAGGAAACCGCCGATGCCCGCGTCGCCGGTTACGACTCGGACTGCGTTCACGCTGATGAGCGGCTCGAGCACTTTCTGGATCGGGTCGAAGAGCTCGTCCAGGATGGGATTGAGCTTCAAGATGACGACCCTGTTGTGGGCGACGAGTTCATACAACGTGTCAAGAACGGCGATGGAGGCGATGTTGCCGGCCCCGAGGACCACGGATATGCCTCCCGCGAGGTCGGGATCGCGTTGCGCAAGTCCGGCAAGTCGGTGGGCGCTCTCTTTGGTCACGCCAGGTTGGAACCACACTCGAGCCTCGAAGCCGGAAAGGAGGAGTCGGTCCCAGATCGATCCTGGGAACACCTTTGCCGCCTGTCGGCCCCCTGGGGCTGTCTCCATCGGGACGTCGTCCAAGGGGCTCTTCCCGGCAGCGAGACTCTGAATACTGTGAGCCAGCGTCGCCGCGTTCATCGCCACGGGGTATGGCCCGGACAGCCACTCCTCCCCCGCCAGCGTCGACTCGACCGGCAGGTGCTTCGCCCTGCAGGCAGCCGCAACCCAGCCCGGAGCAGTTTCAATGGCCAGGGACGCGACTTGGGCCAGCAGATCCGCGCGTTCGGCCAAGGATGTTCGCGACCAACGACTCGCTCCACTCTGCAGTTCGCCCAGTTCCGCTTCAAGCGCCTCGTAGTCGATGAACGCGAGCTCAGCTGTCACGACACGTCCGCCGAACTACGGATCGGGAAGATCGGCAGGCGCAGCGCGGCCGGGGCCGAAGGGGGTACGACGGGCATCTTGGGCTCGATGAACGCGATCCGGTCGTACCCCTCACCAACGGCTGGGCGGACATCAATCTCGCCCTTGTTCGGCCACATCGAGAACGCACGTTCGGCCTGGGCTGTGATCGTCAGGGACGGGTTCACTCCGATGTTCGCTGAGATGGCCGACCCGTCGACGATGTGCAGGTTCTTGTGACCGTAGACGCGGTGGTAGGGGTCGATCACGCCGTTCTGGACGGAGTCACCGATCGCGCACCCTCCGAGGAAGTGTGCTGTCAGGGGAACGTCGAACATCTCCCCGATGGTTCCGTAGGGCACTCCGTCGATGTCGTCGGCCATCCGGCGTGCGGCCTCGTTCCCCGCTGGAATCCAGGTCGGATTCGGCTCGCCGTGGCCCTGCCTCGACGAGAGCTTCACCTTGCCGCGGAAGGACGTCTTCGGGAAAACCGTGATGGAGTTGTCATGGGTCTGCATCACCAGGGCGATGATGGTTCGGTTCGACCAGTCCTTCAGGCCGACGTACAGCCCCATGAGGTGCCCAGGGTGCCTGATCACCTTCCCGAGCCACTTGACCTGGCGCGGAACCCTGCCCCCACCGTCGGTCATGACGGTGAACATCAACGCCATCACATTCGAACCGTTGCCATAGCGCACGGGCTCGATGTGGGTGTTGGCATCCGGGTGGATGGACGATGTGATCGCTACGCCACGCGAGAAGTCGGTCTTGCCGCGGCTACGAGACTTCGTGTTGGCGCTGCAGATGGCCTCAGAGTTGGTTCGGGTGAGGAACCCGAGCTTGGCGGACAGGTTCGGCAGCGAGCCGTTGAGCTTCATCTGATGAAGAAGCTCTTGGGTTCCCCAGGTGCCCGCAGCCATCACGACATGTTCGGCTGTGAGGGTGCGGTGGTGCTTCTTCCTCTTCTTGTTCGTCGGGCGAACCGTGACCTCGTAACCGCGACCCACTGGCTTGATGTTGTTGACCGTCGTCATCGGGATGACCTCGGCACCGAACTTCTCGGCCAGATACAGGTAGTTCTTCACCAAAGTGTTCTTCGCGTTGTGCCGACACCCAGTCATGCATTCGCCGCATTCAAGACACCCAGATCGCTCAGGTCCCACGCCACCGAAGTACGGGTCGTCCGCCTTCACACCCGGTTCCTTCTTGCCATTACGGCCGAAGTACACCCCCACCGGGGCTTCGTGGTAGCTGTCGCCGACGCCCATGTCGACGGCGACCCGACGCATCACCTCGTCCGCGGCAGTGACGGTCGGGTTGAGCTGCACCCCGAGCATGCGCTTGGCCTGGTCGTAGTGTGAGCCGAGCTCGTCCTTCCAGTCAGTGATGTGAGCCCACTGCGGGTCCTTGTAGAAGGCTTCCGTCTGGGGTTCGTACAGCGTGTTGGCATACACTAGGGAACCGCCGCCCACACCGGCCCCAGCCATCACGAGGACGTCGCGGAGTACGCGGATCCGCTGGATCCCATAGCAACCGATCGCGGGAGCCCACAGGAACTTCTTGGTGTCCCAGGAAGTCTTGGCGAATTCCTCGTCTTCAAACCGCCTTCCTGCTTCGAGCACGCCGACCCGATATCCCTTCTCAACGAGTCTCAGAGCGGCGACCGAGCCCCCGAAGCCTGACCCGACAATGAGTACGTCGTAGTCGTACTGCGGGTCCTGGCCGGGCGATGCCGCATTGGGTTCGTTCCTGGCAGCGCCGCGGGCGCTTGCGTCGTTGACCATCGGTGAACCATCCGTTCCGTCCAATGAGTGCTGGACGCTTTGCGAGTCGGTTGCCGCAACCTTCACAGTTGCGCACGTCACATGTCTCGGGCATGGAAGCCAATATCGTCGGTGGCAGTTGTGCGTGAATCACAGTTGGCAATCTGCGGTGTCTCGCCAGTCCGTCATGCGTACGTCGGCTGCGGGTCAGCCGCAGACTTGGCTGGTGGTCGGACTCAGGAGAAAATCCGAGACCAACGGTCCGAGGGTCAGTGCTTGGGTGACGAGTCCGAGGTGACCGTCGTCGTAGACGTGTAGGCGGGCCCTTGGGATCAGGCTGCGCATGATGGTGCCATTGGCGAGCGGGATGATCGGGTCGGCTCGACCCATCAAGATGAGGGTCGGCTGGTTGATGGCCGGCAGCACCGGCAGGCTCGTCCAGCCCATCCCTGCGATGAGTTGGTAGAGATATCCCGCTCGGGTGCCTCGAGGCCCTTCGCGATGCAGGATCTTCCTGGCAAGTTCCGGGTTGTCGCGGATCTTGCCACCGTACAGCTCTGCCGCGATCTTGGCCGCGTAGTCGGGATCTCGATAGCGACGAGGGGTCAACATCTTGGCCAAGACCCGCGGATGGCCTGGAACCATGAGACTTCCGGTCCCTGTCGCTGCCAGAACCAGCCGGCGAACCCGACCGCGGTGCTGGAACGCGAGCTGCTGAGCAACGGCCCCGCCCCAGGAGATGCCCAAGACATCGAACCGGTGGTGGCCGAGTTCGTTCATCATCTCTGACAAAGCCCAAGCAAGCTGGGAGAAGGTGTACAGCGCCCGGGCGCGTTCTGAGCCTCCGATGCCGGGCGAGTCGAACCTGACGACGTCGATGCTCGGATCAAGGCTGTCGACAAACGGATCGAGTAGCTCCAGACGGGCACCGATCCCGTTGCAGAGGAGGAGCGGAACCGCTTCTGGCCGAGTACCCGGCGTCACCACGACCCTGACATTTGCGCCGTAGAGCGCGCGCGACGCGACATGTTCCGCTTCTCGTGCTCGTCTCACTGTCGCGCTCGTCACTTCTCGAACACGTACGTTCCTGGCGCGGCGCAGAGTGGGCGGTGTATGCCTCGACCCGGATCCTTCGGAGCTGGAACGAGCTCGCCCGTTCGGGCACCTATCCAGTCCGCGAAGTGCGGCCACCAAGAACCCTCATGAGTGGTCGCCTCTCGATGGAACTCGACAGGGTCTGCCGGAGTGTCAGTCGAGTGCTGGTAGGACGCCTTCGCCGCGCCGGGCGGGTTGACAAGGGCGGCAATGTGGCCCCGGTTGGACAGCACGAACTCGGTCTTGCCGCCCAACAACTGCGTGGTCCGGTAGCAGCCTGTCCACGGCGTGATGTGGTCGGTGATCGCTCCGACCACATAGGTGTCTGCAGTGATCTGACCCAGGTCGATCGGTGTGTCCAGGGCAATGACGGTTCCTGGCACCTCCAGACCTCCGCCCATCGCAACGTCGATGAAGTCCCGGTGAAGGGACGCTGGCATCCGCGTGGTGTCTGCGTTCCAATACAAAAGGTCGAAGGCAGGTGGCTTCCGCCCGAGGAGATAGTTGTTGACCCAGTAGCTCCAGATGAGGTCATTCGGCCTGAGCCAGGCGAACACCTCGGCGAGAGCGGCTCCGTCCAGGTAGCCGATCTTCTCGGACCGACGGATCGCCCGCTGTGCCATGGCTTCGTCGAACAGGTCTCCCAACCCGGTTCCGTTCTCACTCTTCCCGAGCAATGTGACCGGCAGGACCAGCGCCGCGATCTCATTGCCCCTCTCCTTGGCGTACAGATGGGCGAGAGCCATTGCGGTGATGATGCCGCCGGAACACGTTCCCCAGACCGCTGCTTGCTCGGACCGGGTGATCTGTCGCGCAACTTCTATCGCGTCGAGGACTGCCTTCACGTACACATCTGCGCCCCAACTCGCGTGCCGAGCGTACGGGTTTCGCCAGGACACCACAAAGACCTGTTGGTTCTGACTGACGAGGTACTCAACGACACTGCGAGCAGGCGCCAGGTCCAGCGCGTAGTACTTGTTGATGGTGGGCGGGACCAGGACGAGCGGGGTCTGCCGGACCCGGTCGGTCGTGGGCGAGTACTGGATGAGCTCGAACACTGGTGTCCTGTGGACGACCGTTCCCGGCGTACTGGCAAGGTTCACCCCCACCTCGAACTTTGTCTTGTCGACCATCGCAGGCACCCGCGGGCGCGTCCGTACATCGGCGGCGGCATGCCGGATGCCACGAGAAATGTTCGCGCCGCCGGTATCGATGAACTCCTTGAGGGCAGCCGGATGGATCGGGGTGTTCGAAGGGGAGACCGCGTCGAGAACGTTGTCGACGACGAAGCGCAACCGCGAGAGGGTTCGCTGATCGAGCTCGGACTCCTCAAGGAGCTGGTGGACCCGGTCCCCCAAGACGAGGTAACTCTGGACGAGACGCCTGTAGAACTGATTGCCAGTCCATGCCGGATCCGAGAATCGCTTGTCGCCGCGCGACGGTGCGACGTCCGAAGCTCCAGCTGCTACCTCTACGAGCTGTCGGCAGAGCCCCGCCAGTCGCGTGGCAGTCCAGCCTGGTCGATGGGCCAGGGCACCCAGCCAGCGGCCGAGCTCCTTCGAGGGAACAGGTTGCGAGCGCATGGATTCGACCAGGAGCGATTCCCAGGTCGACGGTCGATCGCCGGCGTTCTGGAGGTCGCTTTCGGGTGCATGGAGAGCCATCGGTTGCTCCTGTCGTCTTTCACCCACGTTCTCAACCTTTGGTACCGGGTCGCTCTAGGCGACCGCACAAAAAACGACTCTGGATTTGGATGTGGCGTCGATTTTTCCGTCGGGCGGGCAAACGTGAGTTGTACTGTGATCCAACAGACAGAGTGCAGGGAGATTTCGAATGACTGACACCGCAACGCCCCCCAGTCTGACCGAGTGGCTACCCGGATACGTCGCTGACGAGCTGCAGCCGGAGATGGTCGAAAAGTGGGTTGACGCAACGCAGACAAGCATCAACACGGAGCTCAAAGACTCTGTCGATACCAGCGACTTCACAGATGTCCTCACAGTGGCCATCCGCGAGCACTGGACGGCGTTTCTCGCCGGACTACCCCAGCCCGAAGGCGAGTTCCAGCTTGTCGACGCAGGCAAGCGGCTGGCCCGCGAAACTGCGTCGCTGAAGTATCCCGTCGAGGTGATCATCAAGATCTACCGCACCGCCCTGCAATCGACGTGGTCGTATCTCACGGGCTTCGTCAGCGAGTTGCCCGACGACGCGGTCAACCATGCCGAAGTTCTCATCTACTTCTGGGACCGCGCCGGCCGTTGGATCGACAACTCCATCGGAGTGTCCATCGACATCTTTCACACCGAGCGAGCACGCCTCACTGCAAGCGCCTCAGCCAAGGAGTTCGAGGCAGTGCGTGACATTCTTGCGGGTGAAGATGTCGACCTCAAGAAGGCGTCTGCGACCCTCGGCGGCTACCCCCTGTCGGTGTTTCACACTGCGTTCATCGTGGACACGAGCGATCCCGATGCAGTCTCAGACCTCGCCAAGGTCGGCAATGAAATCGGACGTGAACTCCGGGCGGCCCAACCTCTGGTCGTGCATCCGGGTGGCCGTCGGATCTGGGTATGGGCAGGCACTCGATCCGAACCGCATCTCAGCCTCCTCGACAAGGTCGATACGCTTGCGCGCGCGCACAAAGTCCGGGTATTCGCCGGCACTCCGACGGCCGGACTCGAAGGCTTCGTCGCTTCGTTCCGTGATGCCGAACGGGTCCGGGAAGTCGCGCAACGGGGTTCCGTCGGTGACGGCCTGATGCGGTACGACACACATGAAGTCATTGCCCTGCTGGGATGTACTCCTGATGTCGACCGCTTCATGAGGCGGACCCTGGGCGACATGCTTCAGAGCGGCGAGAACTTCGTGCGCATGCGCGAGACCGTTACGGCCTTGCTGGAAAATGCAGGCAGCGTCGAGGACGCAGCGAAACAGTTGTGTGTGCACCGCAACACCGTTCGGTACCGACTCTCGCGTGCGGAGGAAGTGCTCGGCCGGCCCGTGACGAAGTGCGGTCCCGAACTCGTGATCGCACTCCGCCACCAGCAGTCGTTCCACGATGACCTCGTCTCCGACACCAGCTAGAGCCGTCAATCTGACAGCGACAGCGACCGGGTCGCACAACGCGGTCGACCCCTGAACTCTTGTGCGGCGAACCAAGCGGGCACTCGCTCATGCTGACCAACGTCGGCGATTACGCAGCGAACCCACTCCGACTGCGACCGCTAGTCTTTCCGCCACTCGGTTCGGTTATTCCTCGGACGTGAGCTGCACGCCCAACTGGAATAGTGCGTCGAAAAGAAGCGGTTCCCTTGAGATGGGACGGCCTTCCAAGACCGACCTCTTCGGGCCCGAGATCCAGAGGAGTACGGCGGAACGAGTGCCAGCGACGTCCGTTGTAAAACTGTGCTGGCCATAGATCTCGACGTACTTTCGCTATCAGTTGCACCAAGCCATACCATCCTCACCGGCATTGCCCGGCTGTGAATCTCTCCTCCAAGCCCGCTCGCCTGGCCACCCCAGGCCATCGCCCGCGTACCCGAGCGTCCCCCCAGATTCCCGCGACCAACGAAGTGGCACACACCTGGTGCATTCCCGGTGCCTCGAGCAGAAAGAGGAGACGTGGTTTCTCCGCGAAACTGATCGTTCCGAGGCCCCGATCGCACCTAGGTGACCGTGACGATGAGCCTCCACAAGCTGACGGCCGGGTCGGGGTATGACTACCTGACCCGCCAGGTCGCAGCCATGGACGCCACCGACAAAGGTCACACCGGTCTCGCGATCTACTACACCGAGAAGGGCGAGACCCCCGGCGTGTGGGTCGGCTCCGGCATGGACGGGATCGAGGGTTTGGACGCCGGGGACCTTGTCACCGCGGACCACATGCAGAACCTGTTCGGGGCCGGGCACCACCCGCTGGCCACCGAGCGATCCAAGGCGCTGGACTTACGAGTCGGCCGTGTCGGTATCGACAGCCCGACCGAGGCCGACTACAAGGCAGCGGCCCGTCTCGGGGCCCCGTACAAGGTCTACAAGAACGACATCAGCGCGTTCCGGGTCGAGGTAGCCAAACGCCTTGCCGCCGTCAACGAAGCCGCCGGGCTGCCCCGCGACTGGGCAGTCCCGGCCGAGGAACGGGCACGCGTCCGCACCGAAGTCGGGCGTGAGTTCTTCAAAGCAGAACACGGCCGCGAACCGGCCGACGCCCGCGAACTCGCCGCCTCAATCGCCAAGCACTCCCGTCCCAAGACCACCGCCGTCGCCGGGTACGACCTCACCTTCTCCCCTGTCAAGAGCGTCTCGGTACTGTGGGCGCTGGCCGACCCGAACACCGCCGCAGTCATCGAACGGGCCCACCAGGCAGCCATCAAGGATGCTCTGGACTTCATCGAGACCAAGGCGCTGTTCACCCGCCAGGGGGCCAACGGCATCCGTCAGGTCAACGTCCGCGGCCTGGTCGCGACCGCGTTCACCCACCGCGACTCCCGCGCCGGTGATCCGGATTTGCATACGCACGTCGCGGTCGCGAACAAGGTCCAGACCCTTGACGGCAAGTGGCTCGCGATCGACGGGCGGCTGCTCTACAAGGCCAAGGTCTCGGCCTCGGAGACCTACAACACCGCCCTCGAACGGCACCTGGGCGACGGGCTGGGTGTGCGGTTCGCGGAACGCCCCAACCCCGACGCGCAGAAGCGGCCGGTGCGCGAGATCGTCGGCGTCGACCCCGACGTGAACCACCGTTTCTCCAAGCGCCGGGTCAGCGTCGAGGCCCGCCGCAAGGAACTGGTCGCCGATTTTCAGGTCGCCCACGGGCGACCCGCGACACCGGTCGAGACGCTCCAGCTGGCTCAGCAGGCCACCTTGGAGACCCGCGAGGCCAAGCACGAGCCGCGTTCCTTGGTCGAGCAGCGTGAGGCCTGGAGTCGGGAGGCGGTCGAGGTCCTGGGCTCACCAGGTGGCGTTCAGCGGATGCTCCGTAGCGCGCTGGCACCGGCTTCCGGAGGGGTCACGGTGGCAGATGCTGCATGGTTCGCCGAGACCAGCGACCGGATCGTGGCGACGATGGAAGGCAGCCGCGCGACCTGGCAGTACTGGCACGTCTACGCCGAGGCCCAACGCCAAGTGCGCTCCGCCACCGTGCCCACCGACCAGGTCAGCACCGTCGTCGCCCTACTGGTCAGCGAGGTCCTCGACGGCCGCTCGGTCAGCATCACTCGCCCCTTCGACGAGATCTCGGAACCTCTCGAGCTGCGCAAGCGCGACGGGTCCTCGGTCTACACCGTGGGCGGGGTCCACCTGTTCACCTCCAGCAAGGTCCTCGCCGCCGAAGAGCGGCTAGTGGCCGCCGCCGGTCGCCACGACGGCTACGCGGTTGATGAGCAGAACGTCTCCCTGGCGCTGCTGGAGTCCGAGGCCAATGGGGTGAAACTCAATGCCGGTCAGGCCACCTTGGTCAAGGAGATGGCCACCTCCGGTGCCCGCCTCCAGCTGGCGATCGCACCCGCCGGATCGGGCAAGACCACCGCCATGCGGGCGCTTGCCCAGGCCTGGACCGACGGCGGTGGCAGCGTGATCGGCCTGGCTCCCTCGGCGGCAGCCGCGGACGCCCTCCGGGCGTCTATGGGTTCCCAGATCGACACCCTCGCCAAGCTCACCCACTCCCTCGAACAGGCCCAGACCACCGGCGCCAACCCACCCGGGTGGGTTGGTGGCATCGGTCCCGGGACGCTGGTGGTGATCGACGAGGCCGGCATGGCAGACACCCTCTCCCTCGACGTCTCCGTCCAGCACATCCTGGAGCGTGGGGGCAGCGTCCGGTTGGTCGGCGATGACCAGCAGCTCGCCTCGATCGGCGCCGGCGGCGTACTGCGCGACATCCAAGCGACCCACGGCGCTCTGCAACTGTCCGAGTTGGTCCGATTCACCGACCCGGCCGAAGGTGCCGCTTCGCTGGCGCTGCGCGAGGGCAAGACCGAGGCACTCGGCTTCTACCTGGACCGCGACCGGGTGCACGTCGGCGACATGGCCACCATGACCAAGGACGTCTTCACCTCCTGGCAGGCCGATCGTGCCGCGGGACTGGACGCGATCATGCTCGCCCCCACCCGGGAGTTGGTCAGCGAGCTCAACCAGCAGGCCCGCGCCCACCGGCTCGAGGGGGCCGACGCTGCGAACGTGGGCCCGTCTCGGCGGCTGGCGGACGGCAACGACGCCAGCATCGGCGAGCTGATCCTCACCCGCACCAACGACCGCAGGCTGCGCACCTCGGCAACCGACTGGGTCAAGAACGGCGACCGGTGGACCCTGTTGGAACTGCACGACGCAGGGGACCTGACCGTCCAGCACACCCAGCACGGCCGCACCGTGCGCTTGCCGCGCGCCTACGTGGAGGCCTCCACGGAACTCGGCTACGCCTGCACCGTGCACACCGCCCAGGGCGTCACCGCCGACACCATGCACGGGCTGGCCACCGGCACCGAGTCACGCCAGCAGCTCTACACGATGCTGACCCGCGGCAAGAGCGGCAACCACGTCTACCTCGAGGTCGTCGGCCACGGCGACCCACACTCGGTCATCCACCCGACCTTGATCCGCCCGCTCACTTCGACCGACATCCTCGAACAGGTGCTGGCCCGCGATGCCTCCCAGCGGTCGGCTACCAGCCTGATCCGTGAGCAGGCCGACCCCGCCATCAGACTCGGCGAGGCCGCCCAGCGGTACCTCGACAGCCTCTACGTCACCGCCGAACACGTCGTGGGGGCCGAGGTGGTGGCGTCCTTGGACACCACTGCCGATCGCCTGCTCCCCGGGCTTGCCGACGAGGCCGCCTGGCCCACGCTGCGCGCCCACCTGTTGCTGCTCGGCGCCGCCGGGGAGAGCCCCACCGAGGCCCTGCGGGCAGTCGCGAGCGACCGCGAACTGGTCTCGGCCGAGGACCGGGCAGCGGTGCTCGACTGGCGACTGGATGCCTCCGGCCTGCGCAACGCCGGCGCGGGACCGCTGCCGTGGATGCCCGGCATCCCGGAGCGGCTAGCCGACGACCCCCGCTGGGGTGCCTACCTCGCCCAGCGCGCCCATCTGGTCGAGGCCCTCGCCGGCCAGGTCCGCGACCGGGCCGAGTCACAGACCTCGCTCCCGGCCTGGGCACAGCACGGGCTCAAGCCCGACGACGCCACGCTCGCCGACGTCGAGGTGTGGCGCGCGGCCATGCAGGTGCCTGCTGGCGACCGTCGGCCCACCGGGGCACCACAACTGCAGAAGGCCGCCGCGACCTACCAACGGCGCCTGACCAGGCGCATCACCGGCGACCACACCCCCGCACTCAAAGAATGGCGCCAACTGCTCCACACGGTGGCACCGCAGGTCCGCAACGACGAATTCACACCCCTCCTGGCCGAGCGGCTCGCCGCCATGTCCCGCTCCGGCATCGCGGCTCATCAGTTGCTCCGCTCCGCCGCCAACGCAGCCCCGCTGCCCGACGAGCACGCCGCGGCGGCGCTGTGGTGGCGCATGGCACGCCACCTCACCCCGGCGGTAGCCGCACAGATCGGGGACGGCTCCCACGACGAAGGCATCACCAGCGAGTGGGCCCACCGGTTGAACGATCTGGTCGGCAGCGACCGAGCGCAGTGGATTCAGGCCAGCAGTTGGTGGCCAGCCCTGGTCTCCAACGTCGACCACGGGCTGCAACGCGGATGGCAGCTCGTGGCCCTGCTCTCGGCTGGGTCCACCCTGCCTAGCGACAGTGGAGACACCGGTGTCGATGAGTGCCAGGCGCTGGTCTGGCGGACCTCGATCGCCCTCGACCCGATCCCCGACGAAGACGCACACGACTACCACTTCGATGAGCCCCCCGCGGACCTGTGGGACGGCGTCGACCCGGACCCGTCCCTGTGGGTCGAGCACCCCGATGACACCACCTGGCCGCTCGAGGACCTGCTCAACCCCATCGACCCAGACCAGGCCTTCGACCCAACCACCCCCGAGCACAAAGCCTCGGTCGACGTCGACGTCGACGTCGACCGTCAGCTGCTGCTCGCGGAGCTGGACCGCAACACCCGTTGCCCGCTCGAGCCGACCGACGCCTACCTACGCCGGGCCTACGAGCGGGAGCAGGAAGCGGCGGCCAGCCCGGTGAGCCGCGCTCGCATGCTCGAGATCAACGAGATTACCCAGGCCTTCTTCGAGGAGCGGTTCACCGACTCGTGGGGCCGCGACTACCTCACCGGCCGGTTCGGCCTCGACCTCGCCGGGCACGAGCACTTCCGCCCCGGGCAGGCCCCGGCCGGCTGGACCAACCTCGTCGAGCACCTGCGCCACCACGGCGTCAGCGACGCCGAGATGCTCGCCACCGGGGTCGCCACCACCGCCAGCACCGGCCGCCTGATCGACCGGTTCCGCGACCGGGTCGTCTTCCCCGTGCTGCACAAGGGCGAAGTACTCGGGTTCGTCGGTCGCCATCGCCCCGACCTCACCGACGCCGACAAGGGCGGACCCAAGTACCTCAACACCACCAGTACACCGCTGTTCCACAAGGGCGCTCAGCTGTACGGGCTCGCCGACGAGCTGCTCGAAGATGGCGCTGTCCCTGTCGTCGTCGAAGGCCCCATGGATGCCATCGCGGTCACCCTGGCCGGCGCCGGACGCTACGTCGGGGTGGCCCCGCTCGGCACATCACTGACCGAGGAGCAGGCCACCCAGCTCGCCGGCGTCGGCCGCGACCCGGTCGTGGCCACCGACGCCGACCTCGCCGGCCAGGTCGCCGCGGAGCGGGACTTCTGGATGCTCACACCGCACGGCATGGACCCCGGCTACGCCCGGTTCCCCGAGGGTCTGGACCCGGCCGACATACTGGCCCAGCGCGGCCCGGCCGCGCTTACTGCGGCGTTGGCAAGCGGCCATAAGCTTGGTGATCAGGTGCTCGCCGAGCGGCTCGACCACCTCCCGCCCGAACAGGCCAGGTCGGCGGCCATGCGAATCCTCGCGGCCCGGCCGAGCCATAGCTGGGCGCCCGGCACCGAACAGGTCTCCGCCCGCCTCCAGCTCTCTCAAGTGCACGCCCGACGAGAACTCCGCGACGCCGTCACAACTTGGGATGCCGACCCGCGTAAGGCCGCCCAAGGCGAACTGAACAAGAGCGGCGAGGTCCGCGCCCGCCTTGCGGCCCTGACAGCGCAGACGCCAGCCGAGCGGTGGGCAGCGCTGGCCCACGAACTCGACCCGCGCCTCGTGGAGCAGGGCGATTGGCCAGCAACCGCGGCGATGCTGCAGCAGGCCCATGAACAGGGACACAACGTGGCCGACTCTGTCCGAGCTTTGGTCGCCGAAGCGCCACTGGGCGACATGCCCGCCCGCGACCTGCGATACCGACTCGTCTCCCGCATGGACGTCCCGGTTGACACCGGCGAAAGCTGCGCCGCGCCCGCGGCGAAGTCGCGTGGCGTAGCCAACGACCGGCTGCAGCCTGGTGGAGCTCTGCCGCCACAGCGGAGAACGCTTCAGCGCTGAGGGTCTGGCCCGTGTACGCGTCGGTCGCCACCCCGTGCAGTCGGCACTTACGGGCGGTCAACGTTCCTCATGAGCCCGTACCCGGAGCCCGGCGACCACCGGCCAACCGAACGGCCGGCGCAGAAGACTGTCATCTCGCCCAGGCGGGCACTCGCACCGTGATGCATCAGCGGTGAACCTTCACCCTTCATCCACAACATCCACGCCACCTACCAAGAACACCTGCCGACTCGCGTGCGGATGATCGCTCCGGACACCTGCCCACCCTTAGGTGACCATCAGCAGTCGCCAAGGCGAGGCCCCGGGCGAGAGCACCTAACACGTCTCCTCAGCCTCGCCGCAACGACTACGGGTCGGTACGCCGACGACGACCGCGGCACAGTGCGAGAGGTGCGATGGGATGAGCGAGGAACCGGCCGATGAAATGCGGGACGACATCTCGCCAATGCGTGATCCCCGACATGTGTTCCTCACCGCACGCGACGTGATGCACCGCTACGGCTGGGGCAAGACCAAGGGCTATCAGAACCTCAAGGACCGGGAGCTGGTGCCGGCGCCCGTGATGATCCATCCCGACCGCTGGCGGCTGGATCAGCTCCTGGCCTGGGAAGAGCGACGCATGGCAATGGCTGAGGCAGCGTTGCAGTCGCTCGTTGCGCCCGACCGAGAGCAGGTCACCATCACCGATCTGCTCCCCCAGCCCAAGCGACGTCGCAGGTCGGCATGACACCTCTTGCTGCCGCGAAGTTGTCGTGTTTCTTTTATTCCGAGGAACCTCAACAACTTCGCGGATCGGGTGCGGCTCGCCAAGTCACTCAGCGCGTGTCAACACATCTAGAAACTCGTGGTTGACGAAGAGGCGTTCTCTGCCGACCTTGACGTCGCTGAGAAGCCCTGCCACAACCAGTGCGTGCAGCCACGACGACGCCGTCTGACGCGAGACGTCGCATCTGCTGGCGACGGCGCCGATGCGGCAGTAGGGCTGGTCGAAGAGAACTTCCAGGAACTGGGCGTCGCGCCCTCCCGGCGTGGCATCACGAGCTCGCTCGGCAATGTCATCTTGACACGTACGAATGGCTCCGATCTTCCGCGTCGTTGATGTTGCGGACTCGCGGACTACATCAAGCATGTAGATGATCCACTCGATCCAGGCGTCTTCGGCTGTCACGGCTCGCAGGAGCCGGTAGTAGTCGTTCTTCCGGGCGATGATTGCTCGTGAGAGGTAGAGGATGGGGTCGTGCAGTAGGCCGGCCTCGATCAACATCAGAATGTTGATGACGCGGCCGGTGCGTCCGTTGCCGTCGTGGAACGGGTGGATCGCCTCGAACTGGTAGTGGGCCACCGCCATACGCACCAGCGGATCAAGATCGTCCTCGGCGTGGATGAAGCGCTCCCAGGCCGAGAGCTTCTCGCCAATGAGGTCAGCCCCCTCGGGTGGGGCGTACACAACCTGCCGTGTGGTCGGGTTTGCGATCCGCGTGCCAGGCACCGCACGAACGGCTATCTCCCGACCCTGCAGCTCGGAGCAGATTCGAGCAGCCGTCGAGGACGTGAGAGGACGGTTTCTGATCGACTCGACCCCCGCGAACAGCGCGTTCCGGTAGCGCAGCGCCTCCTTCGTAGCATGGTCTCCCCCACCTGACTCGACGTGCATGAACAACTCATCGGCCGTCGTCACGATGTTCTCGATTTCAGAGCTGGCCTGCGCCTCAAGCAGGGGCACAGCGTGGATCAGGATGTTGGGGTTCGGCAGCAGCTGACCGGCCTGGGCGAGTGTCGCCAGTGCCGTTCGGGCTTCAACGGTGGCCTTGAGCACGGGCTTGGGCTCGAGGTCGATGCCTTCCGGCGGCAGCGGTGGCAGGTCGTTGAAGGGGGCTTCGGGGCTCCAGGGCACGTGTCAGCTCTTTCGACTCATTCGCACTACGTGTTAAGAATTTCAGATAAACCTAACACGTTGCTGGGACGTGTTAGGTGACCCAACACGTAGCTAAATGCCCGAGTGATACACGAGAGTGATACACGAAGCCCCGGAATCGGCGTCACACGGCGATCCTTGCCGAACCTGCGCGAATCGAAATAATGCCTCTGACCTACGATTTTGCGGATTCGAGCCAAATCCTGAGCCAGCGGTCCATCACGTGGCACCAGTGGCAGGCGGCATACCCGACGGAGAGCAGGACCGGCACGTTGCGTTCACGCGCGGCGGCAAATGCCTCCGGGCTCCACTCCCACCAGTCGACGGGGTTGTCCTTGTGCTGCAGGAGGTAGGGGCTGGTCGCGTTGGCGAGGCGGTTGGCCATTCCTGGGACTCCTGACGAGTGACACGTGAATCACTGTTGTGTGAGTGGGGCACGAGGGTGAGGCACGAAGCGGACATTCGGTCCATGAGGTGCAGGAAACGCCAGCGACGAGCCTCGAAGCGACCACCACCAGCGTAGGAGGTTGCCAATGCGGGCCCGTCGTGGGCCGACCCTGCACGCGCAGGCGCACCGCGTCGCTGTACCGCTGGGCCAGCCCACGGACGGGGACCGAAGCCTCGCCCGGCGGAACCACCCCGACCCGGACGTTCGTCCTCACGTTGTGCGGAACGTACGAGTTGATTCTCTGCAAACGGTCGATCACATTGACCGCACAAGGTCGACGCAATCTTCCGCGAGCACGAGTTGGACGCAATCGTCAGTGCCGGTCCCAACAAGTGGGGAGCAGTCGAGATCACCCTCAACCCAATGCCGTCGACGAGGCAACAGCGGCTCTCCTCCGTTTCAAGGCCAACGTCGGCGCGTGCGGCACGGCGAACTCACGGCGAACTCACAGTTCGAACTCACAGTTCGAACTCACCGGGCGCGAGGCTGCGCAGCACGCAGAACTCGTTGCCCTCCGGATCGGCCATCACCACCCAGGACTCGGCACCGGTCTGGCCGACGTCGGCCCGTCGTGCCCCCAGTGACTCGAGCCGGGCAACCTCCTCGGCCTGCGTGCAGTCGATCGGGGAGAGGTCGACGTGCAACCGGTTCTTGATCGTCTTGTGCTCGGGCAGCCGCGCGAAGAACAACGACGGCGCGAGCGGCTCCCGGCGTACGCCGTGCAGCAGCTCAGCGTCCGAGGCACGTTCCGGGCCGATCTCGACGAGGTCATCCGTGGCGTCGAGGACGGAGTAGCCCAGCACCGCACACCAGAACCCGGCAAGGCCGGTCGGGTCCGCGCAGTCAATGTTGATCTCGGTGAGTCGGGCGGTCATGCGACCCAAGTATTGCCCGGTCCCGCGACTGCACAAGCGCCGACTGGCCGACTCCGCTCACCCTGGGCTGCGCAGCGAGGGGCGTAGGCTCGAAGGCAGGCGATCGAAGGAGTGTCCGTGAGCACCACGAACCATCTGCTGGAGGCACTGGAGCCCACCGTGGCGGAGAACCTCGATCGTCACCTCGGGATGGCACAGGAGTGGCACCCCCACGACTACGTCCCGTGGAGCGAGGGCCGTGACTTCGCATTCCTGGGTGGTGACGACTGGTCCCCGGAGCAGTCCCGGCTCTCCGAGACGGCCAAGGCCGCGATGATCACCAACCTGCTCACCGAGGACAACCTGCCGTCGTACCACCGCGAGATCGCCACCAGGTTCGGGCGGGACGGCGCCTGGGGCACGTGGGTCGGGCGCTGGACCGCCGAGGAGAACCGTCACGGCATCGCCATGCGCGACTACCTCGTCGTGACCCGCGGCGTGGACCCGGTCGAGCTCGAGCGCGCTCGGATGGACTACATGACCTCCGGCTACGACTCCGGTGACAAGTCGTCGCTGGAGGCGGTGACCTACGTGTCCTTCCAGGAGCTCGCCACCCGCGTCTCGCACCGCAACACCGGCAAGGTCACCAACGACCCGGTCGCAGACCGGATGCTGGCCCGGATCTCCAAGGACGAGAACCTGCACATGGTCTTCTACCGCAACATCGTGGCGGCCGCGTTGGAGATCGCCCCGGACGAGACCATGCGGGCGATCGCCGACGAGGTCATCGGCTTCGAGATGCCGGGCGCCACGATGGCCGGCTTCCGTCGGAACTCGATGATCATCGCCAAGGCAGGCATCTATGACCTCCGACTGCACCACGACGACGTGATCATGCCGATCCTGCGGCACTGGGCGGTCTTCGACCGCACCGACTTCGGCGACGTCGGAGAAAAGGCGCGCGACGAGCTCGCCACCTTCCTCGAGGGCCTGGACGCACAGGCATCCCGCTTCGTCGAGCGCCGCGCCGAGAATCGCGCGCGCGTCGCCGCCCGCTCCGACAGCGACAGCACGGCCGACATCGCCACCTGACCCGGCCGGATGCAGGTTCGAGACGTGGCGCCGTGGGTCACCTGAGGTGCTCGCCTCGGTGCTGCCCGTCGAATCAAAGTGCGACTCCTTGTGATGCAGGGCACACTGGGACCATGAGCGACCTGATCCGGCAAGCCCGTCAGCACAGCGTCGGCGACCTGCCTCGGCGTACCGCCCAGAGGACACCGACGAAGACCGCAATCGTCAACGGAGACACGCGTCTGACGTTCCTCGAGTTCGCCGACCTGATCGACCGGACGGCGGCGGGGATGGCCGCCGACGGCATCGCCAAGGGCGATCGGGTCGCACTGCTCTCCCACAACTGCTGGCAGTTCGCCGCGATCTCCTTCGCCTGTGCCCGTCTCGGCGTGGTCCTGGTGCCGGTCAACTTCATGCTCGGTGCCGACGAGATCGGGTTCATCCTCGACCACTCCGGCGCCACCACCTTCGTGGTCGAGTCCGACCTCTGCTCCACGGCGGCCAACGCCATGGAGGCCGGCGGTGCCGTCACCCGCAAGGTCGCGATCGGCGCTCCGGTCGACGGTTGGACCGACGCTCGGGCATGGTTCGACCACGACGGCGAGGTGCCCGAGGTGTTCGTGGGCGACGACGACCCGATCCGGTTGATGTACACCTCCGGCACCGAGGCCCGTCCCAAGGGCGCCCTGCTGTCCAGCCGCTCACTGATGTGGCAGTACGTCTCCTGCGTCGTCGACGGATCGATGTCGGCCGCCGACGTCGAGCTGCACACGCTGCCGCTCTACCACTGCGCCCAGCTCGACTGCTTCCTCGGCCCCGACGTCTACCTCGGCGCCACCAGCGTCATCCTGCCCGGCCCTGACCCGGCCACCATCCTGCGCACCATTGCCGAGGAGAAGGTCACCAAGTTCTTCGCGCCACCGACGATCTGGATCGCACTGCTGCGCCACCCCGACTTCGAGACCGCGGACCTCTCGTCACTGCGCAAGGGCTACTACGGCGCCTCCGCGATGCCGGTCGAGGTGCTGAAGGAGATCCGTGAACGCCTGCCCGAGGTCGACCTGTGGAACTTCTACGGCCAGACCGAGATGGCGCCACTGGCCACGATTCTCGGCCCCGACGAACAGCTCGCCCGTGCCGGCTCGGCCGGCCGGCAGTCCCTCAACGTCGAGACCCGCATCGTCGACGACGCCGACCAGACCGTGCCCACCCGCACGATTGGCGAGATCGTGCACCGCTCCCCCCACGCCACGCTCGGCTACTACCGGGAGGACGCCAAGACGGCTGAGGCCTTCCGCAACGGCTGGTTCCACTCCGGTGACCTCGGGTACGTCGACGAGGACGGCCTGCTCTACGTCGTCGACCGCAAGAAGGACATGATCAAGACCGGCGGGGAGAACGTCGCCAGTCGTGAGGTGGAAGAGGCGATCTACACCCTCGACGGAGTCGCCGAGGTCGCCGTCTTCGGGGTCAGCCACCCGACGTGGGTCGAGGCGGTGACCGCCGTCGTCGTACCCAAGGAGGGCGCGATCCTGACCTCAGAGCAGGTCATCGAGCACGCCCGCTCGGTGCTCGCGGGCTACAAGACACCGAAGTACGTCGTGGTCGCCGACGCCCTGCCGAAGAACCCGAGCGGCAAGATCCTCAAGCGCCAGCTGCGCGACGAACACGGCGCCATCGCGCAGGGGTGAGCCATGGAGTTCCTCCGTCCTGACGGCCTGCCCGACGTGTTGGAGGCGCGCGCCGCCCATCCGGGTGCGTTGCCGCTGATGGGCGGCACCGACGTGATGGTCGCGCTCAACTTCGACCGGCGCCGCCCCGACGCGTTGCTCGACCTGACCCGGGCGCCGGAGCTGACCGCGTGGGACCACGTCGACGGGATGGTGCGCCTCGGCGCCGGGGTGACCTACTCCCGGGTGATCGACGAGTTGGCCACCGAGCTGCCCGGGCTGGCGATCGCCTCGCGCACGGTGGGCTCCCCGCAGATTCGCAACCGCGGCACGGTCGGCGGCAACCTGGGCGCCGCGTCCCCCGCCGGCGACAGCCACCCGGCCCTGCTCGCCGGCTTCGCCGAGGTCGAGCTGGCCTCGCGCGACGGCGTACGCCGGGTTCCGGTCGACGAGTTCTTCACTGGCGTGAAGCAACACGCGGGACGGGGCGACGAGCTGGTCACCGCGGTGTGGATCCGGCCCGCCACCGGGCCGCAGCAGTTCAGCAAGATCGGCACGCGCAACGCCATGGTGATCGCGGTGACCTCCTTCGGCCTGGCCCTCCACCCTGATCGGGAGCAGGTCGGCACCGGCCTGGGCTCGGCGGCACCGACCCCGCGGCGAGCCCGTGACGCCGAGGAGTTCCTCGGCGCGGAGCTGGACTGGTCGGCCCGCCGAGACATCCGCGACTCCGTTGCCGCGGAGTTCGCTCGGCTGGTCGCCACCGCTGCGTCGCCGATCGACGACGTGCGGGGCACGGCGGCCTACCGTCGCCATGCCCTGGCCGTGATGGCCAGGCGCTGCCTGTCCTGGGCCTGGGCCGAGCACCAGGGAAGGAGACACTGATGCGAATCACCCTGACGGTCAACGGCGAACAGCGTCAGGCCGACGACGTGTGGGAGGGCGAGAGCCTGCTCCACGTCCTGCGCGAACGGATGGGCCTGCCCGGCTCGAAGAACGCCTGCGAGCAGGGCGAGTGCGGGTCGTGCACCATCTACCTCGACGGCACCACCTGCTGTGCCTGCCTGGTCGCCGCAGGGCAGGCCCACGGCCGTGACGTGGTCACCGTGGAAGGACTGAGCGCCCGGGGTCCGGCCACCGAAGGTGCCGGAACGGCGCGACCGGTCGCTGGGCCGGTAACTGGTCCGGTCACTGGGCCGGTCACGGGGCCTCCGGACGCCGGCGAGGCATTGCACCCGGTGCAGCAGGCCTTCCTCGACGCCGGCGCCGTGCAGTGCGGCTTCTGCACCCCCGGGCTGCTGGTCGCCACCCATGACCTGCTGACCCGCGATCCCGACCCTGACGATGCGGAGATCCGGGAGGCCCTGTCCGGCAATCTGTGCCGGTGCACGGGCTACGAGAAGATCCTCGACGCGGTGCGACTCGCGGCGGGGAGGATGGGATGACGGGTTTCGAGACGGTCGCCGGGGTTCCCTCCGCGACCACCGCCACAGGCAACACCACGACCAGCACGGTCGACGGGGTCGGCACCTCGCCACTGCGCCCGGACGGCACCCTCAAGGTGGCCGGCGAGTTCGCCTTCGCCAGCGACCTCTGGATGGACGACATGCTGTGGGGTGTCACCCTGCGCAGCCCCCACCCACACGCCCGGATCACCGGCATCGATCTCACCCAGGCACTCAAGCTGCCCGGGGTCTTCGCCGTCCTCACCCACGAGGACGTGCCGGGCGAGAAGCACTTCGGCCTGGAGCATCAGGACCAGCCCGTGCTGGCCATCGACCGGGTGCGCTACCAGGGCGAGCCGATTGCGCTGGTCGCCGCCGACCACCCGGAGACGGCCCGCCGGGCGGCCCAGCGGATCAAGGTCGACTACGAAGTCCTGGCACCGATCGTCGATGCGGAGCTCGCGCTCCGCCCGGAGACCCCGCGCCTCCACGAGGGCGGCAACCTGGTCCGCCACGTCCGGGTCCGGACCGGTGAGGAGAACCCCACCGCGGACGTGGTGGTGAGCGGCGCCTTCGAGGTCGGCATGCAGGACCAGGCCTTCCTCGGGCCCGAGGCCGGGCTCGCCGTACCCGACGGTGAGGGCGGCATCGACCTCTGGGTGGCCACCCAGTGGCTGCACGTCGACCAGCGCCAGGTGTGCGCCGCCCTGGGCCTGCCGCCCGAGCAGGTCCGGTTGCGCCTGTCCGGGGTCGGCGGTGCCTTCGGTGGCCGCGAGGACCTCTCCATGCATGTGCACGGTTGCCTGCTCGCGCAGCGCACCGGCAAGCCGGTGAAGATGGTCTACAACCGCGAGGAGTCGTTCTTCGGCCACGTGCACCGCCACCCGGCGCGGATGCACTACGAGTACGGCGCGGACCGGTCGGGCAAGCTCGCCTACGCCCGCGCCACCATCCACCTCGACGGCGGCGCCTACGCGTCGAGCACCCCGGCCGTGGTCGGCAACGCCGGCACGATGGGCCTTGGCCCCTACGACATCCCGAACATCCAGATCGACTGCTTCGGCGCCTACACCAACAACCCACCGTGCGGCGCGATGCGAGGATTCGGCTCGGTGCAGACCGCATTCGCGGTCGAGGCGACGATGGACCTGCTCGCGGCCGAGCTGGGCCTCGACCCGGTCGAGCTGCGCGCCCGCAACGGCTTCCGGGAGGGATCCCGGGCGCCGACCGGCCAGCTGATCGACGCGCCCGCCCCGGTCGCCGAGTTGGTCGAGAAACTGCGCGCGCTCCCCCTGCCGGACGAACGTCCCGATGCGCACGACCTGCGCCACCTTCCGGGTGGGGTCGCCAACACCACTCACGGCGAGGGCGTACGCCGCGGTGTCGGCTACGCGGTCGCCTACAAGAACGTCGCCTTCTCCGAGGGCTTCGACGACTTCTCCACGGCCCGGGTGCGTGTCTCGATCGCCGGTGGTCAGCCGGTGGTCACCGTGCACACCGCCGCTGCAGAAGTGGGCCAGGGCCTGGTCACCGTCGAGCAGCAGATCTGTCGCACCGAGCTCGGCATCGACCGCGTCGTGGTGGCACCGCAGGACACCTCCGTCGGTTCGGCCGGCTCCAGCTCTGCCTCGCGCCAGACCTACGTCACCGGCGGCGCGGTGAAGGCAGCCAGTGAGAGCGTGCGCCGGTTGCTGCTCACCAGCGCCGCAACGCGGCTCGGCCGACGACGCGACGACCTTCAGCTCGCGCCCGGCGGCGTGGTGCTCGACGGATCGGGCACCGTGGCGATCACCTTGGCCGACCTGCTCGGTGACGACCACGTCGAGGACACGGTCGAGTGGCGGCACCGGCCCACCCACCCGATCGATCCCGAGACCGGGCAGGGCGACGCCCATGTGCAGTATGCGTTCGCCGCGCACCGTGCCGTGGTCGACGTCGATGTCGAGCTGGGCTTGGTGAAAGTCGTCGAGCTGGCCTGCGTGCAGGACGTCGGACGGGCGATGCACCCACAGGCCGTGGTCGGCCAGATCCAGGGTGGCAGCGCCCAGGGCCTCGGCCTGGCGTTGATGGAGGAGATCCAGGTCGTCGGCGGCCGGATCACGAACCCGTCCTTCACCGACTACCTGATCCCGACCATCCTCGACGTACCTCCGATGCCGATCGAGGTGCTGGAGTACGCCGACCCGCACGCGCCGTACGGCCTGCGGGGTGTCGGGGAGGCGCCCACGATCTCTTCGGGGCCGGCGGTCGCCGCGGCAGTCCGTGCCGCCACGGGGCTGCCGTTGTCGCGGGTGCCGATCCGTCCCGGCGACATCACCGGCACCGGCTGACCCGACTCACACACCCAGCCCCCGAGCAACGCGGTGTTGTCGTCGCTCCACACGGGCTGTGACACGTGACCTCGTCAACACCACCGCGCAGGTGCCGGCGGTTCAGGCGCCGGCGAGTGCCTCGGTGATCGGGGTGTCGCCGTCGTTGAACTCGATCGTCTTGCCGATCGTGGACTCGTCGGCCAGCGCTGCCGCGATCACGAGCGCGACGTTCTCGCGCGAGACCTGGCCCTTGCCGACCTCGGGGCCCAGGGCGATCTTCCCGCTGGCCGGCTCGAGCGTCAGCCCACTAGGACCGAGCACGGTCCAGTCGAGGTCGGATTCGCGCACGTGGGCATCGGCGGCGGCCTTGGCCTCTGCGTAGTGGAAGAACGACTCGCTCTCGGGCACGCCGTGATCGGGCCCGGCCCCGAAGTAGGAGACCATCACGAACCGCTTGGCGCCGGCCCGGCCCGCAGCGTCGGTGACCCGGATCGCGGCGTCGCGGTCGACTGCGTAGGTGCGTTCGATGTCTCCACCGCCGGCACCCGCGGAGAACACGACCGCGTCGTGACCGTCCACCAGCTCGGCGAGCGCGTTCACATCGAGTGACTCGACGTCGGCGACGACCGGCGTCGCGCCGGTCTCGGAGACGTCTGCGGAGTGTTCGGGGTTGCGGATCACCGAGCTCACGTGGTGCCCGGCGTCGGTGAGGATGCGACCGAGATGGAGGGCCACCTTGCCGTGGCCGCCGATGACAGCGATACGAGACATGGTTCGACCGTACGCCGCGGGGCCAAGCATGAGTGATTGACTGCGAACGTTCCCGGGAAGCCGTGTGACGGAAGGCGAGTCATGACCGAGCACCACCACCCCACCCACCGCGCGGATCCTCGCCCACCGGTCATCACGGGCGACCGGGTCGTGCTGCGTGAGCTCCGTGACACCGACCTCCCCCGCATCGTCGAGGCGTGCAGCGACCCGCTGACGCAGAGGTGGCTGGGCCGGATGCCCTCGCCCTACACCGAGAACGATGCCGTGGCCTGGCTGGCCGAGTGTCGCAAGGACGCCGCGGCCGGGACCAAGATCACCTGGGCGGTCGCGGACCCGATGACCGACGAGATGGTCGGCGCGATCAACCTCTTCGACGTCGAGCGCGGAGCCCAGGCGGAGGTCGGCTACTGGTCCCACCCGAGCATTCGGGGCACTGACAGGATGACGGAGGCCTGTCGCCTCGCGGTCGGTCACGGCTTCTCCGAGCTCGGCCTGGCGCGAGTCATCGCCCACACTGCCCTGGGGAACACCGCCAGTCAACGCGTCCTCGAGGCCAGCGGGCTGCGCCGGATCGGCGTTGTCCCGGGCGGCACCGTCATCCGATCCGGTGTCGCCGATGCTGCGCTGTTCGCACGGGAGACCGACCCCGCACCCGATCCGGGGAACGGCCTGCATGCCGATGACGTCGAGGCCCATCAGAACAAGTCGGTCCTGCTTCCGCGCACGACGTTGTCGCTCGCTGCGGGTGAGATCGCCGTCGCGATCGGGCGTCCGGGCAGCGGTCACACCGCTCTCGCCCTGGCACTGGCCGGTCGCCTCCCCCTGGCCGCAGGGCAGGTCACCCTCGACGGCAGCCAGAACGCTGCCGAGCTGCAGCGGGCCGTCGCGCTCGTCGACGTACCGGGCGTCACCGAGCCCGACGGCGCCGTGCCGCTGCACACCATCGTCGGTGAGGAGCTCGCGATGGCACGGCGCAAGGCCTCGAGGAAGGCCGTCTCCCGATGGTTGAACGACGACGGTCTGGGCGCACACGCCCGCGACGCCATGGACGACGTACCACCCGGTCCGCGAGTCGCGGCCCTGGCCCGACTGGCGGCCAGGCGACCCGGCGCCCGGTTCCTCGTGATCACCTACCCCGAGCGACACGGCCTGCCGCCCGACTCCTGGCTGGCACTGGCCCGCGGCCTCGCTGCCGACGGGTACGGCGTGCTGGTCACCGCGAGTGCCGCGGTCGACCTGCCCGGCGACGTGCACCGCTTCACGATCGGCCCGCCGCTCGCCATCGCCCGCTCGACAACCTCGGAGGAAGGCATCCGATGACCTCTCTGCGCATCGCGCTGACCGAGCTGCGCCGGATCACCGCGGGCAAGCTGCCGAAGATCGCCGTGCTCGCCATGGTGCTGATCCCGACGCTGTACGCCGGGTTGTACCTGTATGCGAACCACGATCCCTACGCCAACCTCGACCACGTGCCGGCAGCGCTGGTCGTCGAGGACACCGGGGCGAAGGACACCTCGGGCGAGGACATGCAGGCCGGTCGGGACGTCGCCGACGACCTACTCGAGCGCCGGGACTTCGACTGGCAGGAGGTCAGCCGGGAGGAGGCCGTCGAGGGCGTGCACGAGGGACGCTACGACTTCGCCCTGGCCATCCCGGCCGACTTCTCGAAGTCGTTGAGCAGCGTCGGCACCAAGGACCCGGAGACGGCTCGCCTCCAGATGGTCACCAACGACGCGAACTCCTATCTGTCCACCACGATCGCCGACACCGTCACCGACAAGGTGCGCGATGCGGTGGCGTCCCGGGTCTCCAAGGAGGCCGCCGACACGTTCCTGATCGGGATCGCCGACCTGCGCGCGGGCCTGGTCAAGGGCAGCAACGGCGCGGACCGGCTGGTCGACGGGCTGGGCAAGGCGCGCAAGGGAGCCACCGAGCTGAAGGCAGGAGCCGGCAGGCTCTCCGACGGCGCCGGCCAACTCTCCGACGGCGCCGACCGCCTCTCCAGCGGGCTGGGCACGATCGAGTCGAAGGTCGCCCCGCTCCCCGGGCAGACCCGCAAGCTGGCCAACGGTGCCCGCAAGGTGGCCGATGCCGATGCCACCATCGCCTCCTACGGACGCCTGGCGGCCAGTGCCGTCGACACGATCCGGGTCAGGCACCGCGACAACCGCAAGCAGCTGGCCTCCGAGCTGAGGTCGATGGGCCTGCCCCGGGGTCAGCGCAAGCGGATCATCGCCGTCTACGACCGGATCGGGCAGCCGATCCACGATGCCGGCACCGAGGTGAAGGGTGTCCGCGACAAGCTGAACAAGCTCGCCTCCGGCGCGGACGCCGTGGCCGACGGCAACGAGAAGCTGGCGAACGCCGTTCCCCAGCTGGTGCAGGGCATCTCCGACGCCAAGTCCGGTGCGGACCGGCTCTCCAGCGGTGCCGACCAGCTCGCCGACGGGGCCACGCGACTCGAGACCGGAGCCGGCAAGCTCGGCACCGGCCTGAAGAAGTTGCGCAAGGGCGCGGTCAAGCTCCGCAACGGGTTGCGCCACGGGGCCGAGCAGGTGCCGGTGATGGATGCCGACACCCGTCATCGGGTGGCCAGGACGATCGGCGACCCGGTCGACATCCACTCCAGCTCCCAGGCCGAGGCGAAGACGTACGGCGCGGGGTTGGCCCCGTTCTTCCTGTCCCTGTCGGCCTGGATCGGCGGCTACGTGCTGTTCATGCTGGTCCGGCCTCTCTCCCAACGGGCACTCGCGGCCAACCAGACGCCGCTGCGGGTGGCCCTGGGCGGTTGGTACCCGCCGATGCTGATCGGTCTGGCCCAGATGGCCGTGGTCCTGTCCGTGGTGACCTTCGCTCTCGACGTGAAACCCGTGCACATCCCGAACACGATGCTCTTCCTGATGCTCACCTCGGCTGCCTTCATCGCCATCGTGCATGCCCTCAACGCCCTGCTCGGCAGCGCCGGCCAGTTCCTGGGGCTGGTACTGATGGTCCTGCAACTGGTCACCTGCGGCGGAACCTTCCCGTGGCAGACCATCCCGGAGCCGCTCTACTTCCTGCACCACGTCCTGCCGATGAGCTATGCCGTCGACGGCCTGCGCCAGTTGATGTACGGCGGCATGGAGGCGCGGGTGCTGACCGACGTGCTGGTGATCGCTGCCTGGGGACTGCTGGCGCTCTTGGTGACGGCCCGGGTGGCTCGCAAGCAGCGGGTCTGGTCGGCCAAACGGGTGCGTCCTGAGTTGGTGCTCTGAGCCACGGTGGCCGAGGGCCGTGCTTGACTGGCGCCATGGGTCGCAGGGCTGATCGTCGTCGGGTGGTGCGGATGCACGAGGGCGGTACCACCACCCGCCCCGACAGCCTGGCTGTCGAAGAGCCCCTGGAGATCCGCGTCGGGGGCGACTCCTTCGCCGTCACCATGCGCACCCCGGGCGACGACTTCGAGCTGGCCGCCGGGTTCCTGGTCTCCGAGGGCGTTATCGGAGGAGCTGGCGACCTTGCCGGGATCCGCTACTGCGACGACGGCCGGCCAGACCCGAGCGCAAACATCGTCGACGTGTCCCTCGGCGCCGGCGTCGCACGGCCCGGGACGGGTCGTCGCTTCTACACCTCGAGCTCCTGCGGCATCTGTGGCAAGGACAGCCTCGACGCCGTGCGCACCTCGGCCCGGTGGAGCGTCGCTGACGACGACCTCACCGTCTCGGCGGACCTGGTCGCCTCACTGCCCGATCGGCTCCGCGAGGGTCAAGCCGTCTTCGATCGCACCGGTGGTCTGCACGCGGCGGGACTGTTCACCGACACCGGCGAGCTGCTCTGCCTACGCGAGGACGTGGGCCGTCACAACGCCGTCGACAAGGTCGTCGGGTGGGCGCTGATGCAAGGTCTGCTCCCCTTGCGAGGCCGCCTGCTGCAGGTCAGCGGACGTACGTCGTTCGAGTTGGTGCAGAAGGCCTGGCTGGCCGGAATCCCCTTGCTCAGTGCGGTTTCTGCGCCGTCGACGTTGGCCGTCGACCTGGCCGCCGAGGCCGGGATGACGCTCACCGGATTCGTCCGCGGGGCCTCGATGAACATCTATGCCGGGGGGCAGCGGATCACGTCGCCCCGCCGTCTGGCCCAAGACATGGAGTAGGGCCGACGACCACACGGACGACCACAACGGGGCGAAATCCGCTGTTTCGGGCCGAATCCACCCGTTGTGGTCGTCGGCGTGGTCGTTCGCCGCGAATCCCCGCGAGGTCAGCCGTCGCGGTCTTCCTCGGACCGGACCGGCTTGTCGCCGTACACACCGGCATCCTTGGCGGCCTTGGCCTTGCGGATCTGGTGCGTGAAGTTCCAGCACAGCAACGCCACGGCCACGATCAGGGCCAGGAGCACTGCGGCTCCGAGCCAACCGGCGACCACGTCCTTGTCGTCGGGGATCCCGGTCTTCTCCGCGGCAAGGGTGGTGAGCATGCTGATCATGAGTCCATTGTCCCAGTCGTGCCACGGATCCCGGCAAACAGGTCGTCCTCGGGCAGCGAGGTCTCGACATGGCTGGTCACCAGCTCGAACTCCTCGGTCGGCCACACCTTCCGCTGGATCTCCAGCGGAACCGCGAACCAGTGACCGTCGGGATCGATCTGGGTGGCGTGGGCCAGCAACGCCTCGTCGCGGACCTCGAAGTAGTCACCGCACGGGACCCGGGTGGTGATGCGCGCGTCATGGGCCGGGTCGGGCTTCCAGCTCTCCAGACGCTCCTTCCACGGCGACTCCAGGCCGGCCGCCTCCATCGCCTCGGAAATTGCGACGGTGCGAGGGCGGTTGAACCCGTGCTGGTAGTAGAGTTTGAGCGGCTGCCACGCCGGCCCGGCGTCGGGATAGCGCTCCGGGTCGCTGGCCGCCTCGAAGGCCACCATCGAGACGTTGTGGCACTGGATGTGGTCGGGGTGCGGGTAGCCGCCGTTCTCGTCGTACGTCGTGACGACGTGTGGCTTGAACTCGCGGATCAGACGCACCAGGGGCTCGGCAGCGGACTCGACGTCCTCGGTCGCGAAGCACCCCTCCGGCAGCGGCGGCTTCGGGTCGCCCTCGGGCCAACCCGAGTCGACGTAACCCAGCCAGTCCTGCGTGACACCGAGGATGTCGCGAGCCGCCTCCATCTCCTTGCGACGGATCTCGGTGATGTTCTCCAGCACGTCGGGGCGGTCCATGCGTGGATTGAGCACGGAGCCACGTTCGCCACCGGTGCAGGTGACGACATGTACGTCGACGCCCTCGGCGACGTACTTGGCCGTCGTGGCGGCGCCCTTGCTCGACTCGTCGTCGGGGTGGGCGTGCACGTGCATGAGACGCAGGCCGGCGCCGCTGGTGGCAGCGGCGTCGGATGACTGAACGGGGGGCGGGGTCGGCATGTCGCGATTCTAGGTGGGACGATGGACGGCGTGAGTGTTGACCTGTCCGACCGTTATGGCACGAACCGTTCTCGCAGCCGCCTGGTCGTGGCGGCAGCGGTGGTTGTCGTCATCGTGTTCGCCGGATGGTTGGCCTGGGCGACGTGGTTCCACGCCAACCCCGAGGTCACCTCCGAGCTGGGCAACTACTCCGTCGTCGACGCGCACACGGTCGAGGCAGAGGCCCACGTGAACCTCGACGACGACAGTGCCGACGCGACCTGCAAGATCCGTGCCCTGGCCGCCGACCATGCGGTGGTCGGCGAGCTCAACTTCACCCCCGTCGACGGACGCAACGAGGTCACCGTCCGCACGGAGCGGGAGGCCACGTCGGTCGATCTGGTGGGCTGCACGGCCGACGGCCAGAACCGGCCCCGGTGAGTTCACGTAAAGGTGCCCGGACCCGGCCTCTTTGCTAAACTCGTTCTTTCGACACCTCGAGCAGGGACGTAGCGCTGCCGGTGGGAACAGGCGCTCGTGCCCCTCCCGCGGTTGTGTGCGTCCGCCACACCGCCCGAGGCCAGTCCCATCCACACTGTCCCAATCGCACTGCCCCAACCGCACTGCACGCAGGAGTTGCACCATGACTGAGCAGGGAACGATCTGGCTTACCCAGGACGCTTACGACAAGCTCCAGTCCGAGCTGGAGGACCTCAAGGGCCCGCTCCGCCAGGAGATCATCGAGCGCATCTCCGCCGCCCGTGACGAGGGCGACCTCAAGGAGAACAGCGGCTACCACGCCGCCAAGGACGAGCAGGGCAAGCAGGAGGCCCGCATCCGCCAGCTCGAGGACATCCTTCGTCGCGCCGAGGTCGGCGAGACGCCCCCCGACGACGGCGTCGTCGAGCCGGGCATGGTCGTCGAGGTCAAGCTGCTCGACTTCGACGAGAACGAGCGCTTCCTGCTCGGCGCCCGCGAGAACCTGAACGAAGGCGACGACCTCACGGTCTACTCCCCCGAGTCGGCAATGGGCGCGGCCATCAACGGCAGCTCGAAGGGCGACACGGTCTCCTACCAGGCGCCCAACGGCAAGGAGCTCAAGGTCGAGATCCTCGACGCGAAGCCCTACACGTCCTGATCCACCGCTCGCTTCACCTGGATACTCCCTGACGTTTCGGTCCTCGGGAGGACCGAAACGTCAGGGAGTATCTCATTATTCGTAGACGGTGTAGCCCCGCTCCCGCAACCGGGACAGCAACGTCTCGGCATGTGCCTTGCCGCGGGTCTCGAGCTGCAGGTGCACCTCGACCTCGTCGAGGAGCAACGACGGCGAGATGCGTTCGTGCGCGACCTCGAGCACGTTGGCCTGGGCCGCCGCCAGCTCACCCAAGAGCTTCGCCAGCCCGCCCGGTACGTCGGGGATGCACACCCGCAGGTTCAGATAGCGGCTGTCGGCCGCCATGCCGTGACGGATCACCTTGCCGAGCAGCAAGGGGTCGATGTTGCCGCCCGAGAGCACCGCAACGGCCGGGGTCTCGAACTGGGTCGGGTGGTCGAGGATCGCCGCGACGGCCGCGGCACCGGCCGGCTCGACGACCATCTTCGCCCGCTCGACGAGCGCCAGCAGGGCGCGTGACAAGGATTCCTCCGAGACCGTCAGGATGTCGTCGACGTGGTGCTGGATGGCCTGGAACGGCACCGCACCCGGGCAACCGACCGCGATACCGTCAGCCATCGTGGTCATGTTCTCCAGCGGTACCGGCACGCCCTGGGCCAGGGAGGCCGGGATCGCTGCTGCGCCCTCGGCCTGCACCCCGACCACACGTACGTCGGGACGCATCGCCTTGATCGCTGTGCCGATGCCCGCGACGAGCCCGCCGCCGCCCGCCGGCACCAGCACGGTCCGGACCTCGGGGGCCTGCTCGAGGATCTCGAGCCCAGCGGTGCCCTGGCCGGCCACGATGTCCTCGTGGTCGAACGGGTGGATCAGCACCGCGCCGGTCTGCTCCGCGAACTCCTTGGCCGCGACCAACGCCTGATCGATGTACTTGCCGTGGAAGACCACGTCGGCGCCGTAGGCCCGGGTGGCCCGCTCCTTCGGGATCGGTGCTCCCTCGGGCATGAACACCGTCGACCTGATGCCCAGCAGTTGCGCAGCAAGGGCGACGCCCTGGGCGTGGTTGCCGGCCGAGGCGGCCACGACACCGTTGGCCCGCTCCTCCTCGGAGAGGCGAGCGATGCGCAGGTAGGCCCCGCGGATCTTGAAGGATCCGGTGCGCTGGAGGTTCTCGCACTTCAGGCTGATCGGGCCGCCGGCCAGGGCGGAGAGCCAGCGCGACTCCTCCATCGGGGTGAGTACCGCAACGCCCTCGAGTGCGGTTCGGGCTGCTTCGATGTCGGCAAGCGACACCAGCGGGATCTCGTTCACTTGTCTCCTCTGTCTGCCAGTGCCCGGTCATCAGGTGCGGCCTCGGTATCTCGTCCGCCGGCCTCCAGGTCGTCCTCAATCGCATCGACCGGGTCCTCCCCCACCTCCGTGAAGGCCGCGAGGTGTTGGACCACGGCGTTGACCACTGCGGCCAGGGGTACGGCGACCAGCGCGCCGGCCACCCCGGCCACGATCACGCCGCACCCGATCGCGATGATCACCCCGAGCGGGTGGACCGAGACGAAGCGGCCCATCAGGAACGGCTGCAGGATGTGGCCCTCGATCTGCTGCACCAGGATCACCCCGCCGAGCATCAGGAGTGCGGTGAACGGGCCCTGGGCGACCAACGCCACCAGGATCGCCACGGAGCCGGCGATGGTGGCACCGATCATCGGCACGAACGCGCCGAGGAAGACCAGCACGCCGATCGGCAGCACCAGCGGCACATCGAGCAGCGCGGCGACGATCATGATCCCGACCGCGTCGACCATGGCGACCACGACGGTGGCGCGCACGAACTGGGTCAGCGAGACCCAGGCCACCCGACCGGACGAGTCGACGCGTTCCCGCGAGGCCCTCGGGAAGATCCGCACGATCCACGACCAGATCCGATGACCGTCGGCCAGGAAGAAGTAGGTGGCGAACAGCACGATGAAGAAGCCGGCCAGGACGTGACCCAGAGCAGTGCCGAACTCCGTCACGTGCCCGATCACCTCGGCGTCCTTGGAACGCTCGGTGATGCTCTTCTGGATCTCTTCGAGCCACCCGTTGATCTGTGAGTCGCTCGCGTGCAGCGGCCCGTCCTGCAACCACTCGCGAATGCGTCCGATGCCGTCGACCACCTGGTCGGCGAGCTGGGTGCCGCCGGCGATCACCTCACGACTGACGAAGGTGAGCAGCGCACCGACTGCGGCGATGCCGCCCAGCACGACGAGTCCCGCGCCGACCGCACGCGGCACCCCGATCCTGGTCATCGAGCGCACCAGCGGCGCCGCGAGCGCCGCGATCAGCAGCGCGATGACCAGCGGCAGGGTGATCACCGCGAAGTAGGCGAGCAGCCAGAGCACGCCGAGGAGTGCGGCGGCGATGATGATGACGCGCCAGGCCCAGGAGGCCGCAAGGTCCAACGCCCAGGGCACCTGGGCGCGGCTGAGGTTCGACGGACCGGTCTGGATGGGGCTCGGGTCGGCACGCCGTTCGGCGCGCAGGACGGCCCACTGGTTGGCCAGCTGTTGGGTCAGCCGCTCGGAGAGTGACTCCTCGTCATCGGGGTCCCGGTCACGGTTCCGACCGAGGAGAAACCGACGCCTGGGCTCATCGTCCCCAGCGACCTCGTCAGGGGTCTCCTGCTCGGTCTCGGGCTGGTCTGGTTCGTCAGCTTCGTTGCTCACGATCGACAGGCTATGCCACGCCGGGATGCAGTCCGTGGACGAGTCGGCTGGCCGCTTCGGGGTGGTCCTCGACGAGCAGACCGGCCGCGGCCAGCACGTAGTCGACGTCGACGACCGTCACGGGTCGACGCGGCAGCTGCCACCCGCCTTCGACCTCGCCCACGACGGCTCCCAGCACCCGCTCGGCCACGCCGTCCGCGCCGTTGCGGAGCACACCGCCGGAGCCGACCAGCAGGTCCACCTCACGCAGGTCCTTGCCCGTGCGTTCGACGACCCTGCCCTCCGGGCTCAGCACGACCCGTGACCGGCCGGCGTGCCGGCGCAGTGCCACGCCGACGGCGGCGGCCGCGATGGCTTCGTCGTACGCCGCTTGGCCCGGGGAGTCGGGGAGGTACGCCGGGTCGGCCGCGCGCGCCTCGGCTGCGGCGCGCAGGCCGTCGTCGTCCTCGACCAGGCCGGAGGCGACTGCCTCGCTGACGGTGCTGACCGCCGACCAGCGCATGCCGAGGTCGCCCTCGACGGTGCGGGTGACCGGTGTGGTGGCGACCACCTCACGGGCCAGTCCGTCCTCGGTGAGCGCGTCCTCCGGGTCGACCTCGATGACCGAGTGCACGTCGGTGGTGGCGCCGCCGACGTCGACCACGACCACGTCGCCCGCCCCCGGGTGGTCGTCGAGGCCACGGGCCAGCAGCTCGACCCCGGTGAGTACGACGTCGGGCGTGGCACCGCGCACCATCGCGGCGAAGTCGGTGCGCGCGCTCAGGTGCTTGCCGCCGATCACGTGGGCCAGGAACATCTCGCGGATCGCGGAGCGGGCCGAGTCCGGGGTGAGTACGCCGATGCGCGGCACCACGTTGTCGGCCAGCACGTGAGGGTGACCGGCCAGGATCGCGGCGACCTCGGCTCGCGCATCCACGTTGCCGGCCACCACGACGGGGCCCTGCCAGGTGCCGGAGGCCAGCTGGCGGGCACAGTCGAGCAACACCTCGTCGTTGCCGCCGTCGGTTCCGCCGGTGAGCAGGACGACGTCGGGCTCGGCGGTGATCAGCTCCGCGTCGAAGTCGTGGCCGTCGGCGGCCGCGACCACGGCCACCACCTTGCCGCCGCTGCTCAGCGCGACCCGCCTGCCGGCCTCCGCGGTGACCAGCTCCTCGTTGCCGACCACGGCAATGCGCAGCCCACCACCGGCGGAGGAACAGGCCAGCACGGGCGCGTCCGCCGCCCGCGGATCGCCCTCGACGAGCCGGGCCAGGCAGGCGTCGAACCCGTCGAGCACATCGGTGTCGATCGTGGTCCGGTGGTCGGCCGCGGCCAGGATGGCTCCGTCGGCGAGGTCGATGAGAGCCGACTTGGTGAAGGTCGACCCGAAGTCGACACAGATCACCACCTCCGGTGCCGTTACCGAAAGGTATGCAGGTTTTTCGCGCGGATTTCCTGCATACGCTTCGGTAACTGCACGGGGTGGGGTAACTGCACGGGGTGGGGTAACTGCACGGGGTGGGGTAACTGCACGGGGTGGGGTGGCGGCACGGGGTGTTGGGTCAGCCATCAGACCAGCACCGAGGCGACTCCGGCCGCGACCGCGAGCAGGACGGCCCCCGTCATGACCATGACCACCACGTTGTCGGTGGGCAGTGGCTCACCACTGCGGATCGCCACGTCTGCCTTGCGGAAGTGCGCGAAGCCGGCCATCCCCGCCAGGGCTCCCGCGCCGAGCAGCACCAGGGCCAGGAGCTGCGTTGCGGTCGACTCGTCGAGCAGGTGGAAGACCGCGACCCCTGCTGCGACGAGGCCGATGGCCGTACGCAGCCAGGCCAGGAAGGTCCGCTCGTTGGCGAGGGTGAACCGGATGTCGGGCTCGACCGGGCCACGACGCTCCGACGGCTCAGCCGAGGGCACGGTCGAGGTCAGCGATCAGGTCGTCGGCGGTCTCGATGCCGACACTGAGCCGGATCAGGTCGGCCGGGACCTCGAGGTCGGTGCCGGCCACCGAGGCGTGGGTCATCCGGCCGGGGTGCTCGATCAGCGACTCGACGCCGCCAAGCGACTCACCGAGGGTGAACACCTCGGCCTTCGCGCACACGTCGAGAGCGTGCTGCTCGCCGCCGTTGACCCGGAACGACACGATGCCGCCGTACCTCTTCATCTGCTTGGCGGCGACCGCGTGGCCGGGGTGCTCCTCGAGGCCCGGGTAGATCACCTGCGCGACCGCGGGGTGGTCGAGGAGGAACTCGACGACCTTCTCGGCGTTGTCGCAGTGACGGTCCATCCGCACACCGAGGGTCTTGAGCCCACGGTGGGTGAGGAACGAGTCGAAGGGGCCGGAGACCGCTCCCATGGAGTTCTGGTGGAAGGCGATCTTCTCGGCCACCTCGAGGTCACGACAGACGAGTGCCCCGCCGACGACGTCGGAGTGGCCGCCGCAGTACTTGGTGGTCGAGTGCACGACCACGTCGGCCCCGAGCGTGATCGGCTGCTGGAGATAGGGCGAGGCGAAGGTGTTGTCCACCACGAGCAGCGCGCCGGCCTCGTGGGCGACACCGGCCAGTGCCTCGATGTCGCCGATGTTGAGCAGCGGGTTGGTAGGAGTCTCCACCCACACCAGCTTCGTCTCACCGGGACGGATCGCGGCACGCACCGCGCCCACGTCGGAGACCGCGGCAGGGCTGTGGGCCAGCCCCCACGGGGCGGCGACCTTGTCGAACAGGCGGAAGGTGCCGCCGTACGCGTCGTCGGGGATGACGGCGTGGTCACCGGGACGGCACAGGGCACGCATCAAGGTGTCCTCGGCGGCCATGCCCGAGGCGAAGGCGAAGCCCCGCTCGCCCTGCTCCAGGGCGGCCAGCACACCCTCGAGGGCGGTCCGGGTCGGGTTGGCCGAGCGGCTGTACTCGTAGCCGCCGCGCATGCCGCCGACACCGTCCTGCTTGTAGGTGCTGGTGGCATAGATCGGGGGGATCACGGCGCCGGTCATCTCGTCGGGCTCGTAGCCCGCGTGGATGGCGCGCGTCTCGAAGCCGGCCTTCTCGGAATGCTCTTGGGTGCTCACGTGCCCGACTCTAGCCACGCCGCTCGGGATCGGCGAGGCGTGGTGCGCACCCCTTGTCGATCCGGCCGCACAGGACGATGATCGAGGGACAGAGGGCGCCATGATCGATTTCGTTGACATGCTCGACCAGCCCGGCCGGTTGCTTGACGACGCGTCGGACGACCCGAGCGCGCCCCGACACGAGCATTCGCCACTGTGGAGCTCGGTCGCGATGATGGCCATCATCTCCCTGGGCGGCGCGATCAGTGGCTACACGAGTTCTCACATCGACGCACTCACGCCCACACCGCCGTCCAGCAGCGACATGCTCTCCCAGCTCCAGGTGGAGGACCTGTGTCGCAGCGAGATGCTCGATCTCGGCATCCACGACTACGTCGTACCGCCCTTCATCCCTGACCAGCAGGGCAACAACCGGCAGACACTGCAGCCGTGGCAGACAGGTGACACGGTCAAGGTGGTTCCCGAGCGCGGTCGCGCCGCCCCCGCCGACGCGACCGTCCCCACTGTGGCCTGCACCATCCCCAACGACTGAACCGGCCGCACATACTGTGCCGGGAACGTTCTGCCGCCCCGGTTTGTTGAGACACTGGAGCATCAGCACAGAGACCTAAGGAGACGCCGTGTTCGGACGCCACAAGACTGAGATGGTCACCCCCGAGAACGCCCTGCCGGGTCGCACCGAGGCCTGGTTCAACCTGGCCGACAAGCACGTCGTCCTCGACGCACCGGTGATCACCGACCAGGTGCCCGAGGGCCTCGAGGTGGCCGTCTTCGGGCTCGGCTGCTTCTGGGGTGCCGAGGAGATCTACTGGCAGAAGGACGGCGTCTGGTCCACCTCCGTGGGGTACGCCGGCGGGAACACTCCGCACCCGTCGTACGAAGAGGTCTGCTCCGGGATGACCGGCCACACCGAAGCCATTCGGGTGGTCTTCGACCCTGCCGTCGTGTCCTACGCCGACCTGGTCAAGACGTTCTTCGAGGTGCACGACCCGACCCAGGGCTACCGCCAGGGCAACGACGTCGGCACCCAGTACCGCTCTGCGATCTACACCACCACCGACGCCCAGCGGGAGACCGCACTCGAGCTGACCAAGGCGTACGGCGACGAGCTCGCCCGCCGCAACCTCGGCCAGGTCACCACGGAGATCCGGCCGGTGCCGACCTACTACTACGCCGAGGACGTGCACCAGCAGTACCTCGCGAAGAACCCCTTCGGCTACCGCTGTCACGCCAACACCGGCGTCCGTTTCCCCGAGTCGGCCTGATCGGGTCCGGGCCAGTGCCCCGAGAGCCGCGAGCCGCGGAGTTCACCGTGATAACGCTCTGCGGCTCGATGCGTTTCCGCGACGACTTCGAGCGCCTCGAGGCCGACCTGACCCTGGCCGGACACGTGGTGCTGGCCCCGACGGCCCTGGCTCCGACGGCCCTGGCTCCGACGGCCCTGGCTCCGACGGAGGAACTGACCGTGGAGGAACGCGCCCGGCTCGGGCGGATCCACCCTCAGAAGGTGGCGATGGCCGACGAGGTCCTCGTGGTCAACGTGAGCGGACATGTCGGCGAGAGCACCCGCCGCGAGATCGAGCACGCTGTGTCGCTCGGTATTCCGGTGCGCTACCTGGAGCCCCACGTGCCTGACGGCGCCGACGATTGAGATCAGCTCAGTGGTCGAGTGCATCCCCGCGCCAGGTGGTCCGGTCGACATGCAGTTGCGACCATCTGGCGCGCGGCTGAGCGTGACCGGTCGTTGGAATCGTGCCAACTGCATGTCGATCGGACGCCTCTGACGCTCGTCGAATTCGTCGCGAAGCGTTCCTGAGGTCGTCGAGATTTCCGGCATGATCGTGTCGATTCCCCTGTTGGTCGATCGTCACTGAGGTGAGGGCGGGCAACGGGCCCGCCAACGACATCCAGGAGCCGTCATGGCCGAATACCTCATCTTCTTCAACCAGCAATGGGTCGGTGACCACCCCGAGGAGTGGTACGGCACCCGCGTGAAGCCTTCGTTGGCGGTGATGGCAGAGATGAAGGAAGCCGGTGTCTACGTATACGCCGGCGGGCTCGAGGAAGGCGACCAGGGCCCGATCACCTCCGCCGACGACACCAGCGGCGAGCTCGTGATCAGCGACGGTCCCTACGTCGAGACCACCGAGTTCCTCGGTGGCCTGACCATCATCGACGTCCCTGACGACGAGCAGGCCAGGTACTGGTGTGGTCGCGTGGCCCAAGGCTGCGGCTGGCCGCAGGAGGTGCGCAAGTTCAAGCCGCGGCCGCCCGGGTGACCGCGCAGGTGGTCTCGAGACGCTCGCGCCTCGCTCCTCCACCACCGTCGTCGGTGCTCAGGCGTCGATGCTGATCCGCACCTCGACGGCGTCACCGAGCGTGACCTGTTCGGGCCGGCGTACGGCGTCCTTGACCGGCAGGAACCAGGTTCCCTCCCGGGGGTACATCGAGGTGGTGAACTCGGTCTCACCGATGGTTGCCACCACCGGGACCACGCCCCAGTAGGCCACCGCGGCCTTCACCTCGTCGACCACCTCTGCCGCCTCCTCGGGGAGCACCACGAAGTGGAACGGCGCCGGGCCGCGCCACTCGACCAGCGGGCCGACGAACTCGATCTCCATGCCGACACGATAGACAGTCGCCGACTGCTGCGTTCTCTGGCACGGTGGAGGCATGAGCACACCCACCGAACTTGGCCTGGCCCGCTGGCACGAACTCGTCGAGTCGAAGGACACGAGCGGGTTGCGCGACATGATCGCGGAGGACGCCGTGTTCCAGTCCCCCGCCGTCCACACCCCACAGGAAGGTCGCGACCTGGTCCACCTCTATCTCACCGGGGCGGTCAACATCCTCGGCCCGGAGATCTCGTACGTCGACGAGTGGACCCGCGAACGTGAGGCGATCCTCGAGTTCCGCACAGTGGTCGACGGTCTCGACGTCTCCGGCATCGACCGGATCACGTGGGACGACGACGGGAAGATCACTGAGTTCACCGTGATGATCCGACCGGTCAAGGCACTCCATGCCGTGATCAACAAGATGGGCGAGGAGCTCACCCGTCAGGCGGACGAGGCCGGCGGGTCCGAGGAGGCCGGCGGGTCCGAGCAGGCAGACGGGTCCGAACAGGCCGGCGGGTCCGAGCAGGCCTGAGAGGCACCGAGCAGGCCTGAGGCTCAGAGGAGGCCTGCCTCGGCGGCTCAGGCGCGGCTGATCGTGAAGGCGGTGATGAAGCCAAGCGTCGCGAGCAGGCCGGCATAGAGGTGGGTGCGTTCGAACGCCTCGGGAATCATCGTGTCGGCCACCATCGCCAGGATCGCGCCGGCCGCCACGGCCGTGATCGCGGCGATCGCCTCCGGTGCGGCTCCGTCGAGCAGCAGGACGCCCACCATGCCGGCGATGCCACTCGCCACGGCGATGCCGATCCAGACTCCGAACACATAGCGGGCACTGCGCCCGTTGGCCTTCATCCCGGCCGAGCTGGACAACCCCTCGGGCAGGTTCGAGATGAAGATCGCGGCCAGCACCGGCACCCCGACCCCACCACCGCCGAGAAGCGAGAGCCCGAGCACGACCGACTCCGGTACGCCGTCGAGCAAGGCGCCGACCGCGATCGCCGTACCGCTTCCGACCTGCTCCTCCTCCGAGGGTTGCTGCTCGCCCGAACGCTTGCGGTGGCGGGCACCCTTGCCCGCCAGGTAGATGTTGGCCGCGACGTAGACCAGCGCACCGCCCAGGAATCCACCGGCCGTGGGCAGGAGCCCGCCGATCTCCTCGGCGTCGTCCATCAGGTCGAAGGACAACGCCGAGATGAGCACGCCCGCACCGAACGCCATCACCCCGGCCACGACGGGTCGTGGCACCTTGACGAACCAGGCCACCAGCGCGCCGAGCACCAGCGCGCCACCGGCCAGGAGTCCCCAGAGGCCGGCCTGCAACCAGATCGGCATCAGTCGTCGACCCAGAAGCCGCGACCACCCCAGCCGGACGATCCACCGGAGCGACCTCTCGGCCCGCGCGAGCCGAGGTAGGAGCCGACCACCGCGGCACCGAGGTCGTCGAGCTCCGGGGCCACCACCCGGCCGTCGACGCGCTTGGCCATCGACTCGATGAAACGGGCCAGACCGGGGTCCTCCCCCAGCCTGAAGAACGTGGTCTGGGCGCCGAGCCGACCAGCGTTGTCGAGCTCGCGCACCGAGTAGGCAATCGTCAACGGGTGCGGCGGATAGTCGAAGTAGACCTCACCGTTGGGCTCGAGGTGGGAGGTCGGTTCACCGTCAGTGACGATCAGCAGCACGGGCTGGGCGTTGGGGTGCTTGCGGAAGTGCCGGTTGGCCAGCAACAACGCGTGGTGCAGGTTGGTGCCCTTCTGCCAGAACGCGTCGAGTGCGGTGAGCTCCTCGATCTCCATCACCTCCGCATGACGGCCGAAGCCGATCAGTTGCAGGTGATCGCCACGGAACCGGCTCTTGATCAGCGTGTGCAGGGCCAGGGCGGTCCGCTTCATCGGCACCCAGCGCCCGTCCATCGCCATCGAGAACGACGTGTCGACCAGCAGCGCCACGCAGGCCTGGGTGCGGGCCTCGGTCTCGGTCACCTCGACGTCACGGATGTCGATGCGCAGGGGCGGCCGTGGTGTTTCGGCGCCGTGGTTGCCGGGGCCCAGGTTTCGCGACGGCTGCTGCGCAACCTCCTCAACCGTCGACGACGCAGTGCGGCGTACGGCGTTGAGCACCGTGCGCGGGATGTCCCACGGCTCGGTGTCGCCGAAGGCCCACTCGCGAGTTGCCCCGCTGCGCTCGCCGGCTGCCCCGGCATGACGGAGGTCGCGGGCTCCCTGGCGTCCGGAGAGTCGGGTGGCGACGTCCTTGAGCAAGGCCTTTCCGAGCTGACGCATCGCCTTCGGCGAGAGCCTGAACTGGCCGGTCGAGTCCTTCTTCAGGTAGCCGGTCTCCCGCAGTGACTTCTCCAGCTCCGACAGGGTGCGGGCATCGACAGCGGCATCGTCGCCCAGCTGTCGGGCCAGTGTCTCCAGGTCGATGTCGTCCATGCGCGCACCGGCGTAGGACTGGGCCAGCTGGTCGGCCAGCGCATCGAGGTCGGCGAGGTCCTGCAGGGCTCCGGTGCCGTCACCGAGCCCCATTCCCTGCTCGCCCTCGAACTGCTCGGAGCCGCCCCAGTCCTCTCCCGGGCGGGCAGCCTGGAGGTTGGCGTCGAGACGTGCCAGCTGCTCGGAGAGCTGGGGCGACCCGAATGCCTGCGCCGACAGCTGCATGAGCTCTTCGCGCTGCTCGGGCGTCATCGAGTTGAGCATGCGTTGCGCGGCTGCCGAACGGGCGGCCAGGGCGTCGAGCAGCTCGTCGATGTCCCTCGGGTTCTCCGGAAAGAAGTTCCCGTGCCTGGCCATGAACTCGTCGAAGTCCTGCGGGGTGTCCACCCCCTGTGCGTGCTTCTCGAGCAGCCCGTTGAGGTCGTCGAGCATCTCGTTGATCGCGGCGCGGTCCTCGTCGGTGGCGCCCTCCATGGCCTGCTTCATCCCGGCAAAGCGCTGGTCGAGCAGCTCCCGGCCGAGGAGGTCCTTGATCTTCTCGTAGTCCTCACGGGCCTCCTGCGAGCACCAGTCGTACGACGACAGCTCGCTCACCGCGGCCGCCGTCGAGGCGGGCAGGTTCTCCAGCTGCATCTCCCGGAACGCGCGGTCGTCGTCGTCCATCGAGACGTCGCGGGCCAGCTGTTTGCGTTCCTCGAGCACCGCCTTGTCGAGCAGCTCCTTGACCTCGGCCATGGTGCCGTCGAGGTTGTGCTTCTGCAGCAGTTCGCGCCGCTTCTCCTGGACCCGGCGGGCCAGGTCGTCGAGACCGGGTTGGTCGCGGCCGCCGCGCCGCAGGAACTCACGCATGGCTCGCTCCGGCGAGTAGCCGGCCATCACGTCCTCGCCGATGGCCTCGAGGGCCTCGGACAGGTCGACCGGTGGGGCGAGTGGGTCCGGCCCGCCGGCGTACTTGCCGTAGCGGGCGCGGTGGGCGTCGCGCGACCTAGCCATAGACAGTCTCTCCGTCGACGTCTTCCTTGCTGATCTTGCGGGCCAGGAAGAGCCCCTCGAGAGCCAGCTCGAAGGCGCTGGCCCGCTCGCCATCGTTGCTGGCGCCGAAGCGCTCGGCCACGGTGTCGTAGAACTCCGACTCACCCAGTGGGGGCAGTGCGTCGAGCAACTCGCCCGCGGTGACCTGCTCACCGGTGGCGATCGGCTCACCCTGCTCGATCGCGTTGATCAGGACGGCGAAGTCGATGCCGCGGAAACGCGTGCGCACGGTCTCGGCGACCGACGTACGCAACAGGTGCTCGAGGATCTCCCGCTCGCGGCCCTCTTCGCCGGTCTCGAACTCGATCTTGCCGCCGAGCACGTCGACGGCGGTCTCGAGGTCGACGACCCGGGCCACCGCGTCGTCCTCGCCGCGCACGGTCGCACGGTGCAGGGCCGCCGCGGCGATGGTCTCGGCCCCGGCGATCGCGAAGCGAGCACTCACCCCGGATCGCTGGTCGACGGCGTTGGACTCGCGCAGCGCCCGGGTGAAGCGGGCCAGGATCTCGATCAGGTGATCAGGCACGTCGGCAGTCAGGTGCGCCTCCTGCCGGATCACCGCGACCTCGGCCTCGAGGGCGGCCGGGTAGTGGGTGCGAATCTCGGCGCCGAAACGGTCCTTGAGCGGAGTGATGATGCGACCTCGGTTGGTGTAGTCCTCCGGGTTGGCGGAGGCCACCACGAGGACGTCGAGGGGCAGGCGCAGCACGTAGCCGCGGATCTGGATGTCGCGCTCCTCCATCACGTTCAGCATCGCCACCTGGATCCGCTCAGCCAGGTCGGGCAACTCGTTGATGGCCACGATTCCCCTGTGGCTGCGCGGGATCAGGCCGAAGTGGATGGTCTCCGGGTCACCGAGCGATCGCCCTTCAGCCACCTTCATCGGGTCGACGTCACCGATCAGGTCGGCCACGGAGGTGTCCGGGGTGGCCAACTTCTCGGCGTACCGCTCGTCACGGTGTCGCCACGCCACGGGCAGGTCGTCGCCGAGCTCGGCCACGCGGCGCTGGGAGGCGTGGGTGATCGGGTCGAAGGGGTGCTCGCCGAGCTCGGAGCCGTCGATGACGGGAGTCCATTCATCGAGCAGACCGACCATGGTGCGCAGGATTCGGGTCTTGCCCTGGCCACGCTCGCCGAGCAGAACGACGTCGTGGCCGGCGATCAGCGCGCGTTCGAGCTGCGGGATCACCGTGGTCTCGAAGCCATGCAGGCCGGGCCACGGATCGCGGCCCTCCGCAAGGGCAGCGAGCAGGTTGTCGCGGATCTCCTGGCGCAGTTCCTTGCACTCGTGTCCGGAGGCGCGCAGGGCGCCGAGCGTGGTGATGTCAGGTGCGTTGGTCACGCTCTCCACGCTAGACCCGACGGCAAGTCCCCTCGCGTTGTCTCGCTGGTTGAGGAGGTTGCGCAGTGCCCGTCCCGAACCAAGGGGTGACCGCTAGCGTGACCCCGGTGATCACCGTGCGCCCGCGGGTCGAGACCGACCTTGCGGCTCTCTCCGACGTCCTGGCCCGGCAGCAGCCGGCCTCGGGTTACCCGCACCGTTGGCCGTTGCCGTTCCCCGTGCGTGACTTCGTCGCCCGGCGCGACCAGGACCGGAGCTGGGTCGCCGAGGTCGACGGGGTCGTGGTCGGGCACGTCGCGGTCGGGCCGCCGACCGGCGAGGAGGGTACGGCGTTCGTCGAGGCCACCGGTCGCAGCGGCGCTGAGGAGTTGGCGTTGGTCGCCGTGCTGTTCGTCGATCCGTCGGTCAAGGGCACCGGCGTGGGTGGCCGACTGATCGCCACGGCTGTGGACTGGGCCCGTGCCCGCGGTCGCCTGCCTGTGCTCGACGTCCTCCGGGGTCCCGTGATCGAGGTCTATCGGCACCTGGGCTGGCAGCCCATCGGCGAGCTGCGGCCGGGCTGGCTGCCGGACGATGCACCACCGATGGTCCTGATGCAGCTCAGGTGAGGTCGAGGAACATCACGTGCAGGCCGACGTAGCCCTGGGTCCTGGACCGGAAGGCACCCGGCACGGTGCCGATGATCTCGAACCCGAGGTCGCTCCACAGGTTCACCGCCGCCGTGTTGCTCTCCACCACCGCGTTGAACTGGATGCCACGGAAGCCCTGCTCGCGGTGCCAGGTGATCACGTGCTCACCCAGTTGGCGCCCGACGCCGTGACCACGTGCCGCATCACCGACCATGAAGCTGCCGGTGCCGATGTGGGCGCCGTACGACGGCCTGTTGGGGCCCATCTTGGCGGTGCCGAGGATGAGGCCGTCCTCCTCGAACACGACCGTGCGCCCCGGCGGCCTCTCGAGCCAGAGCGCCGCAGCCGACTCGGAGGTCAGGTCGGTGGGATAGCAGTAGGTCTCGCCGTCCTGCACGATCGCGTCGAAGGTGGGCCAGATCTCTGCCCAGTCGTCGCGCGTGGCTTCGCGGATCACTCGCCGGTGACCCCGTCGATCGACTCCCGGATCAGGTCCGCGTGGCCGTTGTGGCGGGCGTACTCCTCGATCAGGTGCACCATGATCCAGCGCAGGCTGAACTGCTCGTCGGTGCGCCTGCCTCGCCTGACCGACAGGGTCTCCAGACCCGTGTCAGCGAGCACCCGGTCGAGGATGGCGTCGCTGGCCGCGACAGCGCCGTCGAAGAGCGCACGCAGCTCTTCCGGAGTGTCGTCGACGGCGCTGTGCCAGTCCCAGTCTCGGTCCGCGTCCCAGTCGACGTCACGCCAGCACTCGGCCTCGTCGTTGCCGCTGAAGACCACGGAGAACCAGTCGTCCTCGACCAGCGCCAGGTGCTTGAGCATGCCGCCGAGCGTCATCGTCGATGGCGCGAGGGTGGCACTGAGCTGCTCCTGGCTCAGCCCTTCGGTCTTCAGTCGCAGCGTGTCGCGGTGGTAGTCGAGGTATGCCCTCAGGGTCTCCGCCTCGCCGCCGGCGAGCGGCGGATCCGTTCGGTTCGTCTCGGTCATGCGCTCACCGTAGCGACGTGGTTGCAGCCGGTCGACAGGTTTGTCAGCTGCCTGACCGCCGAGCACACGAAGAACGAGTCGTCATCCGGGGCCATCCGTGACCGGCCTGCGATCCGTGATGCAGTACGCCGAGCCAGCCGGGTCACGCAGCACCGTCCACTCGGGGAACTCGTGCAGGAGTACCGCACCGAGCGCAGCATGGCGCATCACCTCAGCGGGCCGGTCATCAGCAGCCAGGTCGAGATGGCCGCGCACAGGTCCCGACTCCTCGCCGAGTCGCTGCAGGAGCAGCCGCAGCGGGATGTCGGCGGGACGGCGCAGTGAGGCGAACTCGGAGCCCGTCGGCGGCCCGAGCAGCTCCCAGCCGGTGACTGCCTCCCAGAACGCGCACTCCGCTTCATAGCTCCCCGACGGGATGTCGAGGCAGACCTGGTCGACCTGGCTGGTCGTGCCGTCGGGCCACGTCGCAGGTTTCGGTCGCCTGTGGGCGGCGTGAGTGACGAGGCAGAACACGAAGCCGCCGGGAGAGCGCATCACCAGGTGACCACGGTCCGCAACTTCCTCCGCGCCGAGCGCCAGTGCCCGGGCGGCAGAAGCGCGCGGATCCGTGACGTGCAGGTCGAGGTGGATGCCGGGCGCACCGTCGCGGATCTGCTGCACCCGCAGGTAGTCGTCACCGTCCGGCGGCAGCAACGTGCCGAACTGCCGATCGTCGCCACGGAGCGGCGACAGCGCACAGCCGGTCACCTCTCGCCAGAAGCTCACGGCCGGTGTGAAGCTGGTGGTCGGCAGGTCGATGAAGGCCGAGATCCAGAACGGAGTGGTCATCCCGCTACGGTACGGAGATGTTCGAGGTGAAGGAATGCCCGTGCGGTTCCGGGTCGACGTACGACGCGTGCTGCGGCCGCTTCCATCGCGGCGCCGAGCAGGCCGCCACCGCCCCGGAGCTGATGCGGTCGCGGTACGCCGCCTACGCGGTGGGCGACCTCGACTATGTGTTCCGCACCTGGCACCCACGCACCCGCCCCGATGACCCGAAGCCGCAGTCCGGCACCACGTGGACGGCGCTGGAGATCGTCGACGTCCTCGACGGCGGCCCCGATGACACCGAAGGTGTCGTGGAGTTCCGCGCCCACTTCACCTCGCCGGCCGGTGCCGAGGTGCTGCACGAGCGCAGCACCTTCGAGCGCCGTGCCGGTCGCTGGGTCTACGTCACCGCACTCTGACCCGTTCAGATGAACGTGCACAACCAGGGAATCGGAGGGTTTTCGGCCCTGAAACGGCCGTTGTGCCCGTTCAACTGAACACGTTGCGCCTGAAACACCGGTCGAAGTCGTTGGGCGTCACCAGGGCGGGTGATCGGGCAGGGCGGAGCGATCGATCAGCTGCTCGCGCGGAGGTCGACCCAGCGCAAGCCGACCTCCTCCGGCTCGGCGGAGCCTCCGGTGAGCTCGGCGACCACGGCGTCCAGCGACATGGCTGACGCGGATGGGACTCCCAGCAGCATTGTCACGTCGGCGCCGTACGACACGTCCAGCACCGAGACCCCACGGGTGCGCAGCTCCGACTCGAGCCGGCCGGCATCGGCGTGCGTGACCGACACGGAGTGCTCCACCACCAACGACCGCTGCAGGGTCCCCACGGAATCGAGGCCGGCGCGCACCGCGTCTCCGTACGCCCGGACGAGACCGCCCGCACCGAGCAGCACTCCCCCGAACCAACGGGTGACCACCACGACCACGTCGGAGACCGCGCGGCCGCGGAGCACCTCCAACATCGGTGCACCGGCGGTGCCAGCGGGTTCGCCGTCGTCGGAGGAGCGTTGCACGTCGCCACAGGGACCGAGCACGAACGCCGAGCAGTGGTGGCGCGCGTCCCAGTGCTGCTTGCGCAGCCGCTCGACCACGGCCCGCGCCGAGTCCTCGTGCTCGACTCGTTCGACCGTGCACAGGAAGCGTGAGCGCTTCACCTCGATCTCGGCCGAGCCGTCGCGGGCAATCGTGACGTAGGAGTCAGCCACGCAGGATCGCTTCGCGTTCGTTGCGGCACCGGTCGATCTCCTGCTCGGCGGTCGTCCGCTTGCCGGCGATCTGCTGTCCGATGTCCCCGAGTGCGTGGAGGGTCGCACCGACCCGGTTGATCGACTCGATGATCCGGTTGCGGACCGCGAAGTCGCTGAAGACGTTGTCGAACCAGATGTCGAAGGTCTTGGTCAGGTCGGTGACCCCGAGCCCGCCGACGGGTGCGATCGCGACGTCGGCCAGCTCGGTGGCCAGCTGGCGCAGCGCCACGTCGGCGGCACGCATCCGTGCGCTCGCCTCGTCCATCTTCTGGTGCTTGGCCAGGTCGCCGAAGAAGCCGCCGTCGAACCAGGCGTCGTAGGTCGACCAGGATCGTGCAGAGCCGAGGAACGCCGCGGCAGCCTGCAGCTGGCCAACCGCCTGGCCGTGCGCCTGCTGTGCCTCGGCGAGCTCCTTCAGCGCCGCCTGGTGCCGGCCGATCTGCGTGGACAGGTCGACGGCGCGGCGCCCGGTCCCCGGGTCCACCGTCGCCAGCCACGCCTCCTTGGCGGTGAGCGCGCTCTCCCACGCGGCGCCGACGTCACCCAACGACGTACGACGACGAACGACGTGGTCGCGCTCGGCACCGATCTGGGCCAAGCGCGCCTCGGCCGCAGCGACGGCGTACTCGGCAGCCTGCTGCTCGGCCTTCTCGCGGTCGAGGCGCTGGCTCCGATCGCCCTTCATCGCCGCCATGATCCGGGTGGCCGAGAAGGACTCGAGCTTCGCGACGTCGGCACGCTCGTCGGCGAGCTGGGCACGCGCCTGCCCGACGGCTTGGTGCGCCGCGGCCAGCTGCTGCTCGAGCAGGGCCACCTGTTCGCCCAGCTTGCGATGCTCGGTGCGGGCCTGTTCGGCATCGGTCAAGGACTGCTGGATCTGTTCCCCGTCGGTCATGACTCGCATCGTAGGGCCTGGCCGGGTCACCAGACGCCGAGGACGTCACCGCCGATCTTGATGATGAACGCGGAGACCACGACCACGAAGAACGCCCGCACGAACGCGGCGCCCTTGGCGACGGCCACCCGCGCCCCCATGTAGCCACCGATGAGGTTGGCCAGACCCATCAGCAGGCCGATGCGCCACATCACCGCACCCTGGGGGATGAAGATGACCAGGGAGGCCACGTTCGTGGACCAGTTGGCCAGCTTGGCCTTGGCGGAGGCCTCGAGGAAGTTGTAGCCCAACAACCCGACCAGGGTGAACACGAAGAACGAACCGGTCCCGGGACCAAGGGCACCGTCGTAGAAGCCGATCACCAACCCGGTCAGGGCGGCGAGGCCGGTGTGCTGGTGGCCGGCAAAGCGCAGCGTGGTCAGCTCTCCGACATCCGGCTTGAACAACACGTAGGCACCGACGAGGACGAGCACCGCAAGGATGATCGGGTTGAAGGCCGACTTCGGGATCTGGGAGGCGACCAGCGCTCCCCCGAGTGCCCCGGTGAAGGCACAGGCCATCAGGGGCAGGAACGTCTTCGGGTCCGGCCTGATCCGTCGGTAGAACGTCGCCGAGCTGACCGTCGTGCCACACACCGACGCGAGTTTGTTGGTGGCCAGCATCTGCACCGGGGACGCTCCCGGCAGGCCGATCACCAGGGCTGGCAGCTGAATCAGCCCACCACCACCCACGACCGCGTCCACGAAGCCCGCGGCAAGGGCAGCCAGGACCAGGAGGCAGACGATCGTCAGGGACGGTTCGGGCACCCGACCACAGTAGTGACCGCCCGGCCGGGGCTTCCTTGCGGATCTCTTGAGGAAAGCGTGAGGGTTTGGCCCGGGCTGGCTTGAGGTGGCTCGACCAGAGTTCTGGTTGTCAGAGAAACCGACCAGCGGGGCTGGTCGTCACCCGAAGGAAGACACGACCATGCGCAAGAACACCGCCACTCGCCGCAAGAACTCCACCAAGCTCGTCGCCTCCGCTGTTCTCGTCGTCGCCGCCGCTGGCGTGGCCGGCCTGGGCACCTACGGTTCGTTCACCTCCACCACCAGCGCCAGCACGGCCGTCGGCACCGGCACCGTCAAGCTCGACATGAGCGGCCAGGCCACCCGCGGCCTCGACGTCGCGGTGACCAACATGGTCCCCGGTGACTACGCCCAGCGCGCCGTGCAGCTCACCCGTTCGGCCACCTCCGAGGCCTTCGGCGGGGTCACCCTGAAGAGCACGCTGAGCACCGACAACGCCCTCAAGACCGGCACCGACGGCCTCAAGCTGCAGATCGATGCCTGCTCGGTGCCGTGGACCAAGTCCGGTTCGAGCAACGACCTCACCTGCTCCGGTACGACGACCGTCGTGCTCGCACTGGGCAACGCCACCCAGGCCGATGTCGCCCTGCCCAAGGCCGCGACCGACCTGAACGCCTCCGGCAAGACCGCCAACCTGCGCATCCAGGTTTCGTTGCCGCAGGCCGCCGACAACACCTACCAGGGCCTCAACAACACCGTGGCCTTCGACTTCACCGCCACCCAGCGCGCCGGCGAAGCGCGCTGATCCCGGCCCGCTGACACACCCGCCGAACCGGTCCCGGCTGCCTCAGTCAGACCGAAGCCAGGTCGGCCACTTCCGACCGGCACCACGACGACAGGAGATCGACATGTTGCGACTGCGCAGTGCACTGGCTCGCTTGACCAACCTCCTGTTCACCGTGGTGCTGGTCGGTTGTGTGCTGGGCTTCGTGCTCATCGCGGTCGGCCCGCACCTGTTCGGCTACCGCACCTCCACGATGCTCACCGGCAGCATGGCTCCGGGCATCACGCCCGGAGACGTCGTGGTGACCACGCCGCAGCCGGCCGGAGAGGTCGAGGTGGGTGACGTGATCAGCTATCACATTCCAGTCGAGGACCACCGTGTCGAGACGCACCGCATCATCGAGGTCAAGCACAACGACGACGGCACCATCGCGGTCCGCACCCAGGGCGATGCCAACGGCGCTCCGGACCCATGGACCGCGACCCTCGAGGGCGACACGGTCTGGCAGATGCAGGCCGTCATCCCCGAGGTCGGCAACGCCATCAGGTTCCTGCGCCAACCGGTCATCCAGAACAACGTCTTCTGGGTCGCCCTGGTCGCCCTCCTCGCTCTCGGACTGGGCATGATCTGGCGCCGCGACGACGAGTCGGCCGTGCACGATCCCTACGCCGAGGCGCTGGCCGAGCTCATCGAGGACCTCGACGAGAAGCACGTCATCCTCTATGCCGAGATGTGGATGGACATGCTGCCCGAACGGGTCGCTCGAGTTCGCCGCGCGGTCACCGAACAGGACGCGGACGCCGCGATCGACGCCGTACTGAGCCTGAAGGTCTCCTCGGCCAGTGTCGGGGCAGTCGACCTGTCCGAGACGGCCGCGGAGATGGAGAAGGCGATCCGTGCCGACGACTGGCACTGCGCCCAGGACCTGTGCTCCTCGTTGACCGAGGTGGCCGACACCTCGAGCAGGGAACTGCACGAGTGCCTGGTCGGGTGAGCCGGCGCGAGCGGGACCCGACTCGTCCGGCTCAGCCCACCGTCTCCATGCGGTAGCCGACGCCGCGGACGGTCCTGATCAGCCGTCGGCCACCTTGCTCACCGAGCTTGCGACGAAGGTTGCCGACGTGCACCTCGACCAGGTGGGTGTCGCTGGCCCAGTCGTTGCCCCAGACCGTGCGCAAAAGGGCCTCTCGGCTCCACACCCGCGAGGGGCGGCGAACCAGCTCGACCAGGAGGTCGAACTCGATCTTGGTGAGGTCTCGTTCCTCTTCGTCGATCCAGACCTGACGTGCATCGACGTCCACGGTGAGAGCACCGTGGCGAAGGACCTCGGTCTCGTCCGCCGGCGCAACTGAAGACGCCGCGGACTGGACCGATTCGGGGGTGGGAGGGCCGGGGGTGGGCGGCGGCGCAGCGGGGGGCTGCGTCGTCGCCCTGGTCCGCGGACGTCGGAACAGGGCGGTGACCCTGGCCTTGAGCTCCCGTGGGCTGAACGGCTTGACCAGGTAGTCGTCGGCCCCGGTCTCGAGACCGATCAGCCGATCGATCTCGTCGGAGCGAGCAGAGATCATCACCACGTATGCATCTGTGAAGGCGCGCATGCGTCGGCAGGCCTCGACTCCGTCGAAACCGGGTAGCCCGAGATCGAGCGTGATCAGGTCGGGATCCAGGGTTCGCGCCAGCTCGACTCCGCTGGGCCCGTCCTCGGCGCCGGTCACGGTGAAGCCTTGACTGGACAGGGTGAACTCGATCAACGAGCGAATGTCCGCATCGTCCTCGATCACCAGCGCCGAGCGTTCCATGACCCCGATCATGCCAGCCGGCTTGCGGAAACCTTGAGCAAACACCCGCCATCGTCTTGAGCCTGCTGCGTCAGGCTTGATCCCGAGACCTCCCGATCACCACGAAAGGACTGCCGACCGTGAGTTGGAGCGACCTGCTTCGCCGCACCGTCACGGTGACGGCCCTGGTGGCCTGCCTGCTCACGATCGCCGGCATCGCCGAGGCGAAGTTCACCGGGACCCGCTCGGCCAACCTCACCGTCGGCACGGCCCAGCTGGCCCAGCCCGCGGCGGTGAGTGGCACCTACGAGTGCCGGACCGGGTTCTTCACCGAAGGGGTCACCTTCGACGTGAGCTCGTTCACCGACAGTGGACCGACCGGCGCGTCCTACCGCTACCGCATCTACAAGAACCAGGGCACCCGCATCGAGGGCACTGCCACCAGCACCACCCGCTCGGCCAGCGTCGTCTCGACGATGAGCGGCATCGACCTCTCCTCCACGAAGTGGACGCTCACCATCGAGAGCACTCTCTTCAACTGGACTGGTCCCGTGTGGAGCCGCACCGTCACCTGCGGCGCCCTGAGCTCGAAGAACGGACCCCTCTGACCGCAGCCGGCCAAGGGGCAGGCGCCAGTCGGCGTCAGCCGTGAGTCACGGGCCGGTGCCAGTCGAGCGTCAGCCCGGAGTCACGGGCTGGCGCCAGTCGGGCCTCAACCCCGGGCGAGGTAGGCGAGCAGGTCCTGGCGGGTGAGTACGCCGACCGGCTTGCCGTCCTCCTGCACGAGCAACGCGTCGGCGTCCTCGAGCTGGGCGACCGCGTCGTGGGCCTCCTCGGTCGAGCCGATCGTCGGCAGGGCCGGCGACATGTGTTGCTCGACGGTGTCGGTCAACTTCGCGTGACCGGCGAAGAGCGCGTCGAGGAGGGTCCGCTCGGAGACCGAGCCCGCGACCTCGGCGGCAACGATCGGCGGTTCCGCGCGCACCACGGGCATCTGGGAGACGCCGTACTCCTGAAGGATGTGCACCGCTTCGGCGATGGTCTCGTTGGGGTGGGTGTGCACCAGGTCGGGCAGCTGGCCGGACTTGCCGCGCAGGACCTCCCCGACGGTACGACGCTCTCCGGCGTCGCCGGTCGCGAAGCCGTAGGTGCCGAGCCACTCGTCGTTGAACACCTTGGTCAGGTAGCCGCGCCCGGAGTCGGGCAGCAGCACGACGATGACGGCGTCGGTGCGTCCCTCGGCAGCCAGCTCTGCCGCGAGCTGCTTGGCGGCGAAGGCGGCCATGCCCGACGAGCCGCCGACCAGCAGTGCCTCCTCGCGGGCCAGGCGGCGGGTGAACGCGAAGGAGTCTCTGTCTGCGACCTCGATGATCCGGTCCGCGATGTCGCGGTCATAGGTCTCGGGCCAGAAGTCCTCGCCGACCCCCTCGACCAGGTAGGGGCGACCGGTGCCGCCGGAGTAGACCGAGCCGGCCGGGTCGGCGCCGATGACCTGGACCGACGGGTTCTGCTCCTTGAGGTACTTGCCGATGCCGCTGATCGTTCCGCCGGTGCCGACGCCGGCCACGAAGTGGGTGATCCGGCCTTCGGTCTGTGCCCAGATCTCCGGGCCGGTGGTCTCGTAGTGAGAGCGCGGGTTGTGCATGTTGGCGTATTGGTTGGGCTTCCACGCACCCGGCTGCGACGAGAGCTTGTCGGAGACGTTGTAGTAGGAGTCCGGGTGCTCGGGCGCCACGGCGGTGGGGCACACGACCACCTCCGCGCCGTACGCCTTGAGCACGTTGCGCTTGTCCTCGCTGACCTTGTCGGGGCACACGAAGATGCACTTGTAGCCCTTGGCCTGCGCGACCATGGCCAGGCCGACGCCGGTGTTGCCGGAGGTCGGCTCGACGATGGTGCCACCGGGCTGCAGCTCGCCGGAGGCCTCAGCGGCCTCGATCATCCGGGTCGCGATGCGGTCCTTCACCGAGCCGCCGGGGTTGAGGTACTCGACCTTGGCCAGCACGATCGGCCCGTCGGCCGCCTCGTCCAACGAGCGCGAGAGCCGCAGCAGCGGAGTGTTGCCGATCAGGTCAAGGAGCGAGTTCACGTAGTCCACGCGCTCAGGCTAGCCCCCGGTTCCTCCGCGAGGGCAACTACCGATCAGTAGACTGGAGGTGTGGGGAAGACAGCGGCAGCCAAGAAGCTCGCCTCTGCCGCGATGTATGGCGGCGGGGGCCTTTCTGCGTTGGGCGCAGGTCTCTACGGGGTCCTGCGCGCCGAGGCGAAGCTGGCGCGGCGCGCCATCGGTGACGCCGAGGGCGACCCACCCGATGCCACCGGCTGGTACGGCCGCGGACGCCCCGGGCCTGCGTTCAAGGTGGCCCTGATCGGTGACTCCAGCGCTGCCGGGTACGGCGTGGACAGCGTCACCGGCACGCCCGGTGCGCACCTGGCCAGCGGGCTCTCCAAGCGGGCCGACCGTCGCGTCTACCTGCGCTCCTTCGCCGTCGTCGGCGCCCAGTCCAAGGACCTGGCCGCCCAGGTCGAGTCGGCGCTGCCGATCGAGCCCGACGTCGCGGTGATCCTGATCGGCGCCAACGACGTCACCCACACGGTGCGCCCGTCACAGTCGGTTGCCCTGATCTCCGAGGCCGTACGCCGACTGAGGGGCGCCGGCGTCGCCGTCGTCGTGGGCACCTGTCCAGACCTCGGCACCATCAAGCCGATCAACCCGCCGCTCAAGCAGGTGGCTCGCGGCTGGTCCCGTCGACTGGCTGCCGCCCAGGCGATCGCCGTGGTCGAGGCCGGGGGCCGCACGGTCTCGCTCGGTTCGATCCTCGGCCCCGAGTTCGCCGCTGCGCCGGCCCTGCTCTTCGGGCCCGACCAGTTCCACCCGTCGGCCGACGGCTACGCCACCATGTCCGCCGTACTGCTCCCGTCGGTGATGGCCGCCCTGGAGCTGGTGCCCGACTCGGAGGTCGGCCCCGAGGCCCTGCGAGGCGAGGGCGTGCTGCCGATCGCACGAGCCGCTGTCGAAGCGGCACGCACTCCCGGAACCGAGCTCGACGGCACCGAGGTCGGCGGCTCCCGCCGAGGCGTCCGAGGTCTCTGGGTCGAGCTGCGCCACCGCCGCCGTCACCCGCGCACGGAGGCCGAGGCACCGGAGGAGTCGGACTCGGCCGCCGAGCCGGCACACAAGTAGGGAAATCCCTACCTCGGTTGGCGGTTTGCGCCCATCGCGACGAGGGCCTCACGCAAATAGCGTCAGGGACATGAACTCCCAACCTCTCAACAGCCAGCCAGCCCTCAGCGTCCACCAACTCACCCGTTCCTACGGTGACCCCGACAACCCGGTCCGCGCCCTCGACGGCATCGACCTGGCCATCCCGACCGGCACCTTCACCGCCGTGATGGGTCCCTCCGGCTCCGGCAAGTCCACGTTCCTGAACTGTGCCGCAGGACTCGAGCGGCCCGATGGTGGCCGGGTGCTGATCGGCGGTGAGGACGTCACCGACTGGTCGGAGTCCCAGCGCACCAAGCTGCGACGCGACCGCATCGGCATCGTCTTCCAGGACTTCCACCTGATGCCCTACCTGACCGCCGAGCAGAATGTCGCACTCCCCCGGCGCCTGGCCGGCGGCCGTTCCGACAAGCACTTGGTCCGCGAGCTGCTCACCCGGGTGGGCCTCGGTGAGCGTGCCGGTCACCTGCCCGGTCAGCTCTCCGGCGGACAGCAACAGCGGGTGGCCATCGCCCGAGCCCTGGTCAGCCAACCCGCCGTACTGCTGGCCGACGAACCCACCGGCGCCCTCGACTCGACCAGCGCCCGCGAGATCCTCACCCTGATGCGACACAGCGTCGACCAGTGGGGCCAGACCGTCGTCATGGTCACCCACGACCCCGTCGCCGCGTCGTACGCCGACTCCGTGATGTTCCTGGTCGACGGCAGGGTGGCCGGCCGGATGACCCAGCCCACGGCCGACGCGGTGGCCAGCCAGATGGCCCACCTCGACGACCTGGTGTCCTCGGGGGTGGCGTCATGATCGGCCTGGCCCTGCGTTCACTTAGCGCCCGACGTACGGCGTTCACGGCGACGTTCGCGTCGATCTTCTTCGGCACCCTGCTGATCGGCTCGTTCGCCACCCTGCTCGAGACCTCGTTCACCGACATGGCCCAGGTCGATCAGGACACCCTGTTCATCATGGGCGCCGTGGTCGGCAGCTGGGGCACGATCATCGTGCTCTTCTCCCTCGCCTCGACCCTGGGCATCGCGGTGCGCCAACGCGACGTCGAGATCGCGCTCCTGCGCACCATCGGCGCCTCACCGGGGCAGGCCCGGCGGATGATCCGCATCGAGACCTTCCTCGTCGCCGTCGTCGCCTCGGGCCTCGGCGCAGCCGCCGCCTGGCTCGGCGGCCGAGCACTGTTCACCATGATCCGCAACGGCGGCATGGTCGCCGACACCGTCGACTACGCCGGTGGCCCGGCGTCGCTGGGCATCAGCATGCTCGCCGTCGTCGCCACCAGCCTGGTCTCCGCGACCATCGCCGGCCGCAAGGCGACCAGTGGCCCGGCCACCATCGCCCTCACCGACGGCACCGCCGGCAACCAGCCCATGCGCTGGTGGCGGGCGCTGGCCGCCGTCCTGCTGATCGGCTACGGCCTCACGATGGCCGTCATCACGATCACGGTCACCGCCCACTCCGACGACCCCTACGACGCGATGGCCACCTCGGGCTCCAGCTCGATCCTGGTCTCGGCCGGGCTCGCCTGCATTGCGCCGCTCCTGTTGCGCTGGAGCGCCACCCTGCTCCGTCCGGTCGTCGGTCGGGCCGGCAGCACCGGCCACCTGGCGGCACACAACACCTCGCGCCGGGCTCCCTTGCTGGCCGGGGTGCTCGCCCCGGTGATGGTGTTCACCTCTGCCAGCATCGGCACCCTGATGCTGGCCGGCATCGACGGCCGCACCCTCGCCGAGTCGACCCCGGAGACCGACACGATCACCATGCTCAACAACGTGGTGATCGGCATAATCTCGCTGTTCGCCGCGATCATGGTGGTGAACTCGTTCGCCGCGGTCGTCGCCCACCGTCGCGGTGAGCTCGCCCGGCTGCGGCTGCTCGGCGCCACTCCCGAGCAGGTGCGTGGATCGGTCGTGGCCGAGGCTGCCATCGTCGCCGCCGTCGGTGTCACCTTCGGTGCCCTGGCCTCGCTCGCCACGATCGTGCCGTTCGGAATCGCCCGCCACGAGGGCATCGTGCCCGACGGTCAGCTGTGGCTGCCGCCGCTGCTGGCAGTGGTCGCCGTCGCGATCACCCTGGCCTCCGCCGCTGTCGCCGTACGACGCTCCACGGCACGCCAGCCGTTGGCCGTCGCCGGTGCGGGACAGTGACAGACTCCATGACCATGTCCATGCCGTTGCCGAGGATCGCCTCGATCCTCCCGAAGCCGGTCAACCGTGAGGCGTTCGTCGAACGCCTCCGGTTGACCGGGGTGGCCCTGGGCCAGGCCCTGCTCTTCGTGCCGGCTCTGCTGCTCGGCATCCTCAGCCTGCTCGCGGTGCCGCTGACTCTGGTCGTCGTCGGTCTGGGCCTGGCCCACCTCGCCGTGCCCGCCACCGAGCAGCTGACCCGCCTGCACCGCTGGATCGCCGGACAGCTGCTCGGGGAGGAGATCCCGACCGGCTACGCGGACACCACCGGCACCAACCCGGTGACCCGCGCCGCGGTGTGGCTGCGCGACAAGGCCCGGTGGCGCGACTTCGCGTTCCTGTGGTTCTCCGTCACCGGCGGGTTCGTGCTCTCGATGGTCGTGGTCGGGCTGCTGACCACCCCGGTGGTCTACCTGATCGGCACCATTGTCGACCTGAGCTGGGCGTGGGTGCTGTTGCTGTGCCTCTCAGGGCCACTGCTCATGGTGTGGTGGCTGGTCACCCCGGCGCTGGTCCGGGCCCGGGCGCTGGCGGAACGCGGCATCCTGGGCCACTCACGGGTCGAGCAGCTCGAGCGTCGGGTCGAAGAGGTTGCGACCTCCCGCTCCCAGGCCCTCGACCACTCGGCAGCCGAGGTGAGACGCATCGAGCGCGACCTGCACGACGGCGCCCAGGCCCGGATCGCCGCCGTCGGCATGAATGTCGGACTCGCCGAGAAGCTGATGTCCACCGACCCCGCCGCGGCTGCGGAGCTCCTCAAGGAGGCCCGCGAGACAACTGTCTCCGCCCTCGAGGACCTGCGCTCCGTGGTGCGTGGCATCCACCCGCCCGTGTTGGCCGATCGTGGCCTGGCCGGCGCCATCGAGGCACTCACCCTGGCGATTCCGATGCCGGTCACCCTCGCGCTCGCCCTTGACGACGACCTGCCGGCGCCGGTGGAGTCGGCGGCGTACTTCGCGGTGACCGAGTGCCTGACCAACATCGTCAAGCACGCCGACGCGAGCCGTGCCTGGGTGAGCGGCACCCACCACGGATCGCTGATCCGACTGGTGGTCGGCGACGACGGCCGCGGTGGCGCCGACCCGACGGGCTCCGGGTTCGCCGGTGTGGCGCGACGGCTGCAGGCCTTCGACGGCACAATGACCCTGACCAGCCCCCTCCGGGGACCCACCGTCGTCACCATGGAGCTGCCGTGCCCGCAAGGATCGTCCTCGGCGAGGACCAGGCCCTCCTCCGAGCCGGACTGAGCCGGATCCTGCAGGCCACCGGCTTCGAGGTCGTCGCCGCGGTCGACAACGCCCCGGCCCTGGCCGCCGCCCTGGCCGAGCCCGACGTGGACGCCGCCGTGGTCGACGTACGCATGCCGCCGTCGTTCAGCAACGAGGGACTCGTCGCTGCGATCACCGCACGCTCGGCTCGCCCGGCCTTCCCGGTGCTGGTGCTCAGCCAGTACGTCGAGCCGCTCTACGCGCGCGAGCTGCTGGCCAGCGGCGAGGGGTCGGTCGGCTATCTGCTCAAGGACCGGGTCGCCGACGTCGACAACTTCGTGGCGTCACTGTCGCAGGTGATCGCCGGTGGCACCGTGCTCGACCCGGAGGTGGTGGCCGCGCTGGTCGGCGGTGTCTCGCGCGACCACCCGCTCGAGAGGCTCAGCGCCCGGGAGCGGGAGACGTTGACCCTGATGGCCGAAGGCCGGTCCAACGCCGCCATCGCCGCCCGGATGTTCGTCACCGAGAAGGCGGTCGGCAAACACATCAACGCCATCTTCACCAAGCTCGACCTGCCGCAGGCCTCGGACGACAACCGGCGGGTGCTGGCCGTGCTGGCCTGGCTCGAACATCCGATCAGCGGCTGAACCCGCTCGGCCGAGGTCTCCGACTCGGAACGACCAGATCCTGAGACCCCGGTTTGATCTCCTTCTGATGGGGAATGGGAGGGTCTGCGTGGAAACCACGCAGTCGCCTCGACCAATCACGAAGGAAACGATGACCAACACGCGCGTACGAATCTCGTCCTTGCTCCTGGCAACGGCCATCGCACTCTCCGGCCTTCTCTCCGCCTGCGGTGACGACGACTCGAACAAGTCCGACTCGTCGGACGAGTCGTCGCAGACGACCGACGAGTCCTCTGACGCCACGGAGGGCACGGAGTCCGAAGAGCCCACGGAGAGCACGGAGTCCGAGGAGGCCCCGGAGCCCGCAGAGGATGCCGCCGGCAAACCCTCACGCGACGATGTCATCGCCGGTTACACCAAGATCGTGAAGGACAACGGCAAGCAGGCCGGCATGGACATGCCGGACAGCATTGCCAACAAGGTCGTCACCTGCTTCGTCGACGACGTCTACGACGAAGCCTCGCCGGAGACCCTGCAGGCGCTGGCTGACGCTGACCCCACGGGTGTCCAGCCCTCCGACGCCAAGCTGTTCACCAACGCGTCGACCACCTGCGCGAAGGCCATCAGCTGATCGGCAGCACTCGTCAAGCAGAGCGGCGCCGACCTCACCCGAGGTCGGCGCCGCTTTCTTGTCTCCGTCAGTTCAGGCATTGCCAGCCCACGCATCAGACGGCCTGTCTGCACGCCGATCGGTGGCAGCCGACCCTGTCGGCCCGGTGCGTGATGATCGTCCAATGACAATCGGCGCGGACCGCCCGAAGGCAGTCCGCGCCGATGACGACGTACGACACCAGTCCTGGCTGGTCAGTCCTGGCTGGTCAGTCCTGGCTGGTCAGTCCTGGCTGAAGAACGCCAGGATGCGCAGCAGGTTGGTGTAGATCCAGACCAGGCTGACGGTCATCGCGAAGGCCGCACGCCAGGACTCGCGCTCGGGGAGGCCGGCACGGATGCCCTTCTCCACGAAGTCGAAGTCCATGATCAGCATGAAGACACCGAGGATCAGGCCGGCGAAGGCGGTGACCATGCCAAGGCCGCTGACCCCGAAGAGGCCGATCTCGGCGCCGAACATGCCGAGCACCAGCTCCATGACCGAGAGGCCGACCATGCCGAAGACGGCCGCGATCACGAACATCTGGAACTTGGCGCTCACCTTGATGTTGAAGAACTTGTAGGCCGCGAGCGTGCCGGCGAAGGCAGCGAACGTGCCGATCACGGCACCGCTCACCACATTGCCCTGGAACTGGGCGTCGAAGAACTTGCTCAGGCCGCCGAGGGCGACACCCTCGAGCGCACAGAAGGCGAGCACCAGCGCCGGGCTGATCACCCTCTTGAAGGAGTTGACCATGGAGAGCGCGAACGCACCGAGCGAGCCGATGCCGACTGCTGCCATCAGCGGGCCGAGGTTGGCGCCATCGCTGATCTCAGGGGTCAGGATCCAGGTCGCGAGCGCGGTCACGATGACCACACCGAGTGACAGACCGGTCTTCTGCACCACCGAGTCGATGGTCATCCGGCCCTGGTCGACCTGGCCGGGCTGTGCGTAGCCGGCCGGGCCGTTGCCGCCCTGTCCACCCTGGGCGACGCTCCACTGGGAGGGGTCGGTCATCGTCGGCGTCTGGCCGTAGCCGCTGTGGGCCTGACCGTTGCCGGCATAGGTCTGGTTGCCGTAGGCGTTGGCCTGGCCGTTGAATTCGGGGGACCGGTTGAACACCGGATTGTTGCTCTTCATGTGGTCTCCTCCTTGGAGGCCGGTCGGGACCATCGCTCTGACGGCTCCCACGTACGCCTTCAGTCTAGGCGGTCTGCTCATGAACTAGAACGAACGGGCAGGGTCGGCTGTTCCCAAATGGGGTGTGCTCCCCACAAAGACCCGCAGGAGGGCAGCTCGGCCCGGTCGATGAACCGCCGCCGATGCCAAGATGCGCGCCAATGCCGGGCGCCTGCAGACCAAGATCATTGCACTGCCCGGCCGCGACCGTCCCGACCTTGGCGCGGCTCGCGTCCAGTTGAGGTCCGCGTCCAGTTGAGGTCTGCGTCCAGTTGAGGTCTGGCTCCACCGATCCGCGATGTTCCTCGCGGAAGGAAGTTCGGTCCTCCGTCGAGCACTCCCACGCTCAGCGCCCCCGCCCGACGCGCGAACGTCCTGTCGAGATGAACCACCCGCACCGGAGAGTGCGTCTCACGGAGCGCGGAGTGCCCCCGGTGGGGTTCGAACCCACACTGGATCGCTTTTAAGGCGACTGCCTCTGCCGGTTGGGCTACGGGGGCGTTGTGCTCATCATCGTGGAACATCCCAGGCGCCCGGTGACTGGGATGTTCCACGATCACTCAGAGATAGGTCTTGCGGGCGTGGATGGCGTGCGCGCCGGCGGCCCGGTCGAGGAACAGGAAGCCGTCGCAGTGGTCGATCTCGTGCTGCAGTGCCCGGGCCTCGAACGCGTTCGCTCGCAGGGTCACGGTCTCGCCGGTGCCCGGCAGCTGACCGCGTACGACGAGACGCGTCGCCCGCTTCACGTCACCGGTGAGGTCGGGGACACTCATGCAACCCTCACGAGCCTTCTCGTTGCGGGAGGACTCGATGACCTCTGCGTTGCACAACACGAAGGTGCCGTGGTGGTCGCGGGTCTTCGGATGCTCGGAGACGTCGACGCAGAACACCTTCACCGACTCCCCCACCTGGGGAGCGGCCAGGCCGACACACCCCGGGGACACCCGCATCGTGGCGACCAGGTCGGCAGCCAGCTGGACGACCTCCGGTGCTGTGGGGTCGACCCGCGATCCCTCCGCGGACAGCACCGGAGCCGGTGCGGTGACCACCCCGAGCAGTGTGCCCTCGACACCGAGCTCGGCCTCGTTCCACTCGGCGACGCGCTGGTTCACGGTCTCGGGCGGCGGTTCGGCGTGGCCTCTCGCTTCACCCGGAGCTTCCGGGGAGCTCACAGCTCGTCTGCCTCGACCTCGTGCAGGCTCACGCCCACACCGAGCTCGGCGGCCACCTCGCGCAGGTCGTCGCGCAACGTGTCGACATCGACCTCGACCGGCAGGTCGAGCTCGGCCACCAACACGTAGAGGTCCCCGGCCAACCGCGTGGTCAGGTCGGTGACGTTGCCGCCGACTGCGGCCACCCGGCCCACCACCGACGACACGATGCCGGGACGATCGCCACCGTGCACGCTGAGCACCCACGACCGGCCCTGGCTGGGCGTCGCCTCCTCCCGGGTCAGCTCACGCACCGAGGCGCTCAGGTCGCCACCCTCGGTCAACGAGACCAGGGCCGCTTCGATCTCCGCGCTGGCGGCGTCACCGGCGCTGATCAGCGTCATCGCGAAGTGGCCCCGGAGCAACGTCATCGAGGAGTCCTCGAGGTTCAGGCCGAGCGAGCTGAGGATCCCGGTGGCCTCGGCGATGATGCCGGGACGGTCGTGGCCGAGGACGGTGATGGCGTGGAGAGTCACGCGGGCGATTCTGCCAGCAAGCGGGCTCCCCCCTGCGCTTGAGTGTGGATCTTCCGGCGCCGAACGCCGGAAGATCCACACCCAAGACGGGCGCGCAGTCAGACCAGCGTCGCCGCACGGCGGAACACGGCGTCGGTCATCTCCTCGGTGAGCTTGCCGGTGAACGTGTTCTGCTGGCTCGGGTGGAAGCAACCCAGCAGGGTCACCCGATCACCGATCAGGGCTTCCGCACCGTGTCCGAACTTCGGCTTGGGTCGCGGGACGTCGAAGCCAGCGGCCTTGAAGGACCGCAGGGCCGCGTCCCAGCCGTATCCGCCCAACGCGACGACCACACGGACCGACGGCGCCACCAGGGAGATCTCGCGCTCGATCCACGGCGAGCAGGTGTTCCGCTCCTGGGTGGTCGGCCGGTTCTGCGGTGGGGCGCAGCGGACGGTGGCGACCATGCGGGTGTCGATCAGGCGCAATCCGTCGCCGGCGTGCTCCGAGGTGGGTTGCGAAGCGAGGCCGACTCGGTGCAGCGAGGCGAAGAGCCAGTCACCTGACCGGTCGCCGGTGAAGATGCGCCCGGTGCGGTTGCCCCCGTTGGCCGCCGGGGCCAGCCCGACGATGAGGACGCCCGGCCGCTCGGCGCCCCACCCCGCGATCGGGCGACCCCAGTAGGGCTGGTCGGCGAAGCTGGCCCGTTTGTCGCGGGCCACGTCCTCGCGCCACTGCACCAGGCGATCGCACGCGCTGCACACCGAGACCCGAGCATCCAGCTCGGCCAGGTCGACCTCGTCGGCCAGTCGTCGTACGTCGTCAGCGTCGTGCGCGACCGGCGTGCCGCTCGCTGCCGGGTCGTCCGGCCAGCCGGTGCCCGCAGGCACGGGCGAGGCGAACGGTTGCCCGGTCAGCGGGTGCGGCAGCAGCTCGGTCACGGGCAATCAGGAACCGGTGCCGTTCGCACCCGGGTTCATCTCCGGCATCTCGGCCGCGTGGGCGCCACCCTGACCGCCGAACGGCGCCTTCTCGGCCACCGTCGAGGCGACGTCGGCCGCCTTGTGCTTGACCGCGTCGGCCACGACCGGCGCCTGCTCGGACGCCTTCGCGACACCGGCCTGCACCGGCGGGCTCTGCCGCACCTTGCTGGCGGTGCGGGCGATCTGCTCGTAGCGTTCACGGCCGGCCTTGGCGCCCAGCACGTAGCCGATGCCGATGAGGGCCGCGATCTTCAGCAACTTGAACATTCGTGGTGCCTTCCTCCGAGTCGGATGTCCCCACGACCGTATCGCCCCTCGATGCGATGCCCGCCGCAGGACACTGCCCGAGACGTCGTTCGGGGGTCAGGCCATCGACCAGGCGATCCCGTCGAGGATGTCGGCCTCGGAGGCAACCAGCTCGTCGGCAGTCGTACGTCGCAGCACCCGGTCGAGGATCAGGGCACCGGCACCGATCACGTCTGCGCGACCCGCGGCCATGTAGGGCAGGGCCAGCCGCTGCTCGACAGTCATCGCCAGGAGCCTCTCGGTCATCGCATGCACCGCCTCCAGCGACAGCACGGACTGGTCGATGCGCTCCCGGTCGTAGGCCGGCAGGTCGAGCACGCCGGCCGCGACCGTCAGGATCGTGCCTGCCACACCCACGACCGTGCCCGCCTCGCCAGCAGGCACAGGGCAGTCGTCGAGGTGGGCATCGATGTCACGGACGGCGGCGGCGATCTCGTCGGCCGTCGGCGGATCCGAGTGGAGGTGGCGTTCGTGCATGCGCACGGACCCGATGTCCATGCTGTGTGCGGCCATGGGGCCCGACGCCGCACCGGACGAGCCGGCCGTGCTCTGACCCGCGTCGCTGTGCGTCCCGGCAGCGCCGAGGATCAGCTCGGTGGAGCCGCCACCGATGTCAATGACCAGCACCGGTGGCGTCGGCACATCCCGGAGGTTGCGCACCGCACCGTCGAAGGCGAGAGCGGCCTCCTCGTGCCCGGCGACCACCTCGGGCTCGATGCCCAACCGCTCACGGACGCCACGCACGAAGACGTCGGCATTCGACGCGTCCCGGCTGGCCGAGGTCGCGCAGAACCGGACCCGGGTGACGTGGTGCCGGCGGATCAGGGCGGCGTAGTCGTCGATTGCGGCGAAGGTCCGCTCCAGGGCCTCGTCGGCCAGACGGCCGGTGCGGTCGACACCCTGCCCGAGACGCACCATCCGGGTCTCCCGCACGAGGACCTCCGGCAGGTCCGCGATCATCAGCTTGATGGTGTTGGTGCCGCAGTCGATCGCGGCCACCCGGGCCGTGGCGCTGGGGGTCGTCGATTCATCCACGGCCAGAATCGTACGGCGGCCGGCGTGCGTCAGCTCGACGCGGTCCCGGAGTCGGTGACGCAGGGTCCGGACTTCCACCACTCACCGAGCAGCTCGAGCACCTCGTCACCGAACGGATTCACGCCCGGGCCCTGGGCCAGGGCCTGACCCGCCATCACGTGCAGGCACTTGACCCGCTTGGGCATGCCGCCGGCGGAGATGCCCTCGATCTCGGGGACGTCGTGACCGCTGGCCGCACCGATCTCGGTCCGAGCCGCGAGGTAGGCCTCGTGCGCGGCGGCGTACTGCGCAGCGAGGTCGGGCTCCTCGGCCAGACGGCGCTCCATGTCACGCATGAGCCCGGAATTCTCGAGGGTGCCGATCTTCGACGCGGCGCGCGGGCAGGTCAGGTAGTACGTCGTGGGGAACGGCGTGCCGTTGTCGAGGCGGGGCTCGGTGGTCGCCACGTCGGGGTTGCCGCACGGGCAGCGGTGGCCGATCTCGTGGATCGAGCGGGGTGCCCGCCCGAGCTGGGCCTCGATCGCGGCAGCGTCTGCGGCGGTGACTCCGGAAGAGGCCACCTCGTCGGGAGTTGTGGAATCTGCAGGCTCAGTCATCGGTCTTCTGTGGGGTGATCTTGTCGACCGGCTGGTCTGGCTTGTTGCGGTTGGGGAACCCGGCCGCCTCCATGGAGGCCCAGGCGCTGTCCCACCAGGCTTCGGGCTTCTCGTCGGGCAGGTCGTCGGCGTCGCTCAGCTGGTCGGGCGAGTCGAGCGGATTCCCGTCCTCGTCGATCACCATGTAGCCGGTCTCCCCCGGCTTGATGTAGCCGAAGCGGGCGCGGGCCTGGTCCTCGACGTAGGCGTCGTCCTCCCACCGTCGCTTCTCCCGCTCCAGGTGGTCGATCTGGCGGTCGGTCTCGGAGATCCGCGACTTCAGGTCGGAGATGTGTTGCTGCTGCTGGAGATAGGCACGCATCGACGAGGCGAACGAGACCGTGAGCACGGCCAGGACGAGGACCAGGATGGCGGCCCGCCCGGTGAAGTGGGGGCGTTCGCGAGGACGTCGGAGGGCAGGCCGGCTCGTCGTTCGCGGCGAAGCGGCGGATGCGCCGACCGCTCCGGCGCGCGGCCGGGCTCCCCGGGGGCCACTGGGCCTCCGGGTGCCTTGGGGGCCGCTGCCCCGGCTCGGTCGACGATCAGCCATGACTCAGGTCAGCTCCGGGAGTAGCGCGGGAACGCGGCGGCACCGGCATAGCGGGCCGCCTCGGCGAGCTCGTCCTCGATGCGCAGCAGCTGGTTGTACTTCGCGACTCTCTCGGAACGTGCCGGGGCACCGGTCTTGATCTGACCGCAGTTGGTGGCGACGGCGAGGTCGGCGATCGTGGTGTCCTCGGTCTCGCCGGAGCGGTGGCTCATCATGTTGCGGAAGCCCGCGCGGTGGGCGAGGTCGACCGCGTCGAGGGTCTCGGTGAGCGACCCGATCTGGTTGACCTTCACCAGCATCGCGTTGGCCTGACCACCGTCGATGCCGCGCTGCAGCCGCTCGACGTTGGTGACGAACAGGTCGTCGCCGACCAGTTGGGTCTTGGATCCGAGCTCGTCGGTGATGGTCTTCCAGCCGTCCCAGTCCTCCTCGTCGAGGGGGTCCTCGATGGAGACGATCGGGTACGACGCGACGAGGTCGGCGTAGTAGGCGCTCATCTCGGCTGCGGACTTCTGGGCACCCTCGAAGGTGTAGGAGCCGACCCCGGAGTCGAGTGGCTCGCAGAACTCCGACGCGGCCACGTCGAGGGCCAGCGCGATGTCCTTGCCCAGCTCGAGGCCGGTGGCACCGATCGCCTCGGCGATCAGGTCGAGCGCGGCCCGGTTGCTGTCGAGGTCGGGCGCGAAACCACCCTCGTCACCCAACCCGGTCGACAGGCCCTTCTTCTTCAGCACCGACTTGAGCGAGTGGTAGACCTCGGTGCCCTGGCGCAGCGCCTCCCGGAAGGTCGGGGCACCGATCGGCGCGATCATGAACTCCTGGATGTCGACGTTGGAGTCGGCATGCGAGCCACCGTTGAGGATGTTCATCATCGGCACCGGGAGCAGGTGGGCGTTGGGGCCACCGACGTACCGGTAGAGCGGCAGGGCCGCGGAGTCGGCCGCCGCTCGGGCCACGGCCAGCGACACACCGAGGATCGCGTTGGCGCCGAGGTTGGCCTTGTTGGGGGTGCCGTCGAGGTCGAGCATCGCCTGGTCGACCAGGCGCTGGTCGTCGGCCTCGAGGCCCTCGATCGCGGGCGCGATCTGGTCGAGCACGGCGGTGACAGCCTTCTGCACGCCCTTGCCCAGGTAGCGGTCGCCGCCGTCGCGCAGCTCCACGGCCTCGAAGGCCCCGGTGGAGGCACCGCTGGGCACCGCGGCACGCGCGAACGTGCCGTCGTCGAGTTGGACCTCGACCTCAACTGTGGGGTTGCCGCGCGAGTCAAGGATCTCGCGGGCGCCGACTGCAGCAATGGAAGCCACTGGGGATGCTCCTGGTGGGGTCGATGGATCAAGCGGAGCCAGCCTAACCGGGCAGCGCCCGGAGATCCGGCAGCACCCGCGCGTGTGGGACGGCTGTGGGTCGGCCCCCACCGGCCGGCCCGTCACCCGAATACAGGTTTCCGGGCGTCGGCCGTCGGTTCATCTGTCGGCCACCCTGTCGTGGGCCGGACGTCAGGTCCGACCACGAGCATGCGCAACGTCTCGTCTCGGGACCGACCCTCGAAAGGCATCTCCATGCTCTTCCGCCGTGGACTGGCCCTCGCCGCCGTCTCCGCGTTACCCCTGTCCGTCCTCGCCGTGCTGGGTGGTTCCGCGACCGCGGACAACTCCACTCCGACGGACTCTGCGTCGTCGTTCCACCGGATGGCGACCTACCCGGTCTTCCAGAACGTGCCCGACGGCGTGGATCCGGCCGACCCCACGGTCGCCGAGATCTCCTCGGTCAGCGCCGACGGCAACACCGTCGCCTACACCGATGCCCTCGGCGGGCGGATCGGTTTCCTCGACATCACCGACCCGTCGGCACCGGTGGGCCTCGGCAGCCACGACGTGTCCGGCGGCAGCCGGGGCGGCCAGCCCACCTCGGTCGCGGTCACCGACTCCAGTGCCGGTGAGGTCGCCCTGGTGGTCGTTGACGAGAGCACCTACCCCGGCCTCGAGGACACCCAGTGGGAGGACGAGGACCCGGCCCCCGGCGTACGCGAAGGGCGTCTGGACGTGGTGATGCTCGACGGCGACCACGAGGAGATCGCCTCCATCGACCTCGGTGGACAGCCCGACTCGATCGCGATCTCTCCCGACGGACGCTACGCCGCGATCGCCATGGAGAACCAGCGCAACGAGGCCGTGACGCCCGAGGGCGGCGACGAGGGCGACCTACCACAGGCCCCGGCCGGGTTCGTGCAGGTGATCGACCTCGAGAACCCCGACGCCACCACCTGGGCGGCCACGCCCGTCGAGCTCCCCGCCTCTGCGCTGGAAGGCCTCGACACCCCGCAGGACGCCGAGCCGGAGTACGTCGACATCAACGACGACAACGTGCTCGCACTCACCCTCCAGGAGAACAACGGCGTGGTCGTCATCGACCTGCCCACCGCCGCGATCGTCAACGTCTTCTCCGCGGGCAATGCCAAGGTCGAAGGCGTCGACACCACCAAGGACGGCATCTTCAACCCCACGGGCACCGTGGACGCTCCCCGCGAGCCCGACGCGCTCCAGTGGGTCGGCCCCAACCTGGTCGCCACCGCCAACGAGGGCGACTGGAAGGGCGGCACCCGCGGCTGGACCGTCTTCGACGCCACCACCGGCGAGGTGAAGTGGGACGCCGGCAACTCCTTCGAGCAGATCGCCACCCGCCACGGGCTGCACAACAATGACCGCGCGGCCAAGAAGGGCGCCGAGCCCGAGGGCCTGGCCTTCGAGGAGATCGGCGGCACGCCCTACGCGTTCGTCGGCTCCGAGCGCAGCAACTTCGTGGCGGTCTACGACATGAGCGACCCGACCGCGCCGGTGTTCCGCCAGGCACTGGCCACCGCCAACGGCCCTGAGGGCCTGCTGCCGATCCCGTCGCGCGACCTGCTCGTGGTCTCCTCCGAGGAGGACGACGCCGGAGCGGGAGTGCGCGCCAGCGTGGGCGTCTTCGAGCTCGCGGACGGGCCGTCCGCGTTCCCGTCCGTGATCTCCGACGACGTCGACGGCCAGCCGATCGGCTGGGGCGCGCTCGGCGCGCTCAGTGGTGACCCCGCCTCCGAGACAGGGTTGTGGGCGGCCAGCGACGCGGCCCACGTCACGGGTCGGATCTACCACCTCGACGCCAGTGCGGCCCCGGCCCGGATCGAGAGCGTCCTGGAGGTCACCAACGGCGACGGCTCGCTCGCGAAGGTCGACATCGAGGGCCTGCACGCCCGCCAGGCAGGCGGCTTCTGGATCGCCTCCGAAGGAGCCACCGGCCCGCAGAACAAGCTGCACCGGCTCAACGACGAGGGCGAGATCGTGCGCACCGTCTCGTTGCCGAAGGACGTCCGCGACGGCCTCGGCAAGTGGGGCCTCGAAGGTGTCTCGGCCACCGGTGGTGGCGCCGACGAGCAGGTGTACGTCGCCGTGCAGCGCGAGCTCGAGGGCGAGGACGTGGCCCGCATCGGTCGCTACGACGTCGCCTCCGACACCTGGGACTGGTTCGGCTACACGCTGGAGCAGACCTCGACCGACGGCGACTGGATGGGTCTGTCCGAGATCACCGTCATCGACGAGAACACTGTCGCCGTCATCGAGCGGGACAAGCTCAACGGACCCCGCGCCGCGATCAAGCGCGTCTACACCGTCGACCTGCCTGCGACGCACTCAACCGCGCTGCGCCCGGTCAGCAAGGCCCTCGCGATCGACGTACTTCCCCGGATGCAGGAGCTGAACGGCTGGACCCAGGAGAAGCTCGAAGGTCTCGGCATCACCGGCAACGGCCGGGTCTTCGCGGTCACCGACAACGACGGTCTCGACGACGCCACCGGTGAGACTCAGCTGATGGAGCTCGGCTCGGCGGACGAGCTGTTCGCGACGTCGCTGGCGAAGAGCACGACGACCACGCTCAAGGCCGCGAAGAAGACGATCAAGAAGGGTCAGAAGCTGAAGCTGACCGCGATCGTGAAGCCCGGCTCCGCCACGGGCAAGGTGCAGTTCCTCGACAAGGGCAAGGTCGTCAAGAAGGCCACGCTCAAGAAGGGCCGGTCCGTGGTGAGGCTGCGCGGGCTCAAGGTCGGCAAGCACAGGTTCACCGTGAAGTACGCCGGCTCGGAGACCGCGCTCGCCTCCGCCTCCAAGCCGGTTGTCGTGAAGGTCAAGAGGCGCTGATCCGGGATACTCCCTGACGTTTCGGTCCTCACCTCGGGTTACTCCCTGACGTTTCGGTCCTCCGAAGGGCTCGAACGTCAGGGAGTATCCAATTTCGGCCAGGAGTTGGCGGCGGCGGAGCACTTGTCGAAACCACCCCATGACGACGGGTTGTTCGTCGACGCGACCGTCGTGCTGGAGATCCACTGACCCGGCAGCGCGGCCGATGCCAGCACGCCACGACGTGGCTTTCGTGCGTCTGCCTCAGGCGTCGCCGGCCACACGGCGTACGGCGTCACGCAGCGCCTGCTCGGGGTCGATGCCGTCGGCGCGGGCCTCGGCCACCAGAGCGAGCAGCCGGTCGCCGATGTCCGTCGAGGTGGCGCCGGCGCTACGACCTTCTCGGGCGAGGCGGTCGAGCACCTTGTCGGCCAGCAGCAGGGCCGGAAGCGTGGGCGGCAACCCGTCGAAGACCGAGTCCCGTTGCTTCTCCTCGGCCTTGATCGCCTGCCACACCTCGTTGATCTCGGCCGGATCGTCAGAGGCGGGAGCGTCACCGAAGACGTGTGGATTGCGACGCACCATCTTCGCGATCAGGTCCCGGGCCACGTCATCGATCGTGAACGCACCGGACTCCGAGGCGATCTCGGCGTGGAACCAGACCTGGAGCATCAGGTCGCCGAGTTCCTCGCGCAGGTGCTCGGCGTCGCCGGTGTCGATCGCCTCCAGCGTCTCGTGGGCCTCCTCGAGCAGGAAACGAGCCAGCGAGCGGTGGGTCTGACCGGCCTTCCAGGCGCACTCGCGCCGCATGCGGGTCATCACCTCGGTCAGCTCGACCAGCGGCCCACCCGTCGGCTCGACCATGGGAGGAGAGCTCAGCCGCACTTCTGCGAGTCCGGCAACGACTCCGTGTAGGCCTTGATCTTCTCCGCGTCAGGCTGGGGCTTGCTCACCTCGGCGCGTGCTGCCACGGCCCGTTTGGTCACTTCACCGACGGCGACCGACAACGAGTTCGAGTCATCACCCGACTGGTCGAAACGCGGGTCGACGCTGATCTCGACATCATGTGCCTCGGCCCAGGCATCGATCTCCTGGCGACCCTGCTCGAGCTGCTGGTCGGCGGGAAGCTGCTGGCCCTGGGCCGCGGCCGCCCCGGCGGCTGCTCGCACACTCGAGGTGTAGATCACCAGTCGGTTGAAGTCGCGGATGGTGCCCCGGTTCTCCTGGGCGACACCGCTCTGCTCATTGTTGAGGTCCTGGTTGAGCTGCGCCATCTGGGCACGGACGTCTTCGTGGACGTCGATGTCGTTGGCCTCCGCGTACTGACGGGAGAGGTTCTCGTCGACCATGACGGACACCAGCTCGTCGCGAATGCTCGACATCGGCAGGGCCAGGCCGGACTGCGCGAGGCTGGGCTCCAGGGCGGAGCAGTAGGCCTCGGCACCGGAGTCGACGTCGCCCAGGCTGATCTCGTGCTCACCGACCACGGCCGCCCGGCCGGGGTGCAGGTCGGGCCCGAGGTCGGATCCACATCCGGAGAGGGACAGAACGGCAGCCGCTCCCACGGCCACGGCGCTCACAGCGCGCACCTTCACGACGTACTCCTCCATGGGTTGGCGACGCCCCCATTCAAGCAGGCGGCGTGACGCCGCTCACTTCGCGGGTACGGCGGGCGGGTCCAGCACCCCGTCGATCACCTGGCGGGCCCAGTCGAGCAGCTCCTCGTCACGCAGGTGTCCACCGGGCACGGTCGGACGCGGCACCAGCACGGTGCTGGTCGTGGTCTTCACCAACGACTTCGGATAGACCCGCTGGAGTCGCAGCGTGCGTGACTCGGGCAGGTCGACCGGAGCGAACCGGATGAACTTGCCGGCCAGGGTGACCTCGCCGATGCCGGCCTCACGGGCCCGGGCCCGGAAACGTGCCACTTCGAGCAGCGACGCGACCGGCTTCGGGGGGTTGCCGTAGCGATCGAGCAGCTCCTCACGCAGCTGCGTGACGTCGTCATCGCTGCGCACCTCGGCCAGTCGCTTGTACATCTCCAGGCGCAGCCGCTCGGACGGGATGTAGTCGTGGGGCAGGTGGGCGTCGATCGGCAGCTCGATGCGCACCTCCGCGAGCTCGGGCTCCTTGTCGCCACGGAACTCGGTGACGGCCTCCCCCACCAAACGCACGTAGAGGTCGAAGCCGACGTCGGCGATGTGGCCGGACTGCTCGCCGCCGAGCAGGTTGCCGGCGCCACGGATCTCGAGGTCCTTCATCGCGATCGCCATGCCGCCGCCGAGGTCGGAGTGCTGGGCGAGGGTGGCGAGCCGTTCGTGCGCGGTCTCCGTCAGCGGCTTCTCGCTCGGATACAGGAAGTAGGCGTAGGCCCGCTCCCGCGACCTGCCGACGCGACCGCGCAGCTGGTGCAGCTGCGAGAGTCCGAGGGTGTCGGAGCGCTCGATGATCATCGTGTTGGCGTTCGACACGTCGAGGCCCGACTCCACCAGGGTCGTGCAGACGAGCACGTCGAAGCGCTTCTCCCAGAAGTCGAGCATCACCTGCTCGAGCTGGCGCTCGTTCATCTGGCCGTGCGCGGTGGCGACCCTGGCCTCGGGCACCAGCTCGTTGATGCGCTGGGCGGCCTTCTCGATCGACTGCACCCGGTTGTGGATGTAGAAGACCTGTCCCTCACGCAGCAGCTCACGACGGATCGCGGCAGTCACCTGCCGGTCCTCGTAGCCCCCGACGTAGGTCAGGACGGGGTGGCGTTCCTCGGGCGGCGTGGCGATCGTGGACATCTCGCGGATCCCGGTGATCGTCATCTCGAGGGTGCGCGGGATCGGCGTTGCCGACATGGAGAGTACGTCGACACTGGTGCGCAGCGTCTTCATCTTCTCCTTGTGCTCGACGCCGAAGCGCTGTTCCTCGTCGACGACGATCAGGCCGAGGTCCTTGAAACGTACGTCGGCATTGAAGAGCCGGTGGGTGCCGATGACGATGTCGACGGTGCCGTCGGCCAGCCCCTCCATGACCTCCTTCGCCTCCTTGTCGCTCTGGAAGCGTGACAGGGCCCGCAGGTTGACCGGGAAGCCGCTCATCCGCTCGGCGAAGGTGGAGAAGTGCTGGGTGACCAGCAGAGTGGTCGGCACCAACAGGGCGACCTGCTTGCCGTCCTGGACCGCCTTGAACGCGGCCCGGACTGCGATCTCGGTCTTGCCGTAGCCCACGTCGCCACAGACCAGCCGGTCCATCGGCACCTGCTGCATCATGTCGCTCTTGACCTCGTCGACCGTGCTCAGCTGGTCGGCGGTCTCCTGGAACGGGAAGGCGTCCTCGAGCTCGCGCTGCCACGGGGTGTCGGGCCCGAAGGCGTGCCCCTTGGTGGCCTGGCGGGCGGCGTAGAGCTTGATCAGCTCGGAGGCGATCTCGCGCACGGCCTTGCGTGCCTTGCCCTTGCGCTTGGCCCAGTCGGCACCGCCGAGACGGTCGAGGCTGGGGGCCTCACCCCCGACGTAGCGGGTGACCTGGTCGAGGGAGTCGGCGGGCACGTAGAGGCGATCCGGGGCCGAGCCACGCTTGGCGGCGCCGTACTCCAGCACGAGGTATTCGCGGGTGGCGCCCTGGACCTCGCGCTGCTTCATCTCCACGTAGCGGCCCACGCCGTGCTGCTCGTGGACGACGTAGTCGCCGGGCTTGAGCTCGAGCGGGTCGATCTGCTTCTTCCGTCGGGCCGGCAGCTTGCGCATGTCGCGGGTGGATGACTTCTGGCCGGAGATGTCCTCGCCGGTGAGGATGGCGAACGTCTCACCCACCAGGCCCTGGACCAGCTGGGCCTGCAGAACGTTGACCACGCCATCGGCCGCGACGGGGCCGTCCTCCACCAGGCGCGCGGCGATCTCGTTCTCGCCCAGCACCTCGACGGTGCGTTGCGCGGGGCCGTGGCCCTCACGGACCACGAAGACCTGCTTGCCCTCGTCGCTCCAGGCCTTGACGTCACGCACGGCTTGGGCGACGTCGCCGCGGTAGGCCTCGGCCGGGTTCAGCTCGATCACCCGGGACGAAGGCGCGTCGGGGTCGAGGTCACCCACCCGATCGAGATCATCGTCCAGGCCGAACGGACTCACCGACCACCAGGCCAACCCGGACTCGATGGCGTGCTCGCGAACGTCACCGAGCATCTTGTAGGACGCGGCACCGAGATCGATCGGCGCGACACCGCCACTGGCCGCTGCCGCCCACGAGGCGCCGAGGAACTCCTCACTGGTGGCGACCAGGTCCTGTGCTCGCGAGCGCACCCGCTCCGGGTCGAGCACCAGCACGCTGGTGTCCTTCGGCATCAGGTCGACCAACAGCTCCATGTCGTCGACCAGCACCGGGGCCAGGGACTCCATGCCCTCGATGGCGATGCCGTTGGCGATCTTGTCCGTCAGCTCGAGCAGCTGCGGATGGCTGGCACCCAGCTCAGCGGCGCGACGGCGTACGTCCTCGGTCATCAGGAGCTCACGGCACGGCGGCGCCCAGAGCCGCTCGACCGCGTCGAGGGTGCGCTGGTCGGCGACCGCGAAGCTGCGGATCTCCTCGACGTCGTCGCCCCAGAACTCCACCCGCAACGGGTGCTCCTCGGTCGGCGGGAAGACGTCGACGATGCCGCCGCGGACGGCGTACTCGCCGCGCTTCTCGACCAGGTCCACCCGGGAGTACGCCGCGTCCTGCAGGCGCCGGGCGATGTCGTCGATCTCCACGGTGTCGCCCTTGCGGATCTCCACCGGTGCGAGGTCGCCAAGGCCCTTGACCTGAGGCTGCAGCACGCTGCGCACCGGCGCCACGACGACCTTGAGCTCGCCCTCGTCCGGATGCGTGATGCGGCGCAGGACCGCCAGGCGGCGACCGACGGTGTCGCTGCGCGGGCTGAGTCGCTCGTGGGGCAGCGTCTCCCAGCTCGGGAAGTAGGCGATCTGGTCGGGGTCGACCAGGTCACCCAGGGTGTCGACCAGGTCCTCGGCCTCACGCTGGGTGGCGGTGACCACCAGCACGCTCCGACCGGCGCGGACCAGGCCGGAGACGACGAAGGGGCGTACGCCGGCAGGGCCGGTCAGATCGAGCGCACTGACGGTGCCGGCATCGGCCATCGCTCCCGCCAACGTCTCGTTGGCCAACACCACATCTGCGAGACCTTGCAGGCGCACGCTCATCCTCCACACGACGACAGCCCCCGGTCTGGAATGACAGGGGGTGAACTCAGCGAAGTCTACGCCCAGACATGCAGCCCGCTGCCGCGTGCGTCATACGTTGCGGTGGCTCGCGCTGCCGATCCGTATGACGTCGTGGACAAGGTCAGCAAGCCGCCGGAGTGCTGCGTCTCGCCAGCCCGAGCTCGACGGCGAGCAGCACACAACAGATCAGGCCGGCCCACAGCTCGGAGTAGGGGACGAACGTGATCCCCGCCAGCGCGACGATGACTGCTGCGAACGGACCCCAGGTCTGCACTGACGAGTCGTGGAGGCGAATGTGCACCGCCCACAACGCGACCAGGAACATGATGGTCGGGATGGTGACCGCCGCAGAGGTGACCAGGTCGCCGACCTCGGTGTGGTGGTCGTAGTAGTCGACCCGGGCGGCCAGCCCGGCCCCGAGTGCGGCGCCTGACGCGAAGATGAAGTAGTGACCGAAGCCCCACAGGAACGGGTTGGCGTCGCCCTCGAGCGCGTCACCGGACTCCCGGGAGAAGTAGAGCCACCAGGTGCTGAAGACGATCAGCACTCCCCCGACGACCACCAGTGCCACCTTGGCCCCCACCACCTCCTCGTCGATGGCGACCTGGATCGCGACGGTGGTCGACAGCACCGTCTCGCCGAGCACGATGATGAAGAACCCGGCGTACCGCTCGCCGATGTGGTGTGGGTGCCAGGGTGTCTCGCCGGCGCGTTCCGCCCAGCTCGGCACGGCGAAGTCGAGCAGCGCGAAGACCAGGAAGAACGGGACGATCAGGTCGTGCGGCACGAGGAGGAAGCCGACCCAGCAGGCCTGTGCCACCAGCAGGCCGATGACATAGCGACGGATCGTACGACGACACTCGGGGTGGCCGGACCCGGCCCGCAGCCACATCAGGACCAGCCCGACGCGCATCACGACGTAGCCGGCGACGGCGAGGTGGAAGTCCTCCTCGAAGATCCGCGGCACCCCCGCCGCCAGCACCAGCGAGCCGAGGATCTGCAGCAGCGTGAGCAGGCGGTTGACGACGTCGTCGCTGTCGTAGGCGGAGTTGAACCACGCGAAGTTGAGCCACGCCCACCAGATCGCGAAGAAGCTGATCAGGAAGTAGGCCACGCCGTGGCCGACGTGGTCCTCGCTGATCGCGTGATGAAGCTGGAGTGCGGCCTGGGCGACCGCGACGACGTAGCAGAGGTCGGTGAAGAGCTCGAGTGGCGTCGCCACCCGATGCTCCTCGTGCGGGTCCCGTGGGCGCAGCGCGAGTCGAGGCATCCGTTCTCCCGTCGAGTGGCGAGCATGTCGAGGACAAGCATGCGCCTCCCGGAAGGAAGTTCGGCGCTGGCCAGCGCCCGACACGAGGTTTCGGGCTGACAGCGGTGCAGAGCAGTCAGCGCGTCCATGCCTGCAGTCTTCGCGATCTCGCGGCGTACGGCACCTCGTTGTCCACAGGCGTACGTCGCGACCCACGGCAAGGAAGTTCGCTCCGCCAGCACTCTCACCGGCCTCGCCCCCACGCCCCGAGCGCTGCGAACTTCCTTGCCGCAGGAGCAGCCAGAGGGCTCAGTCGCGTTGCCCCAGCCAGTAGCCGAGCTGGACACGGGTGCTGACCCCCGCCTGGTCCATCAGTGAGCGGATCCGGCGCTGCACCGTTCGTGGTGACACGGCCAGCTGGCCGGAGATCGACTGGTCGCCGTATCCCTGCAGGAGGAGTGCGACGATCCGGCCGTCGAGCTCGCCCTCACCGACCGGTTCGTTGACCACCGGTACGGCGCGCTCCCAGGTCTGGTGGAACAGCGCGAGGAGGGCGTCGAGCAGCCCGCTCTGGTGTACGACGACGGCGCCGGGCTCGCCCTCGGAGGCCAACGGCACCAACGCCGTCGTCCGGTCGGCGATCACCATGCGCAACGGAAGCCGGTCGACGGTGCGCACCTCCTCACCGGCAGCAACGCTCTCCTCGACGCTGGCCAGCGCCCCCGGAGCCTCGAGGACGGCACGTTCGAGAACGATGGAGTACTGCACCCCACGACCGAGCGCCTCCTCCTCCGCGGGGTTCTCCGCGGCCGGCACGACCTGGGGGTCGGCGCGCACGAAGGCGTGCACCGAGCTGGACGCCGAGCTCTGCACCTGGTGGAACCGCTGGCGCACGCCCTCGACGCCGGTGACCACCTCGACCAGGTCGCGCACGGATCCGGTCGCGGCGGTCCGGAACAACTCGGTCAGCTCGGCCATCGCGTTCTCGGCCCGGCCCAGCTCGCTGCGGCGTCGTACCAACAGCGACCGCAGCGCCAGCTCCGGCGGCGCGGCACGGAACGACTCCCCCTCCCGCGCGGCGAGGCCGGAGGCCACGAGCGCGGCGAGGACGCCGGCCAGCGACTCTCCAGGCACCAGGCACAGGGCCCGCAGCTCCTCCGCGGTGGCCGGCCCGCCCTCGATCAGGCGCCGGTAGAGGACCTCCTCGTGACCGCCGATCCCGAGTGCATCCAGTTCCACAGTCCACGAGTATGGCGCAGGTCCGGAGAGCGCCCGGGGGCGACCACCCCATCGGTGGCCGCCCCCGGACGCTGTGGAACCCCAGTCGTTCCAGGACTTCATTCCACGGCGAGGACATACGTCGCGTACTGGTCCACCGTGGTGCCGTCGGCTGCCCGCGCACTCACGTGCAGCGACACCCGCTTGCCGGAGGCGTCGGTGTTGTCCAGCTGCGCCACCCACGCCCCGTCCTGCTCGGTCACCTCGACGTCGGTCCAGGTGTAGGACGACGGGTCCTGGTCGACGGCCATCTCGTCGTAGGACACCTGCACCTCGACGTCACCGATCCCCTTCGGCTGGTAGCCGTCCTGACCGGCGAAGTCGATGGTGACCGGGAAGTCCGCCTCGGCCGGGGCCAATTGGTGGCCGTCCACCTCGGCGTCGAAGGTCGGCAGCATGATCGGCAGCGGTACGACGTCCTCACCGGTCGGCCGGCTGGAGGTGAACCCGAACCTGGTCACCGTGTGCAGGCCGAGCGACCAGAACGGTTCCGGCCTGATGGATCGCTGGTCGACCACCGCGGTGTAGCGGTCCTTGCCTGCCGGAACCTCCCACTGGCCGGAGGGCCAGGCAGACCTCCCGAGCGACTCGTCGCCACGGAACAGCTCCGCGGACCCGATGTCACCGAACCCACCCTGACCGAATCGTCCCTCGGAGTCCTTCCAGTGCGGGAAGGCGAGCCCGAGCAGGTTGCCCTGCCGCTCGGCCACCCGTCCCGGTGTGCCGTCGGCGTTGCGGTTCAGCCCGGTGGCGGTCGGCAACCGATACCAGTCGGTGGTGCGGTGCTCCCCGGGAGTGAAGGTCTCCTGGGCGCCGTACATCACCTCGGTGAAGAGCCGCCGGCTGGTGCCCATCTGGCGCCACGGTCGTCCCGCGGTGTACCACGCGGTGCGGGTGCCGGGGGCGTTCACGGCGTTCCCGCCACCGCCGGCATACTGCAGCTCGCCGGTGAGCGGGTTGACCGTCTGCATGGAGTCGAAGAAGGTGTGGTCCTCCCCCATCGCCCACCAGGTCTCGTCGACCGAGCCGAGGTCGGCGTCGGCGACCTCGTGCGCCTGGTCCGCCGCGACGCCACCGGTCTCGTCGAACGCCAGGTTGTAGACGAAGTCACTCTCCGCGGTCGAGGTCGCCGGGTCATAGAGGCGCCAGTAGGAGCCGAAGCCGGCCTTGCCGTTGGTCACCTTCGCGCTCGTGGTCAGCGCCGACATCTCGACCTCACCCTCGTCGAGCCCCCGGGCGTACGCCGCCCCGCCGAGCACCCAGCCGCCACGGGCGATGCGGGTGTAGGACATGGAAGCGTCGCGGGGCTGTGCGGCCTGCTCGGTCCCGACGGTGATCGGGGTGGCCTGTCGCGCGTCGAGCGTGATCGTCCTGTCCTTGGTGAGGTCGAGCTCAGGGACGCTCAGGTAGGTCCACTCGCCGGACTCGCTCTCCACGAAGCCGTTGATCGACACCTTGCCGGTGCGCAACCGCGCGGTGATCGGCTCACCGTCGACGGCCGGCGCCTGGGCGGCGATCTCGTCCAGCTGGAAGACGGTCAGGCTGCCCCATGTGGCGGGCTTGCCGTCGCGGTCGATCAGGTTGACGGTGAGATCGGCGCTCTTCGGCTCCATCCAGTAGCCGACCGCACTGGTCGCGAGCACCTTCCCCTTCTTGTTCGTGGCCAGCACACGCGCGCCCAGCCCGCCGTACGACGCCGAGGTGAGGCCGGCGCGCAGGTCACGGGCGGTGACCGGCACCTTGACGGTCTGGCCGGGACGCACCGTCGCCTTCTTCCTGCCGAGCTGCATGGTCGCGGCCGGGATCTTCTTGCCGTCGGCCCCGCGCCGACCGTCGAGCTTGAACTTCAGGTCGATCTTCTTCTTGGTGAGGTTGGTGAAGGTGACCTTCCGGGTGGCCTGCTCGTGTCCGTTGTGCGGCCAGGCGAAGTTGCCCAGCAGCAGGCCGGAGGTGGCGGTCACCTTCGCGTTCAACGCGCGCTTGACGCTCATCTCGCCGGTGCCGGAGTCATAGACGGTGCCGTGAGGTGACTGCTTGGCCCGTGAGGTGAGCACCTGCCTGATCTGCTCGGCCGTCCACCTCGGGTGGGCCTGGCGAAGCAGGGCGACGCCTCCTGCGACGTGGGGCGCGGCCATCGACGTGCCCGACATGGTCGTGTAGTGGTTGTCGCCGGGGCTGCCGTTCGCGGCCCCGACGATGTCGACGCCGGGGGCGGTCAGGTCTGGCTTGAGGGCATGGGTCGAGAGACCGGGGCCGCGGCTCGAGAAGCTGGCCACCTCCGACTCTCCGTCGACCGCACCGACGGTCAGCACGCCCGAAGCACAGGCCGGCGAGGAGACCGTCTCGCGCAGGCCAGAGTTGCCGGCGGCGACCACGAACAGGGTCTTGGTCTGCTTGCTGAGCTTCTGCGCCGACCTGGCGATCGGGTCCCTGCAGTCGGTCGGCTCGGAGGACCCGAGACTCATGTTGACCACGTCGGCGCCCTGGTCGACCGCCCACTCCATGCCGGCGATGATCCAGGAGGCCTGGCCTCCGCCGGATCCGAGCACCTTGCCGATGACCAGGTCGGCGCGTGGGGCCATGCCGCGGCGGGTACCGGCCGACGCAGTGCCGTTGCCGGCGATGGTCGAGGCGACATGGGTGCCGTGTCCTTGCCGGTCGCTGACGTCGGTCTCGCTCTCGCCTTCGCCGGTGAAGTCGCGGGTGGTCTCGATCCGGTCGGCCAGGTCGGGGTGCTCGCCGTCGATGCCGGTGTCGAGGACGGCGACCATGGTGCCGCGGCCGTCGTACCCCTTGGCCCAGGCGGCGGGGGCACCGGTCTGCTTGACGCCGGTGGCCGGGTCGAGGGCGAAGCCCTCCACGTGACCGTCGAGCCAGATGGTGGTGTTGGCCGCCGAGCGGGTGTAGGCGGAGAACATGACCGACGTGGAGCTCTTCTCGACCGTGGTGGCGGTGGCGCCGATCGAGTCGAGGGTGACGCCCTTGGCCACGCCGCGGGTCCGGGGCATCGTCCCGTCGACGATCACCGGCAGGTCGTCCCGGCTCGCGTCGTCGTAGCCTGCCGCGACGAGGCCGGTGACGTTGAAGAGCTCGGCATCGAGGCTGCCGTCGTCGACCAGCTTCTGCGCGGAGACCGGGATCAGGTAGAGCGCGTCGCCCTCGCGCCGGGAGGTCCAGGCCTCGTCGGTCTCCAGGCGGCCCGAGGGGGCACCGTCCTTGGCATAGGTGACCACGGCGCGGTCGCCGGTGATCAGGGTGACGGTGTGCTGGCTCGTCCGGTCGGCGCCCACGACCTGGTCGTTGGTCGCGGAGGGGTCGACGGGGTCGGCGGACGCGCTCGGCGACTGGGTGGCGAGGACGCTGAGGCCCAGGGCCAGGCCGGCAGTGGCCGCGATCAGCGGCTTGAGGCGAGCCCGGGATCGTGAGAGGGACATCGGTGACTTCCTGGTGAGGTGGTCGGGGGTGGCACCACCTTCACACCGACGTCACCACGGCGTCCCGTCCCGGACGCGGCGAGAAGATGTCATGACGAACTCTCGCCACACGCACCGTCACACGAGCTCGGCCCCGACCCGGCGCATCGTCTCGACCACCCGCCTCACGGCGAGGCGCTCAGCCCGGTCGGGGCGCATCACCGCGTGGATGTGTCGGGCCGTGGAGATCTCGCGCAACGGCCGAAGCACGACGCCGCTGCCCTGCGGTGAGGTGAACCGCGGCAGGATCGCCACCTTGGCGCTGGCCGCGACCAGGGCCTCGATGAGGCGGTTGTCGCGGATCCGTTGCACCACCTGAACCGGCTGGCCAGTGCGCTCCTCGACCGCCAGCCGCACGGTGTCGAAGGGGAAACCGAGCGGCACCCCGATCCACTCCTGGTCGACCAGGTCCTCGGGGCGTACGTCGTGTCGCGCGGCCAGCGGGTGGTCCGCGGCCATGGCGACGTCCAACGGCTCACGCACGAGCTCGACCGTGACGAGGTGATCGGTGCCCTCGGGTGCGTGCGAGGTGATGCTGTGCGCGATGACGATGTCGTGCTCGACCACCAGGTCGGCGTACGCCCGCTCGGCGACGTCCTCGTCGGTGAAGACCAGCTCGATGGCGCTCCCGTCGAGTTCGGCGAGGGCACCCGGCAGGAGGTACGTCGCAGCACTGGGCAGGCCGGCCACCGTCACGGTGCCCGAGGGTTGGCCACGAAAGGCGTCCCATCGCGCGCGGACTCTCGCCACGACCTCGGCGACCTCCTCGCCACCCTCGGCCAGCAGGCGACCGGCGCCGGTGAGCCGCAGGCCGCGGCCCGACCGTTCGACGAGCTGGGTGCCGAACTCGCGCTGCGCGGTACGCAACTGCTGGCTGACCGCGGACGGTGTGCGATGCGTGGCTCGGGCCACCTCGGTCAGGCTCCCCCGCAGCGCAAGCTCTCGGAGCAGCCCGAGGTGTCGAACATCCATGTAGATAGCCTACAGATTCACTGAAGGACTATTCGCTTGTCCTTCACTGATTGGGTGTGGACGATGGAGCACGTGCCGTTGAACCATCGCCTCCTCGCCGTCTCGGTCGCCGTGATGTGGGGGCTCAACTTCATCGCGATCCACGCCTCACTCGAGCAGTTCCCACCGATGTTCTTGGTGGCCCTGCGCTTCGCGCTGATCGCAGTGCCGACGTTGCTGCTGGTGCCGCGACCACAGGTGGAGCTGCGCTGGTTGATCGGCTACGGCCTGGGCTTCGGGACCCTGCAGTTCCTCTTCCTCTACTGGGGCATGGCCGCCGGCATGCCCACCGGCCTGGCCTCACTGGTGCTGCAGGCCTCGGCACCGTTCACCGTGTTGCTCGGCGCCACGTTCGCCGCCGACCGGATCAGCAACCGGCGCCTGCTCGGCATCCTGGTCGCCGTGGCCGGCCTCGCCCTGGTCGGTTGGCAGCGCGCGGAGTCCGCCGCACTGTTGCCGTTCCTGCTGGTCCTGGCCGGCGCGTTCGGTTGGGCGATCGGCAACATCTGCAATGCCCGCGCCCAGGCGCCGAACCCCCTGCACCTGACCCTGTGGATGTCGGTCGTGCCACCAGTGCCGATGCTGGTGCTGGCCATGGTCGTCGAAGGTCCGCGGGAGATCGCCGACTCCCTGACCGGACTCGGCGACGCTGCCGCGATCCCCGCCCTGTTGGGCCTCGCCTACACGGTGTTGATCGGCACCATCGCCGGCTCGGGCGTGTGGTCGTGGCTGATGGTGCGACATCCGGCCGGAGTGGTCGCACCGTTCTCGATGCTGGTGCCGGTCGTGGGCATGAGTGCCGCGTGGGTGCTGCTGGGCGAGCGGGTCAGCCTCGGCGAGCTGGCCGGCGCCGGCCTGGTCGTTGCCGGCGTACTCCTCGGCAGTCGGCTCCCCCGTGCCCTGGTCTCCACGGGACACACGACGACTCCCGTTACTGCGCAGGTGCGTAGTTGTGACGACGCGCCGGCCTGATCCCGGGCCGTAACTGCGCAGCTGCGTAGTTGTGACGACGCGACCGGTGGGCCACCGCGCAACGTCGGTCGACTGAAGTCGCGCCGCGACTATTCGGGGCCGCCGGTGCCGATCTGCTGGGCCAGGTACTGCTGGAGACCGACGCGCTCGATGGCGTCGAGCTGGCTCTCGAACCAGTCGGCGTGCTTCTCCTCGTCGAGCACCATCTGCTCGAAGACCGCGGCCGTGCCGTGATCGCCGAGCTCATGGCACTCCTTGGCCCCGGCGTTGAACTCGGCCACCGCCGCGCGCTCGCTGGCCAGGGCCAACTGCAGCATCTCCTCGGCCGTCTCGCCGATCTGGATCGAGTTCAGCTTCTGCACGTTGGGGTGGCCGTCGAAGAGCAGGATGCGGTTGATCAGGTCGTCGGCATCCTTCATCTCGTCGATGGACAGGTCGTAGAAGACCTTGCCCAGGTTGTTGAGACCCCAGTTGTCGAGCATGCGGGCATGCAGGAAGTAGGTGTTCGTGACGGTGAGCTCGAACGTCAGGGCGGAGTTGAGCAACTCCACGACTCGAGGGCTAACTGGCTGCACCTTCCACCTCCACAGTGGTCGTCGGGGCCAACTCTTCATGCTGGCACACCAAACGCTTCACTGTGAAGATGCAGGATCCACAATCCTGGCCGGCCCCGGTCGAGCGGCACACCTGCGACATCGTGCGCGCCCCCTCGTCGTACGCGCGCGCGATCGCCTCATCGTTGACTGCGGCGCAGTGGCAGACGATCATCGGGATCCCTCGGTCGTGGATTGGTAAGGCAATGCTTACCTAAAACTCCCGGGGTGTCGATTCCTGCTCCCGAACGGTGAGACAACCGCGCGGCTGACGGCCGGCTCTCAGCGGGAGACGATGACCGACGAGCCGTGACCGAAGAGTCCCTGGTTGGCCGTGATCCCGACCCGGGCACCGTCGACCTGACGACCTTCCGCCTGACCCCGCAACTGCCAGGTGAGCTCGCAGACCTGGGCCAGCGCCTGGGCCGGAACCGCCTCGCCGAAGCAGGCCAGGCCACCCGACGGGTTGACCGGGATCCGGCCACCGATCGTGGTGTCACCGGCACGCAGCAGCTGCTCGGCCTCACCGCGCTTGCAGAGGCCGAGGTCCTCGATCCAGTCGAGCTCGAGCGCCGTCGACAGGTCATAGACCTCCGCGACGTCGACGTCCTCGGGAGCGAGCCCGGCCTCCTCGTAGGCGGCGTCGGCGAGCGACTCCTTGAACGTGCGCTCGGGAGTGCCGGCGACGTTGGTGGACTCGGTGGAAAAGAGCGGCATGTCGAGCACCGTCTGCGGGAACGTCGGCGTGACCGTCGAGATCGCCCGCACCCGCACCGGATCCGCCCCACCCTGTCCGAGTCCGTGCTTGCGGGCATAGTCCATCGAGGTGAGCACGACGGCTGCCCCGCCGTCACTGGTCGCGCAGATGTCGAGCAGGTGCAGCGGGTCCGAGACGATGGCGGAGTTGAGCACGTCCTGGGCACTGACCTCCTTGCGGTAGCGCGCATTCGGGTTGCTCAGGCCGTGGCGGGCGTTCTTCACCTTGACCTGCGCGAAGTCTTCCTGGGTGGCCCCGAAGAGATCCATGCGACGGCGCGCATAGAGCGCGAAGTAGCCGGGGTTGGTCATCCCCATGAGGCGGAAGCGCAGCCAGTCGGGGTCGTCCCACCGCTCCCCCGCATTCGGAGCGAGGAAGCCCTTCGGCGTGGTGTCGGCGCCGACCACCAGTGCGACGTCGCACTGCCCGGCCAGGATGCGCGAACGTGCCGTGTCGAGCGCCTGGGCGCCGGTCGCGCAGGCGGCGTACGACGTGGCGACGCGGGCGCCGTTCCAGCCGAGGGCCTGGGCGAACGTCGAGCCGGCGACGTAGCCGCCGTACCCGTTGCGGACGGTCTCGCCGCCGACAACGAGCTCGACGTCGGCCCACGGGATGCCGGCATCGGCCAGCGCCGTGCGAGCGGCCGCGACGCCGTACTTCACGAACGAGTGGCCCCACTTGCCCCAGGGGTGCATGCCGACTCCGGCAATGGCGACGTCGGTGCTCATGCCCGGCCCTCCTCGTCGGTGGTCTCGACGGGCCGCCACTTCCACATGGTGCGCTCTCCGACCTCGTCGGTGTAGATCGCCTCGACCACGAGCTCGACGGCGGAGCCGACCTTGACGTCACCGACTCCGAAGCCGGTGGCCAGTTGGCCCAGCACGACAAGTCCTTCGGGCAGCTCGACCGCGGCCAGGGCGAACGGGACGTAGGGATCGCTGGTGGCGACGTACGGCGGCGGCGGCTGGTACTGCGCGTCGGTGTAGGACCACACGGTGCCGCGGCGGGAGAGCTCGCGGATCTCGAACGTCTCGCCCGAGCACACGGGGTTCTTGCAGAAGTCGCGTTCCGGCGGGAACGCGATGTTGCCGCACTCGGTGCAGGAGCTGCCCAGCAGCGCGGGCTCGGCCCCGGTGCTGAACCAGCCTTCGATCGCAGGTGTCGTCATGTCTCCGCCTGTCGCAGATGATCCTGTGCCAAATAATAGAACGTGTTCCATTATCGCAGGTGACCGCGAGTGCTGCCGGGCCAGTCCCACTCAGCAGGCGACTGCGAGTGCTGCCGCGCCAGTCCTACTCAGCAGGCGCGAGCTCAGCGGGCGCGAACTCACTCGGCGCGAACTCAGTCGGCAGGGCCGACCTCAGGCGAAGGTGACCCAGAGTCCGATCGGGAGAACCAGCGCGCCCAGGAGGAGCCACCACGACAACACCCGCCGTCCGTGGATGACCAACCCGGCTGCCACCGCCATCACTCCGAAGGCTCCGGCGATGAGGTTCAGCCCGACCTTGGCGTCGATCCGGTCGTCGGGGACCACCACTGCCGCGATGACCAGGCCCACTGCCATGTGCAGGATCGTGGTGACGGCGAGGGTCGAGCCGACCCAGCGCTGCACGTTCTGCAGCTTGGCCTTCTCCTCGCGAAGCTTCGCGAGATCCACCTGCGGACGCGGGTTGTTGGGGTCCAGCAGGTGCTTGGCACGGCGCGGCTGCACAGCAGCTGCGGTCTGCTCTTCGGTCATCTCGCCACCCAGGTAGTCGTCACGACCATTGTCTCAGCACCCTCACTCGGGGGCCAATCGTGCCTGCCGAGGAAGGCGCGAGAACTGGGGACGATCCACTGGCGCCTCGAGGAGCCTCCAGCCTGATCGGCCGTACCCGCGACGGCGACGGCGCAGCATCGGCTCGCCGCACGCCTCACCGAGGCCGGGCGAGCCGAGATCTGCACCAAACCTTCACCGAGCGACCACGCCTCCCGGCCGGTTCGACTCCTAGGCTCGGAGCATGCCATCCAGCAGCGCCTTCAAGATCCTCGTCGTGGAGGACGAACCGACCATCAACCAAGCCGTATCCGACCGGTTGATCGGATCCGGCTACGAGGTGGTCCGGGCCTACGACGGACCCGGCGCGGTCGCCAGCTTCGAGGAGGCCAGCCCCGACCTGGTGCTGCTCGACGTGATGTTGCCCGGCTTCGACGGACACGAGGTGTGTCGCCGAATCCAGGCGATGCGCCCCGTTCCGGTGCTGATGCTGACGGCCCGGGACGACGAGTCCGACATCCTCGTGGGACTCGGCGTCGGCGCAGACGACTACCTGACCAAGCCGTTCCGGATGCGCGAGCTGGTGGCCAGGGTCGCCGCCCTGCTGCGACGGGTCGAGCGGGCCGCGGAGCTGGCACGAGAGGCCTCCCCGCAGTTGGGAGACCTGCGCATCGATGCCGGCGCACGGCGGGTCTGGGTGGCCGCCTCCGAGATCCACCTGACGCCCACGGAGTTCGATCTCCTGCTCCGCCTGGCCGGCAGCCCCGGCACCGTCCTGACCCGCGAGACGTTGTACGCCGACGTGTGGGGCTGGTCCGGGGCCTCGGGCACCCGCACCGTCGACAGTCACGTGAAGGCGCTGCGCGCGAAGATCGGCGCCGATCGGGTGCGCACGGTCCACGGCGTCGGATACGCATTGGAACGCGTGGCCGGGTCATGAGCAGCCCGGTTCTTGCCCAGGTCCCGTCGATCAAGGTCAAGCTCGGCATCCTGGTGGTCGCGAGCGTCGCCGTCGCGTCGGCGGTCGCCACTCTCGGCGCGCAAGGCGGCGTCCCGTTGTGGCTCGGGCTGCCGGTCACCATCGCCGTCGCCCTCGGGGTCACCCAGCTGCTCGCCAGTGGCATGACCGCCCCCCTGCGGCAGATGACTGCCGCCGCGCGACGGATGGCGACCGGCGACTACTCGACCCGGGTGACCGTGGAGTCCGGAGACGAGGTGGGCGAGCTGGCCCGGGCCTTCAACACGATGGCCGAGGACCTGGCCACCGTCGACCGGCAACGGCGCGAGCTCGTGGCGAACGTCAGTCACGAGCTGCGCACTCCCCTCGCGGCCCTGCGCGCCGTCCTCGAGAACCTGGCCGACGGCGTCGCCCCGGCCGAGCCACACGTGCTGCGTGCGGCGCTGGCCCAGGCCGAGCGGCTCTCCGACCTGGCCACCGACCTCCTCGACCTGGCTCGGGTCGACGCCGGAAAGGCGCCGCTGGAGACCACGCACGTGGTCGTCGCCGACCTGCTCGGCCAGGTCGTGCAGGAGGTCCGGGCGAGCGGTCGCGACGTGCAGTACGAGGTACGCGTCGTACCCCCGACCCTGGTCGTCTCCGCGGATCCCCAGCGGTTGCGCCAGCTGGTGGTCAACCTGTTGGACAACGCCGCGCGGCACAGCCCGTCCGGAGACCTGGTCACGGTCCACGCCGGCGAGCGCATCGGCCCCCCGGTCCCGGCCGAGGCGACCTGGTGGTTGGAGGTCACCGACAAGGGACCCGGCATCCCTCCTGCAGACCGGGAGCACGTCTTCGAACGCTTCGGCACGTTGAGCCAGGCGGAAGGCGGAGGTGGCACGGGTCTCGGGCTCGCCATCGCTCGCTGGGTGACGGACCTGCACGGTGGCTCCATCGCGTTCGTCGATCCGCCCGAGGGCAACGGTGGCGCCAGAGTGCGCGCCGAGCTACCGGTCGAGCCGGCCCGACCTCGCACCAGCGAGCACGCCACGTCACTCGATGCCCTGCCGCAGCCGGCGAAGGCCCTGACGGGCGAGTCCTCAGCCGCACCCCGACAGGCCAGTGGTCCGGTTGACGCCGGCAGCCACCCGAGCCCCGCCGTCCCGGACTCCCTCCTCGACACGCTCTTCGGCCGGCTCTGGGCCGAGCACAACCTCCCCGGCAGTTCCCGGGCACTCCTGGCCTGCCTCGGCGTCGGACTCCTGGCGGCGACCATCCTGCCCTTCCGCGACCTCGGGCTCGGCACGTTCCTCGTGCTGCTCGCCGCCGGCGGAGTCGTGCTCGGCTTCAGCGCCAACAAGCGGTCTCCGTTCACCCTTGCCTGCGCCGCCCTGTGCGTCCCGCTCGCGGCAACCGCCATGCTCCGCGACGCGGAGTGGATCGTCGTCCTGTCCCTGTTCACCGGTGGGCTGCTGTGCCTGTCGGGGCTGGTCGCCGGGCGCACTGTTGCGTCGTTCGTGCTGGCCGGCGTGAGCTGGCCACTGGCGGGCATCCGGGGACTCCCCTGGCTCGGACGGTCGGTGCGCGCCCTCCCCGGCGGCGAGGCCAGCGCCGCCGTCGTACGCACCGTTCTCCTCTCGGTGACCGGCGTCCTCGTCTTCGGGCTGCTCTTCGCCTCGGCCGATGCCCTCTTCGCGCAGTGGGCAGGCGCCCTGCTCCCTGACCTCGAGCTCGATTCATTCGTGCTGCGCGCCTTCGTCACGGTCGCCGTCGGCGGCGTCGTGCTCGCCGCGACGTACGTCGCCATCAACCCTCCACCGCTCGAGACGGTCGGGCCACCCGCGCCGCGACTCGGCAGCCGGTGGGAGTGGTTGGCGCCGGTGCTGCTGATCAACGTCGTGTTCGTCGCATTCCTGGTGGCCCAGGCGACGGCGATCTTCGGGGGGCACGGCTACCTGGAGGAGACCACCGGGTTGACCTACGCCGACTACGTCCACCAGGGGTTCGGACAGCTGACCGTTGCCACCGCACTCACCCTGGTGGTGGTGTGGGCCGCGTCGTTCAAGGCGCGTCGGGAGACGGGTGCGGACCGGGCCTGGCTGCGCGGATCACTCGGGCTGCTGTGTGCGATGACCCTGGTCGTGGTCGCCTCGGCACTGCACCGCATGCACCTCTATCAGGAGGCCTACGGCTTCACCGGGCTGCGACTGCTGGTCGACGTCTTCGAGGCCTGGCTCGGCCTGCTCGTGCTGGGCGTGATGGCGGCCGGGGTGCGGCTGCGGGCCGGCTGGCTGCCTCGCGCCGGCCTGCTCTCCGGCGCGGTCCTGGTGATCGGCCTGGCCGTCATCAACCCCGACGCGTGGGTCGCCCAGCAGAACATCGACCGCTACCAGGAGTCCGGCGAGGTCGACTGGTTCTACCTCCGCGGACTCTCCGACGACGCCGTTCCCGTGCTCGACACCCTGCCCGACGACGTCGTCGGCTGTGCGCTCAGGGGCCGCGACCTCGGCAGCGACGACGACTGGCTGGAGTGGAACCTCGGCCGGGCCCGCGCGAACCCCCTGCTGCGCGATCACGACGCCCTGGAGTACGACGACACCCTGTGTCTCAGCACGCAGACCCGCTGAGCCGGCTGGATTCAGCAGGTCAGCCGGAATCAGCCCTGTGCGGCCACCTCGGCCTCGGAGCGCAAGATGCAGAACTCGTTGCCCTCGGGGTCGGCCAGCACCACCCATCCGCTGCCGGGGCCGTACTTGCCGCGCAGGTCGGCAACCTGGGTGGCGCCGGCCTCGAGCAGCCGGGTCACCTCCGCGTCCCGGGTGCCGTCGCTGGGCCGCAGGTCGAAGTGCAGCCGGTTCTTGACCTGCTTGTCGTCGGGCACCTCGATGAAGAGGATCTGGTGGCCACTGTCGGGTTCGCGGATCATGCACTCCTCGTGCCCGGGCAGGTTGGGGTCGCCGTCGATGTCGACATAGCCGAGCAGCGCCTTCCACCACTCGGAGAGCTCGTAGGCGTTGCGGCAGTCGACGGACGTGTGCGAGACGAAACAGGTCATGACAGACACTCTTGCCCGGTCGAACGGCTGCGTCCACGCATTTGTCGTCGGGACGTTCTGCGCCACCGCATCGCCAATGCTGACGAATGTTGCCCATTCTTGCCGGGGATCAGTCACAATTGTCGGATGGACTCCCGCCAGGCCAGCCTCCTCTCGACTGTCGATCCGACCGTGCTCGGTGAACGCCTGCGCGCCGCGCGCCGGTCCCGTGGGCTCACCCAGTCCGAGCTCGCCGGCGACACCGCGTCGACCGGCTACATCTCCCGCATCGAGTCCGGACAGCGCCGCCCCAACGCCAAGACACTCGTCGAGCTGGCCGGTCGGCTCCACGTCGGCATCGAGGAGCTGCTCGGCGGGCTGGCGCCCTCGGAGTACGACGAGCTCCGGCTGGCGCTCGACTTCGCCGAGCTCTCGCTCGAGACGGGTGACGCTGCCGAGGCCCTCGGGCAGGCGGCCGACGTGCTCGACCGGGCTCGGACCGCGCAGATCGACGAGTTCGTCGCACGCGCGGCCTACGTCCACGCGCGGGCATGCGAAGCGCTGGGCGAGCTCGACGACGCCGTCCTTGAGCTCGAGCGGCTGCTCGCCGGAGACGACCTCTCCCTGGTCCACATCCGCGCCGGCATCGCGCTGACCCGCTGCTACCGCGACTCAGGCGACCTCAGCATGGCGATCGAGAAGGGGCAGGGCCTGCTCGACCAGCTCGAGGGAACCGGCTTGGAGCAGGTCGACGAAGCCGTTCAGCTGGCGGCGACCCTCGCTTCGGCGTACTTCGAGCGTGGCGACGTCAGCCACGCGATCCGCATCTGCCGTACGGCGGCCACCCGGGCCGAGGAGGTCGGGTCGTCCACGGCGCGTGCCTCGGCCTATTGGAACGCCTCGATCATGGAGGCCCACCGCGGTCACACGCGATCCGCGATCCCACTGGCCGAGCAGGCCCTGTCCCTGCTGGGTGAGGGCACCGATGCCCGCAACCTGGCGCTGCTCCGCACTCAAGTCGGCACGATGCAACTTGCCACGGATCCACCTCAGATCGATGAGGCGATGAGGCAGCTCAATCGCGCCGCCGAGGACTTGAGGTGGTCGAGCGCGGCACCGATGGACATCGCCAAGAACGACTTGGCGCTCGCCCGGGCACTGCATGCCGCCGGAGATGCCTTCGGTGCCATCGAGTTGAGCCGACGGGTCCACGAGGTTGCTGTGGAAGCCTCCCCATTGGTCGCGGCGAATGCGAAGGCGATCGAAGGCATCTCCTTGTCCACCGCTGGGGACCTCTCGGGAGCCAGGACGGCCTACGGCGCCGCCGTCAACTTGCTGACCGGCGTGGGGGCAGACCGCAGCGCAGCGCAGCTGTGGTTCGAGCTGGCCAACCTGCTCGAAGAAGCCGGCGACGTGGAGAGCGCGCTGGCGGCGTACCGAAGCGCGGCTGCTTCAACGGGCTTGCGCAGCACCACCTCGTCGCGGATCCACACGTAGGCTGACCGCGCGGGCTTAGCGGGCTCCGCAGACGGCGCGGGCCCGACGGTGCGATCACCCTGAGGCCCTCCCCGATTCAGGGCCTCAGGAGTGAGTCACACTGTGCTGACCACGTGGGTCAGCAGCACCAAGGGTCGCCGATCTTGGCGATCACGGTCCCGTGGTCTCCCTGGGACGGCGCCTTGCTGGTCGCCGCACTGCCCGAACCGACCGCGCCGAATGCCGTCACTGCGGTGAGCGTCAGAACTGCCAGGATCTTCCTCGTCTTGCTGTTCATTTCATTGCCTCCACTGACTTGGGTTGTGCTGATGGGGTGTCAGCCAGACCAGCCGTGGCTCCCGAGATCGATCCTGAGCTGGAGATTCCGTTTTCGAACCTGGTCGAAAGATCTCTCGGGGAATCTTTGCAACTTCGAGACACGAATGTCTAAGAATGAGTAAAGTTCAGTCAAGTTCGGTTGGCAACACCCACCTGACCAGCCAGCCGGGCCCACCTCGTGACTACCGACCATTGCTCGCGAGAAGCGCCCAAAGGTCCCCACCTCAAGCGCAGCGAAACCCCCGCCGCCCGGCGGGGGTTTCGTCGTTTCTACGCAGCCTTGCGCTCAGTCAGTCCCGTTGCGCTTGACGAAGTCGACGATCTGCTCGGCCAACTCGGGACGGCACACGATCAGGTCGGGCAGGGAAACATTGTCCTGGTTGTAGGCCAGTTCCGAGCCGTCGACCCGGGAGCAGAACAAGCCGGCCGCGCGAGCCACGGCCACCGGAGCCGCGTTGTCCCACTCATACTGACCACCGGCGTGGACATAGGCGTCCGCGACATCGCGGACCACGGACATCACCTTCACGCCGGCGGAACCCATCGGCACCAGCTCGGCGTCGATCTCCTCGGCCAGCGCCTGCACGAAAGCGGGCGGGCGGGTGCGGGAGACCGCGATGCGCGGGCGGGTGGACGTGCGCGGTGGGACGACGGAAGGCGTGCCGGTGTTGAAGGTCTCCCCCAACGCGGGCTGGGCGACGGCACCGACGGTGAGGTCGCCGTACTCCCAGAGCGCCACGTGGACCGCCCAGTCGTCGCGCGGCGGCTCGGAGAACTCACGGGTGCCGTCGAGGGGGTCGATGATCCAGACCCGCTTGGCCTGAAGGCGCGACTTGTCGTCGGCCGCCTCCTCCGAGAGCACCGCGTCGTCGGGGCGGTGCTCGGCGAGCAGCCCGGCAATCAGTGCCTGGGCGGCGGCGTCACCGGCGTCCTTGAGCTCACGGCCCTCGAGCCCCTGGGTGCGTACCTCGAGCAGACGCTCTCCGGCAGCTTCAGCGAGCCAGGTGGCAAAGACGTGGTCATCGGTGGCCGCGGCGGCGGGGAACTCAGTAGTCACGGAACCAGTCTGTCATCAATGTTGGGGAACCCCACGGCAAGACCCGGCCAAAGTCCCACCGCACTCGTAGCGTCAAAGCATGGCGCGCTCTGCGCCTCCAACGGATCGCGGGGTGGGGACAATGAATCGCAGGCGCAGTGTGGGGATCGCGGCCACGGTCGTGTTTGCCGTGTCCATGGGCGGTTGCTCCTCCCAGGAGCCGAACGCGGACACGGCAGGCGCACCGGACTCGTCGGACCTCGCATCCAACCCGGCACCGACCGATGGCAGCAGCCTAGGAGGATCCCGGACGGACTCCTCCGCGACACCATCACTTCCATCCTCCAGCTCCTCAAGCCCGTCGGACCCGAATGTCTACCCGACCAAGACCCCGGCTCCCAAGAGCCAGACCAGTGTCCTGGACTCGCTGCCGAGCAGCTCCGGTCCGGGGTGCGCCAAGGTCGACGCAAAGACCGACGACCTCCGCTCGGGAGACGTCGCGGTCGGGAACTTCGGCCAGGCCCTGACATCGTACGACGACCAAGTGGGCACAATGGAGCAGCCGGAAGTGCACTTCTATGTGGTACCCAAGAGTCGCAAGCAGATGAAACGGGTCTCGGTCACATTGGCCCCGACTGGGACCACCGGCCGTAGGTCATCCGTGGTCTCGACGGACGTCGAGGATGCAGACGTGTGGAAGTACTTCGCAGTTAATCTCTTCGTCCGTGAGCCGGGCAACTACCGGATGGACGTCGTCTCCGGGCAGGACCGCGGCTGCTACCTGATCACCTTCGCCAAGGGTTGATCGCGGGACTGGTTGCCGGCCCATGACGATCGGAATATTGATCATCGAAGCCGCGTGCCGAACCACGGTTTGCTGGCAACGGGGTGCCTGCGATGAGGTGCCCATCGCTGTCTCGGCACGGCGGCGAGTGTGAGACAAGCACAAAGCTCCGGTGGAGCCCGCCTGGTTGACGAACTCCACCGGAACTGAGGTGACCCGCTCAGTCAGCAGCCCTCAACACGAGACTCCAAGCGATGCCCCGCGCCACCGATACATCCGTCTCAGCCGTGGAGCCTGAGAACGTCCCGGCAGCCACTGGACCATCTGAATCCGCCGCTAGGCTCGTGACAGTGAGAGAACCACTGTCGCTGGTGACGTCACGCTGGGTCAGCGTCGACGGGGCTGTCCACGCAGTCGTCTGACCGGAGCGCTCACCCCAGATCGACACGACCCAGTCGCCATCGCCAGCCGTCACGTTGGGAGCTGTGTGGGCGGTCGTGTTCGTCGAGCTGGAATGGGCGAAGTCGACCAGAGGGTTGGTGTCGTCGACACCTCGATAGACCAAGACGTTCAGTGACGAGTGCGTCCAGGAGTTGGCGTCCATCGTCACCTTGCTTCCGACATCTGCTGCCGTGGCCGTTTTGCGCCACACCGTGGTGGTCAGGCTCGCGTTCGCGTAGGTGTCCACCTCGGTCCAGCCGCTCGGCTGGCTCCAACTGCTGGGAGTCGTGCGGGTGAGCATCATCAACATCGCGTCGCCAGGCTGAACCCCGGTGGGAATGTCAGCAGACTGCGTCTTGAAGTTTCCGCTGCGTCCGGTGGCGCTGCCTACGAAGCTGATCGAACTGGCTTGTGGCTCCGAGACCGAGACATGCTTGGTCACTGAATCGGTGACGCCCTGGCTGTCCGCAACTGTCAGCACCACGTCGTACTCACCGGCAGCATAGGTGTGGCTGACCTGAGGCCCCATTTCGAGCGGCGAGCCATCGCCGAAGTCCCAGCTGTAGGAGTCGAGGGGCCCCTCCGGGTCGCTCGAGTCCGCCCCGTCGAAGCTGCAGGAAAGCCCGTTGCAGGAAACCGCCGCTCTAGCCGTCGGCGGTTCGTTGGCAGGCACCGAAGACCCGTCGAGGAACAGTGCCCGGTTGGACCAATTGACTCCGTCGACGTCAGGACCACTGACCACCTGACCGGATCCCGTGACGCTAGTACCGTCGAACGATGCCTTGTGCAGCGACTTGTCATTCTTCGTGGCGTAGTAGAGATCACTCCCGTCGAGGAACATGCCGTCTGCCTGGCTGAAGTTCACCGAGCTCGAGATGGTGAACGTCCGCTCGTCCATGATGCCGCTGTCCGGGGTGAACCATCTGGCGAACAGCCGGGAGTCACCGAACAACGTGTAGAACAGCTTGCCATCGGCGTACATCATGCTGGTTACATTGGGCATCGCCGAGTAGAGCGATGGGACGACACCACGGAAGGTCTGCCCCAGGTCAGTATCGACGTCTGACCAGTCGGGATCGTTGTAGGGATCGACCTTGATCGCCGGGCCGAACGTGTCCCCGTCGAAGGTGCGGTAATAGAGGTATCCGTCGGTGTAGCCATAGAACACCTTACCTCCCACCTTGAAGGCTCCTCGCCAGTTCCCGAAGTCGATGCCCTGATTGTCGAGGGAGGCCGCGTCCGCGTCAGTCCCGTCGAAGTCGACACCGACGAGCGAGTTCGCATCCGGGTTGGGTGGTGGTGTTACGTCGGTGCGCACAATCTCGATGCCATTGACCAATGGGTTCTCCACGGCATGTGCGAAGTCGATGTTGACCGAGCCGTCGCTGGTGATGTTGTAGGACTTCATCGTTCCGACCTGGTCGCCGACGTCGGCGACGATGTCGTAGTCGTCGAGGACCTTGCTGCCGTCGATCGAGACGTCGAACTTCCGCTCACCAGCGCTGTCGGTGCAGGTGCACCGGTTCGCGAAGTAGAGCCGCACCTGCAGCGGCGTACCCGAGGCAACAGGGAAGGCCCAGTTCATCGCGGGCGTGTCCGACGGCGACCACCGCTCGCTGTCAAAGATGGTGCCCGGGGTGGTCGCCGGCACGTTGCCAGCCACGGTGGCTCCGGGAGACCACGGAGCCGCGTTGCTGCCACTGTTCCGGTAGTCACCGTCGGTCTGGTCATCCGCCGACCAGTCCGGCCCACTGTCGAGGGACTGCACCGAGGTCCCTCCTGCGTTCACCCGGTAGAGCACGTTGCTCGCGCCACTGGGCTTCGCCCCTGCGAGGTATACCGCGCCAGGCAGCTCCGAGGTCGCTGTCGACGATGGCTGGTAGCCACCCGCATACGGGAAGAACGCCAACTTGGGCCGCTTGTACCTGAAGTTGCCGATCCAGTCGTTGTTGGAGCCGATCCACAGCCCCTTGTCCGTGGCCAGCATCGCGAAGACAGCGACACCCAAGGGACGTCGGCCCGGGTTCCAGGCGAACGGACGACCGCTCGCTGGGTCCAACGCCCCCAATCCCGGCCGAGGTACGGCGCCGGGCTGGGCCCGGTCGACCCCGGCGGGGTTGTTGGACCACCGGTTGTGGCCGCCGACATAGACCGCGGTGTCGGTAACGGTCACTCCCCAAGCGGTGTCACCACCGGTTTCGTTGACCCAGACGGGCTGGATCTGCTGGCCCCGGTCAGCAGTGTCGAACCGTGCGGTGGCGTCGCACAGGGTGTTGTTACCGCCGCCCGTGGCGTTGACCACGAAGAACGATCCGTCGGGCGAGAAGGACACGCCGCGCACGTAGCCGTCGAAAGCCCAGTTGTAACACTGCGGGTAGTAGCGCTCGGTCGCCCAATTGGCGTTGACTGCAGCAGAACCACCTGTGAGGTCGATCATCGCGATCTGGTCGCGGAGGAGACCGTCGGCGTACTTGAAGTTCCCGGTTACCACCATGGTGTCACCGGCGGAGTTCACGTCGAGGTCCCACGGACCCACCCAACCCTGGGCACCGCTTCCGGTGTCGTTGTGGTGCCCGCTGAGTTGCACATTCATGAATGCGTCCAAAGCACCAGTGTTGGCGTTCAACGAGACCAGTCCCGCGTGGTCCTTTCCACCGGCCCTGGTGAAAGTCCCGGCGAGATAGAGGCGACCTCCGGACTTCACCATGTCGTTGACGTACCCGTAGTTGAAGGCGGGCGGCGCAAACGAGGACACCACCTGCCCGTTGTTGAGGTCCACCAGCGCCACGAACTGGCGAGCGGTACCCCCGACCGAGCTGAACGATCCAGCGATGTACGCCGTGTGGTCGTTCGGGCCGGGAACCACGGCGTTGACGTCGCCGTTCACCGACGGGGCGAATGAGCCGCTCAGCGCACCGGTGGCCGTATTGAACGCCGCGATGTGATTGCGCGTCTGGCCGCCCACACTCGTGAAGGATCCCCCGATCACCATCTTGTCGCCGACCTCGGCGATGCCGAAGACACGTCCGTCATTCACCGCGGGCGTGATCGACGACGGCACCGCGTTCGGCAGCGTGTGGTCGGGTCCCGGGGTGGATGACTGCGATGCATCCGCCGGACTGGCCAAGGTCGGCATCGTCAACACCAGCATGCCCAACAACAGGGCCAACAGGCCCAGACCAATCTGTGACTTCTGTGCTCGTGTGCTCATGTTCTGGTCCCCAGATCCGGGTTTGGACCACCGAGTTGTCCAAGCTTCCGCGCCGCCGGCGGAGGTCTGTCAGAATCGTGACAACCCGGTCGGACCAGACACCGACGATTAGCCCTAATTCGTCAAAATTGGTCACGGGAAACTCCGTCCTAGGAGGGCACATGGTTGACCGCCCACCAGTTCCGAGCGTCGGCGTAGTCGTCGCGACCCACAATCGGCCTGCCCTGATGCGCAAAGCACTGGAGTCGATCCTGGCCCAGGACCACCCCGGGCTGATCGAGGTCGTGCTGGTCTTCGACCGCAGCGAGCCCGACGCCACACTCGAGAGATCAGAGGACGGTCGACGGGTCCGCGTGCTCACCAACAATCGCTCACCTGGGCTCGCGGGCGCGCGCAATACCGGGATTCTGGCCCTCAAGACCGACATCGTGGCGTTTTGCGACGATGATGACACCTGGCTGCAGGGCAAACTGACGGCCCAGCTCGGTCGCCTCACTGACAGTCCAGCGGCTGAGTTCGTCACAACGGCCATGCGGGTGAACATGGAGGGCCAGATCACCGTGCGGCAAGCCGGGAGAACTCAGGTGGACCTACAAGACTTCATCAGGTCGCGCATGGCGATGTTGCATTCCTCGTCCTTCCTGTTCCGCCGCGACGCCATGCTCGACGGCTTCGGCCTCGTCGACGAGGCCATCCCGAACAGTATGGGCGAGGACTGGGACCTGCTGATGCGTGCCGCACGCCGCCAGCCGATCGAGCACGTCGACGAGCCGCTCATCGACGTGCTGTGGGGTGCGACGTCCTACTTCAACGATGTCTGGCAGGACAAGAACGCGGCTCATCTCTGGCTGCTGGAGAAGCACCCAGAGATGAGCCGCGACAAGATCGGCGCCGCCATGATGTTGGGAAAGCTGGCTTTCGGTCACGCAGCCATGGGTAACCGCCGCGAGGCTCTCCGCTTCGTCGGCAAGTGCATGCGCACGCGAGTGAGAGAGCCCCGCAGCGTCTTGGCTCTGCTGGTTGTCTGCGGGGTGCCGGCCGGTTGGGTCCAAGAACGACTCAACCGCCTCGGACACGGAGTGTGAACTTGGTCAGCTTCGTGGCTTGAAGGCGTATCCCTGGTCCAAAGCCATGCGATAGTCCCTCTTCTTCAACGACGTGGTGAGTCGCCAGTCCGCAACACTGTGCAGCGAACTGTTGAAGTAGGAGATACCGACCCCACCGTGACGCTGCAAGGCACTCACGGTTTGACGAAGCCAGTTCGGTTGATCGGCCGCTGCAGCATGGGTGTAGCCCGTTTCAGCGATGCCCCAGTGGGTGTTGTGCGCCTTTGCGAACTTGGCAATTGGTGCAAAGTACTTGTGCGCCATGTCGGTGTGCTCGGTCATGGTCCTGCCGTCGCGCGTCACCTTGTAGGTGTCGTAGGCGTCTATGCCCAGAACGTCGACCTTCACGTTCGGATAGACGTTCTTGAGTCGCTCGGAGCGGTCGGAGCTGTAGAGCGTGTTCCATCCCGTCATGATGATGCTGAAGCCCACGTTCTTTGCATGCCTGCGAACGATCGGACCGAGGCGTTCCTGCATCTGCGTCCAGGCGGCCATGTTTCCGTCACCTTCGGGCTCGTGGTGGAACGCCACCCACACAGGGCCAGGCAACTTCGCGAGACGCTCCGCAGCATCACGAGCCCACGCGTCGCCACGGCCACGTGCCATTTCACTCCACGAGTAAGGCAACTTGAAGCTGATCCAAGGCAAGCGTCCATGCGCGAGATCGTTTCTTGCACTCGCTACGGCGGCGCCCACCTGGTCGGCTCGCCAGTACGTACGGCGCAGGCTGAGTTGACCCACCTCGTTCTCGAATCCCGACGGATCGGCTCCTCCTTGAATGGAAGCCCCGACCAGGGGGCCGCACTTGGCGATCCCTCGCTGCCCGATGCATCGCTTCGACTTCTTCCGTCGTTCGACTGCCTTCGAACTGAGCGCCAAGATGCCGCCTGAGGGCCCTGCCGTTTCCTTCCCGGAGCCGTCATTCGCAGCGGTCGCCGGGGAGGTGATCCCCGAAATGCTGCCCATGACGACGATCATTGATGTCGTCAGCAGTACCGAACAGGCACGTATGAAGAGTTTGGATGGACTTTTCTGAACTTGATGAACTCTGGTCATTGATTGACGACTTGAATGGATTCCGCAGGCATTCATCGCCCAAACACCGGCGGCTGGATGCCCCCCACCGGACGGAACTTACCCAACCTGGATGATGCATCCAGTCGCCATTACCTCATTTGGGGTACGTACCCATGGATTCGAGACGCGCTAGCGTCGCTCCCGCAATTTGCTCGATGGCATCGACTTCACCGCGTCCGAGGACCTTCCTCCACGCTTGGGCCACCTTTGCCGGCGATCTGTCGAAGTTGTGCAGTGACGCCTCACCGACCCCGTCTTCGGGATCCTGGGTCAGTTCTTCGCCAGCCTCGGAGCTCCATCGAAGATTCAGGTGGGCAAACAGTGCGCGTCCAGCTCTCTCTCCACCAGACGCTATGTCTTGGTGCGCGACCACTGTCACGCTGGGGCTCGCTCCTACCCCGGCCAAGGCCATTTGATGGAGCGCACGCCAGAAGTGGGCCATGGCCTCTCCCTCGCTCACCTCGCCAGGTCCGGGCACCTCATCGACTTCGACATTTGACGCGCGGCAACGAGCGACCAGTGGTTGAACTTCGGCAAGGTCCGGTTGCCACCCCATCCGGCGATAGCTCACGAGCACGGCCCCCGGGTGGCGGTACACAAGCACTGGTTGGGCTCCTGTGGCCGCCACAATTGCCGGAAGCGAAAGAAGGGCGAAAGGATCCTTCATAATGATCCGCGTCCAGGGAAAAGGTCCGGCCCATTGGCGACGGCCGTAGCGGCTGTAGACCCACGGATTCCACCCGCGATACGCGGCAACCAAGCGTGCCTGCGACATAGCGTCCAACGCGTCCAACTTCTCCCAAGAATCCAATGTCCCACCCAAGGCGTATTGCCGTCCACGAGGATTCATCGGCTCGCGACCAAGCAATGCGGTTCCAGGTGCATTCGCCAGAAGCCTGGCCAGCCAAGTCGTGCCGGATCGCGGTACGCCGGTCACGAGGATGGCCGGAGCGGTCGATCGTCCTGTCAACAAGATCGCTGCCTTCCGATCTGGGGTCACTGCGGGCAATTCTCGATAGAGTCACCCAATGGTGAGGAACCGCAAACGCCGCGTCTGCCGAGCAATCGCAGCAATTTCGGTTCTATTTCTTCTCGCCTCGGCGGGGTGCCTGAACGAGCGCCACGGCGATGCCCATGAGCCTAGCCAGACCGAGTGCACCATGTCAGCGAAGTTGGTCCCGTCGTGCGGAGGCATCCTCTGGGGGTACGCCGGCCCCGACACCAGCCCCGGCGGCTTGGCCGCAGTCGAGTCAACGATGCCGAGCCCGTTCGACTTCGTATATCGATTCCACGATCTCGACGACACCATCCCACAACCGGATGAAGTCTCTTTGGTGGACGAAGGGCGGTTGCTCCATGTGTCCATCGACTCGGTGATCTATTCCTCGGACGGTCACCGGCTCATCCGGTGGCATGACGTCGCCGCTGGCGCCTACGACGAATCACTGAGCGCCCAAGCGCACGGCCTTGCCGCACTCGACACTCCGGTTTTTGTCACCTTCGAGCATGAAATGGATCAGGGACGAAAAGCAGCGCTCGGAACCAGCGCTGACTTCCGGGCCGCGTGGCGCCACGTCCACTCACTGTTCATCGAAGCGGGGGCCAGCAACGTGGTCTGGGTGTGGGTGGCCATGGGGTGGCCGGAGACTTTTGCGACGGCTGGCCAGATGTGGCCGGGGAACGATGTCGTCGACTGGATCAGCTGGGATGCCTACAACACCTCCGGATGTCGGACCGGTGCGATCGATGCCACGAAGTCGAAGAGCTTCGCAGATGTGGTCCTTCCGTTCCTTCAGTGGCTGAAGACCAATGCCGCGCGCTACGGCATCGATGCCTCCAAACCGATGATGATCAGCGAGACCGGCACGGTCGTCCATCCGGAGCGACCGAGCCTTGCCACCGAGTGGTACCAAGAGATGCCCGCGGTCCTGGCAGCTCACCCACAGATCCGGGCCGTCACTCTGTGGGCTTCGGTTGGTGTGGGCACCTGTGACTATAGGTTTACCCATGTGCCGGAGGTGTCGTCGAGCATCGCCGCAGTCCGCGAGTCAACGAAGCTCAGGACAGGTATTCGGCAATGACGGACTGATCGAGCGATTTCGGTGCCGAGGCGTGGCTCGAGGACTAGCCTGACAGACCTGGGCTGTGGGCGACGAGCAAACCGGCTCCCGAGACTCCCGGCCCTCCGAGGAGCTTCCGGTGACCTTGCGACACAAGATCCGCGACACCATCCCACCTGCCCTGCGACCGCGCGCTCGCCGGGCCTACATCACTTTCGGCGAGGCCACCGGTCGGCTCCGCATGGAACCGGACTTCATGGTGATCGGCGGACAACGCTGTGGGACGACATCGATTTTCAACGCCCTTTCCGAACATCCGCAGATCGTGCGCCCCCCCGTCGAGAAGGGTACCGATTACTACACGCTGCACTATGCCCGCGGACACGATTGGTACCGCGCCCACTTCCCGGTCCGGTCGGTTGCCCGGTTACGTACCCGCGGCCAAGCGTTGGCCTTCGAGGCATGCACCTACTACATGTTCCACCCGTTCGCGCTCGAGCGCATTGCGCAGGACCACCCGGACATCAAGCTGGTGGTGATGCTCCGGGACCCGGTCGAACGCGCCTTCTCAGCCTTCAAGCACGAGGTTGCCCGAGGTTTCGAACCCGAGCACGACTTCGTCACCGCACTCGAACTGGAGGACCAACGATTAATCGGCGAAGTGGAGAAGATGCGCGATGACATCAGCTATGAGAGCCATCCTCACCGGCACCAGGCATACAAGTCACGAGGACAGTTCGCCGAGCAGTTGGACCGGGTCCACCGGTTGTTCGCACGTGACCAGGTGCACGTCATGGAGAGTGAGTCATTCTTCGAACAACCCGAGCGTGAGTATCGCGATCTCCTCCGGTTCCTGGAGTTGAACGCCGACGTGATGCCGACGTTCGGCCGGCACAACGCGCGGCCCAGCGCACCGATGCCAGACGATGCACGCTCCCTGCTCGACGGACACTTCCGCAGCCATGACGATGCTCTCAGCGATGTCCTCGGCCGGCGCCCCCACTGGAGCCGGTGAGTTTTTGAGAGTGCGCTTTCAGCGCAGGGCGTCTGCCTCCTGGGTTTCCTGTTCCTGCGCATCGACCACAACTTCTCGGAGGGGTCGCTCCAGGAGCGTATGCGCGACGATCATCATTCCGAGAACCAACACCCCGAAGATGAGTCCTCCGACTACGTCGGTGAACCAGTGTTCGAGGTTGTAGGTGCGGGCATAACCCTGCACCGATGCAAGGAAGGCCGTAGCTGTCGCCCAAGTCACCCACGTCCACCGCCCGCGGTTCCTCATGCAAAGCACCACGAAGAACATGATGAGCCCGTAGACCACGATCACTCGGGCACAGCCGCCAGACGGCCAACTGCCCAGGGTCGTGGGTGGGTGACCGCGGTCGACAACCTCCTTGGTCAGGAATTGCGCGTACCGCACTGCGAAGACCCCCAGCCAAATGGTGACACCGGGCACCCACCAGCGCAGCCCCCGAAGTTTCCAGAGGATCGCTAGCCCGATAGCGCCCACGGCGGCTGCCCAACCTGTGATGCTTGGCGAGCCAATGTTGGTTATCTGCAGCCACGCGTCAGACCAACCATCGACTTGGCGCGCTTGGAACCACGCGAAGAGGGGTCGGTCGACAGTGCTCTCGAGCGCGTGTGCCAGTTCACCAAGGATCCAGATGACAATGATGATCACGGCCCAACTCGCAAGCAACAGCACCCCTACGGGTCTCGCTCTTCCCCACTGGGCACCAACCAGGTCCATGCTCAGCACGGCGCGTCTGCCCAAACGGCGAACACCGCGATGCGGTGGCGGCGCCCAGATCCCGATCAGCAGGCCGACGAGAGGCACTGCAGACAGCCAAACAATGCCAACGATGATCGAGCCGCTCACTGCTCACGCTCCCCACTCCGACCTGGTGGTCGGCATTCCCGGGAGTCTAGGAGTCGAAGTCAGAGCTTCGCGGGGAAAACTCGGAAACATACCCCATTCAGATACCACTCCAAGGGCTGACCTCATCCAAGGAGTCGACGTCGTAGCCGAATGTGGCGATCGCATCGCCAAAACGCTCAGAGATGCGTTGACGGGTGCGTCTCTGAACCAGACTTCCATTCGCCAGCGAGTCCCATCGCTCGGCATAAGTTCGGCTGCGACCCGAATGGATGGTGCTGGCGTCTGGGGGGGATTCCAAACCCAAGAAGTCACCTATCGCGCCAAGCTCTGCAGTCGGGTTCTGCACCAAGTCCTCGTATCGGACCGCCTTCAGACGGGTGAGATGGGCGGCGTCCTCCCGCAGAAGAGTGTGTGCACGCACCCAGTTCTCCATCATGCCCACCATTGTCACGCGCCGTCGACCGTTCTTTGCAACGATCGTCGGGTTCCATTTCTCCAGTGCGAGCGCCACCGCCACCGGGTGCCGAATCACCACGACCAACGCCGAGCCAGGGAAGAGGGCATTCAGGAATCGCCCCATCACCAGATTGGCTGGCGACTTCTCAAGCAAGAACTTCTTGTCCAAGTCCCAGTACGGCTGCCACGACTCAAGAAGTGCTGCTCTGCTCTCCGGAGACACCAAGAAGGATCGCTCAGTAAGGTGTGCACGTCGGTGCCGGGCAAAACGCCCCATCCCGCCCAGACTGCGTACCTTCGGATAGACATTCTGCAGATGCTGACCTTCGTTCTCGGAGACCCCGGTCCCGCTCAACCCGCTGATATCGGCGTGCGAGGCCAACGCTTGCGCCAAAGGCGTTGTTCCACTGCGGTGGAGGCCGCCCACGAAGACCATCCGCTCTGAGGCAATCGGGTCCCTCATTACTTGTTCCTCCAATCCAATGGTGCGGTGTGGATCATTCAGGCACAGTAGTGGAGGCAACTCGACGCAGCAGTTGGATTGCACAACTTGAGGACGGCACCATGCGCGAACACTCACCTCGGCACATCCACTGTTGCCCAGTGCAACTGCCAGTCACCACGACTCCGGTCGCACCAGTGACTGCCCAGCGCTGAGACGAGCGTCGAAGGTGAGAGCGTCCGCACCCAAATGGATCGACAGAGTCCCACCGGGCGCTGCTTTGAGCGCAATGGTCATCGGGTACCCCCTGTGGTGGGTTCTCGGCCTAGCGCCCTTCGCCTGCATCGGCGCAGCGATCGTCATGGCTTGCGAGTTGGGTCGCCAACCGCGCGTTTCGGTGCCCCGCGGCTTCTGGCTCTGGGGCCTCTTCCTGGTATGGGTGGTCGCCGGGGTCTTCCTGCTCCAGGTACACGCCCCTAACACCGAACCCTCACCCAGCAACACACGGTACGTAACTTGGCTCTTTCGACTTGGGTGGTATCTGAGTGCCACCACAGTCATGGCCTACGTGCTTACCATGCGCCGTCAACTCTCGACCCAAATTCTCATGCAGCGTGTCGGGTGGCTGTTCGTGACAGTCACAGCTGGTGGATTCCTCGGAACATTCTGGCCAACCCTCGAATTCAAGTCAGTCCTTGAGCTCGTCCTGCCGCATGGCGTGGCGACCGTCCCCTACGTGCGTGACCTCGTGCACCCGACGGTGGCGCAGCTGTACACGGAAGGTGGGGAGCTCAACCCGAGGCCGTCGGCCCCTTTCCCCTATACCAATGACTGGGGAATCAACTACGCGTGTCTTCTTCCGATCTTCGCAGTCTCCTGGCTGAATCGAAGTGCTGGTTGGCACCGCCTGGCGGCGCCGGTCGTTCTCGTGGCCAGCCTCGTTCCAGTCATCCAGTCCCAGAACCGTGGACTCTGGCTCGCGCTCACGCTCATGGCGCTCTTCGTGTTGGTGCGTACCCTCGTGCACGGCGGATTGATCAAGGCCATGCCAATCGTCGCAACCATCGCCGTCGTGCTCGGTGTGCTCTTCCTGACCCCACTCAAAGGAGTGATCGTTGATCGCCTCACAGGTGAGGCTGGGAGCAACGACGGGCGGGTGAGTCTTGGAGCAATGAGCATCGAGACGGTCGTGGACCGTGCCCCCCTGACAGGCTTGGGCACCACCCGAAACGTGCAGGGCAGCTTCACCTCGATCGCCGTGGGCTCAAGCGACTTCTGCCCACTCTGCAGTCCCCCGGCTTTGGGAACCCAAGGCCAGCTCTGGCTCGTGACTTTCTCGCAGGGCCTGCTCGGGTTCGCATTCTATGCAGGCTTCCTCTTGTTCCACTTCCTCTCGAGACTGCGTCATCCTTCGGCAAAGACGACTGCGGCGCTTTGCGTACTGATCGGACACTTCGCCACCATGCCGTTCTACAACGCCATCGGACCGGCCCTGTTGATGATCGGACTCGCTGTGGCCGTCCTCGCCTCGGAGCGCGAGGAGGCGCTCTCACCGGATCACCCCCCTGTCGACTCCGTGTCCTCCTTGAACCATCAACGTCTTGTGATCCAGGCCAACACACGGCTCTTGCTGCTGGCAGTAGCGCTTGGAGCCTTCGGCGGGTGCCTCTGGCAGAGAGCGGAGCCGCCAACCTTCGCCGCCGAGTCTCGCGTGCTGGTTCCGCCGGAGCAGGAGTACGCAATTCGAGGCGCCAACAACGAGACGATGGACACCATCGCCCAACTCGCGTACTCCGAAGACGTGACAGATGCTGTACGCCATGCGGCCGGGCGCGCCTCGGCAGACAGCAGGCAAGTGCTCTCCGTGGCGGCGATTCCGAACACGCGCATCCTCGTGCTGAGAGTGACGGCCCACTCTGCCGCAGATGCGCGAAGCGGAGTCGACGCAGCGGCCGACGAACTGATTGAGGCAAGGAGCCGAATGCTCGATGCCAGACGACGCCGCGCCGTACAGGAACTCAAGGTCCGTACCCGGGCGGCCGCCAAGGGTCTCGGGCAGATCACGCACGCCATGTCCCAGCCGAATGTCTCAGCCAGTCCCACGCTGGTCCTGGACCACGCTCGCACTCAACTTGCCTACGACGCTGGTGAATCCAACGATGACTTCGTGGGAGCTGTTGCCGCTGACACGGATGCCGGGACGGTCATCCGCGCGTCAGAGGCACGCCGACTGACCGACGACTGGAACCTGAGCGTAACCACCGGAGGACTGCTCGGTCTTCTGGCGGGACTCGCGCTCGTGGTGCTCCGGGGTGGAGTTCCCTTGCGCTTCGAAGCACCACGCCTCAGACACCGGGGGCTGAGCAGACATCGCACAGTTTCCGCGCAAAGTTGATTCCGCTCTTCTATGCTCGACTCGTCGAGACCTCACCCGGGTCCAACAACAGGGGGTCCGTTGGACGGTCAAGCAGTCACCACAACGCCGCTGCACGGCATCGGCCGGGCATTGAGGGCCAGTTGGGCCCTCGTTCTTGCCTGCGTGCTCTTGGCGGGTGGCCTCGCCTGGTTCTCAACAGGCGGCGGGACCACCTACTCGTCCACAGCCGCAGTCCTGTTGCGACCGATCCCGGGCAATGCCCTTTCCCCAGAAATCGGCTCGAGCAGTCAGCAGAGCACCGTCGCGCTGGAGACAGAAGCTGAACTGGTCAACTCGCCGAGTGTCCTGGACATGGTCAACAGAGACCTGGGAACCGACCTCGCACCACCTGACCACCGCATCGTGGCGACGGTCGCAACGAACACCCAGATTCTCGACATCACCTTCACTGCGCCCACGTCTGCCGAGGCGCGCGAGGGGGCGCGAAGTGCGGCGACTTCCTTCCTCCAGTATCGCGCTGACCAGTCCGATGCTGTCCAGACCCGACAGCTCGGCAGGCTGGACACCCAATTGGAGACGGCCAAGGAGCAACTCAGGCAAGCCAGCCAGAAGAATCAGAACAACCCCACATCCGGCAATGCGACACAGGTTCAGCTCTACGCAGGCCGAGTCGCCGCGCTGCAGGAGAGCATCGGCTCCATCGAGGCCACAGACACTGATCCAGGCACCCTGATCGCCCCCGCCTCACGTCCCGTGAAGTCAAAGACCCCACGAACCCTGATCACCCTGGGTGCGCTTCTGGTGGGTCTCGGTCTGGGCGTCATGCTCGCGCTCTGGCGACAACGCCGCGACCGTCACTTGCACACCCATCTTGGCGAGGAGGTGCTCGGGCTGCCAGTGCTCGGCCACTTCAGTTCCCACCCGGCGCCCCACCATCCTCATTCCGACGCGCCCCCGTCTCAACTGAGCGAGGAATTCCGCTACCTGAGGACGGCGCTGATTCCGGCGCTCCATCCCACACCGACAACACTCGTGGTTGCATCCCTTGATGCCGCAGGCAGCAGCGGGTCGATGACCGCAGAGTTGGCGCGATACATGTCGATGGCCGGGTTCACGGTGACCCTGCTCGATGCGGATCTGACCCGGCCCGCAACCCCGGTCCATGAATGCTTCGACGTTCCCCCGACACCGGGTCTGGCCGAGGTCCTGCTCGAGCCTGACGAATCCGCAATCACGGTGCACCGGGCTGAAGGGTTCCATGTCGTAACTTCCGGTGCACCATCAGAAGCTGCGCGGGAGCGCCTGGCTGGCACTGGCTTCGCCAAGATCGTTGAGCAATTGTCGGCCTCGACAGACCTCCTGATTGTTAGTGCACCTCCGGTGAACCGCGCGGAATCGCTCGCGATGGCCACGAGAGCGAGCCGACTCCTTCTCGTGGTCCAAGAGGGGATCGACGACGTGGACAACCTGGAGCTGGCGCTCGAGCAGGCCCATCGGCTCAACGTCGAGATCGTTGGGCTCGTCTCCATCTCGGGCGCCGCCCAGGGGCCGAGGGGTGATTCAACGATGACCGGGAGCGATTCGGCCGGCCCCATCGTCGCCACTGTGCGGGACCACAGCCCCAAGAACGAGAAATGACGATGTCCGGGCAAAAGCGCGTAGATCGATCCGCCTACGTATTGGAGTCCCTGGCAGTCCTGTGGCCGAGCCCCAGTGCGATCACAATCGGGCGTGCTGGGTCACGCGACAGTTTGGACATGGTCGTGGTTCCGAGCAGGAGAAATCCTCGGCTGGTGCTTCCGTTGCGGCCTCGACGGGTGTCCGCCACTGCACTCCGGCGATTCAAGTCTTCAGCCAGCCGGTCTGCTCGAGTGAAGACCCAGGCAGCCTCATTGCTTGCGCGTTCGGGAGTGCTAGCCCTGTCTCCACACAAGATCTCGGTGCTGAAGCACGGCGCGGAGGGGCTCGATGACTATCTATCAGAGCAACTCGAGACAGACCACCTCCTGCTGGCCATGTACATCGGCACCGACCGGGCGGTGAGCAAACCCGTGTTGCAGGTACTGACGGCGAAGGGTCGGTTGCTCGGCTTCGCCAAAGTCGGCTCAAACACCGTTACTGCGCCGTTGGTCCACGGCGAGGCCGCCACCTTGTTGCACCTTGCGGATCGTGAGTTGAGTTCGCTGCGAGTGCCACGCGTCCTCCACGCGGCCAAGTGGTCCGGAAACGAGATACTCGTTCAAGAAGCCCTCGTTGTAGACAGTTACGGCGACCCAAGCCCATCCGAGTTGCTGCTCGCCACGCGTGAGGTGTCACTCCTGGCGGGTCGCCGTGCGGGCAAGGTGGCTTCCAGCACTTACCTCTGCAGGCTCAGGGAGCGAATGGAGACGGTCCCTGAAGACTGGCGCCCGTTGATGCTCGACGCTTTGGATGAGGTCGTTCGATCGGCCGGCGACACGACGGTGGCCTTCGGCGCCTGGCACGGTGACTGGACGCCGTGGAACATGGCACCCGCCGGGTCGCGGCTCTCCGTCTGGGACTGGGAGCACTTCGACAGCGACGTACCGATCGGATTCGACGCAATCCACCACTCCATTGCCACCAACCTCGTCATTGGGGGCCAGCCACCGGTCGACGCAGTCTCGTTTGTTTCCACCACCGTTCACGAGCGCCTGCGGGAGATGGAAGTTGAACCCGGTTCAGTCGACCTGGTGATGACGCTCTACCTTCTCGAGATCGGTACCCGATACTTGCGCGACGGTGAGCACGAAGCTGGAACCCGCCTCGGCCGCAGCATTCACGAGTGGCTGATCCCGGCAGTCCAGGCGGCACTCTCCCGTCACCAGAACCGCTCTCAATGACCCTCGGAGTGGGCCCAACCACGAGTCCCGCAGCCTCCTCCCGGTTGGGACGTGGCGTTGCGGTAAACCTCGCCGGCACAGTCGTCTCCGCCATTGTGCAGTTCGCCGTTGCCATCTTGATCACCAGGGGGCTCTCCGGGATCGAGGCAGGGATTCTGTTCACCACCACGTCGATCTTCTTTCTGGCCAACTCAGTAGGCCAGCTTGGGACCCAGACCGGCCTCGTGTACTTCCTACCCCACCATGTCGGTACAGGCCGAGAGGATCTGGTTCGGGGCTACCTGCGAGAGGCCCTTGTAGTCGTGACAGCGCTGGCGATCGCCATGGCACTCGCGGCGTGCGTCCTTCGCGACCAGATCAGCTCGGCGATCTTCTCCGACCCGGCAACCGCCGACAAGGCCAGCGACTACTTGGTCCCGCTCGCTGTGATGCTTCCTTTCATGGCGATTGAGTTCGTCAGCCTCGCCGCCAGCCGAGGTTTGGGCACGATGCGCGATTACTCTCTCGTCGAGCTGGTGACGCGGCCCTCGTTGCAACTTCTCTTGATCATCGGCGTGCTCATCGTCGGGCCGCAGCACCTCTTCTCCGGAGCCATGGCCTCAGCCTGGGCTCTTCCCTACATGCTGGCAGCAGCCATCGCAGCCCGTCTGATCTGGAGGAGAGTCCGAAACTTTCCGAGGGCGCCTACTTGGCGCGCTTTTCCTGATCGACGGATCTTTTGGAAATACACGGCCCCACGCGGTGCCACCAACGTGGCCCAGAGTGCTATGCAACGCTTCGACATCGTGCTCGTGGCAGCCTTGGCTGGGCCCGTCGAGGCGGCTGTGTACGCCGCGGCCACCCGCTTCATCGTGCTGGGTCAGATGGTCGTGAACGCCATCAATCTGGCCGCCCAACCGGGCGTTGCCGCCGCCCTCGGACGAGAGGACGTCGAAGCAGCCCGCCACATCTACCGCACCTCCACGGTCTGGTTGATGCTCATCACTTGGCCGATGTACCTGACGCTCCTGGTGGGAAGCCCCGTGTTGCTGCAGGCGTTCGGCAGTGGCTACTCAACCGGGGAATCAGTGATCGTTGTCCTGGCCCTGGCAATGCTTATCAGCACTGCTCTGGGCCAAGTGGACATGGTCTTGGCGATGTCCGGCCGAACCTCATGGAACCTGCTCAACGCGTTGCTCGCCCTGGCCACGTTGGTAGCAGTCGATCTGGTGATGATCCCCGGCCACGGAGCCCTGGGCGCTGCGATCGGCTGGGGTGCCGCCATCCTGGTCCGAAACGTCGCAGCGCTGATCCAGGTCTGGCTCGCCGTTGGGATGCACCCCTTCGGCGGGAGTTCGTTGCTCGTCGCAACCCTTTCCACCTTGACTTTCGCCATCATCGGTGGGGGAACGATGACGCTCTTGGGAGAAAACGTCGGAAGCATCGTCGTGGCCGTCGCTGGTGCGTCGGTGCTGCACATGGCCCTCGTCTGGAAGCTGCGCCGGCGACTGGACCTGGCCGATCTAATCGCGGGACTACGCAAGCGCCGGAGCCGACCAACCGCCGTGTGACCCACTGCGCCGTCCCTTCCGACTGCTTGTTGACGGCTGCTACCGAATCTTGGGGAGTTTCTCCTCGTCCGGGCCACCATTCACCTCGTGGGGCGTTCAGTGCTCACCATGAACTGTGAGGTCCTGGCATCCGTCGACATAGGTCCGTTCCGAGTCGCTGACGCGGCCGCTGCCGATGTCGTCTCTGACATCGTCCGCCTCGGCGGAGACCGCCCCGACCGCGCGAAGCTCGTCTACGCCCTCCACGTAGGGGGGCTCAACCATCGCGACGACAGGCAGTTCGTCGCCGCGATGCGGGCCGCTGACTTGGTCTACGCAGACGGTGGTTCCATCGTCTGGCTCGGCAAACGGGCAGGCGCGACCAGGATCGAGCGGGCCCCAACCACAGACATCGGGTGGGACATCCTGCGCGTCATGAAGGAGCGCAACGGCGCCCGGCCTCGTGTGGCCCTTCTAGGAGGCGAACGTGGCCTCGCAGAACGAGCCAGCAGGGTGCTCGAGGATGCCCGTGTGGCTGACGTGGTCGACGTCGAGCACGGCTACCACTCCGATTGGTCGGTGCCGTTGGAGCGGGTTCGCGAGGCCAAGCCAAACATCACCATCGTGGGACTCGGCGCACCGTTTGAGATGGTCTGGGCGCATCGCATGCGCCAACAGCTTCCTGCAGGGATCGTGCTCACCTGCGGTGGTTGGTTCGGCCACCTGGTCGGGGACGAGCGACGAGCACCGAGGATTCTGCGCAAACCTGGGCTCGAGTGGATCGCCCGCGTTGCCCAGCAGCCGGGACGGCTGGGCCCGCGCTATCTCCAAGGCATGGCGTCGACCCTCGCCATGGCCGGCGCAGTACGCCCCGCCCGAATTCACTAGCCGACTGCGACCATGTCACTCGACATCCTGGACCACGCCGACGCGACCCAGACATCGGTCTCCCGTGGACACAACAACCGCAAGGCCATGCTCGGCATGCTCTTCTGCCTGGTGCTCGTGGTGGTGGTCTCGGCTGGCCTGGCGGCCAAGGTGCTCGGCATGGGCAGAGATCTCGCCATGCCGGTGCAACGCATCGACGGGGTGTTCGCCGGGCTGGAGAACCGTCCCGCGAAACCGACGAGTGGCGATGCCGCCAAGGCGATGAACATCCTGCTGATGGGTGTGGACCGCCGTTCGGACGAGGCCACCACCGGCGACGACGCCAAGTCCCCTGAGTGGGTACCGGGCGCCCAGCGGACCGACACCTTGATGATCCTGCACGTCGACGGAGACCGTGACGGCGCATCGATCATCTCGATTCCGCGTGACTCGTGGGTGGAGGTGCCCGGACACGGGCGGGCCAAGATCAACGCCGCATTCTCGTTCGCCGGACCATCCTTGGCCGTGGAGACCGTGGAGACCCTGACGGGGATCCGCATCGACCACCTGGCAGTCGTCGACTGGGAGGGCTTCCGACAGCTGACCGATGAAGTCGGCGGAGTGACCGTCGAGGTCCCCGAGACCGTGCACGACTCCGCCCGCGACATCACGTGGACGGCTGGCCCGCACCTGCTCAACGGCGAGCAGGCCCTGGCCTATGTCCGCCAACGTTACGGACTTCCAGACGGAGACCTGGATCGTGTGCGCAGGCAACAGGTCTTCCTGCGCAGTGTCCTCGGGGCCAGTCTGAGCGACATCCACGCAAACCCGCTCAGGCTCCACGCCCTCCTGAAGTCCATGGCAAGTCACGCATCGATCGACTCGACGTGGTCCACCATCGACATGGGCAGGCTCGCCTTCTCGCTGCGAGATCTACGCTCGCCCGACATCCACTACTTCACCGCCCCGGTCAGCGGGTTCGGCCGCGAGGGTCCGCAGAGCGTCGTACGTCTCGACAGCGAAGCAGGGCGTGCCCTGTGGCGCGCCGTACGCCTCGACCGGGTCGATCGCTGGGCGAGGACCAACCCGGGAGCCGAGATTCCCCGCATCGTGCGATGACGCCGTACGCCGCCAACACCCGCAGGCGCGGCGGCTCAGCTGTTGAAGCGTGACTGGGTCTTGGCCAGCCCCTCGGAGACCAGCATCTCGATCGCGTCGGCCGCATCACCGATCTGGAAGGGCAGCTCCTTCTTCTCGGTGCGCGAGTAGTCGGAGAGCACGAAGTCGGCGACCGACTGCCGCCCGGGCGGACGACCGATGCCGGCCCGGACCCGGAAGAAGTCTCCGGTGCCCAGGGACGAGCGCATCGAGCGCAGCCCGTTGTGACCGTTGTCGCCACCGCCGAGCTTGATCCGCAACGTGCCGAAGCCGATGTCGAGCTCGTCGTGGATCGCGATGATGCGTTCCGGCGCGACCTTGTAGAACTTCGCCACCGCTGAGACCGGTCCCCCGGACTCGTTCATGTAGCCCCGCCCACGCACGAGCACGACGCGCGGCCCCGGCGTACCGGGTGGGGCCAGCCGTCCTTCGACCACCTCGGCTCGGCCGCTCTTGTGGGCGCGCCACGAGGAGCCCATCCGAGAGGCGAGCTCGTCGGCGACCATGTAGCCGATGTTGTGTCGGTGCCCGGAATAGGAGGGACCGGGATTCCCCAGCCCGACCACGAGCCACAAGTCCTGTGGTTCGGTCATGGCAGAAGTATCCCGGTCCTTCCCGATGAAGCGTGAGAGGGCTCGGCGCAGTGCCTCGCCCATCCGGATCACTCCTCGGTCTTGTCCTCGGCGGTCTCCTCGCCGACCTCGGGCACCTCGGCCTCGTCCTTCTCGATGCCGGCCTCGGCCTCGGCCTCTTCGAGCTCGGCCTCGATCTCCTCGGTGGTGGGAGCGTCGGTGATGTTGACGATGAGCAGCTCGTCGTCGGAGAGCAGCGTGGTGCCCTCCGGGAGGTTGACCTGGCTGGCCAGGATCTGGGTGCCGGACTCGAGGCCGTCGATGGAGATCTCGAAGTACTCGGGGATGTGGGTGGCCTCGGCCTCGACCTGGATGGTCGAGTTCTCGGTGACGACCAGCGTCTCCTTGGCGGCCTCGCCGACCAGGTGGACGACGACGTCGACGGTGACCTTCTCGCCCTTCTTGACCGCGACGAAGTCGATGTGCTCGATCAGGCGGCGGATCGGGTCGACCTGGACCTGCTTGGTCAGGGCGAGCTGCGAGGAGCCCTCGATGTCGAGGTCGAGCAGCGCGTTGGCGCCACCGTGGCGCAGCGCCATCGTGGTCGCGTGGGTCGGCAGCTTGACGTGGATCGGGTCGTTGCCGTGACCGTAGATGACGGCGGGGATCTGGTTGTCGCGACGGATGCGGCGGGCCGCACCCTTGCCGAACTCGGTGCGGGTCTCGGCGGTGATCTTCTCGGTGGCCATGTCTTCTCCTGATGCGTTCTTCGTGGGGTCTCGGTGCTGCGGCGGGGGCGCCGGAACGAAGAACGCCGCGACCTCCGGATCGGAAGCGCGGCGCTGTCGTGCATCTCAGCCGGCCTCGTCGATCACGGAGTCACTGCGATGCAGCGCTCCCTCGCCTGGGCAACCCGAGAAGTCTAACTTCAACGCCGCGTCACACCCAATCGGTGCGCCGGTAGGTTCACAGCATGTCTCCCTCCCTCACCCTGACCGAGTCACGCGCCCGCGCCGCTGCGATCCGCGTGGCGTCGTACGACGTCCGTCTGGACCTCACGTCCACGGCAGACTTCAGCTCGAGCACCACGATCCGGTTCGAGAGCTCGACGGAGGCCACGTTCGTGGAGCTGGCCGACGCCCTGGAGGTGAGCGCCACCCTGAACGGCACCGCGCTCTCCCCCGACGCGTACGACGACGGCCGGCTCGCTCTCACCGGGTTGGAGGAGCACAACGAGCTCGTCGTCGAGGCCCGTCTGCCCTACGTCACCGACGGCGACGGCATGCACACGTTCACCGACCCCGCCGACGGCGAGCGCTACGTCTCGGCGTACTGCGGGATGGACATCGCGGCCAAGGTCTTCGCCTGCTTCGACCAACCGGACCTCAAGGCCACCATCACCCTCGAGGTGAAGGGCGAGTCGCACTGGACCGTGCTCGGCAACGGCGTGGTCACCTTCGCCGACGCCGGCACCTGGACCTTCGCCACCACGCCACCCATCTCGACGTACCTCTTCGTGGTGTGCGCCGGCAACTGGCACTCGGTCGCCTTCGAGCACCGCGGCCTGCCCTTCGGCTGGCATGCCCGCCAGTCCCTGGCCCAGGACCTCGAACGACAGGCCGGCGAGCTCCGCGCCGTCACCACCGACTGCTTCGACCACTACACCCGTGTCTTCCACGAGCCCTACCCGTTCGACTCCTACGACCAGGTGATGGTGCCGGGCCAGAACTGGGGCGCGCTCGAGACCCCTGGGTGCGTGACCTACCGCGACGAGTTGCTGTTCCGCGGGGAGCCCAGCGCCATGGACCACCAGATGAGGGCGATGACGATCGCCCACGAGATGGCCCACATGTGGTTCGGCGACCTGGTCACCATGAGGTGGTGGGAGGACAGCTGGCTCAACGAGTCCTTCGCCGACTACATGGGCTATCAGGTGGCCGCGGAGGCGGCGGGCTTCACCGACAGCTGGATTGCCTGCGCCCAGACCCGCAAGCCGACCGGGTTCCGTGCCGACGAACGTCGTTCCACCCACCCGGTGGCCGAGGAGACCGAAGCGGTGGTCGACGTCGACACCGCCTTCGGCAACTTCGACATGATCACCTACGCCAAGGGCAACGCCGTCCTGCGCCAGCTGGTGACCTGGCTGGGCGAGACGGAGTTCCTCACCGGCGTGAACGCCTACCTGCACACGCACCGCTTCGGCAACGCCGATCTCGGTGACTTCCTCGTCGCCCTCGACTCGGCCAGTGACCGCGACGTTCGCGGTTGGGCCGCGGCCTGGCTGCGCACCACCGGCTTCGACACGATCCGGGTCGAGCGGGTCGACGGCGTCCCGATCCTCCACCGTGACGGCACCCGACCGCACCGCTTCACCGTCACGTCGTACGACGCCAGCGGCTCGCTCGAGGGTTCCGAGCTCGTCGATCTCAGCGACGAGCCCGTCGCCCTGCCCGCCTTCCGGAACCGGCCGGTCGTGGTCAACGCCGGCGACGAGACCTTCGCCCGCGTACACCTCGACGACCAATCGCTCGAGTTCGCGTCCGCTCATCTCAGCGGGGTCGACGACCCGCTCGCACGAGCCGTCCTGTGGCGCACCGTCGTCGACCTGACCCGCGCCGGCCTGATGCACCCCGACGAGCTCCTTCGGCTCGTGGCCCGCCACCTCCCGATCGAGCCGCACCCGATGGTCTTCGAGGGCGCCATCAATGCGGTGACCACATTCGTCGTCCAGCGACTGCTCGACCCCACCGAGGTCCCGCACGCCTACGAGGTGCTCGCCGCGACGTGCTCGCTGGCCCGGCACCACCACCCGGTCCCGGCCACGCGGGTCCTCGTCACCACCACGACCGACCGGGAGCTGCTCGAGTCCTGGCTCGCCGAGGAACAGACCGACCTCGGTGCTGCACTCGACCAGGACCAGCGCTGGGAGATCGTACGCCGACTGGTGGAGCTCGGCGCCGACCCGACGGTCATCGACAGCGAGGCCGAGCGTGACCAGTCCTCGGCGAGCAAACTGGCCGGGTTGACCGCCCGTGCCGCAGTGCCGACGCCGCAGGCAAAGGCGGAGGCCTGGGCGCTGGCCTGGGGCGAGCCGTCGAACCGTGAGTTCCGGGCGATCCAGGCAGGCTTCTGGAGTGTCGGGCAGCATGAGCTGGTGGCCGACTACCTGCCGCGCTTCGTGGCGCAGGCGCCGGAGTTCGCCCGGCAGCACGGCCAGGCGTTCTCCAAGCTGATCGGGCAGGCCTTCCCGCACGTCCCGTGGCCTCTACCGGTGCTGCGGGCCGCTCGCGCCGACCTCGCCGAGGCACTCGAGCCCGGCGGCCAAGCGGATGGCGGGCCGGCGCACGGCGGGCAAGGCGGCGTACAAGCCCACGGCGGACGAGTCGGCGTACGGCCCGGCGACCTGCCGACCGTGCTCGAGCGGGAGTGGAACGACCAGCTCGACGAGCTCGACGTCACCCTCGCCGCCCGAGGCATCAGGCATTGATGCGCGAGGGCCATGGCTTGTTGCCACTCGCGGTGGCCGAGCTCCCGGCGTACGCCTCGGGGTCAGCGGCGTACGCCGCCTACCTGTTGGAGTGAGGTCGAGCCAGGCCAACCCGCCAGGAGCCACGGCCGCCGCGTTCGGGGCGCGAGGACGTTCGACCGCTATGCCGCCAAGTTGAGCGTGGCGGCGTGCCGGGAGCCGGCGAACTTCCTTGCGCCACGAACGCCGCCGAAATGGGCGCCGGCGTGGCCAAGCGGTTTCCGACACGGCTGCCCCCTTCGCGCACAGGGCCGTCCGTGCGTGCGATGGCAAGGCTGAGGAGGGAAGGCGGCCTTTGAGCGGAGCGGCCGCCGACTGACGATTGGCCGGGGTCCCCGCGGAAAGGCAAGCGGAGCGCGTTTCCGTGGGGTGGCGAGAAACGCCGCCAGCGTGCGTGCCGGGCGGTTCTGCCTAGGCGTGACCGTCGAACATGGAGGTGACCGAGCCGTCCTCGAAGACGGCGCGGATCGCGCTGCCCAGGAGCGGCGCGATCGACAGCACGGTGAGCTTGTCGAACTTCTGCTCGTCGGTCAGCGGCAGGGTGTCGGTGACGATCACCTCGGTGGCCGAGGAGTTCTTCAACCGGTCGACGGCCGGGCCGGAGAGGATCGGGTGCGTCGCAGCGATGATGACCCCTGCGGCGCCCTCCTCCATGAGGGCCTCCGCGGCCTTCACGATGGTGCCGCCGGTGTCGATGATGTCGTCGGTGAGCACGCAGTAGCGCCCCTTGACCTCACCGATCACCCGGTTGGCGACGGTCTCGTTGGGTCGGTCGGTGCGACGGGTCTTGTGGATGAAGGCCAGCGGAACGCCTCCGAGGCGCGCTGACCAACGCTCGGCGACCTTGATCCGGCCGGCGTCGGGAGAGACCACGGCGAGCGGCTGGTCGCCGTACTTCTCCTTGACGTAGTCGGCCAGGATCGGCAGCGCCATGAGGTGGTCGACCGGGCCGTCGAAGAAGCCCTGGAGCTGGTCGGCGTGCAGGTCAACGGTGATCAGGCGGTCGGCGCCGGCGGTCTTGAAGAGGTCGGCGATCAGGCGGGCCGAGATCGGCTCGCGACCGCGGTGCTTCTTGTCCTGACGGCTGTAGCCGTAGAACGGCATGACCACGGTGATCCGCTTGGCCGAGGCCCGCTTCAGCGCATCGACCATGATCAGGTGTTCCATGATCCACTCGTTGATCGGAGCGGTGTGGCTCTGGATCACGAACGCGTCGCAGCCGCGGACGGACTCCTCGTAGCGGACGTAGATCTCGGAGTTGGCGAACTCGTAGGCCGAAGTCGGCACGAGACCGGTGCCGAGCTTCTTGGCGACCTCCTCGGCGAGGTCCGGGTGGGCCCTTCCGCTGAAGACCATCAAGTTCTTCTCGGTGGTCCGCTTCATTCCGCTCACGCCCGGGTGCTCCTCAAGCTCGACTGGTGGTGCGCCGTTCATGATTCTGCCCCCAGAATTCACCTGCCGCCAATCAGGGTCAGTCCTCGGATGCCGGCTTCTGCCCGCGAACCGCGTCGCGACGCTCCGCCCACCGCTCAAGGATGCGCTGCGGGCCGGCCGAGACGGCCAACGCACCGTCAGGAACATCACGTCGCACGGTCGTCCCGCCACCGGTTGAGGCGTCGTCACCGATCTCGATCGGGGCCACGAACGTGTTGTTGGCTCCGGTCTTCGTACGGTTGCCGATCTTGGTGCGGTGCTTGTTGACCCCGTCGTAGTTCGCGAAGATCGTGCCGGCCCCGATGTTGGACGACTCGCCGATCTCGGCGTCGCCGACGTACGTCAGGTGCGGCACCTTCGACCCGTTGCCGATCTGGGCGTTCTTGGTCTCGACGAAGGCACCGATCTTGCCGCGGGCACCGAGATTGGTGCCGGGCCGCAGATAGGAGAACGGGCCGACCCTCGCGTCGTCGCCGATCACCGCGAGCTCGCCGTGGGTGCGTATGACGCGGGCGCCGCGGCCGACCTCGCAGTCCTTCAGCGTGGAGTCCGGCCCGACCACCGCATCCTCGGCGACAACGGTGGCGCCGAGGAGCTGGACGCCGGGCAGGATGGTGACGTCCTGGTTGAGCACGACGTCAGCGTCGATCCACGTGGTCTCCGGATCCATCACCGTCACGCCGTCCTTCATCCACTGGGTGACGATGCGGCGGTTCAGCTCGCGGCCGAGAGCGGCGAGCTGCGCGCGGTCGTTCGCCCCCTCGGTCTGGCTGACGTCGTCGAGCGCGTAGGCACCGACGGTCAGCCCGGAGTCGCGGGCGATCCCGACGGTGTCGGTCAGGTAGAACTCGCCGTTGGCGTTGTCGTTGCCGATGCGCGACAACGCATCGACCAGGAACTCGGCGTCGAAGGCGAGGATCCCGGAGTTGATCTCGCCGATGTCGCGCTGCAAGGGAGTGGCGTCCTTCTCCTCGACGATCGCCTCGACGTCGCCCTCCTCGTTGCGCACGATGCGCCCATAGCCGTGCGGGTCGGGCACCACACCGGACAGGATGCTGACCGCGCGCTCCGCGGCCTCGTGCTCCTCGGCGAAGGCGCGCAGGCTGTCGCCGCGCAACAGAGGGGTGTCGCCGGTGACCACGACGACGGTGCCTTCGACGCGCTGCTCCACCGACTCCAGGGCCACGCGTACGGCGTGCCCGGTGCCGTCCTGGGTCTCCTGGACGGCAAGGATCGCCTCGGGCATGTGCTCATGGATGTGGGGGCCGACCTGCTCGCGCTGGGTGCCGATGACCGCAATCACCTGCGCGGGATCCATCGCGCGTACGGCGGTGAGCACGTGGCCGATCATGCTGCGACCGCCGACCTGGTGGAGCACCTTCATCGTCTTGGACTTCATCCGGGTGCCGCCTCCGGCAGCAAGGACGACGACGGTCAGGTTGTTCGGCACAGCAGCTCCTCCGTGGGTGACGCCCGTCTGGGTGACGGGTGCGACCTCAGAGTTTGCCACGCGAAAGTGCCTTCCGGGGCGGCGTGCATTCATTCGGCGCACACTCACGGGTGGCGTCGGTCGCGCAAATCCGCTGGGGCACCATTGCACGAGCCCGAGCGGGCACCGTGCCAGGCCGATCAGGAGAATCCCGTGACCCACCCCGTGCCGACCGCGGATCCCAAGGCAGACCTCGCCTCACTGACGCGAACCAGTCTGGTCGTCGCCCTCGTCACGTCCCTACTCGGCCTGGCCTGCGTCTACGCCGCAGTCTCCTTCGCCGGTGACGCGACGTCGAAGACTGCCGAGCAGGTGTCCGTCACGGTCAGGACAGAAGGCACACACCGGGAGAGTCGCGGCGGCCGGAGGTCCCGGCACATGGCCGAGGTGCGTCATGTCAACGTGGTGGCCGAGGACGGCGAGACGGGGCGGATCAACAGCGACGACCTGGAGGTCGGCGACAAGGCCGACCTCTGGCGTGCCGACGACGGCCAGTTGTCGGAGGACGACCCGTCCAGTGTCGGCTTCGGCGACCTGGTCGTCCCGGTCCTCCTCGGCATCGGCGGGTTGCTGTTCGCCGCGATCGCGGTGGGCTCGTTCCGGCGCACCCGCCTCAGGAATGCCGACATCGAGGCCGCACCCCGCCTGCTGTTGAAACTCGACCGGGAGAAGCTCGAGTCCGACGCCACGCGGATGAAGGAGGGCTACTGGAACCTCCCACTGCAGGTCGTCGAGTCGGAGACCGACCGCTTCCCGGCCGGAAAGGAGGGCGACCTCGCGGTGCATCGCGGCACCTCCCCCGTCGATCTGTCCCGCGGCATCCCGGAGGAATGGGAGGGGCGGCTGCTGCACAAGGGCCTGGTGATGAAGGTCTTCGCCGTACGTCGCTCGCCCGGCGAGCCCTGGTGGGTCACCGACCTCTGACCGTTGGGCCGTCTGGACAAGGACGGCACTGCCTGCGAAGCCTGAGCCTCACCGGGGATCAGCATGGTCGACGGAGAGGGCCCGCCGTCGAACCGATCGGCCCACACCTTGACGACCACGTGCACCGGGAGCATCCGTATAGCCTCTGCGTCATGACAGAAGACCCTGGCCCCTGGCCGGACGAGCGCATCGAGGTCAAGCGCACCATCGCAGCCTCACCCGAGCAGGTCTTCGCAGTGCTGTGCGATCCCCTCGGGCACGTCGACATCGACTCCTCCGGCATGTTGATGGACGCGACCGGCGACGTCGTCACCGCCCGGGGCGACCGGTTCGTCGTCCACATGGATCGGGAGGCGCTCGGCGACGTGCCGATGGGCGAGTACGACGTCGAGGTGGTCATCGAGCGCTTCGAACGGGACCGCGAGATCGGCTGGAGCATCCAGGGAACCATCAAGCCGCCCATCGGACACGTCTACGGCTACCGGCTCGAAGCGGCGGATGCCGCCGACGACGGCACCCCGCGAACCGTCGTCACCAGTTACTACGACTGGTCAACTGCGTTGCCGGAGTGGAAGTCGATCTTCCCGGTGATCTCCGAGGCGAACCTCAAGGGGACGCTGGGGATCCTCGCGCGAATCGTGCGTCGGCGCGCCCAAGCTGCGGCGGATCTGCTCCCCGGGTAGGAGTCGAACCTACGTCGCTAATCCTGATTCAAAGTCAGGCGGGCCCTGCCGGCAGACCAACCGGGGATCATCCCCCGAGGGGGACACCAGTCCTCACGCAGAGGGCTGTGGGCGAAAGGTTACTTGGCCCGACGGGTCGAGAGCGAAGCGCCGTCGCGATTCGCCGTCAGACGAGGTTCTTGCGGTACTCCTCGAGCAACACCTTCGCCTGCGTCTCGTTCCGGTCGGCAATGGGCACCAAGAGCTCGGCGACCACGTCGGTGAGCTCGGCGATCCGCCGGTTCAGCTGCCGGTTTTCCTGCGCCTCCGCCTCAAGCGCAGCCAACCGGGCGGTGATGCCACGTGGGCGGTCGCGGTAGCGCCGGTAGAGAGCGCGACCGGTCTGCAGCTGCGCGCGGGCCCGTCGTACGGAGCGGTGGGTGTCGCCGTCAAGCAGGGTCATCGATTCCTCTTCTTCTCGTCAGCAGGTGTTGGGGCCCAGGTGATCCGCATGCGGCACACCAGCGGATCCGGGGCGTCGAACATGTCGGTGCCCGGGCCGGTCTCGACGAACGCGACGGTGCCGCCGGCAAGCTCGACCTCGCGCTGGATCGCGTCGACATCCAGCCGTCGCACCAGCCCCGTCGGGGCCGGAGCGGGCACAACAATTGCCTGCTCGGACGTCAACGATTGCAGGTTCGTGTCAGTGGTTGCCGCGAACTCGAGGAACAGCGACGTCCCGTTGCGTAGGGCCATTCGGCACAGCAGCCACAGGTTCGCCCGCGCCGTGTCGTCAAGGCAGCCGAGCAGGTGCCGGGCATACAGGTGATGTGGGTGACGGGCCAGGTCGGCTCCGACGGCCAGCACGGTGCGCAACTCCCCCAGGATCAGGGGCTGTACGTCGACCTTCTGCTTGCGGCGCCGCGAGCGCTGGGTGATGATTCGGCGCGACACCCGCGAGAAGTCATAGGCCCGGACCTCCCGACCAACGGCGGCGAAATGAATCGCATCGCGTCCGGAGCCGGCCCCCAGGTCGGCAACGGCTGCCCCCTTGTCGAGGCGCCTGTGCACCCAGCGTGCGAACTCCGATCCACGTCGCGGCACGTCACTCTCGAGTGGTGACTGGAAGAACTCGCTCCACCGGCCCATGTCGGTGCGGAAGCCGCGCAGCCACCCGTCGAGTCGTCGTACGCCGGCGGATCGGTCGGCGTACTTGAACGAAGGGTCGGGCGTGCGCCAGCGCGGCCCATAGATGAATTCCAGCATCGCCGCTGGGTCCGCAGGGGCGGCGAATCGGTGCCCGTGGAGCTCGACGGTCGACGTCGGCACGATCACCTCGTCGGCCAGCCAGCCACTCCGGTTGCCGAGTTGATAGAAGATGCCGTCGATGCGGAAGGCCACGAAGATGTCGATGTGACACTGGCGCCCGTCACTGAGCGGTAGCAGCAGCTTGATGTCGCCGCCCGACATCCTCAGCAGACGCCATCCGAGGGACCGCAGGCGGCGTTCGATGCGGAAGGACTCGGCGATCACGTCGGCCGGTGAGGTCTGCCGACTCAGGTAGCAGAGGTCGGCGTCAGAATCGTGGGCGATCATCGTCCCGTCACGGACGGCGCCCAGGAGCAGACCGTAGTTCAGGTAGCCCTCCACCCCGCACTCCTCACGCAGGTGACGGAGGGCGCGGCCAGTGCCGGCCAGGATCTCTTCTCGGATGCGTACGTCGGTGGCCGCGAACGAACGTGTCAGGTGCCCGACCTTGTCGACGCACAGCGGATGCCCCGACGAGTCGACGACACGGATCGGATCGTCGCCACCGCCGAGCGACACCGTGCGATCGAACGCGGCATCGCCGCTCGGGCCGGTCACCGTCACCCTGGCCCGCCCACGGAGATGCGGCCGAAGCACCTCCGGCCACGGCACCCGCCATCCGCCAATGCCGAGCTGGCCGTCTCGCGCCGGGGTCAACGACCAGAGGTACTGCCCGTCGAGGGAGAGCACCAGGGGTTCGAGCCCGGAACCTGCAACCCGCACGCCCTCGTCGTCGACGGCGAGGGCATGGGCCAACGGGGCCATTGTGGAGGCCGCGCTCACGAGGCCTCCCCCAGCGGCTGACTCGGTGATCGGGCGAGGATCGCCCGGCGAAGCTGGGAGCTCGAGGTGTGCACGGTGTAGGGGAAGTAGACGACTTCGGCGCCGACCGACTTCATCCGTCGCTCGAGGTCGATGCCCTTGCCCGTGCCACGCCAGTCGTCACCCTTGAAGATCCGATCGAAGCGGATGTCGCGCCACACGTCCAGCTTGTCGAGCGTGGTCTCGGCACGGACTGCGTCGACGATGCCGAGGCTGGCCACTATCTCGAGGCGCTCGGCGAGAGGGACAAACGGCACGACCAGCTTGGTGGCCAGGCACACCTCGTCAGAGACCACTCCCGCCACGAGCAGGTCGCAGCCGGCCCGGGCCTGGCGCAGCGCGTTGAGGTGCCCGACGTGGAAGAGGTCATAGACCCCTGGGGCGTAGCCGATCACCGTCATCTTCGCTCCATCGATCACGTGAATGAACATTATTGATTAACTTACTCTACTTTAACGGAAGCCGAACCCAACATGCGATTCCGCGTCGCCCGAGTGTCGCGACGGCGGCACGCAGCGAGCCATGGACTCGGGAAAATTGCCCTAGGGTCGAGACATGGACCTGCCCGTGATGCCGCCGATCAAGCCGATGCTGGCCAAGCCGGTGAAGGGCCCGATCACCTCCCTCGACCCCGCAAAGTTCGGCGGCCTGTCCTTCGAGCCCAAGTGGGACGGCTTCCGCTGCCTGCTCTTCAAGGACGGCGACGAGGTCGAGCTGACCTCGCGCAACACCAAGCCGCTCACCCGCTACTTCCCCGAGCTCGTCGCCGCCGCCCGTGAGCAGCTCCCCCACAGGTGCGTGCTGGACGGCGAGATCTTCGTCGCCTCCGAGGCCGACGACGGGGGCGAGCGGCTCGAGTTCGAAGTGCTCCAGGAACGCATCCACCCGGCCGCCTCCCGCATCACCATGCTCGCCGAGAAGACACCGGCCGGCTTCGTCGCCTTCGACCTGCTGGCCCTGGGCGACACGTCGTACGTCGACCAGCCGTTCGGTGAGCGCCGTGCGGCCCTCGAGGAGGCACTCGGTGACCTCGACGGACCGTGTCACCTCACCCGCACGACGACGGATCCGGCCGAGGCGCAGGAGTGGTTCACCCAGTTCGAGGGCGCGGGCCTGGACGGTGTCGTCGGCAAGCCGATGGACGCGGCCTACCAACCAAACGTGCGCGTGATGCTGAAGTTCAAACACTCACGCACCGCCGACGTGGTGCTGTGCGGCTACCGCGAGCACAAGACCTCGACCTCCGAGAACCCTCTGATCGGCTCACTGCTCCTCGGCCTCTACGACGACGACAAGCTGCAACACATCGGCGTCTCGGCGTCGTTCACCGCAACCCGTCGTGCCGAGCTCTTCGAGGAGCTCCAGCCACTGGTCTGCGACATCGCCGACCACCCGTGGGGAGCGTGGCAGGAGTGGGCGATCGCCAACCCGGACCGGGTGCCCGGCACCCAGAGTCGTTGGTCGGCAGGCAAGGACCTGTCCTTCACCCCTCTGCGTCCCGAACGGGTGATCGAGGTCGGCTACGACCACATGGAGGGTCGCAGGTTCCGCCACACCGCCCAGTTCAAGAGATGGCGGCCAGACCGCGATCCGGAAACGTGCGGATATGCCCAACTCGAGGAACCATCCAGCTACGACCTCGGTAGGATTCTTTCCATCAGCTGACGATCCGGAGGCCTTGTCATGGCGAACACCTACGACGTAGTCCTGCTCTGCGAGCAGGCACTCTCAGAAGAGGACGCCACCCAGGTGACCTCCCTGCACGAAGACCTTGAGGAGCAGGTGGTCTACCACGTGCTGATGCCCGTCGAGGATGCCGCGGCTCGCGTCGAGGCAGCCATGGGATCCCTGTCCGCCGGCGAGGTGATGGCGGCCCCGGCGATGGCCATCGGCGAGATCGACCTGGCCGAGGTGCGCAAGGAGTGCCTGGAGCATTCCGAGCGCGAGCTCGAGACGACCTTGAAGGTGTTGAAGGCCGCAGGCGCCAAGGCCGACGGCACGATCAGCCACGAGCACCCGGTCGATGCCCTGGCCGGCGCCGTCACCAAGGTCGACGGCCGCGAAGTGATCATCCTGACCCGGCCCCACGTGGTGGCGGAGTTCTTCCACGTCGACTGGACCTCACGCGCGCGCCGCAAGATCGGCGTACCCGTGCTGCACCTGCTCGAGCGCGAGACCTTCGAGGAACAGGGCGAGGGATTCGGCGAGGGCGTCACCGGGGTCTGATCCGACGTCCCGCACCTGTGGCCGTTTTGGGGCTATCTTCGAAAGGATCGTCACGCAATGACGCGTGGCACCGAAGTTAGGAGCGAGCATGCAGGTCCTCGGACTCATCATCATTGGCATCGTGATCGGCGTGGTTGCCCGGCTGCTCAAGCCCGGTCGGCAGAGCATCAGCTGGCTCATGACCATCGGCCTCGGTATTGCCGGTGCCCTCATCGGAGGCATCATCGCCTCGCTGATCGGCACGGGCGACATCTGGGAGCTCAACGTGCTCGGCACGATCGTCGGCATCGTGGCAGCAATCATTCTGATCGGCATCGCCGAGGGCACTGTGGGTCGCAAGAAGGTCTGACCGCCACCCACGCCAGATTGTGAGAGGCCCGGCCGAGTCTTCGGCCGGGCCTCTCGCATCTCGTGGGGTGCTCCATCGAGGCTTGGATGTGGCTGCTCCGGCACGTCACGCCGGAAGATCCACATCCAAACGGCCAATGACCCCGTTCGTCACTCCACCCGGTTGCCTTCTGCGTCCCAGTGCTCGGCGACCTTCTTGCTCGGCTGCACCCGCGGCGGCTCGCCAGGCATCTTGGGATAGTCCGGCGGATAGTTCAGCTCGACCGGGTTCGACTCCCACAGCTGCAGCAGCGGCTCGAGCGAGTGCGCCACGTCGTCGATGGCAGCCCAGGCATCACCACGATCGGCCAGCAGGTCGGGCACCGTGAACAGGTTGAAGTCACGCGGATCCTTGACCTCGGCCAGCTCGGCCCAGGTCAGCGGAGTGGAGACCGGAGCACCCGGCTGCGGCCGGAGCGAGTAGGCCGAGGCGATGGTGCGGTCGCGGCAGTTCTGATTGAAGTCGACGAAGATCCGCTCCCCCCGCTCCTCCTTCCACCAGGCCGTGGTCACCCCGTCATCGCGCTTCTCCAGCTCACGACCGAAGCCGATCGCGGCGTGACGCAGGTCGACGAACTCCCACCGCGGCTCGATCCGCACGAAGACGTGCACACCCCGGTTGCCGCTGGTCTTCACGAACGCGGTGATCCCCAGCTCCTCGAACAGCTCGCGGGCCACGCCTGCAACGCGCACGGCGTCCGCGAACGTCGTACCGGGCTGGGGGTCGAGGTCGATTCGCAGCTCGTCGGGACGGTCGACGTCGGCACGCCGGACCGGCCAGGGGTGGAAGGTCAGGGTGCCCATGTGGGCACACCACACCGGGACCGCCACCTCGGTCGGGCAGATCTCCTGCGCAGTGCGTCCGGACGGGAAGGTGATCCCGACCGACTCGACGAAGTCGGGCGCCCCCTTGGCCACCCGCTTCTGGTAGAACGCATCCGCGTTGCGGTCCTGCGGGCCGGTGGCCAGCTTCATGCCCTCGCGTACGCCGCTGGGCCAGCGCTCGAGGGCAGTCGGTCGATCACGCAGCGCCCGCATCAACGCGTCGTCGGCCTTCGCGAAGAACTCCGCCACCATCAGCTTGGTCACCTCGGGAGTGCCCTCGGTCGCCTCGTAGATGACCCGGTCCGGACTCGAGACCCGCACTGACCTGCCGCCTGCATCAACTTCTGCTGCCGCTGACTTCGCCATGCCGGACACGCTACCGTCGAGCCACCGGGCCGAGCTTGGAATCACCGATCGACGCCGTCGCGCAGCAGGCGAGAGATCGGTGAGTCCACGCCATGGTTTGGACGCAGCCCCGAACGGATAGATGGAGAGTCATGTCCGACCCCGCCCTCAACGACCCGTTCCTCAGGGTTGTCCGCCAGGAGCACCCCGACGTGGATCTGGTGATCCTTCCGCCCGCCGCCGCGCCCCCGGAGACCGAGAGCACCGAGGTGCTCCGGCGAGCCCGGGTCGCCGTCGCGCAAGCGCGGCGCACGCTTGACCGGCTGCTCGCGGTCACCGGACGACCGGAGTCGGCAACGGTGGACCTGTGGTCGACGTATGCCCGCACCGGCAGCAGGCACCGCATTGCCCGCACCCTGCTCAGCGACCTGCCAGCCGCCACGCAGACGCTCGAGCTGGTCGGCGACTGGCTCCTCGCCGAGGGCTGGGACGCACGACCGTACGCCGACGGCTCCTCGCGGCTGCGGGCCGTGCACGACGACCTGGTCCTGGAGGCCATCGGCTACCGGACCGCGGTCGAGGTCGAGATCCGTTCTGCCGCCTTCCCGCTCAGTGACGCGAGCGCCGCGGCGCTGGACGCGGAACGTTGAGCTCGGTCGTCTGGCGCAAGGCGCTGACCGACGCGGCCACGGTGTGGAGGGACCAGGCAGATGACCTCTACAGTGCGAAGAAGTGCCTCACCGACGTCGAGACAGGACTCCTCGGACCCCGGGTGGGGCCGGTGGCCAAGGTGTTCGTCGACCTGTGGGCCACCCGCACGGAGAAGCTGCGCAAGAACGCTGACGAGCACGCCACGTCCCTCACCACCGCGTCACAGACGTGGGGAGTCACCGACGAGACCAACGAGCAGGACCTGAAGAAGCTGATGCCCTGGGACCAGCGCAGCCTGGACCCGAACCTCGGAGGCCCCTACTACGGCCCACTCACGCGCCCCCTGCCGGGTGACACCCCGTGACCGCCACCGTCGTCGTGCCCGCCAAGATCGAACCGCTCCCCTCGATGGAGTGCGACGTCGAGGCGATGAGCGTGGCCGATGACCTGCGCGGTGCCGCAGTCGCCACGTCCGACGTCTCGACCGCCATGAACGGCAAGGGATCGCCGCGAGGGTGGGAGGGCGACGACGCCGACCGGGCCGACCACGAGATGACCCACCTGGCCCGAGACGCGGACGTGGTCTCCGCTGCCCTCGAGGAGGTGACTCGCGGCTGCGACGTCTACGTGAGCACCATGGTGGACCTGTCCGCCGACCGTGACGACCTGGGTTCCGACCGGTTCGACCTCAACTCCGACATCGACGACCTCGTCTCCCGGGCCAACAAAGGCACCGAGGACGACGTACCCGGCCTGCAGGCCGAGGCCGCGGTCCTCACCGACCGGGCGGTGGCACTGAACGGCCGCATCACGACGTGGAAGGGCAGCATCGTCTCGGCCGAGGACCGATTCATCCGAGTGCTCCGATCCGTCGACACCCTCGACGAGGGTGAGGCCGCTGCCGACAACCCAGACCGGGTCGACACCTCGAAGCTGCTCGACCAGCTGAAGGGCAAGAAGGACCCCAAGGCCATCACGAAGTGGTGGGACAGCCTGACGCCTGAGCAGCAGGAAGCCCTCAAGGTGCACAGCCCCGAGATCATCGGAAACACCAACGGGATCCCGGCTGGAGACCGCGACGATGCCAACCGCGGGTCGTTGCAGCAGGACCTCGCCCACCTCCACAAGCTCGAGGACGAGGGCCGGCTCACCGACGACCAGTCGCTGCAGCTCAAGAACGCCGAGTCGGCGCAGAAGGCCCTCGACCTCGGGACCACCAAGGTCGACCCGAACACCGGCCAGCTGGTCGACACCAACCTGCTGGTCTACCTTCCCGGCGCGTTCGACAGTGACGGCGCCGCAGCGGTTGCGTACGGCGACCCCGACACGGCCGACAACACCGCAGTGGTCGTGCCCGGCATCACGAACGACGGCTCCACCATCGACAGCCAGGGCGAGGACGCGTTGCGCCTGTTCCTCGAGTCGTCGCAGAACGGCGAGTCGAGCTCCGTGATCGCCTGGATGGGCTACGACTCCCCGTCCGTCACCGGCTCCAACCCCTTCGAATCGGGCTTCGACATGGCGTCGGTGATCAACGAGCAGAAGTCGGAACAGGGCGGTCACCTGCTCAGTGACTTCGTGGCCGGACTGCGAGCCACCGACGACGGTCCACAGTCCCACCTGAGTGTGGTTGCCCACAGCTACGGCTCCAACGTCGCCTCGCACGCGGCGACCGACGGTCTCGACGCCGACCGCCTGGTGCTGCTCGGCAGCCCGGGCGCAGGTGGCGGATCGGACAATGTCAGTGACCTGAACATGCCTCCCGGCTCGGTCTACGTGGGCGCCGCCGAGAACGACCCGGTGACCTGGTTGGGCCGCGACGACCACGGCGGCGAGAGCAGTCTCTTCAAGAAGATCCCGTTCAACCCACTCGCTGGCCCGGGCGGGCTCGGGCTCGGCGAGGACCCGGCCCAGGAGTCCTTCGGCGCCAAGCGCTTCGAGGTCGATCCCGGCAAGGAGCTCCACTACAACACCCTGCACACCGACGGGATCGACAACCACACGGCGTACTTCGACCCCGGCAGCAAGTCCCTGCACAACATCAGTGAGATCGTGCAAGGCAAGGAACCGACCATCGTGCCGGGGCGCACGAAGGACGCCAACGACTACTTGTACGACCTTGCCAAGGAAGAAGCCAAGGAGGAGGGCCGCAAGGCCTTCAACCACTACATCAAGGAGCCGATCATCGATCCGGTCGTCGAGGGAACCCATCGTGTCGTCGAGGGCGGCAAGGATGTCGTGGATGGAGCAGTGGACACCGGCAAGAAGGTGGTGGACGGAACCGTGGAGACCGGCAAGAAGGTCGTGGAGGGAACCGTGGAGACCGGCAAGGACATCTATGAGGGTGGCAAGAAGGTCGTCACCGATCCGATCGGCACCTTCAAGGGGGTGTTCGGCCATTGATGACGCGACTGCCCGCCTCTCTCACCGCCCTGCTGCTCGCGCTGCTGGTCATCGCCGGCTGCGCCGACGACGAGCCGGACCAGCCGACCAAGGAGAAGAGTCCCGCGATGGATGCCCGGAGCATGAAGGATCAGGTCGACGACGCCGTGCTCGCGCTCGGCCCCGGTCTCGTCAAGGACCTCCAGGGAGAGGTCCGTGCAGCGGGTGCCCAGTTCACCGAGTGCCAGATGAGCTCCGACCAGTGGCAGTACATCGCCAACATCGGGCTGGTCGGCCCGGTGCACCAGGACGCAGGCGAGCTGATCTCCGAGCAGGCCCGGAAGTCCGGATTCTCGGAGGTCAGGGTCCAGAAGCCGTCGGACGGCCAGGCAGGTTCGGTCACGGCCCGCAAGGGCGAGGTGCAGCTGCGCGTCCTGCTGGCGACCAAGGGAACCCCTGCAACCGTCCACAACGTCGAGATCTGGGTCGACTGCACCGAGCTGGACTCCGACGGGCAGCGGTTTGCCGAGGACGACCCGGGCAGCGACTACGCCGAGCTCAAGTGACGTCTTCGGTCGCCGACCGATGGGCGCCGGAGCGCCACGCGATCACACCTGCTGGCACACGACGATGGGCGCCGTCCCGACCGAAGCCGGTACGACGCCCATCGCAATGTCGAGCAGGAGCTACCGGCCGATCGTCTGGGCCTTCTGCAGATCCGTGCGCAGGTCGGCGGGCATCCGGTCCGTCGTTCCTGCAGACTTCGGCCGCAGCTTCGCCGCAGCGGCCGGCTCGGGAGCAGGCACCGGTGCACACAGCTTGTCGCTGCGGTTGCCCTTCTTGCGCTTGGGCAGCTTGCCGGTGTCGAGGTAGGACGCGATGGTGTCGTCCGTGCACGCGACGCCCGACAACGACCCGGAGTGGGTCGTGCCACCGACGCCCTCGATGAGGAACGACGTGGGGAAGGTCTTGCGGGTCACGAGCGCACCGGAGAACACGGTGGCAGCGTCGTGGGTCTCGCCGATCATCAGGATCTTCGACTTCACCTTGTTGCCCTTGACCTTGAACGCCTTGTGCGAGGCGGCCGGCCAGTTGAGGCAGGGCGCGTTGTACCAGGTGTTGCCCCAGGTCAGGAACGGGTGCTTCTCGTGGATCCTCCACGAGTCGGCCTTGGTCTTGCGCCAGTTGGGCCACTGCGCGTCAGTGCACTGCACCCCGTTGTAGACGGCGAACCCGTTGTCGTCTCCCGGGCCGGCGTACTCGGCCATGATGTCGCTGCCGTCACCCTCGTTGACCAGCTTGGCGTAGGCGTTGCCGATGTCGACCCAGCCGTAGACGTAGTAGGCCGCTGAGAGCAGCACGTCGTTGAGCTCGTCGGGACCCAGCTGGCCGTCAGCCGCTGGCTTGCGGTCCAGCTTCTTCAACAGCTTGTAGTAGTTCCGCTTGACCGCACGCCAGTTGGTGCCGAGGTCGAACGCAGCGTCGTTGTCTGCGATGTACTTCCAGTACACGTCCATGTTCTTGTCGAACTGGCGGTCCTGGTCGAGGTTGGCCTCGTAGAAGGCGTTCTTGGCGTTGAGCACACCGTCCCAGACAAAGCGACCGACCCGCTTGGGGAACATGGTCGCGTAGACCTGACCGAGGTAGGTGCCGTAGGAGAAGCCGTAGTAGTTCAGCTTCTTCTGCCCCTCTGCCTTGCGCAGGCTGTTGAGGTCCTGGGCGACGTCGACCGTGCGCATGTAGGGCAACAACTTGCGCGCATCAGCCTTGCCACAAGCCTTCGAGTAGCCGCGCGTGGTGTGGCGCCACCACTTCATGTTCTTCTTCTTGGTGGGCACGTAGTCGGGGCGGTCGTAACCCATGCCGGCGTAGTCGTTGTCACAGCTGAGCGCGGGCTCGCTGCTGCCGACGCCGCGCGGGTCGAAGCCGTACCAGTCGTACTTCGCACCGACACCGTTCGGAATGGAGGGGGCGAGGATCGGGTAGATCAGTCCGGAGCCACCGGGGCCACCCGGGTTGACCGCGATCATGCCCTTGTAGTCGCTGTCGGTGTGGAGCAGACGACTGACCGCGATCTTGATCTTCGTCGAGTTCGGTCGGTCGTAGTCGAGCGGCACACTCATCATTCCGCACTCCGCACCGGCCGCCTCGAGGCGTGCGTTGTCGCACTCACCCCACTCGATGGCCGGCGGCGTGTAGCTCCCGCCTGCCGCGGGCTTGGCGGGCTCGGCCGGCCTCTCCGGGGCGGCCGTGCTCTGGCCAGCCGGCACCAGCAGGGCGATCCCCACCGTGACCGACGCCGCGATCGTCAGTACCTTCTTCACTTTTCATCCCTTCGAGATGGATCGCCGGGAAGATTTCCGGCCAAGACCTGACATTGCCGCCTCGACCGGCGTACGTCCAGACCTGCGCGGTAACAAATCGATTTGCCTCCCCAACCTTGGGCACCTCCGTCGGCAGCGGCGTCACGCGTGGTCACCCGGGCCCGTTCCGGGTCACTGGCTAGACTCGAGCCATGGGTTACCAGGTCGAGAAGTCCGACGAGGAATGGCGCGAACAGCTCAAGCCCGAGGAGTACGCCGTACTCCGCGAGGCCGGCACCGAGCGGCCCTTCGTCGGCGAGTTCACCGACACCGAGACCACCGGTGTCTACCGCTGCAAGGCGTGCCAGGCCGAGCTGTTCGCCAGTGACACCAAGTTCCACTCCGGCTGCGGCTGGCCGTCGTTCTACCAGCCGCTCAGTGACCGGGTCGAATACGTCGACGACACCTCGCACGGCATGACGCGCACCGAGGTTCGCTGCGCCAACTGCGGCTCCCACCTCGGGCACGTCTTCCCCGACGGCTTCGGCACCCCCACCGGTGACCGCTACTGCATCAACTCGATCTCCCTCACCCTGGAGCCGCGAAGCGACAGGGACTGATCGCGGACTGATCGCGCCAGTGAGCGCTGACCCGGGCTTGGCGCGGCGTGCGGATCAGGGCAGACGTGCGAGCAGCTCCGAGGGCGTCGCCGCCGTACCGGTGTAGAACGGCACCTCCTCGCGCACGTGACGACGCGTCTCCGAGCCACGCAGGTGACGCATCAGGTCGACGATGCGATACATCTCGTCGGCCTCGAAGGCCAGGATCCACTCGTAGTCACCGAGCGCGAACGCCGGCACCGTGTTGGCGCGCACGTCTGGGAAGTCGCGGGCCATGCCGCCGTGCTCGGCGAGCAGCCGGCGGCGCTCCTTGTCCTCGAGGAGGTACCACTCGTAGGAACGCACGAAGGGGTAGACCGCGACCTGTGGCTTCGGGTCCTCCGAGAGGAAGGCGGGCAGGTGCGACCGGTTGAACTCCGCCGGGCGGTGCAGGGCCATCTGCGACCACACGGGCGCCAGGCGGTGACCGAACGACGTACGCCGGAACGCGTTGTAGGCGGCCTGCAGCTTCTCGGACTCCTCCGCGTGCCACCAGACCATCAGGTCGGCGTCGGCCCGGAAGCCGGACACGTCGTAGGTGCCGCGCACCACCACGTCGTCGGCGGCGAGCTTCTCGAAGAGTGCCTCGACCTCCTGCGCCTCGGCTGCCCGATCGGCATCACCGAGCACGTCCTCCAGCTTGAAGACCGACCACATCGTGTAGCGGATCTTGTCGTTGAGCTCGCGGATCACGGCGGCGTTCGAGGGTGCAGGGTTCGACATGGCTCCATTGTGCCGCGCGAGGCCAGCCCGCTCAGCGCTGGGTCGCGCCAAGGATGGCGGAGGCGGCCTTCTCGGCCGACGCGATGACGGCCGGGATGCCGATTCCATCGTACGCCGCCCCGCAGGCCGCCAGCCCGGGGACCTGGCCGATCGACTCGCGGATGCGTCGCACCCGGTCGAGGTGACCGACCGAGTACTGCGGAAGCGCACCGCCCCACCGCTGGACGTGGGTGTCGACGGGCTGCGCGGTGACGCCCGTCGCGAGGGCAAGATCGGCCAGCGACTGGGTGACGAGCTCGTCGTCGGAGAACTGGAGGGAGGCTTCCTCACGGTGGCGGCCGATGCTGGTGCGCAACACCAGCAGGTCTTCGGCGCGGCCCGCCTCGCGAACCCAGTCCCACTTGTTGAAGCTGAACGTGGCGGCCTTGATCCGCCGCCCGTCGATCGGTGGGACCAGGAAGCCAGATCCCTGCAACTGGGCCAGATCGGCCGCCCGGAACACCATCGTGACGATCGCCATCGAGGCGTAGTCGATCTCCCCCAGCGCCTGGGCGGCAGTGGGTGCCAGGTCTGCGAGCAACCGTGCTGCGGGCTTGGCCGGGAGGGCCAGTACGACCTCGTCGGCCTCGATCAACTCGGGGGCGGCGGTCGGCCCGACCACCAGCTCAAAGTGTCCGTCGACGTTGCGTGGTTTCGAGACGCTCGTTCCTCGCTCCTCAATCACCGTGGGGCTCCCGGTGGTCGAGCCGGCCGAGGAACGAGGCCGGCCAGTCGAGACCCCTCGTCGCAGTTCTCGCACCGTGACCGACGTACGCACCTCGAACTCACCATCGGCCGCCAGCCGTTGCGGCAACTGGCCGATGCCGCCCACCAACCCGGCGAAAACCGGGACGTCGGAGGGTGCCGGCACCTGCCGGGCTGCCTCGAGCAGAGAGGGCGCACGATCGAGCAGGGCGACCACCTGCGGGATCGTCGCGCGGGCGGAGAGCTCGGTTGCGTGGCCGGCGTACACCCCGCCGAGCAGCGGCTCGACCAGGCGGTCGACGACCTCACCGCCCAGGCGGCTGGCAATGAACTCGGCGACCGAGACGTCTTCGGGCTCGAGCGCCCGGACGTGTTCCTCACGCGCTCGGACGAGGCCGTCGTCGGAGAGCACCCCGGTCTCGCGGAGTTGGTCGAGGTCCGCGGGAATCCCCATCACCGATCGGGGCAGCACGCGCAGTGCATCACGGGTCCAGAGGCGTGACGACAGCGTGCCCGGATGGATGAGCTCGAAGCCGACCTCACGAGCCAGACCGGTCGCCTCGGGTCGACGGTTGAGCATCGCTTCGGCTCCGACGTCGACCTGCACTCCCCCGACCTCGGCGAGGCGGAGCTTGCCGCCGATCTCGCGGGAACCTTCGAGCACGGTCACCTGCCTGCCGGCGGCAGCCAGACGGCGGGCAGCGGTCAGGCCGGCGATGCCCGCGCCGACGACAACTGTGTGGGTCACGGATCCACCCTGCCAGACGCCGTTTCACAGCAACGTGGTGGATCACAAGCAGTCGGTGCTTGCGATCCACCACGATGATGTCGGCCGTCAGCGGTGGCGCCAGCGACTCCGCTTCGGCTCGGGCGGCTCGGCCTGCGGGGCCGGAGGCGGGGCTGCCGAGTCAGCGGGCGGATCGGACGGCACCTCCCGCTCGAAGGTGCGCCACTCCCCGACGTACGGCTCGAGGCCCTCCTCGGCTATGCGACGGCGGATCTCGGCCGTCGCCGCATGGGGGTCGTCGAAGGGCACCCCACTGAGCTGATTGGGGCTGAACCTCCACCACTGCAGGTCGAGCAGTTCGGCGATCGTGGACTCGTCGAAGCGGTGTCGGATCACCTTGGCCGGGACCCCACCGACGATGGCGTAGGGCGGCACATCCCGGGTCACCACGGCACCGGCTGCGATCACCGCACCGTCCCCGACCGTGATGCCCCGGAGCAGCACCGCGTTGGCGCCGATCCACACGTCGTTGCCGATCCGGGCCGGCCCTCGGACGAACGGCGTCTCCTGGACCACCTCGGCATCACTCGCGGAGGAGTGCCAGCCGAAACGCCTGGCGTCGTACTGGAAGGGCGACGAGGAGAGCCACGACGTGGGGTGGTCGGGCTCCCCGATGCGTATCCCGGCAGCGAACGAGCAGTAGCGCCCGATCTCGCTGCAACTGTCGATCACGCCCCCGACGAAGTAGCTGAACGCGCCGATGCGCAAGGGCGTCTTCGACACGGTCGGCGCCATGAACCAGACCGGCGCCTCCACCTCGACCAGCGAGTTCCGCTGGTGCCGGAGGTTGGCACGGGACCGGATGTGCTGGGGTTCCTTCGAGGCCATGAGGACCAGTCTGCCGCCCGGTCAGAAAACAACGATTGCCGGTCCGCCCATCAACAAGTGCAAGTTCGCGCGACAACAAGTGCCTGCTCGCGCAACAACAAGTGCAAGTTCGCGGACCTAGACGGCGACCTCCATGCGGCCGAAGCCACTGCGGTGGAAGACCAACGGCGAGCCGAGGCCGGCGTCCACGGCGTGCAGCCGCAGCAGCACGATGGTGTGATCGCCGGCCACCACCTCGTCGTGGATGGTGCAGTCGAAGCGGGCCAGTCCTTCGTCGAGGGTCACTGCCTCGTCGGAGGTGATCGAGACCGCGATCCCGTCGAAGCGACTCTCGACCGGACCGGCGAGCTGGCGGCAGACGTCTCCGTGGTGGTCGGCCAGGATCGTCACGCCGAGGTGTCGGGCCCGGCGCAGGTCGGGCCAGGTCTTCGACGTGTTCGCGATGGAGAACGACACCAGGGGCGGGACGAGGCTGACCGAGGTGAAGGAACTGGCGGCCAGGCCGACACGTTGCCCGTCGACCTCGGCGGCCACTGCCACGACTCCGCTCGGAAAGACACCGAACGCCTCGCGCAGCGCCTTCGGGTCAAGGTCCTGGTTGGTGGTGAGCACGGTCTGGGTCGTCATGCGGAGACTCCTGTGTTCGGGTGCTGATGGGCCGACGCGGACGACGTTGCGCCGTCCTTGGCCGGGTCGAGAAGATCGTTCAGCAGGGGCAGGGCACGCTCGAGCCAGCCGTCGTACGCCGCGGGTTCGGCATACGCCCCGTCGAGCACGTAGAGCGCCGGAGTCGGCACGGATGCGCCCAGCTCGACGAGCACCGGCCGCAGGCTCAGCTCGGGGGCGAGCGCGTGGCCGGGCCCCGCACCGAGCATGAGGGGTACGGCGATGGTGCCGCGCAACGCGTCAGAGGCGAAGCGGTCGAGGAACAGCTTGAGCAGGCCGGTGTACGTCGCCTTGTAGGTCGGGCTGGCCACGATCACCAGGTCGGCGGACGAGACCTGCTCGACGACGCGGATCACGTCGGCGTCCGACCAGTCGAGCAGTGCCGGTCCCAGATCAGCCAGGTCGACCACGAAGGGCGCCGACGAGTCCACCGGGAGCGCGCCACCGGAGGTCGAGAGCAGGCTCGGACCGGTGCCGTGGCGCAGCGACGCCCGGATGCGATCGGCCAGGCCGACCGCGGCGAGGTAGGTGCGTGAGTGCGGCTTCGGGTTGCCGACCACCACTGCCACGCGTGTCATGACGCGGCCCTGTGCGTGGCGCCGAACGGGATGCTTGCCGTCGAGGCGACAGGTGGCCCGAGCGGGCTGGTCCACAGGCCCCGTCGGGCGAGCACCGGCAGCACGCCCTCGCCGAAGGAGTACGCCTCCTCGAGGTGTGGGTAGCCGGAGAGCACGAACTCACTGATCCCCAGGTCGGCGTACTCCGCGATCCGGTCGGCCACCTCCTCGTGGGAGCCGACCAGCGCCGTGCCGGCACCGCCTCGGACCAGGCCGATTCCAGCCCACACGTTGGGGTGGATCTCGAGGTCGTTGCGACTCCCCTGGTTGAGCTCGAGCATGCGCTTCTGGCCGACGGACTCGCTGCGGCGAAGGCCTTCCTGCACACGGGCAATGGCCTCGTCGTCGATCGAGTCCAGGAGACGGTCGGCCTCGGCCCAGGCCTCCTCGGACGTGTCCCTGGAGATCACGTGCATGCGGATGCCGAACCGGACCTCGCGGCCCTCGGCCTCGGCCAGGCCACGGATCCAGGCGATCTTCTCGGCCACGGCAGCCGGTGGCTCGCCCCAGGTCAGATAGACGTCGGCATGCTTCGCGGCCACTGCACCGGCCGCCGGCGAGGAGCCGCCGAAGTAGATCTCGGGTCGCACGTGTGGCGTCGCCCCGAGCTTCGCCCCCTCGACCTTGAGGTGCTCGCCCTCGAAGTCGACGGTCTCGCCGTCCCAGAGACGGGTGACGACCTCGAGGAACTCTCCGCAGCGCACATAGCGTCCCTCCTTGTCGAGGAAGTCGCCGTAGGCACGCTGCTCATGGCTCTCGCCACCGGTGACCACGTTGAGCAGGAGGCGCCCGCCTGACATGTTGGTGAAGGTCGTGGCCATCTGGGCGGCCAGGGTCGGCGAGGTCAGGCCCGGCCGGAAGGCGACCAGGAACTTCAGCCGCTCCGAGACCGAGGCAAGCATCGCGGTGGAGATCCACGCATCCTCGCACCAGGCGCCGGTGGGAGTGAGCGCCGCGTCGAAGCCCAGCTGCTCGGCGCTGCGGGTGATCTGGCCGAGGTAGGGGACGGAGGCCGGGCGGCCCTGGGGGCCGGCGTCGGACTCGACCCCGTGCCCGCCGCTGAGCACCTGGCGACCGTCGCCCCCGTTGGTGGGGAGGAACCAGTGGAACTTGAGGCTCATGTCATTTCCTTCGTTGTGTCGAGATCAGATCTGCGCGTGACGTGGCGGCAGGGTGCCGTCCACGGCGTGCCGGCCGAGGTGTTGCACCTTCCAGGCGGCCGGGTCGTGCAGGGTGTGCGTGCGGGCGTTGCGCCAGTGCCGGTCGAGATTCAGGCTGGCCAGTGCCGATCGGGTGCCGGAGACCTCGAAGAGTCGGCTGGCCACGTCGACCGAGCTCGCCGTGCTGGCGGCCCGGGCGGCTGCCACGGCCAGGCTGGCGGCGCCGGTGGTGGTGTCGTTGAGGTCGGCGTTGGCTCGGTCGACCGCGCGGGCGGCCTCGGCCAGCAGCGCCTCGGTGCCGCGCACCTGGACCTCCATCTCGCCGAACGCGTGCACGATCAGCGGGTCGTCGGCCGCTCGCTCCACTCCCGCGTCGGGATAGGGCCGGCTCTTGCTGCGGACGAACGCGGCGGCGTCCTCCAGCGCAGCACGTGCGATGCCGGTGTCGAGGGCCGCGTGAAGAAGCTGCGCGAAGGCACCGAAGGTCTGCGGTCCTTCGAAGGTCAGGTGGTACGGCGTGATCCGGTCGTGGTCGACCGCGACGCCCTCCAGCTCGACGGTGCCGCTGGCGGTGGTGCGCTGCCCCAGCCCGTCCCAGTTGTCCGTGACGGTGACGCCGGGGGCCTGGCGCTCGACCCAGGCCACGTGCAGCGGGCCGTCCACGCCGAGGTGGGCCAGCACGGGGATCCAGTGCGCGAACTGCGCCCCCGTGCAGTAGCCCTTGACGCCGTCGAGGCGGTAGCCCCCGTCGTACGTCGTCAGCGTGGTGCGGATGTCACGGACGTGCTTGGTGCCGGTCTCGGACTGGGCGTTGCCGAAGCGCTTGCCGGCCAACACCTCGCCGAAGAAGAACGCCTGCTGCTCGTGGGTACCCTGCTCGCGCAGTGCGTTGACGTAGACGAAGTGGCTGTGCGGGATCTGGGCAACCGACGGGTCTCCTTGGGCGAGTGCCCGGAACACCTCGGCCACCACCTCGACCGGCAGGTCGGCCCCGCCGTGCTCGGCCGGCACGGTGATCGCCAGCAGACCGCTGGCCGAGAGCCGGTCGAGCTCGGCGACGGGCAGCTCACGATCGCGGTCGCGGCGCGCGGCGCCCTCGGCGAGCTCGGTGCCGATCTCGCGGGCAGAGCACACGGCCTGCTCGGCGGTGAGGACGGGTGGTTTCGAGGCGCTCGTTCCTCGCTCCTCAACCGCCGTCCGGACGCTCGTGCCTCGCTCCTCAAGCACCGGCTCCTCAACCACCGGCTGCTCAACCACCGGCTGCGCGGCGTACGACGTGCTCATGCGGCACGCTCCGCCTCTTCGGCCTCCATCTCGCGGACGATCGGGAGGACGTGCTTGCCGAAGTGCTCGACCTCTTCCTGGAAGTGCAGGTAGCCCAGCAGGAACAGATTCACCCCGCGCTTCTTGAAGTCGATCATCCGCTCAGCGATCTGCTCGGGCCGGCCGATCAGGTTGGTGCGGAAGCCGTCGTTGTACTGCACGAGGTCCTCGAATGAGGAGTCCTGCCACATGCCCTTCTTGTCCGAGGTCGACTGGCCGGCCTGCTTCACCGCGTCGCCGAATCCTTCGACCGCCTCGGTGTCGGCCTTGGCCACGATCTCGCGCAAGGTCTCGCGGGCCTCCTTCTCCGAGTCACGGGCGATCATGAAGCCGTTCAGGCCGAACTTCACCGTGCGATCGTGGCGGGCCGCCTCGCCCGAGACGTCGGCGTACTGCTCGGAGAACCCGTCGAGGTCCTTGCCGTTCGAGAAGTACCAGTCGGTGACCCGACCCGCCACGCCCCTGGCATCGGTGGAGTTGCCACCGAAGAAGATCTCCGGGTGCGGGCGACCTTCGACCTCGACCGGCTTGGGCTTGAGGTCGAAGTCGTGCAGCCGGTAGAAGTCGCCGCTGAGCTCGGCGTGCTCGGAGGTCCAGATCTCGCGCACGTAGCGGATGAACTCCTCGGTGCGGCGGTAGCGCTCGCCGTGCTCCAACCACGGCTCACCCATCTTCGTGAACTCGTCCTTGAACCAGCCACTGACCACGTTGATGGCCGCTCGGCCGCCGGAGAGGTGGTCGGCCGTGGCGATGTACTTCGCCAGCACGCCGGGCTGCCACATCCCGGGGTGCACGGCCGCGATCACCTTCAGGCGTTCGGTGGCCAGGAGCAGCGCCAGGCTGAAGCTGGTCGACTCGTGCTGGTGGTCCGCGCCGTACGACGCCATGTAGCGCACCTGCGTCAGGGCGTAGTCGAAGCCGTTGTTCTCAGCCAGCTGGGCCAGCACCTTGTTGTATTCGTAGCCCCAGTCAGTGCGTTGCTCGATCTTGCTGACGACCAGGCCGCCACTGACGTTGGGCACCCAGTAGGCGAACTTGAGTGGGTCGGTGTGGGGAGGTGTGTGCGTCATGGGTGACTCCTTGGATCGGATGATGGTCAAGCTGGTTGCTGGTCGCGCTGTGTGGTGCCGATGGCCCAGGCGTACGGCGGTGGGGTGCCGTTGACCTCGAAGGCGCCGGCCACGCGGGCCTTGAGGATCCGCGGGTTGTGGGAGGAGACGGTCCGGGCATTGCGCCAGTGGCGGTCGAGCGCCTTGCCACGCGAGGTGGCCGATGCTCCGAGCGTGTCGAAGAGATCGCTGGTGGCCTTGAGGATCAGCTCGGTCACCACCACCTGGGCGGTCGCGGACTCGACCTCGGCGGCCTCGTTGATGGCGCGCACCCGCTGCTCGTCGGCACCGGCTGCCTCGAACGCCTCCTGCACGGCCTGGGCGACGCGCACCGTGGTGGCCTCGGCGGCATAGACCGCGGCGCTGATCTCTCCGATCCTGGCCAGCACCTGGGCGTCGTCACGCACCCGGGCCGCGTTGGCGTGGGAGTAGTTGCGCTCCCGGCGGCGGACCTCGTCGACGGCGTCACGGAGCGCGGCGCGGCCGATGCCGGAGAGGGTGGCGAGCAGGTTCAGCTGATAGACGGCGGTCTGGTGCGGGAACCGGTCGCCGAAGACCAGCACGTGGTCGGCATCGACGTGCACGTTGTCGAAGGTCGCCGTTCCGCTACCGGTCCCCCGTTGGCCGAACCCATCCCAGTCGTCGGCGACATGGAAGCCGGGATCGTCGGTGCGTGCCAGGGCAATGACGAACGTGCCGTCATCACGCAGGGCATAGACGTCTGCCCACTCGGCATAGATCGTTCCGGTCGAGTAGAACTTGGTGCCGTTGAGCCGGAAGTGGTTCCCGTCGGCGGAGAGCACCGTCTGTTGCGTGTCGATGCTCGTCGAGCCGACCTCGGACCAGGCGTTGCCCGCGATCTCGCCGGCCACGAATCTCTCGAACCACACGGACTGGTCGACACCGAGCACGTGGTGGTGGAGGCGGTCCTCGGCGAGTGCGAAGTGACCGCGCAGTGCCTGGGTGAGATTGTTGTCGGCTGCGGCCAGGTCGATCCACAGCTGGGTGAGCTCGGGCCAGGTGACCCCGGCTCCGCCGTGCTCGACGGGGACGCGCAGGGCGCCGTACCCCGACTCCTTGAGCCACCCGACCTGTTCGACGGGAAGGGTCGCGTCGAGCTCGCGCTCGAGGGCGCCGGCGGCGATCCGCTCGAGCAGGGGCTGGTACGTCGCACGCAACAGGTTGAGCTTTGCCGATGAGACGGCCGGTCGCGGGAGCACCGGGTCGATCAGCACGGAGCTGAGGGATGAAGTTGTCATGGAGTCACCTCGGGGACGTCGTGGGTGGACTGTGGGAAAGGTCGCCGCGGGGTGGCGCTCACGTGTACCAGGTCGGTTCCGGGATCTCGCCGAGCAGTGCGAAGCGGCCCACCTCGGCTCGTTTGTGGGCCACCGGGTCGTGCAGGCTGTGCGTGCGGATGTTGCGCCAGAACAGGTCGAGCCCCACGGAGTTGGCGGTGGCCCTGGCTCCGGTGACCTCGAAGATGCGGTTGGTGATCTCCAGGGCCGCGTCGTTGGCGACCTGCTTGGCTGCGGCTATCACCACCGCCGCTTCGCCGCGCTCCTCCGCGGTGACGGAGTCGGCGTGCGCGTTGATCGTCTCGATCAGGGTGGCCGCCTGCTCGGTGAGTGCCTCGGCTGCCCACAGCTTCGACTGCAGGTCGCCGTAGGTCTCCTGCACGTGGAACTCGGCCGCCGCGTTCTGCTTGACGTCGCCGGCGTAGGGCCAGGCGCGGGTCCGGTCCCGCGTGTAGGTGGCCGCGGTGCTCAGCGCTCCCTGGCCGATGCCCACATAGATGTTGGCGAAGATGAGCTGGATGAGCGGGACGTTGAGGGTGTTGTAGACGCGCGGCTGGAACACCCGGTCGACATACCCTGCGGCGGCCTCCCACGGCACCCGGACGTCGACGATCTCCACGCCGCCGCTCTCGGTGAGGCGCTGACCCAGGTTGTCCCAGTCCCCCAGGAACCGGATGCCGTCCTGCTGGGTCGGCACGATGGCGAAGACGTGGTCGTCCGTGCCCTCGATGACGCCTTCCAGCACGGTCACGTCCGAGACCCGTCCGCCGGTGGAGAAGGACTTCCGGCCGTTGTAGGCCAGCTCTCCGTCGACCTCGGTGATGACCAGGTCACTGTCGCGCGGGTTGACCGCACCCCCGAAGAACCACTGGTTCTGCACGGCCTGCTGCTCGACCGCAGCGACCTGCTCGGGCGTGCCGACCAGGCGCACCGCCCAGGACCAGAGGTAGTGGTAGCCGATCAGCTGGCCGATGGATCCGTCGCCGGCGGAGATCGCCCGGATCACCCGGTTCGCGGTGGTCCAGCTCTGGCCGCCGCCACCGTGCTCGACCGGGCCCAGGAGGGTGACCAGGCCGGAGTCCTTCAACAGCTGCACCTCGGCGTACGGCGTGGCGTTGGCCCGGTCGCGCTCCACCGCGTCGATGGCCAGCTGGGTGGCCACCGCCTCGGCCCGAGCGACCCAGTCTGCGGGCGTCGTGGGCTGGGGCTCGTTCGTGGAGCTGCGCTGGGACGAGGTGGAGATCGACATCGGCTGCCTTCCGGGACGGGATCGAACTGAACAATGTCTAGTGAACTAGTCTAGAATCACAGAAACAAGTTGAAACCACCTCTGGACAGGCAGCAATGCCTGAGGGGGTGGCAGGTCAGGCCTTCCACCGGCCCCCACGGATCAAGGAGCAAGCCAACGTGCGGATCGAGCAGTTGCAATACATCACCGCAGTCACCGAGCACGGGTCGCTGCGGCGGGCCAGCGCCTCCCTCCACATCTCCCAACCCGCACTGAGCGAGGCGATCAGCAAGCTCGAGCGGGAGCTGGGTGTCACGCTGCTCGACCGGCGCCGCTCCGGTGCTCGCATCAGCCGACACGGGCGCGAGCTGTTGCAGAGCATGGGCGACGTCCTCGATGCCGTCGGGCGCCTGCGCACGGCCGCGGGCGACCAGTCACAGGCCGGGTCGACGATCCGGGTCGGCAGCGTCGATGCCGCCACGTCCACCTTGTTCGCCTCCGCGGTGCGCGACCTGCGGCGTGACAACCCACAGATCACCATCGAGCTGGTGACCGCCCAGCAGGCGGAGATCGAGGAGGGCCTGGCCGAGGGCGCGCTGGATCTCGGCCTGGTCAACCTCCTCGACGGTGACGACACGTCTCCGGACCTGACCGCGACGCAGCTGCTGCGCGGTCGTCCGGTCGTCGTGTGCCGCACCGACCATCCCCTCGCCGACCTCGAGAGCGTCAGCATCGAGGAGCTGCACCGCCACGACCTCGTGGTCATGCGGCAGGGGTTCGTGATGCACCGCTTCGTGCACCGCATCCTCGACAGCGAGAACGTCGCCGCAGCCCTGCGCACCGACGGCGCCGAGATGGGCAAGGTGATGGTCGCCCAGGGGCTGGGCATCACCGTGCTCCCCGACTACAGCGTCGTCGGCGATCCGCTGGAGACCAGCGGGGTGCTCACCCAGCGACGACTCAGCGACGACGCGACCGGCGTACGCCTCATGCTGTTGCAGCGCCGCGGCAACCTGCAGCGCCAGCCACCGCGCGACCTGCGCGCCGCCCTGATCGCCCAGGCCGAGCGTCGAGTGGGTGCCACCGCCTGACCGCCGGGCCCTCGGGTCGGCGGGTGGAGCGCTGCCGTCACGGAACCAGATCGTCGCGTCGCTCGTCCGACCTGCATGAAACCACTCACGAAGTACGCCGTCCCGTTGGTCGCCGCCGGGCTGATCGCGCTCACGGGTTGTTCCGCGGGGGGATCCGACGGCTCCGGAGACAGCTCCTCAGCCGACCGACAGGGCGCCACCGCCGACATGATGACCGAGACCCAGCCACCGGACGAGGCCGCGCCGAGCGAGGCAGCCGGTGGCGGTTCCGACAGCGACTCCACGCAGAAGAACGAGACGCCCGGCGCCAATCGCACCGCCCCACAGACCCGGGCAGTGATCAGCACCGGCACCATCTCGCTGAGCAGTGACGACACCGAGAAGGCCAGGTTCGACCTGCAGAAGGTGATCGACGCCCACCACGGGACCATCGCCGACGAGAACGGCTCCACCGACGACGACGGCAACCTGAGGCGTGTCCGGATCGTGCTCCGGGTCCCGATCGGTGAGTTCGACAAGGCGATGACCGAGCTCGGTGAGGTTGCCGATCTCACCTCGTCGAGTCGCAGCTCGGAGGACGTGACCACCCAGGTCATCGACAACAAGGTCCGCATCCGCGCCCAGGAGAAGAGCCTGCGGCGCATCGAGGCCCTGCTCGCCCGCGCACAGGACCTCTCCGACATCGTCTCCATCGAGTCCCAGCTCAGCTCCCGACAGGCGGACCTCGACTCGCTGAAGTCACAACAGGCCTACCTCCAGGACCAGACCAGTCTCTCCACCATCACCGTCCACCTCGAGCACGATGAGGCGGTCGTCGAGAAGAAGAAGGACGACGGGCACAACGCGTTCGTCGCCGGCCTACTCGGTGGCTGGTCGGCACTCGCGGTGCTCGGGGCCGGCACTGCACAGTTCGTCGGTGCCCTGCTGCCCTTCGCCGTGCTGCTGCTCGTGATCGGGATTCCACTGGCGATCCTCGTCCGCCGGATGCGCCCGCGCCGGATCAGCCCCGACACGTGACCCGTCGAGCCCCTGCCCCTGCCCCGACCCCGGCGTCCGGCGTGGGCCCCCGGCGTCACAACCAAACACGTGCGAGGTTGCGACGGCGTCACGGGCCGAACGAACGTCACGATCGAACACGTGCGAGGTTGTGACAGCGTCGTTCGCCCCACTCAGGCCAGCGGATAGCCCTGGACGAACTCGGTCAGCTTCTTGAGCTGGTCCGGGTTCGTCGAGGGAATCACTCCGTGGCCGAGGTTGAAGATGTGCCCCTTGGCCGCGCGACCCGCCTCGATCACCTGACCGGCGCGCTCGAGCATCACCTCGGTGGGGGCGAAGACCAGGGTCGGGTCGAGGTTGCCCTGCACCCCGCGGTCCCCCACCTGCGGGATCGCGGAACCCAGCGGCGTACGCCAGTCGACGCCGACCACGTCGGCGCCGGCCTCACCCATCAGGCCGAGCAGGTTGGAGGTGCCGACGCCGAAGTGGATGCGCGGCACGTCGAGCTCGCCGGCCGTGGCCAGGACTCGTGCCGAGTGCGGCATCACGTGGGCCTCGTAGTCGGCCGGGGTCAGGGCACCGGCCCAGGAGTCGAAGAGCTGTACGGCGCTCGCGCCGGCGTCGACCTGCACCTTGAGGTACGCCGCGGCGATGCCGCCGATCTTGCGCATCAGCGCATCCCACACGTCGGGAGCGCCGAACATCATCGCCTTGGTCTTCGCGTGATCCTTCGACGGACCGCCCTCGACCAGGTAGGACGCGACCGTGAACGGCGCTCCCGCGAAGCCGATCAGCGGCGTGGCGCCCAACTCGGCGACCAGGGAGCGCACGGCCTCGATGATGAAGGGGACGTGGTCGTCGACCAGGTCGGGAATCGCCTCGACGTCGGCGAGGGTCTGGACCGGCTTCGCGATCACCGGTCCGACGCCGGGCACGATGTCGAGGTCGACGCCGACCGCCTTGAGCGGCAGCACGATGTCGGAGAAGAAGATCGCCGCATCGACGCCGTACCGGCGAACCGGCTGCAGGGTGATCTCGGTGATCAGCTCGGCATCCATGCACGACTCGAGCATTCCGATGCCCTCGCGGACCTTGAGGTACTCCGGCAGCGAACGTCCGGCCTGGCGCATGAACCAGACCGGGGTGTGGTCGGGCGTCTCACCTCGCGCAGCACGCAGGAAGGCGGAGTCACGAAGCCGATCAGGCGAGGTCGAGGCAGTCACCCCTGAATCTTCGCAGGTCAGGCGGCGTGGCACACATCGGACCCCGTCCCGCAGCGCCTAGTGTGGAGGCCATGGTGGTCCGGCAAGAGACACACCCCGGATCGGGTGTGAGCGCGCCCCCGGAGGAATTCCGGGTGGCCGTCGACAGCATGCATGCGGCCAAGCTGCGGCCGGAGGTGTTCTGCGAGTCGATGCCCGCGCCACAACGCATTGCTCCCCACGCGAGCGCACTGTCGGCCGACGTGACCGTCGACGACGCCGACATCGGCACCGGGCGCCTGATCCTGCTGCACGACCCGGCCGGCAACGACGCCTGGGCGGGCACGTTCCGCTTCGTGGCCTATGCCCGCGCCGAGATCGACCCGGAGCTGGCCGCCGACCCGTTGCTCAGCGCGGTCGGCTGGTCCTGGCTCACCGAGGCCCTCGACGCCCACGGCGCGGGGTTCGCCGCTCCCTCCGGCACGGTCACCTGCGTGTGCACGGAGAACTTCGGCAGCATGGCCGACGAAGAAGGCTCCGCCCAGATCGAGCTGCGTGCGTCATGGACGCCGGTCGGCCCCGACAACGGCGATCTCGACGTCTCCGCCCACGTCGAGGCATGGGGAGAGCTGCTGTGCACCGCGGTCGGCCTCGAGCCGGTCCCCGAGGGAGTCACCGCCATGCCGAGTCGACGTGGCCAGCGCGGTCCTGCCCAGTGAGCGAACCCGCTGACCCCACTGGCCCGGTCTCCGCCGAGCCACCGTCCAACGCTGCCACCGATTCCCCGGCCGACTCCCCGGCTGACTCCCCGGCCGACTCCGCCGAGGCGGTGGAACCCCCGCCCGAGCCGAAGCCACTGCTGACCCTGCGTGACGGACTGCCGCCCGTCGTCGAGACACCCGGCGCGCTGGCCGACGTCGTACGCCGCTTCGCGGCCGGCACCGGCCCGGTCGCCATCGACGCAGAGCGTGCCTCGGGCTACCGCTACTCCGCGCGCGCCTACCTGATCCAGCTGCGCCGCGAGGGATCCGGCACCGCGCTGGTCGACCCGATCGCCTTCGACAACCTCGACGACCTCCAGGAAGCCTTGGAGGGCGTCGAGTGGATCCTGCACGCGGCCACCCAAGACCTCGCCTGCCTGGCCGAGGTGGGGCTGCGCCCGACCTCGCTGTTCGACACCGAGCTGGCGGGCCGGTTGCTGGGCTACCCCCGGGTCGGTCTGGCCACGCTGGTCGAGACCACGCTCGGCAAGTCGTTGCGCAAGGAGCACTCGGCGGCAGACTGGTCGAAGCGGCCGTTGCCCGAGTCCTGGTTGGAGTATGCGGCGCTCGACGTCGAGCCGCTCGTCGAGCTTCGCGCGGTGATGGCCGCCGAGCTCGAGGAGTCGGGCAAGGCGCAGTGGGCCCGCGAGGAGTTCGAGCACCTGCTCGGGTTCACCCCGACCAAGCGCGCCGAGCCGTGGCGACGTACCTCCCAGCTGCACAAGGTGCGTGGTCGTCGCGCACTGGCCGCCGTACGCGCTCTCTGGGAGGCCCGCGACGCCACCGCCGAGGAGCGCGACGTCACCCCGGGTCGCATCCTGCCCGACTCGGCGATCATCGCCGCGGCCCTGGCCCTGCCCACCGATCGCGCCACCCTGCTGCGTACCAAGGGTTTCCACGGGCGTGGCGCCGAGCGCCATGCCGCCAAGTGGGTGGCCGCACTGACTGCAGCACGCGAGCTGCCCGAGGACGAGCTGCCCCAGCGCGGCCCGCGCGGCGACGGCCCGCCCGTGGCCCGCGCCTGGGCCGAGAAGGACCCGATCGCGGCCAAGCGGTTGGCCAGCGCTCGGGAGAACATGGCCACCCTTGCCGAGGAGAACCACCTCCCGGTGGAGAACCTGCTCACCCCCGACACCCTGCGTCGCGTGCTGTGGACCCCACCCGAGACCCGCGACCCCGAGGCACTCTCCGACGCCGTACGCCGATCGCTCACCGACCACGGCGCCCGCCCCTGGCAGATCAACCTGGTCGCCCCGGTGCTCACCGAGGCCATCCTCGACGCCGAGGCTGACCCCTCCTGATCCCACCCGTGCGCCGAGCATTGCCGGCCGAGAGGTCGGTGCTTGATGCAACTTGAGGTGGGCGAACCGCCGCCCGGCCGTCACCCGCCGTACGCCGCCCGGCCGTCACGCACCCGCCGTACGCCGCCCGGCCGTCACGCACCGTACGCCACCCGGCCGCGACGGGTCGGCGTCACTCCGTCGAAGTCGCCGACGGCTCGTCCTGGTTCTCCAGGATCGGCTTCGATGCCTCGTCGATCGCGTCGGTCAGCTCCTCCAGGTTGAGCACCCGGTTGTAGAACAACTTGTAGAGCGGCTTGTGTACCGCGTCCTCCAGGTCGGCCCAGGAGTCCAGCAGCGGCGGGGAGACGATGTCGCGCACACTGCGGTTGAACACCTCGGCATGCGCCGGGCGCTGGTCGGGCTGCAGGAACGAGTCGCCTTCGGAGACCTCGTTGTTGGAGGGCACCAGGTAGCCGGCCTCGGCAACCCGTGAGACGGACTCGCCGGAGATCATGTCGACGATGAAGTTGGCAGCGGCGGACACGCTCTTCGGCTCTGCCGAGATGCAGAGGCCGCTGACGTCACCGACCGTGGTGTTCGTGTCGAGCACCGGCATCGGCATGACGTCGAAGTTGAGGCTGGGTGTCTTGCGCAGCTCCGGGACCAGGTTGCGGTAGCCCGCGATCATCCCGAGCTTGCCCTTCTTGAACCTGTCGAGCGCGGACTCCTTGCGCAGCTGGCGAGGAGTGAGGGTGAGCTTGTCGCTGCGGAGGATGTCCATGGTCTTGACCAGCGCCTCGCGGCTGGAGTCTTCCGAGAGCGCCAGCGTCGTGGGCTCACGCTGGTCGTCGAAGAGCTGGCCGTCACCGGAGTAGATGAACGGCGCGATCCCCTCGAGCGTCGGCTCGATGTAGACGCCCTTGGCGCCCGGTCGGCTGGAGGCGAACTCTGCCGCGTCCGCGAACTGGTCGAGGGTCCAGGCGGAGTGGGACGCCGGAGCGTTGAGCCCCTTCGCCTTCATCGTCTCCCAGTCGATGAGGTCGCTGTTGTAGTACATGACCATCGGGGAGACGCCGTACGGCATGCACTGCAGGCGACTGTCGAGGGAGAAGGCCTCCACGGAGTCGCGCTTGTAGAAGTCACCGAAGTCGACGCCACGGGAGTCGAGGAGCTCCTCGAGGGGCTGGTTCAGCCCCTGCTTGGACACCTCGGCCAGGTCACGCTGGGAGAGCAGGTAGACGTCGGGCGGCGTCTTCGACGCGAGCAGGTCGATGACCTCGTCGGCGTCGTCGGCCTGCACCAGCTTGACCTGGGTGGTCGGGTTGTCGTTGTTGAACTTGTCGACCGTCGACTGCATGGCAGCGACCTCTTCCTCGGGCCCGTAGGCCAGGAAGGACAGCTTCACCGGGTTCTTCGCAGTCCCCGTCGGGTCGGGCTCCGGCGGGCCGGTCTCGGTGTCGCAGGCACCCGCCAACAGGGCCAACAGAACGCTTCCACACGCCAGTACTGCACGGGTCTTCACGCTCAGACGCCCTCTCGTTGAAACAACATGTCGGCCCACGATATCGGGACACACCCCAAGAGCCGTTGCCAGCACACACGTTCGGCGTCGGATGAGCCTCTAGGGTGACCGCATGACGAGACCACTCAGTGCCTTCCGCCGGGGCGCCGCGGCAGTCGCGGCAACGTTCCTGGCAACTCTTGTCCTCACCTCGTGCGGCTCGGACGACGACGGCTCCGATGCCTCCGGGGACGACGTCTCGTCCTCGGTGACGCCGTCGCGCGAGGCCTCCGAGTCAGCCAGTGCGTCGACACCCGAGAGCACCGACCCGGTCGAGGTGACCTCGGCGCCGCCGAGCTCGTCCGACTCCGACCCGTCGGATCCTGCTTCCGGCTCCCCCGTCGACGACCTGTTCCTGAGTGCGGACGAGATGCCCGGCCTCAACGACGTCACGGTCTGGTCCGAGGCCGGCACGAAGCCCGAGGACGGGAAGCCCTTCGGCGACTGCGCGAAGTTCGCCTTGGTGGACTCCGGCGCCGAGGAGGCCTGGGTGCGCAGCTTCACCTCCGAGGGTGCCCAGGAGGCGTACCAGCTGATCGCCACCTTCGCTGATGCGAAGTCGGCCTGGCGCGCCGAGCAGGTCCTGCGCGGTTGGCACCGTGACTGCGCCGCCCAGCTCAACGCCGACGTCGAGAAGATCAATCCGATCCAGGCGGCGAAGGTCAGTACCGGCAAGGCCTTCACCTACCTGGTGCAGTTCGGCAAGGAGGACGCTGACGTGCACCACTTCAACGGCGTCGCGGTGAACCGCTCCGGCCCGCACCTCTCGGTCGTGCTGATCGACAACGAGGGCCAGGACTACAACTACGAAGCCGGCCAGGAGCCCGCCCAGCAGGCTGCTCGCGCGGTGGCGAAGAAGCTGGGCTGACCCTCCTAACGGTTGAGCTCGGCCAGCTCTTCCTCGCTCAGCTCGAGGTGCGTTGCCGCGGCGGTGTCGCGGATCGACTCCGGCCGACTGGCTCCGGGGATCGGGATCACGTTGGGCGAGCGCGCCAGCAACCAGGCGATGCACACCTGTTGGGGGCTCACGCCGTGAGCCTGCCCGATCTCCGCGAACGCCTTGAAGTCGTCGGCCAGGTCGGCGGCATGGCGCATGCCGCCCATCGGACTCCACGGCAGGAACGCCAGGCCCAGCTCCTCACACAGGTCGAGCTCGGGCTCGCTGCTGCGGAAGCTCGGGCTGAACTGATTCTGCACGGCGACAAGGGCGTCACCGAGAATGTCGTGGGCTTCTCTGATCTGGGCGGGGTCCGCATTCGACAGGCCGACCCGCTGCACCAGCCCCTCGTCGTACAACTCCTTGAAGGCGCCGATGGTCTCGGCGTAGGGAACCTCCGGGTCGGGGCGGTGGTGTTGATAGAGGTCGATCGACTCGACGCCGAGGCGCTCGAGGGAGCCGTGCACGGCCTTGCGGATCCACTCGGGGCGCCCGTCGACCGGCCAGTCGGCCCCTTCCCGACGGATGCCGCCCTTGGTGGCGATGAAGACGTCGGGCGACCCCGCTGCGCGCAGGGCCTCGGCGATGAGCTCCTCGTTGTGGCCCAAGCCGGGCCCGTCGGGGGCGTAGCAGTCGGCGGTGTCGATGAAGTTCACGCCAGCCTCGAGGGCCGCGTGCACCGTGGCGATGGCTTCGTCGCGGGGCGGCAGCTCCCCGGTGGCGAAGCGATTGCGGGACAGCGGCATCCCGCCGAGTCCGATGGCACTGACGGTCCGGTCGCCGAGCTTGCGTGTCTGCATGGTGCAGACGCTACCGACGTACGCCGAACGCGTCGATGCTGCACGTCAGGGCGGTTGTCGTTCCGCGCGGTCGGTCAGCCGAGGTCGACGTACTGCCGCGCAGCCGCCACGACCGCGTCGAAGGTAGCCTTGTCGAGCGCGGCACCCTCACGCCGCAGGTCGGCATCGGGCAGCCGCAGGAGGCGGTTCAGCCGCACTTCGCTGGGGCGGTGCTCGCGGTCCCAGTCGCCGGTGCCGACGTCCATCCAGAATCGGCCGACCTCGGCCTCCTGCGCCTGGTCGCGGTCGTGGTCCTTGGAGGTCAGCTGCAGGGCCAGCCACTCGTCGCCGTCCTTCGCCAACAGCAGGACCGGGCGGTCCTTGCCCTGGCTGGCGTCCTCCTCGTAGGGCACCCACCCCCACACCACCTCGCCCGGATCAGGCTCGCCGTCGACCTCAGGTGCGTACGTCGGTTCCATGCAGGCCACCCTAGAAGAGTGCTCTCCGCTGGGTGATGGTTGATCGGGGGATTAAACTCTTGGGAGTACGCCGGACCGCGGCAGCCCCGGGTCCCAAAATTAGCCGCTACGAGCGGCCACGCGCCGTGAGGCGCTCCCGGTCCGGCGTACTCCACTCGTCGTGAATCGCCGGCGGTCAGCCGCACTCCCGCGGTTGCGCCCCGACGGCTGGTCGTCCGCGGGCTCACTCTTCCACCTGGCCACGTGATCCTCCTCAGACCAGGTCTCCGGCGAGTTCCTTGTGGGCGGCGGCCTCGAGTTGTTCGGACAGCAGCAACATCTGACGCGCGTCGAACGCCTGCAGATGAGCTCTACCCGCCGCGACCACCCGCGCAAATGCCGCGGCTCGCAGGAGTACGTCGGCAAAGTCACGCTCGGCGATCCCGGCCAACGTGGTGTCGATCATCGCCCTGAGCTGGTCGGGTCCGGGCGGATCAGCCACACCGGCGACGACTCTGGCCACCTGGGCACTCGTGCGGCCCGCCTCGAACTGCTGCGCGGCTTGCTGGGGTGAGGCGTGCACCCAGGCCCGCAGCACATAGAGACGCCACAGGCACCCGGCCAACGAATCCGCCGATGCACCTGCCCACAGGTCGGCCAGCGTCTCCATCCCCTCGGTGTCGGCCAGGTGCAGCACCCGGTCGGCGATCTCCAGGTCAGCACTGGTGCGTGCGCCACGCACGATCAGGACCGCCGCACGATCGGCCGCCTCCGAGACGAGCGCGGGGTCGGTGCCGCCGATCACCTCGTCGAAGAACTGGGCGGGCTGCACGCTCGGCTTGTGGTGGGGTCGCTGACTCACTCCGCCACGGTACTCGCGGGCGGTGAGGTGTGCGCCGTACGCCGGCACTTGTGCGGTGCTGTTGACGAAATCGCCCGTCACAGCACGTGTTCAGCGACCGTAACCCCGCGTTACTCGCGAGGATTGGGACAGGTTGGGACGGTGGCAGTTGGAGGGCCGGTCAGCCGAGGGCCTTGCGGATCCGGGCGTCGCTGACGGTCTGCGCGGTGCCGAGGTGCTGGGCCCACAAGGAGACCCGGTATTCCTCCAGCATCCACCGCACCGTGCGCAGGCCCTCCCCCGGCGGACGCCCCTCGGGCAGTGCCGCCATCCGGTGCGACCAGGCGTCCTGCAGCTCGCCGATCTGGTCCATCAGCTGCCGGTCCTTGCCCAGCTGTGACTCCAGCCGCTCTCGGCGTACGTCGATCGCGGCAAGGTAGCGCGGCAGCTGCCGCAACTGGTCGGTGCCGGCGTCGGAGATGAAGCCTCGATGCACCAACCGGTCGAGCTGCGCGCGCATGTCCGCGATGGCCGACAAGGTGGTCATGTCGGCGCGGCCGCTGAGCGTCTTGTCGGTCCGACGCCAGGCCTCGAGCACCCGGAACACGTCGTGCATCACACCACGGACCTGCGCCGGCAGGTCGCGCTCGACGACGGCCAGCAGGGCGGCGTACGCGTCGTCGTCGCGCACGGGCGACCGGGCGTCGACCGCCTGCTGCACGACGGCAGCGCGACAGTCCTCGAGCAGCTCGGCGACAGTCGGGTAGGGCGACCCGGCCAACGCCAGCTTCTCCGCGTTTCCCAGCGAGTCGAGGATCTCCTTGACCGGTGACAACGTGTTGAGCAACAGCAGACGGCGTACGCCGAGACGGTGCCGGGCCTCCTGCTCGTCGGCCGAGCCGAAGACCTGGAGCCCCACGCTCGAGCCCTCGTCGACGAGCGCGGGGTAGCCGCGCACCTCGTGCCCGGCCCGGGTCTGGGTGAAGTCCGACTCGATCGTCGCGAAGGTCCACGCCGTCTGCCCGGTGACCGTGAGGCCGGAGTCGGCGGCGACCTCGGCCATCGCGGCGGCGAACTTCGGGCGCAGTGGCTCCTTCAAGGCCTCGAGGTCCTTGCCCCGGCCCTGCTCGCGGCCGGACTCGTCGACCACACGGAAGGTGGGGCGCAGGTGCTCGGGCACCTTGGTCCAGTCCCACGCGTCGTGCGGCACGACGACACCGGTGGTCGCCCGGAACCAACGCTCCAACGACTCCAGCAACGGCTCGTCACCGGCGGGGACGGCAGTCAGGAACTCGCGTGCCTTGTTGGGCGCGGGCACGAAGTTGACCCGCAGGTTCTTCGGCAGGCTACGGATCAGCGACGTGACCAGCTCCTCGCGCAGGCCCGGCACGTTCCAGCTGAACTGCTCGGCCTCGACCCGGTTCAGGGTGGCCACGGGCACGTCGATGGTCAGGCCGTCGTCGGCAGTGCCCGGTTCGAAGTGGTAGCCGATCGGAAAGGTCAGCCCCTCGGCATGCCAGACCTCCGGGTAGTCGTCGGCCTGCACCTCCGCCGCAGTGTCGTGGGTGAGCATGGTCGGATCGAAGGTCAGCAGGTTCCCGTTCTTCTGCCGCTCCTTCTTCCACCACGTGTCGAAGTGCGCGCCACTGACCACGTCGGCGCCGATGCGCGCGTCGTAGAAGTCGAAGAGCGTGTGTTCGTCGACCACGATGTCGCGGCGCCTGGCTCGGTGCTCGAGCTCCTCGGCCTGCTCGAGCAATGCCTTGTTCTTGGCGAAGAACTTGTGTCGCCCCGTCTCCAGGGCCGGCCACTCGCCGTACACCAGCGCGTGGCGGATGAAGAGCTCACGGGCCAGCTCGCGATCGACCTTGCCATAGTTGACCAGGCGATCTGCCACCAGCGGTACGCCGTACAGGGTGACCCGCTCGCGGGCCATCACGGCGGCGCGCTTGGCCGACCAGTGCGGCTCGGAGTAGTTGCGCTTGACCAGGTGTGAGCCGAGGCTCTCGGCCCACTCGGGCTTGATCGCGGCGTTCTGTCGGGCCCACAGGCGACCGGTCTCGACGAGCTCGGCAGCCATCAGGAACTGGGGGTTCTTCCCCTTCAGCCCGGAGCCGGGGAAGATCGCGAACTTCGCGCCGCGGGCGCCGAGGTATTCGCGCATCGGCTTGCGGCCGCGACCCTCCTTCTCCTTCTCCTCGAGGGCTCCGATGTGGGAGAGCAGTCCGGAGAGCAGTGCCTGGTGGATGCCGTCGGCGTCGGGCTGGTCGGCAGGATGGCCGGCCTCGACCGTCATCTCCTTGCAGACCTGACGAAGCTGGGACTCGAAGTCCTGCCACTCGCGGATCCGGAGATAGTTGAGGAACTCACGCTTGCACATCCGGCGGAATGCGCTGGAGGAGAGCTCCTTCTGCTGCTCCTTGATGTAGCGCCACAGGTTGAGCCATGACATGAAGTCCGACTCGGGATCCTTGAAGCGCGCGTGCTGTTGGTCGGCCTGGGCCTGCAGCTCGGCCGGGCGCTCGCGCGGGTCCTGCAGCGACAGGGCCGCCGCGATCACGATCACCTCGCGCACGCAGCCAAGACGTTCGGCCTCGAGGATCATCCGGCCCAGGCGCGGGTCGATCGGCAGTCGGGCCAGCCGGCGCCCGAGCCTGGTCAGCCGCCGAACGTGGTTGCCGGCGCCTTGTTGCCGCCGGGGTTTCGAGACGCTCGCTGGCACTCGCTCCTCAGCCCCCGTCGGGGACGGTGCCTGATGAGGCGAGGGACGAGCCGTCTCGAGACCACCCGTGCTGATCGCGCCGAGCTCTTCGAGCAGCTGCGTCCCGGCCTGCACGTTGCGCTTGTCCGGCGGCTCGACGAAGGGGAATCGACCCACGTCGCCCAGGCCCAGCGACGTCATCTGCAGGATCACCGACGCCAGGTTGGTGCGCAGGATCTCCGGCTCGGTGAACTCGGGACGACTCTCGAAGTCCTCCTCCGAATAGAGCCGGATCGCCACACCGGCCGCGACGCGACCGCAGCGACCGGAGCGTTGGTTGGCCGAGGCCTGGCTGATCGGCTCGATCGGCAGTCGTTGCACCTTCGTACGCACCGAGTAGCGCGAGATGCGCGCGACGCCGGAGTCCACGACGTAGCGGATGCCGGGAACCGTCAGCGAGGTCTCCGCGACGTTGGTGGCGAGGACAACACGGCGCCCGCGGCCCGACTTCGGTGTCTCGAAGACGCGGTGCTGCTCGGCCGAGGAGAGCCGGGAGTAGAGCGGCACGATCTCGAGCGGGTTGCGCAGGTTGAGCTCGCCGAGGGCGTCGGCGGTGTCGCGGATCTCTCGCTCGCCGGGCAGGAAGACCAGGATGTCGCCGGGCCCCTCGGCGGAGAGCTCCTTGACGGCCTCGCCGATGGCTTCGGTCTGGTCGCGTACGACGACCTCGCCCTCCGCGTCTGTCGAGTCCTGACGGTCCGTCGGGCCGCCTTCGCCGGTGCTCCCTTCGCCGGTCGAGCCCCCTTCGCCAGTCGAGCCTGTCGAGACCAGCGGCCGGTAGCGGATCTCGACCGGGTAGGTGCGACCCGAGACCTCGATGATCGGCGCCGGCTTGCCGCGGGGGTCCGCGAAGTGGCGCGCGAAGCGCTCGGGATCGATGGTCGCCGAGGTGATGATCAGTTTCAGGTCGGGCCGCTTGGGCAGCAGCCCCTTGAGGTAGCCGAGAATGAAGTCGATGTTGAGGCTGCGCTCGTGGGCCTCGTCGATGATCAGGGTGTCGTACTTCTTGAGCATCCGGTCGCGCTGGAGCTCGGCGAGGAGGATCCCGTCCGTCATCAGCTTCACGCGCGAGCTGCGCGACGTACGGTCAGTGAACCTGACCTGGTAGCCGACGACGTCGCCCAGCTCGGTGCCGAGCTCCTCGGCGATCCGCTCCGCGACCGACCGGGCGGCGATCCTGCGAGGTTGGGTGTGTCCGATCAGCTTGCCCTCGCGACCACCTCGGCCACGGCCCAGCTCGAGACAGATCTTGGGCAGCTGGGTGGTCTTGCCGGAGCCGGTCTCGCCGGCCACGATCACCACCTGGTGGTCGCGAATCGCCGCCGCGATGTCGTCGCGACGGTCGCTGACGGGCAGGTCGGGGTAGGTGATCTTCAGGTCTGGCTGCACAACGCCACCCATTATCCCGGTCGGCGCCAGCGGGTTTCGGCTGGCGCCCACCAAGACCCACCGGGACACTCATTGCTCGAGCGACAGGGTTCGCGCTCGTGGCGTGGCAGTAGGCCCAGTCACCGGGCTCCAGCTTGGTCGGGAGCCGTGGTGTGGGCCTGCTGTCGTGGTGGTGCTTGTTCGGCCGGTGCTTCTTGGGCGGGCTCAGGGTTCTTGGGTGAGTTCGAGGGTTCCGGTATCGGTGACC
>LMSR01000017.1 GCA_001429555.1 Nocardioides sp. Soil797 | reverse complement strand
CGGCAAGCTTTACTTGTGCGCGATCAAGGACGTTTACTCCAACCGGATCGTGGGCTACTCCATCGACTCACGGATGAAGTCCCGGCTGGCCGTTGCGGCGCTCAACAACGCGGTCGCTCGTCGTGGCGATGTCGCTGGGTGTGTGGTTCACAGCGACCGAGGCAGCCAGTTCCGGTCCCGGAAATTCGTACACGCCCTCAACCGTCACGACCTGGTCGGATCCATGGGCCGCGTCGGCGCATGCGGGGACAACGCGGCCATGGAGATGCTTTCTTCGCCCTGCTGCAGAAGAACGTCTTGGACCGCCGCGGATGGGCGACTCGTGAGGCGCTGCGGATCGCGATCGTGACCTGGATCGAGAGGACCTATACTCGTGAGGCGCTGCGCCCTCGGACGGTTGACCCCCATCGAGTTCGAGACCATCATGACCACGCCAGCCACTCAGGCTGCGTGACCCAATCTGTCACCTGATCGTGCAGCAGTCCCTCGCTCCATCATGCAGGTACGACGCGCCCGCGGCAGAAGCCGTTCCCTCGTTCCTCGGACTGCCCGACAGCACGCGACCGAATGCCTACCAAACCACCCATTTCGGAGATGCCATCGCCGCATCCCCGGTTCTATGTTGAAGGTGAGCGGGGGCCATGACCCACAGCGGAAGAAGGACCGCAATGAGCACCACGACCCGCAGCCTCGACGAGCAACGACTTGAGGCCCTGGCTGGCCAGGCGATCACCGACATTGGCGCCGCCCTCAACGGCGCGCTGGTGATGATCGGCGACCACCTCGGCCTCTGGAAGGCGATGTCCGACGGCGAACCGACGAATCCCACGATGCTCGCGGAACGCGTCGGCGTACCCGCGGCCTACCTGCACGAGTGGATGGCAGCCCAGGCCGCCAGCGGCTACCTGGAGTACGACGACGCAGCCGACATGTTCACCCTCTCCCCCGAGCAGGCGATGGTGTTCGCCGACGCCAACAGCCCGGCCTACATGGTCGGCGGCTATCACATCGTGTCTTCGGTCTATCGCGACTACCCGCGCATCGCCACGGCGATGACAGAGGGGCACGGCTTCGGCTGGCACGAGCACGACCCCGAGCTGTTCATGGGCACCGAGCAGTTCTTCCGCCCCGGCTATCGCACCAGTCTCACCGCGGAGTGGATCCCGGTCCTCGACGGCATGGAGGAGAAGCTGCGCGCGGGCGCGAAGGTCGCCGACATCGGGTGCGGTCACGGAACCTCGACCACGTTGCTCGCCCAGAAGTACCCCGCCTCCACCATCCACGGCTTCGACTACCACGAGTCCTCGATCCAACGTGCCATGCAGGCCGCGGACGAAGCGGGAGTCAGTGGGAACACCGAGTTCGCGGTCGCGAAGGCGAAGGACTTCCCGGGCACGGACTACGACCTGATCTGTTTCTTCGACTGCCTGCACGACATGGGAGACCCACTCGGTGCGCTCGAGCACGCGCGTGAGGCACTGGCCGACGACGGGTCGGTGATGCTCGTGGAGCCGTTCGCGCAAGATCGACTGGCCGACAACATGAACCCGATCGGCCGGGTCTTCTATGCCGCCTCGACCGTCATCTGCACACCGTCGAGCCTGTCCCAGGAAGTGGCCACCGGCCTCGGCGCCCAGGCCGGTGAGGCCAGGTTGCACGAGATCGCGACCGCGGCCGGGTTCACCCGCTTCCGCAGGGCCACCGAGACACCGGTGAACCTGATCCTCGAGCTCCGCACCTGACTGGCCACCTCAGCCAGCGGCGAGCTTGACGAGCGAGGAGCTCCTCGAGCCCGTCGATCGTCTTCGCCCGCGAGGATGACAGCCACGAGAGGGAGCGGTCGGGATGATGACGCCAGGGCGCGTCGGCTCGCGAAGCGATGAACAGTGTCGATGTCGCCTGCTCGAATGTCACCGACGCACATCGCAATCGAAGGCTCGTGATGAACTCCTCCGAACGGTCATACTTCAGTAGTATTGTTGACGTCATGCCACGCGGACGACCTTCACCGAAACTCGCCATCAGCGTCGATGCCGACGTGCACGAGCGCGTCGTCGCTGAGGCTGCCCGGGAGGGCGTGAGCGTGTCCGCGTGGATGACCTCCGCCGCTCGTCGCGAACTTCTCGTGAGAGACGGGTTGGCTGCAGTCGCCGAATACGAAGCGACGCACGGCACCATCCCCGAGCACGAGATGGAAGCAGCTCGTGTGCGGGTCCGGCGGTCGCTCCACCCCAACACCAGCGACAACCCATGAGCGTTGTCTACGATGCCGGCGTCCTGCTCGCCGCAGAGCGCGATCAGGTCGCAGTCTGGGCCGAACACAAGGCCTGGCTCGAGCTGGGGTTCCGCCCCCTGACAACGGCCCCAGTCGTTGCCCAAGTCAGTCGTTCGCCCCGTCAAGCACGGTTGCGCCTGTTCCTTCGTGGGTGTGACGTCCTTGCGTTCTCCCCCGATCAGGCACACCAAGTGGGAGCACTCCTCGCCCGGGCCGGCACCTCCGACGTGGTCGACGCGCACCTGGCAATCGTTGGCGCTGGCAACGAAATCGTGACCTCCGACCCCGACGACCTGAGTCATCTCGCCGCCCACCTCGACTCGACCTCAGCAGTCCGCCACGTCTGAACGACAACCGGCACGGTCAGGGTGGCATGCCGGCGAACTCTGCAAGATGCGCCATCCCCGGGCCGGCGTACGTCTTGAGCCGCTCGACCGCGTTGCCGAGCCCGCCGCCGGCCATCAGCTCGGGCGGTGCGCGCGACGGGTTGAGCGCGACCCGGTCGGCCCGCGCCGACCACCAGGTAGTCGGCCTCCAACACCACCATGATTCAGATTGGTCCTGGGCCAGGTGGCCGGTCAATAGTCCGTTCTGGGGGCTCACCCGCCACTTCAGGTGAATGCCGGCAGCTCCTGCGCCGAGCCGAGCAGCACCCGGAACGGGTCGCCCTTCTCCTCCAGCCGGTCCAGCACCGTGCGGATCGTCCAACGGTCCGGACGCAGGTCGGGGTCGTCGAGCTCGTCCCAGGTCAACGGCACCGAGACCGGGGCGCCGGGAGCGGGCCGCATCGACCACGGACCGACGAGTGTCTTGTTGATCGCGTTCTGCGTGTAGTCCAGCCGGGCCAGGCCCTTGCGCTTCTTGACCTCCCACTCCCAGCTGACCAGCTCCGGCACCACCTTGCCGACCGTGCGTGCCAGGCCCTTCACCCACTCCCGGGTGTCCTCGAAGGAGTAGCCATCGACGACCGGCACCCAGATCTGGATCCCGCGCTTGCCGGTCACCTTCGGCCGCGCCGTCACGCCGAGCTCCTCGAGCGCCGTACGGTGCAGCCGCGCGAGCACCAGCAGGTCCTCCCAGGTCGTCTTCTCCCCCGGGTCAAGGTCGATCAGGGCGTACGACGGCTCGTGCGGTGCCGCGGTCCGTGAGTTCCACGGGTGCCACTCCAGGGCCCCGAAATTCGCCGCCCACACCAACGCCGCCGGCTCGTCCGCGACGACGTACGTCGTGGTCTCTCCCTCGTCGGCGTCGGGGTTGTCCCACCCCCGCAACCACTCGGGCGCGTGGTCGGGGCGCGCCTTGTGCCAGAAGCCCTTGGCCCCCGCGCCGTCGGGAAATCGGTGCAGGTTCAGCGCCCGCCCCTCCAGGTAGGGCAGGGCGACCGGGGCGATCCTGGCGACGTAGGCGAGGAGCTCACGCTTGGTCACGGGCGCGCCGCTGCCCTTGCTGTTGCCTCCGTCTTTCCCGGGGGCCGGGAACAGCACCTTGTCGAGGTTGGTGACCTTCAGCGATCGACCGAACACCTCCCAGGTGCCCTCCTTCTCGATCTCGGACAGGGCATCGATCGCGTCGTCGTCAAGCTGCGTCGGCAGCAGCGAGACCTCGGCCTCGTCCGCCGGGCGGTCCGAGTGCCAGGCGTGGTGCGGGTCGGCCTTGACCTCCTCGTTGGTGCGACCGCTCAGCACGGAGCGCGGGTGCTCCTCCGGGTCCCAGCCCTCGACGGCGTGGTCGTCGTGCTTGTGCAGCAGCATCCACGCCTCCTTGTCGCCCTGGGGCGCGCGCTCCCCCTTGTCGTCTCGGCGCACCAGCACCAGCCGACCGCGCAGCTTCTCGCCGTACACCTCCGCGTGCAGCTCGCCCTTCTCGATCGCCGTCCGCGAGTCGTCGGTGTGGATCGGTTCCCATGTTCCGGTGTCCCACACGATCACGTCGCCGCCGCCGTACTCCCCCGACGGGATCACTCCCTCGAAGTGCAGATAGTCGATCGGGTGGTCCTCCACGTGCATCGCCAGACGGCGCACCTTCGGGTCGAGAGTCGGACCCTTCGGCACCGCCCAGCTGACCAGCACCCCGTCGACCTCGAAGCGCAGGTCGTAGTGCAGGCTGCTGGCCCGGTGCCGCTGCACCACGAAGCTGTTGCCGGTCTCCGGCCGTACGTCGGCCCCAGCGGGCTCGGGTGTGCGTGTGAAGTCGCGCTTGCGTCGGTAGGTCTCGAGGAAGTCAGGCATGAGTGTTCGGTACCCGGCGGGCGGCAGGTCAGCAGCACGGACCCCGGCCCGGTTCGTCGTGGCCACTTCGCGTGGGCGCGTCGAAATGGGCACGTCGAAATGGCCACTTCTCGTGCACAGGCTGGGACCTCGCGTGACTTCTCCACAGGTTGACTGGTGAGGCCAGCGGGCGTCCCCGGCGATGCCTAGCGTGGACACATGGCGATCAATTCAGGTGCAGACGAGTGGGCCGGGCCCGACCAGCCCCGGCACCCGCTGCTGCTGTGCGTCGATGCGATCGAGACGGCGTTGAAGGACGTCACCGGCGTCGACCCACTCTTCGCGCCCACCGGCGTCAAGCGCCAGGCACTGGTGCGGCTGACCAAGCTCGGTGGCCGCCTGGAGTCCCTGCGGATGCAGGTGATGGCCAACTCCGGTGACGTCGCCGAGGCCGACGGCGCCCGCAACGTCGCCTCCTGGCTGGCACCCCAGGTCAACACCGAGACCGCCACCCAGACCGCCGCGGAGAACCTCGCCTGCGACCTGGGCGCCCACTACCCACTGCTGCGCGAAGCCCTCGCCGCCGGACGAGCCAACCTCAACCAAGCCGGCGTGATCCGCCGCTCCCTCAACGAGCTCCGCCGCATCGAGGGCGTCACCACCGAGATCCTCACCAAGGCCGAGGAACTCCTGGTCGAGGCCTGCGACACCATGACCCCCAAATACCTCAAGAGCTTTGCCGACGGCGTGCTCGAACACATCGACCCGGACTTCTTCGACGATGCCGAGCGCAAGAAGCTCGAGGCCGAACTCAAGAAGGCCCGCGCGGAGGCCCGGCTCACCATGCGCAAGCGCGGTGACGGATCCACCGACGTCTCCGCCCGCATCCCCGACTCCCTCGCGCTGCGGCTCAAGACCTACCTCGAGGCCTTCACCTCACCGCGCCACCAGACCACTGCCGACACGGGTGAAGGTGGCACCGGATCGGGATCTCTGGCCGATGCCGCCATCGGGTCCCGCTACCGCGACCCCGCCACCGGGGAGCGTCTGCCCCACGACCGGATGATGGGCGAGGCCTTCTGCGCCTTCCTCGAACGCTTCGACCCCCACCGCATGCCCAAGCACGGCGGCATGGCCACCACCCTGGTCATCACCACCCAATATGACGCCCTCACCGACCAACTCGGCGTCGGCACCCTGCCCGATGGCACCCGCCTGGCCGGCGGCGACGTACGCCGACTCTCCTGCAACGCCCTAATCCTGCCCGCCGTGCTCGGCGGCAAGTCCGCGGTTCTCGACCTCGGCACCGCACGACGCCTCTTCTCCGTCGAGCAACGCATCGCCCTCGGCATCGCCCACCCCACCTGCCAGGCCTCCGGCTGCACCGTGCCCAGTGCCTGGTGCGAAGCCCACCACCGCACCCCCTGGTCACGCGGCGGACCCACCGACCTCGCCAACGGCATGCTGCTCTGCCCGTTCCACCACCAACGCATCCACGACGACAGCTACCTCGTCAAAGAGATGCCCGACGGAAGCGTGAGGTTCGCGAGACGCAGATAGGAGGGCCGGGAGATGCGCGCGCTCTAACATCGGGATCATGGATTCGCATCGCACCGCGCGCGTGGGCGTCGCTGTCGGCGTACTGGTCCTGGGTCTTGCGACGACCGCCTGTGGCGCCGAACCCGCCACGGATGACGGCGGCGGTTCCGATGCGTCAGGCAGCTCAGCGAGCCCGACGACGTCGTCCTCGACAGCGGATCCGTCGACCGCCTCTCCGAGAAGTCCGGAACCCACCATGAACCGACGCCAGGCCACCGCACTGCTCACCCGTGCCACGGCACGCGGCGACCTCGACGGGGTTGAGGAGGCGATCGCGAACCGGGCAGACCTCGAGGTCCGCAGCGGCGAGGGACGTACGCCGCTGGTGGTGGCCACCAAGGCGAACCGGATCGAGATCGCCCGCGCGCTGCTGGAGGCGGGAGCCGACCCCAACGCCAAGGACGACCTGCAAGACTCCGCCTTCCTCTACGCCGGCGCCGAGGGGCTCAACGAGATCCTGCGGATGACGCTGGAGCACGGCGCAGACGTGAAGAGCACCAATCGCTACGGCGGCACCGCGCTGATTCCGGCCAGCGAGCACGCCCACGTCGCCACGGTGCGGATCCTGTTGCAGGCCGGGACACCGGTGAACCACGTCAACAACCTCGACTGGACCGCGATGCACGAGGCGATCGTGCTCGGCAACGGATCTGACCGCCACGTCAAGGTGGTGGAGATGTTGCTCGAGGCCGGCGCCGATCTGTCCATCCCCGACGGCGACGGCGTCCTGCCCCGGCAACTCGCGGTTGATCGTGGGTATCACGAGATCGTGGACGCGATCGATGGCGCGGCGGGCAGCCCCAGCCGATCCTAGGCTCGCTTCAGGCGCCCTACGGTCGGCCTGTGCCGTCGACGGAGCCGCCCCGGGCCAGCCCGGTCTGGTAGGCGATCACCACGAGTTGCGCACGGTCGCGGGCGTGCAGCTTGGTCATCGAGCGCTGCACATGGGCGCGGACGGTGAACGGGCTGAGGAACATGTGCTCGGCGATCTCCTCGTTGGACAGTCCGGTCGCCACGAGGGCGACCATCTCGCGTTCCCGCGGGGTGAGCACGGCGAGCTGTTCCGGATCATGCTGAGGGGTGTCCTCCGGCGTGGCCAGGAATCGGGCGATCAGGGCACGGGTCGCGACCGGGGACAGCAGGGTTTCGCCGCCGGCAACCGTGCGTACGGCGTCCAGCAGGTCCGCCGCTCCGATGCCCTTGCCGATGAAGCCACTGGCCCCAGCACGCAGGGCCTGGGCCACGTGCTCGTCGGTCTCGAACGTGGTCAGGATGAGGATCCGGCTGCCCTCCAGCGCCGGGTCCGCGCAGATCTCCGCGGTGGCGGCGAGGCCGTCGACCTCGGGCATCCGGATGTCCATCACCACCACGTCCGGCCGCAGCTCGCGGGTGAGTCGCACCGCCTCCCTGCCGTCGGCGGCCTCGCCGACCACGGAGATGTCGGCGGCGGAGTCGAGGAGCGTGCGAAAGGCGTCGCGAAGGAGGGCTTGGTCGTCAGCCAGCAGCACCCGGAGTGTCATCGTCCCTGCTCTCCCTCGTCGTCGTCACCCGTGTCGGAGTTGTGGCCCGTGTCGGAGGTCGGCTCCTTGGCGGGCGGAAGCGGCAGCCGGGTGGAGACCAGGAAGCCACCCTCCGGACGTCGTCCCGCGGAGAGCTGCCCGCCGACCGCGGCCGCCCGTTCCCGCATTCCGATGAGACCGTACCCGGGCGCTCGCTCCTGGTTGCCCGCGTTGGCCGAGCCGTCGTCGACGACGGTGATCGTCAGGCGATCCCGGGTCCAGGCCAGACCGACCCGGGCGCTGCCGGTGCCCGCGTGCTTGCTCACGTTGGTCAACGCCTCCTGGATGATCCGGTACGCCGTGAGGTCCAGGCCCGGCGGCAACGCTCGGACCGTTCCTTCCTGGTCCACCGCCACCTCCAGCCCGGCCCGGCTGAAGGAGTCGACCAGCCCGGGAAGACCGGACAGCCCGGGGGCCGGCTCGGTCGGCGCAGAGCCGTCGCCGGTCTGCCGGAGCAGGCCGACCGTGGCCCGCAGGTCGTCCAGGGCGTTGCCGGTCGTCTCGACGAGCTGCCTCACGCTCTCCCGCGCCTTCTCGGGGCGAGTGTCGAAGAAGTGGTCGGCGACGGTGGCCTGCGCGCTGGCCAGGGTGATCTGGTGGGCGACCGCGTCGTGCAGCTCGCGGGCGATCCGCACCCGTTCCTCGGCCACGCGTCGGTGTGCCTCGCTCTCCCGGCTCTCCTCGGCCCGTCGGGCCCGTTCCTCGACGGCGGCCAGGTAGTCGCGTCGGTTCTGCCCCGAACGGCCCAGCACCCCGGCCATCAACGGGAATGCCGCCACCGCGCCCATCCGGCTCGCGTCCTGCCACGACAGCGACTCGAACAACACCGTGGAGGCGACCAGCAACGCCGCGCAGATGAGCAACAACGTCAGCGTCGGGCGCCACTGGACGTGTACGGCGAGTGCGTACGCGGTGATCACCGCGGGAGCCACGATGAACGGGGTCAGCAGGAGCCCCAAGGGTGCGACGAGCAGGCCGCACACGGTGGTGGCCACCATCACCGCGACGGGCGAGCGGTGCCGCCACGGCAACACTGCACAGGACGCCAGCGCGATCACGTAGGCGGCCACCGGTGGCGCCGACAGGGTGTCGTCGACCTGGATCACCCCGCCGAGCAGGCACAGTGCGAAGGCCGTCGCGATGATCGCACCCTCCTGCCACCACGACCTACGTGGTGGCAGGAGGGAGCGGAGCGGCGCTGTCATGCCCGGCTGTCACCTCGGGTGGCCGCCACCGGATCCGGGGCCAGTGCCGGGTCGGGGGCCAGTGCCGGGTCGGCGGCCAGTGCCGGCTCCGGGGCCAGTGCCGGGTCGGGAGACAGCACAGGGTCGGTTCGCCGCAGGGCCTCACCCTCGATGTCCACGTCCGGAAGCACGCGGTTGAGGATACGTGGCATCGCCCATGCCCGGTGGCCGAGAAGTGCCATCACCGCCGGGGCGATCGCCATCCTGACCACGAAGGCGTCGAAGAGGACGGCCGAGGCCAGACCGACGCCCATCGTCTGGATGGTGGGCATGTGGATCCCGATGAACCCGGCGAAAACGCTGATCATGATGATCGCCGCCGCGGTCACCACGCGGCCGCTGTGCCGGAAGCCCTCGACGATGGCCTCGTCGGGTGAGGCACCGTGCACGTAGGCCTCGCGGACCCGGGTGAAGAGGAATACCTCGTAGTCCATCGCCAGGCCGAACACGATGCCGATCACCAGGATCGGCATCAGCGACATCACCGGCCCGGTCTGCTCGATGCCGATCAGGTCCGCACCCCAGCCCCACTGGAACACGGCGACCAGCACACCGAACGCAGCACCCACCGACAGCAGGAAGCCGAGCGCGGCCTTGATCGGGACCAGGATCGAGCGGAAGACCACCATCAGCAAGATGATCGCCAAACCGATGACCACGCTCAGGTAGGGAATCAGTGCGTCGGCCATGGCCTCGGAGATGTCGATGTTCAGCGCGGTGTTGCCGGTCACCGCGATGTCGGCACCGGTGTCGGACTCGACGCCGCTGGCCGCGCTCCTGATCTCCTCGACCAGCTCCTTGGTCTCGGCGCTGTTCGGCGCGGTCTCCGGGACTGCGGTGATGACGGCGGTGTCCCCCGCCTCGTTGAGCACCGGTGCCTCGACCGACGCCACGCCGTCGATTCCCTGCAAGGTCTCGACGACCTGTCCGGCCGCGGCTTCCGGGTCAGCGCTCTGCGCCGTGTCCACGACCACCGTTAACGGACCGTTGAACCCGGGACCGAAGCCGTCCGACAACAGGTCGTAGGCCTGTCGCTGGGTGGTCGTCTCGGACTTGGACTCGTCACCGGGGAGACCCAGCTCGAGGCCCAACGCCGGTGCGGCGACGGCGCCGAGGCCGAGCCCGGCGACCAGGAGCACGGCCAGCGGTCGACGGAGCACGAAGCGGGCCCACCGGGCACCGAGACCGTCACGTACGGCGGGGGTCGCGACTGCTGCGGGCACTGCGGACGGCTCGGCGACGGTCGAGAGCCCGGCCACCCGAGACTTCTGGGCCTTGCGGGCCTTGCGGGACAACACCCGTCCGCCGAAGAGACCGAACATCGCCGGGACGAGGGTGAGCGCCACGACCACGGCCAGTGCCACGGCACCCGCCCCGCCCAGCCCGATCTTGGTGAGCTCGGGGATGCCGACGACGCCCAGACCGGCAAGGGCGATGATGACGGTCGCACCGGCGAAGACCACGGCGGATCCCGCCGTACCGACCGCGAGCCCGGCCGCCTCCTCCGGCTCACTCCCCCGGGCCTGTTCCTCCCGGTAGCGCGAGGTGATGAAGAGCGCGTAGTCGATGCCGACCGCCAGCCCGAGCATCAGTCCCAGGATCGCGACCGTGGAGGTCAGGCCGAGTGGGACCGACAGCGCGGAGACGAGACCGAACGAGATGGCCACACCCGTGAAGGCACTCATCAGGGACAGCCCCGCCGCCACCATCGAGCCGAGGGTGAGGATCAGCACCACTGCCGCGACCGCCACGCCGATCATCTCGGTGGTGCCACCGACGGAGGCCTCGGCCTCTAGGGCCGAGCCGCCGACCTCCACGGTGAGTCCCGCATCGCGGGCCTCGTCCACGGCGTCCTCGAGTGCGTCCTTCGTCGACCCGGACAGGTCGACGGCGGCCTCGGTGTAGGCGACCGTGAAGTAGGCGACCCGGCCGTCATCGCTGACCGCGTCGGTCTCGTAGGGGTCGGTCACACCGGCGACCTGGGTGCCGCCGTCCAGCGCGGCAAGCGTCTCCTCGACGACGGCCCTGTTGGTGCCGTCGGTCATCACCGTGCCGTCCGGCGCCTCGAACACCACGCGAGCCTCAGCGCCCTGGGCGTTGCTCTGCGGGAACCGCTCATCCAGCAGGTCGAAGGCCTTCTGGGACTCGGTGCCGGGCATTGAGATGTCCTCCTCCTGCCCACTCGGTGCGGTCGCGGCCGCCACGAAGGCGATCAGCACCGCCCCCAGCCACAGGCCGGCCACCAGGCGCCGGCGGCGAAAGGACCACCGCCCGATGCGGTAGAGAATTGTTGCCACGTCGATCACTCCAAACACTGCAGCCGAACACTGCGGAACCGGGAAAAGTGCGCGGAATTCGCGCGAGTTCCACGGTGCCTTCCGAGACCCCCACCGGGCATCGTCCGCAGTCACCGTCTTCGTGTGGTGCATCCGAACCAGCCGCCGTTCCCATCTGGTGCGTACGCACTACGACCGCCCGACTGCCCGACCGCCCGACTGCCCGACCGCCCGGCTGCCCGACCGCCTGACCGCCCGACCGCCCGGCTGCCCGACTGCCCGACTGCCCGACTGCCCGACTGCCCGACTGCCCGACTGCCGAGGGTGCTGACCCGCTGTTGCGCGTGGGAGGGGACGCGGGATGATCGGATCATGACGGCCTACGTATTCGACTTCAGCCAGGGCAGCAAGGACCAGAAGGACCTGCTCGGGGGCAAGGGCGCCAATCTTGCCGAGATGACCAACCTGGGGCTTCCCGTGCCGCCCGGCTTCACCATCACCACCGAGGCCTGTCGTGCCTACCTGCAGGAGGGCGGCGACCCGGCTGGACTGGCGGATCAGGTGTCCGAGCGGCTCGCAGCTCTCGAGGAGTCGATGGGTCGCAAGCTCGGCGACGCCGCCGACCCACTGCTGGTCAGCGTGCGCAGCGGCGCGAAGTTCTCGATGCCCGGGATGATGGAGACGGTCCTCAACGTGGGCCTCAACGACGAGTCCGTCGAGGGACTGGCCCGCCAGAGCGACGACTCCCGCTTCGCGCAGGACTCCTACCGTCGGCTTCTGCAGATGTTCGGCGCGACCGTGCTCGGCATCGACGGCGAGGTCTTCTCGGAGGCCCTCGACGAGGTCAAGTCGGCCAAGGGAACCGAGCAGGATCTCGACCTCGACGCCGACGACCTGCGCAACCTTGTGACGACGTACAAGCAGTTGATCGAGAAGCACGCCGGGCGCCCGTTCCCGCAGGACCCGCGTGAGCAGCTCGACCTCGCGGTCAACGCGGTCTTCGACTCGTGGAACACCGATCGTGCGGCGCTCTACCGCCGCCAGGAGCAGATCCCCGACGACCTCGGCACCGCCGTCAACGTGCAGGCGATGGTCTTCGGCAACCGCGGCATGGACTCCGGCTCCGGCGTTGCGTTCACCCGCGACCCGGCGACCGGCAACCAGGGCGTCTACGGCGACTACCTGCAGAACGCGCAGGGTGAGGACGTCGTCGCCGGCATCCGCAACACCGTGTCGCTGGCCGACATGGCCGAGGTCGACCGGACGTCGCACGACGAGCTGCTGGTCATCATGGAGAAGCTCGAGAAGCACTACCACGACATGTGCGACATCGAGTTCACCGTCGAGGACGGCAAGCTCTGGATGCTGCAGACCCGTGTCGGCAAGCGCACTCCCGAGGCCGCCTTCCGGATCGCGGGGCACATGGTCGACGAGGGCCTGATCGATCTCGACGAGGCGCTGCGCCGGGTGACCGGTCACCAGCTCGCGCAGCTGATGTTCCCGCGGTTCGACTACTCCTCCGAACGCACGCTGCTGGCCAAGGGGATGAACGCCTCCCCCGGCGCCGCCGTGGGCAAGGCCGTCTTCGACTGGGCCACCGCGGTCGAGTGGGCCGAACGCGGCGAGGACGTCATCCTCGTACGCAAGGAGACCAGCCCGGACGACCTGCACGGTATGGTCGTCGCCAAGGGCATCCTGACCAGTCGCGGCGGCAAGACCTCCCACGCCGCCGTGGTCGCGCGCGGCATGGGACGCACCTGCGTCTGCGGCGCCGAGGCGCTGGACGTCGACACCAAGAACGCCGAGTTCACCGTGCGCGGCGGTACGACGATCCGCGAGGGCGACGTCATCTCGATCGACGGCACCACCGGCGAGGTCTTCGAGGGCGCAGTGCCGGTGACCGACTCCGCGGTGGTGCGCTGGTTCGAGGGCGACACCGACGCGGAGATCGTCGACAACCCGTTGGTCCAAGCCGTGGCACGGCTGGTCGAGCACGCGGACGGGACCCGGCGACTGCGGGTGCGCACCAACGCCGACACCGGTGAGGACGCCGCCCGTGCCCGTCGGTTCGGCGCCCAGGGCATCGGCCTGTGCCGCACCGAGCACATGTTCCTCGGTGAGCGTCGCGAGCTCGTCGAGCACCTGATCATCGCCGACGACGAGGCCGGGCAGGAGAAGGCCCTCGACGCGCTGCTCCCCCAGCAGCGCTCCGACTTCATCGAGATCCTCGAGGCGATGGACGGGCTCCCGGTCACCATCCGGCTGATCGACCCGCCGTTGCACGAGTTCCTCCCCGACCTGACGGACCTGTCGGTGGCGATGGCCGTGGCCGACGTGCACGGGCACCGCAAGAAGCGCCAGCGCAAGCTGTTGGCTGCGGTCCAGCGGCTGCACGAGGCGAACCCGATGCTGGGCCTGCGCGGCGTACGCCTCGGCATCGTGATCCCCGGGCTGTTCACGATGCAGGCACGGGCCGTGCTCGAGGCGGCGGCGGAGCGGATCAAGGCCGGCGGCGACCCGCACCCCGAGATCATGATCCCGCTGGTCGGCTCCGTGCGTGAGCTCGACCTGGTCAAGAAGCGGATCATGGATGTGGCAGCCGACGTGCAGTCCGAGGCCGGTGTCGAGATCGACTTCAGCGTCGGCACGATGATCGAGCTGCCCAGGGCCGCGCTCACCGCAGACGCGATCGCCGGCTCGGCCGACTTCTTCTCGTTCGGCACCAACGACCTCACCCAGATGACCTGGGGCTTCTCGCGCGACGACGTGGAGGCGTCGTTCTTCTCGACCTACCTCGAGCAGGGCGTCTTCCCGGTCTCGCCGTTCGAGTCACTCGACACCGAGGGCGTCGGGCAGCTGGTGCGGAAGGCGGCAACCCTCGGGCGGGAGGCCAACCCCGAGCTGCACCTCGGCGTCTGTGGTGAGCACGGCGGTGACCCGGCCTCGATCCACTTCTTCGACGAGGTCGGTCTCGACTACGTCTCCTGCTCGCCGTTCCGGGTGCCGGTGGCTCGGTTGGAGGCCGGTCGGTCAGCGCTGGGCTGACAGGCCTCCGCACTCTGTCACCGGGCAGCGCCGTACGCGGTCGTGAGGGCCGCGTCCAGGTCGGCGACGAGGTCCTCGGGTGACTCCAGACCGACAGCGAGCCTGACCAGACCGTGTTCCCGGAAGGGTGCCGCGAACGCACTCGCCGGACCGTCGGGGTACTCCTCGTAGGCGACCAGGGTCTCGTCGTGCCCGAGGCTCACCGCACTCGTGATGACCCGCAGGTCATTGACGAATCGGAGTCGGTCCTCGTGTGTGCCACCCAGGGCGAACGAGACGACGCCACCGAACCCTTCGCGCAGCTGTGCAGTGGCACTCTCGCGCTGGCCGTGCCCAGCCAGACCCGGGTAGGCCACGTGCACGACGCGAGGGTCGGCGGCGAGGAACTCCGCGATCGCCAACGCGTTCTCACAGTGTCGCCGGAGCCGCAGCGGAAGCGTGGTCGAACCGCGCATGATGAGCCACGCGTTGAACGGCGAGATGGCACCACCGGCATGCCACAACGCCCCGGTTCGCACCTCGTCGACCAGGGTGCCCCCACCGATGACCACGCCGCCCATCGCATCGCCGTGTCCGTTGTAGTACTTGGTGAGGGAGTGCATCACCAGATCGGCACCGAGGTCGAGCGGACGCATCATCGGCGGTGGGGTGAAGGTGGAGTCGACGGTGAGCAGGGCGTCCGCCTCGTGGGCGATCTGTGCCAGGGCCGCGACGTCGGCGACCCGGAGGTCGGGGTTGGCGATCACCTCGGTGTGGACGAGTCGCGTCGTGGGCCGGACGGCCGCGCGGACGGCGTCCAGATCGGTGATGTCGACGAAGTCGACCTCGATGCCGAGCTTGGCGGGAAGGATGGTCTCGAAGAGCCCGGCCACGCGCATGTAGACGACATTGGAGATGACTGCGTGGTCCCCGGGATTCAGGACGGTGAAGAATGCCGCATGCATGGCGGCCATGCCGGTGGCGAACACCGCGGCCGACTCACCGTGGTCGAGCTTGGCGAGTTTCTCCTCCAACCCACGCTGGTTGGCGCCGTGCTCCCGGGTGTAGACCAGACCGGCGAAGTCGGGATCGTCGATGGTGGTCGGATCCGCCGGGAGACGATACGAGTTGGCCATCACGATGGGGGTCCGGATCGCGCCCGTGGTCTCGTCCGCATGATTGCCGCCGTGCACCGACCAGGTGTCGCTGTTCAACGTGTCGAAGTCATGCTTGTCCGGTCGCATGGGCTCACGATGACACACGCTGGGAATCTCGACCGTGCTGGTCACGAGAATGGCCTTTCGCTCGCTTGGCCCGCCGTGCCACAGTGGAAACATGAGCGACGCCGCGAGCATCGACGTGACCTCACTGGCTTCCCGCTACGACGACGTGCGGGCACACACCGAACGGCTGGCCGCCCCGCTCTCGCCGGAGGACCAGACCGTCCAGTCCATGCCGGACACCTCGCCCACCAAGTGGCACCGTGCGCACGTCACCTGGTTCTTCGAGACGTTCGTGCTGGCGGAGAACGAGCCGCGCTTCGCGCCGTTCCAGGACAAGTACTGGTTCCTGTTCAACAGCTACTACGAGGCCGTCGGCCCGCGTTGGTCGCGGCCGATCCGCGGAGTCCTGAGCCGGCCGGGCGCGCACGACGTCGGCACCTATCGGGGCAACGTCGACGACCGGATGCGCGACCTGATCGCCACCCTCGACGAGGGCACGTTGACCAAGCTGGCGCCCACGATCGAGCTCGGCTTCCACCACGAGCAGCAGCACCAGGAGCTGCTTCTGATGGACATCAAGCACGTCCTCTCGCTGAACCCCCTCGACCCGGCGTACGCCGAAGGGCTGGTCGCCGCGGGCGCCGGTGGCGGGTCCGGGTCACTGAGCTGGCGTGAGTACGACGGCGGGCTCGTCGAGATCGGCCACGAAGGCAGGCTCGACGGCGACTTCTGCTTCGACAACGAGCTCCCCCGCCACCAGCAGTGGCTCGAGCCCTACCGTCTGGCCGACCGGCTCGTCACCAACGGCGAGTGGCTCGAGTTCATGGCCGACGACGGCTATCGCCGACCCGAGCTGTGGCTCAGTGACGGGTGGGCCCGCGTGCAGGCCGACGGCTGGGAGGCGCCCTCCTACTGGACCGACCGCGACGGCGTCTGGTTCGAGCACACCCTCACGGGCACGCGGCCCGTCGACCCCGAGCTGCCGGCCTGCCACGTGAGCCACTACGAGGCCGACGCGTATGCGACCTGGGCCGGAAAGCGCCTGCCCACCGAGGCGGAGTGGGAGAACGCGGCGCGCCTGCATGAGGCCTCGTCCGGGCTGAGCGCGAACCTGGCCGACACCGAGTCGTGGCACCCGCGCGCGGCGGGTGCACCCCGTGACGGCGAGCTGCGCCAGCTCTTCGGCGACTGCTGGGAGTGGACCTCGTCGGCCTACCTGCCGTTCCCCGGCTTCCATCCGACCGCCGGCGCCCTGGGCGAGTACAACGGGAAGTTCATGTCGAACCAGATGGTGTTGCGTGGTGGTTGCGCACTCACACCGCCCGGCCACGCGCGGGCCTCCTACCGAAACTTCTTCCCGCCGGGAGCGCGCTGGCCTCTGACCGGGGTCCGGCTCGCCGACGGTGGCGGGCCCCGGTGACCGATACGTCTGCCGACGCCGCCCCCGGTCGCGCGGCCGCACGCCTCCACCTCGACGTCTTCCTGACCCCGGCGGACCTGCGTGCCGGGCTCGAGGCCGACGCCCGCGCCGGACTGACCGCAACGCCGAAGTGGCTGCCGCCGAAGTACTTCTACGACGAGCGCGGCAGCCGACTGTTCGAGGAGATCACCCGACTGCCGGAGTACTACCCGACCCGCACCGAGCACGCGATCCTCGTGGCGAGCTCTGACGAGATCGCCGCGGCCGCAGACGCCGAAGCCCTGCTCGAGCTGGGCTCGGGATCGAGCGAGAAGACCCGGATGCTGCTCGACGCGATGACACGCAGCGGCGGCCTGTCGGCGTACGTCCCGGTCGACGTGAGCGCCAGCGCCCTGGAGGACGCCATGGCCGGGCTGCGGCGCGACTACCCCGCCCTCGACCTGCACGGCGCCGTTGCCGACTTCGACCACCACCTCGACCGACTGCCGGCCCCCGGACGCCGCCTGGTGGCCCTGCTCGGCGGCACGCTCGGAAACTATCCGCCGGAGCGACGCCGGGTCTTCCTCGGCAAGCTCGCCGCAGCCATGCAGCCCGGCGAGTCGTTCCTGCTGGGCATCGACCTGGTCAAGGACCCCGACCGGCTGGTCGCGGCGTACGACGACATGGCCGGTGTCACCGCGGAATTCAACCGCAACGTCATCGCGGTGTTGAACCGCGAGCTCGACGGTGACCTCCTCCCCGACGACTTCGAGCACGTCGCGCTGTGGGACGCGGAGCACGAGTGGATCGAGATGCGACTGCGCGCCCGCCGGCCGGTGCACGCGACCTTGGCGGCGCTCGACCTGACGGTCGATCTCGATGCCGGTGAGGAGATCCGCACCGAGATCTCGGCGAAGTTCCGACGCGAGCGGATCGAGCCCGAGCTCACGGCTGCCGGGCTGCGGCCCGAGCGCTGGTGGACCGACCCGGCGGGAGACTTCGCGTTGGCACTGGCCCGCCGCTGAGCCTGGTCGTCAGCCACTTGCGCTCAGTGGTGCCGCTGCAGCTCGTGCGCGGTGGTGATCGCCTCACGGATCAGTTCGTCGTTGCCGTGATCGAGCGCGGCCTGCATCTTCATGTGGGGTTCCATCGCCGGCGGGACACCGAAGGTCTCCGGTGCCCGTGTCACGAAGCGCTCGCGTTGGTCGAGGTCCATCCGGATGGTCAGCGTCACCAAGTCCTCGATGCGGACCACCATGCGCCCGTCGACGTACCACGTCGGTCGCCCCGGGCTCCCCCGCTGCCTGCAGCCGAGCAGCGACGATGCGTGGGCGGCGACTTCGTCGGGCGTCATCCCGACACTCAAGCACGGATTGCCGGCATTGCGGCAGGGTTGCTGGCCGTGGGACGACGCGTCAGCCGCGAGTTGCCTCGGGCGCGTAGAGGGCAGTGAGCCGGCCCTCGGGGTCGAGCTTGGTCAGCAGCGCGTCAGCGATGTCGTGCAACTGGTCGACCTGCTCGGGAGTGAGCGCGTCGAAGACATGCTCGCGCACGTTGGTGACGTGGCCCGGTGCCGCCTTCCTGATCGCCGCCTGTCCGGCCCTGGTCAGCACCGCGTTGCTGGCGCGCTTGTCGCCGGGGCAGGGCGTGCGCTGGACGAGCCCCTTGTCCTCCAGACGGCGTACGACGTGGGAGAGCCGCGGCAGCGTGGCACTGGTGAGGTTGGCGAGGGAGGTCATGCGCAGGGTCTTCTTGTCGGCTTCGGAGAGCATGGCCAGGACGAAGTACTCGAAATGGGTCAACTGGGAGTCGCGACGCAGCTGGGAGTCGAGCAGGCTGGGCAGCAGCTCGGTCACCGTCACCAACCTGACCCAGGCCTCCCGCTCTGTCTCCGAGAGCCACCGTGTCTTCACCGAGCGCCGCGTTGCCATGGTCACAGGCTAGCAAGAAAGTTGTTGGAACAACCAAAGGCATGGGATGGTTGGAAGCATTGGTTGAACCGACAATCAATGAGACAGGAGCGCACCATGACCATCCCCGCCGTACGCCTCAACCACGCGGTGCTCTACGTCGCCGACCTCGAGCGCAGCATCGCCTTCTACCAGGCCGCCTTCGGCACCGAGATCGTGGCGCGCGAGCCCCGCGCCAACGCGGCATTCCTGCGCATGCCGCGCTCCGGAAACCACCACGACCTCGGCCTCTTCGGCGTCGGTCACCAGCCGCCTCGTCGTCCCGGCTCGATCGGTCTCTACCACCTGGCCTGGCAGGTCGACACCATCGAAGACCTCGAGGCAGCCCGGATGACCCTGGCCGAGCTCGACGCCTACACCGGCGAGTCCAGCCACGGCGCCACCAAGAGCATCTACGGCAAGGACCCCGACGGCAACGAGTTCGAGGTGATGTGGATGCTCCCCCGCGCCAGCTGGGGTGACTTCGAGAACGCCGCGCCCGTCGAGCGCCTCGACCTGGCCGGCGACGTCGCCCGCTGGGGCGGCACCCGCACCGCCTCCGAGCTCGTTCCGGTGGACGCCTGACTCTCCCCGGCGACCGCCGACGCCACCGCCGCCCCCGCCCCCGTCACAACCACGCACCTGCGACGTTCTGACCCCGAATCAGCCCCGACGCCGTCACAACAACGCACCTGCGAGGTTCTGACGGCGGGACGCCGATAGCCTGCAGGCGTGACTGACCTGATCCCGATCGCAGCCGCCGCGCTGGTGCGCGACGGCGCCATCCTGTTGGGTCACCGGCATCCGGAACGGCGGTGGTACCCGAACTGCTGGGACCTCGTGGGTGGTCACATCGAGCCGGGTGAGCGGCCGGAGCAGGCTGTCGTGCGTGAGTGCTTCGAGGAGCTCGGCATCCACGTGCACGATCCGCGACCGGTCCCGACGACCGTGAGCGATCCGACACTGGAGATGCACGTGTTCATCGTGACCAGTTGGGACGGGGAACCGGCCAACACGGCTCCGGACGAGCACGACGACCTCAGGTGGTTCCGCATCGACGAGGTCGCCGAGCTGGAGCTCGCTGACGCGGCGGCGATGGCCGACGTCGTCGCCCGCTGCAGGTTAAACGACTAGGCGACGTCAACCAGCCGACGTCGACCAGCGACTAGTCGATGCAGACGTCGTACAACGCTCGGTATTCGGATGATTGCCTGTCGAGCCCCTCGGGCGTCGGGTGGACGGCCTCGCCGCGCAGTCCGTATCCGTAGTCACCGCTCACGAGCTTGCCTCCGTCGGAGCAGTCGACGGACGACGTCAACTCGACCGACTCCTCGTCTTCGTTCCAACAGCCGGCGTAGTCGTCCGGAACGGTCTTGCCCTCGACCCAGAGGTCGGCGCAGTAGGGGAACTCCTCGCCGTACGCCGTTGCGGTGCGCACCTCGTCTCCCCCGCTGACTCCCCCGCTGTCTCCCGGGTCGGGCGACTGGGACGTCGGGTGCTTGTCTGCGTCGGCCTTGCCGGAGTCGTCGCCGCTGCTGCAGCTGGTCGAGGAGAGCACGAACAACACCGGGACGACGGCAAGGATCGAGGGGCGCATGCCGATCAAGGTAGCGCCACGGATCGCACTGGGAGCCAGGATGCTGGCGGAAGGTTCCGACTTCCCGGAGGCGGACGCGCGACCGCCGCCGGGATGCGTACCATCGAGAGCATGGCACGCAAGCGGAAGTCAGCCGTCCAGGAGATCAACGAGGACGACCTGCGGGTTCGCCCCCGCAAGGAGCAGGCAGTCGGCATCCCGGGCATTGCCGTCGCGATGAAGCGAACCATGGAGAGCATGGGCCCGGTCCGCACTGCCAAGACCCTGCTCAAGCTCAACCACGCCGACGGGTTCGACTGCCAGGGCTGTGCCTGGCCCGACCCGGAACCCGGCCACCGGCACACTGCCGAGTTCTGTGAGAACGGCGCCAAGGCGGTCGCCGAGGAGGCAACCAACCGGCACGTGCTGCCGGAGTTCTTCGCCACGCACAGCATCGAGGAGCTGGAGGGGCACACCGACTACTGGCTCGGCCAGCAGGGGCGCCTGGTCCACCCCGTCGTACGCCGCCGCGACGCGAAGCACTACGAGCCGATCAGCTGGGACGACGCATTCGCCCTGATCGGCGAGACGCTGAACGGTCTCGACAGTCCCGACGAGGCGGTCTTCTACACCTCCGGGCGTACGTCGAACGAGGCCGCGTTCGCCTATCAGCTCTTCGCCCGCCAGCTCGGCACCAACAACCTGCCCGACTGCTCCAACATGTGCCACGAGTCGACCGGAACCGCTCTGGCCGAGGCGATCGGGATCGGCAAGGGCTCGGTCAGCCTCGACGACATCTACGACGCCGAGCTGATCGTGATCAGCGGGCAGAACCCGGGCACCAACCACCCGCGGATGTTGAGCGCCCTGGAGATCGCGAAGAAGAACGGCGCGAAGATCCTGGCGATCAACCCGCTCCCCGAGGCCGGGCTGCTCAAGTTCGACAATCCCCAGACGCCACGCGGGCTCAGCGGTGTCGGCACCGCCCTCGCCGACCTGCACCTGCCCGTGCGCATCAACGGCGACCTCGCACTGTGGCAGGCCTTCGGCCTGTTGCTGCTCGAGGAGGACGAGCGCCTCGGCGGCGCAATTCTCGATCGTGACTTCATCGAGCAGCACACCTCCGGGTTCACCGAGTGGGCAGAGCAGATCCGCGACCTGGACTGGGCGCTCGTCGAGCGCGCCACCGGTCTCGACCGGGCCCGCATCGAGGAGGCGGCACGGATGCTGATGGACTCCGCCGCCACGGTGAACTGCTGGGCGATGGGCATCACCCAGCACCGCAACGCCGTCGCCACGATCAAGGAGTTCACCAACGTCGCCCTCCTGCAGGGCAACATCGGCAAGCCCGGGGCCGGCCTGTGCCCGGTGCGCGGTCACTCCAACGTGCAGGGCGACCGGACGATGGGCATCTGGGAACGCGTCCCGCAGCACTTCCTGGACGCCATCGAGAACGAGTTCGGGTTCACCCCACCGCAGGAGAACGGGTGGGACACCGTCGACTCCATCCGCGCCCTGCGTGACGGGAAGGCCAAGGTGTTCGTCGGCATGGGCGGCAACTTCGTCTCCGCGGCTCCCGACACGGTGGTCACCGAGAGCGCCATGCAGAATGCCGAGCTGACCGTGCAGGTCTCGACCAAGCTGAACCGCTCGCACGTGCGCTGCGGGCACACCGCACTCATCCTGCCGCCGCTGGGTCGCAGCGAGAAGGACCGCACCGGCGGCATCGACCAACGAGTCACCGTCGAGGACTCGATGTCCGCGGTGCACGCCTCACGCGGGCCACTCGATCCGGCCAGCGGCCACCTCCGCTCGGAGGTCGACATCATCTGCTCCATGGCCGAGGCCACCTTCGGAACCGACGGTCCGGTCCCGTGGTCGGACTTCCGCGCCGACTACACCAACATCCGGCGCTCGATCGCTCGGGTGGTGCCCGGCTGCGCGGCGTACGACGAGAAGGTGGACCGGCCCGGTGGCTTCGTGCTCCCCCACCCGCCGCGCGACTCGCGCACGTTCCCGACCGAGACCGGCAAGGCGATCTTCACGCCCGTTCCGCTCGAGGTCATCGACGTGCCGGAAGGCCGGTTGCTGCTGCAGAGCCTGCGCAGCCACGACCAGTTCAACACGACCATCTACGGCCTCGACGACCGCTACCGCGGGATCTCGCGTGGGCGCCGGGTGGTGTTCGTGCACCGTGACGACATCGCTGCCCTGGGTTTCGCGGACGGCGACGTGGTCGACCTGGTCAGCGAGTGGAAGGACGGCACCGAGCGCTCGGCCCCGGCCTTCCGGATCGTCGAGTACGACACCCCGCGTGGCTGCGCCGCGGCGTACTACCCCGAGGCGAATCCGTTGGTGCCGCTCGACTCCACCGCCCTGGGCAGCAACTGCCCGACCTCGAAGTCGGTGGTGATCCGACTGGAGCGCCCCTCCGGTGGGGGCCCCACCTCGGAGGGCAGCGGCGCGGCGGTCGGCTCCGACAGCGGGCACAAGTCCGACGTGGAGCCGAAGCACCTGGCCTGACCTCGGCCGCCTGACCTCAGCTGCCTGATCTCAACTGCCGGGCCACTCACCCGTCAACCGCTGGAAGGCGCGTGCCCCACCGCGATCGGTCAAGGCCTTGACGAAGGCATAGATCGCACCTTGCGCGACGGCCGCGACCAAGATCTCCCTGAGCGGATAGTCGGTCTCGAGCGCCCGCGGCGGATCTTCGGCATCGCCATGTGATGCGCGCTTCCACACCCAGCGGAACAATGCGCTGGCCGCCAGTCCGGCGACCATCGAGCTGACCAGGCCCACGGGGCGGTAGAGGATCTTCGCGGACGTGCTGCCCTTCTCTTCTGACGTCATGATCGCAACCTCCTCAAGCACATGACGGCAACCACGACGCCGGCGACCACCGACCCGGCGATCATCAGTTCCTTCCGGTGCTGCGTGGCCTGTTTCTTCACGTCGAACTTCTCCCCCAGGAGATCCACTGTCTCGCCCAGGTGTTCCCTGGTCTGCTCGATGTCCTGCTGGAGATCTGCTCGCGGGTCGCTGGTCATGACCGGGCTCCCTTCAACGTGTCCACGTCCTTCTTGACGTTCTCAAGGGTCTGCTCGGGCTTTGCGGGCGTACCTTCGGTGACCTGCTTCTTGCCGACCACTCCGGCCACCGCCGCAACCACGAAGAGCACGACCGTGACGATGAGCGCGGCCAGCCACGCGTCCATGACCAGAGACAGGGCGATGATCACGGTGGCGATCAGGGCACCGAACCCGAACAGTGCCAGGATCCCTGCGGTGCCGAAGAGCCCGGCACCCATGCCGACATGCTTCGCCTTGTCCTTCATCTCCAGCTGGGCCAGACCGATCTCATCCTTGATCAGCCGTCGGGTGTCATCGGACATCTGCCGCAGCAGGTCCGCCGTGGAGACGTTCGAGCTCGTGGACGCCGGTGACTCAGCCGTTGGGGCGTCGCTGAGCACGGGGTGCGTCACCTTTCGATCAACCATGAGGGTCTCCGTTCCTTCGTGGGCTTGGGACTCGGGTACCCATCCGGGCGATCCCCAGCCCGGGGCACGCCACGGACGGTTCGTTCCGAAGGCTCTGGGTACCGCGCGACACATGACTTCCTTCGGCTACACCCTGATGACCGAGCAAGCCGGTCCGTCCGCGCTCGTCGACCACGCGGTCGGAGCGGAGGAGCACGGTTTCGACTTCGCGGTGATGAGCGACCACTACTCTCCCTGGCTCGCGTCACAGGGGCATGCGCCGTACGCCTGGAGTGTGCTGGGAGCGGTCGCGCAGGCCACCAGCGAGCTGCCGCTGATGACCTATGTGACCTGCCCGACCATGCGCTACCACCCCGCCGTGATCGCGCAGAAGGCCGCGACCGTGCAGCTGCTGAGCAAGGGGCGCTTCACGCTGGGCCTGGGCAGCGGCGAGAACCTCAACGAGCACGTGGTCGGCGCGGGCTGGCCGCACGTGAGCACGCGTCACACGATGCTGCGGGAGGCTCTCGAGATCATCCGAGCCCTGCTCGACGGAGGGTTGGTGGACTACGACGGCGAACACTTCCAGGTCGACGCCGCCCGGGTCTGGGACCTCCCCGCTGACGGGGTGCCGATCGGCCTGGCCGTCGGTGGACCAGCGGTGATCGAGCAGTGTGCGGCACTGGCCGACCACCTCATCGCCACCGAGCCGAACCCTGACCTGTTGCACGCATGGAACGGCACCGACGGAGCACGCGCGATCGGCGACGGCACACGGGCCGTCGGTCAGATCCCGATCAGCTGGGATCCGTCGAGCGTGGAGGCCGCGACCGAGCGGGCGCACGACCAGTTCCGTTGGTTCGGCGGCGGGTGGAGCGTGAATTCCGACCTGCCCACCACAGCCGGATTCGAGGGTGCGTCGAAATACGTCCGCCCCGAGGACGTCGCGGCGAGCATCCCCTGCGGTCCCGATCTGGACGCGATCGTCGAAGCGGTACGACCGTTCTGGGAGGCCGGCTTCACCGACGTCGCACTGGTCCAGATCGGCGGCGAGACCCAACAGGACTTCCTGGCGCAGGCGGCCGAGCCCCTGCTGGAGAAGCTTCGCGAAGCGGCCCCCGATCGCCCGTGGATGCGCGCCCCGCTGGAGGCGTGAGGCTGGCCGGCCGAGGCTGGAAGACTGAGAGTGCCTGGCCGAGGGGCTACCTGCTCAGCGCTGCCCCTGCACGATCAGCCAGAAGATGAAGAGCACCAGAAGAATGCCGACCATCGTCAGGAAGAGCGCGCTGATGCCGAAGCGGTCGCGGTTGCGCAGCATGCGGCCCTTCCGCTCGGCCGCGCGGTCAGGATCCATGTGAGAGGGGTCGTCCATTCTTCGGGCGGTACCCGGCGTTCGCTGGACCATGCGTCACGCGACGCGCGCCAATGCCGCAGCGAATCGCGCAAACTCTCCCTCGGGCGCCAGTGCGGCGAGTCGATCGACGTCGGAGGGCAGGTCATGTGCCGCGGCGCCGCGCAGCGCACGCTTGTCGAAGAACGGTGACACTTCCGGCCAGATCTCCTGCACCTCACGACAGAAGATGTCGGCGCCGGTCGGCCCGATCCTGGGGAAGCCGGTGAGCGCCTCGCGCAGGCCGGAGACGCCCTCATGGCCCTCGGGGCGTATTCGGCGCAGGTCGCCGGAGTACTCCTCGAGCAGGTGGTTCGCTGCGTCGGCGAGCGCGGTCGACGTACTCTCGTCGTAGCGCCGGTAGTGACCGCGACCCAACGCGTCGACGCGTTGCTGCCACGTGGCCCCGGACATCTTTTCCGGCGTGCGCCATCCCGCGGTGAACAGCTCGCGTGCCGCGGCGACGGCGATGTCGGCGGAGATCCGCGTCGCGGACAAGGTGGTCAGGACGAGCAGCTGGTAGAGCGGTGAGGGCTTGTCACGAAGGGTGATGCCGGCCTCGACGGCGTACGTCGTCCCGTGCTCGCGCAACAGCTGGTCGGCCCGTTGCTGCTGGCTCTGCCCGGCCATGTCAGGGTCGGCGTTGGTCGTCAGGACCGTCGGGCGGGCCCTCGTCGGGGAACTGCACGTCCTGGGTCGGCGACGGGTCGCCCTCCATGTCGAGCGGGGCGTTGGTGATCAGCGCACGGACCCGGGCCCGCTCCCGATCAGCACCGGCCGGGCACGCGACGGTGATCTCCGAGCCCTGCAGCACGGCTTCGTAGCCTTCGCTGCGCAGGGTCGCCAGGACGGCGGCGGGGTCCTGGCCCACCGGCACCGTGTAGGACAGCGTCTGGTCATCGTCGAGCCGGGCGATCTCCTGGGCTCTTCTCTCCCGGCCGCGGAGGACCGACAGCAGCGCGACGATGACGAGTGCCGCGAGGAACGCGAGCACGACGACGAGGGCAATCGCGAACTGCATGCCTGTTCCGTACCCGCGTCATCGATGCGTATGCACGGATCTGGGTTCCGACCTCGGCAGTACGCCGACGCGGCGCGGTCCGGCACGGACGTGACGGGCCGGGAAGGACCAACCTGTTGCTCAGCTCCTGAGCTGCCAGATGCCCGGTTGCGCGTCGCTCAGGATGCCGGAGACGACCAGTTCACGGCGCGCCTTGCGGGCCGCGGTGCGCCAGCGCTGCTCCCCCTGCGGAGACTTCTCCCGGTCACCGGGGCGCAGGTCGTCGCCGACGCGCTCCTCCAACTGCGCCAGGGCATCGTCGGTGGACAGGCCCCCCTCGGCCTCGTCGAGCATGGCCACGATGTGGGGGACGAAGTCGGCCGGCGCGGACCAGCGGCGCGGTGCTGCCGCCGTACGTGTGGTCACCGCTGCGGCCTTGGGAGCCTTGGGCGCCTTGGCGGCCCTGGTGGTCGTCGTGCGGGACTTGCGCACCGGCTTCGGCGGCTCGGGCGGGATCACCGGCTTCGGCATCCCGTGGATGCACGTGCTCCTCGGCAGATCGCAGAGTTCGCAGTAGTCGTCCTCGCCCGACATCCAATGGCCTCCTGGTGCTGTTGCTCGCCCTGCCAGTCTCCCACTCCCATGGGTCGAGTGCTCCAGTGGTGGTCCGGGGAGCCCCCTCAGCACTCGTCGCGAGGCATCTCAGCCGAGCGTCAGCCGAGCGTCAGCCGCTCGTCGCGGGCGATGTCGACCATCGTGTCAACCGGGATCGAGAGCTCCTGCTTACGCGGGTCCCCCGTGATCTCGTCACCTTGGTAGATGACCACGACGTACTCACGACCGCGCTTGAGGGCAACCGTGACGATGCCTGGGTCCTCCTCCGGTTCCACCTCTTCCCAAGTCAGCGCCACGGGGTCACCGGGGCCCTCGATCGCGGCGCAGTCGTAGCCTTCGCTGGTTTCGTCGCAAGTGAATTCGTCATCCGCGTCCGCAGACAGGTCGGAGACCATGACGGCCACGAAGTCGCCGGTCGACCCATCCTCGCCGTAGCGCAGCTTCGCTCCGACCGCTTCTTCGATCTCCTCACCCGGGGTCTTTTCGCGCTCCGTCTCCTCAACGTCACTGGGTTCCTGGTCGATGTGGTCACCGACGATGTCAGCAATCTCCGACGCCTCCACAGGTCCGTGTGTGGAGGCGTCCGAATCCTTGTCACCGCAGGCGGCCAGGCCGCTGGCGAGCAGGAGCACGACGGCAAGAGGCACAAGGCGTGATCGGGTCAGCATGAAGAAACATGTCTTCACCCTGACCCGATCGGAAACCTCGATCAGACTGCAGCGACCTCGTGCTCGATGTTCTCCTCCGCGGCCCGGCTGGCCTTGGTCGGAATGCACATCGCGATCACGGAGGCGAGCAGGGCCACGCCCGCGCCGATCAGCAGGCCGGTCCTGAAGCCGTTCTCGGTCGGCACCTCGACCGGACCCAGGTTCATCGTCATCTGGGCGAGGACGACGCCCACGACGGCCGCCGCGATCGACGTACCGACCGAGCGCATCAGCGTGTTGAAGCTGTTGGCCGACGCGGTCTCCGAGACCGGCACGGAGCCCATGATCAGCGCGGGCATCGCGCCGTACGCCAGGCCGACGCCGGAGCTGGCGATGATCACGCCGACCATCAGGCCGACGACCGAGCCCATCAGCAGCACCGCCGCGAAGTAGCCCAGGGAGACCACGAACGCGCCCAGGGCGAGGGTGATCTTCGGGCCGCGAGCGCGGGAGATCTTCGCGCCGATCGGCGAGACCAGCATCATGAACAGGCCACCGGGCATCATCCACAGGCCCATCTCGAGCATCGACTTGCCGAGGCCGTAGCCGGTCTCGACGGGCATCTGCATGAGCTGCGGGATGATCAGCGACTGGGCATACATCGAGAAGCCGACCACGAGCGAGGCGACGTTGGTCAGGAGTACGACGGGGCGCGCGGTGACCCGCAGGTCGACCAGGGGTGCGCCCTGCCTGAGCTCGAACCAACCCCAGGCGAGGAAGACGACCACTGAGCCGGCGAGCAGCCCGACGGTGGTGAGGCTGCCCCAGCCCCAGTCAGCACCCTTGGAGACGCCGAGGAGCAGGGCGACCAGACCGACACCGAGGCCGATGGCACCCACGAAGTCGAACGGCTCGGGATCCTTCTCGACCGGCGTGGCCGGGACGAACTTGAAGATCAGCGCCGTGATCAGGACGGCCAGAGCGGTCGATCCCCAGAAGAGCAGGCGCCAGTCGATCTCGGCCACGGCGGCCGCGATCGGCAGGCCGAGCGCTCCGCCGACGCCCATGGATGCCGACATCAGGGCAATCGAGGTGCCGAGCTTCTCCGGCGGCAGCAGGTCGCGCATGGCGCTGATACCGAGCGGGATCATGCCCATGCCGATGCCCTGCAGGCCGCGGCCGATGATCATCGGTACGACGGACGCCGCGATCGCACACAGGGCAGAGCCGAGGATGAGCATGGCGGCGCAGACGAGCATCATCCGGCGCTTGCCGTAGAGGTCACCGAGACGGCCACTGACCGGAGTGGCCACGGCGGCGGTGAGCAGGGTCGCAGTGATCACCCAGCTCGCATTGGATGCCGTGGTGTGGAGCAGCTCGTCGAGGTCCTGGATGAGCGGGACGACGAGCGTCTGCATGAGGGCGCCGGTGATGCCGGCAACCGACAGCACCCAGACGATGGCGTTGGAGGAGACCTCGGGCGGCTGGGCCGACTTCGCGGGGTCGAAGGTTTGAGTGGACACAAATGTGCACTATACACACTCTGTGCTCAATGCACATGTTGTGTACGCTACACTTTCGTCAGCAGTGCTGGTGCAGGAGAGAGTGAGTGAGGTCGTGGCCGACCGGTTCCGTGACATCGAGTTCGAGACCATGTTGCTCGGGCGCCACCTCTCCCCCGTCCGCCGGGCCGCCGACGGCGAGTCCAACCTCGACCGGAGCGCCTACACGCTGCTCAGTCGGCTCCAGGTGCAGGGCCCGATGTCGATCGGCCAGCTCAGTGAGGCGTTCGGACTCGATGCCTCCACGTTGAACCGACAGACCGCAGCCATGATGCGCTCGGGGCTGGTCGAACGGATCCCCGACCCTGACGGCGGACTGGCCCGCAAGTTCCTCATCACCGAGGCAGGGTTGAAGAAGCTCAGCGCCGAGCGCAACTCGAACGTCAGCGGACTGCAGTATGTCCTCGAGGACTGGAGCGCCAAGGACGTGGCTGCGCTGGCCACCATGTTGGCCCGCTTCAACGAAGACATCGAGAAGCGCGACGGCCGGCCCTGGCCCCGGCCCTGATCGATCGCACGGGACGTCACCTCGTCCAGCCGGCAGGCCGGCGTACGTAGGATGGCGGGCAAGCCCATGCCACCTCCCTCCATGAACCGCGAGCGCAAGCTGCTGCTCGCCGTCGACGCCCCGTCGCTGCTGCATCGCAACCACCATGCGCGCGTCGAGTCCGGTCTGCTCGACCGGGGTGGCCGGCCGGCCTGGGCGCTGCACGGGATGCTGCGCCAGATCATCGAGGCGATCGAGATGTTCGCGCCCGACGCGGTGATCTTCGGCATAGACGACCGCGCGGAGTCCTGGCGCGAGTCGATCTACCCCGGCTACAAGGCCGGCCGCGCACCAAAGGATGCGGCTCTGGTCGACCAGCTCGAGCGGGCCGGTGCGCTGCTCGACGCACTGGGCATGGCCACCCTCACGCCGCCGGGGCTCGAGGCCGACGACGTGAACGCATCGGCGGCGACCTGGGCGCGGCAGAACGACTGGAACTGCGTCATCATCACCTCCGACCGCGACTCCTTCGCCCACATCAGCGACCACACCCAGGTGCTGCGGCTGATCAACGGAGGCATGGCCAACTCGCCGCTGCTGAACCCGGTGCGCCTGAAGGCGCTCTACGGGGTCGAGGCTGCCAGCTACCTCGACTTCGCGGCCCTGCGCGGGGACGCCAGCGACAACCTCCCCGGCGTACCCGGCATCGGGGAGAAGACCGCGCCGATCCTGCTCGAGCAGATGGGGTCGATGGCCGCGGTGTGGGCCGACATCGACCACTGCGGCGGGGAGACGATGGTGGCCGCGCTCGACTCGTGGGCCGAGGAACACGGCGTACGCCGACTCGGCGCGACGCTGCTGAAGCGGCTGACTGCGTCGGGTGCGCGCGAACGCTTCGAATTCAACCTCCGACTGATGGGTGGTCGCGACGACCTCGATCTCGGGCTGACGCCTGACGTGCCCGGAACGCCGGGTCTGCTGCCCCTCGAGGTGGACCGGGTGACGCGCGTGCTGGGGCACCTGAACGTTCCCGACACGACCGTGATGGCGATGCGCGTGTTGACCGGGGCCCCGGCCTCGGCCGCGACGACCTGGTAGCTCCTCGCCCGCTGCTGCTGGCCGACGGCCTCTTCCGTGGTCTCTCCTGGGGTTTTTCGGCGGTTGTCCACAGGCTCGTACGACGGGGTTCCCGTCCGGCCAGGCAATCTCTAGGCTGCCAGTGGAATCTCGGGAAGGACTCCAGATGGCTGGTTCATTCGTGCGGCGCTCGGTTGCTGCTCTTGGTGCGATCGCCCTGATCACCGCACTGTCGGGATGCACCGACGACTCCGATGCCGACCCCGAGGCTTCGGAGTCGCCCTCTGCGTCGGGCTCGCCCTCCGAGACGTCGACCTCGGAGACGCCCAGCCCCGGGCCCACTGAGCCACCCGAGCCTGCGGGGATGGGTGAGCCGACCAAGAAGGGCGCCGAGCTCTTGGTGCGTTACTACTTCGAGGTCGCGGACTACGCGCAGAAGACAGGCGACGTGAAGAAGCTCAGAACTCTTTCGCGGCCAGGTTGCGGCTCATGCAACAACGTCGTGAGCGGGATCCACGGCATCCACAAGGCCGGTGGCTTCATCCACGGCGGACACCACACCATCCGCAGCCTCAAGGTCACGCCCATCGGCAGCGGCGAGACTGCAGGTTTCCGTGTCGACATCCAGCTACATAGTTCCAAGCAACAATCACGCGCCTCATCCCGAGGGAAGGTCAACCATGTCCCTCCGGCAGTTGACCCGGTGCTCTTCGCATTGAGCACAGACAGTGATGGAGCGCTCAAGGTCGACTTCTGGCAGATCGAGGCCACCTCGTGAAGCAGTTCGCCCTCCTACTGCTTCTCACGATGCTCTGGAGCACGCCGACACCCATCAGTCATGCTCTTTCGTCTCAGTCGGCCTCTGGATGCGGCTCCCGGACCACGAGTACTGAATCCGCACCACAACCAAAAGTGACCTTCGCGACGAACGGCCTCCGCGCTCAGTCAGAAAGCGAATCAGGAACAACGACCACATCGTCATCGGGCTGTCGCGGCACGTACCGTTACGAGCCCATTTGCGGAAGCGAGCAGACAGGTGGCGTCTGCTCCGCGATCGACGGGTGCGGTGACGACGGCACCATGATGCGCCAGTTCTACACGCCACCTGGGGGCGTCGAAGAGGACCGCGGTTTCCATTGCCTCGACGGCAATGTGGCCACGCCCGCGATCACCCAACGCATCGTGCTCCGCGCGTTGAAACGCATCACCCTGCCCAAACCGAAGATGATCATCCAACCTCCCGGCGGAAAGACGCTGGTCAACTTCGACACGCTGTTCCACACCGAGGCCGACACCATCAACCGGAGCATCCGTCTCCTGGGCAAGCGGGTCGACCTCGAGATCTCGCCGGCGTCCTACGTCTGGCACCACGGCGACGACAGCACCCAGACCACCAGCACCCCGGGCATTGAATACGAATCCGGCCTGCCGATGGATTCCTACATCTCCCATCAGTACGTCGATGCCGACGTCACCGTCCACCCCAGCGTCGATGTCAGCTACACCGCTCGCTACCGGGTGAACGGCAGCTCGTGGATGTCCGTCGCCGGCACCGTCACCAGGCCGGGTCCCGCCGTGGACCTCCGCATCGTCGAAGGCCGCACGGTCCTGCTCGGGAGGTGACCCATCCGCCGGTGAGGTTCAGCCGGTCCAGCTCCGTTCGCGCACCTTCACCTCAGCGTCGGACGTGATCACCGTGAGCGGCGCCAGCTTGGTCGCGTCCCAGCCACTGCGCCACGCGCCGGTGTCCATGAACACGGTGAACCCGGGCAGGATCTCGGTGCTCGACGTGACCATCTCGTGCGCCGGTTCCGAACCATCGGTGATCGAAGGGTCCCCCGAGCCCGGCACGGAGCCGATCAGTCGATAGGTGCCGTCGGGGCGACGCTCGCCGCCGTAGAGACCGATGCCATCGGCCTCCTCCACATTCATGGGGGCCAGCGCACTCACCGTCTGCAGGACCCGATCGCCGTCCCGCAAACCAATCGCGACGTATGTCATCGGCTTGCCTCCGGGTGAGTCCTCGAACACCCGCTTCGCGGCGTACAGGATCTCCTCGTGCCCGTCGACCATCGCGATCTGCAGGGGCGTGCCCAGCATCTCGCCGTCCTCCCAGATGCCGATGATGTTGCCTTCCGACGTCTTGACCTCCCCCTGCTCCGGAGGCGCCGGGGGCTTGTCCTTCAGGGACTTCGACTCGGAGGGGCTCGCACTGTTGCTGGCGGTCGGAGGCCCGGCGGGAGCAGGGCTCGAGTTGTCGGAGGAACCCACCAGACCAGGGATGGTGACCGCGCCGGCAACCGCCAGGCAGGCGATCACGGCGACCCCGGCCATCTTCGTACGCTTGGCTCGCGCCGCTCGAGTGCGCACCACGGTGCCCCAGTTGGTCGTCTCCGGAGCGTCCGGCACGGAGTCGTTCAAGCGGCGGGCGAGTTCGTTCTCGATGTCGTTCATGGCACCTCCTGGATCTGCAGCAAGGGAGAGTTCTTCAGGGTCTTCAAGGCACGTGAGGCCTGGCTCTTGACCGTCCCGACGCTGACCGACAGCTGCTCGGCGATCTCACGTTCGGAGAGTCCCTCGAAGTAGCGCAGCACCACGACGCTGCGTTGCCCCTTGGGCAGCTCGGCGAGCGCGGCCATCAGATCGACGTCGACAGGCGCATCGCTGTGGACGACGTCGCCGCCGGTCTCGGCATGCGGAAGCTCGCCGTTCCACTTGCGGCGCCACCACGACGTGTAGGTGTTCACCATGACGCGACGCACGTAGGCCTCGAAGCTCTCCACCTGGTCGAATTTCGGCCAGGCCTTGGCCAGTGCCGTCTGCACCAGGTCCTCGGCGCGATGACGATCGCCGGTCAGCATCCACGCTGTTCGCCACAGGGCCGGGCCGCGCGCCGACACGAAGTCGTCGAAAGCTGCTTCAGCATTCGACATCTGGGCCCCCGATCTCGTTCTGATTCACACCCCTGAGAGCCCCTGGGTCACCGAAATGGTTGTCACGATGCCTCACCTTGGCAGGCTTCGGCGTTGAATGGGCGCATGGGCGCACCCGGACTCGACCTCGTGGCGGACTGCGGCAGCTGCTTCGGCCTCTGCTGCGTCGCGTTGCCGTTCACCCGCTCCGCCGACTTCGCCTTCAGCAAGGCGGGCGGCGAACCGTGCCACAACCTGCGTGAAGACTTCGGCTGCGGCGTGCACTCGTCGCTGCGCGACCTGGGCATGCCGGGCTGCACCGTCTTCGACTGCTTCGGTGCCGGGCAGGCGGTCTCCCAGAAGATGTACGCCGGCAAGGACTGGTGCGCTCCTGCGGTCGCGGCTCCGGGTGGTGCGGATTCCGAGCGCGCCTCGGAGATGTTCGAGGTGTTCGCTAGCGTGCGTCGCCTGCACGAGATGCTCTTCTACCTCACTTCCGCACTCGACCAGCTGTCCTCGATCGACGGGACCGACACCGGCACTGACTCCTCCGAGCTCCGCGACCGACTCGGCTCACTGCGTGACGAGACGCAGGCGCTTGCCGAGGGGACGGCGTACGACGTACTCGGCGTCGACGTGGATGCCCACCGGTTGGAGGTGGCACCGCTGCTGCGCGAGGCCAGTGCAACGATCCGCTCGGCCACGCCGAGAGGGGTCGACCTCGAGCGGGTTGGCGCCAGCGATCTCGCCGGCCGCGACCTGTCGAGGCTCGACCTGCGTTCGGCGGACCTGCGTGGTTCGCTGCTGATCGGGGCCAGTCTCGCGGGCTCGGACCTGCGTTGGGCCGATCTGCTGGGCGCGGACCTGCGTGCCTGCGACGTTCGAGGGGCCGATCTCACCAACGCCCTGTTCCTCACCCAGATGCAGGTCAACGCCGCGCACGGAGACGCCTCGACAGACGTCGGCCCGGGTCTGACCCGCCCGTCCCACTGGGCATGATCGCCACCGAGCACGTCGGACTGGGGAAACTCGGCGTCGCTCCGTGACATCGAGTTGCCCCAATCATCCCAGCGAGACCGTCCGATCCGCGCCGGTCAGCGGGCGAGAAGCACCAACCCGGCAAGCGCGACGAGCCAACTCGCGAAGCTGCCGACCAGGAAGTATTCGGTCAGCTGGTGGATGCGCGTCTGGTCCCTGCGTGAGGAGAGCTCCGGGAAGCGCAGCAACCCCTTGGCGGCCACCACGATGCTGGCGGCGGTGATCTGACCGGCCAGGCCCAGCGCCAGGATGAACACGCGCTCCATCGGCCCCAACAGCCGTCCACCCTTGAGCTGGACCTCGGGGTCGGCGTCTGTCCCGTGCTTCGCGGGGTTGAGGGTGCCGGTCACCGCCAGGACCAGCCGGACAAGCACGTTGCCCGTGCTCAGCTGAACGCCGAGCGCGCCCAGGAGCAGGAGAGCACGGTCGCCGTCCATGCCGGCCAGCAGCGGCAGGTCGACATCGTCGAGCCATGCCTGCAGGGGACCATCGGCTTCACCGGCCAGACCGGAGAGCAGCACCACCGCGACCAGTGCCACACCGAGCACGACCAACGGGACCCCCGGCCGATCGCGACCGAAACCGTAGGTGACCGTGCGGCCCCAGGCCAGCACGACGCCGACGATGACCAGGAGTGCGAGCAGGTCGCGTCCCGACGTCAGACCGGCCACCAGGCCGAGCAGGATCACCACCGCGGAGCCGAGGCACTGCGGTAGCCATGGCCGCGGGCGGATCGAGAAGAACAGGTCGGTGAGGGCCACTCCCACCAACAGCAGACCCAGCCAGCTCACTCGATTCCCCTCAGTTGCTCGTCGATGGCGATCACCAGCGCGACGCCATCGTTGCGTACCCGTTGAGAGACTGCCGACGCGGAGATCCCCTCATCTTCGGCGACCTCTCGCTGGGTCCGTCCTGCCAGCAGACCACGAAGCACCGACAGCGACCGGGGCGACATCGCGCCCACCAACCCGTCGCGCCCGAGCAGGGCCGCGTTGACGGCTGCGGTGTCGGACCTCTCGTCGCCTTCTGCCGCCTCGAAGGCGGTGCGCACCCGACTCAACGAGGCGCGATCGGCGTCGGTCGACACCCGGTTGATCCCCTTGCGAGCCGCCCACCACCCCGGCCCGTCCTCGACCCGGGGAGCCTCGGAGAGCACCGTGACCCCACCCCAGCCGAGGCCGTGACGGACGTCGAGGTCCGGGAGCAGCGCCAGGCGGAGCCGCAACGTGGCAGCAAGTGCGTCACCCAGCCGGTCGAAGGTGGCCTGGTACTCGTCGCCGGCCGTGATCCACAGCGGCGTACGTGGCGAGAGCTCGGTGTTGACGGCCGCCAGCGCGGCCTCGAGGCGCGCGTGGACGACCGTTCGATCCTCAGGAATGCGCGAGCCGACCACGTCTCCGATCACGGTCACGGTGGCAGTCCGCTTCATTTCAGACATATGAAGACTATACCTTCATATTGACGAAATGCATCCATCACCTTCACTGGGCCCGGGTGAGTGGGCTCGCCATCGTGACGCTTCGTGGGAAGGGTCAGTTGAGGGGGCGCATGGTGGACGGGACTCCCCCGCCACCGTGCACGGCCTCGACCAACTCCTGCAGCGCCGTCAGCGCGACGCGTTGCGACATCGGTCCGTAGGAGACGCGCGCGACGCCCAGCTCCTCGAGACGAGCCAGCGGTGGGATGCCGGGCAGCCCGATCAGGGTCAACTTCTGCGGACCGAAGGCATCCACGAGGGTCGAGACCTGCTGCTCATCGAGCACGCCGGGCACGAAGATGACCGGCGCTCCGGCATCGAGGTAGGCCTTGCCACGCTCGACGGCGTCGGCGAGCACCTCGCCCTTGTCGCGGTCACCGGCCTTCACGAACGCGTCGGTGCGGGCATTGAGCACGAAGTCGATTCCTGCCTCCGAGGCGACCTTCATGATCGCCTCGACGTTGGCAGCGGCCTCGGCGACCGGGCGCATCTGGTCCTCGAGGTTGGCACCGACCACGCCGACGTGGATCGCCTTGAGGATGGTGCCGGCCGGGTCGCCGTACCCGCCCTCGAGGTCGGCCGAGACCGGCAAGGAGGTGGCCTCGACGATCCGCCGGCACTCCTCGATCATCTCGTCGACGGGAATGTTCTCGCCGTCCTCGTAGCCCCGGGAGGCGGCGATCGAGTGGCTCGCGGTGGCGAGGGCGGCGGTGCCCTCGACGCCGGCGACCGCCTTGGCGCTGATCACGTCCCAGACGTTCACGACGGTGAGCAGCTTGGTGTCCTGGTGGAGGCGCAGCAGTTCGGCGCCCTTGTCCTTGGTGTCGGCCATGGCTCGAGGCTACTCGGAGAACCCCGGAAAGGCTCGGGTCGAGCTCCGGGTGACCGACGTGGTGGCTGCTGCAGCACCCGGAGGCCGGATGCTGCAGCAGCGCATCAGTGACCGCCGCTCGACGCCGCCGTGCGTGACCCGATCTCGAACGGCAGCGTGAGCACCGGGTTCTCGAACTCGGACAACCGGACACTCACCTCCACCTCCCAGTCGCCGGGGCTGGGCAGGGTGACACTCCCGGTCCAGACGCCGGCCGACTCGCGCTTCAACGCCAGGTCGAGCGCCAGCCCCTCCGACGTCGCGCGCAGCTTCGGGACGGCATACGGCTGGACCGGTCTGCCTCCCGCATCGAGCACCTTGAGGCGGAAACCGGTCGTGCCCACGGTCGTGCTGTCGAGCGTCATCCGCACGGTGTGGTCACCGCTGGTCGCCTCCGCCACCGGACTACCGCCGGGTTGCGGCGCGGCCGCGGTGCTGGGGCCAGAGGCCGCGAACGCCGACGGGGCGGCGCCGGCCACCACCAGCACCGCGAGGATCACCGGGAGCCGGGATCGCCAGCCGCCGCCAGCGCCCGCGCTCTCGTGATGCACCGGAGCGCCGTCAGAACGCACCTGACGTGACCAGCTGACCGCACAGGCAGCGGCCACGACCGCCACCGCCAGCAGCAGCCCACGCCAGCTGACCCAGCCGTCGACCCAGTGCTCCCAGTCCAGCAGCGCGCCCCAGCCGACGCCACCGGCCTCGACCGCACCCAGGGGTACGGCGAGCACGACGGCACCCAGCGCGAGCAACCAGCTCGCCTCCACCCATCGCCCGGAACGACCGAGCAGCAGGAGTACGACGAGCGCGGCGGTGGCGAGCACGGCGAGGCCGACGGCTGCCGTGTGGGCAGCCCCGATCCCGGTCGTCGTGGGCTCCTCGAAGACCCCGTTCTCCGAGCTTCCCGGCGTCGGTTCGCCCACCGCGAAGGTGATCGACCCTTCGATCGGGTGACCATCGGCCGAGGTGACTGCATAGCCGACCACCACGGTGCCCTGCGACAGCTCGTCAGTGGGGGTGACGGTGACCGTGCGGTCGGCCGTCGTCACCTGCACCGCGATCTCGGCCCCGTTGCCGTCGAAGACCCGTGTCTCCTCGGCCCGGGCCGTCACCGCCTCGTTGAACTCGAGCGTGATCGCCTTCGGCGGCTGGCCCACGACCGACCCGTTCCCCGGAGAGCTGGAGACGAGCTGGGCGTGGGCCGAGGCCGCCGTGGCGCCGGTCAACAGGGTGATCACCGAGATCACCGCCACCGCGACCAGGCGGATCGCCCAGGCACGCGTGCGGGCTCCCACCGCACGCCGAGTCGACGTACTCACGCCTTGGTGCGGGTTCGGGCCAGGGCCGCTCCCCCGGCGAGCAGGCCGAGCAGACCGGCGACCAGGCCGCCGATCGCCAGCCCGTTGCCATCGCTGTCGTCGGCCTCGTCCGAGGAGCTGGCGCCGTCCGAGGAGCTGGCGCCGTCCGAGGAGCCTGCACCGTCCGAGGAGCCTGCGGCCTCGGTGATCGTGACGCTCGGCGCGGGCGACTCGAGCTCGTCACCGGACTCACCGTCGGCCGGCACCTCGGTCCAGGCTGTCTTCCCCTGCTCGCACTTCTGGATGGTCGGGAAGGTGAGCGTCTCGCCGGCCGCGTCGGGCAGCTGCACGGAGAGCTCGAACGTGTCGCGTTCACCGTCGGGCAACGGGGTCTTCGCGGTGTAGACCACCTCGGCAACCCGTTCGGTGGTCTTGTTGCCGTGGGTGTCGGTGATCGGCTGGTCGAGCTTCTTCATCACCTTCGTGACGTCGTAGAACGGCTGGCGGGTCGGGGTGGCCGCAACGATCTCCTCGGGCATCGCGATGCGGATCGCCGTGGTCGGCGAGCCCTCGCAACCGTGGGGAACGCTGAAGGTGAGCACGGTGTAGGCGCCGGCCCCGGTCTCGGAGGCGGTGACGGTGACATGCGCCGAGGCCGACCCGGCGCCGAGCAGCACCACACCTCCGACCACGGGAACGAGCGCGGCACGGGCAAGCAGACGAGTGATGTTCATGAGTTTCTCCTTGGCAATGAGTTCGTGATCGCGACGGGGCCCGGGTCTCCCCCGGGCCGCCCGCCTCAGGGGGTGTCGAAGAAGTGGGAGAGGGCGGGGACCCGCCGGACGAGCAAGTGGTCGAAGGCGAGAATCGCCAGCAGGGACAGGCCGAAGAGCGGCAGGAAGAGCCCCAGTGCGACCACTGCGACCATCAGGAACGGTGTCGTGCGCAACGGCATTCGCCCACGTGGTGCCCGGATGGACCCGCGCCGCGGCTTCGGGCCGTCCGCGCCGCCGGCTCGCGGCGTACGACGTGGGCGGCGGCGCCACCACATCAACGGGCCGGTGATGCACGAGGCCATGATCGTCACGCACATCAGCGCCGCGCCCCAGAACGACCACAGCCCGAGGCTGCGCCCCTCGTGGAGCCCGATCCCCTGGGCGACCACCTTGGCCAGCGCCGGGTAGTCGTCGTAGCCGTAGGTCGACTCGACCTCCCCACCGAAGCGTCCGACATGGACGGTCTTCTCGTCCGACGGCGCGTCGAAGGCATAGCCGATCACCGAGAACACGCCGTCCTCGGTGTTCGGCAGGGCCACCGTCATGGGGTGTCGCAGCCCCTGGGCATCGGCGACACCGACGGCGGTGTCGATGTTGGCGACACTGGTGCCGGCGTGGCCCGAGGACCGTGGCACCTCCGACTTCCCGCTCCCCCAGGGAACCTCCTGCTGGTGAGAGTGCGGGAGTGACTCGTCGAGGGTGGAGGTCGGGTCCGACAGCGCGCCGGGGTCGGTGCTCCACATCGACGAGTCACGATCGGTGGCCAGGGTCTGCACCTTCTCGCCCCAGACCCCGGTCCACGGCAGGCCGGTGATCAGCAGCATCACCAGGCCGAGCCCGGCGACCAGGCCGATCCGCCCGTGTCGTGAGCGCAGGGACTTCGGCCGGCGTCGTCGCGCCGTGCGTCCCTTCCAGTAGAGGTAGTAGCCGGTCAACGCCATCACCAGGGCCCAGCAGGCACCCAGCTCCATGACGTGATCGCCCCACCGTCCGGACATCAGGTCGGCGTGGAGGCGGACGGCGTACCCGCTGAGGGTGGTGTCGGGATTGACGTCGCCGAGCACCTCCGCACCCCACGGGTTCACGTAGACGTCGCGCGGCTCGCCCGACTCGGTGACCACCGAGAACAAGGTGCTGCGTCCCTCGTTCTTCGGCTCGGTCATCGACACGACGGTGGCGTCGGGGTAGGCCCGCTCCACTGCCGCCAACTGGGCCGAGTAGGGCTGGGTGAAGTCCATGTCGGCGGGCTTCTCGACCTTCATGACATCGCCGTGCATGAGGGGTTCGAGCTGGAATCGGAACAGGTAGATCAGGCCGGTGGTCGAGAGCACCAGCAGGACGGGTACGACGAGGAAGGCGGCATAGAAGTGCCACCTCCAGAACGCCCGGAACCACCCGGGCTTCGCGGCGCGCGGCGTCGATCGGCCGGAGTCGGCCGGTCGCGGGCGCGCTGCAGGTTCGGTCTGCAGGGTCATGTCACTCCTCAGGACATGCGAAGGAAACTCCGCATCGCGACCGAGCAGTCAGCCAGTCGGGGCGGCGTAGCCCGTCGGTTGCCGTGCCGTTGGCTCGCGCAGGGTGCAGCGCAGCAGACACGGACGGCGTCACCGGGTCAGGGACGCGAGGTGCGGAGAGGAACGTTCAGGCCACGAGGAGTTGCGGCGGCCCTCGGCGTACGACGCTGCGCGCCAGCGCCGCCAGGTGGGGCGGCGTCGAGCGGGCGAACGCGGCCGGCACGGCGGGCACCGGAGCCGGCAGCCGGAGGCCGGCCAGCAGGGCACCCAAGGCGGGAACGGTGACGGCCACGGCGAGAGCGAGCAGGGTCCACAGCGCCCGCTCGCCGACGGCGAGCCACAGCCCGACCAGGGCTGCGGCCAACAGGTGCAGCACCATCATCGGCGCATGCGGACCGGTCATGTCGTGGAACAGGTGCATCACACCGTCAGGCACTGCCAGCTGGGCGTCGACCTGCGGACGCGAGGCTTCGTACTGCGCCATCAGCGAGCCCGAGGAGCCGGTCGGCACGGGCGGTGGCGCGGCCACGGGGGCCACCGGTCGGGCCGGGGCGTCGCCGGCGTGGCCGGACGTCATCGTCAGCACGGCGTGCACCAGGCTCTGCCCGCCGACGGTGAGCAGCACGATGCGGGTGGTGGTGGCCGGTCGGGACAGCAGCCATGCGAAGGCCAGCGCACAGCCCACGTAGAGCGCCACCAGGGCAGGGACCGACGGGAGCAGACCGTCGGCGGTGACGTGGGCGACGACGCCCGTGCTCATCACCACGAAGGCCAGCACGGCGCCGCGCACGTGCCGCAGCATCGGCCCCGCGTTCCCGTTCACGCAGGTCATCATGTCAGAAGGTGCGGGTGGGCCGGGCAGCGACGAGGGTCAGCAGGCCGGCGCCGGCGCCAGGTCACGCTCGGCGGACTTCAGCTTGTAGATCCTCGTGCCGCAGGCGTCGTAGACGATGTCGTAGCGACGGGCGACCACCGGGTCGATGCGACCCTCGGGGTCGAGGCCCCATTCGTGGAACGAGAAGACCTGGACGATCCAGGTGGGAGCCTGCTCGCTCTCCAGCAGGGCGGTGAGCTCCTTCAGGTCCGGGTCGAGCACCCGCACCGGCAGGCTCCACAGGTGCTGGTACGGCGAGCGCAGGCCGGTCTGGAACTGTGCGTCCGCGCGCCCGAAGAGAGTGGTCGCCGTGTCACCCGGCTCCGCCGAGTCGGCCACGAAGCCGCCGATCCTCTCCGACCGGGTGCTCGCGGACGAGTCTTGCTCCGCCACGGCGAGCGGCATCGAGACCAGCGCCGAGCAGATGAGGTATGCCGCGGCCGGGAGCACCAGCCAGTGCGCCCAGGTACGACCCGACCGGACCGCGCGCCGCCTCGCAGGATCCTGCCGCAGAGCGAGACCAGCGGCCAGGGCGAGACCGGGGGCGAGCCCCAGCAGGTAGTGGCTCCAGTAGTTGCCGCCCACCACGATGCAGAGGATCTCCACGCCGATCACGACCGCAACCGCCCACGAGATCGAGCTGCCCCGGAACCTCGCCAGCAGTGCCACCACCAGCAGGACCAGCAGCAGCGGGATGATCCCGGAGACCCAGGCCGAGGCGATGATCGCGTCCTCGCGACTCTCGATCCCGGTGCGATAGCCGGCCCGGATCACCCGCGAGGCGTCGCCCCGAAAGCTCACCGATGCCAACCACAGGCCGGCCACCCCGGCGCCGGTGGTCAACGCATAGGCCACCATGATCGCGCAGGCCGCCACGATGCCAGCGGCCCCGGCCACGAGACGGCGTACGACGTCGGGCCAGGTGCGCTCCCCGCGCAGCCCGTTGGCGACCAGGAGGACGAAGGCGAAGACGAGTCCGTCGACGAAGTTCTGCTTGGCGGTCATCGCCAGCAGCCCGAGGAACCCGGCGGCCGTCGACCAGACCAGTGCCCGCCGGCCCGTGTGGCCGGCAGCGATCGCGGCGCACAGGATCGACGCCATCACGAAGGGGATCGAGAATGCCTCACCGTTGGCGACCTGGGCGCCGACCTCGGGAGTGATCGCGAAGGCGGCAGCGATGGCGACGGCCCAGCCGCCCGAGCCGCCAAGACGACGACTGGTCACGTAGGTGAGCACGAGGAAAAGCAGGTAGAACACGGCCACCAGCCAGCGCACTGCGGCGATGTCGCCGAAGCCCGCGGCGATCATGAAGAGCCAGATCAGCAACGGAGGACGATCGACCCAGTAGTGCCCGTAGAGACCGTCACCGCCGTGGTGCAACAGGTCGTCGGCGACCAAGTAGAAACCCGACTCGTCGGGCGAGAATGCCCAGTCATACAAGGCGATCCGGCCGACGAGAACGAGAGCCAGTGCCAGCCACAACGGCCAGTGGCGTCGCAGGAACGCCCGCGCCGAGGGGGACGGTGAGTCCTCACGGATGGCGGTCGTGACCCGACGACCGTCGACGGTTGAACCCACTGCACTCCCCAACGTCTCAGCGGGCGCTCAGCCCCAGAAGATCCGCTCGACCACACTGCGGGCTCGCCGTGTGGTGCGAAGGTAGTCGTTGACCATCGCGTCGGACTCCCCGGCAGAGTAGCCCAGCACGGCGGCAACCGCGGCACGCTCCCTCGGCGATCGCGGAATCTGGTCGGAGGCCTTGCCGCGGACCAAGGTGATCGCGTTGCGCATCGAGCTCACCAGCCGCCATGCGGCGTTGAGCGCCTCGGAGTCCTCCGCGTCGAGGAGTCCGGCCTCGGTGATCGCCCGCAGCGCCTTGAGGGTGCGTGGGGTCTGCAGCTCGACCAGTCGGCCGGCGTGGAGCATCTGCAGGAGCTGCACGGTCCACTCGATGTCGGAGAGTCCACCGCGCCCCAGCTTGAGGTGGGTGTTGGGGTCGGCGCCGCGTGGGAGCCGTTCCTCGTCGACGCGCGCCTTGATCCGGCGTACCTCGATCACGCCGTCGGGGTCGAGGCCGTCGGCCGGGAACCGGAGTGGGTTGATCAGCTCGGTGAAGCGCGCCCGCAGGTCCTCGTTGCCGACCACCGCGTCGGCGCGCAGGAGGGCCTGGAACTCCCACACCTGCGACCACTTCGCGTAGTAGCCGGCGTAGGACTCGAGGGTGCGCACCAACGGCCCCTGCTTCCCCTCCGGACGCAGCCCGGCGTCGACCTCGAGGGGCGGGTCCGAGGCCGGCAGCGCCAGCATCCGCCGCAGCTCGTTGGCCACGGCCTGCGCGTAGGAGGCCGCCTGCTGTGCCTCGACACCGGGCTTGGCCTCATGCACGAACATCACGTCGGCGTCGCTGCCGTAGGACAGCTCGAAGCCGCCGTAGCGGCCCATCCCGATGATCGCCAGCACGCTCAACGACTCGTCGATGCCCCGGGCGGCGCGAACGGCGCGGTGGGCCACGTCGAGGGTGGCCTCGAGCGTCGCGTCGGTGAGGTTGCTCAACCCGGCGCCGACGGTCACCACGTCGAGTACGCCGACCAGCTCGCCGGCCGCGATCCGCAACAGCTCCCGGCGGCGGATCGCCCGGATCGCCAGGGCCGCAGCGTCGGGGTTGTCCTGGCGGCCGGCCGAGGCGAGCATCTCCTTGGTGAGGGCCTCGGAGGTCAGCGGGCTGAGGTCGCTGCCGAGCAGCTTCACCCCGGTCGGCTCCCGCTCGAGCAGGTCGGTGGCATAGCGCGAGGTGGCCAGGATTCCGGCCAGGCGTTGGGCGACCTCGCCCTCGTCGCGCAGCATCGACAGGTACCAGTGGGTGGAGCCGAGGGTCTCGCTGATCCGCCGGAAGCCGAAGAGACCGGCATCTGGGTCGGGTGCGTCGGCGAACCAGGCCAGCATCGCCGGCAACAGCTGACGCTGGATGGCGGCGGTGCGTGAAACACCCTTGGTGAGGTATTCCAGGTGGCGCAGGGCGGCCGTCGGGTCGAGGTAGCCCAGGGCGGACAGGCGCTGCTCGGCGGCGTCGGTCGAGAGCCGGGTCTGCTCCCCCGGGATCGCCGCGACGGCGCTGAGCAAGGGCCGGTAGAAGAGCTTCTCGTGCAACCGGCGCACCTCGCGGCGGTGGTGCTTCCACTCCTGGTCGAGCTGCTTCACCGAGTCCTTGAAGTGGCCGATCGAGCGGCCCAGCCGACGCAGTGACGGCTCGTCGTCGGGCAGCACGTGCGTGCGTCGCAACTGGAAGAGCTGGATGCGGTGCTCCAGCTTGCGCAGGAACGCATAGGCCTCGTGCAGGGCCTGCCCGTCCTCGCGACCGACGTACCCGCCCCGGGTCAGCTGGGCCAGGGCACTCAACGTCGTCGGCGCACGGACGCTCTCGTCGGTGCGACCGTGCACCATCTGCAGCAGCTGGATGGCGAACTCGACATCACGCAGGCCGCCCGACCCGAGCTTGAGCTGGCGCTCGGCCTGGTGCTCGGGGATGTGGTCGAGGACCCGTCTGCGCATCGCCTGCACGTCTTCGACGAACCCGTCTCGGCTGGCCGCCGACCAGACCATGGGCGCGATCATCTGCATGTATTCGGCACCCAGCTCCAGGTCGCCGGCCACCGGTCGGGCCTTGAGCAGCGCCTGGAACTCCCAGGTCTTGGCCCACCGGTCGTAGTACCCCCGGTGGCTGGCCAGGGTGCGCACCAACGGCCCGGTCTTCCCCTCCGGTCGCAGGTTCGCATCCACCGGCCAGATGGTGCCCTCGGCGGTGTGGTCGGAGCAGATCTGCATCATCTGGGAGGCCAGCTGGGTGGCCGCACGGTTGGCTTCGTTCTCGTCGGCGCCCTCGACCGCCTCGAAGACGAAGATGACGTCGACGTCGCTGACGTAGTTGAGCTCGTGCCCACCGCACTTGCCCATCGCGATCACCGACAGGCGTGCGGTGGCCACGCTCTCCCCCACGCGGGCGCGGGCGATGGCCAACGCGGCGTCGAGCGTGCCGGCGGCCAGGTCGGAGAGCTCGGCGGCGATGTCGTCGACACCGACGCCGTGGGCCAGGTCGCGCGCCGCCATCCGGAGCAGCAGGCGCCGATACTCCACGCGCAGGGCGTCGGTGGCCTCGCAGTCGTCGCTGGTCGAGACCGGGATAGGGTCGGCGGGGTCGGCGCCGACTGCACGCAGCAACGCCTCACGAACGGCGTACGCCGCGGGGCGCGTGGTGCCGAGCATGGGGTCGGTCAGCTCACGCCAGTGGTGTGGGTGCACCACGAGGTGGTCGGCCAGGGCAGTGCTGGCTCCCAGCACGCTGAGCAACCGCATCGCGGTGCCCTCGTCATCGGCCAGCTCCTCGAGGAATCCCTCGCGCGTGTCGCTCTCGTCGGCGTCGCGCTCGATGGCATCGGCCAGGTCGACCAGCGCTGCGACCGCGGCATCCGGGTCCGCGGTCTGGGTCAGGATCGCGATCAGCTCATGGCCGGCCGAACCCAGCTCGGCCAGGTGGTCGGCGGTGTGCTCCGGGTCAGTGAATCCGAGCCGGATCAGCTCGCCACGGCCCAACGGTCGAGGGGTCAACGCTCGGTCCTCCCGGCCCGCGCCGCGGCCAGCCCGGCCCGCGCCGCGGCCAGCCCGGCGAAGCGTTCGACCACGGGCCGCCAGGCTGCGTCCAGCTCCTCGCGGGCCTCGGCGATGCCGCGGAGCAGCGCGGCCTGGTCGATCCCGCGCAGGGCGTGGTCGTCGCGATCACCGTCAGCCCAGTCGGCCACCACCACTTCGTCGGCCTCGGGGTGGAGCTGCACCCCCCAGACGGTCTCGGCGAACCGCACCACCTGCACCTCCTCCTGTGCGGTGGCGGCCAGGAGCGCGGCTCCGTCCGGGAGAACGGTGACGATGTCGTTGTTCCACTGGATGCCACGCAGGCCGGGAGTCGGGGTGAAGAGCGGGTCGTCCCCTGCCGCCGGAAGCCAGCCGACCTCGAGCAGCCCCAGCTGTTGCCCGCGTGGGTTCACCTCGACGGTGCCGCCGAGGGCTGTTGCGATCACCTGGTGGCCCAGGCAGATACCGAAGGTCGGCACCCCCGTCTCCGCTGCCTCACGCACGAGTTCCTTCAGCGGGGCCAACCAGGCAACCGACGCGTCGTCGTTGGCGCCCATCGTGCCGCCGAGCACCACCATTGCGTCGTACGCCGCGAGGTCCGGGAGTGCGTCGCCGGCGTACGGTCGGCACACCTCGACCCGGGCACCGGCCCCTTCGAGCCAGCGGGCGACGTGGGCCGGTGGACACTTCGCCTCGTGCTCGATCACGAGGACCCGCGGATGGTGCGCCGCCACGTCAGATCACCGGCAGCATCTGGTCCCGTTCCCAGGCCGAGACCTGGCCGCGATAGGCCTCCCACTCGGCGCGCTTGTTGCGCAGGAAGTAGTCGTAGACGTGCTCGCCCAACGTCTCGGCGAGGAGCTCGGAGTTCTCCGCGACCTTGATCGCCTCGGCCAGCGTCTTGGGCAGCGGCTCCATACCCAGGGCGGTGCGCTCACGCTCGTTGAGCGACCACACGTCGTCCTCGGCCTCGCGGGGCAGCTCGTAGTCCTCCTCGATGCCCTTCATCCCCGCGGCCAGGATGACCGCGAAGGCGAGGTAGGGGTTGCAGGCCGCGTCGATGGTGCGCAGCTCGATGCGCGTGGACTGGCCCTTGTTGGGCTTGTACATCGGCACCCGCACCATCGCGGAGCGGTTGTTGTGACCCCACGTGATGTAGGACGGGGCCTCGCCGCCGCCGATCAGGCGCTTGTAGGAGTTGACCCACTGGTTGGTGACACAGGTGATCTCGGAGGCGTGCTTGAGCATGCCGGCGATGAACTGACGGCCGGTCTTGCTGAGCTGGTATTCAGAACCCGCCTCGAAGAAGGCGTTCCGGTCGCCCTCGAAGAGCGAGACGTGGGTGTGCATGCCGGAGCCGGGGTGGGTGGTGAACGGCTTGGGCATGAAGGTCGCCCAGATGCCCTGGCTCAGCGCCACCTCACGGACCACGGTGCGGAAGGTCATGATGTTGTCGGCGGTGCTCAACGCGTCGGCGTAGCGCAGGTCGATCTCCTGCTGGCCGGGCCCGCCCTCGTGGTGGCTGAACTCCACGGAGATGCCCATCGCCTCGAGCATGGTGATCGCCTCACGACGGAAGTCGGAGCCGTGGGACTGCGCGGTGTGGTCGAAGTAGCCGCTGCGGTCGACCGGCACCGGGTCGTCGCCGGTTCCGGGGGTGTCCTTGAAGAGGTAGAACTCGATCTCGGGGTGGGTGTAGAACGTGAATCCCTTGTCGGCCGCGGCGCTCAGCGTGCGCTTGAGCACGAAGCGCGGATCGGCGTACGACGGGCTGCCGTCGGGCATCACGATGTCGCAGAACATCCGAGCCGTCGAAGGGCCCTCCCCGCGCCACGGCAGGATCTGGAACGTCGACGGATCCGGTTTGGCGAGCATGTCGGCCTCATAGACGCGGGCGAAGCCCTCGATGGCCGAGCCGTCGAAACCGATGCCCTCGGTGAAGGCGCCCTCGAGCTCCGCCGGTGCGACCGCCACGGACTTGAGGGACCCGAGCACGTCGGTGAACCAGAGACGGACGAACCTGACATCGCGTTCTTCGAGTGCGCGCAGCACGAAGTCTTCCTGCTTACCCATGCCCCAACTATGGCGCATGTCCTGTTACATCCGTGTGACACGCCCGCCGCCATGGCTCGCCCATCGTTACCGAAGCGTATGCAGGAATCAGCGCCGCGAAACCTGCATACGCTTCGGTAACTGCTGATCAACGCGGTCATCACGTCGATGCGCACGCCTGGGTGAGGGTGTGCGAGAGCTCAGCGCACGGGCTGCTGCAGCTCGATCACCCAGTCCGCGGAGTGGTCGGCCGGCACCTCGCCGTACACCTCACGGCACACGCCGGCCGGCTCGAGCCCGAGCTCCGCCAGGTGGGACCCCAGCGCCTGCCATCCCTCGGCGATCCGGTCGATCGGACCGGTGTACGTCGTGACGACGGCGCGGGCCGCCCCGGGCACCGTGGCCCGTTCACCGCCCTCGACCTCGATCTCGGCGGCGCCACAAGCGGCGAAGCGAATCCCGTCGTCGCGCATGTCGTACCAGGCCAGACTCAGGTCGGAGTCGACCCCCTGTGTCGCTGCGGCCTGTGCCAACCGCCCGAACAGCGGGCTGATCGTCGGCCCCACCTCGGGCTGGTCGGTGACCTCCGCGGTCAGCTGGGTGACCTCGATCTCGGGCAGCGACTTCTCCGTGTAGTTCATCTCCATGACGTTTCCTTCCATCAGTCGGAGACGCCGCTCCACCTCGTCGAGGCGGGCTCGGTTGGCGCTGATCTCGTCGGCCAGTTCGGCACGCCGCTGCTCCAGGCGTTGCTGGAGCAGGCCGGGCGGACCGTCGAGCATCTCCCCCACGACCTCGAGGCTGAATCCCAGCTCCTTCAGGGCCACCAGCTGGTGCGCACGCCGCAGCAGCGACTCGTCGTACTTCCGGTAGCCGGAGAAGGGATCGACCTCGGTCGGGGTGAGCAGCCCGACGGCGTCGTAGTGACGCAGCATCCGCACTGACACCCCGGCGAAGCGGGCGAAGTCTCCGATGTTCAACATGACACGATCACTCCACGGCCTGACACGGTGTGAGGGTCAAGCGCCTTCTGTCGGAACGTTCTCCAGCTCGGCCAACCACGCGGTCGGAGCAGCGTCCGACGGCATCCGCCAGTCACCGCGCGGCGACATGGTGCCGCCGGAGGAGACCTTCGGGCCGTTGGGCAGTGCGGAGCGCTTGAACTGGGAGGCGAAGAAGCGCTTGATGAACACCTCGAGCCACCGGCGTACGACGGGCAGGTCGTAGGCCACTCGCCGGTCTTCGGGGAACCCGGGAGGCCACTCCCCCTCGGCCGAGTCCCTCCAGGCGTGCATGGCGAGGAACGCGATCTTGCTCGGTCGCGCACCGCCGCGCAGGGTGTGGAAGAGCGAGAAGTCCTGCAGCGCGTAGGGGCCGACGGAGTCCTCAGTGGCCTGCGGCTTCTTGCCCTCCTCGGTGGGAATCAGCTCCGGGGTGATCTCCTGGTCGAGGATCTCCTGCAGTACGTCGGCGGTCTCACCGGACCTGTCGTCGTCAGCGAACTGGCCGGAGTCGATCACCCAGCGGATCAGGTGTTGGATCAGCGTCTTCGGAACGCCGGAGTTCACCGTGTAGTGCGACATCTGGTCGCCCACGCCGTAGGTGCACCAGCCCAGCGCCAGCTCGGAGAGGTCTCCCGTGCCGAGCACGATGCCGCCCCGGTGGTTGGCCAACCGGAAGAGGTAGTCGGTGCGCAGCCCGGCCTGCACGTTCTCGAACGTCACGTCATAGACCGACTCGCCATCGGAGTAGGGGTGGTCGAGGTCGTCGAGCATCTGGGTGGCGGCCGGCTTGATGTCGAGCACCTCGAACGTCACGCCGAGAGCCTCGGAGAGCCGCGTGGCATAGGACTTCGTGGTGTCGCCGGTGGCGAAGCCGGGCATCGTGAAGGCATGGATGTCGGTGCGGGGACGGCCCAGCCGGTCCATCGCCTTGGCCGCCACGATCAGCGCGTGGGTGGAGTCGAGCCCACCGGAGACACCGATGATCACCTTGGGCTGCCAGGTGTCGCTGCCGATCGCACGTAACCTCTGCTCGAGCCCCGAGACCTGGATGTTGTAGGCCTCGTAGCAGTCCTGCGCCAGCCGTTCGGCATCGTCGGGAACGAACGGGAACCGGTCGACCTTGCGGCGCAGACCGATGTCGCCGGTGGGCGGCTCGAGGGTGAACTCGACGGTACGGAACGCGGCCGTGCGAGCGTCGTACGCGCGCCGGTTGTCGTCGAACGTGCCCTGCCGCAGCCGGTCCTGACGGATCCGACCGAGATCGACGTCGGCAACGCTGCGCCGTGCGCCGTCGGGGAACCGCTCGGTCTCGTCCAGCAGCTCACCGAGCTCGTAGACCATGGTCTGCCCGTCCCAGCTGAGGTCGGTGGTCGACTCGCCCTCCCCTGCTGCCGCATAGACGTACGCCGCCAGGCAGCGTGCGCTGGCCGAGCGGACCAGCAGGCGTCGGTCCTCGGCGCGGGCCACCGTGATCGGCGAGCCGGACAGGTTGGCCAGCACGGTCGCGCCGGCCAGGGCGGCCTCGGCGCTCGGTGGCACCGGCACCCACATGTCTTCGCAGACCTCGACGTGCAGCTTCAGGTCGGGCAGGTCGGCGGCAGCGAAGACCAGGTCGGGGCCGAGCGGCACCTCGTCGCCACCGATGGTGATCCACTCGTCACGACGGTCGTCGCCGGGCGCGAACCACCGGCGCTCGTAGAACTCCCGGTAGGTGGGCAGGTAGGACTTCGGCGCCACGCCGAGGATCGAGCCACGGTGAATCACCACGGCGCAGTTGAGCACCCGAGTCCCGTGCAGGATCGGGGCCCCGACCACGAGCACCGGTAGCAGATCGGCCGAGGCCTCGACGATCTTGTCGACGGCGGCCAGGGTCGCCTCGAGCAGCGTGTCCTGCAGGAACAGGTCGTCGATCGAGTAGCCGGTCAGGCAGAGCTCGGGGAACACGGCGACTGCCACGCCCTCGTCGTGACAGGCCCGGGCCTCGGCCAGCACCGCGGCGGCGTTGGCCGCAGGGTCGGCGATCGCCACCGGGATCGTGCAGGCGGCAACGCGGGCGAAACCATGGGCATAGGCCGAGTAGAAGTCCACGTCCGTGAGTCTAGGCCCGGTGCCGGGTGACCCAGCCCCGCGGAGCGATGCGACATCGCCCCGGCAACTACTCGATTGGCTCGGGCAGCACGCTCACCGACCGCCACAGCAGGGTCGTGTGCGACGCGCGGCTGACCCGGCCCGTCTCGGTGTCCCAGACCAGGAAGTACTGCCCGATGTCGGCCTCGTCCTGCTTCGTGCCCTCCGGCCGCAACGAGAACAGCAAGGTGTGGTCGTCGAGCCAGGTGCGTGGGCGCAGGGTGTCAGTGGTGATGTAGTAGCCCTCCGGCCCGTCGACCGGCAGGAAGGCAGTGGTGCGGTAGCTCTCCCGCTCGGCGACCAGCAGGCCGTCGTACTTCCCGCGCAGGCCCTTGTCGGTCCTGATCATCGGGTAGGTGGTCATCGCCAGGTCGCGCGCGCCCGGCAGCAGGTAGAGCGGTTGGCCGATGTCGTCGGACTCCACCTCCAACGCTCGGCTCCCTCCGTTCGTCTCCACGATGTTCTCGAGCTCTTGCCCGTGGCTGTCGTCGGCGACACTGACGAGGCGCCCGCCCGGCTCATAGGCACCGGTGAACGGACCCGCTCCCGTGTCAGTCGCCCAACCGGCCGGGGTGCGCTGCCCGTCGGTCACGTCGACGACGAAGCCCTGCTTGCCCAGAGGGACCAAGAGGTGCCTGCTGTCGGGCTGCCAGGCCGTCATCCCTGCCCAACGGCCGGTCTTCACCCGGGTGGTCGAGCCGTCAGCCAGGTCGACGACATAGACCGCGGTGTTGCCCTTGAGGGCCACCTTGGTGCCGTCGGGAGAGAGCGACTCCGGCAGCAGCGCGGGGCCTCGGTCACCGGTGAGGTCGGCCGGCGCCTCGACGTGGACGCGGCGCCAGTCGCCGTCTGTGCCGAGCACGAAGAAGACGTCTTGCTCGAGGTCGAACTCGTCGAGGTAGAGGCCGTCGGCCTTGACCGCCGCCACCGCGTGGTCGATCGGGTCGTCGGCAAGGTCTGTGGCCGACTCCTCGTCGGGATCGAGCGACTGCGGCAACCCCGCGTCGTGGGTCGGCAACGCGTCGATGCCCTGCGGGTCGAGGACCGGCGCGACCACCGATTGCTTCGGCGCCGGTGCGGTGAGGTGACCCGTGGCGGCCGCGGGGTCCGGGCCCGGTGTCGGGCCCGGTGACGCGGGCGCCGGGTCACCGGCATCGCTCGAACGCGACAGCGCGGACGGTACGCCGATCGCGGCGGCCACCGCGAGAGCGGCGACACCACTGACCAGCACGTTGCGCCGCCGGCGATGGCGACGCGCGCCCTTCAGTGCGCCGGAGACCAGGTCGGGGTCGGGCAGGTGCTCGGTGCCGCGGTGGAGGAGATCGCCGATCTGTTGCTCGCTCATCAGGTCCTTCCGATCAGGTCGAGGAGCTCGGGGGCGCCCTCGCGGAGCCGCGCCAGGGCGGCGGAGTTCTGGCTCTTGACGGTGCCGACGGAGATCCCGAGGATCTCGGCGGTCTCCCGCTCGGAGCGGTCCTCGAAGTGACGCAGCACGACGACCGCGCGTTGCTTCTCGGTCAGGCGCGCCAAGGACGCGCGGACGACCAGGGACGTCTCCGTGTCGGCCGGGTGCCCAGCCGGGTGCCCAGCCGGTTGCACGGCCGGGTCCCGGAGCGCGTCGACCACGGACTCGCGTCGGTGGCGGCGCCACCACGAGATGTTGTCGCGCACCAGGATCGTGCGCACGTAGGCATCCGGGTTGGTGTGGCGCAGTTTGTGCCACCGCAGTGCCACCTTGGTCAGCGCGTCCTGGACCAGGTCCTCGGCGCGTTGCAGGTCGCCGCTCATCAAGTAGGCGGTGCGCACCAACTGTCGTTGGCAGCCGATCGCCCACTGGGTGAACTCTGCGTCATCCACGCGTTGCCTCCTCCGTCACCGTCCACCCCATCAACGCGGCAACGGTGCGAAAGGTTGGCTGTGTCAGAGAAGAATTCCAGTGTCCCCGGACCGGTCGCCCGATCCGGGAAGCCGATCAGCGCGGCACGGGTCGGCGTACCAACCGAGGATCCGTCGGCGACAGTGGCCGCGGCAGCTGCACCGGCATCGCGATGGTGGCCCCGTCGGCGACGCGTCCCCGCCCGACGTCGACCAGACGCAGGCCGACCCCACGGACGGCGTCGATCTGCACCGGGCTCTCGAGGTCGGTCAGCTTGCGCCGCAGTCGCTTCACCACTGACTGCACGTGGGAGCGACCGCCGAGGTGGTCGTTGCCCCAGACGCTGCGTTGGATCGACTCGAAGGTGTGGATGTGCCCGATCTCGTCGAGCAGGCAGACCAGCAGATCGTGCTCGAGTGGGGACAGCCCGACCTCGCGACCAGCCACCGCCGCCACCCGCCAGTCGGAGTCGACGGTGAGCCCGGGCTGCTTGCCCGAGGCCACGGCCACCGGCGTCGCCGGCGTCGCCTCGGGACGGATTCCCGGGGTGCCGGAAAGGATCTGCACGGCCTCGTCGCGCGAGGAGACCATCACCACCGCGGCGGAACCGCCGATCAGCTCGGCGATGCGCAGCCGTTCCTCGACGGAGTCTGCGATGGCGATCACCACGGGCTGGGGCCGATCGGCCGGAGCACGATCGACCGATGAACGGTCCCCCTGAGCACTGTCAACGGGTGACGAGACACCTGTCCCCCCGACCCGGATCGGCCCGTCTCCCCGAGAGAGAGGCATCTCCAGCCTTTCGTTCATGACGCGTGATGCGTCACCTCACCTTCGCCACTGCCCCGCAGGAAGTCAAGGGAGTTGCCCAGGAATCCGATAACCGGTCGCCGACCGCACATTGCCCCCGTCCTGCCGGTCACCGACCACGACCTGCCCACGTCGATGCGTTGTGGCCGACTCCGGGCATCCCTAGCGTCGCTTGCACCGACCAATCTCTCGGTCGGCGCAACAGCAGCCTCATCCGGGGACATGCTCGTGCCCCCGGCTCACTTCTCGGGAGGAAGCACCATGTCATCGACACGACGTCGATCCCGCTCTCCGCGCTTGTGGCGGAAGGGATCGATCCGCGCCCTGGCCACAGGGCTGGCATCCATTGCAGTGGTTGCCACGACCTTGAGCCTCACTGGCACAACGGCCTCGGCCGAGCCCAGTGTGGGCAAGGACAAGATCCAGCCCAAGCTGAGCAAGCAGTTGGACAACAAGGGTGAAGCCACGTTCTGGGTGCGCTTCGACATGCCCGACCTCAGCTCCGCCTCGGCGATCAAGGACTGGGACAAGCGAGGCCTGGAGGTCTACAACACCCTGACCAATGCGGCCAAGACCCAGCAGAAGGACGCCATCGCGCTGCTGAAGAAGGAAGGCGTCGACTACAAGTCCTACTGGGCGACCAACGCCATCCGGGTCAACACCGGCGACGAGGACCTGGTCAAGGACCTGTCGGCCCTGCAGGACGTCACCGGCCTCTACCCGACCTTCGAGTACCAGCTGGAGAAGCCGACCAAGGGCGACGTGATCCACGCGAAGCAGTCGATCGAGTGGGGCGTCTCGAACATCAACGCCGATGACGTGTGGAACGAGTACGGCGACCGCGGCGAGGGCATGGTCATCGCCAACATCGACACCGGTGTGCAGTTCGACCACCCGGCACTGGTCAACCAGTACCGCGGCAACAACGGCGACGGCACCTTCACCCACGACTACAACTGGTTCGACGTCGCGGGCAACTGCGACGGAGCCCCGTGCGACCTCGACGGCCACGGCACCCACACCATGGGCACCATGCTCGGCAGTGACGGCGCCGACAACCTGATCGGCGTCGCCCCCGGCGCCAAGTGGATCGCCGCCAACGGCTGCTGCCCCAGCGACCAGGCCCTGATCGACTCCGGCCAGTGGATGCTGGCCCCGATGGACCTCAACGGAGAGAACCCGGACGTCACCAAGCGCCCGAACATCATCAACAACTCCTGGGGCACCCAGACACCGAGCAACGACCCGTTCATGGAGGACGTGCTCGAGGCCTGGAAGGCCTCCGGCATCTTCGGCACCTGGTCGAACGGCAACAACGGCAGTGGTTGCGAGACGTCGGGTTCTCCCGGCAGCCGCATCCTGAACTACTCCGTGGGCGCCTACGACGTGAACAACTCGATCGCGAGCTTCTCCAGCCGTGGTGCGGGCCAGGACGGTGAGACCAAGCCGAACATCTCGGCACCCGGCGTGAACGTGCGCTCCAGTGTCCCCGGCTCCAGCTACACGTCCTACAACGGCACCTCGATGGCCGCGCCGCACCTGGCCGGTTCCATCGCCCTGCTGTGGTCGGCAGCGCCGGCCCTGGTCGGTGACATCGACGCCACTCGTGCCCTCCTCGACGGCAGCGCCGTCGACACGGCCGACGACCAGTGTGGGGGCACCGACGCCGACAACAACGTCTTCGGTGAGGGGCGTCTCGACGCCCTGGCCCTCGTGTCCGCGGCACCTGTCGGTGACACCGGCATGGTCGAGGGCACCGTCACCGACGACGAGAGCGGCGACCCGCTGGCCGGCGCCGAGATCACCCTCGACGGTGAGTCGGACCGCACCGTGACCACCGCCGCCGACGGCACCTACTCGGCTCGCCTGGTCTCCGGTGACTACACGGCCACCGCCGAGAAGTTCGGCTACCAGACGGCCACCGCCGACGTCACCGTCTCTGCGGACACCACCACCACGCAGGACTTTGCGTTGGTCTCCGCGGCTGCGGTCACCCTCAGTGGCACGGTCAATGACGGAAGTGGCCATGACTGGCCGCTCTACGCCAAGGTCTCGGTCTCGGGCGCGGACCCGGTCTTCACGGACCCGGAGACGGGTGCCTACGAGATCAGCGTGCCCGGCAACGCGTCGTACGACGTGACGGTCGTGTCGCAGTACGCCGGTTACACGTCCACCACGGAGACCGTGGAGGTGGGCGGCAGCGACACCACCGCAGACTTCGCGGTCGAGGTCGACCCGGCCACCTGTGAGGCCCGCGGTTACGAGTACCAGACGGCAGGCACCACGGAGTCGTTCGACTCCGGTTCGGTTCCCGACGGCTGGACCGTCGTGGACAACGCCGACAGCGGCCAGGCCTGGCAGTTCGACAACCCGGGCGGCCGCGACAACCTGACCGGAGGCAGTGACGGCTTCGCCATCGTCGACAGTGACTTCTTCGGCAGCGGCGGCAACCAGGACACGTCGCTGGTCAGCCCGGTCATCGACATGTCGGACGTGGACAGCCCCGCGGTCGGTTTCAAGCAGGACTACAACAACCTCGGTGACACCGCCGACGTGGATGTCAGCATCGACGGCGGCGAGACCTGGGAGACGGTGCTCAGCCAGACCGCCGACGTCCGTGGTCCCCGGGAGGACGTCGTGCAGCTGCCGTCGGCCGCCAACCAGTCGGCCGTGCAGGTCCGCTTCCACTACTACGACGCCAGCTACAACTGGTGGTGGCAGGTCGATGACGTGTTCATCGGCAGCCGCTCCTGTGAGGCCGTCGAGGGTGGTCTCGTGGTCGGCAACGTCTCGAACACCCAGACCGGTGAGGGCATCAACGGTGCCTCGGTGACCAGCGAGGACAACGCTGACGTCAAGGCCAGCACGAAGGCGACGCCGGACGACGAGAACCTCGCCGACGGCTTCTACTCGCTGTTCTCGCCCGAGACCGGGACGCACAAGTTCACCGCCACCACGAGCGGCTTCGAGACCATCACGGCGTCCGTCGACGTCGCGGCCGACGACGCCACCCGTCAGGACTACTCACTGGGATCCGGCCATCTCGTGGTGACCCCCGGCAAGGTCTCGGCGACCAAGCGGCTCGGTGCGGCACCCGTGACCCGGAAGGTCGAGGTGACCAACGACGGATCCATCCCGGCCAACCTGGAGTTCAACGAGCTCAAGGGTGGCTTCGAGATGCTGTCCGCCGACGGTTCCCGCACCACGAAGAAGGAGCTGATGGCCGCCGAAGGTGCACCCCTGCAGCGACTGAAGGTCGACACGTCATTCGGCAAGCAGGCCAAGAAGTCCTCCATGGGCACGAACCAGAAGACGCCCACGGTGAACGGCCCGCACGACGACCCGTGGGTGGACATCGCTGACTACCCGACCAACATCATGGACAACCGGGTGGTCTACGTCGACGGCATCGGCTACTCGATCGCCGGTGGCGACGGAACGGCTTCGACCTCTGCGCTGAACGCCTACGACCCCGAGGCCCTGGCCTGGACGGCCAAGGCCGACCTTCCGGAGGCACGCAACGCTGTTGCTGCGGGAGTCGTCGACGGTCAGATCATCGTCACCGGTGGTTGGGCCGACGCGGGTCCGTCCCCGTCGACCTGGGCCTACGACCCCAGCGCTGACTCGTGGACGGCCAAGGCCGACTCCCCGGTCGAGCTGGCGGCCGCTGGTCAGGCAGTCGTCGACGGCAAGCTCTACGTCGTCGGTGGTTGCACGAGCGCGGCATGCACGCCGATGTCCAACGAGGTGGCGGCGTACGACGCAGCCAGCGACAGCTGGGCGACCCTGGCCGACTACCCCGAGCCGGTGGCGTTCGCCTCCTGTGGGGGCATCGACGGCAAGGTCTACTGCACCGGCGGCAACGGCGGAGCTGCGGGCACGGCCCACAGCTACGTCTACGACCCGGGTGCCGACTCGTGGACGGCGATCGAAGACGCCCCGACCGACACCTGGGCCAGCCAGTACGCCGTGGCCAACGGCATGCTCGTGGTCAACGGTGGCGTCCAGGCCGGGGCGATCAGCAACGCCACCTTCGCCTACGACACCGCGTCCGAGACGTGGGTCGACCTGCCGAACTCCAACACCCCGCGTTACCGCGGCGGAGCTTCGTGTGGGGTCTACAAGATCGGCGGTTCCTCCGGCAACTTCAACGCCGCTCCGGACAGCGAGATGCTGCCGGGCATGGAGGACTGTGGCACCACTGCCGCAGACGTCGAGTGGCTCTCCGTGTCGCCGGCCAAGGCCATCCTGGCCCCCGGCCAGTCGGTCATGGTGAAGATCACGATGGACCCGAACGTCGCCCAGCCGGGCACGTACACGGCCAAGGTCGGGATCAAGGAGGACACCCCCCAGAAGATCACGCCGATCGACGTGACCATGGAGGTCACGCCTCCCGGCACCTGGGGCAAGCTGATGGGCCGCGTCACCGGCATCTCGTGTGCCGGGGAGCCCAGCCCGATCGCGGGTGCCACCGTGCAGGCCGAGTCCGGTGAGAACGCATGGACGTTCGAGACGGCTGCTGACGGAACCTACGCCAGCTGGTTCAACTCGGCGTACACGCCGCTGCGTCTGATTGCCGCCAAGGACGGCTTCCAGCCGCAGTTCCGCAAGGTGCGGATCAAGGGGAAGAAGACGACCACGGCCGACTTCGGACTCAAGAAGACCGGCTGCTGATCTGAATTGACAGGGTCTGCCCCCGGAACGCACCGCGTTCCGGGGGCAGACGCTTTCTTGCTCCGCGAACTGGCACTTGTTGCTGCGCGAACTGGCACTTGTTGACGGCCGAGCCGTCAATCGTTGCGGGCGGTACGCCGCACACTCCGGGCCGCGAGGACGTACGCCGCGGCGAGGCCCACCTCCATGCCGACGAACGCCTTGGTCAACATCGTCGACTCCGGCTCGACCACGACGGACGCCGCGCGGCCGGTCGCCATGCCGAGGCTGAGGGCCCCGATCACCATGGGTGACTTCACCCCGATGCCGGCCATCGCCAACGTCAGGCCGCCGTACACCGCGCGGATCTCGTTGCGCGAGTCGGCGGTCGGCGCCGTACCTCCGAACAGCTCGGGAATCCGGCCCGGCTGGGCCAGGGCCACCGCGCCGATCGCTGCGTAGGAAGCCGTGGCCAGGGCATGCAGTGGAGTCATGCGTCCACTGTGCCGCGTCCGGCCGATTCCGGCCAGCGCTCCGCCCCGCAGCACCGGGTCGGCAAGGGCGACGTTCCGTGACCGGCGCCACAGTGCGAACGCCGCTTCCGGCACTAGCCTTGGCCTTGGTCCGGGGACTCCACCAGGGAGCCTCGAGAGCACATCAGGAGAACCCATGAGTGAGCACAGCGCACCCGATCAGGCGCAGGAGGCTTCGCCGTACGGCAGCGGTGCCGCAGCGACCACGGCCAAGCCGGTCAAGCGGGTCCGCACCCATCACCTCCGGGAGATGAAGGAGCGCGGTGAGAAGGTCAGCATGCTCACCGCCTACGACATGTACACCGCGCAGACCTTCGACGAGGCGGGTGTCGACATGCTTCTGGTGGGCGACTCCGCCTCCAACAACGTGCTCGGCAACGAGACCTCCCTGCCCATCACTGTCGACGAGCTCATCCCGCTGACCCGTGCGGTGGCGCGGAGCGCGAAACGCGCCATGGTGGTCGCGGATCTCCCCTTCGGCAGCTACCAGGCCTCCCCCGAGCAGGGCTACCTGACCGCCGTGCGATTCATGAAGGAAGCCGGAGCCCACGCCGTCAAGCTCGAGGGCGGCATCGAGATGGCGCCGGTGATCGAGAAACTCACCCAGGGCGGCATCCCGGTCGTCGCGCACATCGGATTCACTCCGCAGAGCGAGCACACTCTCGGCGGGTACCGCGTCCAGGGTCGCGGTGAGGCTGGCGACCGGATCAAAGCCGACGCCCGCGCAGTGCAGGAGGCCGGCGCGTTCGCCGTGGTCATGGAGATGGTGCCCGGCGACATCGCCGGCGAGATCACTCGCGAGCTCGACATGGTGACGATCGGCATCGGCGGTGGCAACCAGACAGACGGACAGGTGCTGGTCTGGCAGGACGCCTTCGGGCTGCGCACCGGCAAGATGGCCCGCTTCGTCAAGCAGTACGCCGACGTGCACGGCGTACTCCTCTCGGCGGCCAAGGAGTACGTCGCCGACGTCCAGTCCGGCGCCTTCCCCGCCGAGGAGCACACCTTCTGAGCCGACCCACGAGGAGTCGGGCACCCACGCCCAGCTCCTCGTGGCAGACCGGCACGGAGACCGGGCGTCGGAGTACGCTGCGGACGCCATGGAACCTGACGCGCTGCCACCGACCGGAGTGTCTGTCGATGCCGTGAGGAAGGTCCTAGACCTGATCACCTCGGACAACCTCGCCACGTCGAACATCCACGCAGTGCTGGCCTCCGAGCCGATCAGCGCCGAGGCCGCCGCTCAGCTCGAGGCCCAGGCGGAGCAGGTCCGCGGATCATTGTGGCGATGGAAGCGCCGCGAGCAGGAGATCTCGGCGATCCTTGCCGGCATCCGCGAGCTCGTCGAGCTGCGCGACGTGGACACCCTCTTGGAGCGACTCGTCGACCGGGCCCGCGGGTTGATGGGCGCCGACGTCGCCTACCTCACCGAACACCACGACGATGCCCTCAAGGTACGCACCACCTCCGGAGTCGTGGCTCCTGAGCTGCGTGACCTGTTGGTGCCGGTGGGCATGGGCCTGGCCAGCAAGGTCGTCAAGCACCGCACACCGCAGTGGACCTCGGCCTACCAGAAGACCCGTGACATCCCCCACGAGAGCGGCATCGACGACGCCGTCGCGGCCGAGGGGCTCGTGTCGTTGCTCGGCGTACCACTGCTGGCGGGCACCGAAGTGCTCGGCGCACTGTTCGCGGCCAACCGGACCACCTACGAGTTCAGCCCGGACGAGGTCGCGCTGCTCAGCGCCTTCGCCGACCACGCCGCCATCGTGCTGCAGACCGCGCGCCTGCTGGAGGCGGCCCGGTCCTCGACGCAGCAGGCCAGGGAGGCGACGGAGGTGCTCGCGGGGAACCTGGCCGCAATGGAGCGCTCCACCCGGGTGCACGAGGACCTCACGTCGGTGGTGGTCGGCGGTGGGTCGTCCCGGGAGATCGCGGCCACGCTGAGCAGCGCCCTCGACCGACGAGTCGTGGTGCTCGACAGGAATCTCTCCCCCACCGCCGATGCTCTCGGCACCCCGTCGCCCGAGGCGCCGTCCGAGGCGGTGCGCGCGGCCATCCATGAGAGCCGACAATCGGGCCAGTGCGTCCGGATCAGCCCGGACTCCGACGAACACGACTTCGCGGTTGCGGTCGTGTCGGACGACGCGGTCCTCGGCGCACTGCTGCTCGGGCCGGGCGAGCTCGAGTTCGGCGCCGTCGAACGACGCACCGTCGAGCGAGCGGCCCAGATCATGGCACTGGTGACCCTGAAACAGGATGCCGTCACCGATGCCGAGAACCGGGTCAGTGACGAGCTGATCACCGACGTGCTCAACCCGCGCACGCCCGACAACGAGGGAATCCTTGCTCGTGCCCGCGGCCGCGGGATGCACCTCGATCGGGTGCGTTCCGTCGTCGTCGCGGTCGTGCCTCCCGACGTACGTCGTCTGGCGCTCGACGCCCTGCGCCAGTTGCCGGAAACCGTGCTCGCCGGCGAGGAGCACGAGCTCCTGGTGGCACTGTCCACCGGTGAGGACGCGCAGGCGGTCGCCACCGAGGCCCGGCACCGCCTGGCCCGATACCCCGACTCCCCCGCCCTGCTCATCGCTGCCCCACCCGTGCATTCGGTCGACGGCCTGCCCACGGCCTACGAGACCGCACGACGCTGCGCCGGGCTGCTCGACACGTTGGGCCGTGTCGACGGCGTCGTCGATGCCCACGCGTACAAGCCCTACCTGGCCATGTTCGGTGCCGGCGACGACGAGCTGCTCGGTTTCATCGACGCGATGATCGGGCCCGTCCTGAGGTGGGACCTGCAACGTGACGGCGAACTGCTCACCACCCTGCACACCTATCTGGACACACAGGCCAGCCCGACCGCGGCCGCCCGCCAACTGCATGTGCACGTCAACACCGTCCTGCAACGACTGGAACGCATCACCACACTGCTCGGCGATGACTGGCGCGAGCCGGATCCACTGTTCCGGATCTCCGTGGCGGTCCGACTCCACACGCTCATCCACTCGATGTAGAGAATTCATCCATGGGAAGTTCCGAGGTTGTGGACGGTTCACCCATGTGCTCCACGTCACTTCCGTCCCTAGTGTGACCAGCGCCAGCGGAACCGCTGAGCGACAGGACCCAGGGCGCCCTCGCGGCGTACGGCGTGTGACACAGGGAGCAGCGAGTGGCCAGGACAACCAGGTTGAAGGACTTCCGCAATGCCTCACCGGCACAGCGGCGCGACATCGCGGCGGAGGCCGCCGGGCTCTCCGAGGGCGACCTCGACGCCCTCGGTGAGACCGGTGGGCTGGGCATCGATGCCGCCGACCAGATGGTCGAGAACGTGGTCGGTCTGATCGGGATCCCGGTGGGAGTCGCAACCAACTTCATCATCAACGGCGTCGAGCTCCTGGTGCCGATGGCCACCGAGGAACCCTCGGTCGTCGCCGCGGCCAGCAATGCCGCACGGATCGCCCGAGTCACCGGAGGCTTCCATGCCACCAGCACGCCGGCCGTGATGCAGGCCCAGGTCCAGGTCCTGGACGTCGCCGACCCCCACGGTGCCCGGCTCCGGGTGCTGGCGGCACGGGAAGAGCTGATGGCCTCCGGTGACGCCGAGGACCCGGCCCTCGTCTCGTTCGGCGGCGGACTGCGCGACATCAGCGCCCGCATCGTCTCGACCCACGTCGGCGACCACCTGGTCGTGCACTTGCTCGTCGACGTGCGTGATGCGATGGGCGCCAACGCGGTCAACACGATGGCCGAGGCACTCGCCCCACGCATCGCCGAGTTGGCCGGAGGCCGAGCACTGCTGCGCATCCTGACCAACAAGGCCGACCTGCGACTGGTGCGCGCGCACGCAACGTTCGATGCCGCCGAGCTCGGCGGCCCCCAGGTCGTCGACGACATGGTGGCCGCGGCGGCCCTGGCCGAGGCGGATCCCTATCGGGCAGCGACCCACAACAAGGGCATCATGAACGGGATCACTGCCGTGGCCCTCGCCACGGGCAATGACACCCGGGCGATCGAGGCCGGGGCGCACTCCCATGCGATCAGTGCCGACGGTCGCTACACCTCCCTCTCGCACTTCGAGAAGAACGCGGACGGCGACCTCACGGCCAGCATGGAGCTGCCGATGGCGGTCGGCATCATCGGCGGCGCCACCCGCAGCCATCCCACCGCCCGGGCTGCCCTGCGCCTCATGGAGGTCTCCCACGCTGCGCAGGTCGCCGAGATCATCGCCGCCACCGGACTCGCCCAGAACGTCGCGGCGCTGCGCGCCCTCGCCACCGAGGGGATCCAGCGCGGCCACATGGCGCTGCACACCCGCAGGACCACCACATCGGTCACCCAGTGACCGGCGCCCGAATCCGCACAACCAACAGGAGAAACGACATGCGATCGACAGATCGACTGGTGATGTTGCTGCTGCTCCTCGCCTGCATCATGATCGCCGGGATGCTGACCACGTCCTGGCGGGTGGTGCTCTACCCCTACCTCGTCGTGATCGGCGTGATCATCCTTCTAGGGGTCGGCACCCGGCGCAGCCGCGACTCGGTGCTGATGTGGATGGGCATCGGCGTCCCGCTCGGCTACCTCGCGTTCTATCTCTGGCTCGAGGTCGCCATGCAGGGCGACGGAGGCGCGAGCACCAACCTGGTGGCAGGTGTCGTCCCCACGACCGCCATCTACTTCTTCGCGATCTGGCCCTTCGGCCTGGTCGTGGGTGGGCTCTATGCCCTGTTCCACAACCGGATCATGTCCGACGACGTGATCGATGAACCACACAACCGAAGCGTCGCCCGTGGCGACCAGGCTCTGGGAGACCGCGCATGAGCATGACCATCATCGCCATCGTGGCGGCGTACCTCGTCGTCGTACTGATGATCGGCGTCTGGGCGACGCGCCAGACCAAGACCAGCGGAGACTTCTACATCGCCGGCCGCAGCCTCGGCGTGTTCGTGATGGCGATCGCCGTCTTCTCCTCGATCCAGAGTGGCTTCGGAGTCGTCGGCGGAACCTCCACCGTCACCGCTGGCGGCTACGGCTTCGTCACCGGAGTGATGATCGCCACTCCCCTCGGCTTCGCCCTGACCTGGCTCCTGGTCGGCAAGCGGATGATGGGCGTCGGCGACATGGGTGAGATGTACACCGTCGGCGACGTCGCTGAGCTCCGCTACCAGAGCCAGGCGGCTCGCGGGGTGGTCGGTTTCACCGTGGTCCTCGGGGTGCTCGGCTATCTCGGCACCCAGGTGCTCGCGATGGGCATCGTGGTCGCCGCCATCTTCGACGTCAGCACCACAACGGGCGCCATCATCGGCATGTCGGTGCTCGGCCTCTACGTCATCGGCGGCGGCATCCTGGCCGGCGTCTACACCGACCTCTTCCAAGGTGTCCTGATGCTGGTCGCCTCGATGGTGGCCTTCTACTACGCCCTCGACAGCGGCGGCGGCATCACCTCGATGACCCACACCCTGCAGGAGAAGGCGCCCGCACTGGCCACCCCGTTCGGGCTGTCGCCGATGGTGACCATCCCCTGCTGGATCTTCCTGTTCAGCCTCGGCGGCTCGGCCCAGCCGCACGGCCTGACGAAGTTCCTGATGCTGCGCGAGCGCAACAGTCTGCGCTGGGGTCCACTGATCAGTGGCACCGGATATGCGATCACCACCCTGATGGTGCTCGGCATCGGTTCCGCCGTCTCCGTGCTCACCATCCGTGGCGAGTTCCCGACGATGAGTTCACCCGACGAGGCGTTCACCGCCTACCTGACCGAGTTCACTCCCCCGATCGTCGCTGGCCTGGTCATCGCGGGCCTGCTGGCCGCCATCATGTCCACCGGGTCGAGCTTCCTCACCCTGGGTGCCTCGAGCGTGGTCCGCGACATCCCGCGGGCGATCAACTTCCCAGTCCGCCGGGAGCTGCTCTGGAGCCGGATCGCCGTCGGCGCCCTGCTCGTGCTCTCGACCGCGTTCGCGCTCTACATCGACAACGTCGTCGCGTTGCTGGGCACCTTCGGCTGGGGAACCTTCGCCGCCAGCCTGTTCCCCGCCCTGGTGTTGGGCATGGTCTGGCAGGGTGGCACGAAGCACGGTGCGATCTCCAGTGCACTGGTCGGCATCGTGCTCAACTTCGCCCTGGAGGTCGGCGCGAAGTATGACTGGACGCCACTGCCCGACGGTGTCGTCATCGGCGCCTTCTCCTTCGCGGTGTCCCTTGTGGTCTACATCGCCGTCTCCATGGCGACCCGTGCCCAACCCGGTTCCGAGGTCAGCGCCCAGCTCGCCCGGGTGATCGACGGCGGACCGGTCGACCTGCCCGACGGCCGCGTGCCGGAGACCGTGTGACATGCAGGAAGGAAACACGAGGATGATCGAGCGCGTCCCCGGGACGACGTACGAACAGCTCACGACGAACTTCGAGTGGCCGATCCCCGACCGGTTCAACATCGGCACCGCCTGCTCCGACAACCAGGACCCGGAGGCGCTGGCGCTGATCGAGGTCGTCGACGGAGAGACCCGCACCTTCACCTTCGGCGACCTCAGTGCACAGTCCGACAAACTGGCCAACGTGCTGCGCTCCCTGGGGGTGCAGCGCGGTGACCGGGTCGCCGTGATGCTCCCCCAGGGCCTGGCCTGCGGGATCTCGCACCTGGCTGCCTACAAGCTCGGGGCAGTCTCCGTGCCGTTGACCCAGCTGTTCGGGCCACAGGCGCTGAACTACCGCCTCGCGGACAGCGCCGCTCGGGTGGTGGTCACCGACCGGACCAGCCTCGACCTGGTCCTGGAGGTCTCCACCGGGCTCGACGACGTGACCATCCTGGTCACGGGGCCGGGCAGTGGCGAGCACCCGTCCATGGACGCACTGATGGAACTGGCAGCCGAGGAGTTCGAGGCGGAGCTCACCACGGCCGCCGATCCGGCCCTGATCATCTACACCTCCGGCACCACCGGCTCCCCCAAGGGCGCACTGCACGCCCACCGGGTGCTGCTGGGCCACCTGCCCGGCTTCGAGTTGATGTTCGACCACTTCCCCCAGGACGACGACCGCGTCTGGACGCCGGCCGACTGGGCCTGGATCGGTGGACTCTTCGACGTTCTGATGCCGGCTTGGTTCCACGGCCGGCCGGTGATCGCGACGCCACGGGCACGCTTCGACCCGGAGGCCGTGCTGCGGTTGCTGGTCGAGCATCGGGTGACCGCAACGTTCCTGCCGCCCACCGCGCTGAAGATGATGCGCCAGGCGGAACTGCCGAGGACCGAGACCTCGCTGCGGGTGATCATGAGCGGTGGTGAGCCGCTCGGCCGCGAGACCCTGGACTGGAGCCGGCGCCACTTCGGCGTCGACATCAACGAGATCTACGGGCAGACCGAGGCCAACCTCCTGGTCGGCAACAGCTCCGAGGTCTGGGAGGTGCGTCCCGGTTCGATGGGCCGCCCCTTCCCCGGCCATCGCCCGGCCATCCTCGACGCCGACGACGCCCTGGCTCCGACCGATGTCGAGGGCGAGATCATCCTTCGGGCCGACGACCCGGTGGTGATGTTGCGCTACTGGAACAACCCCGCGGCCACGGAGAACAAGTTCGTGACGCTGACGGGTCCCGACGGCAGCGAGACCCGGTGGTTGAGGACCGGCGACCTCGGCCGCGTGGACGAGGACGGCTACTTCTGGTTCAGCAGCCGCGAGGACGACGTGATCACCTCGGCCGGCTATCGGATCGGGCCCGCCGAGATCGAGGAGTGCGTCCTGGGCCACCCGGCGGTCGCGCTGGTCGCCGCCGTGGGCATCCCCGACGAGCTGCGGGGCCAGGTGGTCAAGGTCTTCGTGAAGCTCGTCGACTCCTTCGAAGCATCGGAGGAGTTGGCCGAGGAGATCCGACTGCACGTACGCAAACGGCTCGCGACGTACGAATATCCGCGTGAGGTCGCCTTCCTCGACAAGCTGCCGATGACCACGACCGGGAAGGTACGCCGCCAGGCCCTGCGCGCGCTCGTGTGATCCGGGGGGGGCGCCGGGGTACAGGCGGATCAGGACCAGTCGAAGAGGACGCTGCCGCCCAGCAGTGTCACGAACCAGACGACGATCGAGGCGACGGCCAGGATCGGGAGCCGCTTCGGGTACGGCGTCCACCAGCGACAACCGGTCACCAGGAACGCCACCCACACCAACATCAGCAGCGCCACGAACCACCACGGAGCCACCAATGCACTGGCCCCGTAGAGGAAGAAGGCGCAGGCGAGTCCACCCATGCCGACGAAGGGCCAGGGCGAGGCAGGAACGTTGCGAGGCACGCGGAAGAACCTACCGGCCGGGCCGGTTCAGCGGCTCAACCGCTCAGTCCTCGGCGGCGTCGTCGTTCCACTTGGGGTCGTTGTCCCACGACTCGTTGCGCTCCTCGACCTTCTCCAGGGCACGCGATGCCTCGGCCGAGGTGGCGTAGGGACCGAGGCGGTCGGCAGCGCGGCAACCGTCCTCTCCCTCGACGGTGTGGTGCTTCAGGCAGAACCAGTACTCGTCGCTCATGAAGGCGAAACTACACTCGCTGCCATGCCTGAAGTAACCCCCGGAACCATTTCTCCGCGTCGTCCGGTGCCCGCCTCCGTCCCTCGCCCGGAGTACGTCGACAAGCCGGCGCCGAGCAGGTTCACCGGCGACGAGGTCAAGGATGCCGAGACCATCGAGCGGATGCGCGTGGCGAGCAAGCTGGCGGCCCAGGCCCGGGAGCTGGTCGGCGAGCACGTGGTTCCCGGTGTGACCACGGACGAGCTGGACCGCATCGGCCACGAGTTCCTCTGCGACAACGGCGCCTATCCCTCCACGCTCGGCTACCGCGGCTTCCCCAAGTCACTGTGCTCGAGCGTCAACGAGGTGGTCTGCCACGGCATCCCCGACAGCACCGTCGTCCGGGACGGCGACATCGTCAACATCGACATCACCGCGTTCCTCAACGGCGTGCACGGCGACACCAACGCGACCTTCTTCGCCGGCGAGCCCGACGAGGAGACCCGTCTCCTCGTCGAGCGCACCAAACTCGCGCTCGAGCGCGGCATCAAGGCCGTCAAGCCGGGCCGCCGGATCAACATCATCGGTCGCGTGATCGAGGCCTACGCCGCGCGCTTCGGCTACGGCGTGGTGCGTGAGTTCACCGGCCACGGCATCGGCACCCACTTCCACAGCGGTCTCGTGGTCCCCCACTACGACGACCCGGAGTACGACGACGAGATCCGGGTCGGCATGACGTTCACCATCGAGCCGATGCTCAACCTCGGCACCCGCGAGTGGGACATGTGGGAGGACGACTGGACGGTGGTCACCAAGGACCGCCGCCGCAGCGCCCAGTTCGAGCACACCCTGCTGGTCACCGAGGACGGCGCCGAGGTGTTGACCAACCCCTGACGGTTGCTCAGGTGAGGTCGTCGTACGACGTGATGCCCGCCTCGGCGAGACGGCGCTCGACGCGCAGGACGGCGACCTCGTGCTCGGGGTCACCACTCATCACGGCGGCCATCCGCAGGTGTGGCAGCGCGTCCTGCTGACGGGACTGGCGCTCGAGTGCGCGCCCGAGAGTGTGGCGCGCCCACACGTCGGTGGGGTCGCGCTCGACCAGCTCCCGCAGGTCGGCCTCCGCCTTCTGCAGCTGGACCCGGGTGAAGTAGGCCCAGGCGCGCAGCATGAGCAGCGAGTTGGCCCCGGGCTCGGCCTCGATGGCCGGCTCGAGGATCTCGAGCGCTTCCTTCGGTGCCCGCTGCTCGAGCAGCTCCCAGGCCCGGCGGTAGACATCGGAGGGATGCTCGACCTGCCCCGGGAACACGATCGGCAGGACCTGGATCTCCTCGTCGTTCATCACGTGCCTCCTTCGTGGTTCGTCGCTCATCGACCCAACATCGTCCGCCGGCGCAACATTCCACTACCCTTGCAGGGCGGACGGGCTGGCCGGGCGACCGCGTTCGTCTCCTCACGGAGGCGGCCGAGGAAGGTCCGGGCTCCGAAGAGCAAGGTGGTGGCCAACAGCCACCCGGGGTGACCCGCGGGACAGTGCCACAGAGAACAGACCGCCGCTCACTCCGTTCATTCGGAGAGAGAGGTAAGGGTGAAACGGTGGTGTAAGAGACCACCAGCGTGCCGGGTGACCGGTGCGGCTAGGTAAACCCCACCTGGAGCAAGATCAAGAAGCCGCTCCTTCTTCGGAAGGGACGGTGCGTACACGTTCGAGGGCTGCTCGCCCGAGTGTGCGGGTGGATCGCCAGAGGTTGTCGGCAACGGCAGCCCTAGATGGATGGTCGCCAACCGGGGCAACGCAAGGAATCCCGGCGAACAGAACCCGGCCTATGAGCCAGCCCGTCCGTCCCACGGCCCCTCGGAAGAGGGGCCGTTTGGCGTCGCGCCGTCACGGCGCACACCGCCTTGGCACTCAGCCCTTGAACGCCAGGTAGGGCGCCAGCAGCAGGAGCACGGCCACGAGGGTGTACGTGAGCTGACGGGTCGGCAGGGAGCGAGCGATCTTCCATCCGACCACCACGCCGATCGCCTCCGGGACGCCGACCAGGAACGCCAGCGCCCAGTCGACCTGCCCCTGGGCCAGGTAGCCGACGGACCCGGCGACCGCGATGACGATGCTCTGCGCCTGCGCGGCGCCCAGTGCCGGCAGCAGGGGCAGGCCGATCGCGAGCAGGAGCGGCACCGACAGCATCGGTCCGCCGACCCCGAACATGCCACTCGCCACGGCCACGCCGAGGCCGAGGGCCACCAGGAGTACGGCGGGGTGGCGCGGATGCGTGGGCTCGGTACCGTGCCGCGTGGCCCACTCGCGGTGGACGACGAGGACTGCCACGACAGCCACGAAGACCCCGAGCAGAACGCCGAACAGCCGTCCGGAGATCGAGGCATTGATCCACACCCCGACCGGGGTACCGACCACCGCTGTCGCCCCCAGGATCAGGGCCGTCCTCCGGGTCAGCGGCTCGCGAAGCTGCCCGGAGCGGGTGTAGGCGGCGCTCCCGAGCAGCCCGGTGGCGATGTGGGTGACGATGGCGGTTCCGGCCACTGCCGCGGGTGACAAGGGCGTGAGCGCGAAGAGGCCGATCGTGACCAGCACTCCCCCAGGTCCGAGGGCGGTGATGCCGATGCCGCCGAGGAAGCCGATCGCGACGAGCGCAAGGAGCACGGGCAGGGCAAGGTCCATCGGGTCACCGGCCCCGATCTCGAACCGGGACAACCACGCTCAGGCGGCCGAGCGGAAGGGGTTCGCACCGGCAACCGCGCCGACGGGCAGCCACTCAGGCGGTGGTGAACCGGATCGAGCGGGACCCCAGGTCCGCCGACTCCAGGGTGACCGAGACCTGCCCACCCAACGGCAGCGGCCCGCCGGTCGAGGTCACGCTCGCCTCGATCGCGGGGTCCTGCACGGTGATGTCGCCCTTGTGGTCGTCCTTCTCGTCGATCTCGACCACGACCGCGTCGAAGCTCTGACCCACCCGCGGCTGGAGTACGCCGGCTTCGACGAGGTTGAGCACCGCGTTCTCGTACTGATTGGCGAGACGACCGGTGTCCCGCATCGTCTCGGGCACCTCGGTGAGCTTCTCGATCACCCAGTCGGGAACCTCCTCGTCAGCACAGAGCGCGACACAGATCTCGCCTGCATAGCGGTCGACGAGTCGGCGCAGCGGCGCCGTGACGTGGGCATACTCGGCGGCGATCGCGGAGTGCATCGGCTGCTCGGGCAGCTCGCCGTTGAAACCGACGTACCCACTGCCGCGCAGCAGCGACGTGCAGGCCACCACCATCGCGGCGTGGTCGGGCCGGGTCGGGTCGAGCGAGCGGATGAACTCGGGGTACTCCTGCTCAGCGGGCCACTCGATGCCGAGTGCCTTGGCGGTGCGGTGCAGCCGCTTCACCGCCCGCGGCTCTGCCGGCGGCAGGGTGCGCAGCAACCCGACCCGGGCGTAGACCATCAACGAGGCAGCCGCCATGCCCGTGAGCAGGGAGATCTGGGCGTTCCACTGCTCCACCGGGTGCTGGGCCCGGAACTCGAGGTGCCAGGTGTTGCCCTGGATGTCGATCTCCTGCTCGGGAAGCGGCAGCGACACACCGCCGCGCGCGGTCTCGCGCAGCATCCGCAGCTCACCCACCTCCTGCAGCAGGGTGAACACCTCGTCGGCACTGCCGTCGTCGATCGACTTCTGCACGTCGGCGTAGTTGAGCTTGGCGCGTGACCTCACCAGCGCACGCTCGACGTTGACGTCGGTGCCCTCACCCTCGGCGTCGACCTCGATGGTCCACAGCAGGGACGGCCTGACCTGGTCGGGCAGCAGGGAGCCGGCGTCCTCGGAGATGACCTTGGGGTGCAGCGGGATCTTGGAGTCCGCGCCGTAGAGGGTCTCGCCGCGGCGGTTGGCCTCGACGTCGATCGGGTCGCCGGGGGTGATGAACGCGGCCAGGTCGGCGATCGCGTAGAAGACTCGGTAGCCCTCGCCGTTGCGCTCGATGTGCAGTGCCTGGTCGAGGTCCATCGCCGACTCGGGGTCGATCGTCACGAACGGGATGTCGGTGCGATCGAGCTCGGGCAGGCGTGGGTTGGCAGCCGCGTCGGCGGCCGCCTGCTCCACCTCGGGCGGGAACTCCGCCGAGACATGGAGCTCCTGCTGGATCTTGGCGATCCCCTCACGCAGGCTCTCCGCAGCGACGCCCTCATCGGACCTGACCCTGACCACTCGGCTCGGCATGCTGCCACCCTAACCATGCCGCGGACCCGGGTGTGCGCGGCGACCCTGGTTGCGACGGTGCCGGTGGCGACTCCCTACCCTGTTCGGGTGTTGATCCTGCTCCCGCCCAGTGAGGGCAAGGCCGCGCCGAGACGCGGCAAGGTCGTTGACGTGGACCGCCTCGCCTCCCCCGGGCTCACGCCCGCCCGCGCCGAGATGCTCGCGGCGCTCGTCGACCTGTGCGGCGGGAGCACCGTGAGCAGTGGCGACGACGCCTCATCGGAGCCGGAGGACGCCACCATCGCCAGGGCCGCCGAGACGCTGGGCCTCGGGGCGACCCAGCTCGACCTGGTCGCCCGCAACGCCGCTCTCGCCACGGCGCCCACGGCTCGCGCCGACCGCATCTACACCGGTGTCCTCTATGACGCCCTTGACTTCGACTCCCTCTCGACCGCGGCCAGGCGCCGCGCCACCACCCGGGTCGCCATCATGTCGTCCCTCTTCGGCCTGGTCCGGCCGGGCGACGCCATCCCGGCGTACCGCCTCTCGGGCGACGCCGTGCTGCCCCGCACGGGATCGGTGGCCGGGTTCTGGCGCGAGCACCTCGAGCCGGCCGTGCTCGAGAGCCTGGGCGCCGGCCTGTTGGTCGACCTGCGCTCCGGCATGTACGCCGCGTTCTGGCGCCCCGCGAAGGAGCTGGCGCCCCGGGTGGCGACTGTGCGGGTGCTGCACGAGCACAACGGAACCCGCAAGGTGGTCAGCCACTTCAACAAGGCCACCAAGGGCCGCATCGTGCGTGAGGTGTTGGAGCACGGCGCCAACCCGCGCACGCCGGCCCAGTTCGCCGACCTGCTGCGCGACCTCGGCTGGAAGGTCGAGGAGTCGGCACCCACGGCCAAGGGCGTGCAGCTCGACGTGGTCGTCGACGAGCTCTGAGCCCCCGGGCCGATCAGACCAACCGGGCCGATCAAACCAACCGGGCCGATCAGACCAACCGGGCCGATCAAACCAACCGGGCCGATCAGACCAACCGGGCCGATCGAACTCACCGGGAGACATCTCGGCGTGCGTTGAACGACCGTTCGATCAAAACCGGTGTTGATCGAACGGTCGTTCAACGCGGAAGCACCCACTTGCCACGGGTCAAGCAGCGAGCCCCCGTTCCGGGACGCGCGTTGGAGAGCCGCATCGAGCCCGCCCCCGGTGGCGAGCCGAGAGATCCGGCGAGCGCCCGTCGAGACCACGACCCGGACGGGACCGCTCACAGCCGCGACGGTGGGAGTACGTCGGCTCCGGGTCGCGCGTTGTAGAGCCGCATCGACCCCATCAGCTCGTCACCATCGCGACCACCGTCGAAGAACGAGAGCACGGTGACCGACGCGGGCGTGAGCTCCATCCGGTAGACCGCCTCGAGCGGAGCGCCGACGACGTGGGAGACCAAGGTCTTGATCGGGGTGACGTGACTGACCACCACCACCGTCTTCCCGGCGTGATCGGCCAACAGCCGGTCGAGGCCGGCCAGCACCCGGGCCTGGACCGCTCGGAACGACTCGCCGCCACCGGGCGCCGCGTCGAGGGAACCCAACCAGGCGTCGAGCTCGTCCTTGTGCTTCTCGGCGACCTCCGCGAAGGTCAACCCGTCCCAGGTGCCGAACTCCATCTCGGCGAACCCGGGCTCGACCTCGATCTCGTGGCCGAGCTCGGCCGCGATGATCTCGGCCGACTCCATGGTGCGGCGTACGGGTGAGGCGATCACCGCATCGATGTCGGCGGCCATCGGCTTCAGCCAGGCCGCAGCCGCGGCCACCTGCTCGCGTCCCTCGTCGCTGAGAGCCGGGTTGGAGCTGGCCAGGCCACCGGAGAAACGCTTGTGCACCGTGTGCGCAGTGACCCCGTGCCGCACCAGGATCACCGTCGTCGGCGGACCACCCGGGCCCGACCAGCCGCGGTGGCCAGCGTCCCGAGTCGCCGGCGACTGCTCTGGATCCTCGACCTCTTCGATCAGGGAGTCGGGCTGCTGGGAGCCCGGGAAGTCGCTGCCCGGAGGCTGGGTCACAGCCCGGACTCGCTGGTGCGGACCAGGATCCGCGAGCACTCCTCGCAGCGCAGCACGTCATCGTCAGGGGCCTTGGCGATCACGGCCAGGTCGGCAGCGTTGAGGCGCATGTTGCAGCCACCACACTGACGGGCCCGGAGCGCGGCAGCGCCGACGCCCTGCTTCTCGCGGATCCGCTCGTAGAGAGCGAGCAGATCCTCCGGCAGGCTCCCGACCGCGGTCTCACGCTCGGCGGTCACGCTCTTCAGGGCGACCCCGGCCTCGCCAGCCTTCTCGTCGCGTGACGCAGCGAGAGCGGTGAGCTTCTCCACGACCGCGACCTCCTCGGCCTCGGAGCGGGTGAGCTCGGCCTGCGCCTCCTCGAGCTTCTCCATCACCTCGAGCTCGGTGTCCTCGAGGTCGGAGATGCGACGGTTGAGGGACTCCAGCTCGTGGTTCATCCGCTGCAGGTCCTTGGGGTTGGTGATCAGCCCCTGGTCGACCCGGCCGCGGTCGCGCTCACGACGAGTCTTGACCTGCTCGACGTCCCGATCGGCCTTCTTCTGCTCACGGGTCAGGTCGTCGACCAGGATCCGGGCGTCACGGACGCGGTCGTTGAGGGCACGCTGGGTCGACTCGATGGCCGCGATCTCACGGATCTCGGGCAACGAGGACAGCTGGTGGCGCAACTGGTTGAGGCGTGAGTCGAGCTCGGCGACCTCGAGCAACTTCAGTTGGGCGGACGGATCGGCTTTCAGCGTGGGCTCCTCAGATGCGGAATGTCCAGGGGTCCGTGCGAACCTCGCTCACACGGGAGTCCACCGTATCCCCCAGCGCTTCGGCCAGCCGCGACTGGACCACCGGAAGCCAGGTCGACTCCGCCGCCCAGTGGGCGACGTCGATCAGTGCCGGGCCGTCCTTCTCGAGGAACTCGGCAGCGGGATGGTGGCGCAGGTCGCTGGTCAGGTAGACGTCGACGTCGGCACCGGCCAGCTGCTCGAGCAGGAAGTCGCCGGCTCCCCCGCACACCGCCACCCGGCGTACGACGCGATCCGGGTCACCGCCCACGCGCACCCCCTGCTCGGTCTCGGGCAGGACCTCGGCGACGACCTGGGCGAAGTCGCGCAAGGTGGTCTCCTCGATGGTGCCGATGCGCCCGGTGCCGGTGCTGACCTGGCCGGCGTCGGCCAGCTCGAACACGTCGTGTGCCGGCGTCTCGTAGGGGTGGTTGGCCAGCATCGCCTCGACCACGGCCGCACGCCGATGACGTGGCATCACGGCCTCGATGCGTTGTTCGTCGACGAGCGCGATGTCGCCGACGTTCCCGATCGTGGGCTCGGCACCCTCGAGGGGACGGAACCGGCCCTGCCCGTCGGTGCTGAAGGTGCAGTGGTCGTAGTTGCCGATGGCGCCAGCACCCGCGTCGGCGATCGCCGCGCGCACCGGGGCGGCGGCGTCGGCCGGCACGAAGACGACGATCTTGTCGAGCGGCTCGGCGGGTGCAGCCACGATCGGGGTGAGGTCCTGCAGGCCCAGCGCGGAGGCGAGAGCCTCGGAGACTCCCGACTCCGCCTGGTCCGCGTTGGTGTGGGCGGTGAGCAGCGCACAGTCACCCTTGACCAGGGCCGCCATCGTGCGGCCCTTGGCAGTGGTGGCCGCGAAACCGTGCACCGGCTTCAGGAACAACGGGTGGTGGCAGACCAGCAGGTCAGCACCCCAGGCAACCGCTTCCTTGGCCACCTGTTCCGTGGGATCGACGGCGAACATCACCTTCTTGACCGTGGCGCTCGGGTCGCCGTGCACCAGGCCGACGGCGTCCCAGGAGTCCGCGGTCTGCGGCGGATACCAGCTGTGCAGGAGGTCGACCACCTCACCCAATGTCGTCATGCCCTCAGGCTAGTGGGCGTCACCGAAAGTTCGTCGTGTGTCCCGCACCCGGCGCGCGTGGCGCGCGTGATCAGTGCAGGTCCCGTCGCCGCAGGCCGACCACCCCGGCCACCAGCAACGAGGCGCCGATGAGGAGCACGACGGCGTACGGCACGAGGTCGAAGGACTGTGCCGGCACCAGGGCCAGGTGGGAGAAGGGCGAGAGGTCCACCAGCCAGTCGGGGAACTTCAGCAGCTGGCCGAAGAACATCACCACGACACAGAATCCGAGCCCGAGCCAGGCCAGGCCCGCCCATCGCGGCAGCACACCGACCAGCAGCACGCCCAGCCCGATCAGCACCAGCAGTCCGGCGCCCGCCGAGACGGGTGCTGCGCCCAGTCGAGCGACGTCACCCCACTCGCCCGTGACCAGTGCGTAGCCGCTGCCGAGCCCGATGCCCGAGGCGATCACGATCACCACGGTGCCGAGCACGGTGATGGCGGTGTGGGCCAGGAACCAGCTCGTGCGGGACAGCCCGGTCGACAGCAGCGCCTCGACGCGTCCGGCGTCCTCCTCGCCACGGGCACGCAACGCCGCCGAGACGGCGTACCCACCGGTGATCAGGACCAGCATCAGTCCCGCGGCACCGTAGAAGCCGTCGACCAGGTCGGCGGCGCCGGCCGCCAGCACGTCGCGGGTGGCCTCGGAGTCGCCGAGGAGGTCACCGACGTCGTTGCCGACCGTGCCGTAGCCGAGCCCGCCGAGGAACATCCCGAGGGTCCAGCCGATCAGGCTGCCGCGGTGCAGCCGCCAGGCCAGGCCCAGCGCGCCCGCGTGGCCCCAGCCGACCAGGTCACCGGAGGCACGGGGCTGACCGGGGCGGGCGGAGAAGACTCCGGAGCCGATGTCACGGCGTCCGAACACGGCGTACGCCGTGCAGACCGTCACCACGGCCACGGCCAGGAGCAGCAACGCCGGCCACCAGCGCTCGTCGGCGTAGGGACGCATGGCCTGGTAGCAACCGATCGGCGACAGCCAGGAGAGCCCGTTGTCGGTGACGTCACCGATGGCACGCAACGCGTAGGAGGCACCGAGGACTGCGCCGACGATGCCGTACATGGCGCGGGCGCCCTGGGTGAGCTGGGCCGCGACCAGGGCGACGCCGGTGAAGCATGCACCGACCAGGAACAGGCCGAGGCCGATCGCCCACGACCCGGCTGCCGGCAAGCCGTAGCCGAGCAAAGCACCCGTGGTGACCAGGGCGACGACCAGGTTGGCCAGCAGGGTGACGGCCAGTGCGGCGGTCATCGGCGCGTGTCGACCGATCGCCCCGGAGCGGACCAGCTCGTCACGCCCGGTCTCCTCCTCGACGCGGGTGTGGCGTCCGATGAGGAACATGCTCATCAGCCCGACGAGGACCGCGCCGAAGGCGGTGGCCTGCCAGGCAACCTGTCCCCCGGTGGTGTTCAGCGCACGAGCCGGGCCGGCCATCGCGATGAAGGCGGCGTTCTGCTCCATGCTGGCAGCGGCCTTGTCGAACTCTGCCTGGGAGGCGTAGAGCCCGTCGACGCTGATCGCCTGCGACCAGTAGAGCAACGTGATCCCCGCCGTCCAGCAGACGACGGCGAGCAGGTCCCGGGCCAGGAAGGTGCGCAGCAGGATGCCGGCGCCCGTCACGGCTCTCACCGATCGACCTCCACCGGAGCCCCGGACGCGTCGACCTCGTCACCGTAGTGGCGCAGGAAGAGCTCCTCCAGGGTGGGCGGCTGACTCGTCAGGGTGAGGATGCCGAACTCGCCCAGCCGGCCCAGGGCGTCGCCGAGCCTGGCCGAGTCGACCTCGAACTCGGCGCGACTGCCCTCGACGACCAGGCCGTGGATGCCCTCGAGGGTGTCGAGACCGACCGGGTCAGTGGCGAGCTGGGCCGAGACCGCCGTACGCGTCAGGTGCCGCAGGTCGGCCAGCGTGCCGGACTCGACCACCCGGCCGGCTCGGATGATGCTGACCCGGTCACAGAGCCGTTCGACCTCGGCCAGGATGTGGCTGGAGAGCAGGACACTGCGACCGTCCGCACGGAACTCGTCGATGCAGGCCTGGAAGACCGACTCCATGATCGGGTCGAGGCCTGAGGTCGGCTCGTCGAGCATCAGCAGCTCGACATCGGAGGACAACGCGGCGACCAGCGCCACCTTCTGCCGGTTGCCCTTGGAGTAGGTGCGGCCCTTCTTGGTCGGGTCCAGCTCGAAGCGCTCGAGCAGGTCTGCCCTGCGCTTCTCGTCGAGACCACCGCGCAGCCGGCCGAGCAGGTCGATGACCTCTCCGCCGGAGAGGTTCGGCCACAGGTTCACGTCGCCCGGCACGTAGGCCAGGCGGCGATGGAGCTGGGCGGCCTCGGACCAGGGGTCGCCACCCAGCAGTGACACAGTTCCGGCGTCGGCTCGCAGCAGCCCCAGCAGGACCCGGATCGTGGTCGACTTGCCGGCTCCGTTCGGCCCCAGGAAGCCGTGCACCTCCCCACGAGCCACGCTCAGGTCGAGGCCGTCGAGGGCCGTGGTGGCGCCGAACCTCTTCACGAGCTCGGCGATGTCGATGACGTTGCCCATGCCCCGACGGTACTCCGAATTCACAAAATTGTGAACTATCCAAATTCCATGAAGTCTCGTCTAGACTGCCACCATGAGTGACGACGCCAGCGCCCGCTTCGTGGAGGACCTTGCCGCGATGCTGAGCGGCATGGGGTTCCCACGAATGCCGTCACGGGTCTTCGCCGCACTGCTCTGCGCCGACGGTCCCGACCTGACCGCCCGCGAGCTCGCCACCACGCTCAAGGTCAGCCCCGCCGCGATCAGCGGGGCGGTGAACTTCCTCTCCAGGATCCGGCTGATCCACCGTCGCCGCGAGGCCGGCGAGCGTGTCGACCGCTTCTCCATCGGCGGCGACATGTGGCTCGGGCCGGTCACCATGGAGATCGAGGGATACGCGGCGATGGTCGCCGTGCTCGACAAGGCCCTGGCCGAGGGAGCCGTCTCCGGTCTGGCCGCCGATCGGGTCGACGAGACGCGCGACTTCTTCAGCTTCATGACCGAGGCTCTCCCCCGTCTCTACTCCGAGTGGCAGCAGTCCCGCCCCACGGCTGGATGAGGGCTCTCTCATGTCCATCTCATCGACTCACCACGAGGCTGCGGAATGCTTGGGCGCATGACGAAGACGTGGATGGCCATCATCGGGCTCGCACTGGCGCTGCCGATGGCGGCGTACGTCGCGGGGGCGCTGGCCGCTGCCGGCGACGAGCCCGGCGACCGGGCACCGATCCGGATCGTCGAGCAGTCCACCTCGCCCACCACCGACGGACCCAGCAAGAAGCCCACCAAGGACCCGACCAGGACACCGCGCCACACGGCGGGGTCGGACGACGACGATGACGATGACGACGGGCCCGACACGATCACGGTGCGCCCCGACGACCTCGATGACGACGACGATGACGACGGCCGCGACCGCGACGACCCTGACGACGACCACGACGATGGTCCCGATGACGACGACTGACACCGCCGTGGGCGAGGTGGGATGACCTCGATCCGACCTCGCCGCACGAGGCCGCAGCGCACGGGCCACCGCCGTACCTGGCCCCGCCTGCGCAGCCCTGCGGACCACAACCCGGACGCCCGACGCTCGTCGGGCGTCTCCGTGCGCGTGCGCATCATCGCTGCCGTCGCGCTGCTGGTCGCCCTCGCCCTGGCGTCCGCGGGTGCCATCATCTATGCCCTCGAGTCGGCCCGCCTCGAGGGTGCCGCGCAACGCCAGGCCGACCAGGAGATCGCCGAGTTCCGGACCCTGCAGAAGGCCGGCCCGGGATCCTCGGCGTCCGGCGCCGGCCAGGAGGGCTTCGCATCGGTGCGTGACCTGCTGCGCGTCTTCCTCGAACGCAACGTCCCCGGTGATGACGAGCTGTTCGTCGCCTGGACCTCCGACCGGCCGGTGTATGTCTCCACCTCACGCCACCGCGAGTTCGCCGAGACCGACGAGTTCGCCCGCGTAGTGCGCAAGCTCCTCGCCACCGGCGGTGAGGAGCACCTGGACTCGGGGTTCGGTGAACTCATGGTCACCGTGCAGCCGATCACCGGCCGCAACTCCGACGGGGCCCTGGTCGTGGTGACCTTCCTCGAGGACTCCCGCGACGAGCTCAACCAGCTGATCCGCACCTACGCCATCGTCTCGCTGCTCTCCCTCGGCCTGATCACCGCACTGGCGGCGTGGCAGGCGGGCAGGCTGTTGGCCCCACTGCGTGAGATGAACGAGACCGCCCGCGAGATCAGCGGCAGCGACCTGACCCGTCGCCTCACCGAGACCGGCAACGACGACATCACCGCCCTCACCCGCACGGTCAACGACATGTTGGCGCGCCTGGAGGCGTCCTTCACCCACCAACGCCAGTTCCTCGACGCGGCCGGACACGAGCTCAAGACTCCGCTGACGGTCCTGCAGGGCCACCTCGAGCTGCTCGATGCCGAGGATCCGGCCGAGGTCGCCGAAACGCGCGCCCTCCTGCTCGACGAGGTCGACCGGATGTCACGACTCGTCGGCGACCTGATCCTGCTCAGCAAGAGTGCCCGACCCGACTTCGTCACCCCCCGGCCCACCGATGTGCCGACGCTGGTCGGGACGGTGCTGGCCAAGGCGCGGGCCCTCGGCGTGCGGGACTGGGTCGACGAGAGCCGCGCCACCCGGCCGGCGGATCTCGACGAGCAACGGATCACCCAGGTGTTGCTGCAGCTGGCCGACAACGCGGTCAAGCACACCTTGCCCGGAGACACGGTGGCGATCGGCTCCGTCGACGACGGCGACCGGGTGCGGATCTGGGTGCGCGACACCGGGCACGGGGTCGCCACCGAGCACCGCGAGCTGATCTTCGACCGGTTCGCCCGGGGCACGGTCCTTCCCGGCGACGAGGGGTTCGGCCTGGGCCTGTCGATCGTGCGTGCGGTCGTCGAGGCCCACCACGGCACCGTCCACGTCGAGGATGCCGACCCGCCCGGCGCATGCTTCGTGATCACACTGCCCACCAGCTCTGGACTCCAGGAGGACCCCGCATGGCCCGCATCCTGATCATCGAGGACGAGGCCAGGATCGCCTCGTTCGTCGCCAAGGGGCTCACTGCGGAGGGCCACCAGACCACGGTCGCCGAGGACGGGGACCGGGGCCTCGACCTGGCCCTGGGCGACGACTTCGACCTGGTCGTCCTCGACATCGGGCTACCCGGCATGGATGGCTTCGAGGTGCTCGACCAGCTGCGCTCCCAAGGTGCGCGGGTGCCGGTCATCGTGCTGACCGCACGTGACTCGGTCACCGACACGGTCTCGGCCCTCGAGGGCGGCGCCGACGACTACATGTCCAAGCCGTTCCGGTTCGCCGAACTGCTGGCCAGGGTGCGGTTGCGGTTGCGCCAGGCCAACGAGCAGGGCTCCGACCAGGGCGCCGGACGCGGTGACGTGCTGGAGGCCGGCGGCGTCCGCCTCGACCTGCGCACCCGGCGGGCCTCGGTCGACGGCCGCGAGGTCGACCTCTCCGCCCGCGAGTTCACCCTCCTGGAGATCTTCCTGCTCAATCCCGGCCAGGTGCTCTCCCGCGAGCAACTGCTCGACCACGCCTGGGGCTTCGACTTCGACCCCGGCTCCAACGTGGTCGACGTCTACGTCGGCTACCTGCGCAAGAAACTCGGCGCCGGGCGCTTCGCGACCGTGCGCGGCATGGGCTACCGCCTGGTCCCCTGACCTGCCCCGACCAACCGCGACCAACCGCGAGTAACGCGGGGTTATGGTCGCTGAACACGTGCTGTGACGCCCAATTCCGTCAACAGCACCGCACAAGCGCCGGGGGTACGCCGACCCGCGCTCGCCGCGCTCAGGCGCGCACGCGGAACCCGGCGAGGTGGCCACGAGGCTGACGCTCGAGCACCGGCTGCAGTGCCTCGGCGACTTCGTGCGGCAACGGCCGGTTGGCCGGCTCCCGGTCCAGGGCGGCCTCGACCACCTTGACCAGCTCGTCGGGCACCCGGTCGGGGAGCCGGCGGGGCTCCTCGACCAGCTGCGGCCAGATCTCCTCCGGCACGCGCGAGTCCTGGTCACCGTCGGAGAACGGCGTCCGGCCGCTCACCGCCTCGAAGAGGGTCGCGCCCAGTCCCCAGACGTCGCTGGCGAGCCCGGGGCGTACGCCGTCACTCGGCGCGCACTGCTCGGGAGCCATGTAGGCGTCGGTCCCGATCGGATGGTCCAGCTCGGCCGCCGCGTCGAGGGTTCGGGCCACGGAGAGGTCGATCAGGCGAGCCGGCGCGCCCATGATGATGTTGCTCGGCTTGATGTCGAGGTGCACGTGCCCGACGTTGCCCAGGTAGTGCAGGGCCGAGGCCACGTCGATCGCCAGGGGCAGGTACTGCGCCTCCTGCAGCGGTCCGTAGCGGCGGATCAGGCTCGACAACCGCGGGCCGTCGATGTGCTCCAGGACGATGTGGGGGCGGGGCCCGTCGTACTCATGACGCAGGCCCCGCACCACCACGGGATGGTTGACGCGAGCCAGTGCGGCCACCTCGCGGCGCAGCCCACGCTGCGCCGACCGGTCCTCGACCTGTCCGGGTCGCAGCACCTTGACCACGACCGGTGAGAAGGTGATCTCGTCGAAGGCGAGGTAGGCCTCGTAGGCTTCACCGCCACCGAGCAACCGCATCGCGGTCAGGTCCTCGGTGATCGGGTCGCCCTCGGCCAGCAGCCAGCTGTCGCGTCGCGCATCCATCGTCGTCACCCTGCTCAGCGACGGGTGTCGTTGCGCGAGCGGTCGTTGGTCCGGTTCGCCGACCAGTCCCGCTCTGCCTTCTTGCCCTGCTTCACACCGTCGCGCGTCCAGTCGCGGGTCTTGTCGCCGCGGCTGCGGTCCCGGTCGCGGCTCACCTTGGTGAAGTTGCTGCGGGTGTTGTCGCGCGAGACCTTGCTGTGGCGCGACTGGCGCGAGGCCTTGGACCGGGTGTCGCGGTCGCGGGTGTCGTCGTCATCGTCGTCCGCGACCAGCACCAGGTCGGGCATGTCGTCCTCGCGCTTGGCGACGACCTGGTCGCCGTCCTGGCCCTGGTTCCTGTCAGCGCCGACCGACACGGCCGGTGCCTGCATGGCGATCAGTCCGCCGACCACCACGCCCGCCAGGGCCGTCGCGGTCACGGAGAAAGTCCTCTTCACGTTCATCGCAGTTCCTCTCGTCTGGTTGAGCACCTTCGTTGACGAGAGAAACGTTGCCGGTCTGCGGTGAGCACGGCGTGAGGCCCGGATGAGAGCCGTCTCATCCGGGCCCGCGGGTCAGTTGACCTGGCGGTCGCGACCCTCCCAGTAGGGCGCGCGCAGCTTGAACTTCTGCAGCTTGCCCGTCGCCGTACGGGCAAGCTCGTCGCGGAACTCGATCGAGGTGGGCGCCTTGTAGCCGGCGGCCTTGTCCTTGCACCAGGCGATCAGCTCGGCCTCGGTGACCTCGTGGTCGGGAGCGGTCACGACCAGCGCCTTGATGGTCTCACCCCACTTCTCGCTGGGTACGCCGATCACGGCGACCTCGGCCACGGCCGGGTGCGAGAAGATCACGTCCTCGACCTCGATCGAGCTGACGTTCTCGCCACCGGTGATGATCACGTCCTTCTTGCGGTCGGCGATGGTCAGGTAGCCGTCGTCGCCGACTACTCCTCCGTCACCGGTGTGGAACCAGTCACCGGCAAGGCAGCGCTCGGTCTCCTCGGGGTTCTGCCAGTAGCCCTCCAGCACCACGTTGGAGCGGGCCAGCACCTCACCCTCGGCGTCGGTCGACAGGCGTACGCCGATCGCGGGCGCCCCGGCGCGCACCAGCTTGCTGGCGCGTTCCTCGACGGGCAGGTCGTCCCACTCGGCACGGGTGCGGTTGATGGTCAGCAGCGGCGAGGTCTCGGTGAGCCCGTAGATCTGGATGAACTCCCAACCCAGCTCGGTCTCGACGCGGGCCACCGTCTTGGTCGGCGGCGGGGCGCCGGCCACGATGATGCGCACCTTGTCACGGCCGGGGATCTCGCCCTCCCAGTCGGCGGCGGCCTCGAGCACGGCGGCCACGACCGCCGGGGCGGCACACATCACGGTGATCCCGTGCTCGGCCACCCGGCGGAGGATCTCGGCGCCGTCGATCTTGCGGATCACGACTTGCGGGACACCGAGGCCGGCCATCGCGAACGGCATGCCCCACCCGTTGGCGTGGAACATCGGCAGCGTGTGCAGGTAGACGTCGCGGTCGGTCACTCCGGCATGGAGCCCGAAGGTCACCGCGTTGACCCAGATGTTGCGGTGGGTGATCTGCACGCCCTTGGGGCGTGCTGTCGTGCCGGAGGTGTAGTTGATGCAGGCGGTCGCGTTCTCGTCGGGCTCCCAGGCCTGCGGCTCCACGCCCTCATCGGCGTAGATGTCGTCGTCGTTGCCGATCACGAACTTGAACTCGGCGTCGACCCCGGCCAGCGTCTCCTCGAGCTCGGGGTCGATCAGGAGCATCCGGGCTCCTGAGTGCTCGACGATGTAGGAGACCTCGTCGGGACGCAGCCTGAAGTTGACCGGCACCAGCACGCGGCCGTGGCCGGCGACACCGAAGAACGAGGTGAGCAGCCGGGCACTGTTGTGGGACACCACCGCGACCCGGTCACCGAAGCCGATCCCCAGCTCGTCGAGCTTTGCCGCCTGGCGCTTGGCCCGCGCCGCGATCTCCGCGTAGCTCAGCGACCCCTGCGAGGGGGCGGGCTGGTCGGGTTCGTCGACGACCCCGACCCGGTCCCCGTAGACCGTCGCCGCGCGGTCGATGAAGTCGGCGATCTGGAACTGGACGAGCATGTGGCCTCCATCACGTGTGGTGTCTTCGCAACTTTAGCCACTGGCCGCGGTGCCCGGAACGGGTACGAACCGCCGGATCGGCGGACGGTCACCGCGACGCGATGAACGGATGGAGGACTCGTCCCCTGCGGGTGCTGGGCCGAGCGAGACGACATGGATCGAGGTGGGCGCAGAGGGGATCGAACCCCCGACATCCTCCTTGTAAGGGAGGCGCTCTACCGCTGAGCTATGCGCCCCGAAGCGCGGCACAGACTACGCGATCACGAGACCGCGGCGTCAACCAGGATCCTCACAAATGAGCCGCGACCGCAGGAGTCTCGGGTCTCCTGCGGTCGCGACACGCACAGTCTGACCCGAGTGGGGTGTGTCTGTCCCGAAGTTCGCAGAACCTCCGCAGAAGTTCTGAGACATGGTCTAGTCCAGTGCCCGCAGCTGCCTCAGGTGCTCGTCGAGGTCGCGGCCCTCCGGCATCGCGTTGTGCACCGCCCACGAGATGCGCCCGGCCGTGTCGACGACGTACGACGAGCGCCTCGGGCACCCCTTGGCCTCGTCGAAGACGTCGTACTGCCTGGCGACCTCACCGTGCGGCCAGAAGTCCGAGAGCAGTGGGAAGTTCAGGCCGTCGCGATCGGCGAAGGCCCGGATCGAGTACGTCGGGTCGCAGGAGATCGCCAGCACCTCGGTGTCGAACGTGAGGAACTCGTCGAGCCGGTCGCGGATGCCGGTGAGTTCCCCGGTGCACACTCCGGAGAAGGCGTAGGGGTAGAAGAAGAGCGCGACGGCCTTCTTGTCCCGGAAGGAGGAGAGCTGGACGTCCTGTCCGAACTGATCACGCAGGGTGAAGTCCGGAGCGTCGTCGCCCACTTGCAGAGATGTCACCGGGAGCCTGTCCTAGGATTCAGATTGTTCACGACCAAAGGGATGTTCCATGTCTTACCGCCATCTTCGCACTAGCGCCGCCGCGCTCGCGTGTGGGCTGCTCCTGCTCATTGCCGGATGCGGTGAGGACCAGCCGGGAGACATCAACGCCGAGATGGGCCCGTCGGCCGCCTCGCCCACTCCCGAGCTCGACCCGCTGGCCGGGGCTCCCACCGAGGGATCCTGCTATCGGCTGAACGCCAGCCAGCTGCAGGCGCCGACCAGCACGAAGAACCCGGCCTCCGACTGCTACGGCAAGCACAACACCTACACCTACCTGGTCGGGATGTTTCCCAAGGGAACCACCAGCGCCGACACCAAGCGCGTGCAGAACCAGTGCCAGAAGCACCTGACCCAGGCCGTCGGGCTCGCCCCGGCCAAGCTGATCGGCACGGTCTTCGAGTGGATCTGGTTCGAACCGACCACCGCCCAGTGGAGTGCGGGAGCGCGTTGGTTCCGCTGCGACCTGGTCGCCCGCCTCAACGGCAAGACGTTCCTGCTGCCCGAGACCTCCTACCTGAGCAGCGAGTTCACCGACGGCGTGCCCGACAAGTACTCCCGCTGCATCAACCCGGGCAAGGACGAGGACGGTGACGGCGAGGGCGATGCCGATCACCTCACCTGCGACAAGCCGCACCAGTTCCGCTTCGCAGGGGCCTTCGAGGCGCCGGGCAAGAAGTACCCCGGCGAGGAGGCTCTCAAGAAGATGACCGACAACCGGTGCCACGCCATCGCCCAGACCGACACCTGGTGGGCCACGTGGCCCTACGAGGACTACTGGGACCAGGGGCACCACCTGCTGACCTGCTACAAGCAGACCACGTCCTGACTCCTGGTCGGGCCCTGACTCCCGGTCGGGTAGGGCGGACTCAGCCCTGCCACTCGACCAGTTCGCGCTTGAGCACCTTGCCGGTCGCGTTGCGCGGCAGCTCGTCGAGGAAGACGATCTCGCGGGGCACCTTGAACCTGGCCAGGTTGGCCTTCACCCAGTCCTTGAGGCCCTCGTCGTCGATCTCCCCCGAGACCACGACGAAGGCCCGCAGGCGCTTGCCGAAGTCGGCGTCCTCGATGCCGATCGCGGCTGCCTCGACCACGGCCTCGTGGCGGCACAGGCAGTCCTCGACCTCCTTGGGGAAGACGTTCTCGCCGCCGGAGACGATCATCTCGTCGTCCCGACCCTCGACGAACAGGCGCCCGTTGGCGTCGAAGCGACCCACGTCACCGCTGGACATCAGGCCGTCGAGCAGCTCCTTGTGCCCACCGCCGGTGTAGCCCTCGAACAGCAGTCCGTTGCCGACGAAGATGCGACCGGACTCCCCGTCGGGGACCGGCTTGCCGTCCTGGTCGACGATGCGTACGACGGTCGCGTGCGGCGGCCGGCCTGCGCTGTCGGGCGCTGCCCGCAGGTCCTCGGGGGTGGCGATGGAGGCATAGGCCACCTCGGTGGAGCCGTAGATGTTGTAGAGCGTGTCACCGAAGCGGTCCATCCAGGCCGTGGCCAGGTCACCGGGCAGGGCCGACCCGGACGCGGCCACCACCTTCACGCTCGAGAAGTCGTGGGCCTCGATCGTCTCGGCCGGCAGCTGCATGATGCGCTGCAGCATCACCGGGATCACCACGAAGGAGTCGCACCTGTTGTCGGCGATGGTCCTCAGCGCAGCCTCGGGGTCGAAGCGACGGGTCAGCACCGCGGTCGAGCCGAGCAGCATTCCCAGCGCCAGGTGGGCGAAGCCCCAGGTGTGGAACAGGGGTGCGGCGATGTGGGTCCTCCACTGCGCCCGCAACGGCATCCGTGACAGCAGCGAGACCGCCGCGCCGATGCCGGCTTCGCTGCGCGGGGCGCCCTTCGGCGTGCCGGTGGTGCCCGAGGTGAGGATGATCGTGCGGGAGTGGCGCGACGGTGGCTTGAGGTCGGCCGTCGAGCCGGCCGCGATCAGGCGCTCGAGGGTGTCGCCGGCGTCGGTGTCGCCGTCCACCCAGGCGAGGATGCGGTTCTCGACCTCCGCGCCCTCCAGCATCGCGGTGAACTCCTCGTCGTGGATGACCGCCTTCGGCTTCTCACGCTCGAGTACGTCGACCAGCTGGGGCCCGGCGAACGCAGTGTTCAGGTACAGCACGTCGGCACCCAGCTTCGCGATCGCCAGGCTGGCATCGACGAAGCCGCGGTGGTTGCGACACATCACGGCGACCCCGTCGCCCTCCGAGATGCCGCGTGCGCGCAGGCTTGAGGCGAGCGCGTTGCTGCGCCGATGGATGTCGCCGAAGGTGAGGGTGCCGAGTTCGTCGATGAGTCCCGGACGGTCAGGGTGGCGCACCGCCAACGAGGCGAAGCCTCCGGCCGGTCCGGTGCCCCACTGGAGAACCGTCCTGCCGAGACGGGCCAGCTTCAACGGCGAGTAGGGCTGGACCACACCGGATCCGGCCAACACCTTCGCGGAGTAGACGCCTGACTGCAGGCGTTCGCGCCCCTTGCCCATCGGTGTTCCTTTCGACAACCCGCCGCGGCGGAGATTCTGTGAGCGGGTCAGTGGGCCGACTTGGGTGCCACGAGCGAGGTGGCCGCCCAGTCCTTGCTGACCGTGGCCGTCGTGGTCTGGGACAGGCCAGCAATGGGAGCGGCCTCCGCGACGTCGGCCGGATCGACCGAGCCGGGGCGCCCCACCTTGGGGGTCAGCAACCAGATGACGCCGCCGCCGACCAGGTCGGTCAAGGAGTCGACCAGCGCATCGACGAGGTCGCCGTCGTCGTCGCGCCACCACAGCACGACGGCGTCGACCACGTTCCCGTAGTCACCGTCGACCATGTCGGCATCGATGGAATCCTCGATCTGGATGCGGAGATCCTCATCGGTGTCGTTGTCCCAGCCAAGTTCCTGGATCACCAGTCCGGGCTTGAAGCCCAGACGTGCACCTGCACCGGCATTCTGGGTGGCCTCGCCACCCGCGGTCGAACTCAACTGACTCCTCCAGTCACGCGATTACAGAAAATGGTGCACGTAGTCCACCGGACATCAGCCCGCTGCGCAACCCTCGCGCGCCGAGTGTGGGCACCTTTGGACAAATCCGACCCTACCGCTGGGTAGATTTTCTCCCCGTCCCGAGCGTGCAACGATGACGGTGTGACCGACATTGCCAAGCCCTCGGCTCCCCCCGTCATCCACGAGGGCCTGCCCACGCAACTGCCTGACATCGACCCCGAGGAGACCGGCGACTGGCTCGCGTCCTTCGACTCGATGATCGACGAGCGCGGCCGCGACCGCGCCCGCTATCTCATGCTCCGCCTGCTCGAGAGGGCCCGCGAGAAGCAGGTCGGCGTCCCCGCCCTACGCAGCACCGACTACATCAACACGATCCCGCCGGAGCGCGAGCCGTGGTTCCCCGGCGACGAGGACATCGAGCGCCGGATCCGCGCCTTCATCCGCTGGAACGCGGCGGTGATGGTCTCCGACGCCAACCGCAAGGGCCTCGAGGTCGGCGGTCACATCGCCACCTACCAGTCGGCGGCCAGCCTCTACGAGGTCGGCTTCAACCACTTCTTCCGCGGCCACGACCACCCCGGCGGCGGCGACCAGATCTACATCCAGGGCCACGGCTCCCCCGGCATCTACGCCCGCGCCTTCCTCGAGGGCCGGCTCACCGAGGAGCAGCTGCTCTACTTCCGCCAGGAGGTCCAGCACGGTGTCGGCAAGGGCCTGTCGTCGTACCCCCACCCGCGCCTGATGCCCGAGTTCTGGGAGTTCCCCACGGTCTCGATGGGCCTGACCGGCATCAACTCGATCTACCAGGCGCGGTTCAACCGCTACCTGCACAACCGCAACATCAAGGACACCAGCCAGCAGCAGGTGTGGGCCTTCCTGGGCGACGGCGAGATGGCCGAGCCCGAGTCGCTCGGCGCGATCGGCGTCGCCGCCCGCGAGGAGCTCGACAACCTCACCTGGGTGATCAACTGCAACCTGCAACAGCTCGACGGCCCGGTGCGCGGCAACGGCAAGATCATCCAGGAGCTGGAGTCGCAGTTCCGCGGTGCCGGCTGGAACGTGATCAAGGTGATCTGGGGACGTGAGTGGGACGACCTGCTCGCCCGCGACGTCGACGGCGTGCTGGTCAACCAGATGAACACCACCCCCGACGGCGCGTTCCAGACGTTTTCCGTCGAGGACGGCGCCTACAACCGCGAGCACTTCTTCGGCCCCGACCCGCGACTGCGCAAGATGGTCGAGCACATGAGCGACCGGCAGATCGAGAAGCTGCCGCGCGGCGGTCACGACTACCGCAAGGTGTACGCCGCCTTCGACGCCGCCACCAAGCACGTCGGCCAGCCGACGGTGATCCTTGCCCACACCATCAAGGGATGGACGATCGACGCCCTCGAGGGCAAGAACGCCACCCACCAGATGAAGAAGCTCAACAAGGAAGACCTCAAGAAGTTCCGCGACCGCCTCTATCTCCCGATCAGCGACAAGGAGATCGAGACCCGCTACGACGCCGACCACACCGCGCCGTTCTTCCACCCCGGCATGGACTCCCCCGAGATGGAGTACATGATGGAGCGTCGCCGCGCGCTCGGCGGCTCGATGCCGAAGCGAGTGCTCCGGGCCAAGACCCTCAAGCTCCCCGAGGACAAGGTGTACTCCGAGCTGAAGCAGGGCTCGGGCAACAACAAGGTCGCCACCACACAGGCCACGGTCCGGTTGCTCAAGGACTGGATGAAGGACCCGGAGATCGGCCAGCGCATCGTGCCGATCGCGCCCGACGAGTACCGCACCTTCGGCATGGACGCGATGTTCCCGACCGCGAAGGTCTACAACCCGGCCGGGCAGACCTATGAGTCGGTCGACCGCAAGCTGCTGCTCAAGTGGCGTGAGTCCGAGCAGGGCCAGATGCTGCACGAGGGCATCTCCGAGGCCGGCGCCATGGCGTCCGCGACGGCCGCCGGGTCGGCGTACTCCACGCACGGCGAGCACATGATCCCGTTCTACATCTTCTACTCGATGTTCGGCTTCCAGCGCACCGGCGACTCCATCTGGGCGATGGCCGACCAGCTAGCCCGGGGATTCCTGATCGGCGCCACCGCGGGTCGCACCACGCTGACCGGCGAGGGCCTCCAGCACGCTGACGGACACTCGCCCCTGCTGGCGGCCACCAACCCGGCCGTCGTCCACTACGACCCCGCGCTGGCCTACGAGATCGCCCACATCATGAAGTCCGGCCTGGAGCGGATGTACGGCGAGCAGGCGGAGGACGTGATCTTCTACCTCACCGTCTACAACGAGCCCGTCGACCAGCCCGCCGAGCCCGAGGGCGTCGACGTCGAGGGCATCCTCAAGGGACTGCACAAGACCTCCTCGTCCGAGAAGGAAGGCCCGAAGGTGCAGCTGATGGCCTCCGGAGTCGGCTACCCGTGGATCGTCAAGGCGCAGCAGCTGCTCGCCGACGACTGGGGCGTCTCGGCCGACACCTGGTCGGTCACCTCGTGGAACGAGTTGGCTCGCGACGCGGTGTCCTCCGAGGAGTGGAACCTGCTGCACCCCGGCGAGACCCCGCGCACCGCCTACGTCTCCGACAAGCTCGGCTCCCACGAGGGTCCGGTGGTCGCGGTCTCGGACTTCATGGCCGCCGTTCCGTTGCAGATCGCGCGTTGGGTGCCCAACGAGTACCGCGTGCTCGGCACCGACGGGTTCGGCTTCGCCGACACCCGCCCCGCCGCTCGCCGGTTCTTCAACGTCGACGCCGAGTCGGTCGTCGTCCAGGCCCTGCAGGCCCTGGCCGACTCCGGCGAGATCGAGCCCGACCTGGTCACGAAGGCGTTCGACCAGTACCGCATCGACGACCCGACCGCGGTCGCCGACGTCGAGCAGGAGGGCGGCGACGCCTAGGTGTGATGCCCAGGCACGTTGGTCGAGTTCCTGCGACGACACGGTCTGACCTGTAGATGGACGAAGGCCTCCCCGGTGTGGAGTGGAGCTGTCTAGAAACCGCTCCGCCACCAGAGGAGGCCTTCGTGTCCCACGCTACCCATGCCAACGCTGCTCTGACCCCACGCGCCCGGCTCCGGCTTGCACGCCTGATCGTCGACCACGGCTGGCCACCAGCCCGCGCAGCCGAACGCTACGACGTCTCGTGGCGCACCGCGAAGAAGTGGGCCGACCGCTACCGCGACGAAGGCCCTGCCGGCATGGTCGACCGATCATCGGCTCCCCACCGTCAGCCGAACCGGACCCCGGCACCGACGGTCCGCAAGATCGTGCACCTGCGCTGGAAGCAGCGGCTCGGTCCGGTCGAGATCGCCGACCGAATCGGCATGCCGGCCTCGACCGTCCACGCCGTCCTGGTGCGCTGTCGGATCAACCGGCTCACTCACATCGACCGTGCCACCGGTGAGCCGATCCGCCGCTACGAACACGAGAAGCCCGGCGACCTGATCCATGTCGACGTGAAGAAGCTCGGCAAGATCCCCGACGGCGGCGGCTGGCGTTACGTCGGCCGCCAGCAGGGCGAGAGGAATCGAGCCGCGACAGCAGCGCGCATCGGATCTCGCAACAAGAACTACGACCCGAACATCGGAACCTGCTACCTGCACACCGTGATCGACGACCACTCCCGTGTTGCCTACGTCGAGGCCCACGACGACGAAACCAAGGAGACCGCAACCCAGGTGCTCAAAAACGCGGTCGCCTGGTTCGCCGAGCGCGGCGTCACCGTCCAGCGCGTGATCAGCGACAACGGCAGCTGCTACAAATCGCACCTCTGGCGCGACACCTGCGCCGATCTGGGCATCACCCCGAAGAAGACCCGGCCCTACCGGCCGCAGACCAACGGCAAGATCGAGCGCTTCCACCGCACCCTGGCCGAGGGCTGGGCCTTCAAAAAGTTCTACAACTCCGAATCCGCCCGACTGGCCGCTCTGCCAGGATGGGTCCACGAGTACAACCACCACCGGCCCCACTCAGCAATCGGGAAGTCCGCGCCCATCACCAGGTTGGACAACCTGGCTGGGCATCACACCTAGGGCATGTCGGCGCGACCGGCACGCTAGCCTTCGCTGATGAACGGTGCGAGCCCGCGCGAGCAGTCCTCCGCCCTGCTGCAGCGTGCCCTTGGACGTCTGAGCACGGCCTGCATGGCCGAGATGGACCAGCAGAAGGCCTGGTTCCGCGACCTGTCCGCCGAGGACCGTTCGTGGGTGGGGATGATCGTGCAGGCCGGCATCCGCGCATTCGTCACGTGGTTCCGCGACCACGGCGATGCTTGGGACCTGTCCGTCGAGCAGGACTCCGCGATCGCTGCGGAGGTCTTCGGCGCCGCTCCCCGGGCGTTGACCGGGGTGATCACCCTGCAGCAGACCGTGGAGCTGGTGCGCCTCACGATCGACGTCGTCGAGGAGAATCTCGACGACCTGCTCGACGCCGACCTGGCTCCGGTCGTGCACGAGGGCCTGCTGCGCTACGGCCGTGAGCTGGCCTTCGCGACGGCCGAGGTCTACGCCCGGGCGGCTGAGTCGCGCGGCGCCTGGGACGCACGGCTCGAGGCGCTGGTGGTCGACTCGGTCCTGCGCTCGGAGAGCGACGAGACCGTGCTCTCCCGGGCCAGTGCCCTGGGCTGGCGCGATGCCGGCCAGGTCGTCGTGGTGCTGGGCCGCGCAGCGACCGGTTCCCGGGTCGACATCTTCGACGACGTACGTCGTGCCGCGCGCGTGGCCGGCATGGACGCGTTGTGCGCGGTGCAGGGCGATCGGATGGTGGTGATCGTCGGCGGGGTCAAGGACCCCGATGCGGCCGGGAAGACGCTGAGCAGCCGCTTCGCCAAGGGCCCGGTCGTGCTGGGCCCGGCCGTTCCCGGACTGGTGGATGCGCACCGCTCGGCCACCGCTGCCCAGGCCGGGTACCGGGCGGCTGCGGCGTGGCCCGAAGCGCCCCGGCCGGTGCACGCCGACGACCTGTTGCCCGAGCGTGCGTTGGCCGGTGACGAGGCGGCCCGTCGCCAACTCATCACCGAGGTGTACGACGTCCTCGCCGAGGGGCGCGACACCCTGATCGGCACCCTCGATGCCTACTTCGCGCACGGTGGCTCCGTCGAGGGCACAGCACGGGCCCTGTTCGTGCATCCCAACACGATCCGCTACCGGCTCCGGCAGAGCGCCGAGGTCACCGGCCTGACCCCGACCCAGCCCCGCGACTCCTACACGCTTCGGGTCGCGCTGACATGTGGACGACTGGCAGATTCGGCAAGAACAGACCGCACCTCTGACTGACCGGTAACCATTTTTTGTGGGAACCCAACAAAGAATCACCGTCGGATTTCGTGCGCGCCACACCCGCGTCCCCCGACCTCGACACGGCACAGTGGACATGTGCTCGTCATCGTTGCTCCCGGCCAAGGTGCCCAGTCCCCCGGTTTCCTCTCCCCTTGGCTGGAGGACCCCGTCTTCCGCAGCCGCTTCGAGTGGCTCTCCACGGTCGCGGGTATCGATCTGGTCCACTACGGCACCGAGGCCGACGCGGAGACCATCCGCCGGACCGAGATCGCCCAGCCGCTGCTGGTCGCCTCCGGCCTGGTCGCCGCCCTCGAGCTCTTCCCGCACCCGGCCGATGCGTTCAACAAGATCGGTGCGGTCGCCGGACACAGCGTCGGCGAGCTGACCGCCGCAGCCGGTGCCCGCGCGATCACCGCTGAGCAGGCCATGGTGCTGGTGCGCGAACGTGGCCGCCTGATGGCCGAGGCCGCCGCCCAACGCGAGACCAGCATGGCGGCCGTCCTCGGGGGTGACCCCGACGAGGTGCTGGCCGCCCTCGAGAGGCACGGCCTGACCCCGGCCAACAACAACGGCCCCGGCCAGATCGTCGCTGCCGGCACGGTCGAACAGCTCGCTGCGCTGCAGGCCGACCCGCCGGCCAGGGCCCGCCTGATGCCACTGTCGGTGGCGGGTGCGTTCCACACCGAGCACATGGCCTCCGCTGTCGACCGGATGGGCAGCCTGGCGGGGTCCGTGTCGACCCACGACCCGCGCACCAAGATCATCTCCAACACCGACGGCCAGGTCGTCCACGACGGCCGCAAGGTGCTGGCCCGCATCGTCAAGCAGATCAGCCGCCCGGTCCGCTGGGACCTCTGCATGGACACCATGCTCGACCTCGGTGTCACCGGCATCCTCGAGATGCCGCCGGCCGGCACCCTGACCGGCATCGCCAAGCGGGCGATGAAGGGCGTCGAGACGTTCGCCCTCAAGACCCCGGACCAGCTCGACGACGCACGCGCGTTCTGCGAGAAGCACGGCGAGGCATCCGAGATCAACACCACCCCCACCTGGCGCATGGTGGTCAGCCCGATGAAGGGCACCTTCCACCGCGACGACCGTGCCGCCGAGGCCGTGGAGCTGGACGAGCACGCCTGCATCGGCTCCGTGGCCAGCCTGCGCGACAGCATCGAGATCAATGCGGCCCACGGCGGCACCATCGTCGAGTGGCTCGTCGAGGACGGCGACCTGGTCTCGCCCGGGCAGCCGCTCCTGCGTCTGCACCCGAAGGGCGCCGCCTGATGGCCACCCTGAACACCGCTTCCGGGGCCGGCCATGCCGCCATCCTCGGCGTCGGCGCCTACCGGCCGCGTCGTGTGGTGCCCAACTCCGAGGTGGTCGACGCGATCGACTCCAGCGACGAGTGGATCCAGCAGCGCTCCGGCATCAAGACCCGCGGCTTCGCCGACGACGACGAGACCGTGACGATGATGTCCGTCGAGGCGTCGAGGCAGGCGCTCGCGCGGGCCGGCCTCGAGGCCGAGCAGATCGACTGCGTCATCGTGGCGACGGTCAGCCACCTGATGCAGACCCCGGCCGCGGCCACCATGATCGCCCACGAGCTGGGCACCAAGGGCGCCGCCGCCTTCGACATCTCCGCCGCCTGCGCCGGCTTCTGCCACGGCGTCTCGCTGGCCGCCGACATGATCCGTGGGGGTTCCTCGCGCCATGTGCTGGTGATCGGCGTCGAGCGTCTCTCCGACATCACCAGCCCCCGCGACCGGGGCACGGCGTTCATCTTCGCCGACGGTGCCGGCGCGGTCGTGGTCGGTCCGTCAGAGACTCCCGGCATCGGCCCGGTGGTGTGGGGCTCCGACGGGGAGCACTACGACTACATCCGGCAGAACCACGACTGGCGCGACGTGATCGCCTCCGACGCCCCTGAGATGCCCCATCTCGTCATGGAGGGCAGCGCGGTCTTCCGCTGGGCCGCCTTCGAGATGGCCAAGGTCGCCAAGGAGGCTCTCGACCGGGCCGGAGTCACCGCCGACCAGCTCGACGTCTTCGTGCCCCACCAGGCCAACAACAGGATCACCGACACGATGGCCCGCTCGATGAAGCTGCCCGACACGGTGCGCATCGCCCGCGACATCGTCGACCAGGGCAACACCTCGGCCGCCTCGGTGCCGATGGCCCTCGAGCGGATGTATGCCGACGGTGAGGCCCACAGCGGCGACACAGCGCTGCTCATCGCCTTCGGTGCCGGCCTGGCGTACGCCGCTCAGGTCGTCACCCTTCCCTGACCGCAGGACCAGCTCGACCCGCACGATCCCGCACCACCCGCACGATCCGCCCACATCCCGCAACACACAAGGAGAAAACCAGCATGGCCACCACCGAAGAGATCCGCTCCGACCTCGCCGAGATCGTCAACGAGGTCGCCGGCATCCCCGCCGATGACGTGCAGCTGGAGAAGTCGTTCGTCGACGACCTCGACGTCGACTCGCTGTCCATGGTCGAGGTCGTCGTAGCCGCCGAGGAGAAGTTCGGCGTCTCGATCCCCGACGACCAGGTCAAGAACCTGAAGACCGTCGGCGACGCCGTGTCGTTCATCGAGAACGCCGCCAGCTGACCCAGACCCACCAACTCCGTGCCCCTCGGGGCCAGCATCCCCCATCACGAAGGAACCGCATGTCTCTCAAGCGCGTGGTCGTCACCGGACTCGGCACCACCAACCCTGTCGGCGGAGACGTCGCCAGCACCTGGTCGGCGCTCCTGGCCGGCACCTCCGGCGTACGTCGTCTCGACGACGAGTGGGCAGCCGACATCCCGGTCAAGATCGCCGGCCGGATCGCGGTCGAGCCCTCCGAGGTGCTCGACCGGGTCAAGGCCCGTCGCCTCGACCGGTCGGCACAGTTCGCGATGGTGGCCGCCATGGAGGCATGGCGCGATGCTGGTCTCGAGGGTGTCGAGCTCGACGGCACCCGCACGGGGGTCGCCGTCGCCTCCGGGATCGGCGGGGTGACCACCCTGCTGTCCAACTACGACGCACTCAAGGAGAAGGGCGCCCGCCGGGTCTCCCCGCTCTCCGTGCCGATGCTGATGCCCAACGCACCGGCCGCGAACGTCGGCCTCTACGTCGGCGCCCGCGGTGCGGTCAACGCACCCACGTCGGCCTGCGCGTCGGGCAACGAGGCCATCTCGATGGCCATCGACCAGATCCGCCTCGGCCGCGCCGACGTCGTCGTCGCCGGCGGCACCGAGGCGGCGATCCACCCCCTCCCGATGGCGGCATTCGCCCAGATGATGGCGTTGTCCAAGACCGGCAGCGAGGAGGGCGGCGACCCGACCGCGGTCTCGCGTCCGTGGGACACCGGCCGTGACGGCTTCGTGCTCGGTGAGGGCGCGGGCATCCTGGTGCTCGAGTCCGAGGAGCACGCCCTGGCCCGCGGCGCCACGATCTACGCCCAGGTAATGGGTTCGGGCATCAGCAACGACGCCCACGACATCGCCCAGCCCGACCCCGAGGGCCGTGGCGGCACCCGCGCCATCCAGCTCGCGATCGAGGCCGGCGACTTCAGCCCGAGCGACGTCAAGCACGTCAACGCCCACGCCACCTCGACCCCGCAGGGTGACGTGGCCGAGGGGCTGATGCTCCACGCCACGCTCGGCGATGCGGTCGATTCCTGCGTGGTAACCAGCACCAAGTCGATGACCGGGCACCTGCTCGGTGGCGCCGGCGCACTCGAGGCCGTGGCCACGGTGCTCGCCATCCGCGACCGGGTCAGCCCACCCACGATCAACCTCGACAACCTCGATCCCCTGGTCGAGCTCGACATCGCCACCAAGGCGCGCGACCTGCCCAGCGGCGACATCGTTGCGCTGAACAACTCCTTCGGCTTCGGCGGCGCCAACGTCGCCGTCGCGTTCGGGAGCATCTGATGACCGCCACCGCCGTACGCACGAAGCTGCCCCGCGAGGAGGATCCGCGCAACCCGCTGCACCGGTTGGCCGCGTTCTTCGACACCGACTCGGTCGAGCTCCTCACCGAGGACGACGACTCCGGCATGCTCGCGGCCCGCGGTCTCGTCGAGGGCTCACCCGTGGTCGCCTTCTGCTCCGACGCCACCGTGATGGGCGGGGCGATGGGCGAGGTCGGCTGCAAGGCCGTCGTCGTGGCCTACCAGCGCGCGCTGGCTGACGGCGTACCCGTCGTGGGGCTGTGGCACTCCGGCGGCGCCCGTCTTGCCGAGGGCGTCATCTCCCTGCACGCGGTCGGTGAGATCTTCCACGCCATGACCCAGGCCTCCGGCAAGATCCCCCAGATCTCGATCGTCCTCGGCCCCGCCGCCGGTGGCGCGGCGTACGGCCCGGCGCTGACCGACGTGGTCATCCTCGGCCCCCAGGGCCGCATCTTCGTGACGGGGCCCGACGTGGTCCGTTCGGTCACCGGCGAAGACGTCGACATGGCACGCCTGGGCGGCCCCGAGCCCCACGGGCGTCGTTCCGGTGTCGTGCACATCCTCACCGAGACCGAGGCCGAGGCACTCGAGCGCGGGCGCCGGGTGGCCACCCTCCTGGGAGCCCAGGGCGCGATGGACGTCGACGCGGTCGAGGACCGCGACCTGTCCGCCGTGCTCCCGGAGTCGAAGAAGCGCGCCTATGACGTGCACCCGTTGGTCGAGGAAGTCCTCGACACCGACACCGTTCAGGAGCTGCACGCACGGTGGGCGCCCAACATCGTCACCGCGCTCGGTCGCATGGGTGGTCGCACGGTCGGCGTGATCGCCAACAACCCGATGCGCCTCGGCGGCTGCCTCGACTCGGCCTCGGCCGAGAAGGCGTCCCGATTCGTGCGCATGTGTGACGCCTTCGGCGTGCCGCTGATCGTCCTGGTCGACGTTCCCGGCTACCTGCCCGGCGTCGGGCAGGAGTGGGACGGCGTCGTCCGCCGTGGCGCCAAGCTGCTGCACGCCTTCGGTGAGGCCGTGGTCCCGCGCGTGACGCTGGTGACCCGCAAGACCTACGGCGGCGCCTACATCGCGATGAACTCCCGCTCCCTCGGCGCCACCCGCGTCTTCGCCTGGCCGGGCGCCGAGGTGGCCGTGATGGGCGCGGTTGCCGCGATCCGGATCCTGCACCGCCGCAAGCTGGCCGAGGTCGCCCCCGACATCCGGGCAGAGGTCGAGGCCGAGCTGGCCGCCGAGCACGAGCGCATCGCCGGTGGAGTCGAGAAGGCGGTCGAGATCGGCGTCGTCGACGAGATCGTCCAGCCTGCCGCCACCCGCTCCGCGCTCGCCCGTGCCCTCGCCGGCGCGATGACCGGCGCCGACGAGCCCGATGCACGCGGTCAGCACGGGAACATCCCCCTCTGACCCCTCCAACGTTCGGCCCACCTTCCCCGCTTTTCCGCGAGTAACGCGGGGTTATGGTCGCTGAACACGTGCTGTGACGCGCGATTCCGTCAACACCACCGCACAAGTGCGGCCGTACGCCGCAGCGCACCGGCAAGTCGATAGCCTGCGGTCATGACCTACGAGACCCTGCGGTACGACGTCGCTGACGACGGCATCCTCACGCTGACCCTGAGCCGACCCGAGGCGATGAACTCGTTCACGGTCACCATGGCCGACGAGCTGGAGTCAGCCTTCCGGCACGCGAGTGATGACGACGACGTGCGCGCCATCGTGGTCACCGGAGCCGGCAGGGCGTTCTGCGCCGGCATGGACCTGACACGTGAAGGCAACGTCTTCGGACTGGACGAGACCCAGTCGCCCACGCTCGACGACATGCGCGAGCGTCTCGACGACCCGGCCATTCACGACGGGGTCCGCGACACCGGGGGCCGGGTCACGCTGGCTATCTTCGAGTGCAAGAAGCCGGTGATCGCCGCGATCAACGGCGCCGCGGTCGGCATCGGCGCGACCATGCTGTGTGCCATGGACATCCGGCTGGCCTCCGATAAGGCCCGCATCGGCTTCGTCTTCGGCAGGATCGGCATCACCCCCGAAGCCGCGTCGACCTGGTTCCTGCCCCGCATCGTCGGCATCTCCCGGGCCCTTGAGTGGATCTACTCCGCAGACATCCTCACGGCCGAGGAGGCCCATGACGGCGGGCTGGTGCGCTCGGTGCACCCGGCCGACGAGCTGTTGGAGGCGGCGTACGCCCTGGCCCGCAAGTTCACCACGAACCGCTCACCCGTCGGGGTCGCCCTGGCCCGGCAGATGCTCTATCGCAACAGTGCCGCGCCGCACCCGTTGGCGGCCCACGAGGTCGACTCGCTGGCGATGTTCTACACCTCGATCGGCGATGGCAAGGAAGGCGTCGCTGCGTTCCTCGAGAAGCGCGACCCGGAGTTCACCAGCAAGGCCTCGGAGATGCCGCCGTTCCACCCCTGGTGAGCGCTGCCGCCCGTCCCGTGCGCTGCCGTGCTGTGCCGCCGTCGACGTACGCCGGCGCTTGTGCGGTGCTGTTGACGAATCTCGGCGTCACAGCACGTGTGGAGCGACCATAACCCCGCGTTACAGGCGGCGGGGCGTGGCGTGGCGGGGCGTGGCGGCGGCGGCGGGACTCAGACGACCTGGTGCAGCCAACGCACGGGGGCACCGTCGCTGGCGTGGCGGAACGTCTCGAGCTCGTCGTCCCACGGCTTGCCGAGGAGCTTGTCGATCTCGTTGAGCACCGTGGTGTCGCCCAGTGCGGCCTTGACCACGGCCGCCTTGAGCCGGTCCTCCGGGATCATGATGTCCCCGTGCAGGCCGGTCACGGCGTGGAAGACGCCGAGTTCGGGGGTGAACGAGTAGCGGCTGCCCTCGGTGCTCGAGGTCGGCTCCTCGGTGATCTCGAAGCGCAGGTGGTTCCAGCCGCGCAGTGCTGAGGCGACAGCAGCAGCCGAGCCGGCGTCTCCGGTCCAGGAGAGCTCGGCCCGGTAGGTCCCGGCCTGCGCAGGCTGGGGGGTCCATTCCAGGTTGACCGCAACCCCGAGTACGCCGCCCACGGCCCACTCGATGTGCGGGCACAGTGCGGACGGCGCGGAGTGCACGAAGAGGATTCCCCTCGTCGTGGGGCTGCTGGTGCGCGTGGCAGTCGTGGTCACTGTGGCTCCTTCATCTCAAGGCGTCGAGATACGCCTTCCCCAGCGGTCTCGCAACAGTTCGAAATGAAAGTCACTCAAGTGACAGATGTGTAGTTATGAAGCCATTGTGACCCAAGTTGCCGATCAAAACCAGTCGATCGGCGATTTTCACTGGCCCGGTGTGACAGGAGTGAGCGCGCCGTGAATCCGGGATCAGCTCGAGATCGGCGGGTCCAGACTCATCGACATCCCACCGGCGGCCGGGTCCACCACGTTGGCCATGTCGCGGACAGCGCCCAGCAACTGCCCGTCCCCCACGACCCTGGGGCCCTCGATCACATCGATCACCACGCAGGTGACGTTGTCGACTCCCCCGGCCTCCAGTGCCTCGGAGACCAGGCCGGCCGAGGCGGACTGGGGGTCGCTCACGCGCAGCCCCTCCGCGATCTGCTCGTCGTCGAGCAGGTCGCTGAGCCCGTCACTGCACAGCATGAGGCGGTCACCGGGTGCCACCTCGAGCTCGAGGACGTCGGCGGCCTCGATCTCGCCCGTGTCGCTGCCGGGCAGCGCCCGCAGGACGACGTTCTTCCAGTGGTGCACCCTGGCCTGGGCAGGGGTGAGATGCCCCTGCTCCACCAGCTGCTGCACGTAGGTGTGGTCGGTCGAGAGCTGAACGAGGTGTCCCTCGTGCACCAGGTAGGCCCGCGAGTCACCGACGTGGGCGAGCGCCACCCGCTCGCCGTCCGTGGCCACCGCGGTCAACGTCGTCGCCATGCCGGCGCGCCGCATGTCCATCGCGACCCCGTCGAGCAGTTGGCGACGCGCCACCGCCACGGCCTCGGCAAGCACCACTCGCGGGTCGCCTCCGGGATGTGCCAAGGCTGCGGCGGAGACGGCGTACGTCGTGGTGGCCGAGGCGATCTCGCCAGCGGCGGCCCCGCCGACACCGTCTGCGACGAGGGCCAGGTAGGGGCCGACAAACCCCGAGTCCTCGTTGTGGTCGCGCACCAGACCCACGTCGGTGACACCGACTCCGGTGAATCTCAACATGGTGCACCTCTCTTCGCGACTGGACGAAGTAGAGCGGGTGACGAGCAATTTCGTCAAGACAATCGTCGCTCGGCGACGCAAACCAGCCCAATTCCGACCGTCTGCCCTAATCTGTGCTCCATGCAGACTGTTGCGGGCTCCGCACCCGTCGGACTCGAGGTCAGGCGACGGCGTTGGACGGCTTGGTTGTGGGTGCCCGTCGTGTTCGTCCTGGTCGCCGTCGGCCTGTGGTGGATGGGACACCCGACCGCGTTGCCCACCAGCGACGACGTCGTCGACGTCACCGCCAAGACCGACCAGCAGGTCTACGTCGGAGTCACCGTCAAGGACGAGCGCGACATCAAGATCACGTCGGTCGAGATGGACACCGCTGCCGACTCCACAGATTCTCTCGACAGCGACGGCCTCGAGGTCAGGGCGTGGATCTGCAAGGACGGCGCCATCTCCCAGACCACCCAGCCCGAGCGCTTCTGCGGCGACGTGCTGCCCGCCGAAGGCAACACGTTGCACCTGGGCGGCGCCGACCAGCTGATGCTCAGCGTCGACTCCACCACACCGGTCGAACTGGACCTCGAGCGGCTGCAGATCGGCTTCCGCGACGGGCTGCAGCGTGGCACCGACCCCTTCGGGCCGCCCTTCGCGATCACCGTCCTCGCCTGAGAGGTCCGGCGCAACACCTCCCCGACTAGACTCGCCGGGTTCGAGGAAGGAGGTGTCGTGGACACACTGATTGCTGGCCGTTATGAGCTGGGCCGTGAGATCGGGCGCGGCGGCATGGGCGCCGTGTGGCTGGCGCGAGACGTGGTTCTCGACCGCGAGGTCGCCGTGAAGCGCGTGGGGCTGACCCCGGGCACCAACAGCACCGACCTCGAACGCGTACGCCGTGAGGCCCGGGTCTCCGCAATGCTCAACCACGAGCACGTCGTGGCCGTCTATGACCTGGTCACGGAGGGACACGCCCACTGGCTCGTCATGGAGCACGTCCCGTCGGTCAACCTCGGCGAGCTGATCCAGCGGGAGGGGCCGCTCACGCCCGACGAGGCAGCCCGACTGGTCGGTCAGGCCGCGATCGCGGTTGCTGCCGCCCACGAGGCCGGCATCGTGCACCGAGACATCAAGCCGAGCAACATGTTGGTCACCAGTGACCGCACGGTGAAGCTCAGCGACTTCGGGATCGCCCGCACCGGCGACGACCCGACCCTGACCCAGACCGGCATGGTCACCGGCAGCCCCGGTTACCTCTCACCGGAAGTCGCATCCGGACAGCTGGCCACACCCGCCAGCGACGTCTGGTCGCTGGGCGCCACGGTCTTCCACGCGGTCACCGGGGCCCCGCCGTACGACACCACGGAGAACCTCATCGGGGCGCTCTACCGAATCGTGCACGAGGAGCCGCCGCGCACGGAGCTGGCCGGCTGGCTCGACCCGTTGCTGAGGGCGACGATGCACCGTGATCCGTCCCAGCGCTGGTCCGCGCGCCAGGTCGCCCGATTCCTGAACGGCGGTTCCGGTCAGGCCCCGGCCCTGGTGCCGACGTACGCCGCCCAGCCCGTCCCTGCCCCGACTCGGCATCTGGCTTCCGCCCCGCCCGACCACCTGGGTGAGGCCCAGTCCGCCCAGAGCGCGGGGCCCGGGGAGACCACCGCAGTCTTCGCTTCGACCGGAGAGCGCAAGCGCTCCGCCTGGCCAGCCGTGCTCGGAGTGCTCACCCTCGTGGCCGTGGTCGCCCTCGGGGTCTGGTTCCTGAACCTTGGTGGCAACGACGATCGCGGCAACGGGGCCGGGGACAGCACCGACGAGACCAGCCAGAGCACCTCCCAGAGTTCATCGTCGGCTCCGTCAGACGCCCCGACCGAGCAAGGTATGCGCGACTTCGTCACCAACTACCTGGGCACCGTCACCCAGGACCCGGCCACCACCTGGCAGATGCTGACCCCCGCGTTCCAGGAGGCCAGTGGGGGCTACGGCTCCTACTCCGGATTCTGGGGCGGCATGGCGAACGCGAAGGTCTCCGACATCGTTGCCGATCCCGCGACTCTCGAAGTGAGCTATCACGTCGACTACACCGTGAAGGGTGGCAAGAACAGCAGCGACGACGTACGCCTGCGCCTCACCTACGAAGACGGCTCCTACAAGATCGACGACGAGCTCTGAGCCCCGACCTCGGTGGCCGTGTTCGGGACACCTCGACGACCAGTCGGCTCTCGGCGCTCGGTAGGCTGCTGCGCCGAGGGGCGGTAGCTCAGTCGGTCAGAGCAGAGGACTCATAATCCTTGGGTCGTGGGTTCGAGCCCCACCCGCCCCACTCCCGTTCCTGCCAGTTGCGTGTGGATCTTCCGGCACCAGACGCCGGAAGATCCACACTCACCCACCAGCGCGCTTGGTACGCCGGGTGGCCGGCGCAGTGCGTGGGTCGTCGGGCCACGAGTGCTTCGGGTAGCGACCGCGCAGGTCGGCCCGCACCCCCGGATAGCCGTTGTCCCAGAAGGAGTCCAGGTCCGCCGTGACCGCTGCGGGGCGCCCCGCCGGCGAGAGCAGGTGCAACAGCAACGGCACCCGCCCGTCGGCCAGGACCGGCACCGAGGTCCACCCGAAGACCTCCTGCAGCCGTACGGCGAGCACCGGTTGCTCGGACTCGTAGTCGATGCGGATGCTGGATCCGGTCGGCACGGTGACTCGCTCCGGGGCGAGCTCGTCGAGTCGTCCGGCTTCGGGCCAGGGCAGCAACCGACGCAGCGCGGAGGTGATGTCGATGCGTCGCAGGTCGTTGCTGCTGCGCACTCGGGAGAGCTCGGATCCCAACCAGGATTGGAGATTCTCGATCAGAGCCGGGTCACTCACATCGGGCCACGGCGTCCCGAGCGCACGGTGCAGGAAGCCGAGCCGAGCGCGCAACGAGGCCGCCTTCTCCGACCACGTGAAGACACCCAGCCCTTCCGCGGCCACCCCTTCGCCGATCGCCCGGGCCACGAGGTCGAGCGGCGGGGCGGTCAGTGGAACCGAGGTCAGCTCGATCGCCCCCAGGAGGGTTCGTTGCCGGGCCCGCACCGCGCCCTCGGCCCAGGTCACGTCGGAGGACTCGGCCCACAGGGATGGCGCAGCCTCGAGTGCGAGCTCCTCGGTGATCGGGGCAGCGGATCGGATCGTCGCCTCCCGCCGACCCGGTCGACGATCGGCGTCGGCCACGGCGAGCCACGTCAGGCCGTTCAGTGGCCCGGGGTCGCGTGGATCGAGCTCGGCACCGGTGCCCGAGGTCATCAGATAGCTGCCTGATCCACGGCGCTTGCGAGCGATGCGGTCCGGGTGAGCGAGAGCCACCAGCAGCCCGACGGCGACGTCGTCGCTGAGGCTTCCGGTGTCGACCTGCCCTGCCGCGGCCTCGACGAGGCTCTCCAGACGGCGCACCTGTGCGCGCCAGGCTGAGTGGTCTCGACCTGTTCGACCACCGGATCGGTCGTCGCCGGCGTGGCCGCCGCGCAGGGAGCGCAACGCAGCGACCAGGTCACCACCGGGGGCACGGACGTCTTCGGCAAGCATGGCGACCACCTCGGCCGCACGGCGTGGGCCGACCATGTCGGCCCCGTCAATGAGCGCGCGAGCCAGCCGTGGATCGGTCGGCACCTCAGCGATCTGGCCGCCGCGCCGGGTGATCCGCCCGTCGTCGTCCACGGCGCCCAGGTCTCGCAGCGTCGCGCGGGCCGTCGCCATGGCATGCGGCGGCGGTGAGTCCAGCAGTGTCAGGCCGTCCCCTCCGGGACTCCCCCACCGGGCCACCTCGAGCGCGAACGACGTCAGGTCGGCGGTGACGATCTCCGGCTCGGGGTGAGGCGCCAGATGTGCGTGGTCGGCCTCCGACCAGCAGCGCAACACCGCTCCCGGGCCCAGCCGGCCGGCTCGACCGGCGCGCTGCTCGGCGGCAGCCCGGCTCACCGAGACGGTGACCAACCCGGCCAATCCGCGGCGGTGGTCCACCCGCGGTTCCCGTGAGAATCCGGCGTCCACGACCACCCGGACCCCGGGCACGGTCAGCGACGACTCAGCGACCGCCGTCGACACCACCACCCTCCGATCCGGCCCCTCTGTCAGGGCGCGATCCTGCGCGGCACTCGGGAGTCGCCCGTGCAGTGGGAGTACGGCGACGCCGGCGCCGGCCAGTCGGCGTACGGTCGCATCGACCTCACCCACCCCCGGGACGAAGACCAACACGTCGCCCTCGTGGTCGAGCAGCGCGCGGCGTACGGTCGCCGCGACGTGGTCGTGGAATGCGGGTGTGATGCCGCGGTCGTCGGTTCGCCGCTGGCCGGCCGGTTGCGGGCACCAGACCTGCTCGACGGGGTGCAGGGCACCCGGGACGTGGATCACCGGGGCCGGATCACCGGAGCCGATCAGGGACGCCGTGCGCTCGGCCTCGACGGTTGCCGACATCGCGACCAGGCGCAGGTCCTCCCGCAGGTTGGTGCGTACGTCGAGCAGCAGCGCCAGCGTGAGATCCGCGTCGAGGTGCCGCTCGTGCACCTCGTCGAGGATCACTGCATCGACTCGCGGCAGCTCGGGGTCGTGCTGCAGGCGACGAAGGAGCAGGCCGGTCGTGACCACCTCGACACGGGTGTCCCGGCTGCTCCGGCGCTCACCGCGAACGGCATACCCGACGGTCTCGCCGACCGGTTCCCCGAGCAGTCCGGCCAGGCGTCGTGCGGCGGCCCGCGCCGCGATCCGACTGGGCTGGGTGACCACGACACGACCAGTCACGGCGACCGCGACGCACGGCGGAACCAGGGTCGTCTTGCCCGTGCCCGGTGGGGCATGGACGACGGCCAGCCCACGCCCGCGCACCGCCTCGGCAATCGCCGGGAGGCCGGCCACCACGGGCAGGTCGGGTGGCTCGGCGAGCAGTCGGGCGAGCGGGTCGGGCACAGGGAGAGTCTGCCGCAACGGTGAGCGGTTCAGCGCACAGTGCCTCACCGCTCGATCGCTCAGCGCTGGGCCAGCGCCTGCGCCAGCGGGAGTGCGCGCTCCCAGGTCGCCTCGAAGGCCACGATCAGGGTCGCCGCCAACATCTCGTGGTGGATGACGACGGTCGTCACCGAGCTGTCCGCCGCCACCGGGTCGGGCATGTTGAACGCGACGGAGCGGCGGTCGACGATGGTCAGCTTGAGCGGCAGCCCGGGGGCGACCCGCACGTCCTCGCCGAGGTCGGCGTAGCGCTGCAGCAGGGCCGTCATCGCCGGGTCCTCGAGCAGGGAGGCGTCGTACACTGCACGCGGCACGATCCCCTCCAGTGTCTCGGCCTCCTCGGGCGCGGGCGGGGCCAGGTAGGGCGCCCGTACGAAGGCGAGCACCTCGGACTCGGCCGCGCCCCACAGCTCGGCAATGCGCCGTGAGGCCTGGGCCGAGTCACGCAGGACCTCGACGTAGTCGAGCGGATCGTCGTGGTGCTGTCCGGCTTCGTAGAGCGGCATCAGCCGGGCCATCGTGGCGGCCGCTGCCTCGGCCTCCCGCTCCGCCTCCTCCCGGCGCAGGCTGAGCAGGCGATCCATCACCAGGTCAGGCGACTCCGCGCGGTAGCGCAGCGGCTTCTCGCTGACCACCCGGACCAGTCGTCGGGCAGCCAACCCGCTGAGCACGTCGTAGACCCTCGGCCGTGGCACGCCACCCAGGCGCGCCACCTCGGTCGGCGTGGCCTGGTCCCGCCCGATCAGGGCGAGGTAGCTCGCGCTCTCGTAGCGGGTCAGGCCGAGGCCCTGCAGTGCGGCTCCGTCGAGCCCGGGATCAACAGTCACGGGCCGAACCCTACCTCCTCCGAGACTTGTAACCATTGACAGTGGTTACGTCTCGTCCTACGTTGACGAGCACCCCTCCACGAAAGGCATCCCATGTCCTCCGCACGTCGCCTGTTCTCGGGCATCGTCGGTGCGGTGGTGGTCTCCGGAGTCCTCCTGGTCCCGGCCACCAGCCACGCAGCAGTCGACGACGTCACGACGTACCCCAACCTCGAACTCCAGGCCCGCACCAACCTGCTCGTCAACGACGACGGGTTCAACCTTCCGCCGGGCTCGGCCTTCAACTCGATCTCACCGTCGATCAACGATGACGCGGATGTCGCCTTCTCCGTCGGACTGGTCTACGACAAGTCCTCCAACAGCAGCCGCCCCGGGCTGTGGCTGGGTGCGAACGGCCAGGGATCGATCGTGCACGAGGGCGACGAACCCGATCGCTTCAGCTCCGACGTGTCACTGAACGACAACGGCGAGGTCGCGTTCACCATCGCGGAGGACGGGGCCATCGACAGTCACCTCTGGGTCTATGACGCCGAGAGCGACACCGCCGAGCAGCGTCGTTCCCTGCCAGTCACCCCGAGCGGACACTCGACCCCCAGCATCGACAACCAGGGCACGGTCGTGACCCGGGTCAGCCTCGGCGAGGACCAGGGCTGGCTGTCCACCTCTGCGGGCAACACCGGCACCCTCGTCGCCAGTGAGTACGCCGTCTCCGGCGATCCCTACTACTACCTCTACTCCCCCACCATCAACGACGTGGGACAGGTGGCCGGGAAGATCGGCACCTCCCCCGACGGCTTTGACCCGGTGGAGATCCGTCGCTTCGATGCTTCGGGCGACTCCGTGCGCCTGCTGGCCAACCACGGCACCGACGCCGACTCGCCGTACGCATCGTTCAGCAACTCCATGGCACTCAACGACGACGGCGCCGTCGCCGTGATCGCCAAGCGGCTCGACGGCACCCAGGTGTTGCTGCGTGCCGACGGCACCACCACCACCGAGGTGGTCGTCGCCGGTGCCGGGCGGGCCATCGAGTCCTTCGAGTCCTTCCCGCCCGACATCAACGACGCCGATCAGATCGTCTTCCGTGCCACCGACGCCGAGGGGCAGGCGATCTACGTCGCCGAGCCCGATGGCGGCCTCACGCGGGTGGTCGCACGCGGCGACCAGGTCCAGACCGACCAGGGCCTCGGACAGGTCGCCCAGCACAACGACGACAACGTCTTCGGTGGCGCACCCGAGATCAACGCCGAGGGCGACGTGGTCTTCACCGCGGCCCTCACTCCGGCCGACGACGACCAGGTCGAGTGGGGCACCGGCGTCTTCGTCGCGTACGCCGAAACAGGGCCGCCGCCGGTGACCGGCTCCCTCCACGGCTCGGTGACCGACGCCAACACCGGCGAGCCGATCAGCGACGCCACGGTTGCGGTGGAGTCGCACGACGGCGAGGCCACCTCGACCAGCACGGGGAACGACGGCACGTACGCCCTCGACCTCGCCCCCGGGGACTACACGGTCACCACCACTGCGCCGGGACGCCAGTCATCCGAGCAGGAGGTGACCATCACCGAGAGCGGCACGGTCGACCTCGAGACCACCTTGACGAGTGCACTGCTCGAGGTGGCGCCGGGCCGGCTGGACCTGCGTCCGGGCCTGTGGAGTGACGACAGGTCGACCATCACGATCAGCAACCCCGGTTCGGCCGACCTGGCCTGGCACCTCACGGAGAACGCGGCTTGGCTCCGGGTCGCGCAGGAGGGCGGAAGCCTGGCGCCCGGTGGCTCGGTCGAGGTCACGGTGACCGCCGACCGCTCGGCACTGCCGGCCGGAAGTTACTCCGCGCCCATCAGCGTCACCGCGAAGGGGCTCGCAGCCGTCACCACGGATCTCACGATGAAGGTGGGCGCCGCCGACGCTCCGATCAATGTCGGCGGCCCGGCACACAAGGACCGAGCGAAGCTGAGGTGGCTTGTGGACCGCAAGCTCGGTGGCGGTGACTACGGCCGGGCGGGTTCCAGCAAGTTGCAGCGCACCAAGCGCGCCATCAAGGGCACCTTGGACGACGCCCTGTTCCGCACGCGCAGGGTCGGCAACCTGAAGTACACCATCGGCGACCTGCCGGCTGGGCGCTACCGTCTCTCACTCGGCTTCGTCGAGCACACCTTGGTCAAGCGCGGCGCCCGCCTCTTCGACGTCTACGTCGACGGCACCCGCGTGCTGCGCAAGTACGACGTCGCCCGCCACGCATCACGCCTGAAGGCACTGACGAAGACGATCACGGTTCGCCACCGCCGGGCCGGCGACATGGTCATCAAGTTGCGTGGGGTGAGGGGCAAGCCCATCCTCAGCACCCTGAGGGTGCTGGAGAAGAAGTAGTCCGGGGGGCCGGCCGCACGGTGCCCGTCTCGATCAGCGCTCGGGTCTGATCGGGACGGTCACCACTGCGGCAGGTGGCACCGGGGATCTCTTGTCGCGCTCAGGACTTCGCCTCGAAGTGCTGATAGTCCTTGAGCGACTTCCAGTTGCCGCCCCAGTCGAAGCGCCGCTTCTTGAACGCCTTCACGACCGGGTCGTTCTTGGTGATCATGCCGGGACGTACGTCGTCACGGTCGAGGAACTCCTCCCCCGAGGGCGGGAGCACCAGATCACCTTTCACATAAGGGTTCTCGACGGTGTTGATGTCGATCGCCTTGCCGTAGGAGTGGATCGAGAACCTCCCGGGGCTGCCGGTGATCGGACGGCAGTTGAAGGACGACGTGTTGTCGGCGGCCATCGAGGCGTCGTCGGAGCCGTCGTACTCCTCGATCAGCTGCATCCGGCGAATCGGGAACCCCTCCTCGAACATCTCGCCGAAGACGGTGACCGTCGTGTCCGCGACGTCCTTGTGCACCATCAGTCGGCCACCGTCGTGGACGTCGCCGTCGAAGCCCCGGTAGTTCATCGTGATGATGCGCAGGTCGTCGATCGGCACGGGGCACCCGGGTTCCCAGGAGACGCCGATCATCCGGTCGCGGTACTCCTCCGGCACGGGGTCCACCGACGCCGAGAACTCGGAGCTGTCCGATGGTTGCGGCGACACATGGTGAGTTGAGTGGGTCGAGCCTTCCACCGGCACGGCACTGGATGCCGGGGCGGCACTGGCTGCCGGCACGGCAACCACGAGCGCTGCCAGTGCGACCACGGAGATTCGGCTGAGCACGAGGTCCTCCCGAGAGGTTGGGCTGCCCCTCAGGCGAGTTCACGCATTCCGAAGGGCGAACGATGCGAACTGACATGCTCAGCCTCTCACAGCCCGCGATCGGGACCCCGGGTTCGCGAACCGCGCTGCGACTGCCTCCTGGGACCGCCTCAGTGCGGTCGAGACCTCGAGGTGCCGCGCAGTGGCACACTCGAGGACATGGAGCACGAATCGAGTCAGTCGCAGCCCAACGTCCTGGTCGTGATGTTCGACCAGGTCGCCCCGTCGGCGCTGCGCTGCTACGGCAACGCGGTGACGGTCACCCCGACCATCGACCAGTTGGCGCGCACCGGGGTGGTTTTCGACGCGGCGTACTCGAACAGCCCGCTGTGCACTCCCGCGCGCTACTGCATGATGACGGGCCGGCTGCCCTCGGGGACCGGTGGCTACGACAATGCCGCCTACCTGCCGAGCACCCAGCCGACCCTGGCGCACTACGCCAGGCTTGCCGGCTATCGCACCGTGCTGGACGGCAAGATGCACTTCGTCGGGCCCGACCAGCTGCACGGTTTCGAGGAACGGCGCACCACCGACATCTACCCTGCCGACTTCGGATGGACGCCGAACTGGTTGCAGCCCGACGAGCGCATCGACTGGTGGATGCACAACATGGACTCCGTCAAGCAGGCCGGCACGGCCGAGGTGACGAACCAGCTGCTGTACGACGACGAGGTCGGCCACCAGGGCATCCGGGCGCTCCATGACCTGGCTCGGGCCGACGACGAGCGACCGTGGCTGCTCGTGGTCAGCTTCACCCACCCGCACGATCCGTATGTCACCCGCTCGCGCTACTGGGACCTGTACGACGGAGTCGACATCCCGCTGCCCTCGGTGGGACGTGACGACGTGCCGCTCGATCCGCACACCGAGCGACTCCGACGCCTGAGCGCGATGGACGAGGTCGAGATCACGGCCGAGGACACCCGCCGGGCCCGGCGTGCCTACTACTCGAACATCTCCTACCTCGACGAGTGGACCGGCCGACTGCTGTCCACGTTGGACGCGCTGCAGGTCCGCGACGACACGATCGTGGTGCTGCTCGCCGATCACGGCGACATGCTCGGCGAGCGTGGGCTCTGGTACAAGATGAGCTTCTTCGAGGACTCTGCGCGGATCCCCATGATCGTCAACGCTCCCACGCGATTCGCACCCAAGCGGGTCGCCGACCCGGTGTCGTTGGTCGACGTGCTGCCCACGATCGCCGAGCTCGCCGGCGACGGCGTACCACCGAGCGTGACGCCGCTGGCGGGCCGCTCCCTGATCGACCTGTGCGGTGACCAACCACCGGCCGAGGCTCCGGTGCCTCGCGAGGTGGTCGGTGAGTACTGCGGGGAGGGCGCGATCGCGCCGATCCTGATGTTCCGACAGGGCGAGCTGAAGTTCGTGCACTCCCCCGTCGACCCCGACCAGCTCTACGACCTCGCGGCCGATCCCATGGAGCGGCACAACCTGGTCGACGACCCCGGGCTCGGCGACACGGTGGCAGCGTTCCGTCGCAAGGTCGCTGAGGGATGGGATCTCGACTCCCTCTACGACGACGTCATCGCCGACCAGTCGCGGCGTCGCCTGGTCGACGCCGCCCTGCGCACCGGCAAGGTGACGCCGTGGGAGTACACCCCGCCCGTGGACGCCAGCGGTCAGTACATGCGCAACCACCTCGACCTCAACGACGTCGAGCGAGGTGCCCGCTACCCACCGGCCGACGTGACGTTGGAGTGACCAACGACGAAGGGCCTGACCTGCGGTGATTCCGCAGGTCAGGCCCTTCATTGGCTCCCCCGGCTGGACTCGAACCAGCAACCCTCCGGTTAACAGCCGAATGCTCTGCCAGTTGAGCTACAGGGGATCGTTTGGCAGCCCGGGAAGAATAGCAAGGACGGTGCGGCGGAGCGAAATCAGGCTCCCACTTGCCAGCTTTCAGAGCTCGCCGACCTCGTCGCGGGCCTCGACGAGCGCAGCCTCGGCGCGTCGGCGTACCTCTGAATCGTCGGGGTCGACGCCCTCGTCGAACTCATAGACCCACTGAACGGCGTGGTTCCCACTCGGTGCACGTCGGCCGATGACCACGACTCCGCGCTTTCCGTGGATGGGCACATGACGCTGGAGGATGATGCTCGCGGTCACGCGCTCGCGGACCAGCTCGAGCAGCCGCCCCGGCGCCTCGATCGCTAGCGCGTGGGCCGGCCGTGCCTGGCCCCAGGTGCCGACCTCGGAGACGTTGAGGGTGGCGTTCTCCTTGTCCCACTCGGCACGCTCGACGCTCTCCCACGGGATGCGCCGGTCATCGACGTAGAGCGCGTCGCGGGTGCCGACAACCACGCGATCGTCGGAGGTCACCGCGCCGGCAAGAGCCTTCTCCCCCGGCCCCACAGTGGCGGCCCGGACCGCTTCGGGGAGCCGGTTGCGCAATCGGATCGCTGGCCTCATGGGGCTCCCATCGCTCGCTCATGCAGGTGCCGACGGCGTTGCTCGAGCGTCATCAGCTCCGCGAAGAACTTGTTGTAGTCGTCGGCCTGCTCGAGGGGGTCAGTGCGCTGGAGCCGGCTCTTCACTTCCGTCAGGCGACGGGTGGCGGTCAGCTCCATCAACTTGAAGACGTGAGCGTGCACGTAGGGCAGATCTGGTTCCTTGGACATCATCAGCGGCTCGACGCTCAACTCGGTCAGCACCGCCGAGACCGTGCGGTCGGTGGCCGCGTCGCGGAGCCGGCCCGCCCACCCGGCATCGGCGGCCGCCGGACCACCCGACGCGGCAATGGTCTCCCAGACCCCTCGATAGGTCGGGTGCGTGAAGTCGTCCGGTGTCAGCTCGCGAGCCGCAGGTGCGACCAGGGCAGGGTGGTGCAGCACCAACTTCAGCGTCGCTCGCTCGATGGAGAAGCGCGGATCCCTCAGGTTCGGGAGTGGCGGTGCGGGCGGCTGCTGCGGAGCCAGGTCCGAGGGCGGAGGCGTCGTGGGCCTCCCCTGCTGGCGAACCGGACCGCTGCTGCGCGCCGGGCGTGAGGCGGCGCGGCGTACTTCCCGGCGGGCGTCGTCGACGTCGACCCCGACCATCTGCGCGATCTCCCGGGAGAACGCCTCGACCTTGGACTTGTCGCGCACGCTGGAGACCATCGTCGCAGCCTGGCGTAGGGCGTCGACCCGGCCGTCGGCACGGTCGAGGTCGAAGCCGGCGATCACGTTCTCGAGGGCGAAGCGATAGAGGGGGCGGCGGTTCTCGACGAGTTCGCGCACCGCCTCGTCCCCGCGCTGGATGCGCAGATCACAGGGATCCAACCCGTCTGGGGCCACGGCGACGTAGGTCTGCGAGGCGAAGTTCTGGTCGCTGCGGAACACCTTCATCGCGGCGTTCTGACCGGCCTGGTCGCCGTCGAAGGTGAAGATCACCTCGCCGCGCGACTCGTCGTGGTCGTTGAGGAAGCGACGCAGCACCCGGGCATGGTCATCACCGAAGGCCGTACCGCAGGTGGCCACGGCGGTGGGTACGCCGGCAAGGTGGCAGGCCATCACGTCGGTGTAGCCCTCGACGATCACCGCCTTCGCACTGCGCGCGATCTCACGGCGGGCCAGGTCGATGCCGTAGAGCACCTGGGACTTCTTGTAGATCGGCGACTCAGGAGTGTTGAGGTATTTCGCCTCGATCCGGTCGTCGTCGAAGATGCGCCGGGCGCCGAACCCGATCACGTCACCGGAGGCGTCACGGATCGGCCACACCAAGCGGCCTCGGAACCGGTCGTAGAGGCTGCGACCGCGCGCCACCAACCCGCCGGTGACGAGCTCCTCCTCGGAGAAGCCCTTCTGTCGCAGGTGCTTGAAGAGGGCGTCCCCGTCACGGGGGGCGAAGCCCACCCCGAAGGTCTCCGCGGCGTCCTTGTCGAAGCCCCGACCGTCGAGGAACTGGCGCGCCACCACGGCGTCCGGCGAACCCAGCGCGTCGGCATAGAAGGCCTGGGCCTGCTTGTGGGCGTCGATCATCTGGCTGCGTCTCGGCCCACGCGGAGCCTCCGGGGCTCCCCCGTCCTCGCGGCGCAGCTGGACGCCGTACTTCTCGGCCATCCGCTCCACGGCTTCGGTGAAGCCGATGCCGTCGATCTCCATCAGGAAGTTGAAGACGTCACCGCCCTGCTGGCAGCCGAAGCAGTGGTAGAAACCGCGGCTCGGCGTCACGTGGAAGGACGGGGACTTCTCGTCGTGGAAGGGGCACAGCCCCTTCATCGAGCCACCGCCGGCGTTGCGGAGGGTCACATAGGACGACACGACCTCGTCGATGCGGGCCTTCTCGCGCACCTCCGCGATGTCGTCGTCCCTGATCCGTCCAGCCACGTCGCGGAGTCTACGTCGACGAGCACGTGGATCGCGGGTCGGTCAGCGCCCCTGTGGACACGTCACTCGCCAGTGACCTGACCGGTGACGTGGCGACGGTGCCAGCCGAGCGCCGAGGCGTCGGTCAGCGAGGCGATCTGGTCGATCACCACACGCAGCCGGGCCGCGTCGTCGGCGGCCTCGGCGTGGTCCTGGGCGAACGACGGATCCAGCCGGTCGGGGCGGTCGATGAGGGCGTCGAAGAGCTCGGCCATCAGGTCCTGCTGGCGGGCCATCGTCTCGATGCGTTCGTCGGTGCGCATCACGTAGTGCGCGGCGATCCCCTTCAGCACCGAGATCTCGACCAGGGTCTGCTCCGGCACGATCAGGTCGGCGCGGTAGCGCACGAACGACTCGCTCCCGTAGGCCTCCAGCATGGCCGCCTGCACGCCTCCGCAGAACCGGCCGATCAGGTCACTGGTGACGTTCTTCAGGCTGGCCAGCGAACGCCGGGTGCCGTCGTACGACGTCATGGGCCAGCTGGCCTGGGAGCGCATGCCGGCCAGCGCCTCGTCGAGCTGGTCGTCGGCGACGTCGGGGAGGTACCACTCGCGCACGGTCTGCCACACGCCGCGACGTTCCTCGGCGGAGTCGAGGCGGCCCAGGTCGATGCGGCCAGCCACCACCCCGTCCTCGACGTCGTGGACGGAGTAGGCCACGTCGTCGGCCAGGTCCATCACCTGCGCCTCGACGCACTTGCGTCGGTCGGTGCGCCCGTCGCGCATCCACTCGAAGAGGGGTACGTCGTCGGCGTACGCGCCGAACTTGGTGCCGGGCGCGTCACGCAGCCAGGGGTACTTGGTGCAGGCGTCGAGCGTGGCCCGGGTCAGGTTGAGGCCCACGGAGCGACCCTCGGCGTCGAACGTCTTCGCCTCGAGGCGGGCCAGGATCCGCAGTGTCTGGGCGTTGCCCTCGAAACCGCCGCACGGCTCACTGAGCCGGTCGAGCACCTGCTCGCCGTTGTGGCCGAAGGGCGGGTGGCCCAGGTCGTGGGCCAGGGCCGCGGTCTCGGTGATGTCGGGGTGACAACCCAGGGCACGGGCCAGGTCGCGGGCGATCTGGGCGACCTCGAGCGAGTGGGTGAGCCGGTTGCGGACGAAGTCGTCGCTCTGCGGGCCGACCACCTGGGTCTTGGCCGCGAGCCGGCGCGAGGCCGCCGCGTGCACGACTCTCGCCCGGTCGCGCTCGAACGCGGTGCGCACCGGAGCATCGACCCGCTTGGGCGGCTCCGGGACGATGCGCTCGCGGTCGCGGTCGTCGTACTCGTTGGTCCTCATCAGGCCCGACCCTAGCGACCCGCACGGACGACCGAGCCCCGGCCACCGCTCGGTCCGCACCCGCGCGATGTGCCCGTTCGACATGCAGTTGGTGGGAACCGCCCCGGCCGCTGAGCGGGGACAGCGGTTTCCGCGCACCCAACTGCATGTCGAACGGACCGCCCCGCGGTCCGCACCTCGGAAATGACGGACGCGCCCCTCGCTGTCATCAGGTGACAGCGAGGGGCGCGTCAGGTGCCCGACGTTGAGGCGGAGTCGGTCAGTACGTCGTGACGTGGACGTGGTCGTAGTGGTTCGCGGTGGTCGAACCCCGGTCCTCCATACCGCGCCAGCCTTCACCGGAGCGTTGGACGGACCAGATCTTCTGGGAGTAGATCGCGTAGCTCACACCCAGCTCGGAGGCGTGGGCGCGAACGAACTCCGCAACCTCCCAGCCCTCCGAACCGCTGACCATGATGTCGACGGCGAGACCCTGGGAGTGCTCCCCGTCGCCACGGAACGTGCCGTAGGTGGTGATGTCCGGGAACGCGGCACAGACCGCGTTGTGCACCTTGACGATGTTGGGGCTGACGCCGCTGGCCACGGAGGTGCCGTTGGTGCAGTCGCCGCCGATGCCCTCGACCGGCTTCTCGTCGGTGAGGTACTCGCCGGTGACCCAGCGCGACTGGCCGTCGATGACCACTTCGGAGCGAGCGTTCTGCTCACGGCCGGTGGTCAGCACCTTCTCGCCCGATTCGATGGTGCCGAGCTTGGTGGCCTCGTCGGTCGGACCGTCCCACAGGTTCAGGTCCTCGGTCGTCCACAGCTTCACCGACGCCTTCGCCACGGCGTTCTTGGTGGCCTGGAGCTCGGCGTCACCGGCGAAGGTCGCGGAGGTGGTCAGCTTGTCGACCTTCAGGGGCGTGCCCCGGTCGGCTCCCGAACGGGAGACCGGGGTGTCGCGTTTCGCGTGCTCTCCGATGGAGGCCTGGTTGGCGCTCACGACCTCTTGGACGTCGGGGTCGGAGCCGAGCACTCCCACACCGACAACGGTGAGGGTGGCGAGCACGGAGAGGGGTCCTGCGATGAGAAGAAGACGGGGCTTGCGGCGGGCATTGGTTTCCCGCTTGTGGCTTGTGTTTGCCACAGCGCTGATCCTTTGCGATAGCTGTCAAGGACTGTGCACCGACATGGTTGGCGTCAGGCACGAGCGTCGAGTGAAACATGAACAATCGCCATTTGTCCCATTTCGGGAGGTCGATCCTGCCGTGTTCCGGCTCACCCTCCGGAGACTTCGGACACCTCTTCGGGCAGCGCGCAACCCGATCCCTCGGCGTCGTCGAGCCACCCGTCGGGCAGGACCACCCGCTTGCGAGCGGCGCCTTGGCGCCCCCGTGGCGCGCCCAGCTCACCCACGGGGAAGGGCTCGGCAGGGTCCAGCTCGGCGAGCAGGGTGTCGAGGGTGGCCAAGCTGTCGATCAGGGCCAGTGCGTGACGCAACGCACCCCCGGCACGGAAGCCCTTGAGGTACCACGAGACGTGCTTGCGGAACTCCTTGCAGCCTCGCTCCTCGCCCATGTGCTTGCTGAGGAGTTCGGCATGGCGACGCATCATCGCCGCCACCTCACCGAGCGTCGGCAGGGTGGCTACCTCCTCGCCACGGAAGGCGGCAGCCAGGTCGCGGAACAGCCAGGGGCGGCCCAGGCAGCCGCGGCCGACGACCACACCTGCCGCACCGGTCTGCTCGACCATCCTCAGCGCGTCGGAGGCCTCCCAGATGTCGCCGTTGCCGAGCACCGGGATGTCGACGTGGTCGACCAGCGCCGCGATCGACTCCCAGTCGGCCTCGCCCGAATAGGCCTGCTGCACGGTGCGGCCGTGCAGCGCGATGGCGGCGATCCCCGACTCCTGGGCGATCCGCCCGGCGTCGAGGTAGGTCAGGTGGTCGTCGTCGATGCCCTTGCGGGTCTTCATGGTGACCGGGACGTCGTACGACGTCGCGGCGCCGACCGCCTGCTCGAGGATGTCGGCCAGCAGGGCACGCTTCCAGGGCAGCGCCCCACCGCCGCCCTTGCGGGTCACCTTGGGCACCGGGCAGCCGAAGTTCAGGTCGATGTGAGCCACGCCGTACTCGGCGCACAGGATCTCCGCGGCCTTGCCGACGTACGCCGGGTCGGTGCCGTAGAGCTGCACGCTGCGGCGGGTCTCGAGCTCGTCGAAGGCCAGCATCGACTTGGTCATCGCGTCGCCCTCGACCAGGCCGCGCGAGGTGATCATCTCGCAGACGAAGACGCCGTCGGCGCCCACGGCGGCCATCTGCTCGAGGCACAGTCGACGGTACGCCGCATTGGTGATGCCGGCCATCGGGGCCAGCACCACCGGGGTCTCGACGGTCAGGGTGCCCAGCTGCATGGCACCCATTGTCCTACCGAGGGGTGTCGGCGCGGAAATCCCGATGAATCGGGCCGCGCGGGCCACCTCGATCGGACCGGCAGGTCACCCCTTCTTGTTCTTGCCCTTGCCCTTGCTCTTCTTGCCGACCTTCTCGCCCGGCTTGGTGAAGTCGCCGCTCCAGTCGATCTGCTCGAGCGACTCGTCCGGGCGAAGGGCCACGGTCTCCAGCTCGGTCTTCGCCGGGGCCAGGAACACCATGCACAACTCGGCCTTCTTGCCGGGCTTGAACTTCGCCGGGAGGGCACGGTCGGCGCAGGGCGCGAAGCCACTGATGTGGGCGGCCGGGTAGAGCACCGACGACCCGTTGTCGAGGAAGACCGGGGGCTCGAAACCGCCGAGGCCCACGTCACCGGTGTTGGTCACCTCGAGGTGCACGTAGTACGGCGTCGACTTCTTCATCTCGTCGGACAGCTTGAAGCCCGAGAACGCCTTCAGGGAGGCCTTGTCGATGCGGGTGACCGCGATCTCGGCCTCCCCCTCGACCTTCTTGGTCGGCTGCCACAGGAACGTCGCCGGTTCGCCGAGCTCGAGGCTCGAGCCGGGCTCGGTCAGGCCATCGTCGGGCTCGGAGGTGCTCGACGACCCCGACGTGCTCTGCGAGCCCTCGTCCTTCTTGTCGCCTCCGTCGTCGCCGCCACAACCCGCGAGGGCCAGGGCAGAGGCGAGGGCAAGCGCGACAAGAGGGCTGAGGCGAGACTTCATGGCGTCATTGTGCACGTCGCGAGGCCCGGCTGTACGGCGAAACGCTAGGGCGAGTCTTCCGAGTCTCGGCCGTCGCGAGCGCTGCACCCGTTGAGTGCGACGCTGCGGCCGAGGAGGGAGGCGATGCACCAGCATCGTCGACTGACGAGAACGCAGCGAGGTGCCAGAGGGGCGGCGCGTAGCAGGCCATGGGCTCGGGAGACGCGCCCCCGGTCAGGAGCCCAGCAAACGCTCGGCGAAGTAGGCCGAGATGCCGTCGAGGCTGATCCGCTGCTGCTCCATCGAGTCCCGCTCACGCACCGTGACCGCGTTGTCGTCGAGGGTCTCGAAGTCGACGGTGACGCAGTACGGCGTACCGATCTCGTCCTGGCGACGGTAGCGGCGGCCGATCGCACCGGAGTCGTCGAAGTCGACGGTCCAGTTGCGGCGCAGCTCCGCGGCCAGGCTCTTCGCCTTCGGCGACAGGTCGGCGTTGCGGCTCAGCGGGAGCACCGCGACCTTGACCGGTGCCAGGCGCGGGTCGAGACGCAGGACCGTGCGCTTGTCGACGCCGCCCTTGGTGTTGGGCGCCTCGTCCTCCGAGTAGGCGTCGACCAGGAAGGTCATCAGGCTGCGGCTCAGGCCGGCGGCCGGCTCGATGACGTACGGCGTGTAGCGCTCGTTGTTGGCCTGGTCGAAGTAGGACAGGTCCTGGCCGGAGTGCTTGGCGTGGGTGGTCAGGTCGAAGTCGGTGCGGTTGGCGATGCCCTCGAGCTCACCCCACTCGGAGCCGGCGAACTTGAAGCGGTACTCGATGTCGGTGGTGCCCTTGGAGTAGTGGCTCAGCTTCTCCTGCGGGTGCACGAAGTGGCGCAGGTTGTCGGGGTTGATGCCGAGGTCGACGTACCACTTGGTGCGCTCCTCGATCCAGTACTTGTGCCACTCCTCGTCCTCGCCGGGCTTGACGAAGAACTCCATCTCCATCTGCTCGAACTCGCGGGTGCGGAAGATGAAGTTGCCCGGGGTGATCTCGTTGCGGAAGCTCTTGCCGATCTGCGCGATGCCGAAGGGCGGCTTGCGGCGGCTGGAGGTCACCACGTTGGCGAAGTTGAGGAAGATGCCCTGGGCGGTCTCCGGGCGCAGGTAGTGCAGGCCGGACTCGTCCTCGACGACGCCGACGTGGGTCTTGAGCATGCCGGAGAACTCGCGCGGCTCGGTCCACGCACCGCGGGTGCCGCAGTTGGCACAGGCGACGTCCTTGAGATCGACGTCATCCGGATTGTCGATGCCTTTCTTCTCCGCATACTGCTCTTGGAGGTGATCGGCGCGGTAGCGCTTGTGGCACGACTGGCACTCGGTCAGCGGGTCGTTGAAGGTGTCGACGTGACCGGAGGCAACCCAGGTCTCACGCGGCAGGATGATGCTGGAGTCGAGGCCGACGACGTCCTCACGGCCCTGCACCATCGCCTTCCACCACTGGCGCTTGATGTTCTCCTTGAGCTCGACACCGAGCGGGCCGTAGTCCCACGCGGAGCGGGTACCGCCGTAGATCTCACCGCAGGGGAAGACGAAACCTCGGCGCTTGGCGAGGGAGACGACGTTGTCGACGGTGGATGCGGGGGCCTTGGCCACGGGGAGCTCCTTCTTTGGTCGAGCAGGGCGCGCGGCGACCTGCTCGTCTCGTTGGTCGAGGCGGCTGCGCTGCGGCCACTCGAGACCATTTCGGCCGGCTGGCTGCCGGTCTGGAGGCTCCAGCCTAACCAGCCTGTCGCGCGGTTTTCGGTGCGGGTTGGTGCTCACCTCGGCCCGGGCCGGCGTACGTCGCGGCCCGGGGCCCGGGCCCGCCTCGACCGGGTCAGGTCTGCCGGGCCGAAGACTCGTTCAGAGTCGCACCGGGCTCGACGACCTCGTAGGCACTCGGCTCGTCGACGGCCCGGCTCAGCAGGGGCACCGCGCCCACCTTCACGTCGTACGACGACAGCGCGCGGCGGTAGGCGCCGACGTTGACCCATTGCGTGGTCAGCACCCACAGCTCGGGCTCGTCCACGTTGCGCCCGATCGTGCCCCCGACGTATCCCGGCCGTGCCGCCAGCAGCGCGTGCGTCGCCTCGAGATCGGCCCGGAAGGCCTCGCCACTTCCCCCGGCACCCTCGTCCACCCGGAACCTGTTCACCACCAACACGCCCCCCAATCTCCCATGTAACGCGGGGTTACCGTCGCTCCACACGTGCTGTGACGTCGATTTCCGTCAACAGCACCGCACAAGACGCACCTCGGTTTGACAACGGTTCTCAATCTGTTTGAGAATGATTCCCATGAACTTGCCCGCCACCCCACGCGTCGTCGCGACCGCCCTCACCGCCACTCTCCTCCTTGCCGGATGCAGTGCGCTGAGTGATGACGGGAATGCCACCGGTCGGCAGATCACGACCGCGTTCTATCCGCTGGCCTACGCCACGGAGCGGGTGGCGGGCAACCACTTCGACGTCGTCAACCTCACCAACCCCGGCGTCGAGCCGCACGAGCTCGAGCTCAGCGTCCAGCAGACCGGCGAAGTGGCCGAGGCCCGGCTCGTGGTCTTCGAGAACGGCTTCCAGCCGGCCGTCGACAAGGCTGTCGAACAGACCGCCGAGGGCGAGACGCTCGACGTGGCCGACGTGATCGACCTGGTTCCGTTCTCCGACCATGCATCGGATGACGGCGACGAGCACGGGGAAGACCATTCGGACGAGCACGAGCACGAGCACGAAGGTCACGACAACCACGACCACGGCGATGTCGATCCCCACTTCTGGCTCGACCCTCTGCTGATGGCCGACTTCGCCGACGCGGTCGCCACCAAGCTCAGCGACCTCGACCCCGACAACGCCGACGACTACGCAGCCAACGCCGCCGACTTCCGAAAGGAGCTCGAGGCCCTCGACAAGGAGTACGCCGACGGGCTGGCGAACTGCAAGCGCAACACAGTGGTCGTCAACCACGACGCGTTCGGCTACCAGGCTCGCTACGGCCTCCACTTCGAGGCCATCACCGGCCTCTCCCCCGGCGCCGAGCCGACCGCGCAGACCCGTGCGGCACTCGAGAAGCTGATCCGCAACGACGGCCTCACCACTGTCTTCTCCGAAGCGCTTGGCTCCAAGCAGGCCGCCGACTCCATCGCCGACGACCTCGGCATCAAGAGCCAGGTGCTCGACCCGATCGAGGGCCTGAGCGACAAGTCGTCCAACGAGGACTACCTTTCCCTCATGCGCGCCAACCTCGCCGTCCTGACGAAGGCCAACGACTGTTGAGCCTCTCTGACACCACTGCACCGGACGCCGTTCTCACGATCGAGAACGGCTCCGTCGCGATCGGCGGACGTCCCGTCCTCCGCCACATCAATCTGTCAGTCCGGGTCGGGGACTTCCTGGCCCTGATGGGTGCCAACGGCTCCGGCAAGTCCACCCTGGTCCGGGCGATGACCGGTCTCCGCCCCCTGGCGGGCGGCCACATCACCATGTTCGGCAGCGAGCTCTCCTCCTTCCACGCCTGGCACCGGGTCGGCTTCGTGCCCCAGCGCTCGACAGCCGCCAGCGGCGTCCCCACCTCGGTGTGGGAGACCGTCGCCTCCGGTCGCCTGACCCGGCGCCGTCTCCTGCATCCGCTGCTCCCCAAGGACCGTCGCGCGATCCGCGAGGCGCTCGAAGTCGTGGGGCTCGAGGACCGTGCCCGTGACGGAATCAGCACGCTGTCGGGAGGGCAGCAGCAACGCGTCCTGATCGCCAGGGCCCTGGCCGGCGAGCCTGAGCTGTTCTTCCTCGACGAACCCACCGCCGGTGTCGACCTGCCCAACCAGCAGGCACTCGCCACAGCCCTGTCCACGTTGAAGGAACGCGGCGCGACCGTCGTACTCGTGGCCCACGAGCTCGGCCCACTGGCGCCGCTGGTCGATCGGGCCGTCGTGATGCGCGACGGCCGGATCGCCTACGACGGATCCCCCCTGGCCGACCACGAGGTGCACGGGCCGCTGTTCGACGACGGCCACACCCACCACCATCATGTCGAGGTGGCCACGCGCGACCACACGCCACACGTGGCCTCACCCCTCGACATCGAGCGGAACGAGGAGTCGCGCTGATGGACATCCTCACCCTCGACTTCATGATCCGGGCGATGATCGCCGCTGTCTTCACCGGCCTGGCCGCCCCCGTCGTCGGCACCTACCTGGTGCAACGTCGGCTGTCGCTGATGGGCGACGGCATCGGCCACGTCGCCGTGACCGGTGTCGCCCTCGGCCTGCTGACCGGCACCTCCCCGACCTGGACCGCCATCGCTGTCGCGATCCTCGGCGCGATCATCATCGAGGTGATCCGCGAGCAAGGACACGCCAACGGCGATGTCGCCCTGGCCCTGCTCTTCTACGGCGGCATCGCGGGTGGTGTCCTGATCACCAGCGTCGCCGGGCAGAGCGCGGCCCGGCTGCAGGAATACCTCTTCGGCTCGATCACCACCATCTCGGTGCCCGACGTGTGGATCACGATGGCCCTGGCCGCTCTGGTGATCCTGATCGGGGTCGGCCTGTCCCCCCAGTTGTTCGCGGTGGCCCAGGACCAGGAGTTCGCCCAGGTCGCCGGGCTGAACATCCGCTTCTACAACGTGCTCGTCGCTGTGCTGGCCGCGGTCTCCGTGACCGTGGCCATGCGCACCGTCGGGCTACTGCTGGTCTCCGCCCTGATGATCGTCCCGGTGGCCACCGCCCAACAGCTGACCCGCAGTTTCCGCGCCACGCTGGTGGCCTCGATGCTGCTCGGGGTCACGGCCTCGTTCGGCGGGTTGCTGTTCGCTGCCCTGGTCGCCGACGTACCGCCCGGCCCGACGATCGTGCTCCTTGCCCTGGCCTGCTTCCTGCTCACCTGGCCGCTGGGCGCCCTGCTGCGGCGGCGACACCGGCAGAAGGTTCCGTTCGCCGAGATCGATCCGCTGGCCCACGACGAGATCGAGGAGCATCCTCACGAGCACGGTGAGAACTGTGGTCATCCGGCCGTTCCACACGGCGACCACGTCGACTACCTGCACGACGGACATCGCCACGCACCCCACGGGATCCACTATGACGAACACTGACCGCTCGCCCGACACCCCCGACATCCAGCGCTCGGCGCCCGTTGCCGGCGGTCGCCCGACCAAGCAACGTCTCGCGGTGGCCAACGTGCTGGACAGCTTCGACGACTTCCGCAGTGCGCAGGAGATCCACGCGTTGCTCGGCACCAAGGGCGAGAACGTCGGCCTGGCCACGGTCTACCGCACCCTGCAACTGCTTGCCGACGCCGGGGAGGTCGACGTACTCCGCACCGAGGAGGGCGAGGCCGCCTATCGACGCTGTTCCGACACCCATCACCACCACCTGGTGTGCCGCACCTGCGGCGCCACGGTCGAGGTCGAGGGCCCGGCCGTCGAGCGGTGGACGAAGTCGATTGCCGCAGAACACGGTTACCGCGACATCAGCCACACCCTCGAGATCTTCGGGACGTGCGCCAGTTGCTCCTGAGTCCCCGCCGTACGCCGCGGACCCGACTCACGTGCCGGCTCGACGGCCCACACCGTCAGGCGTCGTTCGGGAGCGCCCCACCGTAGCGACGGTCACGACGGGCGTAGGTGTCGATCGCGGCCCACAGGTGTCGACGGTCGACATCGGGCCAGAGCACGTCGGAGAACACGAACTCGCTGTACGCCGCCTGCCAGAGCATGAAGTTGGACAGCCGCTGCTCCCCCGACGTACGCCAGATCAGATCTGCCTCGGCAAGGTCAGGGACGTAGAGGTGCTTGGCGAAGGTCTTCTCGTCGACCTTCTCCGGGTTCAGGCGCCCCGCGGCGACCTCACGCGCGATCGACCGGGCCGCGTCGGCGACCTCGGCGCGCCCTCCGTAGTTGACGCACATGGTCAGCGTGCAGACCTTGTTGTCCTTGGTCAGCTCCTCGGCGACCTGCAGCTCCTTGATCACCGACTTCCACAGGCGCGGCGCCCTACCGGCCCACTTCACGCGCACGCCGAGCTCGTGCATCTCGTCGCGGCGGCGTCGGATCACGTCACGGTTGAAGCCCATCAGGAAGCGCACCTCGTCGGGTGAGCGCGCCCAGTTCTCGGTGGAGAAGGCGTACGCCGAGACGGCCTTCACGCCGATCTCGATGGCGCCCTCGACCACGTCGAACAACGACGACTCGCCGGCCTCGTGCCCCTTCGTCCGGGGTAGCCCGCGTTCCTTGGCCCAGCGACCGTTCCCGTCCATCACGACGGCGACGTGCCTGGGCACGAGTTCCTTGGGGATGCCCGGGGGCCTGGCGCCGGAGGGATGCGGCGTGGGACGACGTGGGACTCGATTCACGCGACAAGACTAGTGGCCATCGCCAGAAGGTCGTCGAGGGTTGACCGTGGCACGGGTGCGTGCATCGCAAGGCGGAGAGCCGAAGGCGGGCCGGGGTCTGAACGAAGTGGCCCCCGTCGAGTGTTCGACAACGCCGCGAGGTGCGTGCGCGGGGTGCGGGACACCCGAAGAACTTCTGGTGGTGCCCACCAGGCGGTCGCCGCGGAACCGACCCAGCTCGTCGTTCACCCGTTCGCCGAGACGGCCTACCGGGATCGAGTGACGAACGGGCCTATGCTTCAGCCGTGGCGACCCAGAATGATCTCATCGAGGACCAGCTGTTCAAGATGCTGCGTCGAACCCAGGCCATCCACGTCCGCACCGCATCGGGCGAGGTGGAACTGGAGCGATCCAGCTACGGCATCCTCTGTCTGCTCGCCGATGAAGGCCCCCAGCGGTTGGGTGCGATCGCCACGGCGTTCCGGCTCGACCCGTCGACGATCACCCGCCAGGTCCAGGCCGTCGTACGCCTCGGACTCGCCGAGAAGTCCGTCGACCCGAGCGACCGTCGTGCCTCGCTGCTCGACCTCACCGAGCTCGGCTCCTCAGCTGTGAGCGAGGCCCGCAACCACCGTCGCGAGATGCTCGACCGCTTGCTCTCCGAATGGAGCACCGACGAGCGCGAGCAGTTCCTGACCTCGCTCCAGCGATTCAACGAGACCGTCGACGTCTGGATCGAGCGGGCCGACCAGACCGGCTGAGCTCGACCAGCCTCAGCGCTCGACGTAGGCCAACGAGCGCAGACGGCGCTCGAGGTGCCAGTGCAGGTACGCCGACACCAGGCCGCTTGCCTCCTTGAGGTGGCGTGGCTCGCTGGCTTCGACCAACGGCCAGTCGCCCGCCAACAGCCCACCCAGCACGGCCACCGTCTCTGCGGCCGGGTTCGCCGATCCGGGGAGCCGGCACCCACTGCACAGGATTCCGCCGGCTGCCGGGTTGAACCACCGGTGCGGACCGGGGGCGTCACACCGGGCGCACCGGTCGAACGACGGCGCGTAGCCGGCCACCGACAGCGACCTGAGGAAGTAGGAGTCGAGCACCTGGCCCGGGCGCCGCTCGGGCGTGGTCAGCGCACGGAGACCGCCCACGAGCAGCAGGAACTGCTGCAGGGACGGCTGCCGCTCCTCGTGGATCAACCGCTCCGCCGTCTCCAGCATCGCGGTGCCCGAGGTGTAACGGTCATAGTCGGCGCCCAGCTTCGACGAGAACGGCGTCAACGTCTCGGCCTGGGTGATCACGTCGAGGTTGCGTCCCTCGGCCAGTTGCAGGTCGACATGGGTGAAGGGCTCCAGCCGCGAGCCCCAACGCGACGACGTACGCCGCACGCCCTTGGCCACCGCACGAACCAACCCGTGGTTGCGGGTCAGCAGGGTGATGATGCGGTCGGCCTCGCCCAGCTTGTGCGTGCGCAGCACGACGGCTTCGGCTCGATAGAGGGGCACTCCCCCATTGTGCCGCCTCGGCCGTCATTCACCGCTCTTTCGCCTCCCGCGCGCCCTCGGCCGGGCGATCCCGCAGCTGCCAGCACTCCTGCACGAAGTCGATGGCCGCAGCGTCGAGTCGTTCCGGGCGCAGCCGCCACTCGAAGATGCTCTCGGCCCGCACGAAGCGGGCGCCCGGGACCTCCTCGGCCAGCATCGCGGCATCCGCGGCCGGGTGGATCGGGTCGGCCGGGTGCCCGACGACCAAGGTCGGTACGTCGATGGCGCGGCGCAGCTTGGAGGGCGGGGCGATGCGCCCGAACACGATGCCGTGCAGGACAGCGGCCATCGCCGCGGGCTGCTGGTCACAGGTGTCGAGGCCGACGCCGATCCAGAACGGCACCAGGCCACGGGGCACCCAACGGGTCAGCGCCCGGGCCGTGGTGACGGTGAACGGCAGGAACCGGGCCCCGAGCATGGCCGGGCCGAAGACCACCAGCCCGACTTCGACGGCGTTGTCCAGCACCGGCATCTCGACGAGCAGACCGCGCACCCGATCGGGTGCGGTGGCGGCCACCTCGAGGGACACGTTGGCGCCGAGGGAGGTGCCCCCGATGACGGCCTCGTCGGCACCGAGGTGGTCGAGCAGGGCCACCACCTGCTCACCGAACGCGGTCATCGAGTACACCATCGGATCCGCCGGCCGATCAGATCGTCCGTGTCCCAGGAGGTCGATGGTGACCACGTGCATGCCCTCTGCAGCGAGGGCACGGGCCAGCGGTTGGCACATCCGGCGCAGCATCAGCTGGCCGTGCACCAGCACCACCCAACGGTCACCGGAGCCGAACTCGGTGTACTCGAGCCGGTCCTCGCCGAGGAAGAACTGGCCGATTCGTTCGGAGACGAGAGGAGTGCGCGCCATGGCCGCAATCTACCGCCGACCGACCTGCGAAGGGGTCAGCTGACGTTGACCGCGTCGACCACGAAGACCAAGGTCTCGTCGGGCTTCACGTCGCCCTGCCCGGCTGCGCCGTACCCCTTCTCCGGCGGGACGATGATCACGCGTCGGGCGCCCTTCTTGATCCCGATCAGCCCTTCGTTCCACCCCTCGATGACCTGCGCCTGCCCCAGCGGCGTGACCGGGAACGGTTGGCCGCGGTCGAAGGAGTTGTCGAGCACCGCCTGGTCGGACCAGGTCTCCAACAGGTAGTTGGTCAGCACCGTGCCACCTTCCTCGGCAGCAGGACCCGAGCCGGGCTCGAGGTCCTTGGTCACCACACTGGTCGGCGGGGTGCAGTCGTCGGGCAGCGTCACCTCCGGCTTCTCACCGAACCCGTTGCTGACACCGATGTCGTCGGCGGTGCACACCCGGTCCGAGGCATTCTCCTTGTCCGAGGAGTCGTCGGAGTCCGAGCAGGCGGCGGCAGTGAACAGGATCGCCGAGGCGGCGAGGGCTGAGGTGATTCTCCGAGCTGTACGCATGGCGGCGAGCCTATCGGGGGCCGACCTGAGAGTCTTGGGCGCATGTCTTCGCACGCCCCGACCGCCGACAGCGCGAGCAGCAAGCAGTCTCCGTTGGCCAACTACCCCTCGAAACCACCTGTTGGGTTCGCGGACTGGGCGATGCTGGTGATCGCGATCGTCTCCGTCGCCCTGTTGGTCTGGATCACCTTCTGGGACGTGGATCCCGACACCGAGCACAAGGTGATCGTGGCCGACTACGTGATCTGTGGGATCTTCGCCGTGGAGTTCGTGTGGCGCTGGCGTCGCTCCCGCGAGGGATGGAAGTTCCCGCTGAAGTACTGGTACGAGGTGCTGGGGATGATCCCGGTCTCGAACCCGGCGTTCCGGTCGTTCCGACTGTTGCGCATCTTCATCGTGCTGGCCCGGCTCGGCCGGGCCGCCGACCGGGCCTTCGGCGACCGGGTCACGGCCGCGATCGTCAAGCAGGGCACGGACTCCATTGTCGAGGTGATCAAGCGACCGGTGACGATCGCGGTGATGGACGAGGTGAGCGCGGTGCTGCAGACCGGCAACTACACCACCAACATCGCCCGAGCACTCAACGAGAACCGCAAGGAGCTCGACGCGATGATCGTGGAGCTGGTCAAGAAGGACCAGCAGATGGGCCGGCTCAAGTTCCTGCCGTTCCACGACGACGTCGTCCGCCTGGTCAGCGACACCGTCTTCCGGTTGATCTTCGAGGTGCTCAACGATCCGCGCACGGACGAGCTGATCTCCGACGCCCTGCGCGAGAACATCGACCAGATGCGCGCCTCCGTGCGCGGCAAGTACGAGGCCGAGAAGGCCGGCAAGGAGTGGCAGCCGTGAGTGAGACCACGATCGAGGTTCGCCTGCTCACTGCAGACGACTGGAAGGTGTGGCGCGACCTGCGCCTGCGTTCCCTGGCAGACGCCCCGGACGCGTTCGGGTCGACGCTCGCCCGCGAACGGGCCTTCACCGAGGAGACGTGGCGTCAACGCGCCGCCGGCAACGCCGTCATCGCCCTCGTCGACGGCACGCCAGCTGCACTCGGTGCCTGGTTCGAACCCGACCCGGAGACCGCCCACATCGTGGCGATGTGGACGGCACCCGAGTTCCGGGGCCGGGGCATCGCCGTACTGGTCCTCGATGCGCTCGTGGCGTCCGGCCGGGCTGCCGGCCTGCGGGTCATGCTCGACGTCGCCCGCGGCAACTCCGTTGCTCGGAGCCTCTACGAGCGCTACGGCTTCGTCGCAACCGGCGAGGCCGAACCCCTCAGGGAGGGGTCCGACCTGCTGGTCGACCAGATGGAGCTGCGGCAGGCATGAGTTCGTCGCACCCAACCACCGCACTTGTGCGGTGGTGTTGACGAAATTCCACGTCACAGCACGTGTCCAGCGACGGTAACCCCGCGTTACTTGCAGGGAAACGGGGGCTCGATCGGTCGATCAGGCGCGGTTGACGGCCGAGACGACCGCCTTCAGCGACGCGGTCACGATGTTGGCGTCCAGGCCGACGCCCCACAGCACCTGGTCGCCGACCGCGCACTCGACGTACGCCGCGGCGATGGCGTCGCCACCGGCGGAGAGGGCGTGCTCGTGGTAGTCGAGCACCCGCACGTCACCGCGATCGACGTACGCCGGGTTGTCGGCCGCCTGCTCGCTCTCGACGAGCTCGTTCAACGCGTTGGTGAAGGCGTTGATCGGCCCGTTGCCGCTGGCCGAGAGGGCCCGCAGATCACCGTCGACATAAACGTTGACGTTGAGCTGGTCCTTCTCGCCGGCGGCCGATGAGGTGTGCACCGAGTTCAGCTTCAGCGGGCTCTCGCGGTCGAGGTACTCGCTGCGGAAGACATCCCAGATCGCGTCCGGGGTCATCTCGCCACCGTCGGAGTCGGTGCGCTGCTGGACCACGCGACTGAACTCGATCTGGGCACGGCGCGGCAGCTCGAGGTTGTGCTCGGCCTTGAGGATGTAGGCGACCCCGCCCTTGCCGGACTGGCTGTTCACCCGGATCACGGCCTCGTAGTTGCGGCCGACGTCCTTCGGGTCGATGGGCAGGTACGGCGCCTCCCAGGGCATCTCGCCCACGGGAATGCCCTTGGCCGCGGCCTGCTTGTCGAGGTCCTCGAGGCCCTTCTTGATGGCGTCCTGGTGGGACCCGGAGAACGCGGTGTAGACGAGGTCCCCGGCGTAGGGGTGGCGCGGGTGCACCGGCAGGTTGGTGCAGTACTCGACGGTACGGCGTACCTCGTCGATGTCGCTGAAGTCGACCTGGGGGTCGATGCCCTGGCTGAAGAGGTTCATCCCCAGGGTGACCAGGTCGACGTTGCCGGTGCGTTCGCCGTGCCCGAAGAGGCAGCCCTCGACCCGGTCGGCCCCGGCCATCAGCGCCAGCTCGGTCGCCGCGACCGCCGTACCCCGGTCGTTGTGGGGGTGCAGGCTGATCGCGGAGTGCTCGCGCCTGGTCAGGCCCCGGCCGAAGTACTCGATCTGGTCGGCGTAGGTGTTGGGCGTCGACATCTCGACGGTGGCCGGCAGGTTGAGGATGATCTCGCGACCCGCCTCGGGCTGCCAGACGTCGGAGACCGCCTCGGAGACGCTGAGCGCGAAGTCGGTGTCGGACTGGGTGAAGATCTCGGGGCTGTACTGGTAGCCGAAGTCCTCGCTGCCGACGATGCCGCCGAGCAGCTCCTCGGCGTACTTCATCACCATCTCGGTGCCACGCACGGCGATGTTGCGGCACTCGTCCGGAGTGACCCCGAAGACCACACGCTGGAACAGCGGTGCCGTGGCGTTGTAGAGGTGGATGGTGGCGCGATCGGCTCCGACCAGGGACTCGACGGTGCGCTCGATGAGGTCCTCTCGGGCCTGGGTCAGCACCGAGATCTGGACGTCATCGGGGATCCGGTCCTCCTCGACGAGCTTGCGCACGAAGTCGAAGTCGGTCTGGCTGGCGCTCGGGAAGCCGACCTCGATCTCCTTGTAGCCCATCTTCACCAGCAGCTCGAACATGCTCAGCTTGCGGGCCGGGGTCATCGGGTCGATCAGCGCCTGGTTGCCGTCACGCAGGTCGGTGGAGAGCCAGCGCGGCGCGTGGGTGATCTTCTTGGTCGGCCAGGTGCGGTCGGGTACGTCGACCGGCACGAACGCGGTGTAGCGCTCGAAGGGCATCCCACTGGTGGACTGCTGATTGCCGGAGTTGCTCAGGTTGGTCATGGAATCCTCGCTGCGTTTGATGGAGTGCCGGGCAGCACGCTTCTCCGCAACGAGGGGGCCGGCTTTCAGGCCTCGCTGCGGCAGCGAAGGAGGAGGCTGCGCATCTTCATGACGGTTCCACCATAACCCAGGCTGGTTAGCCTGTGACCATGTCCCAGCTACTGATCGTGCACCACTCCCCCACGCGCTCGTTGCAGGCACTCACCGAGGCGGTGATCGCCGGCGCCTCGGACGATGCGATCGAGGACGTGGAGGTCGTCGTACGCCCGGCACTGGAGGCCACCGCCGACGACGCGCTGGCCGCCGACGGCTACCTGCTCGGCACCAGCGCCAACTTCGGCTACATGTCCGGAGCCCTCAAGCACTTCTTCGACTCGACCTTCCTGCAGATCGGTGGAGCCCTCGACCCGAGCGGCGGCGCCGGCGAGTCCGAGGGTGCCACGGCCAAGCGCCCGTACGGCCTCTACGTGCACGGTCGCTACGACACCACCGGCGCGGTGCGATCGGTGCAGTCCATCGTCGGGGCGCTGGGTTGGCGCCAGGCGTACGACGTGCTCGAGGTGCTGGGCGACGTCGGGGACACCGAGACCGCTGCGGCCTACGAACTGGGCGGTACCATCGCAGCACTGCTCACGACCTGAGGACTCCGATTCCGTGCCCCTTGCCCGACGACTGCTGCCGGCTGCCCTGGTCGCCTTCGCCGTCCTGCTGTCGAGCTGTGGCGGTGACGACCCGGCCAAGAACGTCGACCCCGACCAGGTCGACTCCGTGGAGGCACCCGAGCTCGGCGCCTGCCGCGACCTCAAGCCGGAGGACGTGCAGCAGGCCAGCAACGCGACCAGGACCGTGGACTGCAACGACGAACACACCGCCGAGACCTACGCCATCGGCCAGCTGCCCGCGAAGTTCGCGGACGCCGCCCACGACGATCCCGACGTGGCTGCCTTTACCTACCAGCGCTGCTCGCACCAGTTCGAGAAGTTCCTCGGCGCGGACGAGTCCCTGGTGATGCGCACGGTGGTCAGCTGGGCCTGGTTCCGCCCGTCGGAGAAGGCCTGGGACGACGGCGCCCGGTGGTACCGCTGCGACGTGGTCGGCGGAGGCGAGCAGTCCAAGTCGTACGTCGACCTGCCGGTCACCGCCAAGGGACTGCTCAGCGGCCGACCCATGGACGAGTGGATGGTGTGCGCCGAAGGCCCCACCGTGGTCGGAGACGTGAAGGTGCCGTGCTCGGACCCCCACAACTGGCGCGCGGTCACCACGATCAAGGTCGGTCAGGACGACGACCCGTACCCCGGCGACCGGCTGGTCGAGGTCAAGACGAGGGACTTCTGCTCGAAGTCGGTCGGTGCGTGGATGAACTACCCGGTCGACTACGACTACGCCTACACGTGGTTCCACGAAGCGGAGTGGAAGGCGGGCAACCGTCGCTCCATCTGCTGGGCAAGGACGAGCAGATGATGCGCACCATCGCCGCCGTCGTACTCCTCGCCGGGTTCCTGACCGGATGCCAGGGCGACGACGAACCGAATGCCGAGCCGACGCCGTCGGCCACCACCACCGGCACCCCGAAGCCCGCGAAGCCGGCCCCCAGGCCCGTGGTCGGCGCCTGCTACGACCTGACCTACGAGCAGGCCGTGGCCCCCACCAACGACCAGAAGAGTGTGGACTGCAAGAACAAGCACACCGCGCAGACCTTCCACGCCGGCCCGCTCGACACCGTCGTCGACGGCCACCTGGTCGCCGTCGACTCCGATCGCGTGCAGCAGCAGGTGGCTTCCTCGTGTCCCGAGCAGATGTCGGGGTTCCTGGGTGGTTCGCAGGAGGACCTCAGGCTGAGCATGCTCTCGGCGGTCTGGTTCAGCCCCACCGTCGAGGAGTCCGATGCGGGGCAGGACTGGTACCGCTGTGAGGTCGTCTCGCTTGCCGGGGGCGATTCGCTGCGGCCGTTGACCCTGCCGATGAAGGGCGTGCTGGGCACCCAGGAGGGCCGCGACACGTTCGGCATGTGCGGCACCGATCGTCCCGGCACCAAGGGCTTCGAGCGGGTCACCTGCGCCGAGGACCACTCCTGGCGCGCGGTGTCGACGATCGACGTCAAGCCGGGCAGGAACGGCGCCTGGCCGGGCGAGACGGCGGCCCGCAACGCCGGGGAGGAGACCTGCCAGGACGCCGTGCGCGACCGGGCCGAGGATCCCCTGAAGTTCACCTGGGGCTACGAGTGGCCCACGAAGAAGCAGTGGCAGGCCGGTCAGCACTACGGCTACTGCTGGTCCCCCACGCCCTGACCAACCGTCACTTGTTGTTGCGCGAACTGGCACTTGTTGTTGCGCGAACTGGCATTTGTTTCTGCGCGAGGCGTCAATCCCAACGAGGAGTCTTCAGAAGCCGAGCTTGCGGAGCTGACGCGGGTCGCGCTGCCACTCCTTGGCCACCTTGACCCGCAGGTCGAGGTGCACGGGGGTGCCGAGGATGGCCTGGATCTGTTGGCGGGCGTCGGTGCCGACCTGCTTGAGGCGGGAGCCCTTGTGGCCGATCACGATGCCCTTCTGGGAGTCGCGCTCCACATAGAGGAATGCGTGGATGTCGAGCAGCGGCTTGTCGGCCGGGCGGTCCTCGCGCAGCTGCATCTCCTCGACCACGACCGCGATCGAGTGCGGCAGCTCGTCGTGGACGCCTTCGAGGGACGCCTCGCGGATCAGCTCCGCGACGATCGCCTCCTCCGGCGCGTCCGAGAGCTCGCCGTCGGGATAGAGCGGCGGACCCTCGGGCAGCATGCCGGTCAGGATGTCGGCCAGCAGCGTCACCTGGTCACCGCCCTTGGCGGAGACCGGGATGATCTCGGCCCACTCGGTGCCGGTCTCGGCGCCGAGCGCCTGGATGGCGAGCAGGTGTTCGCCGATCTGTTCCGGTGTGGCGAGGTCGGTCTTGGTGGCGATCGCGACCTTCACCGTACGGCGTACCTTGGCCAGCTCGTTGACGATGAACTTGTCGCCGGGGCCGATCTTCTCGTTGGCAGGGAAGCAGACCGCGACCACGTCGACCTCGGCCCATGTGGTCTTGACCAGGTCGTTCAGCCGTTCCCCGAGGAGGGTGCGCGGTCGGTGCAGTCCGGGGGTGTCGACCAGGATCAGTTGGGCGTCATCACGGTGCACGATGCCGCGCACGACGGTGCGGGTGGTCTGCGGCTTCGACGAGGTGATCACGACCTTGGAGCCGACCAGCGCGTTGGTCAACGTCGACTTGCCGGCGTTGGGTCGCCCGACGAACGACACGAAGCCGCTCCGGAAGCCGTCTGGCCGCTCCCCGTGCAGGGGCCCTGCCGGGGCCACGCCCGAGACGTCGAAGTCCCGATCCGATTCGGACCTGCCGTGCTCGCTCATTGGTTCTCCGCATGATCTCGCAGTTCGGCCGCACCCTCGCGGTCCACCATCATCACTGGGCCGAAGCGGCCTCTCGCTTCGCTCATGAGTTCTCCCGTGCTGCGTCGTAGTCGGCCCAGATCTGTTCGTCACTCTTGCCCGCGGCCTTGCCGGCCCGATAGATCGGGCCCGGGTCCACGGCCCGCGGCTGCCGCTTGGCCACCCCGCGCCAGTAGCCCATCACGTCGTACGCCGTCGACGGGAGCTTGCGCTCACGCATCAGGTGCTTGCGGATCGCCCGCATCTGCGCAGACTCCCCCGCCATCCAGAAGTAACCCTCGCCCTCGGGCCAGTCGATGCCCTCGACGACCTCGGCCAACGCACTCTGCCCGTCGCCGGGCTGCTCCAGCCACGTCACATCGGCGTCGGCGGGGAGGTAGTCGGCCACGTCGGAGGGGACCTCGGCCCAGATCCGAACGGGTACGTCGGTCACGGTGGCACTGATCCGTGCCATCGCCGGCATGGCGGTCAGGTCTCCCACGAGCATCAGCCAACGGGCCTCGGCCGGCATCGCGAACGAGCCCTTGGCCTCGGTGATCCTCACGGAGTCACCGGTGCAGTCGCCCATCGCCCACTCGGTCACCAGCCCGACGTCGTGCACGGCGATGTCGACGACGAGCTCGCCACCTTCCCAGGAGCGCACCGTGTAGTAGCGGCTCTGGAACTGGCCGGGCACCACCAGGCCCACCCATTCGTCGGGGATGCCGGTGCTGCGGAAGGAGGCCAGTCCCTCGCCACCGATGGTCAGGCGAACCAGGTGCGGGGAGATCTGCTCATGACGCAGCACCACGGCGTCGTACTGCTCTGCTCGGGTGCTCACCGGGCAAGGTTAGACGCCCGCGGCCCGGCCGCGCTCATCGAACGCGTCCGGGCCCATGGCGACGCACCCGGTCGCCCGACCCGAAACCTCAGGCACGCCAGTCCGGGCGCATCGGGAAGTCGGTGGAGCCGTCCTCCTCGTTGCGGGTGGCCAACACGTGGTGCAGCTCGATCTCGTCGCGTTCGAAGGCCAGGCGCGAACCGGCCATGTAGAGCCCCCACACCCGAGCCGTGCCCTCGCCCACCTCCGCGACGCACTCGTCCCAGTTGGCCTCGAGGTTGCGGCACCACTCGGCCAGGGTGAGGGCGTAGTGGCGGCGGATGTTCTCGGTGTGCTGCACCTCGAGCCCGGCATCCTGCACGGCACCGACGATCGTGCCGGAACCGATCAGCTCGCCGTCCGGGAAGACGTAGCGGTCGATGAACGCGCCGGTGCGCTGCGGCCTGTTGTGCTGACGGGTGATGCAGTGGTTCAGCAACCGCCCACCCGGACGCAGCTTGTCGCGCAGGAACCCGAAGTACGCCGGGTAGTTGCGCACCCCGATGTGTTCGGTGAGGCCGATCGAGCTGACCGCGTCGAAGTCGGTGTCCATCACGTCGCGGTAGTCGAGGTGACGCACCTCGGCCAGGTCGCCGAGGCCCTCGCGGTCGATGGCCTCCTTCGCCCACTGGGCCTGCTCGAGCGAGAGCGTGACACCGAGCGCCTTGACGCCGTACTCGCGGGCGGCGTGACGGACCATGCCGCCCCAGCCACAACCGACATCGAGCAGACGCTGGCCGGGCTCCAGGGCGAGCTTTCGGCAGATCAGGTCGTACTTCGCCGCCTGTGCCTCCTCGAGGGTGGCCTCCGGCGACTCGAAGAGCGCGCAGGTGTAGGTCATCGAGTCACCGAGGACCAGTTCGTAGAACCGGTTGGACACGTCGTAGTGGTGGTGGATCACCTCGGCGTCGCGGCCCTTGCTGTGGCGCAGGCCCTCGACCGCCCGGCGCCAGCGCGGCAGGTGCTCCTGCGGCGGGACCGGCGGGGGCACCAGCTTGTCGATGCCCAGGCCGCGCACAAGGCGCAGTGCTTCGGTGATGCTCGGGCGCCGGAAGCTCAAGTGGCTGAGCAACAGCTCCATCGGGGCGTAGGGGTTGCCGGGATGGGCCCCGACCAGGTCGAGGTCACCACTCACGTAGGCGCGCGCCATGCCGAGGTCGCCGGGGGCGGTCATGATGTAGGACAGCCCACGCTCGTTGCGCAGGTGAATGCCCATCTCGGCGTCCTCGGGCCCGGCCGAGCTGCCGTCGTACGCCGTGAAACGCACGGGAACCCCGTGCTTCAGCAGGGACTCGATGGCCTCACCAATGGTCACCGGATCCGTTTGTGGCTTGGGAAAACTCAATGCCTTCGCACCGCCTTGTCATAGAGGGTCGTCAATCTGTGATCGGGGTCGTAGCGGTCCTTGACTCCTGCGAGGTTGGCGCCGTCATAGAGACGGTCGAACTCCTCGCGGCCGTAGAACGCCTCGGAATAGAGCGACTTGTGGCCGCCCAGCACGCGCAGCTCTGCCTCGATGGCCCGGTTCGTCGGTGCGTGGTCGGCGTTGTCGCCGACGGGCACGGTGCCCCAGAAGCCGGCGTTGACGTAGGTCGTGCCGGGCTCGAGCGGATAGGTCGGCCAGGTGCGTTCGCCGCGCAGCCGGAGCGGGCACAGCCACACCGGGCGCATGCCGACGTTGTCGTCGAACCAGGCCAGGAAGGCGGGCAGGTCGGCGATCGAGACCTCCACGTCCTGGATCACGCGTTCGCGGGCCGGGAGTCCCCTGCGGCGGTCGATCCGGTCGATGATGCCGAAGCGACGATCGATCCCGACCAGCTTGTGGTAGACGTCGGAGCGACGCCAGCGACGCGGCCACAACCGGCGGATCCTCGGGTTGTGCAGGCCGAAGGCTCCGGAGCACCAGAACCAGTCGGTGTCCCAGCGCCAGAGGTAGTCGTGCATGGTGAGCAGGTCGGTCTCGCGCTCCTGCACGGAGCGGTAGTAGATCTGCTGGCCCGTGTAGTCGCCCACCAGCGGATGACCGCCGGAGGAGGCCGCATCAGGGGCCTCGGAGCCGCCGTCACTCCACTGCGCCAGGGTCAGGTAGAGCTCACCGGGCTCGAAGGCGACGCCGTCCAGCCCGTCGATGCGCTCGCCCTCCCACTCCCCGGACTCCACGATGGCCTCGACCGCCTTGCCCAGCTGGGCGGCGTCGTCGAAGCGGACGTGCCGCAGGGCGACGTACGCCGGCACCGGCTCCAGCTCGATCTTCAGCCGGGTGGCGTAGCCGAGCGAGCCGTAGGAGTTGGGGAAGGTGCGGAAGAGGTCGTCATGCTGCTCCATGCTGGCCGTGACGATCTCGCCGGCCCCGGTGAGGATGTCCATCTCGATGACGGACTCGTGGGGCAGACCGTTGCGGAAGCTGGTCGCCTCGATGCCCAGGCCGGTGACGGCGCCGCCCAGGGTGATGGTGCGCAGCTGCGGCACCACCAACGGGATCAGGCCGTGCGGCAGGGTCGCCTCGACGAGGTGCTCATAGGTGCACACGCCCTGGACATCGGCGGTCCGGTTGACGACGTCGACCTCGATCACCCCGTCGAGGCCGGAGACGTCGAGGCCGGGCGCCTCGTTCGCCGATCGCGGACGGAAGAGGTTGCTGGTGCGCTTGGCCAGGCGGACCGAGCCGGCCGCCGGGATGGCGGCATACGACTCGAGCAGTCGGCTCACGGCTTCCTGATGGGCTCCCCACCCGCGCGCGAAGGTCACGACCCCACGTTAGCGTGCCACTCATTGCATTCACCAACAGGTTTCCGCGGAGTCGGACAAGCCTGCGCTTTCAGGAGCGGAGGGTGCCCTTCGGGTCCCCGAGGTGTACGACGACGCCGGCGCCGGCGAAGTCGTCAAGTGCAGCCCGGTCGGCCTGGGCCAGCTCGGTCGCGTCACCGAGCAGCACGACCGCCTCGAGGCCGGTCGAGCCCGACGCGAAGGCCATCGCGACGCAGACCTGCACCGCGGAGACCTTCAGCGAGGGCAGGTCCACGGTGCCGGCGGCATAGGTGCGACCGTCGGTGTCGCGCACGGCGGCACCCTCGGCAGCACGGGTCCGGGCCCGGGTGGCCCGGGCGAGGGTGACGAGCTTGGCGTCCTCGGGAGCAAGATCAGGCATGCGGCTCAGCGTAGTCGCCGGACTCGTCCTGCTGGGGCGCCGGCTCGACCTTGCTGATCAGCACCGTGCCGATCCGGTTGCGACGACCGGTCGGTGCCTCGGCCTCGAAGCGCAGCCCGTGTGCCTCGACGGTGGATCCGGGGATCGGCACTCGGCCGAGTTCCTTGGCGAGCAGGCCGCCGACGGAGTCGACGTCGTCGTCGACGAAGACATGGCCCGGGAAGAGCTCGTCGAGGTCGTCGACCGGGTAGCGGGACGAGACCCGGGTGGAGCCGTCCTCGAAGACCTCGATCTCGATCTCGCCCTGGTCGTACTCGTCGGTGATCTCCCCGACGATCTCCTCCAGCACGTCCTCGATGGTGACGATGCCCGACGTGCCGCCGTACTCGTCGACGACGACGGCGATGTGTTGCCGGCGCGACTGCATCTCGGAGAGCAGCTCGTCGGCCGGCTTGCTGTCGGGCACCCAGTGCACCGGGCGCAACAACTGGTCGATGCGCTCGGTGGTCTCTGCCTCGGCGTTGTCGAAGACCCGCTTGGTGACGTCCTTGAGGTAGGCGAAGCCGACCACGTCGTCGAGGTTCTCCCCCACCACCGGGATCCGGGAGTAGCCACTGCGCAGGAACAGCGACAGGGTCTGTCGCAGGTTCTTGTGACGCTCGACGAAGAGCACGTCGGGGCGGGGCACCATCACCTCGCGCACCGTGGTGTCTCCGAGCTCGAAGACGGAGTGGATCATCTTGCGCTCGCCGTCCTCGATGACGCTCGAGGCCTCGGCCATGTCGACCAGCTCGCGCAGCTCGGTCTCCGAGGAGAACGGACCGTCGCTGAATCCCCTGCCCGGGGTGAGTGCGTTTCCGACCAGGATCAACAGTTGTGGGATGGGTCCCAGGACCCGGGTGATCGCCCGGATCGGAGCAGCGCACCACAGCGCCACGGTGATCGCGTGCTGGCGCCCGAGAGTGCGCGGCGCGACGCCGATGACCACGAACGACACCACCAGCATGGCCCCGATCGCGATCAGGATCGATGCCCACCAGCCGGAGACGTTGCTGGAGACCAGCCTGGCCACCAGCACGATGGCGGCGACCTCGCACAGGATGCGCAGCAGCAGCGTGGTGTTCAGATAGCGCGCCGGGTCGTCGAGGATCACCAGGAGCGGCTTGGCGCCGGCCTTCTTCTCCGCCGCGATCTCCTCCGCACGAGCGCGGGAGAAGGAGGAGAGCGCCGCGTCGGCGGCCGAGAAGACGCCGGCAAGGACCACGAGGACGGCTGCTGAACCCAGCAGCCAGAGATCGCCGCTGGTCATCGGGAGCGCCACTTGGCCAGGAGGTCGTCCTGGAGGCCGAACATCTCCTTGTGGTCCGCAGGCTCGGCGTGGTCGTAGCCGAGCAGGTGCAGGATGCCGTGCACGGTGAGCAGCTCGAGCTCGGCCACCTTGCCGTGGCCCGCGGTCTCCCCCTGCTTCTCGGCCACGTCGGGACACAGCACCAGGTCACCCAGGACGCCCTCCTCGGGCTCCTCGTTGACGAGGCCGGGGCGCAGCTCGTCCATCGGGAAGGCGAGCACGTCGGTGGGGCCCTGCTTCTCCATCCACTGCTCGTTGAGCTGGGCGATCGTCGGCTCGTCGACGGCTTTGATGCACAGCTCGGCGAGGGGGTGCACCCGCATCTCGTCCATCACGAAGCGGCTGAGTGTGGCCAGGTGTTGCACGTCGAGCTCGTGGCCCGACTCGTTGAGCACCTCGATGGTCACTGGGGCGTTCCCTTCACGTCGAAGCTTTCGTAGGCGGCCACGATCTTGCCGACCAGCCGGTGACGGACGACGTCGTGGGCGGTGAGCCGGTTGAAGGAGATGTCCTTGACGTCGGTGAGGATGTTCTCGACGATGCGCAGACCCGACTTCATGCCCGAGGGCAGGTCGACCTGGGTGACGTCACCGGTGACCACGATCTTCGAGCCGAAGCCGAGACGGGTCAGGAACATCTTCATCTGCTCAGGCGTGGTGTTCTGTGCCTCGTCGAGAATGATGAAGGAGTCATTGAGGGAGCGACCACGCAGGAAGGCCAGCGGGGCCACCTCGATCGTGCCGGCCGCCATCAGCTTCGGGATGCTCTCCGGGTCGATCATGTCGTGGAGCGCGTCGTAGAGCGGGCGGAGGTAGGGGTCGATCTTCTCGGTCAGGGTGCCGGGCAGGAAGCCGAGCTTCTCGCCGGCCTCGACGGCCGGCCGGCTGAGGATGATCCGGTTGACCTCCTTGGCCTGCAGGGCCTGCACGGCCTTGGCCATCGCGAGATAGGTCTTGCCGGTGCCCGCCGGGCCGATGCCGAAGGTGATCGTGTGCTTGTCGATCGCGTCGACGTAGCGCTTCTGGTTCAACGTCTTGGGCCGGATCGTGCGGCCCCGGTTGGAGAGGATGTTGAGGGAAAGCACCTCCGCCGGGTGCTCGGTGGTCTCGGTGGTCTCGGTGCGCAGCATGGAGATCACCCGCTCGACGGTCTCGTCGGTGATGCCCTGACCGGTGCGAATGATGGTGACCAGCTCCTCGAGGAGGCGCTCGACCAGCGCGATCTCCGCCGGGGCGCCGTGGAGGGTCACCTGGTTGCCGCGCACGTGGACGTCGGCGTCGAAGGCGTTCTCGATCAGGGACAGGTGTTCGTCGCGTGGCCCGAGCAGGCTGACCATGTTGACGCTCGCGGGCACCACGACGGTGTGCTTGGTGGCCTTGCCCCGTGAGGTCGGGGCGTTGTGGGATTCAGTCATGAGGCCTCCATGCTACGGCGCCACCGGTCCCCGGTCACACCGAGTTTGTGCGCCCGGTCCGTGTCCCCCGAACGAGGCCCGAGCGACCACGCGAACGACCACAATGGCCCGAATCACCCCGAGAACGGCGATTATCGTGCGTTGTGGTCGTCGGCGTGGTCGTTCAGCGTCGGCCGGGGGCCGGAGAACGGCTCAGCCGGGAGGCCAGGTGAGCTCACGGCCGGCGAGGACGTGCAGGTGGGCGTGGAAGACCGTCTGCTGCGCCGCCGCGCCGGTGTTGAACACCGCCCGGTAGCCCTCGAGGCCCTGCCTCTCGGCGACCTCCCGGGCGGTGGTGAACAGGTCGGCCAGCGCCGACGGCTCGTGGTCTGCCAGCTCAGCCGCGTTCTCGTAGTGGCTGCGCGGAATCACCAGGAAGTGTGTCGGCGCCTGCGGGTTGAGGTCCTTGAAGGCCACCGACGAGTCACTGGCGTGCACGATCTCGGCGGGCAGGTCACCAGCCACGATCTTGCAGAAGATGCAGTCGTCCGGAGGTGCGGGAGTCGTCATGGCTCCACCCTAGTCCGAGAGCAGGAGCGGGTGCAGCAGCCACAAAAAGCGCTCCCGGCGTGTAAACCGCCCGGGGCGCTGGCGCGTGCCACTAGCGTGATGACCCATGCATTGGCGACGACTGCGACCCCTCCGGTGACCGCACCGGAGCGCGCTCTCGACGCCGAGTCCGCGGTCGAGCAGCTCTACGCCGCCCAGTGGCGCTCGCTCGTGCGCCTGTCGGTGCTCCTCGTGCGTGACCCGGGCACCGCCGAGGAGGTCGTGCAGGACGCGTTCGTGGCCATGCACGGCCGGTGGCACAAGTTGCGGGACCCCGACAAGGCGCTGGCCTACCTGCGCCAGGCCGTGGTCAACCGTTCACGCTCGGTGCTGCGGCACCGCAAGGTGGTGGACCGGCACATCGCTGCCGAGAAGCGGGAGGGTACGCCGACCGCACCCCCGGCCGATCAGGCCGCTCTCGACCACGAGCGACGGGAGCTGGTCCTCGACGCCCTGGGCGCGCTCCCCCGCCGACAACGCGAGGTGCTCGCGTTGCGCTACTACGTCGACCTGACCGAGGCACAGATCGCCGAAACCCTCGGCATCAGCCGGGGCGCCGTGAAGAGCCATGCCTCACGTGGCGCCGATTCCCTGCGCCGACACCTCGGCGAAGTCCTGGAGGACCAGTCATGAACCGCCCCGAGAACCACGATCCGCTCCGGGAGCTGCTCTCCGACGCCGTCTCCGACATCGAGCCGGACGACGCCCTCGAAGACATCCGCAACCGCACCCGGGTGACCACCATGAGCTCGCGCCGCCCGTGGCTCTACGGCGCCGGTGCTGCCGTGGTCGCCACGGCGGCCACGATCACCGCGATTGCGCTCGCCGGCAACCTCGGCGACGACTCCGCCGATCCGGACCCGGCGGCCTCTCCCACCGGCCAGACGAGTGAAGGCCACTACGACGAGGGGGCTGACTACGTGCTCCCGGTCTACTTCGTCGGCGATGGGCCGCGCGGCCCACGGCTGTTCCGTGAGTTCCACCCGATGCACTCGACCGGCGGCGACAAGCTGCAACTGTCGCTCGACGAAGCGGTGTCCGGCAACCCGTACGACCCCGACTACAGCAGCCCGTGGCCCGAGGGCACTGCCGTGACTACCGCGTCGTACGACGGCAAGGTGATCACCGTCGACCTGTCCGGCAGTGGCCCGTCCTTGCGTCAGCGGCCTGCCGGCATGACCGCGAAGGCAGCGTCGATCGCCGTCCAGCAACTGGTCTACACCGCCCAGGGTGCCGCCGGCGACGGCCGCAAGCCCGTGCGGCTGCTCCTCGACGGGAAGCACTCCGACACGGTCCTCGGTCAGGCGGCCGCCGAGCCGTTGGTCAACGCGAGCGTGACCAAGACCTTGTCCCTGATGAACATCACCGCACCCCGTGAGGGCGTCGAGGTGTCGGACGTGTTCACCGCGACCGGTGTGAACAACGGGTTCGAGGCCTGGGTCGGGTGGCAGATCATCGACGCCGAGGGCGAGGTGGTCAAGGATGGTTTCGGCACCGCCCAGGGCGCGGCAGAGGACCGGCTGTTCCCGTGGCAGGTCGAGGTCGACCTGGCCGGAGTGGACCCCGGCACCTACACCTTCCGCGCCTACAACGATGATCCGACGGGCGAGGGTTCCGGACCCGACGAGGACACTCGCACCATCATCGTCAAGTGATTCACACCGAAATCAGGAGGATGCATGACCCAGTCCCCGCTCTCGCCCCGACCCGTCCGCCGCGGCGGCACCCTGGCGGCCCTGGCTGCCGCATCGCTGCTGGTCCTCACCGCATGCGGAGACAACGGGTCCGACGACAGCTCGGGTGACGACCCCACCCCCTCCGGCTCGTCGTCCGCGACCGCCGAGTCGCCTGCGTCGGGCAGCGCTTCCGCCGCGCCCACCGAGTCGGCGACCTCGGAGACCGACCTGCCGAGCAAGGGCACGGACGTGGCCGTGCCGGTCTACTACCTCGGTGACAGTCCCCGCGGCACCCGTCTCTTCCGCGAGTTCCACTCGCTCTCCGGCGCGGCCGGCTCCGACAGGCTGACCGGTTCACTCAGTGAGGCGCTGACCTCGAAGCCCGATGACCCCGACTACCGCACGCCCTGGCCGAAGGGCACCTCCCTGGGCGACGCGTCGTACGCCGACGGCGTGATCACCGTGGATCTCTCCCCGGGTGGAAATGACCTGACCAAGCGTCCGGGGTCAACGACGAAATCCGACGCAACGATGGCCGTGCAGCAGCTGGTCTTCACCGCCCAGGCCGGTGCCGCGAAGGGACGCAAGCCGGTGCTGTTCCAGATCGACGGCAAGCCGACCGGCACCCTGCTGGGAGTGCCGACGACCGAGCCGGTCGCCAACGCGAAAGTCCTCAACACCCTGTCGACGATGAGCATCAGCTCCCCCGCCGAGGGCCAGGAGGTCTCGGGAACGTTCACCGCGAAGGGCGTCAACAACGGCTTCGAGGCCAACATGACCTGGCAGCTTCTCGACGGCGACAAGGTGGTCGCCGACGGCTTCGGCACCGCCGGGGGCTGGATGGGCAACAAGCTGTTCCCGTGGCAGGTGAAGGTCGACATCGAGACCCTGGCGCCCGGTGACTACACGTTCAAGGCATCCAACGACGACCCCAGTGGCGGCACCGAGGGCAGCGGCCCCGACGTGGACACCCGGACCGTCGTCGTCAGGTGACCACTCGTCTAGGTTGAGGTCGTGCAGCTCACCGCGCGCGACCTCAACCGCACCCTGCTCTGTCGCCAACACCTCCTCGAGCGCAGCCATCGTGACGTGTCCGAGATGGTGGAGCACCTGATCGGCCTGCAGGGCCAGGAGAACCTCTCCCCCTACCTCAGCCTGGCCGCCCGAATCGACGACTTCGACCCGTATGCCGTCAGCGCCGGTCTGGAGCAGCGATCCCTGGTCCGTCTGCTCACCATGCGCGGCACCATCCATGTCCTGGTACCTGACGACGCGTTGACCCTGCGGCAGTGGACCCAACCCCGACAGGACAAGGAGCGCGCGACAAGTCAGAGTGTCGGCGAGGCCCGACACCTCGACCCGATCGCCTTCGCGAACACCGTCTCCGAGCTGCTCGACGACGGGCCCGTGTCCGGCAAGGAACTCGGGAACCGTCTCTCGGCGGTGTTCCCGAACGTTCCGGCGACCGCACTCACCAACCTGGCGCGGGTCAACCTGCCGCTCGCCCAGATGCCACCGCGCGGCTGCTGGAAGCAGAGCGGCGGCGTCGTCTACCAGTACGTCGACCGGTGGCTCGAACGCCCGTTGCGCGAACCCGACGCTGCCTCGATCGTCCGCCGCTGGTTGAGATCCTTCGGCCCGGGCACGGCCGCCGACGTCACCGCCTGGTCGGGAGTCACCGGCATCGGCGCGGTCATCAAGGGAATGGATGACCTGGTCCGACACACCGACGAGTCCGGGCGGACGCTCCACGACGTACCGGACGCTCCGTTGGCCGCCGGCGACCTGCCGGCACCGGTGCGCCTGCTCGGCACCTACGACAACGTGTGGTTGTCCCATGCCGGGCGCGATCGGGTGACCACACCGGAGGGCCGCAAGCGGTGGATGGGCCTCAACGGGGGCAACGCCAACACCGTGTTCGTCGACGGTTCGTTGGAGGGCCTGTGGCGCGTCGTCGACGGCGAGATCGAAGTCGAGCTGTTCCGCGCGCTGACCCGGCACGAGCTGCAGGAGCTCGACGTGGAGATCGAGCGAACTCGCTCACTGCTGGCGAGCTGAGCCTGGATTCCACCGATCGACGCCGTAGCGAGCGTCACCAGACGGGTGATCCGGCAAGTCTGGGGTCCCCGCTGAAAGGCAAGCGGAGCGCGTTTCGGTGGGGTGTTGGCTTGGCGGAGTGCCGAAGGCGGGCCGGGGTCTGAACGAAGTGGCCCCCGTTGAGGTGCGACAACGCAGCGGGATTGCTCGGATGGAGACGCGCAGCAGGCGGGAGAGCGGTGAATCTAGGCTGACCGCGGATCCGCACCGACGGACACCCGGGCCTCGCCTTCCGGGAACACCGGCACCTGGTCCACGCCGTACACGATCGAGCTCTGCCGGAAGCCGAGGTCGCCCCCGGCCAGCTCCATGTCGGGGAAGCGTCGGGCCAGGCCGGGGAACGCAGCGCGCAGCTCCATGCGGGCCAGCTCGGAGCCGATGCAGCGGTGCAGCCCGTGGCCAAAGGCGAGGTGCGGGACTGCTGGGCGCTCCGGGTCGAACGCGTCCGCATTGTCACCGAACGCCGCCGGGTCACGGTTGACCCCCGGGATCGAGACCAGCACGACGTCGCCCTTGCGCACCAGGTGGGTGCCGACGGTGCGGTCCTCCTTGGCGAACCTGGGGAACGCAACCTGGACCACGGAGAGATAGCGCAGCAGCTCTTCGACAATCGGCTCCACCGACGCGTCGTCGTCACGGAGCCGCCGCCAGGAGTCGCGGTCGCCGAGCAGCACGGCCGATCCCATCGCCAGCATCCCGGCGCTGGTCTCCATGCCGCCGGTGAAGACGCCGTCGGCGAGGCCGGCCAGGTCGTAGTCGCTGATCTCGTCGCCGTGCTCGCGGATGATCTGCCCGATCAGGCCCGGCCCCGGCTCACGACGCTGGCGTGCGGTGGCCTCCTTGAGGAACTCTCGGGACTCCGAGATGGCCCCGAGGGTGCCGGTGCCGCCGCCGGTCACGTCGAAGCGGGCGCTGCCCAGCTCGCGGAACACCTCGCGGTCGTGGTCGGGCAGGCCGAGCAGCTCGCAGATCACCAGGAACGGCACCGGGAATGCGAAGGTCGGCACCAGGTCGACCGGTCCACCGGCCCGGGCAGCGGAGGCGATCTCGTCGAGCTGGCGATCGACGATGCCGGACACCATCGGCCGGATCCGGGCAAGCCGGTGCATCGTGAACTCGGGCGTGATGAGCTTGCGCAGGCGGGTGTGGTCGGGCGGGTCGGTGAAGCCGAGCCCGCCGATGTCGCCGTCGGCCGCGCCACGCTTGCCGACGTACGGACGGATGTCGGTGCTGTAGGCCTTCGGGTCCATCAGCACCCTGCGCCCCTCCGCAAGGCCGGTGACCAGCCAGACGTTCATCCCCAGCAACGTGGTCAGGTGGTGCACCGGATCGTCGCTGCGGGTCTCGGCCAGTCGGGCCGGCGGGTCGAAGCCGTCGCGCCTCAACGGCCAGCCCAGCGAATCAGGCACCTTGTCGAGGGCCGACAGGTCCAACGTCTGTGCAGGCACGAGGCGCAGAAGCGTCTTGCGCACGAGACCCTGCAGGTGGCGCTTCATCCGAGTCATGCCTCCAGCGTTGCTCAATCGGTGCCGATCCACATCCGGGTTTTCCCCGAACTTGCCCCCGCCACACCTCCCCGGTGGTTCAGGACCATCTCGGGGTCCTGGCCAACAGTGCTGCCACGGCTGCCACTCCTGCGGTCGAGGTGCGCAGGACCTCACGCCCCAGGCGCACCGGTACGGCGCCCCCGGCCAGGAAGGTGGCCAGCTCCTCGTCGCTGATACCGCCCTCGGGGCCAACCACCACCACCATGGTGGCATCCGCGCCCACGGGAATGGTGGACAACGCCTGCGTGGCGTCCTCATGCAGTACGACGGCAACATCCGCGGCGCGCAACAGCTCGGCCACCTCGTCGGTGCTGGCCAACGGCGCCACCGCTGGGAACCAGCTGCGCCGAGACTGCTTGGCGGCCTCACGGGCCGTGTTGGCCCACTTCGCGTGGGACCTGGCGATGCGGTCACCGCGCCAGACGGCCACCGATCGGGACGCGGCCCACGGCACGACGACATCGACACCGATCTCGGTCAGCACCTCGACGGCCAGCTCACCGCGGTCTCCCTTGGGCAGGGCCTGGACCACGGTCACTGACGGCCTCTGGCGGTCCTCGCTCCGCACGTCGGTGACCTCGACGGTGAAGACGCGCTTGCCGGTGGAGGCCACCACGCCGGGTGCCGACGTACCGGCCCCGTCGGTGAGCACCACCTGCTCGCCGACCCGGAGTCGGCGTACGGCCACCGCGTGGTGCGCCTCGTCCCCGGTGATCTCCACGACCGAGCCCACGGCGACGCCGTCCAGCGTGGGCACGAGGTGCACGGGGAGGGACATCAGTGGTTGAACGCGTCGCGCAGTCGACCGAAGACGCTCTTGTGACTGGCCTGGACGTTGCCGGTGGGCGTCTCCTCCTCGCGCAGGGAGGCCAGCTCGCGCAGGAGCTCCTCCTGGCGTGGGTCGAGCTTCGTCGGGGTCTCCACGACGACGGTGACGATCAGGTCGCCGCGCCCGACGTTGCGCAGCCCCGGCACGCCCTTGGCTCGCAGGACGTGCTCGGTGCCGGACTGGGTGCCGGGCTTCACCTCGAGCGGGAAGCTGGTCTCCACCTCGGAGTCGGCCTCGGCGATGTCGGCCTCGAGGGTCGGCAGGGTCAGGGTCGCGCCGAGGGCAGCGGCCGTCATCGGCACCGCGACCGAGCACCGCAGGTCGGAGCCGTGGCGGGTGAAGGTCTCGTGCCGGGCGACGTGGATCTCGACGAAGAGGTCGCCGGCCGGACCGCCACCGGGGCCGACCTCACCCTGGCCGCTGAGCTGGACCCGGGTCCCGGTGTCGACGCCGGCCGGGATCTTCACCGTCAGGCCACGACGCGAGCGCACCCGCCCGTCGCCGGAGCAGTCCCGGCACGGGTCGGGGATGATCGATCCGAATCCGCGGCAGGCGGCGCACGGGCGCAGGGTGCGGATCTCTCCGAGGAACGAGCGCTGCACGTGAGCGACCTCCCCGGCTCCACGACAGGTCTCACAGGTGACCGGCTCGCTGCCCTCGGCAGCGCCGCCGCCGTGGCAGGTCTCGCACACGACCGCAGTGTCGACCTTGATCTCGCGGGTGACACCGAACGCGGCCTCGGCCAGCTCGATCTCGAGGCGGATCAGGGCGTCCTGCCCACGGCGTACGCGCGCCTTGGGCCCGCGACCGGCCTGGCCGGCACCACCCTGGCCACCGAAGAAGGCATCCATGATGTCGGTGAACGAGAAGCCCTGGCCCTGGCCGAAGCCACCGCCACCCATGCCGCCGCCGAAGGGGTCGCCGCCACGGTCGTAGGAGGCCCGCTTCTGCGGGTCGCTGAGCACCTCATAGGCCAGCGAGACCTCCTTGAACTTGTCCTGGCTCTCGGGATCGGGGTTGACGTCGGGGTGGAACTGGCGGGCCAGCTTCCGGTACGCCTTCTTGATCGCGTCGCCATCCGCGTCGCGAGGAACGCCGAGGATTTCGTACAGGTCCTGACTCATGAGTCCTTCTGGTTCGTGTGGGGCTGGGAGGGTGGTTCGTGCTCGTGGAGGGTGGTCTCACGCCTCGTTGAGGATGCGCGAGACGTACCGGGCGACGGCACGAACCGTCGCCATCGTGCCGGGATAGTCCATGCGGGTCGGTCCGACGATGCCGAGCGAGGCGAGCGCCTGCTCCTCGGGTCCGTAGCCGGTGGCCACCACACTCGTGCTGGCCAGCTCCTGGTAGGGGCCTTCGTGTCCGATGCGCACGGTGACCGCGCCACCACTGCCGGCCTCGCCGAGCAGCTTGAGCAGCACGACGTGCTCCTCGAGCGCCTCGAGGATGGGGCGGATGGTGGTGTCGAACCCTTCGCCGAAACGCGCCAGGTTGGCGGTGCCACCGACAGCGACCCGCGCATCGGAACGGTGGTCGGACATCGCCTCGACCAGGGCTGCGACGACCGCGGTGGCGACCGGCCGGCCGCCCGGGGGCAGTTGGTCGACCACGTCGTCGAGAGCGGTCGCGGCCTGGGCGATCACCTCACCTATGACGGCCTGGTTGACCAGAGTGCGCAGCCGGAAGAGGTCCTCGTCGGGCATCGCCTCGGCCAGTTCGACGAGCCGCTGCTCCACCCGCCCGGTGCTCAGGATCAGCACCAGGAGCAGGCGGGTCGGGGCCAACGCGACGATCTCCACGTGGCGCACCGTGCTGCGGCTGAGGGTGGGGTACTGGACGACGGCGACCTGGCGGGTCAGCTGGGCCAGCAGCCTGACGCTGCGCTGGACCACGTCGTCGAGATCGACAGCGCCCTCGAGGAAGGAGGCGATCGCACGCTGCTCAGCGGCACTCATCGGCTTGACCGTGGTCAGCCGGTCGACGAAGAGCCGGTAGCCCTTGTCGGTGGGCACCCGGCCGGCGCTGGTGTGGGGCTGGGCGATGAAGCCCTCCTCCTCCAGCGCCGCCATGTCGTTGCGGACGGTGGCCGGGGAGACGCCCAACTGGTGGCGCTCGACCAGGGCCCGGGAGCCGACGGGTTCCTCGGTGGAGACGTAGTCCTCCACGATCGCCCGCAGGACGGCAAGTCGGCGGTCCTCGACCATGTGGCTCACCTTTCCCTCGGGCCCGGGCATCATCCGGGGCTCTGCGTGCAGTGTCGACGCCCGGGAGCCCACATTGGCACTCCGAAACGTCGAGTGCCAATGTTACTCGCCCGGTCCGCGGAAGCCGAAGACACGCTGGGTGCGGGACTCGTCACGTCGCCACCAGACTAGGGTGGCCGGGTGCCCGACTCCCTGACTGCCGTTGCCGATCGGGTCTGGGTGGTCCGCCACGAGTGGTTCGACGTCAACGTGACGGTGATCGGCGGGAACGACGGCCTGGTCATCGTCGACACCCACGCCTCCGTGGACGCCATGCGCAGCACCCTCGATCGGGTTCGTGAGGTCACCCCCGCCCCCGTGGTGGCGGTGGTCAACACCCACTCCCACTTCGACCACGTCCTGGGCAACGCCGTCTTCACGGACGTGCCGGTGTTGGCCCACGAGGAGACCGCCGCGGCGTTGTCGGCCTTCCGCGACGACCGACCGGCGTACGACGGAGAGCGGGCGATCGAGGTCGACGCCTCCCCCGTCGTGGTGCCGACCGACACGTTCTCCTCGGCGCGCGTGATCGACCTGGGCGACCGACAGGTCGAGCTGCTCCACCCTGGCCGCGGCCACACCGCCGGCGATCTCGTCGTCAGGGTCCCCGACGTCGACGTGCTGCTCACCGGTGACCTGGTCGAGGAGTCGGCTCCCCCGTCGTACGGCGAGGACTGCTGGCCGATGGAGTGGCCCACCTCTCTCGACCTGGCGATCTCGTTGATCACCGACGACACCGTCGTGGTGCCCGGGCACGGCGCCGTGGTCGACCTGGACTTCGTCCACCAACAGCGGGGCCTGATCGGCATCGTGGCCGAGACCGTCCGCGACCTCGCCGGGCGCGGCGTCCCGGTGAGCCAAGCGCTGGAGCAGGGCGAGTGGCCCTGGCCACAGGAGCTGTTGGAGCACGCGGTGACCCGCGCCTACGAGCAACTCCCCCGCGCGTCGAAGCGGCTCCCGCTGATCTGAGCCGACTAGCGTTGACCAGGTGCCACATCCTGTGAACCGCTCCACCGATCGCTATGGCTCCGACGTCCTCGACACCGACTGGCGCGCCCCGAAGAACGGCCGTGCCGTCGAGGTCGAGGCTGACAACGGCCTGGTCATCGAGGAGGTGACCACCGACTGGTGCGGCGAGATCGTGGCCGTCGACCGTGACATCGACACCGTCACCCTGGAGGACCGGCGCAACAAGCGACGCACCTTCCCGCTCGGCCCCGGGTTCCTGCTCGAGGGCAAGCCGGTGATCCTGGTCCGCCCGACCCGACTGAAGACCCCCGCCAAGCCGACGCGCACCGCCTCGGGGTCGGTCGCCGTACACGGCGCGAAGGCGCGGGTCGCCCGGGCCAGCCGCATCTTCGTCGAGGGACGCCACGACGCCGAGCTCGTCGAGAAGGTGTGGGGTGACGACCTGCGCATCGAGGGCGTCGTCGTCGAGTTCCTCGGCGGCGTCGACGACCTGTCGGATCACCTGCGTGACTTCAAGCCCGGCCCCGACCGTCGCGTCGGCGTGCTCGTCGACCACCTCGTCCCCGGCTCGAAGGAGAGCCGGATCGCGCAGTCGATCGCGAAGTCACCGATCGGCAAGCACGTGCTGATCGTCGGTCACCCGTTCATCGACGTCTGGGCCGCGGTCAAGCCCGAGCGTCTCGGTTTCGAGCGTTGGCCCGATGTGCCGCGCAACATCGAGTGGAAGCACGGCGTGTGCCAGCAACTTGGTTGGCCGCACCGCAACCAGGCCGACATCGCCCGGGCCTGGCAGCACATCCTCGGCGGCGTTCGCGGGTTCCAGGATCTCGACCCGGCCCTGCTCGGCCGCGTCGAGGAGCTCATCGACTTCGTCACCGCCCCCTGACCCACGAACTTGCAATTCTTGTTGCGCGAACTGGCGTTCGTTGTTGGACGAACTGGCAACTGTTGACGTCCGGGCAGGCAACTCCGGGCCGTCGTACTCCGGGCCGTCGTACTCCGGGCCGTCGTACGCCGGAAGGTAGCCAGTTCCCGCATCAAGAACTGCAGGTTCGGGCATCAAGAACTGCCCGTTCGCGCAACAAGAATTGCAGGTTGGACGCTCAGAGGAGATCGCGGACGATGGCGTCGGCGAGCAGGCGCCCGTCGCGGGTGAGCACCAGCCGACCGGCATCGCTCCGACCACCGTTCAGCTGGCCACCGTTCAGCCGGCCACCGTTCAGCCGACCACCGTTCAGCCGACCGGCGTCCGCGCAACCCGCATCCGCCTCGGTCCGGAGCGGGGCGGGCTCCACGAGGCCGCGCGCGACCAGGTCGGGCAGCTGTGCCACGCCGCCGTCGTCGAGGAGGGTCAGGTCCAGGCCCTCGCAGATCCGGATCTCCAGGAGCACTCGTTCGAGGCGACGGGTCTCGGCATCCAGGCTCTCGCGTGCGTGCGCAGGGCTGACGCCGCGGCCGATGCGCTCGGCGTACGCCGCGGGGTGCTTGACGTTCCACCACCGCACGCCGCCGACGTGGGAGTGCGCTCCGGGGCCCACGCCCCACCAGTCGGCGCCCTGCCAGTAGAGCATGTTGTGCCGGCATCGCGAGTCGTCGTCACGCGACCAGTTGGAGACCTCGTACCAACCCAGTCCGGCGGCGGCGAAGGCCTCGTCGGCGGCGACGTACTTGTCGGCAAGGTCGTCATCGTCGGTCATCGCCACCTCCCCGCGTCGGACCTGCCTGGCCAGGGCAGTGCCCTCCTCGACGATGAGCGAGTACGCCGACACGTGGTCGGGCGCGCAGGCGAGCGCGGCGTCGATCGATGTCTGCCAGTCGGCCAGTGACTCCCCCGGCGTGCCGTAGATCAGGTCGAGGCTGACCTGGTCGAAGCCGGCCTCGCGGGCCCAATCGACGACGGCGGGCACCCGGAGCGGGTCGTGGGTGCGGTCGAGGGTCCTGAGCACGTGCGGCACGGCCGACTGCATGCCGAAGGAGAGTCTGTTGAAGCCGCCCTCGCGCAATGCTTCGAGATCCCACAGGGCGACGCTGTCGGGATTGGCCTCGGTGGTCACCTCGACGTCGTCAGCCAGCCCGAACTCACCGGAGATCGCGGCCACGATCGCGCTCAGGTCAGCCGGTGGCAGCAGGGTCGGCGTACCGCCGCCGAAGAAGATCGTGTCGACGCGTCGGTCGACGTCGCCGAGCACCTTGCGGGCCTGGCGGATCTCCGCGATCGCCGACTCGGCGTACGACGCGCGGGTGACGCCTTCCCCGAGCTCAGTCGCGGTGTAGGTGTTGAAGTCGCAGTAGCCGCAACGCACCGTGCAGAACGGCACGTGCACGTAGACCCCGAAGGGGCGTGCCGAGGCGCCATCCAACGCCGACTCGGGCAGGTGTCCGTCGTCAGGGGCGGGGTCACCGGCAGGCAGGGCGGAGGGCACCCGCACATCCTCCCACCGCGACGCGCCCTCGGATGCACCGGCCGAGAGCGCCGGCGGATCTCTCCGCCGACACCCCTGGCGCGAATCAGCCGTAGAACGCCTCGATGACGTCCTGCTGGTTCTGCTCCACGACCTTGCGCTTGACCTTCATCGACGGAGTCAGCTCGCCGGACTCGACGCTGAGGTCGTGGTCGAGGATCGCGAACTTCTTGATCGTCTCCCAACGGTTGAGCCGCTGGTTGAGCTCGTCGACGTAGCCCTGGACCAGGTCACGCACCTCCGCAGACGCGACGATCTCGGCGTACGACGCCCCCTCCTTGCCGTTCTGAGCGGCCCAGTCGGTCATCTGGTCGGGGTCCAGGGTGATCAGCGCGGAGACGAAGTTGCGCTCGTTGCCGATCGTCAGGAACTGGCTGGCGTAGGGACAGATCGCCTTGAACTGGGACTCGATCGCTGACGGGGCGATGTACTTGCCGCCCGAGGTCTTGAAGAGGTCCTTCTTGCGATCGGTGATCTTCAGGAAGCCGTCGCCGTCCAGCTCACCGATGTCGCCCGTGTGCAACCAGCCGTCCTCGGTCAGCGCCTCGGCAGTGGCGTCCGGGAGGTTGTGGTACCCCTCCATGACGTGCGGGCCGCGGAGCATGACCTCGCCGTCCTCGGCGATCTTCACCTCGCTCCCGGGGAACGGGACCCCCACGGCACCGAACTTGTACTGGTCGGGGTGGTTGACCGTGGCACCGGCAGCGTTCTCGGTCATGCCGTAGCCCTCGAGCACCACGATGCCGGCCGCGTGGAACCACTCCGCAACCTCACGGTTGAGCGCGGCGGAGCCGGAGATGAAGAACCGGACCCGACCGCCGAAGCGGTCGCGCACCTTGCTGAAGACCAGCTTGTCGAAGAACCCGTGCTGCAACTTGAGTCCGAGCGGGACCGACTTGCCCTCACGCTTCAGAGCGTCGACCTGGAGGCCGACCGCGAAGGCCTTCTTGAAGAGCTTCTCCTTGGCGCCACCCTCGGCGGCCTGCATCGTCACGATGCGGGAGTAGGCCTTCTCGAAGATGCGTGGGGCGGCACCCATGAAGGTGGGCTTGACGATGGCCAGGTTGTCGATGATCTTGTCGACCCGCCCGTCGACGGCGGTCGGGAAGCCACACGCCATCTGCACGGACAGCAGCACCTTGCCGAACGAGTGCGCCATCGGCAGCCACAGGAACTGCAGGTCGGTCTCGTCGAGGATCTCCTGCGAGGCAATCGCCTCGCCCTCGTAGACCCACGCACGGTGGCGCAGACGCACGCCCTTGGGTCGCCCCGTGGTTCCGGAGGTGTAGATCAGGGTGGCGAGCTGGTCGGGCTCGATGGCCTCGGCGTGCTCGACGACGGCCTGCGGATTGCCCTCGAGGTAGGTCTCGCCGAGCTGGGCGAGGTCGTCCATCCCGATGACCCAGTCGCCGTCGGTCTTGCCGTCGAAGGTGACCACCTTGGTGATCTGCGGCAGCTCCGCCCTGTGCTCGACCAGCTTGGCGATCTGACTGTCGTCCTCGGCGAAGACGATCCGCGACTCGGAGTCGCTGAGGATGTACGCCGTGTCCTCGGCGTTGGTGGACTGGTAGACGGTGGTCGTGGCGGCGCCCGAGAGCATCACCGCGAGGTCGGCCAGGATCCACTCGTAACGGGTCGACGACGCGATCCCGACCCGCTGCTCGGGCTCGATCCCGAGCGACATCAGGCCCGCAGCCAGGTTGTTGACCCGGTCGCCGACCTGGGCCCACGTGACCGACTCCCAGGTGTCACCGACCGGGAAGCGGTAGGCCTCGTTGCCTGACGACTTCTTCACTCGTTCGAGAAACTGCACCGCCACGTTCCTGGGCATGCTCTCGAGGAAAGACGCGTCGTGATTGATCGGCATGGCACTCCTAGTTCGGGGCCCCACAGCGACGGCCCCACCTCGTTGACTTGTGAGTAACCTAGATCACGCGGGCAAGGCTTCGCACGCGATCCCGGACTGCAGACCCAGAATGGGGCACGAACCCCATCACCCAGAGGTGATCCGGGCCCGCACGGACTCGGCCAGCCCGTCGATGGCAAGCAGGCTCGGCGCCAGTTCCCGCTGCGTGGTCAGGGCTCGGAACATGTGCGAGACGGTGATGCCGTGCTCGGGCCGGTGCTCGACGACGATCTGGTCGCCGACCCGCATCCGGCCCTCCTCGAGAACCCGCAGATAGGACCCGGGACGCTCGTCGAGGGCGAACCGCTTCACCCAGGCCGTGTCGTCGAAGCCACCCAGGCCCATCCAGTTCTTGAAGACCGAGCAGGGGATGCGCACCTTGGCGACCTCGAGGAGCACTCCCCCGATGCGCCACCGCTCCCCGACGAGGGCCTCGTTCACGTCGATGCCCTGCGTGGTGAGGTTCTCCCCGAACATTCCGTTGCGGATCGGCCCACCGAGCTCGCGCTCCCAACGGTCCAGGTCCTCGCGGGCGAACGCATAGACCGCCATGTCAGCGCCGCCGTGATGGACCGTGTCGGCGACCTGGTCGCCGGCGATGCCCAGTCGGCGTACGTCGACCGGTTCGGTCACCGCGCGCTTGTCGATGGCGGTGCGTTTGAGGTTGCCCGCCCACAGCTCGTCGCGAGGCTGACCGACGGAGATCTGGAGGACCGACGCTGTCATGGGGTGATCCTGTCACGTGCGGGCCCGCCCGCGGCGCGCGATGTCAGCCCGTTGCCCCCAGCCCCTCGGAGTAGGCACCACTGATCTCGGCCGACATCGCGCGAGCCTGTACGTCCGACTGCCCCGCCGCCAACGCCGAGTTCTCGGCAAGCGTCTCGAGCTCGAGTCGGCGGTCGTCGACGAGGCTCCTCGTCTCTCCGTCATCGAGCCCGTCCATGGCCCCGGCATCGACGGCACCGACCAACCATCCAGTGGGCAGCACCACCTGCGCCGTGGCTGCGTCCTTGCCCAGCTCTCCGGAGCTGATCCGGGACTCGGCACGATCCGTGATCGCTGTCGTGAGCGTCACGCGCGTCTTGGGGTCCCCGCCGACCTCCGCCAGCAGGCGGGCCAGATCGACCCGGGACCAGGGTTCGCCGGTGCTCACCGATGCCATCATCTCGGGGACGTGGTCGACCAACAGGCCCGCGACCGCGGGTCTCAGGACAGGATCGACCTGCGGGCTCGCCACCACCTGGGCAGTGACGGCCTCGTCCTGCGACCCTGCGGCCGGCTGCGCGGCAATCTTCAGCACGTCGGCCACCGCCTGACTCGTCTCGCCGGGGAATCCGTGGTCCTCGAGGAGCCACGAGACGACGTCCTCGGTGGGAATTCCCGCGTCTTGCGCTTCCGTGGCCAGATCTCCCTCGGCCCGACCGGAGAGCAGGCGCCTGGCCCGGGACGGGTCGTCCGCCGCTCGAGTGAGGACCCGGGCCACCTTGTCCGTGTCGAGACCCGCCTCACCATCACTGCTCTCGCCGCCGTCACAGGCGCCGACCAGGCACACTCCAACCAGTGTCAGGGCAAGCACGAGAGCTCTCACCATGGGCAGATCACTTGAGGCCACGGGCCTGACTCACTCCCGCCGTGTAGTAGTTCCCACCCGTGGCGGCCGCGGCGCTGGCCTGCTCCGGGGTGTAGCCCATCTCCAACAGGGTCTGCTCGGCCAGTGTCTCCGACATCAACCGCCGGTTGTCGAGATAGGTTTGGGAATCGTAGTCACGGTCTCCGGAGTGGTCGACCTGGTTCTGCTTCTCCCAGCCGTCGATGAGAGACCCCGTCGCCGTGTCGAAGCCATAGCTGACGACGGGGTTCTTGCCCGTGGGGATCATTCCGACGAGGTCGCGAGCGATGTCCGCCTTCTTCGAGACGTCCTCGTTGTGGGTCGTGTCGGAGTCCTCGGATGCCGTGATCTCCGAGTTCGCGGCTCCGTAGTCCACGGCCCCCATGATGTTGCCGAGCGAGTCCATGTGTGTCTCGACGGAGTCGCCGGGGTCGCGCTGGTGGCCGCCCAGGTCGGTCTTGAGCTGCCGAACGGTTTCCTCGTAGCCCGCGACACGGATGTCCTCGTTGGCCTGCGGATCCTTTCCGAGATCGGCGAGCAACGTGCGCAGCTCACCCTCGTTGAAGTTCGTCCCGTAGGGGCCGACATCGGAGTTGTCCCCGCCCTCGAAGGTGTCGTGCGTGGTCTCCGAGTGATAGGCGAGGATGCGGCCGAGGTCCTGGCGCAGGGCCGGATCCACGACGTCACTGTGCGCGACGTCCGTCGTCTTGTCGTCGGTGACGTGCAGGTTGTCGTGTCCACGAGCCTCCTCGTCGGTGGCCGTGGAGTGCACGATCTCGTCGAGGATGTTGCCGATCTGGTCCCGGGTGGCGGAGTCGTCCGGCGCTTCCATGGTGGCCGTCTGGAGCACGTCACCGAGCCGCGAGATGTTGCTGGGACCGTGGTGGTCGAGCAGCTCGGTCTGGCTCCAGTTGGTGCCGTCAGCCGCCCAGTGGCGGTCGGTGAGCAGGTAGTCGACCCGACTGGACTCGTGCATCTCCGTCTTGTCGCCGTTGTAGAACGGCACGTCCACCTTGTCACCGGTGAGGAAGTCACGCGCCGCGTCCGGGTTGTTGTTCATCCCGTCCAGAAGGCCGTTCATCGGGTCGAAGCCAGCGGGGTCGTCCTCATCCGTGCCCTGGGTCCAGTCGACACGCAGCCCGTCGAGCTGGTCGGTCCACTGCTGGCCGTCGGTCCGGCCGGCGACCAGCCGCCCGTCGTCATCGTAGATCGGGCCCCACGGCATGGTGTGGTGCTCCTTCATGAAGTCGGTCTCGAACTTCAGCATCCCGTCGCCCATCTCGTTGAGCAGGTACTTCGAGTCCGTGTCGTGCAGGAGCGGAGCCAGCAGCTGGTAGCCGAACAGCTTGTGGGTGCCGTAGTGGTTCAACATGTTGATCGGGACCTGGTCGTCACCCATGGCCACGAGCTGCTGCACGTAGTCCGAGGAGACGTGGGTGTCGGTCGCCGACTGCCCGTCCTTGGTGAGACCGTCGGTCCCGGCATCGAGCAGGAGCCCGAGGTTGCGCTGCATCTCGCCCATCTCGTTCGCGAGGCCGGAGTTGAGAGTGGGGTCCTGGGAACCTTCGGGGAAGTCGTCGTCGAGCTGCAACGTCGGCAACCAGGCGGTCACCTCCTTGAGACCCTCGGGGCCGAGGTCCTCCAAGTACGACGTGGCCACCACGTCGTCCGTGCCATAGGCCTCGATCTGCTCGTTGAGCTTCGCCAGCTCGTCCTTGGTCGTCTCCGGGTCGGGCGGGTAGGGATCGCCCGGCTTCGTCTCCATCAGGTCCCGGGTCCGATCGCTGAGCTGCTCGCCGATCTCGTCTCGGACCTCCTTGGACAGGGTGGGCAACAGGGAGGCCCCCAGCTCCGGGTGGTCAAGGAGGTACTTGGCCTTCTCCTCGGTGCTCTTGCCACGCAGGTCGGCCATCACGCTCTGGTCGGCGAGGGTGCCGGTGACGTCGATGTCGCCCTTGTTGGCTGCGCGCAGGGCGTCGGCCAGGTCACTGTCGGCGTCAGCGGCGTTCTGGAGAGCGTCCTCGATCAGGCCGACGTAGTTGTTGCGGATCTTCATCCGGGTGACCTCGGCCTGGATGTCATCGGGGTTCTCGGCCGTCTTGGTGTCCGTGATCACTCCGGTCTCCTCGTCGACCTCGAAGCCAGAGGTTCGAGCGTTGGCAATGGCACTCGTGAGCGAGTCCTGTGCCGAGGTGATGAGCGGGCCCGCCGTGTCCAGGGCACCGATCACCTTGGCGATCTCCGCCACGTCGTCGACCAGGTCGTCATAGAGCTTGCGGTGGGTCTTCACTGCGGCGTAGTGGTCGGCACCCACCCATCCCGTGGGTGGCTCACCGCCGTCGAGCTCGTCCTGGAGGTCCACCATGCCCTTGCGGTCGAGGTTGAGCTGGTCGGAGATCTCCGTCAGTCGCGCAGGCTTCCAGGACTTCAGAACCTTGATCGTGACGGCCATCAGTACTCTCCATCCATGATCCGGGCCTGACGTTCCATGCGGGCACGCGTCGCTGCGTCGGTGTCGCCCCAGGTGTCGGCCGCCGACTTCATCGAGGTCGCCTGGGTGTCGACGTCCTTCGCCCAACCGCTGAACCGTGTCTTCCAGGTCTCGCCCAGAGTGGTGGCCAAGGGGCCGGCCGTGCTGCTGGGCAGCGCTTCGGCGACTCCGCCGACCTCGTCGGGCTTGTGCTTGCGGGACTCCGTCGCGGCGCTGGTCATCTTGCCCGCCGCGTCGCGGATCTCATCTGGGACGGCTTTCGCCATGGGACTTACCTCCGAGTGGTTGGTGCCACACAGCGGATGCCCACAACGCCCCGATGCGAAACCTGGCGTGGGCAGGGTCAGTCCTGGACCGCCTTCGCGATGGTGATGCACTGGGTGATCCAGACGCGCTCCTCCACCGACAGGTCGACACCGGCCCGCATCGCGTCCTGCACGGCCCACATCGCGTTGTGCACCATGCGTACGACGACCCAGTCGCGCGCCCGGTCCTCGTCGAGGCCGGCGTCGTCGAGCAGGGTGTGGAACCGTCGCCGGAGCCCAGCGCGCACGTCGCCGGCCAGCTCCTCGAAGCGGTTCCACAGCATCGGCGCCAGCTCGTAGTGGGGGTCACCGCTCATCGGCTTGGGGTCAATCACCAACCAGGGCTCACGATCAGCGGCCAGCACGTTCTCGTAGTGCAGGTCGCCGTGGATGATCGTGCCGACGCTCTGGGCGTCGTCGACGAAGTCACGACCCAACGCGACGGCCTGCTCGACGAGCCGTCGCGGGATCGGCGCTCCACGGGGCAGCCGCCCGAGATCGGTCGTCCATCGGTCGACGTACGTCGTCAACGGCCGCAGCGCGGGCAGGGCCGGGAGGTGGATCCTGCGGTAGAGGCCCGCCACGATCGAACAGGCCTCGAGGTCCCACAGGTCATTGAGGTTCTCAGGGTGCAGGCGCTCGAGCAGCAGCGCGCGCCTGTGGGGGTCGGCGCGCAACAACTGGACCGCCCCGTTGCCGTGCCAGTGCTGCAGGACGAGATGCTCGTGGTCGGACTCCTCGGCGTCCGCGTCCGAGTGCAACTTGAGCACCGCTGGCCTGCCGGAGGCAGTGCGCACCGGGAGGACCAGGGCACAGAAGCCATGCATGGGGTCCCCGTCGAGACGCAACTCCCAGTCGTCGAGCAGGTCATCCGCCAGCTGCGGCAACCCATCGAGCCACCGGGCCCAGTCCTCGCCGAGCCGAGCTTGGGCGAGCAGTCCCGCAGGAATCTTCATCGACCCGACAGCTGAGTCCGGATCCAGTGGTCGGGCGGCACGTCGGGCTTGCCGGGCACTGGCTCGGTCGTCTCGGACCATGCCGTCGCGAAGGCGTCGTCGGCCACCGCGCGCCAGAACGCTCCGGCACCCACGTTGTCGCCCTGGAAGGGGATCTCCCACTCCCCCGGGTGGCGATCGATGACGTCGCGTGCGAGTCGTCGACCCAGGCCACTGCGCCGGGCTGCCGGCACCACGAAGAACGCCCTCATGCGGCACTGGCCAGTCCCCACGCCGATCACCAATGCGAAGCCCACCGGCGCCTGCTCGCCGGTCCTGGGGTGTGGTTGCCACGCCAGGTAGCCGGCCCCGTCGGCCCGCGGGTACTCGTCGAGCCAGGCGTGCTGGTAGCGGCCGTCGGCGTAGGGGAAGCCGTTGACCACGGTGCCCAGGTCGTGGCGGAAGTCCTGCCACAGCCAGGCCACGATGTCCCACTGGTCGTCGGCCACGGGCTTGACCTGGTGGGCGAGCATCACTTCTTGCCGGACTTCTCCGCCGGCTGGGTGGTCGAGAGCGCCGCGACGAACGCCTCCGGAGGTACCTCGACGGTGCCGATGTTCTTCATCCGCTTCTTTCCGGCCTTCTGCTTCTCGAGCAGCTTGCGCTTGCGGCTGATGTCACCGCCGTAGCACTTGGCGAGCACGTCCTTGCGGATCGCACGAATGTTCTCACGGGCGATCACCCGAGCACCGATGGTGGCCTGGATCGGCACCTCGAACTGCTGCCTCGGGATGAGCTCCTTGAGCTTGCCCGCCATCATCACGCCATAGCCGTAGGCAGCGTCCTTGTGCACGATCGCGGAGAAGGCGTCGACCGGCTCGCCCTGCAGCAGGATGTCGACCTTGACCAGGTCTGCGGCCTGCTCGCCCTTGCGCTCGTAGTCGAGGGAGGCATAGCCCTTCGTGCGGCTCTTGAGCTGGTCGAAGAAGTCAAAGACGATCTCACCCATCGGCAGGGTGTAGCGCATCTCGACGCGGTCCTCGGAGAGGTAGTCCATGCCGAGCAGGGTGCCGCGCTTGGTCTGGCACAGCTCCATGATCGTGCCGATGAAGTCGGAGGGCGACAGAATGGTGGCGCGTACGACGGGCTCGCGCACCTCGGCGATCTTCCCCTCGGGGAACTCGCTGGGGTTGGTCACCTCGCGCTCGGAGCCGTCTTCCATGAGGACCTCGTAGACCACGTTGGGCGCGGTCGAGATCAGGTCGAGGTTGAACTCACGCTCGAGCCGGTCGCGGGTGATCTCCATGTGCAGCAACCCGAGGAAACCACAGCGGAAGCCGAACCCGAGCGCGCCCGAGGTCTCCGGCTCGTAGGTGAGCGCCGCATCGTTGAGCTGCAGCTTCTCCAGCGCCTCGCGCAGGTCGCCGAACTGGTCGCCGTCGATCGGGTAGAGACCGGCGTAGACCATCGGGTTGGGGTGCTTGTAGCCGCCGAGCGCCTCGGTGGCGCCGTGGTGCTGGGTGGTGACCGTGTCACCGACCCGGGACTGCCGCACGTCCTTCACACCCGTGATCAGGTAGCCGACCTCGCCGACGCCGATCTCTCCGGCCTTGACCGGCTCGGGGCTGATCACGCCGACCTCGAGCATCTCGTGGACGGCTCCGGTCGACATCATCTTGATGCGATCACGGTGGGAGAGCTTGCCGTCGACCACCCGGACGTAGGTGACCACGCCGCGGTAGGTGTCGTAGACGGAGTCGAAGATCAGCGCTCGGGCCGGCTTGTCGGCAGCGCCGACGGGTGCGGGCGTCTGCTTCACGATCTGGTCGAGCAGCTCGGTGACGCCGAGGCCGGTCTTGGCACTGGTCAACAGCACGTCCTCGGGCTCGCACCCGACCAGACCGGCCAGCTCCGCGGCGTACTTGTCGACGTTGGCACTGGGCAGGTCGATCTTGTTGAGCACCGGGATGATGTGCAGGTCTGCACCCATGGCCAGATAGAGGTTGGCCAGGGTCTGCGCCTCGATCCCCTGGGCGGCATCGACGAGGAGGATCGCGGCCTCGCAGGCCTCGAGTGAGCGTGACACCTCATAGGTGAAGTCGACGTGACCCGGGGTGTCGATCATGTTCAGCACGTAGGTGCCGGCGTCGATGTCGTGCTCGGTGGCAGACTCCGCCGTCACCGTCCACGGCATCCGCACGGCCTGGCTCTTGATGGTGATGCCGCGCTCGCGCTCGATGTCCATCCGGTCGAGGTACTGCGCGCGGGCGGCCCGCTCGTCCACGACACCGGTGAGCTGGAGCATCCGGTCGGCAAGGGTCGACTTGCCGTGGTCGATGTGCGCGATGATGCAGAAGTTGCGCAGGATCGCTGGATCGGTGTGGCCAGGCTGCGGCGCTTGCGAGGTCAACGGCATGCTCTCTGGGCTGTGTTTCAGGGCTACGACGTACGGCTGGTCATTCTCCCACGCGGGTGAGCAACCGCCGAACTGGCATGAATCAGCTGCCTCACACCGTCGGCACCCAGTAGCGGCGCTTGATGCCGCGTACGTCCTCGAGCACGCCCCCGGCGGTTTCGATCACCCGGATCGAGGCCGTGTTGTCGTCGTCGCAGGTGACCAGGGCAGGGTCGATCCCGAAGCTGTTCGCGAGCGGCAGCACGGCCGCCAGCATCGCTGTGGCGTGCCCCTGCCGCCGAGCTCCGGGGCGTACGTCGTAGCCGATGTGCCCACCGATGTCGGCCAGTTTCGGGTTGAGGCGTTGCCGCAGGGCGATCCGACCCAGGTAGGCGTCTCCGTCGACCCACCAGCGGGTGCTGGTGAGCACCCAGTGGGCAGGGATGGCCGACTCGTCGCTCTCCTGGGCCCGGACCCGGTTGACGAAGGCCTCGAAGCCCCGCGGTTCACGCCAGGTGGTCCCCCACTCCGCGATCCAGTCCGCGGTCTGGGAGTCCTTGGCGCCCTCGGCGACGAATTCGTCCATCGCCTCGAGGAAGGAATCCATGACGGTGACCGTGGGGTGAACGAGGCGAGGCATTGCGCCATTGAACACGAGGCACCCCGGGTCAGGCAGCCCATTTTCCGGAGGTCTTTGGGCCGGCCAAGGTTTGGGGAGGAAGGTGACGGGTAAGGCATGATCCGATCGAAACAATTCGCACCCCGAGAGGACAGATCATGCGCAAGACCAATCGTTTGCTCGCGACGATCGCCACGTTGCTGCTCACGCTGGGCATCCTGGCGGCGTTCAACACGAGCGCCAGTGCCGACCCGAGCGCCGGCCCGAGCGCCTCCGACGCCAACGCGGTCTCCGCCAAGCAGGTCACCGCCACGTCCGCCCGCCAGGCGGCCCGCCGCAACTACTTCGGTGCCATCCACGTGAACTACAAGGAGGGCACGGGCGGCTACGCCTACGACAAGAGCAGCAAGAACAAGGCCAAGAAGGCCTCGATGAAGATGTGCAAGTCCCGCTCGCGGGTGAACAGCGGCTGCAAGTTGGCCCTGTGGGTCCGCAACGGCTGTGGCGCCGTGGCCGTCCGGGTCAAGAACGGACAGGTCGTGAAGGCCCGCAGCGCGATCGCCTGGGGCAAGAAGAAGGCGATCCGCAAGGCCAAGAACAAGGTCGGCAAGGGCGCCAAGCGCTACGCTTTCGTCTGCACCACGCGTTACCGCTGAGCAACGACTCACGTTCAAGGCGCCGGTGGACCGAGAGGTCCCCGGCGCCTTGTCATGTCCGGACCCGCGCCAGCGCGGCAGACCCGCAAGGATGACCCCATGAGCACCGAACTGACCCCGCCGCCGAGCGGTCACACCGCCCGACGCCTGGAGTGGCAGTTCCTGCCGCCGCACATTCGCCGACTGGTCGAGCAGCACTGCGGCTCACCGGTGGTCGAGGCGGCTTCCCAGGGTGGCGGGTTCACCCCCGGATTCGCCTCGGTCCTCACGTGCGCGGACGGCAGCCTCCACTTCGTGAAGGCCGCCTCGGTCAAGGCCCAGCGCATGTTCGCGCTCTCCTACCGCGAGGAGGCGCGCAAGATCGTTGCGTTGCAGGACGTCGTACCCGCGCCTCGCCTGCTGTGGACCCACGATGACGACGACTGGGTCGTGCTCGGCTTCGAGTACGTCGAGGGGCGACTGCCGGCACGTCCGTGGCAGGCGGAGGACCTGGACCGGCTGCTCGATGCGTTGGAGCTGGTCTCCGACGTGGCTCCCCCTCCCGAGCTGGAGCTCGATCCGATCGCCGACGACCTGGCTGCGCTGCCCGCGTACTGGGACGCGATCCGGACGAATCACCCGCACCTCGCGCACGCCGACGAAGCGGCAGAACTGGCCGCCCGATTCGTCGACGTGCTGAGCGGCACCTCCCTGCAGCACACCGACATCCGTGACGACAACACCCTGCTGGGTGACCACGACGAGCTGTGGATCTGCGACTGGAACTGGCCGGTCCTGGGCGCGCCCTGGTTCGACACCCTCTCGGCGCTGATCGGTCCGGCCGGGGACGGCATGGACGTCGAAGCGATCCTCGCCGACCGACGACTCACCCGGGACGTGCCGGCCGAGCACATCGACGTCGGCCTGGCCCTGTTGGCCGGCCACTTCCTGAAGTCGGCCGACGACCCCGTGCCCCCGACCTCGCCGTTCATCCGTGAGGCCCAGGCCTGGCAGGGCCAGGTCGTGTGGCGCTGGCTCTGTGAGCGCCGCGGCTGGGGCTCCTGAGTCGATTTGGGGCGCACCTCCGGCGCTGATAGAGTTCCTCCTTGCGTGTCTGGCGCCCTCTTCGCTGACACGCCACGGGCTGAATTCCCGCCGGCCCACGGCAGAACTGCCATCCAGACCTGAATCCAGTCCGAACCAAGTGAAAGCGCAGCAACGTGGCGAACATCAAGTCCCAGATCAAGCGCAACCGCCAGAACGAGGCGGCGCACGAGCGCAACAAGGCCGTCAAGACGGGCCTCAAGTCCGCCGTCCGCAAGTTCCGTGAGCTCGCCGAGACCGGCGACAAGGACGCCGCCGTGGCCGCTGCCACCGAGGCCAACAAGAAGCTCGACAAGGCTGCGTCCAAGGGCGTCATCCACAAGAACCAGGCCGCCAACCGCAAGTCGGCCATCAGCAAGAAGGCCGCCTCGCTCTGAGGTAGTCCTCCTGCTCGGCATCAGGCGCCTTCCCGTTCACCGGGTCGGCGCCTTTTTGCTTGCCCCCTCCTTCCCATGTGCCCCACTCGCCCCACCGTTCACTTCCGGTTTCCCATTTCCCCGGGTACCCGGGGAAATGGGAACCTCCCGGCCGAAATTCCGGCCGGGAGGTGGACGTTTCGGCCGGGAGGTCCCGCTGACTCCGGTGTACGTCGACCGCGATGGCGCAGCTGCTCAGCGACCGGAACGCTGCTCGCGCAGGGCAGCAACCGTGAGCACCAGACGCTCGAGCGTGTAGGCCGCGTCGTGAGCGGCCCCCTTGATGTCGGCGTCGGCGCGGGCAACGGCGCGAATGGCTTCACCCAGGCCTTGGGAGGTCCAGGCCCGCGACTGGTCGCGCAGGGTCCGCAACTTCCACGGAGGCACCCCCACCTCGCGGGCAAGATCGGCCTCGCGAATTCCTCGTGGAGCGGACACGTAACGGGCCAGCCCGCGCACCCCGCTGGCGAATGCGGACGTGATCAGCACCGGGGCGGTGCCACCGTCGAGGGCCCACCGCAGTTCCTCGAGTGCCTGGGCCCGGCGTCCGAAGAAGGCGTTGTCGGCCACTGCGAATGACTTCGCCTCGGCCCGACCTCCGAAGTAGCGCTTGACTTTGTCGGAGGCGAGCGTCTCCCCCGGGAAGTCGTTGACGAGCTGGTGGGCCGCAGCAGCCAGGGACCGGATGTCCTGGCCAATTGCCTGGACGAGGAAGTCAGCCGCCTCGTCGTCGATGCGGGAACCGTTGCTGCGCACCTCGGAGGAGACGAATCGGGGGTACTCGGCGCCCTTGATCGAGGCCGACTTCACTTCGGTGACCGGCCCCAGCTTGCGCAGCTTGTTGAGCACGCCACTACCCTTCTGGCCACCGCCGTGCACCAGCACCAGCGCGATGTCGTCGGCCGGCGCGGAGGCGTAGTCGAGGAGTCCGGCCACGGACTCCTCGGGAAGGTTCTCGAGGCCACGAACGACCACGCAGCGGGTGGTGGAGAAGAGGGAGGGCGCGGCCAGTTCCCCCAGCGTGGCCAGGGTCAGATCGTTGCCCTGCGCCTCGGAGAACTCCGCCTCCGAGTCGTGAGAGCGCACGGCCGCGCGCACCCCAGTGACGGTGCGCTCGTTGAAGAACTCCTCGGGCCCGGTCACCAAGGTGACGTGGCCCATCACGTCTGCTGCTCGAGGTCCGGCCATGGTGCGTCCAGCCTGCCACAACCTGCCGACACCGCGACGCTCAGCCCCGGGCGGGGAGTGTGCACCCGGCTCGGGTGCGAGCGCGCGGCCCGGGTTGCACCCGCAGTCAGTCCCGGATACGAACCCGAAGGCGACCTCCCTCCTCGACCACGACCACGTCTCCGTCCCGGTCGGTGCGAAAGACCTGCACCCCCGAGTCCCTCAGGGGCGCCAACGTCGAAGCCGCCGGATGGCCGTAGTCGTTGTCGGCACCCACGGACGCGATCGCCACGTCCGGGTCGAGGCCCAGGAGGAAGTCCATGTCCTGGTAGCGGCTGCCGTGATGCGGGATCTTCAACACGTCCACCGTCAGGCCGGGATAGGCGGCGGCCAGCCGGGTCTGACCATCGGGCTCGACGTCACCGGTGAGCAGGATGCTGACACCGTCGATCTCGGCGAGCACCACCAGCGATGAGTTGTTGGGGTCGCCGGCCATCACCGTGCCGGGGACCGGTCCGATCACCTGCAGCTGGACGCCACCGACCCGCAGCACTTCGCCGTACGCCGGCACGCGGGTGCGGCCCGCCGTCTCCGCCTGCACGGCACTGGCGCGGGTGGCCGGCTCGGCCAGGGAGCTGACCAGCACCTCCCCCACGTCCCGTCCGCTCATCGCCGCGGCGAGTCCGTCCACGTGGTCGGCATGGAAGTGGGTGAGGACCACCAGCGGCAACTCGTCGACGTCCAGTCGTTCGAGGCAGTGGTCGAGGTCCGACGACTCCGGTCCGGCATCGACCAGGACGGCCCTGCCCGGACCCGCGTTGAGCACGATGCCGTCGCCCTGCCCCACCGAGCAGACACTGAGCACCCAGCCCTTCGGCGGCCAGCCCGGTGTCGGCAGCGGAACCAGCACCACGACGACCATCAGCGTGACGCAGGCGATCCCCGGGCCCCGGCGGCTGAGCAGTGGACCCAGGCACAGGGCAAGGACGACGCACAACGCGGTGAGGGTGAGCAGCGCCAACCAACTGGTTCCCCACTCAATCGCAGGCAGGGACAGGCCGGCCGACCGATCGGCGATGGCGATGATCAGGCGGGCGCACTGGCAGGCGACCCACCCAGAGGCCTGACCGCCGCCCCGCCACACCAACCCGACCAGGCCGCCGAGGAGCCCGCACACGGTTGCCGGTGCCACCAGCGGTCCGGCCGCCAGGTTGGCCAGTACGGCGACCAGGCTGACCTGCCCGGAGATCGCCGCCACCACGGGCGTGCAGGCAAGTTGGGCGGCGGTGGGCACGGCCAGTGCCTGGGCCACCCACATGGGCATCCAGTTGGCGAGGGCCCGGGACCATCCCGGTGACAGCAGCAGGATGCCTGCCGTGGCCAGCACCGAGAGCGCGAACCCGACCGTCGTGGCCAGCCATGGGTCCAGCAGCAGCAACCCGACCACGGCCACGCCGATCGCCCGCACTCCGCGCCCGGTCCCGTTGGCACCCATCCCGATCAGCGCCACGGTGCCCATGGCGGCTGCTCGTACGACGCTCGGCTCGGTGCGGGCGAGGAGCACGAAACCGATGATCCCGAGCGCCCCGAGGAGGTACTGCCACCGGCCGCGTACCCCACACCAGCGGCCCACGACCAGCAGGAAGCCGACGACCAGGGTGAGGTTGGTCCCCGAGACCGCGAGCAGGTGGGTCAGCCCGGAGACCCGAAACTCTTCCTGGACCTCCTCGGGAAGGCCCTGGTCGTCGCCGTCGACCAGGGCCGGCACCAGGTCTCGGGCCGGCGTGGGCCCGACACCGACGCTGGCTCGGATCGAGCCACGGACCGCGCCGGCCCCTCGCCACAGGGCCGAGGGCTCCTCAGTCACCGAGGGGCCGCCCCACGGCACCAGGACCGCTGCGACGTCATGTCCCTCGGCGGGACCGAGCCTGCCCCGGACCGTCATGGTGGCGCCGAGCGCGACCTCGGCCCAGGACTCCTCGGCGATCACCAGGACCGGGGTGTGCACCTCATAGGACGCGCCTCGGCTGGTCAGCTGCGTGACCGATGCCCGCATGATGATCGAGGTGGCGAACTGTCCCTTCGCCCGACGTGGGTCGGAGGTGATCGTCATCTGGACCATGACGGCTGCGCGGGTCTGCGCCAACTCGGCCGCGGGTCCGTCCCGCACTGCGAGGTCACGCAACCAGGCGCACGAACCGACGGCCAGTGCGACCAGGAACCAGGCCACGACTGCCCGCCGCATCGTCGAGGACCTCGCCCACCGCAGCGCGAGCAAGGTCAGCAGCACCGCCCCCAGAACAGCCGGCAGCGGAGCCAACAGGCCTCCCAAGCCACCTGCCCAGGCAGCCAGCCCGGCCACCGGCATCCGGAGATCTGCCGGGTCGACCCACTCTTCCGACGGGCGAGTCTCCAGCGGCTCCGCCACGTAGGGCTCAGAGAGTCACGTGAGGGGCGAGCTGGGCCAGCGTCTTCTCACCGATCCCGTCGACCTCGAGCAACTGGTCGACGCTGGCGAAGCCGCCGTTGGTCTCGCGCCAGTCGACGATGGCTGCGGCGGTCACCGGGCCGACGCCCGGCAGGGTCTCGAGCTCGGTGGTGGTCGCCGTGTTGAGGCTGACCAGCTCGCCCGTGGTGGCGCCGCCCGACGAAGGAGCGGCGGAGGCGGCGACGCCCGGCGGCGCCGCTACACCGACCACGATCTGCTCGCCGTCCTGAACCGGACGGGCCCGGTTCAGCCCGGTCAGGTCGGCACCACGCCGCGCACCCCCGGCAGCCTTGATCGCGTCGATCACCCGCGAGCCCGGCTCCAGGACGACGATGCCCGGACGACGGACCTTGCCCGCCACGTCGACGATCACCTGCCCCGCGCTTGAACCGTCCTCCGCGCCCGGAGCTCCTGCAGAGGCCACGGGTGTCGCCAACGAAGGTCCGGCCGATGACCCGGTGGCCGGCGCCGCCACCGGAACCCCCGGGTCATCGCGGATCACCCACCACGCGGTGACGCCCAGACCCACAGCGATCACGACGGCCACCACGGCCAGACTCGCCGGGGACAACGACACCCGGCCCCGGAACGCGGAGAGGTCCACCCAGCCGACCGATGACCCGCGTCGGGCGGCATGCCTCCCCGGGCGGGGCACCCGCGGCGGCATGCCGCCATCCGCGCCATCGACATCGACCCCAGCTGCTTCGTGGGCCTCGAGGCCACCCTGCCGCGCCGACTCGCCCGCAGCGGAGCGCCGCACCACGGAAGCAGGAACCGCGGTAGCCGGCTCGGTCAGGTCAGGATCGCTGCGCTCGTCGGCGGCAATCGGCCGCAGCTCGCGCAGGTGGGTGTGAGGCTCGTCGAAGTCGACTCTGTCGGCTGACGGGCGGATCCCGTTGAGCTCGGCGCTCAGCAGCCGGAGGCGGCGGTTGACCGTCTCGGCATGCTCGGATGACTGGGCTCGCGAACGCATGGCACGACGCTAGGTTCAACGGGCGGCCGGCGAAAGGGCGCCTCCGCGGGCCTGTGGATGACCGCCTGAAAGCCGTGCAGGAAGACGCACGGACGTCCCGGACCGCAGCTCAGATGTCGCTCGGGTCGGCCGGGGTCACGCACAGCGCAACCATGCCCGGACCGACGTGAGCACCCAGCACGGCGCCCAGTTCCGCGGTCCGGATCGGCGCCGCAAGCTCGACCCTGGTCGAGATCTTCGTCGCCAGTTGCTCGGCCCGGTCGGGACTCGACAGGTGGGCCACCACCACGTTCACGCGGCGCTCGCCGGCCGCCTCGACGGCCAGGTCCTCGAGACGCGCCAGGGCCTTGCCGGCGGTGCGTACCTTCTCGAACGAGTCGATCGTGCCGTCCTCGATGCGCAGCAACGGCTTGACCGCCAACGCTCCACCGATGAATGCCGCGGCGCTCCCGACGCGTCCACCTCGCCGCAGGTATTCCAAGGTGTCGACGTAGAACAACGTCGTGGAGGCCTCGGCCAGGGACGTCGCCAGCTCCACGGCCTCCTCACCGGTCGCACCACCGGCGATCGCCGCGGCGGCGGCCATCGCGGCATGGCCCACGGCCGGGCCCACCTGGCGGGTGTCCACGGCGTGCACCGGAATCGGTGCCTCACGGGCGGCCACCCGAGCCGAGTCGAACGTGCCGCTCATCTCTCCGGAGAGGTGCAGGGCGATGATCTCGTCGTACCCCTCGTCGGCCAGCCGCTGGTATGCCTCGAGCATCCCGGTCGGCGTCGGCCGCGACGTGGATACCGGCGTGAACTTCTTCAACGCGTCCGCGACCATCTGCGGGCTGGCGCCGTCGACGCCCTCGTCGTACGACGTGGCGCCGATGATCACCTGCAGCGGAATCACCACGATGCCGTGCTCGGCAGCCTCTTCGACGGTCAAGGACGACGTCGAGTCGGTGACGACGGCAATACGGCGATCAGGCATGGGCGAAGCCTATCCGTTGGCGATCAGGGTGGGCCGGACGTTTCGAGACGCTCGTGCCTCGCTCCTCAACGACCGTCATCCGGCGACGATGTTGACCAGCTTCGGCTCGCGCACGATCACCTTGCGCACGGTCTTGCCCTCCAATGCCTTCTCCACGGTCGGGTCCGCCATCGCGGCGGCCTCGAGGTCGGCGGCACTGACGTCGGGCGAGACGTCGATGCGCGCCTTCACCTTGCCCTGGATCTGAACGACGGCCACGACCGAGTCCTCGACCAGCAGTGCCTCGTCGATCGTCGGCCAACCCGCGCGAGCAACGGTGGGCCGGTGGCCCAACCGCTCCCACATCTCCTCCGCGGTGTAGGGAGCCACCAGCGACAGCAGGATCGCGACCGCCTCGACGGCCTCGCGCACGGCCGGGTCCTCCGGTCCACAGCCCGAGTCGATCGCCTTGCGGGTCGCGTTGACCAGCTCCATCGTGCGAGCCACCACCACGTTGAAACGGTGGTTCTCGACCAGGCCCTCGGCCTCGTGCAGTGTCTTGTGGGTGACCTTGCGCAAGCCCACGTCACCGGCCGTCGGGTCAGTGCCGGGAGCGCTCGTCACGTCGCCACTCAGCCGCCAGGCCCGCTGCAGGAATCGCACCGAACCACCGGGCGACACGTCGGCCCAGTCGATGTTGTCCTCGGGCGGGCTGGCGAAGACCAGGGTCAACCGGACGGCGTCCACTCCGAACTCCGCAAGTTGCTCCCCCAGACTGACGCCGTTGCCCAGCGACTTGCTCATCTTGCGGCCGTTGTTGACCACCTTGCCCTGGGACAGGTACGCCGAGAACGGCTCGTCCCAGTTGACCAAACCCATGTCGCGCAGCGCCTTGGTGAAGAAACGGGCATACAACAGGTGCAGTACGGCGTGCTCGTCGCCGCCGACATACAGATCGATCGGACCCCACGCGTTGGCCAGGTCGGTGTCGAACGCCTGCGTCTCGTCTTTCGGGGAGACGTAGCGGAAGAAGTACCACGACGAGTCGACGAACGTGTCCATCGTGTCGGTGTCGCGGGTGGCCGGCCCACCACACGTCGGGCAGGCGACGTTGACCCACTCCGAGGCCGCACCCAGCGGAGAGGTGCCCTTCGGCTTCAGGTCGGCGCCGCGCAGCTCCGGCAGCTCGACGGGCAGCTGGTCCTCCGGGACCCGGACCTCGCCGTCGACCGGGCAGTGGATGATCGGGATCGGCGCGCCCCAGTAGCGCTGGCGGGACAGCAGCCAGTCGCGCAGCCGGAAGTTGACCGTCGGCTCACCGACGCCCTTACCGGCCAGGAACGCGATCGTCGCCTTCTTGGCCTCCTCGACCGGCATGCCGTTGATGTCCAGCGGAGCGTCCACGCCGTCGGCGGGCGAGTTGATCGTCTGTCCCTCGCCGGCGTATGCCTCGCCCTCGAAGTCGGCCGGGGGCTGCGTCGTACGCACGATCGGCAGGCCCATCTGCGTGGCGAACTCCCAGTCGCGCTGGTCGCCGCCGGGGACACCCATAACGGCGCCGGTGCCGTAGTCGGCCAGCACGTAGTCGGTGGCCCAGATCGGGATCTGCTCGCCGGTCACCGGATTGCGTGCGGTGACGCCCAGGTCGACACCGGTCTTGGGGCGGTCCGTGGCCATCCGCTCGATCTCGGACGCCTTGCGAATCTCGTCGCGGTAGGCCTCGAAGGCGGGGCGCTGCCCGTCGGTGACCAGCTCGTCGGCCAGAGCCGCGTCGACCGCGACCACCATGAACGTCGTGCCGAAGATGGTGTCGGGGCGCGTCGTGTAGACGGTGATCGGCTCCTCACGCCCCTCGACAATGAAGTCGACGTGGGCGCCCTCTGAGCGGCCGATCCAGTTTCGCTGGGCGTTGATGACCTTGTCGGACCACGTCGGCTGCAGATCGTCCAGGCAGTCCAGCAGCTCCTGGGCGTACGACGTGGTGCGGAAGTACCACTGGGTCAGCTCGCGCTTGGTGACCTCGGCGCCACAACGCTCACAGGAACCATCGGCCAGCACCTGCTCGTTGGCCAGCACGGTCTGGTCGTTGGGGCACCAGTTGACCGGGCTGTTCTTGCGGTAGGCCAGCCCCTTCTCATGGAACTTCAGGAACAGCCACTGGGTCCACCTGTAGTACGACGGGTCGGAGGTGTTGAACCGGCGCGACCAGTCGAAGCTCACGCCGTACTTCTGGAAGGACTCCAGCTGGGTGGCGATGTTGCCGTAGGTGTAGTCGGCCGGGTGGGCGTCGTTGCGGATCGCGGCGTTCTCCGCGGGCAGGCCGAAGGAGTCCCACCCCATCGGGTTCAGCACCTCGTAGCCCTTCTGCCACCAGTAGCGCGCGATCACGTCGTGCAGCGCGGTGACCTCGGCGTGGCCCATGTGCAGGTCGCCGGAGGGGTAGGGAAACATCGTGAGGGCGTAGCGCTTCTCGCGCTCGGAGTCGTCGTCGGCCTTGAACGGCTCGATCTCCTGCCAGACCCGCTGCCACTTGTCCTGCACGGCATCGACGTCGTACGTCTCGCGCTCGTGTCCGGCCTGCTCACTCATCTGTGTCTCCTCATGTCTTCCGCGTCTTCCTGCGGTGCCTGCCGATCCCTGGGTGGAACTGCCCTGCTCAGCGCACAAAAAAACCCTCCGGGCAGGAGGGTGGCCGCGTTGATCGTTGGATGATCAGCGCGGCTGGCGAAGAAGGAACCGCTGCGGCATGGGCCCATGGTACCGCAGGACGAGCGGGGTCAGGGTCTGGGTTTGGTTGCCTCCGGCGTTGGGCAGGAACGTCCATGCCCAGTCCGCCCGAGCCCGAGGTCTGCCATGCGCCTGCGTCCCGTGTTGCCCGTCCTCACCGTCCTGGCGGCACTCACCGCTTGCGACGACACCAGCAGTGCGTCCGGCGGCACCGTCGGTGACCCCGCCACCCCCTCCAGTGCACCGACCACCACGGTCCCGACCCCGACTGCTCCGGACCCGTGGCCATCGAGCAGCGTGCCCCGGCCACCGCCACCCAAGGCCGTTGCCGGGGCCACCGCACCCGGAACGGTGCTGTCGTACGGCGAACCGGCCGTGGTCACCGTCTTTGCCTCCGGCAACCCCAACGCCAAGCTCGAGTACACAGTGCTGAACGTGAAGGTGGGCCAGGACGATCAAGGCTTCGGCGGCAGGGTCGCCCAGATCACGATCAAGGTGCGCGCCATCGACGACATGACCAACGCGCTCGCGCTGGCCCTGATCGACTGGGACGGCATCGACGAGAACGGCAACAAGACCGTCTTCGGCCTCGCGGACGGGTGTGACGACGCGCTGCCGGTCGAGAAGGCCGGCGAGAGCGGCACCATGTGCGTGGCCGTCTCGTTGACCGGCAACGGCACCTCGATCACCGAGGTGCACTACGACTCGGGCGCCTACCGCGAAGACCCGATCGTCTGGAAGCCGTGAGCGCCGCTGTGTTCAGTCTGGTCCAGGTCAGTCTCGTGAGTGCTCCTCCGGCTCCTCCGGCTCCTCCGGCTCCTCCGGCTCTTCCGGCTCCTCCGGCTCCTCCGGCACGATGATCGGACGCCACATCGCCCATGCCTGGAACAGCGCCGCGACCACGACCATGCCGATCCCTGCCCACAGGTTGACGTTCACCCCGCCAGCCTTGTCCAGGTCTGCGTCGCTCGTGGAGAAGATCGCAGTCAGCACCAGCACCACTCCGTAGATGCCGATCAGCAACGCTATGAACGTGCGGATGTCGAAGACCCTGGCCGGGTGTGAGTCCGTGCCCCGGCGGCCGGAACCTTGCTTGGCGTGGCTCATGCTGTCCTCCCTCACCAGAAGATGACGTTGAGTGCGATCACGGCGACGAGCCCGATGGCGGCGAGCTTGGTCGGTTGCTGGAACCAGGGCAGCGTGGGCTCGCTCGGGTCGTGGAAATCCTTCTTCGGGGTCAGCGAATAGACCAGTCCCCTGAGCTCGGACTCCTTCCTCGGGGCGGTGAACAGGCTGACCGCGATGCTGATCACGACGTCGACGACGAAGGCGACGCCGGCAGCCACGAACGCGGCTCCCTGCCCAGCCAGAGCGATCTGTCCGGTGACGTCCTCACTGAGCACCCACACCAGGACCGCGCTGCCGGTGCCCGCGACCAGGCCGACCCATCCGGCGGTGGCGCTCATCCGCTTCCAGAACATGCCGAGGATGAAGGTGGCGAACAGCGGTGCGTTGAAGAATCCGAAGAGGGTCTGAAGGTAGTCCATGATGTTGGTGTAGCTGGCTGCCACCTGGGCGGTGCCGATCGCGATCACGGTCGCTGCCACCGTGGCCCAGCGACCCACCTTGGTGTAGTGCTCGTCGGGTTCGTCCTTCTTGAAGTACTGCTGCCACAGGTCATAGCTGAAGACCGTGTTGAAGGCCGAGATGTTGGCCGCCATGCCGGCCATGAACGAGGCCAGCAGCCCGGCGATGGCGACGCCCAGCATGCCGTTGGGCAGAAGGTCGCGCATCAGGTAGAGGATCGAGTCGTTGTACTCGGCCCCGTTGTCGGCCCCACCCTTGAGGTCGACCAGCTCGTTGACCGCAACCGCGGCGATCATGCCGGGGATCACCACGATGAAGGGGATGAACATCTTCGGGAAGGCGCCCAGGATCGGCGCCCGCTGGGCGGCCGACATCGAGTCGGATGCCATCGCCCGCTGGACCTCGACGAAGTTCGTCGTCCAGTAGCCGAAGGACAGCACGAAGCCCAGGCCGAAAACGATGCCGATCACCGAGAGCACCGGGCTGTCGAACCCGCTGAGCGCAGTGCCCGGCCATGAGGAGAGCTGCTCCGCGCCGCCGGGGCTGTCGCTCACCTTGGTCTTGAGCCCGTCCCAACCGCCCACCTTGTGCAGGCCGACGAGGGTCAGCGGGAGCAGTGCTGCCACGATCACGAAGAACTGCAGCACCTCGTTGTAGATCGCGGCGGAGAGACCGCCCAGAGCCGTGTAGGTCAGGACGATCGCGGCAGCGACGATCAACGACACGTGGAGCGACCAGCCCAGGAGCACTTCGACGATCGAGGCGAGGAGATACAGGTTGATGCCGGCGATCAGGAGCTGGGCCACTGCGAAGCTGATCGCATTGACCAGGTGGGCGCCGGTGCCGAACCTCTTGCGCATGAATTCGGGGACGCTGCGCACCTTCGAGCCGTAGTAGAACGGCATCATCACGACGCCGAGGAAGAGCATCGCCGGCACCGCGCCGATCCAGAAGTAGTGCATGGTCGGCAGTCCGTACGACGCCCCGTTCGCCGACATGCCCACGATCTCGACGGCGCCGAGGTTCGCCGACACGAACGCCAGCCCGGTCACCCAGGCCGGGAGCGAACGACCGGAGAGGAAGAAGTCGATGCTGCTCGAGACCGATCTCTTGGCCATCACCCCGATGCCCAGCACGAACACGAAGTAGACGGCGATCAACAAGTAGTCGACCCATTGGGCGTCGAGCCGGAGTGAGCTCTGCATCGCGTTCAGCACTGCAACCTCCCGAGCGTGTCGTTCACGTTGGCTGCCCGTCTCGCTGCAAGCAGCACCGAATCGACGTTAGACCCACGGAGCACCGCTGAGAAGCATCACGCGCCGTTCGTGATGCAATGCCCTCATGACTCTCACAGACATGTTCCGACTCGACGGCAAGGTGGGCATCGTGACGGGCGCCTCCAGCGGCCTGGGGGTCGCCTTCGCCCAAGGACTGGCCGAGGCCGGAGCAGACCTGGTGCTCGGGGCGCGGCGCGTCGAGAAGCTCGAGGAGACCGCCGACCTGGTCCGCGCCGCCGGACGTCGTGTACTCACCGTCTCCACCGACGTCGCCGACCAGGCCCAGTGCCAGGCCCTCGTCGACGCGGCGATCGCCGAGTTCGGACGGGTCGACGTGCTGGTCAACAACGCCGGCATCGGCACAGCCGTCCCGGCCACCCGCGAGAGCGTCGAGCAGTTCACCGACGTCATCGACGTCAACCTCAACGGTTGCTACTGGATGGCCCAGGCGTGCGGTCGGGTGATGCAGCCGGGCAGCGCGATCATCAACATCAGCTCGGTCCTCGGGCTCACCACCGCGGGCCTCCCCCAGGCGGCGTACGCCGCCAGCAAGGCCGGCCTGATCGGCCTGACCCGCGACCTGGCCCAGCAGTGGACCGGCCGCAAGGGCATTCGGGTCAACGCCATCGCCCCCGGGTTCTTCGACTCGGAGATGACGGAGACCTACCCGCCCGGCTACCTCGAGCAGCAGCAGGTGCGCATCCCGGCCGGACGCAAGGGCGACCCACGCGAGCTCGCCGCGACCGCGGTCTTCCTGGCCTCCGAGGCAGCCGGTTACATCACCGGCCAGACCCTGCCCGTCGACGGCGGACTGACCATCACCTGACCCCACGAACCGGCAATTCTTGTTGCGCGAACTCGCAATTCTTGACGGCCGAACCGGCAATCGTTGCGCGGATCAGGGCTCGATCAGACCGACCCGGATCGCATAGCGGGTGAGCTCCGTCCGGTCCCGCATGCCGAGCTTGCCGAGGATGTTCTCCCGGTGCCGCTCGACCGTCTTCACACTGATCGTCAACGCCCGTGCGATCTCTCGCGACGAATGTCCCTCGGCGATCAGCTTCACCACCTCGTCCTCGCGAGGCGTGAGGACCGCGGCCGGCAGCCGTTCACCGCGCCGGATCCGCTCCAGGTAGTCGCGCACCAGGGTGGACTCCGCGCCCGGATAGAGGAACGACTCACCTCGCAGCGCGGCCCGGCAGGCGTCGACGAGGTCGCGGTCGGCCACTGACTTGAGCACGTAGCCGGAGGCGCCCACCCGCAGCGACTCGAAGAAGTACTGCTCGTTGTCGTGCATCGAGAGCATCAGGATCTTGGGCGGATCTGCGCGCCGGGAGATCTCCCGAGCCGCCTGCAGCCCCGTCAGTCGCGGCATCGCCACGTCGAGGATGGCCAGGTCGACCTCCGTTTCGCGCAACGCCGCAACCGCCTCGGCACCGTCACTCACCTCGGCCACAACGGTGAGATCGGGTTGCAGGTCGAGGATCATCCGCACCCCGCGGCGTACCAGCGCATGGTCGTCGGCGAGCAGGATCCGCGAGGGGGCGCTCATGCCGGGACCACCAGCCGCACGCGGGTTCCTCCGCCGTCGCGGCGACCGACCTCCAGGTGGCCGCCGACCAGGGTGGCACGCTCGCGCATGCCGCGCACGCCGGTCCCGGCGGCCCCCGTCGGGATCCCGATGCCGTCGTCGTCGACCGTGAGCACCACGTCACCACCCACCTGGTTCAGGGTGAGCTCCACCGTCCTGGCCCTGCCGTGGCGCGCGACATTGGTCAGTGCCTCCTGCGCGACCCGGAAGACCACCAGCTCGACAGGGTCGTCGAGCTCCGGCAGACCGGGCATGATCCCCCGCCTGACGTGGGTTGCTCCGTGGCTGAACAGCTCGGTGGTCAGCGCGGCCAGGGCACTGCGCAGCCCAAGGTCCTCGAGCACGTGGGGTCGCAGCTGGCGGGCAACCCCGCGCACCTCGTCGAGGCTGGCGCGGGTCGCCTCCCGGACGCCCGCGAGAGCCCGCGCAGTCTCCGGGTCGGCGTCGTCAGTCAGCGCCCCGATCTCGAGGAGGACGGCGGTCAGTGACTGGCCCACTCCGTCGTGCAGCTCCTGGGCGATGCGAGCGCGTTCGGCCTCCTGTGCCGCGAGCGCCGCAAGGCTGCTCTCCCGCTGGCCGGACTCGATGCGACCCAGCAGGTCGTTCACGGACTCGGCAAGATCGTGGGAGATGCCCGAGCGTGGGACCGGGAGGCGCTCGATCGGTTCGGTGGAGCGCGCCCGGTCCAGCTGGGAGACCAGTCGATCGAGGGGACGCAGGTTGCCGCCCACCAGGACACCGTTGGCCACGATCATCACCGTCAGCCCCACGGCGAGCACGATCACCTCGGACCACAGGGGACGCGACGAGACGGTCGCCGGCGAGAACGCCAGCAGTGCCGTGCCGAGGGCGAACAGCAGGCCGTTGATCGCGATCACCCGCGAGGAGAGGGAGAACCCGTGTGCGCTGAGCATGCGTCCATCGTCCCATCCCGAAGCGATCGTCAGGACGCTTCTGCACTCTGGGGTGCGGACCCCATGGGTTCCGGCGCCGAGTGCGCCCAGACTGGAGCCAGCGGCGCCCCGCTCCCTGAGAGGGGCGACCGCGCCAACTCCCCGAAGGAGGCACCCGTTGACCGAGTTGGCTCTCGCTGTCGCCGTGCTCGCCGTCGTGGCCGGGCTCGCCCTTGCGCTGCCGGCCGTCGTACGCCGACGTGGCGAGGCCGGCCCGCGGTCGCACCACTTGTGGGCGGTGGCGCAGGCCAACACGGCGGACGGGGTGACCGCACGGCTCAGCGTCGACTTCGTCGCCGTGATCGACCACGGCATCGAGCCGACTGCGGTGGTCGACGCGGTCGAGGACCTGCTGCGCCACGAGATCGCGGCCTGCACGGCGCACCAACTCCCGTCGGTCGGTGACATCTGCACCGGCATCGACACCAGCGTCGAGGAAGCGTCGATCGAACACTTGGTGGTCGCCTCGTCGGAGATCGAGGTGACCCCCGAGCTCCGACGGCTGATCGCCGCGGCTGACTGAGCGACCGAGCGACCGGGCCAGCGCATGGCCCGCAGACACCGGCAGGACCTGGTGTGTCGGACCGGATCAGGCGACGTCGTCCGCCGCAGTCTCGCTCCGGGAGATGGTCTCGTCGATCACACCGATGACGGCGTCGGGGTCGTCGATCATCGGCACGTGCCCACATCGCGCCAGCGGCACGTGCCGGGCCCCGGGCAACCTGACCTTGGCGACCTGCGACTGACCGTAGGGCAACAGTCGATCGGCGGTGCCCCAGGCGATCGTCGTCGGTACGTCGACGGGTGCGTCGAAGACATAGCTCAGTCCTGCCCGGACCGTCGGCAGGAAACCCGCGCTCCGCTTCATCGCCAAGCAGTCGCCGTACGTCGCATCGGCGCTGGACCTCTCCGGGTGTGCGTAGAGCGGGAAGCCGATCGCGCGCCGACCGAGCGCCGTCTTCGCGATGGCGCGCAGCACTCCGTCGGGCGCGTGGCTGCCCAGCCACATGAAGCACAACGGCACCAGCGCTCGGAATCGACTGACCCGGCCGAAGAAGCCAGCCGGGCTCAGCGCCGTGACGGACGAGACGAGGTCACGGGCACCGAGCTCCAGAGCAATCGCGCCGCCGAGGGAGTTGCCGACGACGTGTGGCTTGTGCACGCCCCACAGCTCGAAGTTGGCAGCAAGGTCTCGGCACGCGTTGTCCATGTCGTAGGGCTGGTCGGCCGGGTAGGGCGCCGAATCACCGAAGCCGGAGAGGTCGACCGCGATCACGTCGTACTTCTCGGCCAGCCTGTCGAAGATCGGCGCCCATGCTTCGCGTCGATGACCGATTCCGTGAATGAGGACGACGGGTTCGCCGCTGCCGGCGCGGTCGTGGACGAGGTGGGACAAGGGCATCGGGCACAACTCCTGAGTTGGGTGTGACCGGAAGTATCACACAATTGATGCCGGCACTTCCGGGGCGTCCATCGGTCCGTGACCAAATGCGCAGAGCCCGGGCCAGCGGCCCGTGCCTCTTCATGTTGTGGAGCTGAGGGGACTCGACCCCCTGCATGCCATGCACGCACCACGCAGCCGCTACCAGCTGCGCCCGGCGCACAACGCAGAACGGCCGCCCGAAGGCGGCCGTTCATCATTCGGTGGAGCTGAGGGGACTCGAACCCCTGACCCCCTGCATGCCATGCAGGTGCGCTACCAGCTGCGCCACAGCCCCATCATTGCTGCCTTGCGGCGAACAACGTCGGGAAGTTTAACCAACGTCTGGCCAAGATGCGAAATCGGGGTGGAACAGCGCCACGTCACCCCGCACCTGTGCGGTGGTGTCGACGGAAATCGATGTCATAGCACGGGTTCAGCGACGACAACCCCGCGTTACTCGAGTGGGGGTGGGGTCACGTTCGGGGCGGGGTGGCCGGGGCCGAGGGAGCGGTCAGGTTCCAGGCTGCGAGCCGGAAGTTTCCCTGGTCAACCCGCAGGTCCGTCAGGTCCTCGAGCTCGTCGAGCACCACCCAGCCACAGTTGTCGAGGCCCTGGAAACCAGTCGAGTGCCCGACCGGCCAACCCAGCAACGCGATGGTGGCGACCTTCAGTGCGGCTCCGTGGGAGACGACCACACCGGTCTCCCCCGGCGAGAGCGCCGTCACGACGTCACGCAGCCCGGCGGTGAATCGTCGGCTGACGTCCTCCGAGGTCTCTCCCCCGGGCACCGCGGTGAAGTGGCCGGCACGGAAATCGGCGTACTCGGCCGGGAACGTCTCGGCGTACTCCGCCATCGTCAGACCGGTGCGCTGCCCTAGGTCGAACTCCCGGAACCGGGCGTCGAGCACGGTCTCCAGCCCGCACTCCTTGGCGACGTACGCCGCGGTCTGCCGGGCGCGGGCCAGGTCGGAGGTCCACAGCGCACTCGGCTCGTACGCCGCGATCACCGGCGCCGCTGCGGCAGCCTGGTCGTGCCCGAGGTCGTTGATTTCGACGTCGGCATGGCCCTGGCCACGCCCGATCGCATTCCAGTCGGTCTGTCCGTGGCGGAGCAGGACCAGACGGCGGCTCACGACTCGTGGGAGACGACGTCGTCTGGGAGCTCGATCACCGGGCAGTCACGCCACAGGCGCTCGAGGGCGTAGAACTCGCGCTCCTCCTCGTGTTGCACGTGCACGACGATCTCGCCGTAGTCGATGAGCACCCAGCGACCGTCGCGGTGGCCTTCACGACGGATGGGCTTGGCGTCGATCTCGCGCAGCTTGTCCTCGATCTCGTCGACGATCGACTTGACCTGCCGGTCGTTCGGGGCCGAGGCCAACAGGAAGGCATCAGTGATGGCCAGCTGCTCCGAGACATCGAAGGCAAGGATGCGGTGGGCCAACTTTTCGGAGGCGGCGCGAGCCGCGGCATGGACGAGCTCGACGGCGTGCTCGGTGGCGGTCAAGAAGCTGCTCCAGACGGATAGAGGTCGTGCTTGGCGATGTATTGCACCACACCGTCAGGGACGAGGTACCACACCGGCTCGCCTCGTTCCTTGCGGTTGCGGCAGTCGGTCGACGAGATGGCCAGTGCCGGGATCTCGACCAACGTGACCCGATCCTCGGGGAGCCCCTCGAGACTCTTCATCTCCATCTCGTAGCCCGGCCGGGTGCACCCGACGAACTGGGCCAGCGAGAACAGCTCGTCGACGTCGCGCCAGGTGAAGATGTTGGCCAGCGCATCGGCGCCGGTGATGAAGTAGAGGTCGGCGTCGGGCATCACCGCACCCAGGTCGCGCAGTGTGTCGATCGTGTACGTCGGCCCGTTGCGGTCGATGTCGACCCTGGACACGTTGAACAAGGGGTTGGCCGCCGTGGCGATCACCGTCATCAGATAACGGTGCTCGGCCGGCGAGACCTGCCGGTCAGACTTCTGCCACGGGTCGCCCGTGGGCACGAAGATGACCTCGTCGAGGTCGAACCACGCCTGCACCTCGCTGGCTGCGACGAGGTGTCCGTGGTGGATCGGGTCGAATGTGCCACCCATGACCCCCACGCGACGGCGCTCTCCCATGGTCAGCTGTGCTCGCGCCCGCCACCGATGGACATCACGATGAGCAGCGACACCATGAGGATGGCGAGCGCGATGCCCCCGATGACGTAGGGGTTGACGGCGGGCTCGCTGTGCGCCTCGGAGGCGGTGAGGATCAAAGAGGTCAACGACATGGCCGAGATCCTATCGTGAGGCTCAGTGGAACAGGTGCGTCAGCCCCGCCAGGATTGCCCATGACTGAATCGTGCGGCCGACGAAGATCGTCGAGACATACATCGACATGCGGAACCTGAGCGCCCCGGCTATGGCACCCATCACCAGCAGGGGCGGAAACCCGACCAGTGCCGAGGAGAACATGAACGCCGCGGCCAACCGTGGCCGCTCCTCGATGCGCCTCTCCCACTTCTCGAAGCTGCGCTTCCACCGCTCCGACTCCATCCGACGCTTCATCCACGGGAGCTCCATGGACTTCGCCGTGCCGTGGTACCAGAGCACCTTGCCGAGCGCCTGTCCGGCTCCGGCCGCGATCGCCACCGGCAGCGCGGCGGACTTCGGGATCTGGGTGGCCAGCGCGACCAGGTAGACCTCGACGTTGAAGATCGGCACGACCGCCGAGAGGATGCTGAAGCCCAGCGTTGCGAAGAACGCCTTCATGCCTCGGTTCCCACGGGTCGAGGCGACCACTGGGTGGCGCGTGGCAGGCCGTGGAGGTGGGAGTCGCGCCCGAGCATGGTGCTGACGCTACAGGGGCCCTCTCAGCGGATGTGACCGTCCCCGGTCATGACGTACTTCGTGCTGGTCATCTCCGGCAGCCCCATCGGGCCGCGGGCGTGCAGCTTCTGGGTGCTGATCCCGATCTCGGCGCCGAAGCCGAACTCGCCTCCGTCGGTGAATCGGGTGGATGCGTTGACCAGGACGGCCGCGGAGTCGACTGCAGCGACGAAGCGCCGTGAGGCCTGTTGGTCCTCGGTGACGATCGCGTCCGTGTGTTGGCTGCTGTGGGTGCGGATGTGGCGAATCGCGGCCTCGATGTCGGGCACGACTGCCGCGGCGATGTCGAGGCTGAGGTACTCGTCGGCGAAGTCCGCGCCGGAGGCCTGCTCCACCCCGTCGTACTCGCGGAAGCGGTCGTCACCGTGCAGCGTGACGCCCTTGTCCTGCAGGGCGTCGATGATGGTGGGAAGGAATTCGTCGGCGATGTCCTCGTGCACCAACAGCGTCTCGGCGGCGTTGCACACGCTGGTGCGGTGGGTCTTGGAGTTGACCACGATCGACACCGCTTTCTCGAGGTCGGCCGCCTTGTCGACGTAGACGTGGCAGTTGCCGACGCCGGTCTCGATGACGGGCACGGTCGACTCCTCGACCACGCTGCGAATCAGGCCCGCTCCACCCCTCGGGATGAGTACGTCGACCAGGCCGCGGGCACGCATCAGGGCCTTGGCCCCCTCGTGTCCCTCCCCCGGCACGAGCTGCAGCACGTCGGGGTTGACACCCTGCTGGTCGATCGCGTCACGGAGCACCTCGACGATGCGGGTGTTGGACGAGAGCGCGCTGTTGGAGCCCTTGAGCAGCGAGGCGTTCCCGGACTTGAGGCAGATGCCGGCAGCGTCCGCGGTCACGTTGGGACGGGCCTCGTAGATGATGCCGACGACACCGAACGGCACCCGCACCTGGCGCAGCTCCAACCCGTTGGCGAGGACGCCGCCGCGCAGGACCTCACCCACCGGGTCGGGCAACCCGGCCACCTGGCGCAGACCGTCGGCCATCGCGGTGACCCGGTCCGCGTCGAGACGGAGCCGGTCGATGATGTTGGCGGGCGTGCCGTTCGCCTCGGCGCGGGCCACGTCATCGGCGTTGGCGGCCAGGATCGACTGCCGCTCGCCTTCGAGGGCCGCGGCCATGGCCAGCAGGACAGCGTCCTTGGTGGCCCTGGTCGCGACGGCAAGGTCGTGGCTCGCCTCCCGGGCGCGCTCCGCGGTGGCCCGGACGTCCTGCTCGATGCTCATTCCTCAAGCGTAGTCGCGGGCGGGGGCAACCAATTCGTCGTCTCAGGCGTCTCAACCCATGGAAGACATCCAACGGGAGGCACACGTGAAACGCTCGAGGCTCGGCTCCATCTTCGTTCCACCACTGGTCAGTCTGGTCTGTGTCGCGGGCGCCGCGTCCGCGGAGGCCACTGCATCCACCGGCGCACCATCGCCCGTCACCGCCCCGAACAGGGGCGTCGCGAACGCGACGGACAGCCCGCTGAACGCAGACGGCGACTCAGCTCTTCGACTGACCACTGCGAAGGAGGTCGAGGCCTACTTCGAAGGCAAGAAGGCCGGCTTCGACCCGATGTTCCGTGTGGTCGCCGACGGTGCGTCCTTCGAGATCAGGAGCAAGCGATCCGGCTACGGCAAGCCACTGGTCACCACGGTGCGCCACGGCGACCAGGAGGTCACCCTGCCGGCGGGGTCGATCGAGAAGTTCGGCGCGCTCCCCCGCTTCATCCGCCTCGACTACAGCAAGCGCGGGGAGAAGGTGGCGACCACCTACCAGGCCGCCTGTCTGAACGGCTGGACCACCGAGCGGATCCGTCCGGACGCGCCGTTGCGGTCGCCGTACCCCCAGGACTGCACGGCGTCGCGAATCACGCTCGGCACGGTCATGGGCGTGCAGGAGGGATACGCCACCCAACTGGAGTCCTGGAGCACGGCGAAGCTGAAGCCCGGCCGCTATCAGGTGACCGCACAGATCCGGGGCAAGTACCGCAGCCTCTTCGGGATCACCGACGACGCCGGTTCCAGCACGTTCAAGCTTCGGGTCGTCAACGGCGACCCGGAGACCGGTGAGGACGTGGAGCACCACTCGCGTACGGCGACCCCGTCGCTGCGGGCGGCCGCCCGTGAACCGAGCCGCAGGGCGGCCGGTGAGCCGGCCGGGCCGATGCCTGACCTGCGCTCCATTCCGGCCTTCGGGCTCCGCCTGAACGCGTCGACCAAGTTCCTGCAGTTCTCCGGAACGGTGTGGAACGCCGGCAACAGCCCGTTGGTGGTCGACGGGTTCCGTCGTCCGAAGGAAGACGTCATGGACGCCTACCAGTACTTCCTCGATGCCGACGGCAACCAGGTCGGCTATCAGCAGGTGGGCACCATGGAGTGGGACAACAAGGACACCCACCAGCACTGGCACTTCCGCGACTTCGCCCGCTACCGCCTGCTCGATGCGGACAAGAAGGCGATCGTCCGATCACGCAAGGAGGCGTTCTGCCTGGCCAACACCGACGCGATCGACTACACCGTCGACGGCGCCGACTGGCAGCCGGAGGCAACCGACCTGCACACCGCCTGCGGTGACAAGGACTCGCTCTCGATCCGGGAGGTGCTGGCCTCGGGGTCCGGTGACACCTACGCCCAGTTCCGGGCCGGGCAGTCGTTCAAGATCTCGGACCTGCCCAACGGGATCTACTACATCTCCGTCGAGGCGAACCCCGTGAACCGGTTGGTCGAGAGCGACACGTCCAACAACATCGCCTACCGCAAGATCAAGATCAGCGGGAAGCCGACGGCGCGCACGGTCAAGGCCTACCCCTTCACCGCGAAGTAGCCGCGGGGACGTAGTCGCCGACTCGGCGCGGGTTCACCCAGAAATGCGCCGAGTCGGCACGCGTTGACCAGATGTGCGTCAACGCGTGCCGACTCGGCAGCGGGTCAGCTCACTTGCGCTTGTTGATCTCCTCGGTCAGCGCCGGGAGGACCGTGTGCAGGTCGCCGACGACACCGAAGTCGACGAGCTCGAAGATCGGGGCTTCTTCATCCTTGTTGACGGCCACGATGGTCTTCGAGGTCTGCATGCCGGCGCGGTGCTGGATGGCACCGGAGATGCCGTTGGCCACGTAGAGCTGCGGCGAGACGGTCTTGCCGGTCTGGCCGACCTGGAAGGTGTGCGGCTTCCAGCCGGAGTCGACGGCGGCACGCGAGGCGCCGACTGCCGCACCGAGCGCGTCGGCGAGGTTCTCCACCGGCTCGAAGTTGCCGCCGGTGCCGCGACCACCGGAGACCACGATGGCGGCCTCGGTGAGCTCGGGGCGGCCGGTGGACTGACGCGGCTGGGAGGCCACGATCTGCGCGGTCTTGGCTCCGTCGGAGACGGTCGCGGCGAACTGCTCGACGGCACCCGCACCGGCCACCTCCTCCGGCGCTGCGGAGTTGGGCTTGACCGTGATGATCGGGGTGCCCTTGCTGACCTTGGCCTGGACCGTGAAGGAACCGGCGAAGACCGACTGGGTGGTCACGCCACCCTCGGTGACGTCGACGGCGTCGGTGATCACACCGGACTCGATCTTGATGGCCAGGCGACCGGCGATCTCCTTGCCCTCGGCGGAGGACGGGATCAGGATCGCGCCCGGCGAGGTCTTCTCGGCGAGCTGCGCGAGCACCTCGGCCTTGGGCGCGACCAGGTAGCCCTTGATCTCGGCGTCGTCGACGGCGTAGATCTTCTCGGCACCGAACTTCTTCAGCGCGTCGACCGGGGCGTCACCGGAGCCGATGAAGACGGCCGATGGCTCACCGAGGCGGCGCGCGATCGTCAAGAGCTCGTTCGTGGTCTTGCGGACGTTTCCGTCGACGTGGTCGACGAGTACCAGGATTTCAGACATGTTCAGGCTCCTCAGATGAACTTCTTGGAGGCAAGGAACTCGGCCAGCGCCGTGGCGCCCGAGCCGTCCTCGTCGGTGACGATCTCGCCGGCGGTGCGCGGCGGACGGGCCGTGGTCTCCTCGACCGCGGTCCACGCAGCGTCGAGGCCGACCTGGCCGGCGTCGACACCGAGGTCGCTCAGCGAGTAGGTCTCCATCGGCTTCTTCTTGGCCGCCATGATGCCCTTGAAGGACGGGTAGCGGGCCTCGCCGGTCTGGTCGGTGACGGAGAGCAGCACGGGCAACGTGGCACCGATGACCTCGGTGGCCGCGTCACCGTCACGCTTGGCGCGGATCTGGTCGCCCTGGGTCTCGACGACCGAGGCGAAGGTGACCTGCGGCAGGCCGAGGCGCTCGGCGAGCATCGCGGGCACCAGGCTGGTGCCGGCGTCGGTCGAGGCCATGCCGGTGACCACGAGGTCCGGCGAACCGATCTTCTTGATGGCCTCGGCGAGAACCAGGGAGGTGGCCACGGCGTCGGAGCCGGCGATCGCGTCGTCGGTCACGATGACGCCCTGGTCGGCGCCCATCTGCAGGGCCTTGCGCACGGCATCGACAGCCTGCTCGGGACCGATCGACAGCGCGGTCACGGTGACGTCGCCGTCAGCCTTCTCCTTGATCTGGAGGGCCTGCTCGACGGCGTACTCGTCGAGCTCCGACAGAAGACCGTCGACGCCAACGCGGTCAACGGTGTTGTCCGACTCGAACCGCCGGTCGGCGGTGGCGTCGGGGACATGCTTCACGAGGACAACAATGTTCATGGTGGTGTGGCCGGTTCGGCCCCTCCTGTGCAGTCGATTGCGGCTCGGCCGCTGCGCGCGACCGGCCCGATGCCTCAGATTATGGCTTGAGGATTTGGACGTGAGGTTACTAGTTGGTCACGCACCCGCGGAACACTGTCCACGGTGGAGTGCGTCACAGGTGTCACGGCCCACATGAGGCCGGCCCACTCCACGACATGCGTGGAGTGGGCCGGCGTTCATGGCGAAGCCTTGGTCAGGTGACTCAGTCGGTGGCGCAGGCCGCCTCGACTGCCTCCACGGCTGCCGTGTTGGCGGCTGCCGCCTTCTTCTGGGCAGCCTTCGCGGCGGCGAGCTTCTTCTTCGCGGCCTTGTTCTTCTTGGTCAGGGCCTTGACCTTCTTCTTGGCCGCCTTGATCTTCTTGGCGTTGTGCGACTTCTTGGCCTTCTTCAGCGCCTTCTTGGCCTTCGCCAGCTTGGACTTGGCCGACTTGGTGGCCTTCGTCGCCTTGGTCACGGCGGTCTTGGCCTTGGCCAAAGCCGCTGCGGTGTCAGAAGCCGTCGCCTGCGCGGCCGCACACTCTTCGGAGACCACGGCGACCGTGTCGACGGTGGCGTCCTGGCCCTCGTCGAGTGCACAGTCGACATCGGCGGTGAGCGCCTCACTTCCGTCTGCCTTCTTGAACAGCAGGTGCGAGCTGAAGTCACCGGTGGCGAGGACGATCTCGCCAGCCTCGGTCGCGGTGACCGGGGCGCCCTCGCCCGTAGCGACGACGGTCAGCTCACCGTCGGGGATCGTGGTCACCGGAACGGTCAGGTCCACGCTGCTGGACTCACCGTTGACCAGGGTCTGCGCCACGGCGCTGCCTTCTGCGGTCTCGGCTCCCAGGAGGCCCTTGATCGCTCCCGAGACGTTGCTGGGGATGGTGACCGTGGAGGTCACCGTGGGCGTGAACGTCTCCCCCACCGCGATCGAGTCGGGCGCATCGGTGTCGGCGACGACACTGAAGGTCTGGTCACCGAGGATCGGGACGCCGCAGGTGTAGTTCAGTGAAGCACTCTCGGCCTGGGCGGCCGGAGCCATCGCGATCGTGCTCAGCGAGCCGGCGGCGACGGCCAGAGCGGCGGTCGTCGCGATCTTGCGGAACCCGATTCTGGGCATGGCAATAGACATGTTTGTTCCCTCCACAGCTTTCGCTGTACGGCGGCCGTCACTCCCCTCCGAAGTGATGCTCGACGCGCCGCAGGCAGCCTAGAACAAGTTCCATACTCGTGGGTAGGGCAAAACGAAAAACGCCCGACATGTGACGGTGGTCACATGTCGGGCGACGCTTTCGTCGCGTGCTCTCAGGGACGGATCACCTTGTCGAGCACCTTGCCGATGATCAGCCAGGCGACGGCGCCGAGACCCCAGTTGAACAGGGCGTTCTTGATCTCGGCGTTGCTGCCGCCGAACTCCTTGATGCCGTTGTCGATGCTGAAGATGCCGAGGTCGACGCGACCCGCCCAGTCGCGCACGAACTCGACAAGGCTGTTGTCGGTGTTGGCCTTCAGGGCATAGGTCAGGGCGCCGAGGGCCAGGAAGAGCGCGAACACGACGCAGACGAACCACACCACCTGGGCGATGCGGGTGCGCACTGAGGCGACGCTGATCTCGATGGGTGCCCTGCGGGCACCGTCGCCCTTTGCGGACGCCTTTGCCTCAGCCTTGTCCTTGGACTTGTCTTCCTTGTCGGCCACAGCCGATCCCTCCACTCCTCGCACGCCGGTCACGGCACGATATACGGACAACGTCCCGGCGGGGCAAGGGTCACGCGCGGGTCAAGATTCGCCGGAGCGACCACGCCAAGATGCACAACGACCGAAATCACCTCGAATCAGTCAGTTCCGGGCCGTTGTGCATGTTGGTGTGGCCGCGGGTTCCCAAGTTTCAGGCGCCCTTGAACTGCGCCTTGCCCGGACCGTTCTCGACGAACGACTGCATCCCGATGCGGCCGTCCTCGGTCGCGAACAGGGCGGCGAACTGCACCCGCTCGATCTCCAGACCCGTCTCGAGATCCACCTCGAGACCCCGGTCGATCGACTCCTTCGCCGCGCGGACGGCGTACGTCGCGGCGTTGGCGAACTGCGAGGCCCACGTGACGGCCTCGACGTACACGTCGTCGGCCGGCACCACCCGGTCGACCAGACCGATGGCGAGTGCCTCGTCGGCCTTGACGAAGCGGCCCGTGAAGATTATGTCCTTCGCCTTGCTGGGACCGACCAGTCGGGTCAACCGCTGGGTGCCGCCGGCACCCGGGATGATGCCGAGCAGGATCTCGGGCTGACCCAGGGTGGCGTTGTCGGCAGCGATGCGTACGTCGGCGCACATGGCCAGCTCGCAGCCGCCGCCGAGTGCGAAGCCGGTGACTGCCGCGACGACGGGCTTGGGAATCTTGGCCACGGCTGTGAAGGCAGACTGCAGCCCCGCCGAGCGATCGACCATCTCGGTGTAGGACATGTCGGCCATCTCCTTGACGTCGGCGCCGGCCGCGAAGACCCGCTCACCGCCGTAGACGACGACGGCCTTGACGTCGGCGCGCTCGGTCGCCTCCTGGGCACAGGAACGGATCTCCTCCTGGACCTGCGCGTTCAGCGCGTTCATCTTGGGACGGTCGATGCGGATCGTGCCCACACCGTCGGCCACCTCGAGGTTGACGAACTCCCGGGCGGTGTCGGAACTGACCATGGTCTTGACGCTCCTGTCGCGTGTGTTGGTGACGGTTGCGACTCTAGATCAGTGACTCGTGGGCGTCTCCGGGGGTTCGTCGAGGTCGGCCCGTGCTCCGAGTGCGTGCGCCGCAAGGCGGAGACTCGAAGGTGGGCGGAGGTCCGTCGAGGGCTCGACAACACGGCGGGCGCGTGCACGGGGCGCCGGACACACGACGAACTCCCGGTGATGCCCACTGCGAGCCCTGTCGTGGACAATGACGCGGGTGACACCCGGAATCTGGACCCACCCAGGACAACACTCCCCCATCTGGCCGGGGCGGAACTATCCGCTCGGCGCGACCTGGGCGGAGGAGGCGACGAACTTCGCGGTCTACGCTCCGGCGGCCACCGGAGTGAGCGTCTGCCTCTTCGACGAGCACGGCGGCGAGAAGCGACACGCACTGACCGAGCAGTCCCTGGGCATCTGGCACGGCGCCATTCCCGGTGTCGCGGTCGGCACCCACTACGGCTACCGGGTCGACGGTCCGTGGCTGCCGTCTGCCGGCCTGCGCTTCAATCCGGCCAAGCTCCTGCTCGACCCGTGCGCCCGGGCGATTGCCGGCAGCGTCACCCACGACCCTGCGATCTACGCGCACCTCCTCGAGTCGCCCGAGCAGATCAACGACGCCGACTCCGCGCCGTACGTCCCGCGCAGCGTCGTCGTGCACGACGACTTCGACTGGGGCGACGACGAGCCACTGCGACGCCGGTGGCGCGACAGCGTGATCTACGAGATGCACGTCAAGGGCATGACTGCACTGCATGACCGGGTCCCCGAAGAACTCCGCGGCACGTACGCCGGCCTGGCCACGCCCGCGGTCACCGACTACCTGCGCGATCTCGGTGTGACGGCCGTGGAGCTCCTGCCGATCCACCAGTTCGTCTCCGAGCCGAGGCTGATGGAGGAAGGGCGGGTCAACTACTGGGGCTACAACTCGATCGGTTTCTTCGCCCCCCACAACGCCTACTCTTCCTCAGGAGACAGCGGCGAGCAGGTCACCGAGTTCAAGGCGATGGTCAAGGCGTTCCACGACGCCGGCCTCGAGGTGATCCTCGACGTGGTCTACAACCACACCGCCGAGGGCGGCGCCCAGGGCCCGAGCCTCTCGTTCCGCGGACTGGACGACAAGGGTGTCTACCACCGGGTCCGACCCGAACCCGACGAGGACGGCAGCCCGGCCGGCTTCGACGACACCTACTGGGACGTCACCGGCTGCGGCAACACCGTCGACGCCTCCAACCCACAGGTGCTGCGCCTGATCCTCGACTCGCTGCGCTACTGGGTCACCGAGATGCACGTCGATGGGTTCCGCTTCGACCTCGCCTCCGCACTGACCCGCGTACGCCAGGAGGTCAACATGGACTGCCACCTCCTGACCGCCATCGGCCAGGACCCGGTCCTGCGCCACGTGAAGCTGATCGCCGAGCCGTGGGACGCCTCGATGGACGGCTACCGGGTGGGCGAGTTCCCGCCGCCGTGGGTGGAGTGGAACGACCAGTACCGCGACACCATCCGGGACTTCTGGCGCGGGCACACCTCGGGCATCCGCACCGTCGCCACCCGGTTGGCCGGATCGTCCGACCTGTACGCCGACGACGGGCGCTCGCCGTACTCGACGGTGAACTTCGTGACCGCCCACGACGGCTTCACGCTGCGCGACCTGGTCAGCTACGACGACAAGCACAACGAGGACAACGGTGAGGACAACCGCGACGGCACCACCAACAACCGTTCGTGGAACCACGGCGTCGAAGGGGAAACAGCTGAGGCCGACATCGTGTCCCTGCGCCGACGACAGGCCGCCAACCTGATGGCCACCTTGTGCCTCTCCAACGGCGTCCCGATGCTCACCGCCGGTGACGAGCGCGGGCGCACCCAGGGCGGTAACAACAACGCCTACAGTCAGGACGACGAGACCTCATGGATCGACTGGCGCGCCGACAACGCCTGGCTCGACGTCTATGAGGTCACCAAGGCGGCCCTGCGCCTGCGCCGGGAACACCCCGCGCTGCGCCAACGCCACTGGTTCGAGGGCCGCCCCGCGATCGAGGACGGACCCAAGGACCTGGCCTGGCTGCACCCCTCCGGGAGAGAGATGACCGGCGACGACTGGTTCGACGAATCCCTTGCCGTGGTGGGGATGTTCGTCTCCGGCGCCCCGCTCCGCTCCCCCGGGCCGCGCGGCGAGCAACAGGTGGACAGCTCCTTCATGATCTGGCTCAACGCGTCGGCCGACCCGGTCGACCTGGTGCTCCCCGAGAACGCCTGGGTGCAGGCCGGCGAGGTGGTGCTGTCCACCGACCCCGATCACGGACCGGGCTTCCCCGTGAAGGCCGGGGACACCCTCGAACTCGCCGCCCGCGCAGTGCTTGTGCTGCGCCAGACCTGAGGAACGCGATGGTCTCGAACTGGATCCGACAGACCCGCCGGCACCCGTCGGCGGTGCTGTTGTTCGTTCAGCTGCTGGGGATCGTGGTCTACCCGTTCCTCGGCGACCAACCGGTGGGACGTGCGGCGTTCAGCACGTTTGCCCTTGTGGTGCTGGTGATCGCGGTGATGGCGATCCGAATGACACCGGCCCTGAGCTGGGTGGCCGCGACCATCGGCGTCCCCGTGACGGTGCTGACCATCATCGAGGTCACCATGCCGGACAACGAGGGAGTGGCGCTCTGGTCGGCGATCCTTCACGCGATCTTCTACTTCTACACGGCGTACGCACTGATCCGTTACATGTTCTCCGACGACGTCGTGACCACCGACGAGGTGTATGCCACCGGGGCCACGTTCACCGTCGTCGCGTGGGCCTTCGCCTACGTGTACGCCGCGACCCAGATCATCTGGCCCGACTCCTTCATTGCCGCGGTGGACTCCGGTGACCCCCGCACGTGGATCGAGCTGCTGTTCCTCTCGGTGACCACCCTGACCAGCACCGGGCTCTCCGACATCGTGCCGGTGGAACCGCAGGCGCGGGCCTTCGTGATGGTCGAGCAGATTGCCGGCATGCTCTACCTGGCCCTCGTCGTCGCGCGCATCATCGCACTGCTCAGTGCCCGCGCCGCGCGCGTGACCACTCGGAGCGAGGAGGCGGCTGTCGAGGCCAGCGCCTGGGAACCGCCGGCCACCGAGCACGTGACGGAACAGGTCGAGGCGCAACGGTCGGACGACGAGCCTGTCCAGCAAACCGACGAGAAGCCCGAGTAGCAAGGGCGAGTAGCAAGGCCGAGCCCGCGTCGTACGCCGTCACGATCAAGCACGTGCAAGGTTGTGACTCGTGCCGGCGTCGATCCACCGTCACGAGCAAGCACGTGCGAGGTTGTGACGTGACCGAAGGTCAGTCCGGCAGGGCGAGCAACCCGAGCTCGGCGCCGGAGGCCAGCTGCTCGTGCCGCGGCAGCACGCGGACCGAGTAGCCGAACGGGCCCGATCGGTCCAGCGCGATGGTCGCGTCGAACCGGTGACGGCCGCCCTCGTAGGACTCCACCAGGTGCAGGTCCTCGATGTCGACGGCACTCAACGCGTCGTCGGGGCCGATGGTGCCGTGCACCAGCTGGACCACGACGTCCTCCGGGGTGAGGCTCCCGAGAGCGACGAAGGCCCGCACCGACAGCGGTGAGCCCACCTCCGGGGTGTCAGCGACACCGTGGGACTCGACGTGCTCGACACGCACCGCGTGCCAGCCGGCACGCACCCGGTCCTTCCAGCTCGCGAAGTCGGCGGCGACGGAGTGATCGGCGAGCGAGCGCGCAGATCGGGCCGCCGGGGCATAGAGCTTCTCGACGTAGTCGCGCACCATGCGCGTCGAGAGCACCTTGGGACCCAGCGACTTGAGGGTGTGACGCACCATCTCGATCCAGCGGGACGGCACTCCCGAGTCGTCGACGTCGTAGAAGCGTGGCGCGATCTCGTTCTCGATCAGGTCGTAGAGCGCATGGGCCTCGATGTCGTCGCGCCGGTCGGGGTCGTCGACCCCGTCCGCAGAGGGGATCGCCCAGCCGTTGCGACCGTCGTACCACTCGTCCCACCAGCCATCGAGGATCGACAGGTTCAGGCCGCCGTTGAGTGCCGCCTTCATGCCGGAGGTCCCGCACGCCTCGTAGGGGCGCAACGGATTGTTGAGCCAGACGTCGCAACCGGGATACAGCGGCTGGGCCATGGCGATGTCGTAGTTGGGCAGGAAGACGATGCGGCCCCTGACCTCCGGGTCGTCGGCGAAGCGGACGATCTCCTGGATCAGCCGCTTGCCGCCGTCGTCGGCGGGGTGGGACTTGCCGGCGATCACCAGCTGCACGGGTCGCTCGGGGTCGAGCAGGATCCGCTTGAGCCGTTCCGGGTCGCGCAGCATGAGCGTCAGTCGCTTGTACGACGGGACCCGGCGCGCGAAGCCGATGGTCAGCACGTCGGGGTCGAGGGCGGTCTCGATCCAACCGAGCTCGGCCGGCGCGGCGCCACGGTGCTCCCACGAGGCGCGGATTCGTCGGCGGGCATCGTGCACCAGCGCCTCACGCAGCCGGCGCTTGACCGTCCAGATCTGCGTCGACGACACCTGGTCGACCACGTCCCACAGCTCCGGGGCGTCGGAGGTGACGTCGGCACCAGCCTGCACCGCCAGGCCGAACACCTCGCGGGCCACCCAGGTCGGTGCGTGCACACCGTTGGTGATCGAACCGATCGGCACGTCGGTCTCGTCGAACCCCGACCACAGCCCGTTGAACATGCCGCGGGAGACGTGGCCGTGCAGCTCGGAGACGCCGTTCGCCCGTTGGGAGAGGCGAAAACCCATCACCGCCATGTTGAAGACACTCGGGTCTCCGCCCTCGTAGTCCTCCGCTCCCAGGGCCAGCACCCGGTCCACGGGTACACCCGGGACCGGTCCGCCTGAGTGGTCGAAGCCGCCGAAGTACTGCCCGATCAGCTCCTGCGAGAACCGGTCGATGCCGGCCGGGACGGGCGTGTGCGTGGTGAACACGGTGCCCGCTCGCGAGACCTCGAGCGCGGTGTCGAAGTCGAGATGGGGCCCGGAGTCGTCGACGGTGAGCTCCCTGATCCGTTCGAGCCCGAGGAACCCGGCGTGGCCCTCGTTGGTGTGGAACACCTCGGGGTCCGGGGCCCCGGTGAGGCGCGAGTGGGCCCGCAGGGCACGCACTCCCCCGATGCCGAGCAACAGCTCCTGGCGCAGGCGGTGCTCGGAGGTGCCGCCGTACAACCGGTCGGTGACCTCGCGCAGCTCCCCGGGGTTCTCCTCGATGTCGGTGTCGAGCAGCAGCATCGGCACCCTGCCCACCCGGGCGATCCAGACCCGGGCCCGGAGCGGGAAGTCACCGGGCACCGAGATGGTGATGTGCACCGGACTGCCGTCGGTCTCCCTGAGCAGTGACAGCGGGAGCCCGTCGGGATCCATCACCGGGTAGGACTCCTCCTGCCACCCCTCCCGGGAGAGCTGCTGACGGAAGTAGCCGTGGCGATAGAGCAACCCGACACCCACGACCGGTACGCCGAGGTCGGACGCGGTCTTGAGATGGTCACCGGCCAGGATGCCCAGGCCGCCGGAATACTGAGGCAGCACGGCCGTGATGCCGAACTCCGGCGAGAAGTAGGCGATCGAGGTCGGGGCGTCGGGGTTGTCCTGGGCCCACTTCTGGAACCAGCGGTCACCGGTGAGGGAACGCTGCAGCTCCTCGTGGGCGGCGTGGACCCGGGCCACGAACCCCTGGTCGCCGGCCAGTTCCTCGAGCCGTTCGCGGGTGACCGCACCGAGCAGCCGCACCGGATCGTGGTGCACCGACTCCCACACCTCGGCATCGAGCTCCGCGAAGAGATCCTGTGTCGGTGGGTGCCACGACCAGCGCAGGTTGGTGGCCAGCTCCCCCAGTGGGAGGAGCGCTGCGGGGAGGACGGGCTGGACGGTGAACCTTCGAATGGCGCGCACACCTCGACGCTACCGGCTCCCGTCGAGGACGCCACCCCTTGCAGTCGTTTGCGTGCAACCCGCTGATCGGCAAGTCTGATCCCATGGTCGGACGCATTCCCGTTATGGACGTGACACCCGTGGTCGACCTCGGTCGACAGCCGGCGAAGGCAACGCTCCACGAACCGTTCCCGGTGACCGCGTCGGTCTTCCGCGAAGGACACGACAGGCTGGGTGCCGAAGTCGTGCTCACCGACCCTGCCGGAAGGCGCCGTGCGCCGGTCAGGATGGAGTCGGATCCGACGCGGCCCGACCACTGGATCGCCTGGTTGACCCCCGACCTCGAGGGACCGTGGACCTTCGAGATCCATGCGTGGTCGGACCCGGTGGCAACCTGGCAGCACGCCGCCGACATCAAGATCCCGGCCGGCATCGACACCGAGCTGATGTTCACCGAGGGACGCCTGCTGCTGGAGCGGGTCCGCGCCCTCGTGGACCCGGCCGACGCCGACGCTACCGCGCTGCTGAACGGCGCCGTCCAGGCCACCACCGACGCGACTCGCCCGGTCCCGGCACGGCTTGCGGTCCTCCAGTCGCCCGACCTGCGTGCACTCCTGGTCGCGAACCCGTTGCGCGACCTGGTGACCGTCGAGGGCCCCTACCCGGCGTACGCCGACCGGAAGCGCGCGCTCTTCGGCAGCTGGTACGAGTTCTTCCCCCGTTCCGAGGGTGCCGTTCGCGACGCCACCACCGGCGTGATCACCAGCGGCACGTTCCGCACTGCGGCCGAGCGCCTCGACGGGGTGGCCGCGATGGGCTTCGACGTCGTCTATCTACCGCCGATCCACCCGATCGGTGAGGTGAACCGCAAGGGGCCCAACAACGAGGCCTCCACCTCCACCGTCGCCGACCCGGCTCCCACGGACTGGACCGGTTCGCCGTGGGCGATCGGCAGCCGCCACGGCGGTCACGATGCGATCCACCCCGACCTCGGAGATCTCGACGACTTCGACGCCTTCGTGGCCCGGGCCGACGAGCTAGGTCTCGAGGTGGCACTCGACCTGGCCCTGCAGTGCGCCCCCGACCACCCCTGGGTCGGGGCCCACCCGGAGTGGTTCACCACCCGCGCCGACGGCACCATCGCCTACGCGGAGAACCCGCCGAAGAAGTACCAGGACATCTACCCGATCAACTTCGACAACGACCCTGTCGGGATCTACGCCGAGGTGCTCCGTGTCGTCCGCCACTGGATGAGCCACGGCGTACGCATCTTCCGCGTCGACAACCCGCACACCAAGCCGCTCGCGTTCTGGGAGCGCCTGCTGGCCGAGGTGCGGCGGCTCGACCCGGGGGTGCTGTTCCTCTCCGAGGCCTTCACCCGCCCAGCGATGATGCACGGCCTCGGCGCGATCGGCTACCACCAGAGCTACACCTACTTCACCTGGCGCACGGGCAAGCAGGAGCTCGGCGACTACCTCCTCGAGCTCTCCCACGAGTCCGACCACCTGATGCGACCCAACCTGTTCGTGAACACCCCCGACATCCTCCATGCCTCCCTGCAGTACGGCGGCCCCGCGGCGTTCCGGATCCGGGCCACGGTGGCCGCACTCGGGGCGCCCAGCTGGGGTGTCTACGCAGGTTTCGAGCTCTATGAGCACGTCGCGGTCAAGCCGGGCTCGGAGGAATACCTCGACTCGGAGAAGTACCAGATCCGGATCCGGGACTGGGCCGCAGCCGAGGCAGAGGGACGCTCGTTGGCGCCGTACCTCACCCGGCTCAACGAGCTGCGGCGGGCGCATCCTGCCCTGCAGCTGCTGCGCAACGCGACGGTGCACGCGACCGACGACGACTCGATCCTCTGCTTCTCCAAGCACGCCGAGACCGACATCGTCATCGTGGTGGTCAACCTCGACCCGCACGCCACCCGGGAGACGATGGTGCACCTCGACCTGGCCGCGCTGGGCCTGGACCCGCACGAGTCCTTCATCGTGCACGACGAGCTCACCGACCAGACCTGGAACTGGACCGAGCACAACTACGTCCGGCTCGACCCGTCGGTCGAGCCGGCCCACATCCTGACCGTGAGGAGCCCCCGTTGACAGAGATCTCGACAAGCTCGTTCACCGGCGACGACCCCGTCGGCAGCGACCAGCCCATCACGGGTGGTGAACCGATCACTGGCGCCCAGCCGGAATGGTTCAAGACCGCGGTCTTCTACGAAGTCCTGGTCCGTTCCTTCCGTGACTCGAACGGCGACGGCACGGGTGACTTCAAGGGCTTGACCGAGAAGCTCGACTACCTGCAGTGGCTCGGCGTCGACTGCCTGTGGGTGCCGCCGTTCTTCACCTCGCCCCTGCGCGACGGGGGCTACGACGTGGCCGACTACACCAACATCCTCCCCGAGGCCGGTTCGGTCGACGACTTCCACGAGTTCCTCGACGAGGCCCACAAGCGTGGCATCCGCGTGATCATCGACTTCGTGATGAACCACACCAGCGATGCCCACCCGTGGTTCCAGGCCAGCCGCGAGGACCCCGACGGGCCGTTCGGTGACTTCTATGTCTGGTCCGACACCGACGAGCTCTACGAAGAAGCACGCGTGATCTTCGTCGACACCGAGCCCTCCAACTGGACCTGGGACCCGGTGCGCCAGCAGTACTTCTGGCACCGGTTCTTCTCCCACCAGCCCGACCTCAACTTCGACAATCCCGCGGTCCACGACGCGATGTTCGAGGCGATGTCGTTCTGGCTGGACATGGGCCTCGACGGCTTCCGCCTCGACGCCGTGCCCTATCTCTACGAACGTCCGGGCACCAACGGCGAGAACCTGCCGGAGACCCACGAGTTCTTGAAGAAGTGCCGCCAGTTCGTCGACGAGAAGTACCCCGGCCGGGTGCTGTTGTGCGAGGCCAACCAGTGGCCGGGTGACGTCGTGGACTACTTCGGCCCGGAGGACGACGGCCAGGGCGGCAGCGTGGGCACGGAGTGCCACATGGCGTTCCACTTCCCGGTGATGCCGCGCATCTTCATGGCCGTTCGCCGTGAGTCCCGCTACCCGATCTCGGAGATCCTGGAGCAGACGCCGGCCATTCCGAGCGACTGCCAGTGGGGCATCTTCCTGCGCAACCACGACGAGCTGACCCTGGAGATGGTCACCGACGAGGACCGCGACTACATGTGGGACGAATACGCCAAGGATCCACGGATGAAGGCCAACATCGGCATTCGCCGGCGTCTGGCCCCGCTGCTCGAGAACGACATCAACCAGATCGAGCTGTTCACCGCGCTCCTGCTCTCCCTGCCCGGCTCCCCCGTCCTCTACTACGGCGACGAGATCGGGATGGGCGACAACATCTGGCTGGGCGACCGCGACGCCGTACGCACTCCGATGCAGTGGACCCCCGACCGCAACGCCGGTTTCTCGGCGGCCACCCCGGGCAAGCTGCACCTGCCGGCCATCCAGGATCCGGTGTTCGGCTACCAGGCGGTGAACGTCGAGGCGCAGATGGAGAACTCCTCGTCGCTGCTGCACTGGACCCGGCGGATGATCCACGCCCGACGCCAGCACGACGCCTTCGGCCTCGGCACGTTCGTTGACCTCGGTGGATCCAATCCGAGCGTGTTGTCCTACGCCCGCGAGCACGGCGACGACGTGATCGTGTGCGTCAACAACCTCTCCCGCTTCCCCCAGCCGGTCGAGCTCGACCTGCGCCGCTGGGAGGGACGTCATCCCATCGAGCTGCTCGGAGGGGTGCCCTTCCCCGCCGTCGGCGAGCTGCCCTACCTGCTCACCCTCGGCGCCTACGGCTTCTACTGGTTCCGCCTGCCCAAGGAGGAGGCGTCGTCGTGACCGCCCTCGACCAGCTGACCGAGTTCGTCGGGACCGCACGTTGGTTCGGCGGCAAGGGGCGCGCGTTCAGCGTCACCGGCACTCGTCGTACGGGCATCCTGCCGGTGACCGACGGCGGCCCGCGCGTGGCCATCGACCTGGCCGAGATCACCTACGACGACGGCGACCACGAGCTCTACCAGGTGCCGCTCGCGTTCCGTGACGAGCCCGACGACCGCCTCGCGCACGCCCTGGTCGGGGTCTGGGACGACCCCGACTTCGGGCCGTCGCACGTGTACGACGCGGTGCACGACAAGGACGCGATGGGTCAGTGGCTGAGTGCCTTCGCCCACGCCGGAGCAGAGGCCGGCACCGGGGCCGGAGCAGATGCTGGGTCGATTGCGGCCAGTCGGCGTGACCTGCTGGTCTTCCACCGACTGCCCGGCCACGAGCTCGACCTGACCGCACACTCCACCCTGTTCAGCGGTGAGCAGTCGAACTCGTCGGTGGCCTTCGGTGACGACTGCCTGATGAAGGTGTTCCGCAAGGTGACCCCCGGGGTGAATCCCGACATCCAGATCCACCACGTGCTGACCGAAGCCGGCTCCGACCATGTGGCCGGGCTCTACGGGTGGCTCGACACCGTCGACGAGGCCTCCGACGCCATCATCCAGCTGGCCATGCTGCAGCAGTTCCTGCGCACGGCCAGCGATGGCTGGGAACTGGCGCAGACCAGCGTGCGCAACCTCTTCGCCGAGGCCGACCTGCATGCCGACGAGGTCGGCGGTGACTTCGCTGCCGAGAGCAACCGGCTCGGCGTGGCCCTGGCCGAGACCCACCACATGCTGGCCGAGGCATTCCCGACCGAGACCTTCGACCAGGTCGGTCTCGCTGCCCTGGCCGCGGCCATGCAGAACCGCCTCGCCGAGGCGAGCGAGGTGGTGCCGGAGCTGGCCGAGCACGCCACTCGTCTGCAGGAGATCTACGGCCACCTGGTCTCGTTGGACGACGTGAGGGTGCAACGCATCCACTGCGACCTGCACCTCGGGCAGACCCTGCGCACCGTCAAGGGGTGGAAGATCGTCGACTTCGAGGGAGAGCCGGCCAAGCCCCTGGCCGAACGGCTCCTGCCCGACTCGCCCTGGCGAGACGTGGCCGGCATGCTGCGCTCGTTCGACTACGCGTCGGCGGTGGTCCAACGGGCGTTCCAGGGATCCGACGACACCGGGGCCCGCCAGCGCGCCCACCGCGGCACCGAGTGGACCGAGCGCAACCGCAACGCGTTCGTCACCGCCTACGCCGGCCGGGCGCTGACCCCCGACGAGCAGCTGCTGCTGGCCGCCTACGAGGCCGACAAGGCTGTCTACGAATGTGTCTATGAGGCCCGCAACCGGCCGTCCTGGCTGACCATCCCGCTGGCCGGGTTGGCCAGGTTGACGGCCTGAGGAGGAGATCCGGAGTGGCGATCAAGCCGATCGAACGAGCCGAGCTCGACCTGCTGGTCCAGGGCGGGCACGGAGACCCACACTCCGTGCTCGGCGCACACCCGCACGAAGGGTCCGTCACCGTGCGCACGCTGCGGCCGTTGGCCTCCTCCGTCGAGGTGCTGCACGGCCAGGAGCGCACTCCCCTGGCCCACGAGCACGAAGGCGTCTGGGTCGGCGAGCTACCGATCTCCGACGTCCCGGACTACCGGCTCGCGGTCGCCTACGACGGCGACCCCACGACGTACGACGACCCGTACCGCTATCTGCCGACCCTCGGTGAGACCGACCTCCACCTGATCAACGAAGGCCGCCACGAGCAGCTGTGGCACGTGCTCGGCGCCCACGTGCACACCTACGACAGCGGCGCCCACGGAACCTCGTTCGCCGTGTGGGCGCCGAATGCTCGTGGGGTGAGGGTGATCGGTGACTTCAACAGCTGGGACGGGCGAACCACTCCGATGCGTCAGCTCGGCAGCTCAGGCGTGTGGGAGGTGTTCCTCCCCGACGTCACGGCGGGTGCCTCCTACAAGTTCTCCCTCCTGGGTGCGGACGGCACCTGGCGCGAGAAGGCCGACCCGCTTGCCTCTGCCACCGAGGTGCCGCCGCAGACGGCCTCTCGCGTCACGGAGTCGGTGTACTCCTGGGGCGACGACCACTGGCTGCGCCAGCGCATGCAGCACCGGCCGACCGAGGACCCGATGTCGGTCTACGAGGTGCACCTGGGCTCATGGCGCAAGCGCGGAGGCGAGTCACTCGACTACGCCGCGCTGGCCGACGAGCTCGTCGACTACGTTCGTGACCTGGGCTTCACCCACGTCGAGCTGATGCCGGTCATGGAGCACCCCTACGGCGGGTCCTGGGGCTATCAGGTGACCTCCTACTTCGCCCCCACTGCACGCTTCGGTGACCCCGACGGCCTGCGCCTGTTGGTCGATCGCTTCCACCAGGCCGGCATCGGCGTACTCCTCGACTGGGTGCCCGCGCACTTCCCCAAGGACGAGTTCGCGCTGGCCCGCTTCGACGGCACACCGCTCTACGAGCACCCCGACCCGTCGCTCGGCGAGCACCCCGAGTGGGGCACCTACATCTTCGACTTCGGCCGCAACGAGGTGCGCAACTTCCTCGTCGCCAGTGCGCTCTACTGGCTCGAGGAGTTCCATGTCGACGGCCTGCGGGTCGACGCGGTGGCCTCGATGCTCTATCTCGACTACTCCCGCGAGCCCGGCGAGTGGACCCCGAACGTGCACGGTGGGCGGGAGAACCTCGAGGCCGTGCAGTTCCTGCAGGAGCTCAACGCCACCGTCTACCGCCGGGTCCCCGGCGTGATGATGATCGCCGAGGAGTCGACGGCGTGGGACGGCGTCACCCGCGCCACCGACCAGGGCGGACTGGGCTTCGGCTTCAAGTGGAACATGGGCTGGATGCACGACTCGCTCGCCTACGTGCAGCAGGAGACCGTGCACCGGGTCCACCACCACGGCCAGCTCACCTTCCCGATGGTCTACGCCTATGCGGAGAACTACGTGCTGCCGCTCTCCCACGACGAAGTGGTGCACGGAAAGGGCTCACTGCTGCGCAAGATGCCCGGAGACCGTTGGCAGCAGCTGGCCAACCTGCGCGCCTATCTGGCCTGGCAGTGGGCACACCCGGGCAAGCAGCTGTTGTTCATGGGCTGTGAGCTGGGCCAGGAGTCGGAGTGGGCGGAGGCTCGCGAGCTCGACTGGTGGCTGCTCGAGCACGTCGAGCACCAGGGCATGCAACACCTCGTGCGTGACCTCAACACGGTCTATCGCGACACCCCGGCGCTGTTCGCTGCCGACCACGACCCGTCGGGTTTCGCCTGGCTCGACGCGAACGACGCGCAACGCAACGTCTTCTCGTTCGTGCGCCGGGCACCGGATGCTGCGCAGCTGGTCTGTGTCGCCAACTTCTCCCCCGTGCCGCACGACGACTACGTCATCGGGCTGCCGGCGGCCGGCATCTGGGAAGAGGTGCTCAACACCGACGCGACCGGCTACTCCGGCTCCGGGGTGGGCAACCTCGGCCGGGTCGAGGCCGTGGCCGGCGAGTGGTCCGGCCAACCGTCGCGCGCGACGATCGTGGTGCCACCGCTGGCCACGGTCTGGCTGCGCCAGGTCGGGGCTGAGTGACGTTGTTCGACGGCGGACTCACGCCACTCGAGGGCGGGCACAGTGGTGAGACGTTCCTCGGTACGAGCGGCGACGAACAGGTCGTCGTACGCATCCATGGCGGCCGCTCCGCCGCGCGGGGCGAGAGCGCGGTCGACGTCGACGCCGCCGTCCTGCGCCTGGTGCGCGGCCTGGTGCCGGTGCCCGAGGTCCTGGAAGTACGCCGCCCCGACCCGGCCGCGGACATCCCGGCGATCCTGGTCACCTCGTTCCTGCCCGGTGAGCGGCTCGACCTCGTCCTGCCGACCGCCTCGAGTGACCTGCAGGCACGCATCGGCACCCAGCTCGGTGAGTTGTTGACCCGGCTGAACCGCATGCCGTTCCTGCGTTCCGGCCCCTTCATCGACCCCGACTTGGCGATCGGGTCCTGGGGAGCCGAGGCGCGTGACCTCCGTGCCTTCACCGAGGACCTGTTGCCCGACTCCCCCTTGGCGGCGTGGGTCGCGGCTGACCGCGAGGCCCTCCTCGAGCTGGCCGGCCGCGCCCAGGACCTGCTCGACCCGATCGACCGGGTGTGCCTGGTGCACAGCGACTTCAACCCCAAGAACCTGCTCGTCGACCCCGACTCCGGTGAGATCACCGGCGTACTCGACTGGGAGTTCGCCCATGCCGGCCTCCCGGTGGCCGATCTCGGCAATCTGCTCCGCGACGAGCACACGTCGGCCTTCGTGGATGCCGTGCTGTCGTCGGTGGAGGTGGACGGTGTCGACCATGACGGCCCCGAGGACATCCTGGCCATGGCCCGGGCCGCCGACCTGTGGGCCCTGGTCGAGCTGGCCTCCCGCGCCGGCGAGAACCCGGTCGCGACCCGCGCCCACGACCACCTGCTCGCCCTGACTCGCACTTCTTGACTGCGCGAACTGGCATTCGTTGTTGCGCGAACTGGCATTCGTTGGGCTTCGAACTGGCAGTCCTTGCGCCCGGAAGCTGCGACGTACACCGCAATCATTGCCGGCTCGAACCGCAATCATTGCCAGTTCGCGACGCAACAGTTGCCAGTTCGCGCGGGAAGATAGGGTTTGCGGGGTGACCGAGCAGCCAGTCCCCGAGCCCGTGTCCATCGAGGCGACCGCAGACGGCGCCGCCCGGATCCGCTGGGTCGACAGCCTGAGCGAGGGATCCCTGCGAGAGGCCATCGGCGCGGTCTCGGCCGGCGTCGAGACCGCCCTGCGCGAGCACCACCGGGTCGAGGCATTCGTGCCCGTCGAGGACGAGACGGGGCAACGCATCGCCACCTGGGCCGGACTGCGCCGAGAGGGCGTACGTCGAGATGCCGGCGGGGACCGCGTCGTCCTGGCCAGGTTGCGCGACGATCCACCACTCTCGGACGGCAACGGCTTCCGCGCGATGCTCAACTCGTTCCTGCCCAGAAAGCGTGCCATCGGCCAGATGCTGGTGCGGGACGCCGACGACCGCGTGCTGATGTGCCGGTTGACCTACAAGAAGGACTGGGACCTGCCCGGCGGTGTCGTCGAGGTGGGTGAGTCGCCGCGCCTCGCCACCAGCCGGGAGCTCGCCGAGGAGCTCGGCATCGATGTCACGGCAGGCACGCTCCTGCTCACCGACTGGTTGCCCTCCTGGTCCGGCTGGGACGACGCCATCTGCCTGGTCTTCGACGGCGGGCAGCACGACCCCTCGATCGTCGAGTCCATGGTCTTCGAGGAGCGCGAGATCCGAGACGCCGCGTTCCTGACCCTCGACGAGATCGCCGAGAGGTCTGCTGACTTCACCCACCGCCGGGTGGCTGCCACACTCGCCAACCTGGCCGGGCGCGGCCAGCTCGACGCGTCGGGCAGCGACGGTCCCAGCCCGGGCACGGTCGGCGGCCGCGGCTCGGTCGGCGGCGGAGCGGACCTCGACGGGTCGGCGTACACCGAGTCCGGTCGCCCCTGAGCCGGCTGGATCAGAAGAGCGCCGACGCCAGGTTCTGGCGACCCCGGATCACCCGTGAGTCCTCGTTGCCGACGGCTGCGAACAGGCCGAGCAGGTGGGTGCGCGCCTTGTCCCGCTCATCGCCGGCGGTACGTCGCACCAGGTCGACCAGACGGTTGAAGGCATCGTCGACGTGGCCACCGGTCAGATCGAGATCAGCGACCAGGGTCTGGGCGTCGATGTCGTCGGGAGCCTGGGCCGCGGCTTCGCGAGCGCTGTTCAGGTCAACACCTTGGACGCGCTGCAGCACCTTCGCCATCGCCAGACCACCGGCTGCCTCGACATCGGCGGGGTTGGCATCGACGAGCTTCTGGTACTCGGCGACGGCAAGGTCGATGTCGTTGGCGGCCAGGGCATCCTGGGCAGCCGCGTAGCGCGGGTCCATCTCGGGTTCCGCCGACTCGTCGTCGGCACCGGCGCCGGCACCGGCGGCCTGAGGCTGGTGGCGACCGGAGATCCCCTGGGCGGTGAGCTGCTGACCGAGCTGGTTGAAGAGGGTGCGGAGCTCCTCCTGGCTGAGCGCTCCGGGAATCGGCTGACTGGCCGGGCGGCCGTCGATGATGACCAACATCAACGGCACCTGGGGAATCTGCATGGCCTGTGCGATCTGGGGCGAGGCGTCGATGTCGACGAGCCCGGCGAGGTAGCGGCCTTCGTACTCGTCAGCGACCGCGGCCACGTCGCGAGCGAAGGTGCTGCTCTCGGGCGCCTGGGACGGCGAGTGGAAGACCAGCACAACCGGCGCGGTCATCGAAGACTCGATCACCGTCTGGAAACTCTGCTCGGTCACCTCGACCGAGTAGGCGCCCGTCGCCGAACCACCGGCGGCGTTCGCCGGGGCGGCACCGGTCGCGGGCGCTCCTGCGGGCTGGGACGCCGGACGACGGAGTCCGGACAGGTCGATGGCACCGGGTCGGGAGAACGGCTGTTGGCTCATGGCACCCATCTTCCCCGATGGTTGCCCACGCGCCAGAATCACCCCGTTCCTACTCACGAGTATCACGGGTCGAGAACACTTCCCGCGCCCGGCCCGACCCGCCACTGCCGATCTCCCGGTCGGGCGCGATCCATGGCATGATGCTTCCCGGTTCCATCGAGCAACTGCCAGCCCTCCTCGTCCCCGTCTGCGGCTGTGCGCTGTCCTCGAAAGGAGCCGAGATCCGTGCGCCATCGTTCAATCTCGGAGGGAGTCCCGTGGGCAGACCGTCGTACGACTTCACGCGGTGCCGCGTGCTCGTGGTCGGAGGAACTCGCGGTCTCGGGAACACCATCGCCCGCCGATTCGAACGAGCCGGCGCCTCCGTGACCGTGACCGGCACCCAGTTCCTGCGGTCGGCGTACGACGCCCGGCTCGACAACTACGACTACCTGCGCCTCGACCTGACCAGCCACGACTCGATCGTGCGAGTGGCCGAGCAGGTCGGGCCGGTCGACATCCTGATCGATGCCGCCGGCGCCCGGGTGCCGCACACCTCCGACGCCCAGGAGCTGGAGTTCGTCTCCCACTCGGTGCGTCTCGGCCTGCTCGGGCCCACCCAGCTCGCCCACCGTCTGCGCCACCGCCTGGCAGAGAGCCAGATGCGCGGGGGTGGCGCGGTGATCCACACCCACCACCTGCGCCGCTGGTGCGAGATGGCCGTGGGCGGCGCCAACGCCCACACCGAGATGCTGAACACGGTGTCCCGCCTGGCCGCTGCCTGGGGCAGCAACGGCATCCGCGTCAACGCCGTGGCCTCCACCGTCGTCGTGCCGCGGCAGGCGCCTCTGCGGGTCGACAACGACCGGCAGCCAGGTCCCCTGATGACCCGCACCCGCACCCAGCGCACCGGAACCCTCCATGACGTCACCGAGGCCGCGTTGTTCCTCGCCAGCGGTGGAGCTGCCTTCATCACCGGGCAGACCCTGATGGTCAACGGCAGCGGCGCCGGCGGCGCCCGCATCGCCTACTGACTCGTCCAGTCCGGTCAGACTAGGCTGCGTCGGGTGGGTGAAGTCTTCGCTGGCCGCTATGAGCTGCTCGATCCGATCGCCATGGGCGGCATGGGCACGGTCTGGTGCGTCCTGGATCGATCCGACCAGCAGGTCAAGGCCGCAAAGATCCTGCGCCAGTCCGATGCGGCCTCGCTCCTGCGCTTCGTTCGCGAGCAGTCGATGCGCATCGACCACCTCCACGTCGTCACGCCCCAGTCCTGGGCCGGGATGGACGATCGGGTGTTGTTCACCATGCCGTTGGTCCGGGGCGGCTCGGTCGCCGGTCTCCTCAAGGAGTACGGCGCCCTGCCGGTGCGCTGGACTGCGCTCCTGGTCGACCAGACGCTGCATGCCCTGGAGGCGGTGCACGCCGCCGGCATCGTGCACCGCGACGTGAAACCGGCAAACCTGCTGCTGGAGCCCACTGGATCGGGTCGACCACACCTGCGACTCACCGACTTCGGCATCGCGGCCCCACTCGACGAGCCACGGATGACCAAGGCCTCGATGGTGATCGGGAGTCCCGGCTACATGGCTCCTGAGCAGTGGCGCGGGGCCGACCCCGACTTCCGTTCCGACCTCTACTCGGTGGGCCGGGTCGGTCTCGAGATGCTCACCGGCACCCGCCCCTCGTCCGACTCCCCCGCGCCCGACCTGGATGCGTTGCGCAGTGACGACCCGTCCCGCAACGCCTTGCTCGACCTGCTCGGCCGGGCCACCGACGAGGATCCCCAACGGCGCCCGGAGTCGGCCGCCTCCATGCGGGCAGACCTGACCGCCTTGAGGCTCGACGTCCTTCCTCCGCAGCCCGGCGAGACCATCGTGGTCCGTGATCTCTTCGCCGACCTCACCGTCCCTGACGCGACGCCGGCCGAGGACACCGCCGCCGCCACCCGCGTCAACCACGGCACATCGCCGGCGACCCGGGTCCAGCACGGCCCGGTCACTCGACTCCAGACGGCCGGCCACGAGTACGCCGGTGCGTCGGCGTCGCGCGCCCCGGCGTACCTCCTGCTGCTGGTCGGGCTGATCGCCCTGCTCATCGCCGGCTGGCTCCTGCTCTCCTGACGCACGACGTCATACGCACCGGTCGCCCCAGCGGCCACACCGCATGACGTTCTGCGAAGGAACTCAGGAGCGGCGAAGGCGCAGGGCACCGAGGAACAGGCAGATCAGCCCGAGCAGGCCGACACCGAGCCCGCAGACGTGCCGCATGTTGATCCAGCTGTCCGAGTCGGCCGGCGGGGCCGGGTTTCCGGAGGCGACCTTCGAGCGCTTGCCGTCACCGACCAGGAAAGGCTCGTCATCGGCGTAGGTCGGCCTGCCGGAGATGTCGCCCTGGGACTCGACGGTCAGAGTGAACGGAATGGTCTCGGCCTTGCGGTCCGTCGGCGCCGGCAGCACGACACTGACGTAGTAGTCGCCGGGCAGGTAGCTGTTCTCGTCGTCGTACCGGTTCAGATAGCGCACCGGTCCGACACCGGTGTCGAGATCGAGTGCGGTGTCATCCACCGATCCGGACACGTCGGAGTCGTCGTACGCCGAGTCGAGGTCGCGCCGCATCGGGTTGTAGACGCCCAGGCTGAGGGTGGGGCCCGAGAAACCGAACTTCTTCTCGAGGTCGCTCGCCCGCAGGGCATCGACGTGCAGCGCAGCGGCCAGGGTCTGGCCCCATTCGAGGTGCACGCGGTAGAGGCGCTGCTCGCCCTCGGCAACCGACGAGGAGTACGTACCCGACGTCAGCAAGGGCGCCTCGTCGAAGGAGAGCGCTCCGTCGATCTCTCCACGGTCCTCGCCCTCCGCCGGCGACTGGAAGGCGGGAGCGGTCTCGGGCGGCGCGGGGAGCGACTTCTCGGCGTCGTTGGGGTTGGCGAGCGGACTCTCCTCGACGACCTTGATCGTCAGCGGCAGATCGGTGTCACTGTCGCGCGTCGTGCCGGACGGCCCAACGGTGAAGCGGAGCTTGTCCGCGCGCAGACACACGGCGTTGAGATCCGCGGCGTTGTCGGGCCCGACCTCGAGGTCGACCCCGATCGCGGTGAAAGGGGACGTGTAGTCGGCACTCGCGGTCTCACTGCCGCAGGACGTTCCGTCGGGGAGGAGCGCCTCCAGCTTGATGGACTCACTGGAGGACAGCGGGGTCGCGGTGACCGAGATGTGCACCGAGCTGTAGTCCTCGGTGCGTTCGTAGGAGAACTCGTGCACCAACGACTCGCCCGCCTTGAAGCTGGTGCTCCACAGGCCGGCCTCGACGACAGTCGGCTTCCGCTCGTCGGTGCTCGTGCCGACTGGCGTGCCACCGAGGTCGATCGGGTCACCGGGGTCGGCGCTGGCCGCTGGCGCCATCGCCAGCACACCCACCAGCGCGAACGCGGCTGCGCGGCGTACGACTGGGATCGAGTTCACCCGCGCACCCTACCCAGCACAGCTCAGAAGTCACCTGCCGCGTGGCGCACCGGCCGCAACAGGTCGGAGAGTCGGGCCAGCGAGCCGTCGTCCATCGAGTCGAGCGCGAAGCCGCTGGCGGTCAGGTCGGCGGTGGCCGCCTCGACCACGGCGCGTCCCGACTCGGTGATCTCGGCCAGCACGGTGCGGCCGTCGTCCGGGTGACGACGGCGTACGACGTGGCCGGAGTCGACCAGCCGGCCGATGATGGAGGTGATCGAGGTGGGGTGCACCTGCAACCGCTCCCCCATCTTGCCCAGCGGAAGCGATCCCCGCGACGAGAAGACCAGCAGCACCAACGCCTCGTAGCGGGCGAAGGTGAGCCCGTGCGGCTTGAGCAGGGCATCGAGGCGTCCCAGCACGAGCTGCTGCACTCGCATCAGCGACGTCACGGCATGCATGGCCGGTGCGCCGTCCCAGCGCTGCGCCCACTGGCGGGCGGCCTCGTCGATCGGGTCGAAGTCGAGTGTCATCGGCGTTCAGCCTCGGGCTCGGGGAGAGGAGTCGTCATGTCAGTTCACCCGGGGACCGCGCAGGCCGGAGCGTTGCACCACGCGCTGGATGGAGAGGTCGCGCTGGTCGGGCTTGCCGACGTAGCGGATGTCGCGCAGGCCCTGCTCCTGGGCGGCGGACTCGAAGACGAAGTGACCGAAGCCGATCAGTCGACCGTGGAACGGCTTGACCACGGTGATGTCGAGGATTCGGCTCAGCGGCATGGTGGCGAGGTTCTGACTGAGCACACCGTTGACCCGGAACACGCGCATGTTGGTGATCACGAAGCGATCGCGGAAGTTGGCCAGCGTCTTCCAACCGGCGTGGCCCAACAACGCAAGGGCCAACAGGAACGGGAACCACGCGAGATCGAGGTCGACGAAGGGAAAGACCACCAGCAGGGCCAGGGCGGCGAGGACCTCGAGCACCGGCAGGGCATAGACGACCCAGTGGTGCATGACCTCGTCGACGATCACCTCGCCCTCCTCGCGGAGGAGGTGCTTGCGGATGTTCGGGTCCGTGAGGGCCCTGGCCAACCCCATGACGGCTAGGCCGTGTCTTTCACGTCTCGGCCGTTGCGAGCGTCGCAACCGCTGAGCGACTCGCAAGGCCGACGGAAGTGGACTGTCGATGCGGATCTGCAACGACAACTGACGACTGACGAGAACGCCGCGAGGTGCCAGCGGGGCGGCGCACAGCGGGCCATGGACGTGAGAGACATGGCCTTAGAACAACTCGTTGAGGAAGCGGATCGTCGCGTCGAAGAGCTGTGTGGTCAGGGCCCAGCCCTCACCGGCACCAGTGCTGGCCAGTTCGGCCAGCCCGCTCGGGTCCTTGAACATGTAGAACCCGATGAACAGGATGACGACGGCGAGCACGCCTTTCTTGGCGTTCATCTCAATCTCCATCGGTGGGGAAGTGTTCGGGGCATGGCACGTTCGGCTCTGAACGCAAGCCCGTCCATTGTGGCAATCCCGGGCACGAGAGTCGCGGAGGCGCGCCCGAGACCCACGATCCGGCGGGAACCGTGCAGCGAGGGTCAGTCCAGATGGGTGCTGAGCAGGATCTCCGCCGCCGCCCACGGATCCGTCTCGCCACGTGCCACACGCTCGGCCAGGTCGTCGAGCTCGGTGTGCTCACTGAGGCCGCTCCATCGCTTGCGCAGCCCGGTCAGGGCGATGGCCTCGATCTCGTCGCGGGCCCGACGGGTACGACGCCGCGTCAGCTCGCCGTGTGCCTCCAACCACGCGTGGTGGTCGTCGATCGCCTGCGCGACCTCGGCCACTCCCTCGCCGTTCTGGGCGGTGGTCATCAGGATCGGTGGCTTCCAGGCGTCCTCGGGCCGCTGTGAGAGGGCCAGGGCGCCGCGCAGGTCTCGCCTGACCGTGGAGGCACCCTCCCGATCGGCCTTGTTGATCACGTAGAGGTCACCGATCTCGAGGATTCCGGCCTTCGCGGCCTGGATCCCGTCGCCCATGCCGGGCGCGAGGAGGACGATCGTGGTGTCCGCGAGGCCAGCGATCTCAACCTCGCTCTGCCCCACGCCGACGGTCTCGATGATCACCACGTCGTAGCCGGCCGCGTCGAGCACCCGCATGGCCTGGGGCGTGCTCCAGGCCAGACCACCGAGGTGACCGCGCGAGGCCATGGAGCGGATGAAGACGTCCTTGTCGAGCGCGTGGTCCCCCATCCGGACCCGGTCACCGAGCAGCGCCCCTCCGGAGAACGGCGACGACGGGTCCACCGCGAGCACGCCGACGCGTTGGCCTCGGCCCCGCAGCTCGGTCACCAACGCGTTGGTCGAGGTCGACTTGCCGACCCCCGGCGAACCGGTGATGCCGATGATGCGTGCCCTCCCGGCGTACGGCGCCAGGTGCGCCATCGCCTCGCGCAGGAGGGGTGACTCGTCCTCGACCAGTGAGATCAGCCGGCCCACGGAACGGAGGTCGCCGGCGCGAGCCCGCTCCACCAGCTCGGGGACGGCAACGGCCGACCGACCACGGGGTCGGCCGGCCGTCGCTGGGTCAGGTGTGGAGGCCAAGTCAGGCCTTCGCGGGGACCTTGACGATCAGGGCGTCGCCCTGACCGCCACCACCGCACAGGGCGGCAGCACCGGTGCCGCCACCACGACGCTGGAGCTCCAGCGCGAGGTGCAGCACGATGCGGGCGCCGGACATGCCCACGGGGTGGCCGATGGCGATGGCGCCACCGTTCACGTTGACCTTGTCGGCGTCGACGCCGAGCTCGCGGGCCGACTCGATGCCGACCGCGGCGAAAGCCTCGTTGAGTTCGAAGAGGTCGATGTCGGAGACCGCGATGCCTTCCTTCTCGGCGGCCTTGGCGATCGCGTTGGCCGGCTGCAGCTGCAGGGTCGAGTCGGGGCCGGCGACCTGGCCGCTGGCGCCGATCTCGGCGAGCCACTCGATGCCGAGCTCCTCGGCCTTGGCCTTGCTCATCACGACGACGGCTGCGGCACCGTCGGAGATCTGCGACGAGGACCCGGCGGTGATCGTGCCGGACTTGTCGAAGGCGGGACGCAGCCCACCGAGCGACTCGGCCGTGGTGTCGCCACGGATGCCCTCGTCCTGGCTGACCGTGACGTCGCCCTTGCGCGACGAGATGGTGACCGGGACGACCTCGTCGTCGAAGACGCCGTTCTTCCAGGCGGTCGCGGCCAGCTGGTGGGAGCGCGCCGAGAACTCGTCCTGCTCCTCACGGCTGAGCTTGGTGCCCGCCGCGTTGCACGACTCGGTCAGGTTCCCCATCGGCTGGTCGGTGAACTGGTCGTAGAGGGCGTCGTACGCCATCGAGTCGATCAGCGGGACGTCGCCGTACTTGAAGCCCTCGCGGGACTTGGCCAGCACGTGGGGCGCGTTGGTCATCGACTCCATCCCACCGGCGACGACGATGTCGTGCTCGCCGGCGCGGATCAGCTGGTCGGCCATGGCAATGGCGTTGATTCCGGAGAGACACACCTTGTTGATGGTGATCGCCGGGACGTTCATCGGGACGCCACCCTTGACCGCAGCCTGGCGCGCGGTGATCTGGCCGGCACCGGCCTGGATGACGTGACCCATGATCACGTAGTCGACCTGGTCACCGGCGACTCCGGCCTTCTCCAGGGCACCCTTGATGGCGACGCCACCGAGGTCGGCTGCGGACAGGCTCTTCAGGCCACCGAGAAGGCGGCCGACCGGGGTACGAGCCCCAGCGACAATGACGGATCCGCCGGACGTGGACGACATGGGTGTTCCTCCTGCAGTTACACGAATGGAATGTTTCGAGCCTATCCCCGACGTACGGGTGAGCAACATGTGTCCCGGATGTGGACGTCATCACGTGAATGTGCGAGTTCGTTGGACGATGGGGCCATGAGCGCACCTCTCGAGATCCCCGATCACCTGTTCACTGCCATCGACCACGTCGGCATCGCCGTGCCCGACCTGGACGCGGCCATGGCGTTCTACCGTGACGCCTTCGGCATGACCGTGGCGCACGAGGAGACCAACGAGGAGCAGGGCGTCCGTGAGGCGATGGTGGCTGTCGGCGACACGGGCTCGTGCATCCAGCTGCTGGCGCCGCTGAACGAGGAGTCCACGATCGCCAAGTTCCTCGACCGTTCCGGGCCCGGCCTGCAGCAGCTGGCCTACCGGGTCACCGACGTCGAGCAGGTCAGCGCGGTGCTCCGCGAACGCGGCCTGCGCCTGCTCTACCCCGAGCCCAAGCGGGGTACGTCGAACTCGCGCGTCAACTTCATCCACCCCAAGGACGCCGGCGGCGTTCTCGTCGAGCTCGTCGAGCCGGCCCCCGACTCACACGCCTGAGACGTCCGTCTCATCCGTCACCACACATGGTGACCGGCCGGTACCTTGTGGCCATTCATCACGCCAACTGAACTGATCAGGGAGTTCCTCAGTGCAGCAGATTCTTGACGCAATCCTTGCCGGCGACACCGCCTCCGAGGACTTCGCCAACCTCGACCTTCCCGAGTCCTACAAGGCGGTCACCGTCCACAAGGACGAGGCCACCATGTTCGAGGGCCTCACCACCAAGGAGAAGGACCCGCGCAAGTCACTGCACGTCGAGGACGTCGCGCTCCCCGAGCTCGGCCCCGGCGAGGCGTACGTCGCCGTGATGGCCTCCGCGATCAACTACAACACCGTGTGGACCTCGATCTTCGAGCCGGTCTCGACCTTCGGCTTCCTCGAGCGCTACGGCCGCCTCTCGCCGCTGACCAAGCGTCACGACCTGCCCTACCACGTGGTGGGCTCCGACCTGTCCGGCGTCGTGCTGAAGACCGGCCCCGGCGTGACCAAGTGGAAGGGTGGCGACCGCGTCGTCGCACACTGCCTCTCGGTCGAGATGGAGAGTGCCGACGGCCACAACGACTCGATGCTCGACCCCGAGCAGCGCATCTGGGGCTTCGAGACCAACTTCGGTGGCCTCGCCCACATCGCCCTGGTCAAGTCCAACCAGCTGATGCCCAAGCCGGAGCACCTCACCTGGGAGGAGGCCGCCTCCCCCGGCCTGGTCAACTCCACCGCCTACCGCCAGTTGGTCTCCAAGAACGGTGGCGCCATGAAGCAGGGCGACAACGTCCTGATCTGGGGCGCCTCCGGTGGCCTCGGCGGCTTCGCCACCCAGTACGCACTCAACGGTGGCGCCAACCCGGTCTGTGTCGTCTCCAACGAGGAGAAGGCCGAGATCTGCCGCAAGATGGGCGCCGAGATGATCATCAACCGCTCCGAGGAGAAGTGGCAGTTCTGGAACGAGGACAACACCGAGCAGAACCCCAAGGAGTGGCTGCGCCTGGGCAAGAAGATCCGTGAGCTGACCGGCGGCGAGGACATCGACATCGTCTTCGAGCACCCGGGCCGCGAGACCTTCGGCGCCTCCGTGTTCGTCACCCGCAAGGGCGGCACCATCACCACGTGCGCCTCCACCACGGGCTACATGCACGAGTACGACAACCGCTACCTGTGGATGAACCTGAAGCGGATCGTGTCCTCACACTTCGCCAACTACCGTGAGTCGTGGGAGGCCAACCGCCTCATCGCCCAGGGCAAGATCCACCCCACCCTGTCGCGCACCTACACTCTCGACGAGGTCGGTCAGGCCGCGCTCGACGTGCACCAGAACAAGCACCAGGGCAAGGTCGGCGTGCTCGCACTGGCCCCCGAGGCCGGCCTCGGCGTGCTGAACACGGAGCTCCGTGAGAAGCACATCGACCAGATCAACGCCTTCCGGGGCGTCTGACCCGAACAAATCACACCCCGGATCGCGCCAACTGCGCGATCCGGGGTGTGTTCTCTTCCCCCATCGGCAACACTGGTGACCAGACCGGGATGCACGACCGAGAAATGACGAAGGAACACACATGAGCGACGAAGGCCTGTCCATCTTCGATGAGGAGCCCGCCAAGGGCCCGGAGCCCGAAGGCGCCAACGACGCGACCCAGGTGATCCCCGCCGTCAAGGACGAGCCGAAGCCGAACGCAGAGCCCAGCTCGACGGCGACCAAGCAGTCCCCCGCCGTGCCTCCGGCAGCACCGGGGCGTCCCGCCACGCAGTCGGCGAGCCAACCCGCGGCCCAGCCGGCCGGCCGACCTGCCGCCCAGGCCGCAGCTCGCCCAGCGGCTCGACCCGCGGCTCGACCGGTTGCCCAGCAGCAGCCCACCCAGCAGCCCTCCCAGCCTGCCGGGCAGTCCGCGCCACGGGCCACGGCGGCTCCCGCCTCCCAGCCGGTGAGCCAGGCCAAGCTTCCGGTCCTGCCGATCGTGCGACGCAACGGCTATGACAAGGAGGCGGTCGACCGCCTCCTCGCCCAGCTCACCAACGAGAAGGCCGGCCTGGGCAACAGCCTGGGCGCGTCCGAGAAGCGGGTCATCGAGCTGGAGTCCGAGGCGGCCACCCTGCGCAAGCAGGTTGCGGAGATCGAGGCCCCGTCGTACGCCGGTCTGGGTGGCCGCGCCAACGAGCTGCTGCGCCTGGCGGAGGAAGAGGCCGAGGACATCCGCACGCAGGCGGTCCGAGAGGCCACCGAGATCCGGGCCCAGGCCAGCAAGGACGCCAAGGCGATCCGTGCCGACGCCACTCGCGAGGCCGAAGACATGCGCGTGGTGCAGCTCAACGAGCTCGACGAGCAGCGCAACCGGGTGATGGCCGACGCCGAGCAGGAGCGTGCCCTGGCCCGCAGCGAAGCGACCGACCTCCGTGCGGCCGCCAAGCGCGAGGCCGACCAGCTGCGACTGGCCGCCGAGCAGGAGAGCAACGACGCGAAGGTCAGTGCGGCTCGTGAGGCCGAGAAGTCCCGCGCTGCCGCCGACCGTGAGGTGCAGGAGGCCCGTCGCACCCTCGCCGTCGAGAAGGAGCGCCTGGCCAAGGAGGCCGCCGACCACCACTCGAACGCGACCGCCGAGACCCGTCGACTGGTCGAGGAGGCCGAGCAGCGTGCGGCTGCCGCCGAGGAGCGCGCCACGGAGGCGATGGCTCAGGCCACCACCCACCGGCAGCAGGCCCAGTCGGAGTCGGACGCGTTGCTCACCCGCGCTCGTCGCGAGGCCGAGCAGATCGTCGCCTCGGCTCGCAGCCAGGCCGAGAGCCTGACCTCATCCGGCCAGGCCGACGCCGACCGCGAGCTCGCCGCGGTGCGCGCCGAGGTCGACCGGATGACCAAGCGGCGCGACGCGATCACTGCCCAGCTGGGCGCCCTGCGTGACGTGGTCGCCGGCTTCGGCGACGACTGACACGGCCAGTGACCGAACGCGAGGACCCCTCCGTCGAACCGAGCATCGGGCCGCCGGTCGACACCGAGCTCGACCGTGCGGTCGACGAGGCGGATGACGCGGCGGACCGTGCCGAGGACGCGGCCGATCGGGCCGAGCATGCCGAGGAGGACATCGAGGGACATCTCGATGACCGCGATCTCGGCAGGCCGGGGCCACCGATCGGTCACTCGCCGTACTACATCGGCTTCTTCGGCGGCCTGGGTGCGCTGACCGCGTTCTGGTTGGGCCAGCAGCTGCTCTCGATCGGCGGCGTCCTGGTCCTGATCGTGGTCTCGATGTTCCTCGCCGCCGGGCTCAACCCGCTCGTGGAGTGGTTGATCCGCCGTGGACTGAGGCGTTCGTTCGCCGTGGTTGCGGTGATCGCCCTGGTCCTCGGCACGCTCGCCCTGTTCCTGTCGGCGATCGTGCCGGTGATCACCGAACAGATCACCGCGCTGACCAAGAACGCGCCCGGCTGGCTCGACATGCTGCTGGAGAACAAGCGGATCCAGGAGTGGAACCAGGACTACGACCTGATCGGGAAGGCCAAGCAGTACATCGAGGACGGCGACCTCGCCCAGAAGGCGTTCGGCGGGGTTCTCGGGTTCGGAGTGGCAGTGCTCTCCGCGCTGGCCAACACCTTCATCGTGGTCGTGCTGACGCTCTACTTCCTTGCCTCGCTCCCGACCACCAAGAAGGCGCTCTACCAGCTGGCACCGGCCTCCCGCCGTCCCCGGGTCACCGCCTTGGGCGACGAGGTTCTCCGCGGCATCGGCGGCTACGTCTCGGGCGCGTTCGTCGTCGCGGTCTGTGCCGGGGTCAGCTCGCTGATCTTCCTGTTCGCCGTCGGACTCGGCGAGTACGCCGTGGCGCTGGCGTTCGTGGTCGCGCTGCTCGACGTCATCCCGATGATCGGCGCCACGATCGGCGCCGTCATCGTGTCCCTGATCGGTTTCGCCACGGATCCGAAGATCGGGCTGGCCTGCGTGATCTTCTACGTGATCTACCAGCAGGTGGAGAACTACGTGGTCTACCCGAGGGTGATGTCACGATCGGTCGACATCCCCGGCGCCGTGATCGTCATCGCGGCCCTCGTCGGTGGCGGCCTGATGGGGGTGCTCGGCGCGCTGATGGCGGTCCCGACCGCCGCTGCCGTGCTGTTGCTGACCCGCGAGGTCCTCATCCGGCGGCAGGACCAACGCTGACCCGGTTCGGACGACCGCGCTGTCACAACCCGCACGTGCTCGATCGTGACGTCACGGCGGGGCGTTGCAGGGCCTCAGGGCACCGGCACGCCAACCTCGCCGTCGCTCGGGAACTCCGGCGCCCGAGGCTCCCCCAGCTTCACCAGGACCACGCCGGCGAGCAGGAAGATCCCGCCGAAGAGCTGGATCCAGCGCGGCAGCTCGTCGAGCAGCAGCCACGCGAAACCGAGGGCCGCGACGACCTCGGTCAGGGCGACGAACGAGGCCAGGCGTGAACCGAGTCGGCGTCCGGCCGCGATGCCGGTGGTGTAGGCGGTCGCCGCGGTGACCAGGCCGAGCAGCGCCAGCGGGATCCACCAGGCCACCTGGGTTCCGTCGTACGACGCATCGGTGGTCGACGCCGCCATCGGGACCAGCCTGAGCAGGCCCGCGGTCCCGAGGACGAGGGTCCCGACAGTGAGACCGCCGGCCGCGAGCACCAGGGGCGGCAGCCCGTTGTCCTCGTCGGCGGACATCACGAAGTAGGTCGCGGCGCCGATCATGGCGCCGAGTGCCCACAGCACGCCGACCACGTTGAGCGAGGCCCCGGAGACGATGTCGAGCACGAGCAACAGCCCGACCGCGGCGACCACCGCGCCGAGCACGGTCATCCGGCCGGGGGCGTGCCCGTGGCGCAGCCACATCCACACCACGACCGCCACCGGCGCGGTGTACTCGATCAGCAGCGCGACCCCGACCTGCAGGTGCGCGACCGCGTAGAAGTAGCAGAGCTGGCATCCGGCGACCGCGACCACTCCGTAGGCGGCGATCAGGAAGTTGTTGCGGCGCAGCAGCTCCCACCGGCCGCGCAGCGTCAGGAGTGCCGGGACGAGCAGGACGAGTGCGGCGATGCCGATGCGGACGGTCACCGCGGCGCCGGCCGACCAACCGGCGTCGAGGAGTCCCCGCGCCAGGGAACCGGAGAGGCCGAACGAGGTTGCCGAGACCAACGCGAAGGTCAACCCGGCGCCGAGGCGCGACGATGACACCATCATGGTGTCATGAGTCAAAGTGGCCATGGCACATGACACTACGACCCGGGATGTAAGGTGTCAACATGTCATTCACTCATGACACCGAGGTGTCCCTCCAGGCCGCCGTCGCGCTCGTGAACAGCGCCGTCGACCCCGACACCCTGACCACGATCGTCGAAGCGGATGCGTTCTTCAGCACCTGGGACTACACCGGCCGCCACGACCGCACCCGCGCCGAGCTCGATGCCCTGCGCTCGTTGCGCGCGGTGCTGCGCCAGCTGTTGACCAGCGAGCGCGACCGGATGGTCGAGCTCGTCAACGCCCATCTGGCCGAAGCCCGGGCACTCCCCCAGCTGGTCCGGCACGACGAATGGGACTGGCACCTGCATGCCGTCACACCCGAGCAAGCGTGGCCCACAAGGATCCTGGTCGAGACCGCGATGGCGATGGTTGACGTGATCCGGGGCGACGAGCTCTCCCGGATCGGCGACTGCGCCGACGACCAGTGTGAGGGGCTGGTCCTCGACCTCTCACGCAACCGCTCGCGCAGGTTCTGCTCGACCGCCTGCACCAACAGAGCCGCCGTGACCGCCTACCGCGCCCGCAAGGCCCCACGAGGGGTCAAGGACTGACGCCTCGGCCATCGTTCCTTGACCCTTCGTGACTCAGCCGGCGAGGAAGCGTTCCAGCACCTGCTGGAAGACCTCAGGCTGCTGGGAGTGCACCCAGTGCCCGGCGTTCTTGATGGTGATCCGCGACGTGCGCGGGAACCAGCGCAGCATGTCGGACACATGGTCCTCGGTGACGTAGTCCGACTCGGAGCCCGCGATCCACAGCACCTTGCCGTCGTACGGCGCCACCGCGGCGAGCTCATCCTCGGGCCAACGCCCAAGCACCGCGCTCTCGCGGCCGAGCAGGTCGAGGTTGGGCTGCCAGCGCCAACCGGAGCTGTCGTGGCGCAGGTTCTGCAGGAGGAAGCTGCGCACCGTGCGGTTCGGCACCGCCTCGACGAGCGCATCGTCGGCGTCGGAGCGTCGCTCGAGCGTATCGAGGTCCATCGCCTGCATGGCCAAGATGTAGCCGGCGAACTCGCTGGTCTTCGGATAGGTGACCGGCGAGATGTCGACGACCACCAGGCGCTCGACCAACTCCGGGTGGCGCAGCGCCAGCGCCATCGCGATCTTGCCTCCCATCGAGTGCCCGACCAGGCGCACCGGGTCCTCGGCGTCGAAGAGTTCGGCCACCCGGTCGGCGAACGCGACGTAGTCGAGGTGCTCGGTCCACGCCGAACGCCCGTGGTTGGGCATGTCGACGAGCGTCACCCGGTGGTCGCCGGCCAGCTGCTTGGCGGCATGGGTCCAGTTCTTGCCCTGGCCGAACAAGCCGTGGCAGAACACCACCCGCGGGCCGGTTTCGCCCAGTTCGGTCACGTGCAGGTCGCTGGCGCTCACCTGCGTCATTGTGCCTTCTCACGCACGGTCGCCCCACTCGGGGCCACCGGCCGTGGGTAGGGTGCACCAGACCCGCCGACCAACCCTCGGGAGCCCGCATGGAGCCACGACTGCGCATCTGGATCACCGGCGCCCTCTGCGTCGCCCTGCTGGCCGGCTGCGGCGAGGACGACGGCTCCGGCGACGACGCCGCGTCCGGCGATGCCTGGCGTCCCGATCCGAGCGTGCCCACCGAGGTGGGATCTGATGGCTTCACTCCCCCCGGTGCGGTGCTCTCCCTCGGCGACACGGCAACCGTCCCCCTGCTGGAGGAGGGATTCATGGACGATCCCGACGTGACCGGGGCCCTCGAGGTGAGCGTCACCGGCGCACCCGTCCAGGGTTCTGCGGCTGACCTGCCGACGGACGGCCCGTTCGCCGACGACCGACAGGGGACGCCGTACTACGTCACGTTCACCGCCAAGAACGTCGGGGACGCGCCTCTCGAGGGATTGCTCCTTCGCCTGCAGGGCGTCGATTCCGAGGGCGAGAGCCTGGACTCGCTGGCCTCCTCCGACTTCCCCGAGTGCGCCGGCGGGATCCCACAGAGCTTCGCGGCGGGCGAGTCCGCAACCACCTGCTCGGTGGTCCTCGTCGAGGATGACGCTCTGGCTGCCGTCGGGTACGTCGAAGCCGCGGACTACGAGGACAGTCCGGTGCTGTGGGACCTCACCTGATCCGCGACTGAAATCACTGGTGCCTCCACCGACCCGTCCGGCAAGGTGGGTCCATGCCGGAATCTGCTGCCCAGTGGCACGCCCGCGTCACGTCCGTCCTCGCCAGCGACGGGCCTCGTGAGGTTCCGTGGACATCCTGGCCGACCTGGCCGTTCCTCGAATCCGAGTTCACCGCCCGTCCGCTCGAGCCCCTGGGCGACGAACAGCCCCGCCGCGGCGCCGGCGGGGTCGAGTGTGAGCAGTGCGACCGCAGCGACGACCCGTCGTACATCTTCTGGCGCGACGAGCTGATGATGCTCGGCGCGCCCTTCGAGCCGACCTCACTCCCCTTCGTCGCGTTCCTGATGCCGCGCCGCCACTGCGACCTGAGCGACCTGACACCTGACGAGTCGGCGCGCCTGGGCCAGCTGCTGGTCGCCGTCGAGCGCGCGGCGTGCGAGGTCCTCGACATCCCACGGGTGCAGGTCTTTCGCTTCGGGGACGGCGCCGAGCACCTGCACTGGTGGCTGCAGGCTCGTCCGACCGGCGCCAACCAACTGCGCGGCACGTTCCTCTCGCTCTGGGACGACGTACTCCCCGCTCGAGAGGCGGGCGCCCGCCTCGCCGACCTCTCTGCTGTGGCGGCCCGCCTCGTCGAGCTGGCCGGCGGATCCGTTCCCGATCCTCCCGAATAGCGGTCAGGAAATGTCCTGAAACCCCGCCACACTGGACTTCCACCAACGACAAGGATGCGACATGCCAGCACAGGCTCCCCCGGTCACCGACGAGCGCGACGGACTCCGCGCCTACCTCATCCAGCAGCAGGACGCCTACCGCGCCGTGATCCACGGACTCACCGACGAGGAGGCCGGACTCGCACCGTCCCGCAGCACCCTGAGCGTCGGCGCGCTCGTCAAGCACGCCACCCACACCCAGCTCACGTGGACAGCGACCGTGCTCGCCGCCCCCGGTCCGGTCGTCGACGAGCGGCCCCAGGAGGAGCAGTACGCCGAGCACGAGCGGATGTTGACCTGGCTCGAGGGCGACACCGTCGAGGCCGTGCTCGCTGGGTTCGACGAGGCCGCTGCCGCCGCCCTCGACGCCGTCGCCACGATCGACCTGGAGACCCCCGTCCCCGTGCCACCCGCACCGTGGAATCCCGCTGATGTCACGGCATGGTCCGCGCGCTGGGTGTGGCTGCACCTGATCGAGGAGCTGGCCCGGCACGCGGGTCACGCCGACATCATCCGTGAGTCCATCGACGGGGCCACCATGTTCGAGCTGGTGGCCGGTCGCGAGGGCTGGCCGGAGACGCCTTGGCTCAAGCCGTGGCGTCGGGCCGAGTGAAGGGGGCGGCGAGCTTGAGCGACGTACGCCAGGTCCAGATCACCTTCGACTGCGCCGACCCCGAGGCCCTGAGCCGATTCTGGGCATCAGCCTTGGGATACGTGAACCCCGGCCCGCCCGGGCGCGAGGTCCTCGAGGGACAGGACGTGTTCGAGGCCTGGCACGCCTTCCTCGCCGAGGTCGGCCTGCCGGAGAGCCAGTGGAACTCCGCCTCGGCTGCCGAGGATCCACAGGGTGAGCAGCCGCGGCTGTTCTTCCAACGCGTGCCCGAGGGCAAGAGCGCGAAGAACCGTGTCCACCTCGATCTCCGGGCCGCACCCTGCCTCGAGGGCGACGAGCGGATGGCTGCCCTGGAGAGCGAGTGCGAGCGACTCGTCGCGCTCGGCGCCACCCGGACCCGACGCTTCGAGCCCGAGCCCCCGTTGAGCACCGGCTTCATCGTGATGGCCGACCCCGAGGGCAACGAGTTCTGCCTCGACTGAGATAGTCCCTGACGTTCGGGTCCTTCGGCGGCGGTAGTCCCTGACGTTTCGGTTCCACCGCGGACCGGAACGTCAGGGAGTATCCCGAAACCGGGACCGGAACGTCAGGGAGTATCGCGCGAGGTCAGCGGGCGGAGTAGTCGCGGAAGCCGCGCTTGGTCTTGCGTCCGAGGTAGCCGGCCGTGACCAGGTGCTCGAGCAGAGGAGCCGGTGCGAAGCCGGGTTCGCGGAACTCGAGGTAGAGCTCCCGCTGGATCGCCAGCGACACGTCGTTGCCGACCACGTCGAGCAGCTCGAACGGACCCATCGGCAGCGCACAGCCCTGCTTCATGGCCGTGTCGATGTCATCAGCGGTGGCGTAGTGCGCCTCGAGCATCCTCACCGCGTCATTGAGGTAGGGGAACAGCAACGCGTTCACGATGAACCCGGCCCGGTCGCCGCACGAGACCGCCACCTTGCCCACCTTGTCGCACAGGGCGCGCGTGGTCTCGGCCACCTGGTCGTCGGTGGCCACGGTGCTCACCACCTCGACCAGCTTCATGATCGCCGCCGGGTTGAAGAAGTGCATGCCGATGACGTCCTGGGGACGTGAGGTCACCTTGGCCATCGCGATGATGGGCAGGGACGAGGTCGTCGTGGCAAGGATCGCGCCGTCCTTGCAGATCTCGTCGAGGTTCTCGAACAGCGTGGTCTTGACCGCCAGGTCCTCGGCGATCGCCTCGACGACGATGTCGACCTCAGCCAGGTCGTCGAGGGCGGTGGTGCCGCTGAGCCGACCGAGGACCTGTTCCTTGACCGACTCCTCGAGCTTGCCGCGCTGGATCGCCTTGTCGAGCGAACGTTCGATGGTGGCGCGGACGCCGTCGACCTTCGCCTGCGAGCGGCCGACGTACGTCACGTCGTAGCCGCTCCTGGCGAAGACCTCGACGATGCCGGACGCCATGGTGCCGGTGCCGACGACGCCGACCTTCCTGATGTCGTGGTGCAGCTGCGGCGCACTGTCGGCCGACGGAGTGCGGTCGTCGGGAACGACCTTGGAGCTGTCGGGGCCCTCATATGTGTAGAAGCCCTTGCCGGTCTTGCGACCGAGCATGCCCGCGGTGACCATCTGCTTGAGGATCGGCGCGGGCGCGTGCAGCCGCTCGCGGCCCTGCTTGTACATCGTGTCGAGGATCTCGTACGCCGTGTCGAGGCCGATCAGGTCGAGGAGCGCCAGTGGACCCATCGGGTAGCCACAACCGAAACGCATCGCGGCGTCGATGTCCTCCCGCGAGGCGTACTTGGCCTCGAAGAAGGACACCGCGTGGTTGAGATAACCGAAGAGCAGGGTGTTGGCGATGAAGCCCGCCTTGTCACCGCAGACGACGGGGTTCTTGCCGACCTGCTCGACCAGCGCCTTGGCCCGCTCGAGCACGTCGGGCTCGGTGACCACGGTGCGGACGATCTCGACCAGGTTCTGCACCGGTGCCGGGTTGAAGAAGTGGATGCCGACCACCCGGCCCGGGCCGGAGTTGGCGGTGGACAGCTCGGTGACGGACAACGAGGAGGTGTTGGTGGCGAGGATGGTCTCAGGCGAGACGATCGTGTCGAGAGCCGCAAAGATCGACTTCTTCACCTCGAGGGACTCCACCACCGCCTCGACGACGAACTGTGCCGGCGCCAGGTCGGCGAGCGACGTGCTCAGGCTGATCCGGCCCAGCAGCGCCGCGGCGTCGTCCTCGGAGAGCTTGCCGCGCGCGACCGCGCGTGACGTGGAGTGCTCGAGATGCTGTCGCCCACGCGCGACACCTTCGTCGTCTTGGTCGACACCGATGACGGTGAAGCCGTTGCGGGCGAAGACCTCGGCGATCCCGGCCCCCATGGTGCCGAGGCCGATCACGCCGACGGTCGAGATCTCGCGAGGGGCAGTGGGCTCAGGCGCTGCGGTCGTCATGCATCGAATGATGGCACGTCGACCGCAGCGCCAGAATCCCTCCCACGGAGCGGACCCACCCGTCCCTCCCGACGACCGGGCCCCCTGATCGGTCGGCCAGTGAACCGACCCGGCCACTCGGCCGGGTGTGCACGGGCCGAGCCGTGACAATCAGCTGTAGTCGTGGAAACCCTGGCCGCTCTTGCGGCCGAGGAACCCGTCGGCGACGACCTTCTCGAGCCCTGCGGCCGGCGCGAAGCCCGGCTCCTTGAACTCGGCGAAGAGCTCCTGCTGGATGGCGAGCGAGACGTCGTTGCCGACCACGTCGAGCAGGGCGAAGGGACCCATCGGGAACCCGGCCTGCTCCTTGATCGCGGCGTCGATGGTCTCGACGTCACCGCGACCCTCGTCGACCACCTTGACCGCATCGTTGAGGTAGGGGAACAGCAGGGCGTTCACGATGAATCCGGCCCGATCGCCACAGGAGACGGCCACCTTGCCGACCTTCGCGGTGAGGGCCCGCACGGTCTCGTCGACCTCGGCGGCGGTCAGCTCGGTGGTGACGACCTCGACCAGCTTCATCACCGCGGCAGGGTTGAAGAAGTGCATGCCGATGACGGCCTCGGGGCGCGAGGTGACGCCGGCGAGTTCCGTGATCGGCAGCGAGGAGGTCGTCGTGCTCAGGATCGCGCCCTGCTTGCAGATCCGGTCCAGGTCGCGGAAGAGCTCGGTCTTGATGGCCAGGTCCTCCGCGATCGCCTCGACGACGATGTCGACGTCGGCCAGGTCCTCGCGCGAGGTCGCACCGCTCAGGCGGGCGAGCACCTCGGCCTTGCCCGCCTCGTCGAGCTTGCCACGTGAGATCGCCTTGTCGAGCGACTTGGTGATCGCAGCGACGACGCCGTCGGTCTTCTCGGTCGACCGGCCGACGAACACCACGTCGTAGCCAGCCTTGGCGAAGACCTCGACGATGCCCGAAGCCATGGTGCCGGTGCCGACGACGCCGACCTTGGCGATGTCGTGGCGCAACTGCGGGGCACTGTCGGCCGACGGCGTCTCCTCGTCCGCGACGACGGCGCCGTCGGCGTACGTGTGGAAGCCGCGACCGGAGGCGATCCCGAGGCGACCGTCCGCGACCAGCTTCTCCAGCAGGTCGGCCGGCTTGTGCAGGTTGTCGCCGGTCTCGGCGAAGCGGGCGGCGAGCGCGTCGCGGACGACATCGAGACCGAGCTCGTCGAGCACGGTCAGCGGACCCTTGGCGTAGCCGCAGCCGAAACGCATGGCCGCGTCGATGTCCGCGCGCGTTGCGTACGACGTCTCGTACATGCGCACGGCGTGGTTGAGATACGGGAGGACGAGCTCGTCGTGGACCTGCTCGTTCGTGGCTGCGGTGTCAGTCATGCGGGAATGCTGACACGAGTCCTACTCGTCGGTAATAGGGCGTTCATCCTTTGATACGGCACCGGCGGACCGCCCTCCCGTCGTACGTCGTGTTCGCCTGCCGGCCGCGGGCCGGTAGCCTCACCTCCCGTGAGAATCGTCGTTGCGCGCTGCCAGGTGGATTACGCCGGTCGACTCTCGGCCCACCTGCCGATGGCCACCCGTGTCCTGATGATCAAGGCCGACGGGTCCGTGCTGGTGCACAGCGACGGCGGCTCCTACAAGCCGCTGAACTGGATGTCGCCGCCGTGCACGCTGCGCGAGGGCAGCAACGACGACGGCCAGATCGAATGGACGGTCACGTCACGGAGCACATCGAAGGGGCCGGAGGACACCCTGCGGATCCTGCTCGACGAGATCCACCACGACTCCGAGCACGAGCTGGGCGTCGACCCCGGGCTCCAGAAGGACGGCGTCGAGAAGCACCTGCAGGAGCTCTTGGCCGACCACCCGGCGACGATCGCTCCCGGCCTCAAGCTGGTACGCCGTGAGTTCCCGACCGCGATCGGCCCTGTCGACCTGATGTGCCGCGACGAGAACGGCGCATCGGTGGCCGTGGAGATCAAGCGGCGCGGTGACATCGACGGTGTCGAACAGCTGACCCGCTACCTCGAGCTGCTCAACCGCGACCCACTGCTGACCGCGAAGGGACCGGTGCGCGGCATCTTCGCCGCCCAGGAGATCCGACCCCAGGCGAAGGTGCTGGCCGGCGACCGGGGAATCCAGTGCGCCACGGTCGACTACAACGCGCTGCGCGGGCTCGACGACCCGACCGAGCGCCTGTTCTGATCAGAACGCCGGTGCTGACATGATCTCCGGCATGCAGATCTTCCACATCGCCGAGAAGTCGCGCTGGGAGGCGGCCAAGCTGGCCGGCTCCTATGCGCAGTCGACCCACGGCCGTTCCCTCGAGGACGAGGGCTTCATCCATGCCGCGCGCGAGGACCAGTGGGAGGGCGTGCTCGAGCGCTACTACTCCGGGGTGAGTGAGCCCCTGGTGCTGCTGACGATAGACACCGACCGGCTGTCCGCTCGCTGGAGCGAGGATCCTGTGGGCGAGACCACCTACCCACACATCCATGGCCCGCTCAACCCGGCTGCCGTCGTCGCGGAGCGCCCGCTGCCCCGCCAGGCAACGCCGGCGCCGAGCCAGAGCTTCGCCCGACTCTTCCTCACCGAGATCATCGTCCGGATGATCGCCGGCATCGTGGTGATGGGGATGGTCGTCGGCGGCTACTACCTTGCCAAAGCCGTGCTGGGCACCGACCTGGCGCCGCTCGGACTTCTGGTGGGGCTCCTGGTCGGCCTGGCGATCGTCATCCCGGCGCTGGGTTGGCGAAATCGCAGGATCCGGGCAGACGAGCCACCGCGGGCCTGAGCGCCTCACCGCCCCGCGAGCAGCACCACTTCGTCGGCAGTGCCCCACGACATCGTCACGCCCGCTCCACCGTGGCCGTAGCAGTGGATCACCCGACCGACCCGCTCGACGCGCACCGCCGGCCGAACCGGCCGCAGGCCCACCTTGTGGCGCAGGACGCGCGCACCTTCCAGCTCCGGCACCAACGCAGTCGCCCGGCGCAGGATGTCGCGCGCGGTCTCCGGTGACGGCGTACGACTCCAGTCCCCTTCGTCGGCCGTGCCGCCGACGACCACGTCGCGCGAGCGCGGCACGACGTACGTCGGCCCGGCGTCGTCGATCATCCAGCGATCGATGCCGACCTGCTCCACGATGAGCACCTGCCCCCGCACCGGCACCACGGACTTGTCGCCGGCGAAGTGCCGCGAGCCCAACCCGGCGCAGTTGACGACCAGGTCGCCACCGGCAGGCAACGCCTGCAGGTTCATCCGGGTGATGGTGCCGCCCAGATCGTCGACGCGCCCCATCAGCCAGCGCAGATGGATCGGCATCTCGATCACCGGCGTGGTGAAGGTCCAGCCGTCGACGAACCCGGCCGGCAGCGCCGTCTCACGATCCAGCGACGGCACGGCGCCGCGCCACCAGGGATCGGCCTTGTGCTGGGCGAAGACCTCGGTCCCGGTCACCATGCGTACGCCGGTCTCCCGCTCCCCCGCCAACCCGACGAACTCGGCATACGACGCTCCGGACCACGCGGTGACCCGATCCTGGGGCAGCGCTCGATAGGGGTACCAGACGGCGGCGGCCACGGCGCTCGTCGTCTCGAGAGGCAGGTCGCGTGCCAGTACGTCGACCCGGTGACCTGCCTCGAGGAGCCGCACCGCACAGGTGAGCCCGACGACTCCCGCTCCCACCACGTTGACACGTGCCATGGGAAGAGTGTGCCGTACGTCGAGCCATCCGTGCGCGTGTCACATCCAGCGCTTGAACCCGCGCACGTGCCAGCCGCCCAACGCGTTGGCCTGCTTGGTGGTGCGAGTGATCCGCGACTTGCTGACCTGCACCCACTTGCCGTGCTCGTAGGCGAGCACCTTCCGGGTGCCCTTCCAGACTCCGTTGTCCTTGCGGTTCACGAAGTCGTGGCGCAGCCGGACCTTGCCGTTCCGGTTGACCACGCGCTTGTAGCCCTCGGTGTACATCACCGTCGCGTCGATGGTCCAGCGCTTGCCGTCGGCATCCTTCTGGAACTGCAGCTTGCCGTCGCGATAGGTGAGGATGTGGTCCCAGGGGGTGTGCGCACCCATTCCGGTCATCACCTTGATCTCGGCGCCCTTCCTGGGGTCGAACAGCGCGCTTCCGGCGTATCGACACGGGTTGCCCCACGAGCTGTGCAGCGAGCGCTGGACGGTGTCGCCCGGACCGAAGGACACCTTGACCTGGCAGACCTTGTCGGACTTCTTGCGCAGGGAGACCCCGTCGATGGTGCCGTCCCCGTTGATGTCACTGCTGGTGTCGACCAACTGCCAACGGCCACTGGCCGATGCCTGCGCAGCAGACGAGTCCGTCGCGGACGCCTGGGCCGCAGGAATGAGACCGGTGCCGAGGGTTGCGGCCATCCCGAGTGCGAGCAGTGTCTTCTTCATCGATGCCTCCACCATGCGGGTCCGCCGTTCGGACCTTCACTGATGCAGACGCACGGAACGGCAGGTCAGTTGCCGGATTCTGCGACTTTCTTCGCCGGCCCCGGGTCAGGCCGCCTTGGCGAGCTTCTTGGCGTCCTTCTTCTTGACCTTGACGAGCTTGCGCTTCTTCACCGTGTAACCAGGAGGAAGGGTGCCGTTCTTGAGCATGCGGATGGGGCAACGCTTGCAGCGGTCCTTCGACACACAGCACTCGCTCTTCGGCTTCTTCTGCTTGCCCACTGCAGGAGCGTATCAAGCCGGCTAAGGCAAGCCTGACCTACTGTGACCCAGATCGCGCTGCGGTTCCGATCGGGGTGGGAGCCGTTCTGGCGGTGACACTCGGGGCGCTCGCGGGAGCGACGTCCCTCACCATCGGCGACGGACTCGTGATGCCGTGGTCACCAGTGCACCGCGCATCCGCCCTCAGGTCAGCCCGTTGGCCTTGCGGATCACCTGGACGATGCCGCCCATGATCTCGGTCAGCCCGAAGTCCTTGGGCGTGTAGACCGCCGCGACTCCGCTGGCGATCAGCGCCTTGCCGTCGGAATCGGGGATGATCCCGCCGACGATCACCGGGACGTCGCCCATGCCAGCCTCCTCGAGTCCACGCAGGACGGCGGGCACCAGCTCCATGTGCGAACCGGAGAGGATCGAGAGCCCGACGCAGTGCACGTCCTCGGCCACCGCGGCTGCCACGATCTGCTCGGGAGTCAGCCGGATGCCCTGGTAGATCACCTCGAAGCCGGCGTCGCGGGCGCGCACGGCGACCTGCTCGGCACCGTTGGAGTGGCCGTCGAGCCCGGGCTTGCCGACCAGCAGGCGCAGTCGCCCGCCCAGCTCCTCACCGGTGACCTTGACCCGGTCACGCACCGCAGCCAGCTCGGCACCGGCATCGGCCACGCCGACCGCACCGGAGACACCGGTGGGTGCGCGGAACTCGCCGAAGACCTCACGCAACGTGCCGGCCCACTCGCCAGTGGTGGCACCGGCCCGGGCCGCGGCCAGGGTGGCCTCCATCAGGTTGTCGGTGCCCTTGGCCGTCTCGGCCAGGTTCTTCAGGGCCTCCGCGACGGCGTCATCGTCGCGCTCGGCCTTCCAGGCTTCGACCGAGGCCTTCGCAGCCGCCTCGGCCCCCGGGTCGGCGGTCATGATCGCCTCGTCCAGGTTGGCCGTCAGCGGGGAGGGCTCGGTGGTCTCGAAGCTGTTCACCCCGACGATCTTCTCCGCACCGGACTCGATGCGGGCGCGGCGCGCGGCGTGGGCCGAGACCAGCTCCGACTTCATGTAGCCCGACTCGACGGCGGGGATGGCACCACCCAGGGCCTGCACACGGTCCATCTCGGCCTTGGCACCCTCGACCAGTGCGTTCACCTTGGCCTCGATGACGTGCGAGCCGTCGAAGATGTCGTCGTACTCGAGCAGGTCGGACTCGAAGGCCAGCACCTGCTGCAGGCGCAGCGACCACTGCTGGTCCCAGGGACGGGGCAGTCCGAGCGCCTCGTTCCAGGCCGGCAGCTGTACGGCGCGGGCGCGCGCATTCTTCGACAGCGTCACGCCGAGCATCTCCAGCACGATGCGCTGCACGTTGTTCTCAGGCTGGGCCTCGGTCAGGCCGAGGGAGTTGACCTGGACGCCGTAGCGGAAGCGGCGCATCTTGGGGTCCTTGACCCCGTAGCGCTCACGGGTGATCTCGTCCCACAGTTGCACGAAGGCGCGCATCTTGCAGGTCTCCTCGACGAAGCGCACTCCGGCGTTGACGAAGAACGAGATGCGGCCGACGACCTTCTCGAAGTCGTCGTCGGAGACCTGGCCAGCGTCCTTGACCGCGTCGAGCACCGCGATCGCGGTGCCGAGCGCGTAGGCGAGCTCCTGGGTCGGCGTGGCTCCGGCCTCCTGCAGGTGATAGCTGCAGATGTTGATCGGGTTCCACTTCGGGATGTAGTTGACCGTGTAGGCGATCATGTCGCTGATCAACCGCAAGGAGTGCTCGGGCGGGAAGACGTAGGTCCCCCGGGAGAGGTACTCCTTGATGATGTCGTTCTGCGTGGTGCCGGCGAGCTGCTTGGCGACCTCGGCCGGGTCGAGCTCCGGGTTCTGCTCCTCGGCGGCGACCTGGTACATCGCGAGCAGCCACATCGCGGTCGCGTTGATGGTCATGGAGGTGTTCATCTCCGTGAGCGGGATGTCCTTGAAGAGCTTGCGCATCTCCCCCATGTGCGGGACCGGTACGCCGACCTTGCCGACCTCGCCACGCGCCAGGGGCGAGTCGGGGTCGTAGCCGGTCTGCGTGGGCAGGTCGAAGGCGACCGAAAGCCCGGTCTGGCCCTTGGAGAGATTGTTCCGGTAGAGCGCGTTCGACGCCTCGGCGGTCGAGTGGCCGGCGTAGGTGCGCATCACCCAGGGACGGTCCTTGGTCACCGGATTCTCTGCAGAGTTGCTCATGGGAGGAGCCTAGAGCGAAGTCCAGCGCTCGGACACTGGTCTCACGTGTGGGACTGGCTACATTGGGCATGATGGCGTCCGTGACCGACCAGCAGCGGGAAGAACCGCACCCCGAGGATCCCGCGTCGCCGTATCCGACCCAGCCGTACCCCTACCAGCAGTACCCGGCCCAGCAGTACCCGGCCCAGCCGTACCCGTACCCGACCCGTCCCTACCCGGGATCGTCCTCGGTCGCGCATCCACCCAAGCCCGAGACGACGCTACGCGCCCCACTCGTCTGGACCGCGGCCTTCAGCTTTGTCGGGGTGGTCCTGCTCGTCGGCGTGCTCATCGTGCTCGTCGTGCTGCTGATGTGCTTCGTCTACCTCATGTTCGCCCTTGCCGGCGGCGCGGAGAGCTGGGACTTCGGCGGCTTCCTCGCCGACTTCTTCGGGCCCATCATGGGCGCGGCACTGGTGATCGTGGTCGTCGTCTCGGTGCTCAGCTTCCTGGCCTGCGCAGGGGTCCTGCTGCTCCTGCGCCTGATCAGCGACATCCGTCGGTGGCCGTCACCGCTCCAGGCGCTGCTCGCCTGTGCCCTGACGTACGTCGGCGGCGGCACCGTCGTCTGGATTCTGGGGCAGCTCCTCTCGGCGACGGGAAGCTGACGCCCCAGAGTGACTCAGGCGGAGATCTGCTCGCGCTCCACGTCGACGAGGCGGAACAGGTGCGAGAGGTGGAGCAGGCGGCGCACCGCCGGGCCACAGCCACGCAGGCGCAGGTGTCGCCCCTCACGCTCGGTCGACCGAGTGGCCACCGCAAGGACCTTCAGCGCGGTGAGGTCAACCGTGGTGACGCCGGTGAGGTCGACGACCACGTCGTCGGCCGTCGACTCGATGTGGTCGTAGATCGCGGCCCGGACCTCCATGGTGCTCCGGACGTCGAATTGGCCAGCAAGAACGAGCGTGGAACCGTCGCGAACGATGTCCATGTCCCCTCCTTCGTGGTGACCCCCGATTGGTCACCCTCGACAACTGCTGCTCAATGACAGGGACGAGTCCCTTCAAAGACTATGACGCGAAGCACACCCAAAGCGTTGCCTCGAAACCCACGAATCTCCACCTATTTTCAGGTGCCTCCCCTTGGCCGGACAATCCCCGCCTCCCGCGTCCGCTATGTGACGCATGTGGCGCATGTGATTTCGGGGCGTGACCCTCACGGACCCCCGGTCCCGGACGCCACTACGCTCGACGGCATGGTCAACCTCACGCGCATCTACACCCGCACCGGCGACGCCGGACAGACCCGGCTCGGCGACATGAGCCTCACCTCGAAGAACGACCTCCGGCTGGAGGCCTACTCCACCGTCGACGAGGCCAACGCGTTCATCGGGGTCGCCTTGGCCCAGGGAGACCTCGACGCAGAGGTGACCACGGTGCTCACCACGATCCAGAACGACCTCTTCGACGTCGGTGCCGACTTCTGCACGCCGATCGTGGAGAACCCCGAGTACCCGCCCCTGCGCGTCGAGCAGGACTACATCGACCGGCTCGAGGGGTGGTGCGACCAGTTCAACGAGCCACTCGAGAAGCTGCGCTCGTTCATCCTCAACGGCGGTACGCCGGGAGCCGCCCACCTCCACGTCGCGCGCACTGTCGTACGCCGTGCGGAACGGGCCGGCTGGCTGGCGTTCGGCGAGCACGCGGACACCATGAACGTGCTCGCCATCAAGTACCTCAACCGGCTCTCCGACCTGTTGTTCATCCTGGCCCGCCACGCGAACCGGGAGAACGGCGACGTCCTCTGGGTCCCCGGCGGCGAGCGCTCCTGACCCACGACCCGTCAATCCTTGATGGCCGAGCCGTCAATCCTTGATGCCGGCTGAGCGCTGCCGCGCCGCGGGACCACGCGATTCCCGAGCCGCCGGAACCACGAGCGCCGACGGCACCAGGAGCAGTACGACGACCAGCAGCGCGCGCAGCGTGCCGACCTCCTCGGCCAGGAAGCCGAGCAACGGCGGGCCGGCCAGGAATGCGGTGTAGCCGATCGTCGAGACCACGCTGACCCGGGCCGCGGCCCGTCTCGGATCATCCGCGGCGGCGCTCATCCCGACCGGGAATCCGAGCGAGGCACCCAGTCCCCACAGCACGATGCCGACGGCCGCGACGGCAGGGTGCCCGCCGAAGACGATCAACACCAGCCCCGCGGCGGCAGCGACCATCGTCGACCAGAGCACCGCCACTCGTCCGTGCCGGTCGAGCAGGGCGCTCCCCCACAGCCTTCCTGCCGTCATCGCGGACACGAAGAGGGCGAACCCGGCGACGCCGACCCAGTGCGCCACGTCGTAGCCGTCGACCAGGGCAAGGGCGAGCCAGTCGTTGGCGGCACCCTCGGTCAGGGCCAGGGCGAGAACCATCAACCCGATCATCAGGGTGCGCGGCTCCTTCCACGCGCTCAGCGCCGAGAGTCGTTCGGGCGGTTCCTCCCCCGCCTCCCGGTCGCGCGGGAGGAACGACCTCACCGCGGGCACGACGACCAGGGCGGCCACGACTCCCACGCCACCGAGGTGCCAGGTCATCGGCAGGTGGAGTCCCGCCGCCACGACCCCGAGCCCGGCACCGAGCACCGTGCCCAGGCTGAACGCCGCGTGGAAACGCGGCATGATCGCCCGCGCGAGCTCGTGCTCGACGGCAGCGCCCTCGACGTTCATCGCCACATCCCAGGTCCCGGTGCCCATTCCGTAGAGGAACAACCCGGCGGCCGCCGGCCACGGTGACTCAAGGACCGACGCACCGAGGGCGACCAGGAACAGGCCGACCACGTCGACCGACACCCCCAGGAGTACGACGCGGGCGGCGCCGACGCGCTCGATCACGGCACCGGTCAGGGGCAGGGCCAGGAGGGAGCCCATCGACAGGGCCAGCAACAGCAGGCCCAACTGCCCGTTGGACAGGCTCAAGCGCTCACGGGTGTCGGGCACTCGGGAGACCCACGACGCGAAGCAGAAGCCGTTGAGCACGAAGACGAGCGAGACCGCGTTGCGTGCGGCCCGGAGCCGTGTGACCGGGATGCCCGGCTCCCGGCGAGTGGTCATCTCAGGTGACGTCCTTGCGGAGTGTGGTGAAGCGACCGATCAGCGCGAACCCGGCCGCATAGCCCACCAGCACCAGGGCACCCGCCCAACGAGCGAGCAGGTCCAGTCCTGAGGCAGCATAGAACGACGTCCCGGCCAGGGCCTCTGCAGCGGCACCCGGGAGGAACTTGGCCGCATCGCTCAGTGCCGCAATGTCGGCAGCGTCACCACCGGCGGCGAGCCCGACCCGCAGGATCGGCTCGACGAACTGGGTGAAGGCCAGGATCACCACGATGGCGGCCACCTGGTTGGGCAGGAAGGTGCCGAGGCCGACCCCGATCACGGCCCAGATGGCCAACGCGATCACCGAGAAGAAGATGTTGCCCAACACCTCGCCGTTGCCCAGGTAGAGGCCTTCGCCGATCGTGCCGAGCAGCGGAGCGCCCCCGGCGATGGCACCCAACGTCCCGACGATGCCGTAGAGCAACCCCATCGCGAGGTTGACCAGCAGCTTGGCGCCGAGGAGCACCGAGCGCTTCGGCTGGAAGAGCAGGCTCGGGGTGATCGTCTGGTGGCGGAACTCGCCGGTCATCGCCAGGGCGCCGGCGATCAGCGGGAACACGTAACCGAGCGATGCGCCGATGGTGTACGTCGCCTGCGCCGCCTCGAGGCCGCTCATGCCGCCGCCCCCTCCGGCGCTGGCCGAGGCCTGTTCGGGCGACTGCACGAACGAGAATCCGAGGACTGCACCGAGGAAGGCCATGTAGGCGAACATCACCAGGGCCAGCACCCACCACAGCTTGGTGGTGGTGACCTTGCGCCACTCGCTCTTCAGGGTCGCCTTCATGCTGCCTCCTCCCCGCGCCGTGGGTCGGTCAGTCTGAGGAAGACCTCCTCCAGCCCCATGCCCTCACCGGCCAGGCCGTGGATCTCCAGATGTTCGGCGTGAGCTGCGGCGCCGACCTCCGCCGGGCTGGCGCCCATCACCGTGAGTCCGCCGCTGACCGTCTCGAACTCCCAACCCCGTTCCTGCGCGAGCCGGACGAACCCGTCGGCGTCGGGCGTGACCACCTTGACCTTGCTCGCCGCCATCGCAACCAGCTCCTCCAGCGGCGACTCGTGGACGAGCCTTCCGCCAGCGATCACGACGACGTTGTCGACCGTGGCCTGCACCTCGCCGAGGACGTGGCTGGAGACCAGCACCGTGCGTCCTTCGTCGTGGGCCAGGTGTCGGAGGAAGCCTCGCAGCCACACGATGCCCTCGGGGTCCAGGCCGTTGGCCGGCTCGTCGAGCACGAGTACGCCGGGATCCCCGAGCAGCGTGGTGGCCAACCCGAGGCGTTGCCGCATGCCGAGCGAGAAGCCGCCGACCTTTCGGTCCGCTGCTGCCCCGAGTCCGACGTGGTCGAGCACCTCGCCGCAGGTCTTGTCCGAGACACCCACGAGTGGGGCGTGCACGCGAAGGTGATCGAGAGCCGTGCGCCCCGGGTGGAAGCTGGCCGCCTCGAGTGCGGCGCCGACGGTCGACGCCGGGCGCTCGATGTCGACGTACTTGTGGCCGCCGATGGTGGCCGTGCCGGCATCGGCCTCGACCAACCCCAGCAGCATCCGCAACGTGGTGGTCTTTCCCGCACCGTTGGGTCCGAGGAATCCGGTGACCACACCCGGTTCCACGGAGAAGCTCAACGTGTCGACGGCCCGGACGCCGCCGAAGTTCTTGGTCAGCCCGCTGATCTGGATGGCAGAGCCCTGCATGGTCGTCCTCGCTGGTTGACGGCACGTGGTTCGGGTTCGATGGCGACCCTAACGGAGCCTTGGGCGCCCCACTCCACCCGGCCCGATCGACTCACCCCCACCTCCCGACACTGTTACCGTCAGAAGATGACTGCACTCGGGGGACGCCTCCGCACATCCAGTTTGCCCGCTCTGGCCCTGTTGCTGGCTGCGCCACTGACCGGGTCGGCGCTGGCCGGTGGTGCGGCCGGAGCAACAGTCGGCGGCGACGATTCCAGCCAGCGTGCACCGGCCACCGTGAAGGTGGTTGCCGATGACTTGCCCGACGGCCCTCTGCCGTCCATTGCCTGGGCCGACCACGTGACCAAGAAACTCGTTCGCCCCGGGCGCAGGTCGCTGACACTCACCACCACGGACAACTCGGTCTCCGATCTGCGGCGAGCCCACGGGGGCTACCTCTACACCGAGCAGGAGCCGTGGCAGAGGAACAACAAGCAGCGCACCTTCATCAAGTTCATCAGCGACTCGGGCAAGAAGCACAAGCTGCGCACGGTGACCGGCCGGTCCAGGATCGAGACCTCTCTCTGGTTCTCCGTGGTGTCACGCAACGGACGCACGGTGGCCCTCACCGACGGCAACCGCACCATCGACGTCCTGCGAATCCGTGACGGCAAGCGACTGGGCCATTGGGTCCTGCCCAAGAAGTCTTGGCTCGCCGCGGTGGCCCTGACGAAGACCGACGTCTGGTTCCACACCCGACGTGGTGGCGACCTGTGGACTGCGAACCTGCGCACGAAGAAGGTGCGGGCTTGGGACAGGCGCGCTTCGCGCAACGACCCCGGCATGGACTCGATGAGCGACGACACGCCGGCCCCGGCGATCAACCTCGCCACCGGGCGCCTCGCCGTGCAGGAGGGCAGGCACACCGCCATCGTGCGGAAGTCGGACAAGAAGCGCCTGTGGACCACCAGGAGGTGGGAACACGTCGTCTCCTGGTCCCCCGACAACAAGCTGGTCGTCACCGCCGACCGACCGAAGTCCGAGTGGCTCTACCAGGTGACGGCCGGGCGACTGCGCATACGTGACGCCCGCTCGGGCAAGATCCGGCTCACGCTGACCGGCATCTTCAACGTGCAGTGGGCCCGTCACGGACTCCCCGCCTGGGAGGACTCCCACACCCTGCTCCTGAAGGCCTACTCCGAGTGGCGCAGCGAGCCGGAGGACGGCCCCTACCCCGTGGGAGGCGAGTCGATCCGCTGCTCGGTCACGAAGAAGGCCTGCGAGAAGATCCCCGACTTCGACATCGACGACGTCCAGGACCTGGTGGTACGCCGCAGCGCCTGAGCAGCACGCCGCCAGCGCCGCGGGGCCCGACTTGAGGAGTCCTCAGCGAAGGGGGCGCTGCTGGTTCCAGTCGGCACCGGGAGGAGCCGCCTCCAGCCAGGACTGGAAGCCCATCAACGAGCTCTGGCTCATAGCGAACTCGATCGGCCCGTCGGGGGTCTCGGCAGCCACGATCAGGTGCTCGGCATACAGGGACATCTGCTCGATGCCCTCGGCATCACGGCGCCCGCGGTAGACCAGCTGGCTGCGTGACCAGCTGTGCCGCGGCCGCGGGGAGAGCGAGAAGATGCGGAACCACTCCAGGGTCTCCCCCGAGTAGCGCCCGAGCCCGAGAACCCAACCGCGCCCGGCCCTTGCGGACCGAGCGCGGTGACTGAGCTCAAATGTGCCGCCGTTGCGAGACAGCACGCGACGGCGTACGACGAGGGCAACGCCGAAGACCACGACAGCCAGGAGGACGACGCCGAGCGAATCGACGATCCACTGCCAAAGTGGCATTCATCCCTCCTCCAAAGCGACGCGTGGCGTCACTCTAGCGGGCAGGACAATTCAGTTGTCAGGAGGCCCGTTCGGCCGCGTTGATCCGGGCCTCGGCCCACGCACTCTGGAGCGCCTCCTCGGCGTCGTTGAGCAGCTCGCCGGACTTCTTGACCCGCTCGAGATCGGCCTTGGCCTTCTCGAGGTCGATGTCATGTGCCATCTCGGCGTGCTCCGCCAGGATCGAGATCCGGTTGTTGGCCACGGAGAGGAATCCCTCGTCCACGGCCGCCACCCAGGTCTCGTTGTCGGTCGTGGTGACGTCGACGACGCCATGGACCATCAACGCCAGGACCGGAGCGTGGTTCGGCAGGATGCCGACGTCACCCTCGGTGGTCCGGGCGAGGACCTGGCTGGCCTCGCCCGACCAGACGAGGCGGTCGGCCGCGACCAGCTCGACGTGCAGGGTGTCGTCGCTCATCAGAGGCTCTTCTGGATCTCGGCCCAGTTGCGCTCGACGTCGTCGAGTCCACCACACATGAAGAAGGCCTGCTCGGCCACGTGGTCGAAATCGCCATCGGCGATCTTGTTGAAGGCCTCGATGGTGTCACCGATCGACACCGTCGAACCCTCGATGCCGGTGAACTGCTTGGCGACGTAGGTGTTCTGGGACAGGAACCGCTGGATGCGGCGCGCCCGGGACACGATGATCCGGTCCTCTTCGGAGAGCTCGTCGACACCGAGGATCGCGATGATGTCCTGGAGCTCCTTGTTGCGCTGCAGGATCTGCTTGACGCGAATGGCGCAGTCGTAGTGGGCCTGACCGATGTACTGCGGGTCAAGGATCCGCGAGGTCGAGGTCAACGGGTCGACGGCCGGGTAGATGCCCTGCGACGCAATGTCACGCGAGAGCTCGGTCGTCGCGTCGAGGTGCGCGAACGTGGCAGCCGGTGCGGGGTCGGTGTAGTCGTCAGCCGGCACGTAGATCGCCTGCATCGAGGTGATCGAGTGGCCGCGCGTCGAGGTGATCCGCTCCTGGAGCTGACCCATCTCGTCGGCCAGGTTGGGCTGGTAACCCACGGCGGACGGCATCCGGCCGAGCAGCGTGGAGACCTCGGAACCGGCCTGCGTGAACCGGAAGATGTTGTCCACGAAGAGCAACACGTCCTGGTTCTGCACGTCCCGGAAGTACTCGGCCATGGTCAGGGCCGACAGGGCGACACGGAGACGCGTGCCCGGCGGCTCGTCCATCTGGCCGAAGACGAGCGCGACCTTGTCGAAGACGCCCGCATCCTGCATCTCCTCGATGAGGTCGTTGCCCTCACGGGTGCGCTCACCGACGCCGGCGAAGACCGACACACCGTCGTGGTTCTTGGCCACACGGGCGATCATCTCCTGGATCAGCACGGTCTTGCCGACCCCGGCACCACCGAACAGACCGATCTTTCCACCCTGGACGTAGGGCGTGAGCAGGTCGATGACCTTGATGCCGGTCTCGAACATCTGGGTCTTCGACTCGAGCTGGTCGAAGGCAGGCGCCTTGCGGTGGATGCCCCAACGCTCGCCGACCTCGAGGGTCTCGCCCTCTTCAAGGTTCAGGCAGTCACCGGTCGTGTTGAACACGCGACCGAGCGTGGCGTCACCCACCGGGACGGTGATCGACTCGCCGGTGTCGACGATCTGGCCACCGCGGACCAGTCCGTCGGTGGGCTTCATCGAGATGGCACGAACCATGCCGTCACCGATGTGCTGGGCAACCTCGAGCGTGATCGTCTTGGTCTCGCCGTTCAGCTCGAACGTGCACTCGAGGGCGTTGTAGATGCCGGGCATCGAGTCGGTCGGGAACTCGATGTCGACAACCGGGCCGATGACGCGGGCAATGCGCCCGACAGCACCTTCGGTGGTCTCGGTGGACTCTGTGGTGGTCGCAGTCATTTCTCTCAATTCTCCGCTTCAGTCTTGGCCGGCGTTGGCGTCGGCGAGGGCATTCACGCCACCGACGATCTCGCTGATTTCCTGGGTGATGCCGGCCTGACGGGCCTGGTTGGCAATACGGGTGTACTTCTTGATGAGCTCGTCCGCGTTGTCGGTTGCGGCCTTCATCGCCTTCTGACGCGCCGCCAGCTCGGAAGCGGCAGCCTGCAGGTGGGCGAAGAAGATGCGGCTCTGGACGTAACGCGGGAGCAGGGAGTCGAGGACGTCGGACGGCGACGGCTCGAACTCATAGAGAGGCAACAGCTCTGCATCCTCGGGAGCCTCGGTTCCCTCGACGACCTCCAGTGGCAGCAGCCGCACCGCAGTGGGCTCCTGGACCAGCATCGAACGGAACCGCGTGTAGACCACGTGCACCTCGTCGGCACCGGGTGCCACGCCTTCCTCCGCGACGGTCTCGTCGTCGTTGAGGAACGCCTGGATCAGCGTTTCGCCGATGTCGTGCGCCACGTCGTACGTCGGCTGGTCGGAGAAGCCCGTCCAGCTCTGCACGATCGGGCGGGCGCGGAACTTGAAGTACGCCTCACCCTTGCGGCCCGAGATGTAGATGTCGACCTGCTTGCCCTCGCCCCGGAGCTTCTCGATGAGGCGCTCGGCCTCCTTGAGCACGCTCGAGGAGTAGGCCCCGGCCAGACCACGGTCACTCGTGACGATGAGGATCGCGGCCTTGGTGGGGTTCTCCGGCTCGGTGGTCAGGGCGTGGTCGACGTTGGAGAACGACGCCACGGCCGAGACCGCACGGGTCAGCTCACGGGCGTACGGCGCTGCCGCGTCGGCCCGCTGCTGCGCCTTGATGATGCGCGACGCGGCGATGAGCTCCATGGCACGCGTGATCTTCTTCATCGACTCCGTCGACTTGATCCGCGCACGGTACTCGCGCACTGAGAGAGCCATCAGAGATCACCTCCGCCGCTGGTCTGGGGATCGATGTTCACGTGCGGTCAGCCCCGCTTCTGCTTGACGATCTGCTCCTGCTCGACGTCCTCGTCCTCGAGGGCCTCGTGCGTCTCGGTGCCGGCCTTGATGGACTGGCCGTCCGAGGTCTCGAACTGGTCGAGGAAGGAGTCGTAGGCCGAAGCGAGCTGGTCTTCGGTCGAGTCCTCGAACTTCTGGGTCTCACGGATGCCGGCGAGGATGCCGTCGTGCGAGCGACGCAGGTAGTCGAGGAACTCGTTCTCGAAGCGCAGCACGTCGTCGGTGGGCACCTTGTCCAGGCGACCCGACGTGCCGGTCCACAGTGAGACGGTCATCTCGTCGACCGGGTAGGGCGAGTACTGAGGCTGCTTGAGCAGGGCCATCAGGCGCTGTCCACGGTCGAGCTGCTGGCGTGAAGCCGCGTCGAGGTCGGAGGCGAACATGGCGAACGCTTCCATGGCCCGGAACTGGGCCAGCTCGACCTTGAGCGAACCGGTGACGGACTTGACCGCCTTCGTCATCGCCGCACCACCCACGCGCGAGACCGAGACACCGACGTCGATGGCCGGGCGCTGGTTGGCCGCGAAGAGGTCGGACTGCAGGAAGATCTGACCATCGGTGATCGAGATGACGTTGGTCGGGATGAACGCCGAGACGTCGTTGGCCTTGGTCTCGATGATCGGCAGACCGGTCATCGAGCCCTTGCCCATCTCGTCGGACAGCTTCGCGCAACGCTCGAGCAGACGGCTGTGCAGGTAGAACACGTCACCCGGGTAGGCCTCACGGCCCGGGGGGCGGCGCAGCAGCAGCGACACGGCGCGGTACGCCTCGGCCTGCTTGGTCAGGTCATCGAAGACGATGAGGACGTGCTTGCCGTCGTACATCCAGTTCTGGCCGATGGCCGAGCCGGTGTAGGGGGCGAGGTACTTGAAGCCGGCGGAGTCGGAGGCCGGGGACGCGACGATGGTCGTGTACTCCAGTGCTCCGGCCTCTTCCAGGGCGCCACGCACGGAGGCGATGGTGGACCCCTTCTGGCCGATCGCGACGTAGATGCAGCGCACCTGCTTGTCCGGGTCACCGGACTCCCAGTTGGCCTTCTGGTTGATGATCGTGTCGATTGCGATCGTGGTCTTGCCGGTCGCGCGGTCACCGATGATCAGCTGACGCTGACCCCGGCCGACCGGGGTCAGGGCGTCGATGGCCTTGATGCCGGTGGCCAGCGGCTCGTGCACCGACTTGCGCTCCATGACGCCGGGCGCCTGGAGCTCAAGGGCGCGGCGGCCGGTGGTCTCGAGGTCGCCGAGGCCGTCGATGGCGTTGCCGAGGGGGTCGACCACGCGGCCCAGGTAGCCGTCGCCGACGGGAACGGAGAGGACTTCGCCGGTGCGTCGCACCGTCTGGCCCTCTTCGATGTTGTCGAAGTCACCCAGGATGACGACACCGATCTCGCGGGTGTCGAGGTTCAGGGCCAGGCCTCGGGTGCCGTCCTCGAACTCGAGCAGCTCGTTGGCCATGACAGAGGGCAGACCGCTGACGCGGGCGATGCCGTCGCCGGCTTCGGCGACGAGGCCGACCTCTTCGCGGCTGGCGGTCTCGGGCTTGTAGTCCGACACGAAGCGCTGCAGCGCGTCCCGGATCTCGTCCGGACGGATCGAAAGCTCCGTCATCACACTTCCTTATCTTGTATCTGCTCGGTTCGGTTCAGGTGCCGCACTGGGATCAGCCGGCGAGCTTGCGGCCGGCGTCACTGAGCCGGCTGGAAACGGTGCCATCGATGACGTCGTCGCCGACCTCCACACGGAGACCGCCGATCACGTCGGGGTCGATGACCTCGTTCAGGTGGATCTCTCGACCGTACTGCCGGGCCAGTGCGGCGCCCAGCCGGGTGCGGTCGGCCTCGGAGAGCGGACGAGCCACTCGGACCTCGGCCACGCTCTGGCTGTGCACTGCCGCGGCAACCTGCTGGTACTGGCCCAGTGCCGCCGAGACGGTGCGGTAGCTGCCGCCCAGGGCCTGCTTGGCGAGGGTTGCCGTTGCCGGCAACACCTTGTCGCCGAGGAGGCTGTCGATCAGCGCCGACTTGTCCTCGATGCTGCGCGCCGGGTCGGACAGGGCGTCACGAAGGTCGGAGTTGTCCCTGACCAGCTGCCCCACCGCGAACAGCTCGTCGCTGAGGCGGCCGCTCTCGTTTCCGGCGGACCGGACGCTCGCAATCTCGCTGAGGCGCTCGATGGCATCGGCAAGGTCGCGGTTGACGGTCCACCGTCGACCGACGGCGTTCTTGATCAGCTGCAGGGCGGCGTCGCTGGCCTTGCCCCCGAAGAGGTCCTGCGCGAGGCCCTGCTTGGCGTCGGCCGGCAGAGACGGGTCAGTGGCGACCCGCCGCAACGCACCGTCCTGGCGGACCAGGCGAGCCACCGCGAACAGGTCGTCGCCGACCCGCACGGCGTCGGCGCCGCCGGAGAGCAGGCTCTCCAGCTCCGTCGACAGTGCGGCCAGTGCTTCGGCCGAGGCTCCGCGCATGGACATCAGTTGGCTCCCTCGAGCTCGGCGAGGAAGCGGTCGACGACCCGGCTCTGGCGAGCCTCGTCGTCAAGGCTCTCCCCGACGATGCGACCGGCCAGGCCGGTCGCGAGGGTGCCGACCTCGGCCCGGAGCGAGGTGACCGCCTGCTGGCGCTCTGCCTCGATCTGCGCCTTGCCGTGCTCGACGATGCGGTTGGACTCGGCCTGGGCCTGCTCCCGCATCTCCGCCACGATCGTGGCACCCTGCTCACGCGCCTCCTCACGGATGCGCGCCGCTTCGTGCCTGGCCTCCGAGAGCTGGCGGTCGAGCTCGGCCAACTTCGCGTCGGCCTCCGCCTGCTTGGTCTCGGCGGCAGCCAGTCCGCCTTCGATGGCGGACGTGCGCTCGGCGTACGTCGCCTCGAAGTTCGGCACGACCCACTTCTTCACGGCGAAGAAGAGGAGGCCGAAGACGACCAGCGAGAGCACGATCTCGACCGGGTGCGGGATGAGCGGGTTCAGCTCACCGTCGCCCGAGGCGAGGATGGTCAGTGTCTGCATGGGCAGGTCCTTCTTCCGGGTCCTACGTCAGTCTGGGTCAGAGGACGAACGCGAGGGCGATACCGATGATCGCGAGCGCCTCGGCGAGCGCGAAGCCCAGGATGGCGATGGTCTGCAGGCGGCCCTGGGCCTCCGGCTGACGGGCGACACCGTTGATGTAGGCGGCGAAGATCAGACCGATACCAATACCGGGACCGATCGCGGCGAGGCCGTAGCCGATCATGTTCGCGGAGCCTTCGATAGCCATAGCAAGCACGGCTTGTTCCTTTCGGTTATTTCCTTGTTGGAAAACTGGGGGTGGGGCTGGGTCGTGCGGGTGAGAACCGGGTGGGTCAGTGCTCGTCGGCGAGCGATCCCTGGATGTACATCGCGTTCAGCAGGACGAACACGTAGGCCTGCAGGAACTGGATCAGCAACTCCAGGAACGAGATCACGATGAAGAGCACCCAGGCAAGGACGCCGACGACGGAGTAGGCACCTGCCATCTCGACGATGAGGTACTCACCACCGAGGGCGAAGAGGATCAACAGCATGTGGCCGGCGAACATGTTGCAGAACAGACGCAGGGCCAGCGTGATCGGGCGGACCAGGATGTTCGACATGAACTCGAGCGGGATCAGCAGCGGGTACATCGCCGGGCTGACGCCCGAGGGGACGCACATCAGCTTGAGGTAGCCGAGGAAGCCGTGCTTCTTCATGCCGACCGCGTTGTAGATGATCCAGCTCAGCGCGGCAAGGCTGTAGACCAGGCCCGCGCGCGAGAACGTCGGGAACTGGAAGAACGGGATGCTGGCCAGGAAGTTGTTGATCAGGATGAAGAAGAACAGCGCGAAGAGGTACGGCGTGTAGCGCTGGAAGTCCTTGCTCCCGATGATGTCGCGGCCCATGGAGTTGCGCACGAAGCCGTAGCCCTGCTCACCGATGAACTGCAGGCGACCGGGCACCATGGCGCGCTTGCGCGAGGCGGCCCAGAAGAAGACGAAGACAACCCCGGCCACGAGCACGAGCTGCAGCATCGGCTTGGTGACGCCGAGGTACATCTCCTGGCCCAAGAACTCGAAGGTCTTGTCGGGGCCGATGGGCGGGAGGTTGAAGTCTCCCGGGCCCGGCGGCGTGAAGCCGTCGGCGCGAGTCACGGACGTCGCGATAGAACTCACGGTGTCTCCTGTGTCGGCAGCTCTGCTACTTCTGGTCTGTTGGCGGTGGTCTGAATCGGGCCCAGGTCATGTAGATCCCGAACACTGCTCCGAGCAGGATCCCGATGGCCACCAGGTAGGTGGTGCCCAGCCAGCGATCCAGGCCCCAACCGAGCGCTCCATAGACGAACACGCCGGCAACGATGTATCCGAATGCGTGCCACGGGTCGCCCTGTGGCTGATCGGAGTTGTTGGCGGTGTGCGCGGTCGGAGGTTTCTGCTGAGCCATCGCGAACCGGACAATAGCAGTCGTGGCGGGTCATTGCGCACCCGCATCCGTCAGTTCGTACGCCGGTAGGCGCAGCCGCGTGGCCAACATGATCTGGCACACCATCCAGCCGATCGTTCCGACGATCACGGCGCCGGCCAACCAGCCGGCAGCCAACACGTCCCCCACGAGTCCGGAATCGGCGATCACGTAGAAGATCATGCCGATCAGCAGGACCTGCAACGCGTAGGTCAGCAGGGCGATGAGCAGCGACGCCGCGGGGTTGATCCCGGCGACCAGGTTGACCAGGGAGGCTCCCCCGGCGAAGACCAGGACGACGATCACGGTGCCGGCCAGGGCGCCGTACGCCGCGGCGGAGCCGGAGACGAGCGCGCCGATGAGACTGGCCACCAGACCGAGGCTGAATGCGCCCACGGCCGCACCGAGGAGCACGGATCCGCCACCGGCGGTGATGCGCTTCGACTCGGTCGTCATGATGGCGGCCGTTTCTCTTCGGAATCAGGTCTTCTCGAGCGCTCTTCGAACGCTTGTGAAAAGTAGCACAAAGTCCGGAGTCGGAGCCAATCGGGGCTACTCCTCCACCGGGTCCAGGCCCTTGACCCGCGGGACGACGAAGGTCAGGCCCACAGTCAACACGAACCAGGCGATCAGTCCACCCCAGGTCCACGTGGTGGAGTAGAGGCTGGCCAGCACAGTGCCGAAACCGATCAGGCCGGTCCACAACCAGATGATGAGCACGGCCCGACGGTGCGAGTGACCGATCTCGAGCATCCGGTGGTGCAGGTGCTGCTTGTCGGGTTGGTAGAACATCTCTCCGCGCCGGGTGCGCCGGATCACGGCGAGCACCAGGTCGACGAACGGCACGATCAGGATCGACAGCGGCACGATGATCGGGAGCAGGGTCGGCAGCAGGCTGGCCTGCGCTCCCCCGCCGCCCCGCGTGACGTCGGTTGCCGAGAACTGCCCTGAGAGGGTCAGCGCCGAGGCCGAGAGGAACAACCCCAGCAGCATCGAGCCACTGTCACCCATGAAGAGGCGTGCCGGGTAGAAGTTGTGAGGCAGGAAGCCCGCGCACGCACCGGCCAGGGCGGCGCTGAGCAGGGCACCCGTCACACCCAGCGATTGACCGTTGAGGTTGGCGATCTGGTAGCAGAAGACGAACAGTGCCCCGGCGCCGATGCCGACCACGCCGGCCGCCAGGCCGTCGAGTCCGTCGATGAAGTTGACCGCGTTGACGGTGGTCAGGATGGTGAGCACGGTCAGCAGCGCCGACTGCGACTGGTCGACCGAGAACTGGCCGCCGCCTGGTGCGGGGAAGAAGAGGTACTGCACCCCGAAGGCGATCATGAAGCCGGCCGCCAGCACCTGGCCACCCAGCTTGGTCAACGCGTCGAGCTCGAGCAGGTCATCGAGCACGCCGACCATGCAGATCAGGGCGCCCGCGACCAGCACCACCCCGGCGTCTCGGAAGACGTTCGGCGCACTCAGCGACAGGAATGGCAGCTGCCGTGCCACGAAGTACGCCGCGGTGAGACCCCCCAGCAGGGCCAGGCCACCGAAGTAGGGAATGGGGATGACGTGCATGTCGCGGTCGCGGACCTGCGCGACCGCTCCGGTGCGCAGCGCGATCTCACGGGCGATCACGGTGAGCAGATAGGTCACCGACGCGGCGACCAGGAAGACGAGGAGGTATTCGCGCATCAGCTCTCGTCCGTGATGGCCGCATCCAACGGCGCCAACACGTCGTTGAGCTCCTCGAGCGAGATCGCTCCTCGTCGCAGGATCCGTCCTTCGTCACCCGTGGCGTCCACGATCGTGGAGGGCACCTCGTCTCGCGAGTGGCCGCCGTCGATGATCACGGTGACCTTGTCGCCGAGCATGTCCTCCGCCTCGTCCGCCTCCAGGGCGGCCGGTCGACCGGTGAGGTTGGCGGAGCTGACCGCCAACGGGCCCGTGCGTTCGAGCACGGCCAGGGCCACCTCGTCGTCCGGCATCCGTACTGCCACCGTGCCGCGGGTGTCGCCGAGGTCCCACCGCAGCGAGGGCTGCTGCTTGCAGACCAAGGTCAGTGGGCCGGGCCAGAAGCGTTCGACCAACGCCTTCGCCCAGACCGGCACGTCGACGGCCAGCGCGTCGAGGGTGGTGGCGCTGCTGACCAGCACCGGAGGCGGCATCTCACGCCCACGACCCTTGGCCGCCAGCAGCGACTTCACCGCCTCCTCCGAGAACGCGTCCGCGGCCAGTCCGTAGACCGTGTCGGTCGGGAACACCACGAGCTGTCCGTTGCGTACGGCGACCGTGGCTGCCTCGACTGCTGATTCGCGTTCGGACTCGTCGGTGGTGGGGTACTTCACGGGCCTATCGTGCCAGCCTCGCCGTGACGAAGCGCGCACGACCTGCCAGATCCGGATGATCGCGCACCTCGCTCCATCGGCCGGCGCCGGAGAACACGGCCGGCGCCGACTCACCCTGCACGTCGGCGTGCTCGGCACCGACCACGCCACCGTCGCGCAGCAGCACGGCGGCGCGCTGCTCGAGCACGCGCATCGCGACCAGGCCGTCGTCACCGGAGAAGAGGGCGAGGTGCGGGTCGTGGTCGCGGGCCTCCTGCGCCACCGACTCCCAGGCCTCCAGGGGAATGTACGGCGGGTTGCAGACGACCACGTCGACCGTGCCGGCCAGGTCGTCGAACGCCTCGGCCATGTCACCGTGGCGCAGCTCCACACCGGTGCCGTCGAGGTTGCGCTCGGCCCATCGGCGAGCGCCCTCGTCGAGCTCGACGGCGTACACCCGGGCGGAGGGGACCTCGTCGGCGACCGAGCGGGCGATGGCCCCGGAACCGGTGCACAGGTCGACGACCACCGGGTCCGACGAGACGATGGCCCGCGCCTGGTCGATGGCCCAGCCGGCCAGCAGCTCGGTCTCCGGGCGAGGCACGAAGACGCCGGGCCCGACGGCCAGCTCGACATGGCGGAAGGCGGCGACCCCGGTGAGGTGTTGCAGCGGCTCGCGACGAGCGCGGCGGGCGACCAGGTCGGCGTACTGACTGGCCTGTTCGGGAGTCGGGTCTGCGGCGCTGATCGGCAGGAGGGCACGCGAGGTGCCGAGCACGTGCGCGAGCAGCTCGGCGGCGTCGAAGTCGGGACTGGCCACGCCCGCGGAACGCAGGGTCTCGGTGGCCTCGTTCAGCCTCTGCCGGAGCTCGCTGCTCACTGCTCGAGCGCCTCGAGGCGGGCGCCGAGATCGGCCTGGACGCAGCTGTCGATCACCGGGCCGAGGTCACCGTCGAGGACAGTGTCGAGGTTGTAGGACTTGTAGCCCGTGCGGTGGTCGGAGATGCGGTTCTCCGGGAAGTTGTAGGTGCGGATCCGCTCGGACCGGTCGACCGTGCGGACCTGCGACTTGCGGGCCTCGCTGGCCTCGGCGTTGGCCTCGTCCTCGGCTGCCGCCAGCATGCGCGCCCGGAGGATCCGCATCGCGGACTCCTTGTTCTGCAGCTGCGACTTCTCGTTCTGACAGCTCACCACGATGCCCGTGGGGACGTGGGTGATGCGGACCGCGGAGTCGGTGGTGTTCACGCTCTGGCCGCCGGGGCCACTTGAGCGGAAGACATCGATGCGTAGGTCGTTGTCGTCGATGGTGACGTCGACCTGCTCGGCCTCGGGCATCACCAGCACCCCGGCAGCCGAGGTGTGCACGCGGCCCTGGGACTCGGTGACCGGCACCCGCTGCACCCGGTGCACGCCACCCTCGAACTTGAGCAGGGCGTACGGCGCCTGGCCGGGCTCCGGCGTCCCCTTGGCCTTCACCGCGACAGTCACCGACTTGTAGCCGCCGAGGTCGGAGGGCGTGGAGTCGAGGATCTCGGTCTTCCAGCCCCGCTGCTCGGCGTGGCGGGTGTACATGCGCAGCAGGTCGCCGGCGAAGAGGGCCGACTCCTCACCGCCCTCACCGGACTTGACCTCGAGGATGGCGTCCTTCGCGTCACTCGGGTCCCGGGGCACCAAGAGGTGGCGCAGGTGCTCCTCGACCTTGGCACGGTGCACGGTGAGTGCCTCCGCCTCCTCGGCGAAGGCGGAGTCCTCGGAGGCGAGTTCCCGCGCGGCCTCGATGTCGTCACCGATCTGCTGCCACTCCCGCCAGGTGCGCACGATCGAGGACAACTCGGCGTACCGCTGGTTGAGCTGCTTGGCGAGCCGCTGGTCGGCATGCGTCTCCGGAGCAGCCAACTGCGTCTCGATGGCGGAGTGCTCAGCGAGCAGACCTTCGACGGCCTCGAACACGGGCAGGCTCCTCAGGAATGGTGCGGACGGTCAGTGCTTCAGACAAATGCAGGACGCCGGCCACCCGCACGCATGCGGGGACCGGCGTCCTGTGGAAGCTACTTGTCGGCCTTCTTGGCCTTGGCGTAGCGGGCCTCGAAGCGGGCCACGCGACCACCGGTGTCGAGGATCTTCTGCTTGCCCGTGTAGAACGGGTGGCAGGCGGAGCAGACGTCGGAGTGGATGGAGCCGCTCTTGACGGTGCTGCGAGTCGTGAACGAGTTGCCGCAGGTGCAGGTCACCTGGGTCTCGACGTATTCGGGGTGAATGTCCTTCTGCATGATGCCCTCACTCTTTGACAGTCGCCGGGTCGCCACCACCGGATGTGGGACGTGAACCGGAACCAGCGCACAAGTGTGCCACCGTGCACAACCCGCGCGCCAATCGGGCTATTCCCGAGATTCGCCCGCCGTCGGCTCGCCAGGCGCCGCCGGGTCGCCCGGCGCCGTCGGCTCGCCCGGCGCCGCCTCACCCGCCACCGGTTCCGCTGTGTGGGGACCGAGCACGGGAATCCGGATCGTCACCAGGGTGAACTCGTGCTCCTCGGAGTCGATGCTCATCCGACCTCCGTGCTTGCCCACGATCGTCTGCACCATGCGCAGCCCGAGGCCGGTGCCGCCGATCTGGAGGTGGACGGCGTTGGAGCCGCGGAAGAACCGTGAGCCGAGCTGGTTCAGCTCGGCCGCGGGGATGCCGATGCCGTTGTCACGAACCGTGAGGGTGGCCTCCTCACCGTCGCTGGAGAGGCGTACGTCGACGTGCCCGTCGGTGCGACAGAACTTCACCGCGTTCGAGACCACATTGAGGATCGCGCGCAGGAGCTGGATCCTGTCGCCCAGTACCCGGATCCCGTTGTCGGGGACGTCGAGCACGAAGTTGATGCCACGATTCGCCGCAGCGATGCGCAGGTCGGTCACGACGTCATGGACAACGTTGCCCAGGTCGACCTCGGTGAGCGTGGTGTTGTGGGACTCGACGTTCGCCAGCGCCAGCAGGTCCTCGATCAGCACACCGAGACGGTCCACGTTGCGGTTGATCACCCGCCACATCTGCTCGGTCTGCGGGTCGGCATCCTGACCGTCCTGCACCAGCTCGAGATAGCCCCTGATGCTGGTCAGCGGCGTCCGCAGCTCGTGCGACACATTGGAGACGAAGTCGTCCTTGGCATGGTCGAGCTGGAGGAGCCGCTCCTTGGAGGCCCCCTCGACTGCCCGTGCCTTCTCGTTCTCCTCCGCCAGTGTGTTGAACGCGGCGGCGACCGCAGCCACCTCACTCGGCCCGAAGACCCGGGCTCGGGCAGAGACGTCGCCCGAGGCCTGTTGGCGCACCACGGCCTCGAGGTCGGTGAGCGGACCGGCAACCCTGCGTCGCAACCGTCGGGCCAGCAACCAGGCCACGAATGCGGCGAGCACGGTGAGCACGATGACCGCGATCACCGCCCGTTGATAGGCCAGGCGTGCCGTGTGCCGTGCCGCTTCGGCCTCGGCATCGAACGATGCGTCGATCCGGGCGTTGGTCGACCTCAGGGCGTCGAAGACCCGCTTGCCGCGGATGAACCTGGTCTGGTCGTATCCGTCCAGGCCGGGGCCGGCCGCCAGTCGGGGCCGGGCATAGACAGCGAGCCATCGCTCGGAGAGCTCGGACTGCTCGTCGATGAGGCGGTCCAGGCCGGGCCGGAGATCTTCGTAGCCGTGCAACGACGCCGTCACCTGTGGCAACCGCTTCAGGGCGTCGCGGTAGGGCTGGAGTGCGGCGTCCTCACCCTGGATCGCCCAGCCACGCACCCCGGTCTCGGCGTCGGTCATCACCTGGAGGTACTCACGGTTGGCTGCCAGCCCGGGAGAGACCTCGTCGAGGACGTGGTTCACCGCCTGGTTGGTGCGATACACACCGATGACACCGAGAACGCCGAGCACCACCATCAGCAGCAGGATCGGCGCGAGGGTGCGTGTGAGCAGCGACGTCACCGTGGGGTGTTGGTTGGTCATCAGCTCTGGTCACCGAACCCACGTCGCTTCATGTCGCCCCACTCCGGGGTGGACTTGCGGATCGCCTCCACGGCGCCGCCGACCCGCCACCAGGCCGTCAGCTGGCGGTAGCCGAAGTTCTCCTCGATCGCGCCCCTGACCGAGCGCAGCAGGTCACCGACTCCGCGGTAGCGGCGGTAGGACATCTCCTCAGTGAGCAGGGCGACCAGGGTGAGCAGGAACGAGTACAGGATCGAAGCCGCCAGGAGCAGCACCACCAGCCACAGGTCGACCAAGTCGTGCCCGCCCAGCCAGTCGAGGTGCTCGAGGCCGAGCAGGCCCAGCACCACCAGGAAGTAGGCCAGCCCGAAGAGCTCGAGGAACGGGGCCAACAACTCGAACAGGACGAACCAGGGCATGGTCACCATCCCGATCACGCCGTACTTGGGGCGCAGCAGCATGCCGCGGTGCCGACCCAGGATCTCGGCCAGGCCGCGGTGCCAACGCCGACGCTGCTTGGCCAGGACGGCTCGCTCCTCGGGTGCCTCCGTCCACGCCACCGGCTCGGAGACGAACACCACCTTGCCGTCGTGGTCGACGTCGCCCATCCACCGATAGATGCGCACGACCAGCTCCGCGTCCTCGCCGATGCAGTCGGTGGCCAGCCCGCCGACCTCGAAGAGGACGTCCTTGCGGAAGATGCCGAACGCGCCCGAGATGATCAGCAGTCCCCCGGTCGACGACCAACCCGCCCGACCGATCATGAACGCGCGCAGGTATTCCACGACCTGCACCCGGGCCAGCCATGTGCGTGGCATCCGGATGTCGGTGACGCGACCGCGGCTGACGCTGGATCCGTTCGCAACCCGCACCACTCCCCCGGCGGCAACCACCTTGTCGGGATGGTCGGCGAAGGGGCGAGAGACGTGCAGCAAGGAGTCCGGGTCGAGGAGCGAGTCGGCATCGACCATGCACACGAGGTCCTTGCGGGCCATGTTGATGCCGACATTGAGGGCATCGGCCTTGCCGCCATTGGTCTTGGTCACCAGCACCAGGTTGTTGCTCCCCTGGCGCGAAAGATACGTGGACAGGACCTCGCCCTCGGTCGGCACCGCGTCGTCCACGACCAGCGGCACCTCGACCAGGTCGAAGGCCTCGATCAGGAGTGGCACGGTCCGGTCCTTGGAGCCGTCGTCGATCACGACGATCTCGAAGTCGGGGTAGCGCATCGACAGCATGGCGCGCACCGACTCCACGATCGTCGCCTCCTCGTTGTAGGCAGGCATCAGCACCGAGACCCCGCGGGCCAACGGCTCACCGAACGTCTCGTCGTACGCCGCGAACTCGGCCCGGCGTCGATAGCCGACGAAGTCGGCGACCGCGAGCACGGTCAGGACCAGGAAGCTGGTGTTGATCAGGAGCGAGTAGCCGATGAAGAACCATCCCATCGCCTGGATCACGCCACTGAAGAGATCGACCCAGCTCATCGGGCGGCGCTCCTCAGGGCATCCACGGCAAGGGCCTCTGCGGCGTACGGCGAGGAGTGCCCACGCAAGTGCTCGAGCCCGGGACCGCCCAGCCGCAGCAGGGCACCCGCGATCGCTCGGGAGGCCAGCCGCGGTGAGGTCTCGAGTGCTCGCCCAAGGCCGGGCGCGGCTCGGTCATCGCCGATCTCACCGAGTGCGCGAGCGATGGCTTCGCACAACGGGGCCTCTGCGTCGTCGAGGGCATCCATCAGCGCTGGCACTGCTCGGGGCGCGCCGATGGCGCCCAACGCCGCGGACGCCCGGACCCGGATGGAGGCCTCACCCGCCGTCAGCGCACGGACCAGCATCGGCACGGCGGCCGGGTCGCCGATGAGACCGAGGGCGAAGACCGCGACCCCCACGACCCGTTCCTCCCCGTCGTCGAGTGGTTCCGCACGGTCGAGCGCGTCGGCGACCACGCGGCGCAGCTCAGGAGCGGCCCCGATGCCCATGCGTTGCAGGGCCGAGACGACGTCGCGCGTCATCGCTGGGTCATCGCCGCACGCCACCACCGCCGTCACGTGCGCGGCGTCGCCGAGACTGCCAAGCGCCCGAAGGGCAACGCGCCTGACCAGGAAGTTGCGGTCGTGGAGCAGGGTCAGCACCAGCGGGCCGTCCGAGTGGTCGCGCAACGCCCCCAGCCGGTGAGCGCCCCGACAACGCACCACTGCGGAACGACTGTGGGCAAGACGGCGGGCCCGTTGCGCGGCCCCGCGCTCGCGCACGAGGTCGACGAGACGCTCGCGGGTCTCCCCGCGCACCTTGGGCAGGAGTGCGAAGACCTGGTGCTCCACCCGATCCCACTCGCTACCACGAAGTTGGGCGATGGTGCGTACGGCAGCCTCGACCTCGTCCTCCTCGCCCATCGCCAGTGTCAGCACGAGCTCGCGCCCCTCAGCATGCTCACGGGCATGGCGGGTCGAGCGCCAGCCGGACGTCACCCGAAGCACGAGCAGGAGCACCACCGTGGCGATCGAGGCACCGAGCAGCGCCACGACCGACCAGAGGAGGTAGGTCACCTACCGCTCCGAGCCAGCACGGCAGCCACACGGGAGGCGAGCTCTCTCGGAGAGAACGGCTTGGTGATGTAGTCGTCGGCTCCCACGGCGAAGCCCTGTTCGACATCGGACTCCTGGGCCCGCGCGGTCAACATGATGATGGGCAGCCGTTCAGTGGCCTGCTCCTGCCGCAGTGCACGGGCCGCGTCGAGTCCACTCATCCCCGGCATCATCACGTCGAGGAGAGCGAGGTCGGGCAGCTCGTCGAGACAGGCGGCCACGGCCGCTGCCCCGTCACCCACCGACCGGACGTCGTGCCCGTTCTGCCTGAGCTTGAAGGCGACGAGTTCACGGATGTCCTCGTCGTCGTCTGCCACCACGATCTTCGCCATGGGCTGCAGCCTAGTTTGAACTGAGCACCGGCGTCAGTTGCTTGCCCCCAAGGACGACGACTTCTGCAAACCGGTGAGGAACTCGATGTTGTTCTGGGACTTCCGCAGCCGGCCGAGAAGGGTGTCCACGGCCTTCTCGCTCTCCATGCCGGACAGCGCGCGACGCAGCTTCCAGACGATCTCGAGCTCCTCTTCGCCCATCAACATCTCCTCGTGACGAGTGCCCGACTGCACGGCATCGATCGCGGGGAAGATGCGCTTCTCGGCGAGCTCGCCGCGCAGTCGCAGCTCCATGTTCGCGGTGCCCTTGAACTCCTCGAAGATCACCTCGTCCATCTTCGACCCGGACTCGACCAGCGCCGTCGCGAGGATCGTCAGCGATCCGCCGTCCTCGATGTTCCGGGCCGCACCGAAGAACGCCTTCGGCGGATGGAGGGCAGACGAGTCGACCCCGCCGGCCAGAACCCGGCCACTGGCCGAGGTGGACATGTTGTAGGCCCGGCCCAGGCGAGTGATGCCGTCGAGCAGTACGACGACGTCGTGGCCCAGCTCGACGAGTCGCTTCGCCCGCTCGATGGCGAGCTCGGCGACGGTCGTGTGGTCTCCGGCAGGACGGTCGAACGTGGAGGAGATGACCTCGCCCTTGACCGAACGCTGGAAGTCGGTGACCTCTTCGGGCCGTTCGTCGACCAGCACCACCATCAGGTGGCACTCGGGATTGTTGCTGGTGATCGAGTTGGCGATGGACTGGAGGACCGTCGTCTTGCCGGCCTTCGCCGGGGACACGATCAGGCCGCGTTGTCCCTTGCCGATCGGGGAGGCGATGTCGATCACCCGACCGATCAGATTCGTCGCGTCGGTCTCGAGTCGCAACCGCTCGGAGGGATGGAGAGGAGTCAGGTCGGCGAAGTCCACGCGACTGCGCACGGACTCCGGGTCCGCCCCGTTGACCGCGTCGATGCGGACCATCGGGTTGAACTTCTCCTTGCGCTCGCCCTCACGTGGCTGGCGCACCTGACCCACGATCGCGTCGCCTCGGCGCAGGCCGAACTTGCGAACCATGGACAACGACACGTAAACGTCGTCGGCACCGGCCAGGTAGCCGCTGGTCCGGACGAACGCGTAGTTGTCGAGCACGTCGAGGATGCCGGCGGCCGGCACCAGGACGTCGTCCTCGAGGATGGTGGTGTCGGGCTCGTTGCGGTTGCGACTGCCGCGCTCGTTGCGATCGGAGCGGTCGCGACCACGTCGGCGGCGGTTGCGCCCGGTGCCCGTCTGGTCGTCGTTCTCCTGTTGGTTCTGCTGGTTGTCGCGGCCCTGGTTGTCGCGGCCCTGGCCGGACTGCTGGCCCTGCTGCTTGTCCCGGCCCTGGCTGTCCCGGCCCTGGTTGTCCCCGCCCTGGTAGTCGCGGCCCTGGTTGTCGCGGCCCTGCTTGTCCCGACCCTGGTTGTCGCGGCCCTGGCCGGACTGCTGGTCCTGCTGCTTGTCCCGGCCCTGGTTGTCCCCGCCCTGGTTGTCGCGGCCCTGGCCGGACTGCTGGTCCTGCTTCGGGGTCCGTCCCTGCTTCGCGTCCTGGTCGTCGCGGGCCGGTTGGTCGTCGGCGCGGTCAGACTGCTCAGGAGCACCCTGTTGGTTGCGCTTCCTGCGACCACCCTGCCGATCGGACTTCTGGCCACCGGAGGCGTCCTCTGCAGCTGAACCCTCGGCAGTTGACCGCTCGGCACGGGCGCCCACGGCCTCGGCCTGCTCGGGCTTCTGTTCGGCCGCCGGATCCGGCTTCTGCTCGGTCGCCCGGGCGGGCTTCTGCTCCGACTTCGCCGATGACTTGGCGGCGGCCGCGCCCTTGCTCGAGTTCGCGTGCTCGGTCTGGACGGCCTTGATCGCCGCCACCAACTGCGCCTTCTTCATGCTCTCGGCGCCGCTGATGCCGATGGCACCTGCCATTGCCTTCAGGTCGGCGATCAGCATGGAGTTGAGCCCACCACCGCGCTTCTTGGGAGCCGCGGCTGCGGCGGTGGTCGATTCGGTGGATTCCGTCACGTGAGGGTCCTTGCCACGTATCTGTGTCGATGCGGCGCGAGTGCCGTCGACATCTCGGGTGTGTGCCTCGATGCCTCCGGAAGCGGGATCACCGTGGTGACGGCCGACTCGCGGCGAACGAACGAGGAGAGGTGCACCGCTCCGGACAACCGGGTCAGGTGCGAACGCCGAATGATCATGGCGCGAAGTCAGCCTAACACCAGCATGCCGGTCTCCCAGTCGGCACCGTCCGCGGCGAGCCGGGATGGTCAAATCGGGACACCTGCGCTGCCGATCCTGACGAATCGACAACGTCGCGGAACATCCCAGTCACCCCATGACTGGGATGTTCCGTGAAGATGTCACGGGGCGGGTGGATGGCCGTCGCGACCACACGTCGCCAGCCTCAGCCGATGACCCGTGCTCCGGTCGTCTCCAGATCGAGGTGCGACGCGGTCCACCCCTCGGGGCACCGCGCCAACAGCGACGCCGGGCCGGTCGACCAGTGCCCCAACGGCTGCATCGGACCGTCCGTGAAGACCAGCACGCTCGGACCCGCCCCGGACACGATCGCGGCATGCCCGTCAGCGCGAAGTGAGCGCACCAGCGCCAACGAATCGGGCATCGCAGATTCGCGGTAGTCCTGATGCAGGTAGTCGCGAGTGGCCAGGGGAAGCAGCTCGGGCTGCCCGGCCAGGCTGGCCACCAGCAGCGCCGCGCGACCTGCGTTCGCGGCTGCATCCGCGTGGGGCACGGACTCGGGCAACAGGCTGCGGGCAGCCTCGGTCGACACCGGGTTCGGTGGGACGTAGACCACCGCGGAGATCCGGGGGTCAATGGCCGACGACGTCGCCCAGAAGTCGCTGGCCTCACGTCCTGAGATCACGAACCCACCGTGGAACGCCGGGGCGACATTGTCGGGGTGCCCCTCCATCTCCGCGGCCAGGCGGAAGACGGCGTCGTCGTCCATCACGAGCTGCCCCCCAGCCACCAGGGACCTGGCCAGGACGATGCCGCCGACAATGGCAGCTGACGACGACCCCAGCCCACGAGCATGCGGGATTCGGTTCAGGCAGTGCAGGCGAAGGCCGGGCGGCTGGCCCTGCATGACGTCGAAGGCCGCCCGCATGGCCCGCACCACGAGGTGGGACTCGTCGCGCGGGACGCCCTCGGCGTCACAGCCCTCCACTCCGACCGCGAGCCCGTCGCCGACCACCTCCGCGCTCAGCTCGTCCCTCAACGACAGGGCAAGGCCGAGAGAGTCGAACCCCGGTCCGAGGTTGGCCGACGTGGCCGGGACCGAGACGGTGATCGGGCCCTCGATGAAACGAACCATCTCAGACGAGACCGGCAGCGGCCGCCGCAGCGTCGACGTCGGGGTCCACCACGTTGTCGACCAGCTCGCCGAATCCTTCCAGTGCCGTCACCGTGTCCTTCAGGCCGTGGCCCGTCACCGTGATCACCACCGACGTGCCGGTGAAGGACTCCCCTGCGTCCAATGCCTTCAGCAGACCGGCGACTCCGGCGGCCGACGCGGGCTCGACGAAGACTCCGTCACTGGAGGCGAGCCTCTGCTGGGCGGAGAGGATCTCGGCATCGCTCAGCGCCGTGAAGTTGCCACCGGACTCACTGGCTGCCGCTTCGGCGAGCTTCCACGACGCCGGGTTGCCGACCCGGATCGCGGTGGCCTTCGTCTCCGGGTCCGGGAACGGCTCACCGGTCACCAGCGGGGCGGCTCCCTCGGCCTGGAAGCCTCGCATCACCGGACGACGGGTGGCGTTGCCAGAGGCGACGTACTCGTTGTAGCCCAGCCAGTACGCCGAGATGTTGCCGGCGTTGCCCACGGGCAGGAAGTGGAAGTCGGGGGCGTCGCCGAGGAAGTCGACGATCTCGAACGATGCCGTCTTCTGGCCCTGCAGGCGGATCGGGTTGACCGAGTTCACCAATGCCACCGGGTAGTTCTCCGACAGTCCGCGGGCGATCTGCAGGCAGTCGTCGAAGTTCCCGCGGACCATGATCACCTGGGCACCGTGGACAATGGCCTGTGCCATCTTGCCGGCCGCGATCTTGCCCTCGGGCACGAGCACCAACGGCTTGAGGCCGGCCTTGACCGCATAGGCGGCCATCGATGCCGAGGTGTTGCCGGTGGAGGCGCACACGACGGCCTTGGCCCCCTGGAAGGCAGCCACGGAGATCGCCGCGGTCATGCCACGGTCCTTGAACGATCCGGTCGGGTTGTCGCCCTCGACCTTCAGCCACACCTGGGCCCCGGTCAGCCCGGACAGCCAGCCGGACTCGACCAGGGGCGTGCCGCCCTCGCGCAGGGTGATCGCGGGAGTGCCCTCGGGGATGTCGAGGCGGTCACGGTACTCCTCGATCACTCCCCTCCACTGGTGGGCGCCGCGGTTCGATGGACCGCTCATGCTGTTCACTCCGATTCCCCTTCGACGCGCATCACCGAGGTGACCTCGCGAACCATGTCCATGCCCTGCAGGTGCTCGACGGTGGCGGCCAGCTGTGCATCGGTCGCCCGGTGGGAAACCACCACGAGCTGGGCGTCCTCACCGCGGCCCTCCTGACGCACCGTCTGGATGGACACTCCCTGCTCGGCAAAGGCCTGGGCCACTGCGGCCAGGACACCGGCGCGATCGAGGACGTCGATGGCGACGTGGTAGCGGGTGACCGTCTCCCCCATCGGCAGCACCGCCAGATCGGCGTACGCCGACTCGCCGGCGCCGCGCGTGTTGCCGAGCCGGTTGCGGGCCGCGGAGACCAGGTCACCCAGGACCGCCGAGGCGGTCGGTGAACCTCCGGCACCGGGGCCGTAGAACATCAGCTGCCCGGCCGCCTCGGACTCCACGAACACTGCGTTGTAGGCCTCACGCACTGAGGCAAGGGGGTGCGTCGCCGGAATCATCGCCGGGTGAACGCGCGCGGAGACCGCGCCGTCCTTGAGCTCACAGATGGCCAGCAGCTTGACCACGCACTTCATGTCACGTGCCGACTGGACGTCGGTCGCGGTGACCTCGGAGATGCCCTCGCGGTAGACGTCATCGGCGTTGACCCGGGTGTGGAAGGCGATGCTGGCCAGGATCGCGGCCTTGGCGGCCGCGTCGAAGCCCTCGACGTCGGCGGTCGGGTCGGCCTCGGCATAGCCGAGCTCCTGGGCCTCCTCGAGCGCTTCGGCGAAGCCCGCACCGGAGGTCTCCATCTTGTCGAGGATGAAGTTGGTGGTGCCGTTGACGATGCCCAGCACGCGGGTCACGTTGTCTCCGGCCAAGGACTCGCGCAGGGGGCGCAGGATCGGGATGGCGCCGGCAACAGCGGCCTCGTAGTAGACGTCGCGACCGGCCTTGGCAGCGGCCTCGAACAGGGTCGGTCCGTCCTCGGCGAGCAGCGCCTTGTTGGCGGTCACCACGGAGGCACCGTTCTCGAGCGCGGTCAGGATCAGTGCCCGCGCCGGCTCGATGCCACCGATCACCTCGACGACGAGGTCGAGGTCACCCCTGGTCAGCAGCCCCTCGGCGTCGGTGGTCAGCAACCCCTCGGGCACCTCGATCTCTCGGGGCGCGTCGAGGCGACGAACCGCCACCCCGACCAGGTCGACGGGGGCGCCGATCCGGGCGGTCAGGTCGTCGGCCTGCTCGGTGAGCAGTCGCACCACCTGGGAACCGACCGATCCGCATCCGAGAACGGCAACCTTCAGCCGCTTGCCGGACCCCTCACTGCTTGCCTGACTCAACTGCCTGCTCCATCCGTGTGCCGTGCATCCTGGGCGGCCACGTCGGTGGCCAACAGGTCGTCCTCAGTCTCTCGTCGTACGACGACGCGCGCGACACCGTCCCGCACAGCGATCACCGGAGGCCGCAGCGCGTGGTTGTAGTTGGAGGCCATCGACCGGCAGTAGGCACCCGTTCCGGGCACCGCGACCAGGTCACCGGGGGCGACGTCGCCGGGGAGGAACTCGTCCTTGACCACGATGTCGCCGGCCTCACAGTGCTTGCCGACCACCCGTGCCAGCACCGGAGCGGCGTCGGAGCGCCGCGAGGCCAACGTGCAGGAGTAGTCGGCGTCATAGAGCGCAGTGCGGATGTTGTCGCTCATCCCACCGTCGACCGACACGTAGGTGCGTCGGGGCTTGGTCGCCTTCGGACCGTCGAGGGCGACCTCCTTGACCGTGCCCACCTCGTAGACCGTGCACATGCTGGGACCGACGACGGCCCGGCCCGGCTCGATCGACAGCCGTGGCTCGTCGATGCCCAGGGCCCTGCACTCGTGCTCCACGATCTTGCTCATCTCGGTGGCCAGCTGCGCCGGGTCCGACGGGTCGTCCTGCGTGGTGTAGGCGATGCCGAAACCACCGCCGAGGTCCATCTCGGGCATGGCCACCGACAGCTCGTCGGAGACCCGGGCATGCAGCGCCAGCACACGACGGGCAGCGACCTCGAACCCGGAGGAGTCGAAGATCTGGCTGCCGATGTGGCTGTGCAGGCCCAGCAGCTCGAGGCCGGGAGCGGCCAGCACCCGGCGTACGGCCTCGAAGGCGTCGCCTGCGGTGATGGAGAAGCCGAACTTCTGGTCCTCGTGGGCGGTGGCGATGTATTCGTGGGTGTGCGCCTCGACCCCGGCCGTGACCCGGATCATCACCTTCACCGGCGCCTGGTCTCGCGACGGTTGCCGCACCCCCTCCTCGGCGGACGGAGAGACGATCTCGACGAGGCGGTCGATCTCGTGGAGCGAGTCGACCACGATGCGACCCACCCCGGCCTCGACGGCGCGACGCAACTCCTGTGTCGTCTTGTTGTTCCCGTGGTAGCCGATCCGTGCCGGGTCCATGCCCCCACGCAGCGCGACCGTCAGCTCGCTGTTCGAGCAGACGTCGAGGCACAGGCCCTCTTCGGCGATCCACTGCGCGACGGTCGTGCACAGGAACGCCTTGCCTGCGTAGTAGACGTCGTAGGCGGAGAAGGCATCGCGAAACGCACCGGCGCGACCGCGGAAGTCGGCCTCGTCCAGGACGTACGCCGGCGAGCCGTGCTCGGCGGCCAGCTCCCGCAGGTCCACGCCCCCGACGACCAGGGCACCGTCGTCGTTCTTGTGGGCCGTCGACGACCAGAGCGGCTCGACCAGGGCATTGGCGTCGTCGGGTTCACGCAGCCACTGGGGCCCGCGCAGGGCACCATCGGCGTGCGCCCAGCCAGAGGGGTGGGCGGTGGGCACCGCGGTTCACATCCTTTCGGGGGCAGAGACACCGAGCAGGTCGAGCCCGTTGGCGAGCACGATCCTGGTCGCGTGGACCAGGACCAGTCGTGCCTCGTTGAGCGGACCGGCCGGCTCATCACCCTGCGGCAACATGCGGCACTCCTTGGCGTCGTACCACTTGTTGAACACCGAGGTGGTGTCCTCCAGGTAACGCGCGATCCTGTGCGGTTCCCGCAGTTCGGCCGCGCTGGCCACCACCCTGGGGAACTCGGCCAGGGCGCGCAGCAGGCGCCCCTCGAGCTCGTGGGAGAGAAGGCCGGCGTCGAACGCGTCGCCCTCGGGCATGGTCATCCCCAGGTCGTTGGCGTTCTCGATCATCCGACAGGTGCGGGCGTGGCCGTACTGCACGTAGTAGACGGGGTTGTCGTTGGAGGCCTTGGTGATCTCCTCGACGTCGAGCGTGAGCGGGGAGTCCGCGGGATAGCGGGACAGCGAGTAACGCAACGCGTCGACGCCGATCTCGTCGGCGAGCTCGGTCAGGGTGACGATGGTGCCGGCCCGCTTGGAGAGCTTGAGCTCGTCTCCGTCGCGAAGGATCTTGACCAGCTGGCCGATCATCACGTCGAGCGTCTTGGCCGGGTCGTCGCCGGCGCACGCCGCCATCGCCTTGAGCCGGCCCACATAGCCATGGTGGTCGGCCCCGAGCAGGTAGATGCAGTGGTCGAAGCCCCTGGCCCTCTTGTTGAGGTAGTAGGCGGTGTCGGAGGCGAAGTAGGTGAGCTCACCGTCGGACTTGATCAGCACCCGGTCCTTGTCGTCACCGAAGTCGGTCGTGCGCATCCACAGTGCGCCGCCGTCCTCGAAGACATGGCCGAGCTCCTTGAGCCGGGCCAGCGTCTCGGGCACGGCCCCGTCCTCGTGCAGCGACAACTCCGAGAACCAGACGTCGAAGTGCGTGTTGAAGGTGGCCAGCGCCTGCTGCTGCTCGGCGAGCTGGATCTCGTAGCCCTTGGCGCGCACCGCCGCCCGACGCTCCTCCGCGGGCAGGTCGAAGATGCCGGGGCTGGCTGCTTCGACCTGGCGGGCGAGGTCGTCGACGTAGCCGCCGGCGTAGCCGTCCTCGGGCTTGGACTCCCCCAGCGCCGAGGCGATGATGGAGTCGGCGAAGTGGTTCATCTGGACGCCACGGTCATTGATGTAGAACTCGCGGGTCACCTCGGCGCCCGCGGCCGAGAGCACCCGGCCGATGGCGTCACCGAGCACGGCCCACCTGGTGTGGCCGAGGTGCAGCGGGCCGGTCGGGTTCGCCGAGATGAACTCGACGTTGATCCGCTGGCCGGCCATCGTCTCCGACGTGCCGTACGACGCCCCTGCCGCGACGACGCTGGCCGCCACCCGACCCTGTGCGCCGGCGTCGACGCTGATGTTGAGGAAGCCCGGTCCGGCGACCTCGACCTCGGACACGCCGTCGCTCGCACCCAGCTTCGACGCGATGAGATCGGCCAACCCACGCGGGTTGGTCGACTCACCGTTGACCTGGCTCCGCTTGGCCAGCTGGAGGGCGACGTTGGTCGCGTAGTCGCCATGCCCCTTCTGACGCGGTCGCTCGATCGTCACCTCGACAGGAACCCCGTCGGACAGGGTGAGTGTTCCCTCGTCGACGAGGGAAGTGAGGGAGGCGACGACGGCGGAGGAGAGTTGATCGGGGGTCACCCGCCCAGCCTATCGGCGGGTGTCGGTTTCCCTCACCCGAGTATCGACCGGTAGTCTTCTGCAGCGCGCGCGGTGCACCCCACCAGTGGGCGCATGCCTCCGTAGCTCAGGGGATAGAGCACTGGTTTCCGGTACCAGGTGCCGCAGGTTCGAATCCTGCCGGAGGCGCGTTGTGATCCCGCAGCGGATCGAGAAGTCCCGGGCCCACCCGGTGGGCCCGGGACTCGTTGCATTTCGGGTCAGCCCTCAGGGTCGGCCCCATCCGTCGTTCGGTACACGCGTCTCGGCCGTCTGTCTCATATCTCGCGAAAACGCCACGAGATCCCCGAAATTGGTGAAGACTTCCGTAACAAACAGGCCAGTTCGACGTTGAGTTTTCGAGGCCACTCGGGAGCAGTTTTGTTGGCCGCCATCAATTAGTTCTTTCTGGGGAGAAAACAAATGAAGACGTCCTTGCGGCAATTCCTTGCTGCTTCGACCGTGGTCGCCCTGGCCGCGGCCGGCACGCTCACGATGACAGCCGGCGCCGATGCGGTGTCCGCACAAGCCAAGAAGCGCACGACCGACTACGTCTTCACCGGCTACGCCTACGGAACGAAGGCCACCACCGGTCTGGTGGGGGTCACCTCCTCCCCGACTGCGAACTCGACGGTCGGCTGCACCCGCAACACCGGCAAGCGCGACAAGGAGGCGATCGTCAACGCCAACGCCGCCGGTGTCCTGAAGCTCGGTGCGGTCACGAGCAACACCTCGACCTACCGCAAGAAGGGCCGTGTCGGTGTGCTGAGCACCAACCAGGTCGCCAATGTCGTCCTCGGTGACCCGAAGGGCGTCCGCCTCGAGATCCAGGGCCTGTCGACCAAGGCCGACGCCTACGCCACCAAGAACGGCAAGATGCACGCCAAGGCGAGCTTCGACGCCCTGCAGATCAAGGCCAAGACGGGGACCCCGCTCGACGACCTCCTCGACGGCGCGCTCAACCCGCTCAACGCACTTCTCAAGGAGATCCAGAAGCAAGGCGGCAACCTGCCCATCCCCGCGCTCGGCGTCCTCTCCCTCGGCGACAAAGCACAGAACACCAGCAAGAACCACGCCCGTGCCCGGGCCACCAGCCTGCGGGTCAAGCTCTACGGCCCCAACCTGGTTGCAGGCGGCGGCGACGACATCGCCGTGCGCATCGGTCGCGCCAACGCCCGCATCGTCAAGGGCGCCATCTCCGGTGTGATGACCGGCAGCGGCAAGGCCATCCGCGGCTCGCTGCTCGACGGCGCGGTCAAGGTCGGCCCCCTGGGCAGCAAGAACCTCAAGTGCGAGGGCACCAACGGCAAGGTCCTGAAGAACTCGGTGGCCGGCGTCAACCTGCTCAACGCCAACCTGCTCAAGGTCGGAGCCGTCGAAGGACGCACCTTCGGCAAGCAGCGCAGCAAGGGCCGGGTCAACGCCTGGACCGAGGGCCGTGTCGCCAACGTGTCGCTCAACGCCGGCGGCCAGGGCATCCAGATCACCGGCATCGTCGGTCGCGCCAACGTCAAGCGCAAGGCCAACGGCAAGCTGGTCAAGTCCATCAAGGGCAGCAAGGTCGCTGAGATCAAGATCGGCGGGCAGAAGATCGCCCTCCCGAAGCCGGGCAAGGCCATCGAGATCCCCGGTGTCGTCAAGATCTCGTTCATGGTGAAGAAGAAGTCCAAGACCTCGATCCAGGTCACGGCACTTCGCATCGAGCTGCTCGACGGCACGGTCGGCACCCTCGACCTGGGCTTCGCCAAGACCCGCGTGCGCAAGTCCTGATCAGCTGAACGTACAGGAAGGGACGGCCCCCGTCGGGGTCGTCCCTTCCTCACATTTCAGCCCCGGTTCGGACTGAAGGTGAGGCACCAAGCACTGAGGCTTCCGCCATCGAGGGGCGACGCCTCGCGGCTCAGCAGCGCGAGATGACCGCGTCCTTGCGGGCGTCGGCGCCGTACTTGCGCGCCTGGGCGGTGTAGGGCAGGACGACGCTGGCCCCGCCGATGTTGCCGATGCTGCCGTTGACCACGCAGTGGGTGATGCGGTCGGGGCGTACGCCGGCCACGGCGCGGGCGATCTTGAAGAGGTCCTTGGGTGGCACCTGGGCATCCATGTTCTTCAGCACGGCCAGGGTGCCGACGTCGAGGAACCCGGGTTCGTGCGCCCGCTTCGCGACCTGGGACTGGATCGCCCGCAGGGTCTCCTGCTGGTTCGCCGAGCGGTCGAAGTCGCCACGCGGCAGTGCCTTGCGCACCCGTGAGAACGCCAGGGCACCAAGTCCGTTGAGGTGCTGCTTGCCGACCTTGAAGCCGCCCGGTCGCAGGTAGGGGTCACTGAACGCGTGCCTGGAGTCGACGGTGACACCTCCGATCGCGTCGACCATCTGGCGCAGGCCCCAGAAGCTGCTCACCATCACGTAGTCGGGCTCGACCCCGGTCAGGCCCTGCACCGCGCGCGCCATCAGCTGGGGACCGCCGTAGTAGAGGCCGGTGTTGATCCGGTTCGAGCCGTGTCCGGGGATGGACACCCAGGAGTCGCGTGGGATCCCGATACTCGTGGCCGCTCCCGTCTCGGAGTTGATGCCGACGAGCTGGATGGCATCGGCACGGCTGCGGGTGACGTTCTGCCCCGGCCTGGCGTCGGAGCCGAGCGCGAGGATCCAGATGACGTCGGGCGACAGGTCCACCGCCTGGGCCCGTTCCACCTTGACCAGGGCTGCATCGGTGGGGTTCACCGCCCCGTTGGGCACCACCAGCGCCGTGAGCGCCAGCGTTGCGGCAACTGCGGCGTTGCGGATCAGTCGTCGCCTCACTTCTTGTCCTTCCGCTTCGTCTTCTCCGGCTTCGTGCCCTTCTGCTTCGATGTGCGCTTCCCGCTCGAGTGCGTCGCATCGGGTACGGCGCCCACGGAGCGGCGTACGTCGTAGCCGAAGACCTTCCACCCGGAGCCACCCGGGGACAGCGACAGCTGTCCGCGCACCCGGACCCGACGTTCGACGTCGCCGCTGGTGTCGAAGACCAGGAGGAAGCGCGCGGTGGAACCGACCGCTCGTCCCTTGACGGCCAGGATGTCGACCTTGACCCGCTTGCGCACCGGCGCGACGCCGTCGATGCGCGGCGCCAGCCGGACGTTCGTGGTGTCTGCCTTGTCCTTGCGGGCCCGGGCAGCCAAACCCTTGGTGAAACCGGGCCAGGCATGCCGGATCCTGGTGCGAGGCAGGTCAGCGTCAAGCCAAGCGGCGTCGAACCAGCGGTCCACCCGCTGGGCCACCCGGGCCACGACCCGCTTGCGGACCTTGGCCTTGAGCTTGCCGGTCACCTTGCCGGCGCTCGACTTCATCGTGACCGTCGTGCCGGTCGCGTCCGGACCCGACTCCGGGGCCTTCTCGTCGCCGCGGTCGTCGCCGCTGCACGACGCCAGAACCAGCACGACCATGAGCGCGACCAGGGCCGCCAACGGCCGTGCGATTCGTCTCGTCTCCACGCCTCATCGACCTCCTCTGCGGTGTGTCTCGCAACACCTTGCCCGAAAGGTGCCACCGGGCTCTGCATTTGTTCGCGGGTGGGTCTAGCCTTGACGCTTGAATAGTCAACCCACCATGCCGCACTGGAAGAGGCGAACCTAGCCGTGGCTGAGTCCTCGCAGAACAACCCCCTCATCGACTTCGGAGCCAACGAATGGCTCGTGGACGAGATGTATGAGCAGTACCAGAAGGATCCGTCCAGCGTCGGGGCGGAATGGGCCGACTACTTCAAGGACAAGGGCGGCACCAACGGCGCCGCTCCGGCGTCCTCCGCGAGTGCCACGCCGGCCAGCAGTCCGGCTGCGGCTCCCACCCAGGCACCTGCTGCCCAGACCGCTGCTGCCCCGGCCGCTGCCAAGGCCGCGGCGACTCCGGCCAAGCCGGCTGCCGCGTCGAAGCCAGCAGCTTCGACGCAGGGACAGTCGCCCGAGCCGGTCGCCAAGCCCCGCGCCGTCGGCAAGCCCGACGAGCCCGCCAAGGGCACCTCCAACCCCGAGCCGCGCGACCCCAAGCCGTCGGAGAAGTCCGAGGTCTCCGACGAGCCGACGTACACCGTGCTGCGCGGCATCGCTTCGGCCACCGCGAAGAACATGGACGTCTCGCTGAGCGTTCCCACGGCCACGTCCGTGCGCAACGTCCCCGTGAAGCTCCTGTGGGACAACCGCACCGTGATCAACAACCACCTCAAGCGTGCGCGAGGCGGCAAGGTCTCCTTCACCCACCTCATCGGCTACGCCCTGATCAAGGCGATCAAGACGCTGCCGGAGATGAACAACTCGTACACGGAGACCAACGGCAAGCCGACCATGGTCACCCCGTCCCACATCAACCTAGGCCTGGCCATCGACCAGCAGAAGCCCGACGGCACCCGCCAGCTCGTGGCACCCTCCATCAAGGCCTGCGAGTCCATGGACTTCGCCGGCTTCTGGACGGCGTACGAGACGATGATCCGCAAGGCGCGGGACAACAAGCTGACGATGGAGGACTACACCGGCACCACCATCTCGCTGACCAACGTCGGCGGACTCGGCACCAACAACTCGGTGCCCCGCCTGATGGCCGGGCAGGCCGCGATCATCGGTGTCGGCTCGATGGACTACCCGCCCGAGTTCCAGGGCGCGTCCGAGGAGATCCTCACCCGCAACGCGGTCAGCCGCATCCTGACGATCACCTCGACCTATGACCACCGCGTCATCCAGGGCGCCCAGTCCGGCGAGTTCCTGCGCCGCGTGCACGCGCTGCTGCTCGGCGAGGACGGCTTCTACGACGAGATCTTCCGCTCGTTGCGCATCCCCTACGAGCCGATCCGCTGGTCGAGCGACATCGCCACGTCGCACGACGACGACATCAGTAAGCAGGCCCGGATCCTCGAGCTGATCCACGCCTACCGCGTGCGTGGGCACATGATGGCCGACACCGACCCGCTCGAGTACCGCCAGCGCAGCCACCCCGACCTCGAGGTGGAGTCGCACGGTCTGACCCTGTGGGACCTCGACCGCGAGTTCGCCACCGGTTCGTTCGGCGGCGAGGGGCGCAGGTTCATGAAGCTGCGCGACATCCTCGGCATCCTGCGCGACTCCTACTGCCGAACCATCGGCATCGAGTACATGCACATCCAGGACCCCGACCAGCGTCGTTGGATCCAGGAACGCGTCGAGGTGCCCCACACCAAGACCCCGCGCGAGGAACAGCTGCGAATCCTGCTCAAGCTCAACCAGGCCGAGGCCTTCGAGACGTTCCTGCAGACCAAGTTCGTCGGGCAGAAGCGGTTCAGCCTCGAGGGCGCCGAGACCACCGTCCCGGTGATCGACGAGATCTGTGAGGCCGCCGCGGAGTCCGAGCTCGACGAGGTCACGATCGGCATGGCCCACCGTGGTCGGCTCAACGTGCTGGCCAACATCGTCGGCAAGAACTACTCCCAGATCTTCCGCGAGTTCGAGGGCAACATCGACCCCCGCACCGTCCAGGGATCCGGCGACGTGAAGTACCACCTCGGCGCCGAGGGCGAGTTCACCTCCGGCAAGGGCGACCGGATCAAGGTCTCCGTGGCCGCGAACCCGTCCCACCTCGAAGCCGTTGACCCGGTGCTCGAGGGAATCGCGCGGGCCAAGCAGGACGTGCTCGACCGCGGCGCCGAATACCCCGTGATGCCGTTGCTGGTGCACGGTGACGCAGCGTTCGCCGGTCAGGGCGTCGTGGCCGAGACCCTGAACCTCTCGCAGTTGCGCGGCTACCGCACCGGCGGAACGATCCACCTGGTCGTCAACAACCAGGTCGGGTTCACCACCTCCCCCGGTTCGTCGCGGTCCTCGCTCTACTGCACCGATGTGGCACGCATGGTCCAGGCGCCGATCTTCCACGTCAACGGCGATGACCCCGAGGCCTGCATCCGGGTTGCCCGGCTGGCCTTCGAGTACCGCCAGGCGTTCCGCAAGGACGTCGTCATCGACCTGGTCTGCTACCGCCGCCGCGGTCACAACGAGGGCGACGACCCGTCGTACACCCAGCCGCTGATGTACGACCTGATCGAGCAGAAGCGCTCGATCCGCAAGCTCTACACCGAGTCGCTCGTCGGTCGTGGTGACATCACGATCGAAGAGGCGGAGACGGTGCTGCGCGACTACCAGCAGCAGCTCGAGCGGGTCTTCACCGAGGTGCGCGAGGCCAAGAACGCCCTGCCCGACTCGTGGACCACGGTGCCCGACTATCCGGACAAGCCGGCCGGCGAGGCGACCACGGCCATCGCACCGGAGGTTCTCAAGCGCATCGCGGACGCCTACATCACTCCTCCGGAGGGCTTCACGGTCCACCCGAAGGTGATGCCGCAGCTCCAGCGTCGTGCGGCCTCGATCACCGACGGTCCGATCGACTGGGCCACCGGCGAGATCCTCGCCTTCGGGGCGCTGCTGATGGACGGTCGCCCGGTGCGTCTGGCCGGCCAGGACTCCCGTCGCGGCACGTTCGTGCAGCGCTTCGCCACGATCATCGACCGCAACAACGCCGATGAGTGGACGCCGCTGAGCAACCTCACCGAGGACCAGGCGCGCTTCCACGTCTATGACTCGCTGCTCTCCGAGTACGCCGCCCTCGGCTTCGAGTACGGCTACTCCGTGGCCCGTCCCGACGCCCTGGTTATGTGGGAGGCCCAGTTCGGTGACTTCGTGAACGGCGCCCAGACCGTGATCGACGAGTTCATCACCGCGGGCGAAGCCAAGTGGCGCCAGCAGTCCGGTGTGGTCCTGCTGCTCCCCCACGGCTACGAGGGACAGGGTCCTGACCACTCGTCGGCCCGCATCGAGCGGTTCCTGACCATGTGCGCCGAGGACGCGTTCGTGGTCGCCCAGCCATCGACCCCGGCGTCGTACTTCCACCTCCTCCGTCGCCACTCGCTCGGCGAGGAGCACCGTCCGTTGGTGGTCTTCACACCCAAGTCGATGCTGCGTCGCAAGGAGGCGGCCTCGCAGCCGAGCGACTTCACCGAGGGCTCGTTCCGTCCGCTGATCGGAGACGACAACGCCGACCCGAACAAGGTCGACACCCTTTTGCTGTGCTCGGGGCGGGTCACCTGGGACCTCATGGTGGACCGCGCCAAGCGCGAGAACGGCGAGCGATTCGCCATCGCCCGCGTGGAGCGTCTCTACCCGACGCCCGACGAGCAGATCGCGGCGGAGGTGGCGAAGTTCCCGAACCTCAAGCACATCCGCTGGGTCCAGGACGAGCCCGCCAACATGGGCCCGTGGCCGCACTACAAGCTGAACGTCTGGGAGTCCTTGGGCATCGACGTGCAGCCGGTGACGCGGGCCGCCTCCTCTGCTCCGTCCGTCGGTGTCGCCAAGCGCCACCAGGAGGAACAGCGCAACCTGCTCGACGCCGCATTCGAGTGATCGGCGATGTACTTCACTGATCGAGGGATCGAAGAGCTCGAGAAGCGCCGGGGTGACGAAGAGGTCTCCTTGGCCTGGGTGGCGGAGCGGTTGCAGGAGTTCACCGACACGTTCCCCGAGTTCGAGATCCCGGTGGAGCGATTCGCCACCTGGTTGGCCCGGTTGGACGACCCGGAAGACTGAGCTGACGACCACGGCGCCGCCCCTTCGCTTGCGGAGGGGCGGCGCCGTGGTCGTGTGTCAGGCGCAGTTGGCCGTGGCCCAGTCGTCGAGGGCCTGGACCCGGCTCGCCTCCTCGGGGGACTTGTTGTTGTATCCGGCGGTGAACTCGCTGACGCTCTCGGCGGACTTCGCCAGCCCGATCTGCCAGAGGAAGGCTTCCCGGGCGTCATCGGGGATGCCGCTCGGTGTGCCCATCTCCTCCATCGTCTCCGCGTAGTCCTTGATCGACTCGATGGACATGTCAGGGGAATCGGCATAGTGACTGCAGAAGTCATCCATCGACGCGTCGTCGGGGACCGTCGAGGCTGAGTTGGACCTGTCGTCCTTGCCGTCGCTCCCCTCGTCGCGTTCGGACATCACGATCACCACGGCACCCACTCCCCCGAGGATCGCCGCGGCCAGCCCGCCGACCAGCCAGGTCATCCACGTGTTGCCCTTGCGCGGCGGCGCCTGGCCGTAGGAGGGGTGTGGCCCGGAGGCGAACTGCTGGACCGGAGCGAGCAGCTGCGGCGGCGGTCCCTGGTGGCCGGCACCGTGGGCCACGGTGTAGCCGTTCTGCCCGGACGTCGCCTGCCCGGCGTACGGACCCTGCGGGCCGGTGGACGGCGGTGGCGGGTACGTCGGTGTGAGCCACGGTGTGGGCGTCATCGGTGCACGCGCGGGTCCGGGCGGACGGTCCGTGGGCAGGCGAGTGGGTGCCTGGTCGGGCTGCTCGGTGGCAACGATCGCCGCGCACGCGGCTGCGAACTCCTGGGCGCTGCGATGTCTGTCGGCGGGGTCCTTGGCCATGGAGCGGCGCAGCACCTCATTGATGCCGCGGGCGACGTGGTCCTCGCGTGCAAGCCTCGGGATCGGGCCGTTCAGGTGCCCCATGAGCACCTGTCCGTCGGTGCCCCGATAGGGAGCCTCGCCAGAGACTGCAGCCCACAGCAGGCAGCCGAGGGCATAGATGTCGCTGGACATCGTCGCGTCGTGGCCCTCATGGCGCTCGGGTGCCATGTAGGCGAAGGTGCCGATCACCCCCTGGGTCTTCGTGTGCTCGGAATCGAGCAGCTGCGAGATGCCCAGGTCGCACACGTAGGCCTGGATCGACTCATCGGATCGACGCCGCAGCAGGACATTGGACGGCTTGATGTCGCGGTGGATGATCCCCGCCTCGTGCGCGGCGTGGACACCGGCGGCGACCTGGCCGAGGATGTCGAGGGCACGGTGGTCCGGAAGGGGGCCGTTGGCGTTCAATGCCTCCTGGAGGTCGCCGTCAGGAACCAGCTGGGTAGCGATGTAGAGCCAGCCGTCCTGCTCGCCGGCGTCATGGACCTGGATGATGTGCGGCGAGTCGAGACGGGCCAGCACCTCAGCCTCCCGAAGGAACCGCTTTCGGTAGCCGTCGTCCTCCGCGAGGTCCGACGACAACACCTTCAGGGCGACTTCGCGTCCCAGCCCCTTCTGCACGGCGGCATACACGACGCCCATGCCACCGCGTCCGATGCGGCGCACGATCTGGTAGCGACCGAACTCCCGGCCCTCCTGCGGCAAGCCCGCCACGCGACACCTGACCTCTCTCCATGACTCCGACCCTCGGGGAACCACGGGCTCCGGTGGGTATCCCCGGCTGCGCACCGCTCAAACCCGGAGTCCTCACCCCGTCGGCGTCAGCGGAGCTCAGCTCCCCCGCGGTGCCGTGCGCACGGTCACCTCAGGAATCGTCGCATCGACGGGCAGGTCGACCACGTGCAGGATGGTCGCCGCCACGGACTCCGCCGACACCCAGGCCCCGGGGTCGTAGTCGGCGCCCTCCTGCTCGTGCACCTTCGCCTGCATGGGCGTGGCGGTGCGAGACGGGAAGACCGTGGTGACGCGTATCCCGTGTGCCTGCTCCTCGAGCCGAAGCCCGTCCGCGAAGGCCCGCGCACCGAACTTCGAGGCGGCGTACGCCGTCCACGTCGGGTTGGCGACCTGACCCGCGGTGGAGTTGACCACGAGCACGAGGCCACGGGCCGCACGCAGCGCGGGCAGGGCGATTCGGGTCAGCTCCATCGGCGCGACGAGGTTGACGTCGAGCTGCCGGCGCAGGCCGTCGAGACGCTGCTCGGCGACCGTGGCCAGCTCGACCGCACCGGCGATGTGCAACAGCGAGTCCAGCCGTGGCGGAAGGTCTCCCAGGGACGCCTCGAGGCCCTCGGGATCGGCCAGGTCTGCGACCACGACGTGGGCCTGCGGGAACTCCTCCGCGATCTGCGCAGCGCGCTCGCCGGAGCGGGCCAGGAGCCAGACGTCGTCGCCCCGTGCCACGAGTTTTGCGGCGACGGCTGCCCCGATGCCGGAGCCGGCTCCGGTGACCAGGTGGGTACGTCGAGTCGTCACCGCGTGAAGACGATCTTGCCGAAGACGTCACCACCGGCCATCGCGGCGAACCCCTGACGCGCATCGGCGATCGGGATCTCCCGGTCGATCAGGGGCCGGGCACCGGTTGCGTCGAGCATGGTGGTCAGGGCGGCCAGTTCGTCACGAGTGCCCATCGTGGAGCCGATCACCTGCAGTTGGAGGAAGAAGATGCGGGTCAGCTCCGAGTCGTCGAGCTGCGGCCCGCTCGTCGTACCGCTGATCACAATCTTCCCGCCGGGGCGCAGCGCGCGGATCGAGTGTGACCACGTCGCCCGACCGACCGTCTCCATGACCGCATCCACCTTGATCGGCAGCCGCTCGTTGGACTCGAACACCTCGTGGGCACCGATCTCTAGGGCGCGGGCGCGCTTGGCCTCGTCGCGGCTGGTGGCCAGCACCCTCAGGCCGCCGGCCCGGGCCAGCGTGATCAGCGCCGTGGCCACGCCGCCACCGGCGCCCTGCACGAGGACGGTGTCACCGGCCTTCAGCCCGCCCTGGGTGAAGAGCATCCGGTAGGCCGTGAGCCACGCCGTCGGAAGGCAGGCGGCCTCGGCGAACGACATCGACGCCGGCTTCGCGACCACGTTCCGCCTCGGCACGATCACCTTCTCGGCGAACGTTCCCTGGTGACGCTCGGAGAGCAACGAGCGCTTCGGATCGAACGTCTCGTCGCCGGACCAGTCGGGGTCGGAGACGACGGCGTGGACGAGCACTTCGTTGCCGTCCTCGTCGAGTCCCGCGGCGTCGCAGCCCAGGATCATCGGCAACGACTCCTCTCGCAGCCCCACGCCTCGCAACGACCAGAGGTCGTGGTGGTTGAGCGAGGCTGCCTTGACCGACACCGTCGTCCAGCCGTCAGGAGCCACCGGGTCGGGACGCTCCCCGACGACCAGGCCGCTCAGCGGATCTTCGGACGAGAACTTCTCTGCATAGATCGCAAACATGGTGCCCAATCTAGTGGGTCACCGGAGAGGGTCCTCTGGCGTGCCGCCTAGCGGGCAGCGCGCGCGACACCGTCGCGGCGCGCAGCCTCGGAGACCGCCGCGGCCACGGCCGGGCCGACCCGCGGGTCGAACGGCGAGGGGATGATGAGCTCCTCGGTCAGCTCGTCACCGATCAGGTCGGCCAGGGCCTCGGCGGCAGCCAGCTTCATGCCCTCGGTGATCGCGGTGGCGTGCACGTCGTACGCACCGCGGAAGATGCCGGGGAAGGCCAGCACGTTGTTGATCTGGTTGGGGTAGTCGGAGCGCCCGGTGGCCACCACGCGGGCGTGGCGGTGCGCCACGTCGGGATGCACCTCGGGGGTCGGGTTCGCCAGTCCGAAGACGATGGCGTCGTCGGCCATCGTGGCCACGATCTCCTCGGGCACGTTGCCACCGGACACACCGATGTAGACATCGGCGCCGTTCATCACGTCGGCCAGCGAGCCCTTGCGGCCGAAGTTGTCGGCGGTGTCACGGGCCAGGTCCTGCTTGACCTTGGTGAGGTCGGAGCGCTCGGAGTTGAGCACACCCTGGCGGTCGATGACGGCGATGTCCTTGATGCCCGCCTCGAGCAGGATCCGGGTGACCGCGACGCCCGCGGCACCCGCACCGGAGACCACCACACGGGTCGTCTCGGCAACGCGACCGGTCAGCTTCAGGGCGTTCTTGAGGGCGGCCAGGGCGACCACGGCGGTGCCGTGCTGGTCGTCGTGGAAGACCGGGATGTCGAGTCGGTCCTTGAGCCGCTGCTCGATCTCGAAGCAGCGCGGGGCCGAGATGTCCTCGAGGTTGATGCCACCGAACGAGGGCGCCATCCGGGCCACGGTCTCGACGATCTCGTCGACGTCGGTCGTGGACAGGCAGATCGGGATGCCGTCGACGCCACCGAACTGCTTGAACAGCACGGCCTTGCCCTCCATCACCGGCATCGCGGCCTGCGGGCCGATGTCGCCGAGGCCGAGCACGGCGGTGCCGTCGGTCACGATGGCGACCGTGTTGGGCACCCAGGTGTAGCTGCGGGTCAACTGGGGGTTCTCCGCGATCGCCTCGCACACACGGGCCACACCGGGCGTGTAGGCGAGCGACAGCTCGTCTGCGCCGGCGAGCTCGACCTGTGAGCGGATCTCCATCTTCCCACCGACGTGGAGGTCGAAGACTGGATCGCCCGAGAACGGGTGCTCCGTGGGCTCGTGGGAAGAAGCAGGCATGACGAACTTTCGCAGAGGAGAAACGGGGTGGGCAGGCCCAGTTCGACGCGTCAGAGGTGGTTCGCGGAACTTGTCGGACCAGGGGGTCTCCCTGGCTCCATATTGTCACAAGGCGTCAGGGGACCGAATGCACCGACCACCCGGGCGCAGTGAATGAGACGTGCATCACCGTCGACGCCACGGCCACACGCGTCGGCGTACGACACCGAGCACGTCGGCGGCCGGGACCACACCACGATGCCGGGAGTCGATGCCCGCGTCGGCGTTGTCGCTCAACAGCCACCACCCCCGGCCTCCCGTGCGGGTGGTGCGCGCCTCGACGGCGCGCTTCACGGCCAGGGTCCCATCTGCGAAGCGCGCCACCACGACGTCACCGGCACGCACCAGGGCGCCGTAGGTGACCAGCAGGCGGTCTCCGTCGCGCAGTCGTGGCTCCATGGAGCGACCACGCACCACGGCGAACCCGAATCTCCTGTGGCCACCCGGCTGACGACGGTCATCCATGCGGAGTAGTCTCGCAGCGAAGAAGGACATTCTCCGTTTCACACGTCGAAGAGAGGACGCCAAGCATGCTTGAGCGACTGTTCGCCCCCACCGTTGAGGTCCAGGCCCACTGCGACCTGCCCTGCGGCGTCTACGACCCCGCACAGGCCCGCATCGAGGCCGAGTCCATCAAGGCCGTCATCGGCAAGCTCGCCGACAACGACGACCCGGACTTCCGGACCCGCGCGGTGCTGATCAAGGAAGAGCGCTCCGAGCTCGTCAAGCACCACCTCTGGGTGCTGTGGACCGACTACTTCAAGCCCCCGCACTTCGAGAAGTACCCGCAGCTGCACACGCTCGTCAACGAGGCCACCAAGCTGGCCGGTGCGGGTGGCACCAAGGGCACGATGGACGTCGAGGCCGCCGACCAGCTCCTCGCCAAGATCGACGAGATCGCCGAGATCTTCTGGGAGACCAAGAAGGCCTGAGGAACGAGGGCCTTCTTGGTCTTGAATCGACCGGCTGAGCTTGCGAAGCCGTCGTAACAAGAAGGCCTGACGTCTCGACGGTCTCCGGGCCGTCACCTGAACACCACTGGAGGGTGTCGCGCGCTGGCGCGGCACCCTCCGCTGTTTCCACCCAGGACGATGTTCGTCGCGCAAGGACGTTCGTGCGCCAGACTCGGTTCACCCGCTCAGCACGGATCACCGCCGGCCGAACTTCCTTCCGCCATGAACGCGGCGTACGTCGTGCAGGTCGGCGAGGCGCGTCATGGCCGAGGTCGTGGGAGTGGACGGAAGCGATATGTTGGGCGCATGCGACCCGATGTCGAGCTCCGACTCCCCGTAGACAGCGCCTACGTGTCCGTGCTGCGGGCCACCACCGTCAGCCTGGCTGCCAGGCTCGACTTCACGATCGACGACATCGAAGACCTGCGGATGGCGGTCGGCGAGGCCTGCGCCATGGTGCTGCCCTCGGCCACCGAGGGCACCGACCTCACCTGCTCCTTCTTCATGAAGAGCGGCGAGGTCACCATCACCATCACGGTGCCGAGCACGCTGACCGAGCTCCCCGAGGAGGACGGCTTCGCCTGGCAGGTCCTCAGCGCACTCACCACCCACGCCGAGCTGACGTCGAGTGACGGCGTACTCGCCGTGACGATGACGATGCACTCGACGGTCGCGGTCTGACATGAGTTCACAGAGCGGGGGACCTCCCCAGCGCATGCCCCTTGCCGAGATCAAGGCAGCCAGTGCCGCGCTGTTCGTCCGGGTGAGCGACCAGGAGGCCAGCGAGGCCGTGCGCTCCACTGCGCGCGATGAGCTGGTCCAGCTGCACCTGCCCCTCGTGGAGCACTGCGCGCGACGTTTCCGCAATCGCGGTGAGCCGTTCGAGGACCTGGTCCAGGTCGGCACCATCGGGTTGATCAAGGCCGTCGACCGCTTCGACACCGACCGGGGCGTCGAGTTCTCGACCTACGCCACGCCCACCATCATCGGGGAGATTAAGCGACACTTCCGCGACAAGGGTTGGGCCATCCGGGTGCCGCGCAGGCTCCAGGAGCTGCGCATGCAGATCAGCGCCAGCACCGCAGAGCTCAACCAGTCCCTGGGCCGCTCGCCGACGCCCTCGGAGCTTGCCGAGGTGATCGGCTGCTCCGTCGAGGAGGTCATCGAGGGCATCGAGTCCAGCAACGCCTACTCGACGCTCTCCCTCGACGCCGGGAGTGACAGCAGCGACGACGGCGGCTCACTGAGCATGCTCGACACGATGGGGGTCGACGACGACGGCATCGAGCACGTCGAGCTGCGTGAGTCGCTCAAGCCGCTGCTCGAGCAGTTGCCGCCGCGCGAGAAGAACATCCTGATGCTCAGGTTCTTCAAGAACATGACCCAGTCGCAGATCGCCACCGAGGTCGGGGTCAGCCAGATGCACGTGTCGAGGTTGCTGACCAAGACCCTCGAGCACCTGCGTCAGGCGTTGGCCGACGACGCTTCCTGAGCCTCGAGTCACCGAGCGACCGGGCACAGAGCGGCGATCCGGCTCAGGACGGGGAATCCTCCACGTCGTCGGAGAGGTACTCCATGCTGGCCGGGTTGAGCATCCCGCCGAGCACGATCACGGCGACCACGGCCAACCCGATCGCCACCGCGGTCGTCTCGCCGCCGCGGAAGCTCCAGGCCAGGCCCAGGACCATCAGCTGGGTGAACACGATCGGGCTCCGGGCCCACGACTCCCCCGAGCGCACCGACCAGCTCGCCCACGCCAGGAACACGCCGTACGCCGCGAAGAAGAGCGCCGTGGTCAGGCCCATGGTGAGTCGCCCGCCGGACAGGTGGAACAGTTCGAGTAGGGCGTAGGTCACCAGGCCCAGCGCCTCGAGAGCCGAAAGGCTCACCGCGACAACCAATGGTGGCGGAATCGGGCGTTCAACGGGGGTGCTCACGAGGAAAAACAGTACTTGTGACCAAAGTGACGTCGGTAAGGGGTTGTCACGGGGTCCACTTCTTGCAACTGTGTTCCGTGCGCCGTGAACGGGTTCGCTTGACCCTGCGCGCGTACAAGAACTTTTACGTGACGGCCCAGAGGCCGCGACGACACTGAGAAGAGGGAGTCCCCCGCCATGGATTGGCGCCATCGCTCCGCGTGCCTCGACGAGGACCCGGAGTTGTTCTTCCCGATCGGCAACACCGGTCCGGCCATCCTCCAGATCGAGGAGGCCAAGCAGGTGTGCCGACGCTGCGAGGTGCGTGAACAGTGCCTCGCCTGGGCCCTCGAGGCGGGACAGGACCACGGCGTCTGGGGTGGACTCGGTGAGGACGAGCGGCGCGCTCTCAAGCGTCGCAACGCCCGCGCCCGCGTCCGGACTGCCTAGTCGACCGGAACGTCGATGTCGACGCGGGTTCCCCGCGTCGACGGCGGATGGGTGGCACCCATCGTGAGGACGCCTTCGAGCTCGGACTCGACCAGCGTACGAACGATGGACAGCCCGAGGTTGACCTGGCCGTCCAGGGAGAAGCCTTCCGGAAGGCCGCGACCGTCGTCCTCGATCGTGATGTGCAGCCGGCCCACCAGTCGACGCGCCTCCACGGTGATCCGGCCGTCGTCCCCGCTCGAGTAGCCGTGCTCCACGGCATTCTGCAGCAGCTCGGTGACCACCATCGCCAGGGCCGTGGCCGCCTCCGAGCTGAGCACGCCGAAGCTGCCTGAGCGCACGACCCGGACCGTCTCCCCCACCGCACTCACGTCAGTGACCATGCGGCCCAGCCGGTCGGAGATCTCGTCGAAGTCGACGTGCTCCTCGACGGCCTGGCTCAGGGTCTCGTGCACGATCGCGATCGAGCCCACTCGGCGTACCGCCTCCTCGAGCGCGGCCTTGGCGTCGGGGGTGTCCATGCGTCGTGCCTGCAGGCGCAGTAGCGCCGCGACCGTCTGCAGGTTGTTCTTCACTCGGTGGTGGATCTCGCGGATGGTGGCGTCCTTGGTGACCAGCTCACGATCCCGCCGACGCAGGTCGGTGACGTCGCGCAGCAGGATCAACGCACCGATGCGTTCGCCCTGGGGACGCAAGGGGATGCTGCGTGCGATCAGGGCAACACCGTCACCGCTGATCTCCGCGTCCTTGTGCACGTGACCGCCCAGCACCGCGCTGAGTGTTTCTTCGTCCGGTCTCCTGCGCGGCGGCACCAGCTCGCGGGTCAGGTCGGTCAGCCGGTGCCCGGTGAGGTCCTCCGCGTGCCCGAGACGGCGATAGACGCTCAGCGCGTTGGGGGAAGCATAGGTGACCAGGCCGGTGACGCCGACCCGGATGAACCCGTCGCCCACACGGGGCGTGTCGGCATGGTCGCTGCGCTCACCGACCTCCGGGAACAGCCCGCGGCTGATCATCTGGGTCAGGTCTGCGGCGGTCTGGAGGTAGGAGAGCTCCAGTCGACTCGGCGTGCGTACGCCGAGCAGGTTGGTGTTGCGTGCGACCACGGCGATCACCCGGTCCTCACGGCGTACCGGGATAGTCTCGACCCGCACCGGCACGTCGTCGCGCCACTCCGGATCGCCCTCACGGATCACCCGCTCCTGGGCCAAGGCCATGTCGAGCATCGGCCGCCGGTTGACCGGGACGAAGGTGCCGATCACGTCGTCGAGCAAGGCGGTGGGACCGGTGGTCGGGCGCATCTGCCCCCCGGCCCAGAATCCCTTGCCCTCCCGATCCGGCAGCCACAGCACGAGATCGGCGAAGGACAGGTCGGCGATGATCTGCCAGTCGGCCATCAACCGCTGCAGCCAGAGCAGGTCCGCGGCGTCGAGCTCCGTGTGCGCCTTGGCCAGTTCGTCGAGTGTGGGCACGGCGACACCCTATGCCTCGGCCATGCCTGCCCTGTGCTGGCATGCTGGAGGCATGCCTGCGTCGATCTGGGAAAGAGTGCTCGCCAACGACCTGCAGGTGCCGCCCGACCAGCCCCTCGACGAGCTGACCACCGAGCTGACGATCATGTTGGGCAGTGCTGATCCCCAACGCCGCGACGCGACGGCGTTCCGGGTGCTGGCCGCGTGGATCGGCCGGGGTGTGTACGACGACCTGCTGATCGGCCTGGGCGACGGCATGGTGACCGGCCTGACGATCGGGCTCGGCGAGACGGGGACCGACTCGGTCTTCCGACGCAGCTGGTCCGCGCGGGTCCTGGCCGGGTGCCTCGAGCGCAACCTCGAGATCGGCGTGGTCACGCCGGACAAGGTGCTCGAGTGGGGTGACCGGTTGACCGGATGGTTCGTCCGCGAGGCAGACCTGCGGGGCACGGTCGAGGGCAAGGGATGGGCGCACGCGATCGCCCACGGCGCCGACGCGATCGGCTCCCTTGCCCGGTCCCCCGGCCTGGGGCTCAACGAGTTGACCGTGCTGCTCGACGTCTTCGCCGACCGCGTCCTGGCTCCCACCGAGCAACACCTGGTGCACGGAGAACCGGACCGCCTGGCCCTGTCCACGATGGCGATCCTGCGTCGCGACGTGGTGCCGATCGGGGTCCTCGACCCATGGGTGAGGAGAATCGGCGCCGGGGCCGGTCGGCCCGACGAGACTGCGACGGATTTCAACGCACAGGCCTTCCTGCGTTCCCTCCACCTGCAGCTGACCCTCGGACGACGACACCCCGGCGTACGCGCGGATCTGGTGCTGGCCCTGGTCGACACCCTGCGCGGGCTGGACGCCGCCTCCTTCGAGTAGTCCGCTCGGGGTGACGGCGGGACCGCGCGGTGATTTCGATGTCGGTGTTGGACGCCAGTGGTTAGTGTGACGCCCATGACAGAAGCTGAGGAGCCCACACTCTCCGGCCACGCTGGAGAGCACGCCGTCCACGTGGCCCGCGCGCATGGTGTCGAGACGATGTTCACGCTCTCGGGAGCGCACGTGTTCCCGATGTACGACGGCGCGGTCAAGGCTGACCCGCCGATGCGCATCGTCGACGTACGCCACGAACAGACGGCTGCCTTCGCAGCGGAGGCCACCGGCAAGCTGACCCGGGTCCCGGGCCTTGCCGTCCTCACCGCCGGCCCGGGTGTCACCAACGGTGTCAGCGCCATCGCGCAGGCCCAGTTCGCCGGCTCCCCCATGGTCGTCGTGGGCGGCCGTGCTCCACAGAACCGATGGGGCACCGGCAGCCTCCAGGAGCTCGACCAACCGCCGATCCTGGCGCCCGTCGCCAAGCTCGCCACGACGCTGCCCACTGCCGCGGAGGTTGCCGACGGCATGGACCGGGCATTCACCGCGGCCGGCTCCTCCCATCGTGGACCGGTGTTCGTCGACGTCCCCATGGACGAGTTCTTCAACACCGCCGAGGTCGGGTGGAACGGGCCCCAGCAGGCCACGACCCAGGCTCCCGATCCCGATGCGATCTCTGCCGTGGCCGAGCTGATCGGCCGCTCCGAACGCCCCGTCCTCGTTCTCGGCACCGACGTGTGGGCCGACCGCGCCGAGGTGGCCGCGCTCGCGTTCGTCGAGCAGCTGGGGCTCCCCGCGATCACCAACGGCATGGGTCGCGGTGTGGTGCCCGGCGGTCACCCACTGCTGGTCACCAAGGCTCGCGGCGAGGCCCTCGGGCAGTCGGACCTCGTGATCGTGGTCGGCACCCCGCTGGACTTCCGCCTCGGGTACGGCGTGTTCGGCGGCAAGGACGGTGCTCTCCCTGCCGAGGTGGTCCACATCGCCGACTCCGAACAGCAGGTCTCCGGCCACGCCGCACTGGCCGCCTCCGCATTCGGCGACCTCTCCCTGGTGTTCGAGTCGTTGGCCGACGCCGTCGACCGGGTCGTGCGCAAGCCCGACTGGGCTCCGTGGGTCTCGAGGCTGCAGGACACCGTCCGTGCCACGAACGATCGCGATCGGACGCTTCTGGAGGCAGAGGCCGATCCGATCCACCCGGCCCGGATCTACGGAGAGCTCGTCCCTCGCCTGGCCGACGATGCGGTGGTGATCGGCGACGGCGGGGACTTCGTGAGCTTCGCCGGGAAGTTCGTGGAGCCCAAGCGCCCGGGTGGCTGGCTCGACCCCGGGCCCTACGGGTGCCTCGGCGCAGGCCTCGGATCGGCGATGGCGGCGCGCATCGCCCGCCCGTCGGCCCAGGTGGTGCTGCTGCTGGGCGACGGAGCCGCCGGCTTCTCCCTGATGGACGTCGACTCGCTGGTCCGCCAGGACCTCCCGGTCGTCATGGTGTGCGGCAACAACTCCGCCTGGGGGCTCGAGAAGGGCCCGATGCAGATGCTCTACGGCTACGACGTCGCCGCCGACCTCGCCCCGCGCACGCCGTACGACGACGTGGTCAAGGCGCTCGGTGGGGCCGGTGAGACGGTCACCGATCCTCGCCAGATCGGTCCTGCCATCGACCGGGCCTTCGCCTCGGGAGTTCCCTACATGGTCAACGTGATCACCGACGTCGAGGCCGCCTACCCACGCAGTACCTTCGGAATCTGAGCGTGGAGATCCGACTCGCCCGCACCGATGAGCTCGACCTCGCCGGAGAGATCACACAGGCGGCGTACTCGGCCTTCACCTCGGGTCCCGCCGACCCGTACGTCGCGAAGCTGCGCGACGCAGCAACACGCGCAGCCGAGGCGGAGCTCTACGTCGCCGAGGACGGTGGAGCCCTGCTGGGCAACGTCACGTGGTGCCCTCGCGGCTCGGCGTGGCGCGAGATCAGTCAGCCGGACGAGGGCGAGTTCCGCATGCTCGCGGTCGCACCCGGTGCCCAGGGCCAAGGTGTGGGCGAGGCCCTGGCCCGATTCTGCCTCGAGATGTCCCGGGCGGCCGGCGACCGCGGCGTGGTGATCTCGTCAATGGAGCAGATGGCGGCCGCACACCGGCTCTACCGGCGTCTCGGGTTCACCCGGTTGCCCGAGCGCGACTGGTCACCGGCACCGGGCGTGCAACTGATCGCCTTCGAGCTCCACCACGGCTGAGCCTGCCTGCAAGACCCAGGTTCCCGATGTGTCTGCTCGACCGCCGCGTCGAGAGGGAGCGTTCAGAGCCGGGACATGAACTTCTCCGCGTCCACGACGACCCGGGTCACTTCCCCACTGCCGACGAGCTTGCCGTTCATCCGGGCAGAGACACTGAACCGCACCAGCCGCCCGTCGACGTACGACGCCGCAGCGGTGACGACGACCTCGGCGCCCACCTTGCTCGGGGCCGTGTGTTCCAGGGACATGCGGGTGCCGACGGAGGTCTGGCCGTCGGCCAGGGTCGCTGCGATCGCGTCGCAGGTGACGGCCTCGCACCAGGCCAACAGCCTGGGGCTGCCCAGCACCTCGAGGGAGCCGGAGCCGACCGCACGCGCGGTGTCGTCGTCGGAGACGGTGAACGTCCGGGCGGCGGTCAGGTCTGCGGTCGACATGGCGTGATTCTCACATGCTCGGGCAAGGAAGAACCCCCGGCCAGACGAAGTGGCTCGGGGGTTCAGGAAGCCTGACGAATCAGGCGTTGGGGCGCTTGCCGTGGTTCGCGCCCTTCTTCTTGCGATCGCGGCGCTTGCGGCCTCGCTTGCTCATGTGTCCTCCTGGAGAATCTGCGGCGGCCATTGTCGCAGCAAAACCTCTGCTGCCGCCAATCGGCCGGGTCAGCGCTCGGTGATCTGGATCTGCACCTGGCGCAACTGCACCAGCACTCGGTCCCGCAGGCTGTTCGGCGCGGACTCCGAGCAGGACCGGGCCACGATGGCTTTCACGGTGCGCTCGAGGTCGTACTTCTCCAGGCAGGGACCACACTCCTCGAGGTGGTGACGCACCACCGAGCAGTCGGCCTCGTCGAGCTCGTTGTCGATCAGGTAGACGATGCGTTCGATGTAGTCGGCACAGTCTTCCGCGGGAGTCTGGTCGCTCACGAGGAGGCTCCCTTCGAGGCCGGGCGCAACAGATCGTTCTCACGGACATAGCCGGACAACATGTCGCGGAGCTGGCGGCGGCCACGGTGCAGCCGGGACATGACCGTCCCGATCGGGGTGTCCATGATTTCTGCGATCTCCTTGTAGGGAAAGCCCTCGACGTCGGCGAGGTAGACGGCCAGCCGGAACTCCTCGGGGAGCCGCTGCAGGGCGTCCTTCACCTGCGAGTCGGGGAGATGCTCCAACGCCTCCATCTCAGCCGACCGGAGCCCGGTGGAGGTGTGTGACTCGGCGCGCGCGAGCTGCCAGTCCTCGACGTCCTCGGCCATCGACTGCTGTGGCTGCCGCTGCTTCTTGCGGTAGTTGTTGATGAACGTGTTCGTGAGGATCCGGTAGAGCCACGCCTTCAGGTTCGTGCCGGGCTTGTACTGGCGGAAGGCCGAGAATGCCTTGGCGAACGTCTCCTGGACGAGGTCCTCGGCATCGCTCGGGTTGCGGGTCATCCGCATGGCCGCCGAGTACAGCTGGTCGAGATAGGGCAGCGCATCACGCTCGAAGCGCAGCGAGCGCTCGGCGTCGGTTTCGTTGGCGAGGTCGACCTCGGACATGTCGACGTCGCTGGTGAGGGATTCAGTCATCGCCTCCCAGCCTACGCGGGACGCGGGACGTTCGAGTAGTGCTGTCACATCTGGTTGAACCAGAAGGGCGCCGCATTGATTCCCGCGGACCCGCCTCAGGGGCCGGTGACCTCGCGGACGATCCACTCCAGGGTGGCCTCGACGATCATCGCCGTGACGTCGGATCCCGACAGCGGCGCCGAGCGCGGCACCTTCAACGAATGGTCGGCGAAGGGCACCTCGATCAAGTTGGTGCCCTCGGGGAACTCCTCGGGCTTCCCCATCGGGTCGCGCGCTCCCTGCACCGTCAGCATCGGCACCGACACCCCCTCGAGCTCCGCGCGTCGAGATTTCTCGGGCCGCCCGGGCGGGTGCAGCGGGAACGACAAGGCGAGTACGCCGGCAGCGCCCAGGGCGTGGGCGGAACGGGCCGCCGAACGCGCACCTGCAGAGCGGCCACCCAGGATCAACGGCGTCCGCGGCCGGATCACCTCGGCTGCCGCCTGCAGGGCGACGTCCAACGTGGGCGGGGCCGTGGCCACCTTCTTCCCAGCCACCTTCCACGGCTGCTCGAGACGATGCACCGTGACGCCCTGTCCGGGCAGGGACCTGGCCAACGCCTCCAGATCCGGGGTGTCGATGCCCGCACCGGCGCCATGGCTGAGCAACAGGGTCGCCACAGGGCGCCGGGAGCGTGAGGAGACCAACCTGGCATCGCCGTACGGCGTGGCAACGATGCGCTCGAGGTTGACCATCAGTGGTCCTGTTCGATCGGGAGCGGGGCGATCAGCTCGGGCCCGTTGTTGCGCACGTTGCTGACCAGGGTCGAGACCGGATAGGCCTCCAGCTGGCCGGGTGCCGCCGGTTCGAGGAGTGACAACAGGTCGTCGTCGGCCCGGTGGGTGGGGTCGAGCCACTCGGCGCGCCGGTCGGTCGGGACCATCAGCGGCATCCGGTCATGGATGTGGCCCAGTGAGTCCTCGGCGTCGGTGGTGATCACGGTGCACGTCCAACGAAACGGAGCCGGGTCGTCCTTCGGCTTCGTCGGGTCACGCCAGATCTCGTAGAGGCCCGCCATCGCCAGCACCTCGCCGTCCTTCGGCCGGATGAAGAACGGCTGCTTCTTCGGCCTGCCGGCCTTGGTCCTCTCCTGCGTCGGATACCACTCGAAGTAGCCGTCGGCCGGCAGCAGGCACCGTCGCGCGGCGAAGGCTCGCCGGTAGGCCGGCTTCTCGGCCACCGTCTCCATGCGTGCGTTGATCATCCGGTTGCCGATCGACGGGTCCTTGGCCCACGACGGGACCAGGCCCCAGGTGAGCACCCGCAGCTGGCGTTGTTGGGGCCGGTCGTCCCTCTCCGGCCGCTCGAGGACGGCATAGACCTCCTTGGTCGGTGCCACGTTGAAGTCAGGCTCCAGCGGTGCCGGGATCAAGGCCTCCTCGACCTCGAACTCCTCGATGAGGTCCTCAGGCTGGCGGGACGACGCATAGCGACCACACATGCGCCGAAGCCTAACCGCGCACGATGCAGGAGTGCACGGCGTGGCGAGGCAGGTCGAGCCGGCGACGCGAGCTCGCCTGAGACGTCGCGGCCGGGGTGTCGAGGCTCAGCCTGAACCCACGCTCAGTGCCGGCAGAGCTCGTCGAGCAGGGACGCGGCACCGTCGTCCGTCGGCGGCAGCCCCTCGATCCAGACCCGCGTCGGGTGATCGGCAGTGGCCAACATCTTGCGCAGGAGTGCCACCCGCCGGCCAAGCCGCGCGTCTCTCTCGACGATCACCACGACTCGGTTGGTGCCGGACCGACCGATGGTCTCGGTGCCACTGAACACCGTCCGCACGATCTCGCCCAGACGGGTCAGCCGCATGGCTCGGGTGAAGTGGTCATCGCCCGGGGCAACGCGACCCGGTCGGTCCTCGGGGAGCTCCACCACAACGAGGGCGTGGGTCTCCCCCAGGTCCCCCGGTTCCGCCGCCGACGGCCCGAGCTGCCCCCTGTACAGCTCGGACAACCGACTGCGGATGTGCGCCAGACTGGCCAGGCCCGTCAACGGGTCCTCACAGGACAGTTGGTGCAGGTAGGCCAGCGTCGACTCGCTCCAGGCCATGGACAGCGCCCGTACGTCGACAAAGGCCGGTTCTTGCCCCGTGACGAGGTGGGTCGTGCGGCTGAGCAGCTCCAGGGCCTCATCGAGTGAGGCCCCGTCCCTGGCCAGTAGCCGACCTGCCACTTCACAAGCCGCGACAGAGCCCGATCCCGAGGCGAGGGCTTCCCCCACGGCCTCGAACTGATTCGGCAACCCCTGCCGTGTCAGTTCGGACAGCTCAGCCCTCGCCTCGGAATCGTCCGCGGAGTTCCGTCGCGTCTTGGTTGCGAAGAAACCCACGGCCCCTGTCCCCTCCCGGTGTCATGCTCCACGTTCCTGTGACGATGGAACGGGGCAGCCGAGAAGTCATGACGCGACTTTCCGAAAAACTTTCGGAACTCTTCCGGTCGGAGCGAGAATCCCCCTCTTCCGGCAACGAAGCAGCCCACCCGGCTGCGAACGACTAACCTGATTCGTGACGCATACCGCGTCATCATTTGCCCCTTGGATCGTTGGAAGAGATGTGAGCACCACACTCCCCGAGCTCGAGGAACCGGGCGACGCCGAACTGATCTCGGCCGTCCGGGGTGGTGACGTGTCCGCGTACGGCGACCTCTTCGAGCGCCACGTGGCCGCGGCGCGGCGGCTCGCCCGTCAGCTCACCACGCCGTCCGACGCCGACGACCTCGTCTCCGATGCCTTCGCCAAGGTGCTCAAGGTGCTGCAGGGCGGTGGTGGGCCCGACGTCGCCTTCCGCGCCTACCTGCTCACCGCCGTACGCCGACTGCACGTCGACAAGATCCGCGCCGGCTCCCGACTGCACACCACGGACGACATGGAGTCCTTCGACCCCGGAGTGCCGTTCCGCGACACCGCGGTCGAGGGCTTCGAGAACGAAGCCGCAGCCAAGGCGTTCGCGTCCCTGCCCGAGCGTTGGCAGCTGGTGCTGTGGCACACCGAGGTCGAGGGCCAGAAGCCGGCCGAGGTGGCCACCCTGCTCGGCATGAGCGCCAACTCGGTGTCGGCCCTCGCCTACCGCGCCCGCGAAGGGCTGCGGCAGGCCTTCCTCAACTCCCACGTTGAAGAGCTCGACAAACCTGAGTGCCGGTGGACCCACGATCACCTGGGCGCCTACATCCGCAACGGGGTGTCGCGACGAGACGCCGCCAAGATCGAGAAGCACGTCGACGAGTGCCGCAGCTGCATGGCCATCTATCTCGAGCTCACCGAGGTGAACTCGAACCTCGGCGCGCTTCTCGCACCACTCCTGCTCGGCACCTCGGCCGGCGCCGCCTACCTCGCGGGGGCCGGATCCCTTGCGGCCAAGGGCTTCGTGTTGCTCTTCTTCGACCGGGCGAAGGACTTCGTCGCTGCCAACACGCAGGTGGCCGCGGTCAGCGGAGTCGCGGCGGTCGCGGCGGTGACCGGCATCTCGATCGCGGTGGCGGTCAACCAGGGCGACGACCCGGTCAGCGATCCGCCCTCGGCCCAGATCGCGGCCCCAGATGCCTCCTCGTCACCTTCCACCGCTCCCACGACACCCCGTTCCCAGACCCCGGCACCGCCGAAGTCGAAGGCGCCGCCCAGGACCACACCCGCCGCGCCCCCGGCCACCACGGCGCCGGTGGCTCCCACGTCGACCACACCGTCGGCCTCGCCGTCGAGCAGTCCGAGCCCGACCCCGAGCCCCACCCCCACGCCGACTCCCACGAAGACACCGACCCCGACTCCCACGCCGACTCCCACGCCCACGGAGCCGCCCGAGGACGACCTGACGGTCGCTCCCAGTGCCCGACAACTGGGCAACTCGACGATCTGGCAGGTCGCCGTGGACGTCAGCCACGGGCCCGCAACGCTGCGCATCACCAGCGACAACCCGGTGGTGGTCCTCGACCTGCTCGAGTCACGCTGCAGCCGCCTCGCTCTCGGCACCCTCACCTGCCGCGTCGACGACGCCAACAGCGCCTCGTTCGACCTCACCGCGATGAAGGTCTTCGTCGACACCCACCTCACCTTCACGGTGACCCCCGACCAAGGAACCGATGATGCCGACCACGGCAACAACAGCCGATCGGTGCTGCTGTCCCAGTGACCCCGAGCCCACTCGATATCCTTCGACCGTGACAACACCTGATCCCTGGCCAGCTCCGCGGGCGCATGCGCCGGTGACCGCGACCGTGTCACTGCCCGGCTCGAAGTCGCTGACGAACCGGGCGTTGATCCTGGCCTCGCTCGCCGACGGCCCCTCCGTGGTCCGCCGGGCTCTGGTCTCGCGTGACACGGTGCTGATGGCGAAGGCCCTGACGTCCTTGGGGGCCTCCATCGACACCACGTCCGACGACTGGCGGGTCACTCCCGGCACCCTCACCGGCGACGCCGAGGTCGACTGTGGTCTCGCCGGCACCGTCATGCGCTTCGTGCCTCCGGTGGCGGGCCTGGCCGAGGGGTCGGTCTCCTTCGACGGTGACGCCCACATGCGCAACCGTCCCGTGGGTGAAGTGCTGACCGCCCTGCGTGGCCTTGGCGTCGAGGTCTCCGAGGGTGACCGGCTTCCCTTCACTATCCACGGCAGCGGCCGCGTGAAGGGCGGCCGCGTGGTGGTCGACGCCTCCGCGTCCTCCCAGTTCATCTCCGCGCTGCTGTTGGCCGGCGCCCGCTACGACGAGGGCGTCGATGTCCGCCACGACGGCAAGCCTGTGCCGTCCATCCCCCACATCGACATGAGCGTCGAGATGCTGCGCGCCCACGGAGTGGTCGTCGACGACAGCGACGCCAACCGGTGGACCGTGGCCCCCGGGCCGATCCGCGCGGTTGACCACGTGATCGAACCCGATCTCTCCAACGCGGCGCCGTTCGTGGCGCTGGCCGCCGTCAGTCGTGGGTCCGTCACCGTGCGCGACTGGCCCCGGCAGACCACCCAGGCCGGCGACGCGCTGCGCGACATCCTGACCCGGATGGGTTGCTCGGTCACGCTCTCGCCCGAGGGGCTGACCGTCACCGGCACCGGCTCGCTGCACGGTGTCGACCTCGATCTGCACGACGTCGGCGAGCTCACGCCCGCGGTGGCAGCACTCTGTGCCCTGGCGGACTCACCGTCACACCTGCGCGGCATCGCCCACATCCGCGGCCACGAGACCGACCGGATCAGTGCCCTGGCGGCCGAGCTCACCGGCCTCGGCGCCGACGTCACCGAGCGGGCCGACGGCCTGTCGCTTCGCCCGGCGCAGTTGCGCGGCGGCGTCTTCCACACCTACGCCGACCACCGCATGGCCCATGCCGGTGTCATCCTCGGCGCCGCAGTCGACGGCATCGAGGTGGAGAACATCGGGACGACCGCGAAGACCTTCCCGGACTTCGCCGGCTTCTGGTCCGGCCTGTTCGCCGGGGATGACCGCCCGTGAGCGGTCGCTACACCGAGCACGACCTCGAGCACTACGACCGGCCGCGGCGCCGCACCCGCCCACGCACGAAGGACCGACCGTCGTACGACGACGCGGTCGAGGCGGTGGTGATCACCGTCGACCGCGGACGCTTCACGCTCCGACTCGAGGGACGTCGAGTGATGGCGATGAAGTCACGCCCCTTGGGCCGCAAGGGTGTGGTGGTCGGCGACAGAGTGCGCGTGGTCGGCGACGTTTCGGGCAGGGACGGCACCCTCGCCCGCATCGTCGAGGTCAACGAGCGCACCACCACACTGCGTCGAACCGCCGACGACGACGACCCCGTCGAGCGCGTGATCGTCTCCAACGCTGCCCAGCTGGTCGTGGTCGCCGCTCTGGCCGACCCCGAGCCACGCCCGCGCCTGATCGACCGCGCCCTGGTCGCGGCGTACGACGCGGGCATGCAGCCGATCCTCTGCCTGACGAAGGCCGATCTCGCGGACCCCGAGACGCTGCTGTCGACCTACCGCTCCCTCGGTGTGCCCTACGTCGTCACCCAACGCGGGGGTGACGTGTCACCGGTGCGAGAGGTGCTGCGGGGCACGACCAGCGTGCTGGTGGGCCACAGCGGGGTGGGCAAGTCCACCCTGGTCAACGCGCTGGTCCCCGATGCCGGCCGCGAGGTGGGCGTCGTGAACGCCGTGACCGGGCGTGGACGCCACACGTCGACCTCGGCCTACATGTTGGCCCTTCCCGGCGACGACGGCTGGATCATCGACACCCCCGGGATCCGGTCCTTCGGGTTGGCCCACGTCGAGCCGGGCGACATCATCGGTGCGTTCCCCGACCTCGAGGAGCAGACCGCGACCTGCTCACGTGGATGCACCCACGGCAACGGTGAGCCAGAGTGTGGCCTCGACGAAGCGATGGCGACGCACTCCCTGGACCCGGAGCGGGTCGAGTCCTTCAGGCGCCTGCTGGCCTCACGCGAGAGCGGCGACTGAGGCTCGCACCCCGATCGGGCTCCGCCCTCCGCTGGTCGACCACCGCGACGACCACGCGAACGACCACAACACGACGATTCAGGCTGTTCCCGGCCCGATCTGGGCCGTTGTGGTCGTTCGTGTGGTCGTCGAGTGGGCCAGACTCAGCCCCAGACCAGCCGGGCGCCGGCCTCGCCGGTCTGGAACGTCATCAGGATCAAGGACACCGCGAAGATCACCAGCATCACCATAAGGAACCATTCGATGATGGGTGCATGGCGCCCACGGGCACCGCGGCCGGATGCCAAGGACGAGGGCCCACCCAGGGCCACCGCGCTGATCAGCACGACCAGGACGAAGACGATGGTGAGCCAGAACAGGATCTGGGCGCGCTCCTGGTGGGGCTGGATGATCGACTTGAGCTCGGGTCGTTCCTCGAGGAAGTCCTTGCCGGAGAAGTAGGCGAACATCACGGCGGCCAACGCGGCGAAGGAGAAACCGACCATCGGCCAGCGGGTGTACCAGCGCCAACGCGGCACCACCGCGTAGATCGCGGCCAGGACCGCGGCGATCGGAATGAGCACAACAGCCGCGTGGATGATGAGTGGGTGTGCCGGCAGCCCGTTGATCTCCATGCCTGAACCCTAGGGCATGGCCCTCCATTCTCGGCCGTCGCGAGCGTCACATCCGGTGTGTGCCTCCAAGGCCGAGGAGGGATGCGATGCGCCAGCATCGTGGACTGACGAGAACGCCGCGGGGTGCCACCGGGGTGACGCGTAGCAGGCCATGGATTGGACGGCCATGCCCTGGGGCATGGCCCTCCATTCTCGGCCGTCGCGAGCGTCACACCCGGTGTGTGCCTCGCAAGGCCGAGGAGGGATGCGATGCGCCAGCATCGTGGACTGACGAGAACGCCGCGGGGTGCCACCGGGGTGACGTGTAGCAGGCCATGGAACGGGCAAACCCGCAGAGGAATAGCCTGTGCTCATGGCCACCGACTACACCGACGACCTTCGCCTGGCGCATGTCCTGGCCGATGATGCCGATTCTCTGACCCAGGCGCGCTTCAAGGCGCTCGACCTGCACGTGATGAGCAAGCCCGACCTGACTCCGGTCACCGACGCCGACGAGGCGGTCGAGGAGGGCATCCGGCGCACCCTCTCCCGCGTGCGTTCGCGCGACGCCGTGATCGGCGAGGAGCAGGGCACCACCGGGCACAGCCAGCGACGCTGGATCGTGGACCCGATCGACGGCACCAAGAACTTCGTCCGCGGCGTCCCCGTCTGGGCGACCCTGATCTCACTGGTGGTCGACGACGAGGTCGTGCTCGGCGTCGTCTCGGCGCCGCAGCTGCAGCGCCGCTGGTGGGCCTCGAAGGACAACGGCGCCTGGACCGGCCGCTCGCTGCTGAAGGCGACCCAGATCCACACCTCCGACGTACGCCGTCTCGACGACGCGTCCCTGTCCTACTCGTCGCTGTCCGGTTGGGACGAGCGCGGCCGGCTCGATGACTTCCTCTCGCTGGCCCGGCGTTGCTGGCGCACGCGTGCGTACGGCGACTTCTGGTCCTACATGCTCGTCGCCGAGGGGGCGGTCGACATCGCGGCGGAGCCCGAGCTCGAGGTCTACGACATGGCCGCACTCGACATCATCGTGCGCGAGGCCGGCGGTCAGTTCACCTCGCTCTCCGGCACGCCCGGCCCGTTCGGTGGCAACGCGGTGGCCAGCAACGGCCACCTGCACGAGGCAGCGCTGGCCTTCCTCGGCTCCAGCGACGGCACCGACCCAGACACCGAGGCCCCGTCCGGAGGTTCGGTGCACGACCTGCGCGAACGCCGCCGTGAGACGGGCGACGAACCCCCGCTCGGCTGAGGCCCGGACCGACGCCCACGCGGCGAACCACGAGTGCTGCTGCCCGACAACTGGACAACGACCTACCAAACCGCCCCGGCGCCCACTAGCGTGATCCCTGTCACATGAAACGACCGGGAGGTCCCCATGCGCATCAACGACGTCATCCACGGCAAGGCCCGTCAGGACGTGGTCACCATCCGACCCGAGGCCACCGTCCGCGACCTGATCACGAAGCTCGCCCAACACAACGTCGGGGCTCTCATCGTGAGCACCGACGGCTCGTCGGTCGACGGCATCGTCTCCGAGCGTGACGTCGTCCGCCACATCCTCGACGACGAAGCGATGCTCAAGTCCCCGGTCTCCTCGATCATGACCACGCAGGTGCAGACGTGTGAGGGCACGGCTGCGGTCACCGAGCTCATGCAGGTGATGACCGACCACCGCATCCGCCACGTCCCCGTGCTCACCGACGGCACCCTCACTGGCATCATCTCCATCGGCGACGTGGTCAAGAGCCGCATCGGCGAGCTCGAGTTCGAGCGCGACCAACTCGACAACTACCTGCACCAGAGCTGAGGAGAATTCCCTGTGAGCACCGAGAAGCCCGAGGTCGACTTCGTCGACCCGACTCCCCCGACCGACCTCGTGGTCACCGACCTGACCGAGGGTGACGGCGCGGAGGCGAAGTCCGGCGACACCGTCTCCGTGCACTACGTGGGCGTGGCCCACTCGACCGGTGAGGAGTTCGACGCCTCCTACAACCGGGGCGCCCCGCTCCAGTTCCGCCTCGGCATCGGCCAGGTCATCTCGGGATGGGACACCGGCGTCCAGGGGATGAAGGTCGGCGGCCGCCGCCAGCTCGTCATCCCACCCCACCTCGGGTACGGCGACCGCGGCGCCGGCGGCGTGATCAAGCCCGGCGAGACGTTGATCTTCGTCGTCGACCTGCTCGGGGTCTCCTGACTCGGAGCCCAGACACTCGCACACTCCGATCGGGACGCTCGCGTCGAACTGCTCAACGCCGGTGTCCCGATCTGCGTCTCCGGTGGGAGTCCGGCCGATCGCCTACCAGGGCAACCCGTCGTCGGCGTCGGGGTCGCCAGCCGTCACCCGGGCGGACTGGCTGGCCAGCATCACGACGTCACCGACCGTGAGCTGGCGCCCTCTCCGGGTCTCGACCTCGTCGTTGACCCGGACCATTCGTCCGGCGATCAGTGCCTTTGCCTCGGACCCGTTCTCCACGAGGTTGGCCAGCTTGAGGAACTGACCGAGTCGGATCGACTCGTCACTGATCGGTACGTCGGTGGTCATGGGGCGATTGTCCTCCACTCGTTGCTCGCGGTCGAACCGCGGGCCAGCCGACCGGTCACGGGATCAGGATCGTCGCCGCATGGATCAGCACGCCGACCAGGCCACCGACGATGGTGCCGTTGATCCGGATGAACTGCAGGTCGCGTCCGACGTGCAGCTCGATGCGCTCGGCGGCCTCCTTGCCGTCCCACTGCTCGATGGTGTGGGTGATCACCGTGGTCAGCTCGGCGCCGTAGCGTGAGACCCCGAAGACGACCGCGTCGGCGAGCAGCCCGTCAAGGCGGCGTTGGAGCGTGGCATCCGAGCTGAACCTGGCCGCCACCCGTTCCAGCTCTCCCTGGAGACGGGCCTTCAGTGGCCCGCTCGGGTCACGCAGGGCGGTCAGCAAGGCGTTGCGCAGAGCCTTCCACAAGGAGATGCCGGTGGAGGCGAACTGCGGGTGCTCGAGCAGGCGCAGCTTGAGGTTCTCGGCGCGCTGCTGGGTCTCCTCGTTGAAGAGCAGGTCCTGGCCGAGCCTGGCGAGCATGGAGTCGAGGGCGGCCCGCGCCCGGTGCTGCGGGTCATGGCGGATGTCGTCGAGCCAACGGAGTGCCTCGGTGTGGATGCGTGTGGTCACCGCATCGTTGAGCTTGGGAGGCGCCCACCACGGCGCCCGTTCCCCCAGCACTTCCACGAAGGTGTCGTGGTTGTGCTCCAGCCAGCCGTGCAGCTCCTCGAGGGCGAGGTCGACCAGGCCGTGGTGCAGGTCGTCGCGGATCGCCTCGACCAGGAACGTGCCCAGGATCGGAGAGATCGGCTCCTCACGGAAGCGCGGCACCAGCACCGCTTCGACCAGCTCGACGATGTGCTCGTCCTTGACCCGCCCAAGACCGATGGTGGCGACCTCGGTCACCTCCTCCACGACACGCGCCGCATTGGACGGTACGCCGGCCCAGTCGCCCACCCGGCGGGTCACCTCGGCCGACGCGACACGCTCGCGGATGATGTCCTCCTGCAGGAAGTTCTCACCGACGAACTCCTCCAACCCCCGACCGAGCTCGTCCTTGCGCTTCGGGATCAGCGCGGTGTGCGGCACCGGAACCCCCAGCGGGTGTCGGAACAGCGCGGTCACCGCGAACCAGTCGGCCATCGCGCCGACCATGCTGGCCTCGGCACCCGCATTGACGAATCCGAGCAGCCCGTCGTGGCCACGCGTCAACAGGTAGACGACCGCCGCGAAGAGCAGCAGGCCCAGCGCCAGGCCCTTCATCCGTCGTAGGGCCCGGCGTCGGTCTTCGTCAGCCTCAGGGGCTGGGGTGATCAAAGGCATCGTCATGGCGCGTCGATTCTGTCAGGTGTTGGCCTGCCCCACCGGTAACATTCCCGCCATGCCTCGCACCGTGATCACCTTCGGCACCTTCGACGTGTTCCACGTCGGCCACCTCCGCGTCATCGAGCGCGCCGCAGAGCTGGGCGACCGACTCGTCGTGGGAGTGTCTGCCGATGCGCTCAACGAGCGCAAGAAGGGGCGTTCACCGGTGTTCAGCCAGGCCGAGCGGTTGGCGATCGTGGCGGCTCTGCGTCCCGTCGACGAGGTCTTCATCGAGGAGTCCCTCGAGCTCAAGCGTGACTACATCGTCGAGCACGGTGCCGACGTACTCGTCATGGGCGATGACTGGAAGGGCCGCTTCGACGAGTTCGCCGACATCTGCGAGGTCGTCTACCTGCCGCGCACGCCGGCGATCTCGACCACGGCACTGATCGAGAAGATCTCGGGAACCGCGTGAGGTCGGGCTCACGCACCTCCCCCGCACACTCCCCGCGCCTGCGTCGCAGCATCCTGCGTGTGGTGGCACTGAGCGTGCTCGTCCTCCCGGTCGGGCTGCTGGTGCCGGCCCACGCGAGCGCTGAGGGCCCCGGGTCCGTGTCGGCTCCGGTGGCTCCCGATGACGACCAGAGCCGCTCGGAGTCGGCGACGAAGGCCCTCGACGTGGCCGAGGCCACACTCAAGGGCGAAGGCACTGTCGATGCCACGCTCGCGCTGGTGCAGGTCCAGCAGACCGTCAACGACCTGCCGATCGCCGACCGTCGACGCGCCGAGCGGCTGCTGGCCCGGCCGACGGACGACGACAACCGCCCCAGCGAGATCAGCTACGACGGAGTCGAGCCCGAGAGCTTCTGCACCGATCACTTCTGCATCCACTGGCTGACCGAGGGCAAGCACGCCCCACGCCTCGATGACTCCGACGACGACAGCATCCCCGACTACGTCGAGACCACGGCCTCCACCATGGAGCAGGTGTGGGCGACCGAGATCGAGACGCTCGGCTACCGGCGCCCTGTCAGCGACGGGAAGAAGGGCAACCCGGCCGGCCAGAGCGCCACCGGACTGGTCGATGTCTATCTGGGCAACACCGGTTCCCAGCAGGTCTACGGCTACGCCGTGCCGGAGGACGACACCTCCACGTCGACCAGCTATCTCGTGCTCGACAACGACTTCGCGGAGTTCCCGGGCCGGGCGACCGACTCCCTGAAAGTCACCGCTGCCCACGAGTTCTTCCACGCCGCGCAGTTCGCCTACAGCACCATGGGCGACCGCTGGTTCATGGAGGCGACGGCCACCTGGGCCGAGGAACAGGTCTACGACGCCATCAACGACAACCGCCAGTTCCTCCCCGGCAGCACGGCCGTGCGGCCCGGCAAGCCGCTCGACAACGCGGTCACCCCGTATGCCAACTGGGTGTTCTTCGAGTCGCTCTCCGAGCGTCACGGGCCCACGGTCATGCGTGCTGCGTGGAACGAGATCGCCGGTGGCCGCAACTCCATGATGGCCCTGAACAAGGCGCTCACCGCCCGCGGCAGCAGCCTGGCCACCGACTTCTCGCGCTTCGCCGGCGGCAGCAACGTCCCCGGGAAGTTCTTCGCCGAGGGCGCCCACTACCGGCGGTCCGCGATCGCCCGCTCCTTCGAGCTGGGAGCGCCCCACGACACCACCGGCACCCGGACCTTCCGCCAGCAGCACATGTCGTCGCGCAACTTCGCGTTCAAGCCGAAGGCACGGGCGAGGGCGGGCGCCAGGATCACCGTCCGCGTCGAGACGGCCGCCCCTCGGGTCCGCGCGCGTCTCCTCGTAGCGTTCAAGGACGACACCGTGAAGCAGCGCACCATCACGTTCAACCGGTCCGGGGTGGGTCGAGCCACGGTCGCCTTCGCCCACGCCGACGTCACCCGTGTCGTGCTCACCGTGTCCAACACCTCCTTCCGCTACCGATGCTTCAAGGCCACGACCCTCACCTGTCAGGGCACTGCGCGTGACGACAACACCGCGATCTCCTACCGGGCCACGGTCCGGCGCGGTTAGGGGTTCGGATGACGACGGCGGCCCTGGTCGTTCTCGTGGTCGTGTGGGTGAGCACGCTCATCGTCGGGGGGCTCTGGATCCGCGGCCTGCATCGGCGCATCGACGAGGTCGCTGGCGAGAACGAACGACTCCGGTCCAGGCTGGAGAAGCCGCCGAGCAGCCTTCCGGTGAAGGCCGCCTCCTTCGCACTGCGCACGGCGGTCGACACCGCCGTGCGCGTTCGTCAGCAGGGGGTGGGCGGCTTCCTCACCAGCTCCATCGAGGAGTTCACCGGGATCGCACTGGCCGACCGGTCGGAGATCGCCAACGTGGCCGCGGCCGATGGCACGGTGACCATCTTCTTCTCAGACGTGGTCGATTCCACCGCGCTCAACGAACGCCTCGGCGACCGGGCCTGGGTGGAGCTGTTGGCGGCTCACGACAAGATCGTCCGCGGCCAGGTCGCCAAGCACTCCGGCCACGTGGTGAAGTCGCAGGGCGACGGGTTCATGGTCGCCTTCGGCGATCCGGCGAACGCGGTGCTCGCCGGGCAGGCGATGCAGACGGCGTTCGCAGCGACACGCGCCAAGGCCCTGCGCCGTACGCCGATCGCGGTGCGCATGGGCCTCCACGTCGGCAGGGCCGTCGAGAAGGACGGCGACTACTTCGGCCGCAACGTGGCGATGGCCGCGCGCGTTGCTGCCGAAGCTGCCGGGGCGGAGATCCTGGTCAGCGACGACGCGTACGCCGTGGTGGCCGACGAGTTCACCTTCGCCGCGCCGCGGGAGTGCGAGCTGAAGGGCTTCTCCGGGACACACCGCCTCTGGCCCCTCGCCACACTGGACTAGTCCTCGTCACATCCCTAGAGTGCTCGTTGGGGAGCGGAACTGACTGTTTGTCGACCCCAGAGGTGCTCCTGATGTCTCCCCGCCGAATGCTCTCGGTACCCGTTCTCCTCTTCCTGGTGATCGGGTTGTTCGCTGCTCCCGCCCAGGCCGCTGCTCCCTCTCAGGCTGAGGGGCCCGCCCAAGCAGCGGCGCGTGGCTACGCCTTCTATTCCTCGGCTGGTGGCTCGATGGTGCGCCTCCTGGGCACCACCGTCTCCTCCGACCTGACCGCACAGTCCACGATCGCCGGCCAGAAACTGCCGAGCGTCAAGAAGAGCACCACGGCTGCGGTCGACATCGACAAGTTGGTCGACCTCGGTGTCATCCACACCAAGACCAAGGCCAAGAAGGCGGGCAAGAAGGGGATCAAGATCGTCTCCACCGCGCGCACCGCGGACGTCTCGCTGCTCAACGGCCTGATCCGCGCCGAGGCCGTGGTCACCAAGAACGTCACCACCGGCACCCCGAAGAACCTCAAGGCCCACTCGCACACCACGTTCGTGGGCCTGACCATCGCCGGCAGGAGGATGCCCGTCAATCTCCCGGAGAACTTCCGGGTGCAGATTCCCGGTGTCGCCGCGGTGGTGCTCAACTCCACGGCCACCGGCCAGAAGGACGGCGTGGTGAGCAGCCAGGGCTACGCGCTCGGTGTGTGGTTGCTCCATGGCCGCGGCAATGCTCGCGCGGGCAGCTCGATCATCCTCAACCCGACCAATTCGGCGCTGTCGGTCCCGGTTCCCAAGGACGCTCCCGCGGTCGGCGGAGATGCCTACGGCTCCAACGCACTGATCAAGCTCACCTCGAAGGTGCGCGGCGAGGTCGGCCGCACCGGCGAGGTGTCCACTCCCCCGATCGGCACCGGTGGTCGGGTCAACAAGAACCGCACCGCAGACGTGTCCATCCCCGGAGTGCTCCACGTCGGTGCCATCAGCTCCACCACCAAGGCGACCTCCTCCGCCCACCGGGGCGAGGTCACGAACACCAACCGCATTGCCGGGCTGAACGTGCTCAACGGCCTGATCCGGGCCGATGCGATCGTGGTCCGGGCACACTCCAAGCTGCGCGGCAAGAAGTTCCGCCAAGACGAGAAGATGACCTTCGTGAACCTCGTGATCGCCGGTCAGAAGATCCCGATCAGCGTCGGCAGGAACACCACCATCAAGGTGGGCAACGTCGCCAAGGTCGTGATCAACCAGCGCGCTCGAACCCGCAACGGCAACAAGATCCGCGGGCTCTTCGTCGAGCTGTTGCAACCACGAGGCGGCCTGGAAGCGGGCGCCCGCATCGAGGTGGCGGTGGCATCCACGCGGATCTGGCGCTGACCTGGTCCCCGTGGTCCGCCTGCCGGTCCGGTCGAGCTATTCGACCGGGCCGGTCGCCATCTTCTTGGTGCCGATGAACTGGTTCTCGAGCTGGGGAGCGGCCTCGCGCAGGTGACCGTGCTGCCACAGGCTGTGGATCAGCACGGCTGCCACGACCGCTCCGACCGAGCCGAGGGCGAGATCACCCAGGGTGTCGGTGTAGGCGGCCTGGCGTTCCCACGACTTGCTCAGGAACGCGGCGTACTCTGCCAGCTCCCACACCAAGGCGCCGGTCACACCGACTGCCAGTGCCCGCTCGATGGTGGCGAGCAGGGTCGAGGAGCGATGCATGGTGAGCAGGATGACCGCGCCGGTGATGACGCCGGTGTTGAAGAAGTGCATCCAGTCGTCGAACCAGACGACCGTGTCGTAGAGGTCCATCCGGTTGCCGAGGATGTCGGAGAAGCAGGTGATGGTGATCATCAGGTCAGCCAGCCAGGGGAACGACGCACGTTCCTTCCACCAGACCGACCAGATCACCGGCACCGTGAAGGCCAGCAAGGGGTAGGCAACCGCGCGCGCACCGGCACCCTTGTCCTTCATGTTGCCCAGCTCGGGGTCGACGAAGGCGACGACCAGCATCAGCAGGAGGGCAGCCTTGGCCAGGACATCCAGGCCACGGACCAGGCCCGGTGTCTCGTGTCGGGTCACCGCCAAAGATTCACTCATCCCGGCTGACTCTAATCCTTGTTGCCTCGCCGGGATCATTCCCCGGCCCCGACCGGCCCGGTGCTCGGCTACTTCAACACCTCGTTGAACGCCTCCGTGGACGACGGGTGGGTCCAGATGCCGTCCCGCAGCTGGCTCGCGCTCGCCCCGGTGCGGATGGCCAGCGCCACCAGGTTGACCAGCTCCTGGGAGTCGACACAGAACAGGGTGGCCCCGAGGACCTGGTCGCTCTCGGCGTCGACGACCACCTTGATCAGGCCGCGGGTCTCCTCCGTGATCCGGGCCCGGGGCATGGCCGCGATCGCGGCGATGTCCTTCTTCTTGACCACGACATCGTGGCCGGCCTCCCTGGCTTCCCGCTCACTGAGGCCGACTCGGCTCAGCGGAGGCGTGATGAACGTCGTGCTGGGCGTGGCCACCCGGTCCTGCGTCGTACGCCGACCCTCCCCGGTGAGTGCGTCCAACACGATCCGGTGGTCGTCGTACGAGATGTAGGTGAACTGCGCGCCCCCCGTTGACGTCGCCGACCGCGAACACCTTGCCGTTGCTGGAACGCAGGTGGTCGTCGACGACGATGCCGCCGCGTTCATCGGTGTCGATGCCGGCCTCGGCGAGGCCCAGGTCGTCGGTGGCCGGGCGTCGTCCGGAGGCGACCAGCAGCGCGTCGGCGGTCACCGTCTGCGCCCCGCCCTGCGTGGTGAAGTGGACACTCGTCGAACCGTCCGCGTCCACCACCTCGGTGACATCGGCGTGCTCGACCAGCGTGATGCCGCTCTCGCGCAGGACAGCGGTGGCGGCCTCGGCGACGTCGTCGTCCTCGCGGGCGAAGAACGTGTCCCGCTGCAGCACCGTGACCTCGGAGCCGAAGCCGCGGTAGACCGACGCGAGCTCCAGCCCGATCGGCCCGCCGCCGATGACCACCAGCTGCTTCGGCAGCGCGCGGGTGGCGATCAGGCTGGTGCTGGTCCTGAGGAACCGGCTGTCCGCGAGCCCGGGCACGTCCGGGATCACCGGGACCGCGCCGGTGTTGACGATGATGTGGTCGGCCGTGATGGTCAGCGAGTCCGCTCCCCCGGTGACCTCCACCTGATCGGGCCCGGTGAAGCGCGCCCGGCCCGTGATCACGGTGACGGCATCGACCGTGTCGAGCATGGCGTAGTTCTTGCCCCGCAGGAGGTCGGTGAGCTCGGTCTTGCGGGTGATCGCGGCCTCATAGAACGCCGCCGGGTCGTCGGAGTCGCGGCGCGATGCGGCATCGTGGACCAACGCCTTGGTCGGGACGCACCCGATGTTGATGCAGGTGCCGCCGTACATCTGGTCGGACTGCTCCACCATGGCGACACTGCGCCCCTGGTTTCCGAAGGCGCCGGCCAGGGTCTTGCCGGCCTTGCCGAACCCGATCACCAACAGTTCAACGTGCATGCTCGCTCCTTCACTCGACTGCCTGGTCTCGCACACTAGTGGGCGGCACCGAGGATCCGTCGAGTGACGTCCGCTGCCCCCGGGCGGCCGGTCGGATGGCGATGCCTAGGCTGGGCGGGCCCCACTCCCGAGCCCGAGGCTGGTTGAACGATGCTCCCCTCCGATCTTGTCGCCCTTGCCGTTGCCGTCGAGGACCGAGTGGCCCGAGTGACCCTCCTCGGCCCGTCGAAGGGCAACGCCATGGGGCCGGACTTCTTCCGGGAACTGCCGCTGGTCTTCGCCGCGCTCGACGAGGACCCCGAGGTGCGGGCCATCGTGATCAACGGCAGCGGCGGCAACTTCTCCTACGGACTCGACCTGATCGGGATGTCGGACCTGTTCGCCGCGTTGCTCGCCGACCGTGGCTCCGCGTCCGCACGCCTGGCATTCCTCGATGACCTGCGTCGCCTGCAGGGCGCGATCAGCTCCGTGGCGCAGTGTCGTACGCCGGTGGTGGCCGCGGTCTCCGGTTGGTGCATCGGCGGTGGTGTCGACCTCGTCTCGGCTGCCGACGTCCGGGTGGCCAGTCGTGAGGCCAAGTTCAGCGTCCGGGAGTCGCGGATGGGCATCGTCGCCGACATCGGCAGCCTGCAACGCCTCGTCGGCATCATCGGTGACGGGCACCTGCGCGAGCTGGCGTTGACCGGCGACGACATCGACGCCGAGCGTGCCGAGCGCATCGGGCTGGTCAACGACGTCCACGACGACGCGGCATCGGTGCTGGCCGCGGCTCAGGGCATCGCACAACGAATCGCTGCGAACTCCCCACTCGTCAGCCGCGGCATCAAGGAAGTGCTCGACGTCGAAAGGGCTCCGCGTGTCGAGAGCGGTCTGCGCCACGTGGCGGCGTGGAATGCTGCCTTCCTGCCCAGCGACGATCTGGTCGAGGCCCTCACCGCGTTCCGTGAACGCCGTACGCCCGAGTTCACCGGCCGCTGAGCAGGCACCCGATAGCCTGCCGCTCGTGCCGATCCTGAGGACCCTGCTGAGCCCGCCTCTCCATGCGCTGCGTCGCGCCGTCGAATGGGTTGGTGAGATCACGCCCGGCACCCGCGCCGCTGCCCGGTTCGGAGGTTTCGGGGAGGCCAGCCTGATTGCGTTCCCGCAGGCCACGATCTTCGGGGAGCGCGGCATCCACATCGGCACGGAGACACTGATCGGACGCTCCTGCACGCTGACCCTGGGCTACGGTCCCGGCGACAACGCGTTGCCCGAGCGTGGCCTGGTCATCGGTGACCGCTGCGTGTTCGGAACCCGGAGCACCATCACCGCCCACGAGAGCATCGAGATCGGCGACGACGTCTGGTTCGGCCAGGGCGTGTTCGTCTCCGACGCCAGCCATGGCTACCAGGACCCAGAGACCCCGATCGGCAACCAGCTCGGCCAGCACCAGCCGGTCACCGTCGGTTCCGGCTCCTGGATCGGGCACCAGGCGATCATCCTGCCGGGCGCCCGCATCGGTCGGAACGTGGTGGTCGCGGCCGGGTCCGTCGTGCGCGGGGAGGTTGCCGACCACACGATCGTCGCCGGGGTCCCGGCCCGCGTCGTACGCCGCCTCGAGCCGGGCGTCGGCTGGGTCGGCAACAACAACGGCGACGTGCGCCCCGCCTGGACCACCGAGGACGTCAACCGGATGCTCGCCGGGGACTCCTAGCCACCGGACGACATCGTGGATTCGCACGCATCTGCGTGGGACTCCACGATGACTCACAACCGTCAGCGTGCCGAGGGCTCCGCCAGCACCTTCTCCTCCACGATGCCCTGGCCCGCTTCGGCGCTGTCGGCACCGCGCAACTGGTCCTCGGTCAGCGCGTCGGCCGGGAGGTCACGCTCGATGGTGGTCGCCAGTGGCACCACCCGCAGGAAGCACAGCAGGACGGCGGCGAGCGCTGCCAGCGGGGCGATGTAGAGGAAGATCGGTGCCAACGCATCGTTGTAGGACTCGATGATCGGCAGTCGCAGGGCATCCGGCAGCTGCTTGACCACGTCGGGCGTCAGTGAGTTGGCGTCGCCACCCGTGCCGCCTTGCGGCAACCGCTCTCCCAGGAGCGTGGTCAGACGCGCCGCGAAGACACTGCCGACGACAGCGGAACCGAGTGAGGCGCCGACCTGGCGGAAGTAGTTGTTGGACGCCGTGGCGGTGCCGACCTCGCGGACGTGGAAGGTGTTCTGCACGACCAGCACCAGGATCTGCATCGACGCACCGAGACCGATGCCCATGATTGCGATGTAGCAGCAGATGGTCCACGTCGCGGTGTCGGTGGTCATCGTGGAGAGCAGGAACATCGACAGGGCAAGAGCCAGGGCTCCGGCAATCGGCAACCACTTGTAGGTGCCGGTTCGGCTGACGTACATCCCCGAGATCACCGACACGATGAGCATGGAGCCCATCATCGGCACCATCAGCAGGCCGGCGACGGTCGCGTTCGCACCGGTGACCATCTGGAGGTACGTCGGCAGGTAGGACATCGCGCCGAACATCGCGATGCCGATCAACAGCCCGGAGGTGGTCGTCAGGTTGAAGTTGCGTTCCTTGAAGAGGTGCAACGGGATGATCGGTTCTTCCGCGCGTGCCTCGGTCCGCACGAAGGCGAGCCCGGCGATGAGGGTGAGCACCATCAGGCCGAGGATCACCGGTGAGGTCCAGTCGTAGGTGTGGCCGCCCCATGTGGCAACCAGCACGAGTGAGGCGGTGGCCACGGAGAGAAGCCCCATCCCGGCGAAGTCCAGCTTCGGGTTCTTCGTGCTGCCCGCCGGAAGGTGCAGGAGGAAGATGGTGGCGGCGAGGGCGAGGGCGCCGAGCGGAAGGTTGATCCAGAAGGTCCAGCGCCAACCGATGTCCTCGGTGAACCAGCCACCGAGCAGCGGACCGGCGACGGACGAGACCGCGAAGACCCCACCCATGATGCCCATGTACTTGCCACGATCACGCGCCGGCACCAGGTCGGCGATGACGGCCTGCGACAGGATGATCAGGCCGCCGCCACCGAGTCCTTGAATCGTGCGGCCGGCGATCAGCCAGTTCATGTCGGGGGCCAGGCCGCCGATGACCGATCCGCCCACGAAGATGGTGATCGCGGCAACCAGCAGGTTCTTGCGACCGAGCAGGTCGCCCAGCTTGCCGTAGATCGGCATCGCGATCGTCGAGGCGAGGATGTAGCCGGTGATGACCCACGTCATGTGGTCCGCCCCGTTCAGCTCACCGACCATCGTCGGGAGGGCAGTGCTGAGCACCATCTGGCTGAGCGACGCGAGCAGCATCGACAGCATCAGGCCGGCGAAGACCAGGCCGAGGTGTTGCTTGGGGTGGGCGGAAGCGCTCTGTGAGGCGGGGGTGACAGTCATGAGATGTGGAGGGAGACCTCTCGGAGTTGAAGGAGTACGTCGTGCATCGCGGCCCGACGGTCAGCGTCTGTCGCGCTCGAGCCGGTCAACGGGAGACGAGTCGCGATCTTGAGGGCAGCACTGGAGGTGGTGACCAGCAGGTCGACCAGTGCTTCGAACGTCGGCACCGAATTCGGCAGGACCCATCCGGTGAGGTGCTCGAGCGCTGCTTCGCGAACCATCTGCTCGGCATGTGTGAAGTGGGCGACCTGACGGGTGCGCAGCTCGGGGTGCCGCTCCACGAGGGCGAGGCGCCGTTCGACGCCTGCGCCGAAAGTACGGCTGCTGGCCATCACGTCGAAGTAGAAGTCTGCGGTGCGGTTGACCAGCGGGGCCGTCGACTCGCGAAAGGCCTCGAGGGCCTCCTCGCTGACGACCGGCTCGCGGTTCCCGAGAACCGCGTCTTCCTTGGTGGCGAAGTAGTTGAAGAAGGTGCGAGGCGAGACGTTCGCGAGCTCGGCTATGCCTTCGACGGTGACCGCCTGGATGGATTCGTGCTTCTGCGCCAGGGCTGCGGCAGCCTCGTGCAGCGCGTCCCAGGTCGCGATGCGTTTGCGCTCACGGAGGGACCCTGCGGTCGTGGTGACGGTCATGACTCAATTATTGCATTCGCTGCAATTTTGCACAAAGTGCAAGCTGTGCGACCTTCACCACACCTCACGGAGGCACGCCAAGCCAACTCGTGCGGACCACACCTCACCTCAACTTCGGGACCGGACCGCCGAGGTCGAGCGGATGCTCACGGGCGAGGTCTGATCCCGGTCCGCTGCCCGAGTCAGGCGCGGGACCCCATCCAGGCCGCCTCGATGACGTCCTCGATCGGTGCCGCCGGGTCGATGATCGCACCGCGGGCCCGGGCGTGGCCGTCGATGAGATACCAGATCGTGTCGCTCAACAGGCGCGACAGGGTGGCCGCGTCGGGCTGCCGCTCGGCACGGCCCAGCCACACCCGCACGCCCGTGACGGCGAGTCCGACCAGTCCCGCCACCAGCGGCTCCACGGCGGCACGGTCGTCGGCGTCGAGCTCGACGGCAAGCATCTCGGCGCCCACCACGAGCAGGCCGGACAGGGAGTTCGTCACGTGGGTCATCGAGCCCTGCAGCGGGCTGCCGTCGGCGACCTGGGCGGAGTCGCGCACCGCGAACTCGTGGAGGGCGGGATGCGCATCGGCCCACTCGACGTACGTCGAGACGAGGCGCGTGATGATCTGCCCGATGGTGCCCTCGAGCACCACCTGCGGTGTCAACCGGCCGAGCAGGTCGTCGAGGATGTACGTCTGGACGGCCCGGTCCAGATCGGCCCGATCCGTGAAGTGACGGTAGAGGACGGCGCGCCCCAGTCCAGCCTGCCGGGCGATCTGCTCGACCTGGATGTGCGTGTCGACCGGGGACCGTTCGATCACCGTGACCGCGGCGTCCAGGATCAACAACCGCCGCTCCTGGTTGTGCTCGGCCCAGCGGGACCGGCGACCGTCGACACGTCCTGGCGCGGCATTCACGTGGTGAGTCTCCTCCTGGCGACTGGGTTCCTGCGCCCCAAGGTACCGGGTGCCGCGACCGGTTCGGCGGCGCGCAGCAGCCCGGGCACGTCCACGATCTTGGTCCGCGGGCGACCGCTCTCCGTTCCTCGTGCGCGCTCGACCGCGTCGATCCGTCGCCACGCGTCACCGTCGACGACTCCGTCCGGGACCCGCTCGGCCAGCAACGCGTCCATCTCGGACACGGTGCTGGTGGGAGTGGGGAGGAGGCCAGCCTCGAGGTCGTCGAGCAGGCGCTCCACCGTCTCCTCGGCGCATGCCTTGTTGGTGCCGATGAAGCCCGTGGGCCCGCGCTTGATCCAACCAGCGACATAGACGCCCGGTCGCACGCGTCCGGCATCGTTGGGCACGGTCCCCGCGCCCTCGTCGTACGGCAGGCCGGGCACTGGTTCGCCGTGGTAGCCGACCGACCCGACCACCATGGTGCACGGGATCACCTCGCGCTCCCCCGTCGGCACGGCCCGGAGCCGGCCGGCGTCGTCGGCCCTCAGCTCGGTGCGGCTGACCTCGAGCCCCTCCACCTCACCGTCGCCCAGGATGCGCACCGGTGCGGTGCGGAACCGGAGCACGATGCGTCGCGCGCCCCGCCTCGGCGTACGCCGGGCGAGCTCGGCCAGCAGCTCGGTCCGGGGCGAGTCGACCTCGATGGGCAAGCCACCGTTGTCGACCACGACGTCGACGTCGTCGAGTGCGGCCAGGCCAATGAGCTCGGGCACGGTGAACGCCGCCTCCGCGGGATCGCGCCGGCCCAGCACGACCACTTCGCGCACCGAGCTGCCGCGCAGGGTGGCCAGGGGCAGGTCGGCGAGGTCGGTCGAGGACAGGTCGTCGACGTCGGCGGTCAGGATGCGGGCCACGTCGAGGGCGACGTTGCCGTTGCCGACCACGACGACGCGTTGGCCGCCGAGATCGACGTAGGTGTCGCTGTGGTCGGGGTGGCCGTTGTACCACCCCACGACCTCGGTGGCCGAGACGCTGCCGGGGAGGTCCTCCCCCTCCACTCCGAGTGACCGGCCCGACGAGGCGCCGACGGCGTAGACCACGGCGTGGTAGCCGGCAGCGAGCTCGTCATGGGTGATGTCGCTCCCGACCTCGACGTTGAGCCGGTAGCGGAAGCCCGGCTGCGACTCGATGGCGCGGAAGAGGTCAGTCACGCGCTTGGTGTCCTGGTGGTCGGGGGCGACCCCGGCCCGCACCAGGCCGTGCGGTGTGGGCAGCCGGTCATGGACGTCGACGCTCACACCGGGGTGCTTGAGCAGCTCGTCAGCCGTGTAGAGGGCAGCCGGTCCCGCGCCGACGACGGCGACGCGCACCTCTCCCACGGGGAGGGTACGACGACGCGGCACCAACGCGATCGGGGTGCGGTCGGCGTGGGGTTCCTCCACGAAGTAGGCGGCGTTCCAGTCCATGAACGGCAGCTGCGCATCGGTCAGCTTGGTGTGCGGCACGATCGCGCCGACCGGGCACGCCGTCACGCACGCTCCGCAGTCGACGCAGGAGTTCGGGTCGACGAAGACCATCTCGGCCTCGGCGAAGCCCGGCTCGCCGGGGGCGGGGTGGATGCAGTTGACCGGGCACGCCACCACGCACGACGCGTCGCTGCAACAGGCTTGGGTGACCACATGGGGCATCGGAGCGCTCCCGGTCAGGCGGCGGGTTCGCTGCGGAAGCGAGACGGACGGCCGTCGATGCGCATCAGCTTCCAGAGCCTGCGGGAGACCGGGTTCATCAGGCCCGCCTGCTCGGCCAGCATCCGGACGTCGGCGAACATGTCGCGGAGCACCTTCTGGGACTCCTCGTCGCGCCAGTAGAGGTCCTTGATCACCTCGCGCGGGATACCGACGGCGTCGGTGACCTCCTTGCTGGGCACCATGATCACGTCGCACAGGGTGCGCATGATCACCGGCAGTGCCACCGAGAGGGCGGCCTTGCGCGGTCGGTTCAGCGTCGCGGTGTGGTGGGTGATGAACTGGTGGGCGAAGCCGATGTGACGAGCCTCCTCGGCCACGTGGATCTGCATGATCCGCTGCAGCAGCGGGTGGATGTCGTCACCGGCGCGCAGGATCGACTTCTGCATGTGGTCGATCGGCTCCTCACCCGCAAGGATCCCCGCGAAGAAGATCTCGGGCAGCACGGGCGCGGCCAACGGGAGCAACGGCGCCACGGCGCGGAACCACTTCGGACCGCCCGGCACGTCCATCCCGGAGCGGTTCACGAACTCCTGGAACATCTGTGTGTGGTGGCACTCCTCGGTCGCCTCGTGCGTCGAGTAGCGGAACTCGGGGTTGCCGTTCTTGAGGAAGAAGACGTGCCACATGATCCCGCCGATGAGCACCTGCTCGAACTGCAGGCCCACCTTCGTGATGTTGGCCTGGCGCCAAAGGCCGATCTCGATCTGGCGGTCCTGGGGCAGCGACTTGTACCACTCATGACGGCCGAGCGGATCGGACTCGGGCAGGATCCAGCGCGGGTCGTCCTTGTGCACCGCGTAGTCGGGATGGTCCCAGTCGATGTCGAGGAAGGCGTCGAAGTGCTGGTGCACGGACGCCTCGGACAGCGTGTGCAGGGTTTCTTCGTAGCTCTGGGTCGCGCTCATGTGACACCTCGTCAGGGCGTTCGGTTCGTGGACACCACCGACGTTAATGTGACTGAGGGTCACATGTAAATAGGTATCCGTGACTTCGTGTCACATTCATTCTGTCTGACGCTCCGTGCTGCGCTGACCCCTCACGGTGGCGTCGACCTCCAACCCGACCACCAACCACGAACCCGGAAATGACAAACACCCGAACCCACGACTACGTGGGTTCGGGTGTCTCTGATGTCTTGCGACGTCTTCGGTCGGGCTGACAGGATTTGAACCTGCGACCCCTTGACCCCCAGTCAAGTGCGCTACCAAGCTGCGCTACAGCCCGAAACTCGCGTGAATCCGTGCGAGCCGGATGAACACTATCGCACCGGTTGGCGTCACCGAGAATCCGGGGCCCTCCTCAGCGCTTGCGCTTCTCGCGCGGCCGAACGGACAGCTCGATCGGGGTGCCGACGAAGCCGAACTCCTCACGCAGGCGACGCTCGATGAACCGCTCGTAGCCGGCGTCCAGCTTCCCGCTGGTGAAGAGGATGAACGTCGGCGGCGCGGTCTGCGCCTGGGTGCAGAAGAGGATCTTGGGCTGCTTGCCGCCACGCACGGGGTGCGGGTGCTCGGCGACGAGACGGCCGAGGAAGGCGTTGAGCTGACCGGTCGAGATGCGGGTCTCCCAGCCCTCCAACGCCCGGTCCAGGGCCGGGACCAACCGGTCGACGTGCCAGCCGGTGCGCGCGGTGATGTTGATCCGTGGTGCCCACTGCACCTGCACGAGCTCGCGCTCGATCTCGCGGTCGAGGTAGTAGCGCCGCTCCTCGTCGACCAGGTCCCACTTGTTGAAGGCGATCACCAGTGCCCGCCCGGTGTCGCGGACGGTCTGGATGATGCGGATGTCCTGCTCGGAGAGACTCTCCGAGCCGTCGACGACGAGTACGGCGACCTCGGCCCGCTCGATGGCACCAGCGGTGCGCAGGGATGCGTAGTACTCGTGGCCCGAGGCGGACTTCACCCGTTTGCGAATGCCCGCAGTGTCGATGAAGCGCCAGTCGCGCCCGCCCAGGGAGATCAACTCGTCGACCGGGTCGACGGTGGTTCCGGCCACGTTGTCGACGACGACCCGCTCGGATCCCGCGAGCTTGTTCAGCAGCGAGGACTTCCCGACGTTGGGCTTGCCGACCAGCGCGATGCGGCGCGGGCCACCGACCTCGGCGTAGGACTCCTCAGGAGTCTCGGGCAGTGCCTTCAGCACGGCGTCGAGCAGGTCCCCCGAGCCACGTCCATGCATGGCCGAGACCGGGAACGGCTCGCCAAGCCCGAGGTTCCACAGCCCGAAGGCCTCGGCCTCGGTGCGCTGGTCGTCGACCTTGTTGGCGGCCAGCACGACCGGCTTCTTCGACTGGCGCAGGATCTTGACGACGGCCTCGTCGGCGTCGGTGATCCCCACGGTCGCATCGACCACGAAGAGAACCGCGTCGGCCAACGAGACGGCCACCTCGGCCTGACCCGCGATCCGTTCGGCGAGGCCGCGTGCGTCGGGGTCCCAACCGCCGGTGTCGACCACCGTGAAGGCGCGGCCGTTCCATGAGGCGTCGTAGGAGACCCGGTCACGGGTCACGCCCGGACGGTCCTCGACCACGGCCTCGCGGCGACCGATGATGCGGTTCACCAACGTCGACTTGCCGACGTTGGGTCGCCCGACCACGGCGAGCACCGGGACCGGTCCCAACATCTCGGGATCGGTGTCGTGGGCGGCTTCGCCCGGCGCGTCGTACTCGCTCATCATGCTCCTTGTTCGACCACGCCGGTGGGCGGGTCGTCATCGATGTTCTGCTGCCCCACGGGCAGCGGCCCGGGGAGTTGCCGGCCGGTGAGTGCCAGGGCGTCGTCCAACTGGGCGATCATGTGCTCTCGTAGCAACAACGAGGACCGCGTGACTTGTTCCCGAGTGCGCGGCCAGGGCGTCTGCTCGAACCGCAACGGCTCGCCGTACACGATGTCGACCGAGCTGCGCCTGGACGGCAGAGCGTTGCTGCCGGCACCCGGTGGGCGCGTACCGAGCATGCTGACGGGCACGATCGGAGCACCCGAGACCAGTCCGAGATAGGCCGCACCGGCGTGGAAGCGACGGAAGTCACCGGGGCCACGGGTGCCCTCGGGGAAGACCCCTGCGGCTCGCCCGGCGCGCAACACGGCCAGGCAGGTCTTCATCGCTGACGGGTCCGCGGCGAATCGGTTCAACGGGATCTGTCCCGCTCCACGCAGGAAGCCGCCCAGCCTGCCCTCGAACATCTCGACCTTGGTCAACGCGTGCACGGGCCGGGGACTGTACGTCGCCAGCAGGGGACCGTCGACGAGACCGACATGGTTGCTCGCGAAGATGACCGGACCCTTGGCCGGCACCTGTTCGGCGCCGACCACGCGCACGACGAACCGGCGACGGATCAGGAATCGGGCAATCGGCCGCAGTCCGTGCAGCATCAGCCTGCGCGGAAGCCGTACACCCGTGGTGTGAGGGAGATCGGGTGACATCACGCGTCGCCCCGGGCGGCGCTCACCAGAGCGACCACCTGATTGATCACCTCTTCGAGCGTGTACGGCGTGGTGTCGATGTGGTGCGCACCGTCGGCCATCACCAGGGGGGCGGCAGCTCGGCCGGAGTCGATCCTGTCGCGGGCCAGCAGCGACTGCTCTGTGGCGGCGAGGTCGGAGCCGCCCTCCTCGGCCGCGCGGCGCATGGCCCGGGCGGCCGGGTCGGCCGTCAGGTAGAGCTTCACCTCGGCCTGCGGCCACACCACGGAGCCGATGTCACGGCCCTCGACGACGATCGCGCCGTCGCCGATGACTTCGCGCTGCAGGGCGAGCAGGCGCTCGCGCACCTCGGGGACCGCACTGACGGGGCTCACCGAACCCGTGACGTCCTCACCACGGATCGCCTCGGCCACGTCGGTGCCGTCGACGGTGATGGTCGGGGCCAGCGGGTCGGTGCCGGAGACGATGTCGGGCTTCTGCGCCTGTGCGGCGACCGCTGCGGCGTCGTGGACGTCGACGTCGTGCTCGAGCATCCACCAGGTCATCGCCCGGAACATCGCGCCGGTGTCGAGGTAGCGCAGGCCAAGCCTGTCAGCCACTCCGCGTGAGGTGCTCGACTTGCCCGACCCGGAGGGTCCGTCGATCGCGACGACGACGTTGCTGCTCACGGGATCCTGCTTCCTTCTGGCTGGTACGGGCGGGTAGCAGCCTACCGTTCAGCGTCACCGGAAGGGTTATCGGTGAACGTCCCACTTGCGATGCGCCAGGGCATCGGCGAGGTGGTCGGCCCGGGCCACGTCGACCACCAGCTCGACCAGGCCGACGGGGCGCCCCGGGTCGTGGTCGATGCGGATGTCTTCAATGTTGACGCCGATGTCGCCGGCGTCTGCGAAGAGCCTGGCCAGCTCGCCCGGGTGGTCGGGCACGGCGACGAAGACGCTGCTCATCGGTCGGGGCGGCCCGCCGTGCTTGCCCGGGATGGCCCGGGTGCCGGCCACGCCCTCGGAAAGCAGCGTGCCCAGCTCTGACCGCTCCCCGGACGAGATGGCATCCCGGAAGGCTCCGATCCTGGCCGTCACCTCGTCGAGGAGGGCCAGGACAGCGGGTGAGTTGGCGGCGATGATCTGCTGCCACAACCGCGGGTCACTGGCCGCGATACGGGTCACGTCACGCACCCCTTGCCCGGACATGGCGAGGTGCCCCTCGGGCGCATCGGCCAGTCGTCCGGCAACGATCGAGGCCATCAGGTGCGGCAGGTGCGACGTACGGGCAACGGCCTGGTCGTGCTCCTCCGGGGTCAGCTCGAGCGGCACTCCCCCACATGCCTCGACCAGCTCACGAACCAAGGAGACAGCATCGGCGTCGGTCTCTTCGTGGACGGCGATCGCCCAGGGTCGTCCCTCGAAGAGGGTCGCCGAGGCGGCCAGCGGGCCGGAGCGCTCGCTCCCGGCCATCGGGTGGCTGCCGACATAGCGACGTACGTCGTGGGGCGCGCCCGCGACCACCTCGGCCAACGGCTGGGACTTGATGCTGCCCACGTCGGTGACCACGGCATCGGATTTGCGCAGCTGCTCGACGATGAGGGAGCCGAGGTGGTCGGGCGGGACGGCCACCACGACCAGCTGCACCTCCTGGCCGGCGTACGCCGCTCCGGCGCCGAGCCCGCTGGCCGTGCGGAGGTGCTCGGTGGAGGTGTCGCTCAGGAACACCTCGAGGCCGGCCTTGCGGCAGGCGAGTGCGACGGAGGTGCCGAGCAGGCCCGCGCCGACCACCAGGACCGGCCCCCGAAGGCGTGCGGGCTCAGTCATCCGCGCCTGACTCGTCGGGGACCTCACGGACCCTGGTCAGGTCGCGGCGGAGGTTGGCGGCGCCGTGCAGGTAGCAGTGGGTGATGTCGGCACGTGGGAGGTCGGTCTCGATGTGCGCCATCATCCGCACGACCCGCGGCATCGAGTCACCGATCTCGAGCTCGCGGGCGCAGATCAGCGGCACCTCGCCGAAGCCGAGCCGCCGGGCGGCGTAGGCGGGGAACTCCGAGTTGAGGTCGTCGGTCGCGGTGAAGATGACCGAGATGAAGTCGTCGACGACGAGACCGTTGGAGGTCATCACGTCCTGGACCATCTCAGCAACCCGCTCGAGCATGTGGTCGCGGGTGTCCTCCTCGAGCTGCGTTGCCCCACGCACGGCTCGTACGGCCACGATGATGTCCTCTCAGAGCGGAAACCTTGCCCGCACAGGCTAGACGACAGCACTCCGTGTCCCCCGCCTGCACCCAACATGCTCAAGGACTGGCGGCACGTGGGGGCGGTGTCACTTCGGCTGGTAGCTGCCGAATGACCACAGGTTGCCCTCGGGGTCACGGACCGTGCCTCCGCGGCCGCCGTAGTCCTGGTCGACCATCTCGTGGACCACGGTTGCGCCGGCCGCGACCGCAGCGTCGAAGACGGCATCCGGGTCCTCGGTCACGAGGTAGCACGCGGCGTTGCCGGGTGCGGACGAGCCGACGGAGTCGTCGCGTACGGCGCCGAACATGATGCCGCCGCCGCCCGACCAGAGCCATTCGGCATGCACGATGACTGGCGGGTCGGACTCGTCGCGGTAGGTGGCGTGCTCGGTGAAGCCGATGGCGCCGAGCCAGGCCATCATCTTCTCGGGGTCCTGAAGGGTGAGGGTCTGCCAGTGGTGGATGTCAGCTGCCGAGGTCATCGCGTTCTCCTTCGTTGTCGGGACCATCAGTCTGGGTCGTGGTCGGGCCCGAGGTCTTGGAGGAATGGGAACTCCTCACGCGCCCACGCGCTCGGTGTGCATCCCGCAAGGGCTCCCCACTCCCGGGCCAGGTGCGACTGGTCGGCGTACCCACACTCCACGGCCAGGCCGGCCAAGGAGCCGCCCCCCGCCCGCAACTGTGTTCCCCACCGTCGACGGCTGGCGTCGAAGCGCGCGATGCGCTGGAACTCCTTCGGTCCGACACCGCACTCGGTGCGGAACAACGTCGTCAGACGGCGCCTGCTGTAGCCGGTCTCCTCCGCCACGGCGTGCACGGGGACACCTCGGGTCAGGCTGGTCAGGGCATGCCCCACCTCCGCCTGGAGTACCGGAACTCCCGTCACGGCCAGCGCCTCCACCAGACGTCGCTCCACCAGCTTGACGCGCTCGTGCACATCACGGAGCTCATGGAGCTCGTCAGGAAGGCTCATCAGTGCCGGAGGAAGGTCGTGCCCGAGGTCGTCGAGATCGAGCAGCTCGCCTGACAGGTCGCCGATGGGTACGCCGAGCAGGGCCCGGGCACCGAGTGGAGTGATGGCCAGCTGGATGCCTGCCTGGCGCCGGCCGTGATGGATGTGCGCCGGCCTCGTGTGCAGGCCCGACACCGACGACCAGCCGGTACGACGAGTCCCCGGAAGGCCTGCCCAGGAGACTTCGAGCGGTTCCCCCACGGGCAGCACGAAGGTCAGTGTCGGCGAAGGCAGACCGCGGTGGATGCCCGGCGCGGGCACGGTGACGTCGTACGCCGTCAGCGAGGCGACGTAGGGCTCCAGGAGCGGCGCGACCATGTCTCCCACGCTACGCCGGCCCACGGTCAGCGCCAGTCGAGATCCCGCACGACTCGGTGATCGCCAAGGCCCACTTCGACGGGCAGCGCACCGCTGGCTCAGAGCTTGGCAGCGTCGAGCAGGGCGCCGAGCTCGTCGGCGGTGAGCTCGCGCACCTTGCCGAGCTTGAGTGTCTGGAGCAGCACGGGTCCGATCGCTGTCCTGGTGAGGTTGCGCACGGGGTGCCCGAGATGGTCGAGGAGCCGACGGACGATCCGGTTGCGGCCTTCGTGGATGGTCAGCTCGACGATGCTGCGTCCCTTGGCGCCGCCCTGCCCGGTGCGCATGATCCGCGCCCGCGACACCTCCACCGGGCCGTCGTCGAGGGTGACCCCGGCCAGCAGTTGGCTGATCGTGTCCTTGGTCGCCTCGCCCTCGACCTCCGCGACGTACGTCTTCTGCAGCTCGTACGACGGGTGAGCAACCTTCTGGGCGAAGTCGCCGTCGTTGGTCAACAGGATCAACCCGGACGTGTCGGTGTCGAGGCGGCCGACGTGGAAGAGCCGTTCGGGGCGCTCGGCGACGAAGTCGCTCAGGGTCGGGCGTCCCTCAGGGTCGGACATGGTGGAGACGATGCCCCGTGGCTTGTTGAGCACCAGGTAGACGTTGGGGCTGATCGGGGGCAGCCGCTTGCCGTCGACGCGAATCACCGCTGTGTGCGGGTCGATCTTGGTGCCGAGCCGGGTGACGATCTCTCCGTCGACCTCGACCAGCCCGTCGAGCATGATCTCCTCGCACTTGCGGCGGGACGCCACTCCCGACTGGGCCAGGTGCTTCTGGAGCCGGACCAACCCGTCGTCGTCAGTCACGGGGCGTCTCCTCGACACCGAGCTCGGCCATCTCGACCGCCGGCCGCGACTCCGTCTCGGCGTCGACCTCCTGCTCCGTCTCGGCGTCGACCTCCTGCTCCTGCTCCGTCGTCAGCTCCACGTCGACCTCCGGCTCGGACTCCGTCACCGGATCCGGTTCCACCTCCGGCGCAGCATCAGCCGGCTGGATCGGGGCAGCGGCCACCGCCTCCGCTGCCTCGGCCGGGTCGGTGCCTCCGGCGAGGGTGGCGAGGTCCTCCTCCATGTCGTCCATGTCGGGCAGGAACGGAGCCAGCTCCGGCAGGTCGGTGATCGCGGTGATGCCGATGCGCTCGAGGAAGTATGAAGTGGTCTGGTAGAGGTTCGCGCCGGTCTCGCCGTCCTGGCCGGCCTCCTCGACCAGTCCACGGGTGAGCAGTGTGCGCATCACACCGTCGACGTTGACGCCACGGATCGCGGAGACCCGGGCCCGCGAGATCGGCTGCTTGTACGCCACCACGGACAGTGTCTCCAGAGCTGCCTGAGTGAGTCTGGCCTGCTGGCCGTCGAGCACGAAGCCCTCGACCACCGCGGCGTACTCCTCTCGTGTGTAGTAGCGCCAGCCTCCGGCAACGTTGCGCAGCTCGAAGCCGCGGCCCTGCTCGGCGTACTCGCGAGCGAGGTCGTCGAGTGCTGCCCTGACCTCCCCCACGGGGTAGCCCACGGCACTGGCCAGGGTGACCTGGTCGAGCGGTTGGTCGGCGACCATCAACACGGCCTCCAGCGACGGCCGGAGCTCGGCCAGCGGCACGGCCAGTGCCCCTGGGTCAGCCGCGGGCACCTCGAGGTCGGCCTCGACGTCTGCCGGGGTGTCCCTCTGGTCTCCGGTCTCGTGCTCTGTGGGCTGGTCGCTCATGCGTCGTCCCCGCTCGTCTCGGCGACGGGCGCGGCCTCGGGCGGCGCTCCGTCGAACTCGTCGTTGATCTCGATCTCGTCCTCGTCGCCGCCGGTCCAGCGCACGGTCAGCTCCCCCAGCGGCGTCATCTGGTCGAAGGCAACGGCCCCCTCGCGGAAGAGCTCGAGGAGCGACAGGAACCGGGCCACGGTGGTCAGTGTGTCGGGCGAGTCACCGCACAGGGCGCGGAAGGTCATCGTGCCGGATCGACGCAGGCGGTCCACGACCAGGGCGGCCTGCTCCTTGACCGACACCTGGGCGGCGTGGATGTGCTGCAGGTTGACCTCGAGCGCCGGCTTCGGCTCCAGGGCCCGGGCGGCGAGCTGGGCGAACTGCTCGAGCCCGATGCCGATCAGCACCTCCGGCAGCAGCGTCGCGAAACGCTCCTCCATGCCGACCGCTCGTGGGAACCGGCGCGACTCCCCGGCGAGCCGTTCCTCAAGGATGCCGGCGACCTGCTTGAACGCCTTGTACTGCATGAGCCTGGCGAAGAGCAGGTCCCGCGCCTCGAGCAGCGCCAGGTCCTCCTCGTCCTCGACGTCGCCCTGGGGCAGCAGCCGGGCCGCCTTCAGGTCGAGCAGGGTCGAGGCGACCAACAGGAACGACGTGGTCTGCTCGAGGTCCCAGATCGGCCCGCCGGCCTTCACGTAGGCGATGAACTCGTCGGTGACCGCGGAGAGGGCCACCTCGGTGATGTCCAGCTTGTGCTTGGCGATCAGGTTGAGCAGCAGGTCGAAGGGACCTTCGAAGTTGGCGAGGTGAACGGCGAACTCCGGGGTCGCCTCCACACCTTCGCCCACTGACACGTCCGTCACGGCTCGCGCAACCGAGCGACCAGCACGGAGTCGTCGCCGTTCTGCTCCAGGTCGGCGAGCGCGATCGCAATCGCGGAGCGGACCAACCGTCCGCGGTCGACCGCCATCCCCGTCGTACGCCGCAGCGTCAGGCGGGCGTGCTCGATGTCGAGCAGTTCGTCGGAGGTGACGTAGACCGTCATCTTCTCGTCGTGCCGGATCCGTCCGCTCGGCTTGCGCGGCTGCTTCGTCCCTCCGGTGGCTCCGGCTGGGTCCCCAGCCGACGCGGCTGACCGGGTCGATGCTCCGGTGGACGGACCCGCCGAGGGCGCCACCGGTGCCTGCGCCAGGGAGGTGGGTGCCTCGGGCTCGGCCTTCCCAGCGACCGAGCCGGAACGATCTGCGGTGGGACGGAACAGGTCGTCAGCCGCGGGCAGGCTCACCCGTCTCGACACGCGCCAGCACCTCCTTGGCCAACTGGCGGTAGGAGTCGGCGCCGGCCGACGACGAGGCGTAGGTCGTGATCGGTTCGCCGGCCACGGTGGAGTCGGAGAACTTGATCGTGCGTCGGATGACGGTGTGGAAGACCTTGTCGCCCCAGGCGTGCACGAGGCGCTCCATGACCTCACGACTGTGCAGGGTGCGACCGTCGAACATGGTGCCGAGCACACCGTCGATCTCGAGCTTCGGGTTCAGCCGCTCCTGCACCTTGTCGATGGTCGTCTTGAGCAGGGCGACCCCACGCAGGGCGAAGTACTCGCACTCCAGCGGCACGATGACACCGTCGGAGGCGGTCAGCGCGTTGACCGTGAGCAGGCCCAGCGAGGGCTGGCAGTCGATCAGGATGACGTCGTACTTCTCGAGCGCCGGAGCCAGGATGCGCTGCAAGGTCTGCTCGCGGGCGACCTCGTGCACCAGTTGGACCTCGGCCGCGGAGAGGTCGATGTTGGAGGGCAGCAGATCCATCCCGGGCACGCCCGTGGGCACGACGACGTCCTCGTAGTCGACGTCGCGTTCCATCAGCAGGTTGTAGATGGACAGGTCCATCTCATGCGGGTTGAGCCCGAGGCCGACCGAGAGGGACCCCTGCGGATCGAAGTCGACGAGCAGCACCTTGCGGCCGTATTCGGCGAGCGAGGCGCCCAGGTTGATGGTGGTGGTGGTCTTGCCCACCCCGCCCTTCTGGTTGCACATGGAGATCACCCGGGCGTTGCCGTGGGTGGTCACCGGGCGCGGCTCGGGAAGGTCGGGCATCGGCCGACCGGTCGGGCCGAGCTCCGCATCCGGGCGTACGTCGACCAGGTGCTCGGTGGAGCTCGCCTGCTCAGTGGGCGCAGCAGGCTGGTCGGCGGTCGGGGGCTGCTCGTCGGACAGCGAGGTGGGGAACGGGATCGGGTCGCTCACGCGGTGGTCATCTCCGGGGGAAGTCGGTGCGACGGGAGGTCGGAGCAAGGGTGGCATCTCGGGAGCACCGGACCCGGATTGCCCGGGAAGGCCGGAGAACTGTCCGCCACCGCTCATCTGCCACTCCTCTTGCTCCTGTGCAATGTCGACTCGGCGACATGTGGCCGAGCCTGCGGGCGACTCTATGGCCACCCCTCCGGCGGGAACAAGGCGAGGGGCCAGATCCGTGTCCCTGCAGGGAAATCTGTGCACAACCATGCGCTCAGTTGCACAGGGCAACGAGTACCTGTGCAGAACCCTGTGGATGAATCAGACGGGCAACTCCGCCCGTCACGACCTCGCAGGTGCGCAGTTTTTGCCCCCGCCCGGCGCAGACCAGCCGGAGCTCAGAGCCTGCGCATGGCCCGCGAGGTGACGATCGCCTGCCCGAGCTCGTCGGAGGCATCGAGGTCGACGACCGCCTCGATCACCCAGTCGTGGTGACCCTCCGGGTCATGGATCGTCTGGCGAGCCTCCCACACGCGGCCCAGCTCAGGGTCGGTGCCGGGCGTGATCTGCAGCAGGTCGGGGCCGCGGGCATCGCCATCGGTCGAGATCGCGTCGTGCTCCTCGAAGTAGGCCTCGAGCGCCTCGTCCCAGGCTGAGCGGGGCATCCCGATGTCGCGGGCCGGGTCGAAGAGGTCGGCAGTGGCACGCTCCATCCGCATCAGTCCGTCCAGGTCATCGCGGGCACACAGCTCGACGCGACGGAACATCGCATTGCGGATCATCACCCGGAACGGCCGCTCCTGCATCGACAGCGGCCGCGGAGGAGGCGGCGGTTCCCCGGCAGCAGCACGGGCGACCAGCTCCGGATCCGTCAACGCCTCCCACTCGTCGAGCAGCGAGGAATCGGTCTGGCGGATGGTCTCCCCCAGCCACTCGACCAGCTCCTCGAGCTCCGGGGTGCGGTGGGTCTCGGGCACCGTGTGGCGCAGCGTGCGGTAGGCATCGGTCAGGTAGCGCAGCACCAGGCCCTCGGAGCGGGCCAGCTGATAGCGCCCGACGAAGTCGGTGAAGCTCATCCCCTGCTCATACATCTCCCGCACGATGGCCTTCGGGGCCAGGCCGTCCTCGGGCAGCCAAGGGTGGCTCTGCCGGTAGATCTCGTACGTCGTTTCCAACAGCTCGGCGAGCGGCTGCGGCCAGGTGATCTCGTCGAGCAGGACCATGCGCTCCTCGTACTCGATGCCGTCGGCCTTCATCTCGGCGACCGCTTCGCCCTTCGCCGCGTTCTGCTGTGCGAAGAGGATCTGGCGGGGCCCTTCGAGCACGGCCTCGACCACGGAGACCAGGTTGAGCAGGTGCTCGGGGTCCTCGGGGTCCAGGACGTCGAGCGCCGCCAGCGCGAAGTGCGCCAGCGGCTGGTTGAGCGCGAAGTCGTCGGCGAGTGAGGCGGTGAGCACGAAGCGGCGACCGAACTCGTCGGGTTCCTCCAGCCGGGTGAGCACCCCTGAGTGGACCAACGAGCCGGCCAGCCGAAGGGCGCGTCGCACCAGCCGGACCCGGTTGCGGGGATCCTCGTGGTTGTCGCGCAGCAGGTCACGCATCACCGCGAAGGCGTCGGTCTCTCGCGCGACGACGTTGAGCAGCATCGAGTTGTCGACCCGCATTCGCGAGACCAGGGCCTCCGGCCGACCCGCCACGAGTCGGTCGAAGGTCTCCTCGGTCCAGACCACGGTGCCCTCGGGGGCCTTCCTCAGCTGCGCCTTGGACTTCTTCTTGGCGAGCTTGGCCTCACTCATCGCGGCGTTCTTGGCGGCCGCCTTGGCCTTGGCCTTCTCGTTCTCGATGACGTGCTCAGGAGCCTGTACGACGACGTACCCGGCCGTGTCGTAGCCGGCTCGCCCGGCCCGGCCGGCGATCTGCTGGAACTCCCGGATGCGCAAGGTGCGCTGACGGGTGCCGTCGAACTTGGCAAGGCCGGTGAACAGCACCGTGCGGATCGGCACATTGATGCCGACGCCGAGGGTGTCGGTGCCACAGATGACCTTGAGCAGTCCGTCCTGCGCGAGCTGCTCGACGAGGCGGCGATACTTCGGCAGCATTCCGGCGTGGTGCACGCCGATGCCGTTGCGCACCAGCTTCGACAGCGTCCGTCCGAAGCCGGCGCCGAACTTGAACGCGCCGAGACGCACGGCGATGGCGTCCTTCTCCTCGCGGTTGACCAGCTTGTTGCCCAGTGAGCCCGGGGAGAGCAGCTGGTTGGCGTGCTCGACGGCATCCTTCTGCGTGAAGTGGACGACGTACGCCGGGACCTGGCGCGTGCTGACGAGTTCCTCGAGGGTCTCGGCCAACGGGGTCATTGCCCAGGTGAAGGTCAACGGCACCGGCCGCTCGGCGTCATCGACGAGCACGGTCTCGCGTCCGGTGCGACGCTGGAGGTCCTCGATGAACGGGGTGACGTCGCCCAGGGTGGCCGACATCAGCAGGAACTGGGCCTGAGGGAGCGTCAGGAGGGGCACCTGCCACGCCCAGCCACGGTCAGGCTCGGAGTAGAAGTGGAACTCGTCCATCACGACCAGGCCGACATCGGCCTCGGCGCCCTCGCGCAGGGCGATGTTGGCCAGCACCTCCGCCGTGCAGGCGATGATCGGGGCATCCGAGTTCACTGCGGCGTCGCCGGTGAGCATGCCGACGTTGTCGGCCCCGAAGATCTCGCACAGGGCGAAGAACTTCTCGCTGACCAATGCCTTGATCGGTGCGGTGTAGAAGCTGACCTGGTCGCGGTTGAGCGCGGCGAAGTGCGCGCCCAGGGCCACCATCGACTTGCCGGAGCCGGTGGGGGTGGCGAGGATGACGTTGTTGCCCGAGAAGAGCTCGATGACCGCCTCGTCCTGGTGCGGATAGAGCGGCACGTTGCGTTCCGCCGCCCACGCGGAGAAGGCGTCGTACAGCGTGTCGGCGTCGTTGGCGCCGGTCCAGGTGCCGAGGTTGATCCCCATCAGCATGGCTCCCCGGGTTCGGTGCCCATTGCTCGGCGGCCCATCAGGCGCGAGCCCTGGGATGTGAGGTGGCGAAGACCTCGCGCAGGTTGTCGACGGTGACCAAGGTGTAGACCTGCGTGGTCGTCACCGAGGCGTGGCCGAGCAGCTCCTGGACGACGCGGACGTCGGCGCCACCGTCGAGCAGGTGCGTGGCGAAGGAGTGCCGCAGGGTGTGCGGCGAGACGTCGCGGGTCACCCCGGCGCGCTCGGCCGTGCGGACCAGCACCGCCCAGGCGCTCTGTCGCGAGAGCCGCCCGCCGCGGGCGTTGAGGAACAACGCCGGGCCGCCCTTGCCGGTGCCGACCAGGTCGCGGCGAGCGCCCTCGACGTACGCCTTGACCGCCTCGCGGGCGAAGGACCCGACGGGAACGATGCGTTCCTTGCTGCCCTTGCCCCGCAGCCGGATGACACCGTCGACCAGGTCGAGGTCGTCGATGTCGAGCCCGACGGCCTCGGAGATGCGGGCGCCGGTGCCGTAGAGCACCTCGAGCAGGGCCTTGTCGCGCGCGGAGAGTGCCGTGCCCGGTGAACCGGCGGCCTCGAGGATCGCCTCGACGTCGGAGAGCGGCAGCGCCTTGGGCAACCGCTTGGCGGGCGTGGGGGGCTTGACCGCCGCGGCCGGGTCGGTCTGGGCAAGTCCGTCGCGGACGGCGAACTTGTGGAAGCCGCGCACTGCCACCACTGTGCGGGCAGCCGAGGTGGAGCCGAGCGGCTGGTGGTCGGTGTCGCCCTCGCGCAGCCTGACCAGGAAGTCGGCGACGGAGGCCTCGGTCACCTGGTCGAGCTCCTCGACCCCGGCCGAGGCAAGGTGCTCCTGGTAGCGGCGCAGGTCGCGTCGGTAGGACTTCAGGGTGTTCTCGGCCAGCCCCCGCTCGACGGAGAGGTGGTCGAGGTAGGTGCGCACCGCGCGGCCGATGCCGTTCAATCCACTCAGCTCGATCGCCTCGCGTCGTGGGTGAGGACGGCCAGGGCGACCGGGCCGTCGGTGACCCGGCCGTCGAGGACCGCTTCACGCAGTTCGTCGAGGGGCACCCAGAGCACCTCCATGTCGGCCTCTTCCGCATGCAGCTCGAAGTCGCCGCGACCACGCGAGGAGAGTCCTCGCGCCAGGTAGTAGTGGTGTTGCTCGGCCGAGATGCCGGGTGAGCCCCACACGGAGATCAGGTGGGTCCACTCTGCAGCCTCGAACTCGGCCTCCTCGCGCAGCTCACGCACCGCCACGTCGAGGGGATCCTCCCCCGGGTGGTCGCAGATGCCGGCGGGCAGCTCGAGGAACCTCCGTTGGGCCGGGTGGCGGTACTGCCGCAGGCAGAGCACCCGCTCCTGCTCGTCGATGGCCAGCACGAACGCGGCACCGGGGTGTTCCAGGACCAGTCGGCGGAACGTCGGCCCGTCCGGGTCGTCGGGGTGCGCCACCTGGTCGCTGCGGAAGGCCACCACCCAGTCGTCGCGGTGCAGGTCGGTCGAGGACCTGACCGGCCAGGACTCCGGGGTGTCTCCTGTCAACGCCATGTCCGAAACCCTAGCCCGCGAACTGGCATTCGTTGCTGCGCGAACCGTCGATTGTCGATGCACGAACTGGCATTCGTTGATGGGCGAGCCGTCAGTCCTCTTCCTTGCGGCGCAGTTCCTCGTCGATCGGGAACCGCAGTTCCTTCTGGCGCTCGATGGCCGCGCCGATCAGGCCGGCGAACAGCGGGTGCGCCTTGGTCGGTCGTGACTTGTACTCGGGGTGCGCCTGGGTGGAGACGTAGTAGGGGTGGACCTCGCGAGGCAGCTCGACGAATTCGACCAGGTTGTTGTCGGGCGACGTGCCGGAGAAGATCAGGCCGGCGGACTCGAGCTGCTCCCGGTAGTCGTTGTTCACCTCGTAGCGGTGGCGGTGACGCTCGGTGATCTCGGCCGCGCCGTAGGCCTCGTGGACGACGCTCCCTTCCTTGAGCCGAGCCGGGTAGAGGCCGAGTCGCATCGTGCCGCCAAGGTCACCGGCGCCCTCGACGAAGGACTTCTGCTCCTCCATCGTGGCGATCACCGGCTCGGCCGTGTCGGGGTCGAACTCGGTCGAGGCGGCCTTCTCGAGTCCGGCCACGGAGCGTGCGTACTCGATCACCATCGACTGCAACCCCAGGCACAGGCCCAGGGTGGGGATGCCGTGGGTGCGCGCGTAGGTCAACGCACCGAGCTTGCCCTCGAGCCCGCGGATACCGAATCCACCGGGCACGCAGATGGCGTCGACGTCGGACAGGTTCTTGGCGGCGCCGGCCTGGGTGGCGCACTCGTCGGAGGCGATCCACAGGATGTTGACCTTGGCCTCGTGGGCGAAGCCACCGGCACGCAGGGCCTCCCCGACGGAGAGGTAGGCGTCGGGAAGGTCGATGTACTTGCCGACCAGGGCAACGGTGACCTCTTCGTTCGGGTGGTGCACGCGACGCAGCAGGTCGTCCCACACGGTCCACTCGACGTCACGGAAGGGCAGGTTCAGCCGACGGACGAGGTAGGCATCGAGGCCCTCGGAGTGGATCACCTTCGGGATGTCGTAGATCGACGGCGCATCGGCGCAGTTGATCACCGCTTCGGTCTCGACGTCGCACATCAGGGAGATCTTGTTCTTGATCGACTGCGGGACCTCACGGTCCGAGCGCAGCACGATGGCGTCGGGCTGGATGCCGATCGAGCGCAACGCGGCCACCGAGTGCTGGGTCGGCTTGGTCTTCAGCTCGCCGGACGGGCCGAGGTAGGGCACCAGGGACACGTGCAGGAAGAAGCAGTTGTCGCGCCCGATGTCATGGCGGACCTGGCGGGCGGCCTCGAGGAACGGCAGCGACTCGATGTCGCCCACCGTGCCGCCGATCTCGGTGATCACGACGTCGACGTCACTGTGCCCATCCGGACTGTCGCCCATCGCCCGGACGCGTTCCTTGATCTCGTTGGTGATGTGCGGGATCACCTGCACCGTGTCACCGAGGTAGTCACCGCGACGTTCCTTGGCGATCACCGACGAGTAGATCTGGCCGGTGGTCACGTTGGCGATCTGGTTGAGCTCGGTGTCGAGGAACCGTTCGTAGTGGCCCACGTCGAGGTCGGTCTCGGCACCGTCATCGGTCACGAAGACCTCGCCGTGCTGGAACGGGTTCATCGTGCCGGGGTCCACGTTCAGGTACGGGTCCAGCTTCTGCATGGTGACCCGAAGCCCACGAGACTTCAGGAGATTGCCCAGACTCGAGGCAGTGAGCCCCTTGCCGAGCGAGGATGCGACGCCTCCGGTGACGAAGACGTGCTTGGTTGGCGCCGATGAGGCCAAGGAAACTCCCGTGGTCAGACTGGTCCACACAGAAAGTGTGGTCTGCTACGGGGTTCTAGCCTACCAACGGATCGCCCGTCCCTGACAATCAGCCGCGCGGAATTGCCCCGTCGTTTCCGTGCGCACCGTAGGAACCGGACTCGCCTCGGCGCTCGGCGCCCAGCGCCGAAACGGCGGCGAGCTGGCCGGCCCGGCTCTGCACCGAGTCGACGGTCGAGACCACGTTGGTGACGTCGTCGTGCTCGCGCAGCGCGGCCAGGGTCGCGGAATCGGTGTCGGCAGCGACCACCACGCCGTTGGAACCCGGAGCGACACCCGTGACCAGGCTGCCGAGGATCTTCTCGGCGCCCTCGTCCTCGAGGTCGTCGCCGAGCACCACCAGGACCAGGTTGCTGCGTTTGCTCGGCGCTGCGGAGCTGCTGAACAGCTCGGCGGCCTTGAGACCCGAGAGGATGTTGCGCGCGCCCTTGTCGACGGCCTCCCCACCGTTGCTGGAGGTGCTGATCGCGCGACTGATCAACTGGCCCATCCGGACGTAGGTGGTGGCTGCATCATCGACACCGGAGTCCTTGGTGGTCTCCACCAGCTGGGCTCCGAGGTTGTCGACCAGGGAGCTGTCATCGCTCGCCAGCAGCTTCGTCGAGATCGCGTAGTTGCCGGTCATCGCGCCGCCCGAGGCCTTGACGCGGTCGGCCAGCGCCGAGACCAGCTTCGGGTCGGCACCTGGCGTGGTCACCACGGACACGGTCTGGTTCTTGAGCGCACCGTTCGTCCGGGACGCCGCGAGAGAGTCGGTGACCTGGTCCTGGAACCCGGCCACGAGCTCGGCTTCCTCGAGGTCGTCACTGAGGCGGGCGTTGTCCTTCTCGACGGAACTGGCCTTCTCGGAGCCCCGCCCGATCTCGGAGAGCGGGCCGCCGCCCAGCGCAACCCCGACGGCGAGGGCCACCAGGACAGCGACGAGCGAAACGACGTGGTAGCGGAACGTGATCAAGAGAAGAGTCCTCCAACGCGGTCGAACAGGTCGTTGATGTGCGGACGCAGGTCATCGATCCACTGCTGACCCACGGGGGTCACGGCGATCGCTGCGGCCACGGCGAGCAGACCCACGAGCAGCACCAGCCAGATGTGCCAGGTGCGCACCCTGCCGGCGTAGAGCGCAGGCAGCGCCCGGGCGTCGACCAGGGTGGGGCCCACACGGAGCCGGGTCAGAAAGGTCGAGGCGAGGTGGCCTCGCTGGCGGTCGAGGAAGTCGGCCAGATTGGCGTGTGCTCCGACGGCGACCACGAGCTTGGCCTCTCCCAGGCTGGCCAGCATCAGGCCCGCGTCTTCGGCAGTGGCGCCCGTCTCGAAGCGCAAGGGGCGTACGCCGAGGCGCTCCAGGGAGTCGGTCGGGATGCTCCCCGCTCCCCGGTCCACGAGCACCACGACATCCGTTGCCCCGCGCAGTGCCTTGGCAGAGACCCGGGTCTCGTCGGCCTCGGCGCTGCCCGGTGAGGTCAACACGACCACGTCGGGCTTGAATCCGGCGGCCAACAGTACGTCGGCTCCCGTGTCCACACCGATCAGGACCGGGCGCTGCTCACACAGATAGCGGCGGATGCCCTTCAGCTCGGCCTCGTGGTCGGGTCCGGGCACCACCACGACGACGGGTCGACCCGAGACACGGGTGCCCAGGCGAGGGGCTCCGGTGCCGTGCAGCAGCAGGCCCTCCTCGTGTCGGAGGAACTCGGCGCTGTTGCGGGTGAAGCTCTCCAGTTGCGTGCCGAGGCCGCCGCGAGCGGCCGAGAGCTCGCCGTCGAGGCGTTCCCGGTCCAGGACGGTTCCGCTGGCCACTGCCTCGTCGCCGGCAAAGACCTCACCTTGGTGGAGGCGCAGCCTGCGTCCGTCCTTGACCGCGGAGAATGCCTGGGCTCCGACGCCGTCGAGCAGCGTGATGCCGGCGTCGATGAGGACCGCGGGGCCTTGGTTGGGGAAGCGACCGGAGACGAACGGCGAAGCGTTCACGACGGCCACGACCTCGGCATCCACCAGGCGCTGGGCCGTGGATCGATCCATGTCGAGGTGGTCGAGAACGGCGATGTCGCCGGGCTCGAGCCGGGAGATCAGGGTGCGGGTACGACGGTCGACGCGGGCGGTTCCGACGATTCCGGGCGGCGCGGCTTCACGGGGGTGACGAGTGGGGAGCTTCATGACCGATTCATCGTGGCATGGTGCTCGACCGGATTCGGTAGGCCACGCGGGCCGTGGCGGGAAGCACAGTTGCTTCTCGGAGGGTCTCGAGCCTCACCCGATCGTCGGTGCTGGCCGGGTCCCGTCAGCGAGCAGCGCGCGCAGTCTCGAGGAGCTCCTGCGCATGTGCCAGGGCGGTGTCTGACTCCTCCATGCCGGCCAGCATGCGGGAGAGCTCGCGCACCCGATCGGCCTCGTCGAGCACGGTCAGGCCGGAGGTGGTCACGGTGCCGTCGCTGGACTTGGCCACCACGACGTGCCGGTCGGCGTACGCCGCGACCTGGGGCAGGTGGGTCACCACCAGCACCTGGGAGGTGCGGGCCAGCGTCGCCAGGCGGCGGCCGACCTCGACCGCGGCCTTGCCGCCGACACCGGCATCGACCTCGTCGAAGACGAACGTGGGCACCGGGCTGGTCTCGGCCAGGGCGACTTCGAGGGCCAGCATCACCCGGGACAGCTCGCCCCCGGACGCGCCCTTGTGCAGTGCCCGAGCATCAGCGCCCTTGTTGGCAGCGAGCAGGATCTCGACGTCGTCGACGCCGGTGGCGGTGTAGCGCAGCCAACGCTTGCCGACTCGCAACGGCGCTCCGGCACGTTCCTCCGACTCGGGGGCCTCCGCCTCCTGCTGGCGTACGTCGACCACGACAGTGGCGTGCGGCATGGCCAGCAGGGTGAGCTCGTCGGAGACCACCTCGGAAAGTTGTTCGGCCGCCTGGGTGCGTGCCTCGGACAGCTTCTCCGCGACCTTGCCGAGCTCGCCACGGAGCCGTGAGCGGTCTTGGCGCAGGGCCACGATGCGGTCGTCGGTGCCGTCGAGGTCGGTCAGCTTGCCGGCGGCCTCGGCCGACCAGCTGAGCACCTCGTCGATCGTGTCGCCGTACTTGCGGGTCAGGGCGGTCAACGCGGCGCGACGCTCCGAGACGATGGAGAGCCGGTTCGGGTCGGTCTCGAGACCGGCGGCATAGGAGGCAACATCCGCAGCAACGTCGGAGAGCAGGTAGCTCACCTCGGCCAGCCGGTCGGCCAGTTCGGCAGCACCGGTGTCGTGTTCACGCACGCCTTCGAGGAGACGGCGGGCCGCGGAGGTGGCGCCGAGCGCATCGGGGCCCCCGTTCTCGGCGGAGAGCGCCTCACGGGCCTGCTCGGCCGCCGTACGCAAGGTGTCGGCGAAGCCGAGCCGGGTCTCCTCGGCGGCCAGTGCGTCGTCCTCGCCGGGTTGCGGCTCGACGGCTCCGATCTCCTCGAGCCCGAAGCGGAGCAGGTCTGCCTCGCGCGCGCGTTCGCGGGCCGTGGCCACGACCTCGGTCAACTCCGTCTCGACTGCTTGCAGTTGTGCGTGGACGGCGCCGTAGCGCCCCGACAGCTCCTGCACGCCCTGCCCACCGAACAGATCGAGGGCCCTGCGTTGTGCGGCCGGTTTGAGCAGTCGGTGTTGGTCGGACTGTCCGTGCACGGCGACCAGACCGTCGGCGACGTCGGCGAGCTGGGAGGCCGGGACCGAGGCCCCACCGACGAACGCACGCGAGCGGCCTTCGCCGGCGATGTTGCGGGCCAGCACGACGCGGGCGTCCTCCGCCACTCCCCCGAGCTCATCGACCCGGTCGACGAAGTCGGGTAGGTCGGTGGCGTCGACGACGCCCTCGACGCGGGCGGACTTCGCGCCCGAGCGGACCGCCCCGGAGTCGGCACGTCCGCCGAGCAGGAGGCCGAGGGCTGTGACCACCATGGTCTTGCCGGCTCCGGTCTCACCCGTGATGACGGTCAGGCCCGGGCCGAGCTCCAACGTGGAGGAGTCGATCACGCCCAGGGACTGAATTCGGATCTCTTCGATCACGACGCGTCACCACCGTTGCGCCGACGCCGCTCCGAGGCACCCCGCCAGCCTTCGACGGACAGTCCGAACTTTGCCACGAGCCGATCGGTGAAGGGTGCCTGGTGGAGACGGACGAGGTGGACCGGCGACGATCCGCGCCGCACCTCGATGCGGGCCCCCGGAGGCAGGTCGACGGTGCGGCGTCCGTCGCACCAGAGGACGCCCGCACCCTCAGTGCGTGCGAGCACCTCCACGGCCAGGACCGAGGTGGGGGCCACCACCATCGGCCGCGCGAACAGGGCGTGGGCACTGATCGGCACCATCAGCAGGGCTTCGACGGCGGGCCACACGACCGGGCCGCCGGCAGAGAAGTTGTAGGCGGTGGAGCCGGTCGGTGTCGCGCAGACCACACCGTCGCAGCCCCAGCGTGACAACGGCCGGCCATCGATCTCGACGACCACCTCTAGCATCCGTTCCCGGGCTGCCTTCTCGACGCTGGCCTCGTTGAGCGCAAACGTGCTGGCGACGAGTTCCTTGTCCTGGTAGACGCTCACATCGAGGGTCAGTCGTTCCTCGGCGGTGTAGGCGCGTTCGATGATGGCCCGGATGGTCGACTCGACGTCGTCGTACTCCGCCTCGGCCAGGAAGCCGACGTGGCCGAGGTTGACCCCGAGAAGTGGCGTGGCATGGCCATGGGTGACCTCGGCGGCACGAAGGATGGTGCCGTCACCGCCGATCACCACGGCAAGTTCACAGCCGACCGCGGTGCGCTCGTCCTCGGCCACCACCTCGATCGCCGGCACGAACGATCCCGGGTCCACGTCGAGCTCGGCCGCTTCGCCGGCGATCAGGCGTACGACGATGTCGTGGCCGGTGAGTTCCTTGCAGAAGGCACGAGCCACTTCACGTGCGTCTTCTCGTCCGGTGTGGGCAATCAGGAGGACGCGTCGGGGCGCGTTCGCCGCGTCCACCGGGTCCGTCGACTGCCGCACATCGCCACCGGGGCCCTCCGGCGACGCCACATCGCCCGGGCGGGGAGGCTCGGGGTGTCGACGATCGGTGGAACTGGGCTCAGTCACGGGTCAACCCTCTCACCAGGCACCCCCGGAGCCGGCTCCTGGCTGTCGGCGCCGGTGCCGAGATGGGCGGAACGGCGCACCTCCGCGGTGATCTCGTCGTCTCCGATGGTCGCCGGGGCCTTGCGCAGCCACAGGAAGAACTCCACGTTTCCCGACGGGCCGGGGAGCGGGCTGGTGGTGACCGCCTGGGCGCCCCAGCCGCGTCGGGCCGCCGCCGCGGCAACGGTGGCGACCGCTTCGCCACGCAGGGCCAGGTCGCGGACGACACCGCCCTTGCCGACCCGGTTCTTGCCGACCTCGAACTGCGGCTTGACCATCAGGGCCAGGTCGCCCTCGGGGTGCATCACCGAGAGCAACGCGTCGAGGACCAGCTCGAGCGAGATGAACGAGAGGTCTCCGACGACGAGGTCGACGGGCTCACCGATGAGATCAAGGCTCAGCTCGCGGATGTTGGTGCGGTCGTGCACGTCGACCCGTTCGTCCTGTTGGAGCCGCCACGCCAGCTGGCCGTATCCGACGTCGACCGCGACCACCCGGGCGGCGCCCTGGCGCAGCAGCACGTCGGTGAACCCGCCGGTCGAGGCACCCGCATCGAGGCATCGTCGTCCGGTCACGGTGAGTCCGAGGGGGGCAAACGCGGCCAGCGCACCGGCCAGCTTGTGCCCGCCTCGGGAGACGTAGTCGGGGCGGTCCGGATCTTCGATCACCACGATCGCCACGTCGGTGGTCACGCCCGTGGCGGGCTTGGCCGCGACGGCACCGTTCACCTTGACCCGGCGGGCGGCGATCAGTTCACTGGCGTGCTCGCGCGAGCGGGCCAATTTCCGGCGCACCAACTCGGCGTCCAGTCGAAGTCGACGAGGCGGCACGAGATCAGGGGCGGGGCAGGCGCGGGCCGTCGAGCGCTCCACGCAGTTGTTCATGGGCTCGCTCGAAAACGGCGACGTGCTCGTCGACCGGCTTACCGGCGAGCTCGTCCAGGCTGTCGAGCACGCGGTCGACCGCGTGGTTTCCCGTGCGCTCGGTGCTGCCGCCCGGGGACTCCTCGGCGCCGCCGAGGTGGTCGGCGTCTCCCCGGGACTCCGACTCGACCGTCCCGTCCGTGTCGTCGACTGCCTCGTCGTCCGTCTCGACGGACGCCTCGGCCGAGAACTCCTCGGACGTCGTGTCGGCGGGGTCAGCGACCGCCACCTCGACGGCTCCGTCGGTGGGCTCGGTCCCGGCGCCCTCGAACTCTTCGCTCATGGGGTCACCGTACCGGCTGTCCCGTCAGGTCCAGGTGTGCCCACGCGGCCGCGACGGTCACGCGCAGTCGGTCGTCGGGGCGGCCCGCACCGTCCACAACCAGCTCTCCGTCATGCACGTAGGCCGTCCAGCCGGCCAGGGCGAACCGTCGGTCCGTCTGCTCGGGAACCGGGTGCGCCACCAGGAGCCCACCCAGGTCTGCGGAGACGTAGGTCGGGCGCAGCTGCTTCGGCGCCCGCAGCAGCTCCTCCTCGTGCGTGACACCGGTCATCACCAGGAGCGAGTCGATGCCCACCCCGTTGGCACCCTCGATGTCGGTGTCGAGACGGTCACCGACCATGAGGGGCCGGGCACCACCCACGCGTCGGACCGTCTCGTCGAGCAGTGGCCTCCGGGGCTTTCCGGCCACCGTGGGACGCACACCGGAGAACTCGCTGAGCATCCTCACCTGCACCCCGTGCCCGGGGCCGAGGCCATACTTCATGGGCACGGTCAGATCGGTGTTGGAAGCCACCCAAGGCAGACCGTCGCGGATCAGCACGGCGCCCTGCATCAGCCTGCGCCACGGCAGATCGGGGTCGTAGCCGCTGACCACCGCGACCGGTTCCTCGTGCATCTCGCGGACGGGTTCGAGGCCCTCGGCCCTCAACGCGTCCTCGAGACCGGCGCTGCCGAGCAGGAACACCTTGGCACCACGGGGCAACGACTGCGCCAGCAGATGGGCAGCAGCCTGGGCGGAGGTCACCACGTCGTCCGGGCGTGCCTGGACCCCCAGCTGAGTGAGATGCTCGGCCACCACGGCGGGCGTTCGGGAGGCATTGTTGGTGACGAAGGCCAGATGCATGCCGGTCTCGCGGGAGCGGGACAGATGCTCCGGCGCGCCCGGCACGGCCGACGCGCCGACATAGACCACACCGTCCAGATCAAGCATCGCCAAGTCGTACGCCGCACACAGTGGCTCACCGGACACCTTCAACACGATGCTCACCGCCTGCTGGCTACGATTGCTCGAATGGACACTCCGGATCAGGCGCAACCACGTTTCGGACTGGTTCCGTTCCGTGCACTGCGCCTGGCCGACAGCCGTGTCGGCGATCCGGCATCACACCGGATCTTCGCCAGACCCTACCGATCCGTTCCGGGCCGTCTGCGCGAGTGGCGACGCAAACGACACCTCACGCTGGATTCGACACCGGCCATCTATGTGCACGAGTACACCTCGGCGGGGGTGACCATCCGTGGCTTGGTGGCGACCGTCGACCTGCTCGAGAGCAAGGGATCGATCTTTCCGCATGAGGGCACCCAGGCCGCCCAGGTGGAGCAACTGGCCGGTCGGATGATGGAGATGAACCTCAATCCGGCTCCCATCCTGCTGATGCACCGCGGCACCGAGGTCGTGCGGGAGCTGATCCGGACCACCACCGCGGCGGAGCCCCAATTCGTCTACACCGACCGCGGGTCACAGCTGCAACGTGTCTGGCGGATCACCGACCGGGCCGCCATCGACACGCTGACGATCGAGCTCGGCGATGCCCACGCCGTGATCGCCGATGGTCACCACCGCTTTGCCGCCGCCCAGAGCGCGTGGGAACAGCACCCGGACAGCGCGTGGCGTCAGACGTTGGTCATGCTGGTCGACCAGTCGGACACGCCCCTGCAACTGTGCGCGATCCACCGCACGGTGCCCCGGTTGACGCTCGGCGCCATCGAGGCGAGCGCCGCTCGTTCCGGTGACACGTTTCGTCGCCACGACTCGAGTCACCAGGCCTTGGCGAAGCTCGAGCATGCCCTGGTCCTGCACGACGGCACGGACTGGGCGACCTTGACGCCTGCAGGTCCCACGGAACTGCTCGTCACCTGGCTGCACGAGAAGCTGCTTCCCACGTGGAACAAGGACGAGGACAAGCTGGTCTTCCACCACTCGGCGACCGATGCCATCGAACGCGCCACCCTGGGAGTCAGCGTTCTCCTGCCGGCTCCCACCTTCGACGACGTGGATCGCTCAGCGCTCTCGGGTCACCTGTTGCCCCAGAAGGCCACCTCCTTCCAGCCCAAGCCGCATCTCGGCGTGCTCATGCGGGACCTGAGCGACGAATGAGCTTGCCGCCCGTGGCCTCCACCTCGAGCCGCGAGACCGCAGCCCCTGCCACCCGGAAGAACCGTCGTCTCAGCACACCCCGCACTTCCACCACGTCGCCCTCGTGCCAAGAGGCCACCGAGCGCCTGAGTCGCCCTGACCACACAGAGCAGTCGACCCAGTCGACGCCTGGCCGGTCCCCGTCGGGTCGGGGCACCACCACCCGCACGGTCCACAGCGCGTCACCGCTGGGCAACACCTTTTCCTCGGGCGCCTTCGAGAGCCGCCCTTCCAGCACAACCGTGTTGGTCATGGAATCCACCTCCACCACGAGGCTCCACCAATTCAACCGGAAATGACGACGCCGGTGTCCTCGCTGTGGAGAACACCGGCAGTCGGGTGCGCTGTGGATTGAAACCGGGCTGTCAGCCCCGGCCTCGCTCGATCTCCAGCACGCGGGTGCCGGCATCGGTGAGCTCGTCCCCGTCGATGGCCTCCGTGCGGTGGAACCACTCGAGGGCATCATCGTCGCGCCCCGCGGCCAGAAGGGTGTCGGCGTAGGCGTAGCGCAGGCGAACCACCCACGGGGCCCGGGTGTTCGAGTTGAGCGGCGCGTACTCAAGAGTCCGCAGCGCCGCGTCGAACTCGCCCATGTCGCGCCGGGCACCGGCCTCGACGATGGTCATCTCCGCCTTGGCCTCCGGGGAGAAGTTGGCGACCGACGGGCTCTTGGCGAGGGACAGCGCGCGCTCGGGCCGACCGAGGGCCCGCTCACAGTCCGCCATGATCGGCAGGTAGGCGGTCGCGCCGTTCATCCGCTTCGCCGCCCGCAGCTCCGAGAGTGCCTCGGTGTACTCGCCGGCCGCATACGCCGCCTCGCCGCAGGCCTCACGCACCACGGCAAGCCGGGAGGCACGCGCACGGGCGGCCAAGGTGTGCTTGTAGGCCGTGGCCGGGTCCGACTCGATGAGTACGCCGGCCGCAGCCAGGTGACGTGCGACGCGCAGCGCCAGCTTCTCCGGCAGTCCGCGCAACTGCGCAGACACAGAGCGGTCCAACTCCTTGCCGGTGATGTCTTCGGGGATCTCGGGACCGTCGTAGCGGGCCTGGTCCTCGGAGCGCGGGCGCTGGTCGTCGCGCGGGCGACTCCAGTCACCCTTGCGACCTGAACCGCTACCGCCGCGACCGGCCACGGTCGCACCACGACCGGAGGGCTTGGTGCCCTGGCTGCGACGGTCGTCGGAGCCGCGGTTGCCACGGCGCTCCTCGGACTTGCCTGAGGTCCGCCGCGGCGTGGATCCGGAACGACCACGCCCGTCCGACCCCGAGGGGCGACCAGACGAGTTGCGGCGTGGAGAGTTCTCAGCCATGACGGATCCTTTCGGCGATGGACCTGGGCTCTACGACCAGATCAGGTGGACAAAAGCGTAGCGGCCACCTCGTGTGAGGTGGCCGCTACTGAAGTTATGTCCGGCGACGTCCTACTCTCCCACAACCTCCCGGTTGCAGTACCATCTAGACAAAAGCGTAGCGGCCACCTCGTGTGAGGTGGCCGCTACTGAAGTTATGTCCGGCGACGTCCTACTCTCCCACAACCTCCCGGTTGCAGTACCATCGGCGCTGAAAGGCTTAACTTCCGGGTTCGGAATGGAGCCGGGTGTTTCCCTTTCGCTATGGTCGCCGAAACTCTATGGAGTTAGATCAAACCAACTCGTAAGTCTCGTGACTTATCAGCTGGTTCCCGACCGTAACTCGGGAACCACACAGTGGACGCGCAACATCTTTGAGGGACAAGCCCTCGGTCTATTAGTACCGGTCGGCTAGGCATTACTGCTGTACACCTCCGGCCTATCAACCCAGTAGTCTGCTGGGGACCTTACCCGGTTAACCCGGTGGGAAACCTCATCTTGAAACGTGCTTCCCGCTTAGATGCATTCAGCGGTTATCACTTCCGAACGTAGCTAACCAGCCGTGCTCCTGGCGGAACAACTGGCACACCAGAGGTTCGTCCATCCCGGTCCTCTCGTACTAGGGACAGCCTTTCTCAAGTTTCCTGCGCGCGCGGAGGATAGGGACCGAACTGTCTCACGACGTTCTAAACCCAGCTCGCGTGCCGCTTTAATGGGCGAACAGCCCAACCCTTGGGACCTACTCCAGCCCCAGGATGCGACGAGCCGACATCGAGGTGCCAAACCATCCCGTCGATATGGACTCTTGGGGAAGATCAGCCTGTTATCCCCGGGGTACCTTTTATCCGTTGAGCGACGCCGCTTCCACATGCCGGCGCCGGATCACTAGTTCCGACTTTCGTCCCTGCTCGAGTTGTCACTCTCACAGTCAAGCTCCCTTGTGCACTTACACTCGAAACCTGATTGCCAACCAGGCTGAGGGAACCTTTGAGCGCCTCCGTTACATTTTAGGAGGCAACCGCCCCAGTTAAACTACCCATCAGGCACTGTCCCTGATCCAGATAATGGACCTAGGTTAGATATCTAATACGACCAGAGTGGTATTTCAACGTTGACTCCACCTGAACTGGCGTCCAAGTTTCACAGTCTCCCACCTATCCTACACAAGTCGAACCAAACACCAATACCAAACTATAGTAAAGGTCCCGGGGTCTTTCCGTCCTTCCGCGCGTAACGAGCATCTTTACTCGTACTGCAATTTCGCCGAGTCCACGGTTGAGACAGCGCCCAAGTCGTTACTCCATTCGTGCAGGTCGGAACTTACCCGACAAGGAATTTCGCTACCTTAGGATGGTTATAGTTACCACCGCCGTTTACTGGGGCTTAAGTTCTCCGCTTCGAACCGAAGTTCTAACAGGTCCCCTTAACCTTCCAGCACCGGGCAGGAGTCAGTCCGTATACATCGTCTTACGACTTCGCACGGACCTGTGTTTTTAGTAAACAGTCGCTTGGGCCTGGTCTCTGCGGCCATCAACGCTTTGTGCAGCAAGTGCACTAACGAATCAGGCCCCCCTTCTCCCGAAGTTACGGGGGTATTTTGCCGAGTTCCTTAACCGTGGTTCACTCGATCGCCTTGGTATTCTCTACCTGATCACCTGAGTCGGTTTGGGGTACGGGCGGCGCATAGCTCGCTAGAGGTTTTTCTCGACAGCATAGGATCATCCACTTCGTCCATACGGACTCCCCGTCAGGTCTCAGGCACATGAGAGACGGATTTGCCTATCTCTCGCCCTACACCCTTAGCCGTGGGCAACCATCGCCACGGTTGGACTACCTTCCTGCGTCACCCCATCGCTTGACTAGTACTAGTTCGGGTCGTGCGCTCCGCCACCATCGTCCCGAAGGATCCCGGTGGTTTTGGGCACTTAGCATCACTAGGTTCGTCATGGGCGCTATTTTGCCGGTACGGGAATATCAACCCGTTGTCCATCGACTACGCCTGTCGGCCTCGCCTTAGGTCCCGACTTACCCAGGGCAGATTAGCTTGACCCTGGAACCCTTGATCATTCGGCGGACTGGTTTCTCGCCAGTCATTCGCTACTCATGCCTGCATTCTCACTCGTGTGGCCTCCACGACTGGATCACTCCGCCGCTTCACTGCCCACACGACGCTCCCCTACCCATCCATGCAACTGGACCACAAAGGCCTGTCTTACGCATGAATGCCATAGCTTCGGTGGATAACTTGAGCCCCGCTACATTGTCGGCGCGGAATCACTTGACCAGTGAGCTATTACGCACTCTTTCAAGGGTGGCTGCTTCCAAGCCAACCTCCTGGTTGTCTGTGCGACTCCACATCCTTTTCCACTTAGTTATCGCTTAGGGACCTTAGCTGATGGTCTGGGCTGTTTCCCTCTCGACTACGGAGCTTATCCCCCGCAGTCTCACTGCCGCGCTCTCACTTACTGGCATTCGGAGTTTGGTTAACGTCAGTAACCGTGTAGGGCCCATCGGCTATCCAGTGCTCTACCTCCAGCAAGAAACACGCGACGCTGCACCTAAATGCATTTCGGGGAGAACCAGCTATCACGAAGTTTGATTGGCCTTTCACCCCTATCCACAGGTCATCCCCTCAGTTTTCAACCTAAGTGGGTTCGGTCCTCCACGCGGTCTTACCCGCGCTTCAACCTGCCCATGGATAGATCACTTCGCTTCGGGTCTTGATCGTGCTACTCAGACGCCCTATTCGGACTCGCTTTCGCTACGGCTTCCCCACACGGGTTAACCTCGCAACACAACGCAAACTCGCAGGCTCATTCTTCAAAAGGCACGCTGTCACAGCTCCAAAGAGCCGCTCCAACGGTTTGTAGGCACATGGTTTCAGGTACTATTTCACTCCCCGCCAGGGGTACTTTTCACCTTTCCCTCACGGTACTTGTCCGCTATCGGTCACCAAGGAGTATTTAGGCTTAACGGGTGGTCCCGCCAGATTCACACGGAATTTCAGGGGTTCCGTGTTACTTGGGGTGACGTCTCAGAGCCATCGTCTTACGTGTACGGGGGTATCACCCTCTACGCCAGGACTTTCCAGTCCATTTCAACTTCAACGATGGTTTCTAACTCTGCGTCGGATCGGCAGATCCGACATGACGGCCCCACAACCCTCGAACAGCAACGCCTGCCGGCTATCACACTGCTCAAGTTTGGCCTCTTCCGATTTCGCTCGCCACTACTCTCGGAATCACTATTGTTTTCTCTTCCTGAGGGTACTGAGATGTTTCACTTCCCCTCGTTCCCTCCAACTGTCCTATGTGTTCAGACAGAGGTAACTGGACATGACTCCAGCTGGGTTTCCCCATTCGGAAATCCCCGGATCACAGCTTGGTTACCAACTTCCCGGGGCTTATCGCAGGTTCCTACGTCCTTCATCGGCTCTTGGTGCCAAGGCATCCACCATGTGCCCTTAGTAGCTTGTCTTGCTACAAAGATGCTCGCGTCCACTGTGTAGTTCTCAAGATACGGGCGGTACCACCACACGATCCCTGCCTACCAGAAACCTGGCGGTTCAGCGGAGTGATGGCCCACAGAGAGATTGAGTCAAGACTCGATCCCTCAGGACCCAACAGTGTGTCAAGTGAAACCCAGCCTCACACCCGATTTTCCACGCTCCCCCAACCAAAAGGCAGGAAAGCAGTACTGACGAGCACTCAACCGAGCACCACCAACTAATCGACGTTCCACTAGTGAGCGTTGCCTGCCGCAGCACATTCGGCCACGAAACAGACGACATGGACAGCTAGCGCTGCCAATTGCTCCTTAGAAAGGAGGTGATCCAGCCGCACCTTCCGGTACGGCTACCTTGTTACGACTTCGTCCCAATCGCCAGCCCCACCTTCGACGGCTCCCTCCACAAGGGTTGGGCCACCGGCTTCGGGTGTTGCCGACTTTCGTGACGTGACGGGCGGTGTGTACAAGGCCCGGGAACGTATTCACCGCAGCGTTGCTGATCTGCGATTACTAGCGACTCCGACTTCATGGGGTCGAGTTGCAGACCCCAATCCGAACTGAGACCGGCTTTTTGGGATTCGCTCCACCTTGCGGTATCGCAGCCCTTTGTACCGGCCATTGTAGCATGCGTGAAGCCCTGGACATAAGGGGCATGATGACTTGACGTCATCCCCACCTTCCTCCGAGTTGACCCCGGCAGTCTCTTATGAGTCCCCACCATTACGTGCTGGCAACATAAGACGAGGGTTGCGCTCGTTGCGGGACTTAACCCAACATCTCACGACACGAGCTGACGACAGCCATGCACCACCTGTATACCGACTAAAAGGGACTCTATCTCTAGAGCTTTCCGGCATATGTCAAACCCAGGTAAGGTTCTTCGCGTTGCATCGAATTAATCCGCATGCTCCGCCGCTTGTGCGGGCCCCCGTCAATTCCTTTGAGTTTTAGCCTTGCGGCCGTACTCCCCAGGCGGGGCGCTTAATGCGTTAGCTGCGGCACGGAACTCGTGGAATGAGTCCCACACCTAGCGCCCAACGTTTACGGTGTGGACTACCAGGGTATCTAATCCTGTTCGCTCCCCACACTTTCGCTCCTCAGCGTCAGGTAATGCCCAGAGAACCGCCTTCGCCACCGGTGTTCCTCCTGATATCTGCGCATTTCACCGCTACACCAGGAATTCCGTTCTCCCCTGCATACCTCTAGTCTGCCCGTATCGGAAGCAGGCCAGGTGTTAAGCACCTGGTTTTCACTCCCGACGCGACAAACCGCCTACGAGCCCTTTACGCCCAATAATTCCGGACAACGCTCGCACCCTACGTATTACCGCGGCTGCTGGCACGTAGTTGGCCGGTGCTTCTTCTGCAGGTACCGTCACTTTCGCTTCGTCCCTGCTGAAAGAGGTTTACAACCCGAAGGCATTCATCCCTCACGCGGCGTTGCTGGATCAGGCTTTCGCCCATTGTCCAATATTCCCCACTGCTGCCTCCCGTAGGAGTCTGGGCCGTGTCTCAGTCCCAGTGTGGCCGGTCACCCTCTCAGGCCGGCTACCCGTCGAAGCCTTGGTGAGCCATTACCTCACCAACAAGCTGATAGGCCGCGAGCTCATCCTTCACCGCCAGAACTTTCCACAACCACCAGATGCCTGGAGTTGTCGTATCCGGTATTAGCCACCGTTTCCGGTAGTTATCCCGAAGTGAAGGGCAGATTGCTCACGTGTTACTCACCCGTTCGCCGCTCGTGTACTCCCGAAGGAGCCTTACCGCTCGACTTGCATGTGTTAAGCACGCCGCCAGCGTTCGTCCTGAGCCAGGATCAAACTCTCCGTTGAAATCTTGCAGGCAACCACCCAAAGGCAGCCACCAAATCTCATAGATCGTTTCTCCCGGCAAGAGACCGAATCGCCGACAAAATTGTCGGAATCATCGTTTCTTACCAAAGGAACCGCCAATCCATCACTGACCAAAGCCAGATCAAAACCGGACGGGTATCAATCAATTAATTCGTCGACTTTTGACACACTGTTGAGTTCTCAAGGATCAAGCGCACACCAACACCAGCCTCACAACCAGCGCTTGGGGCAACCTAACAAAACTTACCGCCAACACCAGCCTCACAACCAGCGCTTGGGGCAACCTAACAAAACTTACCG
>LMSR01000016.1 GCA_001429555.1 Nocardioides sp. Soil797 | reverse complement strand
CTGAAGCGCCCCAGGTTTTCTGCCGCTCCTATGCGGGTTGCGGCTCTCGGTTGAGAGTCGCGTAGTGGGCTTGCTCAAACTTGATGGGTGGAACGTTACCCAGCGTGCTGTGCAGGCGCCGATTGTTGTACCAATCGACCCAGCCAGCGGTCGCGAACTCGACGTCCGCGATCGTCTTGTAGGGACCGTCGTGGAAGACGGTCGTGCGGATGCACTCTGCCTTGTAGAGCCCATTGATCGACTCCATCAGGGCGTTGTCATAGGCGTCTCCGACCGACCCGATCGAGGGCAGGATTTCCTCGAGCGCGAGGTGCTCGGTCAGCAGGATGGAGGTGTATTGCGACCCGGCATCGGAGTGGTGGATCAACTCGCCAGGCACGGCTGGCTGACCTTCGCGGTCACGTTCCCACAACGCCATCCGCAGCGGCACCATCACGAGCTCGGTCTGCTTGGACGTCGAGGCGTGCCAGGCCACGATCCGTTGCGCGAAGACATCGACGATGAACGCGACATAGACCCACCCGGCCCAGGTCCGGCAGTAGGTGAAGTCAGTGACCCAGACTTTGTTGGGCGCCGCAGCGGAGAAATCACGGTCCAACAGGTCACCGGCACGCTTACCGTCCTTGGCAGGGATCGTGGTCCGGACCTTCACGTCACGACGGACCCCGGACAACCCGAGCAGGCGCATCGCCCGATCGACCGATCCGGCACTGGCGCCCGCCATGGTGCTCCCTCGCAGCAGAGCGGTCATCTTGCGTCGTCCATACAACCCTTCGGGCGCCAGCTTGCGCCGCCCGTGCACGTCAGTGGTCCAGGCCACCGTGCGGACCGCGTCGACGACCTGCGCGTCGGTGATCGTCCTGGCAGCAGGGCGAGCCGAGCGCCACTTCCGATAGGTACGCGCGGCGATCTGGCAGCCCTGCTCACGCAGGACCCGACAGACCGACTCGACCGCTCGCCCCTGGCCACGTTGCTCATCGATGAACGCGAGCATCAACGGTTGCGGGGGTCGAGTTCCCCCGCGAAGAAAGTCGTCGCAGCCTTCAAGATCGCGACGTCCTCGCGCAGCTGACGGTTCTCGGCCTTGAGTCGCTTGACCTCAGCAGATTCCTTTGACGTCACACCGACCCGTTCCCCGGAATCGACCTCGGCCTGCCTGACCCACCGGCGCACCGACTCCTGCCCGACGTTCAACTGCTTGGCGACAGCCGAGGTCGCAGCAGACAACGACGGATACTCCTGGCGATGATCCAGCACCAGCCGGACCGCCCGCTCCTTGACCTTCTCATCAATCCTCTTCGGCACGTCCAACATCCTTTCAACTCAAAAGGATGCGGCATCAAACCTGGGGCGCTTCAGCCGGACCGCCCGCTCCTTGACCTTCTCATCAATCCTCTTCGGCACGTCCAACATCCTTTCAACTCAAAAGGATGCGGCATCAAACCTGGGGCGCTTCACCGGTGGGCACTGCCCTGCAACGCCCCGGCGGGAAAGGGGTCGGGCAGTCAGCGCAGGAAGACACCGGCGGACGGCTTGGGGTCGAAGTACGTGGTCTTCGGCGGCATCACCTGACCGCGGTCCGCGATCTCCCTCATCTGCCGGTGCGTCGGAGGTGCCAACACGAACAGGGCACCACCGTCCGCGTCACAACGGCTGACGAGCTCGTCCAGGGGAACGGTGACCGGAATGCTCTCGACCCGCTCCTCGAGCACCGCCCCGAGCAGCGGTGCCAGCACGTGGCGCTGGAGGATGGTGAGGTCGAGTCCCTCCACACCGGCAGCACGGTCGACCGTGGGATCCAAAGTGAGCCAGGTGCCGTCGACGTACGCCCGGGTGCCCCGTGAGGGGAGCTCACCGGGAGCACCCTCCGTCACCGCACAGCACTCGGCCAGGAGGCCCCGCAGCCGGCTCGGGTCGACCGGGCCGCTGACCCGGCGACGGTATGCCCGCAGCCGAAGTCCGTCCATCGAGTAGAGGACACACAGCAATGCGGAGTCGGCCGGACGGCCCGCTCGCTCCCACAGGGCGAGGCTGGCCGCCACCCGGTGATGCCCGTCGGCGATGTAGTGCACGGCCCGGCCCAGGGCATCCGCGAGCAGCAGACCGGCGGTGTCGGGGACCTGCCAGACGGACTGTCGCCAGCCATCGGTGCCGGTGAAGTCAACCACGGGTGGCGCTTCCCGCGCCGAAGCCACGACCCGGTCCACCTGCTCACCGGCGTCGTGCAGCAGAGCGACCAGTTCCGCACGCCCGGGCACTGAGGCGAAGTGGTCGACGAGGCCCGCCACCCGGTCGCTGCTGACGGCCTCGTGGCCCCGGACCCGGCCATCGGCGAAGCCAAGAATGCTGACGTCGGCCACCACACCGACATGCTCGTCGGAACCGCGCTGGAGGCGGTAGACCCAGACGGCCCTGATCGGCGGAAGGTAGTCCCCCACGCTCACCGCGCCGCTCGCATCGCGTCCGCTGCCGCCGACTCCGCTGACACCGCCCACGCGGGTGTCCGTCATCGGCACCACGTGGCGGGCCGCGGACCCGGGCCGCACGACGCGAAGCGCAGCGGGCCTCACGAGGCCGCTCACGACTGGTCCGCAAGAGGGGTCACCGAGACTCCGAGGACTTCTGGGATGGACGCCATCTCCTCGAGCAGACCGGGATCGACCGTTCCTGCGACGTCCATCGACGCCACGGCCGCCTCGCCACCGCGGAAGACCCGGTTCTCCATGTTCTCGACGTTGAGACCGGCCGCCCGCAACAGCTCGAGCAGTCGGGCCAGGACACCGGGACGGTCGAGGTGGCGCACTGTGACGGTCACCGCGCCCAGGCGACTCGGCTCGAGGTTGACACAGTTGCGCACCGCTCCTCGCGTGAACGCATCCACGATCTCGACCACACCGGCCGCCGTGGCGGCCTGGGCCTGCACGGTCGAGGCCCCGATGTGGTGGGTCCCGACGACATCTGGGTGCCGCGCCAGGTCGGACTCCCACTCCCCACTGCCGCCGGCAGGCTCGTCCCGATAGACGTCAAGACCGGCGCGCACCGCGCCCGCCTCGAGTGCTTCGAGCAGAGCCTCCTCGTCGACCAGGTCGCCCCGCGAGGTGTTGAGCAGGACGGCACCGGGTCGCATCCAACCGAGGAACTCCCGGTCCACCAGGTTGTGGGTGCTCTTCGTGGAAGGGGCGTGCAGGGAGACGATGTCGGAGGACCTGACCAGTTCCTCGAGCGACGGAACCAGCGCGACCCCCAACTCCACGGCGCGAGACGCCGCAGCCGAGCCGCGTGGCCGGTCCAACGCCTGCACCGCGATCCCGAACGCCACCGCCCGCGCGGCGACCTCGAGGCCGATCGACCCGAGCCCGATGATTCCCATCGTCGAGCCGAGCAGTCCGGAAGCCTTGCCATAGGCCTTCTTCCGCCACACCCCGGAGCGCAGGTCTACCACGTTGTCGACAATCCGCCGGTCGACGGCGAGCAGCAGCGCCATGGTGAGCTCGGCGACCGCGGCGGAGTTGCGCCCGGGCACGTTGGCCACCAGTACCCCGCGGGAAGCGGCAGCCGCGGTGTCGATCGTGTTGGTGCCGGCTCCGGCGCGGATCACCAGCGCCAGCCGGTCGGCCGTCTCGAAGACCTGCTGGGTGACCTTCGTGCTGCGCACCACCAGGACGTCGAAGCCCGGGATCGCGGTGGCCAGGTCCGATTTGCCCAAGGAGGCGTCGAGGACGCAGTCGTGACCGAGCTGCGCGAGGGCGTCCAGTGCCTGCTGCGGCAGCGTGTCAGCGACGAGGATGCGAAGTCCCCGGGGCGGGGTCTCCTGGGGTGAAGGTGTCATCGCGGCCTCCCGCGCGAGACGGTCGGCCCACAGGTCGGGCCGTGTCGACGTCACGCTAGTCCCCGTGCCCCGGTCGTGCCAGAGGAATGCCCCGGTAGGGCTCCCGACAACCGACCGACATGGTGCGAGACTGCCTGGATGAGCACGCTGCCGACCCCGCAACGAACTGCCGTTCGCGCCGACGAGCCGGTGCTCCCTGCGCACGTCGGCGTCGTGATGGACGGTAACCGACGGTGGGCGAAGAAGGAGGGCCACGCGAACCCCAGCGTCGGCCACGTCCACGGTGCCGACCACATCGAGCACCTTCTCGGTTGGTGCACCGACTGGGGCATCGATCACCTCACCACCTATCTCTTGTCGGCCGACAACATCCGCAAGCGCCCGCAGGCGCAGGTCGACTTCCTGTTCTCGTTGCTCACGGATCGAATTCCCACCCTCGTCGAACGCAGCAGTCGTTGGGCGCTGCACGTCTCCGGTGACCTCGCCCTGCTGCCAACCACCGCCCGCCAGGCCCTGCTCGACGCCGAGTCGACGACCGCCGACCGACCTGCTCACCTGACCATGGCAATCGGGTACGACGGCCGTCAGGACATCGTCGAGGGCATTCGAAACGCTCTCACCACGTTCGGTCCCGACATTGACGACGCCGCCATCACCGCCAGCCTGCCCGGCGGTCCGGTCAAGGAGATCGACCTGGTGATCCGCACCAGCGGAGAGCTTCGCCTCTCGGGGTTCTTCCCGTGGCAGTCCTCACGAGCCGAGATCCACGTCAGCGACAAGCTGTGGCCCGACTTCGATGCGGACGACTTCGCGAAGGCCCTGGCGGACTACTCCGACAGCGCCGACCGGGCTGGGCGCTGACCGGGGCCAGCTCGGCCGAGCTCAGCCTTCCAGAACGGTTCGCAGCGCAGGAAGAAGTACGTCGTACCCAGCGGCGCTGAGGTGCACGCCGTCATCGACGAACGCCTTGCTGCCGAGCGGTGCCAGCCCGCGTGCGGCGTCGAGCACGGTCGCCCCGGCGCGCTCGAACGCGTCCGTGAAGGCCGTGGAGTAGCGCGCCAGGTCCACGTTGGTGCGGTTGTTCGCACCGAGCAGCCGTGCTTCGTCCACCCCCGGGGACGACAAGAAGACCAACCGGTCGACCGTTCCGGCGTACGTCGTGAGGAAGTCGCGCACCTGCGCAACTGCACCCTCCAGCGAGGCCTGTTTCCACGGAGCGGCGTCGTTGGTGCCGCCGGAGACGACCACACGGTCGGAGCCGGTCAGCGAGGCCGCAATGGCTTGCCGCGCGAGATCAGCGGCGAACGAGCCACCCACCGCCCGGTTCACCACGGACCAACCCGAGGGACACAGCCGGTCGAGGTCTCGACGGATTCGGGCAAGGTGGCTGTCGCCGAGAAGCACGATGCGCATGCGTCACGAAACGGTCGACAGCTCGCGGTCACCCGCGCGCGAGCCGGCAAGGACAGCTGCGAAGAGCACGAAACCGGCCCCTACGGCGGCAATGCGTACGGCGTCGTGGAGGCCCGCGAGCGTGCCGATCATGCCGATCAGTGCGACCCCGATCAGGACCAGCCCGAGCGTGCGGAACATCGGCACCCGGAAGGCGGCCGCGAACGGCACGAAGTGAACGCCGACCACGAGCACGACCCAGCCCGGTGTGAGCTGTGGATGGTCGAGGGCCCGCAGCAGGGCAGCCCCCGCAGGAATGGCGAGCACCTCACCGAGCACACAGAGCCAGTAGGTCCGCAACGCCTTCGAGCTGGGCGTCGGCGGTCTGGCACCCGGGCGGGTGAACAACACGCCGAGCACGATCACGAACGCAGTCACACCCAGCACCCGCCACACCAGCGGTGCCGACAACGCACCGGCATTGGCGAGCACGAAGCTGAGGCCTCCGATGGCCCCGATCAGCCCACCGACCTGGCGCTCGTTCATCAAGCGGCAATCCGCTCGAGTTCCTCGGTCAGCATCGCGACCAGGGCCTCGAGCTGCACGTCGGCGGAGTCGGCGATCTCCTCGTCGGACCCGTCGAGCGCCCGTGCCGCGAGACCGGCCTTGCTGTCGATCAGCTCGGCGATCTTCGTGTCGAGGGTCTGCGAGGCGATGATCCGCCACGCAGTGACCGGCTCGGCCTGACCGATCCGGTGGATCCGGTCGATGGCCTGGGTCTGCTCGGCGTCGGTCCACGAGAGCTCGGCGAGCACCATGTTGGAGGCCACCTGGAGGTTCAGCCCGACACCAGCGGCGGTCAACGAGCAGACCACGATCTCGACCTCGGGGTCGTTGACGAAGGCGTCGATGTTCTTCTGACGGACCCGCGGCGTCTGGTCGCCACGGATCGAGGCATAGCCGATCTCGCGCTTGGCGAAGGTCTCCTCGGCCACGTCCATCACGTCGACGTGCTTGGCGAAGAACACCACCTTGCCGACGTTGCGGGACAGCTGCGCGGCATAGTCGGCAGCCAGCCCGGCCTTCGCCTCACCGATGCGACGCATCATCGTGAACACGTTCTCGCCCGACTCGTTGCTGGCAGTGTCCTCGCGCTCCCAGGTCGCCACCCGGCGTACGAGCTCGTGGTCGATGCCGTCGACGGTGACGCCGACCGAGCGGGTCTCGAGCGCCGTCTGATAACGGTGCACGAGGCGCTTGGCCAAGCGGCGCTCGGAGTCGCGGATCGAGCGGCCCAGGGCTCCGTCGAGCTCGACCGGGAGGTCGGCGACCCGGCGGGCCGGGATGTCGGAGGCGACGTCGACCTTGCGGCGGCGGACGATGCCCATCTCGATCACGGCGTTGCGCGCAGCGGAGTAGAAGCCCGAGTCGACCGGCGAGAGCCCGGTCTCCTCGAGCGCAGCCATCAGCTCGGCGCGCGGCTTCTTGTCATCGATCCAGCCGAGGAACTGCCAGATCGCCCGGAAGTCCTCGATGTCGTTGATCAGCGGGGTGCCGGTCAGCGCCATCATCAGCGGACGGGCATGCCGAGCGCGGATCTTGTCGGCGATCTCGAGCGCGTGCTTCGAGCGCTGTGACGACTTGTTCTTGATGAAGTGGGCCTCGTCGACGACCATGCCGCGGAACCCGAAGTTGCCCAGCCAGCCGACGTGGCGGTCGAGGATCTCGTAGTTCACGATCACGATGTCGGCGAACCCGTCGATGGCGTCGCCGTCGCCGTGGATCACGGTGGCGGGCCGGTTCGGCGTCCAGATCTCGGCCTCGCGGGCCCAGTTGGTCTTCACGACCGACGGTACGACGACCAGCAGCGGGTAGGCCTCGGCGGCCTGGGCGGCGAGCAGCGCCTGAGCGGTCTTGCCCAGGCCGGGCTCGTCAGCGAGCAGGAAGGTGCGGTGTCCCTCGCCGGCGGCAGCCACCAGCTCGGCCTGGTGGTGCATCAGCTCGTGGCCGTTGGCGGTGGTGACCGACGTCGGCTCGGGCAGCTTCATGCACGACGATGCGCCGCCGTACTCGAAGGAGCGGAACAGCGGGCCGAGCAACTCCCAGGTCGCCAGCCGGTGGGTCTTCGGCGTGACCGGCGGCGGCGCGGAGAAGTCAGGGACCAGGAACGGGTTGGAGAGCTGGCGGGCGATCACCGACTGCGGCACCACGCGCCGCTCGCTGGCGGTGCTGGCGATGGCCGGCTCGCGGGTCGCGGCCTCCTCCGGTACGTCGTACCCGGCGGCCAGCATCATCTCGCGCTTGAGCCCGCGAGCCGCGTCGGAGACCGACGCCTCCTCGGTGAGCAGCTCCAACATCGAGGTGTCGCGGGCCGCGGTCTTGGCCAGGATCGTGGCGATGCCGTCGAGCCGCTTGAGCTGGTCGGCACGCTGGTGCTCGGTGAGCTCCTCGTCGGCCTTGATGCGGGCGCGTTCCTCACGGACCAGCAGTGCGACGACCTGGAACTTGGTGCGGTCGGGTCGCTGGACGTTGCTCTTCTGGACCGCGATCTCGACCTCGCGCACCGCGCGGGCGAGCACCGGAATGATCCCCTCGTTGTCGAGGGGTCGGTTGCGGCGCTGGTTGCCCCGCCCATTCTTCTGGTTGTTCTTCTGGGCTGGTCGCGTCGCACCGTTCTGTCGGCGCTGGCCTCGTCTTGCCAAGAATCTGCTCCTCTGGAGGGCCCGGTCAGGGCGTAGAGGCCGTCAGGCGCATCTCCCCCGGTGCCGGGCACGTCCGGCCACGTCTGGCTCTGGTGCACAGACGGGGACCCAATGAGGTGGCCGACTGGTTCGATCGAGGCGAACCGATTGAGCGGAGGGGTTGCGAAACCTGACCTCTACGTCTCCATTCTAAGCACGACCCCGGAAGAATTCCCGCATTCGGTCACCTGCCGAACCGGTTCCGGGTCAGTCCAGGGGAGGGAAGACCGGGCCGCCGCCGAACATCAGGCGCGGCGAGACCGGGGTTCCCCCGTCAGGCTCGGTGACGCCGTAGTGGACTGCGGCCTCGGCGGTGATCAGCACCTCGCCGGTGCGGTCGTGGATGGTCGGGTCCGCTGCCACCGCGGCCAACACTCGGCCCTGGAGCTCGGGCGTCTCCGCATCGGTGACCGACACTCCGGCGATGTTGTCGACGCCGCTGGCCAACAGCTGCTCGGTGCGCACCAGGCCTGGCCACAACGACAACACGGTCACACCGTGATCACGGAGCTCGAGGCCGGCGTCGTGGGTGAGCTTGTCCAGGCCGGCCTTGGAGATGCCGTAGAGGGTGGAGTGCAGGTGGGCGCGGGTGCCGACCGAGGAGATGTTGACGATCAGCCCCTTCCCCTGCCCGAGCATGAGCGGCGCAACCGCATGGGTCGCGACATAGTGCGCCCGCAGGCCCACTCCGATCAGGGTGTCCCAGTCGGCCAGCGGACGCTCCCAGAACTTCTCGGGTGTCACGTGGTTCATCCGCGGACCGGCCCAGGCGTTGTTCACCAGCAGGTCCAGGGTCCCTCGGTCGGCGTACACCTCCGACACCAGACGGCGTACGTCGTCATCGTCGGTGTGCTCGCAGGTGTGCGCCCGGCCGCGCCCACCGGCGGCGTTGATGCGCTCGACGGTGGCCCGCAAGCGTTCGACGTCGCGACCGGAGACGTGGACCGTCCACCCGGCCTCGGCCAGACCCACGGCGATGCCCTGACCGACGCCCTTGCTCCCCCCGGTCACAAGGGCGACGCGAGCGCCCGTCACGAGAACGACTCCGTGATCACGAAGCCCTCGGGCAACGGCTTGGCGAGGGTCCACAGCACGGTGACCTCACAGCTGGCGATCCGCCATGCGCCGCCCTCGACGACGTAGCGGTCGGCGTACTCGATGGCGCTGACCCGCTCGGTCCGGTCCAGGAGGTTGACCTGGCGCAAGCGCAGGGTCCAGCGGCCGGTGGCCTCGGTCTCGCTCTCGAGCGAGATGTCCGGGTGGACGGCATGGTGCATGTCGAGGATGACGACCTTGTCGTCGACCCGGCGCAGCGCCAGGCGGCTGAAGACCTCGGCGATCCCGTCGGCGTCCTCGAACTTCCCCAAGCTCGGGCCGTAGTCGATCAGCGCACCGTCGGCGACGAAGCAGTCGCGGAACTCGTCGGGACGCTTGGCGTCGCAGGCCCGGAGGTAGCGGTGCTTGAGCGCCTTGATCTGCTCGATCGCCTCGAGACGCGCGAGCCGTTCCTCCGGAGTGGGCACGTGAGCAGTCCTCTCGATGCGGCAGTGACCAGCAGTCTGACGGGAATCCGCCCTCCGGGACAGCACCCGTCCCGGAGGGTCGGACAAGCAAGAAGGCCGGCCCCAGGTGCTGGGTCCGGCCTGTGCAGTGTCTCCGGGGAGATCACGTGGTGGAGCTTAGGGGATTCGAACCCCTGACCTTCTCATTGCGAACGAGACGCGCTACCAACTGCGCCAAAGCCCCATCGCGTCGACATACTCACGCGAAAAAAACGATAGCACCCCGGCTCGACCACTTCCGAATCCGGTCAGCCGTTGACGGCCTGCTTCTCATCACCCTGGTCGCGGTCGTCGCGCGCGGCCTGGTCAGCAGCGTCGGACTGGCGGGCCAGCGCGGCGTCCTCGTCGGTTCGGCCGGAGGTCCAGGCGCCCGGCTCACCGAGGTTGATGGTGCGCACGGAGCGGCGCACGGCGGCCGGCTTGGAGACGTACGTCGGCAGGGTCACCGGCAGCGGGTCCCACAGGTCGGGGTCGACGGCGTGGATCGTCGAGGTCTCAGCGGACGGGGCCACCTCGTCGAAGCCCTGCTCGTTGCGGGCGACGGCGTATTCAGCGGGCACGTCGGCGGCGAGCTCGTCGGACTCCTCCGCCAGCGCATCCTCCACCGGAGCGGTGCCGAGCAGCACCCCGTCAGCGGCGATCTCGTTCTTGACCATCACCCGACACAGGACCAGCCACACGACCAGAAGGCCGACCGGAACGGTCTGCCAGACCCAACCGATGACTCCGGCAGTGGCGACGGCGGCGACGGCTACGTTGAGGAAGACGAGGATGCCGAAGACGCGGCGACGACGCGCGGTCGCGACGCGGGTCGCCTCACGTCGGGCGCGGATCTGCTCCGGGGTGGCCGGTGCGACCGGGGTCGCGGCCTTCACCTCGACGCTGGTGCGGTTGTCGGAGCGACCCGGCTGAACGACGAGTCGGGCACTGCCCTTGTCGCCGGGCACCCGGCGGGCCAGCACCCGCATGGTGTTGGAGAACCGGTCGACCGACCGGCTGCGCGACACCTCGTCGTGGTGACGCAGCGCCTTGGGGATCAGGTAGACAGCCCACGCGATGGCGAGGGCAACGAAGATGATTCCGGACAGGTCCACGCCTCAGAGATTAGATCGATAGCGCAGCCTGAGACGGATGTCCATAGGTGTGTCGCAAAACAACTGGTGTGACCTGTGTGATTTCGGCGTCCTGCGGGGACGTCATACGCGCCGGTCGCCCCGAAGACCCCGGCGTATGACGTTGCGGGGACAGTGCCAGGGCGCTCAGGCTTCCAACCGCTTCACGAGACCCCCGGGGCACTCCTCGGCAGTGATCGCGAACTGTCGATGGTCGCGCCACTCGCCGTCGATGTGCAGGAACTTCGGCGCGTAGCCGACTTCGCGGATGTCGAGTTTCTCCACCACCCGCAGGGAGTTGGTGTTCTCCGGGCGGATCGAGATCTCGATGCGATGCAGGCCGGCGACCAGGAAGCAGTAGTCGATCGCCATCGCCACGGCCAACGGCATCACTCCACGCCCGGCCACCCGCTGGTCGATCCAGTAGCCGATCGAGGCGAACTGGCCCGACCCGCGGACGATGTTGCTGACTGTCACCTGGCCGACCAGGCGCCCGTCGACCTCGACCACGAACGGCATCGCCTCGTCCACCCGGGCCAGCTTGGTCAGGCGTTTCACCATGCCGCGGAAGGTTGCCGGCCGGCCCTGCGCCCCGGGCGGGACGGTGGCGTCCCAGGGCTTCAACCAGTCCGCGTTGCGGGCCCGGACCTCGCGCCAGTCATGCGCGTCGGCCTGCTCGATCGGTCGGAGCGTCACCTCGGCATGCTGCAGCGTCACCGGCCAGTGGCTCATCAATGGTCGCTCCCGACGATCTGCTCGACGGCGTGGCGCAGCAACGGCTCCAGCACGGCGAGGCCGTCCTTCACGCCACCGCGGGAGCCGGGGAGGTTCACCACCAGGCACGACCCGATGACACCGGCGAGCCCACGCGAGAGAGCAGCCGTCGGCACGCCCTTGGCCACGCCGTACGCACGGATCGACTCGGCGATGCCGGGCACCTCACGGTCGAACAGCCCGCGGGTGACCTCGGGAGTACGGTCGGTCGGCGTGAGTCCGGTGCCCCCGGTGGTGATCACCACGCGGGCGCCGGCGGAGACGGCCGCCGTGATCGCGGCACCGACCGGCTCGCCGTCGGGCACGACTGAGGGCTCGTCGACCGAGAATCCCCAACCCTGCAAGGCGTCCACGATCAGCGGACCGGTCGTGTCGTCGTACACACCGGCGGCAGCACGGTTGGAGGCCACCACCACGGCGGCCGGCAGGATTGCCGCCGGCGGCGTGGTCACCGGGTCCACTCCCCCGACTTGCCGCCGGACTTCGCCTCGATGCGTACGTCGGTGATGACGGCGCCCTTGTCGACGGCCTTGACCATGTCGATCACCGTGAGGGCCGCGACCGAGACCGCAGTGAGGGCCTCCATCTCGACGCCGGTGCGGTCGGTGGTGCGCACGGTCGCGCGGATCTCGACGGACTCGTCGCCGACGACCAGGTCGACGGTGACGCCCGAGATCGCCAACGGGTGGCACAACGGGATCAGCGACGGGGTCTGCTTGGCGCCCATGATCCCGGCCAACCGGGCCACGCCGAGCGCGTCTCCCTTGGGCACACCCTCACCACGCAGCAGCGCGACCACGGCCGCGGAGACCAGCACCCGACCCGAGGCGGTGGCCTCGCGCGCAGTGACGGACTTCGTCGACACGTCGACCATGCGCGCGGCCCCCGTCTCGTCGACGTGGGTCAGCCGGTCACCCATCAGGGGGCCTCGTCGAGGAGGAGCACCTGCACCGAGTCGCCCGGCTTGCACGAGGTGACCTCGGCCGGCACCACGATCAGCGCGTTGGAGTTGGCCAGGTCGCCGATCAGGTGGGAGGCGTGGCCGCCCACCGGAGTGACCACCGAGGCGTCGTAGTCGGCCCGGACGAACTGCTCGCGACCCTCGGGAGAGGAGAAGCCGTGCGTCAGCCTCGCCGTACGCGTCGGACGCTCGTAGGGGCGGTGGCCCTGCAGCTTGCGCAGGGCCGGAAGCACGAAGACCTGGAAGGAGACGTAGGCCGAGACCGGGTTGCCGGGGAGCGTGAAGATCGGCACCTCGTCGTCACCGACGACGCCGAAGCCCTGAGGCTTGCCGGGCTGCATGGCGACCTTGCCGAACCACATGGTCCCGGTCTCGCGCAGCGCCTCCTTGACCACGTCGTAGTCGCCCTCGCTGACCCCACCACTGGTGACCACCAGGTCGGCCCGCACGAGCTGGTCGTGGAGGGCCTCGGTGAAGCCGGCACGGTCGTCAGGCACCGAGCCGACACGGAACGGGATCCCTCCAGCGGCACGAACGGCAGCCGCCAGCATGAAGGAGTTCGCGTCGAAGATCGAGTCGCGCGACAGCGGCTGGCCCGGGTCGCGCAGCTCGCTCCCGGTCGACATCACCACGACGCGTGGGCGCGGCCGGGCCTGCACCTCGGCACGCCCGGCGGCGGCCAGCAGTCCGATCTGGCGCGGGCCGAGGACGGTGCCCTCGGAGGCCAGCACCTCGCCCTCCTCGACGTCCTCGCCAGCACGACGGACGTGTTGCCCGAGCTTGGGTGCGCGGTGGATCTGCACCTGGGCCACACCACGGTCGGTCCACTCGTAGGGGACGACGGCATCGGCTCCACTGGGCATGGGGGCACCGGTCATGATCTTGACCGCGGTGCCGGGCGACATCGCCGTCAGCTTCGCCTGCCCGGCGCCGATCTCACCGACCACCGGCAGGTGGACGTGGTGGTCGTCAGCGGCGTCGGCGACGTCGTGGAAGACCACTGCGTAGCCATCCATCGCCGAGTTGTCGAAGGGTGGCAACGGGATGGGTGAGACCACGTCCTCGGCGATCGGGAGTCCGCCCGCGTCGAGCAGTGACTGCCCGTAGACGCCCAGGGGTTCGATGGTGTCGAGAATCCGCGCGACGTGGTCGGCGACGGAGACGGGTTCGGGTGTCGTCGACTCAGCCATCGAGCACCGTCCCCGTGGCCACCCGCTGGGCGCCGGGTTGTCGCTCGAGCGAGACCGTCCCGGTCACCGTCACCCCGGGCTCGAAGGTCCAGTCACCCTCGACGGTCAACGACGACGCACCCCGCAGCGACGGTGCTCCTTGCGGGAAGCGCTTGTCGAACTCTCCGACCAGGCGATAGATGTCGCGGTCGAGCGTGATCAGCGGAACCCGTTCACCGGCCTGCTCCAGCACGAAGTCGGAACCGAGGTCATAGACGTCGGAGCGCAGCACCAGCAGGTCATCGGTGGTCTTCACGGGCACGAACCTCTCGCGGCCGACCTCGATGGTGCGGGCACCCTCGAACACCTCGATCGCGGCACCCATGGCGGTCTCGATCTGGATCACCTCGGGCGAGGACTTGTCACCGGGGTCGACGTGCTTGACGTTGCGGATCAGCGGCAGGCCCAGCACGCCCTGTCGCTCCGCGAGCGCCTGCTTCATCGCGGCCAGGTCGAACCACAGGTTGTTGGTGGAGGTGAAGCGGTGCCGGTCGAGATCGGCCAGGGCCGGCACGTCCTTGGCGAGGGTCTGCGCGCTCTCGCGCAGGATGATCCGTCCGTCGCTGGTGCGTCGCGCGAAGTGACCGCCCTTGCGGTCTGCCGGCGTACGCCGCACGGCCTCGATCGCGAACGGGGCACCGGACTCGGCGAACCAACCGGCCACCGTCGGGTCGGGGGTGGCGCCGAGGTTGTCGGAGTTGGAGACGAAGACCCGGTCGTAGCCGGCCTCGATCAGCTGGTCGAGCAACCCGCTGCCGACGAGCGCGGTGTAGATGTCGCCGTGGCCCGGCGGGCACCACTCGAGTGTCGGGTCCTTCGGCCAGGCCACCGGGGAGAGGTCCCCGACCAGGAGCTTGGGCTCCTTGTTCTGCAGGAACTCCAGCGGCAGGCCCTTGACCGGGAGGTCCTCATAGCGGGCAAGTGCCGCCATGGTGTCCTCGGAGGTGCGGAAGCTGTTCATGAAGATCAACGGCAGCGGGGCGTCGTAGGCCTCACGCAGCGAGAGGATCTGGCGCGCGATGATGTCGAGGAACGACAGCCCGCGCCGCACGCACAGCAACGACTTCGCACGGTCCATGCCCATGGAGGTGCCCAGGCCACCGTTGAGCTTGATCACCGCCGTGGTGGCCAGCGCCCGCTTCGCGACATCGTCGGCGACCTCGACGTCGGCCAACGACTCCATGTCGAGCGGCTCGATCGTGTCCTCCGAGATCATTCCGGTCTCGCCGGCCTCCAGGAGTCGGAAGTAGTGCGCGAAGACCTCGCGAGCCCCCGGCTCGATGTCGGCCTCGGCCATCTTGGTGAGTGCACGGTTCAGTGCTGAACTGCCCATACTGTTGATCGTAGGCCGACGGGGCGCCGGGACGACAACCATGCCCCTACCCTGTGAGACATGTCCGCCGCGGAACGCCCCCCGAAGGCCGCCCAGAAGGTTGCCCTGCGCGACCAGCTGCTGACCGCGCGCAACCGACTCTCCCTGGCCGAGCGCTCGCGAACCGCGGCCCGGATCGCGGAGCACCTGCTCGCCCTCACGGACGTACGCCGGGCAGCCAGCGTCGCGGCGTACGTCTCGATCGGCTCCGAGCCCGGCACCGGGTTGTTGCTCGACGGTTTGCTGGCCGCCGGCAAGCGGGTGATCCTGCCCGTGCTGCTGCCCGACAACGACCTCGACTGGGCGGCGTACGACGGGCGGCTGGCCTCGGCGCGACGCGGGATGCTCGAGCCCACCGGGCCGCGTCTGGGCGTGGACGCGATCGCCACTCCTGAGGTCGTGCTGCTGCCCGGCTTGGCGGTCGGCCCGGACGGGAAGCGGCTGGGTCGAGGGGGTGGTTCCTACGACCGAGCCCTCGGTCGCGTGCCGGTCGGGACCTTCACCTGCGTGCTCCTGCACGACGACGAGCTGCTCGACCACGTGCCGTCCGAGCCGCACGACCGGCCGGTGACCGCAGCCGTCACGCCCGCCGGCGTACGCCGCTTCTAGCCCCCCGGTTTGAGCGTGAGCCGGTGCTCCTCGCGGGCCTCGACGGCGTCCTTCGAGAACGCCCACGGCAACGTCTTCCCTTCGACGAACAGCTCGGCCTGGTCGGTGTAGTTGGCGTGGAAGGCATGCCCGGAGTTGCCGGTCAGGTTGATCCAGCGCGAGTCGTCGAGGTCTCCCAACGAGACCACCATCCGCATCGACGGCGCGGAGGTGACCTCGTATCCCTCGACCGCGTCCCACGACGTCGCGTTGACCAGCGAGCTCCCGCCACCGACCTTGAAGCTGCGGTTGAACAGCGCCTCGACGGGCCCGATCCCGGAGGTGCCGAGGGTCTGGTTGCGCAGCTCGAGTCGGTGCAGCTGGCCCCACTCCCACTCCCCAGGCCGACGCGACATCAGCCGGATGATCTCGTCGCTGGCGGCCAACATGGCGGCGCGCAGGATGTCGTCGCGGGTCTCGACCTCGTCCGTGGAGCGGTCGTCCCAGAACGGGTCGGCGGGGCGGTCCAGCAGGTCGGTGACCACCGCCCACCAGCGGCTGCCACCGTTGGGGCGGATCGACTCACGCATCTCGTCGGCGAAGGTCAGCTCGAGGAGGTTCTTCCAGACCACGTTGAAGTACGCGGCCCCGGCCGACGAGGCTCCCTGGCGGTGGTCCCAGTCGGCCAGCACGGACTGTCCGTCGTCGCGATAGCCGGTCGGCAACCTGAGATCGAGCAGGTGCGGCACCACGACGTCGGCCAGCGCCGAGCGGTCGTCGGTCTGCATGTCGGTCATCTCGTCGATCGACAGGTCGCCCTCGGCGGCGATCAGGTCGCGGATCCGCTGGGAGCGATAGCCGTAGTCCCAGTCGTCGGTCAGGTAGTTGGGGTAGGAGTCGTCGACCACCGCCTGGTTCGCGGTGACGATGAAACCCTCCTCCGGGTCGAACAGCTTCGGCAGCGCGTCGAAGGGGATGTACTTCCCGCTCCAGTCGTTCTCGGGCAACCAGCCCGCCACCGGAAGTGATCCGTCGTTGCCGGACTTGCGGATCGGGATGCGCCCAGGAGCCTGGTAGCCGATGTGGCCCTCTCGGTCGGCGTAGACCAGGTTCTGTGACGGCACCGCGAAGTCGGCCGCCGCGGAGCGGAACTCGTCCCAGTCGGAGGCCTTGTTCAGCTCGAGGATCGCATCGGCAGTGTTCGAGGGCTCCAACGCGGTCCACTTCAGCGCCACCGCGTAGCCGTTGCCACGATCGGGTCCGGCCGGTGCCTCGGCATTGGCGCCGACTGTGCTCAACTCCTTCGACACGTCGGAGAGCAGCGGGCCGTGATCGGTCTCGCGCACCGTGAGCTCGAAGTCGTCGCCATCGGCGACCTCGATGGTCTCGGTGCGGGTGCGCAGCGGGCGCAGCTTGCCGTCATACAGCCACCGGTTGCCGTCGAGCCTCTCCAGGAACAGGTCGCTGACGTCGGGGCCGAGGTTGGTGAAACCCCAGGCGATGTCGGCGTTGTGACCGATCACGACGCCCGGCACGCCGGCGAAGCTGAAGCCCGAGGTCTCGAAGGGGCAGGCCTCGGAGATGCTGCGACAGTGCAGGCCGACCTGGTACCAGATGCCGGGAAGGCTGGTGCCCAGATGCGGGTCGTTGGCCAGCAGCGGCGCCCCAGTCGCAGAGTGCTCGCCGTCGACGACCCAGCTGTTGCTGCCGATGCCGTCGCCGTGACCGAGCAGGGCCGGGATCGCGTCGATGCCGTCACGGGCACGCTTCAGAGCACTGACCTGGTCGGCGGTGTACGCCGGTCGCGCCGGGTTGCGGCTGCCGGGACTGGTGGCGTCGGGTTCGTAGCGGCCGTCGACCAGCGCGCCCTGGTTGACGATCGGGTCGTGGTCGGCGAAGGGGTACGCCGGATAGAGCTGGTCGACCTGCTCGGGCGTGTGGTTGACCGAGAGCATCACCCGGGCCACCTCGTCGTCCATGTTGCCGCGCAGGTCCCACGCCATTGCCTTGAGCCAGGCCAGCGAGTCCACCGGGGTCCAGGGCTCGGGCTGGTAGTCGAGGCCTCCTGCGCGCAGGACGGTGTATTCCAGGGAGATCTCCGAGGTCGACGAGTGCTGGTCGAGGTAGGCGTTCACCCCGTCGGCGTACGACTCGAGCGCGGAGCGAGTCTCCGGCTCGAGCAACGCCAGCTCGCGTTCCGCGACCCGACGCCACCCCATCGTGCGGACTGCCTTGTCGGTCTCGAGCGTGGTGCGGCCGAAGAGCTCGGAGAGACGGCCGGCGGTGATGTGGCGGCGTACGTCCATCTCGTAGAAGCGGTCCTGCGCGTGCACGAAGCCCTGGGCCTGCATCAGGTCGGCCGTCGAGTCGGCGTAGATCTGCGGAATGCCGTTGCCGTCACGGATGACGGTGACCTCTGCCTCGAGCCCGGGGACCTCGATCTCACCGTCCAGCTGGGGAAACGGGCGGCGAACCAGCACCACGCCGGTGATGGTGCCGGCGAGCAGCACCAGGGCCAGCCCGAGGGATACCCAGATCGCCCAGCGGGCGCCCCAGGGCCAGGCGCGGAAGACCCGCCAACGTTCCTGAAGGTTCATCCGTGATCCCGATCCACCACGGCATTCTCCCCGTGGGGTCGGGTCAAGAGGTGGAGGACGCGCTGGAGGTGGAGCCGCTGCCCGACGTGCTGCTGCTCGTGCTGGTGCTGCCCGACGCGCCGCTGCCCGACGTGCCGCTGCTCGTGCTGGTCTTTGTGCCGCTGTCGCTCTTGCTCGACTCGCTGCCCGAGCTCGACGAGGTGATGGTCGAGGAGGAGCCGCTGCGCGAATCGGTCCGGTAGAACCCCGAGCCCTTGAACACCACACCCACAGCGTTGAACACCTTGCGCAGCCGACCGTGACAGACGGGGCAGACGGTGAGCGCGTCGTCGCTGAACTTCTGGATCTGCTCGAACGCGTGGTCGCACTCGGTGCAGGCGTACTGATAGGTGGGCACGGGCCGAAATCCTCCGAGGATCCGATCAGGGGAACGTGGTTGGGCGGGCTGGCACTCAACCGGCCCGACTGCCAATGATACGCCACCTGTGGAGAACCGATTCACGTCACGCCGGATCGACCTAGCCTCACCGGCATGGCCCCGAACTCTTCCACCGACCTGCGCCAACGCCTCTCCGACACCCGCCACTCGCTGCGCCGCGCCGTCCTGGGCCGACGCCGTCTGCTGTGCGCCCTGTGCGTGGTGGGAGCGGTGTTCGCAGGCTTGCGCGCTCTCGCCCCACCGTCGCCGCCCACCGTGCCGATCACCGTGGCCGCCCACGACCTCCCGGCAGGAAGCACGGTCACGGCCGATGATGTCGAGTTGGTCGACTTCCCCGAGGGCGCCGCGCCCGCCGACGCCAGCAACTCGGCGTACGCCGTCGGGCGCACCACGACCGGGCCGGTGCGACAGGGCGAGCCGCTCACCGACGCCAGGCTCGTCGGCGCGAACCTGCTCGAGGGCTATCCGGGTCTGGTCGCGGTTCCGGTCCGCATTCCCGACGACGGCGCCGCGTCGTTGCTGCGCGTGGGCGATCGGATCGACCTCTTGGCCACCGATCAACGCACCGGAGGGACCGAGCGGGTCGGTGACAACATTCCCGTGATCGCCTTGCCTCACAGTGATGACGGGTCGCAGGTGAATCCCGCATCTGGCCGTCTGATTGTGGTGGGAACCACGTCCGAGTTGTCCGAGAAAGTCGCCTCCGCTTCGGCGACGCGCTATCTCACCGCCACGATTTCACGCTAGCGTGTGCCGCTGTCTAGTCCCCCATCGGGATATCGAGCGCTTCGGGGCTCGCATCGAGAAGGAGAAAGCACAAATGGATGGATTCAAGAATTTCCTGCTCCGTGGAAACCTGGTTGAGATCGCCACCGGTCTGATCATGGCGCTGGCCTTCGCCGACGTGGTGACCACCTTCACCAACTGGCTCACGGACCTGCTGCCCGACAGCATGGACGACGTGTTCAGCAACGAGCCCAACTCGTTCGGTGCCTTCCTGAACGCCGTCATCGCGTTCATCATCATGGGCGCGGTCGTCTACTTCCTGGTCGTGGTGCCCTACACCAAGGCCAAGGAGCGCTTCTTCCCGGGCGAGGCCGCCGGCCCGACCGAGGTCGACCTGCTCGCGCAGATCCGCGACCAGCTCGCCGCGCGTCCCTGATTCACCTGCTTCACCTGCTGGCGAGGCCCGTCCCTTCGGGGGCGGGCCTCGCTCGCATTTCGGCACCGCTGCGGTCCGCTCGACATGCAGGTGGCACGTCTGGCGCCCCGGCCCACGCTCAACTGGCGTCGCGTCGGCCGCAACTGCATGTCGAGCGGACCGCCAGCCCGCGAACCATGGCCTCCCGGACCTCGTCCGGCTTGAACATGACGTCCTCCCATACGAATCGCCACACCGTCCAACCCGTCGTCGTCAACCACGTGTAGCGCCGACAATCGGCCCGGAACATCTGCTTCTCACCGTGGAAGGCGTAGGACTCCGCCTCCACGACGATCTTGCGTGACTCGTCAGCCAGATCGACGCGGTGCTCGCCGATCTGCACCTGAGGCCGGACAGCCAACCCCGGCACGGCCAGACAGATGTGGCGCAAGCAGGTCTCGAAGACGTTGGCCGCGCGGCGATCACCGAGCCCGATCACCCGACGTACGCGGGATCGGACAATCACCGGAAGGGCAGCAGCGGCCGTCAGCAACGTCTCCGGGAGATTCCCTTCCGCAGCGCCGAGTCCACGACACAGAGCGCGTCACGCTCGGGCAGGTCGCGGCAGCAGTCGAGGACCGTCTGCAGCAACGTCGTCACTCGGCCGGTGGAGTGGCCGCGCCATCCGTGGACCACACCGTCCACCACGGCCGAGGCCGGAAGGTCACGCCACTTGACCATCACGCCCTCACGGCGCTCCGGGGCAATCCTGCGATTGCGGGCAACGGTCATCTCAGGGGCGATCTCCTCACCCGGCGAGAGACACAGGCCCAGCTCCCAGAACTGCGCCGCACTCCGACCGCTGACCACTGCGCTCAGGCTGTGCGCCGCACGCCACGCTTCGTCAAGCCCCGGGACGGCGTACTTGCCCAGGCCGCAACGCACGATGGTCCCCTCGGCGACGGCGTGCCGGATCTCGCTGCGACGGGCGAACCTGCGCAATTGAGCCGTCGTGGCGAAGCCACCCAACTGCTCCAAGGCGTAGCGCGCATCCATGTCGGCAGTCTGCTCCGGCAATCCCTGCTTTGCGACCGGTCATCCACAGGCCACCGACGCGCCCGCCCGCGCGGCCCGCTCGACATGCAGTTGGCACGTACGGCGCCCCGGCCCACGCTCAACTGGCGTCGCGTGGACCGCAACTGCATGTCGAGCGGACCGCTGTGCGGGCGCGTCAGCCGTGGTGCGGCGGGACCTGGGAGCGGTACCAGTCGTCGCCCTTGCCGCCGTCGCCCATGCCGGGGTCCGGACCGCGCTCGTCGCGGGTGGCGTCAGGAAGTACGTCGCCGAAGACGGCGGCCAGTCGCTTTCGGCGCTGCCACGCGGTCTCTGCCTTGTCTGCGTCGGCCCGGTCCGCCGCGGCGGGCCTGTCGGTCGCATCAGACTCCTCGGCCGCGGTCTCGTCGGTTGCGCCAGGTTCATCGGCCGCAGCGGGCTCGCCGGTCCCTGCCGCTTCAGCGGATGCGCCGACCACGGCAGCTTCGTCGTCGCCGTCGGTCTCGGTCATGGAGCCATTGTCCCACCGGCCGACCGGACGGGCTCTGAGCAGTCCGGTGCTGGTCGAGCGAGACTCAGCCGCACAGACCGTTGGCCGCGGCCATCTCCGACTGGTCGGTCGACTCCCCCGTGCCCGAAGGACCCTCGGAGGAGTTGTCCGTCGCGTCCGACGACGGCGACTCGGAGGAGTCGGCGTCGGGGCTGCTCGAGGCTCCGGGCTCCTTGTCAGCGGTGATCACGTCGGTGGTGAGTCGCTTGCTCAGCGGCTCGTCGAACTTCATCTTCTTCCAGAGCTCGTCAGCAGCCGGCTTGTCCCAGACCAGGCGGTTGGGGTCGGGCTCGTAGAACTTCCACGGCACGGTGATGAACTTGATGTTGTCGGTGCCGATGTGCTGGAACTCCCTGGCCAGGTCGGCGATCTTGATCGGCGAGCCGAGGCGCTGGTCGACGGTCAGCGACTTGGTGGCGGCGCTGAGGAAGCTGACCAGACGGTCCGGCCGTCCCAGGACACCCTTCGACATCACCTTGTTGGCCATCGCTGCGACGAACGCCTGCTGGCGCTTCATCCGGCCGATGTCGCCGTTGCTGGAGATGTTGTGCCGGATGCGGACGTAGTCCAGCGCCTCCTGACCCTCGAGCTCACGGGTGCCGGCGTCGAGGTGGATGTTGCCCACCGGGTCGTCGACGTCTTCGGGGATGCAGACCTCGACCCCGTCGATCGCGTCGACCATGTCCTTGAAGCCGTTGAAGTCCACGACCACGAAGTGGTTGATGCGCACTCCGGTCAGTTGCTCGAACTGGCGGATGGTGCAGGCCGGGCCGCCGTACGCGAAGGCGGAGTTCCACATGTCGAATCCACCGGGGATCTCGTTCATGTCGTCGTCGTAGCAGGTGGGTCGCTCGACCATGCCGTCGCGCGGCAGGCTCACGCCGTACGCGAACTTCCGGTCGCCGGAGAGGTGCATGACGATCGTGGTGTCGGAGCGCTGTCCGCCACCGGTGAGACCGTCGATGTTGTTGCCGGCCCCTTCACGCGAGTCGGAGCCCATGATCATCACGTTGAGCGGCTTGCCCGGCGTGGTCAGGTCGGCCTCGTCGGGACGTTCCCCGAGCTGCTTCTCGACGTTGAGCACGTTGAGGTTCTCGGTGAGGTGCCGATAGGTGTAGACCCCGAAGAGGGAGACCCCGAGGGTGATGGCGAGGATCGCGTAGCCGACGACACTCAACAGCCGATGCTTCTTCTCGGTCTGTCCGCGGTGTCTGCCGCTCGATTCGCTGTCGCTCACTCGGTTCTTCTCGCTGGTTCCGGTTCAGGGTCAGGGCGCTGCGCCGGTTGAACGGTAGTGCAGCCGTCCAAATTGTGCGGTTGAACCCGCAATCCTCCAAAAGGACGAGCACATGGCAAGATGGCCGGCGGCGTTTCCGACGCCACGCCCCAGTAGCTCAGTGGATAGAGCAGCCGCCTCCTAAGCGAAAGGTCGCAAGTTCGACTCTTGCCTGGGGCACCGGCAACTGAACGGCCCGTCACCCGCCCGGTGTCGGGCCGTCTGCCATGGGACCACGCCACGAAGAGAACGCGCGCCCTCGCTACCGAGCGGTCAGTCGACGACCTCGAACTTCATCCCAGCGTTGCGCAACCGCTCGAGCAACAAGTCACCCATGGCGACCGCCGGGGTCACCTGGCCCGCCGTCTCGGGGGTTGAGTCGAAGGCCAGGCACAGCGCCGACTCGGCCAGCATCTTGGAGGTCTCGGTGTAGCCGGGGTCGCCTCCCGACACGCGCGTGTGCACGGTCTCGCCGCCCGCCTCGGCCACGAAGTCGACGGTGAACCACGACTTGCGGCGCCGCGTCTCCGACGGCCCCTCCCCCTGCTTCACCTTCCCCTTGAGGAAGTTGCGCATCGGGCCGAGCTGCGCCGCCAGCGCGATGCTGCCCACCCCGGCCGCGCCTGCCGCGGCGTACCGCAGCGTCTTGGTGCCGGCGAAGTGGGAGTAGCGGAACTTCGGGCCGTACGCCGGCAACGCCGCGCCACTGCGCTGGACCACCTGCGGGTCGATGGTCGGCAACGGCAACAACCAGTAGCCCAGGAGCTTGTCCCGGTGGGGCTTCCCGGCCACGGCGCGACTCGACCGACCCTCCGGCCGGTCCTCCTTGCGACGGCGCTCGGCGAAGGCGGCCTTCATCTGGCGGGCACGCTCCATCGCGCCCAGGGCGGAGTGGAAGGTGCCGCCCGAGAAGGTCGCATTGCTGCGCACCACCCCACGCATCGTGATCGGTTCGCCAGCCGGAAGCTGCTGGACCGTGAAGAAGGCGCCGAGGTCGTGCGGGATCGAGTCGAAGCCGCACGAGTGCACCAGCCGGGCACCCGAGGCCACGGCGGTCCGGTGGTGGGCCAGCCACATGCGATCCACGAACTCAGGCTCGCCGGTGAGGTCGACGTAGTCGGTGCCCGCCTCCGCGCAGGCCGCGACGATCGGCTCGCCGTGCTGCACGTAGGGGCCGACGGTGCTGATCACCACGCGGGTGCGGGCGGCGATGTCGGACAGGGCGGAGACGTCGGTGGCATCGACCACGACGAGGTCCATCGCTTCGAGCCGCGGGTCGATCCCCGCGAGGCGATCGCGGACCGCTTCGAGCTTGGCCCTGTTGCGACCGGCCAGGGCCCAGCGCAGGCGAGCCGGTGCGTGACGGGCCAGGTACTCGGCGGTCAGCCCACCGGTGAAACCGGTGGCGCCGAAGAGGACGATGTCGTATTCACGGTCTGCCATGCCCCAACTCTGCCCCATCGAACCGAGCCGACCCACGCCCACCCGGCGTACCGTTGCTCACATGTGCCGCAACATCAGACCGCTCAACAACTTCGAGCCGCCCGCCACCTCCGACGAGGTCACCGCCGCCGCCCTTCAGTACGTCCGCAAGGTCAGCGGCACGACCAGACCGTCGCAGGCCAACCTGGCCGCGTTCGACGAGGCCGTGCACGAGATCGCCCACATCACCGCGCATCTGCTGGACAACCTCGTCACCAACGCCCCGCCCAAGGACCGCGACGTGGAGGCCGCCAAGCGCAAGGCCCGCGCCGAGCTGAGGTACGCCCGTTGAGCGTGCCCTCGTCCTTCGACGGGCACAGCCTCGACGGGCAGCCGCTCGTCGTTCTCACGGGCGCCGGCCTCTCGACCGATTCCGGCATCCCCGACTACCGCGGGCCGGGTGCACCGGTGCGGATGCCGATGACCTTCGGGGAGTTCATCTCCGGTCCGGGTGCGCGGCAGCGCTACTGGGCTCGCAGCCATGTCGGGTGGGGCCGGATGAAGCGCGCCGAGCCCAATGCCGGGCACCGCGCACTGGCCGCGCTCGAGGCCCGCGGCCAGGTCCGGCTGCTGATCACCCAGAACGTCGACGGGCTCCACGAGGCTGCCGGCAGCAACGCGCTCGCCCTGCACGGCCGCATCTCCGACGTGATCTGCCTGTCCTGTCGCACCGTCTCGTCCCGACGCTCACTTCAGGAGCGGCTCGAGGAGCTCAACCCGGGGTACGCCGAAGCGCACCGCGACGTCCTCAGCCGACCGGACGGCGACGTGGAGCTCGACGACACCTCGGGGTTCGTGGTGCCCGACTGCATCGTGTGTGACGGCGTCCTCAAGCCCGACGTCGTGTTCTTCGGCGAGAACGTCCCGGCCGAGCGGGTGCAGCGTGCCTACGCCGCCGTCGAGGGGTGCGCCGAGAACGGTGGCGTGCTGTTGGTGGTCGGCTCGTCGCTGACCGTGATGTCCGGCCTGCGCTTCGTCAAGCGCGCGGCCAAGCTGGGCGTGGCGGTCGTGATCGTCAACCGTGGCACGACCCGCGGCGACGACCTGGCGACGTACAAGCTCGAGGCCGGGGCCAGTGAGTTCCTCGGTGACCTCGCCGGCCTGGGCCAGGAAACCCTCAGAGGCGCTTGACGAAGATGTGCTCGGCGGCCTCGGGGATGATCTCCGCAGTCTCGCCACCCGAGCCGAGCAGCACGCCGTCGGCCGTGGCCGCGACGGCGATCGTCTTGTCGGGCACCGCACCGACCCGACGCAGCGCGCTCATCAGCTCCTCGTCCTTCTGCATCTCCTCGGAGATGCGACGGATGTGGACGCGCGCCTCCTCGGGGGTGGCCGCGGTCGACAGCGGCTCGACGCCGTCCATGAAGTCTTCGGGGATCCGCTCGTCACCGAGTTCCTCGAGCCCCGGGATCGGGTTGCCGTACGGCGACTCCGTGGGGTGGTCGAGGAGCTCGATCAGGCGGCGCTCGACGGTCTCGGACATGACGTGCTCCCAGCGGCAGGCCTCGGCGTGCACCAGCTCCCAGTCGAGCCCGATGACGTCGGTGAGGAGGCGCTCTGCGAGGCGGTGCTTGCGCATCACCCGCGTGGCAAGGGCCATGCCCTGGTCGGTGAGCTCGAGGTGGCGGTCGCCCTCGACGGTCAGCAGGCCGTCGCGCTCCATGCGTGCCACGGTCTGGCTCACCGTCGGGCCGCTCTGGTGCAGCCGCTCGGCGATGCGGGCGCGCAACGGGACGATCCCCTCCTCCACGAGCTCGTAGATCGTGCGGAGGTACATCTCGGTGGTGTCGATCAGGTCGCTCACAGGCCCCATTGTGGCCTACGCGTCCACAGCGTGGTGGGTCGGCTCTTCTGGGTTGCCCCAGATCGCGCTAGGTTCGAGGCTCCGCACCCACCGACCGCGCCCGACGAGGCTGGAGAGAACCACCACATGCACCACTTCCCCGCGACCGAGTTGACCATCCCGGGGCGCTTCTGCGGGCCGGCCGCATCCGGCAACGGAGGTTGGAGCGCCGGGGCCCTGGCCGGGCTCGTCGACCACGACTGCCCCGAGAACCGGGCCAACAGCTGGCCCGCCATCGAGGTCTCGTTGCGCCAACCGCCGCCCCTCGACTCCCCGATGCAGGTGCAGGTCGACGGCGAGGCGACCGTGGCGTCCTTCGGTGGGCTCCCCGTGCTCTCCGCCCGGGTGCTCGAGGAGGACACCCTCACCACCGTCGAGCCGGTCCCCGCCGAGGTCGCGCGGGCCGCGGAGTCGTCGTACGCCGGACTGCGCAGCCACCCCTTCCCCACCTGCTTCTCCTGCGGCACCGAGCGGGTGGAGGGCGACGGCCTGCGGATCTTCCCCGGCGCCGTCGAACCGGTCGACGGGTGCGACCGCGTGGCAGCCACCTGGACCCCACACCCGAGCGTGCAGGAGGACTACCACGCGTACGTCGACGAACAGGGTCGCGCGTCCCTCGCCACGACCTGGGCGGCTCTCGACTGCGTCAGCGCGTGGTCGAGCCACATCGAGGAGCGGCCCATGGTGCTGGGGCGGATGACGGCCGCGGTCGATGCCTTGCCGGTCATCGGCGAGACCCACGTGGTGGTCGGCCAGACGCTTCGGCAGGAAGGCCGCAAGACGTTCACCGCCAGCACCCTGCACGACTCCGACGACCGGGTGGTGGCACGCGCCGAACACATCTGGATCACGATCGACCCGGCCGACTTCACGTGACGGGCCGACGATGACCTGGTGGAAGCACGCGGTCTGCTACCAGATCTACGTGCGCAGCTTCGCCGACGGCGACGGCGACGGCGTCGGCGACCTGCCCGGCATCACCGCTCGACTCGACCACCTCGCCGGCCTGGGGGTGGACGCCGTCTGGATCACGCCGTTCTACACCTCGCCGCAGCACGACCACGGGTACGACGTCGCCGACTACCGCGACGTGGATCCGCTGTTCGGCTCGCTGGCCGACTTCGACGCCCTGCTGGCCCACGCCCACGACCTCGGCATCCGGGTGATCGTCGACCTGGTGCCCAACCACACCTCGAACGAGCACGAGTGGTTCGAGGCCGCGTTGGCCGCCGCACCCGGCTCACCCGAGCGGGCCCGCTACCTGTTCCGTGACTCCACCACCGACGGCCCGCCGAACAACTGGGAGTCGGTCTTCGGGGGTCCGGCCTGGACCCAGGTACCCGACGGGCAGTGGTACCTGCACCTCTTCGACACCAGCCAGCCCGACCTCGACTGGCGCAACCCCGAGGTGTCGGCGATGTTCGCCGACGTGCTGCGCTTCTGGCTCGACCGGGGAGTCGACGGCTTCCGCATCGACGTCACCCACGGGTTGTTCAAGGAGGAGTCACTGCCCGACCAGCAGCTGACCGCCGCCGAGCGCGCGGCGATGGCTGCCCAGGACCTGATCGGTCCGACCCACCCTGCCCATGAGCCGATGTGGGACCAGCCCGAGGTGCACGGGGTCTACCGTGCCTGGCGCCGGATCCTCGACTCCTACGCCGGGGGCCGGATGGCCGTGGGCGAGGCCTGGACCCGCGACGCCGAGTCACTGGCCCGCTACATCCGACCTGACGAGCTGAACCAGTCGTTCAACTTCCACTGGCTCAGCGCGCCCTGGTCGGCAAAGGCGTTCGCCGAGGTCATCCGCAACACGCTGGCCGCGGTCCAGCCCGTGGGTGCGTCCCCCACGTGGGTGCTGAGCAACCACGACGTGGTGCGCCACCCGACCCGCTACGGCGGTGGCGAGGTCGGCCTGGCCCGCGCCCGTGCCGCCACGATGGCGATGCTGGCCCTGCCCGGTTCGTCCTACCTCTACCAAGGCGAGGAGCTGGGCCTGGAAGAGGTCGACGTACCTCCCGAGGCCTGGCAGGACCCGCAGGCCGGGGTGCAGGGCAAGACGACTCGCGACGGGTGCCGGGTGCCACTGCCGTGGTCGGGAGACCGGCCGCCCCACGGCTTCGGGCCGAGCACGTCGCAACCGTGGTTGCCGCAGCCCTCCGGTTGGGAGTCGGTGAGCGTGGCCGCGCAGGAGCACGACCCGGAATCCACCCTGGCCTTCTACCGTCGAGCGCTGGCGACCCGACGGGGTTTCGCCGAGACCGCCGGCGACGTCGTTGAGCTGCTCGACCTCGGCGACGACCTGCTCGCGTTCCGGCGTGGCCCCGTCACGGTCGTGGTGAACTGCGGATCTGCTCCGGCTTCCCTGCCGGCGGGCCGGATCACGCTGGCCAGCGGCCCGGTCACCGATGAGCTGCCGCCCGACACGGCCGTGTGGGTGGTCGATCCAGAGGCAGGCGTTTAACCCCTTGTGACTCGGTGCGCGGCGTCGTACCTTTGCAGGACACGTGAAAGGAGGTGGTCCAGCAGATGCATTCGCAAAGGACTCGTGAGGTGGCTGCCCGCTAGCAGCTCCACTGCACGGGACTTCCCAGCAGCTGTCGAAGCCGCCGGCGAATCCACGGCAGTCACCCGACCCGCAGGTGCTCCGGACATCAGTCCACCGGAGACGGTCCACCAGGACCACACCTGCGGGTCGTCCCATTTCCAGCCGCCGGTGACCGACCGGTCCCGCCCCGGTTCCTGAGCGCCCGGCTCAGGCCACCGGAGCGGCGAACTGCGAGCGGTAGAGCGCGGCGTACGCCCCGTCGGCCTCGAGCAGGTCCTGGTGCGAGCCCTGCTCGACGATGGCCCCGTCCTCCATCACCAGGATCAGGTCGGCGTCACGGATCGTCGAGAGCCGGTGGGCGATGACGAACGAGGTGCGATCGGTGCGCAGGGCGCTCATCGCGTGCTGCAGCAAGAGCTCGGTGCGGGTGTCGACCGAGCTTGTCGCCTCGTCGAGGATCAGCAGTGCCGGGTCGGAGACGAAGGCCCGGGCGATGGTGATCAGCTGACGCTCACCGGCACTGACGTTGCCGCCGTCCTCGTCGATGACCGTGTCGTAGCCGTCGGGCAGCGAGTGCACGAACCGGTCGACGAACGTTGCCCGGGCGGCCTCGAGGATCTCCTCCTCCGTGGCGTCGGGGCGGCCGTAGGCGATGTTGTCGCGGATGGTGCCCTCGAAGAGCCAGGCATCCTGCAGCACCATGCCGATCTGGTCGCGCAACGCGGCACGCGGCATCTCGGAGATGTCGACCCCGTCCAGCGTGATCCGGCCACCGTCCAGCTCGTAGAACCGCATCACCAGGTTGACCAGGGTGGTCTTCCCGGCGCCGGTGGGTCCGACGATGGCGACGGTCTGGCCGGGCCGGGCGACCAGCGACAGGTCCTCGATCAACGGCTGGTCCACGTCATAGCTGAAGGAGACATCGTCGAAGACGACCTCACCGTGGCGCTGGCCCGCGGGTGCAGGAGCTGCGGTTCCCTCGGCTCGCTGCTCGTCGGCATCGAGCAGCTCGAAGACGCGCTCCGCACTGGCGACACCCGACTGCAGCAGGTTCATCATCGACGCCACCGCGGTCAGCGGCTGGGTGAACTGCCGGGTGTACATGATGAACGCCTGCACCTCGCCCAGGCTCAGCGAACCGTTGGCGACCCGGAGGCCACCCACCACGGCGATGACCACGTAGTTGAGGTTTCCGATGAACATCATCACCGGCATGATCAGCCCGCTGATGAACTGGGCCCGGAACGAGGCGTCGTAGAGCTTGTCGTTCTCCTCGGCGAAGACCCGCTCGACCTCGCCCTGCCGGCCGAACACCTTGACCAGGGAGTGGCCGGAGAAGGTCTCCTCGATGTGGGAGTTGAGCTTTCCGGTACGGCGCCACTGGGCGATGAACTGGGTCTGCGAGCGCTTCATGATCTGGGCCGTGGTGAACATCGAGATCGGCACGCTGACGAGGGCGATCAACGCGAGCAGCGGCGAGATCCAGAACATCATCGACAGCACCGCCACCACGGTCAGCAGTGAGGTGAGCAGCTGGCTCATCGTCTGTTGCAGGGTCTGGCTGATGTTGTCGATGTCGTTGGTGACCCGGGACAGCAGCTCACCGCGCGGCTGGGTGTCGAAGTACTCCAACGGCAGCTCGTTGACCTTGGTCTCGACGTCGTTGCGCATGTCGCGCACCGTGCCCTGGACGACATCGTTGAGCAGGAAGCCCTGGATGAAGGAGAGCAGCGACGATCCGGCGTACAGGGCCAGCACGATGAGCAGCACCGACGCGACAGCGTTGAAGTCGACGCCGACACCGGGCACGAAGTCCATCGCCGAGAGCATGTCGGCCAGGCGGTCGTCACCGGAGGCACGCACCTGCTCGATGGCCTGGTCCTTGGTGGATCCGGCCGGGAACTGGTTGCCGAAGAGGCCTTCGAAGATCAGGTCGGTGGCGTGGCCGAGGATGCGTGGGCCGAGCGCGGTCAGCACCACGCTGCCGATGGCGAGCACCAGCACCGCGATCGCCTTGACCCGGTAGGGACGCATCCGTCGGACCAGTCGCTTGGCCGACGGGCCGAAGGTCATCGCCTTCTGGCCGACCATGCCGCCGGGTCCTCGGCCGGGGCCCCCGGCGGTGACGACGCGCTCGGTCTCCTTGAGCTTCGCACCACCCTTGGCGCCCTGTGGGCTGGAGGTCTTCGTGGTCTCGCTCATGCTGCCTCCTCCGCGGTGAGCTGCGACTCGACGATCTCTTGATAGGTGGTGCAGTCGGTCAGCAGTTCGTCATGGGTGCCGCGCCCGACGACGGCGCCGTCCTCGAGCACGAGGATCAGGTCGGCGTCGCGGATGGTCGAGACCCGCTGCGCGACGATCAACACGGTTGCGTCCTCGGTGACCGGCGCCAGGGCGGCCCGCAACCGGGCGTCGGTGGTGAGGTCCAACGCGGAGAACGAGTCGTCGAACAGATAGATCCGTGGTTGCCTGACGACGGCGCGCGCGATCGCGAGTCGTTGTCGTTGACCGCCGGAGAAGTTCGTTCCGCCCTGGACCACCGGCGCCTCCAGCCCTTCGGCGGTGGCCTCGACGAAGTCCTTGGCCTGGGCGATCTCGAGCGCCCGCCACATCTCCGTCTCGGTGGCGTCGGGCTTGCCGTAGCGAAGGTTGTCGGCGATGGTGCCGCTGAACAGGAACGCCCTCTGCGGGATCAATCCGATCCGGGCCCACATCGACTCGGCGTCGAGACGGCGTACGTCGACTCCGTCGATGCGGATCTCACCGCCCGTGGCGTCGAAGAGACGTGGCACGAGATTGACCAGGGTCGACTTGCCTGCGCCGGTCGAGCCGATCACGGCCACCGTCTGCCCCGGCCGGGCCTCGAAGCTCAGGTCGTGCAGCACTGGTTGCTCGGCTCCCGGATAGGTGAACTCCACCCGGTCGAACTCCAGGACACCGCGTGCCTCGGTGACGATGCCGTCGGCCGAGAGGACCACACTGCTGTCGGTGTCGAGCACCTCGACGATGCGGTCGGCGCAGACCGCCGAGCGGGGCACCATCATCAACATGAACATGCCCATCATCACCGACATCATGATCTGCATCAGGTAGCTCAGGAACGCCGTCAACGCCCCCACCTCCATGTTGCCGTCGTCGACCCGGTGGCCGCCGAACCACAGCACCGCGACGCTGGCCACGTTGACCACCAGCATCACCAGCGGGAACATCGTGGCCATCCAGCGGCCGGCTCGGATCGAGACGTCGGTGAGGTCGTCGTTGGCCCGGGCGAAGCGCCTGGTCTCCTCCTTCTCACGCACGAACGCGCGCACCACCCGGATGCCGGTGATCTGCTCGCGCAGCACCCGATTGACGCCGTCGATGCGCTCCTGGACCAGCCGGAAGTTGGGCACCATCCGAGAGACCACCACCCCGACGACGACGAAGAGCACCGGGATCATCACCGCGAGGAGCCAGGACAGGCCGAGGTCCTCGCGCATCGCCATCAGGATGCCGCCGACCATCATGATCGGCACGGTCACCGCCATGGTGCAGGTCATCAGGGCCAGCATCTGGACCTGCTGCACGTCGTTGGTGTTGCGGGTGATCAGCGACGGCGCGCCGAAATGGGTGACCTCGCGGCCGGAGAAGCTGCCGACCTTGGCGAAGACGGCGGCCCGCAGGTCGCGGCCGAAGGACATCGCGGTTCGTGCCGAGAACCACACCGCAGTGACCGAGCAGACGATCTGCAGGAGCGAGACGGCGAGCATGATCCCGCCGGTGCGGACGATGTAGTCGACGTCGCCACGGGCCACGCCGTCGTCGATGATGTCGGCGTTGAGGCTGGGCAGGTAGAGCATCGCGACCGTGCTGATGAACTGCAGCACGACGATGATCGCGATCCAGCGCTTGTACGGCGCCAGGTGGGTGCGCAGGAGGCGGAGCAGCATCAGGCGTTCTCCTCGGGAAGCATGACGCCGCCGACGATGACGTCGGCGATCTGGTCTGGGGTGAGGTCCGCGTCCAGGTCCATGCCGGCCGATCCGAAGACCAGGGAGCGGAACACCACCGCCGCCCTGTCGGGAGACAACCGCATCCGGTCGGCGTACGGCGCGAAGAGGTCGGTGAGCATGGCCAGCAACTCCTTGTTGGCGCGGATGACGAACTGCGGCGGACCGGGTGGTCCTCCGGAGGTGGGCGGCTCGCCGTGCTTCATGAGGTGGCTGCGGACGGCGAACATCACCCGCATCGTGCGGTGCAGCTGGATCTTGAGGGCGACCGAGGCGAGACGGACCCGCTCGTGGAGGTCGTCGTTGGCAGCGAGCATCGCCTCGAAGTCGGCGCGGCCGTGGGCCGGGCTGATCGCCTCCTCGGCGGCGGCTCGCATCAGTTCGGTCTTGTCGGCGAAGACCCGGAAGATCGTGCCCTCGGCGACGCCGGCGGCTTCGGCGATCAAGCGGGTGGTCAGGTCGGCACCGTGCTCGATGAGCAACGGCACGACGGCGTCGAGGATGGCCTGGCGACGGTCCTCGGGGGACATCGGCTTGGCACGTGGTGTCACGACGAAGAGGGTAAATGAGTGAGCACTCACTCACAAGCCCTTTTTCCGGACCGCCCCCCGATCCGTGCGAAACTACGTCCCATGATGAGCACCCCGGCCCGTCCGCGCGTGATCCTTCACGTGGGCATCCCCAAGACCGGCACCAGCGCACTGCAGGTGGCCTTCGTCCGCAACCGGGAACTGCTGGCCGAGCACGGCATCATCTATCCCAGCGACCCGGGCGTGCCGAGCATGGATGCGCGAGCCACCAGGGGCGGCGTGACCAGCGGGAACGCCTCGCTCCTGCGCGCGTTCCTGATGCCCAGCAAGACCCCGCGCGGCGTCTCGCCGGAGCAGGCGCTGACCACCGCCGTGGAGTTGATCGAGAAGACAGGCGACGGCACCTCGTCGCTGCTGTTCTCCTCCGAGTTCCTCTGCCGCTCGAGCCTCGAACGCTTCGCCACCTTCGCTGCCGCCTGCGACGACGTCGGCTACGACGTGGAGGTGGTCGGCCATGTGCGCAACGTCGTCGGCCACGCCGTGTCCCAATACATCCAGCGCCTCAAGCGCCACCGTTTCACCGGCAGCTTCGCCGACTTCGTCGAGCCCACCGAGGGCGACACCTACAGACCACCGATGCGCTCCTGGGTCGAGGGCATGGGCGCGGTGCTCGGCACCTCCGCGGTGACCGTGGTCCACTACGACAGCCTGCGCAACGACCTGGTCCGGCACTTCTTCGAGGAATACCTCCAGGTGCCTGCCGACAATCTCGCTCCTCCCCTGGAACACACCGTCAACCGATCACTGACCCCTGACGAGGTGCGTCTGATGCGCCAGGTCAACCAGCGCCTCAACACGGCGACGGGCAGCCGCCTCGTCAGCGACCTGATCATCGGGGAGGACCCACGGGTCCCCCAGCGCCCCTGTGTCACCAAGGCCGACCGCGACCGCGTGGTCGAGCTGTTCAGCGACGAGGTCGACTGGATCAACGCGGCCGGCATCATCGGCGGCAAGCTCGAGCTCGACTCCCCCAGCATCACGATCGTCGACGAGGCACCCGACGACACCGAGATCACGCCCAGCGAGCAGACCCTGATCGACGTGGTCGCCACCCAGGCCAACCGTGCGGTCAGCCTGAACGCGAAGGCCAAGCAGGATGCACGACAGGCCAAGCGGGCCGCGGCCAGGAAGTCCGCCGAGCAGACTGCCCAGAAGAAGAGCGTTCCGGTTGCCCCCTCACGCCGACGGGGCCTCTTCCGCAGGAAGTGACCGACCCCGAGAGACGTGCGCTACGGTGCCAGGCGCTCGCGCACCCAGGCACCGCCGTCGCGGCGGTAGCGCCACCGGTCGTGCATGCGGTTCGCGCGCCCCTGCCAGAACTCCATGCGCTCGGGCACCACGACGAACCCACCCCAGCGGAGTGGCGCCGTCACCTCCGTCCCGCGCTCGAAGTGGCCCTCGGCCTCGGCGTAGGAGCGTTGCAGCTCCTCGGCCGTCACCACCTGCGACTGGGGTGAGGCGATCGCGCCGAGCTGGGCGCCGCGCGGGCGGGTGGCGAAGTACGCCGTCACCTCGTCGCGGTCGAGCAACTGGGCCCGACCCTCGACGCGCACCTGCCGTTGCAACGGATGCCATGGAAACAGCAGCGCGCACTTGGGGTTGTCACGAAGCTCAGATCCCTTGTGGGACTGGAGATTGGTGAAGAACGAGAATCCGCGGTCGTCGAGCGCCTTGAGCAGGACGGTGCGCGCGGAGGGTTGGCCGTCCCCGGAGACCGTCGCCACGACCATCGCATTCGGCTCCGGGAGGACCCGTGCCTCGTCGAACCAGGACGAGAACAACGTGAGCGGATCAGGGGGAAGATCAGCCTCGTTGAGGCCGGTGTCGGAGTACTCCGCACGGAGTGCCGCGAAGTCGTCTGCCATGGCTTCGACCCTAGGGCATGCACCGGGCCGGATGTGCGCTTGATCTGTGGGCGGGGCAGAATGCATTTGTTTCAACGTCGAACACAAGGAGTCTGTCCATGACCGAGGTTCACCACGGCCTTGAGGGCGTCATCGCATTCGAGTCCGAGATCGCCGAACCCGACAAGGAAGGCTCCTCGCTCCGCTACCGCGGCGTCGACATCGAGGACATCGTCGGCCGCGTCCCCTTCGAGAACGTCTGGGGCCTGCTGATCGACGGCGCCTACACCCCCGGGCTCCCGGCCGCCGAGCCCTACAACCTCCCGGTGCACACCGGTGACGTGCGCGTCGACGTGCAGGCCGCCGTGGCCATGCTGGCGCCGGCCTTCGGCTTCGGCCAGACCTACGACATCAGCGACGAGCAGGCCCGCGCGGACCTCGCCCGGGTCGCCGTCATGGTGCTGTCGTACGCCGCCCAGTCGGCCCGCGGGCTGCACCAGCCCGTCGTACCGCAGAAGCTCGTCGACGAGGGCAAGACCCTGGCCGAGAAGTTCCTGATCCGCTGGAAGGGCGAGGCCGACCCCAAGCACGTCAAGGCGATCGACGCCTACTGGAGCTCGGCCGCCGAGCACGGCATGAACGCGTCGACCTTCACCGCCCGGGTCATCACCTCCACCGGTGCCGACGTCGCGGCGGCGTTCTCCGGTGCCATCGGCGCGATGAGTGGCCCGCTGCACGGTGGCGCTCCCTCCCGCGTGCTCGGCATGATCGCCGACGTCGAGAAGTCCGGCGATGCCGAGGCCTACGTCAAGGGACTCCTCGACCGCGGCGAGCGGCTGATGGGCTTCGGTCACCGCGTCTATCGCGCCGAGGACCCGCGTGCCCGCGTGCTGCGTCGTACCGCCAAGGAGCTCGACGCTCCTCGCTACGCCGTTGCCGAGGCACTCGAGAAGGCTGCCCTGGCCGAACTCAAGGAGCGTCGCCCCGACCGCGTGCTCGAGACCAACGTGGAGTTCTGGGCCGCCATCGTGCTCGACTTCGCGGAGGTTCCCGCGCCGATGTTCACCTCGATGTTCACCTGTGCCCGCACCGGTGGCTGGTCGGCGCACATCCTCGAGCAGAAGCGCACCGGTCGCCTGATCCGTCCGTCGGCCGTCTACACCGGCCCCGACACTCGCCCGGCCGACTCGGTCGAGGGCTGGAACGCCGACTGGGCCAAGTAGTCAGCGGGTGCTGACCAGCAGATAGCGCTCGTCGGCGATCTCCTTGCCCCACAGCACCGGATCGGTGAGCGGGGTGGCCTTGGCGCGCCGACGATGCACCCGCACGAGCTGCTCGAGCTCGTCGGCGCGGATCCCGGCACCGGTCGCCCACGAGCCCTCGATGAGCACGAGAATCCCGTCGCGGGCCAGCAGGTCGCTCCACCGGGCGATGGTCTCGACGGGGTCCTTCACCGCCCAGAGGACGTGCCGGCACAGCACCACGTCGTACGACGCCCTCGGCAGCCGCGGATCGGCGGCGTCACCGATGTCGAACGTCGCCGACACACCCGCGTCGGACGCCTTGGCCCGGGCACGGGCCACCATCTCGGGCGCGAAGTCGATGCCGTGCACGTGGTGGCCGGCCTCGGCGAGGAGAACAGACAACGAGCCGGTGCCACAGCCGACGTCGAGGACACGGACGGGCTCGGCCGGAAGGACGTCGTCGAGCACGCGTCGCCACGCCGCTCTCGTTGCGGGATCGCGCAGCCCGTGGTCTGGCTCGTCGTCGAAGGTCGCTGCCTGGCCGTCCCACAGCTCCGGCGTCTGTCCCGAGGTCATGCGGCCAACCTATCGCTCCGCGGTCTGCTGACTCACCCAGGCGGCTCGAGGCCCGACTGGATCGCGAAGACCACCAGCTGGGCCCGGTCACGCGCGTGCAGCTTCACCATCGCCCGCGACACGTGGGTGCGCACCGTGTCGGGGCTGACCACGAGCCTCTCGGCGATCTCCTGGTTGGACATGCCGGTCGCCACCCAGGCCACCATCTCGCGTTCCCGCTCCGTGAGGTGCACCAGCTGCGGATGCGGCGTACGCCGTGGGGCAGCGCCACCGAAGTGCTCGATCACGCGCGTGGTCACAGACGGGGCGAGCAGGGAGCCGCCCTCGGCTACCACCCGGATCGCGTCGAGCAGTGCGGTGGGCTCGGCGTCCTTGAGCAGGAAGCCCGAGGCGCCGAGGCGCAGTGCCTCGAAGACGTACTCGTCGAGCTCGAAGGTGGTCAGCATGACCACGCGCACGTCGGCCAGTGACGCGTCGGAGCTGACCTGGCGAAGCAGCTCGAGGCCGTCGGTGCCCGGCATCCGGATGTCGCAGAGCACCACGTCGGGCCTCTCACGGCCGATGACCATCAGGCCGGCCGCGCCATCGCCGGCCTCGGCAACGACCTCGAGATCCGGTTCACTGCCGATCAGGGTGCGCAGGCCGACCCGGACCAGGGCCTGGTCGTCGACCAGGACGACGCGGATCACTGGACCACCGGGAGCACCGCGCGCACCCGGAAACCGGTGGCCGACGGGCCGGCCTCGACGGACCCGCCCAGCGCGGCTGCCCGCTCACGCATGCCTCGAAGACCCATGCCCTCATCGTGCACCACTCCCCCATGCCCGTCATCGTCGATCGTCACGGTGAGCGCGTCCACCTGCGACGAGAACGTCACTCGGACCGTCCTGGCCCCGGCATGGCGGAGCACGTTGGTCAACGCTTCCTGGATGATCGCGTACGCCGTCTCGCTGGTCGTGGCGTCCACGTCACCGGCCGCGCCCACGACGTCGACCCGCACGCCACTGCCATGCACCCGGTCGACGAGCGCGTCCAGCTCGTCCAGGCCACGCCTGGGCGTCCGCGGCGCACCCTCGGCTGCGGTGCCCGTCATCTGCGACAGCTCCGCGCGCAACGAGTCCAGGGCCTCCTTGCTGGTCGCCCGGATCGCCTCCAGTGCAGCGCGCACCGCTTCCGGATCACGATCGAGCACGTGCAGGGCGACCCCGGACTGCATGGCGATCACGGCCAGGCCGTGGCCGACGCCGTCGTGCAGGTCCTGTGCCATCCGGAGCTGTTCCTCCGTGGCGGCCCGCCGCCGTTCGACGCGGTGGGCCTCCTCGCGCGCCCGGAACGTGCTGGCGATCGAGGCCGCGGCAGCGATCAACGCACCGACCCCCACGGACTGCCACATGCCCACGTCGAACTCGTCCCACCGAAGCCCTCGGACCAACAGCCCCGCCCAGACCAGCACACCGGAGGCCACGAGCAGTGGCCACCACTCACGCACCGGGCGTCGAGACGCCACCAGGAACGCAGCCACCACGACCGTGAAGAAGATCGGGCCGTTGACCCCGCCCACGACGAAGTAGGCCCCGACCGCCACGCCGTTGGCCACCACGCCCAGCGGCCAGCGGTCGATCGCGAACAGCACGCCGGCCGAGAGCGCGGAGATCATCACGGCCGTGATGCCGCTCGCGAGGCCTGTCTCGGAGTGGAAGTGGCCTCGGTCGCCGAGGTTCACCCCGAGGGAGCCGCCGGTGACGATCACCAGCACCGGGATCAGCCACCACCGGCGCGACAGCAGGGACAACGTCGATTTCATACCCCTGACGCTAGGGCAGTCGCAGCTGTTCGTCGTACGACCCGACGCGGTTGCGGCCTACGCAGGTTTGCGTAGGAAGGACCCGCGGTTCGGCGGACGTCGCGGCGAGCGATCCGCGGCAACCTCGGGGGCATGAACGAGAACGTGGTGAACACCAGTGAGCTGACCAAGAGGTACGGCGACCGGCTGGCCGTCGACCGGGTCAGCATGAACGTACGGCGCGGCGAGGTCTACGGGTTCCTCGGCCCCAACGGCGCCGGCAAGACCACGACCCTGCGAATGATGCTGGGCCTGATCAGGCCGACCTCCGGTTCCGCGACAGTTCTCGGGCAACCTGCCGGTGGACCTGCCGTGACCGCACGGATCGGCGCCCTGATCGAGGGCCCCGGCTTCTATCCCTACATGTCCGGCCTCGACAACCTGCGCGTGATGACGCGCTACCGGGGACTGCCCGAGTCGGCGGCCACCGCGGCACTGGTCCGGGTCGACCTGGCCGACCGCGGCGCGGACAAGTTCAAGTCCTACTCCCTCGGGATGAAGCAACGCCTCGGCGTCGCCTCGGCCCTGATGGGTGAGCCGGAGCTGATCATCCTCGACGAGCCGACCAACGGGCTCGACCCCGCCGGCATGGCCGACATGCGGGCCCTGATCGTCGCGCTGGCCGAGGGTGGTCAGAGCGTGCTGCTCTCGAGCCACCTGCTCGACGAGGTGCAGGAGATCTGCGACCGCGTCGGCGTGATCAACCAGGGTCGGCTCCTGCGGGAGTCGACGGTGGCCGACCTGCGCGGCAGCGCGCACATCACCCTCACCGCCCGGCCACTCGATGCGGCCCTCGCTGTCGCCATGGAGGCGGCCGGTGAGGACGGCTGCAGACTGGTCGGCGAACAGGTCGAGCTGGACCTGCCCGAGTCAGCTGCACCGGGGCTGGTGCGCGACCTGGTCGCCGCCGGCATCGACGTCCACTCCATCGGCAGCTCCGAGCGCAGCCTCGAGGACGTCTTCTTCGAAATGACCACCACACACGAGATGGAGTCACTGTCATGACCAGCAACGGACTGGTTGCCAGCACCCGCGCCGAGATGCTGCGCCTGAGGAAGTGGCCCGCAGTGTGGGTCACCGTCGGCTCCTGGCTGGCACTGAGCCTGATGTTCGGCTACGCGTTCAACTACGTCAGCTACACCAGCGGATCCAACGGCTTCTCCAACGAAGGCACCACCAAGGCCATGTTGTTGGCCGAGATGATGCCGGCCAACGTGCCTGACGTCTTCGTGCAGGGGATGCCGATGTTCGGCGGCGCGCTGATGATGGTGCTCGGTGCGATCGTGGCCGGAAACGGCTACGGCTGGGGCACCTGGAAGACCGTCTTCACCCAGGGTCCCTCACGGCACTCGGTCGTGGGCGGGTCGTTGATCGCACTGACCGTGTTCGTCATCGGCATCCTCGTCGTCACCATGGCCTTCGACCTCGTCTGCGCGCTGGCCATCGCCGGCGTCGAGTCCCAGTCCGTCGTGTGGCCGTCGTTCGGCTCGGTGGCGTCGTCCTTCGGCGCCGGCTTCCTGGTCCTGGAGATGTGGACGCTGGCCGGCTTCCTGCTCGGCACCGTGGCCCGTGGGCCAGCCCTCTCGGTCGGGCTCGGCCTGGTCTGGGCCCTGGTCATCGAGAACCTGCTGCGTGGCGTGGGTGTGCTGCTCGACCCGGTCGAGTCGTTCACCCATGTGCTGCCCGGCACCGCGGCCGGCTCCCTGATCGGCGCGATCGTCGGGGTCTCCGACGGCGGCGACGGAACACCCGGCGTACTGGATGCCATCTCGGGCACACAGGCGACCTGGACCGTTGCGGCGTACGTCGTGGTCCTGCCGCTGGTGGCCGCCTGGCTGGTCCGCCGCCGCGACGTCACCTGACCCCGCGAACTGGCAACCGTTGATGCGCGAACTGGCAATTGTTGATCGCCGAGCCTGCGATTCTTGCGCCCGATCGGTCGTCCTGACACGAAGTGCCTGGCCTACGATCGGGGGCGCGACCGATCGAGGCGCTTGGCGAAACACCGGCTCAGGGGTGAGTCACGGTAATGGCCGAATCCGTCCACCGGCAGGTAGCCCGAGGTCTCGTAGAGTGCGATGGCCTCGGGCTGCATCATGCCCGTCTCGAGGATCGCGACCTCGGCACCACCGGCAGCTGCGGTCTGCTCCAGATGCGCCAGCATCCGCCGGGCGATCCCGCGACCGCGACCGGCCGGGGCGACGTACATCCTCTTGATCTCGGCAGTGATGCGGCTGCCGAGGGCGAGTACGTCGTCTCGGCGACGCCAGGCGCCCGAAGCGACCGGTTCACCGTCCAGGTGGGCCACGAAGAAGCTGCCGGTGGGCGGCTCGAACATGGCGGGGTCGAGCGGGGTGTCGTCCCGACCGCCGTACCTCTCGACGTACTCGAGCTGCACCTGCTCGATCAGCCGGACCGCGTCGCGGTGGCCGAAGCCGACCCGCTCGATGACCAGCTCGGGCCCGGCGAACCCGGGTTTCGCGGTCATCGCTGGACTCCATTCGTCGACGGTTGGGCCGGGTGACACAATAGGGCTTCGCTGACAGCGTGGTCAGGAAACTCACCCCTGAACGACACAGATGAGGTTGTCCCCAGTGACCGACATCAAGATCCCCGCTGACCTGCTCCCCGCCGACGGCCGCTTCGGCGCCGGCCCCTCGAAGATCCAGACCTCCCACCTCGACGCACTCGCTGCCACCGGCGACAAGCTGCTCGGTACGTCGCACCGCCAGGCGCCGGTCAAGAACACCGTCGGCCGGGTGCGCGAGGGGCTTGCCGCACTGTTCGACGTGCCCGAGGGCTACGAGATCGTGCTCGGAAACGGTGGTGCCACCGCGTTCTGGGACATCGCCGCCTTCGGCCTGATCCGCAACAAGAGCCAACACCTGACCTTCGGTGAGTTCTCGTCCAAGTTCGCCTCCTCGGTCAAGAAGGCGCCGTGGCTGGCCGAGCCCAGCGTGGTCGCCTCCGACCCGGGCTCGCGCCCCGACGCCGCGGCCGAGCCCGACGTCGATGCCTACGCCTGGGCCCACAACGAGACCTCCACCGCAGTGATGGCTCCCGTCGTACGCCCCGCCGGCGCGGACGACGACGCGTTGGTCCTGGTCGACGCGACCTCCGGTGCCGGCGGCCTGCCGGTCGACCTCAACGAGGTCGACGCCTACTACTTCGCGCCGCAGAAGTGCTTCGCCTCCGACGGCGGACTGTGGATCTCGATCATGTCCCCGCGGGCGCTGGCCCGGGTCGAGGAGATCGCCGCGACCGACCGCTACGTGCCGCCGTTCTTCGACCTTCCGACCGCGATCGACAACTCGAAGAAGAACCAGACCTACAACACCCCGTCGGTCGCCACACTGTTCCTCATGGCCGAGCAGCTCGACTGGATGAACGCCAACGGCGCACTCAAGGGCATGGTCGAGCGCACCACAGCCTCCTCCGACGCGCTCTACGGTTGGGCCGAGAAGACTGAGTGCACCACGCCGTACGTCGCGAACCCCGAGCACCGCTCACTGGTGATCGGCACCATCGACTTCGACGACTCGATCGACGCCGCCGCGATCGCCGCCACCCTGCGCGCCAACGGAATCGTCGACACCGAGCCCTACCGCAAGCTGGGCCGCAACCAGCTGCGGATCGCGATGTACCCGGCCGTCGACCCGGCCGACATCGAGCAGCTCACCCGCTGCATCGACCACGTCGTCGCCCAGCTGGGATAGTCCCTGACGTTCCGGTCCCAATCCGGGGATAGTCCCTGACGTTCCGGTCCTCCAAAGGACCGAAACGTCAGGGACTATCGCGATTTCAGGACCGAAACGTCAGGGACTATCGGGAGAGGGCGGTGGTGAGTTGGCCGTACGTCGTCCGGTCGAACGCCACGAGCCGGGCCATCTCGACGTCGGTCGGCGTGGCCCGGAGTGTGTCCACGGCGGCACTGATCGCGTCCTCGCGCGGCCAGCCGTAGACTCCGGCACTGACCAGGGGGAAGGCGAGGCTGCGCGCCCCCAGTTCGTCGGCCACCTCGAGGGCCCGGCGATAGCACGAGGTGAGCAGGTCGCGGTCGCGTTGGCCCGCGGTGAAGTTCGGACCGACGACATGGATCACCCACCGTGCAGGCAGCTCTCCGGCGACCGTCCAGCCGGCGTCACCGGTGTCCAGGCCCTCCGGGAACCGGCGCACGCAGTCCTCCAGGATCACCGGTCCACCGGCCCGGTGGATCGCGCCGTCCACACCGCCGCCACCACGCAGGTGCCGGTTGGCGGCGTTGACGATGGCGTCCACCTGCTGGGTGGTAATGTCTCCTTCGACCACGGTGATGTCCATGGGTCGAGTGTGCACCCTCGACGAAGACCTGTCAGCGCGGGCGGAGTGCGCGCAGCAGCACCAGCAGCATGACCACCGCGGCCACCCCGCCCAACACCCACGGGAAGACCTCGGGATCGGCCGCGTCGTCGGCCGCGTCGTCGGCCGGGTCCGAGTGCTCCGGTGCTGACGAGCCAGGCTTCGCCGACGGTGACTCGCTCTCCTCCGCGCTCATCGCTACCCGGATCTTCTTCGGCAAGGCGATCCGCAGGACCTCGGCGTGCACGCCCTCCGAGCTCAGGAAGATCTGTCCGTCGCGATCCACGGCCAGCCCCTCCCCCTGCTGCTGGCGGGGCAGGTCGAAGGTGCCCACCACCTCCAGCGAGGGGAAGCGGTAGACCACCGCGCGGGCGTAGTTGCGCACGATCAGGTGATTGCCGTCGGGGAAGAACGCGCCGTCGGTGACCAGCCCGGGAGCCGGACCGAGTGGTGTCAGCTCGTTGGGCTGCGTCGGGCTCAGCTTCTGGGGCGCCGCGTAGAACTGTCCGCCCAGGACGCCCTTGGACACGACGTACAGACGCCCGGTCCTCGGGTGCGCCAGCAATGCCTCGGCGTCGCGCGGGCCGTCGCTGAACGTCAGGGGGTACGTCGAGCCCGGGACGTCGGCGTCGCTCGGCCCGACAGGAATGCGTGTCACGGAGATGTCGTGCCGCTTGCCGAGGTTGTCACCGATGTCGCCGACCCAGACCTCGCCGTCGCCGGCGGGTGCCAGCGCCTCGACGTCTTCGGCCGAGCCTCCCCAGTTGATCGTGCCGAGGGTCTCGCCGTTGTCGGGATCGACGGCGAAGACCCGAGCACTGTCACCCGAGTCATTGGTGGTGACCATCAGGCCGCCGGTGGCCACCAACGCACTGGACTCAAGGATCTCGGGGTCCTGGAAGCGGAACACCACGTCACGCTCGGCCGCCGACGCGCTCAGCATCCCGCAGGCGAACGGCACGGCGATGACCGCGGCGACGAGCACCCGTCGCATCACACCGCCACGAGCTCGGCGAGCTTCGGGTGGACGCCCCACATCTCCACGAGTTCGTCGTACTCCTTGCGGACGCTGCCGCCCCTGACCCGGCCACCGGTGCGCACGGCACGGAGCAGCGTGTTGCGCGGGGTGTGCTGGCTCTCGACGAACTCGACCACGTCGACCTTGTAGCCCAGCAGCCGCAGGATCGAGGCGCGCAGCGCGTCGGTGAGGGTGTCGGCGAAACGCTCGCGCAGGATGCCGTGCCGGGTGAGCATGGAGTACGGCGTGGGCGTGGGGTTCCTGCGCAGCTGCGCGGAGATGTCGTGGTGGCAGCACGGAGCAGCCAGGACCAGCGAGGCCTCCCACTCGGCCGCCCGGGCCAGCGCCTCGTCGGTGGCGGTGTCGCAGGCGTGCAGGGCGAGGGCCACATCGGGCGCCCGGTCCAGGTGAGCCCCGGCGATCGAGCCGACCACGAAGTCGGTGCTCTCCGAGATGCCCAGCTCAGCGGCCACCCCGGCATTGTGGCGGGCGGACTGCTCCTTCACGTCGACGCCGATCAGGTGCACCGGCAGGCCGCGGACATGGCTGAGGAAGCGGTGTGCGGCGAAGGTCAGGTAGGCGTTGCCACAACCCAGGTCGACGATGCGCAGCGGATCATCAGCCGACGCCCGACGCAACGCGCCCTTGCTGACCGCGTCACTGATCGAGGCGTCGAGCAGGCGCAGGAACTCCTCGACCTGGCGGTACTTCGCCTGTCGGGTCGGCTTGATCCGGCCCTGCGCATCGGAGATGCCCAGCGCAACCAGCACCGGGTCGTCCTCGGGGAGCAGGCGCTGCTTGGCCTTGTCGTGCTCGCGCTCGACCTCCACCTCGTCGTCGCGGGCACTGGTGTGCACCATCGCCTCGAGCTTCTTGGTGACCCGCACCTGGTGCTGCTCGGTGGTGGTCTCGACGTGCCAGTTGGCGAACGGCTGGTCGAGCAGGTCATCGACCGTGTCCCGCGCCTCGTCCCCCGCGTGGTTGGAGGTGTGCGCCTGGGTGTCGTCGTACGCCGTGACCTGGAGGTGGCGGCCGCCCTTGAGGTCGACGTAGCGCAGTTCGACCCGCTTCCACTTCGCTGTCTGTCCGCGTTGCCGCCCGGAGGCCACCGCGCGGACGAGCACCTGGTCGTCGAGGAGCAGGGAACGCATCCGCGAGAGCACTCGCAACAGCGGTTCGGCGGCCATCACTTCACCAGCGCGGCGATGACGACGACCAGCAGCAACCCGACCAGCGCCAACGGAATGATGAGACGGCGGTAGCGGGGATTCATGCGCCGATCCTATCCGCGACACCATCAGCCGACCTCATCGCGTGTAACGCGGGGTTATGGTCGCTCAAGACCCCGAAATCGGCACTTTCGCGACCATAACCCCGCGTTACTCGTGGAAGTTCAGAGGCGGGTGGCCGGCGGGTGGGCGGCCAACAGCTCGGCCAGGTGCACGGCTGGTACGTCGGCGAGGTCGTCGAGCTGGATCCGACACGACATCCCGTCGGCCAGCACGACCGCCCCCGGCCCCGCAGAGCGTACGGCGGGCAGGAGCGCGTGCTCGGCGATTGCCACCGACGTCTCGTAGTGGCCCTGCTCGACCCCGAAATTGCCGGCCAGGCCGCAGCAGCCACCGATCCGGGTCACCACGGCACCGGCACGGCGCAGCAACGCCTCGTCGGCCTCCCAGCCCAGCACCGATGCGTGGTGACAGTGCGGTTGGGCGACGATCTCGACACCGCTCAGGTCAGGCGGGGTCCAGTCGATCGAGGTGAGGAACTCGGCAAGCGACATCACTCCCCCTGCCACCTCGGCGGCAACGACAGCCGCTGCCTCGTCCGGGGCCAGCTCCACGGCGTCACTGCGCAGCGAGGCCAGACAGGAGGGTTCCAACCCGATGACCGGCACCCCGGAGGCCACGTAGCGGTGCAGCGTCGTGATCGCTCGGCCGACGATGGTGCGCGCGGCGTCGAGCTGTCCGGTGGTGATCCAGGTCAGCCCGCAGCATGCGGCTTCGTCCATCACCCTGACCCGCAGGCCGGCTGCCTCGAGCAGCTCGATCGCGGCCAGCCCTGATTCTGGCGCGAGGTGGTCGGTGAACGAGTCCGCCCACAGCCACACGTCTGGGACGTCATGCGTTGCGGTCGCGCCAGCCACCGCGGCGTATGACGTTGCGGAGGCCCGCAGCGTGCTCCGCGCCGAGGCCCGCAGCGTGCTCCTCGCCGAGGCCCGCAGCGTGCGGGGCGCGAAGGCCGGCAGCCCTCGGCGCTGGTCGATTCCCGCCGCGGCCTTGGCCAGCCGGGCAAGAGGGCCGACCTTCAACGCGGCGTTGGCCACCGGGACAACCCGAGAAATGAGCCGCGCCCACCGTGGCAGCTGGCCGAGCGCGTAGTGGCTGCGCGGTCGCCTCCTTCCGGCGTACTTCTGGTGGAGCACCTCGGACTTGTAGGTCGCCATGTCGACACCGGTGGGACAGTCGCGAGCACATCCCTTGCAGGACAGGCAGAGGTCCAGCGCCTCGGAGACCGCCGGGTCGCCCAGCCCGTCGATCAGCGAGCCGTCGAGGGCCTCCTGCAGCACCCGTGCCCTTCCGCGGGTGGAGTCCTTCTCGTTGCGCGTCGCGGTGTACGACGGGCACATCACGCCACCCGACGCGGTGCTGTCGGCCAGGCACTTGCCGACACCGGTGCACCGATGCACCGCGGACCCGAGCGAGCCGCCGTCGTGGGCCAGGGCGAGCAGCGGACGCACGGCGGCGACCGGCCGGGCCGGGCGCAGATCGGCGTCCAGCGGCGCCGGGTCGACGAGCACTCCCGGGTTGAGCAGGTTCTCCGGGTCGCAGATGTGCTTCACCTCGGCGAACAGCGCCAGCGCGGAGGCGTCGTACATCATCGGCAGCAGCTCCGAGCGCGCCCGCCCGTCACCGTGCTCACCCGAGAGCGAGCCACCGTAGGCACGCAGCGCCAGTGCCGAGTCGGTCAGGAACGAGCGGAACCGGGCGCCGCCGTCGTCGAACGAGAAGTCGATGCGCACGTGCACGCAGCCGTCACCGAAGTGCCCGTAGGGGACCCCGTCGAGGCCGTGCTCGCGCAGCAAGTGGTCGAAGTCACGCAGCCAGGCACCGAGGTGCTCTGGAGGAACCGCGGCGTCCTCCCAACCGGAGTACGCCGGCCGGGTGAGGCTGCGCGCTGCCAACCCGGCCCCGTCCTCACGGATCCGCCACAGCGCCGCTTGCTCGCCCGGGTCAGTGACGATCCGGTGCGCCAGGGCGCCGGCTCGACCGATCACGCCGGCCGCGACGGACTCTGCGTCGGCGAGCGAGGTTGCACCGATCTCGACGAACAGCCACCCGGTGCCTCGCGGCAGCTCGGGCACCGGTCGTCCGACGGAGCGGACCACGTCGACGATGCGGGCATCAAGTCCTTCACAGGCGACGAGTCCCGCGGAGTCGAGCAGCGCCGGCACGACATCGGCGGCCTCTGGCATCGACGGGAAACCGAGCACGACCAGAAGAGTGGCAGTGGGCTCTCGCACCAGCTCGACGGTGGCCGACCGGAGCAACGCCAAGGTGCCCTCCGAGCCGACCAGGAACCGGTCGAGCCGACGTCCACGCTCGGGGAGCAGGTGTTCGAGCGAGTAGCCGGAGACCTGCCTGGGGAATCGGCCGAAGCGGGTGCGAACCGGCTCCAGTGAGGTGTCGACGAGGCGCTGGAGGGCCGCACCAGCAGTGTTCGTGGACCCAACCGCGCCCACCGAGGCCAACTCTCCGGTTCCGAACACCACGTCGAGGCCGGCCACGTTGTCCGCTGTGCGCCCGAACCCCAGCGCCCGGGAGCCGCACGCGTTGTTGCCGAGCATGCCACCGATCGTGCAGCGGGTGTGTGTCGACGGGTCGGGGCCGTAGCGCAGGCCGAGGGACGTCAGCTCCCGCTGCAGCTGGGCATGCACGACGCCCGGTTCGACCCGCGCGGTCCGGGCCTCCGGGTCGATCTCCAGCACCCGGGTCAGATGCTTGGAGGTGTCGACGACGATCCCGGGCCCCACTGCGTTCCCGGCGATGGAGGTGCCAGCACCACGCATGGTGACCGGGACCCCACTCTCGCGGGCCGCCTCGAGGATCGCCGGCAACTCGTCGACGTCGCGCGGGCGCGCCACCACCTGCGGCACCACGCGATAGAGCGACGCGTCGGAGGAGTACATCGCCCGATCGAGCGCACTCGTCGAGACGTCGCGGACACCGCGTCGACGCAGGGCTGCCAGGAGGTCGTCGGACATCTCGTCAGTGGCGGTCAGGTCGATAGCGGGAGGTGTACATGAAGACGATCTGGCCGGTCACCGCGATCAGGAACCCGAAGAGCGCCACCCACCCGAAGGCCCCCATGGAGGGCTCGCGATCGTCGGCCACCTTGACCGTGATCGCCAGCATGCAGGTCATCAGGGTCATCGTGCAGCCGCCGATCCAGGCCAGATCGGTGGCCAGCATGCGGCGCAACCGGTCGGAGTTCTGCGGCTGCATCCACCACGACTTGTGGGGGATGTTGAGGTGCGTCAGCGACCCACGCACGAAGACCCGGATCAGGAGGTGGAGCAGGAGGGCGATGCCGAGCCCGATCGCGGCCATGCTCAACACCGCCACCTCCCGCGGCTGGAAGCGGTCAGCGGTGCCGCTGGCGTCGAAGTGCACCGGCACCCGGTCGGGGTAGTTCAGGGCTGCGATGACCACGGTGACGAAGTAGGCCAGGACGGAGGCCCGGAAGAACCAGATCACCAGTGCTCCATGGAGTTGGTGAAGATGGCAGCCAGGTCGTCGGGCGTGGCCTCACGGGGCGCGGTGGCCAGCAGTCGCTGCTGCTTGAGGGTGCCGTCGACCAGGTCGTCGACGTCGGCGCTGCCGTAGCCGACCTCCGCCAACCCGTTGGGCAGGCCGATGTCGCGCATCAGGGCGCTGAGCACGTCAGGCAGCGCGTCGGGGCCGGCCGACGTGTCCGTGTTCGGGTCGAGCAGGCGCGCGGCGGCCAGGTGTCGCTCCGGCGAGGCCTCGAAGGTGAACCGGAAGGCCTCGGGCGCGGTCAGGGAGACTGCCATGCCGTGGGGCACCATCGCCTCCTCCTGCGGGTAGCCCTCGGGTCGGAAGTCTCGCACCCGACCGGCGATCGGGTAGGCGTTGGCGTGGGGAATGTGTACGCCCGCGTTGCCGAAGCCCATGCCGGCGAAGGTGGCCGCCAACGCCATCTGCTCGCGTGCGTGCACGTCACCCCCGTCGCGGACGGCGCTGCGGAACGCCCCGGCCAACAATGACAGCGCCTTCTCCGACCACATGTCGGCGATCGGGTTGGCCCCGCAGTAGGGGACGCGTTCGTCGGCCTGCTTGGCCGGGAAGTCGGCGTACCAGCGCGCCGTCCAGCTCTCGAGGGCGTGGCAGAGGATGTCCATGCCCGCTGCGGCGGTCACCATCGCCGGCTGGGTGAGCGTGAGCGTCGGGTCGATGACCGCCATCGTCGGGCGCAGCCTCGGGTGGCTGATGCCGGTCTTCACGTGCAACGACAGCACGTCGAGGACGCAGATGGTGGTGCTCTCGCTGCCGGTGCCGGTGGTCGTAGGCACGGCGATCAGCGGCTGGAGCGGATGGGCCGGCGCCAACGCCCGGCCGACGGGGGCGTTGATGTAGTCCATCAGCTCGCCCTCGTTGCTGCCGAGCAGGTTGACCGCCTTGGCGGTGTCGATCGCCGAGCCGCCACCCACGGCGACGTACGCGTCGAAGGGGCCTTCGGAACGACCGAACTCCACTGCCCCGGCCAGGCTCTCGTCGGTGGGCTCGACGTGGGCGTCCTCGAAGACGACCACCTCGATGCCGGTCGCGGCGATCTGTTCCGCGATCCGGGCCGGGTGCCCAGTGGCCGCCACTCCGGGGTCGGTGACCAACAGCACCCGGGTGGCACCGAGCTGGCTCAGGTCATGACCGATCTCGGCGGAGGAGCCGGCGCCGAACTTCAGGCCGGGCGCGCCGTAGGTGAAGACCGTTTCGGCGTCGGTGGAGCGAGGCTGAGTCATGATGCCAATCTAACGATCACAGGGCGAGGGCGTGACGCACGACCTCGAGAGCCTCGATCGCTCCCGACTCCACGTCGGCGACCGGGACCCAGGCGACGGCGTCGGTGGTGCCGTCGACCTCCATCACCCTGGGCTCCGCGTCGGGGGCGACCGTGGCGTCGAAGAGGAGGTGTACGCCGTGGAAGTCCTCGTGCCGGCCGCTCGGCGCCGTACCGGCGAACTGGACGTCGTGCACGTCGCGCAGGGCTCCCACCTCACACTCGACGCCGCACTCCTCACGGATCTCCCTGGCCAGCGCCGCCGCGGGCGCCTCACCGTGGTCGATGCCGCCACCGGGCAGCGTCCAGGCGCCGGTGTGGAAGGCGCGCGCGGAGAGCCGGGTCAGCAGCACCGTGTCGTCGCGACGGACCAGCCCGTACGCCGCCACCCGCTGCAGCTGGAAGGGACGGTGGTCCTCGAGCGCCTCGTCGACCAGGCTGGTCACCGGTGCCGCACCACTGACCACGTCGGCCAGCGGAATCCACCGCGCCTCGACCGTGGACCCGTCGACCTCCACCACCCGGGGTTCGGGCGCGTCCACCGGGACCCAGCCCTCGAAGACGATGCGCAGCGCGTGGTAGTCGGCACGCTGCTCGTTGTGAGTGGCCCGGGGGTTGTGCAGCGAGTAGACGCGCGCCTGTTCGGAGACGACCGCGGGCAGGCCGGTCTCCTCATGGATCTCGCGGACCACCGCCCGCCTCGGGTCCTCGCCGTGGTCGAGCCCTCCGCCGGGCAGGGTCCACAGGGGCGTGCGCGAGATGCGCGGCGCCAGGCGGGAGAGCAGGATGCGGTCGCCCCGGATGATCACGGCGTACGCCGCGACCCGTTGCCGTTTCGGAAGTCGACCCATGTGACAGGAGTCTATGCCTGCGCCCGAATGTGACGGACTCGACTTGCCTCTCGCCTGAGGCTCGATACCGTGGATCCGATGCGTCGCGACCCATGGCTCGACAACGTGAAACTAACGCTGGTCACCCTGGTGGTGATCGGGCACTCGCTCGGTCTCCTCGGAGCCAGCGTCCTTGACCTGCAGATCTACGACTTCATCTACTTCTGGCACATCCCCGCCTTCGTGCTGATCAGCGGCCACCTCTCCAAGGGCTTCGAGTGGGACAAGCGCCACTTCTCCTCCCTGTTCACCACGATCGCGTTGCCCTACCTGATGTTCGAGCCGGCGCTCTACTACTTCCGCCGCCAGATCGACCAGCCCGAGGACGGACCGCTGTGGCTCGAGCCGCACTGGGCGATGTGGTACCTGTGCGTGCTGTTCTTCTGGCGGCTGGCCACTCCGCTGTTGAAGAAGCACTGGGTCTTCGTGCCGATCGCGGTCGCGGTCTCCCTCGTCGGCGGGATGACCGACGAGCTGCTCTTCTGCCTACCGCGGATCCTGGGGTTGCTTCCGTTCTTCGTGCTCGGCCTGCACCTGAAGCGTGAGCACCTGCAACGCCTCACCGCGTGGTGGATCAAGCCGTTTGCCATCGCCGCCCTGGTCTGGATCTTCAACTACAGCGCCAACATCGACGAGTGGGGCCGCTCCGCCTTCCTCTGGTACGACCAGGGCTACTCGGCCCTCGGCTACTCCACCGGCGACGCGATGGAGGTCCGGGCCCGTGTCATGGCGATCGGCCTGCTCGGCACTGCCAGCGTGCTGGCACTGATCCCGCGACGCGCCTCGGTGCTCAGCCGGATGGGATCGGCGACCATGGTGGTCTACCTGTTCCACGGGTTCTTCGTGCGGTACGCCGACTATGCCGGCTGGTTGGAGCGTTGGCACGACCGCCAGTGGTTGCCGTTGGTCGTGGTGACCCTGGCCGCCATCTTCCTGTCGCTCCTGCTCGCCTCTCCCCCGGTGGCCAAGGTGCTCACCTGGTTCGTCGATCCCGTGGGTTCGGTGCGTCGTCGTCTACGGTTGGCGCGTGGCACGCGATCCTTGGCTCGACAACGTGAAGATGACACTCGTGACCGTGGTCGTGATCGGCCACGCGCTGGTGCTGGTTCTCGCTGAGGGACGCAACGAGCAGGTCTACGACTTCATCTACACCTGGCACATCCCCGCGTTCGTGCTGGTCACCGGCTACCTGTCGCGTCGCTTCACCTGGAGCCGGCCGAAGCTGTGGTCGCTCTTCTGCACGATCGTGGTGCCCTACCTGATCTTCGAGTGGGCGATGCTCACGTTCCGGCACCACTACGGCGACTACGACACCGGCGACGGTCCGATGTGGCTCGACCCGCACTGGCCGCTCTGGTACCTCTCCGCGACGTTCCTGTGGCGGATGGCCACCCCGATCCTCATCAAGCACTGGGTGGCGCTGCCGCTCAGCGTGGTGGCCAGCCTGCTGATGGGCACCCAGCACGCCGAATGGACGACCTGGCTCGACCTGCAGCGCACCGTCGGCTTCCTGCCGTTCTTCGTGCTCGGGCTGCACCTGCGCCCGCAGGAGCTGGCCAGGCTGAAGAGCCGCTTCGCCCCCCTCGTCGGCGCCGCGGTGCTGGTCGGCCTCTACCTCCTCGCCGGCCAAGCGAAGGAGTGGATGCACACCTCAGGGGCCTGGCACTCACGGTGGTTGTGGTTCTCGATCCCGTACGACGACCTCGGCGCAAGCGCCACCGACGGCATGTGGATCCGGTTCCGGGTGCTGATGCTCGGGGCGCTCGGGGTGATGGCCGTCCTGGCCGTGGTTCCCCGCCGCCACACCTGGTTCTCGAACATGGGTGGTGCCACCCTGATCGTCTATCTGTTCCACGGGTTCTTCGTGCGCCGGGTGGAGTACGCCGGCTACCCCGACTGGGCGGCCGACCACGCGTCGTACGCCCTGTGGGTGACGATCGCCCTCGCCATCGCCGTGGCCCTCTTCCTGGCCTCACCACCGGTGGTGAAGGTGCTCACCTGGGCCGTCGATCCGATCGGTTCCACCCAACGCCGTCTGCGGGCGCGGTCTCGGTAGTCCGGCTCCCCACCGCCTACAGCGGCCCCCAGGTCGGGCGGACCGCGCCGCGCGGCACCTCGTCCAGGGTCGCCGACTCGGCCCGGTCCGGCGCGTGTCCGCCGAGGTGCGCGGGATACCAGGGCGCGCGCTCCCCCGGCCGCGGACGGTGGTGCGGCAGCTGCTGCAGCTCCTCCAGCATCTCCGTGAGTACGCCGCCCAGATGGCGGGTCCACTCGGTCAGGTCCTCGCCCGGCGCGACCGTCATCGGCACACCGAAGCTCACGTCCACGCGTCGCCCACGCGTCCAGTCCGGCGGCGGCTCACGACCGTCGACGGGGCGGCCCACCGAATAGATCCGTTGCGAGCCCCACAGCGCCACCGGGAGCACCTGCGCTCCCGTCTCACGAGCAAGTGAGGCCACACCCCGCATCAGCGGACGGACCGTGTAGGAGTAGGAGATACCGGCCTCCGGGAACGCACAGACCGCCTCACCGCGCGCCAGCAGGCCACGTGCGTTGAGATAGGCACCGGCAGGTGCCTGTCGGTCGACGGGGACGTGCTGCATCCGGTCCATGAACCACGCCGCCCAGGCCCTGTCCCACACGTCGTGGCGGGTCATGAAGCGAATGTAGGGCCGTCGTTCGACGGCACCCTTCTGCACGAACACGAAGTCCGGGTAGGAGACGTGCGTGCAGGCCAGCAGCACCGGCCCCGTGAGCGGGATGTGCTCCGCGCCCCGGGTCGCCACCCGCACGTCGAGGGCGCGCAGGAGGCCGTTGCCGAGAGCGTTGACCGCGGCGTGGATGCGGTCGCTCATGGCACCGCAGCCTACGTGCTCCGCGGTGCCGTGGCATGACGAAGGGCCCCAGCCGGATCGGCTGGGGCCCCACGCCTGTGACTACGTCAGATCAGTTCTGGTAGGAACCGAAGTCGAAGTCGTCGAGCGCGACGGCCTGGCCGCCGGTCCCGCCGAACTCGTAGTCGTAGGTGTCGTAACCGGAGACGGAGTACGCCGCAGCGCGGGCCTCCTCGGTCGGCTCCACCCTGATGTTGCGGTAGCGCTCGAGGCCGGTGCCTGCCGGGATCAGCTTTCCGATGATCACGTTCTCCTTCAGGCCGCGCAGGCTGTCGGAGCGGCCGTTGATCGCGGCGTCGGTGAGCACTCGGGTGGTCTCCTGGAAGGAGGCCGCCGAGAGCCACGACTCCGTGGCCAGCGAGGCCTTGGTGATGCCCATCAGCTCCGGACGACCGGAGGCCGGCTTGCCACCTTCGGAGAGAACCCGACGGTTCTCCTCCTCGAAGCGGACCCGGTCGACCAGGTCGGACGGCAGCAGGTTGGTGTCACCGGACTCGAGCACCGTGATCCGGCGCAGCATCTGCCGCACGATGATCTCGATGTGCTTGTCGTGGATGGACACACCCTGGCTGCGGTACACGTTCTGCACCTCGTCGACCAGGTGCTGCTGCGCGCGACGGACACCCAGGATGCGCAGGACCTCCTTGGGGTCTTCCGTGCCCTGCGTGAAGCGGTCGCCCACCTCGACGTGGTCGCCGTCGGCGACCAGCAGACGCGAACGACGGCTGACGGGGTACTCGATGACCTCGGAACCGTCGTCGGGGGTGACCACGATCTTGCGGGCCTTGTCGCCGTCCTCGATCTCGATGCGGCCGGCGACCTCGGAGATCGGGGCCAGACCCTTGGGGGTGCGGGCCTCGAAGAGCTCCACGACGCGGGGCAGACCCTGCGTGATGTCGTCGGCGGAGGCCACACCACCGGTGTGGAAGGTACGCATCGTCAGCTGCGTGCCGGGCTCACCGATGGACTGGGCGGCGATGATGCCGACCGCCTCACCGATGTCGACCAGCTTGCCGGTGGCCAGCGAGCGGCCGTAGCACTTGGCGCAGGTTCCGGTGCGGGCGTCACAGGTCAGCACGGAGCGGACCTTGACCTCCACGATCCCGGCGGCCACCAGCTCGGCGATCTTCACGTCGCCGAGGTCCTCACCGGCAGCAGCGAGGACCTCGCCGCTCTCCGGGTGGGTGACCTCGCCGGCCGCCGTGCGGGCGTACGCCGCGGTCTCGGCGTTCTCGTGCTTGATGACCGAGCCGTCGGGCAGGACCTCGCCGATGACCTTGGGCAGGCCACGCTCGGTGCCACAGTCGTCCTCGCGGATGATGACGTCCTGCGACACGTCCACCAGACGACGGGTCAGGTAACCCGAGTCGGCGGTACGCAGCGCGGTGTCGGCCAGACCCTTGCGGGCACCGTGGGTGGAGATGAAGTACTCCAGGACCGAGAGGCCCTCACGGAAGTTGGCCTTGATCGGCCGGGCGATGATGTCGCCCTTCGGGTTGGCCACCAGGCCACGCATGGCGGCAACCTGACGGATCTGCATCATGTTTCCGGAGGCGCCCGAGTCGACCATCATGTAGATCGGGTTGGACCGGTCGAAGTTCTTCTCCATCGCCTTGGCGACTTCGTTGGAGGCCTGGGTCCAGATCTCGATGAGCTCCTGACGGCGCTCGTCGTCGGTGACCAGACCACGCTCGAACTGCTGCTGGACCTTCGCCGCCTGCGCTTCGTACTTGCCGAGGATCTCGACCTTGTCGGCAGGCGTGGTGACGTCGTCGATGGAGACCGTCACACCGGAGCGGGTCGCCCAGTGGAAGCCGGTGTCCTTCAGCGCGTCGAGCGAGGCAGCAACCTCGACCTTGGTGTAGCGCTCAGCAAGGTCGTTGACGATCGCGCCGAGCTGCTTCTTGCCCACCTCGTAGTTGACGTAGGCGTAGTCGGCCGGCAGGGCGTCGTTGAAGATCGAGCGACCCAGGGTCGTCTCGATCGACTCCTCGGCATGGCGCAGGGTGATCCGGCTCTGCAGCGAGATCTCCTGGCGGTCGAACGCCATGATCGCCTCGGCCTGCGAGGAGAAGGTGCGTCCCTCGCCCGGGCCCTCACGGTCGGTGGTCAGGAAGAACAGACCGATGATCATGTCCTGGGTGGGCATGGTCACGGGGCGACCGTCGGAGGGCTTCAGGATGTTGTTGGTCGACAGCATCAGGATCCGTGCCTCGGCCTGGGCCTCGGCCGACAGCGGCAGGTGCACCGCCATCTGGTCACCGTCGAAGTCGGCGTTGAAGGCCGAGCAGACGAGCGGGTGGATCTGGATGGCCTTGCCCTCGATCAGCTGGGGCTCGAAGGCCTGGATGCCGAGGCGGTGCAGCGTGGGTGCACGGTTGAGCAGCACCGGGTGCTCGGTGATGACCTCTTCGAGGACGTCCCACACGACCGGACGCGAGCGCTCCACAATGCGCTTGGCGGACTTGATGTTCTGAGCGTGCGACAGGTCCACCAGGCGCTTCATCACGAACGGCTTGAAGAGCTCGAGTGCCATCTGCTTGGGCAGACCGCACTGGTGCAGCTTCAGCTGGGGGCCGGAGACAATGACCGAACGACCGGAGTAGTCGACGCGCTTCCCGAGCAGGTTCTGACGGAAACGACCCTGCTTGCCCTTGAGCATGTCGGAGAGCGACTTGAGCGGGCGGTTGCCCGGACCGGTCACCGGACGACCACGACGACCGTTGTCGAACAACGAGTCGACGGCCTCCTGGAGCATCCGCTTCTCGTTGTTGACGATGATCTCCGGGGCACCGAGGTCGAGCAGGCGCTTGAGTCGGTTGTTGCGGTTGATCACCCGGCGGTAGAGGTCGTTCAGGTCGGAGGTGGCGAAGCGGCCACCGTCGAGCTGGACCATCGGGCGCAGGTCCGGCGGGATGACCGGAACGGCGTCGAGGACCATGCCGATCGGCTGGTTGCCGGTCTTGCGGAAGGCGTCGACGACCTTGAGTCGCTTGAGCGCACGCACCTTCTTCTGGCCCTTGCCGGTGGCGATCGTCTCGCGCAGGTTCTCGACCTCTTCGGCGATGTCGAAGTCCTGGAGGCGCTTCTGGATCGCGGCAGCGCCCATGAAGCCCTCGAAGTACTTGCCGAACCAGGTCTTCATCTCGCGGTAGAGCAGCTCGTCGCCCATGAGGTCCTGGACCTTGAGGGACTTGAACGTGTTCCAGACCTCGTCGAGGCGGTCGATCTCGCGCTGGGCGCGGTCGCGCAGTTGCTTCATCTCCCGCTCGGCACCGTCGCGCACCTTGCGGCGTGCGTCGGCCTTGGCACCCTCGGCCTCAAGGGTGGCGAGGTCCTCCTCGAGCTTCTTGCTGCGATCCTCGAGGGAAGTGTCGCGACGCCCCTCGAGGCGCTTGCGCTCCAGGTCGACCTTGCCCTCGAGCGAGGACAGGTCACGGTGGCGTGCGTCCTCGTCGACGGAGGTGATCATGTAGGCAGCGAAGTAGATGACCTTCTCGAGGTCCTTCGGCGCCAGGTCGAGCAGGTAGCCCAAGCGCGACGGGACGCCCTTGAAGTACCAGATGTGGGTCACGGGAGCGGCAAGCTCGATGTGGCCCATGCGCTCGCGGCGCACCTTGGAACGGGTGACCTCGACGCCACAACGCTCACAGATGATGCCCTTGAAGCGGACGCGCTTGTACTTGCCGCAGTAGCACTCCCAGTCCCGGGTCGGGCCGAAGATCTTCTCGCAGAAGAGTCCGTCACGTTCGGGCTTGAGGGTGCGGTAGTTGATGGTTTCCGGCTTCTTGACCTCACCGTGGCTCCATCCGCGGATGTCTTCCGCAGTGGCCAGGCCGATCTGAAGCTGGTCGAAGAAGTTCACGTCGAGCACGTTGGCTGCAACCCTTCAGTTGTTACGAAAATCAATGGAGGCTGGGACTGAGTGCCTCGTCCGCCGGCTCGAAGCCGGCGGACGAGACATCATCAGACTTCTTCGACGGAGCTGGGCTCGCGACGCGAAAGGTCGATGCCCAGCTCTTCAGCGGCCCGGAACACGTCTTCCTCGGCGTCACGAAGCTCGATCGAGGAGCCGTCCTGCGAGAGGACCTCCACGTTCAGGCAGAGCGACTGCATCTCCTTGACGAGCACCTTGAACGACTCGGGGATGCCCGAGTCGGGGATGTTCTCGCCCTTGACGATGGCCTCGTAGACCTTGACGCGACCAGGCACGTCGTCGGACTTGATCGTGAGCAGCTCCTGCAGGGCGTAGGCGGCGCCGTACGCCTCCATCGCCCAGACCTCCATCTCACCGAAGCGCTGGCCACCGAACTGGGCCTTACCGCCGAGCGGCTGCTGGGTGATCATCGAGTAGGGGCCGGTGCTGCGTGCGTGGATCTTGTCGTCGACCAGGTGGTGGAGCTTGAGGATGTACATGTAGCCCACCGAGACCGGGTCGGGGAACGGCTCACCGGAGCGGCCGTCGAACAGGTCGGCCTTTCCGTTCTCGCCGATCATCCGCACACCGTCACGGGTCGGCAGGGTCGAGCCCAGCAGACCGGTGATCTCGTCCTCACGTGCACCGTCGAAGACCGGGGTCGCGACCTTGGTGTTCGGGTCGGCCTTCTCCGCGTGGATCTTGATCAGGCGCTGCTTCCAGTCCGCGCTCTCCGGGTCGTCGTGCAGGTTGAGGTCCCAACCCTGCTTGGCGAGCCAGCCGAGGTGGAGCTCGAGGATCTGACCGATGTTCATCCGTCGCGGGACACCCAGCGGGTTCAGGATCACGTCGACCGGGGTGCCGTCCTCCATGAAGGGCATGTCCTCGACCGGCAGGATCTTGGCGATGACGCCCTTGTTTCCGTGACGACCGGCGAGCTTGTCACCGACAGAGATCTTGCGCTTCTGGGCCACGTAGACACGAACCAGCTGGTTCACGCCGGGGGGCAGCTCGTCGCCGTCCTCGCGGTCGAAGACGCGAACGCCGATGACGGTTCCGGACTCACCGTGCGGGACCTTCATCGAGGTGTCGCGCACCTCGCGGGCCTTCTCACCGAAGATGGCGCGCAGCAGGCGCTCCTCGGGGGTCAGCTCGGTCTCACCCTTGGGGGTCACCTTGCCGACCAGGATGTCACCGTTGGTGACCTCGGCGCCGATGCGGATGATGCCGCGCTCGTCGAGGTCGGCCAGCATCTCGTCGGAGACGTTGGGGATGTCGCGGGTGATCTCCTCCGGGCCCAGCTTGGTGTCGCGGGCGTCGACCTCGTGCTCCTCGATGTGGATCGAGGTGAGGACGTCTTCCTGCACCAGGCGCTGGCTGAGGATGATGGCGTCCTCGTAGTTGTGGCCGTGCCACGGCATGAAGGCCACCAACAGGTTGGTGCCCAGCGCCATCTCGGCGTCGTCGGTGCACGGACCGTCAGCGATCGGCGAACCGGCGCGGCCGGTCAGCGGGTCACGACCCTCGACCCGGTCACCCTCGGAGACCAGCGGGCGCTGGTTGATGCAGGTGCCCTGGTTCGAGCGACGGAACTTCGCCATCCGGTACGTCGAGTAGGTGCCGTCGTCGTTCATGACCTCGATCAGGTCGGCGGAGACCTCCTTGACCACACCACCCTTCTCGGCGGTGACCACGTCACCGGCGTCGACGGCGGCACGCAGCTCCATGCCGGTGCCGACGATGGGCGAGTCGCTCCTGACGAGCGGCACGGCCTGACGCTGCATGTTCGCGCCCATGAGGGCACGGTTGGCGTCGTCGTGCTCGAGGAACGGGATCAGGGCCGTCGCGACCGACACCATCTGGCGCGGCGAGACGTCCATGTAGTCGACCTCTTCGGCGAGGATCTCGGTGACCTCACCGTCGCGCTGGCGAACCAGCACCCGCTCCTCGGCGAAGCGCATCTTGTCGTCGAGCTTGGCGTTGGCCTGGGCGATGACGAACTTGTCCTCGTCGTCGGCGGTCAGGTAGTCGACCTTGTCGGTGACGACACCCTTCTCGACCCGGCGGTACGGCGTCTCGACGAAGCCGAACGGGTTGATCCGACCGTAGGAGGCGAGCGAGCCGATCAGACCGATGTTCGGGCCTTCAGGCGTCTCGATCGGGCACATGCGGCCGTAGTGCGAGGTGTGGACGTCACGGACCTCCATGCCGGCACGGTCACGGGAAAGACCACCCGGGCCGAGCGCCGAGAGGCGACGCTTGTGGGTCAGACCGGCGATCGGGTTGGTCTGGTCCATGAACTGCGAGAGCTGGGAGGTTCCGAAGAACTCCTTCAGCGCAGCCACGACGGGACGGATGTTGATCAGCGACTGCGGCGTGATGGCCTCGACGTCCTGGGTCGTCATCCGCTCACGGACCACGCGCTCCATGCGGGCCAGACCGGTACGGAGCTGGTTCTGGATCAGCTCGCCGACCGTACGCATGCGACGGTTGCCGAAGTGGTCGATGTCGTCGGAACGAACCTCGAGGTCCTTGCCGTCGGCGTCGATCAGGACGGTGCCCTCACCGTCGGTCATCTTGTCGTCGCCGTTGTGCAGGCGGACGATGTAGCGGATCGTGGCGACGATGTCGGCGATGGTCAGCGTCTGCTTGTCGAAGGCTTCGGCCTGGCCGAGCTTCTTGTTGATCTTGTAGCGACCGACCTTGGCCAGGTCGTAGCGCTTCGGGTTGAAGTAGTAGTTCCTCAACAGGGTCAGCGCGGCCTCGCGCGTGGGCGGTTCGCCCGGACGCAGCTTGCGGTAGATGTCGAGCAGCGCGTCGTCGGGGCCCTCGGTGTTGTCCTTCTCGAGGGTCAGCTGGATCGACTCGTACTGGCCGAGCTCGGCCATCACGGCCTCGTAGTCGTACTCCTCGCCGGTGTCCTCGGCGACGGCCACGAGGGCCTTGAGCAGGACGGTGACGTTCTGCTTGCGCTTGCGGTCGAGGCGGACGCCGACCAGGTCGCGCTTGTCGACCTCGAACTCGAGCCAGGCACCGCGCGACGGGATCACCTTGGAGGTGAAGATGTCCTTGTCGGACGTCTTGTCGGCGGCACGCTCGAAGTAGACGCCCGGGGAACGCACCAGTTGCGAGACGACGACACGCTCGGTGCCGTTGATCACGAAGGTGCCCTTGTCGGTCATCAGCGGGAACTCGCCCATGAAGACCGTCTGGCCCTTGATCTCACCGGTCTCGTTGTTGGTGAACTCGGCGGAGACGTAGAGGGGTGCGGAGTAGGTGAAGTCCTTCTCCTTGCACTCGTCGACGGTGTACTTCGGGTCGACGAACTCAGGGTTCTCGAACGAGAGCGACATCGTCTCGGAGAAGTCTTCGATCGGCGAGATCTCCTCGAAGATCTCGGTCAGACCCGACTTCGTGGAGGCGTCCTCGCCGGCATCGATGCGGGCCTGGACGACCTGCTGCCACTTCTCGTTGCCGACCAGCCAGTCGAAGCTGTCGGTCTGGAGAGCCAGAAGTTGTGGAACCTCGAGGGGTTCGCTGATCTTTGCGAAGGATGTGCGACGGTGGTTGTTGCTTGCTGCGTTGCTGCGCGCGGCCAAGAGTGTGTCCTTCTACAGGTTCGCTCTGGTATCAGCGCCGACCCACCACAAACCAGCCACCGGACAGGCAGGAAGCATTTGAGGGCAGGCGCAAAGAAGGAGCCTAGCTGAAATAGGCGCGCCTCACAACCCCCGCGATCCTGGAACCTCGATCGCATCATGCTGTTGCGCTAGATCATGAACCCGCAACTGCCTCAGGTCAAGCACCACCGCCGCTGCCGCACCCCACGAGCCGGCACTTCGGATCAGTTGTCGACCGGCTACTGGCCGGTCCCCTGGTCCGATCCCTGGTCCGATCCCTGGTCCGATCCCTGGCTCGCTGCCGACTGGGGCTGCCACAGGTCCATGTCCTCGATCAGCCACTCGCCGTCCTTGTCGACCATCTGCACGGTCATCGGGATCGGCGGCAGCTGGGTGGAGGTCTTGCGGTTCGTGGTCTTGCTCGAGAGCACCACGACCAGCTCGACCTTCTCCGCGTCATCGGAGGAGCGCACCACACCTGTGCCGAGCACCTTCGTCTCCGCGGCGCCCTTGACCTTGGTCAGGTTGGGCAGGATCGCGTCCTTCCAGATCTTGTCGTAGGAGGAGGCGATCTTCCCGGTCAGCACCCGCATCGCCGCGTCGTGGTCACGATCGGGGTAGCGGTAGTCATAGGTCAACACCTTCGGCACGGCCTCCTCAGCCACACTGCGTGCCGATGAGATGTTGGCCTCGACCTGGTCGGAGTCGGTGCTGCCGTGGTGCAACCAGAAAGCGCCCCCGGCCGCAGCCAGTGTGGCGACCAGCATCAGGGCCAGCACCGGGACCGGCAGCGCAAAGCGCGTCGCTGACGACTCTGCCCCTGTCACCTCGTCGCGCTTCGAGTCCGTCGTGGCGGCGTCGACCGCGGTGGCATCGTCGTCATCGGCGGTACCCGCAGGCGGCTCGCCCGCGTCGGGCTCGGACTCCTCGAGCTCGGCCGGCTCGGGTTCCGGGCCCAGCTCCTCGTCGTACGCCGCCCGCGAGTCGTCGTCGAGCAGGACCCCGGCGGCCTTGTTGTAGAGGCCGAAACGGTGGTCGGTCGGGTCGAGGTCGGCGATGGAGGCCTTCCAGGATGCCCGGATCTCCGCGCTCGAGGCGTCGCGCTCGACGCCGAGCAGGTCGTACCAGTTGGCGCTCACTGGGCTGCTCCGTACTCAGAGAAGTCGTCGACCAACCACGACCCGTCCACCTTCTTCAAGGTGATGGTCCAGGCATAGGGGCCGCTCTGCTGCTCCTTCTTGACGGTCTCGGTGGACTCGCCACCGACGATGACCACTGCTGAGTCCGACTCCAGGGTCTCGACCGCAACCCGATCGACGGTCACCTTGCGGGAGTAGCCCTGGCCGGCCACGGCCTTCTCGAGGAGCTCACTGGCCTTGTCGAAGTCGGTCTTGAACGACGTCGTGATCAGCGGCTCGACCCGCGAGCGGTAGGCAGTGAGCTTCTTGTTTCCGTCGAGGTCGCCGGCGCCGAAGTTCCAGCCGGCCACCATGTATTCCCGAGCCTTCAGCATGACGGTGTCCCGTGCCTTCTGGGCCTCGTCATCATTTGAGCGGTGCTCGAGGAACGCGAGCACCAGCAGCACCAGAGCGGCCACCAGGGCGACCGCCAGCACGACGGACACGGCCTGCCGCGTGCGCGGCGAGCCCCACTGAGCCCTGGAGGTGGTCGGTTCGCTGGTCGTCACTCCGCGTTCTGGAGCGGACGGAGCATCAACCACGTCCACGACTCCTCTCGGTTGGTCGACTCCGGTGCCGCGTCAGCGGCCGGGTCTGCGATCGGGCTGTTGGTCAGGGTACCGGCGGGCGTCAACCGCTTCGGCTGGTCGAGCCAGGTCACCTTGCCGGTCTTCTCGTCGTACGTCGCGACAACCGGGCGGTCGTAGTCAGTCGCGGCGCGATGCAGGTTCTGGGCACCACGGGGGTTCGACTGCGACGGGCCGTCCTTGCAACCGAGGTTGGTGGGCAGCGGCCGGTCCTCACGGTTGAAGGGGTCACGCTGGTCAGCGCCCTCGTAGCCGTTGGTGCACAGCTTGTGGGGGGTCAGCACGAGACCGAAGTGGGCGTCGTACTTGCCAGTGGCGGGATCCTTGGAGACGACGGTGAAGCCCGACTCCACGATGTAGGGATAGATCGCCAACAGGTGCTCGGCACCGTCGAGGTTGCGCACCACGACCTCGCTGGTCGTGACCAGGTTGTTCAGGAGCGACGACAGGTCGACCTGGTTGTCCTCGATGAAGGCACGCAGCTCGTTGGCCGTGGCGGACCCGGTGTCGATCACCTTGCGCAGGTCGTCGTCGGAGCCGGCCAACGTGGTGCTGAATGCCTCGAGGTTCTTCGAGAAGTTCTTGATCGACGACGCCGTGGACAACTGACCGGAGAGCACGGTGTTGGCGTCCTTGATCAACGCCGTGGTGACATCGAAGTTGTCGTTGGCGGTCTCGATGAAGGAGTTGGAGGTGTCGAGGATCTGGCTCAGGTCGTCACCGGTGCCGTCGAAGGCAATGCCGAGCTCGTGGACGACCGTGCGCAGGTCGTCCTGGTTGACGCTGTTGACCGTCGACGAGATGTCGCCGAGGAGCTTCGCTGTGGGGATCGGCGTGCGGGTGTCGACCGTTGGGATCTCGGACGAGTCCTTGAGGTAGGGGCCGTCGTCGATCTTGGGCTGCAGCTCGACGTACTGCTCACCGACCGCGGAGCGGTTGCCGACCACCGCGAGTGTGCTCTCCGGGATCTTGTCCCACCCGTTGTCGATGTCGAGCTCGACATCGACTCCGTCGTCGGTGAGCACCATCTTGTCCACCTCTCCGATGGTCACCCCGCGATAGGTGACCTCGGCGCCGGCGAAGATGCCGCCGGACTCCTGGAAGTGGGCCACCACCGTGTAGCTCCGGTCGACGACGACCCGGTCGAGTCGCGCATAGCGCGCGCCGACGTAGGAGACGCCCACCAGGGTGATGATCACGAAGATCATCAACTGGACCTTGGTCCGACGTGTGATCACTGGGCCACCCCCGGGAGCAGGACCCGGGCCAGCGTCGGGTCGTAGGTGTCCATCATGCGATTCAGGCTGACGCTGGTCTTCCCGTCACCGGACGCGGACGGGTCGTCGGGCCTGTCGCCGAATCCGGGTGCGGTCCGACCGAGGCCGTTGAGCAGGTTGCTCAACTCGCCGAGGCCGAGGTCGCCCAGGTCAGGCAGGCCGGGCAGGAGCGGGCCGTTGCCCTTCTTCTGCTTGCCACACAGGATCGGCAAGTTGAGCAGGTTCTCGCACAGGCTGTCGACCACAGCGTTCGGCAAACCCTTGCAGTTCTTCACTGACGGGTTGTTGAGGCACTTCTTGACCGCCTTGAGAGCGCCCTTGCAGAGCTTCGACAGGTCGATGTTGCCGTTCTTGGGAATCAGGCCGAGCGGGATGCAGGCGGTCTCCTCGCCTCCGTCGGCGAGCAGCTTCACGTCGAGCTTGATGGCCAGGTTGACGTAGTCACCCATGTGCAGGTTGCGGGCCACCTGCGGGTCACGCCCGACGGACTCGTCGACGAAGGGATAGGTGAGGAAGACGCTGAACGCGTTGGCGAAGTCATCACCTGTTCTGGCCAACGAGGTCAGCACGGGGTTGAGCTGCGTGAGCGCGTCGATCGTGGACGTCTTCGACGCCTTGATGACCCGGGTGCCGACCTTGCCCAGGCGAGCCAGGGCCTTGAGCATCTTGACCAGGTCTGAGCGCTGCTTGTCGATCGAGGCCAGCGCCTCGGGCAGCTCGTCCAGCGCCGAGGTGATCGAGGGCTTCTGCTTGTTGGCCGCCTTCGAGAGGTTGTTCAACGACTCGATGGCGGTCACCACGTCGGCCTTGTTGTCGTCGAGCTGCTTCATGAAGGTGCTCAGCGACGTGAGCACGTTCCGTGCGCTGTCCTCTCGACCGGTCAGGGCCTTGTTGAGCTCGGAGGAGATGGTCTTGAGCTGGGCCACGCCGCCGCCGTTGAGAACCAGGCTCAGGGCGCCCAGGACCTCTTCGACCTCCGGGTTGCGGTTGGTGCTGGACTCCTCGATCCGGTCGCCGTCGGCCAGCCTCTCGGTGGTCGGGTTCGGCGGCGCCTCCAGTGACACGAACTTCTCGCCGAGCAGGCTGGTCTGCCGGATCTCCGCCACCGCGTTTGCCGGGAGGTCGACGTCGTCGCGCAGCAACAGCGTCACCTCGGCCTTGTTGCCCTTCAGGGAGATGTCGGTGATCTTGCCGACGCTGACGTCGGAGACCTTGACGGTGGACTGCGCCACCAGGTCCAGCACATCGGGGAAGATCACCTTGACCTCCATGGGACTGTCCCCGACGTCGGTGCCCCCGGGCAACGGGAGCTTCTGCACGGAGAAGCCACAACTGGTCACCAGCGCCATCGCGATCACGCAGAGCAGGGCCAACAGACGACGGGTCATCGGGCCACCTCCAGGAGTGAGCTGAACGTGGTGTCACTGGCGGCCCGCGCACCATAGGTGGCACTGCGTGGCTTGGGCAGCAGTCCGTTGACCAGCTTGCACAGGTTGCCCGTGCTGTCTGCCTGGCCGATGATCGTGCACAGGGCCAGGCCCGGGTCCGTGGCCAACGCGCCCACATTGCTGTCGAGGTTCGCCGCGGTGTCCAGCGTGCCCGCTTCAGGGTTGTAGGTCAGGGCGAGGTTGTTCAGCGCCACTGGTCCGGCCTTCAGGATCTCGTCGAGCTCACCGCGACGCTTGACCAAGGTCTTCGACACCTTGTTGAGCCCCGAGATGTTCTTGCTCAGCAGCGCCTTGTTGTCCTTGACGAAGGTCTGCACCTTGCCCAGGGCGGTGCCGAGATTCTTCAGCGAAGCGGCCAGGTCGTCCTTCTCACCCGCGAGGAGGTCGGAGACCGAGGACATCGACTTGTTGAAGCGGCGCACGACGTTGTCGTTGTCGGCCAACGTCTTGATGAACTTCTCCAGCTCCTTGGCACTGCCGAAGAGCTCGTCCTTGTTGTTCTCGAGCGTTCCGGTGAACTTGCCGAGGTCCTTGATCGTCTGGTTGACCTGCTCCCCTTGCCCGGCGAAGTTCTGCGCGGTGGTGGTCAGCAGGTCGGTCAGGGCGCCTTCGCTGTTGGCGCCTTCGGGGCCCAGAGCGACGGTCAGGCCGTCGATGCTCTTGTAGATGTCGTCGAGCTCCAACGGAGTGGCAGTGCGTTTCTCGTCGAGGACCGCTCCGTCCTTCAGCTTCTCCCCACCCTCGTAGACCGGGGTGAGCTGGACGAACCGGTCGCCGACCACGCTCGGCGAGACGATCACGGCCGTGGCATCAGCCGGGAGGTCCACGTCGGCGTCATAGGAGATCTCCACCTTGACCGAGGTGCCCTCCGGGGTGACCTTGTCGACCTGGCCCACCGGGATGCCCAGCACCCGCACATCGGATCCTTCATAGAGCGAGACCGTGCGCGGGAACGATGCCGTGAGGTGCTTGCGGTCATCGCTGTCGAACATCACGAAGGCAGCCGCTGCCAGGAGCACGACGATGATTCCGGGGACGATGAGCTTCTTCATGATCAGCCACCTCCCGGGAGTGGCGGCAGGTTGCGGATGGTGGTGTCGAACCAAGGCCCGTTGCCGAGGGTGCTGGCGAAGTAGCGGTAGAAGGGAGCCATCAACCGCAGGCTCTCGTCGAGGTTGTCCTGGTTCTTCAGCAACACCTGCACCACTGAGTCGAGGTTGGTCAGGGCTGGCTTCAGGTCGGCCTTGCTCTGATCCACCAGAGCGGTGAGCTCCCTCGACATCGACGACGTCGAGACCAGCAGGTTGTGGATCGCCTTGCGCCTCGAGACCAGTGCGTCGAAGAGCACGCGGGCGTCCTTCATCAGCTTGATGATGTCCTGGTCACGCGAGCCCAGCACTCCCGAGACCTTGCGCAGGTTCTTCAGCAGGGTGTTGATCTGGTCATCGCGCGCGGCGAGGTTGGTCGAGAGGGCGGAGACTCCCTTGAGGGCCGCCTTGAACTCATCGGGGGTGTTGCGGGTCAGCTCCGTGAGGGTGCCCAGCGAGGCCTTGAGCTGGTCGACGTCGATCGCCTCGGCGCGTCCGGCCAGGCCTTCGAAGGCCTCCACGACGTCGTACGGCGACTTGGTGCGGCTGACCGGGATGGTCGACCCTTCGTCCATCTGCCCCGAACCTGCCGGAGTCAACTCGAGGTACATGGCACCGAGGAGCGTCTTGACCTTGATCTGGGCGCCCGACTCCGGGCCGAAGTCGACGTCCTTCTGGACCTTGAAGGTGACCTTCACGTGGTCGCCGTCCAGCTCCATCTTGTCGACCTTGCCCACGCGCACACCGGCCACCCGGACCTCATCGTTGACCTTGAGCCCACCGGCTTCGGAGAACGAGGCGTAGTAGGTGTCCCCTCCCCCGATCAACGGCAGGTCGTCGGCGCGGAAGGCGGCCAGGAGCATCACCAGGATCACGATGATGCTGACCGCGCCGATGATGACGGGATTTCTCTGACGGAACGGTGTGCTCACAGCGAGCACCTCGCGTTCTTGGTGTCGTAGTCGATCGGGATCTCAGGGAGCTTCCCGATCTTCACCGCTCCCGTGAAGCGGCAGAGGTAGAAGTTGAACCAGGAGCCGTAGGTCGCCGTACGACCGATCTTGGTGAGCTTGATCGGCAACACCTGGAGGGCGCGGTCGATCTCGGCACGATTCTTGGAGAGGTTGCCGGCCACGGTGCGCAACTGCTTGACGTCGTTGACCAACGGTCCGCGCACTCCCTTGACCAGGTCGGAGGTCTCGACCGCCAGCGAGGAGATCGAGTCCAGGGAGCCGAGGATCGCGTCCTTGTCCTGGGCGAGGCCGTGGACGAGCTTGCGCAGGTTGACGATCAGTCCGCTGAGCTGCTCGTCGCGGTCGCCGACGGTGACGAGCACCTCGTTGAGGTTGTCGATCAGGTCACCGATCACCTGGTCGCGGTCAGCCAGGGTCTGGGTGATCGAGGCGGTGTGACCAAGCAGGCCCTCGACGGTGCCACCTTCGCCCTGGAAGACCTGGATGATCTCGTAGGAGAGCTTGTTGATGTCCTGGGGCGAGAGCGCCTGGAAGAGTGGCTTGAAGCCGTTGAAGAGCACGGTCAGGTCGAGCGCGGGCTTGGTCTGTGAGATCGGGATGGTGTCGTCCTCGTCGAGGTCCTCACCGCTCGTGCCCTCCTGAGTGAGGGAGATGTAGCGCTGGCCGACCAGGTTCCGGTAGCGGATGGTGGCGTGGGTGGTGTCGGTCACCTCGGCCTCGTCCGCAACCGAGAACGTCACCACGGCGCGGGTGCGGTCCTTGATCTCGATGTCCTTGACCGTGCCCACCTTCACGCCGGCGACCCGGACGTCGTCGCCCTTGACCACCCCGGCCACATTCGAGAACTCGGCCTTGAAGTCGCGGCTGGGGGCGAAGGTGAGATTGCCGATCAGCACGACGAGCATGCTGGTGAAGATGGCAGTGACCACCATGAAGACCACCAGCTTCCAGGTGGCTGAGGCGGTGCGCTTGTCGAGGACGCTCATCGCAGCGTCACCTCCGTGCCGCGCACCAACGAACCGAGCAGCATGACATCGAGGTCAGTCGGTGCCGAGCCGGTCGAACCGGCCAGGAGGCCGCGCACCATCTCGGCCTCGCGACGGCTGCCCGGGGTTGCCCGGAGTGCCCTCGAGCCGGGGGCGACCCGGCGGGTGCCCTTCCCGGTGTCCTGCTCGACTCCGTCGTTGAAGTTGGGCACGTCGGTGAACCGGTTCTGCTGGGAGTACGGCGGGCTGGGCAGGGTGCCGCAGTAGGCACCACTCTTCTGTTGGGTCACCGGGGTGTCCTGCGGGCCGTACTTGCGCGGAGTGTTCGGCAACACCTCGAGGTTGATGTGCAGGGTGAACCCACGGAAGGCCTCGGCCTGCAGCTTGCCGGCCTTGACGATGCCGGCCGTCAGGCAGGGGAACTCGGGGGCGTACTTGGCGATCATCCGCAGGGTGGTCGCGCCGAGCTCGCCGACGCGGATCAGGTTGGTTTCGTTGGCGTCGAGGAACTTGCCGGTGACGTCGGAGAACTTCGAGACGTCAGTGAACAGCTGGTTCAGCTTGTCCTCACGCGAGAGCAGGGTGTTTCCGGTCTTGACCGTGTTGCGCAGGGTGTGCGCGATCTCAGGGAGCACCGAGGCGTAGAGGTCGGAAGTCTTCGCGGTCAGTCGCAGGTCCTCGATCAGGTCGGGCAACAGCGGGTTGATCCGCTCGAGGTAGCCGTCGAGGATCTCGATGCTCTCGCCGAGCTTCTCACCGCGGCCTTCGAGGGCGGTGGCGAGCGCGGTCAGCGTCTTGTTGAGATCGGCCGGCTGGACGGCCCGAAGAAGCGGGTAGAGGTCGTTGAGCGTCTGCTCCACCTCGGCGGCGACCTTGGTCTGGGTGATCGTGGCACCGGCCGCGATGTGATCCGAGGACGGCTGGTCAGGCACCTGCAGGGCGACGTACTTCTCCCCGAACAGCGTCTTGGGCTCGATGCGTGCGGTGACGTTGGCCGGGATGCTGTCCACCTGGTCGGGGTAGAGGCCGAGGGTGAGCTCGGCGCCGTCGCCGCTCGCCTTCATGTCGAGCACCTCCCCCACCTGGACGCCGCGGATCTTGACGTCGGCGCGCATCGGCAGCTGCAGGCCCACCGTGGAGGACTGGAGCTCGACCTTCTCGTAGTCGGTGAACTTGTGGGTGAAGATCGCCATCGTCAGCCAGAGGCCCGCCGCGATCATCGCGATGAAGACCAGGCCGATCAGCTTGGTGCTACCGAAGATTCGTTTCACGGCTAACCCGCCAACCTGACGGTGGTGGTGGTCCCCCAGATGGCCATCGACAGGAACAGGTCGATCACGTTGATCGCCACGATGGACGTGCGGACTGCCCTGCCCACGGCGACACCCACGCCGGCGGGGCCGCCACTGGCGTTGTAGCCGTGGTAGCAGTGGATGAGGATCACGATGACAGCGAAGACGAGCACCTTGCCGAAGGACCAAAGGACGTCACCCGGTGGCAGGAAGGTGTTGAAGTAGTGGTCGTAGGTGCCGGAGCTCTGCCCATAGAACTGGGTCACGATGAGTCGACTGGCGAAGTACGACGACAGCAGGCCCACGACGTAGAGCGGAACGATCGCGATCAGGCCGCCCACGACCCGGGTGGCCACGAGGAACGGCATCGAGGGGATCGCCATCACCTCGAGGGCATCGACCTCCTCGGAGATGCGCATGGCGCCGAGTTGGGCGGTGAAGCCGCAGCCGACCGTGGCCGCCAGCGCGATGCCCGCCACGAGGGGAGCGATCTCACGTGTGTTGAAGTAGGCGGAGACGAAGCCTGAGAAGGCGGCCGTGCCCAACTGGTTGAGTGCGGCGTAGCCCGAGAGGCCCACTTGGGCCCCGGTGAAGAAGGTCATTCCGACGATGACGCCGACGGTGCCGCCGATCACCGCCAACGCACCCGAGCCGAGGGTGACCTCGGCCAGGATCCGCATGATCTCCTTGGGGTACCGGGTGATCGACCGGGGAACGGCACGCAGGACGCCCATGAAGAAGGACAGCTGGTTCCCCAGCTCGTCCAACGACTGCATGGGCTTGCTGTAGACGGATCTCAGGTTGGCCACGTGATCAACCACCCTTCGGTGGAATGATCTGGAGGTAGATCGTGCTCATCACGAAGTTCACGACGAACAGCAGCAGGAACGTGATGACCACTGACTCGTTGACCGCATCGCCGACACCCTTCGGGCCACCGCCGGCCGACATGCCCTTGTAGCAGGCCACGATCGCGGCAATCAGGCCGAATGCCAGCGCCTTGAGGAACCCGACCCAGAGGTCGGGCAACTGGGCCAGGGCAGTGAAGCTGGCCAGATAGGCGCCGGGAGTACCGTCCTGGAGCACGACGTTGAAGACGTAGCCACCCGCGATCCCCACCACGGTCACCATGCCGTTCAGGAAGACGGAGACGAGCATGCACGCGAGAACCCGGGGCACGACGAGTCGCTGGATCGGGTCGATGCCGAGCACCATCATGGCGTCGAGCTCTTCACGAATCTGACGGGCGCCGAGGTCGGCAGCAATGGCAGAGCCCCCGGCACCGGCGATCAGCAGGGCGCACGCGATCGGACCGGCCTGCTGAACCACCGCAAGGACGGACGCCGACCCGGTGAATGACTGGGCCCCGAACTGCTTGATCAGCCCACCGACCTGAAGCGCGATCACCGCACCGAAGGGGATCGCCACCAGCGCAGTCGGGACAATCGTCACTGACGCGATGAACCAGGCCTGCTGCAGGAACTCCCGCAGCTGGAACGGTCGCCGGAAGAGCGCGCGACCGACATCGAGACCGAAGGCAAACAACTTGCCGGCGGTCCCGATCGGCGCGAGCACCCGAGCGGAGGTCAGTGACGACATGGCGTCCTTCAGGATCCGGGAGCCAGGCCGGCGTTGGTCGACTCGAACGATCCGGGAGGCGGAGTGACACCGTTCTCTCGGCACCATTCGCCGCCGGGACGCTGCCCGCGGCGCGGGATCCCGTTGGAGGGCTCGAGCTGCAGCGGGATCGGAGGCAGCGGAGGCATCTCGATGTCACGCTCGGCCTCGAGCTCGTCGGCGTCCTTCTCCTCGGACATGCCGATCGGGCCCACGGTCTGGGCGTTGAGGAACTGGCGGACCACCGGCTCCTCGGAGCTGAGCAGCATCTCGCGGGGACCGAACATGGCCAGGTGCTTGTGGTAGAGCAGCCCGATGTTGTCCGGCACGGTCCGCGTGCTGTTGATGTCGTGGGTGACGATCAGGAACGTGGCGTCGATCTGCGCGTTCAGGTCGATGAAGAGCTGGTTGATGAACGAGGTGCGCACCGGGTCNGGTGCTGTTGATGTCGTGGGTGACGATCAGGAACGTGGCGTCGATCTGCGCGTTCAGGTCGATGAAGAGCTGGTTGATGAACGAGGTGCGCACCGGGTCGAGGCCCGAGTCGGGCTCGTCGATCAGCAGGATCTCTGGATCGAGCACGAGGGCACGGGCCAAGCCGGCGCGTTTGCGCATGCCTCCGGAGATCTCGCCGGGCAGCTTGTCCTCGGCGCCGAGGAGACCGACCAGGTCCATCTTCTCCATGACGATGTTGCGGATCTCGGTCTCGTTCTTCTTGGTGTGCTCACGCAGCGGGAACGCCACGTTGTCGAAGAGGTTCATCGAGCCGAACATGGCGCCGTCCTGGAACAGCACGCCGAAGAGCTTGCGGATCTCGTAGAGGTCCTTCTCGGAGCACGATGCGATGTCGGTGCCTTCGATGATGACCGAGCCCTTGTCAGGCTTGAGCAGGCCGATCAGGGTCTTCAGGAAGACCGACTTCCCGGTTCCGGACGGCCCGAGCATCACGGACACCTCACCGGCCGGGATGGTCAGGGTGACGTCACCCCAGATCAGCTGCTTCCCGAATGACTTCGACAGGTCCTCGACCTTGATGTCCACGCCCATTTGCGACTCTTCTCCCTCTTGACGCTCGACTGACCTCGCGATCGGTGCACCGAACGCGAACTCCCTTGCCCACGCCGACTCCGCAGTAACAACGCAGGTGCTCCCGATAAGTTACGGCCTTTCAGGTCGTGCGTCACCACCTTGTCCAAGCCACAGTAGGGCGACCGGCACGCGCTCCGAGGAAGGATCGCGCAAATGACGAACGGGCGGGCGTCCCCGTGATGGGGACACCCGCCCGTCGTTCGCGCGAACGCGACGATTCAGAGCACGCCGTGGCGTGCGGGAATCACTTGACCGTGACGGTGGCGCCGGCGCCTTCGAGGGCTTCCTTCGCCTTGTCAGCGGCTTCCTTGTCAACCTTCTCGAGGATCGCCTTGGGGGCGGCCTCAACGAGGTCCTTGGCCTCCTTCAGACCGAGGGAGGTCAGGGCGCGCACCTCCTTGATGACGTTGATCTTCTTGTCACCAGCGGCCTCGAGGACGACGTCGAACTCGTCCTGGGCGGCGGCCTCGTCGCCACCGGCAGCGCCACCGGCCGCGGGGGCGGCGGCAACGGCAACGGGAGCAGCGGCGGTGACGCCGAAGGTCTCCTCGAACTGCTTCACGAACTCGGAGAGCTCGATGAGGGTCATTTCCTTGAACGCTTCGAGCAGCTCGTCAGTGCTGAGCTTCGCCATGATGGGCGCTTCCTTTCGGTACTGGCCCCACCAGCGGTGTGCTGGGCGGGCCGGGTTTCAGGTGGTGTACGTCGGCCTGGGTTCAGGCTTCGGTGGACTCGGCAGCCTCGTCGGCAGCCGGAGCCTCGGCGTCCTCGGAAGCCGGAGCTTCGTCGGTTGCGGCCGGGGCCTCCTCTGCAGTGCTGTCTGCCGGGGCGGGAGCACCGGCACCACCTGCGAGGATCGAGGGGTCCTGCTGCGCCTTGGCCTCGAGGGCGCCGGCGAGCCGGGCAGCCTGCGAGATCGGGGCGTTGAGCAGGTAGACGGCCTGGGAGAGCGAGGCGAGCATTGCGCCCGCGAGCTTGCCCATGAGGACCTCGCGCGACTCGAGGTCGGCCAGCTTGGCGACCGCCTTCGCGTCGAGGAAGTCGCCGTCGAGGACGCCGCCCTTGATGATCAGGGCGGGGTTTGCCTTGGCAAAGTCACGCAGACCCTTGGCCGCCTCGACAACGTCACCTTCGATGAAGGCGATCGCGGTCGGACCGGTCAGCAGGTCGTCGAAGCCGTCGATGCCCGCCTCAGTGGCGGCAATCTTGGCCAGCGTGTTCTTGACCACGGCGTAGTTGGCGTTCTCGCCGAGAACGCGCCGCAATTCCTGCAGCTGCGCCACGGTGAGACCGCGGTAATCGGTCAGTACAGCACCGGAGGCGGTGTTGAACGAGTCAACGACCTCCGCAACAGCTGCTGCCTTGTCTGGCCGCGCCATGGGTCTCCTTCCGAACTACGTCAGAGAGACCACCACAACACCGTGAAAATCACGAACGCCCCGGCGCAGTGCCAGGGCGTGGAGGATCGGTGAGGATCCGTGCTCTGTCACCTGCGCAGGCCATCCGCTTCGCGGAACCTTCGGTCGACGTTCCAACACTGTTGGGCGCAGACCACCGGCGGTCTCTGGTTTCAGTGAGGAACTCTAGGCCGAGTCACGCCCGCACACCAAATCGCGAGTCCCGTCACCGCTTGGCTGCGTAGTCGGCCGGGACCTTCGTGGTCACCTGCTCTGCCGGCGGGGCCTTGATCGGCGCGATGCTGCCGTACTGCGAGTAGAGCAGCGTGGTCTCGGTGCGGACGTCGCCGGCCGTGTAGGTGGTCACCACCTGCACCGGGCGGTCCCGGTCGTCGAGCCACAGGTCCATGGTCACCGGCTGGACCGTCGTGGCGCCTTGGTCGTCACTGAGGGGTTGGTCGACCTGGATCGTGTAGTGCACGGTGTTGACCTGCTCGGAGCCTCCGTCCGGAGCCGACCCCTTGACCTGCTCGGCCCCCACGACCCCGAAGTCCTGGATTCCCTCGACCGACTCGAGGAACAACCCCTGGTCACCGAAGGCCAGCAGCGACTCGAACACCGGTCGGTCGGGTACCTTCCACCACGGCTTCTGTTGACCGCCGAGGCCCTTCAGGTAGAGCACGTCGTCGGCATAGAGCGCGACCAGCGGACCGTCCGGACCCTGGGTGGTGCCGCGCATGACCGGTTGTTCTCCGTCCATCCAGACGTCCTCGCTCAGCAGCGTCACGGTCTGGTCGTTCTCGTCGACGGCCATCGCCTGGTGCCAGCCCCCGGACTCCTTCTGTGCCTTCGTCATGGTGGCGAAGAACTGGTCCTGCGGGATCGTCGTGAAGCCGCCCGCCAGCTTCTGGGGACCCTCCGACTGCGTCGCTGCCTCCGCCTCGTCGCGCTCGCGCTGGTCGTCGTTGTGGCCGCTGACGATGAGGAGCAGCAGGACGCCGATGACGAGGACGGCAGCGAAGGCGGCCTGAACGGCCGAGGAACGGGAGAGCTGTCGAGACATGCCGGTCAGTCAAGCACGGAGCCGAAGGGCCGCCGTACTCATCTCGTCACGACGTCGGCGTCGTCAGGAGCCTCGATGTCGACGTCGGCGCCGTAGTCGGTGTAGGTCTGTTCGACAGTGATCGGCTGGCCCTGTGCCTCGTACACCTGGAGGACCTTGACCGGGCGGTTCTCGGCGTCGACCCACATGTCGAAGGTCAGCTCCGGTGGCAGCATGCTCGCGACCTCGCCGGGCAGCGCGAGCTTCTCGGCGTACGTCGCCGAGTCGATGGTCAGCTGGTAGTGGTTGGCGGCCACACCGTCGACGGACTCCTCGCCGACCAGGCTGAACTTCTTCGGGTCGCGCATCGCGGCGAAGAACCGTGACGGGTCGGAGGTGGTCATGATCTGGGTGAGCATGCTGTCGGCGTTCCCGGGCGCGTGGGAGTCGAACTTCAGCCACTTGCCGTCAGGGATGTTGAAGTCGCTGCCCTGGAGGTACATCACGTCGTCGATCACGACGACCGTCATCGGCAGGCCCTCGCCTGCAGGAGTGGTGGACCTGATGGAGAGGCCGGAGTCGGTGTACTCGCCCTCCACATCGGCCTGGCTCGTGGCCGCGCCCGACGTGGTCGTCCCGGTGCCCCGGAAGGTCCCGGCACTCTTCTGGGCGGTCATCACCGTCTCGTAGAACGACCCGGCACTGAGCTGCACGAGCTCACCGTCGGCCGCGCCGCTCGACGTCGTCGTGTCGCCCTTGGCCGAGGAGTCGTCGGCTCCGTTGCAGCCGGCCAGCAGGAGACTCGGGGCGAGCAGGGCGGCGATCACCGTGCGAGGAAGCCGGGTCAACATGGGCAGATCTCCTGGTCTCGGCGGAGGTGCTGGGAAAGGACCAGGAGCCGGCCCCGTGCGGGGACCGGCTCCTGGTGATGCGCTCACACGCAGGCGATCAGGCCTGGTCGTCGCCCTCGACCGCAACGTTCTTGGTGCGGTTGGGGTCGACCTGGACACCGGGGCCCATGGTCGTGGAGAGGGTGACCTTCTTGATGTAGCGGCCCTTGGAGCTGGCCGGCTTGAGACGCAGCACCTCTTCGAGGGCGGCGGCGTAGTTCTCAGCGAGCTGGACCTCGCCGAAGGACGCCTTGCCGATGATGAAGTGCAGGTTGGCGTGACGGTCGACGCGGAACTCGATCTTGCCGCCCTTGATGTCGGTGACAGCCTTGGCCACGTCAGGAGTGACGGTTCCGGTCTTCGGGTTCGGCATCAGGCCGCGGGGGCCGAGCACGCGACCGAGACGACCGACCTTGCCCATCATGTCGGGAGTGGCGACCACGGCGTCGAAGTCGGTCCAGCCGCCGTTGACCTTCTCGATCAGCTCGTCGCCACCGACGATGTCGGCGCCGGCCTCACGGGCGGCCTCGGCCTTGTCGCCGTTGGCGAACACGAGGACCTTGGCGGTCTTGCCCGTGCCGTGGGGCAGGTTGACGGTGCCGCGCACCATCTGGTCGGCCTTGCGGGGGTCGACGCCGAGACGCATGACGACGTCAACGGTCTCGTCGAACTTCTTCTTGCTGCCGCCCTTGGCGATCTTGATGGCGGCCAGCGGGGCGTGGAGCGCGTCCAGGTCGAACGACTCGGCCACCGCGCGGTAGGTCTTGCTGCGCTGCATCTGATTCTCGTTTCTTCGAAAGAGTGTGTGGTCCGGGCCAGCGCGGCCCTGCCACGTGTTGCTGAAGGGGAGCTTCCTGGAGTGAGGAGACCTCAGGCGGTCTCGACACCCATCGACCGGGCGGTGCCTTCGACGATCTTCATCGCTGCGTCGATGTCGTTGGCGTTGAGGTCGGGGAGCTTGGTCTGGGCAATCTCGCGCACCTGGTCCTTGGTCAGCTTGCCGACCTTCTCCTTGTGCGGGACGCCCGAACCCTTCTTGAGGCCGGCGGCCTTCTTGATCAGCTCAGCAGCCGGAGGGGTCTTGGTGATGAAGGTGAACGAACGGTCCTCGTAGATGGTGATCTCGACGGGGACGACGTTGCCGCGCATCGACTCGGTCTGCGCGTTGTAGGCCTTGCAGAAGTCCATGATGTTCACACCGTGGGGGCCGAGAGCGGTACCCACCGGCGGAGCCGGAGTCGCAGAGCCAGCCTGCAGCTGCACCTTGACCAGTGCAGCAATCTTCTTCTTGGGGGGCATTCTTCTTCTCTTTCTGTGTTGTGGTCCTGACGAGGAGTACGACGTACGCCTCTGCCACGTGCTGTTGCCAGGGCAACCGCACCATTGTGCGCTGGTTGCCCTGCAGTAGTGAAATTGTGGGCTGCTGCTCGCTCGCGCTCAGACGCGCTGAATCTGGCTGAAGCTGAGCTCGACGGGGGTCTCGCGACCGAAGATCTCCACCAGGGCCTTGACCCGCTGGGACTCCGCGTTGATCTCGGTGATCGTGGCGTGGAGCGTGGCGAACGGACCGTCGACGACCATCACGGAGTCGCTGACCTCGAAGTCGACGACCTCGACCGGCTTGCGCGACGACGTGCCGCTCGCAGCAGGCTGGGCGCCCCCGGTGCTGGTGGCCGCGGCGGCGGCCTCGGCCTCGGCGGCCGCGACGACGGCGGGAGCCAGCATGCTCTCGACCTCGCCCATGCTCAGCGGGACCGGCTGGTGGCTGTGGCCCACGAACCCGGTGACCGAGGGGGTGTGACGCACGGTCGACCAGGACTCGTCGGTGAGGTCCATCCGGACCAGCACGTAGCCCGGCAGGACCGTGCGCTTGACCAGCTTGCGCTGGCCGTTCTTGATCTCGGCAACCTCTTCGATGGGGACCACGATCTCGTGGATGTAGTCCTCCATGTTGAGGGAGATGATGCGATTCTCGAGGTTCGCCTTCACCCGGTTCTCCATGCCGGAGTAGGTGTGGACGACGTACCAGTCGCCGGGCTTGGCCCACAGCGCACGACGGAACTCCTCGAGCGGGTCCTCAGCGTCGGCGTCCGCGGCGTCGGCGTCCGCGGCGTCAACGTCGGCGTCCTCAGCGTCAACATCGGCGTCCTCAGCGTCAGCCTCGGCGGAGTCCTCGGCGTCAGCCTCGACCTCGTCGGTCCCCTCGACCTCGACCTCGTCGGCCGGGACCTGCTCGCCCTGGGCTGCTTCGGCGTCGTCCTGGACGTCGACCTGGTCGGCGGTCTGGTCGACTGCCGCTTCGTCGTACTGCTCCGACACGTGTTGCTCCGTCATTTCGTAGTTCGAGTGGCTGTTGCGGCGGTCACGCGCCAAACCGGGCGAACCGCGAACGGGCCTACTGCTTGTTGTTGTGGCCGAAGATCTCGAAGACGAGCTTTCCGAACCCGAGGTCGAGCAGGGAGACCAACGTCATCATGACGACCACGAAGACCATCACCACGATGAAGTAGGTGACCAGCTGCTCCTGGGTCGGCCAGACCACCTTGCGCAATTCCGCGATGGCTTGGCGCAGGAACTTGATCGCACCCGTGCGTTCGCGCTCATCGCTCGAACCACGCATCGCGTCGCTGTTCGCCACGTCCTCACCTTTCGTTGCTGTGCTGTGTCTTCCGTTTTGCAGGGCACGAGGGACTTGAACCCCCAACCTTCGGTTTTGGAGACCGATGCTCTGCCAGTTGAGCTAGTGCCCTTCGACGGTTCGAACTGCTGTGCCCGGCCCTCTCAGAGGGCATGACTCAGCATGGCGCGATCCACCAAACGTGGAGTCTACGTGGAACACTCACGCGACGTCCAAACCAGTCGTGAAACCATGGTGCCATGACCGAGTCCCGTGAGCCCGTCCAGCCTCTCTCCGCACGCTCCCCCGAGCACCTGGCCACTTTCCTGAAGGACCAGCAGGCGGCCTACACAGCGCTCAAGGAACGGGGCCTGGCCCTCGATCTCACCCGCGGCAAGCCCGCCACCGCACAGCTCGACCTCTCCGACGCCCTGCTGTCGCTGCCGACCGGCGTCAAGGACTCCACCGGTGTCGACACCCGCAACTACGGCGGGCTGGCCGGCATTGCCGAACTGCGTGAGATGTTCGCCGAGCTGCTGTGGGTCGAGCCCGAGCAGGTCGTCGCCGGCGGCAACTCGAGCCTGGTGATGATGCGCGAGGTCCTCACTGACCTCTGGCTCAAGGGCGGCGTCGACAGCGAGCACCCGTGGGGCTCCGCGCCGTCCGGGGAGACGGTCAAGTTCATCTGCCCCGTGCCCGGCTACGACCGCCACTTCACCCTGCTCGACTGGTTCGGCATCGAGCCGGTCACCGTCCCGATGCACGAGGACGGCCCCGACATGGCCGCGGTCGAGTCACTGGTCGCCGGCGACCCGAGCATCAAGGGCATCTGGCTGGTGCCGACCTATGCCAACCCGAGTGGCTCCATCGTGACCCAACAGGTGGCGGCCCGGCTGGCCGCGATGCCGACGGCGGCGAGCGACTTCAAGATCTTCTGGGACAACGCCTACGCGTTCCACCACCTCACCGAGGAGGAGGCCAAGAGCGCCGACATCCTCACCCTCGCTGCTGCCTCGGGTCACCCGCACCGTCCGATCATGTTCGCCTCGACCTCCAAGATCACCTATGCCGGCGCCGGGGTCGCTTTCCTGGCCGGCTCGGTCGAGACCGTTAAGTGGTACACCACCCATCTCGGCAAGGGCGCCATCGGCCCCGACAAGCTCAACCAGCTGCGTCACGCCCAGTTCTTCGGCTCGGCCCAGGGCGTGCGCGACCACATGGCTCGTCACCGCGAGATCATCGCGCCCAAGTTCGCCGCGGTCGACAAGGTCCTCAACGAGCGTCTGGGGGGCCTCGACGTGGCCACCTGGACCCGGCCGACCGGTGGCTACTTCGTGAACCTCGACGTGCTCGACGGCACCGCGGCACGCGTGGTCAGCCTGGCCAAGGAGGCCGGCATCGCGCTGACACCGGCCGGTTCGTCCTTCCCCAGGGGCGACGACCCGCGGGATCGCAACATTCGCCTGGCCCCGACCTTTCCCGAGCTCGATGCGGTCACCGAGGCGATGGAGGCCGTGGCGACCTGCGTGCTGCTGGCCGCGGCCGAGTCGCTCAGCTGATCGCTCGCCGAATCGCCCACCCGGGGCCCTGCCCATTTCCCCGGGTACCCGGGGAAATGTCCTCTTCCCGGCCGAAATTCCGGCCGGGAAGAGGACATTTCGGCCGGGGAGTCCGCTCCGGTCAGCCATGGATCTGACACAGTGACCGACATGCGGAGAGCCCTGTCCACCCTCCCCAAGGCACACCTGCACCTGCACTTCACCGGGTCCATGCGGCATGCCACGCTGCTCGAGCTGGCCGAGCGCGACGGCATCCTGCTGCCGGACTCTCTGGTCACCGAATGGCCGCCCCAGCTCTCAGCCGCCGACGAGAAGGGTTGGTTCCGCTTCCAACGGCTCTACGACGTGGCCCGTTCGGTGCTGCGCACCGAGGACGACGTACGCCGACTGGTGCTTGAGGCCGCCCAGGACGACGTGCGTGACGGAGGACGCTGGCTCGAGATCCAGGTCGACCCCAGCGGGTACGCCACGAAGTTCGGCGGAATCACCGCCTTCACCGACCTGGTCCTCGACTGCGTGGCCGATGCCTCCCGGCGTACCGGCCTGGGCATCTCGCTCGTCATCGCGGCCAACCGCACCCGCCACCCGCTCGACGCCCGCATCCTGGCCCGACTGGCGGCACAGTACGCCGGCCGCGGGGTCACCGGCTTCGGCCTGTCCAACGACGAGCGACGCGGCAACACCGACGACTTCGCCCGGGCCTTCGCCATTGCCGAACGAGCCGGGTTGATCTCGGTCCCCCACGGGGGCGAGCTCCTCGGCCCGGCCAGCATCCGGCGGTGTCTCGACTCCCTCCACGCGAACCGCCTCGGACACGGCGTCCGCGTCGGCGAGGACCCGGCCCTGCTGGAGCGCGTGGTGGAGCAGGGCGTCGCCCTGGAGCTGTGCCCCGTCTCCAACGTCGCGTTGGGCGTCTACTCCGACCTGACCTCGGTGCCTCTTCCGCAACTGATGGACGCCGGCGCCACCATTGCTCTCGGGGCCGACGACCCGTTGCTGTTCGGCTCCCAGCTGGAAGGGCAGTACGCGACCATGCGAGCCGCCCATGAGCTCACTGACGGGCAGCTCGCCGAGCTGGCCCGCATGTCGTTCCGAGCCTCCCGGGCTCCCTCGGACATCCTCGAGCAGGCGATTGCCGACATCGATGTTTGGGAGCGCCAGGCCCCTGAAACGATGGAGACATGAGCAACCCGCCCGACCCACCCCACGAAGAACCCACCCAGGCCTGGGGTCACCCGACCGCCCCCGGTTGGGGCCGCCCGATCGAGGCCGGCAACCAGCCGCAGCCGCCCTACGGCGCCCAGCCGGCGTACGGCGCTCCGAACTACCAGCCGGTGCACGTGCCGCCGCCGCAGCACCCGTCGGCGATGACGGCGATGGGCCTGGGCATCTTCTCGCTGGTCGGCGGCTTCACCTGCTACCTGCCGGTCCTGGCCGCACCCTTCGCGTGGGTGGTCGGTCGCAACACGGTGCGCGAGATCGACGCCGAACCGGGCCGGTGGAGCGGCCGGGAGCTGGCCAACGCCGGCCGGATCATGGGCATGGTGGCAACGATCCTGCTCGTCCTCGGCCTGGTCGCCGTCGTCGTCGGGATCTCGATCCTGCTTTACACCAACTGAGCTGTCGGCGTCACAGGGAGCAGCCGACCAGGACCGGCTCGTTGACCAGCCGGACCCCGAAGGCCAGCTCGACCCCGTCGCGCACCTCCGTCGCCAACGCCAGCAGGTCGGAGGTGCTCGCCCCGCCGCGGTTGGTGAGCGCCAACGTGTGCTTGGTGGAGAGGCTGACCCGGTCGTTGCCGTGGCCCTTGGCGAACCCCGCGTGCTCGATCAGCCACGCGGCGCTGGTCTTCACCCGACCGTCGGGCTGGGGCCAGCGCGGCGCGTCCGCCGGCAGGCCGGCGGCCTGGGCCGGGCTCAGGAACGGGTTGGTGAAGAACGACCCGGCACTCCACGTGTCGTGGTCGTGGGCGTCGAGCACCATCCCCTTGCCGGCGCGCAGGCCCAGCACCGTTCGGCGTACGTCGGCAAGCGGGGCACGCTCACCCGGCTCGACACCCAGGGTGCGGGCCAGCTCGGCGTACTTGACCGGGGCACCCAGGTCGCCACAGCGCAGCTGGAAGGTCACCTCGAGCACCACGTGCCGACCCGGGTCGGCCTTGAAGCGGCTGTGCCGGTAGCCGAAGGAGCAGTCGGCGTTGGCGAAGGTGCGTTCGCCCATCAGCTTGCGGTCCCAGACCCGGACGGACGAGATCGTCTCGGCGACCTCCTGGCCGTAGGCGCCGACGTTCTGGATCGGGGTGGAACCGACTGCCCCGGGGATGCCCGAGAGCGCCTCGACGCCGACCCAGCGGTTCTCGACGGCGTGGGCCACGAAGTCGTCCCAGTTCTCGCCGGCCGCCACGGTGACCATGACGCCACCGCAGGACGGGTCGTCGCAGGACTCGTGGTCGGCCGAGATGCCGGTGGTGGCCACTTTGACCACGGTGCCGTGGAAGCCGTCGTCGGCGACCACCAGGTTGCTGCCACCCCCGACGAGCAGCACGGACTCACCGCGCGCATCGGCGTCGCCGACCGCCTTGACGAGGGCATCCTCCGTGGTGGCTTCGACGTAGGCGCCGGCCGGACCACCGAGTCGCAGTGTGGTCAGGTCGGCCAGGCGTTCAGGCACGGACGACTGCCTTGGGTGCGCCGAGCACCTTCTCGTCGCCGCAGGTGACGGTGAGCGCGATGGTGGTCAGCCCGTCGTTCTCGCCGGTGGCCCTGCCGGCCACCGTGATCACGACGCCCTCGTCGTCATCGGGCACCACGACCGGCTTGGTGAACTTGCAGCCGAACTCCACCACGCGACCGGGGCCGCCGGCCCACTCCTCGACGGCACGAGCGGTCAGGGCCATGGTGAACATGCCGTGCGCGATCACGCCGGGCAGGCCGACCGCGCCCGCCACCCGGTCGCTCCAGTGGATCGGGTTGAAGTCACCACTGGCGCCGGCGTAACGGACCAGGTCGGCGCGGGTCACCCGGAACTCCCGGGTCGGGTAGTCGCTCATGCGGGGTCCCTGGGCAAACCGCAGCGCAGCGAGGATTTGTCTGGGGTGCTCATGCGGGGTCCCTGGGCAAACCGCAGCGCAGCGAGGAGTTGTCTGGGGGTGCTCATGATTCCTCCCCGCGGTGGATCAGCGTTGCCCGTGTCGTGCAGACCAGGGCCCCGTCGGCGTCGGTGACCGCGCTGGAGGTGCCGATGATGTCGTTGCCGCCGATCTGGCGCAGTGTGTCGACCTTGAGCGTGGCGGTGAGCACGTCACCCACCCGCACCGGTCGCTCGTAGGCGAAGCGCTGCTCGCCGTGGACGATGCGGAACAGGTCGACCTGCACATCTGCCAGGAAATCGTTCATCGCGGCGAACGCGACCGTGATCGGGAACGTCGGCGGCGCCACCTCGGCGTCGTACGTCGCACCGGTGGCGTCGGCGAACTCGCGGAGCTTCCCGGCGCTCACCTCGTAAGGGCTGGTCGGCGGGAACTCACGCCCCACCAGGGACTGGTCGATCGGCATGGTGCCAACCTAGCGCCCCGCATTTCGGGTCCTGCAAATGGCGTCGAGGACGGCACCCGATGACTCGGGGCCGCCCTCGACGGACGATGCGGTGAAGCTCGGCTCAGCGGGTCTCGCGGTGCACCGTGTGGGTGCGGCAACGCGGGCAGAACTTCTTCAGGTCGAGACGATCGGGATCGTTGCGACGGTTCTTCTTGGTGATGTAGTTGCGTTCCTTGCAGTCGACGCACGCAAGCGTGATCTTCGGGCGAACGTCAGAGCTCTTGCTGGCCACGATAAGTCCTTCTTCGTTGTTGATGCGTCGATCGGTGGTAGCGGGGGCGGGACTCGATCCCGCGACCTCACGATTATGAGTCGTGCGCTCTAACCAGCTGAGCTACCCCGCCTCGGGACGGGGTGACCCGCCGGTCCTGCGACCGGCGGGCTCCCAACCCAGAGCCCCTTTACGGAATCGAACCGTAGACCTTCTCCTTACCATGGAGACGCTCTGCCGACTGAGCTAAAGGGGCGCAACGACAGTGAAGAATACACAGACGTTCCGGTGAACATGAAATCGAGTGACGGAGGCCTGCATCACAGCGGATTCGGGCCCTGGATCCGGGCGAACGGACGGGCCTCCTCCAGCTCGTAGGCGAGCTCGAGCAGGGTCGCTTCCTGGCCTGCCGCAGCGCCGAACATCATCCCCTGCGGGAGGCCGGCAGCGGTGGTCGCCAGGGGCAGGGAGATCGCCGGGTCACCGGTGGCGTTCTGCAGCGGCGTGAAGGCCACCCAGTCCATCAGACGCTCGATGATCTCCGCGTAGTCGTTGGTCGGGTCGAGGTGTCCGATCTCGGGGGTCGGGTGGGCCACGGTCGGGGTGAGGACCACGTCGTAGTCACGGAAGAAGCGCGCCGAGATGTGCTTGGAGGCACCGATCCGGGCCGTGGCGAGAGGCAACCGGTGCAGGTTGCGCCGGCAGTGCCCGGCCAGCCCGAGGGTGAGGTTGTCCAGCTTCGAGGCATCCCAGCTCCTGCCGTACGTCAACCGACCGGTGCGCACGCTGAAGGCGCTCAGCAGCGACCAGTAGAGCAGGAAGTCGTCAGCGAAGTAGTCGGGCACGGGCGGCTCGATCATCTCGACGTGGTGGCCGAGCTCCTCGAGCAGCGCCGCCGTCTTGTGGGTCAGCTCGGTGGTCTCGGCGTCCGCACTGCGACCCACGGAGTCGGTGGTGACGGCGACCCTGAGCCGTTTGCGGCCCGGGTGGGTGATGTCTCCGATCGGAGCGAGCTTGAGGTTGCGATACACCTTCTCGGCCTCGCGGTGGAACGCCGCCGTGTCGCGCACGGAACGGGTGACCACGCCGTCGGCGACGATGCGCACGGGCATGTCGCGCATCATCTTGTCCTGGGCGATCCGGTTGCGGGTGGGCTTCAGGCCGACCAGCCCGTTGGCCGAGGCCGGGATGCGGATGGAACCTCCCCCGTCGTTGGCGTGGGCGATGGGGAGCGCCCCGGCGGCGACGAGCGCGGACGCTCCCGCCGACGACGCCCCGGCGGTGTACGCCGGGTTCCACGGGTTGCGGACCGGGCCCAGGCGCGGGTGTTCCGCCGACGCGCTGAAGCCCCACTCGGAGAGCTGCGACTTGCCCAGCGGGATCAGCCCCGTGGCCAGGAACATCTTGGCGAACTCGCCGTCGATCTTCTTCGGCCGACCCGCATAGGCGTCGGCACCCTGCTGAGTAGGCATCCCGGCGACGTCGCAGTTGTCCTTGACCAGGGTCGGGATGCCACAGAAGTAGCCACCCCGCGGGTCTCGGGACTCCACACGGGCACGGTCGAACGCGGCATGTGCCAGGCCGTTCAGCTCGGGGTTGACCTGCTCGATCCGGGCAATCGCGGCCTCGACCACGTCGGTGGTCGAGACCTTGCCCGACTGGATCGCCTCGACCAGCCCGACCGTGTCGAGGTCACCGAGGGCGTCGTCGCTGAAGGAGTGCACGCGTGTCATGTCCGCCAAACTAGTCGGTGACCTCCGCCTCATCCCACCAGATGGATCACCAGTGGCACGAGGACGCTGGTGGCGAGGGCGGTCAGGCCCATGGACAGCCCGGAAAAAGCACCCTCGGTCGGGTCTTCGTGCAGCGCCCTCGAGGTGCCGATGCCGTGGGAGACGGCGCCCAGCGCGAGGCCCCGGGCCCGTCGGTCATGGATCCGCAACAGGTTGAGCACTGTGGGCCCGAGGACGGCCCCCAGCATGCCCGCGATGATCGTGAAGACCGCGACCAGTGAGCCGTTGCCACCGACGTGCTCGGTCACCGAGATCGCGATCGGGGTGGTCGCCGACTTCGCGGCGATGGTGAGGGTCAGCTCGTGGCTGCCGCCCAGTGCCCGGACGACCAGCACGCCGCTGGCCACCGAGACGAAGGCTCCGACGGGGATCGCGACCAGCATCGGCAGGGCCAGTTCCCGGAGGTGGTGTGCCTGCCGGTGCAGCGGCACAGCGAGGGCCACGGTGGCCGGGCCGAGGAAGAACGCGATGATCGAGCCACCCCGCAGGTAGTCGTCGTAGGAGATGTCGAGCGCCCCCATCACCGCACCGACGACGAGGATCGCGATCAGCACGGGTTGGGCCAACGGATGGTTGCGGCTCAGCCGCTTCACCTCGAGGCCGACCTTGTAGGCCGCCAGGGTGACGAAGACGCCGAACAGCGGAGTGCTGCGCACGTGGTCGAGCACGTCGTTCATGACTCCGCCTCGGGTGCCGTGCCGCGTCGGGTGAGCAGTACGACGAGCAGGGCCACGGTCGCGAGGCCCGCCAGCCACGACACGACCATGGCACCGGCGATGGGGAGCGCCTGGTCGCGCACGGAGCCGAGGTAGACCACGATGCCGACACCGGGTGGGATGAAGAGCAGCTGCAGGTGGCGCAACAGCTTGTCGGAGGTCTGCAGCAGTCGTGCGTCTTCCGGGGGCTTCGTCACCTGGAGCGCGAGGAAGAGCAGCACCATGCCGATCACCGGGCCGGGCACCGGGAGGCCGAACGCCTCGACCAGGACCTCGCCCACGAGTTGGCACCCGAGCAGCCACAGCATTCCGTTCAGCACGGCAAAGTTCCGTTCAACACTGCGCTCACGCTACGCGCGTGATCGGGCTCACCCGGGGGGCGGTTGCAGAGGTCTCTCCAGTGTGACCACTTCGGGAGGCAGTCCCCACTCGGCGCCGCCGAGGCGGGAGACCGGCTGCAGTCGCGACATGGCGGGAGAGCCGTCGACCAGTGCGTCCTCGGCCACGGTGATCGTGACGACGCGGCCGAGCACGAGGGTGCACGTGCCGACCTCGATGGTGCAGTGAAGCACGCACTCGAGGGAGGCGGGAGCATCGACCACGCGTGGCGGCGCCACGCGTTCACTGGGCTCCATGGCGATCCCGAGCGCGGCGGCCTCGTCGACACCCGCTGCGTAGGGAGCGCTGGTCTGGTTGACCGCGTCCATCTGGGGCAACCCCGCCAGGTTCACCACGAACTCACCGGTGGCCACGACGTTGCGCAACGTGTCCTTGGCACCCACCGAGGTGAACTGCACGACGGGTGGCCGGTTGCTGGAGACCGTGAAGAACGAGTGCGGGGCCAGGTTGACCACGCCTGCGGGGTCGACGGTCGACACCCAGGCGATCGGGCGGGGCACGACGAGTGCGGTCAGCAGCTTGTAGGGATTGACGTCCGGGTCGTCGGTCTCGAAGGTGCGGCGCGTGTTCACGGGACCCAGCATGACTCAGACGAGTTGTTCCGAGGGTGTCGGATCAGGGAGTGGTGCATCCGCGCCCGGTCCGGCAAGGCGGACGAGCGATGGCGGGCCGGAGGCCCGTCGAGTTGAGGCCAACGCCGCCGGTCGGGATGCGGGACGTCGCGAGCCCGACACTTCCCCTCGGAACAACTCATCTCAGGCGGTGGCGGTGAGCAGTCGGGCGTCGTGGCGGCCGAGCAACTGGCCGGCCGTCTCCACGTCGCCGGCCGCGAGCAGTCGGCGTACCTCCGTGGACGAGCAGGTGTGCTCCCCCACCCGCACCAGGTCGAGGGCATCGACGGTGAACCCGTGCCAGGCGCCGGCTGCGCGCAGGTAGTCGACGTCGCCGGCCCCGCCGCGGCCGCAGCGGAAGTTGCTGCCCACCACGAGGGTGCGGATGCCCAGCTGCCCGACCAGCCCCTCGGAGACGAAGGTCTCGGCGGGGGTGGCCGCGACGGCCCGTGTGAACGGCAGGACGACGACCCCGTCCACGCCCTGGGCGAGGGCAAGCTCAACCCGGTCGTCGACGCTGAGCAGAGCCCGGGGCGCGCGCTCTGGGCAGGTCACCAGCAACGGGTGCGGGTCGAAGGTGACCAGCAACGAGGGCAGGCGGAGACGCGCTCCGGTGTCGACGGCCCGCCTGACCAGTGCCTGGTGGCCGCGGTGGAAGCCGTCGAAGACGCCCATCGTCACCACCGAGCCGTGCGGGTCGATCTCGGCCCGGGAGGGCCAGTCGTGCCACGTCTGCGTCGTCATCGTGCTCGCCTTCCCACTGAGGGTTGGAGGTTGGATTCCGCGGGGCCGGTGGTGGGGTGGCTGCCGGCCCCGCGGACGTCTGTGGACGATCAGCCGCGCTCGAGCTCGAAGTCGTAGCTCGAGCGGCGTACGCCGGTGCCGTCGTCCTGCGGGTCGATGACCAGCTCCGGCTTGGTCGCCTCGGCCACGTCGGACTCCAGGTAGTCGCCGCCGGCGAAGTAGAGCTGCGTGGTGACCGGCCGGTGTCCCTCGGCCCGCACCTGGATGTGCAGGTGTGCGGGACGCCACGGGTGCCAGCCGGCGGCTTCGAGGAGCTGACCCGTCGGGCCGTCGTGCGGGATCATGTAGGGCGCCGGCTGAATGGTGTCGATCTCGAACCGGCCCTCCTCGTCGGTCTCCACGACGCCACGCAGGTTGCCGTCGGGAACGTGCGGCGCGAAGCCGGAGTAGTAGCCCTCGGAGTCGGCGTGCCAGATGTCCACCTCTGCTCCGGCCAGCGGGGAGCCGTCGAGGTCGCGGACCTGACCACTGAGGACGAGGGGCGTGCCGACCTCGTCGTCGCGGCGCGGCAGCCGGCACTTCGAGCCGAGCCTGACCTGGTCGGGCTGGTAGTAGGGCCCGAGGATGGAGCCCTTGGTGCCCTTCTGGGAGCGGGCGACCTGGTTCTCCACCGCGTGCTCGACGAACACGTCCATGAACAGCGGCCACTCGCCGCCCTCTCCGACCTCCATCAGCCAGGCCTTCGCGGCCTGGAACTCGGGGTAGCTGACGTCGTACTCCTCGATCGCGGCGTGCACGCCCTTGAGGACGGCGGTCACGATCGCGGCCACCCGCTCCGGCGGGGTGTCGGCGAGCTCGGCGGCAGCGGACTGGGCCGCGGCCTTGAAGTTCTGCGTCGCGTTGGCGCCCGAGCCGGCAGCGGTGGGTGATTCCTGGGTGGCGGTCATGACTTTTCCTTCACTTCCGGTTGAGGATCTGGCTGACGTCGGTGGGGTTGACCAGGTCCGGCACGGTCCAGCCGTCGAGGTCGTACTCGGAGAGGAAGGAGTCGGCGAAGCCGGTCATCTTCTCGGTCTCCCCCTGCGCCTCGGCGGCGAAGAGGATCTCGGCCTTCACGTTCTCGTGGTTGCCCGAGTAGTTGCGCTCGTAGAGCTCGTGGCGGCCGCCGAACTCGGTGCCCACGGCGTCCCACAGCGCCTTCATCAGCTTGGTGCGGTCGACGGCGTCGTAGCCGTTGGAACCACGGACGTACTTGTCGAGGTAGGGCCGCACCTCCGGGGTCTTGAAGTCGATCGCGTTGGAGTTGAGGTAGATCAGGCCCGACGCGACGTCCTGCTGGATGATCTCCTTCACCCGGGGGTACATCTGGATCATCAGCTGGCGGTAGACCATGCCGTAGTCGAGCTTGGGCAACGCCATGCCGCCGGGTCCCTGGTCGGGGTTGGCGACCATGGCGTCGGCCAGTGCGCGGAAGGTGTTGCGGTAGCCGATCACCTCACCGACACGGGTCTGCACACCGCGGAAGTCCTTGGTGCCGGTTGCCTCCAACGCCTTGAGCAGCAGACCGGCGATGAACTCCAGCTTGGTGGCCAGGCGGATGCAGCCGTGGAAGGTGAAGCGGTGGAAGAAGCCGGTCTGCATCGCGAAGCCGTTGATCTTGTCGACGTCGCCGTAGACGAAGATGTTCTCCCACGGCACCAGCACCTTGTCGAAGACGAAGATGGTGTCGTTCTCGTCCATCCGGCTCGAGAGCGGGTAGTCGAACGGGCTGCCCAGGGAGTCGGCCATCATCCCGTAGGACGGGCGGCAGATCAGCTTGACGCCGGGCGCGTCCATCGGGACGGTGCAGACCAGCGCGTACTCCTTCTTGCGGATCGGGAGTCCGTAGTGGGCAATGAAGTTGTAGTTGGTGATCGCCGAGCCGGTGGCGACGACCTTGGCCCCCGAGACGATGACGCCGGCGTCGGTCTCCTTCTCGACCTTCATGAACACGTCGCCGACCTCGTCCGGCGGCAGGTTGCGGTCGACCGGCGGGTTGATGATCGCGTGGTTCCAGTAGAGGACCTTCTCCTGGCTCTCCTTGTACCAGCGCTTCGCGTTCTCCTGGTAGGGCGAGTAGAACTCCGAGTTGCCGCCGAGGGTGCCGAGGAAGCTGCCCTTGTAGTCGGGGGAACGGCCCATCCAGCCCCACGTCTGGCGGGACCAGTGCTCGATCGCCTTGCGGTCGGCCTGCAGGTCCGCACTGTTCTTGGGAGTCTTGAAGAACGGGTGGGTCCAGCCGCCGTTGCCGGTGTCGGTGGGCACCCACAGGTCCTTCTTGAGCTGCTCGTCGTGCAGCGAGTCGTAGAGCCGGGCAGTCATCCGGATCGGGTTGCGGAAGGCCGGGTGCTCCGTGACGTCCTTGACCCGCTCGCCGTAGATCCAGATCTCGCGGTCGTCCTTGAGCGAGTCCATGTACTCGGCACCGTTCATGGGCTGGGTCGCGGTGGCCGCATCGGGGGCCTTGAGGCCCTCGATGCCCTGCGTGTTCTCAGCGGTCTGGGTGCTGTCTGCTGTCTGGGTCATCTGCTTCTCCTTCAGGGATGTGGTGCGTCGTGCTGGGCTGTGGCCGGCGAGCCGGCATGGTCGATCAGGCGTGGGTGGACTCGGCGAGGGGCCGGAAGCTGTCGGCGTCGAACCAGCCGCTGGTGGGGCAGTCGATCGAGCCGCCCCAGTGCATGCCGGGTGCGGCATCGTGCTGGGGGCTGAGGTAACGGAACTGGCCACCGAAGAACAGCAGCGGGTTCCGGTCGGAGGTGTCGACCGCCTCGACCTCACCGATGACGATGAGGTGGTCGCCGCCGTCGTAGGTGCGCCACGGGCGGCACGAGATCGTCGTCGCCGCGCCCGCGAGCAGAGGTGCGGTCGGGCCGTCGACCCAGACCGGGGGCTGGTCGGCCGGACGCCCGGCGAAGTGCCAGGCGACGTCGAGCTGGTCGTGGGCCAGCACGTTGATGGCGAACGGCTGGCCGTCGAGGAACTGGCACGCCTTGGAGCTGCGGCCCAGGGTCACCTGGGCCAGCGCCGGTTCCAGGGAGACGGCGGTGAACGCGTTCACCGTCGCACCGTGTGGCTCGTCGTCCTCGGTGCGGCAGGTCACCACGGTGACTCCGGTCGCGAATCGTCCGAAGGCGTTGCGCAGATCGCGGGATTCCATCTCGGCCAACCTCCTGGTGTACGCTGTGCGTACAATTTGCACGCTTTGCGTTCACCAACACAGTGGCCCACGTCACAGGGATTGGTCAACGGGTAGGAACACCCGTTCCAATACCTGTTGGGCAGAGATTCGGAGGCAGGACCTATGAATGAGCGGGGAGCACCGGTGAACGAGCGTGACTACATCCAGAGCATCGAGAGGGGCTTCGCGGTCCTGCTCGCCTTCGACGAGGAGACCCCGTCGCCCACGTCACGCGAGATCGCCGAGCGCACGGGGCTCTCCCGTCCCGCCGTACGCCGGATCCTGCTGACCCTGCAGCACCTCGGCTACGTGACGGCCGACGGACAGCGCTGGAAGCTCTCTCCGCGCGTGCTCACCATTGGCCAGCACTTCGCGGCCACCAACAGCATCGTCGAGGTGGCCCAACCGCACCTGCTGCGTGTGGCGGAGCGCACCGGGGAGTCCGCCTCACTGGCACAGCTCGACGGCATCGACGTGATCTACGTGGCCCGCGTGCACGCCCGTCGGGTGCTCAGCCTCAACGTCGACATCGGCACCAGGCTGCCGGCACACGCCACCGCGATGGGCCGAATCCTGGCGGCCTTCGGCGGCTCCCAAGTGGTCGACCGGATCATCGACGAAGGTGGCCTTCCCTCGTTGACGAGCCGCACCATCACCGACTCGATCGTCTTCCGCGACGCCCTGCACCGGGTACGCGTCGACGGGTTCGCCATCGTCGACGGAGAGCTCGAAGAGGGGTTTCTCTCGGCGTCGGTGCCGGTCCGGGACACCAAGGGGGCGACGATCGCCGCGATGGCCTACTCCACCTCACGCGCCCGCTCGACTCCGGAGCAGGTCGCCGAAGAGGTGATCCCCGTCCTGCGGGAGGTCGCCGCCGACATCGGCCATGACCTGAGCGTGCTCGGCGACCGGCCGAGGGTGCTGGCACTGGGCGCGCGCAACACGTTCAGCTGACCGCCGACCCAGCCCGGACTCTCGCCGCCTCCGCTCGGATCAACTTCAGGCGGGAGCGTCCGGCTCGGCCAGAGAGACCCGCAGTCGCTCGAGCACCCGCTCGACCGCCGGTGTACGCCGCTCGGAGTGCCAGCCGATCGCCAGCTCGACCGACTCGGCGCCCACCAGCGGGCGGAAGACGACCCCCGCGAGCTGCAGCGCCTCCACCGACCGGGGCACCACCGCGACCCCCAGCCCCGCCGCGACGAAGACGACCATGGTCGATGTCTCCGCGACCTGGGCGACCCGGCGAGGCTGGAAACCGGCCCGCTGGGCTGCCGCCAGCACCGCGTCGTGCAGCACCGACCTGTGCTCGGAGGGGTAGGTGATGAAGGGCTCCCCCTTGAGGTCGGCGAAGCGCACGGCCTCCTTGGCCGCCAAGGGATGGGTCTCGGGCAGGGCCACCACCAGCGACTCCTGCCGCATCACCTCCACTTCGACGGACTCGTCCTGGACCGGTGTGCGCATCACCGCGATGTCGATGGTGCCTTCGTGCAACGCCGCCACCTGGGCAGGTGTGAGCATCTCTCCGGTGAACTCGAACTCGATCTCCGGCAGCTGCTCGCGCAGCTCGCGCGCCAGCACCGGGAGCAACGCGTAGGTGGCCGAGCCGATGAACCCGATCGAGACCCGGCCCACCTCCCCTGTGTCGACCCGGGCCGCCTCCTCCCCGGCCTGCTCCACCGCCCGGAGGATGTTCCTGGCCCGCTCGAGATAGCGCTCCCCGGCCGCGGTGAGCGAGACCTTGCGCGTCGTGCGGTGCAGGAGCTCGACGCCGATCTCCTTCTCGAGCTGGCGGATCTGCTGCGACAACGGGGGCTGCGCCATGTGCAACCGTTCTGCGGCCCGGCCGAAGTGACACTCCTCGGCAACGGCGACGAAGTACCTCAGGTGACGAAGCTCCATACCCCCAGCATATCAATACCGCCTCAATGGATAATTGTGAATATTGGTTGCTCGGGCCATATTGGAGTCATGACCTCCTCTGCCGACGACATCGTCATCTGTGAACCGCTGCGCACCCCCGTGGGCGCATTCGGCGGGGCGTTCGCCGACGTGCCGGTGACCAGATTGGCCACCACCGTGCTCCAGGCACTCGTGGAGCGCACCGGGCTCTCCGAGGGAGACGTCGACGACGTGGTCCTCGGCCAGTGCTACCCCAACGGCGAAGCTCCGGCCCTGGGCCGGATCGCCGCCCTCGACGCCGGCCTCGGCACCGGCGTACCGGGGCTGCAGATCGACCGCCGCTGCGGATCCGGGCTGCAGGCCGTGCTCTATGCCGCGATGCAGGTGCAGACCGGAGCGGCCAACCTCGTGGTGGCCGGCGGCGCCGAGTCGATGTCGCAGGCCGAGCACTACGCCCTCGGCCTGCGCCAGGGCATCAAGGGCGACGGCGTCGAGCTGATGTCGCGGCTGGCCCGGGGACGGGTCACCGCCGGCGGGGTCAATCACCCCGTGCCCGGTGGCATGATCGAGACCGCCGAGAACGTACGCCGTGAATTCGGCATCACCCGCGAGGCCCAGGACGAGCTGGCCCTCCGCTCCCAGCAGAACTGGAAGGCCGCCCAGGACGCCGGCAGCTTCGCCGACGAGATCGTGCCGGTCAGCGTGCCCGGCAAGCGTGGCAAGCCCGAGGTCGTCGTCGACGTCGACGAGCACGCCCGACCCGACACCACCCTCGAGGCGCTGGCCGGCCTGCGCCCGATCATGACTCGCAGCGACGAGGCCGCCACCGTCACCGCCGGCAACGCCAGCGGCCAGAACGACGGCGCCGCGATGAGCATCGTCACCACGCGCGCCGAGGCCGACCGCCGCGGCCTCGACGCCTTCGTCACGCTCAAGTCGTGGGCAGTGGCCGGCGTCGGCCCCGAGGTGATGGGCATCGGACCCGTCCCCGCCACTGCGGCCGCGCTCGCTCGCGCCGGACTCTCCATGGACGAACTCGACCTGCTCGAGCTCAACGAGGCCTTCGCCTCCCAGGTACTGGCCTGCCTGTCGGAGTGGAAGCTCTCACCCGACGACGAGCGGCTCAACGTCAACGGCTCCGGCATCTCCATGGGCCACCCGGTCGGCGCCACAGGAGCCAGGATCCTCGCCACGCTCTCTCGCGAGATGCGACGCCGGGAGTCGACGTACGGCCTGGAAACCATGTGCATCGGCGGGGGACAGGGCCTCGCCGCGATCTTTGAGGCGGTCCGATGACTGAGCACGACGCACCCACGCTGCACCACGAGACCATCCCCGGGCCCGAGGGTGCGCCCACGGTGGTGCTCTCCAACTCGCTCGGTTCCACGCTGCACATGTGGGACCGCAACGTCGAGGCGCTGGCCGAGCACTTCACGGTCGTGCGCTACGACACCCGGGGCCACGGGAGGTCCTCGGTCGTCGACGGCCCCGCCCATCTTGACGACCTCTGTGACGATGTGATCGCCCTGCTCGACGAGCTCGACCTCGACAGGGTCCACTTCGTCGGACTCTCGCTCGGCGGGATGACCGGCATGCGCCTGGGCGTCCGCAACCCCGAGCGCCTCCTCGGCCTGGTGGTGCTGTGCACCTCACCCCATCTCGGGCCGGCCTCGAACTGGACCGACCGCGCCGCCCTGGTTCGTGCCGAGGGCACCGGTGCGGTCGCGGAGGCCGTCGTCGACAGGTGGTACTCCCCCGGCTTCCTGACCTCCACCGACGCCGCGACCGCCGCGCGCGTCACCGAGGCCCGCGCCGTCGTCGCGGCCACCCCCGCCGAGGGGTACGCCGCGTGCTGCGAGGCCATCGCCACGATGGACCTGCGCGACGAGCTCGCCTCGATCACCGCGCCGACACTGGCGATCGCCGGTGCCGACGACCCTTCCACGCCCCCGCCGCACCTCGAGGGCATCGCCGCATCTGTCCGGGACGGCCGCGTGCTGGTCGTCCCCAACTCGGCCCACCTCGCCAATGACGAGCAGCCGGCCGCGATCACCCCGGCGATCATCGAGCACCTGCAAGGAGTCCGAGCATGAGCACCCCACTCGACAAGGTCGTCGGCTCCGCCGCCGAGGCCGTCGCCGACATCAAGTCGGGCAGTCAGATCGCCGTCGGCGGCTTCGGCCTGGCCGGTATCCCCTGGTTCCTCATCGACGCGCTCCTCGAGCAGGGCGCCGACGAGCTCGGCGTGGTGTCGAACAACTGCGGCGTCGACGGAGCCGGCCTCGGCCTGCTCCTCGAGGCCCGTCGCATCAACCGGGTCATCGCCTCCTACGTGGGGGAGAACAAGGAGTTCGCCCGCCAGTACCTCGCCGGCGAACTCGAGGTCGAGCTCACCCCACAGGGCACCCTCGCCGAGCGGATGCGTGCCGGTGGCGCAGGGATCGGCGCGTTCTTCACGCCCACAGGTGTAGGCACGGCCGTCGCCGAGGGCGGTCTGCCCTGGCGCTACCACCCGGACGGATCCATCGCGGTCGCCTCGCCCCCAAAGGAGACCCGCACCTTCCACGGTCGCGAGATGGTTCTCGAGGAGTCGATCGAGGCCGACGTCGCCCTGGTCCGCGCCGCCGTCGCCGACCGGCACGGAAACCTCCGCTTCAACAAGTCCGCGCAGAACTTCAATCCGGCGGTGGCCATGTCGGGACGCCTCACGATCGTCGAGGCCGAGCGCCTCGTCGAGGCCGGCGAGATCGACCCGGATGACGTGCATGTCCCCGGCGTCTTCGTCGACCGGGTGGTCGTCCTCACTCCGGAACAGGCCCAGCGCAAGCGCATCGAGAAGTCCACCACCACGCCACGACCGGAAGGCAGCTGAGATGACCACGTCCGTAGTGAACACCGATGTGAGCACCGGTTGGAACCACGACGAGATGGCGGCGCGCGCCGCTGCCGAGCTCTCCGACGGGCAGTACGTGAACCTCGGCATCGGGATGCCGACGCTGATCCCGGCTCACCTGCCCGATGACTCGTCCGTGGTCCTGCATGCCGAGAACGGCATCCTCGGCGTCGGGCCCTACCCGTTCGAGGAGGACCTCGATCCCGACCTGATCAACGCCGGCAAGGAGACCGTCACGGTGAAGAAGGGGGCGTCGTTCTTCGACTCCCCCACCAGCTTCGCGATGATCCGCGGCGCCCACCTCGACGTGGCGGTGCTCGGCGGCATGCAGGTGTCGGTCACCGGCGACCTGGCCAACTGGATGGTCCCCGGCAAGATGGTCAAGGGCATGGGTGGCGCGATGGACCTCGTGCACGGTGCCAAGAAGGTGATCGTGCTGATGGACCACACCACTCGCGAGGGCGGCGCCAAGCTGATGACCAGCTGCACCCTGCCACTGACCGGTCGCGCCGTCGTGCAACGCGTGATCACCAACTTGGGTGTCTTCGACGTGGCGACCGCGTCCTTCACAATCGTCGAACTGGCGCCCGGGGTCACCCGGGAGCAGGTCGAGGCCGTGACGGACGCGCCGTTGACCTGACAGAAACTTCTGACCGACCCCTTGACTTCAAGTTAACTTCAACTTGAAGACTCGGGTGCATGACCACACAACACGACCGACAACTGTCCCTCCACCGGCAGGCACCGGTGGCGCTCGTCACCGGCGGATCCACCGGCTTGGGCCGAGCACTCGTGCACGTCCTCGCCGCCACCGGTTGGAGAGTGATCACGACCGCACGGAGCCGCGCGGAGCTGGGGACGGCGCACGCCGACCGCACCGGCGTCACTGCCGTCGCCGGCGACCTGCGCTCCACCGACCACCTCGCAGTCCTCTCCGACACGGTCCGAGGTCACGGCCGACTGGACCTCCTGGTCCACAACGCCAGCGACCTGGGACCGACCCCGCTGCCGCCACTGGCCGACGTACGCCCAGCGCAGCTGCACGACGTGCTCGAGGTGAACGTCGTCGCACCGATCGCCCTGACCGCCCTCCTGCTGCCGTTCCTGACCCGCGACGACGGCGTGCTCCTCTCGATCTCTTCCGACGCCGCCGTCGAGCACTACCCGGGTTGGGGCGCGTACGGCGCGTCGAAGGCCGCACTCGACCACGCCACCCTCACCCTGGCCGCGGAGAACGGCGTGCGGGGCTATGCCGTGGACCCCGGCGACATGCGCACCCGCATGCACCAGGCTGCCTTCCCCGGGGAGGACATCTCCGACCGGCCGACCCCCGAGTCGGTGGTGCCCCACCTGATGTCGCTGATCTCCGGCCGGCCGGCCAGTGGCCGCTACCGCGCTGCGGAGATCGACGCCTCCCTCCTCGTGGAGGTGTCCGCCCGGTGACTGCCCTGACCGACACGCCACGCACCCACTTCCCCAGCCCGGAACGCTCCACGGCACCGGCACCACCCGAGGCGCGCGGCCTGCGCCGCGACGAGGTGCGACTGCTGATCGCGAGACCGGGCGGCGTCACGCACACCGAGTTCCACGAGCTGCCGGAGCACCTCGAAGCGGGCGATCTCCTGGTGGTCAACAACTCCGCGACCGTGCCGGGGGAGATCGACGGCATCCACGACCGTCTCGGACCCGTCGTCGTGCACGTCGGCAGCTTCCTCGACGACGGCACCCGGCACGTCGAGCTGCGCTCGGCACCCAGCGCCGCGCAGGCAGTTCTCGACGCCCGGGTCGGCGACGTCCTCCGCATCGGACCGGTCGAGCTGACACTCGTGGCCGAGCACTCGGGTCGTACCTCGTCACCGACCGGCGAGGGCAACCGCATCTGGCTGGCCCGCGTGACCGGGGACCTCGACCGGGAGCTGGCCTCGCATGGGCGCCCGATCGCCTACGGATACCTGCACCACCGCTATCCGCTCGCGGACTACCAGACGATCTTCGCGTCCCGACCGGGCAGCGTCGAGATGGCGTCCGCCGGGCGGCCGATCAGCGAGCGACTGCTGAGCCGGCTGGTGGCCCGCGGCGTCCTGGTCGCCACCGTCACCCTGCACACCGGGTTCTCCTCGCAGGAGGTCGGCGAGGCACCTGCCGCCGAATGGTTCGACGTTCCCCGCGGCACTGCCGAACTGGTCAACGCGACCCGGCGGCGAGGCGGCCGCGTGGTCGCCGTCGGTACGACCGTCACGCGGGCGCTCGAGTCAGCGGTCGACGGGGACGGACAGGTGGTCCGCGCGTCGGGATGGACGAACCGGGTCATCTCTCCGAGCGAGCCGGCACGAGTGGTCACCGGCCTGGTCACCGGCTGGCACGACCCGCAGGCCTCACACCTGCTGCTGGTGGAGTCGGTGGCGGGCGCCGAGCTCACCCAGTCGGCGTACGACCAGGCCTGGGCGGAGGGCTACCTGTGGCACGAGTTCGGCGACTCGGCACTGCTGCTCCCCTGACCGCGCGAGTTCCGTACGCCGCTCCCGGGGCGCCACTTCCCGGCCGAAATGGGAACTTCCCGGCCGGAATTTCGGCCGGGAAGTTCCCATTTCCCCGGGTACCCGGGGAAATGCGAGGGCAGCGGGGGCAGCGGGGCGGGTGAGGTCAGGCGTTGATGTCGGACGGGTGGGTGGCCAGCGCGGTCACCTTGATGTCCATGTAGGGAAACAGCGGCAGGCCCGAGAGCATCGTGTGCAACTCGTCGGCGTCTGCGACGTCGAGGATCGAGATGTTGGAGTACTCCCCCGCGATGCGCCAGATGTGCGGCCACTTGCCCGCCTCCTGGAGCTCCTGGGAGTAGGCCTTCTCGCGGGCGACGATGTCGGCCCGGACGTCGGGATCCAGGTCGTGCGGGATCCGGACGTCCATGCGGGCGTGGAACAGCGGCATCAGGCGGGGTCCAGCACGAAGTTGTAGGTGACCTGGTTCCCGTTGCCGGACTCGGCCGGCTGGATGTCGAGCAACAGCTCGGGCTTGACCGCGTTGGCCACGTCGTCGTCGTTGTGTGCGTCGCCGGGGAAGTAGAGCTGGGTGGTGATCAGCTGCTTGCCGGGCGCCGACACCTTCAGGTGCAGGTGGGCGGGACGCCACGGGTGCCAGCCGGCGGCGGAGATCAGCTTGCCGCACGAACCGTCGGTGGGGATCTGGTACGGCGCGGGTTGCATCGTGTTGATCCAGTAGCGACCCTCGTCGTCGGCAGTGATGGTGCCGCGCAGGTTCCACTCGGGGATGCCGGGGGCGAACTGCGAGTAGAAGCCGTCCTCGTCGGCGTGCCACAACTCGATCGTGGCGTTCGGCACGGCGTTGCCCTCGAGGTCGGTGACCTGGCCCTGGAAGAGCAGCGGGGTGCCCTTCTCGTCCTCACGCATCGGCATGTTTGCCTCGGCCGGAAGAGCCGGCGCCCCGGGCACGTAGTAGGGACCCTCGATGGTGCCCTTGGAACCCTCACGGCCGGCGTTGGCGACCTCCTCGACGACGTGCTCGATCCACACGTCGAGGAAGAGCGGCCACTCGCCGTCCTGGCCCACGTTGATCAGCCACGCCTTCAGGGCGTTGTACTCGTCGTAGGTGACCTTGTGCTTGCGCACCGTCTCGTGGACTGCGTCGAGCACCTCACGGGCGAGCAGGTCGACCCGCTCCTTGGGAGTGTTCTCCACACCGACGAGCTTGTCGGTCTTGAAGCGCTCGGTCGCCGACGCACCTGATGCGGCCGCGGAGGCGGATTCGGTTGCGGTGTTGCTCATGGCTCTTTCCCTCAATTCCTGTGTGGGCGCGTGCGGTCCGTCGACATGACGGCGATCACAACGGTGACTTCAGGCTAAGCCCGAGATTGGGACAGCACAATTACTCGTTCTTGGAAGACAAAGATCTCCAACGTCTCAATACCACCCTAGGTCAGGCCTAGGCACTTGGCTGGTGTGGACGCCCCCACGCCGTGCCACTGTCGACGGATCACCCGCAGACCTGGAGGAACCATGAGCGAGACCTTGGCGCACGTACGTGACACCCTCTCCGACGCGGTCGTCGACGACCGCGAGGCCGGCATCTACCGGGCCAACCGCAAGATCTTCACCGACGAGGAGATCTTCGAGCTGGAGATGAAGCACATCTTCGAGGGCAACTGGATCTACCTCGCCCACGAGAGCCAGGTGGCCAACGCCGGCGACTACTTCACGACGTACATGGGTCGCCAGCCGGTCGTGATCACCCGCGACAAGGACGGCGAGCTGAACCTGCTCATCAACGCCTGTGCCCACCGCGGCGCGATGATCTGCCGCAAGAAGACCGACAACCGCACCACGCTCACCTGCCCCTTCCACGGCTGGACCTTCCGCAACGACGGCAGCCTGCTCAAGGTGAAGGACCCCGACGGCGCCGGCTACCCCGACACGTTCAACACCAACGGCTCGCACAACATGACGAAGGTGCCGCGCTTCGAGAGCTATCGCGGCTTCCTCTTCGGCAGCCTCAACGACGACGTCAGCACCCTGGCCGAGCACCTCGGCGACACCACCAAGGTCATCGACATGCTCGTCGACCAGTCCCCCGACGGGCTCGAGGTGCTGCGCGGCTCCTCGACCTACACCTACGACGGCAACTGGAAGGTTCAGGCCGAGAACGGCGCCGACGGCTACCACGTCACCGCCACCCACTGGAACTACGCGGCCACCACCTCGCGCCGCGACACCGGCGAGTCCGCCAACGCCACCAAGACCCTGGACGCCGGCAGCTGGGGCAAGTCCGGCGGCGGCTACTGGTCCTACCCCAACGGCCACCTGTGCCTGTGGACCTGGGCCGGCAACCCGCAGGACCGCCCGCTCTGGGACCAGCTGGAAGGACTCAAGGAGAAGTACGGCGACGCCAAGGGCGAGTTCATGGTCAAGGGCTCGCGCAACCTGTGCCTCTATCCCAACGTCTACCTGATGGACCAGTTCTCCACCCAGATCCGCCACTTCCGCCCGATCTCCACCGACCAGACCGAGGTGACCATCTACTGCATCGCCCCCAAGGGCGAGAGCAAGGAGTCGCGAGCCTGGCGGATCCGTCAGTACGAGGACTTCTTCAACGCCTCCGGAATGGCCACCCCCGACGACCTGGAGGAGTTCCGCTCCTGCCAGCTCACCTTCCAAGCGACCAAGGCGCCCTGGAACGACATGAGCCGCGGCGCCGAGCACTGGCTGACCGGCCCCGACGAAGTGGCCACCGCGCTCGACATGCCCGGCGTCATCTCGGCCGGCCTCAAGAACGAGGACGAGGGCCTCTACCCCGTGCAGCACGGCTACTGGCGCGACGTGATGGTCGCCGCCGTGGACCGCGAAGAAGCAGCAGCCGCCGCCCGCAACTCGAACCAGGCCTGAGGAGACCACCATGACGATCGAGCAGAGCACCGGCACCAGCCTGATCACCCAGAACTCCATCGAGCAGTTCCTCTATCGCGAGGCCCGCTTCCTCGACGACCGGGAGTTCGAGAAGTGGCTCGAGTGCTACGCCGACGACTGCGAGTACTGGATGCCGGCCTGGGACGACAACGACAACCTCACCGAGGACCCCCAGACCGACATCTCACTGATCTACTACGCCAACAAGGGTGGCCTCGAGGACCGGATCTTCCGGATCCGCACGGAACGCTCGAGCGCGACCTCCATCCCGGAGCCGCGGACGAGCCACAACATCAGCAACGTCGAGGTGATCGAACGTCGCGGTGACATCGTCGACATCCGGTTCAACTGGCACACGATGTACTTCCGTTACAAGACGATCGACCCCTACTACGGGACGTCCTTCTACACGATCGACTTCTCCGGCGAGCAGCCGCTGATCCGACGCAAGACCGTGGTGCTGAAGAACGACTACATCCACCACGTCGTCGACGTCTACCACTTCTGAGCCGCACCGGAGGACTCCCATGAGCCAGCAGGTTGCCGACAAGACCGTCGATCGGACCACCCATCAGGTGGCCCTCTCGTTCGAGGACGGCGTCACCCGATTCATCACCGTCGCGGAGGGGCAGACCGTCGCCGACGCGTCGTACCGCCATCGCATCAACATCCCACTCGACTGCCGCGACGGCGCCTGCGGGACCTGCAAGGCGTTCTGCGAATCGGGTGAGTACGACGGGGGCACCTACATCGACGACGCCCTCACCGAGGACGAGGCGGCGAAGGGATACGTGCTGCCCTGCAGCATGAAGGCGAAGTCCGACCTCGTGCTCCAGATCGCCAGCACCTCGGCGGTCGCCAAGACCAGCGCGGCGACCTACACCGCGACGATGTCGCACTTCGAGCGTCTGTCCGACAGCACGGTCTCCTTCACCCTCGACATCCCGGACCGCGACAAGCTGGCGTTCCTCCCGGGGCAGTACGTCAACCTGGCCGTGCCCGGCACGGACGAGACCCGGTCCTACTCGTTCAGCAACTCCCCGGACGAGAGCGGGCTCTCCTTCCTGGTGAAGCTCACCCCGGGTGGACTGATGTCGGAGCACCTGGTCAACAACGCGGCCGTGGGCGACGAGATGACGTTCACCGGCCCCAATGGCAGTTTCTTCCTGCGCGAGTCCGACCGGCCGCTGCTGCTGCTGGCCGGCGGCACCGGGCTGGCGCCGATCCTGGCGATCCTGCGCACGCTCCGTGACAACGGGAGCGAGCGAGCCGTGCACCTGGTCTACGGCGTCAGCAACGACACCGACCTGGTCGAGCTCGAAACCCTCGGCGAGCTGGCTGACGCGTTGCCCAACCTCACTTGGGACCACTGTGTCTCCGACCCGGAGAGCACGGCCGAGAACAAGGGCTTCGTGATGAGCCTCATCCGCGACGAGCACCTGTACGGCGGCGACCTGGCGGTCTACGTCTGCGGCCCACCTCCGATGGTCGAGGCAGTGCGCAAGCACTTCGCCGACGAGGGCGTCGAGCCGACGGGCTTCTACTACGAGAAGTTCGCACTGTCCGGGAAGTCGTCGAACGAGACCCCGGCGGTCGAGGAGGTTGCGCAGCAACCATCTCGAGTCCCCAGCGCCCAAGGTGTCGAGGCAGGCGCTGGCGCGCCTGCCCCAACCAGTGCAACCGTCGGTGCGCCGTCCTCCTCAACCAGCGGGGCCGCCGGTGCGCCGTCCTCCTCAACCACCGGGGGCGTTGGCCTCTCCGAGGAGTTCGCCGTGAAGGCCGGGGCCAACCGCTTGGCCGGGCAGGAGATCTTCCCCGGTCGCGAGGTCGAGCCACTCCACGCCGCAGCAACCCGTCGTACGCCGGAGGAGGACGCGGCAACCGCACGCAGCATCGCCGGGCAGACCGTCGCCAGGACCGGCGGCGAAGGCCCGATCACCCCATTCCTTGCGGGTGACGACGAGAAACTGCTCGTCGCAGGAGGGAGAGCCGTCGCCGGCCAGGAGATGTTCGGCGTCCGCGAGATTGCGCCCCTGCACGAGCACGTCACACCACCCGAGACGAGCGGCACCGACGACGTCGCACCGGTGCCGGGCCACTACGAGATCGGCGAGGAGCACCCGTCCGTGCACGAGTCCGACGCCATCTTCGAGGCGCGGGCCGCCCTCGAGCTCGGCGCCCTGGAACTCGTCATCGGCCGGCTCTCGTCACGCCAGGTCACCGGGTACCGACTGCTCGCCGAGGCCGCCATGCCCTACGTCGACGGCGATCGCTTCGTCGACGCTGCGGCCTACACCGAGACGAACGCCGCCTTCCACGACTACCTCTTCACCCTGACCGGCAACGAGCACCTGTTGCAGGCCTACCAGGCGCTGGGCGTGAAGGGACACATGGAAGACGTGCTTCGGCGGGCCACCTGGTGCCACCCGAGCTGCACCCAGGACCACCTCGACATCGTCGACGCGATCGAGGCCGGCGACCGCCTGGCCGCCCGCACCCTGATCGCCGAGCACGCCGAGCGTTCCAAGCAGACCACCCGCCGGGCGATGGAGGAGGCGCGCCAACGGGCACTGCCGAAGTTCATCACCCCGGGCCGTTTCGACAACAAGGTCGTCGTGGTCACCGGTGCCGCCCAGGGCATCGGCGAGCAGACCGCTCGGCGGATCAGCGCTGAGGGTGGCTCCGTGGTGCTGGTCGACCGGGCGGAGCTGGTGGGTGAGCTCGCCGAGGAGCTGGGCAGTGCGGCCCGTCCCACGCATGCAGTCGTCGCCGACCTGGAGACCTGGGAAGGTGCCTCGTCGGTGGTCGACTCCGCCATCGCCCGTTTCGGCCGCATCGACGTGCTGATCAACAACGTCGGCGGAGCGATCAACTTCAAGCCGTTCACCGAGTTCAGCGATGCCGAGATCCGCGCCGAGCTCGACCGGTCGCTGCTGACCACGCTGTTCAGCTGTCGAGCGGCGCTGCCGTCGATGGTCGAGCGCGGCCGCGGCGTGATCGTGAACGTGTCCTCGGCGGCCACCCGGGGCATCCACCGGATCCCCTACTCCGCTGCCAAGGGCGGCATCAACGCAATCACGGCGTCGCTCGCGTTGGAGTACGCCGACGCCGGGATCCGGGTCGTCGCCACCGCCCCCGGTGGCACCGAGGCACCACCGCGCCGCATCTCGCGGGGCACCCCCGCGGCCGAGACCGAGGAGGAGCGGGCCTGGTTCCAGGCACACATCGACCAGACCATCGGGTCCTCCCTGCTCAAGCGCTACGGCACGCTCGACGAGCAGGCCGCGGCGATCGCCTTCCTCGCCTCGGACGAGGCGGCCTACATCACCGGTACGACGCTCCCCGTCGCCGGCGGTGACCTCGGCTGACCGGGCTCCCTGTGGGTGTCGCCGTTGGTCCTTCGGGGGCGGCCCTTGCTCCGGGTGCGCGCCAGGGGTGCGGGACGCCAGACCAACCAACGGCGATGGCCGCTAGCGTGACCAGATGAGCATCCACCCCACGGGCCACGTCTTCGTCGGCAGGTCCGCCGAGATCGAGTCGCTGCGACAGCTCGCCACGAACACCGCCGGCCGTCCCTCGATCGTCGTGGTCGAGGGACCGCCGGGCAGCGGCAAGACCGCACTGGTCGAGGAGTTCCTCGCGGTGCAGAGCGCGGTCGCGGTGTTGCGCGCCGGCGCGTCGGAGTGGGAAGCCGCTCACCCCTACGCCGTCCTCGAGCAACTCGGGGTCATCGCCGATCCCGACGACGACCCCGTGGTCGTGGCCCGTTCACTCCTGCCCGACCTGCGTCGTCGTACGGCGGGAGACGGCCGGCTCTTCATCGTCGTCGACGGCGCCGACCTGGCCGACGCCGCGAGCCTCAAGGCGTTGCACTCGGCGGCCCGTCGGGCGCCGACGACACTGCGGGTGCTCCTCACCGCGCGCCGCCCGATCGCGACCGACCTCCCGGACCTGCGCCGGTTGCGCATCTCCGAGCTGTCGACCTCCGAGGTGCGTCAGCTCGGGCACCAGCGCGGCGTGGCGCTCACCGACCGCGAGGCCCGGGCCCTGCGTGACCACGCCGTGGGCAATGCTGGCGTCGTCGTCGAGCTGCTGGCCGAGGCACCGGAAACGCCGTGGACCGACTGGCAACGTGCGCTGCCGGCCACCCGGCGTCGCGTTGCCGAGGTGCAACTCGCCCTGGAGGCCTGCTCCCCCGCCTCCCGTCAGCTGATCGAGGCCGCGGCCGTTCTCGGTGACGACGCGGCCGAGGGCGAAGCCCTGCGGCTCTCCGGTGTCGACGACGCCGTCGCGGCACTCGACAGCGCCGAGGAGGCCGGTCTCCTCCATCGCGACCTGCGCCTGGGGAGCAAGGTCCTGCACTGGGTGGACCCGATGACCCGGTCGGCCGTCCTGGAGCTCGTCGGCCAGCGCCGCACCCACCAGCTGCATGCCCGCGCAGTCGACGTCGTCGACGACGAGTTCCGGCTGCTCCACCACCGCGTGCTGGCCGAGGGCGAGCCGGCCGAGGCGCTGCTCACCGAGTTGCGCGAGTATGCCGAGCGCCAGGCAGCTGAGGGGGCGTGGGGGCGCGCCGCGCACGCCCTGGTCAGGGCCAGCCGCATGGAGCCGGACCATGCCCGGGCCACGGCCCTGCTGGTCGAGGGCGTCGACGCCCTGATCGGCGCAGGCGAGCTGCCCGAGGCCAACCTCTTCGTGGAGGAGCTCGAGGTGGCCCCACGCTCGGCGCGCATCGACGCCACCCTTGCCTACCTCTCCATCCTCCGCGGGCGCCCAGCAGAGGCGGCGCTCCTGCTCGACCGCGCGTGGCAGAGCTGGGACACCGCGCGCCCTGAGGTGCGCGGCCTGATCGGCGTACGCCGGGTGCTGCACCACCTTGGCATGTGGCAGCCCGATGCCATGGTCGAGTGGGACCAGCGCGTCGCCGAGGCGACCAGCCCCGACTCCACCGAAGCACTCGAATCAGCCGCCATGCGAGGCATCGGCCTGGCCGCCTGTGGGCGATGGGACGAGGCCCTGGCAGGGTACGACGACCTGGGTCGCCGAGTGCCGACCGGCCCGCAGGCGCAGCGGATCCGCATGGGGCGCGGATGGATCGACCTGGCCCGCGACGAGCCGGTCTCGGCCCGCCATGACTTCGAGGGCGCCGTCCCGACCCGGTTCCGAATGGGTTCCACACGGGTCTCGTTGTGGGCCCAGGCCTGGCTCGCGCGCAGCCTGTTCCGACTCGGTGACTGGGACGAGGCCCTGGCCGTGGTCGCCCGGGCATCACGCGAGGTCGCGGAGTCGGAGCATCATCTGCTGCGCCCGTTGGTGCACTGGACCGGCGTCCAGGTCAACGTGCTGCGCGGCGACCAGGCCGCGGCCCGTGAACACCTCCGCAAGGGCGCTTCCGCCGCGCAGGACTACCCGATGATGCAGATCCCGGCCGCCCTGGCCCGCGCCCACTTCGCCGAGGCCGCGGCCAACTACGAGGGCGTCGTCCAGGCCCTGGCCCCGGTGGCCGCTCGGCTCGGGGACCAGCTCGAGCCGGGGTTCTGGCCGTGGCCGGCGCTGCATGCCAACGCCCTGGTGATGACCGATCGCGTGGATGAGGCGCGCACCCTCATCGACGCGCACCACGCGGTCGCCGCCGATCACGGGCTGCGTTCCGAACAGGCAGCCCTGGAGGCGGTCCTCGGCCGGATCCACTGCGGGTCCGGCGACCTCGATGCCGGAGTGGCGGCCTTCGAGTCCGCCCTCGAGCTGATCTCCGACCTGCCGCTGCCCTTCGAGCGCGCCCGGGTGAACTTCAGCTACGGCCAGTCGTTGCGGCGTGCCGGTCGGCGCCGGGAGGCCGACGGCGTGATGCGCTCGGCCCGCGACGGCTACGCGACCCTGGGTGCCACGACGTACGTCGAACGATGCGACCGGGAGCTCAACGCGGCCGGCCTGCGACCCCGGCGCAGCACCAGCCTGACCGACCTCACTCCCCAGGAGACCGCGGTCGCCGACCTGGTCGCGTCGGGTCTGAGCAATCGCGAGGCCGGCGAGCAGCTCTACATCTCCGTGAAGACCGTGCAGTACCACCTGACCCGCATCTACGCGAAGCTCGGCATCCGTTCGCGCACCGAGCTCGCCGCCCGACATGTTCCCTCGGAGGGCTCCCCGTGACGCAACTGACCATGCCCCGGCCGCAGCGACCGAAGTTGCAGGACCTGCGTCGTGACCTCGGCACCACCGAGCTGGCAAACGGGCTGATCGCGCTGATCTTCGCCGCCACCGGGCCGGTCGCGGTGATCCTTGCGGTCGGCACGGCAGGCGGCCTGTCCCGCGAGCAGATCAGCTCGTGGATCTTCGCCGTGTTCTTCCTCAACGGCATCATCACCATCCTGGCCAGCTGGGCCTTCCGCCAACCGCTGTCCTTCTTCTGGACCATCCCGGGAACCGTGGTGGTCGGCAAGTCCCTGGACCACTTGTCCTGGCCCGAGGTGCTGGGCGCGTTCGTGGTGACCGGACTGCTGATCCTGGTGCTGGGGATGAGCGGATGGGTCGCCCGGGTGATGTCGTTGATCCCACTGCCGTTGGTGATGGCGATGGTGGCCGGGGTGTTCCTGAGCTTCGGCACCGAGCTGGTCGGCGCGGTCCGGTCCGACGTTGCGATCGCGGCACCGATGGTGGTGGCGTTCCTGGTGCTCAGCCGGCCGGGCCCGCTCGGGCGTTGGCTGCCGCCGGTCCTGGGTGCCCTGCTGATCGGCGCCGTGGCCGTGGCCGTCGTGGGCGGGTTCGCTCCAGGCACCGGCCCGGCCCTCTCGACCCCGTCGCTGCAGGCGCCTGCCTTCAGCACCTCGGCGCTGCTCGAGCTCGTCGTCCCGCTCGCCATCACGGTGCTCGTCGTGCAGAACGGCCAGGGCGTCGCGGTGCTGACCGCGGCCGGGCACAGGCCACCGGTCACCTTCGCCACGATCTGCTGCGGCATCGGCTCCCTGCTCAGTGCTGCTCTCGGCGGCATCTCGTCGTGCCTGACCGGCCCGACCAACTCATTGCTGGTGGCCTCGGGAAGGCGCAGCCGGCACTACGCCGCAGCCGTCACCTGTGGCGCGCTGGCCCTGCTGGTCGGCCTGTTCGCGCCACTGTTCGTGCGCCTGATGCTGGCAGCGCCGCCGGCCTACATCGCCACTCTCGGTGGACTCGCCATGCTGAAGGCACTGCAAGGCGCCTTCGTCGCGTCGTTCGCCCACCGCTTCACCCTCGGTGCCCTGGTGACGTTCCTGGTCACGATCACCGACGTCACGATCCTCAATGTGGGCGGGGCGTTCTGGGGGATCGTGTTCGGCATGCTCGTCTCGAAGGTGCTCGAGCCAGACGACTTCCACGCAGCCAAGAACGTATGACGTCCCCGCAGCGTCATACGGTGCGGTTGCCCGGAGGCGCAGAACGTATGACGTCCCCGCAGCGTCATACGGTGCGGTTGCCAGGAGGCGCAGAACGTATGACGTCCCCGGAGCCCCGCAGCCCCGGAGCCCCGCACCCCGGAGCCCCGGAGGCCCGCAGCCGGGCAGCCCGCAGCGGGGGCTGCGGCGTACGGCGTCAGCGGTCCTGGCGGTAGCGGGTGAGCTTGTCCTCGTCGATGTCGAGGCCGAGCCCGGGCGCCTGACGCACCAGCAGCTCACCGTTGCTGATCTCGAGGGGCGTGGCCAGGAGGTCGTCGCTCATGTCGAGGAAGTTGGAGAGCTCCCCCGCCCGGCGCGACGTCGACTGGTAGGCCGCACCGAAGGCGAGGCTGCACAGCGAGCCGACCTGCCCGTCGATCTGGTTGCCCATCACGACCTCGATCCCGAGTGACTCGGCGAGGTGGTGCACCCGCTGGGACGTGGTGAACCCGGTGCGCGCGGTCTTGATGCTCACCATGGTGGCGGAGCCACCCAGGATCTCGCGGGTCACGTCGGCGGGGGTGGAGACGGATTCGTCGGCCACGAAGGGAATCGTGGACTGCTCCACGAGCCAACGCCGACCGAGCACGTCGTCGGCCGGGTTCAGCTCCTCTGCCATCGACAGGTCGAGGTCGTCCATCTTGCGCAGGGCTCGCGCCGACTCGGAGGCGGTCCAGCCGCGGTTGCCGTCGATGTAGAGCTCGATCCGGTCGCCGAGGCGTTCCCTGATCGCCCGGCAGACCGCGACATCGAGCTCGATCGGCGTCCGCCCGACCTTCACCTTGAACGTGGAGATCCCGAAGGTCTCCAGCATCCGCTCGGCCTCGTCGGCCATCTTCTCCGGCTCGTCGAAGCCGAGCATGTGGGAGACCTGCATCCGGTCGGTGAAGCCCCCGAGGAGCTGGGTGACCGAGACGCCGGTGGCCTGCCCGATGATGTCCCACAGGGCCATGTCGACCGCGCTCTTGGCGGTCGGGTTGGCGATGGTGCGCGCCATCCTCGCGTGCACCAGCTCGCGGTCGTACGGCGACTCCCCGGTGATCGCCGGCGCGAAGATCGACTCGACCACCTCCTTGATGGAGGCCTGCGTCTCGCCGTAGGTGAAGGGGCGCGGCGGCGCCTCGGCGGTTCCCACGAGACCGTCGTCGGTGTGCACCCGCACCAAGATGTGTGCAGCAGTGTGGACCTCGCCGCTCGCGAAGACCAGCGGCTTGCGATAGGGAATGGCGAACGGGATCGCCTCCACCTGCGTGATCTTCACGAACTACCTCCACGAGCGTCGGGGTGTACTCGATCAGGGTAGAACGATCCATTGAGACAAATCCAAGACTTGTTTCCGCGGCAATGAGATCTGATGACTCCCAATCCTCCCGGCTTGCGGTGAGGGACCACACTGGGTCCATGAGCAACCTCGACGAACGCCCCGAAGAGATCGTATGTTCCGAGGGGGCGCCGGGCGGCATCGAGATCCTTCCGCCACGCGAGGTGCCACTCGGCGGACCGCGCGCCATGTTGGTCCGCCGTACGCTGCCGCAGCGGCACCGGTCACTGATCGGCGCATGGTGCTTCGTCGACCACTACGGTCCCGACGACGTCGCCGACTCCGGAGGGATGTCGGTGGCGCCGCATCCGCACACCGGACTGCAGACCGTGAGCTGGCTGTTCACCGGCGAGATCCGCCACCGCGACAGTGTGGGAACCGAGGCAATGGTGCGCCCCGGCGAGGTCAACCTGATGACCGGCGGCCGCGGCATCAGTCACTCGGAGGTCTCCACCCCCGAGACCACGGTGCTCCACGGCGCGCAGCTGTGGGTCGCGTTGCCGGAGGCCTCCCGTGACGCGCCACCTGCCTTCGAGCACCACGTGCCCGAGCCGGTGCAGGGCGAGGGATGGGAGGCGCGCGTCTTCCTCGGCTCCCTGCTTGGCTCGACGTCGCCGGTCACCACCCACACCCCGCTGCTCGGCGCCGAGATCCTGCTGGAGGCGGGCACCACGATGCGCATCGACGTCGACCCGTCGTTCGAGCACGGACTCCTGCTGGACACCGGGACGGTCAGCCTGGCCGGCCACGACGTCAAGCCGGGCGAGCTCGCCCACGCCGGCACCGGCGCCGACTGCCTCGACCTCACGGCGTACGACGACGCGCGGCTGCTGCTGCTCGGCGGACCACCGTTCGGTGAGTCGATCGTGATGTGGTGGAACTTCGTCGGGCGTACCCACGAGGAGATCGTCGACTTCCGTCAACAGTGGCAGGACCAGATCACCGACGGCGACACCGTCGTCGACGACGGGCAGAAGGTCGCCGCCGGGCGCTTCGGGATCGTCGTCAACGAGCCCCTCCGGCCGATCCCGGCGCCCGCCCTGCCCAACGCCCGGCTGAAGGAGCGGCGTTAGGATACGCCCTGGCTGGGTAGCATCATCGCCATGACGTTCACCGAGGTGCAGCGACGGCACGTCGGACTCGGTGAAGACCCGCCGATGGCCTTGGGGCAGCTACGGTGACACGGTTCCCCCATGTGTCATCGCGAGAACCCTTCACCCCCGGCGCTGTCATCACTCGCCGTGAGGTTCTGCACGGTGGTCCTTGGCTCGAACATCCCGTCACCGTGGTGGCCGACGACGGCGAGACGCTCGCCGTGAGACTGAATCCTGGCTCGCGTTTCAATTTTCCCGAGCACCCCTTCGGCCCCCACCCTTGGTCCTCCCACACGGAGTGGGGCAGCACCATCGTGTTGCAGGTCAATCGACCGGGATCGATGTACGGCGTCTGGAAGATCTTCGAGACCGACGGAAGGTTCCGTCACTGGTACTTCAACTTCGAGGCCCCGCAGGTTCGCACAGGGCAAGCCGTGGAAACCCACGACTTCGGACTCGACCTGATCGTGCATCCCGATGGACGCCGGGAATGGAAGGACGTAGAAGACCTGCACCACCAACGGATCACAGGCCGGATCACGAGCGGAGTCGTCGACCAGGTCCTCGGCGCAGCCGCAGAACTGGTGGAGCTGCTGGACGCAGATCGTCGCTGGTGGTCGAACTGGGACGATTGGACACCGACTGACTGACGTCACCTCACCGCGTGGCGTGGCCGTGTGACGCACGTGGGAGCGCCCACCGGGAACAGGCGGCGTGCCCGCACCGTTGTGCTGACATGTCCGACCTCTTCTCCCCCCTGACCATCGGCTCGCTCGAGCTGCCCCACCGTGTCCTCATGGCGCCCCTCACCCGGATGCGGGCGACCGCTCCCGGCGACGTGCCGAACGACCTCATGCGCGACTACTACGCGCAGCGCGCTTCGGCTGGCCTGGTGATCAGCGAGGGCACCCAGATCTCGGCCGAGGGCAAGGGGTATGCCGACACTCCGGGCATCCACAGCCCCGAGCAGGTGGCCGGCTGGCGCTCGATCACCGACGCCGTGCACGCCGCCGGTGGCCGGATCGCCGCACAGCTGTGGCACACCGGCCGGGTGGGCCACGAGTCCCTCCACGACGGTGAGCTGCCGGTCTCGGCGAGTGCTGTGGAGTTCCGCAGCCGCACGTCACTCAAGGACGCCGACGGCAACGTCGCGCGGGTGAACTGCCCGACGCCGCGCGCCCTGGCCACCGACGAGATCCCTCGGCTCGTCGATGACTACCGCCGCTCCGCCCGCAACGCGGTCGAGGCCGGCTTCGACCTGGTCGAGGTGCACGCCGCGCACGGCTACCTGCTGCACCAGTTCCTGGCGGAGGCGAGCAACCAGCGCACCGACGAGTACGGCGGGTCGTTGGCCAACCGGGCCCGTCTTCTGCTGGACGTGGTCGACGCGATCGTCGACGAGATCGGCGCGGACCGGGTCGGCGTACGCGTCTCTCCGATCGGCAGCTTCAACGGCCTCGACTCCGACGACGACGGCGAGTCCGGGTTGTTCGTCGCCGGCGCCCTGGCCGAGCGTGGCATCGCCTTCCTCCACCTCTCCGAGCCCGACTGGGCGGGCGGACCCAGCCTCGACGACGCGTTCCGGGTCAAGCTGCGCAACGCCTTCCCGGGCGTCATCGTCGGCGCCGGCAACTACGACGCGACCAAGGCCGAGCGACTGCTCCGCGCCGGCTTCGTCGACGCGGCTGCCTTCGGTCGCACGTTCATCGCCAACCCCGACCTGCCCGCCCGGCTCCGGGCAGGGCTGGCGCTAAACCCCCCTGTCCCGGAGACGTTCTACGGTGGCGGCCACGAGGGCTACACCGACTACCCGACCCTGGTCGAAGCCTGAGCGTGGCTCCGGGCTGAGCGTGGCCTGTGCCGGGCGTCAGCCGTGGCGGAGCTCCAGAGCCGGCGGGAGCAGGCGGGCACACCGGGGCCCTCCGCGCCCATCGGTCAGGTCGACCGTCGCGATCACCCGTTGGCCCGGCTCGTCTGCCGACACCAGCCGCTCCAGATCCGCCAGCATCAACTTGGCCCGGCGAAACATCGTGAACTCACCGTCGTCGGCCAGGTCGCCCCAACTCAGGTAGACGAACCTGGCGCCGCGGGGGCCTTGTACGGCGGCACCGCGAAAATCGGTGCCGCCACCAGCCTCGAGGATCTCGATGTCGGTCCTCCAGACCGCGCCAGCGGCGTCGCCGGCCACCAGCTCAACGGCGTCCCGACCCACCTGGATCCCGACATGGACGTTGTGGCACGGGCCGTCATCCAGATGCCAGGAGCGGCCGGGAAGATTGTGGCCACGGATCTCGAGGAGCACCCGCCCATGGTGCCAGACCCGGCACCGGGACGCCGATCACGACGCCGCGTGATCCGACCGTCAGAAGCGCGGGACGTTGCGCTCCCCCGCGGTCGGGAACGGATTGAAGCGGCAGCCCTGCAGACTGATCGACTGCTGCTGCATCACCGGTGCCGGGGCGCCGGCGCGCGGGCAGGAGCGGTGGCCCCAGCCGAGCCAGTGCCCGGTCTCGTGGTTGATGACCATGTGCCGGTAGCCGCGCAGCGTGCCACCGCGGCTGTTCCATGCCGGCGAGGCGTTCTTCCACCGCAGCTGGTTGATCACCACGAATCGCCCGACCCGGCAGCTCCACTGCGCGCTGCAGCCCGACGAGAAGCGTGGCAACCATGATGACTCGGCGAGCACCAGGGTCATCGAGCCACCGCTGCGCACCTCGTCGAAGCGGATGCCCGACGCCCCTCGCCAACCACGCGGATCGTTGAGAGACGCGTTGGCGAGCCTTCGGAACTTCCGCACGCTCGCGGTCATCCGGCCACGCGTCTCGACGTGGTACTTCACGACGTGTCGCGCCGGGACCCGGTGGGCGATCCGGCTGGCCGGGGACTTCACCCGGCGGGTGCGGTAGCCCGGTCGGGTCAGGGTCACTTCCACCCGCACCTCGTGGCCGACGTCCTGCCAGCCGAAGCGATGGCTCCGGCCCGTGGCACCCGGGATGCGCCTGCCGTCACGCAGCCAGCGGTAGACCCGCTTCTGGGGCTTCACGTTGAGCCTCGGCCTGGTCGCCTTCGCCCGGGCGAGATACTTCTTCGCGCCCTCGACCCTCGGCCCCTTCCTCACCTTGATCGTGCCCTTGGCGACCTTGACCGCCGAGGACGTCGCGCTCTCGTCGGCGTACGACGGGTGGGTCGCGGTCACCACCACGGCGACCCGGTGTCCGACATCGTCCGGCTTCGGGCGGTAGGCGCGTTTCGTCCTGCCCGGCAAGGCCTTGCCGTCGCGCAGCCACTGGTAGGTGAAGGTGGCGTCGGCCGGCAGCCAGGTGCCCGGGTCGGCCACCAGCTTCACGCCGACGGCGGCCTTGCCGGTGACCTCCGGCGGCGTGAGGTTCACCGCAGGGTCGGCGGCATGGGCGGGCGCGGCGAGGCCCAGGAGCACCGCGGCGAGGACGGTGAGCAGGGCAACGACACGGGAACGCATGACCTCGAGCGTAGGCCAGCCCGACCGGTGCTCTCTAGGAGTTGCTGAAGACCGCGGGGTCTCCGTCGTCCCCGGCGCCCGGGTTGCGACCGGCCCAGGTCCAGGCGTACGCCGGGTCCTCACTGTTCAGCCCGGCCTCGCCCAGGTCGAGCGGGGCGAACGTGTCGACCATGACCGCTGACTCGTCGAAGAACTCCGCCCCGAGCGACGCCTCGATCGCGCTCGGCTGCGGGCCGTGCGCATAGCCGCCCGGGTGCAGGGAGATCGAGCCGAGGTTGATGCCGCTGCCCTTGCGCGCCTCGTAGTCACCGGCGACGTAGAACATCACCTCGTCGGAGTCGACGTTGGAGTGGTAGTAGGGCACCGGGACCGACAGTGGGTGGTAGTCGACCTTGCGCGGCAGGAAGTTGCAGACCACGAAGTTGTGGCCCTCGAAGACCTGGTGCACCGGCGGCGGTTGGTGGATCTTGCCGGTGATCGGCATGTAGTCGTCGATGTTGAAGGTGTAGGGGTAGAGGCAGCCGTCCCAGCCCACCACGTCGAACGGGTGCGTCGCATAGGTCATCACGCTGCCGCCGATGCCGCCGCCGACGCGGTGCTTGACCAGCACCTCGACGTCGGTGCTCAGCTCGGTCTCGGACGTCGCGAACTCGGGGCCGTGCAGATCGCGTTCACAGTACGGCGCGTGCTCGAGCAGCTGGCCGAAACGGGAGAGGTAGCGCTTCGGCGGCGCGATGTGGCTGTTCGCCTCGATGCAGTAGAGCTGCGAGCGCTCGGTCGGCAACCAGCGGTGGGTCGTGGCCCGCGGGATGATCACGTAGTCGCCGGCCCGGTAGGAGAGGGTTCCGAAGACGGTCTCCACGACGCCCTCCCCGCTCTCGACGTAGACGCACTCGTCGCCGATCGCGTTGCGATAGAGGGGTGAGGCGACCGCCGTCACGACGTACGAGAGACGGACGTCGTTGTTGCCGAGCACCAGACGTCGCCCGGTGACGGCATCGGCGCCGGCATCGAACCCGAGGTCGTGCAACGTGAGGTGGCGGGGCTTGAGCGGGTGGTTGGGGGTGCGCGTCTGGTCGGGCAGCTCCCAGACCTGGGAGTCGACGATCGCCGACGGGACGCCGCGGTGGTAGAGCAGGGACGAGTCGGAGGAGAAGCCTTCCTCCCCCATCAGCTCCTCGTAGTAGAGGTTGCCGCCGGCATCACGGTGCTGGGTGTGTCGCTTGGGTGGGACGTTGCCCGCCGCCCGGTAGTACGCCATGGTGGTATCCCTGTCTGCACCGGAAAATGTTCGTTGAGCGAACGTGAGTGTCCGCTCAGTCGTCTCTGCGCTACTCTCCCACCGTGTCCGACTCCACGGCAAGCCCCGCACTGTCCCCCGCCTTCACCGGCCTGCTCGACGATGCCGCGATCTTCCCGCCCGGCAACAGTCCGCTCACCGAGGCCGTTCCTGCCTTCGTCGCCCGCCGCGGCGAGGAGTACGCCGACCTGGTGGCGTCCTTCGTGGTCAGCGACCACCGCCTCACCGACCTGCGCCCGTTGGTCTCCGACCTCACCGAGGAGCTTCCGGTCAGCGTCGTCATCGGTGCCGGCGCCGGCGGCATCGCCCCGGCCGCCAGCACCGTCGACCGCCTGGACGGGCTGCGACTGACCGGCATCGAGGTCGCCCTGCGTGACCCCGCCGACCTCCTCTCCAACGCACGCAGGGTGATCGCCGGACTCGACCAGGCACGCGACCTCGGGCTGGTCGACGACGACGTCACGGTCCACGTCGAGCTCCCCAACGAACGCCCCAGCGCCGGGTGGTTGGCCGCGGCCGACGAGATCGCGGCCGCCGACCTGAGCCTGAAGTTCCGCACCGGAGGGGTCGAGGCCGACCTGTTCCCGTCCGTGGACGTGCTGGGCGCGTGGATCACCGCCGCCCTGGACCGCGAGTGCCCGTTCAAGTGCACCGCCGGCCTGCACAACGCGGTTCGCCACACCGACGACGAGACCGGCTTCACGCACCACGGGTTCCTCAACGTCCTGCTCGCCACCCGCGCCTCGCTCGACGGCGACGACGCCGTGGCCGTGCTCTCCGAGACCGACCCGGCCGCCCTGACCGCCCGGTTCCACGAGCTCGGCCACGACACGATGGCTCGCACCCGACGCTGGTTCACCGGATTCGGATCGTGCTCGGTGAGCCAACCACTCGACGACCTGCACGCCCTCGGCCTGCACACTTTGGAGTCCGCATGACCACCACCAGCACCTGGGTCGCCGGCGCTGCCGGGTCGCCGTACGACATCGACAACCTGCCGTACGGCGTCTTCGCCACGGCCGACGAGGAGCCGCGAGTCGGCGTGCGGATCGGCGACCTGGTCCTCGACCTCGCTCCGGTCGCGGCGGCCGAGATGCTGGAGGTCGCCCATGTCTTCGAGCAGGCCAGCCTCAATCCCCTGATGGCGCTGGGCCGCGAGCACAACGCGGCGGTTCGCCAGTGGATCATCCGACTGCTCACCGACGAGGTGGAGCGCAGCGACGTCGAGTCACACCTGATCCCGTTGTCCGAGGTCGAGATGCGGATGCCGATCGAGGTCGGCGACTACGTCGACTTCTACGCCTCCGAGCACCACGCCTCCAATGTCGGCACGATCTTCCGCCCCGACCAGGCAGCGCTCCTGCCCAACTGGAAGCACCTGCCGGTGGGCTACCACGGCCGCTCGGGAACCGTGGTGCCCAGTGGCACCGACATCGTCCGTCCGATGGGCCAGCGCAAGAACCCGAGCGATCCCGAGCCGGTCTTCGGACCGTGCGCACGCCTCGACATCGAGGCCGAGCTGGGCTTCGTCGTCGGCACCGGGACCGAGCTGGGCAGCCGGGTCGAGGTGACCGACTTCGCGGAGCACACGTTCGGCGTGATGGGCCTCAACGACTGGTCCGCACGTGACATCCAGGCCTGGGAGTACGTGCCGCTCGGCCCGTTCCTCGGCAAGTCCTTCGCCACCTCGATCTCCACCTGGGTGACGCCGCTCGCCGCCCTCGACGCCGCCTGGACCGAGCTGCCCGGGCAGGACCCCGAGCCGCTGCCCTACCTCGCCGTCGACGGACCGGCCGGGCTCGACATCGACATCGAGGTGCTGGTCAACGCTCACGTGGTCAGCCGGCCGCCGTACCGCACCATGTACTGGTCGCCGGCCCAGATGCTGGCGCACATGACCGTCAACGGAGCCACCGTGCGCACCGGCGACCTGTGGGCCTCAGGCACCGTCTCGGGGCCCACGCCTGCGGAGCGCGGCTCGTTCCTCGAGCTCAGCTGGGGATGGCGCGAGCCGTTCCAGGTCGGCGACGAGCAGCGCGTCGCCCTCGAGGACGGCGACGAGGTGGTGCTCCGTTACACCGCTCCCGGCACCGCCGGTGGCCGGATCGCCCTCGGCGAGGTCACCGGCACGATCCTCCCCGCCCGAGCTGGCAATCGTTGATGCGCGAGCTGGCAATTCTTGACGGCCGAACCTGCAATTCCTGCGGTCCCTAGATCGTCGTACGCACCGCGTAGAGCTCGGGGAAGAAGGTCAGCTCGAGCGCCTTCTTCAGGAAGGGCGCACCACTCGACCCTCCGGTGCCGGACTTCATGCCGATGATGCGCTCGACCGTCTTGAGGTGTCGGAAGCGCCAGTGCTGGAAGTTGTCCTCGAGGTCGACCAGCTCCTCACAGGTCTCGTACGCCGCCCAGTTGTGCTCGGCGTCGCGGTAGATCGCCCGGAACACCGGCACCAGGTCTTCGCGGAACGTCCACGCCCGGGTCACGTCGCGGTCGAGCACCTCGACCGGAACCGGATACCCCTGCCGAGCCAGGTAGCGCAGGAACTCGTCATAGAGCGACGGCGCGTGCAACGCCCGACTCACGACCTGGTGGGCGGCGGGGTCGGCCTCGAACACCTTCAGCATGGCCGCGTTCTTGTTGCCGAGCGCGAACTCGACCGCGCGGTACTGCCAGGACTGGAATCCGCTGGAGTTGCCCAGGGAGTCACGGAACTCGGCGTACTCACTGGGGGTGAGCGTGGCCAGCACCGACCACTGCTCGGTCAGGGTCTTCTGGATGTGCTTGACCCGGGCCACGCACTTCAGTGCCGGCGCCAGCTCGTCGACGCGGATCAGCGCGCAGGCGTGCTCGAGCTCATGGAGCACCAGCTTGAGCCAGAGCTCGGTGGTCTGGTGCTGCACGATGAAGAGCAGCTCGTCGTGATGCTCCGGGTCGCTGATCGGACGCTGCGCGGAGAGGAGCGTGGCCAGGTCGAGATAGCCGCCGTAGCTCATCCGGTCGCTGAAGTCGGTGACGACGCCGTCCTCGATCGCGCGGGTGTTGCGATCGACTCCGGTCGTGGGTTCGGGCATGTGTGTTACCTCCACGGCCACCGTAGCGGCCGTACGCTGGCGGAGTGATGCCCCTCGGCCAGTATCCCGAACCAGAGCACGTCGTTGCCCATCTCTCCGACACCCACCTGCTCGACGGGCGTCCCCTCTACGGACGCGTCGACGGCGAGCAGCACCTGCGTGAGGCCCTTGCCCGGATCGGCCGGATCACCCCACGCCCCGACGTCCTCGTCTTCACCGGCGACCTCGCCGACCGGGGCGAGCCGGGCGCCTACCGCCGACTGCGCGCCATCGTCGAGCCGGCCGCCGCGGAGTGGGGCGCCGTCGTCGTGTGGGTGATGGGCAACCACGACGACCGCTCCGCCTATGCCGGCGAGCTGTTCGGTGCCGAGCCGGGCGAGGCCACCCAGGACGCGACGTACGACGTGAACGGGTTGCGCATCATCTCCCTCGACACCAGCGTGCCCGGCTATCACCACGGCGAGCTGAGCGACGAGCAGCTCGCCTGGTTGCGCCGGGAGTTGGCCACGCCCGCCGAGAACGGGACGATCCTGGCGCTGCACCACCCGCCGATCCCGGTCCCGATGATGCGACCCGCGGCGATCATCGAGCTGCTCGAGCAGGACCGCCTGGCCGCGGTGCTCGAAGGCAGTGACGTGACCTCGATCCTCGGCGGGCACTTCCACTTCACGTCGTTCTCGACCTTCGCCGCCATCCCCGTCTCGGTCGCCTCGTCGACCTGCTACGCCACGGATCCGGCCCCGAAGGATCGCTTCATCTCGGGTGTCGACGGCAACCACGCGATCAACCTCGTGCACGTCTACGCCGATCGAGTCGTGCACTCCGTCGTGCCGGTTCCCGAGGCCCCGGAGGTCAGCGGCTTCCCGGCCGACGTGGCCGCGGAGCTGGAGAAGCTGTCGCCCGAGGAGCGCTTCGACCTGGTCTCACGCAAGGACTCCCCGCTCTACTCCGGCGAAGCCTGAGCGCGTCGCTCGACCTCACACACCTTCGCGGTCGTTGAAGCCCGGGTGCACGAACGGCTCCCCGAGCTGCATCCGCTCGACGGCACCGGGGTGCTCGCGACGCAGGTGGGCGATCGCCTTGCGGCGGTAGCGCAGGATCTGGGTCGCACCGACCGCCCAGAAGACGTACTGCGCACACAACGCCACCCGGAAATCGGCCAGGTCGTACGACGACGCACCCCGAGGCTCGCGCCAGTCCAGGATCACCCCGATCAACCCCATCGTCAGCAACGAGGCGAGGAACCCCCCGATGTTGACCAGTCCGTTCGCACGACCCAGCGACTCCTCCGGCGTGAAGCTGCGGGCCAGGTCGAAGCCGACCATCGACGCCGGGCCACCCGAGCCCATCACGCACACCAGCACGACGAGGAGCGGCAGCGGCGCCGGCCCGCCCCAGAGCAGGACGACGGTCCACACGAGCGCCATCGCGCCCACGATCGAGAGCACGATCCACGAGCGCTGGAACGGGAACCGGGTGACCAGCTTGCCGAGCACGAGGCCGCTGACCACGATCCATCCGGTCATCACGGTGAGCAGGGTGCCGGCCATCTCGGTGGAAAGACCCTGTCCCTTGACCAGGAACGGGAATCCCCACAGCAGCGCGAAGACCGTCAACGAGAACTGGGAGGTGAAGTGTGACCACATGCCCAGCCGGGTGCCGGGGTTGCCCCACACCAGCTGCACCGAGCTGGCCAGGGCCCGCAGCTTGATCCGGACCGGGGCCACCCGCTCGTACGGCGAGTCCTTGACGAGGGCGAGCACGGCCACGAGCAGCAGCACGCCGATCGACGAGGCGCCGGCGAACGTCCTGGTCCAGCCGAGTGAGTGCAGGGCCAGTGAGAGCGGAGCAGCGGCGACGATGGAGCCGAGCTGGCCGATCTGGCCGGTCAGCTGCGCCATCATCGCGCCCTGGCGGACCAGGAACCAGGCCGTGACGAGTCGGAGCACGCTGACGAACACCATCGCGTCGCCGGCGCCGAGCACGGCCCGCGAGGCCACTGCCGCCGGGAACGTCGTGGCGAACGCGAACGCCAGCTGGGCCAGGGTCATGGTGACCAGTCCCCCGATCAGCAGGGCCCGTGAGCCGAAGCGGTCGAGGAGTACGCCGACCGGGATCTGCATGCCTGCATAGACCACCAGCTGAAGCACGGTGAAGAAGGCCAGCTCGGTGCCGTTCACGTCGAAGCGCTCGGCTGCGATCAAACCGGCCACGCCGAGCGAGCTGCGGTGGAACACTGCAAGGAGGTACACGCTGACCGCGACGATCCAGATGAGCCATGCACGTCGGCGACCGATGTCGTGCAGCTGCTCGCGTGGCGTGCTCATGGGAGCCATCGTCCACCCCGCGGGTCCCGTCCGGAATACCGCCTCGGAGAACCAAACACACTAATGTAGATAGAAATAGTGGATTTAATCTGACTGAGGAGTGGAAATGGCAGCATCGCGACGACACCGACCGACCGTGGTGATCGCCGGGGGCGGCGCCGCCGGCTCTCTCGTCGCGCTGCACCTCGTGCGCAGCGCCAACCGTCGCTCGGCCGCGATCGACATCGTGCTCGTCGACCCCGTCGACCGGTGGGGCCGCGGGGTGGCTTTCGGGACCACCCACGACCACCACCTGCTCAACGTGCCAGCCTCGGGGATGAGCGCCCTGCCCGAGGACCCCGGCCACTTCGTTGCCTGGCGGCACCGCGACGACCCCGACGCCCAGCAGCCGGCCTACACGTTCGCTCCTCGCAAGCAGTTCGGCCGCTACCTCGACGACACCCTCAGCGAGGCGGTCCGCAGTTCTCTCGGCGAGACCACGCTGCGTCACGTCCGCAAGCCCGCCGCCGGGATTCGCCGCACCGCCACGGGAGCCGCGCTGATCACCGAGGACGGTTGCGAGCTGCCCGCGGACGCCGTCGTCGTCGCCACCGGCCTGCCCGCGGCCGGGCACGCGTGGGCCCCCGAATCCCTGGTGGACTCGGCGTTCTTCGTGCCCGACCCCTGGTCACCGGGAGCCCTTGACGTCGTACGCCGGGCGCGGTCCGGGCCGGCCGACGTACTCCTGGTCGGCGCCGGCCTGACCATGGTCGACGTCGCCCTCTCGCTGACCGGTCCGGGCAACCGTGACGACCGGGTGCTGCACGCCGTCTCCCGGCACGGGCGGCTCCCCGAGGCGCACGCCCCCGAGCTGCAGCTGGCCGCGATTCCCGACATCTCCGACTGGGGTGGCACCCTCACCGAACTACGTCGCGACGTCGCCCAGCACCTCGAGGAGGTCACCCGCACCGCCGGCGACTGGCGCCCCGCGATGGACGGTCTCCGTTTCCGCATCTCCGCCCTGTGGGAGCGGCTCAGCGAGAGTGAGCGCGAGGAGTTCCTGGCCGACGACGCGGGCGCGTGGAACGTGATGCGGCACCGCATGCCGCCGTCCAGCGCCGCCCACCTCGACGTGCTCCGCGCGGACGGCAGGCTTCGGCTGGGCACCGGCCGCATCACCTCCGCCGAGCCGCTTCCCGACGGCGGGCTGCGCGTCGGCATCCGCGACGGCGACGAGGAACGGTTCGTCGAGGTCGGCTGGGTGGTCAACTGCACCGGACCGCAGGCCGACATCCGCCTGCTCGGCAACCCGCTGCTCGACGACCTGCTGCGCCCCCGAGGAGGTGGCGCCCTGGCCGTCGCCGCGACCGCCGGGATGGGCGTGCGCACCGAGCACGGCCGCATCGTCGACGCATCGGGCAACGCCGACGCCCCGCTGTGGACGCTCGGGGCGCTGCGTCGCGGCGAGCTCTGGGAGTCGACCGCCATTCCCGAGATCCGGACCCAGGCGCTGGCCGTGGCGACCGCCGTCCTCGACACCGTGGCCCCGCTCCCCCGACGCCTCGCCGACGGCCGCCTGGTCAGCGGCCACCACCCCGTCGCGCGTCCGCGCGACCCCCTCGGCCTGCCCCTGTCGACCACCGCAGAAGCGGCCGCGGTCTACAACGCGGGCCTCGAGCGGGTGATGAAGGTGCAGTCGGGCGGCGAGGAACTGATCCGCGAGGCCTCGCAGCTCGACCCCGACTTCGCCCTGGCCCATGCCGCGCTCGCCATGCTCGGCCACGAGGCCGGTGCCGACGCGGACGTGAAGGCCTCACTCGACGCCGCGCGCCGTGCCGTGCGCAAGCGTGGGGACGACCGCGAACGCAGCCTGGTCGACGTCGTCGGCCTGCGGGTCAAGGACGTACGCCGGACCGGGGCACAGGCGCTGATGGCCCACATCAGTGAGCACCCGCGCGATGTCCTGGCCGTTTCGGCGGCGGTGCCGACGATCGCCTTCTCGGGCGTCACCGACGTGCAGCAGGAGGCCTGGGACCTGGTCGACGGCCTCGCCCCGGCGTACGGCGACCACTGGTGGTACATCTCCCTTCTCGCCTTCACCCGACAGGACCAGTCCCGCTTCGACGAGGCCGGCCTGCTGGCCGAGAGCGCCCTGTCCTGCGAGCCGTCCTCGGGCCACGCCGTCCACGCCCAGACGCACGTGCTCTACGAGACCGGACAGCACGAGACCGGCCGGGTCTGGCTCGATCACTGGGTCACCGAGAGCGGCCGATCGGCCAGCCACGGCGCCCACTTCTCGTGGCATGCGGCCCTGCACGAGCTGGCCCTGGGTGACACCGAGGCGGTACGCCGGCGCTACTACTCCCAGCTCGCGCCGCCCACCGTGTGCGGCGTCCGGTCCCTGATCGACGCGGCCTCGTTGCTCTGGCGTTGGCGGGTGACCACCACCGACTGGGACGCCGCCGTCGCCTCCGGCCTGCCCGAGCGGGCCGGCGGCGCCTTCACCGGCGAGGCCGCACCGCCGCCCGTGGAACCGGTGCTGGAGGCACTCGACCGCACTCTCCTGGGCGCGCCTCAGACCCCGTTCGTGGCGCTGCACTCGGCGATCGCGCTGGCTGCTGCAGGCGACAGCCAACGCCTCGGCGAGCTCGGCGTCCACTGCCGCCGCTCGCGCGACAACACGGTGCGCACCATCGTGGCGACCGTCTGCGACGCCATGCTCGCCGCCGTCGAGGCACGGTGGGCGGAGGCAGCCACGCTGCTGGCCGACGTACTTCCTGTGTTGGTGAAGGTGGGCGGCTCGGCAGCGCAGCGGGACGTGATCGAGGAGACCATGCTGCTGTGCCTGGTCAACGCCGGGGACGCCCGGCAGGCGACCAGCGTGCTCACCGCCCGTCTCGATCGGCGTGCCTCGCCCGTCGACCGCCGGCGCCTCGACTCGTTGGCCATCCGCCAGCCAGCCGACGCCTCCCGCGTGTAACGCTGTGTCCTCGACGAGAAGGTGTGCACATGACAGCGAGCCGGACAGCTCGGGAGAAGAGGGCTGCGGCCCAGGCCGGCCCTCTGGCCCGGGTGAAGATCGACCTCGATGACGACCAGCAGTTCGTCTACAAGATCTCCTGCACCGAATGCACTGCGAAGGGTCACCGCGCCTGGTCGACCCACCGATCCGGCGACGACAACGGCTTCATGGCCGCCACCGACCGGTGGATCTTCCACCTGCGCGAGAAGCACCCCGACGTCGACGCACCTTGCCTGGCCTTCCTGCCGGAGGCCCGGGAGCGGCTCCAGCAACGGCGCGACGCCGGCCCGCGGACCGGCCCGGATCCGAAATGAAGAACGGCTCGTGACCAGCGTCTCCGCTGGGCACGAGCCGTTCCTGCTGTGGCAGATGAAGGATTCGAACCTTCGAAGCTTTCGCGACGGATTTACAGTCCGCTCCCATTGGCCGCTCGGGCAATCTGCCATGCTGTCCCAGACTTGGCCCGGGCGACAGCAGACGAAAGAATAGCGCAGCCCCAGCCCCAGACGAAAAACGCCACCGGCCCTCACGGTCGCTGGCCAGCAGAGGAGAAGTGATGGCCGACTCGTCATTCGACATCGTCAGCAAGATCGACCGCCAAGAGGTCGACAACGCCCTCGGGCAGGCCGCCCGGGAGATCGCCACCCGGTACGACTTCAAGGGCACCGGAGCCAGCATCGAGTGGCAGGGTGACGAGGCGATCGAGATCACCGCCTCCGCCGACGACCGGGCCAGCGCGGTGCTCGACGTCTTCCAGGGCAAGCTGGTCAAGCGCAACCAGTCGCTGAAGATCCTCGACGCCAGTGAGCCGCGCCAGTCGGGCCAGGTCTCGAAGATCTCGATCACGCTCAAGGAGGGCATCACCTCCGAGGACGCGAAGAAGATCTCCAAGCTGATTCGCGACGAGGGTCCCAAGGGTGTGAAGGCACAGATCCAGGGCGACGAGCTCCGGGTGTCATCGAAGAAGCGTGACGACCTGCAGGCCGTGCAGCAGCTGGTGAAGGCACAGGACTACGAGTTCGCGGTGCAGTTCACCAACTACCGCTGAACCTCGTTCGTCCACGCCGCGCACCCGGCCAGCACGCATTCCTCCCGAGCGGTGCGTGCCGGCCAGGTCAACGCGTCACTTCATCTTCTTGGCAGCAACCTTGGCCAGCTTGTTGAGCTTCTTCTTGGAGACCTTGGAGAGGTCGCTGGCGCCGACGGTCGCGACGCGCTTGCCGGAGCGGATGATCACCGACGAGGCGTAGCCGTTGGACCCGCCGTAGTTGGTGACCGCGGTCATCGCCAGGCGATCCTGGCCGACCTTGGGCGCCTTGTCCTTCGACAGCTTCACCGTGAGACCGCTGACCGTGAAGGTCTTGCACTTCTTCACGTACTTCTTGTACTTCGCCATCGCGCCCTTGGCCGCGGACGTCGACTTGAACTCGAAGACGCCGGTGACGACCGACTGCCCGGAGGCGCTGGCACCGGCGAGGGTGCGACCCGACTTCACGGTCACCGCCTTGTTCGTGCCGCACTTCTTGGCGGGGATGCCGGCCTTCTTGGCCGTGCCCGCGGCGAACTGGCCGCCCTTGAGGCTCGGGAACGCGCTGACGATGTTGCTCTTGCTCGGAAGGTCCTTGCCCTTGACCGCGGCGTCCGCCGTGGTGGAGGTGCCGAGGACGAGGCCGAGGGCCAGGGCGCCGGTGGCGGCGACCGAGGTGAGGCTCTTGCGGATCATTTCTGTGGGTGCCTTTCAGGCTCGGGGGAATGCGAGCACTTCCTACCCCATTGGGGTATCCGCCAATCCACCGGGGCGCATCAATTCTTCGAACGGAGTCCGTCCCCGCGGTGACACACGTGCACCGGCCGACGACCGCGACAGGGCATGATCAGCCACATGGATCCCGCAGCCTCGATCGACATCGACGCCCCTCTCGACCTGGTCTGGTCGATCATGATCGACACCGAGTCGTACGCCGAGTGGAACCCGTTCGTCGTCCGTGCGGACTGCGCTGAGCCGCGCGTCGGTGAGCCGATCGTGCTCCACGTGCGCTGGCGCAACGGCAAGGGCACGCGCTCACCGGAGCGGATCAGCATGCTCGAGCCGCCGGTGACGGATGCCGAGGGGGTCACGAGGGCGACCTTGGCCTACGTGTTCGAAGGCTGGCCGGCCAAGCTGGGCCTGATCCGGGGAACTCGCTTCCAGCGACTCACCCAGGCGCCCGGCGGCCCCACGACGTACGACACGGTCGAGGAGTTCACCGGGCCGATGGTGAAGCAGGCCGGACCCGGCCGGGTGGCTGAAGGGTTCCGCCGTCACGCCGAGGCACTCAGGCAGCGCGCGGAGTCACTGGCTCCCTGATCGCCGGGTGAGCGTTCAGGCGGTGACCGCCCTCAGCGACGGAACCGCCAGCGCCCCCGGTTCCGGGCGCACCCACACCGCCTGGCCGGCCTCGAGCCCGAGGTGGCGGGCATGCGAACGGGTCAGGACGACGCTGACCTCCTCGCCGTCGTCGGTGAGCACATGCACCCGCGCCTCGAACCCCACGCGCAGCGATCGGGACACGACGCCCTGGATGGCGTCATCGTGCTGCGGCATCACCGTGATCTCCACGTCGTGCGGGCGGATCAGCTTGCCGCCGAGCGTGGTGACCTCACCGAGGAAGCCCATCACGAAGTCGTTGGCCGGTTCGTCATAGAGCTGGTCGGGGGTGCCGATCTGCTCGACCCGGCCCTGGTTGATGACAACGATCTCGTCGGCGACCTCGAGGGCCTCCTCCTGGTCGTGGGTGACGAACACGGTGGTCACGTTCACCTCGTCGTGCAGGCGTCGCAGCCAGTCGCGCAGCTCCTTGCGCACCTGGGCATCCAGGGCGCCGAACGGTTCGTCGAGCAGAAGCACCGTCGGTTCGACGGCCAGCGCCCGGGCGAGGGCCAACCGTTGTCGTTGACCTCCGGAGAGCTGAGAGGGCAACCGGTGCGAGAACTGGGCCAGGTGGACAAGCTCGAGCAGCTCCTGCACCCGTCGGGTGACCTCGGCCTTGGGACGCTTGCGGATCTCGAGCCCGAAGGCGACGTTCTTGGCCACCGTCATGTGCTTGAAGACCGCGTAGTGCTGGAACACGAAACCGACGTTGCGCTTCTGTGGCGGGAGCGCGGTGGCGTCGGAGCCCTCGATGGTGATCGTGCCCGAGTCGGCGGTGTCGAGACCTGCGATGATGCGCAGCAGGGTCGACTTTCCCCCGCCGGAGGGACCGAGCAGTGCGGTCAGTTGGCCCGTGGGCAGGGAGACGTTGATGTCCTGCAGGGCCACGAAGTCGCCGTACGACTTGTTGATCCCGGAAATTTCGATGCTCATGTGCGGTCCTCCGGTCGACGGATGAAGGTGACCACGACGAGGGCCAGCACGGCGGCCAGCACCAGCACGAAGGCTGCTGCGTAGGCGGATGACTCGTCGTAGTTGGTGTAGCGGTTCTGGATGAGGAGGGTGGCGGTCTCCCCGCGGAACTCGGCGCCGGGGCTGACGATCTTCACCGCGCCGAACTCGCCGAGACTGCGGGCGAGGCTGAGCACCACGCCGTACGCCAGGGCCCACTTGATGCTGGGCAGGGTGATCCGGCGGAACGTCTGCCACGCGTTGGCGCCCAGGCTGCTGGCGGCAAGCTCGGAGTCGGTGCCGATCTCCTCCAGGACCGGGATGATCTCGCGGATCACCAGCGGGAGGCTGACGAACGCGGTGGCCATCACCATGCCGGGGGTCGAGCCGATGATGAAGATGCCCACCGACTCGAGGCCCTCCCCGAACCAGCCGGAGCCGCTCGAATAGGCAAGCACCAGGGCCAGGCCGACGACCACCGGCGAGACCGACATGGGCAGGTCGATCAGCACGGAGAGGATTCGCCGACCCGGGAAGTCGTAGCGCACGAGCAGCAGCGAGATGCCGAGCCCGAACACGGTGTTGATGAGCACCGCCCAGAAGGCGCAGGTGATGGTCAGCCCGAACGCATACGTCACGCTCGGGTCCTGCAGGCGCTCGAGGAAGGCACCGAACCCACCGGCCGCATCCGGTTCGACCGGCGCGAAGGTCCGTTGGACCACCTCGCTCAACGGCCAGACCACCAGCACGAAGAGGTAGCCGATCACGAAGAAGCGCAACAGGTAGGTCACCGCGCTCTTGTGCTGGCGGATCTCCTTGACCTCAGCCACGACGGGCCACCCTTCTGGAGAGGATGTCGAGGCCCACGATGACCACGACCGCCACCAGCAGGAGCAGTACGGCGACCGCAGCGGCCCCGGCCTGGTTGTCACCCTCGAGGAACTTGAGGATCTTCAGGGACGCCACCTCGGTCCGGTACGGCGTGTTGCCGGAGATCAGCACGAGCGAGCCGAACTCGGAGATCGCCCGGGCGAAGCCGAGCGACGACCCGGCCGTGATCGCCGGCACCAGGCTGGGCAGGATCACCCGACGGAACGTGGTGAAGCGGGAGGCACCCAGCGACGCGGCGGCCTCCTCGGCCTCCACCTCGATCTCGAGCAGTACCGGCTGGACGGTGCGCACCACGAACGGGAGCGTCACGAAGAGCAGGGCCAGGAAGATGCCGGTCCGGGTGTTGACGATGTTGAACCCGACCGGGCTGTCCGGGCCGTAGAGGCTGAGCAGCACCAGGCCGGCCACGATCGTGGGCAGCGCGAAGGGGATGTCGATGACGACGTCGAGCAGGCGTTTGCCGACGAAGTCGTCCCGCACCAGCACCCACGCCACGACGGTGCCGATCACCGCGTTCACGACGGTGACCAGCACGGCTTCGACGACGGTCAGGCGCAACGCCGCGAAGGTCTGCGGATCGGTGAGGGTGCCGGCGAAGGCCGACCAGCCGCCGGCCGCGGCGGCACCCACCACGGCGGCGAGGGGCAACAGCACCAGGATGCTGAACCAGACCAGGCCGATGCCCAGTCCAATGCCCGACGCCGTGGAGAGTCGGAAGGGACCGCCGCTGGGCCGGCGCGTGCGCGCCGGCCCAGCGGGTGGAGCAAGGACGTCGGTCACTGCTTGGTTGCCGCGTCGTACAACTTGTCGAAGCGGAGCTTCTCACCGTCGGACCCGAACCACTCCTTGTTCACGGCCGACCAGCCGCCGAGGTCGGCGATGGTGTCCAGCGACTTCGGGACCGGGAACGGGTCGGCCGGGTCATTGGCCCCGTCGACCTCGATGCCGGAGATGTCCACGTCGCCGACGGGACGGAAGCCCTTCTTCACGAACTCCTTCTGGCCCTCGTCACTGAGCACGAAGTCGAGCCAGTCGGTGGCGATGCCGTCGGCATCCTTGAGCACGGCTCCCGGGTTCTCGATCAGGAACGAGTGGTCCGGGACGATGTAGTCGAGGTCCTCGCCGTTCTGCTTGGCGAGGATCGCCTCGTTCTCATAGGTGATCAGCACGTTGCCGACGCCCTTCTTGAACGCCTCGGTGGCCTCGCGACCACTGGCCGCCCAGGTCGTGACGTTGCCGAAGACCTTCTTGAGGTAGTCGTCGGCCTCGGACTCGGACATGCCCTTCGACTTGGCGTAGGTGTAGAGCGCCAGGACGTTCCAGCGGGCCGAGCCGGAGGACGCCGGGTCCGCGGTGATGACCTTGACGTCCTTGCGGGTCAGGTCACCCCAGTCCTTGATGCCGAGCGGGTTGCCCTTCTGCACCGCGATCACCGCGACCGAGGAGGACACGATGCCCTTGTTGGGGCCCTTGTTCCAGTCGTCGGCGACCAGGCCGGCGTCGACCAGCCGGGTCACGTCTCCCTCGAGGGAGAAGTGCACGTAGTCGACGTCCTTGCCGTTGGTGTCGAAGACCTTGCGGCTCTGGTCACCGGACGCGCCGTACGAGCCGGAGAGCTTGGCTCCGTCACCGGCGTCGGTCTTGGCGAACGCATCGGCGATGGCGTCGTTGGCCGCTTCGGGCACCGCGAATCCGACCAGGTTGATCGTCTTGTCGTCGCCGCTTCCCCCCGCGCTGCTGCAGCCGGACACCACCAACAGCCCGATGACGGCCGCCGCGGCAGCAGCCTTGATGTTGATCCTCATCGCACTCATTCCCCGCCCACATGAAGGCGTGTATCTCGATATTGTTGAGAATGTTAGTCGACATAGAATGAAAGTGCAGCATTTCAGTTGGATTCGGACGGGCGGGTCGCTCCGGGTGGGCGCGGGCGCCCACTCAGGGAGACGGCGCTGCCGCGAATTGACGGCCGACTAAGGTGGACGGCGGGAGCAGTTCGTCCCGACACCGCGGATTTATAGAACGTGTTCCAGTTTTGCCATACTCTGGGTATGCACGTCCGAAGACGACACACAGCAGGAAGTAGGTAGGCGGGGTGGCCAAGCAGGTCCAGCAGCTCGATCGCGTCATCATCCGGTTCGCCGGTGACTCGGGCGACGGGATGCAACTCACCGGTGACAGGTTCACCCAGGAATCGGCCGCATTCGGCAACGACCTGATGACGCTGCCGAACTTCCCGGCCGAGATCCGCGCACCCCAGGGCACCATCCCGGGGGTCTCGTCCTTCCAGGTGCACTTCGCCGACCACGACATCCTCACCGCGGGCGACTCCCCCGACGTGCTGGTCGCGATGAACCCGGCCGCGTTGAAGGCCAACCTCGGCGACCTGGCCAAGGGTGCGGCGATCATCGTGGACACCCACGACTTCACCAAGCGCAACCTGGCCAAGGCCGGCTACGACGAGAACCCCCTCGAGGACGACTCCGCCGACTCCCCGCTGGCCGACTTCGACGTCCACCAGGTCGACCTGACCGGCATGACCGTCGAGGCGGTCAAGGAGTTCGGGCTCTCCCGCAAGGACGCCGCCCGCGCGAAGAACATGTTCGCCCTCGGCCTGCTCTCGTGGATGTACGGCCGTCCCACCGAGAACACCGTCGGCTTCCTGTCCCGCAAGTTCGCCAAGGTCCCCGACATCCGCGACGCCAACATCACCGCGTTCAAGATGGGTTGGAACTTCGGCGAGACCACCGAGTCCTTCATCGTCCAGTACGAGGTCAAGCCCGCTGCGATGGCCCCGGGCACCTACCGCAACATCACCGGCAACCTCGCCCTGGCCTATGGCCTGGTCGCCGCCGGCGTGCAGTCCGGCCTGCCCGTCTTCCTCGGCTCCTACCCGATCACCCCGGCCTCCGACATCCTCCACGAGCTCTCCAAGCACAAGGACTTCGGCGTCACCACCTTCCAGGCCGAGGACGAGATCGCCGGGGTCGGCTCCGCCATCGGTGCCTCCTTCGCCGGCAGCCTCGGCGTCACCACCACCTCCGGCCCCGGAGTCGCGCTGAAGGGCGAGGCCATCGGCCTGGCCGTGATGACCGAGCTGCCCCTGCTGGTCGTCAACGTCCAACGCGGCGGACCCTCCACCGGCCTGCCCACCAAGACCGAGCAGTCCGACCTGCTCCAGGCCATGTTCGGCCGCAACGGCGAGGCCCCGGTGCCGATCGTGGCACCCCAGTCACCCGGGGACTGCTTCGCCGCAGCCGTCGAGGCCGCCCGCATCGCCATCACCTACCGCACCCCGGTGATGCTGCTCTCCGACGGCTACCTCGCCAACGGATCCGAGCCCTGGTCGATCCCCGACGTCAGCGAGCTGCCGGTCATCGACCCGAAGTTCGCCACCGCCGACGACCTCGCCGAGGGTGAGTCCTACGCCCCCTACGCCCGCGACGAGGAGACCTTGGCCCGCCCCTGGGCGATCCCGGGCACCCCCGGACTCGAGCACCGCATCGGTGGCCTCGAAAAACAAGGCGGCAACATCGGCAGTGGCAATATTTCTTATGACCCCGCCAACCACGACCTCATGGTGCGCACCCGCCAGGCCAAGGTCGACCGCATCGCCAACTCACTGCCACCCCTCGAGGTCGACGACCCCTCCGGCGCCGCCAAGGTCCTCGTCCTCGGCTGGGGTTCGACCTACGGCCCCATCGGAGCCGCCGTACGCCGAGTGCGCAAGGCCGGCCACGACGTCGCCCAGACCCACCTGCGCCACCTCAACCCCTTCCCCAACGACCTCGGCGACATCTTGGCCCGCTACGACAAGGTCCTGGTCCCCGAGATGAACCTCGGCCAACTCTCCATGCTGCTGCGCGCCAAGTACCTGGTCGACGCCATCGGCTACAACCAGGTCCGCGGCCTCCCCCTCAAGTCCGCCGAGCTGGCCGACGTCATCGGCGACCTCGTCGCCGCGACCGAAGGCACCGAAGTGGATCTGCACAGCGACCCCACCGCCTCGAAGGAGGAGAACTGATGAGCATCGACACCACCGTCGACCTGGGGCTCCCCACCGTCGGCACCGACGGCGTCCCCACCCTGCCCGAGGGCGAGAAGCAGACCGGCAAGGACTTCACCTCCGACCAGGAAGTGCGCTGGTGCCCCGGCTGCGGGGACTACGCGGTCCTGAAGGCCGTGCAGAACTTCCTGCCCGAGCTCGGGCTGCGCCGCGAGAACGTCGTGTTCATCTCCGGCATCGGCTGCTCCTCGAGGTTCCCCTACTACCTCGACACCTACGGCATGCACTCCATCCACGGACGTGCACCCTCGATCGCGACCGGCCTGGCCACCGCCCGCGAAGACCTCTCCGTCTTCGTGGTGACCGGAGACGGTGACGCCCTCTCCATCGGCGGCAACCACCTGATCCACGCGCTGCGTCGCAACGTCAACATGACGATCCTGCTGTTCAACAACCGCATCTACGGGCTCACCAAGGGCCAGTACTCCCCCACCTCCGAGGCCGGCAAGGTCACCAAGTCCACCCCGATGGGCTCCCTGGACCACCCGTTCAACCCGGTGTCCCTGGCCCTCGGTGCCGAAGGCTCCTTCGTGGCGCGCACCATCGACTCGGACCGCAAACACCTCACCTCCGTGCTCGCCGCAGCTGCCGCCCACCGTGGCACCTCGTTCGTGGAGATCTACCAGAACTGCCCGATCTTCAACGACGGCGCGTTCGACGCGATCAAGTCCCCCGACACGAAGGCCGACGCGATCATCCCGCTCGAGCACGGCAAGCCGATCACCTTCGGTCCCGTCGACGAGACCACCGGACACGGCGACAAGGGCCTGATCCGCTCCGCCGGCGGCGGCGTCGAGGTCGCCCAGGTGGCTGAGGTGGGCGTGGACGCGCTGCTGGTCCACGACGCCCACAACCCCGACCCGTCCACCGCCTTCGCGATCTCCCGGCTCACCGACTCCGGATACCTGAACCAGTCACCGATCGGCATCTTCCGCCAGGTCGACCGCCCGGCGTACGACGACCAGGCCCGCGCCCAGATCCGCACCGCCTCGGAGTCGGCCACCGCCCCCGCGACGGAGCGGCTGGCCGGCCTGATCAACGGCGGCGACACCTGGACCATCGTCTGATCGTTACCGAACAGTCCGCGCGTCCCGATCGGGTGAAAGCTGCGGACGCTTCGGTAACTGCACGGGATCGACGCGCAGATCGGGCCCCAGCCATCCGGCTGGGGCCCGATCTGCGTGCCTGGCCGGTCAGTTGTAGCGGCGGTAGACGCCCCAGCTGCCGGACTTGAACTCGGCGAACTTCTTGCTGTTCTTGGGGATCACCAGGCGGTAGTGCCACTTGCCGGTGCGCGGTGCCGGCAGGCTGATGCGGAAGGCTCCGCGACGATCGGTGCGCGGCTTGGCCCAGGTGCGGAACTTGCCGCGTGCCCTGTTCGCGCGCTGGACCAGGACCCGCTTGTGGCCCCAACCGGGGGCGATGTTGCCGCTCATGTAGACCTTGCGCCCGACATCGCGGACGCGGACATGGGGGTGGCGGGTGCCCTTGATCTTCTTGCTCGCAGTGGAGGGCTTCACCGTGGTGGTGCCGCCGTAGACCAACCCGTAGACGGCGTTGCCGTTCGACCGGGTCCTGAAGGCGAACTTGCCGAGGCTGTCGGGACCCCGGACATCGACCACCTTGAACTTGCGCGCTCCGGCCTTCTTCTTGAGCAGGGCGATGTTGTCTCCCGAAGCATTGACGCTGCACCACGTGTTGGCCCGGCACGAGCCCTGGGTGGTCGGCGCGTAGACCTGCACCGTGCCCTTGATCTTGATCCGCTCACCGTACTTGTACGTCGACTTCGAGGTCGCGCGGATCCGGCTGGTGATGGTCGGCGCGGCCTGGCGCAACGACCGGTCCCGGGCGAAGCGGAAGTCGAGATCGGCTGCGGCGAAGAGCCCGTCCTGAGCGGTCGTCGAGCTCTGGGCGGTGACGTCGTCTCCGTGGTCGTCGGCGGTCGCGGCCGAGGCCGAGGAGGCCAGCGGGGCCGTGGCCACCAGGGCGGCCCCAACGGCGGCGGACAGGAGTCGTTTCATGCGCATGAGTGTGGTCCCCCGAAGAGTGTGGTGTCGACACGTGCCTGCTACCCGACCACGTCGGCCCGGAAACATCGGGGGCGGCGCTCAGCCCTATTGTGTGACGCATGAGCAGCGGACCCATGACGCAGTCGCGGCTGGGATTCCTGCTCGGCGTCGCGGCGTACACGCTGTGGGGCGCCTTCCCGCTCTACTGGCCGCTGCTCGAGCCGGCCGGGGCGATCGAGATCCTGGCCCACCGGGTGCTGTGGTCGCTGGTCACCGTCGCACTGCTGCTGGTCGTTCTCAAGCGTGGCCCCGCGCTGCGCGCGATCATCGGCAACCGCAGGGTCCGTCGGTTGCTCGGCGTCGGCGCCGTGGTGATCGCTGTCAACTGGGCCACCTACATCTGGGGGGTCAACAACGGCCACGTGGTCGAGGCCGCGCTGGGCTACTTCATCAACCCGCTGGTGACCGTGCTGATGGGGGTTCTGATCCTTCGCGAACGTCTGCGCCCACTCCAGTGGGTGGCCGCCGGCATCGCCGCTGGTGCCGTGGTCGTGCTCGCCGTCGACTACGGCCGCCCGCCGTGGGTGGCCCTGGTTCTCGCCTTCTCCTTCGGCACCTACGGGCTGGCCAAGAAGCAGGCCAACACCGGGGCCGTCGAGAGCCTCGCCTTCGAGACCATCGTGCTCGCGCCCGTTGCTGCGGCGTACGTCGCCTATCTCGTCGCCTCCGGCAACTCGGCCTTCGGCACCGAAGGCATCCCGCACGCCCTCTTGATCACCACGACCGGCATCGTCACCGCGGTGCCGTTGATCTGCTTCGGCGCGGCCGCGATCCGGCTGCCGATGGTCACCCTCGGGCTGCTGCAGTACCTCGCACCCATCTTCCAGTTCGCGCTCGGTGTGCTGCTCTTCCACGAGGACATGCCACCCGGACGGTGGATCGGCTTCGTCCTGGTGTGGGTGGCACTCTCGATCTTCACCTTCGAGGCGATCAACCACCGTCGCCGTCAGCTGCGACTCGCGGTCGAGGCGAGCGCCATCTGAACCCGGGCCTCCTGCACCCCGACCTCCTGCACCCTCATGTGCCGCTACCTCCTGTGCCGCTACCGAAACGTATGCAGGTTCTGGGCCCGAAAATCCTGCATACCTTTCGGTAACGGCAGGTTTGGGAGGGGCACGCTCAGCCGCGGTAGTACGTTGCAAGGGTGACTCCCGAGGAGATTGCCCAGCGGTCCGCCGAGGCGATGTGGGCCGATGACAGGGCCAGCCGAGCGCTCGGCATGACGATCAGTGACATCGGACCGGGCCGGGCGACGGTGAGCATGTCCGTGCGGCCCGACATGGTCAACGGCCACGCCATCGGCCACGGTGGCTTCACCTTCACGCTCGCCGACACCGCATTCGCCTTCGCCTGCAACTCCCACAACCGCTCCACGGTCGCGGCCACGGGCCAGATCCGGTTCCGGCGCCCCACCCGCGTCGGCGACGTGCTGGTCGCCCGCGCGGTCGAGCGACACCGGGAGGGGCGCGACGGCACGTACGACGTCGTGGTGCGTTGCGGCGACGAGGTGATCGCGGAGTTCGAGGGCCACAGCAAGGAGATCGGCGGCACCCTGTTCCGGGACGACTCGGCCGAGGAGGACGCATGAGTGGCGAGATCCCGAACCTGGCGCGGACGGCTCTCGAGGAGCTGCAGCTGGTCCGTCTGCGCGAGACGCTGCAGCGGGCGTGGGATCACGTCCCCCATCACCGCCGGGCCTTCGAGGCGGCCGGGGTCCGCCCCGACGACCTGCACACGTTGGCCGACCTGGCCCGCTTCCCGTTCACCACCAAGGCCGACCTGCGGGCCAACTATCCGTTCGGCATGTTCGCCGTGCCTCGCGAGCAGGTGAACCGCATCCACGCCTCCAGCGGCACCACTGGGAAGCCGACCGTCGTCGGCTACACCAGCGACGACATCGACGTGTGGTCGGAGCTGATGGCCCGCTCGATCCGCCTGGCCGGAGGCCGGCCCGGCGACGTCGTCCAGGTCTCCTACGGCTACGGCCTCTTCACCGGTGGCCTCGGCGCCCACTACGGTGCCGAGCGGCTGGGGTGCACGGTCGTGCCGGTCAGCGGTGGCATGACCTCACGTCAGGTGCAGCTGATCACCGACTTCGAACCGCGCATCATCATGGTCACCCCGTCGTACTTCCTGGCGATCCTCGACGAGATGGAGGCCCAGGGCATCGACCCCACGCTCACCAGCCTCGAGATCGGGATCTTCGGCGCCGAGCCCTGGACCGACGAGATGCGCCACGCGATCGAGGAGCGTGCCGGCATCACCGCGGTCGACATCTATGGCCTCAGCGAGGTGATGGGTCCCGGCGTCAGCCAGGAGGCCGCTGCCAGCCAGGATGGGCTGCACATCTGGGAGGACCACTTCCTCCCGGAGGTGATCGACCCGGTGACCCACGACGTGCTCCCGGACGGCAGCGAGGGCGAGCTCGTCTTCACCAGCCTGACCAAGCAGGCGATGCCGGTGATCCGCTATCGCACCCGCGACCTGACCACCCTCCTGCCCGGTACGACGGTCCCGGCGTTCCGACGGATGCGCAAGGTCACCGGCCGCACCGACGACATGATGATCGTGCGCGGAGTCAACGTCTTCCCGAGCCAGATCGAGGAACAGATCCTCACCGTGCCCGGCTTGTCACCGCACTACCTGTGCGTGCTGACGCGTCCCGGCAACCTCGACGAGCTCACGGTGCGGGTGGAGGCGTCGGGCACGGTCGAGGAGTCCCCCGGCGTCGTCCTGGCCGAACGCATCAAACAGCACATCGGCGTCAGCGCCCGGGTCGAGGTCGTCGAGCGGCACGCACTGGAGCGCTCCCTCGGCAAGGCCAAGCGCATTGACGACCAGCGCTGAGCCCGCTTCACCGACACGAAGCCCCGGGAGGCGGCAGAGCGGCCGACGCATCGAGGTGAGACCAACGGATTGGTTGACATCGGGGCGAGAACACGACCAATTCGTTGGTCCCAGAGAGCGGTGAGACTCCCGACTCGCCAGTGGTCAGGCGGTGCGGGTGGCGACCAGGTCGGCAAAGCCCTCGAGGGCGATGCGCACGGGGCCCTCGGGCAACACCTTGAGCAGCTCCTTGGCCTCGGTGGCGCGGGCCACCACGTAGGCGCGGGCTTCGTTCATCGCCGGGTGGGCGCGCAGCAACTCCAACGCCTCCGCGTGGCGGACGTCGTCGTCGAGGTCCGTGCCCAGGAGCTCGAGCAGCCGGGCATCGGCCGGGTCCGCCGAGCGCTGGGCCAGCAGCACCGGCAGCGTCGGCACGCCCTCACGGAGGTCGGTGCCGGGGGTCTTCCCGGACTCGTCGCTCTCGGAGGCGATGTCGAGGATGTCGTCGGAGAGCTGGAAGGCCGCGCCGACGATCTCGCCGTACGCCGCGAGGGCGTCCTCGATCTCGCGCGGAGCGCCCGCGAACCGGGCGCCGTAGAGCGCCGACGTGGCGATCAGCGACCCGGTCTTGCCGGCCACCACGCGCAGGTGGTGGGCGATCGGGTCCGCGTCGGGAGCCGGCACCAGGGTCTCCAGGATCTGCCCCTCGACCAGCTTGGTGAAGGTCTTCGCCTGGATGCGTACGGCGTCGGCGCCGAGGTCGGCGGTGAGCTCCGACGACTTGGAGAACAAGAAGTCGCCGGTGAGGATCGCGACGTGGTTGTCCCAGCGGGAGTTCGCTGAATCGGCCCCACGCCGCAGGTCGGCCTCGTCCATCACGTCGTCGTGGTAGAGCGAGGCCAGGTGGGTCAGCTCGACCACGCAGGCCGCGGTGACCACGTCGTCGGAGGCAGCGTTCGGGCCGGTCTCGGCGGCCAGCAGCACCAGCAACGGTCGGAACCGCTTGCCACCGGCATTCATCAGGTGGCGGGCCGCCGTGGTGACGAAGTCGGCTTCGCTGACGATGTGGCCCGTGAGGGCTTCCTCCACCTCGGCCATGCGCGCCTGGAGGCGGGTTGCGAGCTCCTCGTCGACGACGGGGAGGGCCAGGGCCGGCTGGTTCTGTGCGGTCACCTGATGAATTCTCCCGCATGGGCCGCGAGGTCGAGCAAGGGGCCGGGTACGACGCCGAGTACGACGGTCGCCAGCGCACCGATTCCGATCGCGGTTGCGGTCAGGAAGCTCGGGAGGGTGACGGACGGGCCGTCGCCGACCGGCTCGTAGAAGTACATCAGGACGATGACCCGGATGTAGAAGAACGCGGCCATCGCACTGGTCAGCACCGCGATCACCACCACCGGCCAGGCGCCCGCACTCATCGCCGAGGCGAACACTGCCCACTTGCCGGCGAAGCCCGCGGTGAGCGGGATTCCGGCGAAGCCGAGCAGGAACAGCGCGAAGACACCGGCAACCACCGGGGACTCCTTGCCGAGACCGGTCCAGCGGGACAGATGGGTGGCCTCGCCACCGGCGTCACGGACCAGGGTCACCACGGCGAACGCACCGACCGTCATGAAGCCGTAGGTGACGAGGTAGAACAGCACCGACTGGGTCGCGGTGATCTGACCGTCGGCTAGCCCGTCGGCGGAGTGGATCCCGACCAGGCCGGTGATCAGGAAGCCGGTGTGGGTGATGGACGAGTAGGCGAGCATGCGCTTGATGTCGCTCTGGGCGACGGCCATGACCGCCCCGATCACCATCGACAGCACGGCGATCACCCAGAGCATCGGCTCCCAGGTCCAGCGTTCGGAACCGAACGCGACGTAGAACAGCCGCATCATCGCAGCGAACGCGGCGATCTTGGTCGCCGCTGCCATGAAGGCGGTCACCTGGGTGGGCGCACCCTGGTAGACGTCAGGGGTCCAGGACTGGAACGGCACCGCACCGACCTTGAACAGCAGGCCGACCGAGATCATGCCCATGCCGATCAGCAGCATGGTGCGGCTGCCGGTCTCGTTGGCGATGGCGTCGTTGATGCCGGCAAAGTCCATGACGCCGGCATAGCCGTAGACCAGGGCGATGCCGTAGATCACGAACCCGGATGAGAACGCGCCGAGCAGGAAGTACTTGAGCGCGGCTTCCTGGCTCAGCAGTCGGCGCCGTCGGGCCAGGCCGGAGAGCAGGTAGAGCGGCAGCGAGAGGACCTCGAGGCCGACGAACAGCGTGAGCAGGTCGTTGGCCGCGGCGAAGATCATCATGCCCGCCACGGCAAACATCATCAGCGGGTAGACCTCGGTGTGGTCGAGGCCCTTCGAGGAGGCGACGCGCTCGGCGTCGGTGCCGGGCAGGGCCGCGGCCTGGCCGGCGAACGCGGAGACCCCACCCTCGAGCCGGCGCTCGGCGAAGAGCAACAGCCCGCAGACGGTGATCACCAGCAGGAGCCCCCACACGAAGACCGTGGGGCCGTCGACGGCCAGAGCGCCCTCGGCGACGATCGAGCCGCGAGCTGCTCCGTGGTCGGAGAGGTCGAGGCCGACCATCACCACGCCGACCAGCGCAGCCACGCAGCCCACGAGGGACAGTGCGAGCTGGGCGAGCAGGCGACGGCCGCGGGGCAGGAACGCCTCCACGACGACGCCGAGGCAGGCGATCGCGAAGATCAGCAGCAACGGCCACAGCAGGCCGTATTCGATGTCGGGCTTGGCGAAGTCGATCACTGCTGGCCCTCCTGGCTGTGTTCTGCATCAACCGGCGTGACCACCGGATCATCATCACTGACCCCGACCACCGACATGGTGCCCTCGACGGCCGGGTTGATGATGTCGAGCATCGGCTTCGGATAGAAGCCGAAGAGCAGCATCGCCACCACGAGCGGGACGATCGCGCCGATCTCGCGCGCGTTCAGGTCCTTCATGCCGACCACCTCGGGGACGGTCGGGCCGGTCATCAGCTTCTGGTACATCCAGAGCACGTAGATCGCGGCGAGCACGATGCCGGTGACCGCGAACGCACCGGTGACCCAGTGGTGGGCGAACCCGCCGACCAACACGAGGAACTCCGAGACGAACGGCGACAGGCCGGGCAACCCCAGGGTGCCCAGACCGCCGACGAGGAACAGCCCCGCCAGCACCGGGGCCACCTTCTCGACGCCGCCGTGGTCACTGATCAGGACGGAGCCACGTCGCCTGATCAGGTAGCCGGCGACGAGGAAGAGCACTGCGGTGGCAAGGCCGTGGTTGAACATGTAGAACGTCGCGCCCGTCATGCCCTGGCTGTTCATCACGAAGATGCCCAGCACGATGAAACCGAAGTGGGACAGGGAGGTCAGGCCGATCAGTCGCAGCATGTTGTCCTGGCCGATGGCGATCAGGGCACCGTAGATGATCGAGATCAGGGCCAGTACGACGACCACGGGCGTCGCCCACTTCGACGCCTCGGGGAACAGGCCCAGGCAGAAGCGGAGCATGCCGTAGGTGCCGATCTTGTCGAGCACACAGATCAGCAGCACGCTGGTGCCCGGCGTGGCCGCGGCCGTGGTGTCGGGCAGCCAGGTGTGCACGGGGAACAGCGGCGCCTTGATCGCGAAGGCGATGAAGAAGCCCAGGAACAGCCAGCGTCCGGTCTCCTTGTCGAGGTCGAGCCCGGCCAGCTCACCGATCAGGTACGTCGGGTGGCCGGCCTGGGCCGAGACGGCGTACAACCCCACGACGGAGGCCAGCATGACCAGGCCACCGGCAAGCATGTAGAGCAGGAACTTGACCGCGGCCTTGGCCCGCTGGGCCCGGTCGACGTGACCGTAGTGACCGACCAGGAAGTACGCCGGGATCAGGGTGGCCTCGAAGGCCACGTAGAAGAGGAAGACGTCCTGGGCCATGAAGACGACCAGAGCCAGGCCCTCCAACGCCAACATCCAGCCGAAGAAGCCCGATGCCCGTGAGGTGCCGTCGGCGGCATCGGCGTCGTTCCACGACGCCAGCACGACCACCGGGACCAGCAGCGTGGTCAACAGGACCAACGTCAGCCCGATGCCGTCGACGGCCACGGCGTAGTGGGTGCCGAAGGCGGGGATCCACTCGTGCAGCTCACCGAACTGGAAGCCACTGCCGGTCTCGTAGTTGAACGCCACGACGAGCGAGAGCACGAAGGTGAGGGTGGCGGTGCCGAGGGCCACCTGCTTCGGCAGTGCCGAGCCGGTGGCCGGGAGCGTGGCCGTGACCAGGCCGCCGACCAGCGGCAGCAGGATGATCAGGCTCAACCAGGGGAAGTCGTTCATCCGGCATTCACCACCAGCATGACCGCGACCACCAGTGCGGCGCCGACCAGGATCGAGAGCGCGTAGGAGCGGACGAAGCCGTTCTGCACCTTGCGATAGACCATCGCCAGCCCGCTGACTCCGCTGGCCTGGCCCTCGACGGCTGCGTCGATGACCGACGTGTCGAACGCCATCAGCCCTGTGACCGCATGACGACCGGGGTTGATCACCAAGCCCTCGTTGATCGCGTCGCCATAGAGGTCGGCGCGAGCGGCACGGGTGAAGACGGAGACATCAGTGGGCGCTTCTCTGGGCACCTCGGTCCTTCCGATCGTGAACCAGGCAACGGCAACACCGGCGGCGACGACGACCACGATGATCAACGTGAGCGCCCAGGCCGGGATCGGCGGGTGTTCGTGGTGGGCCTCGCCCACCACCGGGGTGAGCCAGTCGGTGATCCAGTTGCCGGCCAGCAGCAGGCCACCCAGCAGGGAGAGCGCGGCCAGCACCATCAACGGGATCGTCATCACCTTGGGCGACTCGTGCGGGTGCACGCCGGGCTCCCAGCGTTCCTTCGTGAAGAACGTCATCAACATCAGGCGGGTCATGTAGAACGCGGTGACGCCGGCACCGATGGTGGCCGCGACGCCGATCCACACGTTGTCGGCGAAGGCGGTCTCGATGATCTTGTCCTTCGACCAGAAACCCGAGAATCCCGGGAAGCCGATGATCGCGAGATAGCCCATCGCGAACGTGAGGAAGGTGATCGGGACGGCGCGCGCCAGTGCACCGTAGTGACGCATGTCGACGTCGTCGTCGGTGGCGTGCATGACCGAACCCGCGCCGAGGAACATGTTGGCCTTGAAGAAGCCGTGGGTGAGCAGGTGGAAGATCGCGAACGCGTAGCCGGCGACGCCGAGGCCGGCGCCCAGCATCATGTAGCCGATCTGGCTCATCGTCGAGCCGGCCAGCACCTTCTTGATGTCGTCCTTCGCGCAACCGATGATCGCACCCCACAGGAGCGTCACCACAGCGACTGCGACGACCGCGGTCTGGGCGACCGGTGCATTCTCGAAGATGAAGTTGGAGCGGGTCACGAGATAGACGCCGGCGGTCACCATGGTGGCCGCGTGGATCAGCGCCGACACCGGGGTCGGGCCCTCCATGGCGTCCAGCAACCAGGCCTGCAGCGGCACCTGGGCGCTCTTGCCGCAGGCACCGAGGAGCAGCAGGAGGCCGATCGCGTTCATCGTGTTCTCGCTGCCACCGCTCGCGGCCGCGCTGACACCGGCGAACGCAGTGGTGCCGAAGGTGACGAACATCAGCATGATCGCCAGCGACATCCCGATGTCACCGATGCGGTTCATCACGAAGGCCTTCTTGGCCGCCGCGGCCGCGCTCGGCTTGTGCTGCCAGAAGCCGATCAGGAGGTACGACGCGAGGCCGACGCCCTCCCAGCCGAGGAAGATGCCGAGGTAGTCGGCGGCGAGCACCAGCATCAGCATCGCGGCGATGAAGAGATTGAGGTAGCCGAAGAATCGACGACGCCGCTCGTCGTGCGCCATGTAGCCGATCGAGTACAGGTGGATCAGCGATCCGACACCGGTGATCAGCAGCACGAACAGAATCGACAGCGGATCGACCAGCAGGTCCATCCCGACGGTGAAGCCGCCTGCCTCGATCCAGGTGAAGAGGTGCTGTCCGACCTGGCGTTCGCCAACCTCACGGCCCAGCATCGAGAAGAACATCAGGAGCCCGAGGACGAAGGATCCGGCCACCGTGGCGGTGCCGAGCAGGTGGCCCCAGGCGTTGGTACGTCGACCACCGAGCAGCAGGATCGCTGCTCCGGCCAGCGGCAGCACGATCACCAGCCAGGCCAGGGAGAAGACTCCGTCTGCCGTGCCCGGCGAGACCACGGGGACGTGGGTCTCCGCGGCAAGGCTCGACAGCAGGGGGATGGGGGAACTCATGGCACTCACCTCAGTACTTCAGCAGGCTGGCGTCGTCGACCGAGGCCGAGCGTCGAGTCCGGAAGATGGTCATGATGATCGCGAGCCCGACCACGACTTCGGCGGCAGCGACCACCATCACGAAGAAGGCGGCAATCTGGCCGTCGAGGTTGCCGTTGGCCTTGGCGAAGGTGACCAGGGCCAGGTTGGACGCATTCAGCATCAGCTCGACGCACATGAACACCACGATCGCGTTGCGGCGGACCAGGACGCCGACACAACCGATGGTGAACAGGATCGCGGAGAGCAGGATGTAGGGCTCGGTGTTCACTGCTCGTCCTCCTCCGCCCCGTTGGTCGAGGACGACGCTCCAGCGTCCGCCTCGGAACCAGGGGCATCCTGCTCCTCGGTCGTCGCGGCGGCACCGGACTTACCGGCGACCTCCGGTGACTGCTCGGGTGACTGGCCGAGCTGGCGCTGCACCTCTTCGATGTCGTCGGCCAGGGCTGGCGCACTGCGCACGCTCCCCCGAGCCGCGAGCACCCGGGAGATCGAGGCCTCGCTGGCGGTGCCGTCGGGCAGCAGGGCGGGTGTGTCGACCGCGTTGTGGCGGGCGAAGACACCGGGTGCGGGCAGGGGACCCGGGTGCCGGCCGGTCGCGGCGTACTCGCGCATCCGGCGGTTGGCCGCGTCGGCCTGCGACTCCTTGGGCGTGAGCCGCTCCCGGTGGGCGAGCACCATGGCGCCGATGGCGGCCGTGATCAACAGGGCCGAGGTGGCCTCGAAGGCGAAGACGTACTTGCTGAACAGCAGGTTGGCCAGTGCCGGGACGTTGCCGCCGTTGTTGGCCTCGTCGAGGCCGACCGCGGCACCGAAGGTGACCTGCGAGATGCCGATGACCAGGATCAGGCCGAGCACCAGGCCGAAGACCGTGGCCAGCACCCGCTGCCCCCGAATCGTCTCCACGACCGAGTCGGAGGCGTCGACCCCGACCAGCATCAGCACGAACAGGAAGAGCATCAGGATCGCGCCCGTGTAGACGATGATCTGCACCGCGAAGAGGAACGGCGCCTCCAGGACGGCGTACAGCACCGCCAGGGAGATCATCACCACGGCCAGCAGGAGCGCCGCGTGCACCGCCTTGCGGACGAACAGGATGCCGAGTGCGGCCAGCACCATCACCGGCGCGAGGATCCAGAAGGCAGTCATCACCCCTCCTTCCGGCTCGCGCTGGTCCAGGCGTCCTGCGCCTCGGCCTCGCCACCCGTAGTGGCCGGATCGGTCGCGCTGCGCCGGTCCTTGAAGTCGCCGCGGTAGTAGTCACCGTCGTCGTCGCCGATCAGCATCGCGTGCGGCGGCTGCTCCATCCCGGGCAGCAGGGGGGCCAGCAGGTCGGACTTCTCGTAGATCAGGTCGGCCCGGTTGGTGTCGGCCAGCTCGTACTCGTTGGTCATCGTCAGTGCGCGCGTCGGGCACGCTTCGATGCACAACCCACACAGGATGCAGCGCAGGTAGTTGATCTGGTAGACCCGGCCGTATCGCTCGCCGGGACTGAAGCGGCCCTCGCCGTTGGCGGACTCGTCGTTGGAGGCGCCCTCGACGTAGATCGCGTCGGCGGGGCACGCCCAGGCGCACAGCTCGCACCCGATGCACTTCTCGAGCCCGTCGGGCCACCGGTTGAGCTGGTGACGGCCGTGGAAGCGCGGGGCCGTCGGCATCTTCTCGAAGGGGTACTGCTCGGTGACCACCTTCTTGAACATGGTCCGGAACGTGACGCCGAAGCCGGCGACGGGGTCCCAGAACTGCTCCTTCAGGTTCCGTGACCCTTCGTTGGACTGCTCATTCGACCGAGCCATCAGTCCTCCTCATGAAAGACGAGCGGTGCTGCGGCACCGCGCACGGCACCTTGCGTGGGCATCGGGGGCACGGGGAAGCCACCGGCCGGTGGTTCCTCCGTCTCGGCATCGTCTGCCTTCTTCGACTCCGGCAGCAGCATCACCACGAGGAACACCACGAGGAAGACGGCTCCGATGATCAGCAGCTGACCCCGCTCGATGCCACCCTCGAGGGTGATCGCACGCAACGTGGCCACGGCCACGATCCACAGCAGGGCAATCGGGATCAGGCGCTTCCAGCCGAACGCCATGAACTGGTCGTAGCGCAGCCGCGGCAACGAGCCGCGCAGCCAGATGAACATGAAGATGAACATCATCATCTTGGCGAAGAACCAGATCAGCGGCCAGTAGCCCTCGTTGGAGCCCTCCCAGATCGCCGAGATCGGCCACGGGGCCCGCCAGCCACCGAGGAACAGGGTGGTGGCCAGGGCCGAGACGGTGGCCATGTTGATGTATTCGGCGAGGAAGAACAGGGCGAACTTGAGGCTGGAGTACTCAGTGTGGAAGCCGCCGACCAGCTCGCCCTCGGCCTCGGGGAGGTCGAAGGGGGCGCGGTTGGTCTCCCCGACCATCGCGATCACGTAGATGACGAACGACGGCAACAGGATGATGGCGAACCAACCGGGCACGGGCACGTCGAGGCCGAGGACGTCGATGTTGCGGGTGCTGGCCTGGGCGTCGACGATCTCGGAGGTCGACATCGAGCCGGCGTAGAGGAACACCGCGACCAGGGCCAGTCCCATCGCGACCTCGTAGGAGATCATCTGGGCGCTGGAACGCAGGCCGCCGAGCAGTGAGTAGGTGGATCCGGACGACCATCCACCCAGGACGATGCCGTAGATGCCGATCGAGGCGATGGCCATCACGAACAGCACCGCCACGGGCATGTCGGTCAGCTGCAACGGGGTGCGCTCGCCGAACATGTGCACCTCGGGCCCGAACGGGATCACCGAGAAGGTGATGAAGGCGGGGATGACCGCGAGCACCGGTGCCAGGATGAAGACCACCTTGTCGGCGGCCTTCGGGATCAGGTCTTCCTTCAGCGCCAGCTTCACGCCGTCGGCCAGGGACTGCAACAGACCGAAGGGGCCGTGCACGTTGGGGCCGATGCGGTGCTGCATGCGGGCCACCACGCGGCGTTCCCACCAGATGTTGAACAGCGTCAGCAGCACCAGGACCACGAAGATCATCACGGCCTTGAAGAGCAGCAGCCACCACGGGTCGTTGCCGAAGCTGGCCAGCTCGCCGCTCGCCATCACCGGCACGGAGTCGAGCATCGCGATCATGCCTTCACCGCCTTCACCGTCACCGCGGAACCGGGCGAGGCCAGGTCGGCGTACACGCCGTTGCCGGTGTTGTTCGCGGGCAACCAGACCGTGTCCTCCGGCAGGTCAGCCACCTCCACCGGAACGGTGACCTGGCCACGGTCTCCGGTGAGGGTGACGTGGCTGGCGCCGGCCAACACGTCGTACGTCGCCTGCGGGACGCGGGCGACCGCCGGACGGGCGGTGGCCAGCAGCGCGGACTCGCCCCTGAGCATCGCACCGTTGTCGAGCAGCTGCTTCCAGGTGGCCAGCCAGAACTTGTTGCGGGCCAGGCGTCGGACCTTGATCTTGGGCGGACCCACCGGGGCGGCTCGCTCGCCGTCCCAGGGACCGACCTCGTTCATCTGGCTGCGCGCCTCGGCCACGGTGCGGAAGCCGAGGGGCTGGCCCGACTCCTCCGCGATGCCGGACAGGATGCGCAGGTCGGGCAGGGAGCCCGGGTTGCTGAACACCGCGTCGAAGGTGCGCGGACGACCTTCCCAGGTGACGAACATGCCGGCCTTGTCACTGGCCGGGGCCACCGGGAACACCACGTCTGCGGCCCGGGTCACCTCTGTCTCACGCAGCTCCAGACTGACCACGAATCCGGCGCTCGCCAGGGCTGCACGGGCGGCTGCGGGGTCGGGCAGGTCGTCGAGGTCGACGCCACCGACGACCAGTCCGGCGAGCTCACCGGACGCGGCAGCGGCGATGATCGCGGCTCCGTCACGACCGACCTGCTCCGGTAGGTGGTCGACACCCCAGGCGGTGGCCGCGTCGACGCGGGCGGAGGCGTCGGTGACCGGGCGGCCGCCGGGCAGCAGGTTGGGCAGGCAGCCGGTCTCGACGGCGCCACGGTCCCCCGCACGACGGGGCACCCAGGCCAGTCGGGCCCCGGTGGCTCGGGCCAGGTCGACGGCGGCGGTGAGCGCGCCGGGAGTCGTCGCCAGGCGCTCGCCGACGAGGATCACTGCGTTGGCGTCGATCGTCTCGGGTGACTCCTCGGCCAACGTCTCGAGCGCCTCGCGCTCGGCACCGGCCGAGGTCGCGACGAGCCGCCCCTTCATCTTGCGCAGCCCACGCGTGGTGCACGGCGCGATCGCCAGCACCTTGGTGTGGCCCTTCATCGCGGCCTTGCGCAGGCGCAGGAAGATCGTGCCGGCCTCGTCCTCGGGCTCGAGGCCGGCGAGCACGACCACCGACGCCTGCTCGAGGTCGGAGTAGGTCACCGGCATCCGAAGCACGACCTCGGACGCGAGGAACCCGGCCTCCTCGGCGGAGTGCGGCCTGGCCCGGAAGTCGATGTCGTTGGTCTGGAGCACGACGCGAGCGAACTTGGAGTAGGCGTAGGCGTCCTCGGCGATCAGCCGGCCACCGGTCAGCACGCCCACACCACCCGACGTATGGGCTGCGGCGAGGCCGCGGGCGGCGACCGTGAAGGCCTCCGGCCACGACGCGGGACGCAGGTCACCGGTCTCGGTGTCACGCACCCACGGGTGGGTGAGCCGGTCGGACTGCCGGGCGTAGCCGAACGCGAAGCGGTCCTTGTCGGTGATCCACTCCTCGTTGACCTCGGGGTCGTTGCCCGCCAGGCGGCGCATCACCTTGCCGCGGCGGTGGTCGACGCGGATCGCCGAGCCACAGGAGTCGTGCTCGGCGATCGACGGCGTCGAGACCAGGTCGAAGGGACGCGAGCGGAAGCGGTAGTCGGCGCTGGTCAGCGCGCCCACCGGGCAGATCTGGATGGTATTGCCGGAGAAGTAGGACAGGAAGGGAGCGTCGTGGGCGATGCCGATCTGCTGTTGGGCACCCCGCTCGACCAGGGCGATGAACGGGTCACCGGCGATCTCGTCGGCGAACCGGGTGCAGCGCTGACACACGATGCAGCGCTCACGGTCGAGCAGGATCTGGGCGGAGATGTTGATCGGCTTCTCGAAGGTGCGCTTGACGCCGCCGGTGGCGGCGAAGCGGGACTCGCCGCGGCCGTTGGACATGGCCTGGTTCTGCAGGGGGCACTCGCCGCCCTTGTCGCAGACCGGGCAGTCGAGCGGGTGGTTGATCAGCAGGAACTCCATCTGGCCCTGCTGGGCCTTGTCGGCCACCGAGGAGGTCACCTGGGTGTTGACCACCATGCCTTCGGCGACCGGGATGGTGCAGGAGGCCTGCGGCTTGGGCATCCCGCGCCCGTTGCCGGCGTCGGGGATCTCGACGAGGCACTGGCGGCAGGCGCCGACCGGTGCGAGGAGGGGGTGGTCGCAGAACCGCGGGACCTGTACGCCGATCTGCTCGGCCGCACGGATCACCAGGGTGTCCTTAGGGACGCTGACCTGGATGCCGTCGATGGTGACGGTGACGAGATCCGTCTTCTCCGGGGTGGTGGTCACGAGAGCGCCTCCTCGCGGGCGAAGACGGTGGAGGCCATCGGGTCGAACGGACAGCCACCGTGGGTGAGGTGGGCAAGGTACTCGTCGCGGAAGTGCGCGATCGAGGAGGAGATCGGGCTGGTCGCGCCGTCGCCGAGGGCACAGAAGGACCGGCCGAGGATGTTGTCGCACTGGTCGAGCAGCACGTCGAGGTCCTCCTCGGTGCCCTGACCCTTCTCGAGCCGGGCCAGGGTCTGGGCCAGCCACCACGTGCCTTCACGGCACGGGGTGCACTTGCCGCAGGACTCGTGCTTGTAGAACTCGGTCCAGCGCAGCACCGCGCGCACCACGCACGTGGTCTCGTCGAAGATCTGCAGGGCACGGGTGCCGAGCATCGAACCGGCAGCGCCGACGGCCTCGTAGTCGAGCGGCATGTCGAGGTGCTCGGCCGTCAGCAGTGGTGTGCTGGAACCACCCGGCGTCCAGAACTTGAGGCTGTGGCCCTGGCGCATGCCGCCACCGAGGTCGATCAGCTCACGCAGGGTGATGCCGAGGGGAGCTTCGTACTGGCCGGGCTGCTTCACGTGGCCGGACAGCGAGTAGATGACGTAGCCCTTGGACTTCTCGGTTCCCATGGAGGCGAACCAGTCGGCGCCGTTCGCGATGATGCTGGGCACCGAGGCGATCGACTCGACGTTGTTGATCACCGTGGGGCTGGCATAGAGGCCGGCCACCGCAGGGAACGGCGGACGCAGCCGCGGCTGGCCCCGACGACCCTCGAGCGAGTCGAGGAGCGCGGTCTCCTCACCGCAGATGTAGGCACCGGCGCCGGCGTGGATGACCAGGTCGAGGTCGTAGCCCGAACCGTTGATGTCCTTGCCCAGCTTGCCGGCCGCGTATGCCTCGGCAACCGCGGCGCGGAGCCGGCGTACGACGTGGAGCACCTCGCCGCGCACGTAGATGAACGCATGGTTCGCCCGGATCGCGTAGGAGGAGATGATCACGCCCTCGATCAGCGTGTGCGGGCTGGCCATCATCAGCGGGATGTCCTTGCAGGTGCCCGGCTCCGACTCGTCGGCGTTGACCACGAGATACTTCGGGTTCGGGTTGTCCTGCGGGATGAAGCCCCACTTCATGCCGGTCGGAAAGCCTGCGCCGCCGCGGCCGCGCAACCCGGAGTCCTTGACCGCGGTGATGACGTCGTCCTGCGACATGCCGAGTGCCTTGGTCAGCCCGGAGTAGCCGCCCTGCGCCTCGTAGGCGTCGAGGGTCCAACTGCGGTCGGTGCCCCAGTTCGCGGTCAGCACCGGCGTCAACATGTCGGTCATGCCTTGCCCTCCTCGGACGTGGCCTCGTCGGCCTTCGTCTCTGCCTCGGCCCGCGAGGTGTCGGCCTGTTCAACCGCCCCGACCTTGCCGCCCTCGGTGGTGGAGGAGGGCGCGCCGGCGCCTGTCTCGAAACCACTCGCCTCGGGTGCCGTCCAGTGCATGGTGCGGGCGATCTCGACGCCCACCAGGGAGGCCGCTCCGGCGGAGGGACCTTCGTCGGCCAGGCCGTCGGGGAACCCGGCCAGCACCCGCTCCGCCTCGCGCCAGGTGCACAGCTTCGGTCCACGGGTGGAGTGGACCTCCTTGCCCTCGCGCAGGTCATCGACCAGCTGGATCGCGGACTCCGGGGTCTGGTTGTCCATGAACTCCCAGTTGACCGTCATCACCGGAGCGTAGTCACAGGCCGCGTTGCACTCGATGTGCTCGAGGGACACGGTGGCCCGGTCGCCCTCCCGGGTCAGCGCGGTCTCGTCGTTGCCGACACCGAGGTGGTCCTTGAGCCGTTCCAGGATCAGGTCGCCGCCCATCACCGCGCAGAGCGTGTTGGTGCAGACGCCGACGTGGTAGTCGCCGACCGGACGTCGCTTGTACATCGTGTAGAACGTGGCCACCCCTGAGACCTCCGCCGGCGTAAGCTCGAGGATCTCCGCGCAGGCCTCGATCCCCTCGGGCGTGATCCGGCCCTCGACGCTCTGTGCCAGGTGCAGCATCGGCAGGAGCCCGGAGCGCGGCTGCGGATAACGAGCAGCGATCTCGCGCAGCTCGCCCAGGGTCTTGTCGTCGATACTCATTGCTCTTTCTCCACTCGCAGCTCGGCCGCATCCTCACCACGGGCGGACGGGTGCACATCGAACCGGGCTCTCGCTTCGCTCATCGGTCCACCCCTCCCATCACCGGGTCGATACTGGCGATCGCCACGATCACGTCGGCGACCATGCCGCCCTCGCTCATCACGCTCGTGGCCTGCAGGTTCGTGAACGAGGGGTCACGGAAGTGGGCCCGGAAAGGCCGGGTGCCTCCGTCGGACACCACGTGGGCACCGAGCTCGCCGCGCGGGGACTCCACTGCGACGTACGCCTGCCCGGGCGGGACCCGGAAGCCCTCGGTGACCAGCTTGAAGTGGTGGATCAGGGCCTCCATCGACTCGCCCATGATGTGGCGGATGTGGTCGAGGCTGTTGCCCATGCCGTCGCTGCCGATGGCCAGCTGACTCGGCCAGGCGATCTTCTTGTCGGCGACCATGACCGGTGCGCCCTCGAGGTCGGCCAGGCGGTCGGCGGCCTGCTGGACGATCTTGAGCGACTCCCACATCTCGTTGAGACGGATCCGGAAGCGACCGTAGGAGTCGCAGGTGTCCCAGGTCTGGACGTCGAAGTCGTAGTCCTCGTAGCCGGAGTAGGGCTGGGTCTTGCGCAGGTCCCAGGCATATCCGGTCGAGCGGAGCACCGGCCCCGTCATGCCCAGTGCCAGGCACCCGGCCAGGTCGAGGTGGCCGACATTCTCCAACCGGGCCTTGAAGATCGGGTTGGCGTTGCACAGTGCGGCGTACTCGGGCAGGCGCTTCTTCATCAGCGCGATGAAGTCGCGGATCTCGTCGAGCGCGCCCGGAGGCAGGTCCTGGGCGACACCGCCGGGACGGATGAACGCGTGGTTCATCCGCAGGCCGGTGATCAGCTCGAACAGGTCGAGGACGAGCTCGCGCTCACGGAACCCGATCGTCATCACGGTCAGCGCGCCGATCTCCATGCCGCCGGTGGCGATCGCCACCAGGTGGGACGAGATGCGGTTCAGCTCGGAGAGCAGGACCCGCATGACCTGGGCCTTCTCGGGGATCTGCTCCTCGATGTCGAGCAGGCGCTCAACTCCCAGGCAGTAGGTCAGCTCGTTGTGGAACGGAGCGAGGTAGTCCATCCGGGTGCAGAACGTGACGCCCTGCACCCACGAGCGGTACTCCATGTTCTTCTCGATGCCGGTGTGGAGGTAGCCGATGCCGCACCGGGCCTCGGTGACGGTCTCGCCCTCGAGCTCGAGGATCAGGCGGAGCACGCCGTGCGTCGAGGGGTGCTGCGGTCCCATGTTGACCACGACGCGTTCGTCGGCGGTGTCGCTGTCGGAGATGCTCTCGACCAAGGAGTCCCAGTCCTGGCCGGTGACGGTGAAGACCCGCCCCTGGTTGGTGTCGGCCGAGCCGGCGTAGAGGTCCTGATCTGTCTCGCTCACTGTGCCCTCCGGTTCACTCGCAGTGCGCGCGCACGGTCACGGTCGTCGGCCATCTGCGGGCCGAAACGCTCTCTCGCTTCGCTCACGAGTAAGACCTCCGCTGGTCCGGCGGCGGAACGCTGCCGCCCTTGTATTCCACGGGGATGCCGCCCAAGGGGTAGTCCTTGCGCTGCGGGTGGCCCGGCCAGTCGTCGGGCATCTCGATGCGGGTCAGTGCGGGGTGCCCGTCGAACTGGATCCCGAAGAAGTCCCACGTCTCTCGCTCGTGCCAGTCGAGTGTCGGATAGATCGCCACCAAGCTGGGGATGTGGGGGTTGCCGTCGGGGACGGCCACTTCGAGCCGGATCCGGCGGTTCCACGTCATCGAGAGCAGGTGGTAGACCGCATGCAGCTCGCGGTCGTGGTCGTCGGGGTAGTGGACACCACTGACTCCGGATGCGAGCTCGAAGCGCAGGGTGGGGTCGTCCCGCAGCTTCTGCGCGGCCTCGACCAGGTTGCCGGGGCTGATGTGGAAGGTGATCTCGCCGCGGTGGATGACGACTTTGTCGATCAGGCCGTCGAGCCCGTCGGCCACCTTGTCGAACCAGCCGCCGTACGGGCGCTGGGCCGCGCCGGGGAACACGGTGGGCTTGACGAGGCCGCCGTACCCGGAGGTGTCGCCGGTGCCCTTGACGCCGAACATGCCGGTGCGTTGGCCGACGACCTCGATCTCACCGGTCTCGGCCGGGAGGTTCTCCGGTGGCTGGTTCTCCGGGGACTGCTCGGTCGCGGGCTGGTCCGGAGCGTCCTTCTTCTCCTCGTCACTCACCGCAGTCTCCTTTCGCGCTGGCACCTGCGGTGCCTCGCTCCGGCAGGCCTCGTTCCTCGTCCTACCTCCGCGGGGGCTCCTCGGCTCATCGCAGTTGCCCCTTCATCGCGCTCGTCGGCAACGCACGGAGCGCCTCGGTCTCGAGGTCGACGATCTGCGCGGCACGGTTGGCACCGAGTTTGGTGTGCTGGACCTGGTCGTGGAGCTTGAGGATCGCGTCGATCAGCATCTCGGGTCGCGGCGGGCAGCCGGGGAGGTACATGTCGACGGGGACGACGTGGTCGACACCCTGCACGATGGCGTAGTTGTTGAACATTCCACCGCTGCTCGCGCAGACGCCCATCGCCAGCACCCACTTGGGCTCGGCCATCTGGTCATAGATCTGGCGCAGGACGGGAGCCATCTTCTGGCTGACCCGGCCGGCCACGATCATCAGGTCGGCCTGGCGAGGACTTGCCCGGAAGACCTCCATGCCGAACCGGGCGAGGTCGTACTTAGGGCCGCCACTGGTCATCATCTCGATGGCACAGCAGGCGAGGCCGAAGGTGGCCGGCCAGAACGACGCCTTGCGCATGTAGCCCGCGACGCCCTCGACCGTGGTGAGCAGTACCCCGCTCGGGAGCTTCTCTTCAATACCCATCAGATCCCTCCTTGAGGGTCACGAGGTGCGTGCAGTGCCAAGGCCGACGAGGGAGGCGTCGCGACGTGCGTTGAGCGTCGTGAAGTGCGTGCCATGCCAAGGCGCCGGTTCGAAGGCGGCCCGGGGTTGGCCGTCGACCGAGGAGAACGCAGGCAATGTGCGTGCATCGTGAGCCTCAATCCCATTCCAGGCCGCCGCGTCGCCACACGTAGGCATACGCGACGAAGACAGTGGCGATGAAGATGACCATCTCGACGAGTCCGAACAGGCGCATCGCGTCGAAGTGCACGGCCCACGGGTAGAGGAAGATGATCTCGATGTCGAAGACGATGAAGAGCATCGCGGTGATGTAGTACTTCACCGGGAAGCGGCCGCCACCGACGGCCTGCGGGGTCGGCTCGATGCCGCATTCGTAGGAGTCGAGCTTGGCGCGGTTGTAGCGGGCCGGGCCGGTCAGGGAGCTGACCACGATCGAGAAGATCGCGAACCCCGCGGCGAGGGCGCCCAGGTAGAGCACCGGTGTGTAGAGCTCCATCAGTCCATCGCCTCCGCTGCTCGGTGATCGAGTTGGCCTCGGTGGTCGAGCCTGTCGAGATCACGCATTGGGCGCCACCTTGCTGAGTCCGTTGATGATCCGGTCCATCGCGTCCCCGTCGCGGGGATCGGTGAGGTTCGCCATCAGCTTCAGCGTGAAGCGCATCAGCCTGGGCCGCGGCAGGCCGTACTTGGTCGCCTGCTTCATGAAGGTCGGGTTGCCGACCAGGTGGGCGAATGCGCGCCCGAGCGTGAAGTAGCCGCCGTACGCCGCGTCGAGCGCCGCGGGATAGCCCTCCAGCACCCGCTCACGGCCCTGACCGGGCAGCCGTCCGAGTGCTTGGACGACGGTCTCGGCGGCCATCTTTCCGGCCTCGAGGGCGTAGTCGATGCCTTCGCCGTTGAACGGGTTGACCATGCCGCCGGAGTCGCCGACCAGCAGCATGCCGTTGCGGTAGTGGGGCTTGCGGTTGAAGCCCATCGGCAACGCCGCCGATCGGATCGGCGCGGTGAGGTTCTCGTCGCGGAAACCCAGTTCCTCGGGGGTGTGCGCCAACCAGCGGCGCATCGAGTCCTTGTAGTCCATGTTCTGGAAGGCGGAGCTGGTGTTGAGGATGCCGAGACCGACGTTGGCGGTGCCGTCGCCGAGCGGGAAGATCCAGCCGTAGCCGGGCAGCTTGTTGGATTCGTTGGGCTTTCCGTCCCACAGCTCGAGCCACGACTCCATGTAGTCGTCGTCGTGCATCGGGGTCTTGTAGTAGGCCCGGCAGGCCACGGCCATCGGTCGGTTCTCGCGGCGTTCGATGCCCAGCGAGGTGGCCATCCGGGCGCTGACTCCGTCGCAGGCGATGACGACGGGCGCTCGGAACTCGAGCTCGTCGCCGTACTTCCGGCCGCGCTCGTCGACCGACTTGGCGCGTACGCCGACCACGCGGCCGGTGCGGTCGTCGTACACCGGGCCGGTGACGGCGGTGTTCTCGCGAAGTCGCGCGCCGGCCTTCTGGGCATGGCGGGCGAGCAGCTCGTCGAGGTCCATCCGGGCGCGGGCCATGCCGAACGGCGGGTACGTCGTGAGGTCGGGCCACGGCAGCTCGATCCGGTGCCCGGCGCCGACGATGCGCAGGCCCTTGTTCTTCTGCCACCCGCCCTCGTCGAGGTCGAAGCCCATGGCGAGCAGCTGCTTGACCGCGCGGGGAGTCAGCCCGTCGCCGCAGATCTTGTCGCGCGGGAACGCGGTCTTCTCGAGGGCGAGGACGTCGATGCCCGCGGTGGCCAGGTGATGGGCGGTCGCCGCTCCGGCCGGGCCGGCCCCGACGATGATGACCTGTGCCTGACGATCCGCAGCTGGCAGCATGGCGGCGGCGGTCATCGCAGGGCTCCCTCACTCATCTCGGCGCTAGTAGAACGGGCTTCATGTGAGTTTGTGAACTACTTCACATGGTGGCCTGCGCCACAGTCTAGAACTCCGCGACCGCCAGCAACACCCGGGGGTCACCTCCCCGACACCAGCCCTGATCTGCACATTTAAGCCACATCTCCATGCCTTAATTCAGCGACGCAATGCTTGCCGCTTCGTGGGATCAGGAAGGGGCGGATCAGGCGGTGGCCCGGTGCAGGGCGACGATGCCGCCGCTGAGGTTGCGGAACTCGCACCCGGCCCACCCGGCCTCGCCCAGCCAACCGGCCAGGCCCTGCTGATCGGGCCAGGCGCGAATCGACTCGGCCAGGTAGACGTAGGCGTCGGGGCTCGAGGAAACCGCCCGCGCGATCGTCGGCAGCGCCTTCATCAGGTACTCCATGTAGACCTTGCGGAACGGCCCGAACGTCGGGTGGCTGAACTCGCACACCACGATGCGGCCACCGGGCCTGGTGACCCGGCGCAGCTCACGCAGCCCGGCCTTCGGATCGACGATGTTGCGCAGCCCGAACGAGATCGTCACCGCGTCGAACGTGTCGTCGGCGAAGGGCAGCCTGGTGCCATCGCCGGCAGTGAACGGCAGATGGGGCTTCGCCTTCTTGCCGACCCGGAGCATGCCGATCGAGAAGTCACACGGAACCACCGTGGCACCCAGGTCGGCGAACGGCTGGCTCGAGGTGCCGGTGCCGGCGGCCAGGTCGAGCACGAGCTCGCCGGGCAACGGGTCGACCGCCCGGATCACGTCTCGGCGCCAGCGCCGGTCCTGACCCATCGACAGGACGTCATTGGTGAGGTCATAGCGGCGGGCCACTGCGTCGAACATGCGGCGTACGTCGTGTGGGTCCTTGTCGAGTTCAGCGCGGGTCACGCGGCACACACTATGCGTGACCACCGGTCACGCGCCTGACAGGTCGACGGTGAGGAGTGGCACCCCGGGTGAACCCGCCTCCGTAGGTCACGTCTCGGTCACGGCCGAGCGTGAGTGCCGAGTTCATCGCAACCAAATGCGCCATGCGTGCGTCAACTCTTGTGACACTGGAAAAACTTCCCCGGAACCTGGAGGACTCTCATGAGGGCCCTACGCATTCTCTTCCTGACCGTGATCGCGCTGGTGCTGATGTCGGCCACCGCCTACGGCGCCGGAATCGCCGTGCGCCACCTCAACGACGACTCCTCCTCCGCGTCGTCCGGGCAGGCCGACAAGGACACCCATCCCACCACCGGGGACCCGCGGTCGAGCTCAGGGGACGAGGCGGACGAGCCCGCCGACGACACGCCGCCGGCCAAGCCGTCACCGGTGCTGGAGCCCGGGGACAAGGGCGAGCAGGTGCGCGAGCTGCAGCACCGTCTCTTCCAGATGCAGTGGCTGCCGGAGAAGACCACCGGTGTCTATGACCAGGCCACCAAGGACGCGGTGTCCGGGTGGCAGGCCAAGCGGGGCATCAAGGCCACCGGTGTGATGAACCAGAAGTCGTGGGACAAGCTCGTGGGGCTGACGAAGACGCCGACCCATGACCAGATGTTCAACATCCTCAAGCCTGGTCCCGCCATCCTCTCCTCGGGTGACAGTGGCGAGGACGTGCGCGACCTCCAGGCCCGTCTCAAGGCGATCCAGTGGATCTCGGGCCTCGTCACCGGCACCTACGACTCCGCGACCGTCGATGCCGTCAAGGGCTTCCAGAAGAAGCGCGCGATCCCGGTCACCGGCGAGGTCGACCAGCGCACGATGGACCGCCTCCACGAGATGACCAGCACTCCGACGCACGACGCCAAGCACAACATCGCCCCCGATCCGGGCACCGCGACGAACGCCGCGCTCGATCCGCGCTGCACCACCGGACGCGTGATGTGCATCGACAAGACCAGCAACACGCTGCGCTGGGTGGTCGACGGCAAGGTGCTGAAGACGCTCGACGTGCGGTTCGGCTCCACACTGAACAACACGCCGACCCGAGAGGGCACCTTCCACGTCGGCTGGAAGGACGCCGACCACGTGTCCAACGAGTACGGCTCGGCGATGCCCTTCTCGATGTTCTTCTCCGGCGGCCAGGCCGTGCACTACTCGTCCGACTTCGCGGCCCGGGGGTACGCCGGCGCCTCGCACGGTTGCGTGAACGTGCGCGACTACGACGGCCTCGCGTGGCTCTTCGACCAGGTGAGTGTCGGCGACAAGGTCGTCGTCTACTGGTCCTGACCCGGCTCCCATGACGGTCGGCCCGCAACGACCGGGCCGGCCGTCACGGGGCGTAGGCTGACGCCTCGTGACCTCCGAACAGGCATCCGGCGAGCGGATCGTCGTACGCACCGCACGCCTCGAGCCCCACGTGGTGGGTGCACTCCTCGACGTCGTCCCCGACGACTCCCCCGTCAGCTGGATCCGTCGCGGCGAGGGCCTTGTCGGCTGGGGAGTCGCCGCGCAGGTGCACACCTCCGGGTCGACCCGGTTCTCCGATGCCGCCAAGTGGTGGGACGAGACCGTGGCCCGCCTCGACATCGTCAACGAGGTCAACGAACCCGGCACCGGCGCCGTCGCCTTCGGCAGCTTCGGCTTCGCCGACGACCCCGGCGACTCCACCCTGGTGCTCCCTCGCATCATCGTCGGCCGGCGTGGCGACCTGGCCTGGATCACGACCGTGGCCTGCGACGCGCCCGACCTCGGCCCCGCCGATCTCCCGGGAGCACCGGCGGTCAGCTTCGCCGACGGTTCCCGCAACGGGGACGAGTGGATGTCAGTGGTCGGCGATGCCGTCGCGCGCATCAACCGGGGCGACCTCGAGAAGGTCGTGCTGGCCCGCGACCTGATCGCCACCTCCGACACCGACGTCGACGTCCGCTGGCCGCTGCGCCGACTCGCCGAGTCCTATCCGATGTGCTGGACCTTCCATGTCGACGGTCTCTTCGGGGCCACCCCCGAGATGCTGGTGCGGCGAGAACGTGGCCTGGTCACCTCGCGGGTGCTGGCCGGCACCATCCGGCGGACCGGCGATGACGAGCGCGACCTCGCCCTGGCCGCCACCCTGGCCCGCTCGTCGAAGGACCTCGAGGAGCACGAGTACGCCGTCCGCTCGGTCGCCGAGGCGCTTGAGCCGCACTGCTCGTCGATGAACGTTCCCGAGGCCCCGTTCGTGCTCCACCTGCCCAACGTGATGCACCTGGCAACCGACGTGGCCGGCGTCGTGCACGACGCAGAGAGCGTGTCGTCCCTCGACCTGGCCGCTGCACTGCATCCCTCCGCAGCAGTCGGCGGGACACCCACCGACGTGGCGACGGCGATGATCGGTGAGATCGAGGGCATGGACCGGGGACGGTACGCCGGCCCGGTCGGCTGGCTCGACGACGGCGGCGACGGCGAGTGGGGCATCGCTTTGCGCTCGGCCCACGTCGACGGCCCCACCGTGCGACTCTTCGCCGGCTGCGGCATCGTCGGGGACTCCGACCCCGAGGCCGAGCTCGCCGAGTCGCAGGCGAAGTTCATCCCCGTGCGCGACGCCCTCACCGCCTCCACGTGACTCCAGACCTCGACCCCGAGGGCCACGGCATCCGTCCGGCAGAGGTGACCGACGCCGTTGCGCTGGCCGCCCTTCACCTCGACGTCTGGGACGAGGCGTACGCCGACCTGATGCCCCGGTCGGCCCTCGACGCCCGCCGGGCCACCCCGGTCGAGGAGCGAGTGGCGAACTGGCGCGCCCGGATCGGGCAGACCCCCACGTGGGTCGCCGAGGACGCCGACGGCCTCATCGGATTCCTCAGCGCCGGGCCGGGACGAGACGGCTCGGGCACCCTCGAGGTGATGGCGCTCTACGTGCGGGCCCGGGTCTACGGCCGAGGCGTCGGGCATGCCCTGATGCGACGCGGCATCGGCGACCACTCGGCGTACCTCTGGGTGCTCGACGGAAACACCCGCGCGATCGCGTTCTACGAGCGGCAGGGGTTCCACTTCGACGGGCAGACCCAGGTCGACGACGGGGACCTTGAGCGCCGGATGGTCCGCTGATCGCCTCACGCCGGCACACGCTGGGCCTTCGGTGCGCGGCGGTTCAGTGCGCCATCAGCTGCTGCACGCAGCCCACCGCGGCCAGCTGACCCGCCGCCGCAGCGCCGAGCACGGAGGCCATCGGCATCGGGAACGCCGACCGGTGGGCCAGGTCACCGGCCGCGAAGACACCTGACGACGAGGTGCGACCGAAGTCGTCGACCTCGATGCAACCGCTGCCCAGCAGGTCGAGTCCGAGCTGCTCGGCGAACGGCGCGGACTGCTCGAACGTTCCGGTCCCGACGAACAGCCCGGCGACGGTGACCGGTTCGGCTCCTTCGAGGTCGACGCGGACCTCGTCCCCGACGCGGGTGACGCCGAGGACCGGCTGCTGGTGGACCGTGGCACCGAGGGAGTCCAACAGGGCGGCTTCGTCGCTGCTCAGCTCGGCCCCTTCGGTGAAGATGCTCACCGACTCGCCGATCGGGGACAGCAGTCCCGCAACGTGCATGACCGCCGGTGGTCCGGCGAGCACGCCGATCGCCCGGCCACTCAGCTCGTGACCGTGGCAGAACGGGCAGGTGAAGGCCAGCTCCCCCCAGATCTCGTTCAGGCCGGGAGTGGCAGGCATCTCGTCGCGCACGCCGGTGGCCAGGATGACGAGTCGGGTCCGGATCTCCTCGCACCCCGTCGTCACGACGAATCGCTCGCCGTCGCGGCCGATGTGGGTGGCGGCCAGGTCACGCACCTCGACCGTTGCGTACGCCGAGAGCTCGGCACGTGCCTGCTCGCGGAACTTCTCCGGCCGGTTGCCGTCGTTGGTGATGAAGTTGTGCATGTGGGCGACTCGGCCGTTGCGGTAGTCACCGGAGTCGAGCAGCAGGGTCTTCTTGTGCATCCGGCCCAGGGTGAGGGCGGCCTGCAGACCGGCGGGTCCGCCGCCGACGATGGTCACGTCGTACATGTTGGGTGCCTTTCTCTTGACGATGCACCCAGCCTGTGACTTCATGTCAACATGAAGTCAAGTCCATCATTCGGCCCGTGGTCCGTCGGCCAGGTCGCCGAGAGGTTCGACCTGCCCACCAACGTGCTCCGGCACTGGGAGTCGGTGGGCCTGATCAACCCCGAGAGGGACTCGGCGGACCGTCGCAGGTACGGCCGAGAGGACGTCGTACGCATCGCGGTGATCCAACGCAGCAAGGCGGCCGGGATGAGCCTCGACCAGATCTCGACGCTGCTGGACAGCGAGGCACCGGACCGGCATGCCGTGCTCGAGGGACACATCGCCGAGATCGACCGGACCATCGAGGAGATGCAGATCTCCCGCGCGATGACCGAGCACGCCCTGCACTGTCGGGCCCATGACATCGCCCAGTGCCCGCGCTTCCGCGCGCACATCGACGACCTGGTGGCAGGCTTCTGACATGACACACATCGCAGTCACCGGATCCACCGGCGCCGTCGGCGGCGCGGTCGCCCGCCTCCTCGCCGACCAGTCGCCGCGGTTGGTCGTGCGCGACGCATCCCGCGCGCCGTCCATCGCGGGGAGCGAGGTCGCCGTCGCGTCGTACGACGACCCTGACGCCGCGCGCCGTGCTCTCGACGGCATCGACGTGCTGTTCATGGTCTCGGCCGCCGAGTCGGCCAGTCGTCGCGAGGAGCACCGCACGTTCATCGCGGCGGCCGCTTCGGCCGGCGTCGGCCACATCGTCTACACCTCGTTCGCCGGCGCCGCCGCCGACGCCACCTTCACCCTGGGCCGCGACCACTGGGATGCCGAGTCGGCGATCCGGTCCTCGGGGATGGCGTTCACCCTGCTGCGAGACAACTTCTATCTCGACGTGCTGCCTCTCTTCGCCGACGAGTCGGGCGCGATCCGTGGCCCCGCCGGGTCAGGCCTGGTCGCGGCGGTGGCTCGTGCCGACGTCGCCGAGGTGGCCGCTGTGGTCCTTGGCTCGCCGGACGAGCACGCCGGGGCGGCCTATGAACTCACCGGACCGGAGGCTCTCGGACTCGACCAGATCGCCTCCCGGGCGGGCCGCGCCCTCGGTCGCGATCTGCGCTACGTCGAGGAGAGCGTCGACGAGGCCTACGCCTCGCGCCGGGCGTCGTACGACGTCGCGCAGTGGCAGCTGGATGCGTGGGTGAGCACCTACACGGCCATCGCCGACGGCTCCGTCGCCGAGGTCACCGATGACGTCGCCCGACTCCTCGGCAAGCCGGCCCGCACCCTCGAGCAGGCGCTCCGAGCGGACTGACCGCCGTCATGACGACGACTCAGAGGTCCTCACCGTCCGCGCGACGAACGTAGGTCTGGCTCTCGGGCAGCAGCCTGCCCATGTGGCCCTCGAGCATGGCGTGCGCGGCTTCGGTGTAGATCCGGTCATGGATCGCCAGGTTCACCGGCGCACCCACGTCGCGGGTGAAGTCGATCGCCTCGGAGACCTTCAACCAGGGCGCGCTCGACGGCACCAGGAGAACGTCGACGTCCTCACCGGGCAGGGTGAGCGCGTCACCCGGGTGATAGATCCGCTTGCCCCCGGCCCCCACGACGAAGCCACTGTTGTGGAACCGCGGGTACTCCGGGTGGATGACCGCATGGAGTTCACCGACGGCTCGGGCCGGGAGTCCCGCCAGGAACTCCTCACCGGGAGCGACCACGGTGACGCGTTCGGCCAGGTCGGGCGCCTCCTCGGCGATCTTGCGTGCCACCGCGTCGATCGTGAAGATCGGCGCCTCGGTGGCACGCAGTCGCTCGGGGTCGAAGTGGTCGGCGTGCTCGTGGGTGATCAGTACGGCGGTGGCCCCGTCGACGGCTTCGGGATCGGTGAACATCCCCGGATCGAAGACCATCGCCTGCCCGGCGTCCTCGATGCGAACGCAGGCATGGCCGAACTTCGTGATGCGCATGTCTCGATCCTAGTTCGCGCACCGAACTCGGCGTCCGGAGACGACCGCCAGATGACCGGGGGCAGGACTCTCCTGAAATGCACGACGCACCAACCGGGTCTCGGGTCCCGGTTGGTGCGTCGTTGAAAACTATAGCGCCCTCGCGGGGGCGAACAAGGCGAATCGAGAATTCTCCTCAAAAGTTTCCTGACCGGGCGGTGACCGGCCGGGTTCAGCCTGTGACGTGGTGCACGAAGCACCACCGCCACGACTCCCCCGGCTCGATCGATCGCATCACTCGGTGGCCGCTGTCCTTGAAGTGTTCGGAGGCGTGTCGACGGGGCGAGGAGTCGCAGCAGCCGACGTACCCGCAGTCCACACACATCCGCAGGTGCACCCACGCCGTCCCCTCCTCCAGACAACCGGTGCAGCCGTCCGGGGTCTGCGGCTCGACCTCCTCGATCTCACGGGTCAGGTCATCGCACAGGGCGCCGGTGGCCCGGGCCTCGCTGCGGGTGGCACGCACCCGGTCTCCGTCTGCGGTTGCCACGTCAATCATCGACTCCTCGATGTCCAGCATGGTGAGCACTTCCTGGACCACGGTGTGCGGGGTCTGCCCACTGCTGCGCACCTCGAGCACCTTGGCCCGTTCGGCCTCGATCATCGAGAGCCTGATTCGAGCATAGGTCTGACTGGGGGTCTCGTGGTCCCCGTCGGGGTTGCCGAGCTGCTCCCAGACCGCGAAGTTGCGCTGGTCGAGGCGAGCCTTGATCAGGGCGATGGCGCCGTGAGGGTCCTCCTCGTCGTCATCGACGACCGCGAACCCGGCCTCGGTGGCCTGGTGCAGCAGGGTGGCCCGGGCCAGCGCCTCCTCCGCCGGATCGGGCGACGGCACCTTGAGCCGGCGTGCCACCCACGGCAGCGACAACCCCTGGATGAAGAGGGTGCCGGCCACCACGGTGAAGGCGATCAGCAGCAGGATCGGGCGGTGCGTGGTCTCCTCCGGGATCAGGAATGCCGCGGCCAGGGTGACCACGCCGCGCATGCCAGCCCAGCCGAGGACGAAGGTGCTGGTCCAGTGACCGCCCTGACGAGCCGCGCGTGGCAGGTTCAGGAGCGAGCGGACCGGGAAGACCCAGATCATCCGCAGCGCCATCACGGCCAGCAGCGCGGCGCCGCAGACCAGCAGCACCCGGCCCAGTGACAACTCGCTGTCGATCACGTCCTGGACGATCCAGCGCCCCTGCAGCCCGATCAGCAGGAACACCGTGTTCTCGAGGACGAAGGCGATCGTGCGCCAGTTCATCCGCTCCGCGATGCGTGACTGGGCGTTCTGCAGGACGGGCGCCTTGTGGCCGAGCAGCAGGCCGGCCACCACGACCGCGATCACGCCGCTCGCCTCGAACTCCTCGGCGAGCAGGTAGGCCGCGAACGGAGTGACCACCGAGACGCCGGTGTCGAGCAGGGAGTCGTTGATCTTCCTGCGCACCTTGGCCACCACGAAGAACGCGACCAGTCCGACGAACACGCCGCCGACGGAGGCCCGCAGGAAGTCCACCCCCACCTCGTAGAAGGCCACCGAGCCGGACATCGCCGCGATCGCCATCCGCAGGGAGACCAGTGCCGTGGCGTCGTTGAGCAGGGACTCGCCCTCGAGGATCGTGACCACCCGCCGGGGCAGGCCGATGCGTCGGGCCACCGCGGTTGCCGCCACCGCGTCCGGTGGCGCGACCACCGCACCGATGGCGATCGCGGCCGGCCACGAGACCCCGGGCAGCAGCAGGTGTACGACGAGGGCGACGCCCGCCGTGGTGAAGATGACCAGGCCGATCGAGAGCAGCAGGATCGAGCCGCGATTGGCGTTGAAGTCGACCAGCGACGTGGTGAGCGCGGCGCTGTAGAGCAGCGGCGGCAACAGCCCGAGCAGTACGACGTCATGGGACAGGTGCACCTCGGGCACGACCGGGATGAAGCTGGCCGCGATGCCCGCCGCGATCAGCAGCATCGGCGCCGGGAAGTCCAGGCGTTGGGCCAGTCCGGTCAGGGTCAGCCCGGCAACGGCCAGCACGATGAGCTGAAAGGCGATCTCCACGAACGTCATTCTCCCCCGGCTGTCGAGGCCCGCCTCGCATTGGCGACCACACCAACATGCACAACGGAGCCGAAACCGCCCTCTCGGCCCAGAATCAGGCCGTTGTGCATGTTCGGGTGGTCGGGGCGCCCGCTCAGGCCGTGGGTTCGGCGACCCACTTCATCGGATCGCCCCAACCGATCTCGGTGATGCCGTGGCTGTCCAGCGCAAGCGCCACGAGCGTGCGGCGGTGGGCCGCGAACGTCAGCACGTGCGCGATCATCCCGCCGTAGGTGAACACCTCGGGCTTCTCGCAGATGGCATCGACGAAGGTCTCGTCAAGGCGGCCGTCCTCGACCACGGATCGCACGTGTGCGAGGTAGGTCGGCCCTTCCTCCGCGAGGCGTGCGCGCATCGCACCGAGTGACTCGTGCTCCTCGAGCGACCAGTCGTAGTCGCGCGTGGCCATCGCCGCGTTCCACATGCCCATCTGGCCGATCAGCCGGGACAGCAGCGACCGGACCGACTGCACGTCCTCGTCGACCGCGAGCCCGATCGGCTCGTCGAGCTGTTGCTCCGTGAGCCGCTCGGCGACCTTGACCATCTCGCCGGTCAGCCAGATGTGATGCTCCACCATCTTCGTCAACAGCTCCATCGAACTCACCTTGTCTCTCGCCGGCAGCCTGAGGCTGGCCGGCGGGTGGAAGTGCACGCCGCTCGGTGCGGCGATCTGGATGTGACCGGGCTTGCGACGCCAGGTCGCCGGCGGCACGCCGTACGCCCTCGTGAAGGCCCGCGTGAAGGCTTCGTGGGACCCGTAGCCCGCCTCCACCGCGATGTCGATCAGCGGCGCCGTCGTGGTGATCATCCGGTACGCCGCCCGCTCCATCAGGACGCGTCGGCGCAGCGCATTCGGGGGCTCGCCGGCCACCGACTTGATCATCCGGTCGAAGTGGAAGCGCGAGAAGTGCAGTCGCGCCGCCAGCTCCTCACCCGAGGCCTCATGGTCGTCGAGCACCTCGGCGAGCTGGTCGAGGAAGTCCACGAAGCTCTCGGTTGCGGTCACGGATCCATCCTCCGGCCGCTGGTGGGCGGGTTGCTTGATCGACCTTGCGCGATCATCACTCGGCCGGTGCCGGCACCAGGTGGTCGACGACTGAGTGCACCGCGCGCACCAGGCGGTCGGGCTCGAACCGGTTCGGATCGTCGAGCAACAGGCGTCCGAAGTGCTCCAGGACGGCCACCACGGCGTGGGCGAGGATCTCACTGTCGGAGCCGGGCAGGGCATCGTCGATCAGGGCGGCGACCACGCCGTGCACCCGCGCCCGGTCGGCGTCGATGCGTTGGCGTACGGCGTCGGGCGTGCCGTGCGGTGCGAGCAGGATCGGCCGCCAGGTGACCGGGTCGGTGCGCAGCTGCTCGACCAGATTGTGCACCGTCACGTCGATGGTGCGGTCGAGGTCGGCCAGGTCAGCCTGCTCGGGCAGGGCGTTGAGCAGCTGGGCCATCGCCCGCACCTGCTGGCGGTCGAGCAGGGCGATCAGCAACGCACCGAGGCCGTCGTACGCGCCGTAGACGACCGGTCGGGTGATGCCGGCCTGCTTGGCGATCGCATCGATCGAGACCCCGTCGTAGCCCTCGCGCACGATGACCGTGATCGCCGCGTCCAGGATCTGCTCGCGCCGCTGCTCCATCGGCACGCGTGCCGCATAGGGCCTGCGACGCGGGGTGATCTCGGTCATGGAAGCACCTTAGGACGTCGGGGGGCTTCCCAAATTACTACACTTGTGTAGTAATTGTGGTGGAGCACCATCCGAGGGCTCCGTGACAAGGAGGAACCGATGGCCATCGCGATGCGCAGCACCAAGCAGGTCGAACCCCACGAGGACTACGGCTTCTTCGGCCCCGACTCGATCACGTGGCGGGTGTGGAGCTACCCCACCTCCCTCACCGTCGGCTTCCAGCGCGCCGTGGTGATCGAGGAGCTCGATCCAGCCCTGGTCGCCGCGGTGGCCACCACCAACGACATCCGCTACCGCCCGCGCACCCGCTACGACCGCACGCTGCGCTACTTCGCGATGGTTGCCTTCGGCGACTCGCGGTCCACCTCGCAGGCGGCCGACGTGCTGGTCAAGATCCACTCCAAGGCGATCGGCATCGACGCGGTGACCGGCGAGCGGTACGACGCCAACGACCCCGAGTCGCAACTGTGGATCCAGCTGACCGGATGGCACTCGATCCTGAAGGCCTACGAGATGTACGGCCCCGGCAAGCTGAGTGCTGAGGAGGAGGAGCAGTACTGGGCAGAGTGCGCCGTCGCAGCCGAGCTGCAGACCTGCGATCCCGCAGACATCCCACGCTCGCGCGAGGAGTTGCATGCCTACTACGAGCGGATGCGGCCACAGCTGCTCGGCTCGCCCATTGCACGGGAGATGATGGCCCATCTGCTCGATGCCAGCGTGATGCTGCCCCCGATGCCGCGTGCCCTCAGGCCGGCGACCTGGCTGACCTCACGGGTGCTCCGCGCCGCGACCGTGGCCACGATGCCGCGCTGGATGCGGGAGATGGGTGGGCTGCGCCAGTCACGGGCCGTCGACGTCGCTGTGGTGCCGGTGATGCGCCTCGCCTTCGCGCTGGTGCACGTCAACGCTCGCGTCGAGCTGGCCGTCCTTCGCCACCTCTCCCCCGCCACGGCGCCGGTCGTGGCACCGATCCGGCTCGGCATCGCACCCACCAACCCGGAGGTGCTGACCCCGGCCGAGGCCCGTGAGCGCTACGGGTTCGACCACCCGCGCGAGGCCCACCTCGATCTGCGCGCTCGCCAGGAGCGCCGGGTCTTCGGCAACGCCGAGGCGCCCAGCGAGGAAGGGCTCCTCGAGTCGCAGGGGGTGCTCGGCTCCATCGGTTGACGACCACCGCGTGATGCCTCGCGCCGTCACGATCGAACAGGTGCGAAGTTGTTGCCCCGATCCGGCCGCCGGGCCGGTCACGATCGAGCAGGTGCGGAGTTGTTGCCCCGATCCGGCCGCCGGGCCGGTCATGATCGAACAGGTGCGGAGTTCTTGCCCCGATCCGGCCGCCGGGCCGGTCACGATCGAACAGGTGCGGAGTTCTTGCCCCGATCCGGCCGCCGGGCACTCAGCCCAGGGCGCGGATCCTCGCGTCGAGCTCGCGCCGGTTGTCGCGGCGTACGACGACTTCGACGACCTCGACGCCGCCGTTGGGCGAGGCCAGGGCCTGGTCGAGCTCGGGGAGTGAGTCGACCCTCCAGTGCGGGGTGCGGGTGGCCGCACACAGGCTCGCCACGTCGACGCCGTGGGGAGTCCCGAAGAGCTTGTCGTAGCGGTCGGCGAACATCTCGTCGCCCTGCTCGAGCATGGCGAAGATCGAGCCGCCGTCGTCGTTGACCACCACGACCGTCAGATCGGGCTCGGCCTCACCAGGGCCGAGAATGAGCCCGTTGGAGTCGTGCAGGAACGTCACGTCGCCCATCAGGGCAAGGTTTCGGGCGCCGTGCGGGCGAGCGAGTGCAGCGCCGATCGCCGTCGAGACGGTGCCGTCGATGCCCGCCAGACCACGGTTGGCAATCAGCTTGCGCCGTTCGCCGACCGTCCGCGACGGCGCCATCAGGTCGAGGTCGCGGATCGGACTCGAGGCGCCGACGACCAGCAGCCCGCTCGGCGGCAGCGCACGGCACACCGCTCCCGCCACGTCGTACGGCGTGAGGTCGGGCTCCGCGGCCAGCAACCGGTCGAGCGCGCGACCGAGCTCCGCATCGGCGTCGAGCCAGGCAGCGAGCCAGGCGGGGTCGTCCCGACCGGCGACCGTCAACGCCGGCGCCTCGCGATCCACCGGGAACGGCCGCAGCGCCCACCACCCGCGCGGGGGCACGGAGATCACCTCGACGTCCTCACGTTCCAGCAGACGGCTGACCGGCCGGGAGAGGGTCGGATGCCCGGCCACCACCACCCGCTGGATGCGCTGGCCGAGGTCGCCGTCGAGCAGCAGGCGATAGCAGCGCAACGCGTTGTCACCGTTGCGGGCACCGCTGGTGGGTTCGGCGAACAGGGGCCAGCCGCCCGCCTCTGCCAACACCCGGGCGCGTGACCCCGCGTCATCACCGGCCACCACGACCGTTCGAGGACCCAGCGGCAACTCGTGCTGGCGCGGTGTCTTCTCCCGACGTCGCATCACCGGTTGCACCGCGTCACCCGTGTGGTGCCACGGTGCGTCGGGAACCAGTGGCGGCGTGAACTGCACGTTGATGTGGACCGGCAGGCAGCCGTGGTCGAGCAACGCCAACGCCCCGCGGACCCCGTCGAGGTCGGCCACGTCGGCGACGTCGTGGAAGCTGGCCGCGTCGCCGAAGACGCGCACCTGATCGGTGGTCTGGCTGGCCCCGGTGCCACGCAACGCGGCCGGGCGATCGGCGGTCACCACGACCAACGGCACCCCGGCGTGCGCTGCCTCCAACACCGCCGGATGCAGGTTGGCAACCGCCGTGCCCGAGGTGCACATCAGCGCCGAGTGGTGGCCGACCTTGGCCATGCCGACGGCCAGGAAGCCGGCGGTGCGCTCATCGAGGCGGGTGTGCAACCGGATCCGGTCGGCGGCCACCGCATCCCATGCAGCAAAGGCCAACGGCGCGTTGCGGGATCCGGGTGAGAGCACGACCTCGGCCACCCCGGCCGAGGTCATCAGGTCGACGAGTGCGCGAGCCAGCTCGGTGGCGGCATTGGCGCGCGGCGGGCTCATGCTGCGCCCCCGCCGCCGGGGCTCCTCGGTCTCATGCCTGTCGATCCTGCCGCATCGACCGGCGCAGTGCATCGACGTCGGCGCGTCGGCTCGCCCAGTGCGCCACCCGCTCGGGACTTCCCGCGAGCCTCGTCAACGCCTCGCCGAGCACGACCGGACGACCGACCGGCAGCATCCCGTCGACCGGCAGCAACGGATGCTCCACCACGTCGTCGGTGAACAGCTGCACCGTGGCCAGCCCGCAGGCGTGCGGCAGCTCGGGCAGGGCCGCGGCCAGCGCCACCCCGGCAGCGATGCCGACCGAGCTCTCCAACGCGCTCGACACCACGACTGGAAGTCCGATGTCCTCCGCGATCCGCAGGCAGGCCCGCACCCCGCCGAGGGGCTGCACCTTCAGCACGGCGATGTCAGCCGCCTCCAGGTCACGCACCCGATAGGGATCCGCGGCTCGACGGATCGACTCGTCGGCCGCGATCGGCACCTCGACCACCCGGCGTACGGCGGCGAGGTCCTCGACCGCGGCGCAGGGTTGCTCGACGTACTCCAACCCACCGGCGGCCTGGTCGAGGGCCCGGATCGCGGTGATCGCCTCGTCGACCTCCCAGCCGCCGTTGGCATCGACCCGGATCAGTCCGCTCGGCCCGATCGCGTCGCGCACCGCCTCGATGCGAGCCAGGTCGTCGCCCAGGGTCTGACCGCGCTCGGCGACCTTGACCTTCGCGGTGACGCACCCACCGTTGAGCACGATCTCGTGGGCGCGCTCGGCATTCGTGGCCGGGACGGTGACGTTGACCGGCACGAGGTCGCGCAGCGGTGCGGGCCAGTCGCCGGCGGCGGCCTCCTCGGCGCAGCGCAGCCAGGGCTCCGCCTCGAAGGGGTCGTACTCGAGGAACGGGCTCCACTCGCCGAAGCCGGCCTCGCCCTCGATCAGGACGCCCTCCCGGACGGTGATGCCACGGAACTGGGTGCGCAGCGGGATCGAATAGACGTGGTTCATCAGGAATCCTCCTCGGCAAGGCGACGCAGCTCGATCCGGTCCACCTTCCCGGTGGCCAGGAACGGCATGGTGCCCAGGCCGATCAGCTGGCGCGGCGCCCATGCCCGCGGGTGTTCGACGGCGACCCAGTCGCGGGCCTGCTCCAGGGTCAGGTCGCCGACCAGGAAGGCAACCACACGCTGACCCCACTCCGGGTCGGCGACACCGAGCACCTCGACCTCCTTGACCTTCGGGTGGGCGAGCAGCCGACGGGTCACGGCCGGGGTCGGCACGTTGACGCCGCCGCTGATGACCATGTCGTCCACGCGCCCGAGCACCCGGAGCCGGCCGTCGACGATGCGCCCGAAGTCGGAGGTGACGAACCAGCCGTCCACGAGCGCGCGGGCGGTGAGTTCCGGGTCACCGTCGTAGCCCTCGAACAGCGTGGGGCCGCTGATCCGGATCGGCTCGCCGTCGCGTACGTCGAGCTCCACACCGTCGAGAGGCACTCCGTCGTACACGCAGCCACCGGAGGTCTCGCTGGAACCGTAGGTCGTCACCACGCGGATGCCGCGCCCTTCGGCCTCGACACGTTGCGCGGGGTCCATCGGGCCACCGCCGAGCAGCACCGAGTCGAAGCCCGCCAGTGCCTCGGCGTCGGTCTCGAGCAGCCGCCGCAGCTGCGTGGGCACCAGGGAGAGGTACGCCGCGGGGCCGGCCGCGCACTCGGCTGCCGCCGCGGCGAACGACGCATGGTCGTCGAGCACCACGGGCTCCTCACCGGCCACCAGTGAGCGGATCACCACCTGCAGACCGGCGACGTACGACGCCGGAAGCGTGAGCAACCAACGGCCGGGGCCACCGAGGCGCGCGTGGGTGGCCCTGGCCGAGGCGACCATCGCTGCGCGGGAGAGCACGACCCGCTTCGGCCGACCGGTGGAGCCGGAGGTCTCGATGATCAGGGGCTCCGGTTCGTCCGCGGCATCGAGCCACGCGCGGACCGCGGCGATCACCTCGGGGGTGGTGCCGTGCACGGGTTGCAGAAGACTCACCGGACGAACGCTAGCGTTCCACTGGAAGAATGGTGGGCGTGGACCTCACTTGGCTCGGACTTCACCACCGCGACGTCAGCGGTCGGCAGATGCACGACCTGCTGCAGCTGAGGCACGACGTCTTCGTCATCGAGCAGGACTGTCCGGAGTACCGCGACATCGACGGGCTCGACATCGCCGACGACACCCACCACGTGCTCGGGGCCCTGGACGACGAGGTGCTCGCGGTGGCCCGCGTGCTCTCCCCCGGCCTCTCCGGCCCACGGCCCCGCATCGGCCGGGTGGCGGTGGCCAGCGCCGGTCGCGGTGGTGGCGTGGGGCACCAGCTGATGGGGCAGACGCTCACGTTGTGTCAGCGGGTCTGGCCGGGCCAGGAGCTGCTGCTGTCCGCGCAGGCCCATCTCGAGGGCTACTACGCCGGCCATGGCTTCGCGCCGGTCGGCGAGGTCTACCTCGAGGACGACATCCCCCACGTCGACATGGTTCGCCCGGCCTGACTCGCCGTCCCTGATGCGGCAGCATCGGCCGCCGGCTGCTTGAATCGTTCCTCGTGACATCCTCCGCTGACTGGATCGCCGGCTCCCGGCCCCGCACCCTGCCCGCTGCTGTCGCCCCGGTGCTCGCCGGCACCGGCGTTGCGGCGTACGCCGACGGGGCGGTGTGGTGGAAGGCGGCCCTGGCCATGGTGGTCGCACTGGCCCTGCAGGTGGGCGTGAACTTCGCCAACGACTACTCCGACGGCATCCGCGGCACCGACGAGGACCGCGTCGGTCCGATGCGACTGGTCGGCTCCGGCGCCGCCTCGGCGCGCGCCGTGAAGCTCGCCGCGTTCGCGTCCTTCGGCGTGGCTGGTGTGGCCGGCCTCGTGCTCGCTGCGGCCACGAGCTGGTGGTTGGTCGCGATCGGCGCGGTCTGCATCGTGGCGGCCTGGTTCTACACCGGCGGCAAGCACCCCTACGGCTACCTCGGCCTCGGCGAGGTGATGGTCTTCGTGTTCTTCGGACTCGTCGCGGTGATCGGCACGACGTACGTCCAGACCGAGTCCTTCGAGCCGGCCGCGCTATACGCCGGCATCGCCAGCGGCTGCCTGTCCTGCGCGATCCTGGTCGCCAACAACCTGCGCGACATCCCCACCGACCGCGAGGTCGGCAAGCGCACCCTCGCCGTCGTGCTCGGCGACGAACGCACCCGAGCCTTCTACGTGCTGCTGGTGCTCGGCACCGCGGTGGCCCTGGTCGCGATCGCCCTGGCCACGGCGTGGTGGGCGCTGGTCGCGTTCCTGTACGTCGCCCCCGCGGCGCGCGCCGTGGCCGTCGTGGTGGGCCAGAAGGCGAACGGGCCCGGGCTGATCCCGGTGCTCCAGCTGACCGGCGTCAGCGAGCTGCTGCTCGGGGCAGGGCTGTTCGTCGCCCTGCTGCTGGCCTGACTACCGCTTGCGGCGGTTGAGCTGACGGTCGATGCGCGATTGAGGTTGACCGAGGATCTTGGCCAGGATTGGCGCCCGCATCTTCCAGGCGACGAACCCGGCCACGATCACGGCGACGATGATGAGGAACCACATGCCGCCAGCCTACGCCTCAACACCACGCCGACGTCTGGTTGGATTCGTGGTGACTGCAAACATCGAGGAGCTGACATGGGACTGGCGTTCTACAAGCGGGAGGGCGACACCCTCGTCCCGGAGCCACTGGCGCGCAGCCTGTGGGGTGAGAACAACATGCACGGCGTGGCGATCAGCGCCGGGCTCTCCTTGACGGCGGAACGCGCTCTGTCAGACCTGGGTCGTGACGACCTGCAGCCGGCCCGCTACACAGTCGACCTGTTCCGGCCGGCCGCCATGGTGCCGAGCACGTTCACTGCCGAGGTGGTCCGCGAAGGCCCTCGCATCTGCCTGATCGACGTCTCCATGATCCAGGACGGCGAGCGGGTGGCCAGGGCCAGCACCCTGTTTCTCTCGACCAGCGCCAACCCGTCCGGTGACGTGTGGTCACCCTCCGATGCGGAGCGCCCGGTGCCGCCACCGCTCGACCTGGCACCCGAGGGCAGCGAACCGCACGTGCCGTGGTTCCACAGCTCGATCGGTTGGTCGCAGGACTTCGCGCAACACCAGAACGCCTCCCGCAAGACCACCTGGCAGACCGGCGTACCCGCCGTCGACGGCGAGCCGGCCACCCCGTTCACCACGGTGGCGAGCATCGCCGATGCCACCACCATGGTGACCAACTGGGGCTCCCGGGGAGTGGAGCACATCAACACCGACATCACGGTGACGCTCTCGCGCCTGCCTGTCGGCGTACAGGTCGGACTGTCCGCTCTCGACCACGTCAAACACGACGGCATCTCGGTGGGCACCGCCACGATCTTCGACCGCCGCGGCCCGATCGGCACCACCGTGATGACCGCGATCGCCAATGCCAAGCGGACGGTCGACTTCGACAACATCACCTACGCCGATGACGGCACCCGCGAGGACGGCACCCGGCGTACATCCCCCGGCGCCTGACGAACTGGCGTTCGTTGTTGCGCGACCTTGCACTTGTTGCTGCGCGAACCTGCACTTGTTGTTGCGCCAACTGGCATTGATTGATGCTCGAACTTGCGATTCTTGCGCGGAGTGGCTCAAGAACTGCAAGGTGGCCCATCAAGAATTGTCGGCTCGCGCAGCAACGAGTGCAGGTTCGCGCAGCAAGAATTGCCGGGTCGTCAGGGGGTGAGGGTGCCGGTGTCGCGGAACTGCTCGAGCATGCGCGCGTACGGCGTGATGTCGATGCCCTGCGCCTCGAGCCACTCGTCGGAGTAGTAGGTCTGGGCATACCGTTCGCCACCGTCGCACAGCAGCGTGACGACCGAGCCGTCCTCACCGTGATCACGCATGTCGACGATCTGGTGCAGGGCACCCCACAACGCCGTACCGGTGGAGCCTCCCACGAGGCGGCCGGTGACCTGGGAGCACCAGCGCGCAGCGGCGATCGAGGCTGCATCGGGCACCTGGATCATGCTGTCCACGACGCCGGGCAGGAACGACGGCTCGACACGGGGTCGGCCGATGCCTTCGATGCGGGACCCGGCCCCGCTGGCCGACGGGTCGTCATCTGCCCATCCGGCGAAGAACGCGGAGTTCTCGGGGTCGACGACGCACAGGCGAGTGGCCAGGCGGCGGTAGCGCACGAAGCGGCCGATCGTGGCGGAGGTGCCGCCGGTGCCGGCCCCGACGACCACCCAACTGGGCACCGGGTGGCGCTCGTGGGCCATCTGGCCGAAGATCGATTCCGCGATGTTGTTGTTGCCGCGCCAGTCGGTGGCCCGCTCGGCGTAGGTGAACTGGTCCATGTAGTGCCCACGGGTCTCCGCAGCCAACCGGCGCGACTCCTCGTAGATCGCCGAGGGGTCGTCGACAAGGTGGCACTGTCCGCCCTGGAACTCGATCAGCGCGATCTTCTCCGGAGAGGTGGAGCGCGGCATCACCGCGACGAAGCGCAGCCCGAGCAGACGGGCGAAGTAGGCCTCGGAGACGGCCGTGGAGCCGGAGGAGGCCTCGATGATCGTGGTCTCCGGCCCGATCCAGCCGTTGCACAGCGCGTAGAGGAACAGGGAACGCGCCAAGCGGTGCTTCAACGAGCCCGTGGGGTGGACGGACTCGTCCTTGAGATACAGGTCGATCCCCCACTCGGGCGGCAACGGGAAGACGTGGAGGTGGGTGTCGGCCGACCGGTTCGCGTCGGCCTCGACCAGCCGGATTGCCTCGTCGAGCCACGACCGTTCGCCGGCGTCGACGCGGGTGCTGACCCGGCAGCACCCCTCATCGCGTGACTCGAAGGAGCTCACTCCTCGTCCTCGCGCGCCTTGACCTCGTCGAACTTCGCAGTGGCCGTCTCCGCCTTGTCCTGTACGACGCGGGCGAACCGCTCGCGCTGCGGGTTCAGCAGGAAGAGGGAGGCCACCCCGGAGACCAGGAACGCAATCACCACCGCCCAGATCATCTGGACCGATCCGTCGGCGAACGCGGCCCAGATGCCGACGGTGATTCCGAGTGCGCCGAGGAACAGCACGACGCGCATCAGGGTGTAGACAGCGAATTCCTTCACACCCCACACCCTAGTTTGTGAGGGAAGTCGGACTATCCTTGAGGGGTGGGCAAGTTCATCCTCGCCATCCTGCTGATTGCAGTGGCGATCTACCTCGTCGTCTGGCTCGTCGAGAGCCGTGGCGCCATCTTCCGGCGCGGCTCCAGGAAGCCGGCTCCCAAGCGCCCGCGCGACCGTCGTCCGAGTGGTCCACTCGGCCCCGACGACGACCCCGACTTCCTGCGCGACCTGAACCGGAAGCCCCGGAAGGGCGACCCGGACAAGTAGTCCCTCTGGCCTCGCCATTTCCCCGGGTACCCGGGGAAATGTCCACCTCCCGGCCGAAATTTCAGCCGGGAGGTGCCTGTTTCACCGGGTACCCGGTGAAAGTGGAACGGCGGCCGAGTCACCCGACACCGACACCACCGCCGGGGCGGCGTACGAGTGCTGCGAGCTGCCACCGAAGAAGTAGTTGATGCCGATGAAGTTGAACCACAGGGTGGCCACACCGACGAGCGCCACGATCGCGGCGTTGCGGCCCTTCCAGCCGGCCGTCGCGCGGGCGTGGAGGTAGGCGGCGTAGACGACCCAGGTGATGAACGCCCAGACCTCCTTGGCGTCCCAGCCCCAGTAGCGCGACCACGCGTAGTGTGCCCAGATCGGCCCGGTGATCAGCACCGCGAAGGTCCACACCGGGAACGCGAAGGCGTGCACCCGGTAGGCCACCCGGTCGAGCACCTCGGGGGCGGGCATCCGGCCGATGAATCCTGTGGTCCGGTCACCGGAGCGGGCCTTGACCAGGTAGAGCACCGAGAGCATCGCGCCGATCGTGAACGCTCCCGTCGCGATCACCGCCGACACCACGTGGATCACCAACCACGGCGAGGAGAGGGCCTCGGTCAGCGGCACGACCTCTTCGTAGAGGGTGAGCTGGGAGACCATCAGGATGACCAGCACGAAGCCGACCACCACTGGCGCCAACCACTGCAGGTGGAACTTCGAGCGGAGCAGCAGGAAGATCAGCACCACCATGAAGGTGCCACTGAGCACGAACTCGTACATGTTGCCCCACGGCACCCGGTTCGGGTCCGCGGCCATGCCACGCCCGACCAGGCCGACCAGGTGCACACAGGCACCGATCACCGTCAGCAGGAAGCCGAAGCGACCGAAGGTGCGGGTGCGGGCATCGATCGGGGCATCGTTGGGCAGCTTGCGCAGCGCGGCCCACTCGATCAGGTGTGCCAGCAGGGCAAGGAAGTAGACCACCGCCACGACGGCAACCGCCTGGACGCTGAGGCTCTCCCACTGGGTGTTGCTCACTTATGTCTCCTCACGCGCGTCGCTCGCTCGGAGCAACGCAACAATCTCGGCGAGCTCGGTCTCGACCTCACCACCCCCCGACCGGTCCAGGGCCGCGATCTCGACCAAGGTCTCGTCGTCCTCGCGGCGGGTTCGCACCCAGACCCGGCGGGGCTTGATGAACAGCGACCCGAGCAGGCCCACCAGCCCAAGGATGACCCCCGTCAACGCGACCTTGGTGCCCGGGGTCTTGCTGATCTGGATCCGCACCCACGGACGGATGCCGTCGAAGGTCACCGATCCGGCGCCGTTCGGCAGCTTCTTGGTCTCGCCCGGGAACAGGTCGACGCGGAACATCGAGCCGTCCTTCTTGGTCAGCTGGGTCATCCGCGACTTGTCCATCGTGTAGATCGACTGCGGGTCGCCGGAGTCCATGCCCAGGTTCCCGACGTAGGCGAGCATCGACAGGCGCGGGTTGCGGTCGTCGCCCAGCACCGAGACCGGGTTGCCGTCGACATTCGCGTACGTCGGGTAGAGCAGCCCCTCGAGCCCGATCTGCTTCGGACGGGCATCCGGCGCGTTGACCACGCCGAAGGAGCGGAAGGTCGCCTGGTCCTCGGGCAGGAAGATCACCGGGCCGGAGCGAGCGATGTCGCCGTTGCCGTCGCGGATGGTGATCGAGGGCGCGTATCCGTGGCCGATCAGGAAGAGGTCGGTGTCACCGATGGAGAGCGGGTGGTTGACCCGGAGGTCATACTCCTTCTCCTCGCCGTCGGGTGTCTCCTGGTACTTCAGGTGCGCGACGAACTTCTGCGCCATGCCCTTGCGGGGGCCCTTGAGCAACCAGTTGATGTCGAAGTCTTCGAGCTGGAAGGAGAACGGCTCCATGTCCTCCGCCTGCATCAGGCTTCCGGGCACGAAGTCGTCGTACTGGGTGAGGTTGTTCGAGAAGCCGCCGTCCTGCCAGACGATCACGCCGCCCTTGTAGCCGAACAGCGACCCCATCGCGAAACCGGCGAGCACCACCAGCACGGAGATGTGGAACAGCAGGTTTCCGGCCTCGCGGAGCTTGCCGCGCTCGGCAGAGATCACACCTGACTCGTCGGTGACGAGACGGTAGCGCCGCTTCTTCAGCACCTGCTGCGCGCGGGCCAGGACGTCGTCGGCCGACTCCCCCGTGGCGTACGACGTACTGTCCGGGAGGCGGGTCAGGTTGCGCGGCGCCTTGGGTGGGGCAGCCCGCAGTCCGCGCCAGTAGACGAGCGTTCGGGGCAGGATGCAGCCGACCAGGGAGAGCACCAGCAGCAGGTAGATCGCGGCGAACCACACCGAGTCGAAGACCGAGAAGAGCCCGAGCTTCTCGTAGATCGGTGTCAGCTTGGGGTGCTGGTCACGCCACTGCGAGGCCTTGAAGGCGTCGATGTCGTCCTGCGGGATCACCGATCCGGGGATCGCGCCCAGGGCCAGCATCAGCAGCAGGATCAGCGCCGTACGCATCGAGGTGAGCTGGCGCCAGGTCCAGCGCAGCAGCTCGCGGATGTTGAGGTCAGGGGCAGCCATCAGACACTCGTCTCGAATCCGAGGATGAAGCGAACCTGCATCCAGTTGACGATCCAGTCCCACCATCCGGTGACCAGCAGCACGCCGATCAGCACCAGCATGGCACCGCCGATACGGGTCACCCATGCCTGGTGGCGACGGATGAAGGAGAACGCGCCGAGGGCGCGGCGATAGGCGAGACCGGCCAGCACGAACGGCACACCCAGGCCCAGGGTGTACGCCGCCGAGAGGACCGCGCTGCGCGCCACCGTGGCCTCGTTGATGCCGAGGGTCAGGATGGCGCCGAGGGTGGGGCCGATGCAGGGGGTCCAGCCGAGTCCGAAGAGGAAGCCGAGGAACGGGGCGGCGGCCAGCCCGACGGCGGGCACCTTGTGCACCCGTACATCGCGCTGCAGCATCGGGATCAGGCCGATGAAGGCAAGTCCGAGCACGATCACGAGACAGCCCAGGACGACCGTGATCGTGCGGTCGTGGGCGAGGAGAGTGGCGCCGAAGTAGCCCGACAATGCGCCCAGCGCCACGAAGACGCTGCCGAAGCCGATCACGAACAGGAGGGAGCCGGCGAGCATGCGGCCGCGGTGAGCGTGCTCGAGGTCAGCCCCCGACAGGCCGGTCGCATAGGACAGGTAGCCAGGCAGCAGCGGGATCACGCAGGGCGAGAAGAAGGAGACCAGCCCGGCCAGCAGGGCCACCGGCAGCGCCACGATCAACGACCCCGACATCACGGAGTCCTGGAAGAACTGCGTCATGTGTCGGGGCCATCTTCGGCGACGACCTCGTCGATCAGGTCGGTGAGCGTGGTCTTGCTCGGCATCACGCCCAGCACGCTCGCGGCGACCCGGCCCTCGCGGTCGATGATGACGGTGCTGGGGGTGGAGTAGGGCGTCAGCGTGCCGTGGAATGCGAGCAGGGTCTTGGCAGACGGGTCGAAGATCGAGCGGAACGGCACGTCGAAGGTGCGCACGTAGCCCTTGGCGTTGTCGCGCGACGGGTCACGGTTGTTGAGCCCGACGAAGACCACGTCGTCGGGGTCGACGTCATTGGCCACACCGACGATGTCGGGTGCCTCCTTGCGGCACTCCACGCACCAGGCTCCCCAGACGTTGACCACGACGACCTTGCCGCGGTAGTCGGCCAAGGAGAGTTCCTTGCCGTCCAGGTCCTTGCCGCTGAGCTTGATCGCCGAGGTGCGCTCGTCCGGCTTGAGCTGGGTGATCTGGCCGTTGCCCGAGACGTAGCCCTTGTCACCGGTGCCCTCCAACGAGGAGCAACCGGTGAGCAGGAGCAGGCAGGCAGCAGCGACCGCCGCGATCGTACGGCGGGTGAGCGAGGCGGTCTGAATGGTCAGGGCCGCTTCTCCTCGGGCGCGTCTCCTGCGGAGAACGGTGCTGCCTTGTCCTTGGTCGGGATCAGGTGGCCGGCGGGCTCGGAGTAGGTCAGCGAGACCAGACGGTCGTCCTCGAAGTTCAGGGAGGTGAGGGAGCACAGCGTGCACTGCCGCTTGCGCGGGTCGTGCAGGTAGGACCGCTTCTCGACGTACAGGCGCGTGGTCCAGATCGGGAGCTGGTGGGACACGATCACCGCCTCGTGGCCGCGGGCGGCGTCGCGGGCGTCGTACACCGCGGCCATCATGCGCGCGGCGACCTCCTTGAACGGCTCGCCCCAGGAGGGCTTGATCGGGTTCCACAGGTGGCGCCACGTCGACGGGCTCTTGAGCGCGTTGTTGCGCCCGGCGAACTGCTTTCCCTCGAAGACGTTGCCGGACTCGATGACCCTCTCGTCGGTGACGATCTCGAGCCCACGCGCCTCGGCCAGTGGGCGGGCGGTCTCCTGGGCCCGCTCCAGCGGCGAGACGCGCAGATGGGTGATGTCACGGTACTTGATCGCCTCGGCGACCACGCGCGCCATCTCCTGACCGCGGTCGGAGAGGTGATAGCCGTTCATCCGGCCGTAGAGGACACCTTCGGGGTTGTGCACCTCACCGTGGCGGAGCAGGTGCACGGAGGTCTTCTCGGTCATCGCATTCCCTTGGTGGTCTGGCCGGTGTCGGCCGTGGCCGCGGCCCGGGCGGCACCGGGCAGTGCGTCGAGGACGGTCTGCACGGCACGGTCGTCGTGGGCGCTGGACAGGAACCAGGTCTCGTAGGCCGAGGGCGGCAGGTAGACCCCGGCATCGAGCATGGCGTGGAAGAAGGCGGTGTACGACGGCAGCGACTGTGCGTTCGCATCCTCGAAGTCGCGGACCTCACCGTCACGGAAGAACACCGAGAACATGGTGCCGGTGGACTGGATGCGGTGAGGCACCCCGGCGGCGGTGAGTGCATCTGCGGCAGCGGCCTTGATCGTCTCGCCGGCGGCGGTGATGTGGGCGTAGACGTCGTCGGTGGCCAGGCGCAGGGTGGCCAGACCGGCGGTGGTCGCAACCGGGTTCCCGCTCAGGGTTCCGGCCTGGTACACCGGACCCTCCGGCGAGAGGCGGCTCATCACGTCGGCGCGTCCACCGAAGGCCGCAGCGGGGAAGCCGCCACCCATCACCTTGCCGAAGGTGACCAGGTCGGGGCGCCAACCCTCGAGGGCTCCGTCGAGGCCCCACTGGCCCTGCTTGCTGGCCCGGAAGCCGGTCATCACCTCGTCGGAGATGAACAGCGCACCGCTCTCGCGACACAGCTCGGAGAGCAGTGCGTTGAAGCTGCGCCCCTCGAACTGCCCGGGCGGGACGATGCCCATGTTGCCCGGTGCAGCCTCGGTGATCACGCAGGCGATCCGGTCCCCGTGCTCGGCGAAGGCCGCACGGATCGCCTCGGGGTGGTTGTAGGGCAGCACCAGGGTCTGGTCGACGAAGCCCTGCGGGACGCCGGGGGTGCTGGAGACCGAGTGCGTGTCGACCTCAGTGGTGTCGCGCAGGGTGGCCAGGCCCGAGCCGGCGGCGGCGAGCAGTGAGTCGACGTGGCCGTGGTAGCAACCGGCGAACTTGATCACGAGGTCGCGGCCGGTGAAGCCGCGCGCCAGCCGGATCGCGGACATGGTCGCCTCGGTGCCGGAGGAGACGAAGCGGACCTTCTCGATCGGCGTACGGGACACGATCTCCTCGGCCAGCTCGACCTCGGGCACGGTCGGGGTGCCGTACGACGTCCCGCGGGTCACCGCGTCCTGAACGGCGGCGATCACCTCCGGGTGGGCATGCCCGAGCAGCATCGGGCCCCACGAGCAGATCAGGTCGACGTACTCATTGCCGTCGACGTCGGTGAGCCAGGCGCCGGCGGCCGAACGGATGAACCGCGGGGTGCCACCGACGGCGTTGAACGCGCGCACCGGGGAGTTCACGCCACCAGGGGTCACCGCCTGTGCCCGGTCGAAGAACTCTGCCGATCGTTGGGTCGATCGAGCGGTGGAGGAAGGGGGCACTGCGGAAGTCACGGCCTCATTGTCGCCGAAAGACCAAACCCGACCCCAATCGGGGGCCCTCGACGCGAATGGGCACCAATCGGTCAGATTTCCAGAAATCTCCCCGAATTCGCGTCACGATCTTCAGGTGGCCGCGTTCCTCCCACGAACCCGGGAACACACGATCTCGCCCAACGAGATTCTGATCACATGGAATACTCGCGCGTAACCACGCGTGTCAGACTTCGTTGATCTGAGTACCTGTGCTTGAGGGAGCTGGGTTACACATGCAGACAAATGGGGAGAACCAAGCAATGAAGACCGCACGCTTCGGCCGCACACAGCGCCTGATGGCGCTCGTTCCGCTCGCCCTGCTGTCCACCGCGTGGACCGCCAGCCTGATCGGCGTGGGCGGCAGCACGGTCGCCACGGCAGCGGACAACGACGGCCGTCTCCCAGACGGCACGGCAGTTCCGACCCAGGCCATCGAGGACCCGGCGAGCTTCTCGCAGCCCGGCTCGCTCGGCCTCGGCATCCCCAAGGGCGACGGCGACAAGATCGTGCAGACCGCCTCCACCAACGGCGTTCCCTCGGCGGCCCTGGCCGCCTACCAGCGCGCCGCGACCGTCATCAACGCCGCCGACAAGGGCTGCTCCGTCCCGTGGGAGCTGGTCGCCGCGATCGGTCGCGTCGAGTCCGACCACGGCCGCACTGGCAACAACACCCTCGGCAAGGACGGCATCTCCCGTCCGGGCATCTACGGCATCGCCCTCAACGGCGCGAACAGCACCCAGAAGATCGACGACACCGACGCCGGCCAGTTCGACCGCGACGCCAAGTTCGACCGCGCGGTCGGCCCGATGCAGTTCATCCCCTCCACCTGGTCGGTCGTGGGCGTCGACGCCGACGGTGACGGCGAGCGCAACCCGCAGGACATCGACGACGCGGCTCTCGCCGCTGCCGTCTACCTCTGCTCGGGCAACAACGACCTCTCCACCGAGGCCGGCCAGCGCTCGGCGGTCTATCGCTACAACCACTCCGAGAAGTACGTCGACCTGGTCCTGCGGATCGCCGACGCCTACATGAACGGCGACTACTCCTCGGTCCCGAACAACACCACGTCCGCGGTCTCCATCCCGCAGGACTACACGTTCACCCAGCCCACGAACGGCAAGCAGCTCGGCTCCCCCGAGACCGAGGCGCCCGTCACCACAGCGAACACCGGCGGCAGCACCGACACCGGCAGCACGAGCCCCGGCACCGACCCGGGAACCGGCACCGACAACGGCACCGGCACGCCGACCTCCAACGACCCTGCCGAGACGATCCGCAAGGGCGTCGAGGACGGCAAGAAGAAGCTCGAGGAGACCCTCAAGGATCCGGTCAAGGCGCTGACTGAGGCCGCGGCCAGCGTCAAGTGCGGACTCGACGGCACGATCGAGCGGTTGCTGCGCCTCGATCTGCTGAGCATCCTCGATCCCAACAACAAGGCCAAGGTCGCCCAGTACAAGTCCTGCATGGCCAACCTGGGCTTCCCGCAGTAACCGCCAGCCTCAGATCCACGAGAACGGCCCGGCCTCCTCGCGAGTCCGGGCCGTTCTGCATCTCCCCCGCCGAAGTCGGCACGAGTTGACGCCGTTCGACGCCGAGTCGGCACGAGTTGACTCCGGTTCGACGCCGAGTTCGTACTTCCCGGCCGAAGTGGGAACTTCCCGGCCGAAATTTCGGCCGGGAAGAGGACATTTCGGCCGGGGAGCCAGAACAATTCGGCCGGGAGGTGCACCTTTCGGCCGGGAAGAGGCTCACCAGCGGGTCATTTCACCGGGTACCCGGTGAAATGGGAACTTCCCGGCCGAAATTCCGGCCGGGAGGTGGACATTTCGGCCGGGAAGACGCGTGAAGGCGGGGAGAAGCGTCAGGGACGCAGCAGGCGGGCGGCCTCGGCAGCCCAGTAGGTCAGGATCACGTCAGCCCCGGCCCGGCGGATCGAGAGCAGCGTCTCCAGGATGGCCGGCTCACGCTCGATCCAACCGTTGGCGGCAGCGGCCTCGACCATCGCGTACTCCCCGGAGATGTTGTACGCCGCAACAGGCACGTCGACCGCGTCACGCACCCGACGGATCACGTCGAGGTAGGCCAGGGCGGGCTTGACCATGACGATGTCGGCACCCTCGTCGATGTCGAGCAGGGCCTCACGGACACCTTCGACGGCATTGCCGGAATCCTGTTGGTAGGTACGCCGGTCACCTTGCAACGAGGAGTCGACCGCCTCGCGGAACGGGCCGTAGAACGCGGAGGCGTACTTGGCCGAGTAGGCAAGGATGCCCACGTCGGTGTGCCCGGCATCGTCGAGGGCGGCACGCACCACACCGACCTGGCCGTCCATCATGCCGCTCGGGCCGACCAGGTCGACTCCGGCCGCGGCGTGGGCGAGCCCCATCTCGGCATAGATCGCCAGGGTGGCGTCGTTGTCGACCCGTCCCTGGTCGTCGAGCACCCCGCAGTGGCCGTGGTCGGTGAACTCGTCGAGGCACAGGTCGCTCATCACCGGGATGGCGTCACCCACCTCGGCGACCACGTCGTTGATGGCCACGTTGAGGATGCCGTTGGGGTCGATCGCTCCGGAGCCGGTGGCGTCCTTCGTCTCCGGGATGCCGAAGAGCATCACTCCCCCGAGACCGAGCTCAGCGGCCTCGGCCGCAGCCGCCTTCAGCGACGAGCGGGTGTGTTGCACGACGCCCGGCATCGAGCTGATCGGGACCGGCTCAGTGGCGCCTTCGCGCACGAACATCGGGAGCACCAACTGACGCGCCTCGAGCGAGGTCTCGGCGACCATCGCGCGCAGGGCCGGCGTACGACGCATTCGGCGGGGACGGACTGTCGGGAACTCCATGGTGCTCCTCCGCTTGATCGGGTGACGCCGGCCGGACGTCATACGAAGCGGTCGCCCGGGCAACCGCGCCGTATGACGTTACGCCAACCTCAGGAATGCCAGCCTCAGGAATGCCAACCTCAGGAGGTGGTCGCCCGACGGCGGGTCGAGGGCTTGCGGTCGGACGGCTTGGTGACCGGCTGCCCGCTCTCGAGCAGGTCGGCACGACGGGTCGCGCCGAAGTCGGCCAGGGCATCGACCAGGACCTCTACCGACGGCGAGGACGCCATCACGTCGACGCGCAGCCCGTGCTCCTCGGCGGTCTTGGCCGTGGCCGGACCGATCACCGCGATGATCGTCGAGGCGTGCGGCTTGCCGGCGATGCCGACCAGGTTGCGCACCGTCGAGGACGAGGTGAACACCACCGCGTCGAACTTGCCCGACTTGATCGCGTCCCGCGTCGGCGCCGGTGGCGGCGTGGCGCGCACGGTGCGGTACGCGGTGACGTCGTCGCACTCCCAGCCCAGGTCGATCAGACCCGCGACGAGGTTCTCGGTGGCGATGTCGGCGCGGGGCAGGAAGACCCGGTTGATCGGGTCGAGCACGTCGTCGTACGGCGGCCAGTCGGCCAGCAGGCCGGCGGCGGACTGCTCTCCCGACGGCACCAGGTCGGCGCGCAGGCCCCAGGCGGCGATCGCAGCAGCGGTCTTGTCGCCGACCGCGGCGATCTTGAGGCCGGAGAAGGCCCGCGCGTCGAGGCCGTACTCCTCGAACTTCTCGCGCACTGCCTTGACCGCGTTGACGGAGGTGAAGGCGATCCACTCGTAGCGGCCCTCGACCAGGCCACGCACGGCCTTGTCCATCTGCTGCGGGTTGCGGGGCGGCTCGACGGAGATGGTCGGCACCTCTTCGGGGGTCGCGCCGAAGCCACGCAGCCGGGTGGTCAGTGAGGCGGCCTGCTCCTTGGTGCGCGGCACCAGGACCCGCCAGCCGAACAGTGGCTTGGTCTCGAACCACGACAGCGTCTCGCGCAGGTTGACCACGTCACCGACCACGGTGATCGCCGGCGGGGCGATCTTGGCGGCGCGCGCGTCGGCGGCGATGCGCTCAAGGGTCGAGGTCACGGTGGACTGGGTGGTGACGGTGCCGGTCTGGGTCATCGCCACCGGGGTGGTGGCCGGGCGTCCGGCCTCGATGAGCGCCTTGGCGATGTCACCGATCGAGCCGACCGCGGAGAGCAGCACGAGGGTGCCCTTGTCGGCGTACCGGCTCCAGTCGACCCGGTCGCCGCAGGTCACCACGGAGACCTCACGGTGGGTCTTGTTGGTCAGCGGAACCCCTGCGTAGGCGGGGACGGCGGTGGCCGAGGAGACCCCGGGCACGATCTCGAAGCCGATGCCGGCCTTGGCGCAGGCCTGGGCCTCTTCCGGGCCGGAGGCGAAGACGAACGGGTCGCCGTTCATCAGGCGTACGACGTTGAGGCCGCGCCTGGCCTGCTTGACGACCACCTTCGCCCGGTTCGCGTGGGTGAGCGGTTGGCCGTCCTGGCCGAAGCCACCGTCGACGAACTCGGGGGCGCCGAAGTCGTCGACGCTCTCCTTGCCGTCCTCGTCGACGACGGCCTTGGGCTCGGGGAGCCCGAGCACGGTGCGCACGAGGTCGGCGTGCTCGGAGAGCTCGGTGACGACGACGTCGGCCTCACGGAGCAGCTCGACGGCGCGCACGGTGAGCAGGTCGGGGTCACCCGGACCACTGCCCACGAAGGAGACCCAGCCGCGGGCCTGTGAGGGGATCTGCGTGCTCGCGGTCGCGGTCGCGGTCGGAGCCTGCGTGGTCTTGATCTTGCGTCCAGTCATGCCTGCTGCCTTCTAGCTGGTGTGTCGATCAGTTCTGCTGCGCCTTCTTCGAGCATCCCGGTCGCCAACCGGGTGCCGACTTCCACGGCGTCGGCGAGTGGGCCACTCGCCGAACGGCGGATGTCAACGGTGCCGTCGTGGGACAACGCCACGGCTCGGACCCAGATCTCGGATCCGTCCTCCCCCGCGTCGGCCACTTCGGCCAACGCCCCGACCGGTGCGGAGCACCCCGCCTCGAGAGTGCTGAGCACGGCCCGCTCCGCCGAGACGGCGGCCCGGGTGTGCGGGTCGTCGATGTGCGCGCGCAGCTCGCTCGCCAGTTCCGGGTCGCTGCTGCGGCACTCGACTGCCAGTGCTCCCTGCCCGGGGGCCGGGAGCATCTGGATGGGGTCGATGGTCTCGGTGACCAGGGCCAGTCGGTCGATGCGGGCCAAGCCGGCTCGGGCCAGGATCACTCCGTCGACCTCGCCCGAGGTGACCTTGCCGAGACGGGTGTCAATGTTGCCGCGCAGCCCGACGACCTCGAGGCCGAGGCCGAGCGCCCCGAGCTGTGATGCGCGGCGCGGGGACCCGGTGGCCACCACGGAGCCGGGCGGCAGCTCGCCCAGGGTGAGCCCGTCGCGCGCCACCAGGACGTCGCGCGGGTCCTCACGGGTCGGTACGGCGGCCAACGTGATGCCCTCCGCCGGAGCGGTGGGGATGTCCTTGAGCGAGTGGACCGCGATGTCGACCCGGCCGTCGAGCAGCGCGTCGCGCAGGGCGCTGACGAAGACACCGGTGCCGCCGAGGCTGGCCAACGGGGCACGGCTGATGTCGCCCTGGGTCGTGATCTCGACGAGCTCGACCTCGACACCGAGGCGTTCGCGGATCATCTCCGCAACGTGACCGCACTGGGTGCGGGCCAGCAGCGAGGCGCGGGTGCCGATCTTCAGGGTGGTCATGGGCGCTCCGCTCGCGTGACGGCGTCGACGGCCTCGGGGTCGAGCGCGAACAGTTCGCGCAGCGCCGCCGCATAGGAGACCGCGCCGGTTTCGTTGGCGAGCTCCTTGACCCGGGTGGTCGGCTGGTGGAGGAGCTTGTCCGCGACGCGGCGCACGGCCATCTCGATCTCGGCACGCGCCTGGGCGTCGAGCTCGGGGCGGCGGCTGAAGAGGCGCTCGATCTCGGCGTCGACGACGGTGGTGGCCATGCTGCGCAGCGCGACCACGGTGGGGGTCACACTCGCCTTGCGTCGGGCCGACACGAATGCGGTGATCTCCTCGCCCACGATCTCGCGGACCCCGATCACCTCGCGGGCACCGTAGGTGCCGGCCAGGTCGGAGGCCAGCCGGCGCAGGTCGATCACCTCGACCTCGGGCAGGTCGGCCACGGCAGGGTCGACGTCGTGGGGCAGGGCCAGGTCGAGGAAGACCAAGGGGTCGGCATTGCCGTGACGGGCCTCGGCGACCTGGTCGGCGGTGACCACGACTCCGGAGGCACCGGTGCAGGAGACGACGAGGTCGGCCCGGGCCAGCTCGATCTCCAGCTCTGAGAGCGGCAGCGAGCGCGCGGCGTACTCCTCGGCGAGACGGACGGCGTTGCCCTCGGTGCGGTTGAGGATCGCGATGTCGGCGGCCCCGAGGCGACTCACGGTGGCGACGGAGAGCGCAGCCATCGCGCCGGCGCCCACCACGAGCACCCGCTTGCCGGCCACGCTGCCGCTCTCGGCCGTGGCCAGGTCGAGCGCGGCGCCGACCATGGAAGGAGCGGCCCGGTCGATGTCGGTCTCGGCGTGGGAACGCTTGCCGACGCGCAGCGCCTGCTGGAACAGCACGTTGAGGGCAGGTCCGACGGTTCCGGCTTCCTGCCCGTGGCGCAGTGCCTCGCGCGCCTGGCCGAGGATCTGGCCCTCGCCGATGACCATCGAGTCCAGACCGGCGGCCACGTGGAAGAGGTGGGAGACGGCCCCGTCGTCGTAGTGGACGTAGAGGCAGGACAGCAGGTCGTTGTCGAGGGCGACACCGGCACCGCGGTCGCACAGCAGCCGGGAGATGTCCTCGACGCTGCCGTGGAAGCGGTCGACCTCGGTGTAGATCTCGAGGCGGTTGCAGGTGGCCAGGACGGCAGCCTCACCGACGTGGTCACACGCCGTCACGTCGGCGAGCAGCTTGGCGATGCCGTCGTTGTCGAGTGCGAGTTTCTCCAGCACGTCGACAGGAGCGGTGCGGTGGGAGATCCCCACGACGAGGATGCTCATGCGATCACCTCCTGCTCAGGGTTGTCGTCGATGTCGGGAACTGCCTTGCGCTGCTCGTGGTAGGCGAGGATCTGCAGCTCGATGGACAGATCCACCTTGCGTACGTCGACCCCGTCGGGAACCGAGAGCACAGTGGGCGCGAAGTTGAGGATGCTGCTGATTCCCGAGGCCACCATGCGGTCGGTGACGTCCTGGGCGGCGACGGCGGGCGTGGCGATGACGCCGATCGCGACGGTCTCGGCGGCGACGATCTCCTCGAGGTCGTCGAAGGGGCGCACCTCGAGACCGGCGACGGCCTCTCGGTGGCGCTCGGGGGCGGCGTCGAGCAGGGCTACCACGCGGAACCCGCGAGAGCGGAACCCGGAGTAGTTGGCCAGGGCGTGGCCCAGGTTTCCGATGCCGACGATGACCACGGGCCAGTCGTGGGTGACCCCGATCTCGCGGGCGATCTGGTAGCGCAGGTAGTCGACGTCGTAGCCGACTCCGCGGGTGCCGTAGGAGCCGAGGTAGGAGAGGTCCTTGCGCAGCTTGGCGCTGTTGACGCCCGTCGCCGCGGCCAGGTCCTCGCTGGAGCAGGTGCCGATGCCGCGTTCACCCAGCGAGGTGAGCGCGCGCAGGTAGATCGGGAGCCTGGCGACCGTGGCCTCGGGGATCTCGCGTCCGGAGGAGCGACCCGCGACACCGTCGACCGACGCAACCCCGTGGGGGCTGCCATCTGCGGGCGTCCGTGCGGTCAATGTTCTCGTCTCCAGAGGGCCGCAAGGCTCGGCTGTGTCTCCCGGCTGGGATGCGGGAAGATTTCCTTGCAGCGCGGTTCACCATAGGAGTTTGTGAACAGAAGAACAAAACGAGTCCGCTGACTGGCTACCACAGGTGAGAAGACTCACCCCATGGGGGGGTCGGCCAGCTCGGCCGCACCCCGACCCGGGTCGCTGCTGGGACGGCCGCGGTCAGCGGGCGAGTGCGCGGCGCAGCCGGGTCTCGTCGACGCGCCAGAAATCGTGTTGGGACCCGTCGACGAAGGTCACCGGGACCTCGTCGGTGAACTTCTCACGCAGCACCGGATCGCCGTCGATGTCGACCTCGTCGAAGCTCTCCCCGAGGTCGGCACAGACCCTGGCGATCACCGCCCGCGCCTCATCGCACAGGTGGCAGCCATCGCGGGAGAACAGCCGCACGCGGGGCTGACCGCTGGCTTGCTCCGTCACTCCGCCGACTCCTCGAACAGTGCGACCCGCTTGCGGGCAGCGGCGCGGAGCCGGCCCTTCTGCACCTTGCCGGTCACCGTGTAGGGCAACTCGTCGACCACGTGCACGGTCGCAGGCTGCTTGAAGCGCGCCAGCTGGTCGGCACAGCGTTGTCGTACGGCGGCCTCGACCTGCTCGGCGGGGACCGACCCGGCGGCGACCACGTAGGCCACGACGGCCTCACCGGTGCGTTCGTCCTCGACCCCGATCACTGCGCAGTCGCGCACGTCGGGGGTCTCCTTGATGACCTCCTCGACCTCGGAGGGATAGACGTTGAACCCCGAGACGATGACGAGCTCCTTGCGGCGATCGACCAGGAACAGGTCTCCGTCGTCATCGAGGAAACCCACGTCACCGGTGGCCCACCACCCCTCGCTGTCAGGGCCGTCCGCCCCGTCGGGCCAGTAGCCACCGAAGAGGTTGTCGCCGCGAATCTCGATGTCACCCGGGTCGTTGCCCTCGACCGGGCCGCCGTCCTCGTCGCGCAACCGGATCTCGATGCCGGGCAGCGCTGCTCCGACGGAACCGGCCTCGGCCTCCTTGCTGCACAGGGTCGAGGTCACCACGGGAGCGGCCTCGGTCAGGCCATATCCCTGGTGGACGTCGACCGAGGCCTTGGCCACGAACTCCTCGACCACCTCGGCCGACAGGGGCGCCGAACCGGAGAGCACCAGCCGAACCGGTCCGAGGCGCTCCGCGAGGTCTTCCATCGGCAACCAGTGGGTGAAGACAGGAGGTGCGACCGGCACCACGCTGATCGCCTCGTCCTCGATCAGGTCGAGGGTGCCGGCCGGCTCGAAGGTGTCGGCGAGAACCACCCGGGCCCGCATCCTGAGCGCTCCGCCGAGCACCGCGTTGAGACCGTAGACGTGGAACAGTGGGAGCACGCCCAGCACCACGTCGTCGACGTCGAGCATCGGCGGGTCCACGGCGGCGATCTGCTCGATGTTGGACAGCAGCGCACGATGGCTGAGCATCGCGGCGCGGGGCCGGCCCGACGTACCGCTGGTGTAGAGGAGCGCGGCCAGCGTCTCCGGATCCTGCAGCGCGGGCAGCGCACGACCGTGGCTGGCGCTGAGTTCGTCGTACGAGCGTTCGCCCTGCTCCGGAGCCGTGGCCACGACGACGGTGCGCGGCGTGGGCACACCCTCCAGGAGGGCCGGGTCGATGCCCTCGAAGTCGCCGCTGCGGGCGCTCTCCAGGAACGAGATGGCCTCGCGCACGGCGCCGACCGTGTCGGGGTCGGCGACCACCAGGCGGGCCCCCGAGTCGGCGAGCATCCTGGCGAACTCGTTGGCGGTGGAGCGCGGGTTGACCGGTACGACGACCAGCTGGGCGCGCAGGGCACCGAGATAGGTGGTGATGAACTCGATCCGGTTGCCCAGCGCCAGCATCACCCGGTAGCCGGCGACAGTGCCCTGGCGACCGAAGCCCGCAGCGACTCGGTCCACCTCGTCCTCGAGCTCGGCCCAGGTGACGCGCCGACCGCTCGAAGCCTCGACCACGGCGAGGCCGTCGGGCAGGTCGCGGGCGGCCGAGGTCAGCAGGTCGGCGACGGAGTTCGTCATGGGTGGATACTTCCACAACCTCACAGCGTCGTCGGGTGGCACCGGAAGTTCGTCGAAGAACTGCGGGTGGTGCCCACTAGGCTTGTGGCGTGACCGACAAGCGCCCACGCACGCCCAAGCGGATCGACCTGAAGCTGCGTTCCACCATGGCCGGTGAGGCTGCCGCTGCGTCGGCCGAGGTCGAGTCGGCGCTCGACATGCCCCAGGACCCTCGCTCGGCTGCCTTCTTCGACGTCGACAACACGGTGATGCAGGGCGCCAGCATCTTCCACTTCGCGTTGGGCCTGCACCGGCGCAAGTTCTTCACCACGCGCGACATCCTCGGTGCGGCCTACAAGCAGGCGTATTTCAGGTTTGTCGGTGTCGAGGATCCCGAACACGTTGCGGAGGCCCGCAACTCGGCCCTGGGGTTCATCGCCGGCCACACGGTGGCCGAGCTCGAGGAGCTGGGCGAGGAGATCTTCGACGAGGCGATGGCGCACCGGATCTGGCCGGGCACCCGAGCCCTGGCGCAGTTGCACCTCGACGAGGGACAACGGGTCTGGTTGGTCACCGCGGCGCCGATCGAGATCGCCAACATCATCGCCAAGCGACTCGGCCTGACCGGTGCGATGGGCACGGTGGCCGAGCACGTCGACGGCGTCTACACCGGCCAGCTCGTCGGCGACATGCTGCACGGACCGGCGAAGGCCGAGGCGGTGAAGGCTCTCGCCGCTCGCGAGGGGCTCGACCTGTCCCGGTGCTCGGCCTACAGCGACTCCTCCAACGACCTGCCCATGCTCTCGTTGGTCGGTGACCCGGTGGCGATCAACCCCGACGCCAAGCTCCGTGCCCACGCCCGCGAGCGTGGCTGGCGCATCCGCGACTACCGCACCGGCCGTCGGGCCGCTCGGGCCGGACTGTTGGTCGGGGCCGTGGCGGGCGCCGCCTCCGGCGGGATCGCCGCCGTGGCGGCCATGCGGCGCGCCCGTTCCTGAGCGGACCCGTTTTTCGGACGACTGTTCACAGGGGCCGAAAAGTTGCCTACTCTTGGGTACGTCGGATCAGGGGAGGATCCGCAGGAGGGTAGTTCCATGGTTCCGGGAGACGAGGGCATCGCCCGCGGTTTGTCCGCGCTGCGCGAAGCCGTCCTGTCGATCCTCGCGACCGAGCCCGACCTCGCCCTCGCCGTCGCGCACAGCACGACGCCGTCCCCCGGCGTACTCCCCGGAGGAAGCCGTACGGCGGCTGGCGGCGGCGCCGACCCTGGCCCGTACGACGATGCCGACCAGGCCACGTCCTCGGCGGAGCACGAAGCCGACCGTGAGCGACTGATCGCCCTGGTCGAGCTCGCCCGCGGTGGTGACAAGGAGGCGTTCGGCCAGCTCTTCGACCACTACCACCCATCGGTCTACCGCTTCCTCTACTACCGCACCCGCTCCCAGTCCTTGGCCGAGGACCTTGCCTCGGAGACGTTCTTCCGGGCGCTGCGGTCGATGAACAACTTCCGCTGGCAGGGCAAGGACTTCGGCGCCTGGCTGATGACCATCGCCCGCAACCTCACCACCGACCACTTCAAGGCCGGGCGCACCCGTCTCGAGATGACCACCGAAGACATGGGCCTGCACGACGACGCGACCGAGGGGCCCGAGGTCGCTGTCCTGGCCTCACTCAACAACGAGTCATTGCTGATCGCACTGCAGAAGCTGCCCAAGGAGCAGCAGGAGTGCCTCGTGATGCGATTCCTGCAGGGAATGAGCATCGCGGAGACCGCAAAGGTCCTCTCCCGCTCCGACGGTGCCGTGAAGCAGCTCCAGCTGCGCGGCGTACGCAACCTCGCCAAGCTGCTTCCCGCAGGGATGAGGGACTGATGCGTTCCACGTCTCACTGCGTAACCTCGCTCCCCGGTCTGTCGTTTGCCTCTGTGACGGGGTCAACCCCGACGCGGTGTCGCGTGCGGGTTGACGAAGGACACGAGCTGACAGGACGAATGCGATGATCTCGCTGCTTCCGGCGCAACGACGCGCCGAGGAGTTCGCCGAGCTGGTCGAGAGCGATCAGCTCTCCGACGACGTCCGGGCTCGCCATCGGGAGTTGCTGGCGACCGTGTCGGCGTTGCGCTCCGTCGAGGCGCCCGTGGCCCGCCCCGAGTTCGTCAGCGACCTGCGGGCCCAGTTGATGACCGAGGCCGACGTCGCCCTCACCGAGGTCGACAGCAAGCTCGCCCTGCCCACCCACCCGCGCAGCCGGCGTGACCGTCGACTGGCCGTCGTGGGCGGCACCGTCGCCCTGCTCGGCGCGACCACTTCCGTTGCGGTCGCCGCCCAGGGTGCTCTGCCGGGCGACACCCTCTATCCGATCAAGCGCGTGATCGAGGGCGCCCAGTCCTCGCTCTCCCTGAGCGATGACGCAAAGGCGGAGACCCAGCTCTCCCACGCCCGCGACCGCCTCTCCGAGGTGGAGGCGCTGGCCCTGAAGATCGACGCCAAGAACGCCGATCGGGTGCCCGCCACCCTCGATGACTTCTCGAGCCAGGCCGGCCAGGCGGCCGACCTGGTCCTGGGACAGTACGCCGATGACGGTGACGTCAGTCCGGTCCGTGACCTCGGGTCGTTCGTCGACAAGTCGATGAGGAAGCTGGTCTCACTCGATGCCTTGCTTCCCTCGGCGGTCACCGGCTCACTCAACAACGCGGCCGAAGTGCTCAGTGACATCAACGACCGGGTCGCCCGGGCCTGTCCCGACTGCACGACCGCAGCTCTCGAGGTGCCCAAGCGCCTGGTCCAGGCGCTGGCCCTCTCCGGGCCGCAGGTCAGCCCGAGCGAGGCGGCCGAGCCGACCAGGATCCCGAGCGAGCCAGATCAGTACGTCGACCCCGACCAGATCCCGGAGATCCCGGTCGGCGACGACCCGACTCCCCACTCGGGCGGCAAGGGCGATGACGACTCCGTGACCGCCCCGGTCGACAAGACCACGAAGAAGGCCAAGAAGACCGTCGACAAGACGGTGACCGACCTCGGCGACGCGGTCGACCAGACCACCGAGAACCTCCTCGGTGAGGATGGCATTCTGCCGCTCGGGCCCATCGTGAACGATCTGCTCGGCGGCAACTGAGCGCCACCGGTTCGGACGCGCCGGCGGGCGCTCACCGGTCAAGGTGCCGGGGTCTCGGTCTCCTCGGCACGGATCCCACGCAGCGGGATCGCCCGGATGGAGGCGCGCAGCAGGCGAGAGATCGGTGGGTTCAGGCTCAGTGGAAGACCGACTTGCGCTCCATCAGCAGCTTGTAGAGCGTCTGCTGGATCGTCTCGCGCACCTGGTCGGTGACGTTGAAGACCAGCATCGGGTCGTCGGCGGCGTTCTCGTCGTAGTCGTCGGTGCGGATCGGCTCGCCGAACTCGAGCAGCCACTTGGACGGGAGCGGCACCAGGCCAAGCGGCCCGAGCAGCGGGAAGAACGGCGTGATCGGGATGTAGGGGATGCCCAGCAGCCGCGCCAGTGAGGGCACGTTGCCGACCAGGGGATAGATCTCCTCGGCGCCGACCACCGACAACGGGATGATGGGTACGCCGGTGCGCAGCGCGGCGGAGACGAAGCCACCGCGGCCGAACCGTTGCAGCCGGTAACGCTCGGAGTAGGGCTTGCCGATGCCCTTGAAGCCCTCTGGCCAGACCCCGACCAGCTCGCCACCGCGCAGCATCCGTTCGGCATCCTCGCTGCAGGCCAGGGTCGCACCGCCCTTGCGGGCCAGCCCACCGACGATCGGCAGCTGGAAGACCAGATCGGCACCAAGGGGCCGCAGGAACCGGCCGGCGCGGTCATGGGTGGTCACCATGGTCATCAGTCCGTCGACGGGAATCGTGCCCGAGTGGTTGGAGACGACCAGCGCCCCACCCTCCGTCGGGATGTTCTCCAGGCCACGCACCTCGATGCGGAACCACTTCTCGGCGATCGGGCGCAGCGCGGCCATGAAGAACCGCTCGGTCACCTCGGTGTCGAAGCCGTACTCGTCGACCACGTAGTCGCCGTTGAGCCGACGCCGCAGGAAGGCCAGGAACTGGGCCAGGCGGGGCTCCCAGTCGGTGCCGAACACCTCGAGGGCAGCGGCGTTCACGGCGGCGAGCCAGTCGCCCACCGGAATGCCTCCGCCGAGGCCGCGGTCGACTGCGGACGTCGACGACGTCTCGACGCCGGTCTTCGCCGAGGACGACCCACGCCCGGCCTCGCTCGATCCCTGGGGCGGGTCGATGGCGGGCGACTTGGCCGGCTTGGTGACCTTCTTCGAGTCGCGGGCCAGGCCACGCGCCGCCGATGAGGGGCGCTGGCTGCCCGTTCCTCGCCCGGGACGGCCCCGGGTGCCGATCGGGATGATCTCAGCGTCACCCACGGGCGTCTCCTCCCGAAAGTTGGTCGGTCAGTCCGGCAAGGACGTGGTCGGCCGAGGCCAGGTGACCGGGTGCACGGATGCCGGGCGGCAGGGAGCCGACGAAGTCGGCGAAGGCAGACGCGGTCGTGTGCTGTGGCTCGAAGGCCCACTCGGCACGCATGCGCGTCGTGTCGACGCCGCGGCCGAAGGTCAGGAACCCGACCTGCTCGGGCGAGAAGTCAGCGAGTCCACCGCGGCGCAACACGGAGCCGAGCCCGCCCACGGCGAACGACGGCAACGGCAGCGACGTACGCCCCAGTCGGCGGGCGGCCTGGGAGAGCATGATCACGCCGTCCCCGGCCACGTTGACGGTGCCGACGGCACTGTCGGAGAGCGTCGCGAAGCGCAGCACCGCCATCAGGTCGTCGACGTGCAGGAACTGAAGGCGCGGGTCGAAGCCCAGAACGGTCGGCAGGACCGGCAGCTTGAAGTAGTGCGTGATCGGCGACTGGACGTCGGGGCCGATGATGTTGGCCGCGCGCAGCATCGCCACGCGCACGTCGGGGCGCCGACGGGCGAACCCGCGCACGTAACCCTCGACCTCGTAGGCGTCACGGGAGTAGCCCGAACTCGGTGTGCGTTTCGGGTCCATCTCCTCGGTGAACATGGCCGGGTCGCGATTGCTCGCGCCGTAGACCGTGGTGGTCGACTTGACCACGAGGTGTTGCAGTCCCGGGGCACGCTGGCACGCCGCAAGGAGCTGCATGGTGCCGATGACGTTGAGCTCCTTCATCGTCACCCGACCGCCCACGCCACCAGGGGTGGCGATGACGCTCATGTGGACGACGGTGTCGACCTCCTCCTTCACGATCACCTTGGCGATGACCGGATTGCGGATGTCGGCACGGATGAAGTCAACACCGGCCGTGTCGCCCCGCGGGGGGACGATGTCGACGCCGATCACGCGATCGACCGACGGGTCGGTGGCGATCTCACGGGCAAACCGGAGACCGAGGTCTCGAGAGACCCCGGTGACCAGAACTACTCTGCCCATGCTCGGCGCCCTTCAGTCTCGGGTGAGGACTACTTGCCGAGCTTGCGACGCTGGACGCGCGTCTTCTTGAGCAGCTTGCGGTGCTTCTTCTTCGCCATACGCTTACGGCGCTTCTTGATGACTGAACCCACTGTTTTCCTTCCAGAGCTTGCGGTCGCTCGACAGAAGGGCCGAGGCGACCGGCACAGCCTATCCGGCTATGGGCAAGCAGCAGAAACCAGCGACTTCCTGACCGCATCGTGGCAAGGGGTGAAGACCCCCAGCCGGGCCTGTCAGCCGGCCTGTCAGTCGGGCCCGTCAGTCGGGCCCGTCAGCCAAGCCCGTGAGCGCAGCCCTGTCCGCCAGTCCTGTCCGCCGGTCCTGTCCGCCGGTTCCGTCAGCCGGCGTCGTAGAAGCTGCGCCGGATGTACTCGTTGACGTCCTTCTCGGTGACCCGGAAGGAGCGGCCGACGCGTACGGCGGCCAGGTCGCCGTTGTGGACGAGGCGGTAGACGGTCATCTTGGAGACGCGCATCATCGCTGCGACCTCGGCGATCGTCAGAAAGTTCACCTCGGAGATCTCGCCAGGTTTTGCCATGACACACCACTTTCTTAGGACACGTCGCCTGCTTCCCCACAGGCGTGAGCCGTGCCTCACTCCCGTGAGAATAGGGCCTGAAGTGACTGATGGGGAAGAGTGGACACGAAAATAGTTCTGTTGTCTCGGCGTGTCGATTTGATCGACCTCCTCCGAAGGGTCCGGGATTGTGTCGCGCGACGTCAAGGACAGACCGCCGAGAGGTCAGTACTTGCGGTCCGCCGGGGTGTGTCACAATCGATGCGTGCTGAAGAACTTCTCGACCCAGTGGTGGCCCGCCTGATCGGCGGACCACCCTCGAAGCACACTCGAAATCGGCCGCCCCCGGGCGGCCGTTCTGCATTTGTCGGTCGACCCGTGGGCCCAAACCCCAGGAGTCACCATGATCAAGCTCTCCCTGCTCAAGCCCACCGGCCACCTGACCCTCGGCAACCTGCTCGGCGCCCTGCGGCCCATGGCCGCCGGGCAGTCCGAGGGCCGCTGCTTCTACGGCATCGCCGACCTGCACGCACTGACCGTGGCCCATGACCCGGCAGTCCTGCGATCCCTCAGCGCCGAGATGGCCCGCCTCTTGCTGGCCGTCGGTCTCGATGCGAGCACGCTCTTCGTGCAGAGCCGGGTGCCGGCACACTCCGAGATGTCGTTCCTGCTCGAGTCGACGGTGCACACCGGTGAGCTGAACCGGATGATCCAGTTCAAGGAGAAGGGGCGCGACCAGCCTTCGACTCGTGCCTCCCTCTACACCTATCCCGCGCTGATGGCGGCCGACATCCTGCTCTATCGCCCCGAGCAGGTGCCGGTCGGCGACGACCAGCGCCAACACGTCGAGCTGACCCGCGACCTGGCCCTGCGCTTCAACCGGCTGTACGGCGAGGTGTTCACCGTCCCGGAGATCGTCACGCCGCCCTCGGGAGCGCGGGTGATGGACCTGCAGGACCCGACCGTCAAGATGGGCAAGTCCCACGCCGACGGGGCGGGCATCATCTACCTGCTCGACCCGCCGGACGTCGTACGCCGCAAGATCGCGCGCGCGGTGACCGACTCCGAGGTCGGTGCCACCGCGGTCCGCGCCGATCGTGCCGAGAAGCCCGGGGTGACCAACCTGCTCGACATCCTTGCCGCCTGTGGGGGCTCCGCCGACGGCATCACGACGTACGGCGCCCTGAAGTCGGCCGTGACGGACGCGGTCGTGGCCGAGCTGGAGCCGATCCAGAAGGCGTACGCCGACCTCGACACCGCCGCCGTCTCCTCGGTCTTCGAGGCCGGAGCCGAGACCTGCCGTCAGGTCACCGCGCCCGTGCTTGCCGCCGCCCGGACCGCGATGGGCCTGGCGTGAGCGTCACTAGGATGACGACGTGATGCGCGCCGTGCTGTTCGATCTCGACGACACCCTCTTCGACCACAGCACGGCGGCCCGCTCTGCCGTCGCCCGGTGGGCGTCGGAGCGGGGGCTGGTGGGAGAGGAGGAGCAACTCTCGAGTCGATGGCGCTCGGTCTCCGATCTTCACTACCGCCGCTACCAGGCGCGGGAGATCACCTTCGAGGAGCAAGGGCGTGAGCGGGTCCGTGAGTTCCTCGCCCGAGACTTCGACGTTGCCGAGGCGGACGAGGCGTTCGACGACTACCGCAGGCACTACCGCATGGACTGGCGGGCGTTTCCCGACGCCCGACCGACGATCGAGCGGCTGCACGCAGACGGTGTGGTCGTCGGGGTCCTGACCAACGGCGCGCGTGAACAGCAGGCACTCAAGATCGAACGGGTCGGCCTGGCAGATCTGCGGATGCCGCTGTTCGCCAGTTCGGACTTCCCGGCCGGCAAGCCCGACCCCCGACCGTTCCTCGGCGCCTGCGAGGAGCTCGGGCTCCCACCAGATCAGGTGACCATGGTGGGCGACTCGCTCCCGATCGATGTCGAGGGCGCCCTCGGCGCCGGCCTGGATGCGGTGCTCCTCGATCGGTTCGACGCGCATCCCGGCCACGACGGAGCGCGGATCAGGTCCCTGGACGAACTCTCGATCCACTGACTCGCCACGGCAATCGCTAGATTGCTGGAGTGGAGCTCTTCCGTGGACGCGCGACCGACGACGATCCCGCGCTCGAGATGGCCGTCTCGCACGCCCTGTTGCGCGGCGCCAGCAGGGGCGAGTCGCCTGGTTCCTTGCGGGTCTTCCGGCCGACGCGGATGGTCGCGTTCGGACGCCGTGACACCAACCGGCCGGGTTTCCCGGATGCGGCACAGGCCTGCCGTGACGCGGGCTTCACTCCTGTCGTCCGAGCCTCGGGTGGTCGTGCCGTGGCCTGCACGTCGGCAGCTCTGGTCGTCGACCACGTCCAGCGCGACGCCGAGTCACTGGGTGGGATGGACCATCGGTTCGAGGACTACGGCGCGATGCTGGCCGGCGTACTGGCTGACTTCGGCATCGACGCACGCGTCGGTGAGGTTCCGGGCGAATACTGCCCGGGCGCCCACTCGATCAACGCGCGTGGCACGGTGAAGCTGATCGGGACGGCCCAGCGGATGGTGCGCGACGCCTGGCTGTTCAGCTCCGTCGTGGCGTACGACGACGTACCGGCCCTCCAACCACTGTTGACGCGCGTCTATGCCGCACTGGGGGTCGACTTCGACCCCGCCTCCGTCGGCGCATTCGCGCAGGAAGCACCCGGCGTACCCCTCGAGACGTTGGAGCAGGCCGTCATCGGCGCCTACGACGACCGGTTCGGCCTGGTCGAGTCAACGATCCAGCACGCCGTCCTCGACGAGGCAGAGGCCATGGTCACCGACCACCGCGTCTGACACTGCAAGAATTGCCAGTTCGAAGCGCAACCATTGCCAGTTCGCGCAACAACGAACGCCAGTTCGCGTCAGGAGCCTTCGGCGAGGGCCTGGGAGCGGTCGCGGGCGGCCTCCATGGCGGAGAGGAACGCGGCGCGCACCTTGTGCACCTCGAGCTCGCGGATCGCGGCCGCGGTGGTGCCGGCCGGCGAGGTGACCTGCTCGCGCAGCACGGTCGGGTGGGTGCCGGTGTCACGCAGCATCTTCGCGGATCCGAAGAGGGTCTGGATGACCAGCTCGGTGGCCGTGGCGCGGGGCAGGCCGAGGTGTACGCCGGCCTCGACCATCGACTCGACGACGTAGAAGATGTAGGCCGGTCCGGATCCGGAGATCGCGGTGACCGCGTCCTGCTGCTTCTCGGGGATTCGCAGCACCTGTCCGGTGGCACCGAGCAGCTGCTCGGCCACGGAGAGGTGCTCGTCGTCGCAGTGTGAGCCGGGCGAGATCGCGAACATGCCCTCGTCGACCAGGGCAGGTGTGTTCGGCATGACCCGGACGACCGCGATCCCGTCGGGGATCCGTGCCTCGATGAACGCCGTGGTGATGCCGGCGGCCAGTGACACGACCAGCTGGCCGGGGCGCAGGTGGGGGCTGATCTCGTCGAGCACGGTGCCCATGTCCTGGGGCTTGACGACGAGGGCCAGGGTCTCGGCCTTCTCGGCCGACTCGACGTTGGAGACCACCGTGACGGCGTACTTCTCCTCGAGCTCACGGGCGCGTGCCGCACGCTTCTCACCGACCAGCAGGGTGGCCGGGTCGGCACCGGCCCGGATCAGTCCGGAGAGCAGGGTCTCCCCCATGACTCCGGCGCCGATGATGGCGGTCTGTGCCACGGGGATGCACCCACTTCCTGGAGAGCTGCTGGAGACGACAGCTGGCTCGAGACTACTTCTTGGAGACCAGCGACTTCACGAAGAATGACAGGTTCTGCGGTCGCTCCGCGAGACGTCTCATGAGGTAGCCGTACCACTCCTGGCCGTAAGGCACGTAGACGCGCATGGTCTCTCCGGCACCGGCCAGTCGCTTCTGCTCCTCGGGGCGGATGCCGAAGAGCATCTGGAACTCGTAGGTGCCCTTCTCGCGCCCGGCGTCGGCCGCGATGGAGGAGGCGATCGCGATCATCCGGGGGTCGTGGGTGGCGATCATCGGATAGCCGCCACCGTGCAGCAGCACCTTGAGGCAGCGCACGTAGGACTTGTCGACGTCGAGCTTGTCCTGGAAGGCGACGGACTCGGGCTCGCTGTAGGCGCCCTTGCACAACCGGACCCGTGAACCCTGGTGGGCCAGTGCACGACAGTCCGCCTCCGTGCGACGCAGGTAGGCCTGCAGCACGGCACCCGTCTCCGGGAAGTCCTGGCGCAGCTCGGCGAGCGTCTGGAGCGTCGCGTCGGTGGTGGTGTGGTCCTCCATGTCGAGGGTCACCGTGGTGCCGGAGTTGCGAGCGGCGCGGCAGATCGTGCGTGCGTTCTCGAGCGCGATCCTGTCGCCGCCGGGCAGCGCCTGGCCGATCGCACTGAGCTTGACCGACACCTCGGCGTGGCGGGCCAGCCCGCGCTCGGAGAGCTGCTGGAGCACCTCGAGGTACGCCGCCACGGTGGCGTCCGCCTGGGCGGCATCCAGGGTGTCCTCACCGAGGAAGTCCAGGGTGACCGCGAGTCCGTCCTCGACCAGGGCACCGGAAGCGTCGACTGCCGACTCCGTGGACTCTCCGGGGACGTAGCTGCTCACGATTCCAGCGGACACCGGCATCGTGCTGACGAGCTTCTTGACCCTCTCACTGCGGGCGAGCAGGAGCAGGGGCTGGCGGAGCAGGGACATGGTCCTCCCGGGTACGACGTACACCCGGCGGGATCCCGGGCCGGAGACAGGCTAGCCCGTGAACGGTCCCGATCACGAAGTCGGAGGCGCGAGGGGCTTGTTGGTGAAATCCAGGATCCGCTCGGTGGGGGTGAGCCCCGCCGACACCGCGTCGTCGACGTCCTCATAGGTCCGCATCTGGTTGAGCAGCCCCTGCGACGTTGTCCCTGTCGAGGTCTTCCCCGAGGCAATGTGCACCGCCGCCTGGTCGAGGTAGGCGTCGACCTTGCCGGCGTACCCGGGAGCCGAAGGGACATCGCCCAGGATGCTGGCCGGGAGGCTGGTTCCCTTGATCGCCACGGAGATCTCGTCGAGCTCGTCGGAAGCGATCGAGAAGTCGCGAGCGGCCTCCTCCAACGTGGGTGGCTCGACGGTGTAGCCGCCGGGGCCGGCCGGGCCGAGCGCCTCGACGGGGATCTCCATGAGGTGGGTCTGGGACCACAGGTCACCCAGCTTGTCGTGCTTGGTGTCCTCCCCGAAGGCCGAGTAGGGATCGGCACCGGACTCGAAGTTGAGGACGAACTTCCCGGTGCGTTCGTTGTAGAAGACCTCCTCGGGCAGGTTGCCGACGTCGAGCGACCCCTGCCACGGCCCGAACGTGCCGTAGAGGGGGTTGTTCTCAGTCGCGTCCCGCGGCAACTGGACGAGCCGCCCTTCCTCGTAGCGCCCGTCGTTGGTGGCGTAGGTGAAGCGGTCGTCCTGGATGGCGACTCCGTTGACTCCGGCAGGCGTGGAGAACCGGGTGATCTCCTTCAGGGTCTGCGGGTTGACCTGGTAGAGCGTGCCGGGTCCCGACTTCTCGTACTTGCCGAGGTAGAGCTCGCCGTTGTGAGTCGAGACGTACGACGACGCCGGCACCTCGGTCTTGTGCAGAGCCGGGACCTCCTCGCCCTTGCCTGCTTGGCGGAGATCCTTCAACGAGTACTCGTAGACGAAGCTTCGCTGCACCCTCTCGCCGTCGCCGTCGATGTCCTCGGTGGACACGACGAAGACCCGGTCACCCAACACCGCGGTGCCACCGGAGTGGGTGGGCGGCATTTCGGTGTCGATGTCCTCGGCGTTCGGGTCGGCCGACGGCTTGGTCCCGCCGAGCTGCACGGTGTTCTCCTCCCGGCCGGTTGCGTTGTTGATGATCGTCATCCTGCTGAGGTCGTTGCCGTCCTCTCCGTGCTTGTAGGAGGAGTGCAGGGTCAGGTCGTGCTGGTCGTCATAGCCCAGGCCCTGCGGCACGTAGTCCTCGCCGGTGAGCAGCGAGTCGGGAATGCGTGACCCCGACGTCGCGCCGGTCAGGCCCTTGAACGCGTACTCCTTCTCGAAGCCGTTGGTGAGCCACTCCTCGAACGCCTTGCCGCCGTCGTGATGCAGCGAGGTGCCGGCCTCCACGAGCCACGCGTCGTACCCGGTCTGGATCACCGCGAGATTCATGCAGACCAACAGCTTGAGCAGGTCAACGCTGGCCGGCTCGAGATCTGGTTGGCGCTGACGCCAGAATCCGATCGTTCGCAGCGCGTCCTTCTTGACCTGCTCATAGGTGTCGGCAGTGGCCACGACGAAGTCGGCCGTCCTGGCCACATGCCATGCGGTGCCGGCCGACGCGACATACGTGTTCTGTCCGACGGTCCGGTAGGTCAGCGCCATCAGGCCCTCCCAGATCGGCACCAGGGTCGCGTGGGAGATGCGGTCGGCGACGCGGTCGGTCCGTTCGGCGCTGCGATAGAGGCCGACGGCGAGTTCTCGGAGCGCGCCGGGGCTGCCCGAATCCAACTTCTGGAACATTGCCTCGGGGTTCAGCACGCGCTTCTCAGTTCGTGTGGCTGGCTGGTCACGTCGCCACCATGCCCGAACAGCGACGGTTTCAACCATGTGTGCATCGCAGCGGACGGGGTAGGAAGGGAGGCATGTCGCTCAGAAGTCGGCCCGCCGTGGCACTCTTCGCTGCCCTGCTGCTCACGGTCACCGGCTGCTCCGGGAACGATGAGTCGTCCGAGCCACGGACACCCGAGCAGGAGTTGGAGCACCGGCTCGAGGGCCTGGCCGGGGTCGACGAGGCCACGGTCGCGACGGACGAGATCGACACCGAGTCCTTCTTCACCACGGCTGAGGTGAAGATGGAGTCGTCCGCATCGGTCGACGACGTGGCGACGGCGATCACGCAGGTCGAGCAGGCGTACGCCGACTTCGACGACGACCTGCACACCTACGGCGGATCGGTCTGGCTGGCCGAGTCGGACGGACTCGCTCTGGTCGAGACGGAGGTCGATGCCGCGGTCGACGCGGTGCAGCGCGCCCGGTGGGTGGTCGGGGCAACCGGAGCCGTGTCCGACGCCTCGATCATCGTGTCGAGCGAGCGGGTCACCGTGCGTCCACCGGAGCCGACGTACGAGTCGGTGGCGACGACCGCCGAGGAGCTGGTCGGTGCCGACGGACTCGACGGGGCAACGGTCCTCGTGCGCAGCAACACCCCCGACTCCACGGACCCCCGCGCGGGTGGTTGGTCACTGAGCGCGCCGGCGGAAGCCTTGGACGACTCCCTCCTGCGCGGCTGGGCTCGGCTCGACACCGCGCTCGCTGACGGGCCCACCCCGATCACCGTGTCGCTCGCCGACGAGGAGGAAGGCGCCACTCTCTACGTCCACCTGGACGTCCCGACCCTTCGCACACCCACACCGAGTCTCGCCAGGCATCGCCAGCAGTTGTGGCCGACCGTGCGTGCGCTGCTCCGCTTCACCGACCAGGAGGACGTCGCGGAGCTGGTCGTCGAGGCATCGTCGTCGAAGTCGGGCACCAGCCGGCCCTTCGTCGACCTCCGCCCCGGCGGAGGGACCAGTGACACGGACGGCGATCCTGCCTGGCAACGCGTGGCCCTGCGGGAGCTGCACCGCTGAACCCCTGAGGTCAACCCTGGCTGCGCATCACGCCGGCACGCGGGGCGCACGGCTACGGCGTACGACGCCGCAGGGTCATCGCGCCCAGGGCGAGAGCGGCGACCGCGAACGCGGCCACGACGGCCAGGTCCTGCCACACCTCTGCCGTCGAGGAGCTGGTGGTCAGGTGTGTCATCGCATCGGTGGCATAGGATAGCGGCAGGCAGTCGCTGATCACCTCGAGCACCCCTGGCAGCAGCTCGCGCTTGACGAAGAGGCCACACAGCAGGATCTGCGGAATGACGAGGGCCGGCATGAACTGCACGGCCTGGAACTCGGTGTTGGCGAAGGCACTGACGAAGAGCCCGAGTGCCGTGCCCAGCACTGCGTCGGCCACCGCGACCACGGTCAACAGCCACACCGGGCCCTGGATGGTGAGGTCGAGCAGGCCGACGCTGAGCGCAACGGCCAGCACCGACTGCACGACGGCGACGAGTGCGAAGGCGAGTGCATAGCCGACCAGGAAGTCACCCTTGCCCATCGGCATCGAGAGCAGGCGTTCGAGTGTGCCACTGCCGCGCTCGCGCAGCGTGGTCACACTCGTCACCAGGAACATGATGATGAACGGGAAGATCGCCAGGAGGCCCGGCCCGAGCTCGTTGAAGGTGTTGCCGGGCAGGTCGTCGAACATCCACCACAGCAGGGTGATCAGCAGGCAGGGCAGCACCAGCAGCATGACCAGGGTGCGCGGGTCCCGGCGGAGCTGGGTGAGCACTCGGCCGGTGACCGCGAGCGTGATCCGCGGGTTCATGTCGCTGCCTCCTTCTCGACGAGGGCGAGGAATGCGTCCTCGATGTCTTCCACCCCCGCGCTCGCCTTGATCGCGGCGGGCGAGTCGTCGGCGATGATCCGCCCCTCCCGCATCAGCAGCAGGCGGTCGCAGCGTTCGGCCTCGTCCATCACGTGGCTCGAGACCAGGACCGTCGTACCGCCATCGGCGAGCTCGTGGAAGAGCGCCCACAGGTCGCGCCGCAGGACCGGGTCGAGGCCGACGGTCGGCTCGTCGAGCACGAGTACGTCGGGTTGGCGCAGCAGGGCGACGGCAAGGCTGGCGCGCGAACGTTGCCCGCCACTCAGGTTCCCGACGACCTGGTCTCGGTGGTCGTCGAGGTCGACGGCGCCGATCGAGCGCTCCACGTCGTCGGCGGTCGCGGCCAGGATCCGGGCGAAGAACCGCAGGTTCTCCGCGACGGTGAGGTCGTCATAGATGCTCGCCGCCTGGGTCACGTAGCCCACCCGGTCGCGCAACGGCTTGCTGCCGGCGGTCTCGCCCAGCACGGTGACGGTGCCGGAGGAGATCACCTGGACGCCGACGACCGAGCGCATCAGCGTCGACTTGCCGCAACCGGACGGGCCGAGCAGGCCGGTGACCTGCCCGGTCGGGATGGTGAAGCTGATCCCCGGGAGGACGGTGCGCGTTCCTCGGACGACGGTCAGGTCGTTCACCTCGATCGCACAATTCATCATGCGTTGAATTATGCCCACCGGCGTCCGGGTTGGCAACCCCCTCGTGCGGTCCGATCGACATGCAGTTGGGGCCCACGGCGGGCCGGGCCACGCTCAGCCACGACCTCAGGCGTGAGAGCTGCATGTCCGACGAACCGCCACCCGCCCGACTGACACACATCCGGCGGCCCGGCCCGACGGATGCGCGTCAGGAAGGCAGGTCGTCGGTGAAGTAGCCCTGCAGGGTGGGGGCGTACGTCGAGATCACCAGGTCGGCGGGCATCGACGCCAACGGCTCCACCTCGAGCACGTAGCGCAGCATGATCAACCCGAAGACCTGGGAGGCCACGAACACCATCCGCTCGTCCGCCCGGTCCAACCCGAGCCCCCTGCCCACCGGGCCGAGCACGATGCCCAGGAAGCCGTCACGCACCATCCGCTGCCCCTCGCGGTCGAAGACCCCACGCACGATCGCCAACAGGGACAGGCGAATCTCGGGGTCGTCCCACACCCGGAGCACCACGCGCATCAGGTTCTCCCCCGCAGCTTCCACCCCGGCCGCGATCACCGGTGCCATCACCTGGCGGGGATCGACCTTGATCTCCAGTGCGGCCAGGAAGAGGTCGTCCTTGGCGCCGAAGTAGTGGTGCACCAGCGCCGGGTCGACGCCGGCCTCCGAGGCGACCGCCCGGATCGTGGTGCCCTTGAGGCCTCTCTCGGCGAACAGGCCTCGGGCAGAGTCGAGGATCGCGGCACGGGTGTCGGGCGACCCGGGGCGGCGCCCGGGACCACGCGACGTACTCACGGCTCGGCCCCGGCCACGAAGTGCTCCCTCACGAAGTCCAGCGACTCGGTCAGGTCGACCGTGCGTTGGTCGACGGTGCTCGCGCGGCGGGTGTTGATCTCGACCACGACGTGTCCCTCGAACCCCGTCGACGACAGGTGGGCCAGCACTTCCGCGACCGGCTGGTTGCCGCGGCCGGGGACGAGGTGTTCGTCCTTGGGCGATCCGCTCCCATCGGTCAGGTGCAGATGGCGCAACCGGTTGCCCAGCCGCTTGACCATGGCCAGCGGATCGGAGTGGGCGGTGGCCGCGTGGGAGAGATCGACGGTGGTGTTGGCGTAGTCCTCCTCGGAGGGGTCCCACCCCGGCGAGTAGACCTCCACGCCGCGCCGCGAGGTGGCCCGCCACGGATACATGTTCTCCACCGCGAACGCGACGCCGGTGGACTCCTCCAGCCCCTGGATCCCCCACACGAACTCGCGCGCGTAGTCCTTCTGCCAGCGGAACGGCGGGTGTACGACGACGACGTCGGCGCCCACCTCGAGCGCCATCTCCGCCGAGCGTTCGAGCTTGCCCCAGGGGTCGGCACCCCAAACCCGCTGGGTGATCAGCAGGCACGGCGCGTGCACCGCACACACCGGGATCTCGTGGTGGCGCGAGAGCTGCTTGATCGCGGAGATCTGCTGGCTCAGCGAGTCGATCCCCACCATCACCTCGACGGCGTCGTAGCCCAGCCTTGCCGCGTAGGCGAAGGCGTGTGCCGTCGACTCGGGGTAGACCGAGGCGGTGGAGAGGCCGACGAGGGGGGCCACGTCAGGCGGTGTCCGATCGACCGGGCCACACGGAGTCGAGAACGCTGATCTGGTCGAAGCGCTCGAGGATCACGCCCTCACGCAGCGCCCAGGGGCAGATCTCGAGCGCAGGGAGGTCGAAGATGTCCATGACCGCCTCGGCGACCAGCGCACCCGGCACGATCTGGTGGGCCCGGCTCGGGGACACCCCCGGCAGCACTGCGAGCTCCTCGGTCGACATCGTGATCAGCTTCGGGAGCCAGGACTCCAGCTCCTCGGCCTCCAGGCGACGCGGCACCAACGGCCCCTCGGCGGAGGGAGCGGCGCCACAGATGCGGGCCAGCGAGCGGAACGTCTTCGAGGTGGCCGCAGCCCGGTCGAGCGCACCCACCCGCAGCAGGTTGCCGGCGTCGCGGGCGATCTCGGCCCGGATCTTGCGGCGCAGCGCGCGGATGCCTTCTTCGTCGGGGGCACCCGCTCCGAACCAGTCCTTGGCCAGTCGTGCGGCACCCAGGGGAAGCGACCAGGCCACGTCCGGCGACTCGTCCTGCCCACCGGCGATCTCGAGCGAGCCGCCGCCGATGTCGAAGACCGCCAGGCGCCCGGCCGACCAGCCGAACCAGCGACGTACGGCGAGGAAGGTCAACCGCGCCTCGTCGTCGCCGGGCAGGATCTCGAGGTCGACGCCGGTCACCTCACGCACGTGGTCGAGCACGTGGTCGGTGTTGACCGCGTCGCGCACGGCCGACGTGGCGAAGCCGAGGATCTCCTCGCAGCCCTTGTCCTCGGCGATGACCAACGCCTCGCGGCAGAACTCGGTGAGCGCGTCGATGCCGGCCCGGGAGACCGCACCGGCCTCGTCGAGGTGCTCGGCCAACCGCAGCGGCTCCTTGTAGGAGTAAGCCGGGAGCGGCGCCGCTCCACCGTGCGCGTCGACGACGAGCAGGTGACCGGTGTTCGAACCGATGTCGAGAACGCCGAGCCTCATGTTGGAATCACGCTCATGGGGACACGGTATCCCCGGCCGCACCGTATGGTTGCCGGGTGCCCGAAGTACCCCTCGACTTTCCTCGCGCCTGGGTCGAGTTCTTCGATCCCGCCGACGACGACCAGGTCTTCCGCTGCGACCTCACCTGGCTGACCTCGAACTACACCTGCATCTTCGGGTCGGGCTGTTCGGGGATCTACAAGGACTCCCCCGACGTCGGCTGCTGCACCCTGGGCGCGCACTTCTCCGACAAGGACGACGAGAACCGGGTGGCCGAGTTCGTCGACCAGCTCGACGAGACCATGTGGCAGTTCCACCCGGGGCGCAAGGTGCGCAAGAAGGACTGGGTCGAGAAGGACGAGGAGGGCGCCCGCAAGACGCTGGCCATCGAGGTCGACGGCCAGAGCGCGTGCATCTTCCACAACCGTGCCGACTTCCGCAGCGAGAACTGGACCGTCGGCGCCGGCTGCGCGCTGCACGGACTGGCCCTCGCCCAGGGGCGCAACCCCCTCGAGACCAAGCCCGATGTCTGCTGGCAGCTGCCGATCCGGCGTACCTTCCGCGACGTCGAGCGGCCCGACGGCACGACGTACTCCGAAGTCACCGTGACCGAGTACGACCGCCGCGGCTGGGGCCCCGGCGGCCACGACCTCGACTGGTACTGCACCGGCAACCCTCAGGCCCACGTGGCCCTGGAGCCGCTCTACGTCACCAACGAGCCCGAGCTCACCGAGCTCATGGGCAAGCCGGCGTACGACGAACTGGTGCGGCACTGCGAGGCGCACCTGCGATCGCGCTCGTTGCTGGCGATCCATCCCGCCGACCCGCACTGAACTCAGTGCACACAACCCTCTCGACGTCAAGAGACCACACCCCCGATGTGGGCGACGGAACACGGAGAGACAACAATGCTGGCATGCGCCTGGACCATCTCTCTTTCGCGGCCGGACCCGACGGTCTCGCCGCCACAGCTCAGCGGCTCGGGGAACTGCTCGGCAAGGAGTTCACCGATGGTGGGATCCACCCACGCTTCGGCACCCGCAACCGCATTCTCCCGCTGGCCGACGACACCTACCTGGAGATCGTGGAGGTCCTCGACCACCCGGCCTCCGACAAGGCACCGTTCGGCCAGGCCGTTCGTGCCCGTTCCGCACTCGGCGGTGGCTGGCTCGGCTGGGTCGTCGCAGTTGACGACATCGCCCCGGTGGAGCAGCGTCTCGGCCGCGAGGCGGTCGCCGGAAACCGACACCGCCCCGACGGCAAGCAGCTGCACTGGAAGCAGATCGGCGTCAACGGGCTGATCTCCGACCCGCAGCTGCCGTTCTTCATCGAGTGGATCTCGTCCAGCGATGACCACCCCAGCCATGGCGCTTCCGGCGACTTCTCCCTTGCCTGCTTGGAGATTGCCGGCGATCCGCGCCGTGTCAGCGAGTGGCTCGGCGAGACCGTCGAGTCGCCCCTCGAAGACGTGAAGGTCGAGTGGGTCGCACCCAACGGCACACCCGGCGTGGTTGCCGCCCAGTTCCAGACCCCGAACGGACTCGTCCGGATCTGAGGCGACGGTGGTTGAGGAGCGAGCGCCGGCGAGCGTCTCGCAACCACGACGACTCAGCAAGGGCGCCGTCCCGAGCCCGAACATCTGGCACAACCCGGCGACCTACGAGATCGAGAACCACGCCGTCGACCCTGACGGGGTCATCGAGACCGCGATGCGATCGGTCGCCGACTGGGCGGGACGGGACTTCCTCGACCTCGGCTGCGGCACAGGCTTCCACCTGCCCAGATGGGCCGCCGACGCCGCCCGGGTCGCCGGGGTGGAGCCTCATCCCGACCTGGCCGGCATCGCCAAGCGCCGAACCCGCCGCCTGGCGAACGTGCAGGTCCTGAAGGGCGCGGCGCAGGAGATCCCGCTCCCTGACTCATCGATCGACGTCGTCCAGGCCAGGTGGGCCTACTTCTTCGGGCCCGGATGCGAGCCGGGGTTGGCAGAGCTCGACCGCGTCGTACGCCGCGGGGGCACCGCCTTCGTCATCGACAACGACCCGACCCGTTCCACCTTCGGCGCCTGGTTCCGCCGCGGCTACCCCACTGTCGATCCGGTGGCCGTGGAACGCTTCTGGGCGCAGCAAGGCTGGCACCGCCAGCAGCTCGACATGCGCTGGGAGTTCGCGACCCGCGCCGACTTCGAGGCCGTCGTACGCATCGAGTTCGACAAGGAGACCGCGGCCCATGTGTTGTCGACCCACGCGGGCCAGCAGGTCGACTACGCCGTGAACCTGTGGTCGAAGGGCTTCTGACCGTTCCGGGGCGGATCGATGCATCCACCACCCGAGACCCGGCACGTCCCCTTCCCAGCAGCACCGTATGCTGGCGCCATGGACACACGTTGGTATGCGTATTTTGCGTTGGCTCTGGAGGGGCCCGCGATCAGCTGAACGCGCACCAACACCTTCAGAGCCACCCGGGCGGAGATCATTCTCTGCCCGTTCGTCATTTCACGGCGGGTTCTGCAACGGGGTCCGCCACCAGCAGACGGGAACCCATGTGAACACCAGCAGCACCGCCGCCAGCACATCCGGCACCTCGACCAGCACCTCGGACCTGCGCGTCCGGCGCTTCGAGGAACTGCCCACGCCGCAGAAGGTCGCCGCCCAGGTCCCACTCACCGCGACCCGCGCCGAGGTCGTGGCTCGCGGTCGGGACCAGGTCCGCGCCGTGCTCGACGGCGTCGACGACCGGTTGCTGGTGATCGTCGGGCCGTGCTCCATCCATGACACCGACGCCGGTCTCGAGTACGCCGAACGCCTGGCCGCCGTTGCCGAGCAGCACCGCGAGCGCCTCCTCGTCGTGATGCGCACCTACTTCGAGAAGCCGCGCACCACCGTCGGCTGGAAGGGCCTGGTCAACGACCCGCACCTCGACGGCAGCCACGACATCGCCACCGGGCTGCTCTCCGCGCGGCAGTTCCTTGCCGACGTCACCGACCTCGGGCTGCCCACCGCCACCGAGTTCCTCGAGCCGATCAGTCCGCAGTACCTCTCCGACCTGGTGAGCTGGGGTGCGATCGGCGCCCGCACGACGGAGAGCCAGATCCATCGCCAGCTGGTGTCGGGCCTGTCGATGCCGGTGGGGTTCAAGAACGGCACGGACGGCGGCCTGCAGGTCGCGCTCGACGCCTGCTCCGCGGCCGCGGCACCCCAGTCGTTCCTCGGGATCGACGGCCAGGGGCGCGCGTCGTTGGTCGCCACCGAGGGCAACCCGGACACCCACCTGATCCTCCGTGGTGGTGCGGACGGGCCCAACTACTCCGCCGAGCACGTGGCCGCGGCACGCAGCCGCCTCGCGGACGCCGGTCTCAACCCCAGGCTCATCGTCGACGCCAGCCACGGCAACAGCAACAAGTCCCACGTCCGCCAGGCCGGGGTCGCTGCCGAGCTCGGTGACCAGGTGGCGGCCGGGGGCTCGGGCATCGCCGGGGTGATGCTCGAGTCGTTCCTGGTTGCCGGAGCACAGAAGCTGGACGTCTCCGTGGGGCCGGCCGACCTGGTGCACGGGCAGAGCGTCACCGATGCCTGCATGGACTGGGACGTCACGGTCGAGACGCTCGAGCGCCTCGCCTCCTCGGCTGTCGGTGGCCTCGCCTAGGTTGTCAGCCATGAGCACCAAGAAGGCCACGCGTTCCACCTACCGCTGCAGCGAGTGCGGGTGGGAGACCGCCAAGTGGGTCGGCCGCTGCGGTGAGTGCCAGGCATGGGGCTCGGTCAACGAGGTGGGTGCCGTGCAGGCGCGCGCGGTCAAGGCCGGCCCGGTCACCACCGCGGCCGTCCCGATCGGCCAGGTCTCCGTCGAGGAGTCGACCACCCGCAGCAGTGGTGTCGACGAGCTCGACCGGGTCCTGGGCGGCGGCTTGGTCCCGGGGGCCGCGATCCTGCTGGCCGGCGAGCCCGGGGTCGGCAAGTCGACGCTGCTCCTCGAGGTCGCCGCGCGTACGGCACAACACAAGCGCCGCACCCTCTACATCACCGGCGAGGAGTCGGCCTCCCAGGTGCGGTTGCGGGCCAACCGCACCAGCGCGGTCCATGACGAGCTCTACCTCGCGGCCGAGACCGACCTCGGCGCCCTGCTCACCCACATCGAGCAGGTCAGGCCCGAGCTGCTGGTGATCGACTCGATCCAGACCATCGCCGCCTCCGACGTCGACGGCGTCCCCGGCGGGGTCAGCCAGGTCAAGGAGGTCGCCGCCGCGCTGATCCGGGTGGCCAAGACCCGCAACATCACCACCGTCCTGGTCGGCCACGTCACCAAGGACGGCACCATCGCGGGGCCCCGGGTGCTGGAGCACGTCGTCGACGTCGTGCTCCACTTCGAGGGCGACCGCAACTCGCGTTTCCGGATGCTGCGGGCGATGAAGAACCGGTTCGGTCCGGTCGACGAGGTCGGCTGCTTCGACCTGTCCGCGGAAGGCATCACCGCGGTCACCGACCCGACCGGCCTGTTCGTGGAGAACCACCTCCAGCAGGTGCCGGGCACCTGCGTCGCGGTGAGCATGGAGGGTCGACGCCCCCTGCTCGCCGAGGTGCAGTCCCTGGTCACCGTGTCACCGGCCGAGAAGCCACGCCGTACGACGTCCGGGCTGGACTCCTCGCGAGTGGCCATGGTGCTGGCCGTGCTGCAGAAGCACGGCAACATCCGCCTGCACAACCAGGACGTCTTTGCCTCAACCGTCGGCGGCGCCAAGCTGACCGAGCCGGCCACCGACCTGGCCATCGCGATCAGCCTGGCCTCCGCGACGTACAACCGCCCCGCGCCCAAGGGCATCGTGGCGATGGGCGAGATCGGGCTCGCCGGCGAGCTGCGGCGGGTGCGCGACCTCCCCCAACGGCTCGCCGAAGCAGCCCGCCTCGGGTTCACCTATGCGCTGGCGCCCACTGACCGCAGCGGCTCCAATCGGGCCGGGTCCGAGGGGCGCACCGTTGACGGCATGAAGGTGATCGACGTCCCGGACATCGGTTCGGTGCTCCAGCTGCTCGGATTCCGCGGGCCGACCGAGACCGCGCGATAGTCGTCGTGTGATGCCACATCACCCCAGGGCACGCCTCCCGGGTCCTGGCCTGCTGCGCGCTGCCCCGTTGGCGTCTCGCTGCGTTCTCATCAGTCGCCGATGCTCCGCATCGACTCCCTCCTCGGCCCTGCGAGTCACTCAACGGATGCCGCGCTCGCGACGGCCGGGACCCGGGAGACATACCCTAGACTGACGCCAATCCGAGGCCGATTGAGAATGGGGAACCGTGGCGATCATCGAACGCTCCGACGACACGCTGCGACTCCGGGCGACGCTTGCCTCGATCGCTCCCGGCACCGCCCTGCGCGACGGCCTCGAGCGCATCCTCCGCGGACGCACCGGCGCCCTGATCGTGCTCGGCTACGACAAGACCGTGGAGTCGATCGCCACCGGCGGGTTCACCCTCGACGTCCCGTTCACCGCCACGGGCCTGCGTGAGTTGGCCAAGATGGACGGCGCGATCATCGTCGACTCCGAGTTGACCCGCATCCACCAGGCCGCCGTACACCTCATGCCGGACCACACCATCCCCTCGGAGGAGACCGGCACCCGGCACCGCACCGCCGACCGGGTCGCCAAGCAGACCGGCTTCCCCGTCATCTCGGTGTCGCAGTCGATGCAGATCATTGCCGCCTACGTCGGCGAGACCCGCCACGTCCTCGAAGACGTCGCGCAGATCCTCTCCCGCGCCAACCAGGCGCTGGCCACCCTCGAGCGCTACAAGCTGCGCCTCGACGAGGTCTCCAGCACCCTCTCGGCCCTGGAGATCGAGGACCTCGTCACCGTGCGCGACGTGGCCGTGGTGGCCCAGCGCCTCGAGATGGTCACCCGCATCGCCCGTGAGATCGAGGACTACGTGCTCGAGCTCGGCACCGACGGCCGGCTGCTGTCCCTGCAGCTCGAGGAGCTGATCACCGGCGTCGACATCGAGCGCGAGCTGGTGATCCGTGACTACCTGCCCACTGGTCGCCGGGCGAAGACTCCCGAAGACGTGCTGACCCGCCTGGAGAATCTCTCCCCGACCGAGCTGGTCGACCCGGCCGCCGTGGCCAAGGCGTTGGGACTGGGTGCCAGCGAGCATCTCGACGGTGCGGTGGCGCCGCGCGGTTTCCGCCTGCTCGCCAAGGTCCCCAGGCTCCCGTCGTCGGTGGTCGAACGCTTGGTCGGCCACTTCGGCACCCTGCAGAAGCTGCTCTCGGCTGGCATCGACGACCTCCAGGACGTCGAGGGCGTCGGTGAGCTGCGCGCTCGAAGCGTGCGCGAGGGGCTCTCCCGCCTGGCCGAGTCCAGCATCCTCGAGCGCTACGTCTAGCCGGACACGGTCAGCTGTTCGGCTCCACGGACCCCGACGCGGTGTCAGACGACGAAGGCTGCTCCGTCTTCTTCTCCGACTTCTTGTTGGTCTTGTCGTCGTTCTTCTTCTTGTTCTTGTCGGCCTTCGGCTTCACGGTCTTGTAGACCTTCTCGGGCTTCGGACCGGTGAGCTCGAACTTGTCCGAGGTCGGCTCGCCACCGAATGCCGCAGCTTCGACGTGGTACCAGCCGATCTGCGCCCAGGCCGCCGTGCGCCCACACTCGTCGTCGGAGCGGCGACCGTTCCACTCCAGGACCACCTTGGTGGCCTTGGCCGAGCGCACGACGATGTCCTCCTCGGGCAGCTTGGCGCACTGCTGGCTGCTCCAGATCAGGTCCGAGCCCGAGGTGATCTTGATGACCATCGACTTCGACGACACCGTGAAGGTGCAGGCCTCGTCGGTCCCGGTGATCTTGAAGGGGATATCGATGGTGTCGTTGGCCGCCACCGTGTCGACCTCCGGCGAGACCGTGATGTCGGCCGGGTTGCACGGCCCGCTGGGCTCGGCAAGGGGAGGCTTGGTCTTCTTGGCCTTCGGCGCATTGGTGGAGACTTCCGGCCCCGGGGGCTGATCCGTGGCCTCGGATGCGGGGTCGCTCTGCTGGCCGGCCGCCTGCTCAGCGGTCGGCCGCGAGCCCTCACCGTCACCGTCGCTGCCGGAACCCAGGAGCCGCGCCAGACCGAAGATCAGCAGGAACGCTGCGCCGAGAACAACGGCACGACGTACCCAGTAGACGCGGGCGGGGAGCGGCCCCCGCGGCCGGGCTGCGGACCTCATGGCACAAAGGTATCCAGCGCGCGCTCTCGATCCGGGGAGCAACACACGACTTCCGGAGGACGACACGTAGCATGCGCGCGTGAGCCAGCTGCACCGACCGATCCTCGAGTGGTTCGACGAACACGCCCGCGAGCTGCCCTGGCGCGGTCCGAGCGCCAGCGCGTGGTCGGTGATGGTCTCGGAGTTCATGCTGCAGCAGACCCCGGTCGCCCGGGTCCTGCCGATGCACGAGCAATGGTTGGATCGCTGGCCGACGCCCGCGGACCTGGCCGACGAGGAGCCCGGTGAGGCCGTGCGGGCGTGGGGTCGCCTCGGCTACCCCCGACGAGCACTGAGGCTTCACGCCGCAGCCACGGCGATCCGTGACGAGCACGCCGGCGCCGTGCCCACGACGTACGCGGAACTGCTGGCGTTGCCCGGCGTGGGCGACTACACCGCCGCCGCAATCGCGTCCTTCGCGCACGGTCAACGGCACGTGGTCCTGGACACGAACGTCAGGCGGGTGCTGGCCCGGGCGGTGACGGGCGTGGAGTTCCCCTCGACCTCGGTCCGCAAGGCCGAGCGCGAGCTGGCCGAGTCGATGCTCCCGGACGACGTGCCCACCGCCGCCACCTGGGCGGTGGCCACGATGGAGCTCGGCGCCCTGGTCTGCACCGCGAACGACCCCGCCTGCCCGACGTGCCCGATCAGCGACCGCTGCGCGTGGGTGGCGGCCGGTCGACCGGCGTACGACGGTCCGCCACGCCGGGGACAGACGTACGCCGGCACTGATCGGCAGGTGCGTGGCCGCCTGCTCGGCGTGCTCCGGGACAGCGAGGGGTCGGTGCCTCGCAGCCGTCTCGACACGGTCTGGGGCGACGATGTCCAACGTGACCGCGCCCTGGCCAGCCTGCTCGACGACGGACTCGTGGTCGCCGTCGAGGGCGAGCGCTACCGCCTCCCCTGACCTCGCCCACGCCGCGTCGGCACGAGTCGACGCCCGGGCCCGCCGAGTCGGTCCGACTTCCCGGCCGAAATGAGCACTGCCCGGCCGAAATTTCGGCCGGGCAGTTCCCATTTCACCGGGTACCCGGTGAAATGCGGGGCCACAGGGACCCCTGGGGGTCAGTCCTCCGAGTGGGGGACGTCGACCGGACCGTCGCTGTCGTCCGGGCCTTCGGTGGTCTCACCGAGCACGTCACCGGAGACGATGTCAGCGGACTCCAAGGGCGGCGAGTCAGGCAGCGCACTCACCTTCTGTCCATCGAAGGTGAACGTTGCGTCGTCGCCCGGACCGTCGACGTCCACGAGCACGATCTGGCCGGGGCCGACCTCGCCGTAGAGCATCTTCTCGGCCAGCACGTCCTCGATCTCACGCTGCACCGTGCGGCGCAGCGGACGGGCACCGAGCACCGGGTCGAAGCCGCGCTTGGCGAGCAGCTCCTTGGCCGGGGTGGTGAGCTCCAGCGACATGTCACGGTCCTTCATCCGCAGCTCGACCGACGCGATCATGTTGTCGACCATCGCCACGATCTGCTCCTGCGACAGCGGCGGGAAGACGATGACCTCGTCGACACGGTTGAGGAACTCCGGACGGAAGTGCTGCTTGAGCTCCTCCTGGACCTTGCCCTTCATCCGCTCGTAGGAACCCTGGGCATCAGAGGCGTTGCCGAAGCCGAGGCTGACGCCCTTGCTGATGTCGCGGGACCCGAGGTTGGTGGTCATGATGATCACCGTGTTCTTGAAGTCCACGACCCGGCCCTGGGAGTCGGTCAGGCGACCTTCTTCCAGGATCTGCAGCAGCGAGTTGAAGATGTCGGGGTGAGCCTTCTCGACCTCGTCGAAGAGCACCACGGAGAACGGCTTGCGGCGGACCTTCTCGGTCAGCTGGCCGCCCTCCTCGTAGCCGACGTAGCCGGGGGGCGAGCCGAACAGGCGTGAGGCCGTGTGCTTCTCACCGAACTCGGACATGTCGAGCTGGATCAGCGCGTCCTCGTCACCGAAGAGGAACTCGGCGAGCGTCTTGGACAGCCACGTCTTGCCGACACCGGACGGACCGGCGAAGATGAACGACCCGCCGGGGCGCTTCGGGTCCTTCAGACCGGCACGAGTACGTCGGATCGCGCGGGAGAGTGCCTTGACGGCCTCTTCCTGGCCGATGACGCGCTTGTGCAGCTCGTCCTCCATCTTGAGCAGTCGCGAGGACTCCTCCTCGGAGAGCTTGACGATCGGGATGCCCGTGGCGACGGCGAGGACCTCCGCGATGAGCTCCTCGTCGACCTCGGCGACCTCGTCCATGTCACCGGCACGCCACTGCTTCTCGCGCTCGCCCTTCTTGAGGGTGAGCTGCTTCTCCTCGTCACGCAGGGACGCCGCGGCCTCGAAGTCCTGGCCGTCGATGGCAGCTTCCTTGCGCTCGCGCACCTCGGCGATCTTCTCGTCGAACTCGCGCAGGTCCGGCGGCGCGGTCATCCGGCGGATGCGCAACCGGGACCCGGCCTCGTCGATCAGGTCGATCGCCTTGTCGGGCAGGAACCGGTCGGAGATGTAGCGGTCGGCCAGGGTGGCCGCCGAGACCAGCGCCTCGTCGGTGATGGTCACCCGGTGGTGGGCCTCGTAGCGGTCACGCAGGCCCTTGAGCATCTCGATCGTGTGGGCGATGGAGGGCTCGTTGACCTGGATCGGCTGGAAACGACGCTCGAGGGCGGCGTCCTTCTCGAGGTACTTGCGGTACTCGTCGAGCGTGGTCGCACCGATCGTCTGCAGCTCACCGCGGGCCAGCATCGGCTTGAGGATGGAGGCAGCGTCGATCGCGCCCTCGGCCGCACCGGCACCGACGAGGGTGTGGATCTCGTCGATGAACAGCACGATGTCGCCGCGCGTACGGATCTCCTTGAGCACCTTCTTGAGACGCTCCTCGAAGTCACCGCGGTAGCGGGAACCGGCCACCAGGGCACCCAGGTCGAGGGTGTAGATGTGCTTGTCCTTGAGCGTCTCGGGCACGTTGCCCTTGACGATGTCCTGGGCCAGGCCCTCGACGATGGTCGTCTTGCCGACGCCGGGCTCGCCGATCAGGACGGGGTTGTTCTTCGTGCGGCGCGAGAGGATCTGCATGACCCGCTCGATCTCCTGCTCACGGCCGACCACGGGGTCGAGCTTGCCCTCGCGGGCCTGCTGGGTGAGGTTGCGGCCGAACTGGTCGAGCACCAGCGAGGACGACGGGGCGTCGCCCTGGGCTGGGGCGCCGGCGGCGGCGCTCTCCTTGCCCTGGAAGCCGGAGAGCAGCTGGATGACCTGCTGGCGGACCCGGTTGAGGTCGGCGCCGAGCTTCTGCAGCACCTGGGCGGCAACGCCCTCGCCCTCGCGGATCAGGCCGAGCAGGATGTGCTCGGTGCCGATGTAGGAGTGGCCGAGCTGCAGCGCCTCGCGCAGGGACAGCTCGAGTACCTTCTTGGCACGCGGGGTGAAGGGGATGTGCCCGCTCGGGGCCTGCTGGCCCTGGCCGATGATCTCCTCGACCTGGGCGCGGACGGCCTCCAGCGAGATGTCGAGGCTCTCGAGCGCCTTGGCTGCGACACCCTCCCCCTCGTGGATGAGGCCGAGCAGGATGTGCTCGGTTCCGATGTAGTTGTGGGAGAGCATGCGAGCCTCTTCTTGGGCAAGCACAACCACCCGACGGGCTCGGTCTGTGAACCGCTCGAACATGTAGGCACTCCTTGAACTCAGGTACCAGCACCCCGGACGGAGGAGGTGCGGACATTGGTACCAACGTCTGGCTCCACCCTACGTGTTCCCGGCCAACTCCATATCCGCTGTCAGCGAACAAGATTCCCACCGGGAGTACGCCGTCCGGCCGGGTCAGCGCTCAGCGGCGGGCCGTCCGGCGCTCCCGGCAGGAGCATCTTGCCCTCCCCCGCCGGAGGGACCGACGATCGGGTCTTCGTGGAACATCCCAGTCATGGGGTGACTGGGATGTTCCGCGAAGACGCGCGGCCTCGACCCTGCTCGGCCCGGGCACCTGAGCGCGCCGTCGCCGGGACGGTCGAACGGATCAGTGGGCGGCGTTGTAGGCGTCGCGGATCTCGGCCGGGATGCGCCCGCGGTCGGGCACGTCGTGGCCGTTGGAGCGGGCCCACTCACGAACGTCCGAGGCGCTGGCACCTCCGGCGGCAGCGGCACTCTTGCGGGTGCCGCGACGGCCGCCCACCTTGCGCGCGTGGCCGACGTAGGTGGCCAGGGCGTCGCGCAGCGCTGCGGCGTGGGCGTCGTTCAGGTCGATCTCGTAGTTGGCGCCGTCGAGACCGAAGGAAACGGTTTCGGTGGCTTCGCTCTCGTCGATGTCGTCGACGAGAATGATGTTGACTTTCTGAGCCATGCGGCACTCCTCCTGAATATCAATTCCGACGTATTCAGAAAAGACTCAACACCACGCGGACCATTGAGGCAAGTTTGTGTTTATCGAGCCGTGGATGAATTGCGGTGGAACATCATTTCCAGACCCAGAAGGGTCAGCCACGGAGAATGCGCGGTGAATGCGTCGCATTCGTCGAGCACGATCGGTGCCATGTGGCCGGTGGCCACGACGTTCACAACGTCTGGCGCGGCGTCGAGCTCGGCGATCATCCGTGCGGCAAGCCCGTCCACCATCGAGGCATAGCCGAAGAGCATTCCGGACTGCAGTGCTTCCACAGTGTTCTTGGCGATCACGTTGCGCGGGCGCAGCAGCTCCACCTTGCGCAACTGCGCTCCCCGACGACCGAGTGCCTCCAAGGAGATCTCCAGGCCGGGTGCAATTGCTCCACCCACGTATTCGCCGCGGGCACTCACCACGTCGAAGGTGGTGGCCGTGCCGAAGTCGACGACCACGGTCGGGCCGGTGAAGAGATTCGACGCAGCCAGAGCATTGATGATGCGGTCCGCGCCGACTTCACGGGGATTGTCCATCAACACCGGAACACCGGTTCGAATTCCGGGCTCAACCACCACGGAAGGAGTGTCGGAGAAATGACGGGCGAGCATTTCGCGCCATTCGTGGAGCACCGCCGGCACCGTCGAGCACACCGCAATACCGCTCAGCGCGTCATCACCGATGAACTCGGTGAACAGTCCGCGCACCAACACCGCCCACTCGTCGGCAGTGCGGCGCTCGTCGGTCGAGACCCGCCAGTGCTCACGCACCTGGCCGTCCTCGACGAGGCCGAGGACGGTGTGGCTGTTGCCGATGTCGGCAGCCAGCAGCGTCATGGGCGCAGGTCCATCGCGATGTCCATCACGACGGCGGAGTGCGTCAGTGCACCGACGGCCAGGAAGTCGACACCGGTGGCGCCGTACTCGGTCGCGACGTCGAGGGTCAGCCCTCCCGAGGCCTCCAGGGTGGCCCGCCCGTCGGTGATCGCCACGGCCTCGCGCAGGACGTCGGGTGCCATGTTGTCGAGCAGGATCTGGTCGACGCCGATCTCGAGCAGCTCGCGCAACTGGTCGAGGGAGTCGACCTCCACCTGCACCGCGACGTCGGGGAACCGCTCGCGGATCAGCTCGTAGGCCGGCACGACTCCCCCGGCGGCGACCACGTGGTTGTCCTTGACCAGGGCCATGTCGGTGAGCGAGTGCCGGTGGTTGACGCCCCCGCCGCAGCGGACGGCGTACTTCTCGAGGTCGCGCCAGCCCGGGATGGTCTTGCGGGTGTCCCGCACACGCGCGCCGGTGCCCTCGAGGGCGCGCACCCATGCCGCGGTCGCGGTGGCAACGCCCGACAGGTGGCAGGTGAAGTTGAGCGCAGTGCGTTCGGCGGTGAGCAGCAGCGCGGTGGGGCCGGTGACGCTGAGCAGGACGTCGCCACGGCGGCAGGCGGTGCCGTCGCGCACGGGGCGCTCGACAGTGATGTCGTTGCCGAGCACCACACGGAAGACGACCTCGGCCAGCGCCAAGCCGGCGACCGTGCCGTCCTGACGGGCCACGAAGTCGGCGGTCTCCACCTGCTCTGCGGGAATGGTGGCCCAGCTGGTCACGTCGGGGCCGGGCAGGTCTTCGGTCAGCGCGGCCATGACGTCGGCGTAGACCTGGCGGGCTTCGAGCCCCGCCTCTCCGAGCTCGGCGGCCAGGCCGGCGGGGAGGTCGTCACACTCCATTCCGACGATGTGCTCGACGAACGTCATCGGGTGGCTCCTTCGGTCAGGTCTGAGGCAGGGGCAGGGTGGAAGGACACGTCGATCGCACCGTCGACCAGTCGGGCATCGAAGTGGCCGGCCCACTGGACGTCGTCGCGCTCGGGGAAGTCCTCGCGCCAGTGCGAGCCGCGGGTCTCCCGCCGCCCCAACGCGGCTGTGGTGAGCGCCGTGGCGATGGTGAGGAGGTTGGTGACCTCCCACGCCTCGACCCCCTCCGCACCGGTGGTGCGGGCCAGGTCGGGCAGCGCAGCGAGTGCCGCGAACAGCCCTTCTTCGGAGCGCAGCACCGAGACGTTGTCGGTCATCAGGGTCTGCATCTCGGTGCGAACGTCGGCCGAGGCCAGGTGCGCCGTACGCTCGTCGGGCACCGGCGCCGCCCAGGGCCTCAGCTCCGCGGGCAGGACCTCGGCGATGCGTCGCGAGAAGACCAGGCCTTCGAGCAGCGAGTTGGAGGCCAACCGGTTGGCCCCGTGTACGCCGGAGCACGCGACCTCGCCGGTCGCGTAGAGCCCGGGCACCGACGAGCGGCCGTGCAGGTCGGTGGCCACACCGCCCGAGGCGAAGTGGTGGGCCGGGGCAACCGGGATCAACTCGTTGACCGGGTCGACCCCGTGGGAGCGACAGACACCGAGGATGGTCGGGAAGCGCTTCTCCCAGAACTCGGCACCCAGGTGCCGGGCGTCGAGCCACATGTGCGCCTTGCCGGTCTCGTGCATCCGGCGAGTGATCGCCTTGGCCACGACGTCACGTGGGGCAAGGTCAGCCAGCTCGTGCTGACCCTGCATGAAGCGGTTGCCGTCAAAGTCAACAAGGAAGGCACCTTCGCCGCGCACCGCCTCGGAGATCAGCGGCTGCTGTCCGCGGGAGTCGGGCCCGAGATACATCACGGTGGGGTGGAACTGCACGAACTCGAGATCACGCAGGGTCGCACCCGCACGCATCCCCAGGGCCATGCCGTCGCCCGTGGAGACCGACGGATTGGTCGACTGGGAGAACACCTGGCCGAGACCGCCACTGGCGAGGACCACCGCGCGGCAGTGCACCGCCCCGACTCCGTCGCGCTGTCCCTCACCGATGACGTGGAGGGTGACCCCGGCCACCCCGCCGTCCGCGGATCGCAGCAGGTCGATGGCCAGGGCGTGCTGGATAACCTCGATCTCCGGGGCGGCCTCGACCGCGGCGATCAGGGAGCGCTGGATCTCGGCTCCGGTGGCGTCGCCCCCGGCGTGGGCGATCCGGTCGCGATGGTGGCCACCTTCGCGGGTCAGCGACAGCACGCCGTCATGGTGGTCGAAGTTGGTACCGAGGGCGATCAGCTCGCGGACCGCTTCGGGTCCCTCTGTGACCAGGGCACGCACCGCGTCGGGGTCGCACGCGCCGGCCCCGGCGACGAGGGTGTCGAGCTCGTGCTGCTCAGGGGTGTCACCAGGTCCGAGGGCAGCGGCGATGCCTCCCTGCGCCCACTGGGTGGAGCCGGCGTTGAGGACCGTCTTGGTGACCACGAGGACGGTCGCCCCTTGGTTTGCAGAGCCGTCGTCGGTCCTTGAATTCAGCGCGGCATGGATCCGGAGGGCAGCGGTGAGCCCGGCAATGCCGGAGCCGATGACCACGACGTCGGAGCGTGTGGTCCAGCCGGGGTCGGACGCCTTGAGGCGACCGGGCAGGCCGGCTGTGGAGGAGTTGGCCATTCGCGCAGATTAGCGGCTGGCAGTGATGTCGCCGCGCTTCAGCCCGAATCCTTCGGGTGCCTCAGCCGGGTCGAAGCCGGTGGCCAGCACCTTGTTGTCGGCGTCGACGAAGACCACGGCAGGCTGGTACTCCTTGGCCTCAGCGGTGTCCATCTGGCCGTAACCGATCAGGATCACCACGTCTCCGGGGTGCACGAGACGGGCCGCCGCGCCGTTGATGCCGATCACACCGGAGCCACGCTCGCCGGCGATCGTGTAGGTCTCGAGTCGGGCGCCGTTGGTGACGTCGACGATGTGGACGAGCTCGCCCGACAGCAGGTCGGCGGCGTCCAACAGGTCCTCGTCGACGGTGACCGAGCCGACGTAGTGGAGATCGGCCTGGGTCACGGTGGCCCGGTGGATCTTGCTCTTCATCATGGTGCGCAGCATGTGCGGTCTCCCTCTGTCTTCTGTGAAGTCTCTGGTGAGGTCTGGTGTGGGACGGGGGCGCCGGAGGTGCCCAGCTCGATGGGCATGTTGTCGATGAGTCGGGTGGTGCCGACCCGGGCCGCGACCAGGATCCTGGCCGTTCCGGTGGCGGGGGCGGTGCCGAGATCGGTGCCGGTGATGACCAGGTAGTCGAGGTCGACTCCGTCGGCGGCTCGCAACTCGTCCCCGGCCGCAGCGAGCGCCGCGTCGGCTCCCCCGGCGGCGTTGGCACGGGCCTTGAGCAGGGCACGGGACAGGGCCACCGCCTGCACGCGCTGTCGCGGCTCGAGGTACCGGTTGCGCGAGCTCAGCGCCAGGCCGTCGTCCTCGCGGACGGTCGCGGCGCCGATCACGTCGATGCCGAGGCACAGGTCGTCGGCCATCTGCCGGATCAGGGCGAGTTGTTGGTAGTCCTTCTGCCCGAAGACCGCGATGTCGGGTCGCACCAGCCCGAAGAGCTTGGCCACCACGATGAGTACGCCGCGGAAGTGGCCTGGCCGCGTGGCTCCCTCGAGGATCGTGCCGAGTGGACCGGGATCCAGGGTGACCCGCGGCTCGACGACGCCCTCCTCGGAGCCCGGGTAGACCTCGTCGACGGCGGGCGCGAAGACGATGTCGACGCCGCGCTCGGCACAGACCTCTAGGTCGTCCTCGAGGGTGCGCGGATAGCGGTCGAGGTCTTCACCGGCCCCGAACTGCAAGGGGTTCACGAAGATCGACACCACGACCGGACCGTCGCCGACGGCTTCGCGGGCAGTGTCCATCAGCGACGCGTGCCCGGTGTGCAGGGCACCCATGGTCGGCACCAGACCGACCTTGGCGCCCGAACGCCGGGCCCCGGCGAGCAGGTTGAAGAGTTCCTCGCGAGTGCTGGCGAGAACGGGGGCAGTGCTCATCAGCCGCGCATCTCGGGTCGCGTCGTCGTGTCAGGCACCGGGCGCACCGGGTGCTCTGCCGCTGCCTCTCGAACCGCCTCGTCGAGCACCCGGGTCAGCGTCGTTCCCCGGATCGGCAGGAGACGACCGTCGGCCAGGGCGCGCGCCATCGTGGCCCGCGCCATCGCGACGTACGACGGCAGGGTCTGGGGCGCGTTGGCGGCAAGATCGGTGAGGTGCGCCTTCACCGTGTTCACGTCGCCGCGCACGATGGGACCGGTGAGTGCGGCGTCGCCGTGGTTGAGCGCGTTGTCGAGCGCCGCCTCGAGCAGCGGGCGCAGGGTTCCGGCCGGGTCGTCCCCGCCGGCCGCGGAGAGCATCTCCATCGCCTCGGTGACCAGGGTGACAAGGTGGTTCGCCCCGTGGGCCAGACCAGCGTGGTAGAGCGTGCGGCGCTCTTCCGGCACCCACATGGGCCGACCGCCGAGGTCGGCGACGAGGTCCGTGACGAAGTCGCGCTCGGCATCGCCAGCGGTGACCCCGAAGACACAACCGGGGAGTCGACCGAGGTCGAGCTCGGTGCCACTGAAGGTCATCGCCGGGTGCATTGCTGCCGGGCGGGCGCCCACGGCGGTGGCCGGGTCCAGCACGGCGAGACCGTGCCGCCCCGATGTGTGCACGACGAACTGTCCGGCGTGCAGGGAGCCGCTGGCCGCCAGCACGTCGACGACGTTCGCAAGCATGTCGTCGGGAACGGTGAGCAGCAGGACGTCACAGTCGCGGGCGACGGAACTCGGCTTCTCGACGAGTACGCCGGGAAGCAGCTCGTCGATGCGTCGGCGCGAAGCGTCGGACTCACCGGCGACGGAGACGATCTCGTGACCCGCGGCACGAAGGGAGGAGGCAAGGACGGCGCCGACGCGTCCCGCGCCGACAACGCCGATGCGCCACTGGGCCCGTGTGGGCTCGGGGGGACGCTGCGATTCAGCCATGTGCTGCAAGCCTTTCGTTCCAGTCCCTCCGATGTCCCGCGAGAGCGGGCCGGTGTGGGTACCAGACGGTGTGCCTTCAGTTTCCGTTCGCGAACGAGCCTACGCCTGCCGATTGGGGCTGGGAACCTGAAGGGACGGTGGCTTGGGTCACACGGAGCCGGCGTCGTGCCGGCTCATTTCCTCCCGCGCGGGTCAATCCGGCGCCGGGCTCGCCGACCCAGTTCGCGGACGAGGTCGCGCGCGGGCAGGTCGCCGATCTCCTTCGGTGGAGCCGGTGCCGGCCCGGAGGTCGTGGTTTCCGGGGCGTCGTACCCCAGGGCGACCTGGAAGAGCACGTCGGCAAGTCGGCCGGCGGACTCGACGCTGACGGCGGTCGGCGCACGCTCGTCGGCAGGGTGCTCAGCCGGATCGACGAGCAGATCAGCAAGGTCGCCGACCACGGTGGCTCGCGACCCGGCCACCGCCTCGATCCACGCCTCGGTGTGTTCGTTGGCTCGCTCGGCTGCCCAGCGGGGCGTGCGAATCGGGTGGGGATCGAGGTCGGTCAGCTGCCGCAACAGGTAGCGCCCCGGTCCGCCGCCGACGGTGAACATCCAGGTGGCGTGGTCACCGCCCCGTTCGGTGTAGACCCGGTTGAAGTGGCGCAGCATCTCCGCCTCGGGATAGGGCAACGACGCGTTGTCGCGGTGCTGGAGCGCCAATGTGTCCTGTGGAACTCCGACCAGCCGTTCCACGGTGCGCAGGTTGAGGGTGCGGTCCTGCGGGGGCGGCACCACGAAGATCAGGTTCTCCTCGCCGAAAACCGCGCCCCACTGCTCGACCACACGCCGGAGGCTGAAGCGGTGCAGCACCGGCATCACCCGGGTCCAGGTCGTGTGCACGGTGCCGTCGACGGAGACGGAGTCGAAGTGGCGGTGCAGCCAGACGTCCAGGGGGTCTGTGCCTCGGCGGCGCAGCACCTCCTGCCACTGCGAGGCCAGCAGCGGCGCCAGCGGCCGAAGGGTGATCAGTACCCGCGAGTCGCGACCAAGGCTGTCGGCGATGTGTTGGATCCGGTCGGGCTTGGCCTGCGAGAGGGACTCGCTGGACCACAGCACACACCGGGCCGGTGAGGTGCGGAAGTCCTCGGCCAATGCGGTCCACCGTCGCTGCCACTTGTCGCCCCAGTAGCTCGGCAGGGCCCCCGCCGCGGTCAGGGCGGTGTTCATCTCGTGGCGTCGGCGCCCGACGTTGTGGACGCCGGAGGACTCCAGCGTCGGGCGCGCATCGTTCAGCGCAGCCTGGAGTGCGGTGGTCCCCGTCTTCGGCATGCCGATGTGGATCAGGCCCGCACCGTCCGGCAGGGACTCGACCTCGAGGGCTGCCTCCATCCGGTGCTTCACTCCTTGGTTCACTGCCCGCGGGGCTCCTGAAAGTTCACCTGGATCGCCCGAGAGATCTTTCGCCGAACCGATCCGTCCCGGGACGCCACGTACGCTAGCATCGCGCGGCAGGGTGCTCGGAGCGCGTCTCCAGTAGAGTTCGCGGCGCCGCGAAAACCCCGATCTGGCCACCCGGCCGCGAGAGCGAGAAGAGCCCCGTGCCCGTCTTCTTCAAGGACGACCGGTCCATCCTGTTCGTCCACATCCCCAAGACCGGTGGCACCACCATCGAGCGTCTCTTCACCGCCTCCGGGTGGAAGATGGCACTGCGCAACACGAACAAGTCGAACCCGTTGCTCTTCCCCAAGCTCCGGCTCTCGTTCCAGCACTGGCAGGCCAGCCTGCTCACCGAGCTGCTCAACGTCTCGAAGTTCGACCTCACGTTCATGATGACCCGAGAGCCGATCGCCCGGTTCCGCTCCGAATACACGATGCGCCACACCAAGAACCCCACCGGTGCCAGCGCCGAGGTCGACGCCTGGGCCGAGAAGACACTGCGCACCTACGCGGCGAACCCCTACCACCTCGACAACCACCTGCGCCCTCAGTCGGAGTTCGAGCTGCCGGGCAGCGAGATCTACCGGCTCGAGGATGGCATGGAGGCGATGGTGGCCGACCTCAACAACCGCTTCGACCTCGGACTCGCCGAGAAGATCCCCCACGCACTGAACAGCACGAAGCGCAGCGGTCTGTCCAGCTCCCAGGTCGAGATCTCAACCGGTCTCGAGGCCAGGTTGCGTGAGCTCTACGCCGAGGACTTCCGCCGCTACGGCTACTGAGCGCCGCTTGGGGGCCGCCGTCCCGGAAGCCGGAGACGCCGGCCCGCTCGGTGAGCCAGCATTCTGAGCGCCTCGCCTCGCGTCAGGTCGTCAACCGCCCTGTGGTCGGGCGACGGGCCACCCTCTGCCCGGCCCGCGGAGGATCGGGCCGCTCCGAGCTCCTGCCTCACCCTGGCCAGCGCGGCATCCAGGTCACCGTCGCTGCGCCGAATCAAGTGCTGCAGCAGCTTGTCGCGACGTACCTCCTCCTCGCCGTCCTCCGAACCGAGCTTGCGGCGGGCGTCAGCGGCCCCGGCCTCCACGGCCGCCTTCACCATGCCGACGAGGAAGCGCGCGGTGAGCTCGGTGGGCACCTCATCGATCGGTGAGCTCTCGCCGACGTTGGAGGCGACGGTCGGGTCCCCGAGCAGGGACAGGTCACCGACAACCCGGATTCCGGTGGCGGCGATGGCGTCCGCCGACGCCGCGCCCACCTCACTGAATCGGTCGACGGCCCATTGCGGGGTCAACAATCGCGGTTCGTCGGGCGCGGGCGTTCGCTTCTGCAGGAAGCGGACCGCACCGAAGCGCACGAGATTGGTGTAGTCGGCCAGCGAGTGGTCGCTGGCGACATAACGCTTGTTGAAGGCGTTGAGCAGGCTGATCTCGGGCAGGCTCAGCGAACGGTTCGAGCCGTGCTCGCGTGGCGCCAGGGTGCCGTCGGCGAGGCCCAACAGGCCCTCGAACGACCTCAGCAGGCTCTCCCGGTCGGAGTCGTCGACCACCACGATCGTCATCCGGTCGTGGCCGACCACCTCAGCCCACCGCTCGACCAGCTTCGCGTGGTCATGGCGGCTCCAGAAGGTCGGGGTGATGCGTCGACCCTTCGGCCTGTCGAGCATTTCCCTCAGCCAGTCGGCGTACTCGAGCTTGTCGTCGTAGTGGACCGCGGGCCGGTTCTGCAGATACTGCTGCCACTGGGACGCGACGATCCGAACGAGGGGTCGCAGCGTGACCACCACGTGGGTGCGATCGGCTCCCAGGGCATCGACGATCTCGCTGATCCTGGCCTTCGAGGCGTCGGCGAAGAACTCGCTGCTCACCAGGACGTGTCGAGCGTCGCTGGCGCGCACCTGCTCGACGATGTCGCTCCACTCCTTGGCACCGGCGCCCGCCTCTTGTGTCGAGAGCCGCTTCCCAGTCGCTGCGACCATCGCCGCCGTCATGGAGTGTGCCTTCTGACCGGCGTAGAGCACGCCCTGAGCCGCGAGCGCCTCGCGGCCCACGTGCACGGCACCTTGGAGCGTGGTGGTGCCTGTCTTGTGTGGGCCGATGTGCAGGACCACACTTCCTTCGGGAAGGCTCAAGCTCGGTCACCACGCCCGCGCACGGCCTGGCGCAACAGGCTGCGCACACTGGCACCCTCGACGCTGCTCCGATCGCCGGTCACACCACCACGTCGTTCCCGCAGCTGTTCGTCGAGGCGCAGCAGCTCTGCTTCGTCGGCGGTGAAGTCGCCGGCGACCTGACGACTGTCGGCGACCTCGGCGACGATGCTGAAGGCCAGGGCGGCACCGGCATCCACCGGGAGTGGGCCATCGTCGTCCGGAACGTCGTGTGACTCAGCGGTGGCCGCGAGCACGGCCCGCAGGCGACGAGCCAACGAGCGATCACGGATCCGAAGATCGTCCAGCTCGGCATCCACCTGTCGGAGCAATGTCCTGCCCTGGCCCACGCGTTCCCTCAGCTCCTTGATCGCCACGGTCCGAGTCCTCGTCATGCTATCCCGGATCCCCGGCTCGCGACTTCTGTATGCCAGACTTCCCGGCGACCCGCCTGAAAGGACGATCTGGTGACCGAAGTCAAGAACGTGGCAGTGCTCCTGGCCGGAGGGGTCGGCGTGCGGGTCGGGCTCGACGTGCCCAAGCAGCTCATCAAGATCGCGGGCCACCCGATCATGGAGCACACCCTGGGCGTCCTCGACCGACACCCCGATGTCGACGAGATCATCGTCCTGATGACGCCGGGACACCTCGACGCGGTGCACGCCATGGTCAAGAACGGCGGCTACCGCAAGGTCACCAAGGTCCTCGAAGGTGCCGACACCCGCAGCGGCACCACCATGAAGGCGCTCGACGCCATCGACTCCGACGACGCGAAGGTGCTGCTTCACGACGCCGTCCGCCCGCTGCTCAGCAACCGCATCATCTCCGAGTGCTTCGCGGCGCTCGACGAGTACGACGCGGTCGACGTCGCCATCCCCTCGGCCGACACGATCATCGAGGTCGACGAGAACAACACCATCCTGAACGTGCCCCCGCGCGCCAGCCTGCGCCGCGGCCAGACGCCCCAGGCGTTCACCTCCTCGGTGATCAAGGAGGCCTACCGGCTGGCCGGCGAGGACCCCCAGTTCGAGGCCACCGACGACTGCTCGGTCGTCCTGCGCTATCTCCCCACCGTGCCGATCTGGGTGGTCAAGGGCGACGAGCGCAACATGAAGGTCACCGAGCCGATCGACCTCTACCTCGCCGACAAGTTGTTCCAGCTGACCGCGCACGACCTGCCCGAGACCCGTTCCGAGGCTGACTACCGTCTTGCCCTCGAGGGGAAGACCATGGTCGTCTTCGGCGGCAGCTACGGCATCGGGGCAGACATCGCCGACTTGGCCAAGGAGTACGGCGCCAACGTGGCGACGTTCAGCCGATCGACCACCGGAACCCATGTGCAGAGGCGCGAGGACATCGTCGAGGCAGCCAAGTCCGTGCTCGCCGAGCACGGGTCGGTCGACTTCGTGGTCAACACGGCGGGGGTGCTCCCCCGCGGCGCCCTCGTGGACTTCAGCGACGACACGATCTTCTCCGCCACCGACATCAACTACATCGCACCGATCCTGATCGCCCAGGAGTTCCACCCCCACCTCAAGGCGACCGGCGGAAGCCTGCTCCTCTTCACCTCGAGCTCCTACACCCGCGGGCGCAGCGGCTACAGCCTCTACTCCTCGGCGAAGGCGGCCACGGTCAACCTGACCCAGGCGCTGGCCGACGAGTGGGCCGCCGACGGGATCAAGGTCAACTGCATCAACCCAGAGCGCACCGGCACCCCGATGCGCACCAAAGCCTTCGGCGAGGAGCCGCCGGAGTCGCTGCTGCAGTCGACGGTGGTCGCCCGGGCCTCCCTCGACACCATGCTGTCCGGGGGCACCGGTCACCTGATCGACCTGCGCCGCGCTGACCCGTTGGCGGCAGCCCTGGCCGACCAGGACGACTGGGACGACACCGAGTCCTGAGCCGCACAACCACACGAACGACCACAATGGCGGCCGCACCTGCGAAAGTGGGGTGATTTCGTGCGTTGTGGTCGTCGGCGTGGTCGATCAGTGTCCATGGCCGCTCAGCCGAAGAAGGCGCGGACCACTCTCTCGGCCGCCTTGCCGTCCTGGAAGCGGTTGTAGGTGGCGTTGAAGCGGGCGACCTCGTCGGCGTACTTCTCGGTGAGCCCGGGCAGGTCACGCAACTGGGCGATGACCTGGTCGGCGGTGTCGAGCAGCGGGCCCGGGGCGGAGTCCTCGAAGCTGTAGAGGAAACCGCGGACGTAGTTGGCCAGGTCGGGCACCAGGAACAGCATCGGCCGTCCGGTGAGCGCGAAGTCGAAGCGCAGCGACGAGTAGTCGAGCACGGCCGCGTCCGAAGCCAGGATCAGGTCGTTGATCTCCGGGTAGTCGGTGACGTCGAGGAGCCGGGCCGTCGAGGTGCTGCGCTCGCCCGCGCGCGCGTGGAAGCGGTGGCCGCGCATCAGGAACACGTAGTCGGGGCCGAGCTGTGCGCTGGCCGCCTCGAGGTCGAGGTGCTTGGTGAGCTCGGCCGAACGCCAGTTGGTGGCCTGGTCGTCGCGCCAGGTGGGGGCGTAGAGCACGGCCTTCTGGCCCGGCGCGATGCCCAGTCGGGCGCGCGCCTCCTCCCGGAAGTGCTCCGCCTCCGGCGAGACCAGTACGTCGTCACGGGGGTAGCCCTCGTTGTGGATCGGCCCGTCGTATCGGTACTCGCGGCGGTAGTACTCATCCATCTCCGGGGAGGGCGTCAGGATGAGGTCCCAGTCGGCGGAGGTGCGGGCCAGCTCCGCGTCGATGCGACGTGGCGTGTAGTGCTTGGCCTCCCACAGCATCACGCCCATCGACTTCGCGGGGTAGCCGTGGAAGGTCTGCAGGAGTTCCTGGCCGGGACGCGGGGAGAACCACCGGTCGAGGTCGATGTTCATCACCAGCCGTCGTGACGAGCCCAGGACTCGGAACCACTGCTCCGAGCTGATCACCACCGGCCGAGCGCCCTCGGGGACGTGCGAGGACAGGTCTGCGACACCCCACCAACAGACCAGGTCGGGGTGGCGGCGACGCACTTCGTGGAAGATGGCCAACTGGCTGTCGGTGGCCGTCGCGCCGGTGTAGGACTGGAAGTAGACCCAGTCCTGCTCGATCGGCAGGTCGTCGGAGTTCACCCAGTCGACCAGACGCTGTCGGTTGTGGCCGCCACGGCTCTCGTCGGCGACCGGCGTGGTCAGGAAGACACCGGCATCCCGCCCCAGCCGGATCGACCGGAACCGGTGGGCCTCGGTGAGTTGTTGGTCGAGCAGGGTGTCGAGCATCTCTGCCGACACCAGCACCCTCCCGGCACGTGCTCGCTCGGCCGGCCCGGCCGACAGCTCGAACCAGTAGCGGCCCACGGGCACCGGAACGGGCCCGAAGCCCCACTGGTCCCAGGTCGTCGAGAACCTGGCCGTGAGCTTGCCGTCCTGGAGTTCGACGTCCTCAGCCGCGAGCGTCGTACGGTTGCCGACCAAGCCCAGCCGGAAGTGCTTGGGGGTGGCGCCCAGCCACCGCGCCGTGACGGCGATGCCGGAGTCATCGATCTCGGCAGCCTCGATCACGAGCGTGTCGTCCGCCTCTCGCAGGTCGACACCGCCGTGCACCGACCGACCTGGAACCACGCCGCCGCTGCCCTGGCACAACCAGTGCTCCGGCTGCTCGGGCCAGGCCACCATGTGGTGCGCACCGTCGGGGCCGACGGCTCGCAGGTGCCAAGTGTTCCCGCCCGTGCTGGGCGCCGGGAGCGCCAGCGCGAAGGCCCCGTCGACGACCTCGGTCGAGCAGGTGGTTGCGCCACGTTCGGCAAGCACGCCGGTCACCGGACGGTCGCCGGACAGGACGCCACGGACGGTGCGCCCCTCGACCGACACGTCCTCCAGCCGGAGGTCGAGCCCGGGCTCCACACGCACGGCCACACGCGCATCGGCGCCTGGGACCACCGCCACCCGGGCCGAGCCGACGGACCTAGCGCCGAGGTGTCCGGTGCCCAGCATTCCTGCTGAGCCCCGGTCGTCGAGGTACTCGATGCGACCTGTGCGGCGAACTCCCTGCGTCTCCAGGGTCACCGCGAACCCCCAGTCGATGTCGTCGGTCTGGAAGCCCGGGATCCCGGACGTGGCCTCGAGGACCGAGGCGGCATCGAGCTCGAGCGTCACCGCGCCCTGTGAGTAGTCCTGGTACTTGTCGGCCATGAACTGGTTGGCCCGCACGTTCCGCCGTTGGTGCACCACGAGCGGGAGGCGTGACGAGGAAGGTCGATGCACGAGGTCGACGGAGACCGACGGGGCCTCGGGCATGCCGACGTAGTGGGCCCGGACGAAGAGGTCCAGCTCGGCAACGGTGTTCCCGCGCCACCGGACGCCGGTCAGGATGGCCTGCAGCGGGGTCTCCGACTCGGTCATCTCGAAGCAGTCGTGGGGCACACCGGTCTCGGCGTCCCCGAAGAACGGCAGCTCGGCCATCACTCGACCTGAGTCGACGTGGGTACGCCGGTTGCCCTTCTCGAACCAGCGTTCGGCGACGAATGCCTCCAGCTGTTCGCGGCGTCCTTCGCGCAGGAGCCACAACCGCACGCGCGACTCGGCCCGCAGCGACTTCCAGAGCTCCGGTCCGCTGCTGCTGAGCAGCAACTCGGCCGTCTCGCGCAATGACGTCCACTCATGGTTGCTGGCCCGCTCGACGTCGTCGATGAACGGCTGGATGGCGGTGTCGAGCACCCCCCACAACCACGCGTCAGCCACGCCTTCAGCGGGCATCGCCTGCACGGTCTGCCACGACTCCCGCTGCTCCTTGATCCACTCATCGAGCGTGGCCAGGAGCACGGGCAGGGTGCCGAGTGCGGCGTCTCGCCGCTGGCTGTTGCGGTAGGTGGCATGACGGCTCAGGTCGAAGGCCTCGGCCGCGGCGAAGGCACGCAGGGCGAGCGCGGCCTCGCCGCCATGACCTGCGTCGAAGCGGAGGCCCGCTGACTTCCAGAAGGTACGCCGGAACATGCGGTTGCCCAGGCTCAGGTCGGTGATGGCTTTCGGCATCCGGTCCAGCGTGGTTGCACTGCGACCGCGTTGATGAGCAGCATCGACTGGCGCCGTCGTCACGGTGACGACTGACTCCGGCGCTTCGACCATGCCCACCGCGAAGGGCGAACCGGACTTCTCCAGCGACTGCACCAGCCGCTCCAGCCCACGCGGGGGGAGATCGTCGCCGCCCTCGACGAAGACCAGATAGGTGCCGCGGGCGCGCTGGGCACCAAGGTTTCGCGCGGCATTGTGGTCGGCCACGGGCCGGCGCACCAGGCGGAAGCGGGTGTCGGCGTGCGCGGCCTCGGCAGCGGTGACCAGCACTCGGTCAGCGCGCCCCCACGCGACGACCACCACGTCAAGGTTCCCGTGTCGCTGCTCGCGCAGTGAGGCGATCGCGGGAGCGATCTTGGTGGTCTCCTCGTCGCTGATCGTCAGCACCACGGACACCAGGGGACCTCGGTCGTTGCGCAGCACACGCGCGGCGCGCACGGCAGGGCCTGAGAGCCAGTCCGGCGCGGCATGCACCGTCCGACGGGCCAGGGTCACGGCTCGTTCCCGGGGTCGAGCTGGCACTCACTGCTCCATCATGTTCTGTGGGGGCTGGACCCGTGCATGATAGCCACGCATCCGTTCAGCCCCGGTTTCGTCGGCGACCGGGTGTCGACTCAGACCCCGCAGCCTCCGGCTCAGGAAAGGGACGAGAAGACCTCGGCCAGCCACGGCCCCTCGCGCTCGTGGTCGAAGGTGTACGGCGAGTGGAAGTCGTCGGGGTGGTCCGGACGGCAGGTGATCTGGGCCATCCGGTGTCCCTGGACCGAGGCCATCTGGTACTCGTTCGCGGCGTGGTAGCGCTCGGAGCCGATCGAGATCACCCGCTTCGGTGAGTCGACCAGGGCAATGTTGAAGAGACCGCTGCCGGCGAAGCCCGCAATCACCTCCGCCTTGCGGAACAGCTGCACCTGATCGGGCAGTGAGAAGGTCTCGGGAAGCAGCACCTCGAAGCCTTGTGCGCGGAAGAGGTCCTCGACCTCCGACTGGTTGTTGCAGGCCCGCTTGGCGTCCACGTGGCGCGAGAGGAAGATCCGCTCCGGCCACTCTCGCTCGGCGGAGTCCCGGGCGAGCGCGTCGCCCACGGCGCGCCAGATCCCACCCAGCCCAGGGTGGACGTAGCTGGGGTTCTCCATCATCGGCGTCGCTCCGTAGAGCCGCTCCACGCACACGGGCTCCTTGGTGAGGACGATGTCCTCGCGCGCGATTCCCGCTGCCTCGTAGAAGACGTACTCGTACTCCATCATCTCGGGGCGCCGTCGATTCGTGCCCATCAGCACCTTGGCATCGGGATGCGTTGCCTTGACCTCCGGCCAGGCCCACAACCGGGAGACCTGTTCGGTCAGCAGGTGCCCGAAGTGTCCGCGGAACTCGCTGTCGAGATGGAAGTAGGTGCCGGGAAGGGCGCCGACGGACGACTGGTCGTACCTCGGGCGGCCGAACCGGGGCGCGAGGTCGATCACCTGACGGTTCCGCAACCGGTCGTGGAGATTGTGTCGGTAGCTCTCCGGCAGCACCCACCCGTCCTTGACCACCACCTGTCCAGGGGCAACCACTGCATCGTGATGGACGCGCAACGACAGCTCCGGCACGTCATAGACCTCGGGTTGGCGCACGGGGCGCCTGGCCGCGTTGAAGGTCAGGGCACAACGGGATCGGAACTGCTCAGCCGGCACCGAGGTGATCACCTCGGCAAGGCGGCCCGTGCGTTCGAGATGAAGGTTCATCGCCGCCTCGTCGAGCTTGGCGAGGGCGAGCATGCGGGCACGAGTGAACACCAGGTGCTCTCCCTCGACGTCGAAGGAGGCAATCGCCTTCCCGAGGCGGATCGAGTCCCAGAGCGGGTCCCGGCGCCGCGTCGGACGTCGGGTCTCACCCCGGTGTCCGGCCTTGAGGAGCTCCAGCTGGGCTTTGAAGGGTGCGTCCTCGCGCCCGGTCAGGGAAGTCATCCCGTCTCGGATGATCATCACCCCACCCGGACGGGCCAGGAAGTGGAGGTCCTGCAGCTGGGCGAGCCGTTCGTCATGGTTCAGCGTGTGGTCGACGACCACGTCGAACGGACCGTCCTCGACGAACCGCACGTGGCGCTCCCAGGCATCCATCGAGGTCGGCAGATCGACGACCGTGGCCTTGCGCAACCGGGCCCGTATCTCCGCGGCCAGGTCGCTGGCCCCGTCGTCGGAGAGGATCGCGACCTGCGGCCGTGGACGCGAGGCGGCCCGCCGGATGACCAGCTCAGCCGCCCCGGAGTCGTCACCCGATCGTGGCTCGTCATGCTGCCGACGTAGTCGACGAAGCAGTTCCACCCGTCCCCCTCAAGATGCCCAAGGCCCTGTCGCCCGATCCTTGGACGGCCACACTAACGCTTGTGCTCCGGATGGGTCCCAACTCGTTTGTCGCGGGGCGCCACTGCCGCCCTCAGGAAAGCGATGCGAAGACCTCTGCCAACCAACGGCCTTCTCGTGCGTCGTCGAACGTGAAGGACGACTGGAAGTGGTCCTTGTCGGGCACCGAGATGACCTGGTCGAGCTGGTGGCCCAGGAGGGAGGCCATCAGGAACTCGTTCGCCGCGTTGTAGCGGGCGTGCCCGATGGTGATCACCCGCTTGGGCGTCGGGGTGAACTGCAGCTGGAAGAGCCCACTGCCGGCGAATCCCGCCACCACCTCTGCCTGGCGGAACAGCTGCACCTGGTCGGGCAGTGGCATGGTCTCGGGGAGGACCACCTCGAACCCCTGCGCTCGGAACAGCTCCTCCACCTCGTCGGTGTTGGTGCACCCGCGCTTGCGGATGGTGCGCGAGCAGAAGAACCGAGCGGGCCACTCCCGCTCCTGGGCACCCGAGGCCAGGGAGTCACCGATGCGCTGCCACGTCTCGAGGATCGCCGGGTGGGCGTACTCGGGGTTGGAGAAGAGCGGCGAGGCGGACACCATGCGCTCGACGCGGACCGGCTCGTCGAGGAACAGCACGTCGTCACGCTCGATGCCGGCGGCCGCCAGGATGGCGTACTCCCAACCGCTCATCTCACGGCCCCGGTTGAGGAACATCAACGCCTTCACCCCGGGGTTTTCCTGTTTGACCTCGGGCCAGGCCCACATCCGCGAGACCTGCTCAGTCATCACGTGGCCGAAGTGTCCGCGGATCTCGTTGTCGAGGTGGTAGTAGGTGCCCGCCAGCTTCGGCAGGTCGGCGGTGTCGAAGGCAAGGTTCGCGAACCGCGGGCCCAGCTCGTCGAGGAAGCTGTTCACCAGGCGCGGACGGGCGTTGTGCCGGAAGCTGTCGGGGAGCACGAAACGGTCGTTGGCGAGGACCTGGCCGGGTGCGGCGACCACATCGTGATAGACGCGCAACGAGGCGTCAGGGGCGTCGTACTCGAGGTTGTACTTGGGCGGCGGCTCGTCGCCGCTGTAGCGCAGCACCGCCCTGGACCGCACGTGCTGACCGGGGATGACGCGTACGACGTGGTCGTCGCCCTCCGGCTCGAGCTCGAGCAGCGTGTTCATCGCCGACTCGCTCATCTTGGCCAGCGCCGGCATGCCTGCCCTCGTGAAGATGGCGTGGCTGCCGACGAACTCCAGGGTCTCGGTTGCCCGAGCCACCTGGAAGGGGTCCCACTCGATGCGGCGCGCGTCGTCAGCCGGCTCCGGCTCGTCCCCGGCCAGGATCGCGACCAGTCGGTCGAGGATGTCGTGGAAGTCGTCGCGCGCGTCGGCGTTGTCACTCTCGGGTCGCCTGGCGACGTCACGCAGCACCAGGCTGCCGGTCGGCCTGACCAGGAAGAGGAGGTCACGCAACCGCCCGTAACGGCTGGCTGCCCTGGGGCTCACGTCGACGATCACGTCGAAGGGAGCCGAAGCCATCAGTCGCGCATGACGTGCCCATCCGTTGATGGCCTGGGACACCTCGACCACGTCGACATCGGGACGCTTCCGGGTCAGGAATCCGCGCAGGTTGCTGTTTCCGTCGGCGGAGACGATCGCCACCCGGGCCGGGCCGGGCCCCAGCACCGAAAGAGTGACCTGCCGGATGTCCTGGGCATTGTTCCTGTTCACGATCCTGGATGCCACCTGGCCGAGGGTCAGGCGTGCTTGCGCACCGGCATCGCTGCGGATGCCTCCCAGGCGGCGAGCTCGGCCTTGAGGTCGACGACCTGCTGCTCGAGGTCCGCCACCACCACGATCGCCTCGGCAGCACGCTCCTCGGCGCCCTCGAGGCGGGCCGACTCGGCCGTGAGGTGAGCCTCTGCCTGGTCGGCGCGACGCGACTCGTTGCCGAGCTTGAGAGTCGTCTCCGCGACCTTGCGCTGGGCGATGGCGAGCTCACCCTCCAGCTCGTGGATGAGCTTCTGGCGGGCAGTGATGCGCTCCGTCATGGTCTCAGCGAACTTCTTGCTCTCCGCACTGCGGGCGTCGGTGAGCTGACGGTAGGCCTGAGCCTGCTCTGCGCGGTCCCGGGCCGCATCGCGGCGCGACTGCATCAGTTCGGAGTGAGTGATCTTGGTTGCCGCCGCGCCCAGGACGAGGGCGACGACGGAAGAGACGGCGACGAGGACGAAGGAGACGGTCAGCAACGCACCGATGACGATGAGTGCGGCGATCGTGATGAGGGCAACTGCCACCGTGATGCGGGTGCTCCGCTGGCGACGACGAGCGTTGGGGGAAGCCATGAACTCACACTAGGCGTCGGAGCCGTCATCCCTGACCCGACACGCGCGTTCGAGGGCGAGTGCTGCGCCACACATGGCGAAGCCAGCCAGCGCGGCCAGCCCACCCCTGATGCTGCGTTGCTCGGCCAGCTCGGCGCTCATGCCCAGCCACGACAGCGCATACCCGGCGTACCCGCCGGCAACCAGGGCGCCGACCAGGGCACACGCCTTGGCCAGGACCAGCCGGTTCACCGCACGATGCGGGTCGAGGTAGAGGCGCCGGGAGATGGTGCGCCGGGTCATCACGGCGACGGCCGACAGGATCACGGCCACGAGTGCCAGCGCCAGGACCGGGACCCAGGTGACCACCGGCGACGAGTCGGCGTACGCCTGGGTCAGGGGGCGCAGGGCCCAGCCCGCAACAAGGCCCACCACCACGCAGCACGCCAGAGCCCCGAAGGGCGTCGGTGGTACGTGCGGTTCTTCGGGCGGGTGGTCACTCATCGCGTTCCCGGGTCAGGGCTCAGCCCGGACCCACCGCTCGCTCGCCCGTCGCCCGCCAACCTCAGCCTCGATTCACCGATCCGGGCTCAGGCCAGGTCGAGTTCGAGGGCCAGGTCGTCGCGCAGCTTGATGCCGTTCTGGTCTGCGGCCTCAAGCAGGTCGGCTACGGGGCCGGCATCGATCAGGACGGCGTCGGGCTCGAGGTCGTGCCACGGCTTCAGCACGAACGCGCGCTCGCGGGCGCGAGGGTGCGGAAGGTGGAGGAACTCGTCGTTGGCGCGACGGTCGCCGACCACGATCAGGTCGACGTCGAGGGTGCGCGGGGCGTTCGGCTCCGAGGGCCGCTCCCGGTGGAAGGCATCCTCGATCGCCAGGGCCCGATCGAGCAGGGTCGCGGCCGGCAGAGTGGTGTCGAGGAGCACCACCGCGTTGAGGAAGTTGTCGGACCCGACCGGGGCTCCGACGGGCTCGGTCTCGTAGACCCCGGAGACAGCAGTCACCCACACGTCGGGGGTGTCCGCGAGCGAGTTCACCGCCCCCTGCAGGCTCGCCAGTCGCTCGCCGAGATTGGAGCCCAGGGCCAGCACTGCCCGCCGGATCGGGTGCATCTCACCGGTCAGCGTGTCGGCATCGATGAGGTTCGGGTTGGGGGTCTCAGTCACGGCTGCAACGTCCTCTTCCGGGTAATCGTCAGCGCAACATCCGAGAATGTTGCGTCAATGGGGGCGTCCGGCTTGTGCACCGTCACCCGCGTCCATTCAACACGATCGTCCAAGAGACAGACGTCCGCTATGCGTTGGGCAAGGGTTTCGATCAGGTCGACCGGATCGGACTCCACGGCGGCTTTCACCGAATCCACGAGGTTTCCGTAATGAACGGTCTCATGCAAGTCATCAGTGCGTGCGGCAGGGGTGGTGTCGAGGCCCAGGGTGAGATCGATCACGAAGATCTGCCCCTCACGACGCTCGAACTCGAACACTCCGTGGTGACCGAAGCACTCGATCCCGCTGACCGTGAGCTCGTCCGATTGCTCGGGTGGGCCCTGACCTGGCTGGTTGTGGCTCATCGCTGTCCCTCGACTCGTTGACCTTGGGCGAATCGCTCCACCACACGGATCGCGTCGTGGCTGGCACGAACGTCGTGCACCCGGACACCCCACATTCCCTGCAGGGCGACGATGGTGGTCAGCGCGACGTTGGCGTTCTCCCGTTCACCCACCGGCCGTGGCCCGTCCGGGCCACCCAGGAGAGCCCCGAGGAACGACTTACGACTGGAGCCCACCAGGACCGGTCGCCCCAGGGCAGTCAGCGCCGACAGGTTCTGGAGCAGCTCCCAGTTGTGGTCGGAGGACTTGGCGAAGCCCAGCCCCGGGTCGATCACGGTGCGTTCGAGGTCGACGCCGGCAGCGAGGGCGTCGTCGAGGCGGGCCGACAACTCGTCGTACACGGCCCTGACCACACCGCCCGGTTCGTCGTAGGAGGCGTGGGCCTGCATCTCGGTGCTGTGCGCGCGCCAGTGCATCGCCGAGTAGATCACGTCGTGGTCGGCGGCGACGCCGAGGATGTCGGGATCGGCCAACCCTCCGGAGACATCGTTGATCAGCATGGCTCCGGCCCGGACGGCCGCGTGAGCGACCTCGGCGCGCATGGTGTCGACGGACACCGCGGCCCCGCCCGAGGCGAGAGCGGCGATCACCGGAACCACCCGGTCGAGCTCCTCGGAGACCAGCGGTCGGGTGGCTCCGGGGCGGGTGGACTCGCCCCCGATGTCGAGGATGTCGGCGCCCTGCTCGATCAGCGCCTGCCCGTGCTCGATGGCCTTGTCGGTGGTCGCGAAGCGCCCACCGTCTGAGAACGAGTCGGGCGTGACGTTGACGATGCCCATGATCCGCGGCCGCGGACGGGGTGCCAACAGGTCAGCGGGACGCACGGGTCACCTGCTGCGGTGGATCAGCGCCATGGCCTCGGAGCGGGTGGCGCTGTTGTGCATGATGCCCCGGACCGCGGACGTGATGGTGCGGGCTCCGGCCTTGCGGACCCCACGCATGGTCATGCACAGATGCTCTGCCTCGATCACCACGATGACGCCGCGGGCGTCGAGGATGTCGACCAGGGCGTCGGCGACCTGCGTGGTCAGGCGCTCCTGCACCTGCGGGCGCTTGGCATAGACGTCGACCAGGCGGGCCAGCTTGGACAGCCCGGTGATCTTGCCCGACTCGGCCGGGATGTAGCCGACGTGGGCGACCCCGGTGAACGGCACGAGGTGGTGCTCACACATCGACCACAGCTCGATGTCGCGCACCAGCACCATCTCGTCGTGTCCGATGTCGAAGGTGGTGGTGAGAACGTCCTCGGGCCCCTGGCGCAGCCCGGCGGTCAACTCGGCGTACGCCCGCGCGACGCGCGCCGGGGTCTCCTGGAGTCCTTCGCGCTCGGGGTCCTCACCGATCGCGGCCAGCAGCTCGCGCACCGCTGCCTCGGCGCGGGCGTGGTCGAACTCCGGCACGGTGCTCGGGTCCCGCTCAGCGGCGCTGATCGGGTCGGTCATGCCTGGTCGCTGCCGTCGCCGGGGATGCCCCCGGCCGGTGGCGTCGGGTCGTGGGGCGTGGCGAGGTCGGGGTCTGCCGACTCGGGTACGTCGGTCTGCGCCGACTTCGGCACCTCCACGGGTGGCAGGTGGGAGGGCACCCTGTCGGGCGATCCCGTCCAGGCCGGACGCACCGGACGCAGGCGCAGGGCCTCGAAGACCTCGGCGACCTCGGCCTTGTCGAGCGTCTCGCGCTCCATCAGGGCGAGCACCAGCGCGTCGAGGACGTCGCGGTTCTCCTCGAGGATGTCGAAGGCCTCCTGGTGGGCCTGCGCCAGGAACTTCTTGGTCTCCTCGTCGACAATCGCGGCGACATCTTCGGAGTAGTTGCGGGTGTGCCCCATGTCGCGGCCCAGGAACGGCTCGCCCTGGGTCTCGCCGAGCTTGATCGCACCGAGGCGGTCGGTCATGCCGTACTGGGTGACCATCGCCCGGGCCAGGTTGGTGGCCTTCTCGATGTCGTTGCCGGCGCCGGTGGTGGGGTCGTGGAAGACCATCTCCTCGGCCGCGCGACCACCCATCATGTAGGCCAGCTTGTCGAGCATCTCGGAACGGGTCTGGGAGTACTTGTCCTCGTCGGGAAGCACCATCGTGTAGCCCAGCGCTCGCCCGCGCGGAAGTATCGTCACCTTGTGCACCGGGTCGGTGCCGGGGAGTGCCGCCGCGACGAGGGCGTGGCCACCCTCGTGGTAGGCGGTGATCAGCTTCTCCTTCTCGTTCATGAGGCGGGTGCGGCGCTGCGGGCCGGCGATGACGCGGTCGATCGCCTCGTCGAGCGAGGAGTCGGTGATGACCTTCTCGCTCAACCGGGCGGTCAGCAACGCGGCCTCGTTGAGCACGTTGGCCAGGTCGGCACCGGTGAAGCCCGGCGTACGACGAGCCACCTGGAGCAGGTCGACGTCGGGACCCATCGGCTTGCCCCGGGAGTGGACCTTGAGGATCTCGTGGCGGCCGGCCAGGTCGGGTGCATCCACGCCGATCTGGCGGTCGAAGCGACCGGGGCGCAACAGCGCGGGGTCGAGCACATCGGGCCGGTTGGTGGCCGCGATCAGGATGACGCCGCCACGCACGTCGAAGCCGTCCATCTCGACCAGGAGCTGGTTGAGGGTCTGCTCACGCTCGTCGTGGCCACCGCCCATGCCGGCGCCGCGGTGGCGCCCGACGGCGTCGATCTCATCGATGAACACGATGGCCGGAGCGTTCTCCTTGGCCTGCTCGAAGAGGTCGCGGACCCGGCTGGCACCGACACCCACGAACATCTCGACGAAGTCGGAGCCGGAGATGGAGTAGAACGGCACGCCGGCCTCACCCGCCACTGCGCGGGCGAGCAACGTCTTACCGGTTCCGGGTGGGCCGTAGAGCAGCACGCCCTTGGGGATCTTGGCGCCGACGGCCTGGAACTTGGCCGGCTCCTGGAGGAACTCCTTGATCTCACCGAGCTCCTCGATGGCCTCCTCGCAGCCTGCGACGTCGGCGAACGTGGTCTTTGGCATGTCCTTGGTGATCAGCTTGGCCTTGGACTTGCCGAACTGCATGACCTTGCCGCCGCCACCCTGGACGCTGTTCATCAAGAAGATGAAGAGCAGGATGATGAGTGCGAAGGGCAACAGGGTCGCCAGCAGCTGGCCGATGAAGCTGGGCTGCGGGTTCTCCGAGTTGGACTTCTCGATGGTGCCCTTCTCGACCTGTTCGTTGGCCAACTTGATCAGGTCGTTCTGCTGACCGTTGACCCAGTGGGTCATGACCTTCTTGCCACCGTCACGGTCGACATCGTCGTCCAGGGTCGCGCGGATCTCCTGGTCGTTGTCGATGAACGAGATCTCCTTGACGTCGCCCGAGGAGATGTATTCCTCCATCTGCGACGTCTGCACCTCGTCGTACCCACCATTGGGCGCGAGGTATTGCAGGCCAAGCAGGACGGCGACGACGGCCAGGACGATCCAGAGCCAGGGACCCTTGAATATGCGCTTCACAGACTTCTCTCGGGACAGCTCATGGGGTTAACCCTGAGCGGCGACCATGTGAGGTTTGACGGTACATGGTCGCAGAAAGCGGCGACGCGTCAGGAGTAGACGTGGGGAGCGAGCGTGCCGATGTCGCGCAGGTTGCGGTAGCGCTCCTTGAAGTCCAGGCCGTAGCCGACGACGAACTCATTGGGGATGTCCCACCCGACGTACTTGGGCTCGATCGGCATCGCCAGCGCCTCCGGCTTGCGGAGCAGGGTGGCGATCTCGACGCTGGCCGGCTTGCGGCTCGACAGGTTGTTGACCAGCCAGCTCAGGGTCAGGCCGGTGTCGATGATCTCGTCGACGATCAGCACATGACGGCCCGAGATGTCGGTGTCGAGGTCCTTGAGGATGCGCACCACGCCGCTGGACTTTGTGCCGGAGCCGTAGGAGCTCACCGCCATCCAGTCCATCTCGAGGTGGCACGGCAGGGAGCGGGCGAGGTCGGCCATCACCATCACCGCGCCGCGCAGCACCCCCACCATGAGGAGGTCCTTGCCCTCGTAGTCGGCCGCAATCGTGTGGGCCATTTCCTGAAGCTTCGCCTGAATCTGCTCCTCGGTGAAGAGGATGTTGACCAGATCGCTGTCGACATGGGCGGAATCCATGGCGCCAGACTGCCACACCCCCTTCCCCTTTCCCCGGGTACCCGGGGAAAGGGGAACTGCCCGGCCGAAATTTCGGCCGGGAGGTGGACATCTCGGCCGGGAGGTGGCGACTCGATGCCACGCCCGCCGGGACGCACGAGCGCGGGATCCGGGCTCAGGGTGCGCCGGTGAACTGGCTGGCCGTGAAGACCGCCCCTTGGGGATCACGGATGACGGCCGCGCGGACCCACGGGAGATCCACGGGTGCCTCGATCACCTCCGCACCCAGCTCGACGGCACGTGCCACGACCTCATCGGCGTCGTCGACGGCGAAGGTCACCTTCCACCGAGCCGAGGCATCGGCAGCATCCTGTGGGATCGCGGACAACGAGGCGACTGCCTCCTCGAAGCGCGCGGGGGCGCCGTACTCGGCCTGGCGCTCGCGGTTGCCCGGGGTGCGCTCCTCCAGGAAGTCGCCGTACGCCGGAAGGGCCCACATCCTCCCGTCACCCACCGGGATGCTCTCCCAGCCGAAAACCGCACCGTAGAAGGCCTCTGCGCCGACCACATCAGGGGTGAGCAGGTCGTTGAAGTTCACCGATCCATGGGCGTTGACCCGCTCGGCGCCTCGGTTCTCCCGCGGTTGCCACAGCCCCAGCCGCGCCCCCTGGGGGTCGCTGACCATCGCGACCCGACCGACGCCGCCGTCGCGACCGAGGTCGGCGGGCTGCGTGATGACGGTTCCTCCGGCGGCTTGCACGCGCTCGATGGCCGCATCTGCGTCGTCGACCCAGATGTAGGAGTTCCAGGCGCTCGACTCGGCCTGGTCGGAGCCGATCGCCCCCACGGTCTCGCCGTCGATGCGGGCATACGCGTAGCGCCCCGGCGCGCCGGGCGGAGTGCGCTCCTCGAACTCCCAGCCGAAGAGTCCTCCGTAGAACGACATGGCGGCGTCCACGTCGGGTGGTGTGAGGTCGATCCAGCAGGGGACGCCGGCGATGTAACGGTCAGTCATGGGGTGCTCCTCGGTGTCGGTGGCGACTGGGTCACCCACGCTAGGAACAATTCAGGACAGGTCGTGACCGCTGGCCGACTCGAACACCAACTGGTGTTCACGACGGACCAGTCGCACGTGGCCGGGCAGGTCGATCCACTTCTGGCCGTGCCAGTCGGTGACCAGACGCTCCATCGCCACCACGTGCTCCCAGAACAACTCGGACGACGGCGAGCCGGCTTCGAGCGCGGCGAGACGCAGCACCCTGCTGCGCAACGGGCCGACCAGCCCGGCCAGGCCGGGCACCGGCAGTCCGATGCCTGTCGGCGTCGCGCCAGTGGGTGTCACGAGTTCGGCGTACGCCGACTCTGCGAGCTCGTCCAGGTATTCCATGTCGGGGCGCAGCAGCTCGGCGGTGCGAGCCAGGGCCACCGCCACTCCGGGGCCGAGCTCGGCCTCCAGCACCGGGAGCACCGTGTGCCGCACCCGCACCCGGGTGAACCGGGGGTCGTCGTTGTGGGGGTCGGACCACACCGTTATCCCCTCCGCATCACACGCGGCGCTCGTGTCGGCGCGGGCGACGTCAAGCAGCGGCCGGGCGAAGACGTCGAAGCCACGCCGCATGCCGGCGACCGCACGACCGCCCGATCCGCGGGTCAGGCCCAGCAGCACCGTCTCCGCCTGGTCGTCACGGGTGTGCCCGAGCAGCACCAGCGATGCCTCGAAGTGCGTGGCCATCTGCTCGAGCACTGCATAACGGGCTCGGCGGGCGGCCGCTTCCGGGCCATGGCCCGACGACTGGGGAACGTCGACGCGAGAGGACACGGTCTCTGCAGCCCCGAGCGCGGCCATCTGCTGCACGACGGCCGCGGCCCGCTCAGCCGAGCCGTGCTGCAGACCGTGGTCGACGGTGGCGCCGACCACCCGCACCGACATCTTTCGGCCCTCGAACACGGCGCCCGACAGCAGTGCCAACGAGTCGGCCCCGCCCGAGCAGGCCACCAGCACGGTGCCACCCGGCTCGACCTGCGCAAGCACCCGGCGTACGCCGAGGCGTACGGCGGCCAGCGCGGGGTGCAGCGTCATCCGTGGACCCGGGCCACCCACGTGGACGGATCGGCGATCTCGGCCTTGTCGGGAAGGTTCTCGGGCGATTCCCAGACGGCGTTGAAGCCCTCCATGTCGACCTTGTCGATGACGGCACGAACGAACTCGGCCCCGTCACGGTACTGCGCCATCTTGGCGTCGAGCCCGAGCAGCCGACGCAGGATCCGGTCAAGTCCGCCGACGCCCTTGCGGCGCTCGTTGAACTTGCGCCGGATCTTGTTGACGCTCGGAATCACTTCTGGGCCGACGCCGTCCATGACCACGTCGGCGTGGCCCTCGAGCAGCGACATCACGCCCGTGACGCGATCGATGACCTCACGCTGCTCCGGGGTGCTGACCATGTCGAGCAGGCTGCCGCCCTCGCCGCGCAGCGACTTCCCGATCCGTTTGGCGCCCTCCTCGAGCGCCTTGCCGGTGTCGATCGACTCCGAGAGCGAGGTCATCATCGATTGGAGGTGGTCTCGCATCCACGGCACCGCGGTGAACTGGACCCGGTGGGTCTCCTCGTGGAGGCAGACCCAGAGTCGGAAGTCCGTGGGGTCGACGTCGAGCTCCTGCTCGACGTGCACGATGTTGGGCGCCACCAGGAGCAGGCGGCCGTTGGGCTCGAAGAACGGGTCGAACTGGCCGAGCACCTTGCCGCCCAGGAAGCCCAGCACCAGTCCGACCTCGGCACCGGTGATCCGCGACCCGACCGCTCGGCCGACGGGGCCGGGAGTGCCCTTCTTGTCGGAGAGCTTGTCGACGATCGGGGTGAGGATCGTGTTGAAGGAGTCGGCGTTGGCCTGGATCCACCCGGGGCGGTCGATCACCAGGACCGGCGCGGTTCGTTCCGCGGCGCTCAGCCCGGTGAACTCTCGGACCAGCCCGGTGGACCGGTTGGCGCCGGCCCGCAGCTCCTCGACGGCGTCGGCGGCCGCGAGCGCGGAGACCTCCGGGCCGTCGCCGGCCAGGCGGGACCCGAGTCGCACGGCCAGGTCCCAGTCGATCATCGAGGACGTGTCAGTCATGCGCCGAGCGTAGCCGGGCACGACGAAGGAGTGCCCGGCCAGGCGAGGCGGATCGAGCAGCCGCGCGGCTGAGGAACGAAGCCGGAACCGGCGTGTCGAGTCACCCCGGAAGGTTCCGCACGACGCGAACCACCCGCGAGACCAACGATTTGGTTGTGTTCAGGCCTGATACCCAACCAGAACGTTGGTCTCAACGCCCAGCAGGTCGCGACAAGCGGGCCGAGGAACGAGGCTCGTCGGGACGCTCTCAGGACGAGCAGTGGCAGGCAGCCAGTGCCGCGGTCAGGTCATCGAGCGCGTCACGGGCACCGAGCGTGTTCGGCACCTTCACCTTGTCGGCCAGGAAAACGAACGCCAACACGTTGCCGTCCTGGTCGGTGGTCACCCCGGCCAGGCCGTGCACACCGGTCAGCGTTCCGGTCTTGGCCCGGACCCTGCCCTGGCCGGCGTCATTGCTGTCGCCGAGCCGACCGGTCATCGAGCCGGTGAAGCCGGCCACGGGAAGTCCGGAGATCACCGAACGGAGCTCCGGTCGGCTGCTCCTGGCATCGACCGAGAGCACTCCCAGGAGCGCCTGCGTGGTCAGACGGTCCTGACGCGACAGCCCGCTCCCGTCGCGGATCACGGTGTCGGCGAGGTTGACGCCCAGCCGCTTGAGCACGGTGCGAACCGCTGCGGCCCCGGCAACGAACGAACCCTCGTTGCGTTCCTCGAGGCCGACCTGGTGGGAGAGGATCTCCGCGCCCTCGTTGTCGCTGACCGAGACGACCCGGTCGACGATCTGCCACACCGGGGCACTCTCGACGAACGCCAGCTCCTCGGCCCCGTCAGGCGCGGTCGTGCGCTTCGGCGTACCGGTCACGGTGATGCCGACCCTCTCGAGCTCCGCGGCAAAGAGCGCAGCGGCCGCCGCCGAGGGATCGCTCTCGAAGCCGTAACCGCCCGCGTTCGCGCCCTTGTCGACCCACAACGCGGTGATCGGCGGGACCACGGCGTCGGGGATGTAGCTGGCCGGCCAGTGCGGGTTGACGCTGGGGCCCCTGAAGAGGGAGTCGTCGAAGCTCAGCCGCACGGTGTGACGCCCATCGGCGCGCAGCTCCTTGGCAGTGGCCCTGGCCAGCGTGCGTACATCGGCCTGCTGGGGGTACGACGAGCTGCTCGGCGGGGTGTGGGTCAGGAACGGGTCTCCACCACCGACCAGCACGATGTCGCGCGGCCGCTTGCCGTCGACCACCCGGGTCCGGAACGTGCGATCGGGACCCAGCGACTCGATCGCGGCGGTGCCGGTGAGCAGCTTCATCGTCGAGGCCGGGACGAACGTCCCGGCCGCGTTGTCCTCCCACACGCTCCCGTCGAGGCTTCCTACCGCGATCACCCGGTGCTTGCCGAGGTCCTTGTCGGAGGCGTACGGCGCCAGCGCGCGGCGTACCTTCGCCGGGTTGACCGCCGTGTCGTCGGCAAGGGTGGCGGCAACCGCCCGCGGCGAGGACAGCGCAGGGAGCTCGAGCCCGGACGGGGGCGCGACCGCGGCCGGGTCGGACGAGTCGGCCGGCGCCCAGCCCATCCGGCGGGCCACATCGAACTGGAAGGACGCGAAGCCGGCCGCCACGACGACCAGCACGACGATGACGGGCAGCCAGCTGGCCATGCGGCTCCGTCGGCCCGCGCCGGTGTGGCGTCGATCACCTCGTCCCACGAAAACTTCCCTTCCGAGTGCGCGTTTGCGCCCATTGTGCGCGAAGATGTTGCCGACCCGACCTTCGGGTCATGATCTTTCGCCGCCCACGGCCGGGCAGCGAGCACGCCGATGAAGCGGAGGAAAGCAGTGCTGGAGTTCGACGTCCTGGTGGAGATCCCCAAGGGGTCCCGCAACAAGTACGAGGTCGACCACGAGTCCGGTCGCATCTATCTCGACCGCATGCTGTTCACCTCCACGGCCTACCCCGAGGACTACGGCTACATCGAGGACACCCTCGGCCAGGACGGCGACCCGCTCGACGCACTCGTGATCCTGCAGGCACCGACGTTCCCGGGCTGCATCATCAAGTGCCGCGCCATCGGCATGTTCCGGATGACCGACGAGGCCGGCGGCGACGACAAGGTCCTCTGCGTCCCGACGCACGACCCCCGCCTGGAGCACCTGCGCGACATCAACCACGTCTCGAAGTTCGACCGCCTCGAGATCCAGCACTTCTTCGAGGTCTACAAGGATCTCGAGCCCGGCAAGTCCGTCGAAGGCGCCGAGTGGGTCGGCCGCACCGAGGCCGAGGCCGAGATCACCGCGTCGTTCGAGCGGGCCAAGAAGTCCGGCCACTGAGCCGGGGCTGATCACCGAGCCGAACCGAATCGGCTGCCAAACCCGTGCATGCACACGGAGGTGGCAGCCGATTCAGCATTTCGGGGGACCAGAGGACCACGCGGACGACCACAATGGCCCAAAACACGCGACAACGGGCCCGATCGGGTCGTTGTGGTCGTTCGTGTGGTCGCCGCCGTCGCGTCAGCTGGCGTTGACCACGCGGTCGGTCAGTCGCCCCAGGTCAGCAGCTCCTCGGCACGCATCACCTCGGCGGGGATGCCGAATGCATCCACGAGGTCGACGGCGATCGGGCGCACCTTGCGGCACAGGTCGTTGATCTCGCGGGTGATCGCCTTCGACCGCTGGCTGGTGAGTCGGCCGTGCTCCATGAACCAGGCCCGGTCGGCCTCAATGGTGGTCAGCGCGTAGAGATCAACCATCAGGCCCAGGGCCACCTTGTTGTCACCCTCCGGCATCTCGGCGACCTTTTCGACGAACGCGTCGAGCACCAGGCGCTCCACGTGGGCGCGGGCGGTGTCGATGACGTGGTCCTGCACCCGGGAGAAGACCTCGCCGGGCTCCATGCCGGAGTCCACTCCCCGCTTGAGGCGACGAGCAGCACCGCTGAGCATGTGCTCCTCACGGAACCGGAACATCGCCTCCTGGAAGTTCGGGTCGAGCAGTCCGGCCTCCTGGTCCCACTCGTCATCTCCGGGCAGCAGGTCCTTGACGCGCTCGAGCAGCTTGTGCACGTTGGTGCGCTCGAGCACGGTCTCCACAGCGGTGCCGGCCACGAACCTCACCATGCCGAGCTGGTCGAGATCGGAGAAGTCGCTGGCATAACCGGTCAGCAGACCCTTGGCGACCAGTTGCAACAGGACGTAGTTGTCACCTTCGAACGTGGTGAAGACATCGGTGTCGGCCTTCAGTGCGTCGAAGCGGTTCTTCGAGATGTAGCCGGCTCCGCCGCATGCCTCGCGACATTCCTGGATGGTGCGGGTGGCATGCCAGGTGCCGAGTGCCTTGGTGCCGGCGGCTCGGGACTCGAGCGCCCGGCGATCGCCCTCGTCGTCGGCGACACCGGAGAAGACGTCGTGCATGCGACTGGCCAGCACCTCCTGGGCGAAGTGCATCGCATAGGTCTTCGCCAGGAGGGGGAAGAGGCGGCGCTGGTGCTGCCCGTAGTCGAGGAGCAGCTCTTCCGGGGCGTCCTTGGAGGCCTCGAACTGGCGGCGGCGGACGGCGTACTTCACGGCGATGGCCAGGGCCAGCTTGGAGGCGTTGATGCCGGCGCCACCGACGGAGACCCGGCCGAGCACGAGGGTGCCGAGCATGGTGAAGAAGCGCTTGTTGGGGTTCTCGATCGGTGACTCGTAGACGCCGGTGGCAGTGACATCGGCGAACCGGTTGAGCAGCGCCTCGCGCGGCACCCGGACCCCGTCGAACCAGAGCCGCCCGTTGTCGACGCCGTTGAGCCCCATCTTGCGGCCGCAGTCCTCGATGCGTACGCCGGGCGCCGGCTCGCCGTCGACGCGGATCGGGACGACGAACGCATGCACACCCTCGGACTTGCCACCGATCTCGAGCTGCGCGAAGACCACCGCCATCTCGGCATGACGAGCAGCGTTGCCGATGTAGTCCTTGTGGGCGGAGTCGTCCGGGGTGGTGATGACGAACTCCTGCGTCTCCACGTCGTACGTCGCAACCGTGCCCAGCGCCTGGACGTTGGAGCCGTGACCCGCCTCGGTCATCGCGAAACAGCCCATCAACTTGCCGCTGATCGTGTCGGGAAGGTAGGCGTCGTGGTGGTGCTTGCTGCCGAGCTGTTGGATCGCGCCACCGAAGAGACCGAACTGCACGCCGATCTTGACCAGCACGGACAGGTCGCCGAAGGCCATCGTCTCGAAGGCGGCCACGGACGCGCCGATGTCGTCGGAGCCGCCGTACTCGCTGGGGAACCCGACCCCGGTCTGGCCGGTCGCGGCCACCTCGACCACGACCTCCTTGACCCGATCCCGGAAGTCGTCACGGCTGAGCGTCTCGGCCTCCTCGAGGATGCCGGCGTTCTGCGCCAGGTTCTTGCGAACCAGGGTGCGCACCTCGGCGTACTTCCCGTCGAGCAGGCGGGTCAGCTCGGCGATGTCGACGTGGGGCTGGACGTAGCCGTCCGTCTCTTCCTCGGGGGCGGCGGTGTCTGTCGTGGGCGTCTCAGTGGCCATGACGCCACCGTACCGGTGGGTCGTGTCCGCCGGGCGACGACGGACGCGGTCAGGGTCGCGCGAAGAAGTTCGGCGGGATCCAGTAGTACATCGACTCCTGCGTGACGTCGCGGCCGGTGCGCGGTGCGTGGATCATCTGGCCGTTCCCGACGTAGAGAGCCACGTGGTAGATCGACGAAGGGCTGCTGGAGGATCCCCAGAACACCAGGTCACCGGGCTTCAGCTGCGAGGAGCGGATCGCGGTGGAGGAGCTGTACTGACCGACCGAGTAGTGCGGCAGGTACTTCCCGCCGCTCTGCCAGGCCTTCATGGTCAGGCCCGAGCAGTCCCAGGCGTTGGGTCCGGCGGCCGCCCAACGGTAGGGCTCACCGATCTGGGCACGGGCGAAGCTGATCGCCTTCTGGGCCCCGGAGGACGACGGCGGCGGTGTCGGGTCCGGCGTCGGCGCGGGGTCAGGAGTCGGCTCCGGATCCGGCGTCGGGGTCGTGGTCGGGTCGTCACCGGGCGCGGGGTCGTCGCTCGGCTCCGGCGAGTCAGTGGCGTCGTCGGCCGGGTCAGAGGCGGGGATTGCCGTGTCGGCCGCGTTCTGCTCGACCTGCGCAGCCTGCGCCGCACGCTCCTGGGCGGCCTGCTCGAGGGCGGCCTGACGCTTGCCGGCCAGGTTGACCGAGATGTTCTGCAGGTTGGCCAGCTCGGCGATCAGGTCATCCTTCTGGGCAGCCACCTGAGTGGCCTGCGAAAGGGCCGCCTGCTCCTGCTGTTCCGCCGTACGACGGGCAGCCTCGGCGTCGGCGGCCAGGTCCGCCGCCGCGTCGTGGGCGTCGTCGGCCTCGTCGGAGCTGATCTCGGCGACGGTGCTGGCCGCCTCGTAGCGCGCGGTGATGTCGTCCATCGACGTGTTCACGTTGTAGACGGTGTTGGCGCTGTCGATCATCGCGTTCGTGCCGTCTTCGGTGACGATCTTCGACATGGCCGTGAGCTCGGGCGACATCTCGTAGGTCGCCGCGAGCATCTCGTTGTAGGAGACCTCCTGGGTCTCGAGGCTCTTCGTGGCGGAGGCGGCGCGGGCATCGGCTGCCTTGGCCGCCTTCTGCGCCTGCTTCAGCTTCCACCGCGCGGCGTTGTAGGCCTCGGATGCCTTGGCCGCCTCGACGCTGGCGCTCTGCAGGCTCTGGTTGGCCACCACCAGGTCGGCCTGGACAGCGGCGACATCTCGCTCGGCGTCCTTCGCCGCGTCCTTGGCGGCGTGGACCTCTGCCTTCGACGGGGTGTCGCCATCGGGGTCGGCTGCTGCTGCCGGCACCCCGAGGGTCAGCGCCAACAGTCCGGAGAGGGCCGCGAGCAGCGGGCGCCCCCCTATGGAGGGTCGAGTGGTGCGTCGCACGAGATCAAGTCCCCTTTGTGGTCTGGAGACCTCGGGCGACTTCCCCATCGCCCGAGGCACTTTGAGCACGCTAGTGCTCACGAGTCACAAAAGAAACAGTTTTCACAGCTTTTCTTGAATTCATCGGCGTGTCGCCTTGACAAACAACAACGGTGTAATTCTTGAACTACACCCATGTCATTCCCGTTCGGGTGGCCCCAAATTGCGATAGTCCCTGACGTTTCGGTCCTCGTAAGGACCGGAACGTCAGGGACTATCGCGAGATCGGGTCAATCTCGGTCGACGGGGACCTGGGAGGTCGTCGTCGTCGGATGACTGGCGAGCCCGTGTCTGTCGAACTTCTGCCCGGAGGCCAAGCCACCGACGTAGAAGGAGATCACCGCGATCGCGATGCCGGCCACGTCGTCGGCGATGTAGTGCCAGCCGAAGTAGAGAGTGGCGACCAGGGTGATCCCGAAGTTGATCCACAGCAGCCAGTGCAGCCACCGCACCCTGATCGTGTACTGCGCCATCAGCGCGACCAACAGCGTGATCGCGCAGTGCAGGCTGGCGAATCCGGCCACGGATTGGACAGCTCCGTCGAGGCCGCCCCAGTAGACTTTCACCCGCCCGTAGGACAGCGCCTCCATGAGGTTGCTGGCACCGGTGTTGTCGAGGTTGTTGTAGAGCCAGGGGTATTCGAAGCCCGGGCCGAGCGTCGGCAGGAGGTAGTACGACGCCGTGCCGAGGCTCCAGGCCAGGCACTGGGACGTGGCGAACCAGTAGCCGTAGCTCAGGTTCTTCGACCAGATCAACCACGCGGTCAGCACCAGCGGCACCATCGGCAGGAACCACAGGTAGATCAACGACAGGAAGTGCGCGGCGAGCCCGGTGCCGAGCAGGGAGTGCAGCACCACGGCCGGCTCGTGACCCAGGAAGATCGCCTGGTCGAGCAGGTGCAGCGGCCGGTCGAACTTGTAGTCGACCCCCAGCACGGTGGGCAGCGCGGACTTCAGGTTTCGATAGCTGACGTAGGTGATGTAGAAGCACACCAGGCCCATCACGACCAGCGTGAGGCGCTCCCGGTTCCAGTGACTGTGCCACCGCTCGACGACGATCGGCCACATCTTCTTCGGGTGCATCTTCGAGAGCCACAACGTGCGCGGGAGCATGTCGAGGAGCAGGGCCCCGAAGACCAGCAACGGCAGCCGCAGCCAGGACGGTCCGAGGAATCCCTCCGGGTCCACGACCTTCTGCCCGATGCTCACAGACACGACGACGGCGAGCACGCCCATCAGGGCAGCGACTCCGATCAGGAGGACATAGGCACGGCGATACACAGGCGCAGTCTAGGGGAACCGTGGGGACGATCCAGCGTCCGGGACGACCGCGAGGCGATCCCGGTCGACCCCCAGATGCACGTCCGCGCCGGGACTCGGCGCGCCAACGCCGTCCGACGTGACGGCCGCCACCACCCCCACTCCGGGCACGTCAACCTCGAGGCGTACGGCGTCGGGCGTCACCCTCGACGACAGCACGGCACCGGTCAGTGGACCGTCCTCGCGGACCTGGAGCGCGGAGCGCCGCATCGCCACCTGACCAGCCGAGTCGATGCCGGCGGCTCGGAGGACGACTCGCGCCGCATCGCCCGAGAGCACCGTCGGATAGCCGAGGAACTTGGCGGCCTCCGCGTCGACCGGGTGCTCCCACACGTCCACGAGGGCTCCGTCCTGCACCAGCTGACCAGCGCGCATCAACGCCATCCGGTCCGCCACCGCGAAGGCCTCTTCGTGGTCGTGGGTGACCAGCAGCGCCGTGGTGCCGGCCCGGGTGAGGATCTCGCGCAGGTCGAGGGCAAGCCGTTCGCGCAGGGACTTGTCCAGGGCACTGAGCGGTTCGTCGAGCAGCAGGAGCCGAGGCTCGACGGCGAGCGCCCGGGCCAGGGCGACGCGTTGCCGCTCACCACCCGACAGTGTGGCCGGCACCCGCTCCGCAAAGCCGGCCAGGCCCACGAGCTCGAGGAGCTCCTCGACGCGCTGCGCGATCTCAGTGCGGGAACGTCTCCGGATCCGCAACGGATAGGCGACGTTGTCACCCACGCTCCTGTGCCCGAAGAGCTGGCCGTCCTGGAACATCAGGGCGAAGCCACGCTTGTGGGTCGGGACACCGGCCAGGTCGGAGCCGTCGTACGAGACGGTGCCGGCGCTCAACCGTTCCAGGCCGGCCACGGCACGCAGCAGCGTCGACTTGCCACAGCCTGAGGGGCCGAGGACGGCGAGCACCTGTCCCTCGGCCAGCTCGAGCGAGACGTCGTCCACCGCCACTGCGTGACCGTAGGTGACGCGCACCGATGTCAGCGACAACATGTCAGAACCCTCCCACTCCCGGCACCCGGAGCCGCTCGACCAGGAACATCACGGCCGCGGTGGCCAGTGCGAGGACGACGGACGCGGCCAGGGCCATGCCGTAGTTGTGCTGCCCCGGCGAGCCGAGCAGGCGATAGATCAGCACCGGCAGGGTCGGGTGGTCGATGCGAGCCAGGAAGGACGTCGCGCCGAACTCGCCCAGGGAGATGGCGAACGCGAAGCCGGCCGCGGCGAGCAACGGCTTCCACACCACGGCCAGGTCGACCGTGACCAGGGCCCGCAACGGCGATGCGCCGAGGGAGTACGCCGCCTGCCGCTGCCGGTCGTCGATGCCGGCCAGCACCGGCACCAACGTGCGGACGACGAGGGGCATTGCGACCAGTGCCTGCGCCATCGGCACCAGCATCGGGGAGTCACGCAGATCGACCGGCGGGTGGTCCAGGGTGATCATGAAGCCGAAGCCCAGGGTCACCGCAGAGACTCCCAGCGGCAGCATGAAGAAGCCGTCGAGCAGGCCACGGAGACGGTGCTCGGCCGGCGAGTGCGAGCGCCGGGTGACGATCACGGCAACGAGCCCGCCGATCAGCAGCGAGATCCAGGTGGCGTCCACTGCCGTGCGCAGCGAGTTGAGCAGGGCCTGCGTCACGCTGACGTCGACCAACGAATCGGTTCCGACGGTGTCGAGGGCACGGAAGTTGGCCAGGCTCCATGAGCCGTCGACCCGCAGCGCCCCGGCGACCAGGGTGCCGATCGGCACGGCGACCAGCAGCAGCCCGAGCGCGGCAAGCAGCAGCGCCGGGACGTCGTACGCCGTGACGCGAGTCGGCGCGACCCGACGCCGCGCGACGGGGGCCGGGGCCGACCTGGTCCGGTGTGCCAGGGCCAGCAGGACGGTGACGACGACCAGCTGCAGGATGCACAGCGCCGCCGCTCCGGGCAGGTCGTAGAGGTTGGTGGTGAGCAGGTATATCTCGGTCTCCACGGTGGCGTAGCGCAGCCCGCCGAGCACGAGCACGACACCGAACGCGGTGGAGCAGAACAGGAAGACCACGCTGGCGGCCGAGACGATCGAGCCGCGCAACGCCGGCAGGGTCGCAGTCGTGAAGACCTGCCACGGCGACGCCCCGAGAGCGGCGGCTGCCTCACCGGGACGCGGGTCGAGGGCTTCCCACGCGGAGCCGACGGTGCGCACGACGACGGCCAGGTTGAAGAACACCATCGCGGCGATGATCGTGACCGGCGATCCGTCGAGACCGAGGGGCTCGAGCGCCGGGGAGCGGACGAGCTGTTCGAAGGCGATGCCGACCACGATCGTCGGGAGCACGAACGGCACCAGGAAGGCCGCCCGCAGCGCGCCCCGACCGGGGATCCGCAGCCGGTGCAGGGCGTACGCCGTCGGGATGCCGAGCAGCAACGTGACCGCGGTGGCAGCGCTGGCCACCCACACGGTGAACCACAGCACCCGCAGGACGCGCGGGCGCTGGAGCACCTCCCACGCCGCCCCCGGCGCGAAGCGACCGCTCGACCAGAGCCCTTCACCGAGCATGCCGGAGACCGGCAGCACGAAGAAGACACCGAGCACCAAGACCGGCAGGAAAGCCAGCCCCAGGAGGGTCAGGAGTCGCTTCACGGGTCAGCGGCTGACGATGTCGGTCCACTCGGTGAGCCACGCCTTGCGGTGCTCGGCGATGTCGTCGGCGGAGACCTCGATGGGGTCGGTCGGCTTCTCGGCGAACTTCGCCCAGTCGTCGGGCAGCTCCACGCTGTCGTCGGCCGGGAAGACGTAGAGGCTGTCCGGAAGCGCTGCCTGCACCTCGGGGCTCAGCAGCCAGTCGACGACGGCGCGCGCTCCGGCCGGGTTCTTCGCGTTCTCGAGCACTCCTGCGTACTCGACCTGCCGGAAGCAGGTGTCGAGCAGCGCCTCGGTCGTCGACTCACCGGTCTTCTCGTCGATGGTGAAGGCCGGTGAGGTGTCGTAGGAGACCACGATCGGGCGATCGCCGTCACTGGCCGCGGTGAACGCACCGTAGTAGGCGTCGGTCCACCCCTCGGTCAGGTCGATGCCGTTGGCGAGCAGGTCGTCCCAGTAGCCGCTCCAGTCGTCGCCGTACTCACCGATCGTGGCCAGCAGGAAGGCCAGGCCGGGTGAGCTGCTGGAGGCCCCGGGGGCCACCAGCAGATCCTTGTACGCCGGATCGGTGAGGTCGTCGAGCGAGGCCGGCGGGTCGATGTCGTTCTTCTCGAACCAGGCGGTGTCGACGTTGACGCACACCGACGCCTGGTCGATGGGGGCCAACCTGTCGGCTCCGTCGCCGTCGAGAGCGAGCTCGTCGGCCCCCGGCGGCAGCTCGGCGGCGTACGTCGCGAACACGTCCTCGTCGATGGCGCGGGAGGCGAAGGTGTTGTCGACGCCGAAGGCGACGTCGCCGATCGGGTTCTTCTGGTTCAGTGCGAGAGACGTGGTGAGCTTGCCGGCGTCGCCGCCGGCCCGGATCTCCAGCTTCGCCCCGGTCTGCTTCTCGAACTGCTTGACCAGCTTCTTGGGGAAGTCCGCCGCGAACGTGTCGTGGGTGACGAGGGTGATGGTGGTGCCGGCGATGGAGGCCGACGGGTCGGAGGATGCCCGGTCGGGCCCGTCGTCCCCCTCACCGATCAGCGAGCACGACGCCGTGGCCGCCATGACGAGCCCGGTCGTGAGCACGGTCGCGGTGGTGGCACGCAGGGTGCGTTGCATTCCGACTCCCTTCGCCGGTGCTAACCGGATCAGGTCCTGAGGGTCTGCGTCCCGGCACTGGTCGCCGGTGGCACTCTCAGCTCCCCGGCTCGTCGGCCAGGGGGCTCCCCTGTCTGTTGGCCTCCCACGCTACCCCGTCCCGCCGCCTCCCGAGCAACGCGGGCCCTCCCCGGGAGTAACGCGGGGTTATTGTCGCTCCACACGTGCTGTGACGGCCGGATTCGTCAACAGCACCGCACAAGTGCGGCCGGTGCCCGCGCCGCTCGGCCGGGGACCGCCCACCTCACCGGGTGAGGCGTACGCCGTCGCCGACGGCCCGGGACAGCTTCTCCGGGTTGCGGACCAGGTACATCTCGGTCACCACGCCACCTTCGAGGCGCATCGTGCCGACCACGTCGAGCACCCCGTCGAGGAAGAACCGGATCCCCTGCTGACCGTTGACCTCCACCATGTCGACGGAGACCGCGCCCTCGTCCTTGCCCAGGGTGCCGACCAGCCACCGCAGCACCTTCTCGCGACCGAAGATCGGGCGCAGCGCCGCTCGTTTGACGCCGCCACCGTCGCTGAACAGCACGACCTCCGGAGCCAACACGTCCATCAGGGCCTGGATGTCGCCGCCACCCGCGGCAGCCAGGAAGCGCTCGAGAACCTCGTCGGTGTCCGCCGACGGAGGTGTCGGTCGCGGCCGCCGCGCCTGCACGTGCTTGCCGGCCCGGCTCGCGATCTGGCGCACCGCCGGCTCGGACTTGTCCACGGCCGCGGCGATCTCGGCGTACTCGAAGCCGAACACCTCGCGCAGCACGAAGACCGCCCGCTCGGTCGGAGTCAGCGTCTCGAGCACCATCAGCATCGCCGTCGAGACGGCATCGGCCAGCTCGACGTCGTCGGCGACGTCGGGAGCGGTGAGCAGCGGCTCGGGCAGCCAGGGGCCGACGTAGGACTCGCGGCGGCGCGCCAGGGTGCGCATTCGGTTCAGCGCCTGCCGGGTGACGACGCGGACCAGGTAGGCCCGCGGGTCCCGCACCGACGCCTGGTCCACGTCAGCCCAGCGCAACCACGTCTCCTGCACCACGTCCTCCGCATCAGCGGCGGACGAGAGCATCTCGTAGGCCACGGTGAACAGCAGGCTGCGATGCTCGGAGAAGGGATCGGCGACGGCGCTCACTGGGTCATCACTGGGCCAAGGGTGCCAGTTCGCACCGGTCGGAGTAACCCTGTGAGGCCAGTCCCATGGCCGAGTTGGTCCGCGAGCGCATGTTCTCCAGCGAGATCATCGCGGTGAGCTCGACGGTCGCCTCGGAGCCGAGCTGGCGGTGCAGGTTGTCGACCATGTCCTCGGTGACCTCGGGAGGCGTGGCGGTCATCGCCTCCGCATATTCCAGGACGTCGCGTTCGAGCGAGGTGAACACGTCACTCTCGCGCCACACCGGCACCTGACGCAGCTTCGCCTCGTCGAGCCCCTCGTTGTGGGCCATGAAGTAGCCGAAGTCCATGCACCAGCTGCAGCCGATCATCGCGGCGCTGGCCATCACGGCGTACGACTTGAGGTTGGCGTCGAGGGCGTCGACCTTGGCGACCTTGCCCTCGAAGGACAGCATCGCCCTGGTCAGCGGCTTGTGGTGGAACAGCACGTAGGCGAAGTCGGGGATCTCGCCGTAGGTGCGCTTCGCGTACGCCGACAGCACGCGGCCGTAGATGCCGTCGAGGCTCGCCTTGGGGATCCGGAAGTTGCTGGGCACGGCCCCTCCTTAGGGGTGGGGGGCTCCCTCGTGGAGCCCGTTCGCCATGAAGACACCGGCCGCCTCGGATCTGTGACATCACGGACATCACGGGCCGCACTTGTGCGGTGGTGTGGACGGAATCGCCCCTCACAGCCCGTGTGGAGCGACGGTAACCCCGCGTTACACGGAGTAGACGAAGGCGCCGTCGGTGAGGGCGCGGGTCATCTCGCCCCGGGCGACCAGCAGCTCCAGGTGGGCGCGGGTCTCCAGGGTCGCCAACGACGTGTTGAAGACGTCCATCTCGGAGAGCTTGCGGTCCCGCTTGGTCCAGGGCAGCTGCTGCGCCACGTCGTACGACGTCCCGGGGTTGCCGGAGATTGCCTCCCGACACAGGTCGAGGCGATGGTCGTGGAACGCGATCAGCTCGTCGATGCGCGCGTGGCTGGACGCGGTCACCGCGCCATGGGCCGGCAGCAGCTGCATGTCGGGCATGGCCCGGACCTTCGCCAACGACTCCAGGAAGTCGCGCAGCGGCTGGTCGGCAAGGACCGGCTCGAAGCCGATGGACGGCGTGATGGTCGGCAGCACGTGGTCGCCGGCGAAGAGGAGCCCGCCGGGGACGTCGGCGAAGACGAAGTGTCCCTGGGTGTGCCCGGGGGTCGACACGGCATCGATCGTGCGGGTACCCACCGACAGCTGGTGGTCGTTCTCGAGCCAGGTGTCGGGGTAGTCCCACAGGGTCAGGTCGGGAGTCGAATTGGAGGTGAAGTCGCCCCACTCCTTCGCCAGGTCGGAGGCCCCAGCCCGGCGCAGCATCGCGACATGAGGGTCCTCCTCGACGTCGGTGTCGTGGATCAGGTCCAGCGTCGGTTTGTCACCGATGCCGAGCGAGACGTGCGAGCCGAACTCGCGGCGCACCGTCACGGCCTGGGTGTAGTGGTCGCGGTGGGCGTGCGTGACCAGGAACGTGGTGATGTCGGAGACCTTGCGCTCGATCGAGGCCAACGACTGCTCGAGCAGTGCACGGGCCTCATCGATCGCCCAGCCACCGTCGATGAGGGTGAGTCCGTCACCGTTGTCGATGGCGTAGACGTTGACGGCGCGCAGCCCGTCCATCGGCAGCGGCAGCGGGATGCGGTGCACACCGGGGGCCACTTCGAAGGCACCGGGCTCAGTCCAGTCAGTCACCCTCGACACTGTGCCATGCGTGGGTCGGCAGCATCAGGGAAGGTCCGGCAGAGCGAGATCGAGGTTGGGCGTCTGGATGCCGCCGTCGATCTCGAGCAGCTTGCCGGTGACGTACTGCCCGGCCCTCGACGACAGGTAGACCACACCCGCGGCAACGTCCTCCGCCTCGCCCACTCGCTGCAGCGGGGTGTTGCCCTCGAGCTGCTCCATCATCTCCGGCACGCCGGCCACGAACTCGAGGGCGCTCGTCATCACCGAGCCGACGAAGATGCCGTTGACCCGGATCCGTGGGGCGAGGTCGGTTGCGGCCAGACGAGTCCAGTGGGCCAGGGCAGCCTTCGCCGTGCCATAGGCGAGATAGCCACGCCCCGCCGTACGTCCCATCATCGAGCTGATCGACGTGATCGACTTCGAGCCCTCGCCCTCCGACCCGTCGAGCATCAAGGGCACCGCGGCCCGGGTCAGCGCATGCGCGGTGCTCACGTTGAAGTGGAAGGACTCCTCCAGGTAGGCCACATCCGTGTCCAGGAAGGCGTTCGGGATCGTGCCACCGACGTTGTTGACCACGATGTCGAGGCGCCCGAACTCGTCGTACGCCGTCCGGGCGAGGCCGGCGGCCGCGTCGGTGTCCATCAGGTCGGCCGGCACCACGAGGGCTCGTCGACCGGCGGCGCGGATCCGTTGCGCGACGACCTCGAGCTGGTCGGGGTGCCGCGCGGAGATGAGTACGTCGGCCCCGGCCTCGGCGAGTGCGATCGCAGTCGCGGCGCCGATCCCCCGACCAGCCCCGGTGACCACCGCGACCTGCTCGGTGACGGCGAATCGGTCGAGGATGCTCACGAGACGAGCCCCTTGCCGGTGACGTGGAACAGGTCGAGGGCAGTGACGATGCCCGGGTCGGCCGCGACCACGGACGGCACCGAGTTCACCAGCCGCTGCGCGGTGGTGACCATGCCGGAGACGTTGTGGTCGCCATCCTCTCCCTGGTGGGTGAAGTCGACCTTCATCATCGGCTGGCCGGTGATCTCGACGCGGTAGCAGCCGCCGCCTTCGGGCGGGGTGGGCCACTCGGGGACCTGCTCCTCGGCGGTGCGGGTGATGTGCTCGAGGATCACCTTGTCCTCGCCGTCGACCCGCCCGATCACCTGGAACTTGACTGCGCCCATCGTGCCGGCGGCGATGTCGACGCTAACCGTCTTCGTGTCCGTCTCCGCGGGGCGACGATCGACCGTCTCGGTCAACGGCTCGTCGAGGGTGAGTCCGAGCCCGGCAGCGATCTGGCGGACCACCGATCCCCAACCCATGCTGAGGACTCCCGGTTGCCAGAGCATCACGTCATCGGCGTCGACGGGCCTGCCGAAGCCGAAGATGTCGCGCATCACGACGGGTTGGTAGTAGGTCGAGTAGTCGGCGATCTCGCTGACCTTGACCTGGTCGATGCGTTGCGACAGTGAGGTCATCACCAACGGCAGCACGTCGTTGGCGAAGCCCGGGTCGATGCCGTTCACGTGGAGGCTGGCACCGCCGTCGGCGCAGGCCTTCTCGAGCGAGGTGAGCGCCTCGTCCCAGAGCACGCCGTAGGGATACTGCAGCAACACAGGGCCGCTGGAGACCACGTTGATGCCGGCGGCGACGAACGCCTGCAGGTCCTCGATCGCCTCGAAGATGCGGTCGTCGGTCATCGCGGTGTGGATGATCGCATCCGGCTTCAGGGCGATCAGGGCGTCACGGTCGGTGGTGGCGTTGATGCCGAGGTCTCGATCGAGTCCCGCCAGGCGCCCGACGTCCTGCCCGTCCTTCTCGGGACTGGAGACCCAGACGCCGATGAGCTCGAGGTCGGGGTGACGGTCGATGCCGGCGATCACGTGGCGCCCGACGGTTCCGGTGGACCAGCCGACGACGCGGAGAGGTGTGTTCATGCCCCCAACCTAGAACGAGTTCTAGTTCTGCGGAAGGGAGTGCAGGGAAGTTGCCGCCGGACATGGCTCTGCACGAGCTGCCGCCTCCCCCGCGGGCAGCATCGTGCAGAGCTGGGCGTCATCCCCGGCCGAACCGGTCAGCAGCCCACGCCTTGACCGAAGTGGTCCAGGTCGCGGTCCTTGGCCAGCTTCCGCACCGCGTCGGCCAGCGCGCTCGGGTAGTCACCCTCGGGGGCCAGTGCCTTGACTACCGGCCAGTCCTTGCTGGCCCTGAGCACGTCGATCGCCGACTTGTCTCCGCCGACGTAGTCCTCGGCCCAACCACAGAGCACGGGTTGGAGGAACGCGACCCGCGCAAAGTACGCCGACTGCGGCAGGTTCAGGTCATCCGTCGTGACCTCGACACCATCCGGCATCGGCACCCCCTGCGCCACCTCGTCGAGGAACTCCTCGCCCTCGGCCGGCTGGACCGTGGACTGCCCCAGGCCGACCTGCCACTCGTCGGGCGAAACCCGGTGCAGCTCGGCCAGCGCCGCCTCGACGGCTGCCTCGTCGGCGGCCATGACGTCGAACTCCAGGTACCAACCGTCCACGGGCGGAAGGAGCACCATCACCCGCGCCCCCGCGGCCTCCTCACCGGCCTCAGTGTCCGTCTGTGTCGAGGGATTCGCGTCCCCACGGGCCGGGGTCGGCGACAACGAGTCGCCACCGGGCGGCTGCAGGGTCTCGCCGGGGTAGGTGAACTTCTTTCCGGTCTGGCCGAGGAGGTCGATCTCCTGCACGGGTCCGATCTCCTGCCGGTCTGCCAAGGCGCCCTGATAGTCCTCGGCCGGCGCCCAGTGCATCTCGACCGTCTGCTCGCCCTCGCCGATCGTCCACAACAGGCTGCCACCCCACTCGGAGTCGTCGAGGCTGTCGACCCGCCATGTTTCGGCACCCAGCACGTTGTGCAGGTTTGCTCCGGTGGGCGGCAGGCTCTTCTTGTGCAGGGTCTCGGTGCCGGCTGCCGGAGCGCCCTCGGGACCAGTCGTGGGGCCGGCTGCGGGGCCGGCTGCGGGTGTGGCGTCGGGTGTGGCGCTCTCACCGTCGAGGCCCTGCAGGGCGAAGCCTCCGGCCACGATGGCGGTCACCGCGGCGGCGGCCAACAGCGGCACCACCATGCGGGTCCGGCGAGGACCCTCGGACACGGACTGGTCGTTGAGCCGGGCGCGACGCGGCGGCTGGGTGTCGGTCATGATCGTCTCCATCAGGTCACGACCCGCTTCGTCCACGGCCAGGTCATCGACCTGTGGCTGCGGATACGGGTCGGCTGCGGCGACTGCAGCGTCCAGGTCGTCCTGCCTGCGGTTCATCGGGCCTCCCCCGGTGCGAGTCTGGTTGGGAGCACTGCTCCCCCGTCACGAAGTACATGTCCATCACCCGGCGGACCGTCTCCACCGAGCTTGTGGCGAAGCCTGGCCCGGGCACGCGACAACCGGGTTCGGACCGTGCGGGCGGGGAGGTCGAGAACCACGGCGATCTCCCCGGGCTCCAGCTGCTCCCAGATCGACAGCGCCAGCAGCTCCCGGTCAGCCGGCCGCAACGCCGCCAGGGCGGCGCGCACGCTCACCGTCAACAGCACCTCATCGGCCGGGTCCGGTACGACGGCCTCCCGCAGCGCGCTGCCCAGCTTGGCGCCGAGTCGCTCACGCCGACGACCGGAGCGAGTGTGGTTGGCCAGCGTCCGTCGGCACACGCCGTACAGCCAGAGTCGCCCTTCATTGCCCGGCGGCACCTCGTCGAGCCGCCGCCAGGCGACCACGAAGGTGTCCGCGACGACGTCCGCGGCGTCGTCCGCGGTCGCCGTACGTCTCAGGGCGAAGCCCAGCAGATCCCGGAAGTGGGCCGTGTGGAGCGCCCGGAACCGCTCCTCCGCAATCAGGCTCATGTCTCCCCATGTCCGGCTGCCGGGACAGCGTTACACCGACAACGATGCCAGTTTCTGCCACACCATGTGCCCGAAGACGGCCCGGACCGACCACACACCAGAACACGATCGAGTCCTCCGGCGGCTAGTCTCCTCAGGGACAACGTTCGTACCCAATGAAGGTGGACCATGAGTGACGAAGAAGAAGTCGAGGCCTCGCTGAGCGTCGGCGCCCGGTTCATCGGTGACCCCGATGCCCTCCACGTCGTGCCGATGGGGGCCGACAAGCCCGGCCTGCACCTGCAGCTCGTCGACTTCAGCCAGCCCCAGGAGCAGGACGACGACGAGGACTGGGAGCTCGACCCCAGCTCTGACCTCGGCCTGAAGATCACCTTGGCCGGCCTCGACCCCGAGGTCGCCGTACAGCTCCTCAAGGTGGCCGCCGAGTTCCTCGAGGAAGCCGAGTTCGAAGAAGGCTGATCCGGTTCTCCTGTGCTCCTTGCCGGGCGCCCCACGCGAGCGCACACTGGAAGGGAGCACAGGAGATGACGGCCATGCACGACAAGCTCCAACGCAGCATCCGGGCAACTCACGACGTCCTCGACGAGCGCCTGTCGACCGCGGAGTTCCGGCGGCCCTCGCCCGCCAGGCCTCGCGACATCTTCCCTGCCACTGACACGTTCCTCGCCAGTGCCAGTCGGCATCTCGCCGCGGCCAACGCCGTGCTCGTGCCCGCGATGGCGCGACACCTGCCTGACGGGCCCGAGCTCACCCGCACCTTCTCGCGCACCAGTCGCGACCTCGAGCAGGCGATGGCCCAGACCAAGGCCAAGCTCTACGGCGAGGCCCACGCCATCCATCGGCCGTGGAGCGAGATCTGGTCAGACCTGCACTCCCGGTTCAACGCGTTCATGGAGCTCGAGGAACGCGTGGCCCGGGCCCTGGTCGAGAACACGTCCGACGCCTTCTGCGACGACCTGGCCGATCGGGTCTACGGCGCCGAGCTGCACTCCCCCACGCGTCCGCATCCGTTCGTCCCCCACCGCGGCATCCCGGGCCGGGTGGCGCGTCGGATCTGCCTCGGCGTCGACCACTTCTGGGACGCCACCGAGGGCCGGATGATCCCCGAGCCGATCAAGCCGCACGACCGCGATCACGACGGTCGACTGACGCAGTACCTGCTGGCCGATCCGCACCTTCCCGAGGACGACGCCTGATCGACCCCTGCCCCGAGGCCTGATCGACCCTGACCCGCTGGCGAGTCAGAGCAGGAAGCTGAACACCGGCGACCCCGGGGGCACCAACTCGATCGTCAACGGACTGGCCTCCATGCGTGACATCAGCTCGGCCAGGTCGGAGGCGACCTCGAGCTCGATGCCCACGAGCGCCGGACCGGTCTCCCGGTTGTTCTTCTTCACGTACTCGAAGGCCACGATGTCGGCACCCTCGAGGAGTACGTCGTCGAGGAAGTGCCGCAAGGCGCCCGGCTCCTGGGGGAAGGTCACCAGGAAGTAGTGGCGCAGACCCTCGTGCAGCAGCGAGCGTTCCACGATCTCGGCATAGCGGCTGACGTCGTTGTTGCCCCCGGAGACGATCGCGACCATCGCTCCTTCCCCGGCCGTGACGCGTCGCGCGGCGGCACTGGCCAGGGCGCCCGCAGGCTCGGCGATGATGCCCTCGGTCTGGTAGAGCGCGAGCATCTCGGTGCACACCGCCCCCTCCGGAACCGTGACGACCTCGTCGACCAGGTCGCGCACGATCGGGTGCGTCAGCGCCCCCACCCGGCCGACCGCGGCCCCGTCGATGAACGTGTCGATCCGTTCCAGCGCCACCGGGCCGCCCTGTGCCAGAGCGGCGGTCATGCTGGCGGCGCCCTCGGGCTCGACGCCGATGATGCGTACGTCGGGGCGCCTCTCGCGCAGCCACAGGGTGATGCCGGAGATCAGCCCGCCTCCGCCGACCGGGACCAGCACCGTGTCCAGCGCATAGTCGGCGCGCTCGGCCTGCTCGACGAGCTCGGGGGCGATGGTGCCCTGCCCGACGATGGTTCGTGGATCGTCGAAGGGGTGGACGTAGACCGCCCCGGACGACTCGGCGTCGCGATGTGCGGCCGCGCTGGCCTCGTCGTAGGAGCTGCCGGTGGTCACCAGCTCGACCCAACCCTCGCCGAGGGAGAGGATCCTCTGCCGTTTCTGCCGCGGGGTGTTCTGTGGCACCACCACGCGACCCCGGATGCCCAGCTTGGCGCAGCTCAACGCGACGCCCTGGCCGTGGTTGCCGGCGCTCGCGCAGACCACGCCTCGGGCCCGTTCGACCTCGCTGAGCCCGGCGATCAGGTGGTGCGCGCCGCGCAACTTGTAGGACCGCGCGAGCTGCTGGTCCTCACGCTTGAGCAGGACCGGCACGCCCACGTCCGCGGAGAGCCGCGCGCTGAACTCGAGCGGCGTACGCCGGATCACCGGGCTGAGCACCTCGGCTGCCCGGTCGACGGAGTCGGCAGTGAGTGGGGGCGGGTTCACTCCCCCGACTCTAGGCGTCGAGGGACCCGGGGACCGTGTCGTCTCAGCCGCGCCGGTGCCGACCCAGGACTCAGCGGAGTGGGTCGAAGGCGGTGAGCAGCTCGTCGTCCGTCGGAGCACCGACCATCCGGGCTGCCAACAGCTTGCCGGTCAAGGGCCCCAACGCCACGCCCCACATGCCGTGGCCACCGGCGACGAACACACGATCGGACCGCGTGGCCCCCACCAGCGGCAGTCCGTCGGTGGTGCACGGACGGGAGCCGACCCATTCGTCGCGTCGCTGCGACCAGTCGACGCCGGTGAACATCGGCGTCGCTGCGTCGACGATCGCCTGGACCCGGCGCTCGTCGAGCGGCTCGTCGGGGCTGCGGAACTCCATCATCCCGGCCACGCGCAGACCCTCTTCGGGCTTGCCGAGCGGCGTGCAGGCCACGCGCTGCGTGGGGAAGTAGACCGGACCGGTCGGCACCTGGTCAGGGTGCACGGTGAAGCTGTAGCCGCGTCCGGCCTGCACCACACGACGTACGCCGTGGGGCCGGGCCAGCCGGCCGATCCAGCTGCCGTTGGCGAGCACCACGTTGTCGGCGACGATCGGATCGTGGCCCTTGCCGGCGACCAAGGTGCGACGGCCCCGCTGGGAGACGGTGTCGACCCGGTAGCCGTCGATCACCTCACCCCCACGGGCGCGAACGGCGTCAGCCAACGCGTTCACGAAGCGACCGGGATTGAGATAGCGCTGGTTGTTGATCCGAATCCCGTGCGTGACATCGGATCCGAGTGCCGGCTCCATCGCGTGCAGGTGCTCGTTGTCGAGCAACTCGTAGTCGGTCAGGCCACCCGTCTGGGCAACGTGGCGGAACTCCTCCTCCAACACGGTGCGGTCGGCCTCGGAGACGAAGCCGGCGAGGAACGGCTCGGCTGCCAGCGTGGGCTCCTCGACCCGGCCGACCCCGTCGTGGTCGGTGAGCTCGGCGTAGGCCTCAAGGGCGCCGGCGTTGGCCCGGTTGAAGACCTCGATGGCGGTGTTCCAGTGGTCACTGGTGCAGTGGCGGGCGAAGCCGATCAGGAACTGGACCAGGCGCGGGTCGGCGCGGAACGGAACGTAGACCGGCGACTCGGGCTTGAGCGTGGCCAGCACACCCGTCTTCAACATGGCCGGCTCGGGCAACGGCAGGGTCAGTGCCGGGGCCAGCCAGCCGGCGTTGCCCCAGGAGGAGCCGGCAGCGACACAGTCTCGGTCGACGACGGTCACCTGCACCCCGTGCTCCTGCAGGTGCCATGCGGTGGAGAGCCCCACCATGCCCGCGCCGACGACGACCACGTGCTCCAACGGCTTGTCCATGACCCAAGTCTGGCCGTTGCGGTGACCCCGGTCACTGCCCGAACCTCCACCCTTCCGTGGGGTGCCTTGTGCGATCGGCCAACCCCCTTTGTTGCCCCATTTCCCCGGGTACCCGGGGAAATGGGAACCTCCCGGCCGAAATTCCGGCCGGGAGGTGGACATTTCGGCCGGGAGGTCCAAGGCGTACGGCGTCGCCACCTGCCGACTCGGCGCTCGCTGGACCTGACGGAGCCGGATTCAGCGGGCCGAACGCAGGGCGATCATCAGGGCCAGTCGGGTGGCCGGATCACCGAGATCGACACCGCACGACTCCCGGGCCCGACGGAGCCGGTTGCGCACCGTGTTGGGGTGCACCTTGAGCACCTCGGCCGCAGCACTCACCTCGCCCTTGTCGAGGAAGGCGCTGACTGCGACGACCAACTCGCTCTCGTGGGTGCGGTCGTGCTCGCGCAGGAGGGTCAGTGGACTGGATTCCTTGTGTCTGTTGAGGAAACCGTCGAGTCGGTCCACCAGCACATCGGCGAAGACATCCTTCAGGGAGGCGGCCGCGCCCCGCCGTCCGCGACGGGCCAGCGCCTCGGCCACCTGGTCGGCGACTGCCCGCGACTCGGCCAGGTCACCGGCCTCGGCCGGGGTGCCGATGCCGACCGCCAGTTCGTCACGGGCACCGAAGCGACGTAGAAAGTCGTCGAGAATTCGCACTGCCGAGGCCGCCGGCAGGACGCCGAGGAGGCCACCGTCATGTGCCGCGCACAGCGCGGAGGGCGCTATCGCGGACAGGTGCAGCGTCAGCGGCCCGACGGTACGCCGGATCGCTTCGGATGAGGCTGCTCGGATCGAGAAGGCGACCCATTCTCCGGCCATGGTCCGGTCGGCAGCGACTTCGTCCGCGGCATCGCCACCGGCCAGCAGGGTGGTCACCAGGTCGGCGCGTTCGCGACGCCCCCGATCGGCCAGGTCCCGCTCGGCACGCAGCCGCGCGGCGACCTGTGGCACGGCCTCCCGCAGGATCTGTGCCTGGTCCGGGCTCGGTCCGCCCGGGATCGCGGCCCAGATCGAGCCGACCAGTTGCCCGTCGTCACGGACGGCGACAACGGCGCGAGCAACCATGTGCTCCTCGGGCAGGTCGACGGTGATCACCTCGTCGGAGGTGCGCAGCTTCTCGAAGACGCCGGTGGCCGCAATCGCCTCGCGGTAGTGCACCGGAACCTGCCGGCCGAGAATGGTGCTGATCCGGGCCTGGTCGACGTCCTGGTCGCCGCCCGAGTAGGCGATCACGATGGTGTCGGGATCCTCGATGGTCACCGGCGCCCGGAGCAGTCCGGCCAACGACGTGGAGAGATCGAAGAGATCGCCGTCATCGACCATCGGCCATCACTTCCCTCATTCGCTGCGACTCCGTCCGGGTCGATCGGCGGAGTGCGCGCCGGATCGAGACTCGATTCGGCGAAGTTATCAGGTCGCGAGGCGACCCTGATGGCGACGTGAGGCGCGGCCGTGGCCAGAAGTCAATCGAACCGCAGGCCGAGGACACTTGGCCCCTGACCTGCGGTTCCTCTCGGAGCCGCCTATCGGAATCGAACCGATGACCTAATCATTACGAGTGATTCGCTCTACCGACTGAGCTAAGGCGGCGTGCTGCCCGGGACAGCGCCCCGGGCAACCCGGGGAAGTATACGGCGCCCCACGGCGTGCGACGAAATCACACTGGCTCCCGACCGATGGGCGGGAGCCAGTGGCGAAGAAGGAGGCGGAGGGTCAGGCGATCTCGGCTACGGAGCCCTCGGGCTGACCGCCCTTGACGCCGTCGTGCCAGAGCTGCTCGGCGCCGCACCAGCAGGTGTAGGTCATCGCGATGACGCCGTCGATGCGCGCCATACCGGTGACCTGGCTGGGGAAGATCAACATCGACTTGTCGCATGCAGTGCAGTGGTTGACGAACATGGTGACCTCCTCATAGGCCTCTGGTGGATCGTTGCACCTCCAGTCTGCAAGATTTCAACTAATAGAGGTAGCCTTTCTTTCCTCTGATACCCATAGGGAGTCCCTTTGCTTTCACTGCACCAGCTGAGGTGCTTCCTCGCCGTGTATGAGCACGGGTCCCTGACCGCGGCGGCCGAGCACCTCGGTTATGCCCAGCCCTCCATCTCCGAGCAGATCCGCACACTCGAGAGGACACTCGGCGTCGACCTGTTCGCCCGGATCGGGCGCGGCGTCGCGCCCACCGCTGCCGCCGAGACGTTGCGGGCGCACGCCGAGCGCACCGTCGAGTCCGCCGAGGAGGCCAGGCGCGCAGTCCAGGCCGTCACCGCACTCGAGACCGGCACGGTCCGCTTCGGCATGTTCGGCACGGCCAGGCTGTACGCCGGGGCGGCGCTGATCGCCGACGTACTCGAGCGACACCCCGGCGTGCGGGTGGAGCTCGTCGGCCAGAACTCCTCCGACGTCTATGACGACCTGCGCCGCGGACGCATCGAGGCTGCCATGATCGCCGTGCCCCAGGTCCACAGCGAGGGCATGTCGGTGACGCCGGTCGCCCACGACGAGCTGGTCTACATCAGCGCGAACCCTGATCATCTGCGCTCACCCGTCACCGCCCACGGACTCGCGATGGCGTCGCTGGTGATGGCCGAGACCACCTGGCGCGCCAACGACTCCACCCGCATCGTGCTGCGCCAGATGCTGCACGAGACCGGCCGCAACCCGCAGACCCGGATCGAGGTCGAAGACGTCGAGACCGCGGTCGAGCTGGTCGGGATGGGCCTGGCGGACTCCGTCGTCCCGCGCGGAGTCGCCGACCAGCTGCTGCCCAGGCTCGCCCCCACGGCGGGGATGGTGGCGCTGCGACCGCGCCAGGTCGACACGTTGGCCATCGTGCACCGCAACCGCGCGACGCTCTCCCCCGCGACCCGCTTGATGATCGACCTGGCCACCGCCCGGATCCGGGAGATCTGCGAGCCGATCTAGCTGCAGTCGACGTCGCCGTCGGGGACGTCGCCGTCGATCAGGTAGCCCTCGATCACGTCGTCCACGCAGTCACTGCCCATGTTGTAGCCGGTGTGCCCGTCACCGTCGCGGGTGACCAGCAGCGCCGAGTCGAGCTGCTTGGCCAGGGCCTGCGCCCACTCATAGGGAGTGGCCGGGTCGCGCGTCGTGCCGACCACGAGCAGCGGGTCGGCGCCGGTCGCAGAGATCGGCTTCCGCTTCGCGGGCTTCGGGCCGAGGTACCCCTCGCAGCCCTCCATCCCCCAGGCGAAGACGTCACCGAAGGTCGGCGAGGCCTTGCGGAACTCACCGAACGTTCCCGGGATCTTCCCGACGGGGGTGTACGACGGGTCGTCCTGGCAGTTGATCGCCCAGATCGCCTCGGAGCTGTTGTCGTCGTAGCCACCCGAGGCGTTGCGTGAGGCATAGACGTCGGCCAACCGCAACAGCTCGGCGCCGTCACCGTCCAACGCATTGCCCAGCGCGCTGTCGAGCATCGGCCAGTACTCGTCGTTGTAGAGGGTCACCACGATGCCGTAGAACGCGTTGCCGATCTTGAGATCGCGATCGCCCACCTTGATCGGGTCCCCATCGACCTCGTCGAGGAAACCCTTGATCGTGGCCAGCGCCTCCTTGCGGGTCTTACCGAGGTAGCAGTCGTCGGCGAGGCAGTCGTCGACGTACGCCGTCAACGCGCGCTGGAAGCCAGCCGCCTGGCCGAGGCTCAGCTCCTTGGAGCTGAGCGACACGTCCACGGCACCGTCGAGGACGAGACGACCCGAGCGCTCAGGGAAGAGGTCGGCGTAGGTGGCACCGAGCTTGGTGCCGTAGGACGCACCGAAGTAGGTCAACTTGTCCTCGTCGAGGGCCGCGCGCAGGACGTCCATGTCGCGGGCCGCCTCGACCGTCGAGACGTGGGCCGCCACGTCGCCGCTCAGCCTCTTGCAGCCCTTGCCCATCTTGAGGCTCCAGCTGCGCAGCGTCTTGACCTCGGCCTTGGTGTCTGGTGAGGGATCCTCGGCCAGGTAGTCATCGAGGTCGCTGTCGGAGAGGCAGTCGACGGGGGAGCTGGCGCCGGTGCCGCGGGGGTCGAACCCGATGATGTCGAACCGGGCGCGCAGCGGCTCACCGAACGCGTAGTCGGCCTGGTCGGCGTACGTGGTGCCGGGCGCGCCCGGGCCGCCGGGATTGACCACCAGGTTGCCGACCTTCGCGGACTGGTCGTCGGCCGGCCGCTTGAGCAGGTTCAACTCGATCGTCGAACCGGTCGGGTCGTCGTAGTCGAGCGGCACCTGCAGCTTCGCGCACTCCCGCTGACCGCAGGGCTGCCAATCGATGCTCTGGTCGTAGAAGGTCTGGAGGTCAGGGTCGGGCGCGGTCCGCGCCTCACCGGAGGACGCTCCGGAGTCGGCCGCCTCGGAGTCGGCCGGCTTGCCCATGCTGGCGTTCGGCTCGTCGTCGTCGCCACTGCTGAGCTGCCAGGCGGTGACTCCGACAACCATCACCAGCAACCCGACCAGGGCGATCAGTGCGACCAACTTCTTCATGGACGGGCTCCCTCGGGCAGCTGCAGGGCCACCATCATCGACTCGAGTGCCAGGGCCGGTGGCACGTTGAACTCCAACATCTGCTCGCGTGCGGTGAACACCGCGGTGATGCGTTGCAGGTTGTCCTCGGGAGTGGTCACGCGCAGCAGCCGGTCCAGCTCGCGACGCCGCTCCTCGTTGACCAGCTCGGTCCCGGCGCCGGTCGCCAGCACGATCGCGTCGCGATAGACCGACACCAGGTCCATCAGCCCGCGGTCGATCACGTCGAGGACCCGTCTCTTCGCGCGCGCCTTCTGGCTCTTCTCGAGGGCCGAGAGCGCCGGGGAGTACTCGCGCGGGCGGCGACCACGGTCGACCACGCCGTACGACGAGTCGAGGTCAGCCTTCTCGCGCACGTCGAGCTCGACGGTGATCGCCTCGGCCTCTGCCTTGGCGACCTCATGCAGGTTGCTGGCCGAGCGCATCGCTGCCCCCAGCGACGTCAGGGTGACCGGGATCTTCACGACTTCTTCCCGTCGGCCGCGCGTGGCTTCGTCCTTGGCGAGCGCGCGGGCTCGGCCGATGTGGCCCTGGCTCGCCCGCGCCGCATGGGCGGCGAGCTCTTCAGGGATCCCGTCGGTGCGCACCAGGAATTCGGTCACGTCACGCGTGGACGGCGTCGACAGGGTGACCAGGCGACAGCGCGACCGGATCGTCGGGAGTACGTCGTCAACGGTGGGTGTGCACAGCATCCACACGGTGCGGTCGGTGGGTTCCTCGATCGCCTTGAGCAGCGCGTTGCAGGCCTGCTCGGTGAGCCGGTCCGCGTCTTCGACGATCAGGATCTGCCAACGCCGTCCCACGGGGGCAAGCGCGGAACGGCGAACCAGGTCACGGACCTCGTCGACCCCGATCGACAACTTCTCCGTGCGGATCACGGAGACGTCGGCGTGGGACCCGGCCAGGACGGTGTGGCACGAATGGCAGGACCCACAGCCCGGGCCCCGGGAGCTCTCGCACTGCAGGGCCGCGGCGAATGCCACGGCCGCATTGGAGCGCCCCGAGCCGGGCGGGCCGGTGAACAGGAACGCCTGGCTCATGCCGTGCCCGGAGGCCGCAGCCGAGAGCGCGTCGATGACCGGACGTTGGCCGACGAGGTTGTCCCAGACGGTGCCGGTCCCCTGGCCGGTCGCGGTGGAGGTCATCGGCGGGCCGCCTGCCGCAGGAGGGGTTCGATCCGGTCGCGCACCGCGGCGCTGATCTCGTGGACCGGGCGACGGGCGTCGAGCACGAGGTAGTGCTCGGGGCTGGCCGCAGCCATCCGCAGGAACGCCTCACGGACCCGCTGGTGGAAGTCGGTCGACTCCCCCTCGATCCGGTCGCGCTCGGCGAAGCGGCCCAGCCCCTGCTGGGGAGCGAGGTCGAGGACGACGGTGAGGTGCGGGCGCAGGTCGTGGGTGGCCCATCGGTTGACCTGCTCCACCTCGTCGACCACCAGGTCGCGTCCGGCTCCTTGGTAGGCCAAGGCGGAGTCGACGTACCGATCGGTGATCACCACCTCGCACCGCTCCAGCGCCGGCGCCACCACGGTGTCGATGTGCTCGGCCTTGTCGGCCGCATAGAGCAGGGCCTCGGTGCGGTGGGAGAGCTCGCCGGTGGCGGGATCGAGAACGATCTGGCGGATCTTCTGCCCCACGGCGGTGTCACCGGGCTCGAAGGTGAGTACGACGTCGTACCCCTCCGACTCGAGCCAGTCGCGCAGGGCTCCGGACTGGGTCGACTTGCCGGCGCCCTCGCCGCCCTCGAAGCAGACGAAGACGCCCGTGTCTGAATAGCGGCCCGGTGACGTCACGTCGTACACCCTAGGCGGAGGCACCCACCACCGGCGCGCCCCACTCGGGGACCGTTCAGTTGGACGGGCACAACCACCCCTTTGCGGCCGGAAACCGGCGAAATCGTTCGTTGTTCCCGTTCAGCTGAACGCCGTGGACCGGCGAACTCGGCCAGCCCGGGCGATCACGACTTCTTGGCAGCGCTCTTCTTCGCCGACGCCTTCTTGGCCGCAGCCTTCTTCGCGGTCTTCTTGGCCGGGGTCTTCTTCGCCGCAGCCTTCTTGGTGCCCTTCTTGGCGGCCTTCTTGGCCGGGCCCTTGGCGCGGCGCTCGGCGAGCAGCTCCGCGGCCCGCTCGATGGTGATCGCCTCGACGGTGTCGTCCTTGCGCAACGTGGCGTTGTACTCGCCGTCGGTCACGTAGTCACCGAAGCGCCCGGACTTGACCACCACGGGCTGCCCCGAGACCGGGTCGGGACCGAGCTCCTTGAGCGGCGGAGCCGCGGCCGCGCGACCACGCTGCTTGGGCTGGGCATAGATCGCCAGCGCCTCCTCGAGCGTGATGCTCAGCAGCTGCTCCTCGGAGGAGATGGTGCGCGAGTCGGTGCCCTTCTTCAGGTAGGGGCCGTAGCGCCCGTTCTGGGCGGTGATCTCGACACCCTCGGCGTCCTCGCCGACGACGCGCGGCAGCGAGAGCAGCTTCACCGCGTCGTCGAGGGTGATCGTGTCGAGGCTCATCGACTTGAAGAGAGAGCCGGTGCGTGGCTTGGCCTTCTTGGGCGCGTCCTCGGGGAGCTGCTCGGTGACGAACGGACCGTAGCGACCGTTCTTGGCCACGACGGTCAGCCCGGTGTCGGGGTGCTGCCCGAGAATCGTCTCCTCGCCCGCGGGGTTGGCCAGCAGTTCCTTGGCCTTCTCGAGGGTGAGCTCGTCGGGCGGCAGGTCGTCGGGCACGTTGGCCCGCTTGCCGGCCGCAGCACCGTCGTCGCCCGGGCCCTCGAGGTAGGGGCCGTAGCGACCCACCCGCAGGGCGATGCCACTGTCGTGGCCCCCCACCGGGAAGGTGGCCAGTTCCTTCGCGTCGATGTCGCCCAGCCCGTTGACCAGCGGGTGCAGGCCGGCGACCTTTTCGGAGCCGTAGTAGAACTCGGCCAGCTCGGTCTGCCGGTCGCGGTTGCCGGCGGCGATGTCGTCGAGGATGTCCTCCATGCCGGCGGTGAACTCGTAGGAGATCAGCCGGGTGAAGTGGTCGGTCAGCAGCCGCACCACCGAGAACGCCAGCCATGCCGGCACCAGCGCGGTGCCCTTCTTGTAGACGTAGCCCCGGTTGAGGATGGTGCCGATGATCGAGGCGTACGTCGACGGGCGGCCGATCTCGCGCTCCTCGAGTTCCTTGATCAGCGTGGCCTCGGTGAAGCGGGCCGGTGGCTTGGTCTCGTGGCCCTGTGCCTGCAGCGAGGCGGCGGTGACCCGGTTTCCCTCCTCCAGCTTCGGAAGACGAGTCTCCTGGTCGTCGCGAGCGGCAGCCTTGTCGTCGGTGCCCTCGACGTAGGCCTTCAGGAAGCCGTGGAAGGTGATCACCCGGCCGCTCGAGGAGAACACCACGTCCTCGCCGGTCGCGGCTGCCCCGCCGTACCGGATCGAGACCGACTGGCCGACCGCGTCCTTCATCTGCGAGGCGACGGTGCGCATCCAGATCAGCTCGTAGAGGCGGAACTGCTCGCCACTCAGTCCGGTCTGCGCGGGGGTGCGGAAGTGTTCGCCGGCGGGGCGGATCGCCTCGTGGGCCTCCTGCGCGTTCTTCACCTTCGAGGCATAGACGCGCGGCTTGTCGGGGAGGTACTCGGCGCCGTACAGCTCACGGACCTGGTCACGCGCGGCACCGATCGCCGCACCGGAGAGCGTCGTGGAGTCGGTTCGCATGTAGGTGATGAAGCCGTTCTCGTAGAGACGCTGCGCGACCGACATCGTCGCCGAGGCGCCCATGCCGAGCTTGCGGCTGGCTTCCTGCTGCAGCGTGGTCGTGCGGAACGGCGCATACGGAGAGCGCTTGTAGGGCTTCGACTCGACGCTGCGCACGTCGTACGTCGTGTCCTGCAGGCCGGCGACCAGGGTCTCGGCGCGGCTGCGGTCGAGGTGGACCACACCCTTGCCGGCGCTGGACCCCTTCAGCTGGCCGTCGTCGCCGAAGTCGGAGCCGCGGGCGACGCGGGAGCCGTCGATCGTCTGGAGCTTGCCCGGGAAGATGCGTGGGTCGTGGCCGGAGCCGGCGTCGAATGACCCGTCGATGTCCCAGTAGGACGCGGCGCGGAAGGCGATCCGCTCCTTCTCGCGGTCGACGACCAGTCGGGTCGCCACGGACTGGACGCGGCCTGCTGAGAGGCCGCTCATCACCTTGCGCCACAGGACCGGGGACACCTCGTAGCCGTAGAGACGGTCGAGGATGCGGCGGGTCTCCTGGGCCTCGACGAGATCCATCGCGATCTCACGCGGGTTCTCGACGGCGGCCAGGATCGCGGGCTTGGTGATCTCGTGGAAGACCATCCGCTTGACGGGGATGTTCTTGGGCTTCAGCTCGTCGAGGAGGTGCCAGGCGATGGCCTCCCCCTCACGGTCCTCATCGGTGGCGAGGAAGAGCTCGTCGGCGTCCTTGAGCAGGCCCTTGAGCTTGGAGATGTGGCTCTTCTTGTCGCGTGGGACGACGTAGTAGGGCTCGAAGCCGTTCTCGACGTCGACCGCCAAGCGGCCCCACGGCTTGTCCTTGATCTTCGCCGGGGTGTCGGCGGCGTTGTTCGGCAGATCGCGGATGTGGCCGATGGAGGACTCGACGACGTATCCCTGACCGAGGTATCCGGCAATGGTGCGGGCCTTGGCGGGGGACTCGACGATCACCAACTTGTGTGCCACTGAACTCGTTGTCTCCTGTGATGCAGCGGGGCGCCGTCGGAAGCGACGGGGTCTCTCGGCCGCTTACGGTAGCGCGTCGGCCAATCACACGCTGACCGCCCGCGTCCTGCGGCGAGACGCACGGTCGGGTGGCACCCCCGTCGGGGGCGCGGTCGCCGGTTCAGTCGACGGTCATCCCGGTGACGACTTTGTCGAGCTGACTGAGCAGGCTCTGGTCACCCAGCGGGACCACTCCGGCGAAGATCGCGTAGGTCTCCGAGTCGTCGACCTCCACCGCGACCACGACGGCATGATCGCCCTTCGTGGAGACCGAGGGGTCATCGATGCCGATCTCGGTGTCGATGCGCCAGGCGTCGTGGCCGTCGACCGTGATCTGCTCCGACCCCTTCGGCGTTGCTCCCGTCACGTTGCGGTACATGTCGTCGGAGCCGGCCATGCAGTTGGTCACGCTCTGTGCCGCCACCTCGAGGGAGCCGTAGCCGTCGGACCGCTCCACGCTGCCGACCACGAGCAGCGAGATCCAACCCGTGTCCCCCGACTGCTCGACGACCTGGTACGCACCCCGAGGGTCCCTGAGCCAGGTGAACGCCTGTGCCGCCCGATCGGCCTGATCGTCCGCGGTGTAGCCGGCAGGAACCGGCGCCGACAGGTCGAAGGACTTGATGATGCCGGGTGGCGTCGGCGCGTGCACGGCCTGAGCCGCCCTCGGGCATTCGGTCAGCGCGTCCGTGGAGGTGGTGGGCTCGTCGGTGGGTTCGCTGGTCGGGGAGGATGCCCCGTCGGTCGGTTCGTCCGTCGGGTCGTCGCTCGGCTCGCTGGACTGTGACGACTCGTCGTCGGCCGACTTGTCGTCGCCATCGTCGTCGCCCATGGTCAGGGCCGCGGCGATGCCTCCTCCCACCAGGAGCAGCACGACCACGACACCCGCGACGAGGATCCACAGCTTGCCCTTGCCGCCGCCGGCGTTTGCGGTGCTGGATCCTTGATGCTCCGGCATCGGCGACCACTGCGGGGTCGGCTGCTGGCCGTAGGACTGGCCCTGCTGGGGAAACTGCTGTGTCGGCTGCTCACCGTAGGGCTGTGACTGCTGCGGCGGCGGCCCGCTCGGCGCCGCGCTGGCCGGCGGGGCGTCGTACGGATTCGTGGTCGTCTCGGCGCTCCAGGACTGACCGTCCCAGTAGCGGAAGGAACCGGGCTGGCCGGACGGGTCGGGATACCAAGCAGGCTGGGACACGGGCCAAGACTAGCCACCGAACCGGGCGGCCTGCCCCATTCTGTCCGGATTCAGCCTGGAGCCACCGATCGACGGCGCGCGGCAGCCGAGAGATCGGTGGATCAGTCTCGGTCGCCGAGCAGGAACCCCTCGGCGATGAGCTCGCGCACGGTCGGGAGGTACGTCGCCCGCACCGTGTCCGACGACTGCTCCAGCAGGCTGCCCAGGGCGTCGAGGATCTGGCCCACGGACAGTTCGCCGTCGCAGGCGCCGAGCAGCGCCGCCTCGACGGTGTCGGCCTGGCGGGCCCGGCGCAGCCCGCGCTGCTGGCGCAGGATCACCGTGTGCGGGTCCTCGGCCCCGGGGGCGCCCACCGTCTCCTGTTGTACGTCGGTGCGCGCGACCAGGTGGGTGGCCAGCAGGGTGTCGTCGTCGAGGCCCGCGAGCAGGTCGACCGCCTGCCCCCAGGCGTGGATCGTCGGCGCGATCGGCTGCTCCACGTCGTAGGGCCAGTCCTCCAGCCGGATGGTCGGCTCTGCGTCGGTGCGGCGCAGGTTGATCCAGCCGAACCCGACGCCCTCGATGCCCTGCTCGGCGAACCACTGCAGCCAGGTGTCGTAGCGTCGGACATAGTCGGCGGTGCCCTGCAGGCCGGCGTCCTTGAGCCACAGCTCGACATACGTCGCGGGGTCGACGACCTCGCGCTGCACCACCCAGGCGTCACTGTCGTGGATCCACTCGGCCAGCCGCGCGTCCCAGGGACGGTCGGCGGCGATCACCCAGTTGGCCAGGACCTGGCACCAGCCACCGGCGGTGAGGTGATCGGGGGCGGCCCGGACGATGTCCTCGACGACCCGGTCTCCGGGCAGTCCGGAGTCGCGGTAGACCAGGCGCTCCCCCGTGGCCGGGGAGATCACGAAGGGCGGGTTGGTGGAGATCAGGTCGAACCGCTCGCCGCGGACCGGCTCGAAGAACGACCCGTCGCGCACATCGACGGCGCCGGCGTCGTTCAACGCGACGTTGGACGTCGTCATCCACAGTGCCCGCTGGTTCACGTCGGTGGCCACCACCTGCTCGGAGTGGGCGGCGAGGTGGAGGGCTTGTACGCCACACCCGGTGCCGAGGTCGAGCGAACGGCTGACCTTCTCGCGAATCGTCAACTGGGCAAGGGATGTGGAGGCCGAGCTGATGCCGAGCACGTGGTTGGCGCCGACCTTGTTCGCAGTGCCGTCGAGGCCGGGCGTGAGGTCGCTGACCACCCAGAGGTCGCGCTCCTCGTCGGCGTAGGGACGAACGTCCATCCGGGCAGCCACCTCCCCGACACTGCGCTCGAGGATGCCTTCGGCGGCAAGGCGGTCGGTCAGGTCGGGCAGTGCCTGCTCGGCGGCGGTCACGGTGACCGGCGTCTGCAGGAGGAAGAGGCGGGTCAGGGTCTCGAGGGGCGTCTCCCCCTTCGTACGCTGCAGCCCCGGGACGGTCTCGTTGCGCGACAGTGCCGTGTGGGCGGTCGTGCCGAGCAGTTCGGCGACGCCGTCGTAGGTGTAGTCCGCGGCCCTGAGTGCGTCGCGGAGCCGGGCGGGGAGATCACTGGAGGTCACGTCACGAGAGTAGTGAACTGCGGCAACGCCCCGGACCGTCGGCATGGTCGCGTCCCACATGCAGATGGCACCGGATCACAGTCATCTGGTGACTGTGATCCGGTGCCATCCGTGCAGAAGTCGAGCCTCAGGCGCCGGTAGAGACCTCCGAGACAGGCTCGTCGTCACCGATCGCGATCGGTCGACGCTTCGCGATGTAGACCGCCACCGCGATGATCGCCACGGCCACCAGGGCGATCGCGATGCGGGCGGCGTCGTTCTCGTCCTTGCCGACACTCATCGAGACCACGGCACTGGCGATCAGCAGCGAGACCAAGTTCATCACCTTGATCAGCGGGTTGATCGCCGGACCTGCCGTGTCCTTGAACGGGTCGCCCACGGTGTCGCCGATGATCGTGGCCTCGTGGGCGTCGGATCCCTTGCCACCGTGGTTGCCGTCCTCGACCAGCTTCTTCGCGTTGTCCCAGGCGCCACCGGCGTTGGCCAGGAAGACCGCCATCAGGGTGCCGGTGCCGATCGCGCCGGCCAGGAAGCCGGCCAACGGCGCGGCGCCGAGGCCGAACCCGACCGCGATCGGTGCCAGCACGGCCAACAGCCCGGGCGTGACGAGCTCGCGCAGCGAGTCCTTGGTGACGATGTCGACCACGCGGCCGTACTCAGGACGACCGGTGCCCTCCATGATGCCGGGGATCTCGCGGAACTGGCGGCGCACCTCGAAGACCACCGCGCCCGCTGCCCGGCCGACCGCGTTGATGGCCAGACCGGAGAACAGGAACACGACCGCGGCACCCAGGAGGATGCCGACCAGGACGCTCGGGTCGAAGACCAGGAAGGTCAGCCCGGTCATCTCGTCATCGGACGGGTTGGCGTCCTTCACGGCGTCGGCGATCGACGTCGAGTAGGAGCCGAACAGGGCCGTGGCCGCGAGCACCGCAGTGGCGATCGCGATGCCCTTGGTGATCGCCTTCGTGGTGTTGCCGACCGCGTCGAGCTCGGTCAGGATCTGCGCGCCCTCCTCGCTGACGTCACCCGACATCTCCGCGATGCCCTGGGCGTTGTCGGAGACGGGGCCGAAGGTGTCCATCGCGACGATCACGCCCACCGTGGTGAGCAGTCCGCAGCCGGCGAGTGCGACCGCGAAGAGCGAGACCGTCATCGTGGCGCCGCCGAGCAGGAAGGCCCCGAAGACCGCGGCCCCGATGACCAACGTCGTGTAGACCGCGGACTCGAAGCCGACGCTGAGGCCCGACAGGATCACCGTGGCCGCGCCGGTCAGCGACGTCTTGCCGACGTCCTTGACCGGTCGGTGCTCGGTGCCGGTGTAGTAGCCGGTCAGCGCGAGGATGCCGGCAGCCATCACGATGCCGATCACCACGGCGAGCGAGGCGATCAGTCGCGGGTCGCCCTCGGCGCCACCCATGTCGGCGCCGGTGACGTTGTTGAAGTCGGCGAAGTCGCCGGGCAGGTAGGCATAGGAGAGGATCACGGAACCGATCGCGCCCACTGCCGCGGAGATGTAGAACGCACGGTTGATCGTGGTCAGGCCGTTCTCCCCGGGCTTGGGCTTGCAGAGGTAGACCCCCAGCACCGCGGTGAGTGCGCCGACCGCGGGGATCAGCAGCGGATAGACCAGGCCCTTGTCGCCGAACGCGGCGGCGCCGAGGATGAGCGCGGCGACCAGTGTCACGGCGTACGACTCGAAGAGGTCGGCAGCCATGCCGGCACAGTCGCCCACGTTGTCACCGACGTTGTCAGCGATGGTCGCGGCGTTGCGGGGGTCGTCCTCGGGGATGTTGTTCTCCACCTTGCCGACCAGGTCGGCACCGACGTCGGCGGCCTTGGTGAAGATGCCGCCACCGACGCGCATGAACATGGCGAGGAGGGCGGCACCGAAGCCGAAGCCCTCGAGCACGTGCGGCGCCTCATCCTTGAAGAGGAGTACGACGACGCTGGCGCCGAGGAGTCCCAACCCGACGGTGAGCATGCCGACCGTGGCGCCGGTGCGGAACCCGATCTTCATCGCGGGGTCACGCCCCGTCTCCTCGGCCGCGGCGGCAACGCGAAGGTTGGCCTTCACCGCCAGCGACATGCCGAGATAGCCCACGGTGGCCGAGAAGCCGGCCCCCACGAGGAAGAAGACGGAGCGGCCGATGCGCACGGCCGTGTCGTCGGCGGGCAACGCGAGCAGGCCGAAGAAGGCGATCGCGGCGAAGATGGCAAGGGTTCGGAACTGTCGGGTGAGGTACGCGTTCGCGCCCTCCTGGACGGCTTGGGCGATCCGCTTCATGTTGTCGGTGCCTTCACCGGCGGCCAACACCTCGGCCCGGAACATCGCAGCGAGTCCGAGCGCACCGAGCGCAATGACTCCGACAATGACGACCAGGACGAGGTTGCCTCCGGAGACATCGACAGTGGCGGGATGAATCCCGGTCATGTCTCTCCTTTGAGTGTGACTCAGGTAACACGATTTGGCCGGAGTCTAGCCACGTGTCACTGCATGTGCATGTGACCCACGCCACAGGAGCGGCAACGGGTTCGGGCACGCCGAATCGTTCTGTGCCGATATGACACGTTTTCGCCCGGAGCGGGCGCGAGGATCAGCTGGCGCTGGTGGCCGCTTCGGCCGAGGAGTGGATGGCGAACACCTTGGCCAGTCCGGTGATCCGGAAGATCTTCAGGAGACGGTCCTGGTTGCAGACCAGCTGCAGGGACCCGTCGTGGGCCCGAACCTTCTTGAGCCCACCCACGAGCACACCCAGACCGGTGGAGTCGAGGAACTCGACGCCCTCCATGTCGATGACCAGGTGGTAGGAGCCGTCGGCCACGAGCTCGGTGATCTTGTCGCGCAGCTTGGGGGCGGTGTAGACGTCGATCTCGCCCTCGACAGCGACGATGGTCGCGCCATCAGTTTCGCGTGTCACAAGCGTCAGGTCCACGTCTCTCCTCCGACGACCGGGCGGGAATCAAGGCATCGGAGACCCATTCGCCCCGACACTCCACGCCATATCAAACCATGCACGCGCTCCTCGCGCATGTGCTCCCTTCCACTTCGCCTGTCGGTCCGCCTTGTCAGACTGTTCCGGTGCCCACCCACGACGCCGCGAGGAGAGTCCCCGTCCGAGATCTCGTCGACGCTCTCGCCACCCCCTCCCGGGCAGACCGGCTCCGGCACGTCGAAGTGCTCCCGCCGCGCGCCCCGACGTACGCCGCATGGCCTGCCTGGGTGGCCGATCCGGTGCGTGAGGCGCTGGTCTCGCGAGGAGTGCTGGAGCCGTGGCGGCACCAGGTGGAGGGCGCGGAGGCCGCCCACGCCGGCCACCACCTCGTCGTCTCCACGGGTACGGCGTCGGGCAAGTCGCTCACCTACCAGCTGCCGGCGCTGACCGCCGCCCTGGCCAGCCGGGGCGAGCGCGGGCAGCGCGGCGCCACCACGCTCTACGTGGCGCCGACCAAGGCGTTGGCCCAGGACCAGCTCGACTCCCTCTTGTCCTTGGGGCTCGGCGTCAGGGCGAGCACCCACGACGGTGACAGCTCCCGGGAGCAACGGGACTGGTCGCGCGACCACGGCGAGTACCTGCTCACCAACCCCGACATGCTCCACCGGTCCATGCTTCCCGGGCACGCCCGTTGGGCCAGGTTCTTCGCGGCGCTGCGCTATGTGGTGATCGACGAGTGCCACCACTACCGCGGCGTGTTCGGCGCCCACGTCTCCCACGTGTTGCGACGCCTGCGGCGGGTCTGCGCGCTCTACGGCGCCTCGCCGACCTTCGTGTTGGCCTCGGCCACGGTCGCCGAACCGGCCGAGCTGGGGCACCGCCTGACGGGCCACGACATGGTGGCGATCACCGACGACACGTCTCCGCGCGGGCAGACGGCGCTGGCCCTGTGGGAGCCGCCGTTCACCTCGCACCTCGGGGAGAACGGGGCACCCGTACGCCGTGCCGCATCGTCGGAGGTGGCCGACCTGCTCGTCGATCTCGTCGTCGAGGGTGTGCGCACCCTCGCCTTCGTGCGTTCGCGTCGGGGCGTGGAGGCGGTGGCCGCCTCCGCCGCGGAGTCCCTGCGTGACGTGGCCCCGGAGCTGGCCGAACGGGTGGCGCCGTACCGCGGCGGCTACCTGCCCGAGGAGCGCCGCGCACTCGAGCGACGGCTGCGCTCCGGCGAGCTGTTGGGGCTGGCGGCCACCAACGCCCTCGAGCTGGGCATCGACATCAGCGGGCTCGACGCCGTACTGCTCGGTGGCTTCCCCGGCACCCGTGCCGCGATGTGGCAGCAGGTGGGACGAGCCGGCCGAGACGGCCAGGACGCACTCGGCATCCTCGTCGCCCGGGACGACCCCCTGGACACCTACCTGGTCAGCCACCCGGAGGCATTGCTGGGCCGACCGGTGGAGGCCTGCGTCTTCGACCCCTCCAACCGCTACGTGCTGGGCCCACACCTGCTCGCCGCGGCGGAGGAGTCACCCCTGACCGCGGCAGAGCTCGAGCTGTTCGGCCCGACGGCTCGCGAGGCCGTCGACGCCCTGACCGAGGCCGGGTTGCTGCGCAGGCGCGGCCCGCGCTGGTTCTGGACCGATCGGCGGCGCGCCAGCGACCTTGCGGACATCCGATCGTCCGGTGGCTCCCCGGTCCAGCTGGTGGAAGGTGACACCGGCCGGGTGATCGGCACGGTCAGTGCCGGAGCCGCCGACGGCACGGCCCACGAAGGCGCGGTCTACGTGCATCTGGGCGAGACGTGGCTGGTCTCCTCCCTCGACCTCGAGACCGGGGTGGCGATGATGGACCGCGCCGACCCGCCGTACTCCACCTCGGCACGCGAGATCACCGACATCAGGATCCTGCAGGAGCAGGAACACGAGACCTGGGGCAGCTGCCGGTTGTCCTTCGGTGAGGTCGACGTCTCCCACCAGGTTGTGTCGTTCCTGAAGCGGCGCGTGCCCAGCGGTGAGGTCATCGCTGAGGAACCACTCGATCTGCCCGAGCGCAACCTGCGGACGGCCGCAGTGTGGTGGAGCGTGCCTGCCGTCGTCCTCGACGAAGCGGGTCTCGCCGAGGCCGACCTGCCGGGCGCGGCCCACGCCGCCGAGCACGCCGCCATCGGCCTGCTGCCACTCTTCGCCACCTGCGACCGCTGGGACATCGGCGGCGTCTCGACCGCGCTCCACCCTGACACCGGTCAGCTGACGGTCTTCGTCCACGACGGACACCCGGGTGGCGCCGGGTTCGCCGAGCGCGGATTCGCGGTGGCCCGCGCCTGGCTCACCGCCACCCGCGAGGCGATCGTGGACTGTGCCTGCGCCGAGGGCTGCCCTTCCTGCATCCAGTCCCCCAAGTGCGGCAACCAGAACAACCCGCTCGACAAGCCCGGGGCGGTCGCGCTCCTCGATGTCCTGCTCGCCTGAACCTCGGGGGTTTCAGCACAGCGGGACCGGGGCAGGTGTCCGGGCGATGCCAAGGAGGACCTTGTGACCCTGACCCAGACTCATATCGAGAACATCATCACCGCAGCCATCGACGCGGACATGCGCGTCCGCGGTTTCATGCTCGTCGGAGACAAGTACGTGTACGTCCGTGGCGCCAGTGACTACGAGCCGATCAAGGACGTGCCGGCGCCGGGCCACGGCGACACGGGAGAAATCGTCATCGGCCACGAGTACAACTACGACGTCGCCACCGAGGTGACCATCAACCCCACCGCCGACGTCTACGACCCGTGGCGCGAGCGCATCGAGACGGCGTTCAAGGGCTGGAAGGGGGAGGAGCTCCCGAAGCCGAGCGACTTCGAGACCCTCTACGCCCAGCTCGACAAGGGGGCTGCCCACCTGGCCGGTGGAGGCGGGAACTCGAGCGGCTCCAACACCGCCGGTGACGTCGACCTGGCGGCCACCGTGAGCACGATCGAGAGCGAGCTGGCGCCGTACGCCGGAGCGACCGTGGACGCCTTCCAGAAGAACTACGTGGCGCGACTGGCACCGACCTTCGCCAACCAGTCCATCTGCGGGAGCGTGCTCGCGATCGCGGCGAAGACCGAAGCAGACGTGTGGACCAAGGCCAACGAGAGCATCGTGTCGATCGCCACCGAGTCCGTGACCGCGTTCGACGAGTCGGTCCACGGCGACGGTGGCGGAGACGTCGCACTCACCGTGGTCGGCATCCTGGCCGCGGCCGCCGGGCTGGTCGTGCCACCCGCGGCGGCGGCCTCGATCGCCGTCGGCAGCACCGTGCTCGGCATCATCAAGGACGCGAAGTCGCTGATCCCGGAACAGAAGAAGACCACCAGCCTGGCAGGCAGCTCCCCCGACGCGGTCTACGAGAACCTGGTCTCCGCGATCGACGACCTGAGCCTCAACATCAGCCAGGAGGAGACCCACACGGGCAACATGCTCTGGCAGACCTACACCACGATGATCGGGGCGGAGCGTTCCAACTACGACCTCTCCCGCCCGACCGCACTCTATTCAGAGACCGACATCAACAAGCTGAACAAGACCGATGTCGACACCGCGACCCTGAAGACCATCGGGAACTCGTACATGCCGGAGGTCGCCACTGCCCTGCGCGGAGCGGCGACCGAGCTCGACGTCGGCACCTCGGGCATCTGGAACCGCCCGGTGTCGATCGGCAACTACTACACGGGGCCGTTCCACGAGGCGGACTCATTGTCCAACCAGCTCATCGACTTCCTGAAGGTGACCGCACAGGAGTGTGAGGACTCCGGCGAGATCCTGGTCATCGCGGCCAACAACATCAACAGCACGGACGACACGGCTCGCACGGCTCTCAAGGGCCACCAGGACGACATCGAGGCCGAGCCGGAGGACTACGGTCGCCCGGCGCGTGACGGTGGTTGGTACATGCCGAACGGAAAGTACCTGCCCCCCGCGTGACGCCCTCGCGGCACCAAGGACTGATGCGATGCCGGGGCCCGGTTCGAGTATCTTCGATCCATGGTGCTTCTCGGACTTCTCCTGATCGTCCTTTCAGCCGTGGCAATCCTCGGTGCCATCTTCCTGCTCGACAGCAGCGGCGTCGAGTACTTCGGCGCCGACGTGCCGGCCGTGACGCTGTTCATCGTGGGTGCACTCTGCGTGATCTTCATCGGCATGGGCGTGCGACTCATGACGACGGGGACCAAGCGGAGCCTGCGCACCCGCAAGGAGAACCGGGAGCTCAGGCGTGAGGAGCGGGCCAGGGTCGAGGACGACGCCGCGAACCGCGACGCCAGATGACCAACTGGGGAATCCTCGCGACCGGGAAGATTGCCGGGAAGTTCGCCACCGCACTGCGTGAGACTCCCGCGGCCAGGCTGGTTGCCGTCGGTTCACGCACCGAGGAGAAGGCCCGGTCGTTCGTCGAGGAGCACGCCGACGAAGGATGCCGTGCCCACGCCTCCTACGAGGCGCTCGTCGCGGACCCGTCGGTGGAGGTCGTCTACATCGCGAGCCCGCACTCGCACCACCTCGCCCACGCCCGGCTGGCCCTGGAGGCCGGCAAGCACGTGCTCTGCGAGAAGCCGTTGACGCTCAGCGTGACCGAGGCCCGAGAGATGGTGCGCCTGGCCGATGCGCACGACCGCTTCCTCATGGAAGGCATGTGGACGTTGTGCCACCCCTTGGTGATCGAGCTGAAGCGGCGGCTCGACTCCGGCCGGTACGGCGTCCCGCGCCAGGTGCACGCCGACCTCGGTTGGCACGTCGATGCTCCGCCGGACGACCGGATGCTCAACCCGGCCCTGGGCGGTGGCGCCCTGCTGGACATGGGCATCTATCCCCTGACCTTCGCGCGGCTCGTGCTCGGCCGGCCCGAACAGCTCACCGCGGTGGCCGTTCTCTCCAGCACTGGCGTGGACCTCGACGTGTCGGTTGCCGGGCGCCATGTCGGCGGCGGTACCTCATCGTTGTCCGCCTCGATGACCTCGTGGCCCTCCCGGACCGCAACCATCGCAACCACGACGGGCTGCATCTACGTCGATGCCGACTTCCACCACCCGCCGAGCATGACCTGGCGACCCCACCGCGGCGAACCCGAGACCATCGTCGCCACCGATCCGGTGGTCGGTGACGGTTACGGCAACGAGGCCCTCGAGGTGATGCGCTGCATCGATGCCGGACTGCGTGAGAGCCCGCTGGTGCCGCATGCGCTCACCCTCGAGGTGATGGTGCAGCTGGACGAGCTGCGCGGCCAGATCGGCGTGACCTACCCCGAGGACCGCTGACGGCCCGACCCACTTCTGCCAGCACCACGTCCGCCGGCGCCACGTCCGCCAGCACCACGTCTAGCGACCCGTCACTGCAGGAAGCGCAGCACCGCCAGGACCCGACGGTTGGCCGAGTCATCACTGAGCAGTCCGAGCTTCGCGAAGATCCGCTGGGTGTGCTTCTCGACGCCCCCGAGGGTGACCGTGAGCGCCTCGGCGATGGAAGTGTTCGACATGCCCTGCGCCATCAGTCCCAACACCTCTCGCTCCCGCGGGGTGAGCTGATCGAGCGGGTCCCCCCGGCGACTCATCAGCTGCGAGACCACCAACGGGTCCATCGCCGTACCACCGCTCGCCACCCGCTCCAGGGCGGCCAGGAAGTCGTCGATGTCGCTGACCCGGTCCTTGAGCAGGTAGCCGACACTGCCCCGGCCGCCCGCCAGCAGCTCGTCGGCATAGGACACCTCGACGTACTGCGAGAGCACCATCACCGGCGCGGCCGGCCAAGCTCGACGTACGTCGACGGCAGCGCGCAGGCCCTCGTCGGTGTGGGACGGCGGCATGCGGACGTCGACGATGCTGACGTCGGGACGGTGTGCGAGGGCGACCTCGACGAACGACGTGCCATCGCCCACCGAGGCGACCACCTCGTGGCCCGCCTCGGTGAGCAGCAACTGCAACCCCTCCCTGAGAAGGAGTGAGTCGTCGGCGATGACTATCCGCATGCAACCTCCGCGCGAATGGTGGTGGGCCCACCGGCTGGAGAGCTGACCGTCAACCGACCGTCGGCGGCGCGCACCCGTTGGTCGAGGCCGGCCAGGCCATGACCCTTGGCCAGATCGGCGCCGCCGACGCCGTTGTCGAAGACGGTCACCACCAGCTGCCCGTCGGCACGCGTCACCTCAAGTCGGGCCAGGTCGGCACGACTGTGCTTGGCCACGTTGGTCAGCGCCTCGGAAGCGACGAAGTACGCCGCGGTCTCGACGTGGGGCGGCAGGTCGCCGAGGTCACCGATCTCCGTGGTCACCGGAACCGTCGACCGGGAGACCAGCTCGCGCAGTGCGGCGACGAGTCCGCGGTCGACCAGGATCGGCGGAGCGATGCCCCGGGAGAGCGAGCGCAGTTCGTCGACCGTCTCCCGGGCCTGGACCAGGGCCGCGTCGATGATGTTGCGGGCGGTCTCGGGATCCTTGTCGACCTGCTTGCGGGCCCGGCCCAGGTCCATGCCGAGCCTGACCAGGCGTTGCTGGGGCCCGTCGTGGATGTCGCGCTCGAGCCGGCGCAACGAGCCGGCCTCGGCGAGACGGGCTGCCTCGCGGGTGTCCTCGAGGCGAGTCATCTCCTGCTGCAGCGCCGCGCGGCTGCTCAGCATGACCCGTGCGAGACTGGACTGGACGAGGGCCACCAGGCGCATCACGAACGGCAGCGTGAGCAGCGCGACCACACCGATGACGAGCATCAGCACGCTCTCGGGATTGCGGCCCTTCCCGAAGCCGAGGATCTCGGCCAGCGTCTCGCTGTCGTCGTCGAACGGGATCCACCGCTGCCAGAACCAGTAGGTGAGTCCCCCGGCAGCCACGCTCCACCACACCACCGTGACCACGAACGTGATGATGGAGGTGGCGAACGAGACCACTGCCCAGACGACGTCGAGCCACGACTGCGGGTCGAGCAGGGGTGCCACCGCCCGGCGCAACCAGCCCGCACCGTGGGCCGCCTTCTGGTAGCGCGGTGTGAGTGCGTCGACGAACTGCATGTGCCGGAGCCGACTGCGCTCCACGTGGGCGAACCCGCGTGCGACGTACGTCGTGACGGCGAGCACCGGGATCCCGAAGAGAGTGATTGCCAGGGCCAGCCCGACGGAGAGCCCGGTGACCATCAGCACGAACGCCGGGACGGCCAGGAACAGCGCCGTCACGTTGTAGGCCGTATCGAGGAGCACGCGGCGCCCCCAGGACGGGGTGCGTCGTTGGGCTCGTGGTGGCGCTGGCTGGGTGTCGATGGTCTCGATCCGAGGGGTGTCGTCGGGAAGCGTGACGGCTGAGGTGTCCACTGCGTTGCTCATGTTCTCAACGCTAGGAACTCGCAGTCGCGAACACGATCCTGCCAGCACCACTGCTGTTGTCGGGGAAACCCGACACCGACGTGCGTGGGCATGACGCGGGGCGAGGCAGACCACTCCACGGCCGCCGGACCTGCTCCGACAGTCCTGGCCGGTCAGTCCACGCCCTGTGGCCCGGCCCGGGAGCGCCCGTTGATCTCGAAGGTGTGGCCGAGGAACTCCGGGCCGACCACCCGGACCCAGACCAGCACGTCTTCACCGATCACCTGGCACGAGACCAGCTCGGAGTCGTTGGCTGCGGCCACTCGGCCCGACGCAGCGCACGCGTCGCCGCCGTCCTGCAGGGTGCCGGCCCCTGCGAGCGCTGCCAGATCGGCGCCCGCCTGCGCGCGGCGGTGAGCCGATGCGGTCGCGGTCATGAAGCTGGCGCCCAGCCCGAGCAGGACCACCACGCCCACCAGGGAGACGAGCAGCAGCGAGGCTGACCCCTCGTCAGGCGGTGACCCGCAGGGGCAGCGGCTCCGAGAACGTTCACGGCGCATCGCTGGTCTCCTCGCGCAGCGCCACGGCTTCACCATGGGTGGTGCCGTTGATCCCGTCGAGAAGACCGCCGGGTGACGGCACCTGCGCCTCGACCGTCACCCGCACGGTGTCTCCCTCCTCGACGATGCTGACCTCGGCGCCTGCCACCACTTCGTGAGCCAGGGCGGCCGCCCGGTCGGGCGACTCACCCCGGGCCAGCGCGCGGGCTGCCTCCCGCGCGGCATCCGTGGACTTCATCTGGGCCACGCCGAAGGTGAGCATCCAGACCATCGCCAGGGTGACCACCATCAGGAGCGGGAGGACCAACGCCGTCTCCGCGGTGACCGCACCCCGCTCGTCGCGCGTCATCCGATCCCGAGCATCCCGAGCACGTGGTTGAACATCTGGCGCAACATGTGGTCACCGAAGCCACCCGTGACCAGTTGGTAGAGGACGCCCGCCAACCCGGCCCCGGCGGCCGTGCCGACGGCATACTCCGCCGTGGTGATGCCCTCCTCGTCGCGGGTGGTCCCCCCGTGCTCCGCCGAGGTCTCGTGTCGCTGTGCAGTCATGAACTCCTCCATCTCTCCGGCCACCGGTGTGGCCGTCCGCACCAGACTGCGCCGGATCCACGGGTCCCGCTGCGGCCTCTGCCTGAGCTGTGGAGAAGCCGGCGCAACGACGAGCCTGTGCACGGAATCCGGGCCGATCACCACTGCAGCGAGGTCAACGCCGACGCGATCACCGGGAGGATCCCGATCACCAGGAAGGCGGGCAGGAGGCACAACCCCAGCGGCAGTGCCGCTCGTACGCCGACGGTCCTGGCCGCGTCCTCGGTGCGGGCCCGCTCCTCGCGGGCGAGATCGGCGCCCAGGCCCTGCACCATGGCAGCCACCGGGATGCCCGAGCCCTCCGCGCGGCACAGCGCACGACCGACGCGCTCGAGCCCGGGTTGGTCGGAGAGCTCCCGCCACACGTCGGCGGCCGCCATGCCGACCGCCAGCCGGGCCCCGGCGCGACGCAACGGATCGACGGCGGGCCCGGGGAAGGCTGCGGCCACCTGCCGGATGGCCTCCTCGAGGGCGCCGCCGGAGGCCAACACCAGCCCGATGAGCTGGATCACCTGCGGCAGCTCGCGGGCCACCTGCTCGCGCTCGCGGCGTACCGCGGCCGGCTCTGCCCGACCGAGCGTGACCCACACCAGGACGAACACGACCGCTGCCGCCAGCCACGCCAGCGGCGGGGAGAAGAAGGTGAACCCACCGAGGGCTGCGGCACCACTGACCAACGCCCGGTGACGCACCAGGAGCGATTCGGGAGCGCCGGCACGACGTCCGACGCGCGTCGGGGGCGGCACCGGACGGGGTCGTACGGCGAGCAGCAACGCCGCGGCAGCCAGGAGTGCGGCCACCAACGCGGTCATGTAGTTGCCTCGACTCCGGCGGAGATCGACTCGATCCACCGCAGGCCGGCCACCGTGAGCAGCAGACCCAGGGCCAGGCAGGCCAGACCGAAGGGGGTGCCGAGCAGGAAGGCGATCGGGTTGCCACCGACGCCCGACCCCATCGCCAGGGTGAGGACCGGCAGGAATGCCATCAACCGTGCGGTGGAACGCGCCGAGGCCAGCTCCGATCGAACCACTCGACGCGTTGCCTCACGGGCGCGCAGTGTCTGCGACACCTCTGCCAACGAGTCGGCCAGTCCGCTGCCGGAACGGGCTGCGACCTGCCAGGCCGCGGCAACCAGGCGCAGGTCACCGGCACCGGGCTCGTCGGCCAGTCCACGCAACAGGTCGGGAACCGAGCTGCCCATCGCGTGCGCGCCGACTGCGCGGCGCATCGGCGGCCAGGCCGTGGCCGCCTCCCGCAGACAGGTCTCGACCGGGAGCCCGGCAGCCAGCTCGGCCCCGAGAATCTCGCACACCTCCTGGACCTGGGCGCCGGTCGCGGCTGCAGCCGCGGCACGTCTTCGGTGGGCCCGGACCGAGGCGATACCCACCACCGCAACTGCACCGATCAGCAGCGGCGCCGTCACTCGCCACGGCGCCACCCCGACAGGGGAAGCCACCAGCAGCACCGCGATCGCCACCGTGACGGCGAGCCAGGATCGACGCCGGCTGGGTGTCGGGTGGGGCAACGGGCGCCCCAACCACACGGCGAGGGCGGCCAGGCTGGCGGCGGCCAGGGCCCAGATCGCGGGTTGGTCGTTCATCGCGCCAGACGATCGGCCAGGGCGCTGATCCCGGGCCACTCCGCGACCTCACCCGCGGCATCGAAGGTGAGTGCCGACGACATCGTCACCAGCCCGTCGGGACCACGCAGGGGCACGGCGATCTCGGCCAGGTGTCGGACTCCGTCACGGCTCCGACCCAGGTGGAGGACCACGTCGAGAGCAGCGGCGATCTGGCTGTGCACCGCCTCGCGCCCCATGCCCGCGGGCAGTGCCAACGCCTCGAGGCGGGCCGGAACGTCGGCGGCCGAGTTGGCGTGGACGGTGCCGCAGCCGCCTTCGTGGCCGGTGTTCAACGCCGCCAGGAGATCCGCCACCTCCACTCCTCGGACCTCACCCACCACCAGACGGTCGGGGCGCATCCGCAGCGCTTGACGGACAAGGGTGCGCAACGGGATCTCGCCGATGCCCTCGACGTTGGCGACTCTGGCCTCGAGGCCGACCACATGAGGATGATCGGGGCGCAGCTCGCTCGAGTCCTCGACCAGCACCATGCGGTGCGAGGGATCCACCTCGCCCAACATGGCGGCGAGCAGTGTGGTCTTCCCCGAACCGGTGCCACCAGAGACCAGGAACGAGAGCCGAGCCGCAACCACGCGACGTACGACGGCCAGGGCGTCGGGGCCGAGGGCACCGTGCTCGGCCAGCTGGTCGAGCGACCAGCCCGCGCGGCGCGGGACACGCAACGAGATCACGGTGCCGGGCCGGGAGACCGGGGCCAGCACGGCATGGCAGCGCGTGCCGTCGCGCAGGCGTACGTCGACGCACGGCGCCGCGTCATCGAGTCGCCGGCCCCCGGCAGCGGCGAGTCGCTGGGCCAGCCGGCGGACTGCTTCGTCGTCGGGGAAGGTGACCTCCGCACGCTCCAGGCCGCGGCCTCGGTCGATCCACACCGAGTCGGCGCCGTTGACCAGCACGTCGGTCACGCCTTCCTCGCGCAGCAACGGGTCGAGGACACCAGCGCCAGCCAGGTCGGCACGCAGCGACTCGTGAACAGCCAGGACGGTGGCATCACCGACCGGACGACCGGTTGCTCGCAGCGCCTGCGCCACCCGTTGTGGTGTGAGCAGGTGCCCGTCGCGAGCCAGCTGGTCGCGGACGGTGTCGAGCAGGTCCGCGGAGACGTCATCGCTCACGCCGCCGACCCGGAGACCGGGCCGGAGCCCGACGTGGCGGCGGTCAGACTCGAGGTCGCCGGGTCGAGTCGGGGCCCCTGGCCGCCCACGGCGTCGGGCCCGAGGATGTCCAGCACGTTGCGCGCGGCCCGCGACAGCACTCCGCGGCGCGACTTGACCGGCCCCTGCCCCAGGTCGATCGCCTCGTCGAGACCTCGCTGATCGGGCATCGCCGCAATGACCGGCGCACCGACGATGCGCCGGGCCTCCGCGGCGTCGAGCCCCGAGCCCCGCACCACCAGGGACAACGGCCCCGATCGACTTGCCACCGACACGAATCGGGCGGCGGATGCCAGGCCGGGCAGGTTGGCACGGGTGACCACCACCAGGGCATGGCACCGGGCCATCAGCTCCTCGGTCAACCCGCCCCCGGTGCGTGGCAGGTCGAGGACCACCAGTCGGTGACCCCGTGTCGCGGCTGCCACGGCGGCACGGGCGGCGAACGGTTGCAGCGTCTCGGGGACGTCGAGGCCGCCACACCCGAACGTCAGCACGCCCAGGTCTCCGCGGCTGGGCAGGGCATCGCGCAGGGCCCGGGCACCGAGGCGCCCCGTGGTCTGCTGCAGGGCATCCCACCGGATGCCCTCGACACGTTCCATCCCGAGCACCTGGTCGACACCCGGCCCGAGCGGGTCGATGTCGAGCAGGCAGGTGGCACCGTCACGGGCGCCGGTCTGCGCGAGGGCACAGGCGAAGGTCGTCGCCCCGGCGCCACCGGAGCCGCCGATCACGCCGATGGTCACGCCGGCCGTGTCGAAGCGTTCGGAGGAGTCGGCCAGCACCTCCAGGACCCACGACTCGGAGCGTGGGAGCTCGGCCGCGTTCTCCGCTCCCAGGGCCAGGGCCGTGCGGAACACCTCGTCGGGCAACCTGCCCCACCCGACCAGGTGCACGCCCACCCGTCGTGGTGGCTCGATAGCGGCAAGGTCGGCGGCGAGGTCGACCCCGACGATCACCACGGAGGCGGTGGCCCAACTTCGCAACGCGTCGACCGGGTCGCCGCTCACCTCGGGCATCACTCCCGCAGCGGCCGCGAGGCGCTGGAGCTCGTCGTGCAGGGTCGAGTCGCGGGTGAGGATGAGCGGGTTCGTCATGTCCCCATGCTGGTCCGCACGGCGCCGGCGCGCACCCACGTCGTACGCCACCTGTGGACAAGGCACCCCGCGTGCCGACCATGTGCACGGAAACCGGCTCTCCTACGATGTGGACATGTCCCCGGCCCACCGGCAAGCCGCCTTCTTCGACCTGGACAAGACGATCATCGCCAAGTCGAGCACCCTGGCCTTCAGCAAGCCCTTCCAGGCCGGCGGACTGATCTCCCGCCGCGCCGTGCTGCGCAGCGCCTACGCCCAGTTCGTCTACCTGGTCGGGGGTGCCGACCACGACCAGATGGAGAAGATGCGCCAGTTCATGTCACAGCTGTGCGCTGGCTGGGACGTGGCCACGGTGCGCGACATCGTCGGCGAGACGCTGCACAACATCGTCGACCCGTTGGTCTACGACGAAGCCGTCGACCTGATCGAGGAGCACCAGTTCGCCGGGCGTGACGTCATCATCGTGTCCACCTCCGGCGCCGAGGTCGTCGCCCCCATCGGCGAGATGCTGGGGGCGGACCGGGTGATCGCCACCCGCATGGAGATCGTCGACGGCAAGTACACCGGCGACATCGACTACTACGCCTATTCCGAGACCAAGGCCGAGGCGATCCGAGAGCTGGCCACCGCCGAGGGCTACGACCTCGCGCAGTGCTTCGCCTACAGCGACTCGGTCACCGACGTGCCGATGCTCGAGGCGGTGGGCCATCCCCACGCGGTGAACCCCGACAAGGACCTGCGCCGGGTCGCTGCTAAGAACGACTGGCCGGTGCTCGTCTTCAACAAGCCCGTCGGCCTGCGGCGGCGTACCCGCCTGATCCCGAACCGACCGACGCTGGCCGCGCTGGCAGTCACCGGGCTCGCCGTCGCGGGCGGTGTCATCGCCGCGAACATCCGCCGTCGGGGCGCCTCCTGAGCCGACTGAGGCTCTCCCTCCGAACCCAGACGACCGCGAGGAAGTCAAGCCTTGTGGTGCCGTGGAAAGCGGCGTACACATGGTTCTAACAACTCAAGAGTTTGCACACGGACTTGGTACCCACGCGGCGATCTACCCTTCTTCAGGGCGCTTGTCATACCGGGTGATATCCCGAGACAGCAGTTAGATGTTGCACGCCTGTTATCCGGGCCTCGTGTGTCAGCGGCGGCACCTGAATCCACGCGACTCGGGTGCCGCTCGCATGTCCGCAGCCGGGCCTGGATCCACGCTCAGCCCGGATCCACGATCAGCCGCGCAGCGGGCTCTCCTCGGCCGCCACCGTGTAGGCCTCCGTGGCATAGAGCAACCAGGCATGGACGCCGTTGGTGCCCGACGCCTGGGCGTAGGCGCGCAGGTTCGACTCGTACTCGGCACGCAGCCGTAGGTGCGCGGCCTCGGGAACCAACAAGGACAGCTCGTCGACCCCTCTGGCAACCAGCACCAGGCGCTCGGCGGCCCGGGCCACCAGCCCGTTGTGGGAGGCGAAAGGTGTGCCGGTGGCCAGGTCGGCGTGCACGATCGCCGCGACCAGCATGGCCGGCGCCTTGGTGGGGGTGAGCAGCCGGCGCGAGAGCGTGCGCAGGCGTTCCGCGGACTCCCCGTCCCGCGGTCGACCGAGCTCCTCGTCGCGCAAGATGCCCTTGGCGGCCAACGCGTGCAGTCGCGCGAACGCCTGCAGTGGCGCGGTCCTCAACACCGGGACGAGCGAGAGCATCTCGGCGGAGACCCGGATCGCCGCCTGTGCCGTCTCGTCACCCGTGCCGGAGCGAATCTCCTCCGCGGAGGACCGAGATCCCTCGAGGACTCCGCTGGCACAGGCGCCCCGCAGCACCGACTCGGTGGTCAGCTCGGGCGGCGTCTTGCGCAGCCCCCGGTCACGCAACAGGGCATCGACGCCGTCGCGGGTGGCCGCGAACCCGGAGGGCAGGCCCTCGAGCTCACCCAGCGCGGCCAGCGGGTCGTCGTTCGTGGCACTGCTCATGGCAGGCAACGTTAATGGGTCGCACCGGAGGTACGCCGGGCGCGGCCACCGCCCGGACGCGGGGTGTTGTCGATGAGACGCAGAATCGGTCGCCCCAGCGGGTAACCTCGGGGCAATGGACCAGCAGATCGCTCCCCAGGATCGCCCGGACTTCCCCGAGGACGCCGTGCGGTGGCTTCTCGGTGCCACACCACGCACCGTGCTCGTGCTCGACGACGCCGGCATCGCGGCTGCCTTCGCCGACTACGGCCACGACGTGACCGAGGTCCGGGGCAGCACCACCGAGCTGCCGTTCCCGCACCGCTCCGTCGACGTGGTGGTCGCTCCCCACGGCCTGCCCGACGACCTGGAGCCGATCGCCAAGGTGTTGCGCTCCGGGGGCCAGCTCGCGCTGATCTGCAACGAGCGCGACCAGCGCATCCCGTGGGCCCGCAAGCTCGACCAGGCGATCGGCGCACCCAACGCCGGCGACGAGCCGGCGGCCGCGATGATCAACTCGACGCTGTTCGGCTTCGTCAGTGACGCCTCCTTCCGTTACTGGCAGGTGGTCAACCACATCTCCCTCGAGGCCCTGGTGCGCGCGGAGCTGCACCACCTCGACGACGCCGAGGCCGATCGTCGTACGACCGCAGCCCTCGACCTGTACGCCGACTACGGCCGCGGCGCCGACGGCATGCAGCTGCCGTGGGTCAGCCGCTGCTTCAAGGCCACCGTGGTGGAGAACGCGTGGGCTCCCCCGCACGGCATCGACGAGGAACGAGCCGGACACGGTTCCGGAGAGTCCGACAACGAGGACCGCACCGACCCGGCGTCCGAGGCGCCCACCGTGGCCCAGGACGGTTCCGACTCCGACCTGCTGCTCATCGACTTCCGCTGACCCGCAGCAAGGACCGGCTCCCTCGCACCACCGTCCTTTGACGCCTCGTGGAACTAGGGTGTGGCCATGTTCGGACGACGACGTGGTCACCTCGGCTCCGAGGCCGACCGCGCCACGTTCCGCACCCTGCACACCGCATCGTTGGCGTCACCAGCCCTGCGGGAGGGCCTGACCGTCACCAGCGCGGAGCGCAGCGTCCGGCATCTTCGCGCACTGCTGGGGACACCCGCGGTGGCGATCACCGACACCGCCGAGCTCTTGGCCTGGGACGGCATCGGCGACCACCACACCCATCAGTGCCCCGACATCATCGCCACCGCGGTCGAGCACGGCGGCACCCGAGTCGCCGGCCATCGCGAGCTCCCGTGCAACCGGACCGACTGCCAGATCAGGTTCGCCGTCATCTCTCCGCTCATGGTCGAGGACCGGATCGTCGGCACGTTCCAGGTGTTCACCGGCGACGCCACGGCGGGGCTGGTCCGAGCTGCCGACGAGGTGGCGACCTGGGTGTCCGGGCAGCTGGAGCTGGCCGAGCTCGACGCCTCCCGCAACCGGCTGATGGAAGCGGAGGTGCGTGCCCTGCGTGCCCAGATCAGCCCACACTTCATCTACAACTCACTCGGCGCGATCGCCAGCTTCGTGCGCACCGACCCCGACCGGGCCCGAGAGCTGCTGCTGGAGTTCGCCGACTTCACCCGCTACTCGTTCCGCCGGCACGGCGAGTTCACCACCCTCGCGGAGGAGCTGCGCTCGGTCGAGCGCTACCTGCTGCTCGAGCAGGCCCGGTTCGGGGACCGCCTCGGTGTCACGCTCCGGATCGCGCCCGAGGTGCTGCCGGTCGCCGTACCCTTCCTGTGCATCCAGCCGCTCGTGGAGAACGCCGTCCGCCACGGGCTGTCCGAGAAGGGCGACGGACACATCACCATCATCGCTCGCGACCACGACGCCGAGTGCGTGATCGAGGTGGAGGACAACGGTGCCGGCGAGGACCCAGAACGCGTACGTCGCGCGCTGGCCGGTGACGCCGAGCTCGACTCGGTCGGCCTGGGCAACGTCGACGTCCGCCTGCGCAACACCTTCGGTGACGACTACGGCCTGGTCGTGGAGACCGCGCCCGGTGCGGGCACCAGGGTCATCGTCCGTGTCCCCAAGTTCGCCCCGGGAGTCCACCCATGACCGCTCTGAAGGTGCTCGTCGTCGACGACGAGCGACCCGCCCTCGACGAGATCACCTTCCTGCTCGAGCGCCACCCCGACGTGGCCTCGGTGCGCGCGGTCGACGCCGCCACCGAGGGCCTGCGGATCCTGCAGGAGTCCGAGATCGACGTGATCTTCCTCGACATCCAGATGCCCGGCCTGACCGGGGTCGAGCTGGCCCAGGTGCTCACCCGGTTCCGCAACCCGCCGCCGATCGTGTTCGTCACCGCCCATGAGCAGCACGCGGTGGACGCCTTCGAGCTGCGCGCCGTCGACTACGTGCTGAAGCCGGTGCGTGAGGAGCGCCTGGCCGAGGCGGTACGCCGGGTGGTCGAAGGAGCCGCCAAGCCAACCAGCAGCACGGACGAGCAGATCCCCGTCGAGCGCGGCGGTGTGACCCGTTTCGTGGACCGCACCGACATCACCCACGTCGAGGCCCAGGGCGACTACGCGCGCCTGCACCTTGCCAGCGGCTCCTACCTGTTGCGCACTTCGCTCACCCAGCTCGAGGAGCAGTGGGGACCGGCCGGGTTCGTACGGATCCACCGCTCACTGCTGGTCGCGCTGGCGCACATCAAGGAGGTGCGCATGGAGGGTGGGCGCTGCACCGTGCGCGTCGGCGAGGACGTCGACCTCGTGGTCAGTCGTCGACACACCCCGGCCCTGCGTGAGCTGCTCAGCCGGGGGCGCCCGTGAGCGGAGTGAGAGGCCACGAGGACGCCGCACCGCGCCGGACACCGCGAGCGCGCGGTCGAACCGCGAGCGAGCAGGTGGCACCGTGAGCACCGGCCCTCCCGAGCGGGTCCGGGTCACCGGGCCACCACGTCGTACGACGAGTCGGCCCAGCCGGGCGCGCGAGATCGACGACCAGACCATGCTCGGGACCGTGCTGGTCGAGTCACTGCTGCGCGCTCAGCTCAGGCTGGCGGTGACCACCCTGGTCCCGTTGGCCGCGATCGCCATCGGGCTCCCGCTGGCCTTCCACCTCGCGCCCGAGCTGTCCGACCTGCACGTCCTCGGCGCCCCGGTGGCGGTGCTGCTCCTGGGCGTCCTCATCTATCCGGTGCTGCTGCTCCTGGGGTGGAGCTACGTGCGCCGCGCCGAACAGCACGAGCGCGACTTCGCCGAGCTGGTGGAGATCGCCCAACCCGACCCACCCCCGAACCGATGACGCGGGCCCGATGATCACCTCGGTGCCCAGCGTGGTCGCGGTCGTGCTCGTCGCCATCGCCACCCTGGCGATCGGCACGTGGGGGCTGCGTCTCTCGCGCACCACGAGTGACTTCTTCGTTGCCTCACGATCGGTGCGCCCGGCGCTGAACGCGTCGGCGATCGGTGGCGAGTACCTCTCCGCGGCGTCGTTCCTCGGTGTCGCGGGACTGGTGCTGGTCTTCGGGGCCGACATGCTCTGGTACCCGGTCGGATGGACCGCCGGCTATCTGGTCCTCCTGGTGCTGGTGGCCGCGCCGCTGCGTCGTTCCGGCGCCTACACACTGCCCGACTTCGCCGAGGCCAGGCTGGCGTCGGCGAAGGTGCGCACGACGTGCACGCTGATGGTGGTTGCCATCGGGTGGCTCTATCTGGTGCCCCAGTTCCAGGGCGCCGGCATCACCCTCGAGTCGGCGACCGGGGCGCCACCCTGGCTGGGTGCCGTGGTGGTCGCCACGGTGGTGCTGGTCAACGTCCTCTCGGGAGGCATGCGCAGCATCACCTTCGTGCAGGCCTTCCAGTACTGGCTCAAGCTCACCGCACTGCTGGTCCCGGCGATCGTGCTGGTCGGGGTGTGGCTCGGCGACGGCCGCCCGTCCCCCGACGGGGCGACCAACGACCACTGGTCGCTCCCCCTGGCCGACGGCGGCGGTCAGGGCCTCTACCTGACCTGGTCGCTGATCATCGCCACGTTCCTCGGCACGATGGGGCTGCCCCACGTGGTCGTTCGGTTCTACACCAACCCCGACGGCCGCGCCGCCCGTCGCACGACCGTGGTGGTGCTGGCCCTGCTCGGCGCCTTCTACCTCCTGCCGCCGATCTATGCCGAGCTCGGTCGGGTGTACGGCGAACGCGCAGACGCCAACGTGCTGGTCCTCGACCTGCCTCGCCTGATGCTGCCGGGCACGTCCGGGGAGATGCTGTCGGCACTCGTCACGGCAGGTGCCTTCGCGGCGTTCCTGTCCACGTCGTCGGGCCTGTCCGTGGCGGTGGCCGGGGTGCTCACCCAGGACGTGTTCCGCGGGCCCCGGTTCACCGGCGTACGCGCCTTCCGTGCCGCCGCGGTGATTGCCGTGGTGGTGCCCTGCGTCGCCGCGGTCGCGGCACCCGACCTGGGTATCGCCAAGGCAGTTGGGCTGGCCTTCGCGGTGGCTGCCTCGACGTTCTGTCCCCTGCTGGTGCTGGGCATCTGGTGGCGGGGCCTGACCGACGTCGGGGCGATTGCCGGGCTCGGCACCGGCTTCATCTCCTCCGGGCTGGGTGTGGCCTACTCACTGAGCCCGTTCACGACCTCGGGCTGGTTCGACGTACTCCTCAGTCAGCCGGCGGCCTGGTCGGTCCCGCTCGCGTTCACCACGATGTACGCCGTGTCACGGGCGACCGCGTCCCGGGTGCCGTCGCACGTGAGGCGCTTCATGGTGCGCCTGCACACTCCGGAGGCCGTGGCCCTCGACCGCGGATGAGCCGGTGCACGGCGACCGTTCGTCGCGCCCAATCGACCGTTCGCCGATTCGTGCTCCCCACTCGGCGCGACGTCGTCGCGCACCTCTGACGGTGCACCCGTCGCCCTCCCTAGCGTGACTGCCGTCACACCCCCGCAGGAGAGGTGAATCCCATGTCTGTGCACCAACGCTCGCAACATCCGATCTACCAGGAGCTCCACGACTCCCCCGACTTCTCTGAGCTGCGCCGCCGCTATCGCAGCTTCGTGGTGCCGTGGACGGTGGCCTTCCTGGTCTGGTACCTGCTCTATGTCTGCATGTCGAACTGGGCCGGCGGCTTCATGAACACCAAGCTCGTGGGCCACGTCAACGTGGCCCTGGTCTTCGGGCTGCTCCAGTTCCTCTCCACGTTCATGATCGCGTGGCTCTATGCCCGGCACATGAACCGCAACGTCGACCCGCTCGCGCGTGATCTCGAGGCCCGCTACGAGGCGGCCCTCCGAGGCGACGCGGTCAAGGGAGAGGAGCCCCGGGCATGAACGGCACCGAGCTCCTCACCGCCTGCCTCTTCGTGGGCGTCGTACTCATCACGGTCGGGATCACCTTCTGGGCGAGCCGCCAGACCACCGGCACGGCGAACTTCTATGCCGGTGGTCGGCAGTTCTCCGGCTTCCAGAACGGCATGGCGGTCTCCGGCGACTACATGTCGGCCGCGTCGTTCCTGGGCATCTCCGGGCTGATCGCCCTCAACGGCTACGACGGCTTCCTCTACTCCATCGGCTTCCTCGTGGCCTGGCTGGTCGCCCTGCTGCTGGTCGCCGAGCTGTTGCGCAACTCGGGCCGCTACACGATGGCCGACCAGCTCGCCTACCGCATGAAACAGCGTCCGGTGCGCACCGCCGCGGCCACCTCGACCGTGGTCGTCTCGATCTTCTACCTGTTGGCGCAGATGGTCGGGGCCGGTGCTCTGGTCACCCTGCTGCTCGGCGTCGAGAGCGAGCTGATGAAGGCCCTCGTGATCGTCGGAGTCGGTCTGCTGATGATCTTCTACGTCACCGTCGGCGGCATGAAGGGCACCACGTGGGTGCAGATCGTCAAGGCCGTTCTGCTGATGGCCGGCACGATCCTGATCACCTTCCTGGTGCTGGCCAAGTTCGACTTCAACTTCTCCGAACTGCTGGGGGCGGCCTCCGACAACACCGGGAAGGGCGAGGCATTCCTGCAGCCGGGCCTGAAGTACGGCGTCGACCTGACCAGCCAGATGGACTTCATCTCGCTCGGCATCGCCCTCGTGCTCGGCACCGCCGGCCTGCCCCACATCCTGATCCGGTTCTACACGGTGCCGACCGCCAAGGCGGCGCGTACGTCGGTGATGTGGGCGATCGGCCTGATCGGTGCGTTCTATCTGATGACGCTGGCCCTGGGCTTCGGTGCGGCCGCCCTGCTCGACACCGGCAAGGGCAGCAAGGTTGCCGAGAGCGGCGGCAACCTGGCCTCGCCGCTGCTCGCGGAAGCTGTGGGAGGTGGACACGGCAGCGCCGGTGGCGCCGTTCTGTTGGCACTGATCTCGGCGGTGGCGTTCGCGACCATCCTCGCGGTCGTGGCGGGACTGACCCTGACCTCGGCGTCGTCGGTGGCCCACGACCTCTACGCCAACGTGTTCAAGAAGGGCACCGCGACCGAGGCCCAGGAGGTGAGGGTCGCCAAGATCTCCGCCTTCGTGATCGGCGGTGTCGCCATCGTGCTGGCCATCCCGGCACAGAAGCTCAACATCGCCTTCCTCGTCGCCCTGGCGTTCGCGGTGGCGGCCTCGGCCAACCTGCCGTCGTTGATCTACAACCTCTTCTGGAGGCGGTTCAACACCCAGGGCGCCACGTGGGCGATCTACGGCGGGCTGATCTCGTGCCTCGTGCTGGTCGCCTCCTCCCCGGTGGTGTCCGGAAAGGTCGACGCCGACGGCAAGAACCTCGCGCTGTTGCCGAAGAGCATCGACTTCTCGTGGTTCCCGTTGGACAACCCCGGCATCGTCTCGATCCCGCTCGGGTTCTTCTTCGGGTGGCTCGGCACCGTGCTCTCCAAGGAGAAGGAGTCCGAGGAGGCCTACGACGAGCTCGAGGTGCGTGCCCTCACCGGGTCCGGAGCCGAGCAGGCCGTCGCCGACTGATCGTCCGATCCACCGCATGTGACGCGGTGTCCTTGTCGCTCTGCAAGCGTTGCACCGCCTGCGCAGTGACGAGGACACCGCGTTCCACACGCTTGACGCACCTTCCACACGCCTGCCGCACCGGGCAGCACCTCGAGGTGGCCCGACCATGCAACCTCACGGCAACCCTTTGCCCCCGATCATCGAGGGAGGCATCGTGGCCGGAACGAATCCGGCCTACGCTGGACGTGACGGCGGGCACAGACACACAACGACAAACAGGAGTGATTGTGAGCAGCGAGACCCTTTCGAACCTGAGCCATGAGGACCGCCGGTTCCCCCCTCCGGCCGACCTCGCCGCGTCGGCCAACGTCAAGGCAGACGCCTACGACGCCGCCGCCAACGACTTCGAGGGGTTCTGGGCCGCCCAGGCCGAACGACTCGACTGGGGCCAGAAGTGGGAGCGGGTGCTCAACTGGGACAACCCTCCCTTCGCAAAGTGGTTCGAGGGTGCCACCATCAACGCCTCCGTCAACTGCGTCGACCGCCACGTCGCGGCGGGCAAGGGAGACAAGGTCGCCATCCACTGGGTCGGCGAGCCGGAGGACGACACCCGTGACATCACCTACGCGCAGCTGCAGGACGAGGTCAACAAGGCCACCAATGCGCTGATCTCCCTCGGCGTCGAGAAGGGCGACCGGGTCGCGATCTATCTCCCGATGATCCCCGAGTGCGTCTTCACGATGCTGGCCTGCGCCCGGCTCGGTGCTCCGCACACGGTCGTCTTCGGCGGCTTCTCCGCCGACGCCTTGGCCTCGCGCGTCGAGGACTGCGGCGCCAAGGTGGTCGTCACCTCCGACGGTGGCTACCGCCGCGGCGCTCCCTCGGCCCTGAAGCCCGCCGTCGACGATGCCGTGGCGAAGCTGGCCGGAGGCGAACACGCGGTCGAGCACGTGCTCGTCGTACGCCGTACCGGTCAGGACCTGGGTGAGAACGGGTGGAACGACGACGTCGACAAGTGGTGGCACGACGTGGTCGACGGCCAGTCGAGCGAGCACGAGGCCGAGATGCATGACTCCGAGCACCCGCTCTACGTCATGTACACCTCCGGCACGACCGGCAAGCCCAAGGGCATCCTGCACACGACCGGCGGCTACCTGGTCGGCACCTCCTACACGCACTGGGCGGTCTTCGACCTCAAGCCCGACACCGATGTCTACTGGTGCACCGCCGATGTCGGCTGGGTGACCGGGCACTCCTACCTCGTCTACGGTCCGCTGGCCAACGGCGCCACGCAGGTGATGTACGAGGGTGTCCCCGACAGCCCGCACAAGGGCCGCTGGTGGGAGATCGTCGAGAAGTACGGCGTGACCATCTTCTACACCGCGCCCACAGCCATCCGCACCTTCATGAAGTGGGGCCGCGAGATCCCCGACAAGTTCGACCTGTCGTCAGTGCGGGTGCTGGGCTCGGTCGGTGAGCCGATCAACCCCGAGGCCTATGTCTGGTACCGCGACACGATCGGCGCGGGCAAGGCTCCCGTCGTCGACACGTGGTGGCAGACCGAGACCGGCCAGATCCTGATCTCCCCGTTGCCCGGGGTCACCGAGGCCAAGCCCGGCTCGGCGATGACGCCGCTGCCCGGCATCGACGCCGACGTGGTCAACGACGAGGGCGAGTCCGTGCCCGACGGATCCGGCGGATACCTGATCCTCCGCAAGCCCTGGCCGGCGATGCTGCGCACCATCTGGGGCGACGACGAACGCTACAAGGACACCTACTGGTCACGCTGGCCCGACGTCTACTTCGCCGGCGACGGCGCCAAGAAGGACGAGGACGGCGACGTCTGGGTGCTCGGTCGCGTCGACGACGTCATGAACGTGTCCGGCCACCGCCTCTCCACGACCGAGATCGAGTCGGCCCTGGTCTCCCACCCCAAGGTCGCCGAGGCCGCGGTCGTGGGTGCCACCGACGAGATGACCGGTCAGGCGCCGTGTGCGTTCGTGATCCTGCGGGAGAGCGCGATCGCCGAGGCCGACGAACCGGGTGAGGGTGGCGACCTGGTGCAGGAGCTGCGCAACCACGTGGCCAAGGAGATCGGCGCGATCGCCAAGCCGCGCCAGATCCTGGTCGTTCCCGAGCTGCCCAAGACCCGCTCGGGCAAGATCATGCGTCGACTGCTGCGTGATGTTGCCGAGAACCGTGAGATCGGTGACGTCACGACACTCGCCGACTCCTCGGTGATGAACCTGATCCAGTCCGGGATGTCGGGCAGCTCCGACGAGTAGCCCGGTCACGGCGGGTCACCCTGGCCCGCCGCTCACCCGTCTTGCGTTACCGAAACGTATGCAGGTTCTCGGCGCTGAAATCCTGCATACGTTTCGGTAACTGCGCACAAGGGTCATCGGCCGGACCTCCCGGCCGAAATGTCCACTCCCCGGCCGATATTTCGGCCGGGGAGTGGACATTTCCCCGGGTACCCGGGGAAATGGGGTTCGAGAGCGGAGACCCGCCGGATCAGCGGGCGCGGCGCGAGAGCCGCTCGATGTCCATGATCACCACGGAGCGCGGCTCCAGACGCAGCCAACCGCGTGAGGCGAAGTCGGCCAGCGCCTTGTTGACGGTCTCGCGGGAGGCACCGACGAGTTGGGCCAGCTCCTCCTGGGTGAGGTCGTGGTGCACGTGGACGCCGTCGTCGGCCGTGCGGCCGAAGCGGTCGGCCAGGTCGAGCAGCGCCTTCGCGACACGACCGGGCACGTCGGAGAAGACGAGGTCGGCGTTGACGTCGTTGGCCTTGCGCAGGCGGGCCGCGATCTGGGACAGGAGCCCGTGGGCCACGACCGGGCGCCCCTCGAGCCAGCGGAGCAGGTCTTCGTGGGACAGCGATGCGAACGCGGCATCGGTGACCGTGGTGACAGTGGCCGAGCGCGGGCCGGGGTCGAAGAGCGAGAGCTCACCGAACATCTGACCGGGACCGAGGATGGCGAGCAGGTTCTCGCGGCCGTCGGCGGAGGTGCGGCCGAGCTTCACCTTGCCGTCGAGCACGATGTAGAGCTTGTCGCCTGCGTCGCCCTCGTGGAAGAGCACCTCGCCGCGTCGGAGCCTGGATTCGGCCATGGACGACCGCAGTGCCGTCGCAGCCTCGTCGTCGAGCGCGCTGAAGAGCGGAGCCTGACGAAGCACGTCGTTGTCCACAAGTTCCTCCATGTAGTCGGGTTCGAGGCCGATCCTATCCGTGGTCCACGTCACATCATCAACCATCGACCAAGGAAAGACCGAATGAGACCACGATCCGAGCGTCGTCCGACCTCCAACGTAGGGTGTGGGACGTGTCCCAGACTCCTTCGCACACGGCTTTGGTTCGCCGGGCCCGCAAGATCGATCGGGTCCTCGGTGAAACCTACCCTGACGCCAAGTGTGAGCTCGACTTCGCCAACCCCTTCGAGCTCCTCGTCGTCACGGTGCTCAGCGCGCAGACCACTGACAAGCGGGTCAACGCGGTCCGCCCGACCCTGTTCGCGGCCTACCCGGACGCTGCCCGGATGGCCGGCGCGGAGCGGGCCGACCTCGAGCAGATCGTCGGCCCACTGGGCTTCTTCCGCGCCAAGACCGAGTCGCTGCTGAAGCTCAGTGCGGCTCTCGTGGAGAACCATGGCGGTGAGGTGCCACCCCGCCTCGACGACCTCGTGAAGCTCCCCGGAGTCGGCCGCAAGACCGCAAATGTCGTGCTGGGCAACGCGTTCGACATCCCCGGCATCACCGTCGACACCCACTTCGGCCGCCTGGTCCGCCGCTTCGGGTGGACCGAGGAGACCGACCCGGTCAAGGTCGAGCACGCGATCGGCGCGCTCTTCCCCAAGCGCGACTGGACGATGCTCTCCCACCACGTCATCTGGCACGGCCGCCGCATCTGCCACGCCCGCAAGCCCGCCTGCGGAGCCTGTCCCGTGGCGCGCTGGTGCCCGTCGTACGGCGAGGGGCCGACCGACGCCGACGAGGCAGCGAAGCTGGTGCGCACGGAGGGTCGTGCATGAGCGCGACAACCTCCCGTGAGGTCGCCGCATGAGGCGCGCCCTGATCGCGGCAGCCGTCACACTCCTTGCCCTGCAGGGTTGTGACTCGGTCACGCCACCCGAGGTGGACAAGGCCGGCAGGTCCGACGTCGATGTCGACACTCCCCAGCTGCGCAAGCTCAAGGCCAGGACTGACGTTGCCGCCTGCCGTCCGGCGAAGGGTGATCACGTCGACGGCGGCCTGCCCGACGTGACCCTCCCCTGCCTGGGCGGCGGCAAGGACGTCAACGTCTCTGGGCTGCGTGGCCCGATGGTGGTCAACCTCTGGGCCGTGTGGTGTGGCCCGTGCCGCCGCGAGCTGCCGATCTACCAGCAGTTCCACGAGAAGTACGGCGACAAGGTTCCGGTCCTGGGCATCGACTTCCAGGACACCCAGCCCGGCACCGCCCTCGACATGATCCGCGAGACGGGGGTGAGCTACCCACAGCTGGCGGACCCACAGAGCGACCTGAGCCTGAAGGACCCGCTGCCCAACATTGCCGGCCTCCCCTACGTGATTCTCATCGACGAGGAGGGCAAGATCGTCGACCAACGGTTCGAGGAGATCGACGATCTTGCTGAGCTCGAGGGCCTCGTCTCACAGCATCTCGGAGTGAAGCTGTGATCCCCCAGTGGCTCGAGCCGATCCGTGAGGGCGCGAAGTCGATCACGGTGCATGACCTGACCCGTTTCATGCCCCCGGAGGGCAGCGACCCGCGCCGTGGCGCCGTACTCATGCTCTTCGGCGAGAGCGAGCAGGGCCGTGAGCTGCTGCTCACCGAGCGCTCCCACACGATGCGCAGCCACCCGGGCCAGGTGTCCTTCCCCGGCGGCGGCATCGACGCCGGCGAGACCCCGCACGACGCCGCGCTGCGCGAGGCGTGGGAGGAGACCGGCCTCGACCCTGAGGGCGTGGAGATCTTCGCCGAGCTGCCCGAGCTGTGGCTGCCCCCGAGCAACTACGCCGTCACGCCGGTCCTGGGGTGGTGGGCCGCGCCGTCGCCGGTCACGAACCACTCCGTGGAAGAGGTGCACGCCATCCATCGGGTGCTGGTCTCCGACCTCGTCGAGCCCACCCACCGCATCAACGTGCGCCACCCCAGCGGTTGGTTGGGTCCGGGCTTCCTGATCGGCGAGAACCGCGACGTCATCCTGTGGGGATTCACCGCTGGCATCATCTCCCGCCTCTTCGACCACGTCGGGTGGTCGAGCGATTGGGACACCGGCGTGGTGCACGAGTTGCCGTCGTACATGCTGCAGGGTGAACCCGCGACACCTCCGCCCCTGCCCAACACTCGATTCAAGGAAGGACCCGGCCGGTGAACCTCCTCGACTGGATCCTGATCCTGCTGGTCCTCGCCTACGCCCTGTCGGGCTACTGGCAGGGGTTCGTCACTGGCGCCTTCGCGACCGCCGGGCTGCTGCTCGGCGGTCTGTTCGGCATCTGGCTGGCCCCCATCGCGCTGGGTAGCGTCGACCCGTCGGTGTGGGTCTCCTTGGGCGCCCTGTTCATCGTGATCCTCTCCGCGACCCTCGGCCAGGCGCTGCTCCAGTACGCCGGAGCCAGGGTGCGTGCCCAGATCAAGTGGCAACCGGTGCGCGCCGTCGACGCGGTCGGAGGCGCGGCACTCAGCGCGGTCGCCGTACTCCTGGTCTCCTGGGCCCTCGGGGTCGCCGTGTCGGGCTCGCGCATCGGCCAGGTGACGCCGATGGTGCGCGACTCGACGGTGCTGGCCAAGGTCGACCGGGTGCTGCCCGAGGGGGCGAACCAGGCCCTCAACGCGTTCAACAACGTCGTGGGCGCAAGCTTCTTCCCGCGTTACCTCGAGCCGTTCGCGCCCGAGCGCATCGTCGAGGTCGACCCGCCCTCCAAGAAGGTGGTGCGCGATCCCGACGTGGTCGATGCGTCCACCAGCGTGCTGAAGATCCACGGCGACAACAAGTGCGGCCGCGGCGTCGAGGGCACCGGGTTCCTCTACTCACCTGACCGAGTCATGACCAACGCCCACGTGGTGGCCGGTGTCTCCGACCCCGAGGTCCTCGTGGGCGACGACACCGTCGATGCCGACGTCGTCTACTACAACGAGGACCTCGACATCGCGGTGCTCAGCGTTGACGGCGTCGACCGCCCGCACCTGGCGTTCGACAAGTCGGCCTCGCCGCGCGACAACGCCGCCGTGCTCGGCTACCCCGAGGACGGCCCCTACAACGTGCAGCCGGCTCGCATCCGCGCCGAGCAACGACTCCGCTCACCCGACATCTACGGCCAGGGGTCGGTGATCCGCGAGGTCTACTCGCTGCGGGCGATGATCCGTCCCGGCAACTCCGGTGGTCCGTTGGTCAACACCTCGGGTGACGTGATCGGCGTGATCTTCGCGGCCTCCGTCACCGACGCCGACACCGGCTACGCGTTGACCGCCGACGCGGTCGCCGAGGCCGCAGCCAACGGTTTGACCAGCAACTCCGAGGTCAGCACCAGCGACTGCGCCAGCTGACGACCTTCTCCCGGCCGACTCGAGCTCTGTCCCGGCCTCTGCCGTGGTCTCGGTCGCGTCGCTCCGCCCGCACCCTGTCAGCTTGGCGTTTGGCCCTCGGATCCGTCGCCGCTGACCCACCCGACCGACACCGGTCTCACCCGGCAGGTGCGGGAAACCCCCCGTCGTCCCTCGACCACGGACTGCCGCCTGCCGACCGGAGGGATCAGCCGCGCTTGAGCGCGGTCTTGGTCTCCTTGGCCTGGGCGATCGCCTTCTCGGGGCCCTTGACCTTCTTCACCGATCGCAGGCCGAGGAAGCCGAGGAGCGCGGCCAGCAGGACATAGACGCCGAAGACGATCAGGTAGCACCAGTGCCGGTCGAGGCCGTCACCGTTCCAGTGGATCAGCTCGGCCAGGAAGATCGAGAAGATGATGATCGCCAGCAGCAGCAGGAAGCCCGCTGCGGCGAAGAGGCCGATGCCGGCGCCACCCGCCTTGACGCTGACCTTGAGCTCCGACTTGGCGAGCTTGATCTCGTTGGAGACCAGGCTCGAAATGTCGCGTTGGGCATCGACGACCAGCTTTCCGATGGTCGGCTCTTCGCGCTTCGCCTCGTCGAGGGACATGCCTTGTGCTCCCTGTGTCTCGCGGTCAGTCAGTCCGTTGTGGACTCTACACGTCAGCGGCTGCCCGCTCGGCGACCCTCCGATGCACGCGGTTTCGACGAATCAGGATCCCCGCACCGACGAGCGCGGAGACCAGGGACGCGAAGAGTACGGCGGTCTTGGCGGCCTCTCGTTCGGCTCCGGTGAAGGACAGGTCGGAGACCAACAGGGACACGGTGAAACCGACCCCGGCGAGCACCGCGACGCCGAAGACGTCGATCCAGGCCACGTCCTCGTCGAACTCGGCCCGGGTCAGCTTCGTCAGCAGCCAGGAGCCACCGAAGACCCCGATCGGCTTGCCGACCATGAGTCCGAGAACCACACCGATGACGACCGGGTCGGAGGCCAGCTCGGCGCCGCCTCCGATGACGACACCGGCCGACATCAGCGCGAAGAAGGGCACCGCGACCCCGGCTGACCACGGCGAGAGGATGTGCTCGATGTGTTCGGCGGGGCTGGTCTCCTCCCCGTCATCGGTGCGCACCCGGGTGAGCAGGCCGAGCACCACTCCGGCGATCGTGGCGTGGATGCCGCTCTCGTGGGTGAACCACCATGCGCCGACCGCCAACGGCAGGTAGGGCAACACGTTCGGCACCCGCAGGTGCTGCAGGAGCGCGTAGGCGGCGAAGCACAACCCGGCGAGCACGAGGGACCACGGATCGAAGCCCGCCGCGTAGAAGGCCGCGATGATCACGATCACGATCAGGTCGTCGACCACGGCCAGGGTCAGCAGGAAGGCGCGCAGCTGTCCGGGCAGGGACGAGCCGACAATCGCCAGCACAGCAAGGGCAAACGCGATGTCGGTGGCGGACGGGATCGCCCATCCCCCTGGATGGCCGTCGCCGACCACGTTCACGATCGTGTAGATCAGGGCTGGTACGGCGACACCGCATGCGGCGGCGACCACGGGCACGATGGCATCCGAGATCCGGCTCAGTGAGCCGACCATGAATTCGCGCTTGAGCTCGAGACCGGTGACGAAGAAGAACAGGGTCAGCGCGCCGTCGGCCGCCCATTGCTCGACGTTGAGCGGTCCGATCTCGAAGGCACGCAGGCTCTCGTAGTCGTGGCCGAACATGGAGTTGGCCCAGATGACCGCGATCAGGGCGGCGACCAGGGCGACCGCGCCACCGACCGTCTCCTTGCGGAGGAAGTCACCGACGAAGGTGTCTTCTCGGCTGGTCGGGTCTGGCAGGAATCGAAGGCGGGCGAGCTTGGACATGAGCCTCGTTCAGGGTCGGCAGCAGGGTTTCCGTCGGCGAACTCGCGCGACGGGCCGACCAGACTTCCCGGCTCACCTGGGTGCACTCTACCCGCACCCTGCCCGCGGATACTCCCTGACGTTTCGGTCCCCCACTGGGGATACTCCCTGACGTTCCGGTCCACGGGAGGACCGGAACGTCAGGGACTACCCCAGGAACTGGACCGGAACGTCAGGGACTATCGAGGAGAGGAGGAGGAGAGGAAGGCGAGCTGGGCGCGGACGGAGAGCTCGGCGGCGCCCCACAGCACCGGGTCGACGTCGGCGTACACGACCTCGACCACCTTGCGGGGCAGGTCGTCCTCGGCCACCTTGCGGGGCAGGTCGTCCTCGGCCAGCCCCTCGGGATGTGGCTGGGCGGCGAGCGTGGCCACGGCGGCCTCCACCTGGGCCAGCCGGTCGCGGCGGTGGCTGATGTAGAAGTCGAGCGCACCCAGGGCGTCCTCGATCACCGGCCCGTGCCCGGGCCAGATCGCGGCGAGCTCGTGCTCAGAGGCCAACCGGTGCAGGCGGTCGAGGGAGTCGAGGTAGGCACCGAGCTGCCCGTCGGGGTGGGCCACGACAGTGGTGCCACGGCCGAGCACGGTGTCCCCGGTGAGCACGGCTCCGTCGGCCGGCACGTGGAAGGACAGTGAGTCGGCGGTGTGTCCCGGGGTTGCGATGACGTGCACCTCGAGGCCGTCGACCTCGACCACGTCCCCGTCGCCGAGCCCCTCACTGCCGAGCTGGTACGCCGGGTCGAGGGCGCGCACCCCGCACCCCATCCGCTCGGCGAACTCGCGCGCGGCCTCGGAGTGGTCGTGGTGATGATGGGTGAGGAGTACGGCGGCAACGGCGCCCGACGCCGACTCGATCGCGTCGAGGTGGCTGATGATCGAGGGGCCCGGGTCGATCACGATCGAGCGCCGGGCGTCGGGCTCGCGCAGCACCCAGGTGTTGGTGCCGTCGAGCGTCATCATGTTGGCGTTGGGGGCGAGCACGCACTGCGCCCGTTCGCCGAAGGACCCACCGGCCCAACCCGGCGTACTCCCGGAGGCACTGCCCGAGGCGTCGCCCGCGCCGCTCATTGCGCCAGCGCCTCGCCGACCCGGATCCCCAGCTGGACGATGCGGTCGTTGCTCTCCAACCGGTTCGTCTCGGGATTGAAGGTGGGCGTGATCATCTCGAACGGCACCGCGGTGGCGTGCTCGAGCGCACCGGCCGGGGTGGTGGCGTCGTACATCTCGCAGAGCGTCGCGTAGGTCGGCGGCATCAACATCATCTCCCCCTCGTCACCCATGCGCAGCGCGTCGCGGACCCGCAACCATGTCACCTTGTCGGACTCGGTGGAGACGTCGCGGGTGACCTGGCCCTCGGGCAGCGCAGCCACGAAGAAGAAGGTCAGGAAGCGGCGCGGCTCGAAGATCGGCGTCAACCAACCGCCGAGCACGGCCAACAGGTCGGTGCGGATCACCAGGCCCCGGGCCTTCAGGAAGTCGGAGAACGCCAGCTCGTGGGCCTCGAGTGCGGCCCGGTCACGCTCCCAGTCGTCACCCGTGGTGTCGGCGACGACGGAGTCCACGGTGCCGGCCAGCAGCACACCGGACTCCTCGAACGTCTCGCGCACCGCAGCGCAGACCAGCTCCGTGGCCTGCTCGGGCGTGCAGTCCATGCGCGTTGCCCATTCCTCGGGCGTCGGGCCGGCCCAGAGCGACTGGTCGACGTCGGCGTCGCGCGGGTCGACGCCACCCCCGGGAAAGACGCTCATCCCGGCGGCGAACTTCATACCGACGTGGCGGCGCAACAGGTAGGACTCGAGGCCTCCGGGCAGGCCGTCGCCCCCACGCAGGAGGACGACGGTCGATGCGGAACGCGGTTCGGCCGGCTCGCGACTGCCATCGAGGAACTCGCGCGCCTCCTCGAGGAACTCGGGAGGAAGGGTGAGCGTCGGGTCCACGTCAGACCTCGACGGTGATCTCGACCTCGACCGGGGTGTCGAGCGGCAGCACCGGGACACCGACGGCCGAGCGGGCGTGGATGCCGGCCTCGCCGAACGCCTTGCCGAGCAGCTCGGAGGCGCCGTTGGCGACCCGGGGCTGCCCGGTGAAGTCGGGGGTGGAGGCGACGAACGCGACAACCTTCACGATCCGCTTGACCTGGTCGAGGTCACCGATCACGGACTTCACCGCGGCGATGGCGTTGAGCGCGCACTGCTGGGCGCACTCGGTCGCCTGTTCCTCACCGACCTCGCCACCGACCTTGCCGGTGACCATGAGCTCGCCATCCTTCATCGGCAGCTGGCCCGAGGTGAAGATGTGGTTGCCGCTGCGCACGGCGGGCACATAGGCAGCCACTGGCTTGGCTACGTCGGGCACGGTCAGGCCCAGCTCGGCAAGCCGCTCCTCGACGGCGCTCATGCGAGAGGCCTCTTGAAGAACGCGACCGTGCCGCCCTGGGCGTTGGTCTGGAGCTGCACCAGCTCCCAGCCGTCCTGCCCGAAGTTGTTGAGCATCAGTGCCTCGTTGTGGAGCGGAATCGGCGCCACCTGGTATTCCCACTTGGTCATGCTGGGCACCATACTCGGCCCGCGCGCATAGGCTGCGCCCATGCCCGATGAGATCGGTCCGCACGAGCTCGCCACCATCGTCCGTCAGCGGATCGCGGAGGCCGCCGACCCGGCCAAGGCCCCGTCCATGCAGGCCTACATGAAGTCGGAGATGCCCTACCGCGGTGTCACCGCCCAACCGCTCGGACGCCTGCTCAAGGAAGCGTACGCCGAGTGGACGCTGCCCGACGAGCAGTCCTGGCACGAGGCGGTGCTGCTCCTCTGGGACGAGGCCGAGTTCCGTGAGGAGAGGTACGCCGCGACCACGTTGGCCGGCCACCGGCTCTATCGGGAGCACCAGCAGCCGCACACCTTGGAGCTCTACCGTCATCTCGTCGAGACCGGCGCCTGGTGGGACCACGTCGACGGCATCGCCACCCACCTGGTCCGCGACATCCTCGTCGTCCATCGCGACGACCTGACCCCGATGATGCGCGAATGGGCGGTCGACGACGACCTGTGGATCCGGCGCACCGCGGTGATCTGCCAGGTCGGCTTGAAGGACCGGCTCGACCAGCGCCTGCTGGCGGATGTGATCGACGCCAACCTCGACGGCTCCACGCGCACCACACCGCCGAAGTCGCCGTACGGGCGGGAGTTCTTCATCCGGAAGGCCGTCGGTTGGGCGCTGCGCGACCACTTCCGTACCGACCCTGACTGGGTGCTGGCGTACGTCGACGAACGCGGCGCCCGACTCTCCGGCCTCTCCCGCCGCGAGGCCCTCAAGCACAATGTCGGTTGACCTCAACCGCAGTTGAACTCCTAGCGTCTGTCCCGTGACCACCATGACCCCAACCGAGAACGGCCGAGCCCGGCGCGACGGCACCGAGCGCATCCTCGGCCCGACGTACGCCGCCACAACGGTCGGCATGTTCGCCCTGATCGCGTTCGTGGCGTTCGAGGCGATGGCCGTGACGACCGTGATGCCGGGCATCGCCCGCGAGCTCGACGGTCAGGGACTCTACGCATTGACCTTCGCTGCACCACTGGTCACCGGTGTGATCGGTACCGTCGCCGCTGGCATGTGGTCGGACCGCCACGGTCCCGCGCTGCCCCTGGTCCTCTCGATGGTGCTGTTCTCCGCCGGTCTGGTCGTCTGTGGCACGGCGCCGACGATGGAGATCCTGGTCGCGGGCCGCCTGGTGCAGGGTCTCGGTGGTGGCGCACTGACCGTGGGGCTCTACGTGTTGGTGGGCCTGGCCTTCCCGCCACAGCTGCAGCCGTCGGTCTTCGCCAGCTTCGCTGCCGCCTGGGTGCTCCCGAGCCTCTTCGGCCCGGTGCTCGCCGCATTCGTCGCGGCCCACCTGGGTTGGCGTTGGGTCTTCCTCGGCGCCGTGGTGCTGGTGGCGCTCAGTGCCCTGCTGATCGCGCCCGCCATCCGCGGGCGCGGCGATCGCGGAGCCGCCGAGGACGCACCACTGTCGAGGTTGGTGTGGGCCAGCCTGGCCGCAATCGCCGTCCTCGCCGTCGAGCTCCTCGGCTCGGCCGAGGGCATCTTCGGCCTCGGTGCCGTCGTCGCCTTCGTGGCGGTCGTTCTGACCGTACGCAGGCTGGTGCCCCAGGGCACGCTGGTCGCCCACCGCGGACTGCCCGCCGTGATCGGGACCCGCGGCCTGCTGGGCGCCGGGTTCTTCTGCATCGAGGCCTACATCGTCTACGTCCTCCAGGAGGACTGGGGACTCACCGCCGGCCGGGCCGGCCTGGCCCTCACCGTCGTCGGGGTCACCTGGGCGGCCGCGAGCCAGGCCCAGGCTCGACTCGGCTCCCGGGTCTCGAACGCTCGCGCCATGCAGGTCGGCACCACCCTGGTCCTCACCGGCGCCGTCATCCTGGCCGTCAGCGTCTCGTTGCACCTCCCCGCTCTGGTCGCGGCCGGGTCGTACGTCGTGGCCGGCGCCGGCATGGGCTTCGGCTACCCGCGCACCGGCGTCGCGATGCTCGAAGCGTCGACCGACGCAGATCGCGGCTTCAACTCCTCGGCGCTCACCATCGCCGACTCCCTGGGGGCAGCGTTGGCGCTCTCGGTGGCGGGCGTGATCTTCGGCATCGCCGAGCGGACCGATGCGGACCCGTTCCTGGCGGTCTTCCTGCTCTCGGTGGCGATCGGCGTGGTCGGCGTCCTGGTGGCCCGGCGTACGTCGACCGGTGGCACCGCACCCTCAGTCCTCGAGGACTCGGGCCACGCGTGAGCGAAGGGCATCCGCACGCGGATCGTCCACCGCGACGAAGGCAGCCGGAGTGCCGAGAGGCGCATCGACCGTCACGGTGCGGTCACCGTCGAACTCCTCGCCGGTGAGCAGGTGCACCCACCTGCCGGGCGGGAAGGTCACCTCGACACGATCTGCGTCGTGCTCGAGGACCGGCGCGACCAGGATCGAGTCGCCGAAGAAGAACTGGGTGTCGACGTCGGCGGCGCCGCTGTCGGGGAAGTTGACCCAGGAGTGCCGCACCGCCGGTACCCCGGTGCGCTGAGCCTGCGCCACCACCGTGCGACGATACGGCGCCAGCGCGGCGAACAGGCGCGTCATCCGGGCGAAGGCGTCGCGTTCGTCGGCGTCGAAGACCTGCCGGTTCTCGTCGGGTCGGTTGCCTTCGTGGGTGCGCATCACCACGCCGAACGCGGCCACCTCGGCCCACCGCTGCAGCAGGTCGTCGGGGCGCACGTAGTCGCGCACCCTGGCGTCGATCGAGGTGTATCCGCCGACGTCGGAGTGCACCAGCGGCCACCCCGACACCCCGGCGGCGAACGTGCCGAGCAGCGAGGAGGCCAGCCCGTCCTCGGGGCCGAAGTCGACCAGCTGGTCACCGTTCCAGAAGAGGGCGGCATCCTGCGACATGCCGAGCGAGCCGGAGCGGAACCAGGTGACGCAGTGGGGCTTGTCGGCGATCCGACAGGCGCGGCGAACGGTCTGTGCCCACAGGCGCGGCCACTCGTTGTGCCGCTGGGCGGCGTCGCCGTCATGCACCTGCGCGTCGAAGGGCAGTCCCTCGGCGAAGTCGGCCATGAATCCGTCGACCCCGTCGGCGAGCACCTCCTCGGCGATCACCCGGGCGAACCACCTGCGGGCGTCGGGGTTCGTCAGGTCGACGAGCGCGGCGTCGAAGCCACCCTGGTCGAGGTCATAGGTGGATCCGTCGCGGTGCGAGACGAGGTAGCCGGCCTCTTGCGCCTCCGCATACAGGTTGCGGATCCCGGGGTCGTCCTTCGGCACGGCGTCGGTGAGGAACGGGTTGACGTACGTCGTGGTGCGGATCCCCTTCTCCTTGAGCTCCGCGACCAGGTCTGCCCACTCGGGGTAGCGCTGCCGGTCCAGCTGCCACGTCCACCACAGCCGGTCGCCGAAGGAGGTGGTGCGCTGGCCGGTCCAGTCCTGGAGCCACACCGCCGAGATCTCCGAGCCGGCATCCTCCAGCTCGGCCAGCTCGCGGCGCACCTCCTCGGTGCCGCCCTGGAGACCGACCATCGCACCGCCGCCGGTCCATCGGGCCAGCGCCGGGCGAGCCCCTCGCTGCTGGCGCGCGATCAGCTCGACCGGCGTGCTGCCTGCGGTGAGCTCGGCACGCAGTCGGGGCGCCCACACCTCGAGGCCGACCTGGTCGGGATTGCGGGTGTCGGCAACCGCGAAGGACTGCGAGGCGGGCAGGTCGGGGTCGAGTCGCAGCCCCCGCAGGTCGTCGGTGACGTAGGACGACCACGCGGCGTACGTCGTGGAGGCGTTGCCACCCGCCTTGTGACTGGTCATGTCGGCCAGGAAGGTCAGGGGTTCGGTGCCGCGTCCGACGCCCTGCTCGCGCACCACGATCGGCACCAGCCGGCCGTCGAGGTCGAAGTCGTCGAACTGCTCGCCGAAGCCGTGCACGCCGGCGTGGGCGCTGCGGCCGGAGACCAGGCCCACCGCGTCAAGGTCGCCGTCGGTGGAGAGGTCGACGCTGACTCCGTGGCGGGCCAGCCGCTCGATCGTCAGCGTGTAGGGCGCGTCATCTCCTCCCCCGGTGAGAGCGCCGTCGACCACGATCCGATCGTCACCTGCCCGCACCGCGTCGATGCGTTGGTCGGCAAGGCGCTCGTCGATGTCGACGCTCGGCCAGAAGTATCCGCGGTGTTCCTGCCACGTCACGCGGCCACGGGCGCCGGTGACGAAGGCGGCGTCGGCATCGGAGGCCCACACCGTGACTCCGTCCTGGGTGATCTCCAGCCCGTCCCCCGCCAGCTCGACGGACACCGGCCCGAGCTGCCATTCCCCTCGGGCGCTGGCAGCGACGTCGAGGTCACCGGCCAGGACCGTGTCCAGCTGGTCACGGGGCAGGGTGGCACGGAAGACCAACAGCGCCAGCGATGTTACGGAGGCGAGCACGACGAGTGCGACCAGCGAGCGCCGCAACCACACTCGCCGGGGGCGCCGGGGCACGGGCCCCTCGACGGGATCCGACGGTTTCTCGGGCGACGACTCGTGGGTCACGGCCCAACCCAAGCACGTCCGTCAGTGCGCGTCAGGAGCCTCGCCCGTCTCGAGCCAGGTCACCGGGACACCCGTGACCTGGCTCCACATCAGCAGCGTGATGCGCCGCGTCTTGGTGTGACCGTTCTCGGCATTGGTGATCGTGCTCTGGGAGACCCCCAGGACGACGGCGAAGTCGCGCGTGGTCATGCCCGTGCCCTCGCGGGCCTTGCGCAACCGATCGCCCATGGTGAACGTGGGAATCACGCTCACGACATCTCTCTTTGCAGGCTCCGACACAGCCTCATTCCCTCCCCAGGGTGAACCTACTCAATGGTAACCCCTCCCCGGGTGATCTGACCGGACAACATTCATGGTCACTTCGGGTGGTTCATGCACTGAAACGAGTCCCTGAGCCAATTTTGTTGCTACGTTCTTGAACGCTCAACCAGTCACGAGTTCGGGGGAACGGGGAACCATGGAGAAGGTCGCGCACGCGAGTCCCACCGACGAGCCCACGAGGCGCCACGGCCGCTGGCCGTTCCGGCGCCGACGCCACCCGCAGACACTGGCCAGGACCGTGGCCGAGAGCCTCGGCGGCCTGGCGTTCGTCTGCACCGGCTTCCTGGTCGGCTTCACCTTCTTCGGCGGGCACGCCGCCCCCACGGAGGCGCCGGCATCCGCTCAGGTGCGCACCGACGAGGCCACGGCCGAAGACCTGGTCGAGAAGTTGATCGAGCGGTTCGACTGTTGGAGCGGGCCTGCGCCGGCCGACATGGAGGGTCAGGTGCCGGGCCACGTCATCGTCACCCATCCCGGCGACGACCGTCCCATCCGCGGTGGCGACGTCCTGGTCGGCAAGGCACTCGACCAGCTGTTCGCCGGTGTCGACAACCACCTCCAGGTGCACGCCTTCTGCCGCTGACGGTCAGACCGTGGTCGCACCCGGGATCAGTCCACAGCACGACGATCCGAGCGCGGCCAGGCACTAGGGTCGGCGCCATGCGGCAACCCTGGCGGCTCGACGAGCGAGGTCGGCGCATCCTCGACTTCTCACTCGCCGGCTTCCTGGTCTTCACCGCCGTCGCCGGCACCCCGTTGGGAGGCTTCACGCCTCTCATCGGTGGGCTCTGCACGCTCCAGTTCGTGCCGCTCTTCTGGCGTCGCACCCATCCGGTGGCCTCGGCCGTCGCCGTCGTCGGTGCTTCCGTGCTGCAGGCAGCCCTCGTCGACACACCCATCTGGGGCCAGGTCGCCTTCCCGATCACGGTCTACTCGGTGGCACGTTTCGCCAATGCACGTTGGGGATTCGCGATCCTGCTGGTCGGGCTGATCGGCTCGGGCGTGGCGTCGTACGACTGGATGAAGCCGTTCGTCGACGACGTCGGCCGGGCCGCCTATCTCTCCTACTTCCTGACGATCGCGGCCATCGTCTCCACGGCCTGGGCCCTGGGCACCCTGGGTCGCACCCGGGCGGCCTACGTCGACTCGCTGGTCGAGCGGGGTGAGCGACTGGAGCGCGAGTCGGCCCAGCAGGCCAAGCTTGCAGCCCAGGACGAGCGGGCTCGAATCGCCCGGGAGATGCACGACGTGGTGGCACACGGCCTGTCGGTGATCGTGGTGCAGGCCGACGGAGCCAGATATGCGGCGACCAAGGATCCGGGCCGTGCGGTCGAGGCGCTGGAGACGATCTCGGAGACCGGCCGCGCGTCGTTGACGGAGATGCGACGCATGCTCGGGTTGCTGCGCTCGGAGGTGACCTCGGGCACCACACCCCAACCAGGGTTGGCAGATCTCGCCCATCTGGTCGAGGAGGCCAGGGCCGGCGGCATGCAGCTCGAGGCCCGGCTCCCCGATCCGCTCCCTCCCCTTTCGGACGGGGCCGCCCTGACCGTCTACCGCATCGCCCAGGAGGCGCTGAGCAACGTGCGCAAGCATGCGGGCACGGCGCAGGTGCACCTCTCCCTCGCAGTCACGGACGGCGAGATCCGGCTCGACGTGGTCGACGACGGCCGTGGTGCCTCCGCACACTCCGACGGCAAGGGCCTGGGGCTGATCGGCATGCGTGAGCGAGTCACCGTGCACGGCGGCACCCTCACCACAGGACCGGTGACCGGCGGCGGATTCGCAGTCTCTGCAAGGATTCCCGCATGATCCGCGTCTTCCTGGTCGACGACCAGCAGATGGTCCGAGCCGGCTTCCAGATGTTGGTCGACTCGCAGGACGACATGGCAGTGGTCGGCCAGGCCGGTGACGGAGCCGAGGCTGCCGAGAAGCTCGCCGTCACCGGCGCCGATGTGGTGCTCATGGACGTGCGGATGCCACGCATGGACGGGGTCGAGGCCACTCGCCTGCTCGTCTCCCGCGGAGCGGCGCCGCGGGTGATCGTGCTGACCACCTTCGACCTCGACGAGTACGCCTTCGCGGCGATCAAGGCGGGCGCGGCCGCGTTCCTGCTCAAGGATGCGCGGCCCGACGACCTGCTGCACGCGATCCGTGCCGTGCACGCCGGCGACTCGGTCGTGGCTCCGTCGACCACCCGTCGGCTGCTCGACCACTTCGCCACGTCGCTGCCCGACGAGCCGCGCGCCCCGGGTCCCGACGTACGGCTCGAGGAGCTCACCGATCGAGAGCGCGAGGTGCTGGTGCTGGTCGGCCGTGGCCGCTCCAACACCGAGATCGCCGGAGACCTCGTGGTCGCCGAGGCCACCGTGAAGACCCACGTGGGCAGGTTGCTGGCCAAGACCGGCTCCCGTGACCGGGTGCAGCTGGTCGTGCTGGCCTACGAGACCGGCCTGGTCGGCTGAGGTCATCCCCCGGTCGTACGCCGGCACGCGGCGTCCGCCCAGCGGCGTAGCGCAGGTTCCACCGTCGGCCTGACGATCGCCGGCGCCGATGTTCCTAGCGTTGGTGCCATGATCGAGACGAGCCTCCACCAGACCACCGGGACCGCTGCCACCGCACGCGGCCTGACCAAGACCTACGGCCGTGGCGATGCCGAGGTGCACGCCCTGCGCGGCGTTGACGTGGACCTGCCGGCCGGCCGATTCACCGCCATCATGGGACCGTCGGGCTCCGGCAAGTCCACGCTGATGCACTGTCTCGCCGGCCTCGACCAGCCCACCGCCGGCGCCGTGGAGGTGGCCGGCGTGGCGCTGCAGGAGCTGGACGACACCGCACTCACCAGGTTCCGTCGCGACCACGTCGGCTTCGTGTTCCAGTCGTTCAACCTGCTGCCGATGCTGACCGCCGGGCAGAACATCCTGCTTCCCCTCGAGCTGGCCGGCCGCAAGGTTGGCCGTGACGAGCGCGCCCGCTTCGAGATGGTCGTCGAGGTGCTCGGCCTCGCCGACCGCACCGGTCACCTCCCCAGCCAGCTCTCCGGCGGTCAGCAACAACGCGTGGCGATCGCCCGTGCCCTGGTCGCCCAGCCGGCGATCGTCTTCGCCGACGAACCGACCGGCAACCTCGACAGCACGGCGTCCGCGGAGGTGCTGGACTTCCTGCGACACTCCGTGCGCGAGCTCGGGCAGACCGTCGTCATGGTCACCCACGAGCTCGACGCCGCGGCGTACGCCGATGAGGTCATCGTGATCGCCGACGGCAGGATCGCCCGCCAGCTCGACCAGCCGAGCCGTGACGAGCTGGTCGCGGCCCTGCAGGGCAGGGGTGCCTGATGCGCACCGTCATCCTCGCCTCCATGCGACGCCACACCAGGAGGTACGTCGCGGCGACCCTCGCCGTGGTCATCGGGGTCACCTTCATCATCGTGACCAACGCGCTGTCGTCCGCGGCCCGTGACGGGATGGTCTCCGGCCTGGATGCTCCCTATGCCAACGCTGACGTCGTGGTCTCCGACCTCGACGGCGACCAGGCAGCCAGCCTGCTGGATCGGGCGGAGAAGGAGGGTGCCGCAGCCTCGGTGTTGGGGTGGGCCTGGCTCCCGGTCTCCCGCGACGGCACCGAGTTCGGCGACGGGGTAGACGTCGGGGCACTTCCCCGCGACAACACCATGCGCTGGCAGGAGCTGGTCGACGGGCGCTTCCCTGCGGTCGACGACGAAGCTGTCGTCGATGCCAACGCGGCCAAGGGCAACGACGTCCACATCGGCGACACCCTCACCATCGGCAAGGGCAGGGACGCCCTCGACGTGGAGGTCGTCGGCACCGTCGACAGCCCTTCAGCGATGGTGTGGACCGCCGTCTACCTCACCCAGGACGCCCAGGCCCGGTGGCTCGAGCGGAGCCAGATCAACAGCGTCGCCTGGCACGGCCAGGGCTCGGTCGACGACCAGATCAGCGACCTCTCCTCGGCGTACCCCGATGCGACGGTGCAGACGACGGACGCCTTCGTGAGCGACCAGCAGAAGGTGGCCACCAACGGTGTCGACGTGCTGGCCATCATCCTGCTGCTCTTCGCGGCGATCGCCATCGCCACCTCGGTGATGGTCATCGCCAACACCTTCTCGATCCTGTTTGCCCAGCGCACCCGGGACTTCGCGCTGCTGCGCTGTGTCGGCGCGACCAGGAGACAGGTGCTGCGATCGATCCGGGTGGAGGCCCTCCTGCTCGGGATCGGCTCCTCCCTCCTCGGCCTCCTCGCGGGCACCGGGCTCGGTGTCGGGCTCGTCGCGCTGATCCGCGACCGGGCCCCGGGTGCCCGCCTCGGCGAGGTCTCGTTCTCCCCCGTCTGGTTCGCCGGAGCGTTCCTCGTCGGCACCGCGGTGACCCTGGTCGCGGCCTGGCTCCCGACTCGTCGGGCCACCCGGGTCAGTCCCCTGGCCGCGCTGCGCCCCGACACCGGTGTCGATGCCCGTACGGCGAGTGGCCGGCTCCGCATCGCGCTCGGCGTCCTCATGGTCGAGGCCGGAGTGCTCGCCATGGCGGCCGCGATCGCCGCGACGGCGGTGCCCGTGATGGTCGTCGGCGGCCTGTCGACCTTCTTCGGTGTCGTGGTGGTCGGGCCGGTCGTGGTCCCGGCCCTGGTCAGGGTCGCCGGCTCGCTCGCCGCCCGCCTGATCGGCATGCCCGGTCGTCTCGCGACCTCCAATGCCGTGCGCAACCCCCGGCGTACGGCGGCCACCACGGCCTCGCTCCTGGTCGGGGTCACCCTGACCACGGCGGTGCTCACCGGGCTGGCCAGTGGCCGCAGCATCATCGATGACGAGATGGCCACGGACCATCCCCTGGATGCGTCCGTCTCGGCCAGCACGGGCGGCGCCCTTCCGGCCGGAATGCTCTCCGAGATCCGTGACCTGCCAGCCGTGGAGCAGGCCGTGGAGCTTCCCGGCACCTCCGCAAGCATCGACCACCACGTCGGCGGGATCCGACTGGTGGCTCCCGATGCCGACGCGGGTGAGCTGATGCGCAGCCGCCGCGACTTCGCCACCCCCGCTGCCGACGAGATCTACCTGCCGGCCGATGCCGTGGAGGACGGCAAGGTCCCGAACAAGGTCACCGTCACGGTCGGCGGCCACACCCGGACGTTGCGCGTGGCGGAGGTCGACGAGGACTGGGGAGACGTCGCGGTCATCGCTCCTTCCGTGCTGGCCGACCTGGACCGCTCACCGACAACCCAGGCGATCTGGATCCGCGCTGATCTCGAGACGGATGCCGAGGACTTCAGCGGGGACCTCTCCGCCGTGGCGTCCGCCTCCGACGCCACCGTCGAGTCGTCGTTGGGCAAGTGGGCCTTCGTCGACCTCCAGCTGGACGTGATGACCGGTGCCATCGTGGGCCTGCTCGGCATCGCCGTGGTGATCGCGTTGATCGGGATCGCCAACACCCTGGGGCTGTCGGTCCTGGAGCGGGGTCGTGAGAACGCGTTGCTGAGGGCGCTCGGCCTGACCCGTCGCCAGCTGCGGGCGACGTTGGCCACCGAGGCGGTGCTGCTCTCGGTGGTGGCCACCCTGCTCGGCACGGCGCTGGGCATCGGGTTCGCCTGGGTGGCCGTGCAGACGATGCTCAGGTCCTTCGTGGCCGACGTGTCGATGTCGCTGCCGCTCGGACAGCTCGCCGTCGTCGTACTCGTCTCCGCACTGGCCGGCCTGATGGCCTGCGTGCTCCCGGCGCGCCGTGCCGTCCGGGTCACGCCCGCGACCGGGCTGACCATGGAGTGACCGGGACGTCCTGCGGAGCGGTCGCGCATGCGTCGCCTTCGCAGGACGTCCCACCGGTTTCAGTGCAGCTCGGGCTCCGTCTTCTCGCGGATCTCGTCCTCCGTGACGTCGGGCGCGAGCTCGACCAGCTTGAGCCCGCCTCCTTCAGCGGCGGGGGTGATGTCGATGACGCCGAGATCGGTGATGATGCGTTGTACGACGCCCAGGCCGGTGTAGGGCAGCGAGCAGTCGTCGACGATCTTGTAGGAGCCGTCGCGGGCGACGTGCTCCATCAGCACGATCACCTTCTTGGCACCGTGCACGAGGTCCATCGCTCCGCCCATCCCCTTGACCATCTTGCCGGGGATCATCCAGTTGGCGATGTCGCCGGCCGCGGAGACCTGCATCGCACCGAGGATGGCGGCATCGATCTTGCCGCCGCGAATCATCCCGAATGAGGTGGCGGAGTCGAAGAAGGAGGCGCCCCGGTTGAGGGTGACGGTCTCCTTGCCGGCGTTGATCAGGTCGGCGTCGACCTGGTCCTCGGTCGGGTAGCGACCGACACCGAGGATTCCGTTCTCGGACTGGAGCACCAGCTCGACGCCCTCGGGGACGTAGTTCGGCACCAGGGTCGGGAGACCGATGCCAAGGTTCACGTAGGAGCCGTCGCTCAGCTCGGAGGCGGCGCGGGCAGCCATCTGCTCACGGGTCCAGGCCATGTCAGTTCCTTCCCTGGTTTCGAACCTGTTGCTGCGCAGCTGCCTCATCCGGCGCACTGACAGTGCGCTTCTCGATGCGCTTGTCGGCTGCTTGTTCGGGAGTCAGCTCGACCACCCGCTTCACGAACACGCCGGGCGTGTGCACGTCGTTGGGGTTCAACTCGCCCGGTTCGACCAGCTCCTCGACCTCGGCGATGGTCACCCGCCCACACATCGCGGCGAGCGGATTGAAGTTGCGCGCCGAGTCCCGGAAGACGAGGTTCCCGTGCCGGTCGCCCTTCCAGGCCCGGACCAGCCCGAAGTCAGCGACGATCGCCTCCTCCAGCACGAACTGCTTGTCACCCTCGGCGGTCGAGAAGGTGCGTACCTCCTTGGCAGGAGAGGAGACGACCACGTTGCCGGCGTCGTCGTACCTCCAGGGCAGACCGCCCTCGGCGACCTGGGTGCCGACCCCGGTGGCCGTGAAGAACGCCGGGATCCCGGTGCCGCCGCAACGCATCCGCTCGGCGAGCGTGCCCTGTGGCGTCAGCTCGACCTCGAGTTCACCGGAGAGGTACTGCCGGGCGAACTCCTTGTTCTCCCCGACGTAGGAGGAGATCATCCGCCGCAGCCGGCGGGCGCCGAGCAGTCGGCCGAGGCCCCAGTCGTCGACGCCGCAGTTGTTCGAGACCGCCTCGAGCTCGTCGGCCCCCTGCTCCAGCAGGGCCTCGATCAACACCGACGGGATGCCGCACAACCCGAATCCACCGACAGCCAGGGTCGAGCCCGACCCGATGTCGGCCACCGCTTCGGCGGCGCTCCCCATCACCTTGTCCACAGGTCCTCCTCGACCTCACGTGCGCCACCGGCCCGGGCGCCACTGCGAATGAGCCGACTCACTGATGAGCCAGTTCCATTTGTGCCCCACGGCACCCCCCGCGTCAACGCCCGACCGCAAGACGAACGTCAACCTCTCGCGCGGCGTACGTTTTCGACCACGTGCGTTCACTGGGTGAACGCGCCCTATGCTGGACGTATGGAGACTCCCCACCAGGTCGTGGCCCGCGTGGGCCGCCTGCTGCGCACCGTCTCCCGCCATGAGCCGACAGGTGTCACGACCACCGAGGCGGCCGTCGCTGCCGACCTCGCCCGCCCCACCGCCCACCGCCTCCTCGTCGCGCTGCACCACGAGGGCCTGGTCGACCGCACGCCCTCGGGACAGTGGCTGCTCGGGCCCGAGACGTTCCTGCTCGGCAATGCCGCCTCCACCCGCTACGACGTCAGCCACCTGGCCGGCACCAGTCTGCGCCGGCTCAGCGAGGCCACCGGTGAGAGCGCGTTCTTCTCCGCACGACGCGGTGACGAGACCATCTGCCTCGCACGCGAGGACGGGAGCTTCCCGATCCGCTCACACGTGCTCCACGAGGGCATCCGCTTCCCGCTCGGCGTCGCATCCGCTGGCCTGGTCATTCTCGCCCACCTCCCCGAACGCGAGCTGGCCGAGCACCTCGACGAGCACGACCTCGTCGAAGCGTTCGGCGACGCGCACTCCCGCGAGCGGCTCGAGGACCGGATCCGACAGACCCAACGGCTCGGCTACTCGGTCAATCCCGGCCTGATCGTGCACGGCAGCTGGGGCATGGGCGCGGCCGTGTTCGATGCCCGGGGGATCCCCCAGTGGGCGCTCAGCCTGACCGGGATCGACCACCGATTCGCCCCCGATCGGCAGCCGGAGCTGGGGCGCCTGCTGCTGCAGGAGGCCCACGAGCTGTCGCGCCGCATCCAGCGCTTCCGGGCCAAGTAGGCTCTAGTGCCGTGAGCACCCCCGTCACCAGTTCAGACTGGCCGCGCGTCGAACTCCACGTCGTCACCGGCAAGGGCGGCACCGGCAAGTCGACGGTTGCTGCTGCGCTCGCGCTGGCGCTGGCCAGCCGCGGCAATAACGTGCTGTTGTGCGAGGTCGAGGGCCGTCAGGGCATCGCCCAGATGTTCGACGTCTCGCCGCTGCCCTACGAGGAGCGAAGGATCGCCTCCGGTCTCCCCGGCCCGAAGGGCAACGCCGGCAACGTCTTCGCGCTCCACATCGACGCCGAGTCGGCGCTGCTGGAATACCTGGCGATGTACTACAAGCTCGGTCGTGCCGGCCGGGCGCTCGACCGGTTCGGGGTCATCGACTTCGCCACCACGGTCGCGCCCGGCGTTCGCGACGTGCTCCTGACCGGCAAGGTCTTCGAGGCCGCCCGCGCCAGCCGCAAGAAGGGTACGTCGAGCAAGGCCGGCCAGAAGTACGACGCGATCGTGCTCGACGCTCCCCCGACGGGGCGGATCGCCCAGTTCCTCAACGTCAACGGGGAGCTGGCAGGTCTGGCCAAGGCCGGGCCGATCAAGAAACAGGCCGACACCGTGATGACGCTGTTCCGTTCCCCGCGTACGGCGATCCACCTGGTCACCGTGCTCGAGGAGATGCCGGTGCAGGAGACCGCCGACGGCATCGCCGATCTCCGTGCCGCCGAGCTGCCGGTCGGTGGCGTGGTGGTCAACCTCGCCCGCCCTCGCGATCTGGCCGACGACGAGCTGAAGGCTGCCCGGGAGGGAACGTTGGACCGCGCCGCGATCGAGTCCGACCTCCGGGACGTGGGCATCGCCGTGGACGACGTACTCGTCGACGGCCTGCTCACCGAGGCCCACGACCACGCCGAGCGCCGCGCCCTCGAGGACGGCCAGCGCGAGCTGGTCGGGGAGATGGGCGTGCCGACGTACGAGCTCGAGCGACTGCCGTCCGGGGTGGATCTGGGCGGTCTCTACGACCTCGCAGCCTCGCTGCGGGAACAGGGCATGGCATGAGCACGAGGAGCCCCCGCGGAGGTACGCCGAGGCACGAGGCGTGCCGGAGTGAGGCACCGCAGGGATCGTGCGAAAGGGGAATGGCATGAGCACGAGGAGCCCCCGCGGAGGTACGCCGAGGCACGAGGCGTGCCGGAGTGAGGCACCGCAGGGATCGTGCGAGAGGGGAATGGCATGAGAGGCAAGCAGCGCACCCGGGTCGGCCCGTTGGCCTCGACCGGTGAGAGCGCGCCGGCGCTCGACGTCGACGCCCTGCTGGACAACCCCGCCACCGAGATCATCGTGTGCTGCGGGTCGGGTGGTGTCGGCAAGACCACGACCTCCGCCTCCTTGGCGTTGCGCGCCGCCGAGCGCGGCCGCAAGGTCGTCGTGCTCACCATCGACCCGGCCCGTCGGCTGGCCCAGTCGATGGGCATCGAGGCCCTCGACAACACCCCGCGGCCCGTGGTCGGTGTGCAGGAGGGCACCGGCTCCCTCGACGCGATGATGCTCGACATGAAGCGCACCTTCGACGAGGTGGTCGAGAGCCAGGCCAGCCCTGAGAAGGCGAAGCAGATCCTGGAGAACCCCTTCTACATCGCCTTGTCGAGCTCGTTCGCGGGCACACAGGAATACATGGCGATGGAGAAGCTCGGGCAGCTCTACCGGGATGCCAAGAAGTCGGGCGACTACGACCTGATCGTGGTCGACACCCCTCCGTCGCGCTCGGCCCTGGACTTCCTGGACGCACCCGAGCGGTTGAGCAGCTTCCTGGACGGCAAGTTCATCCGGTTGCTGCTGGCCCCGGCGCGCGGCCCGGCCCGCCTGATGACCGCCGGGTTCGGCGTGATCACCAACGCGCTGACCAAGATCCTCGGGGCGACCGTGCTGCAGGACCTGCAGATGTTCGTGGCCGCCTTCGACACCCTCTTCGGAGGCTTCCGGCAGCGCGCCGAGAAGACCTTCCGGCTGCTGCAGGCCGACGGTACGGCGTTCCTGGTGATCGCTGCCCCGGAGCCCGACGCGCTGCGCGAGGCGGCGTACTTCGTGGACCGCCTCAGCGGGGAGGACATGCCCCTGGCCGGCCTGGTGGTCAACCGGGCCAGTGTCGCCCCGCCCAGCGAGCTCGGTGCCGACGAGGCGATGGGTGCGGTCGAGAAGCTCCGCAGGCGCGACGGCGAGCCATCCGTCACGGCGGGTCTGCTGCGACTGCATGCCGCCCGGACCCGCATCGTCGAGCGCGAGGCCGCCCTGCGGGAGCGTTTCTCTGTCGCCAACCCACGGGTGGCGACCGCCGTCGTACCGGCCCTGTCGACAGACGTGCACGACCTCGACGGTCTCCGCCGTATCGGCGGGCTGCTCGCCGGTGAGGCCCCGTCAGCCTGATCGGCCGAGGGGGCACGCGTTCACGCGCGCTGCGTCACCACGCGCCGACTCGGCGGCGTACGCCGTCACCACGCGCCGACTCGGCGCCGTACGCCGTCAGACGGAGGCGAGGCTGTGCTGGTTCTTCGCGTCCTGGAGGACGCTGCGCCAGGAGGCGACCGGGTTGCGCCGCAGGAGCGCCCGGCGCTCACGCTCGGTCATGCCGCCCCACACGCCCCACTCGATCTGGTTGTCGAGCGCCTCGGCGAGGCATTCGGTGCGCACCGGGCAGGCTGCACAGACCTGCTTGGCCTTGTTCTGCTCGGCTCCACGCACGAAGAGTTCGTCCGGCTGGGCCTGCTTGCACGCAGCTGCCGGAGCCCAATCTTCAACCCACATGATGTCCCCACATCCATCCGAGATTGGTGAGTTCCGGGTCGGATCTCGCCAAATGCCAATCCCCATCACTGAAGGTAGGCAAGAATCGATGGTTGAAACAGACACAACCCGGCCAATCCTTCTAGTCAGAAAGGACTAGTGCCCAATACCCGTCCGGGGTCGTGAACTCGGGTTGATCAGGTGTGTTCGCGTATTCTGAGCCCCATGTCTGACCCCGACGACGGCTCACCCCGCCCGGTTTCCGCGCTGTCCCACCTCGGCTCCATGCTCGTGGTGTCGATGATTCTCGGCGTGGTGGCCGCTGGTCTGGTGATCCCGTTCGCCGCAGTCACGGGCCTCACCGCCGGAAACGTCGCCGACGGCCTGGAGGAGCTGCCCGACGAGCTCGAGGCCGAAGCTCTCCCCCAGCGCACCCGGATCCTGGCCGCCGACGGCACGTCGATCGCGACGCTCTACGCCGAGAACCGCGTCAACGTCTCGCTCTCCCAGGTGTCGAAGAAGATGCGCCAGGCGATCGTCTCGATCGAGGACTACCGCTTCTACCAACACGGCGCCATGGACGTGAAGGGCACGCTGCGCGCCTTCGTCACCAACCAGGCCTCCGGTGAGACCCGCCAGGGTGGGTCGTCGATCACCCAGCAGATGGTCAAGCTGACCCTGGTCAGCCAGGCCAAGACCAAACAGGAGCGCAAGGAGGCCACCGACGACACCTTCGCCCGCAAGTTGCGTGAGCTGCGTTATGCGATCGCCTTCGAGAAGAAGTACTCCAAGGACTGGATCCTCGAGCGCTACCTCAACATCGCCTACTTCGGCGACGGCGTCTACGGCATCCAGGCAGCCGCCAAGCACTACTTCAGCAAGGACGCCAGCGCCCTCAACCTGCGTGAGTCGGCCACGCTGGCCGGTCTGGTGAAGAACCCCAACGGCTATGGCCCGATCGACCACCCCGACAAGGCACTCGACCGCCGCAACACGGTGCTGGACCGGATGGCCCAGCTGAACGTGATCCCGCAGAAGCGGGCCGAGAAGACCAGCAAGATGCCGCTCAAGCTGAAGGTCACCAAGAACAACAACGGCTGCCTGCTCGCTCGGGCCCCGTTCTTCTGCGACTACGTCGTCAGCTATCTCAAGCGTGACCCGAGCCTCGGCAAGACCCCCAAGCAGCGGATGAACCTGCTGAAGTCGGGTGGTCTGACCATCCGCACCACGATCGACCTGCGCTTCCAGGACGCGGCCGACAAGTCCGTGGCCGCGCACGTCCGCCAGAACGAGTCGGCGATCGGTGCACTGGCGATGATCGAGCCGGGCACGGGTGCGGTGAAGGCGTTGGCCCAGTCGCGACCGATGGGCTTGGACGACAAGCTCAACGAGACCACCATCAACTACACGACCCCCAAGGAGGTCGGCGGTGCGCGCGGCTTCCAGGCGGGGTCGACCTTCAAGGTCTTCGTGCTCGCCCAGGCGATCAGGCAGGGTGTCTCGCTGAACACGACGATCGACTCCCCGGCGGAACGCACCTTCCAGGAGGCCGACTACAAGAACTGTGACGGCCAGCCCTACGGCTACGGCTCGTTCTCGATCCCGAACTCGACCACGTCGGGTCCGAAGACGCTCTACACCGGCACCCGGGAGTCGGTGAACACCTTCTTCATGGCCCTCGAGCAGGTCACCGGCCTGTGTGCTCCCTTCCGGCTCGCCAAGGAGATGGGCGTCAACCTGACCACCCCCACTGGTCCGAGTGCCGAGCGGGTGCCGACCTTCACGCTCGGTGTCGCCGACGCGACCCCGCTCGAGATGGCCGAGGCCTACGCCACGTTCGCGGCGCGTGGACTGCACTGTGACGCGCGGCCGGTCAACCGGATCGAGGACGCCAACGGCACCCTCGTCAAGAAGTACCCCAGCAAGTGCACCCAGTTGTTCTCCAACGCAGTCGCGGACGCGGTCAACGACATCCTGCGCGGGGTGCAGGAGGGCAACGGATTCGGCGCCATCAACGGCCTGGCCCTCAACCAGGAGTCGGCCGGCAAGACCGGCACCACCAACAGCGCCAATTCCGTGTGGTTCGCCGGCTACACCCCCAACCTCGCCGCAGCGTCGATGATCGCCGGGGTCAACGAGGGCGGTGGCCCCGACTCGCTGATCGGCAAGGTCATCGGCGGCCGCACTCTCTACTCCGCCTCAGGATCCGGCACCGCCGGGCCGATGTGGGGAGACGCCATGCACGTGGTCCAGCAGTGGCTGGCCGACGAGACCTTCGTGGCGCCCAACACCAGCGAGATCCAGGGTGTCTCGGTCGGGATTCCGTCACTGGGTGGGATGTCGACCGACGCGGCGAAGGCCAAGCTCGAGGAGCTCGGCTTCTCCGTGATGGTCGGTAGCCAGGTCGACTCCAGCTACGCGCGGGGCACCGTGGCCTACACCTCGCCCGGGGCCGGGGAGACGGGCACCTCGGGCAGCGTGGTCACGATCTACCCGTCCGACGGCACGCCGTACGTCCCACCGCCGCCGAAGAAGAACACCAAGCCCAAGAAGAACGGCGGGGACGACAAGCCGGGCCGTGGCCGCGGCCGCGGCCGTCGCTGACCACCCACGAGGCGTCAACGCTCGATGCCCTGCGCGCTGAGCGCCGGGGTGACCGTTGGACGGCGTAGCCGGGCAGGTGCGGCCCGACCGGCGTAGCCGCCGAGCGGGGCAGCCCGTCAGGCGCCGAGCTGACGCCTGACCTCGGCGGCCACCTGGGCGCCGTCGGCCTTGCCCTTGACCTGGGGTGAGACGAGGCCCATCACCTTGCCCATCGCTCGCATGCCCTCACCGGCCGCACCGGTCTGGTCGATGGCGGCCGTCACGATGGCGGCGATCTCGACCTCACTGAGCTGGGCCGGGAGGTAGTCGCCGATCACCAGCAGCTCTGCGCGCTCCTTGTCGGCCATCGCGCTGCGCCCCGCCTCGTCGAACGCGGTCGCTGCCTCGCGACGCTTCTTGGCCTCCGTCGAGAGCACGGTGACGATGTCGTCATCGGTCAGCTCGACCTGCGACTTGCCGGCCACCTCGGCGTTGGTGATCGAGGTGAGCAGCATCCGCAGGGTGGAGGAACGCGTTCCGTCCCTGCCCTTGATGGCAGCGGTCAGGTCAGCACGCATCCGGTCCTTGAGAGCACTCATGCACACCATTGTGGCAGCCTTGAGGGATGTCGTTCACCCGCATTCTCGGCTTGGGCGCCCTCGCCGGTGCGGCAACGCTCGGCTACGCCGCCGCCGAGGCCCGCGCCTACACGCTGCGACGGGTCGACCTCCCCGTCCTCCCGGCAGGCCGCACCCCGATCCGGGTGCTCCACCTCAGCGACATCCACATGACGCCCGGGCAGGCCAAGAAACAGGAATGGGTACGCCGACTCGCGGCCCTGCAACCGGACCTGGTCATCAACACCGGCGACAACCTCGCCCACAAGCACGCTGTGCCGGTCGTGCTCGACACCCTCGGCCCCCTGCTCGACCTGCCCGGGGCCTTCGTGTTCGGCTCCAACGACTACTTCGCCCCGACACCACGCAATCCCCTGCGCTACCTCATGCCCGACGACGGCACCCGGGCCACCAACAGCCCGAGCCTGCCGTGGCAGACGTTGCGCGACGGCTTCCGCAAGGCCGGGTGGACCGACCTGACGAACACCGCCGCATCCCTCGACGTCGGTGACACCAGCTTCGGGTTCGTCGGCGTCGACGACCCCCACCTCTCCTACGACGACCTCCCCGCCGTGGCGGGCCCGGCGCGCACAGACGTCGACGTACGCCTGGCAGTTGCGCACGCGCCGTACCTGCGGGTCCTCGACCAGTTCGCCGCCGACGGGTACGACGCGATCATCGCCGGGCACACGCACGGCGGCCAGGTCTGCGTGCCGTTCCTGGGTGCGCTGACCACGAACTGCGACCTCGACAACGCGCGTGCGAAGGGGCTGCACCGGCATCCGGCCGCGTCCTGCCCGGGTGACCCGGGCTCGACCTGGATGCACGTGTCGGCCGGGCTCGGCACCAATCCCTACACCCGGGTGCGGCTTGCCTGCCGACCTGAGGCGACGCTGCTCACTCTCACGAGTGGCTGACCGGCACGCAGCTCGGAGCGGTGTTCGCCGCGCAAGGAAGTTGAGCCGACGGCCGAGGATTTCACACTCAGCCAATCGTCGTACCCGGCGAACTTCCTTGCCCTGTGAACCACGACGCTCGGCATTGGCGGAGGCGATTTCAGGCGGTCGGTTGCCCTCGGGTATGCTCGCCTGCGTTCACGGGAACGTTCCGTGATCGGGCTGTGGCGCAGCTTGGTAGCGCGCTTCGTTCGGGACGAAGAGGCCGCAGGTTCAAATCCTGTCAGCCCGACCCGGTGATGTCGCAAGACATCGAAGACTCCCGGATCCACTCAGGTGGGTCCGGGAGTCCTCATTCCGGGTGAGCGTCCGGGACCCGAGACGTCGTGAGATTCCAGGTGGATGCTGCTCGAACACGACGGCGCGGCCCGCCCAGTTCGGTGAACAACCGTGCGCCCAACCACCGGATACCCCGGGGACGAGAACTGGTTTCTGGCAGACTGCCGCCCATGGCAGACAAGGACCTGGGGGACGGCGACGGCCCCTCACTGGAGATGCCCTCGCTCGGAAGTCTCTTCAAGCGCAAGAAGAAGGCAGCCGAGAAGGACGACGCACCCACGGTGTCACGCGAGGAGCTCGATGCGGTCGTGCGCGGCAAGAAGCCTGCGCAGGAGGTCGAGCCAGAGGCTGCCGAACCCGCTGCCGAGCCTGCCCCTGACGCCACTGCTGGCGCGGCTGTGTCGGGCCGCGCGGGCGGCCGAGCCACAGAGTCGGACGCCGGAGCCTCCGAGACCAGCGCAGCCGATGACCCGGCGGACTCCACCGATGCCACTTCGACGACCACTTCCGAGGCCGGCACGGACGACGTCCCGACCACTGTGATCCCTGCCGGGGACGCGACCACTTCCGAGGCCGGCAGGGACGACGTCCCGACCGATGTGGTCCCCACCGGGGACGCCGCATCCGACACCGAACACACCGTCCGGCTCCCCGAGGTCGAGCCGACGGAGCCGGCCGGAGCCGAGTCAACCGGGCCGGCCGGAGCCGAAGCGGCCGGAGCTGAGGCCGGGCCGGCGGCGGCCGCGGATGCCCGTGCGCGTCGTGCAGAGGTCGTGCCCACACAGGACGAGCCTGTCGCGGTCGAGCCATCCGCAGCGGAGCCTCCCTCCAGCGAACTGGACACCGATGACGAGACCGACCGTCCCCTGTTCGCGGACGGGGTGCAGGGTGACCGGGCACCGGACGCGACGACAGTATTGCCGGTTGCCTCCCCTGACGGGGACGTCACCGCAAAGGCGGAAGAGACGGATCCGGTCGACGCTGAACTTGAGGATGACGACGTCGACGAGGAGGACGAACGCACCCCGCGTACCCGTCGTGGTCTCACACTTCCGCCACTCCCGGGGCGCGCCGCTGCCGCGGTCACCGGTCTGGTCGTCGGCCTGCTGGCCGTGGCGATGACCTACCTGGCGGTGCAGGGCTGCGAGAAGGTCAAGGGAACCAGCAGCTGTGGCACCCCCGGCTTCTTCCTGCTGGTCGCGATCATGATCCTGCTGGTGGTCCTGGGCAGCTCACTGCTCAACGCCTGGCGTCAGGCGGACCCGGGCAGCACCAGTTTCATGGCCGTCGGCCTCGTGGCCGTGGTCGCCCTGCTCTTCCTGATCCGGGTGATCTTCTCGCCCTGGATGATCGTGGTGATCCCACTGGTGGCCGTGGTGGCATTCGTGGTCTCCCACTGGCTCACCTCGCTGTTCGTGGAGGAAGACTCCGCGGACGCTCACGCCTAGGCACTTGTGCGGTGCTGTTGACGAGAATCCGCGTCACAGCGCGTGTTCAGCGACCATAACCCCGCGTTACTCACGGCAGGTCGGGCGCGCTGGAGCGCACTGGGGAGGGCGAGGCCGGTCAGAGGGTGGCGGCGACCAGCTCGGCCACCTGGACCGCGTTGAGGGCCGCCCCCTTGCGCAGGTTGTCGTTGCTGATGAACAGCGCCAGGCCACGCTCGTCGTCGACGCCCGGGTCGTTGCGCAGGCGACCGACGTACGACGGGTCGTTGCCGGCGGCCTGCAGCGGGTTCGGGATCTCGGAGAGCTCGACCCCCGGTGCGTCGGCCAGCAGCTCCTCAGCGCGCTTGACCGGCAGGGGGCGCTCGAACTCGGCGTTGATCGCCAGTGAGTGGCCGGAGAAGACCGGCACCCGCACGCACAGCCCGGAGACCCGTAGGTCGGGGATGCCGAGGATCTTGCGGGACTCGTTGCGGAGCTTCTGCTCCTCGTCGGTCTCGTTCAGCCCGTCGTCGACGATCGAGCCAGCCATCGCCACCACGTTGTAGGCAATGGGAAGTGCGTACTTGACCGGCTCGGGGAAGTCGACCGACGACCCGTCGGTGGCCAGGCTGCGGGCATCACCTGCGGCCGAGACCTGACCGGCCAGCTCCTCGACGCCGGCGAGCCCGGAGCCGGAGACGGCCTGGTAGGTCGAGACGATCAGGCGCTGCAGACCAGCCTCATCGTGCAGGGGACGCAGCACCGGCATCGCGGCCATGGTGGTGCAGTTCGGGTTGGCGATGATGCCCTTGCGGGCCTCCTTGATCGCCTCGGGGTTCACCTCGGAGACGACCAGCGGCACGTCGGGGTCCATCCGCCAGGCCGACGAGTTGTCGATCACCACGGCGCCGGCCTGGGCGTACTTCTCGGCGAGCGCCTTCGAGGTGGATCCGCCAGCGGAGAAGATCGCGATGTCGAGGTCGGAGACGTCGGCGGTGGAGGCGTCCTCCACGGTGATCTCCTCGTCGCCCCACGGCAGCGTGGTGCCGGCCGAGCGGGCGGAGGCGAGGAACCGGATCGACTCGATCGGGAAGTCGCGATCGGCCAGGATGCGACGCATGGCATCGCCCACCTGACCGGTGGCGCCGACGATGCCGAGACGGATCGGGCGGGAGGCGTGGGGTGTCTTCATCGTCCAGTTCCTCCGTAGACGACAGCCTCGACCTCTTCTGCGTCGAGGTCGAAGGCGGTGTGGACCGCTTGGACGGCGTTCTCGATGTCGGCGTCGTCGACGATCACCGAGAGGCGGATCTCCGAGGTGGAGATCATCTCGATGTTGACGCCGGCGGAGGCCAGTGCGGCGAAGAACTTGGCACTGATGCCCGGCTGGGTGCGCATGCCGGCACCGATCAGCGACACCTTGCCGATCTGGTCGTCGTACAGCAGCTCGGAGTAGCCGACCTCGTCCTGGATGCGGGCCAGGGCGGTCATCGCTGCCTGGCCGTCCTCACGGGGCAGGGTCACGGAGATGTCGGTGCGGACCGTGGCGGCCGCGGAGACGTTCTGCACGACCATGTCGAGGTTGGCACCGGACTCGGCCAGCGCCTCGAAGATGCGGGCGGCCTCGCCGACCTTGTCGGGGACGTCGACCACGGTGATCTTGGCCTGGCTGCCGTCGTGGGCGACGCCCGAGATGATCGCGTGTTCCATGGTGGTCTCCGAATCGGTGTCGGGGATGACCCACGTGCCTTCCTTCTGGGAGAAGGAGGAACGCACGTGGATTGGCATGTTGTAGCGGCGGGCGTACTCGACACACCGCAGGTGGAGGATCTTGGAACCGGAGGCGGCCATCTCGAGCATCTCCTCGGTGGAGATCTTCTCGATCTTGCGGGCCGTCGGGACCACGCGTGGGTCGGCGGTGAAGACACCGTCGACGTCGCTGTAGATCTCGCAGACCTCGGCGCCGAGGGCAGCCGCCAACGCCACCGCCGTCGTGTCGGAGGCTCCCCGACCCAGCGTGGTGACGTCCTTGGTGTCCTGGGAGACGCCCTGGAAGCCGGCCACGATCGCGATCGCGCCGTCGTTGATGGCGTTCTCGATGCGGCCGGGTGTGATGTCGATGATCTTGGCCTTGCCGTGCACCGAGTCGGTGATCACGCCGGCCTGGGAACCGGTGAACGACTGCGCCTTGTGGCCGAGCTGGGCGATCGCCATGGCGACCAGCGCCATCGACATCCGCTCGCCGGCCGTCAGCAACATGTCCAGCTCACGCGGGGGCGGCAACGGGGTGACCTGTTCGGCCAGGTCACGCAGCTCGTCGGTGGTGTCACCCATGGCCGAGACCACGACGACCACGTCGTGGCCTGCCTTGCGGGTGTTCACGATGCGCTGGGCGACCCGCTTGATGCCGGTCGCGTCAGCCACGGAGGAGCCGCCGTACTTCTGCACGACAATGCCCACGGATTCTTCCTCACGGTGTGACGACTCAGGTTTGTGACAACTCAGCGGACCGGCGACGCTGCACGATCACGCTGGCTGGATTCTACCGGGGGTCGAGTGCGGCATCCTCAAGCATCTCATCGGCAGCAGCGACCTGCTCCTGCTCGATCTCGAAGTCGGTGTCGAGTCGGTCGTGCGTCACGATCGACTGGAGCGCACGCAGCACGCCGGAGGCCTCGCTCCCCCACGTCGAGACGTAGGAGAACTGCCACCACCACAGCGCCTCGTCGACCCGGCCGGCCTTGAAGTGGCGCAGGCCGTGGGCCAGCGAGGAGGCCACGCTGGTGAGGTCGTCGGAGAGCATCGAGGTCACGATCTCGGGCTCGCCGTAGGTGTCGAAGACCTCGGCATACATGTCGACGCCGTCGAGCATCCGGGCCAACCGCAGGCGCATCTCGTCGAGGTCGGGGTCGGGACCGGCATCGGGCTGGAACTCCTCGGCAGGCGTGAAGTCGGCTTGTACGCCGAGTCGCGCGCCGGCGAGCAGCACCTGGGACACCTCGAGCAGCAACAACGAGATGGCGCGGCTGCCGTCGGCTTCACGGGTGATTGCCTGCAGCGCCACCAGGAAGCTCTCCACTTGGTCGGCGACCTGCTGGGCGAACTCCTCGAGCTGCGGGTCCATGGTCTGGTCAGTGGTCGTCTGGTCAGTCATCGGCTGATCTCCTCCCGGCGAAGGCCCGTCCGAGGGTCACCTCGTCGGCGTATTCGAGATCTCCGCCCACAGGCAGTCCACTAGCCAAACGCGTCACGCGCAACCCCATCGGCTTTAGATTGCGGGTGAGGAAGGTCGCAGTGGCCTCTCCCTCGAGGTTCGGATCGGTGGCCAGGATGACCTCGGTGACGGTGCCGTCGGCCAGTCGCATCATCAACTCACGGATCCGCAGCTGCTCGGGCCCGATGCCGTCGATGGGCGAGATCGCGCCGCCGAGCACGTGGTAGCGGCCACGGAACTCGCGGGTGCGCTCGATGGCGACGACGTCCTTGTACTCCTCGACGACGCACAGCACCGACGGGTCGCGGCGTGGGTCGCGACAGATGCGGCACTGCTCGTCCTCGGAGACGTTGAAGCACACCGTGCAGAACTTCACCTTCTCCTTGACCTTGATCAGCACCTCCGCGAGACGGCGTACGTCGGCGGGCTCGGCCTGGAGCAGGTGGAAGGCGATGCGTTGGGCGCTCTTCGGGCCCACGCCGGGGAGCTGACCGAGCTCGTCGATCAGGTCCTGGACGATTCCTTCGTACAAGTCAGAACCCCAAGCCGGGCAGGGAGTCCCCGCCGCCGGCACCACCGAGACCGCCACCACCGGCCAGCGGGCCGAGGGTCTCGGCGGCCAGGGCGTCGACCTTGGCCTTCGCGTCACGCCAGGCCGCCACGACCAGGTCGCCGAGGTCGGCCAGGTCGTCAGCATCGTCGCCGGCGAAGCTGCCGGCCTTGATGTTGACCGCCTGCAGGTCGCCGGCGCCGCTGAGCTTGATGGTGACCGCGCCGCTCCCGGCACTGCCCTCGACCTCGGTCTCGGCGAGCTGCGCCTGGGCGTTGACCAGCTGCTCCTGCATCTGCTGGGCCTGCTGGAGGAGGGCGTTCATGTCGAAGCCACCTTGGCCGAACTGCTCTGCTCCGAAGGGGTTCTCAGTCATCGTCGTGCCTCTCGCGTCAGTCGTTCTTGATCTCTTGGATGACCTGCGCACCGAGCTCCCGCTTGAGCAGCTCGGCAGCCGACAGGCCTGAGCTGTCGAGTTCCTGGTCGTCGGGGCTCACATCTGCATCTGCAGCCGTCGGGTCGACTTCTGGGCCCCTTTCGACTGCACCCGACCGGGTCGGCTGGATCGCCTCACGGGCCGCGTTGAGTGCGTGGTTCGGCGCGGGCTCGGACGGCGTGGCCGCCGAGTCCTCGACCGGCGCGGCCCGGCCTCCGCCGTCGGGAAACGGGGTCGACGGATCCGCCCACGGGGGTGGTGCGTCGGGCGCGGCCGGCGGCTGCTGGCTGGTCTGGGTCGGCGCACTGGGTTGCGCGTTCCACTGCTCGGCCGGCTGCCCTGCCGCCTGCGCGGGCGCCTGACCTGCCGACGGCGTGTCCTGCTGGCCGTGCTGGGGTACGGCGGGCGAGGTGGCGTGGGCCTGTGCGCCCGGGTCGACGATGGCCTCGATCCTCCAGTCGGAGCCGACCACGTCGATGGCCGCCTGCCGGACGATCTCGGGACTGCCGCCGTTGACGAACGACTCGCGGGCCCCGGCGTTGGCGAAGCCGAGCGTGAGGGTCTTGCCGTCGACTGCGACGACCTGAGCATTCTGGGTGAGGTGGATCCAGGTCACCCGTCGCTTCATCTTCGTGGCCTCGACGATGTCGGGCCACAGTTGGCGGACGTCACTGAGGCTCAGCCCACTCTTCGGCGCAGCCTCCGGGGCGTTCGCTGCTGGGCCTGCTCCTGCGGGGGCGCCCTGGGCGTCACGTGGGGCTGGTTCGGCCTGGGCTGGTTCGGCCTGGGCTGGTTCGGCCTGGGCTGGTTCGGCCTGGGCTGGTTCGGCCCGGGCCGGCTCGGACTGGGCCGGTTCGGACTGGGCTGGCTCGGCGAACTGGGCCGACCCTGCGGACCGGTCGGACTGCCCTGAGCCGGTCTCGGCCAGCTCGGGCCGGAACGAGTCCGGCTGCTGCTGCTGCGCATCGGAAGCCTGCGCCGGCTGCTCGGGTGGCGCCGGGCGTGGGCCTGCCTGCGCGGTGGGACTCGCCTGCGCGGCAGGGGCGTCGGACACCGACTGCCGCGGTGGCTCGGGTTGCGCCGAGGACGGGCTCACCTGCGGGGCAGGACTCGCCTGCGGGGCAGGGGCAGCGGGCGCCGCTGCGGTGGCCGGCGGAGCGGCGGTCGCCCCGGACGGACCCGTTCGTCCCTCGACGGACGGGCGGGGCTGGCTCGGGACTGCCGCGCCGGCGCCCCCGGAGGGAGTGCCGGTGATCGCGGCGCGGCGCTCGAGACGGTCGAGGCGGGCACCCAGGCCGTCGGTGGAGTCATCGGCGCCCGGCAGCAGCACCCGGGCACAGATCAGCTCGAGCAACAACCGCGGCGCGGTCGCCCCACGCATCTCTGTCAGTCCGGTGGCGAACAGGTCAGCAGCGCGGCTCAGCCCGGCGACCCCGTAGCGGGTGGCCTGGGCCGTCAGTCGCTCGGCGGCATCCTCGGCGACGTCGATCAGTCCGGTCGCGGACGCATCGGGCACGGCCGCGATGATCACCAGGTCGCGGAACCGACGCAGCAGGTCTTCGGCGAAACGGCGCGGATCCTGCCCGGTCTCGATGACCTTGTCGACGACACCGAAGACGGACGCCCCGTCGCCGGCCGAGAAGGCGTCGACGACCTCGTCGAGCAGGGTGTCGGGGGTGTAGCCGAGCAGACCTGTGGCCAGTGTGTGGGTGACCCCCTCCGGGCCGGCTCCGCCGAGCAGCTGGTCGAGCACCGACATCGTGTCACGCGCTGAGCCACCACCGGCGCGGACCACCAGGGGCAGCGCGGCGGGCTCGATGGTGACGCCTTCCAGCTCGCACAGCTCGCCGAGATAGTTCGACAACAGGCGCGGCGGGATCAGCCGGAACGGGTAGTGGTGGGTGCGCGAGCGGATGGTCGGGATGACCTTCTCCGGCTCGGTGGTGGCGAAGATGAACCGCAGGTGGGGCGGCGGCTCCTCGACCAGCTTGAGCAGCGCGTTGAAGCCCTGCGGGGAGACCATGTGGGCCTCGTCGATGATGTAGACCTTGTAGCGGCTCTTGACCGGGGCGAAGAATGCCTTCTCACGCAGGTCTCGGGCATCGTCGACACCACCATGTGAGGCCGCGTCGATCTCGATCACGTCGATCGAGCCCGGGCCGCCCCGGGCCAGGTCACGGCACGACTCGCACTCGCCGCAGGGATCGGCGATCGGGGCCTTCTCACAGTTCAGCGCCCGGGCCAGGATGCGCGCCGACGTGGTCTTGCCGCAGCCGCGTGGCCCCGAGAACAGATAGGCGTGGTTGACCCGGTTGTTCGCCAGCGCAGCACGCAGTGGCTCGGTGACGTGATCCTGGCCGATGACCTCGGCGAACGTCTCGGGCCGGTAGCGGCGATAAAGGGCGAGGGGTGCTTCCACGTTGTGAACCCTAACCACCGGCGGTGACACTCGAAAGGTCGCCCGCGAGGTTCAGAACTTGTGGAACCAGCGATCCCGGTCGAGTCGGACTCCGGGACAGCTGATGTTGTGGTCCCGGTGGTCGGCCACCCACTGCCCGAACACCGCGTCGCCGCCCTGGAACGACCAGTCCGCGCCGCATCGCTCCTCGGCCACCGACTGCGGGTTCTCCCCGGCCGGACGCCACTCCGGCGCCTCGAAGCTCAGGTCGCCCACGATCTTCGACCACATCGACGGCAGCGAGTAGAAGCCCACGCGCAGGCCCTGGTCACGGTAGCCGCGCACCGTTCCCTCGACCACGGCCGCGTTGGCCTCGGTGTCGGCGCTCCACTCGAAGGTGCCGACGGGCTCCACGTCGATCCACACGATCGGGCTGTCGAGGCCGGTGTCCTTCATCGTCCGCAGGTTGTGCAGGGCCGCCTGGTAGCCGACGTTGCGCAGGGCACCCAGCCGCGAGCTGCCGGCGTACGGCCCCTCGTTGCCCAGCTTCTGCACCGTCGCGTCGTCGGGGTAGCTGACGATCGCGTACGCCGCGACGAGCAGGTCACGCTCGCGGGCCCACTCGATCTGGTCCTCGAGGCAGGGGTTGACGGTGAACGACGGACTGTTGGTCAGCCCGATGATCACGAACTCGGCGGCCTCGACGGGCATCGGCTGGTCCTGCCCCTGCTTCTCAGGGATGCCCATCCCCTTGGGGCACTGCGGCCAGCTGACGTCGGCGCCACGGATCGGCCCCAGCTTGGGGCCGGTGGCCTTCTTCGATGCGTTGTAGTCCGCCGCCAACGACTCCAGGTCGCTCGGCACCACCAGGTCCTCGGTGCGTACGGCGTCGGGCGGAGGTGTGCTGGACGCCGTCGGCCGGGTGGAGCCGGACGGGACGGCCCCGGGGTCGGCGTCCCCGCTGTCCTCCGCGCAACCGACCAACGCGGCCAGGGCAGCGACGGAGGCGACGAGAAGGCCGGCCCGGGGATGCATGGCGACGAGGATACGCAGGCCGGATCGGAACCCAGCGTCGTGATTCGGTCCGGTGACGACCCGGTTGTCCCGATTCGTGCCCGGCAAGGACGCAAAGGCCCCCCGTGCACCCGACAGAGCTCACCTGCCCTTGCTGCCTTCCGGCCCTGGGGGAGTTCAGCGAGATGCCGCCGCACGGGGGGTTGGCGAAAGTGTAGGACAGAGGCCGGACGCCGACCAAAGTGGCAGCAGGCGGTGGCCGGATTTCTCAGGCCGGTCACCGGCAGGTAATCTCCTCCGCGGAGGTATCGCCTAGTGGCCTATGGCGCTCGCTTGGAAAGCGGGTTGGGTTAACGCCCTCGGGGGTTCGAATCCCCCTACCTCCGCCACTGGAACGCCCGGACTGATGGAAGTCCGGGCGTTCTTGCATCTCCCCTGCCGCGTTTGCCCACCCACCCCTGCCGCTACCGAAACGTATGCAGGTTCTGGGCGGGAAAAACCTGCGGACTGTTCGGTAACTGCAGCGGTAACTGCAGCGGGACAGCAATGCGGACACACCGCCGGAAGACCAGGAGGCAGTGGAACCAGGGTCAGTCTCGGCGACGCGCGGTCAACGGACGCAGGATCAGCACCAGGAGCACCGCGCCTCCGGCCCCCACTCCCCACCAGAGCAGGTGCTTGCGGCTGGCGGCGTACTGGTCGCCGGGCACTTCCGGCCTGTCGGCCTCGAACTCCTCGCGCTGGGTCGCGCGGCTCTCGCGCAGGGTGCCGTCACGGGCGATGTCGAGCATGGCGGTGAGCGCCTCGTAGGGCTGGATCATCCCGTGGCCGTCGGTGGCGCTGTCGTGGAACCCGCCCTGGGCGGTCGCCTCGATGCGGGTGCGCACCTGTGCGGCACTCAGGTCGGGATCCTGCTGCAGGAGGAGGGCGGCCAGGCCACTGACCTCGGCGGTGGCCCAGCTCGAGGCGGTGAACGGGATGTCGCAGAGCAGGCCGCGCAACATCACCGAGCGCAGCCCCACCACGGGCGCCGACACGTCGATCTCGGGACCGACGTAGACGGCTTCGGTGGTCATCGCCAGGTTCTCGTCGCGCGCAGTCGCGGCGATCACGGTGTCGAGCGTGGCCGGGAACAGCACCTCGTCGGGCGTCTTCTCCGGCTTGTCGGCGTCATCCGTCGGCGCTTCGTCGGGGTCCTCGGCGGAGTCGTCCGGCCGGTTGCCCGCCGCAGCCACCACCACGATCCCCGCCTTCTCGGCCTTCGCGACGGCGTCGCTGATCTGGGGCTGGTCGCGGTCGGCGAAGCCCAGGGACAGGTTGATCACCCGAATGTTGTTGCCGCCGTCGTTGCGGTGGTCCACAGCCCAGTTGATCGCCTGGGCAACGGCCGCGGGGTCGACCCGGCCGGGTTGGGGGTCGTCCTGGTCGGGCTCGGAGGCGCTGACCCGGATCGGGACGATGTGTGCCCCGGGCGCGATCGAGGTGGTGTCGCCCCTGCCCGCGATCAACCCCGCCACGATGGTGCCGTGGCCGTCGACGATCTCGCCGTTGCCGACGAACGAGGTGCCACCGCGCAGGGTCAGGTTGGGACCGGGCTGGACGCCCGAGTCGATGACCGCGACGCCCACACCTGCACCGGTGGCGATCTTGTGCACGTCGTCGAGGCGCAGCGCCCGCAGTGCTTGGTTCTTCTCGTCGTCGGCCTTGCTGACGTCGGTCGACTGGGTGTCGTCACCCGGCGCCGCCGTCGTGCACCCGGTCTTCTGCGCTGCACTCCCGAACCGGGCGTACCCGGACCCGGCGTTCCCGAATCCGGCGTACGCCGGCGCGACGGGCCCGACCACGGCCGCGGCAGGCGCACCGTGGGCCGCGGCAGGCGCGAGCGCGGATGCGGCCAGTCCGCCGGGAGCCGCCAGACCCGCCACGAGCGCGTAGGAGGCCAGCCGACTCAGCCGCATCGAGCCGTGCTCCTGGGGTCGGGTGAGCGCCGTGCAGCCTCCTGGGAGAGCTCGGGGCCGCAGTCGAAGCCCTCCGTCCAGGAGTCAGGAACGGTCGGCGGGTCGATGCTGCCGTAGCCGAACATCTCGGCGGCCAGGCCCTCTTCCCCTCCGAGGCGGTAGCGGGTGGCGTTCATGTCGATCAGCACCGGGGAGCCCCCTGCCTCGTCGCCGAACTGACCGACGTTGACATAGGCGCCGTACGACGGCTCGACAGTGACCTCCGACGAGCCCGGCTTGGAGTCGATGGCGCTCTCCTGGCTGGACGGGTTCACGGCCAGGCGGACCCGGGCCGCCTCGCCGGCCTCGGCATCGAGGAGCGCGCAGGACTCGTCGTCTAGCAAGGGTTGGGGTACGGCGCCCGGCCAGTCCTCGAGCGCTTCGATCGGCTCACCCGCCACGCCGTCGGAGTCCTTGGGTGCACCCGCGTCGGAGACGGCGCCGTAGACGCGCTGGGAGAACTCGGTGAGCAGCAACGGCGACTCGCTGCCGAGCACGTAGACCTGCCCGGAGCTGGGGTTGCGGACCAGGTCGCCCACCCTGTGGGAGCCGCCGTCGAGGTAGGTGGCCCTCGGCGAACCGGCCGGGAGGTTGAAGCTCGCGAGGGACAGATTCGGCCCCTGTGGGAAGAGGTTGAGCCAGCGCGCGGAGACCCGGAACTCCTCGGCACCGTCGAGACGGAGGTCGCCGAGCAAGGGGGAGGCCTGCGCCTTCGAGCCCATCTTGTAGCGGTAGTAGCCGTGGTCGGGGTCGGCGGAGGGCGCCACCAGGTAGTACGTCGGCCCGCCCTTGCCGGACGTGGTCGTCACCACCATGGCGGTGTCGGTGACCGGTGTGGCGACAGGCTTGTCGCCGAGATGGAGCTTGCTCGCTGCCTCGGTGGTGGTGCAGGAGGTCCAGCCGCTGGAACGGAGGAAGCCGGACTCCGGCACGCCGTCGGGGGCGCCGTAGATGCCGATCTGGGCACCGAGGGGCTCCCCCCGGATCACTTCCTCCTTGACCACCTTGGGCTCGGTGTCACCGAGCAGGAGGCGCGCGGAGACCGGGTTGAGCACCGGGTGCAGGTCTCCGCCCTCGGTGAGCACGACGTAACGACTGCCCTCCTCCTTGGAGATGACCACTCCCGGGTCGAGCCAGTCGGAGGGAGAGCGGCCACCGCCGAGGATCGCGGCCAGGGCAGCACCGGCGACCAGCAGCACGCCGAGGGCGATGCCACCGATGACCACACGGGTCTGCCGCACGGGCTCGACCTCGCGACCTCCGGGCGCGCCGCTGACGAAGGCCGTGACGAGGCGCCGCCGGCTGAAGGCGTGCGCCTCGACCAGATCACGCTTGGTGGACACCGGGGCTCACCCGCTCACGCGGTCGAAGAGCCCACTGGCCAGGACCAGCAGCGGCACCAACGCGAGCAACGCCACCACTTCGGCGACGTCGCCGAGCCGACCGCGGCGCACGGACGGCGAGGTCGGCACGAGCGTGCCGGCCAGCAGCAACGCGGCCGTGGCCGCGAGTACGACGGCCGCTGTCGGGCGCCAGTCGGGATGCATGACCAGGACGGCACCGGCCGTGGAGAGCAGGCCGAGGATGCCCGAAGTGAGGCCGGCCAGGACCTCGGAGCCGGAACGGTACTGGCGGGTGCGCAGCATCACGACCGCGGAGGCGGCCACGGCGAGCAGGGCTCCGAAGAGGCCGAGCGAGACGGCCATCGGTGCGCACAGCACCAGCAGCGCCCCGACGGTTGCGGTGACGGCGAGGAGGATCTCGTGACCGACGACGGCATCGCCGTGGACGGTCTTCGGATCGATCGGGTCGGGGTCGTTGGTGATGTCGGCGTGGGAGTAGAGCTGCTCCACCCGCGAGTGGGTGGCGGCCAGGGCCAGCCAGGGCAGCACGCTGCCGGCCACGACCACGAGTGTCAGCACGATGGTGAACACCACGGCCGGGTCGAAGTCGGCGGCGTTCATCACCAGGCCCACCGCGCAGAAGATGCTGCCCACGACGACTGCAGGGATCACCAGGGCCCGACCTTCGTCGAGGCCGACGAGCGCAACCCCGCCAGCGACCAGTGCGCCGGCACCGGCAGCCGCCATCGGGGTGCCGAGGACACCGCCGTCGGGAACCAGCATCAGACCGGCCACCGCGCCGTACGCCGCCCCCATCCAGGCCAGGCAGACCGCGGCCTCGCGCTCGTGTTGCACATGGCTGAGCACGATGGCTCCGACCACGAGGAGGACCGCGATGATGCAGGCCGCCGCGGAGCCGACCGCGGAGCCGCGCTGGAGCAGCAACGCCAGACCACCGAGGGCGAGCAGGAGCGAGCTCGCGGTGAGCGCCGTACGCCGCCCTGCCGCAGGCTCCCAGGGCTTCAGGTCACGCTCGACCGCGTCGGCCATCGCCTCCACGACATCGTCGTAGACGCGCGGCGGCGGGTCGTCGATGCCGGCGGCGACTGTGAGCAACCCACCGTCCTCGACACCCTGCATGGTGAGGCCGGCATCGTTGACGAGCTCGCGGCCGTCGCCGGTGACCACTCGGTATCCGCCGTAGACGGTGGTGGAGTCCAGGAGGCCGACGCTGCGGGCCAGCTCGGGAACCAACTCGGCCACGGGGATCGACCCGGGCAGCACGAGGTCGACGCGGCGGGTGCCGGAGGCAACGGTGACCCGGACGAGGCCGGAGGTGCTGGCAGGTGTCGCGGCTTGGGACATCCTCTCCCCAGTTCTGTGCTTGAGCGGATGGTGCTGCGGATGCGTGCTGAAGGCGGTGTGCAGCCTACCGCTGACGGTCACCGCTCATCGACGGCCACGCCCCCGACGCCAAGAAGGGGTCGTCGGTCCATCGACAACCCCTTCACAGTCCTGACGGACCGTTGCGGCTCATGCTCCGCGAAAGCGCCTCGCGTTTGCGGCCTCAGCGGCCTGGTACTCCTGGTTGGAGAGACCGACCTGGTGGCCGATGTCGTTGAGGACGTTCTTCATGTCGTTCATCGCGCCTTCCCAGTCGGCACGGCACTCGTCGAAGGCGTTGGACGCGTCGCCGGTCCACTCGTCCTTGCGGGCGAGCATCCGCTTCTCCATCTGGTTCAGCTTGTCCTCGATGTCGATCGCGCGGTTCTTGATGATGGTCGCGGCGCCGTCGAGCTGGTCGTAGTCAACTGCAATGTTCTCACCGGTCATGGTGTCTTCTCCTCAGTCTCAGTCTGTCCGACGCTCAGAGAGCGCCGTCCTCGTAACGGTTCAGGCCGCCGGCCACGAAGTCTTCGGTCTCGTCGTAGGTCTGCTCGGTGCCGAGCAGGCTCGAGTGGAAGTTGTCCATCGCACCGGTGACACGGTTGGCGGTGCGCTGCCACGACAGGATGGCGCCCTGGAACGCCTTGCCACCACGACCCTGCCAAGCGGTGTTGAGGTGATCCAGCTTGGAACGGATGTCGGTGATGATCGAGTCGAGCTCTTCCTGGGTGCTCTTGACGTCCTTTGCAGCCACTCTGAGGACGTCGGCTGTTGCCTTCATTCCGCCTGTACTCATCGGTTGTCTTCCCTTCGTGTCGAGCACGATCTGCCCGAGCGATCTGTGGTGGGTGAAGTTCTGGTCGTTCTGCTGCGACTTGCGTCGCTGAGACCTGTGTTACCCGTGCCCTTACCACGTAAACATCGCATTCTCGGTTTCCACAGACAACCCCTGCGAGCGGCACCGATCAGCGGACGAAGGGGATCTCCCAGACCAGGCGCATGAGACCGCTCGCCACGACGAGGGCACCGATCGCGAACGCGCCGGCCAGGGTCTCGGCCAGCTCAGCCTTCGAAGCCCACCAGGCCGAACGCCAGCCACGCCCGGTGGCGATGGCGGTCGCGAGTGCGCTGGCGGCCAGGGCGAGGGACACCACCACGACCCACAACAGGGTTCGCTCCGAGTAGCCGGGGAGGAGCTCCACCGCCAGCATCGCCCAGGCGAACAGGCCGGCGGTCCGCAACAGGATCCGGGCCTGCGGGTGACGGAAGCTCCGAGCCGCCAGCAGGATGCCGGCCCCGGTGAAGAAGACGAGCGCCTGGGCGCCCGGGCGATCGACGTCGAAGGTGGCCTCCGCGAGGAGCTGCGGAGTCGCGACCACGACCAGCACGAGGATGGCGACGCTGGTCGCGTTGACGATGAGGGTTCCTCGGGCGAGCACTTCGCTGACCGCCGACTCGCGGATCATGATGCGCCCGCGACGTCCTCGGGGCCGATCGCGTGCCGACCACGCGGTGACCGCCAGCCGCTCGAGGTCGATGAGCATCTGGTCGGGTACGTCGACCGCGGCCGCGACCACGGACCGGGTGGCCAGGAGTGCGGCGATCAGCAGCACCGCCCACGTGAGCTGGGGCGGTGCTCCGGTGAGCACCACGGCGCCAGAGACCAGGAAGGTGCCGGCGCCGGCCACCATCCAGACGGTGTGTACGACGGCTGGCCCGGCGCCAGAGGCACGAGCAATCCCCGCGACCAGTGCCGCGCCCAGGCCGGTGATGCCGAAGGCCAGCGGCTGCGAGAAGGACCCCGGTTCCCAGACCAGGAGATAGCCCAGCGCCGCACCGAACGCCGGCGCGCTCACGCCACGCAGGTCGATGTGACGCCCCATCGGGATCACGCCCAGGGCCGCGGCGAACGCCAGGCAGCCGAGGACCACGTCGCGTTGCCAACCCTCGGCGTGTGCTCCGAGGAACGCGCTGGCGGTGGCGAGCACCGCAGCGCCGGTCAACACTGCCACCGCGGCCGGCGTACGCCGATCGGTTGTCGTCGGGTCGGAGGCCGGGCGTGCCGGTGAGGACGGGGTCGGCGAGTCACCCGAGAAGGCCACCAGCACGGCTCCGGCCGTGACCCCGGCCGCTTCCATCGAGGTCGTCGGCGGAAGCTGCCTGCCGATGATGGTCACCAGCCGGGGGACCTCCACGGAGCCGGACTGGGCGGCGTACTCCCGGGCCACGTCACTGGCCGAGGCACCGAGCGGGACGATGAGGTCGACCGCGCCCACGGAGCCGTGCACGGTCACGGCAACGGTGTCCTCGAGGACTGTTTCGGCCACGCCACGCTCCCTCCGGTGATGCCGGAAGCGTAGTACGGCCGGGTGGTGCGGCGCTCGGCCCACACCCGACGTCTGATCCGAGGCTGGTGGCACGTCGCGATGCCGGGCGGGGCGAGGCCGCGCCATTTCGCAGACGGACCACTAGGATCGACCCCGACCTGAACGTGATGCACCAGTCGAGAAGTTGCAGGGAGAACGCGCCGTGACGACGCTGCGAAGTGGACAACGCCTCGAGCCGCCGGAGGTGCCCACCGGGAAGGTCGAGGTGCAGGCACCCCCGGAGCTCCAGGCACGCGAGGGTGCCGGCAACGCGATGATGATGGCGATCCCGATGCTCGGCAGCGTCGGTTCGATCCTGGTCGTGGCCACGATGAGCAGCGACAACGGCGGCAACGCGAAGCGCCTGATCGCCGGCGGCATGTTCCTCTTCGCCACGATCGGCTTCATCATCGTGCAGATCGACCGGCAGCGGAAGCAACGCCAGCAGCAGCTCAGCGGGTCCCGCACCGAATATCTCCGCTACCTCGCCACCATCCGCGACGTGGCACGCAACGCGGCCAACAAGCAGCGCTCCGCGCTGAACTGGCACCACCCCGAACCGTCCGCGCTCCCGTCGCTGGCCGAGGACAGGATCCGACTCTGGGAGCACACGCCGTCCGACGAACGCTTCCTGCACGTCAGGTACGGGCTGTCCTCCCAGCCACTCTCCCTGGAGCTGGTGCCTCCCGAGAGCGCACCCATCGAGCAGGTCGATCCGGCGGCCGCGTCGGCGCTGCACCGCCTCCTGGTGGTGCACCGGGTGCAGCCCAACCTGCCTGCCTCGATCGACCTGCGGGCCTTCGACCGCATCGAGCTCACCGGGCCCGTCGAGACCGCGCGGGCACTGGCCCGGGCGATGATCTGCTCGGCGAGCGCCTTCCACCACCCCGAGCACGTGATCGTGGCCGTGCTGTGCAGCGACGACCACCTGGCCGAGTGGGACTGGCTCAAGTGGCTGCCCCACTCGCTGAGCGCCCAGCAGGGCGACGCGGTCGGCCCGCGACGGATGGTGACGACGTCGCTCGACGACCTCGGAGCGATGCTTCCCCAGGACCTGTCCGAGCGTCCCCGGTTCGGTGCCGACGAAGGGCCGGCGCTGCCGCACATCCTGCTCGTCATCGACGGCGGCCACCTGCCTCCCGGCAACCACATCATCCCGCCCGACGGTCTCCACGGCGTCACCCTGATCGACCTGCCCGAGCAGTGGGACGAGCTCGACGACCCCACGCGCCTGCGTCTCGACTTCGCCAACATGCCGCCCGAGGACGGCCGGCAGCCGGTCACCGCGCTGCGGGTGCGCAGCGAGCCGATGAAGGGGCTCGCCGACCAGATGGACCTGGCCACGGCTGAGGCGTTCGCCCGGCGGCTGGCTCCGCTCAACACCGTCTCCCTCGGGTCCGACTCCAGCGGCAACGAGAGCACCGGCCCCACCGACTTCATGGACCTGCTCGGGCTCGGGGACGTGTTCTCGTTCGAGACCCGTTCCGCCTGGCGCCAGCGGCCGGCCCGAGACCGGTTGCGGGTGCCGATCGGTGTCGCCGACAACGGGTCGCCAGTGCACCTCGACATCAAGGAGTCCGCCCAACAGGGCATGGGACCCCACGGCCTCGTCATCGGTGCCACCGGTTCCGGGAAGTCCGAGTTCCTGCGCACCTTGGTGCTCGGCCTGTCGATGACCCACTCCCCCGAACAGCTCAACATGGTGCTGGTCGACTTCAAGGGTGGTGCCACCTTCGCCGGCATGTCGGAGATGCCCCACGTCTCGGCCGTGATCACCAACCTGGCCGAGGAGCTCACCCTCGTCGACCGCATGCAGGACGCACTGTCCGGCGAGATGGTGCGTCGCCAGGAGATGCTGCGCGCGGCCGGCAACTACGCCTCGATCCGCGACTATGAGAAGGCCCGCGCCTCGGGCGAGGACCTGCCACCGATGCCGTCGCTGTTCATCGTGGTCGACGAGTTCTCCGAGATGTTGACCGCCAAGCCCGAGTTCATCGACCTCTTCGTCGCCATCGGCCGCCTCGGCCGGTCGCTCGGACTCCACCTGCTGCTGGCCAGCCAGCGCCTCGAGGAGGGCCGACTGCGCGGCCTCGAGTCCCACCTCTCCTACCGCGTCGGTCTGCGCACCTTCTCCGCCGTGGAGTCCCGCACGGTGCTCGGCGTCCCCGACGCCTACGAGCTCCCGGCCGTTCCCGGTCTGGGCTTCCTCAAGCCCGACCAGTCCACGTTGCTGCGGTTCAAGGCGGCGTACGTCTCGGGCCCACCGTCCGGCCGGGCGAGGATCCACCGTGACGAGGGCGGAAACCTGCGCGGCATCCTGCCGTTCACCATCGCCGAGGTGCAGTCCCTGGCTGCCATCGAGGAGGACGTCGCCGAGCCCGTGTCGACTCCCCAACCGCAACAGGGCGAGCAGGACAGCCTGCTCGACATCGCGGTCGACAAGATGATCGGCCAGGGCACGCCGGCCCACCAGGTGTGGCTGCCGCCGCTCGACGTCGCCGACACCCTCGACTCGCTGATGGGCGACCTCGCCGTCGACCCGAAGCTGGGTCTGGTCAGCCACAAGTGGCGTGGCCTCGGCGGCCTCACCGTGCCGATCGGCATCGTCGACCGTCCCCGCGAGCAGCGCCGCGACACGATGACCGTCAACCTCACCGGCGCCGCGGGCCACGCGGCGATCGTCGGTGGGCCGCGCACCGGCAAGAGCACCATCCTGCGCACGATCGTGACCAGCATGGCGTTGACGACCACGCCCCTGGAGAGCCAGTTCTTCATCCTCGACTTCGGTGGCGGAACCTTCGCCCCACTGACCTCACTCCCCCACGTCTCCGGTGTCGGCACCCGCTCCGAGCCCGACGTCGTACGCCGCATCGTGGCCGAGGTGAAGGGAGTCGTGGACCGTCGTGAGGCCTACTTCCGGCAGAACGGCATCGACTCCATCGAGACCTACCGGAGCCGTCGCGCGCAGGGCCGCGCCGACGACGGCTACGGCGACGTGTTCCTCGTGGTCGACGGCTGGAGCACGCTGCGCTCCGACTTCGACGACATCGAGATCGAGCTGCAGACCCTGGCCCAGCGCGGCCTGACCTTCGGTGTCCACCTGCTCGTCGCCGCCGGCCGCTGGGCCGACTTCCGTGCCGCGTTGCGCGACATCTTCGGCACCAGGCTCGAGCTGCGCCTCGGCGACCCGCTCGACTCCGAGATCGACCGCAAGGTGGCCCAGCTGGTGCCGACCGGACGGCCCGGGCGGGGCCTGATCACCGGCAAGCTGCACTTCCTCAGTGCGCTGCCGCGCATCGACGGTGACCAGGACGCCGCCACTCTCGGTGACGGCGTCGAGGACCTGATCCGGCGTACCACCGAGGCCTGGCAGGGCCCGTCCGGGCCCAAGGTGCGGTTGCTGCCGTCGAAGGTCACCCTCGAGCGCGTGCGCGAGCAGGCCGGCGACTCGGCGGCCCGCAAGGTTCTGCTGGGCATCAACGAGAAGGAGCTCGCACCGGTGTCCATCGACATCGACGCCGAGCCCCACCTGCTCGTCCTCGGCGACGGGCAGTCCGGCAAGAGTGCGTTGCTGCGAGCCGTCGTCCAGGAGATCGTGCGCACCCGCTCGCCCAAGGAAGCCCAGATCATCTCGGTCGACTACCGGCGCTCGCTGCTCGGCGAGATCCCCGAGGAGTACAACCTCGACTACCTGACCAGTGCCACGCAGGCGGGACCGGCGCTCAAGGACCTGGCCGAATACCTGACCAACCGTCTGCCCGGGCCCGACGTGACGCCGGACCAGCTCCGGGCGCGGTCATGGTGGACGGGTGCGGATGCCTTCGTGCTGGTCGACGACTACGACCTGGTCGCCACCCAGCAGGGGTCACCCGTGCACGCGCTGGCACCGCTGCTGGCCCAGGCCAAGGACACCGGGTTCCACCTGATCGTCACACGTCGTTCCGGTGGTGCCTCGCGGGCGATGTACGACCCGATCATCCAGACCATCCGCGACCTCGCCATGCCGGGCATCCTGCTCTCGGGCAACCCCGACGAGGGCATGCTGCTGGGCAACCTGCGCCCGAAGGCGCAGCCTCCCGGCCGTGGTCGTCTGATCACCCGTGACCGTGGCGTGGAAGCACTCCAACTGGCCTGGAGCGAGCCGACCGAAGGCTGATCCGTCGTCAGGCCCCGTCGCACTTGTGCGGTGGTGTTGACGAAAATCCGCATCACAGCACGTGTTCAGCGACCGTAACCCCGCGTTACTCGAGGTGGTGGCGCCGATCAGTGGGTGGTGTTGCCGGTGACGGCCAGCCCGGCACCGAGACCGACCATCATCACTCCGCCGGTGACGCCGAGACCGTCGAGCCGCTGCGGCTTGCTCGCGAACCACTCACGGGCGCGCGAGGCGGCCAGCGCCCAGCAGGTGTCCGAGCAGACCGCCAGCAGGCCGAAGATCGCGCCGAGCAGCAACAGCTGCGGCGTCGTGGGCGCTGCCGGGTTGACGAACTGCGGCAGGAAGGCCGCGAAGAAGACGATGCTCTTCGGGTTCGTCAGGCCGACGAGGATGCCGGTCCACACCGCCCCTCCCGCGGATCCGGTGGCGGGTCCGTCGGTGGGTGACTCCATGGCCCGTCGGGCGTCGCCACGGTGACGGATCGCCTGGACGCCGAGGTAGACGACGTACGCCGCGCCGACCAGCTTGAGCAGTGTGTACGCCGTTGCCGACGCCGCAACCAGCGCCCCGAGGCCGAGGGCGACTCCGACGACCTGGCCCACCAGGCCCAGCGCGTTGCCGACGACCGAGAGGAGCGCGTCACGCCGGCCCACGGTCAGCGCGCGGCCGATGGTGAACAGCAGGCTCGGCCCCGGCACCTGGATGAACAGGATCGAGGCGATCACGAATGCGATCAGGTGGTTGGAGGTGGGCACCGATCCAGTGTGCGCCACGCGCCGCACCCGCGCCACGGAATTGGGCCACTGGCCGGACAGCGGCGGGTTCCACGCGGATGCTGCCCGACCCTCCGCCGAGCTGCAGGCGACCGCCCGACTCGCCAAGTCTGGGATCGTGGGCAGTCCTCGTTATAGTCACGACCGTGATCTTCAAGCGCGTGGGTGACTCTCGCCCCTACCCCGACCACGGGATGAACTCCCGTGAATGGGCCCAGGTCGCGCCTCGACAGGTGCGTCTGGACGAGTTGATCACCACCAAGGACACCCTCCACCTGAGCGCGCTCCTCGATGAGGACGGCACGTTCTACGGCGACCTGTTCGCCCACGTCGTCTACTGGCGCCAGGAGCTCTACCTCGAGGACGGCCTCCACCGGGCCCTGCGCGCCGCCCTCCAGCAACGCAACGTCCTGCATGCCCGCGTCCACATCCTGGAGGGCTGATGGATCGGCGTCAGACTTCGGCCGTCACGCTCGGCGTGCTCGCCCTCATCTGCGTGCTCATGCTCATCTTCGGGGTCACCCAGACGACCAAGGGTTTCCCGAAGGCCTCCTTCGGTGACAGTGACCCGGCCTGCGTCGAGAAGACGATCCCGGCCGGGTCCAAGGTCCGCACCGGTGACATCACCGTCAGCGTCTACAACGCCGGCAAGCGCTCGGGCCTGGCCAGCAAGACGATGGAGCAGCTGATCGTGCACGGCTTCGGCGCCGGCGACAGTGGCAACGCCCGCAAGGCCGGTGTGAAGCGGGTGGAGGTCCGCGCCGCCAACCATGACGCGGCCGCGCGCCTGGTGGCCGCCCAGTTCGGCGCCGGCACCCCGATCGTCACCGACAAGGAGCTCCTCGGCGTCGGCATCGTGGTCGTCGTCGGCGACGAGTTCCAGTCGCTGGTCAAGAAGTCCCCGCGCAAGTTGAAGGCCGGCGAGGACACCGCGGTCTGCACGCCGCCGATCGCGTGACCACCCCCTCGCGGGCTCGGCGCGGGACCAGAGGCTGACCCGGGGCCACAACTCCGCACCTGCACGATCCCGACCGCTCCAAGGACCGATCCCGGGCCACAACTCCGCACCTGCACGATCCCGACCGCCCCAAGGACCGATCCCCGGCCACAAGCCCGCACCTGCACGATCCCGACCGCCCAAGGACCGATCCCCGGCCACAAGCCCGCACCTGCACGATCCCGACCGCCCCAAGGACCGATCCCGGGCCACAACCCCGCACCTGCACGATCCCGACCGCTCGGAGGACCGATCCCGGGCGGCGTACGTCGTGACGGCCGGCCCGCGGCAGCCTCACTCGTCGGCAGGGCTCTTGTCGTTCCCGAGCCACTGGGCCAGGCGCCCGCCGCGGGAGACCTGGCGCAGTCGCTCGTCGGTGCGCGCCCGCAGCCGGCGCGGCGTGACCACCAGGAGCTCGTCGCCGCGGCGCAGGACGGTACGGCGCTCGGGGACCCGTGACTCCCCGTCGCGGATGACCAGGGCCACCGAGGCCCCCTGGGGCAACCGCAGCTCGCCGACCTCGACGCCGTGCATCCGGGAGTTGGCGCTGATGGTGATCTGCAACAGGTCCGCGGCGATGCGCTCGAGGGGCGCCGCCTCCACGTCGAGGTCACGCGGCTCCGAGCGCTGGGCGACGTCCAGCACCCGGGCCAGCATGGGCAGCGTGGGGCCGGTCACCAGGGTGAAGACGATGACCATGATGAAGACGATGTCGAAGACGAGGTCGGCGTCGTCGACCCCTTCTGCGAGGGGGATGGTGGTGAGCACGATCGGAACCGCGCCGCGCAGTCCGGCCCAGGAGATGAAGGTCAGGTCGCGCCAGGGCATCGGGCGCACCACCGAGCTGAACACGACCGAGATCGGACGCGCGACCAGCGTGAGCACCGCGCCCGCGACGAGGGCGTAGCCGACGGTCTGCGCGTCGATCCGGTCGGGCGAGAGCAGCAGCCCGAGCATCACGAACAGGCCGATCTGGGCCATCCAGCCGATGCCCTCGGTGAACGACTTGGTGGCTGCCCTGTGGGGCAGCTCGGCGTTGCCGAGCACCAGCGCGGCCACATAGATCGCGGCGAACCCGGAGGCGTGGACTGCGGCAGCGGTTGCGTAGGCGCCAATGGCCAGGCAGAGGATCGCCAACGGATAGAGGCCCGAGGACGGCAGCGCGATGCGCCGCATCACCCAGGCGCCGCCGAAACCGACGAGCAGTCCGAAGCCGACACCGGCGACGAGCTCGAAGACGATCACGCCGAGGATCTCGATGAGCGAGTCCTCGGCCAGGGCACCGCTTGAGATCAGGGCGACCAGCACCACGGTCGGAGCGTCGTTGAGACCGGACTCTGCCTCCAGGGTGCCGGTGATCCGTCGCGGCAACGGCACCACCCGGAGCACCGAGAACACCGCGGCCGCATCGGTCGGTGAGCACACTGCGCCGAGGAGGAGCGACAGCTCCCAGGAGAGCCCGAGGACGTAGTGTCCGGCGACGGCCATCACGCCGACGCTGACCACCACGCCGAGCGTGGCCAGCGATGCACCCAGGCCGATCACGGGACGGATCTCGGACCACTTGGTGCTGATGCCACCTTCGGCGAGGATCAACGCCAACGCCCCGAAGCCGACGGCGTGGGCCATCGCCGCGTCGTCGAAGACGATGCCGACTCCGGACTCGCCGAGCGCGACCCCCATCAGGAGGTAGATCAGCAGGCTGGGCAGGCCGGCCCGGCTGGATAGGCGCACCGCAAGGATCGCGGCCAGGGTGACGATCGATCCCAGCAGCAGGAATTGGTCCAGCTGGTGGGCGTCGAAGGACAAGGGCACCTCAGTCGGATTCGTGGGCTGGGACTGAATCCTATCGTGGCCAAATCTGGAACTTGTTCTAGTTTTCCCCTAGCCTTCCCCCATGAGTGGAACCGACCTGCCCGAGGTCCTCGACGCCTCCGTCCTGACCGACGAGACGGAGTCCTTCGACGTGGTCGTCGTCGGCTTCGGCATCTCGGGCGGCAGCGCCGCACTGGAGGCGGCTCGCAACGGAGCCCGCGTGCTGCTCCTCGAACGAGCCGCGGTGCACGGCGGCACGTCGGCCATGAGCGGCGGCGCCTTCTACCTCGGCGGTGGGACCGCGGTGCAGCAGGCGACCGGCCACGAGGACAGCGTCGAGGAGATGGTGAACTACCTGACCGCGGTGTCCCGCGACCCCGATGCCGAGAAGATCCGCGCCTACTGCGAGGGCAGCGTCGAGCACTTCGAGTGGCTGGAGGGCCTCGGCTTCGAGTTCGAGCGCTCCTACTACGAGAAGAAGGCAGTCATCCAGCCCGGCACCGAGGGCCTGATGTACACCGGCAACGAGAAGGTCCACCCGTTCAACACCCAGGCGGTCCCTTCGCCGCGTGGCCACAAGGTTCCGGTCGCCGGCGACACCGAGGGCACCAAGCTGGTGATGGATCTGCTCCGCGACCGGCTCGCTGACGAGGGCGTCGAGGTTCGCTACGAGACCGGAGCCAGCGCACTCGTGGTCGCGACGGGTTCGACCGACGTCGTCGGCGTGCGCTGGAAGAGGTTCGCCGAGACCGGCGTGGTCCGCTGCCATGCGGTGATCCTCGCTGCGGGCGGGTTCGTGATGAACGAGGACATGGTCGCCAAGTTCACCCCCAACCTCGCCGAGAAACCTTTCGTCCTCGGATCGACGTACGACGACGGCCTGGGCATCCGCCTCGGCGAGTCGGTCGGCGGCGCGACCGCCTTCATGGAGGAGGCCTTCATCACGGCGCCGTTCTATCCGCCCTCGCGCCTGGTCAAGGGGATCGTGGTCAACAAGGAGGGCAGGCGCTTCGTCGCCGAGGACAGCTACCACGCCCGCACCTCCGCCTTCGTGATGGACCAGCCCGACCACGCGGCGTACCTCATCGTCGACAGTGATCACATCGAGCACCCGGTCTTCCCGCTGGCGCCGTTCATCGACGGATGGGAGACGATCGAGGAGATGGAGTCCGGGCTCGGGCTGCCGGAAGGGTCGCTGGTCGCCACCCTGTCGACGTACAACGAGAACGCCGCGCGCGGCGACGACCCCGACTTCCACAAGCAGCCGGAGTGGTTGGCCCCCCAGACCAACGGGCCCTGGGGTGCCTTCGACCTCACCCTCGGCAAGGCGTTGTACGCCGGGTTCACCATGGGCGGCCTGGCCACCGACGTCGACGGGCGGGTCCGTCGACAGGACGGAGCCGTCATCAACGGCATCTATGCCGCCGGCGCGTGCGCCTCCAACATCGCCCAGGACGCCAAGGGCTACTCCAGCGGCACCCAGCTCGGGGAGGGCTCGTTCTTCGGGCGTCGCGCCGGCCGCCACGCCGCCGCGTCGCGAACCGGCACTTCTTGATGCGCGAACTGGCAATGGTTGCTGCGCGAACCGGCAGTCCTTGACGTTCGAACGGTGGGTGTCGACGACAGTACGGCGGCGCCGGGCCACACTGGGCACATGACTGACCGTTTCACCGTCGCCAGCCGCGCCAACGTCCCGCCGTTCCACGTGATGGACCTGCTCGCCGCGGCCGGCGAGCGGCAACGCAGCCACGGCGACATGGTCAACTTCGTGGCCGGGCAGCCCAGCAGTGGCGCCCCGGCTCCCGTGCTGGCCGAGGCGATCCGCCTGCTCGGCTCCGGCGACCCGCTCGGCTACACGGTGGCCACCGGCATCCCCGACCTGCGGGAGGCGATTGCGGCGCACCACCACCGCACGCACGGGATCGAGGTCGACAAGGACGACGTGGTCGTCACCACCGGCTCCAGCGGCGGCTTCCTGCTGGCCTTCCTCGCCGCCTTCGAGCCCGGCGACCGGGTGGCCATGGCCCGTCCCGGATATGCCTGCTATCGCAACGTGCTCACCGCGCTCGGTTGTGAGGTGGTGGAGATCGACTGCGGCCCCGGGACCCGGTTCCAACCCACAGTGGCGCAGCTCGAGCACCTGGTCGCCAGCACCGGGCCGATCAAGGGGCTGGTCGTGGCCAGCCCGGCGAACCCGACCGGCACCATGCTGCTGCCAGAGGAGCTGGCCGCGCTGGCGTCGTGGTGCGAGACCAACGCGATCCAGCTGGTCAGCGACGAGATCTACCACGGGATCGAGTACGCCGGCCTCGACCAGCTCGACCACCGGGGAAGTCGCAGCGCGTGGGAGACCTCGCGTGAGGCGGTGGTGTTCTCCTCGTTCTCCAAGTACTTCTCCATGACCGGCTGGCGGATCGGGTGGATGCTGGTGCCCGAGCGCCTGCGCCGCCCGGTCGACGTACTGACCGGGAACTTCACCATCTGCCCGCCGGCCATTGCCCAGCACGCCGCCCTCGCCGCCTTCAGCGACGCGTCGTACGACGAGCTCAACGGCCACGTGCACCGCTATGCCGAGAACAGGCGGTTGCTCCTCGACGGCCTCCCGCGCCTGGGCATCGACAAGCTGGCCCCGGCCGACGGGGCGTTCTATGCGTACGCCGACATCGGCCACCTCACCGACGACTCGATGGCGTGGTGCCTCGACCTGCTCCGCAACACCGGCGTGGCGGTGGCACCCGGAGTCGACTTCGACACCGTGCGCGGCAACCAGCACATCCGCTTCAGCTTTGCCGGATCGGGCGACGACATCGTCACCGGACTGGAGCGGATCGGCCGCTTCCTGGGCTGAACACGAAGTCCCTCTGGACGGCTGCCGACCGGCTCCCGCTAATCTCGGCTGCGGGGGCAGGTTTGAGATCGACCGACCGTGGGAAAAGAACTTCGGTTGAGTCGGTTTGAACCGCTCGAACGGGGGTAGAGGCCCGGCGAATGAGAGGTGATCCATGTACGGCGACTCCGCCGCCATGCGCAAGCGTGCCGCCCAGCTGCAGGAGCAGTCCACAGACATCCGAGCGATGGCTGACCGGTTGGTGGCACAGATCGAGTCGATCAACTGGGAGGGTCGCGCCGCAGCCGACATGCGTTCGCGCATCCACGACCGCGCCGCCCACCTTCGTGACTGCGCCGCTCAGCACGAGACGGCCGCTGAGTCGTTGACCAAGCACGTGCTCGAGGTCGAACGACTCAAGGACGCCATCGACGGGATCGAGCGCAAGGCCGGTTCCCTGACCGCCGACGCCCGCACCCGTATCGCCCAGCAGCGTGCGCAGAGCGAGTCGTCCGGGGTCACCATCGACCCCAACGACGCTGACCGCACTCTCGACCAGTTCGTGGCCCCCACCTCGGGCCACAAGGACTGGCTCACCGTCGAACTCCCGGGGTTGTGAGACATGCCGACCATTGACCTGAGCGCCCCCTCCCCTGCCGCCGAAGGCACACTCGAGGGCCTGCCCCGCCGCCTGGCGCTGACGCTGCCCGAGCTGCAGCTGCTCGCCGAGCGGGCCGGAGGCGCGCCGCTGCCCTTCGAGATCGCCGCCCCCGACGCCGGCGCCAATGCCTTCGAGAGCCGCCTGGGCCAGTCCCGGGCCGCCACAGAGGACCAGGCGTACGCCGACGCGCTGGCCACGCTGCACGACCCGGCCGAGGCGCTCGCGAAGCGTGGACTGATCGTCGACGGCACCGCCGATGCGGGTGTCCTCGGTGCCCTCGGCCTGCTGGCGACCCCGGCTGTCGCGGTGGACATCGACCTCAACGTCGACGGCATCCGGGCCAAGGCCTGGCACCGCCAGCGCGAGGGCGCGGTGGCCACCCTGGCCACCACCGACGGCGTGGTCTTCGAGTTGGCCTGGTTCGAGAGCCCCCACTGGCCCTCGGAGCTCGGCCGCGTTCCCACACTCCCCGAGGACCACGTCACGGAGGAGTCGACCGTTGCGCCAGTCATCGACTTCCCCTACGAGCTGCTCGATGCCGGTGGGGAGGCCGTGCGCAGCGGCCGTACCGACCTGCTGGGCACCATCGTCGCCCACCACACTGGCGAGGTCGTCGACGGCTCGGGTGAGTCTGTCGACGACTCGACGGTCACGTCGGCGATCACTGCCCTGGTCGGTGAGACCCGCGGTCGCCTGCGGGCCCTCGTGGCCGACATCGACGCCGGCGGCGACGTGGTCGGAGTGGTCTCCTGGGTGTTGCTCGCCGACGGTTGGCGCGTGCTGCGTGCCCACCAGGACGACACCACCAACCGCGTCGAAGTACGCCGGGTCGAAGCGACCGAACTGGCCGCAAGCCTGGGCCCTGTCCTCGCGGAGGTGACCGCATGAGCACCCACGAAAGCGAACAGCAGGACAAGTACGACCAGATGATGCGCCTGGCCGACCTGTTCGACAACTCCGGTGACGAGATGCGCGAGCGGGCATCCCTCGGCGCCGACATCCTCGCCGACGAGGGAGTCAGCGACTCCGAGGAGCTGTCGAGGGCGACCTACGCCCAGGCGGAGGAGGACATCCTCAACGCCACCACCGGCAAGACCGGGCTGATGGTGCGCTCGGTCGAGCTCGACGCCGATGCCCTGATCGTGCGTGCCACCGTGCTGACCTATCGCTGGATCGACGACCTGCAGCTCGCGGCGTACAAGACGCTCGGCTCCGTGGCCGCCCGTGCCGTCGGCTACCTCGCACCCGAGGTGGCGCTGGGTGGGGCGATCTTCTCCGCCGGCCTGATCGAGACCGACGCGCTCGACCGCGAGGGCCTGGCCTCCTACCTCAACGAGCTCGCCGAGCAGAACCCCGAGCTGATGGACCACTTCGTCAGCGGTGGTGGCGGTCTGCTCGAAGGCCTGCAGATGCGTGCCCTGCTCACCGCGGCCGTGCTCGGCGGCGAAGAGGGCCCGGCGGTCACCCACGGTGGACTGCGCGCGGTCGGGGCCACCGACTTCGTCGACGACTTCTCCTCTGCCCTGCGCGACGTCGCCGGGGGCTACCGCGAGTCGACGACCGAGGCCTCGTCGGCGGTCGACGAGCTACCGGCACCGGCCAGCATCGAGGAACTGATGGCCTCCCTGAGCAGGGTCGAGGGTGACCTGTTGGTGCAGAAGCTGCCCGGGAGTCGTTTCATCGCCTTCCTGCCGAGCACCTCCCAGCGTGGCGGCGCACAGCTGCAGCTGGTCGGCAGCGACGTCGCCGGCCGGGTGTCGTCGGTGATCGCGGCCATCGAGGACGCCGTCGGCGACGAACCCGGGGCCCGCGTGATGGTCGTCGGCCACGCCCAGGGTGGCTTGGCGGCGGCGGAGATCGCGGCCGCGGCGGGTTCCGACAAGTTCGTGATCGACCAGGTCATCACCGCCGGCGCACCCAACGCCCAGGTCACCAACGTCCCCGAGGCGACCACGGTGTTGTCACTCGAGGACCGCGCCGACCCGGTCGCGCTGCTCGGCTCGCTGATCAACGCCAAGGTCGGCAACCGCCTCACCGTGGTCTTCGACGGCGGCAACCAGACCGGCGCTGCGGCGTACGTCGAGGGCGGCCGCGCCGCGGACACCGCGACGCATCCGGAGCTGCGGGCCGCGATCCAGCGGATCCACGACATGGGCTACCTGGCTGGCTGACTGCGCGACCCGTCGATTATTGATGCGCGATCTGGCATTTCTTGACGGCCGAGCCGGCAATGGTTGATGCGGCCATTGATCGGTGACGGTCTCGGCATCAAGAATCGCAGGTTCGCGCAACAGCAACTGCAGGTTCGCGCAGCAAGAATTGCAGGTTCGCGCAGCAACGATTGCCAGTTCGTGGTCAGACGAGGTCGTGCACGAACTCGCCGAGCTGGGTGATGTTGCGGCATTCCAGCATCGGCGCGATCTCGGCGTACGTCGGAGCGGCGCTGTCGCCGTTGCCCCAGTTGCGCGCATGCTCCGGGTTGAGCCAGTAGGTGCGCTTGCACTCGTCGACCATCGCGCGGAAGACATCGATCTCGAGGTCGCTGTAGTTGGACCGTGCATCGCCCAGGACCAGCAACGACGTCTTCGGGCCCAGTGCGTCGGGGTGCTCCTCGGTGAACCTTCGGAACGCGCGGCCGTAGTTGGTGCGCCCCCACAGGGCCGCGTGGCTGGTCTCGGCGGCCAGGTTGGTCATCACGTCGACCACGTCGGCGCCCGGCGTGAAGTGGTGGGTGACCTCGTGGATGTTGTCGATGAACGTGAACGCCCGCACCTTGGTGAACTGGTCGCGCAGCGCGAAGACCAGCAGCAGCGTGAACTGGGCGAAGTTGGCCACCGAACCACTCACGTCGCAGAGCACGACGAGCTCGCTGCGGTGGGGGCGCTTGGGTCGGTGGTGCGTGGTGATCGGCACGCCGCCGGTGGAGATGGAGGCACGGACGGTACGCCGGAAGTCGAGCGGTCCGCGCCGGCGCGCATGCTGCTCCTTGGTGAGCCGGGTGGCCAGACGTCGGGCGAGGGGCTGGATCTCGCGCCGCATCGCCTCGAGGTCGCTCTTGCGGGCGCTCAGGAAGTTGAGGTTGTCGATCGTCGGGCGCAGGGTCGACTCGGCGACGTGACGGGCCCCCTTCTCCTCAGCGATCCGGCGCAGGGCGTCCTGCTCGACGTGCCGGGTGAAGCGGTCCACCTGGGCCAGCGCCCGCCGCTGCGCGGTGGCCCGGTCGTCGCCCTGGGCCAGCAACCCGGCGACGATCCGGTCGACGAGCTCCTCGGGCGCCACCCGCTTGAGGGCCTGGTAGGCACTCCACGACGACAGGCCCGGGCCGCGACCGGGCATCGCGCCGAAGCGCCCCAGGGCATCGATCGCGAGGTCCCGCAGGGCCTGCGGGTCCCCCTCGGTCATCACGTCGGCCAGCTCATCACGCAAGGTGTTGAGTGCCTCACCGGTGTCACGGGGGCCGGCGTCGACCTCGTCCGGCTCCGCCGGGTCATCGAGGCCGGCCGCTCGGATGTCGCCGGTCAGTGCCGGGAAGTAGAGGTCGAAGAGCTCGTCGAATGGTTGCCGGTGGCCGGCCCGCTTGACCAGCGTGGCGGCGTACGCCGTACGGATGGTCTCGCGATCGCCCCACGGCAGTGCGGTGGTCGCCCGGGCGGCGTCGATGTCTTCGGCGAGCGAGACCGGGATGCCGGCCGTGCGCAGTGCCTCGACGAACTCGACATGCCGATCGACCAGGCTCATGCCCGGCGGCCAGTCGAATCGAGCTTCAGCTCGCGGATCGCGCGGTCATGGTCGGAGACGTGCTTGAGCACGACGCCCAGGGTGGCGCTGATCGTGGCCGGGTCGAGCGATGAGATCTGGAGCGCGATCAGGGTGCGCGCCCAGTCGATGGATTCCGCGATGGACGGAGCCTTCTTGAGCTCGAGCTCACGCAACCGAGCCACGACCTCGACCAACTGGTGGGCCAGCCTGTCGTCGAGCCCGGGCACCCGGGAGAGGAGAATCTCCTGCTCCCGTTGGGCGTCGGGGTAGTCGAGGTGCAGGTAGAGGCAGCGTCGCTTGATCGCCTCGGAGAGCTCGCGGGTCGCGTTGGAGGTCAGCACGACGAACGGCCGGCGGACGGCCTCGACGGTGCCGAGCTCGGGGATGGTGACCTGGAAGTCGGAGAGCACCTCGAGCAGCAGGCCCTCGACCTCGACGTCGGTCTTGTCGACCTCGTCGATCAGCAGCACGGTCGGCTCCTCACGCCGGATCGCGGACAGCAGCGGCCGGCTGAGCAGGAACTCGTCGGTGAAGATGTCGTCGTGCGTCTGCTCCCATGCCTGGTCGGGGCCGGTGGCCTGGATGCGCAGCAGCTGCTTCTTGTAGTTCCACTCGTAGAGAGCGCGTGCCTCGTCGAGGCCCTCGTAGCACTGCAGCCGCACCAGCTCCGCACCACTCGCCGCGGCAACGGCCTTGGCCAGCTCGGTCTTGCCGACGCCGGCCGGTCCCTCGATCAGCAGCGGCTTGCCGAGCGTGCCGGCGAGGAAGGCGGTCGTGGTGGTCGCCGGGTCGGCGAGGTAGCCCGTGGCACCCAGTCGCTCGAGCGCATCGTCGGGCGAGGAGAACCAGGTGTCGTCGAGGGAAGTCACCCGAGCGAGCCTATCCGGGACGCGTCAGCGACGATCCGACTACTCCCCCGGGGGCGACCTTGGGGATGGCATCGGTGATCGCCTGCGGCTCCATGGTCGCGGTCGCCACCAGTCGGCGTACGCCGTCGAAGAGCACGTCGGCGGTGTGCTCCTCGTCGTGCAACCCCGCGAGTCGGCTGGCCGCGGAGCCGATCACCAGGTGCACCAGCGCCTCGGCCACGTCCGGCGCCCCGGCGATGCCGACGGTGGCCAGCATCCGCGCGGCCAGCTGCTCGATCGCCTCGAGGGCGCGGGCGGCCAGGGGCTGCAGGTCGGGGTCACTGCTGACCGCGAGGAACGTCGACAGCTGCAGGTGCACGGTTTCCAGGTCACGCTCACCGAACGCCATCGTGACGAGGCCGCGGGCGTCGTCGAGGTCGATGTGGAGGCCGAGGGACAGCTCGGCCATCTCGGTCATGTCCGCGATCCAGGTCTCGACGTGCCGGGTGAGGGCGGTGGTGAGCAGGTCGCCCACCGAGTCGAAGTAGTAGCCGGGGGTGGCGGCCGGAAGGCCGGCCCGTGTCGCGACCGCGCGGTGGGTGACCGCACGCGACCCGCCCTCGGCGAACAGCTCGATGGTGGCGTCGAGGAGTGCGTCGCGGCGCAGGCGGCTGCGCTCCTGGCTGAGCCGGGCGCGCGGCTGGCTGGTGCTCATCCGGCCATTGTCCTGTCGTCAGGAAAGTTGTACGTTCGTCCAAGTTTACTCATGGTCGCCTCGGAGGAACCGATGACCCACTCGACGAAGTCGCTGCTCGCCCTGCTCACCTCCCTGCTGCTGGGACTCGGCCTGCTCGCGCCGAGTGCGGCCTCAGCGGTCGACGTACGGGTGGCTGCCCCAGCAGCAGCGACCGGCGCGACCGGCGCGACCGACGCGCAGCCGGCGAAGTACGACGTGGTGGTCGAGCACGACGTGCCGATCACGATGCGCGACGGACGGGTCCTGCGCGCCGACATCCACCGCCCGGCGATCAAGGGCACCAACGAGGTTGCACCCGGCAGGTTCCCGGTGATCCTGGTCCAGACGCCGTACGGCAAGAGCGTCGGCAACTCCGGCCTCGGCGCGATGAACCCCTACCTGGTCCAGCGTGGCTACATCGGCGTGATCGTCGACGTGGCCGGCACCGGCGGGTCCGAGGGCCAGTCCATGCTGTTCGGCAGGAGCGAAGGTCTCGACGGCGCCGAGATGGTCCGCTGGTCGGCGAGGCTCGAGGGCAGCAACGGCAAGGTCGGCCTGCTCGGCGGCTCCTACCTCGGCATCGACCAGATCTTCACCGCGGCCGCGGTCGGCAAGAACTCGCCGCTCAAGGCGATCTTCCCGATCGCCACCGCCTCCGACCCCTACCGCGACCTCTTCGTGGCCGGTGGCATCGTCAACATGACCTCGAGCCTGGGGCTGATCGCCGGCTACTTCGGGTTGCGCACGCTCACGCCGTTCGCGGAGCGATCGGCCGACCCGATCGACGCCCTCAAGCTGTCGCTCCAGCACGGGCTCGCCGGGATTCCCTTCGAGCTCACCACCGGGCTCGACGCCGTCCTCGAGAACGGTCGGGTGTACGACGGCCCCTACTGGCAGGAGCGCGCACCGCAGAACGTGCTGGACGAGGTCGTCGCCAACGGTGTGCCGGCCTATCTCGTCGGCGGGCAGTACGACGTCTTCCAGCGCGGGGAGCCCTTGCTCTACAGCGGATTGCAGAATGCGTGGGCCGGTCGGTCGGTGTGGAAACCGATGAACCGCACCCAGCCGGTCACACCGCGCTATCAACTGCTCACCGGCCCGTGGGACCACGGCAACCAGGGCAGCACCGTCAATCTCGACGCCATCCAGCTGGCCTGGTTCGACCACTGGCTCAAGGGCGTCGACAACGACATCACCGACACCCGGAAGCCGTTCCACGTGCAGGAACCCGGCGGGGCGTCGTACGACGTGGCACGCTATCCGGCCGAGACGACTCGCTACCAGCGCCTGCATCTCCAGCCGGGCAAGAAGCTGGCCGCGCCGAAGCCGACGGCGAGCACCGGCTCGTCGCGGATGATCTACAAGCCGGTCTCCCTGGCCTGCCAGCGCGCCATCGTGCAGTGGACCGCCGGATTGGCGCGCGACCTCTACGCCCAGTGCTCGAAGGTCAAGGAGCTGAGCGCGCCACAACCCGGCGACCTTGCCTTCGACACGGGTGCTCTGACCCGGGACCTGCGCCTCGCCGGGCCGGTCGGCGTCACCCTGAAGGCCAAGTCGACGCGCTCCCAGACGATGTTCGTGGTGACCCTGCAGGACGTGGCACCCGACGGCACCGTGACCGACCTGTCCTCAGGGGCCCTGCTCGGCACTGCGCGCGCGATCACCCCCGGCCGCAGCTGGTCCTCGATCCGCGACGGCTACGCGCTGCCCTACCACCCGCACACCAAGGCGGCCGAGAAGCCGGTGCCGGTCGGCAAGGTGACCCGCTACGACATCGAGATCCGACCGATCTTCTCGAGCGTTCCGGCCGGCCACCGGGTCCGACTGCTGGTGCAGAGCGGCGACACGCCCCACCTGCTCACCTCGCCCTTCCGGTTGCTGGGTTCCCTGGGCGGGGTCTACGACATCCAGACCAACGCCGTCTCGTCGTCGTACGTCGACCTGCCGGTGGCGTCGGGGAGCGTGCCTGCCGGAAGGTGACGGCGTCCGCGGTACGCCGAGGGGTGGTCCACGGTGCGCGTCAGGGCAGTGGCGCGGGGTACTTGGTGGACCGGTCCATGTCCAGGGCACGCTGCTTCACGAACGGGTCCGCCTGGTTGTAGAGCCACGGCCGGCCGAACCACACGAACCCGTCCACCCACTTGCGGGCCTTGGCCCGGTCCCGGGCCGGCAGTTGCCAGGTGGCCACGCCGGGGCGGGCGGTGGGTGGGATCCCGAGGGTCACGCAGCGCGTCATCGTCGGCGAGGTGCAGGTGCGGGCGTTGTCGTTGATGCCTCCGGGCACCGACGGGATCATGTCGCGCCAGTTCGTCGGCGTACCCGACTTGGCGGTGTCGATGATGAAGTGCTTGTCGCCGAAGCCGTCGCGGCGCAGGATCTTCACGATCTTGGTCCCGTGACGGATGTTGTCGGAGGGGCCGGTGTAGTGCGTCGAGTCGAGGGCGAAGCCGCGGGCGAACTGGACGCCGGTGTATTCCAGGATCCGGGCACACGTCTCCGGGTCGTTGCCGCTGCCGTTCCCGCACCAGTCGGCAGCTCCTGCGTCGATGTAGACGCTGGTGTTCGGCAACGCGCTCAGCAACTTGGTGCCATAGGTGAGCAGTCGCCGGGTCATTGCCTGGTCAGGCACACACCACAGGAAGGGGCCGTCCGGTTGCATCACCACCAGGGTGTGCGCGTCGCCGATGCCTTCGGCCAGGGACCGCATCCACCTGCGGTACCCCTTCCGTTCCTTCGTGGTGGGCACCCGCCGGCAGGCCTCGCCGCCCCAGGGCCGCATCCGGAAGACCGCCAACTGCACGAGCGCTTCGTCGTCACCTGCCTGGGAGGAGCGGATGTAGTCACGCACCTTGTCGTCGATCTGAGTCGGTGCCAGCCACCCGCCGTACCACTTGGTGCGGGGTCGCAGGGCGATGCGGCCGATGGCCGTCTTCTCGGCCCCCTTCGCTGCACGGTACGGCGCCCACACCTGGTCCTGGAGTCCCTGGTAGACGCCCCACACGCGGCCTGCCAACGGGTTTGTCGGGTTCTTGCCGTGGGCTGCCTCGGGGGCCTGCCAGACCTCGGTCGACGGCGTCCCGATGTGTACGCCGTCGTCCTTGCTCGAGGCAGCCTGGCCGATCGGTGAGCTGAACAGGGTGGCCGCGAGCAGCGCCGCGGTGCCCCAGGCCAACAGCCTGCGGCGCATGCGATGAGAGCCGACCATCGCTCACCCCTCCAGATTCCGACGGCACGGACTCCCGTCCGGCGCTCGCAGACTAGCGAGGCGGAGTGGGTTCCGGAGGCGGAACGGCCAAGTTCACGTCGTGCGCCGACTCTGCCGGGCGGAACCAGCTGTGGCCCACCAGGGTGTCGGTGTCCTCGCGCAGGGCCACTGACTGGCCCGTCGCCAGCCGGTGGCAGATCTGCATCGCCTTGTCGTGGTCGGTGTTGGTGGAGCTCTCGCCCAGGTCGTGCAGCTGCGCCTGCCACCCGTCGCCCTGCAGCATCACGAAGGTGCCGCCGACCACGGAGAGGATCGCCTCGTCGATGGCCTCCAGCAGATGCTCGGAGCCGTCGTCGCAGGCATCGCAGCCGCACTGCGGAAGCTCCTCGACCACATGGCGCGCGTCGGCGACGGCGACACTGAGGGACGCCTGCGACTCGCCGGGACCGATCTCGGCCTCGGCCTCGATGAGGAGGAGAGGCAGTGCGTCCCCGCGAGGTGGCCCGACAAGCACCGCACGCTCCGCGCCGGTCGGGACAGCATGTGGGTCCTCGACCCTCGCGCCCCGAGCCTTGAGCACGGTGACCCAGGCGCGTGCACGCAGGTGCACCACGCGATACCGCTCCGGGTCGCTCACGCGCGAGTACTCCTCCTCGCGCGGCTCGGAAAGATCCGGATGCGGGTCCGGCCACGTGGGCGGATCAAGCTGCGCGTACGCCGTCGCGACGTCGGCCAGCAACTGCTCGATCGAGACCATTCCCACCTCCCACGGGGTTCGGGCGTCAGCATAGATGAGCCCCGGGACAGCACGAAGCCCCGCCCGGACTGACGTCTGGACGGGGCTTCGGTGTGCTGGCGGTGGCGGAGGGATTTGAACCCTCGGTGGGTTTCCCCACACTTCATTTCGAGTGAAGCACCTTCGGCCGCTCGGACACGCCACCGCCGGAGAGATTACTAGAAGAGCCCCGCGGGGCCGAAATCCGCCTGCCCTCATCCCGCTCGTCGGGCGGCGAACGTCGTGTGCGCGCGACACACACCGGAGTTGAACCGGAAGTCGCCTGCGCTCACCCGGCCGCCCACGATCTTCAACTGCAGGCTCCTCTCCATGCCGTCGCGGCGCACCCGGAAGTCGACGATTCCGTTGCGCGGGATCGCGTGATTCGGCATGGGGAATCCCTGCACGCGCGTGGTCGGCAGGTCCGGATAGCTGCCACAGGTCACGTTTGCCCGGATGCCGAAGTTGGTGATCTTGCGCCCCTTCACCCGGAACTTCACCTGACCGCCCTTGCCACGATAGGAACCAGGCTTCGGCGCCGCCGGTGCCTTCACGGCGCGCACCTTCACCACGCGACTCACCGCCGTACCGTCGGCACTTCTCGCCACCAGTTTCAGCTTGGTCCGCCGATGCGAGCCCAGCCTCACCTCCACCTTGTCGCGCCAGCTTCCCGGGTCGTTGATCCGACCGAAGTTGGCCGTGCGCACCTTCATCGCCTTGCCGGTGCCACGCACCCGCACCTTGCTCGCCGGCCAGTTGCCCGAGTTGGTGACCTCGAGCTCCACCTTGGTCCACACCCCGGGTACCAGCTTCAGGGTCTTGACGTTCCTGCTCAGGAAGCGCACCTTCGACATCGTCAGCCGGGGCCTGGCGCGAACGTCGACAAGTCGGCCGCCGAGCTGGTCGAACGGGGCCGCATCAGGAGACGGCATCAGGCGGGCAACCGCACAGTCGAAGCTGGTGTTCTCAAGACCATCGGTGGAATCGTGCAGGGTGATGGTCTTCCCACTGATCGTGAAGCCCGCCGTCTCCGACCCGTCGAGGGTCGGGGTCAGGTTGTAGGCACTCACCCCGCAGCTGCCGCCACTCCAGCGACCGAAGCCCACGAAGAGGTACGACGACGTCGAGGACGTTGCCGCAGCCCGCAGCACGAAGGTGCCGTTGAGGTATTCGTCCTCGATGTCCTGCTCCACCTTGGCCGAGGCCAGTCTGCGCGCCGGCACGGAGGTGCTCGGCAGGCTCGCCGGGCGCGTGGTGAGCTTGCCCCGTCGGAACAGGAGTGGCCCACTCGCTCCCGTCGGGGCAGTCGCCACTGCCTTCGAGGCAGGGACCGTCGTGGCTGCTGCCGATGTCGTCATCGCGACCCCACCGGGAAGACCGGTGAGCACCAGTGCAGCGACAATCCCGAACATCCCCCGTTGGCGCATGACGTCCCTCCGACTCGTTGGCTGACACCCATTGTGGCCCCAATCCGAGTGAGGATCACCCGGAAGGTTCCGGGCTGGTGCCGACTGCCCTCCGCCGACTTCCCGGCGAAGGGCTTTCACGAGGTCTGACGGCGATCAGCGACGGCTCCGCAGGACGACGTACTGCTCGGCGGCGAAGGCCGCGACGACGAGCGCCTGCAGGATGCACCAGACCAGGCCGGTGCCGGTCAGGGAGAGCAACCCGAAGGCGACCGCGACCGATGCGGCCACCCACAGCAGGTTGGCGACCACCACGTCAGTGACGAGCCCGGTGGGCACGGGGTCACGGGTGCCGATCCAGGCCAGGACTCCTGCCCAGACGAGCAGGAAACCCCCGAGCAGCTCGAGGGTCGACGTCGACGGGCCCAAAATCCCGTCGAGCACCGTGGCACCGGCGAGATAGGCGACACCGTTGAGTCCTGAGACCCCGGCGTCGAGCAGAAGCACCTTGGAGATCAGGGACCGACCGGCGGTCGAGGTGGACAGGGGCTGGGTTTCGATTCGTGTGTTCATGTCCCCAACCGTCATCCGTTACGGACGCGGTGTCGATGACCTCGGAGGTAATGGAGTCCGATACCCCGCTCGACCACAATGAGGCACATGACCATGACCCAGGCGCGTCCCGAGGCCGGCGGAGTCGGCGTTCTCCTGAAGGACTGGCGGCAGCGTCGCCGCCGGTCGCAGCTGGAGTTGTCGAGCGAGTCCGGCATCTCCACGCGTCACCTGAGCTTCGTCGAGACCGGGCGATCGAAGCCGAGCCGCGACATGGTGCTGCGCATCGCTGACCAGCTCGAGGTGCCCCTGCGTGAACGCAACACCCTGCTGCTGGCGGCCGGCTACGCCCCGGCGTACGACGAGCGCACGCTCGAGGACGACGACATGTCGGCAATTCGCGAAGCCCTGGACCTGATCCTCACCGGATACGAGCCATTCCCCGCGCTCGTGGTCGATCGCGACTGGAACCTGGTGCAGGCCAACGATGCCGTGACACCTCTGTTGGACGGCGTGGCGCCGGAGCTGCTGGCCGGGACGGTGAACGTCCTGCGCCTGAGCCTGCATCCCGACGGCATGAGCAGTCGGATCGTCAACCTCGCCGAGTGGCGTGGCCACCTGCTCGACCGGCTGGCGCGCGAGTACGCCGTGACCGGCTCGGAGTCGACCAAGGCGTTGCACGACGAACTGCTCGACTACCCGGGTGGCATCTCGCATCCCGCACCCGACGGCCGGATCGCGGTACCCATGCGACTGCGCACCGGCACCGGTGAGCTCTCGTTCATCAGCACGGTGACCACGTTCGGTACCGCGGTAGACATCTCGGTCGCCGAACTCACCGTCGAGGCGTTCCTGCCGGCTGATGCCGCGACGGCTGCCGCGCTGCGCGCCGGCTGACCGCGGCACTCCCTCACCCACCGAGCGACGCAACGCGCGCCCCTTCGTGGGCTCAGCGGTGGGAACGGAAGAACGTGTCGAGGAGCTGAGCGGACTCGTCGGCGAGCACCCCGGCGATCACCTCGGGGCGATGGTTGAGGCGTCGGTCGCGAACCACGTCCCAGAGCGAGCCCACGGCGCCGGCCTTGTCGTCGTACGCACCGAAGACCAGACGGTCCACGCGGGAGAGCACGATCGCGCCGGCGCACATCGTGCACGGCTCCAGCGTCACCACGAGCGTGCACCCGGACAGCCGCCACTCGCCACGCGCCCGCGCCGCCTCTCGGATCGCGACCACCTCGGCATGGCCGGTCGGGTCACCTTCGGCCTCGCGGGTGTTCCGGCCGCGGCCGATGACGACTCCGGTCGGATCAAGGACCACGGCCCCGATCGGTACGTCGCCCGTGGTGACCGCTGCCGACGCCTCCGCGAGCGCCGACCGCATCGCTTCGTCGTACGCCGCTGGTGGGCCGCTCACGCCGAAGTGAGGTCGACCGCGTCGTCGAACGCGGGGCCGAAGCCGAGACGGCCGGCGACATCGGAGAGCATCTCGTCAGGATAGAGGTCGTAGTCGTCGATCAGGAGCCCCATGTCCATGGCGTGCATGCCGAGGTCGCCGAGGATGTTGAGGTCGCCGGCCGGGGCCGACTCGTCGTCCTCCTCGGGGAACGGCAGCGCGAGGTGCTCGATCGCGGTGCGGGCCAGCTCCCACTCGTCGGCGGCGCTGATGTCGGAGAGCAACACCCGCACCGTTGGGCCGTTGACGCGCACGATGAGGAACACGTCTTCATCGAAGCCGATCAGCGCAATCGTGCCGCTGTCACCGGGGAAACGACGCAACCCGGAGGACAGGGTCTCGACGTCCTGGAGCGCTTCGTCGGCCAACTCCGCCAACTGCCACACACCGTCTTCACGGTAGGCGGCCAGGGCGAAGTCGATGTCCAACTCCTCGACCATGAGGTTCCCCTTCGGGTTCATGCGCTCGGATCCGATCTCCAGAGTGACAGAGGTCGGGGGTGGTTCCAAGCCCGTTTTCCCAAACGTCACGAAGACTCGACTAGGTTTTCCCCATGCGTACCCACGTCGTCGACCACCCCTTGGTGGCCCACAAGCTGACCACCCTCCGCGACAAGGACACCGACAGCCCCACGTTTCGCCGTCTGGCCGACGAGCTCGTCACGCTGCTGGCCTACGAGGCGACCCGCGACGTGCGCGTCGACGAGGTCACCATCCAGACCCCGGTCTCGCCCGCCAACGGCGTGAAGCTGGCCTCCCCGAAGCCGCTCGTGGTGCCGATCCTGCGCGCCGGGTTGGGCATGCTCGACGGCATGGTGCGGCTGCTCCCCACGGCCGAGGTCGGTTTCCTCGGCATGATCCGCAACGAGGAGACGCTCGAGGCCTCGACGTACGCCGAACGGCTGCCCGACGATCTCTCCGGGCGCCAGTGCTACGTGCTCGACCCGATGCTCGCGACGGGCGGCACCCTCGCCGCAGCGATTCGCTTCCTCACCGATCGCGGGGCCGATCACATCACCGCGATCTGCCTGTTGGTCGCCCCCGAGGGATGCCAGCGCCTCGAGGAGGAGCTGGCCGATCTCGACGTGCCGATCACCGTGGTGACCGCAGCCATGGACGAGAAGCTCAACGAGAAGGGCTACATCGTGCCCGGCCTCGGCGATGCCGGGGACCGGTTGTACGGCGTCGCACACTGACGCTGGGCACTCCGCTCACCCGGTCCGTGATTCCGGAGGATTGGGGTATTTCCATGTCTCTGGGTGACATGGAATTACCCCAATCCCTTCGCGGGGTTGGTCAGAGCGGACGGATCGGCTCCTGGTGCAGGAACCGGAAGGCGTACGCCGCGGCGACGACGACCACTGGATAGGCGACCAGGATGCCCACGCAGCAGGCAATCACGCCGCCGATCACGACCAGGACTGACAGCAGCATCAACAGCAGCACCGGACCCAAGGTGGACGTGGTCAGTGTGAAGCTCGACTTGATCGCGGTGAAGGCGTCCTGGCCCTTGCCGATGATGAAGTAGTTGGTGAAGTAGGTCAGGAACACGACCACCAACCCGGGCAGGAAGCACAGGAGCATGCCGATCGTGGTGGCGATGCCCAGCACCACCGCCGCGATGATGACCTGGCCGAAGTTGATCCGGCTGAAGGCGCCGCCGAAGCTGACCTCGTTGCCGTCGACCACGTCGAGCGCCAGGCGGACCATGGTCGCGGCCAGGATCATGCCGACCACTGAGCCGATCAGGTTGAAGACCGATGCCAGGGCATTGAAGTCGAACGATGGGCTCTCCCCGGCCTCCACCGAGAATTGGTAGGAGAGCGCCTCGCCGCCGCTGACCATTCCGCCGATCACCTGGAGCGCGATCGGGACCAGCATGCCGAGCGCGGCGATTCCCAGGAGAGCGCCGGGGTGCTGCTTGAAGGCGCGCCATCCGTACTTGATCGCGGTGGTGGCGTCGAGCTCCCGCGGCCCGCCCCCGTATGGGCCTCCGGGTGGGGGCGTCCAACCGGGTGGCGGCGGAGATTGTTGTCCCCAGCCGGGCTGTGCCGGTTGGCCCGGTGGTGGAGGTGGAGGTTGTTGTCCCTAGCCGGGCTGTGCCGGTTGGCCCGGTGGTGGAGGTGGAGGTTGCTGTCCCCAGCCGGGCTGATTCGGGTCCTGAGGCGGATAGGGCGGTGGCTCGCTCATACCCTTCAGGCTAACGACGCCGCACTCGCGCGGCGCGAAGCCGCGCTGACCCGCGCCCGAGCCACACCGAGGCTGACTTCCCGGCCGAAACATCCACTTCCCGGCCGGAATTTCGGCCGGGAGGTTCCCATTTCCCCGGGTACCCGGGGAAATGGGAGCACCAGTGAGACCTGTGGGGCGGGCGGGTCAGTCAGCTCACGATCGAGAGCAACTGGGTGGCCCGGGTAAGCACGACGTAGAGCACCGAGCGCCCGGTCTGGGACTCGTCCTCGATCTCCTGGGGCCGCACGACCACGATGCCGTCGAACTCCAGGCCCTTGGTGTCGAGTCCGGTGAGGACGACGATGCGGTCCTCGCCGCTCGGGTTCACCCCGGGGGCGGCCGCCGACGGCGCATCGGCGGCGAACTCCGGCCACGAGGCCAGCCATGCATTGACCTCGGCGCGCCGAGCGACCGGAACCACGATCCCCACCGTGCCGTCCACCTCGCCGGAGAGGCGGGACACTTCAGCGCGCACCGCCGCCTCGAGGTCGTCGACGGGGCCGAGCACCGTCGGGGCGGCACCGGTGGAGCGGATCGCCGTCGGCAGGTCGGCGTCGAGACCGACCCGCTCGGCGTACGCCGCGGCGTACTCGTAGATCTCGGAGGAGTTGCGGTAGTTCGTCGACAGGTGGAAGGCGTGCACCTGCTTGCCCTCGAGCGCGGCCGCTCGGGCCGCATCGGACTCGGCGGGCACCGGCCACGACGACTGCGCCGGGTCGCCGACGATCGTCCACGACGCGGCTCGGCCACGGCGGGCGACCATGCGCCACTGCATCGGGGTGAGGTCCTGCGCCTCGTCGATGAGCACGTGGGCGAACGGGTCGTCCTCGATGCGGTGGGTCGGGGGCCGCCACGAGGGGCCGGTGGCGAACTCACGGTCGGCTGCCGTGGTGAGCTCCTGGAGGTCGCCGCCGAGGTGGTCGGTGAAGTCGTTCTGCTCGCCGGACTTCTCCGGCACGTCGTCGAGGGTGTAGCGCGCCTCGTCGAGCAGCGGGACGTCCTCGATCGAGAGGTCACCGTCCCAGCTCTTCAGCAGGAGGGCCTGCTCGTCGTGGCTCAGCACGCCGTCGGAGACCCTGGCCAGGAAGTCGGCGTCGCGCATCCACTCGAGCACTGCGGTCGCGGCGACCGGCGGCCACCACTGCAGGGCGAAGGCGAGGAACGCGTCGTTGCCGAGCATCTCGTCGTTGAACTCCTCGCGACCACGCTCCCTGCCGCGTTCGCTGCGCACCTGGCGCCACATCGCGTCGAGCAGGGTCGAGGCCACCTTGGGAATCATCCGGTTTCGGCGGCCCTGGCGGAGCAGGTCGCGTCGCAGCCGACCAAGCAGTGAGGAGTCGAGACGGATCACGTCATCGCGATAGAACACCCGGAACTCACGCGGGGCGCCCGGGATCGCCTGCCGCGCGGCGCGGCGTACGACCTCGGCGAGGCGCTCGGAACCCTTGATGTCGGCCACGGCCGGGTGGTCGTGACGGGTGGCGCGCACTCCGTCGACCACCTCGCCGAGCGAACGCAGGGCAACGGCAGTCTCGCCGAGGGAGGGCAGCACCCGCTCGATGTAACGCATGAAGACGCCCGACGGACCCACGATCAGGACTCCACCGCCCTCATAGCGGCGGCGGTCGGTGTAGAGCAGGTACGCCGCCCGGTGCAGCGCGACGACCGTCTTGCCGGTGCCGGGCCCCCCGGAGATGGTGACGACTCCCTTGGAAGGAGCCCGGATCGCCTTGTCCTGCTCGGCCTGGATGGTGGCCACGATCGAGTGCATCGAACGGTCACGGGCGCGCGAGAGCTGGGCCATCAGGGCGCCTTCGCCGACGATCGCGAGGTCGGTGTCGACGGAGTCGTCGAGCAGCTCGTCCTCGACGCCGATGACGTTGGGACCGGTGCAGCGCAGAACCCGACGGCGTACGACGTCGTGCGGCTCGGCCGCGGTCGCCTGGTAGAACACCGCAGCGGCCGGGGCCCGCCAGTCGATCAGGAGTGAGTCGCGGTTCTCGTCACGCAGGCCGATCCGCCCGACGTAGCGCGGCTGCGGGTCGAGCTCAGGGGCCAGGTCGAGGCGACCGAAGACCAGGCCCTCGTGGGCGGCGTCGAGCTGGGCCATCCGCTTGGCCGCCTGGAAGACCATCGCGTCGCGCTCGACGAGGCCACCCTCGTGGCCGAGCCGGCCGCGGTCGTGCCCTTCGCGGGCCAGCTGTTGGGCCGCGGCCGTGGAGGTCTGGAGCTGCCGGTAGACCCGGTCGACGAACGCCTGTTCCGTCGCGACTTCACGCGTAGCAACGTCATCGGACAACGCAGGACCACCCCTCGGAGAGCACAAACAGCAAGCAGGTAACTCTACCCGCCCACGACGGCTCCGGTTGCAACGACGGTGCACGAACGATGATTCCCGGGAACGGCACCGGTCTTCATGTCATCGTCCAACTCACCCAGGAGTTCATCATGAGCACGCAGACCCTCACCGGAAACACCACATCCAGCACCCGCGACACCTCCCGAACCCTCGGCCTGGTTCTCACCGGCCTGGTGTCCCTCTTCCTGGCCGTGGATGCGATCAGCCACCTGCTCAATGTGCAGACGGCTCAGGACTGGAACCAGAAGTACGGCGCCCCGGAGTGGTTCGCCTATCCGCTCGGGATCGCGCTGACGATCAGCCTGATCACCTACCTGGTTCCGCGAACCGCCGTGCTCGGTGCTGTCCTGCTCACCGGCTATCTGGGTGGAGCGATGGCAGTGAACATCTTCATCAACGACCAAGCCGTCTTCGGTGCCGCATTCGCCTTCGTCGTGGCCATGCTGGCATGGGGTGGCCTGTGGCTGCGCGACGACCGGGTCAAGGTGCTCTACACCCGCTGACCGTCGACGCCGGGCGTCACCAGGCCAACGGATCACGCTTCTCTGTCTCCAGCTGTGGCTCGGCCCGCTCGGCCAGCAGCCAGGCCGCGAGCCCGCCGCCGATCGCCCCGAACAGGTGACCCTGCCAGGAGACTCCCTCCTGGCCGGGGAGCACGCCCCACAGGATCCCGCCGTACATGATCAGGATGACGACGCCGAGCGCGATCTGGCCGACCTTGGCGGCGAAGAACCCGCGCACCAGCAGATAGACCAGCCAACCGAAGACCAGGACCGAGGCACCGATGTGCACCGAGTTGTCCTGACCGATCAGCCAGGTGCCGAGGCCGCCGACCACCCACACGATCGCGGTGACCCCGAGCCAGGTGCGCAGTCCCGACAGCAGGATCAGGAACCCGAGGACCAGGCACGGGACGGTGTTGGCGACCAGGTGGCCCCATCCGGCGTGCAGCAGCGGCGCGAAGAGGATCCCGAGCAGCCCGTCGGACTCACGTGGTTGCACGCCCTCGGCGTCGAGACGGTTGTCCATCAGCATGTCGACGAACTCGATCACCCAGAGCAGGGCGACGAAGCCGCCGCTCACGAACGCCGCGGTCACCCACCGGGGAGTCTCCTCGGCGGGTGACGTGCGGGGCCGCAGTTCACTCATGCGGTTCAGCCTATCCAGACGGCCCCCGCGCCGGGGCGGAGTCGATCTCGAACTGAACGGGTGGTTCCTGAGGATCAGTCAGCCCGATCGTAGACAGCGACCGAGGTCTGGGTGCTCCGGGAACCGCCCCGCACGATCTCCACCGTGACGTCCTTCGCCCCGGGTGGCACCAGGATCTCGCCGAACCCACCCTCCTTGGCACCGGTCGTCTGAAGGGAATCGAGTTCACGACCATCGGCGGACACTCGGTAGGTGGCCGAGTTCGACGTGCGGTAGTTGATCATCACCAGGTGGGCCTGCTTGCCGTCCAGTTGCTGCACCAGAGGACTCGGGCCCGACCCGGCAAAGCCCCGCGTCTGGTGCCAGGTGTGGCCTCCCGACTCCACGACGGCCTCCGGTTCGCTCATCGTGGTGTCGGGGTACGCCGGGTCGACGCCGTAGAAGGCAAGGCCCAGACGTATGCCGGTCAGGTCAGTGGCGTCGACGGGCTCCTCCCCCTCCATCGAACGCGACACCCACATCCGCACGGGGACGGTGGCGCCGGGCTTCCCCAGGCCGGCCACCCGCGACACCGAGTAGGAACCGTTCGCCGGGTCATAGCCGGTCTCGTTGCACGAGGTGTGGTTGGAGAACGCGAGCCCCTTGCCGTCGATCGACGTGTTCACCCAGTAGCCCTTGGGCAGGCCCATGCAGAGGTCGGCCACCCGTACCAGGCCGTCTTGGGGGAGGGTGACTTCGAAGGTCAGCTCGGGCGCGCCCTGGTCGCTGATCTCCCCATCGACCAGGTCCCAGACGCCGACGTCCTGTCGGAAGGTGATCCCGTCACGGGTCACGCCCGCAGGGTTCGAGTCTCCGAGTGCGTAGGTCGCCAGGGACACCTTGCCCTCTCCCTCGGACACACTGATCCTGGCGCTCTCCCCGGGGTACACGATGTAGAAGTTCTCGAAGGGTGCCGCGGCCGACACGGTCGGCCCGTCGTCCGGAGTGTTCACCCGCACCGGGTCATCGGCGCCGGCCTCCGTGCCCCAGGCAACCAGCATGGCCACGTCCGACTTGGGGATCGCCACCGACGCCTTGTGCTCACGCACCGTGGTCGACTCGAGGTCGAAGGTGTATCCGGTCGAGGTGATCGTCCTCGGTGCATCGAGGCCGTCTGAGACGGCGGGGTCGGGCCCGTCGTTGCTCGGCAGGTTGAGACCGACCGCAACGGCAGCAACCGCCGCCACCACGGCGCCACCGACCACGGCACGACGGCGACGGCGTACGCCGCGAATCCGGTCGTGGATCGCGGCCGCACGGGTGGTGCTCGCCGTGTCGTGCAGGTCGGCGTGGCTGTGCAGGGTCTCGCGTAGGTCTCTGAGGTCGTTCATCGCTGTGCCCCCTCATCGGTGGTGGGGTCGGTGGTGTCGGTGGAGGCGAGCGCGGGGTCGATCCGCAGCTTCGCCAGGGCCTTGCTGAGCTGGCTCTTCACGGTGCCGCGCGAGCAGCCGAGCAGGTCGGCGGTGTCGGCCTCGCTCAGGTCCTCGAAGTAGCGCAGCACCACGACGGCACGTTGCCGGCGAGGCAGCCGTTCCATCGCCTGCCACAGGTCGTGACTGTCACCGGCCGCATCGGATCCGTCGTGGACGGAGCGTTCCGGGAGTTCTTCGGTGGCCAGCTCCCCGTTCCACTTGCGGCGCCACCAGGTGGCGTAGGTGTTGACGAGGATCTTGCGGATGTAGGGCTCCGGGTTCCCGTCGATGCGCGACCAGGCGAACCAGGCCTTGGTCAGCGCGGTCTGGAGCAGGTCCTCGGCGAGAGCGTGGTCATGGGTCAGGAGGTAGGCCGTGCGCAACAGGCCGCCGGACCGCGCGGCCACGAAGTCGTCGAAGTCGACGCGATCAGTCATCGGCACCCCCGCCGGCTCGACTCTCATGGTGGTCATGCCAGTGGATACCGGCTGGACCCGCGGGCGGGTTGCCCGGTCGCGGCTATTTCTTCTTGCGGTTGAGGAAGGCGAGCATCGCTTCCTTCGCGGCTTCGGAGCCGAAGAGGCGCCCGCTCAGCGCGGCGAGGTCATCGCCGCGGGAGTCGATGCGCTCGACCAGGTCGCGGGCCAACAGTGCCTTGGTCTCGCGCAGCCCCTGGGGCGCACCGGTGACCAGTGCGGCGCAGACCGCGGCGACCGCGTCGTCGAGCTCCTCGGCCGGGACCGCCTTGGTGACCAGCCCGTGCTCGGCCGCCTCGGCGCCGCTGAACGTCTCACCCGTGAGGAAGGTCAGTGCCGCGGAGCGAGAAGTCATCCGCGGGATGACGGTCAGCGAGATGGCGGCCGGGGCGAGAGCCAGCTTGACCTCGGTGAGCGCGAATGTGGCGTCGTCACTGGCGATCGCGATGTCGGAGGCGGCCACGATGCCGATGCCGCCGGCCCGAACGGCGCCGAAGAGTCGGGTCACCACCGGCTTGGGGAAGGCGACGATCCTGCGCTGCAGGTCGACCAGGCCGCGCGCGCCCTCTTCCATCGATCCCCCGGCAGCCTCGGAGAGGTCGGCACCCGAGCAGAACACCCGCCCTTCGGCGCCGATCACGACCACCTTGACCTGGTCGTCGGCCTCGGCGCGGTCGAGACGCTCGTAGAGCTCGGTGACGAGTTGCCGCGACAGCGCGTTGCGGTTGTGCGGCGAGTCGAAGGTCAGGGTCGCGATGCCCTCGGAGACGGCGTACTTCACGAACTCGGTCATGCCCGCCATCCTGCCGTACGCCGGCGCGCTCCGGCGAGCACCCGGGCCGCTGGCGGCGAGCGCCCGTCAGCCCAGCGTCCGTGCCATCCGTCGGACGGCCTCCTCGATGACCTCGGGCGACGTGGCCAGGTTGAACCGAGCCCACTGGGAGCCCTGCTCGCGGTCGTAGCGCGTGCCGGCGGAGAGCGCGACCCGCCCGCGCTCGAGGAACTCGGTCGCGGGGTCGGCCAACCCGAGCGCGCTGCAGTCGAGCCAGGCGAGGTAGGTCGCCTCGGCCGGCATCATGCGTACGCCGGGAAGGTGGTCGCCCAGCTGCTTCTCGAGCAGCAGCCGGTTGTCGTCGAGCTCGCCCAACAGCTGGTCGAGCCAGGGCTCGCCGTGCTCGTAGGCGGCGCTCTGTGCGAGCACGCCGAGGTGGTTGGCACCGTGGGTGACCACCTCGTGCAGTGACGCCAGCCGCTCGGCGGCGGCCGCGCCGGGGAAGGCCAGCGCGGCCTTGAGGCCGGCCAGGTTCCAGGACTTGGAGGCCGAGACCAGGGCGATGCCCTTCGCCGCCTCCGGCACCGAGAGGTACGGCGTGAACTCGACGCCCGGCCGCACCAGCGGTGCGTGGATCTCGTCGGAGAGCACCAGCACGCCGTGCTCGTCGGCCAGGCCGGCCAGCATCGCCAGCTCGGCACGCGTGTGTGCGACACCGGTCGGGTTGGCCGGGTTGGCCAGCAGGTAGGCGGAGCCCCGCCCGGCCTCGGCGAACGCACCGGCCAGCGTCTCCGGGTCGAGGCGACCGGCCTCGTCGAGCCGGGCATGGACAGGGCGCCGGCCCACGGCCTCGACGAAGCCGTGGAACGAGTCGTAACACGGCGGGCTGACCACGACCGCGGACGACGGTTCGGTGAGCGTGTGGAGCATCTCCTCGATGCCGATCATCACGTCGGGCAGCAGCAGCGCCTGCTCCGGATCGGGTCGCCATCCCCAGCGCCTGTCGGCGAAGCCAGTGAACGCCTCGATGAATGGCGGCGCCCACGCATAGCCGGTGTCGCCGTCCCGGACCGCACGGGTGACGACGTCCACCACCTCGGGGCACGGGCGGGCATCCATCTCGGCCACCCACACCGGCAGCACGTCGGGCTCGAAGAACCGCCACTTCACGCTGCTCCGGGTGGCCCGGAGCTCGTCGAGGCTGCTGCCCAGGATGCGCTCGATCGAAGTCATGCCCGACATCCTGCACCACCCCGCCGAGCCATCCGGGAGCGGCAGGGCTCCGAATCACCTCTATGAGAAGACTGCGCAGACTCCTGGCCAGCGCCCTGTCCGGCGTCCTCGCGACACTGTTCGGAATGGCCGCCGGTCACCTGGTGGCCTCCCTCCTCACGCCGTCGTCCTCACCGGTGCTGGCCGTTGCGGCCACGGTCATCGACCTGACGCCCACTCCGCTGAAGGAGTACGCCGTCCGGGAGTTCGGCACGAAGGACAAGGCGATCCTGCTGTCCACGGTGGTGCTGGTGACGCTCATCGTCTCCGCGGTGGCCGGCATGCTCGCCCGCCGCTGGTTGCGCATCGGCGCCGCTCTGCTGCTGGTGCTGGTGACCACCGCCGGGGTGGCCGCGCTGACCCGGCCGATGGCATCCGCCGCCGACGTACTCCCCTCGTTGGTCGCCGCTGTCGTGGGTATGACCGTCCTGGTGGTGCTGACCAGGCTGCTGAACGGGGAGCCGCTGCGACCGAGCGCCTCCGCCGAGCAGACCCAGGTCTCGCGACGCACCCTCCTGCTGGTCAGCGGCTGCGTGGCCGGTGGCGCTGCGGTGATGGGCTGGGCCGGTCAGCGGATCATCGACTACCGCACCCGCATCGGCAACGTCACACTGCCGCCCCCGGCCAAGCCGATCCCTGCCCTGCCTGCCGGGTTGGAGAACGTCTATCCGGGCATCTCCGACTTCCGCACGTCCAACAGCAAGTTCTACCGGGTCGACATCAACCTGAGCCTTCCCGTGGTGCCGGTTGACGACTGGGAGCTGAGCGTCGACGGCGACGTCGACGAGTCCTTCAGCCTCACCTTCGACGAGCTCTCCGCGATGCCGCTGATCGAGCGCGACATCACCATGACGTGTGTCTCCAACGAGGTGGGCGGGCGCTACATCGGCGCGGCTCGCTGGCTCGGCGTACGCCTCACGGACCTGCTCGACCGCGCCGGCGTCGGGTCGGGGGCCGACCAGCTGCTCAGCACCGCCACGGACGGCTTCACCATCAGTACGCCGCTCGAGGCGCTGCGCGACGGGCGTGACGCCATGGTCGCCATCGGCATGAACGGCGAGCCGTTGCCCGCCGAGCACGGCTTCCCCGCGCGCCTGATCACCCCGGGGCTCTACGGCTTCGTGGGCGCCACCAAGTGGCTGACCAAGCTGACCCTGACGACGTACGCCGATCAGACGGCCTACTGGACCGACCGGGACTGGGCGACGGATGCGCCGATCAAGATCTCCTCGCGCATCGACACACCGCGGCCGCTCGAGAACATCAAGCCCGGCCCCACCGTGATCGGTGGCGTCGCCTGGGCCCAGCAACGAGGGATCGAGCGGGTCGAGGTGCGCATCGACGGGGGCGCGTGGACCGAAGCCATCCTCGGACCGGACGCCGGTCTCGACTACTGGCGCCAGTGGTACCTGCCCTGGGAGGCCCCCAGCGGCTCGCACATGTTGGCGGTCCGTGCGACCTCGGTCGACGGCGAGGTGCAGACCGCGGTGCGGGCCACGCCGTTCCCCGAGGGTTCCAGCGGCATCCAGGAGATCGCGGTCAGCGTCTCCTGAAACTTTCTGCGCGATCGACCAATCCGATCGGGACGCAGCAGCGAATCCCCCAAGACAGATCGAAACCTCCAAACGAAGGACACTCCCATGAAGCGCTCGATCATCCGCCAGAGCGGTGTCGCCGCAGCGGCACTCGTCCTGTCCGCCAGCCTGGTTGCCTGTGGCTCCGAGGACGACGGTGACAGCACCGCCTCCAACGACAACGAGAGCAGCCAGATGACCGACGACTCCTCGGACATGTCTTCGGACGGGGCCGCCAGCGCCGAAGGCGCCGGTGCCGAGACGTTCGGTCCGGGTTGCTCGGCGATCCCGACCTCGGGCGGCGGCTCGTTCGACGGCATGGCCACCGAGCCGGTCGCCACCGCAGCCAGCGCCAACCCGCTGCTGAAGACCCTGGTCAAGGCAGTCGGTGCGGCCGATCTGGTCGACACCCTCAACTCCGCCGAGGCAGTCACCGTCTTCGCACCCACCGATGACGCCTTCGCGAAGCTGCCCAAGAAGGCTCTCAAGGCTGCGCTCGCCGACAAGGAGATGCTGACCAAGATCCTCACCCACCACGTCGTGGCCGGTCAGCTCGGTCCGGACGAGATCGCGGGCAAGCACAAGACGCTTGCCGGCGACACCGTGACCGTCAAGGGCTCCGGCGAGGACTTCACCGTGGGCGACGACAGCGCAGCGGTTCTGTGCGGCAACATCCCCACCGCCAACGCGACTGTCTACGTCATCGACTCCGTGTTGATGCCGGCCATGTGACCTGAGCGACCAAGAAGCGACACAATGACACCCATGCGAGGTCCCGCGTCCGTTCCCTCCGACGATTCGTCGTCGGAGGGGGCGGGCACGCTCCCCGACCTGTTCCGGCTGGTGGCTCGTGGGAACGAGTCCGCCTTCGCCGACTTGTACGACGCCACGGCAGCTCGCCTGCACGGCCTGGTGCTGCGCGTCGTCCGCGATCCGGCACAGGCCGAGGAAGTGACCCAGGAGAGCTACCTCGAGATCTGGCGCACCGCGTCACGTTTCGACCCCTCCCGGGGCAGTGCCCTCTCGTGGATGATGACCATCGCCCACCGGCGCAGCGTCGACCGGGTGCGTTCGGCGGAGGCGACCAACCGGCGCGACAACCGCTATCACGAGCAGAGCCAGACCCTCCCCCACGATTCCACGGCCGAGGCAGCGACCTCGGCGATCGAAGCGAAGCGGGTCCGGACGGCCCTGCACAGCCTGACCGAGGTCCAGCGCGAAGCTCTCGAGCTCGCCTACTTCGGCGGTTACACACACACGGAGGTGGCCTCGATGCTCGACCTTCCAGTCGGCACGGCCAAGACTCGAATCCGCGACGGACTGATCCGCCTGCGCGACACGATGGGGGTAACGCTGTGAGTGACATCCACGCACTGGTCGGCGCCTATGCCGTCGACGCCGTCGACGACGTCGAGCGTGAGCTCTTCGAGCAGCACCTGGCCGAATGCGCCGACTGCCGTGCCGAGGTCGACAGCCTGCGCGAGACCTCCGCCCTGATGGCCGAGACCGTCGCCACCCCGCCTCCGCCGGCACTGCGCGACAGGCTGCTGGCCGACATCAAGACGGTGCGACCCCTGCCTCCCGAAGTGGTTCCTGCCGGGATCGAAGCTGCCGGTGCCGAAGCCTCCTCCGGGACGGTGGAGGTGACGTCGCTGGAGTCCCGTCGTCGTCGTCGATTTCCAGCACTCCTGGCCGCGGCTGCGGCGGTGGTGGTCATCGGCGGAGGCGCCACAGCGGTCCTCCAGCCGTGGGACGACCAGACCACGCAGCAGGTGAGCGCGACCCAGCAGGTGATGAACGCCGACGACGCCAAGGAGGTGTCGGTCGACCTTCCCGGCGGCGCCTCGGCCGAGGTCGTGCGCTCGACCTCCCTGGGCAAGGCGGTCCTGGTCACCCACGACATGCCGGATGCCCCCGAGGGCAAGGTCTACCAGCTGTGGTTGCAGTCCCCGGAGGGCACGATGGTCTCCGCCGGCCTGATGCCCCGGGGCGCCGACCAGCAGGTGATGCTCGAGGGCGACGCCGGCTCGGCCACCGCGGCCGGCATCACGGTCGAGCCGGCCGGCGGGTCCGAGGCACCGACCTCCGACCCGATCGCGCTCTTCGACCTGGAGCAGGGAGTGTGAGCGGCAAGGTCGCCGTGGTGGGAGGTGGCGTGGCCGGGCTCGTCGCGGCCCATGCCATCTCTCGCACGGCGCAGGTCACGCTCTTCGAGGCCGACCCTCGTCTCGGCGGCCACGCCGACACCCATGTCGTCGACGGGCTGGGGATCGACACCGGCTTCATCGTGCACAACGAACGCACCTACCCCACCCTGCTCAGGCTCTTCGCCGAGCTCGGCGTGGAGACGCAGCCGTCCGACATGTCGATGTCGGTGCGCGATCTCGGCACCGGCCTCGAGTACGCCGGGGCGATGGGTCCGCGTGGGCTGTTCCCGACCATGGCCAACCTGGGTCGGCCGGCGTACCTGCGGATGCTCGTGGAGATCCCCCGGTTCCACCGGCGCGCCAGGCGCCTGCTCGCCTCGACCGCGGACGACGGCACGACCCTGCGCGACTTCCTCGACGCGGGCGGCTTCTCGGCGTACTTCACCCGCCACTTCATGGAACCGCTGGTGGCCGCCGTGTGGTCCTGCGACCCGGAGACCTCCCTCGACTACCCGGCGCGCTATCTCTTCGCGTTCCTGGAGCACCACGGCATGTTGGGTGTCTTCGGTTCTCCCCGGTGGCGCACGGTCACCGGCGGTTCCGCGGCGTACGTCGCCAAGGTCGCCGCCGGCCTCCACGAGGTGAGGACCGGCACCAAGGTGACCTCGGTCGAGGAGACCCCGGACGGTGTGGTCGTCACCGACGGCAACGGCCTGGTCTCCACCTTCGACGCCGCCGTCATCGCCACCCATCCCGGTCAGGCGCTCTCGCTGCTGTCCGCGCCGACGACCGAGCAGCGTGACGTGCTCGGCGCGATGCCGTATTCGCGCAACACCGCGCGCCTGCACACCGACACCTCCCTGCTGCCGCGGGCAGTGCGTGCCCGAGCCTCCTGGAACTTCCTGCGCCCCGCCACGCCGAGCGGCGAGGTGACGGTGACCTACGACCTCACCCGCCTGCAGTCGCTGCCGACCGAGACCCGCCACCTCGTGACCCTGGGTGGCGCCGACCTGATCGATCCGGCCACCGTGGTCGAGACGATGGAGTACGAACACCCGCTCTACACACCCGAGTCCGTGGCCGCCCAACGCCGCCTGCCGTCCATCAACACGGCTCGGATCGCGTTCGCCGGGGCCTACCACGGGTGGGGGTTCCACGAGGACGGCGCCGCGTCGGGGGTGCGTGCCGCCGAGCACCTCGGCTTCACGTGGGACGACACCGGTGCCGCCGCCGACCCGACCGGCCCTGCGGCCGCCGCGGGTCGGGTCTTCCGCACCAGGGTGCGCCACGAGCGACGCGGGCCGCTCCGCCACGGGTTCACCAACCGGTCGTGGGCCTGGTTGGTCGATCTCGACGACCTCCCTCGCCCACGTGTCGCGGCGTCGTTCGAGGCCCGCGACCATGTCGGAGAACCCGCAGCCTCCATCCGGACCAACCTCGACGACCTCCTTGCCGCACGAGGGATCGACCTCCACGGTGGCCGAATCCTCATGCTGGCCAACCCGCGCGCCTTCGGGCACTGCTTCAACCCGTTGTCCGTCTTCTGGTGCCACGACCGGTCGGGCGAACAGGTCTGTGTCGTGCTCGAGGTGCACAACACCTACGGCGAGCGCCATGCGTACGTCGTACGCCCCGACGAGCACGGCCACGCTGACGTCGACAAGGCGATGTATGTCTCGCCGTTCAACGACACGTCCGGACGCTACGAGGTGTCGGTGACCCCACCGGGCGAGCAGATCGCGGTGTCGGTCACCCTGCGCCGCCCCGGGCATGCAACGTTCACGGCCTCCGTGACCGGTGAGGCACTTCCCGCCGGACGTCGCCCCTGGCGCGCTGCCCTGGCGCCACTGCTGACCACGGTGCTGATCCGTGTGCAGGGCATCGGGTTGTGGCTGCGCCGGCTGCCGGTGCAGCCGCGGCCGCGCTCCGAGAACCGCTGAACCAGTTCCCAATCCGACTCGGGACCGGCTCCGAATCACTCACGACCGATCACTTCCACCGGAGGGCGTCCTGTGACCATCACCGATTCCGCCATGCACCGAGCCCACGGGCATTCCCCCGAGCCGACGACGGCGTGGCCGGGCCTCGACGAGGTTCCGTCGGGTGCCCGCGCGCGCGTCTCCGCTGCCGTCGCGAAGCGGATCTTCGCCCATGCCGTACGCCGGTTGGGGATCACGGTCGAGACAGGCGGACACCTTCACGCAGACCAAGGTCACGCGGGCCAGGGGTACGCGGGCCAGATACACGATGCCTCGCCGGGCGCCGACGCACGGCCGACGATCGCGTTGAACAGGCCCGACGAGTTCTTCGCCCGGGTGGGCACCGACGGCCTGATCGGCTTCGGTGAGGGCTACCTGACCGGTGCCTGGGACTCCCCCGACCTCGACCTGTTGCTCACCACGATGGCCACCGAGATCACCACCATCGTGCCCGACTGGATGCAGCGGCTGCGCTCCGTGTGGCAGGCCCGGATGCCCCAGTCCCATCGCAACAGCGAGGACCACACCCGCGACAACATCAGCCACCACTACGACCTGTCGAACGAACTCTTCGCCACCTTCCTCGACGAGACGCTGAGCTATTCCTCGGCACTCTTCGAGAGCGAGGTCGAGTCGCGCCCGGGCCTCACCACGGCCGGGGTGCCCACCTCCCGTGACCTCGCCGAGGGCCAGGTCCGCAAGATCGAGCGCCTGCTCGACCGGGCCGGGGTCGGCGAGGGCTCGCGAGTCCTCGAGATCGGCACCGGCTGGGGCGAGCTGGCCATCCGCGCCGCTCGACGCGGCGCGACAGTGCGCTCGGTGACGCTCTCCGTCGAGCAGCAGGAGCTGGCCCGCCAGCGCATTGCCGCTGCCGGCTTCGCCGACCGCGTCGACATCGACCTGCTCGACTACCGCCAGGTCGTCGGAACCTACGACGCGGTGGTCTCGGTGGAGATGATCGAGGCCGTGGGTCACGAGTTCTGGCCCACCTACTTCGCCAAGATCGACTCACTGCTGGCGCCTGCGGGCCTGGTCGCGATCCAGGCGATCACCATGCCGCACGACCGGATGCTGGCGACCCGCGGCGGCTTCACCTGGATCAACAAGTATGTCTTCCCCGGCGGCTTCCTGCCCTCGACCGAGGCCGTCGAGCAGGTCACCGCCGAGCACACGTCCCTGCGCGTCACCGATCGCCTTTCGTTCGGCCTGCACTATGCGGAGACGTTGCGCCAGTGGGACGAGGCCTTCGGCGCCGCGCGCGCCGACGTACGACGCCTCGGGTTCGATGCCGTCTTCGAGCGCCTGTGGCACTTCTACCTGGCCTACTCGCGGGCCGGCTTCGCGGCCGGATACCTCGACGTGCAGCAGTTCACGCTCGCCAGGGACACCGCATGAGCGGCGTCGCCGACCGGCTCGCCGACACCCTGCGACCGATCGTCGGCGGCGACCTCCCGGTGCGACTGCGGGCGTGGGACGGATCCGAGTCGGGTCCCACCGACGCCCCGGTCGTCACGCTGAACTCGCCGCAGGCCGTCAGCCGCATTTTCTGGCGGCCCGGCGAGCTGGGCGCCGCGCAGGCCTACGTGTCGGGGGAGATCGACGTTGAGGGGGACCTCGACCGGGCGCTGACCCATGTGTGGTCGGTGGCCGACCAGCGCGGACTGCAGGGCATCCGCCCGACCCCGGCCGTGGCCAGCGCGTTGCTCCGGGTCCTGCGTGAGGTGGGCCGGCCACCGGCACCGCCGGCATCCCAGGCGCGGGTGCGGGGCCGGCTGCACAGCAAGCTGCGGGACCATCGGGCGATCAGCCACCACTACGACCTGTCCAACGAGTTCTACTCACTGATCCTCGACGACTCGATGGCCTACTCGTCGGCATACTGGCGATCCGACGATCCTGACTACTCGCTCGAGGACGCACAGCACGACAAGCTCACCCTGATCCTCGACAAGCTCGGGCTCGAGCCGGGGATGACCCTGCTCGACGTGGGCTGCGGCTGGGGTTCGTTGTCGTTGCACGCCGCCGCCCGTGGCATCAAGGTGGTGGGGGTGACGATCGCAGCGGAGCAGAAGAAGTTCATCGACGAGCGCATCTTCGCCTACGGGCTCGAGGAGCACGCCGAGATCAGGCTCCAGGACTACCGCGACGTCGAGGGTGAGTTCGACGCGGTGGCGTCGGTGGAGATGGGCGAGCACGTCGGCGCCCGGAACTACCCGACGTACGTCGAGGTGCTGCGCCGCTCGGCCAAGCCCGGCGGACGGGTTCTCATCCAGCAGATGTCGCGCAGGGGTCGGCATCCCGGAGGTGGGCCGTTCATCGAGTCGTTCATCGCACCCGACATGCACATGCGTCCGGTCGGCGAGACCGTCGCACTGTTCGAAAGTGGAGGACTCGAAGTGCGCGACGTCCATGCCTTGCGGGAGCACTACGTCCGCACGGTGCAGGCGTGGATCGAGTCCTTCGAGTCGAACGTCGACCGGATCACGGCCCTCGTCGGCGAGGAAGTGGCCCGTGTCTGGCGCCTCTACCTCGTCGGCGGGGGCATGGCCTTCCGGGACGGGCGGATGGGCGTCGACCAGATCCTGGCCGTGCGTCCCGGCCCGCACACGCTGCCACCGGTGCGCAGGTGGTGAGCTCGTTCCTGGTGGTCTCGGGCGCCTCGCTGCTCGCGGCCGCGGTGCTGATGGCCGTCACTGCTGCCATCGGTCACCGCCTCGGCAAGGTCTCGGTGGTCGACACCGCGTGGGGTCTCGGGTTCGTGCTGGTCGCCCTGGTGGCGGCCGTTCTCGGCGACGGTTCCGCCTCGCGACGCTGGCTGCTGTTCGCCCTCATTGCGGTCTGGGGGCTGCGGCTGGCCCGGCACATGCACCGACGCAACCACGGCAAGGGTGAGGACCCTCGCTATGCGCAGATGCTCGAGGGGGCGTCGTACGCCGTCGCGGTGCGCAAGGTGTTCGTGACCCAGGGCCTGGCCCTGTGGTTCGTCTCGTTGCCGGTGCAGGTCTCGGCCGTCGCGGGCCACGGTGTCCTTCCCGTCGCAGCGCTGGGTGTCCTGCTCGCGTTGGCGGGCCTGGTGTTCGAGTCCGTCGGCGATGCCCAGCTGGCGGCGTACAAGCGGGATCCCGACCACGGCCCGGTGATGGACCGCGGCCTCTGGGCGTGGACCCGGCACCCGAACTACTTCGGCGATGCCTGCGTGTGGTGGGGCATCTTCCTGGTTGCCGCCTCCGCCTGGCCGGGCGTCCTCACCGTGTTGTCACCGGTGGCGATGACCTACTTCCTGGTGTGGGCGACGGGTGCCCGTCTGCTCGACCGGCACATGGAGGGTCGCCCGGGCTGGGCCGAGTACGCCGCACGCACCTCGATGTTCGTGCCGCTGCCTCCGAAGCGCTGAGCGTCTGGTCGCACGTCCCCGTCACCCGGTGACTGGGGTGTGTGACCAGGATCAGGCGACCAGCGCGACGATCACGAACATCGCCGGGACCGCCAGCATCGTGCTGACGAAGATCGCGTCCCGCGCCAGCACGACGCCGCGGTCGTAGCGGGTGGCGTGGACGAAGATGTTCTGTGCGGTGGGCAGTGCGGAGAGCACGGTGACCGCCAACAATGCCTCGGTGTCGAGGCCGAGGAGGAAGCGCCCGGCGGCATACGCGGCCAGCGGTTGCACGAGCAGCTTGAGTCCGGTGATCAGGGCGAGCTCGCGGGCATCGGCCCCTCGTCCGGGAGTCGGGCCGAGTCGCAGCGAGACGCCATAGGCCAGCAGCATCGCCGGGACCGCCATCCCGCCGATCAGGGCCAGCGGGTCGCGGATCGGGGTGGGGATGTCCACCTCGGCGAGCGAGAACGCGAGGCCGATCAACGAGCCGACGGTCAGCGGCGTGCGCAGTGGGCGGGAGAGCAGTCGCCACGCCGAGGGCGGCTCGGGCGACGTCGCGTGGTCGAGGACGGCCAGCGCCAACGGCTGCAGGACGATCAGCTGGAGCAGGAGTGTCGGCGCCACGAGCGCCACGTCACCGATCACGTAGGCCGCGATCGGGAGGCCGAGGTTGCCGGCGTTGACGTAGGCGGAGGAGAGGGCGCCGATCACGGTGTCGGCCAGGTCGCGATGCAGCACCAGCCGAGCGACCACGACGTAGGCGGCCACGACAACGACGATGCCGACCGCCGTGGCCGCAAGGTTGCGGGAGAGCACCTCGTGCACGTCGGTCTCGGCGAGCACCGTGACCAGCAGCGCCGGGCTGGCCACGAAGAATGCCAGTCGCGCCAGCATCTTCTGTGCGGCCAGGTCGAGCACCTTGAGCTGGGCCAGGAGCATGCCCAGCGCGATCACGACGATGATCGTGGCGAATCCGGCCAGGACGCCCTGCATCGCTCCCCTTCAGTGGTGGGTGGTGGCTGATCCGGCTGCGTGCGGCAACCACCAGCCACCATTGAATCCCGAAACTATCTTGACCTCAAGATAATTTCGCCTGTCGGACCGCTCGACCCGAGTCCTTGCCCGGTGGTGGGTTCGATAGCCTCACGGGACCGGAGTCCCAGGAGCTGCTCGCGATGAACGACCAGGCAACGACGCCTCGCGCGTTCCTCCACATCGGCCTGCCCAAGACCGGCACCACCTACCTGCAGTCGATCCTGTGGGGCCACCCGGAGGAGCTGCGCGACCAGGGCCTGCTGCTGCCCGGCAACCACCGGCGGCACCTGCTGGCCTCCCTCGACGTGCGCGAGGTGGCCGGGCTGTCCCTGCGCCCCGGCAACACGGAGCACCCGTGGCAGGACCTGCTCGACGAGGCGTCCGCCTGGCCGGGCGACTTCCTGGTCACGCACGAGTTCTTCGCCTCCGCCAGTCCTGCGCAGGTGCGACGGATGGTCGACGACCTCGCCGCGTACGACGTACACGTCGTCATCACCGCACGGTCGGTGGCCAACCTGTTCCCCTCTCGTTGGCAGGAGTGGGTGAAGAACGGCGGCCGCAAGTCGATCGACGACTATCCGCCGCGGGATGAGTACCGGCCCCAGGACAACTGGGGGTGGGGCAGCTTCGACCTCGCCGACGTGCTCACGCGCTGGTCGCAGGTCATCGATCCGTCACGGATCCACGTGATCGCGGTCGATCGCACCGACGAACCCGGCCTGCTGTGGGAGCGCTTCGCGTCAGTCGTCGGGGTCGACACCTCGGCGATCGACCACATCGACGAGTCGGTCAACACCACGCTCGGCGTGGTCGAGGTGGAGTTGCTGCGCCGCATCAACCGGCACCTCTCGGAGTTTCGCTCGCCCGGCGACCGAGGGCACTGGATCCGTCGGGAGCTCGCCGAGGGCGGCTGGATGCCGCGGCGGCGGGCGCCGATCCGGGTCGGCCCGGCAAAGCGGGCGGACCTGCTGGCCCGCAGCGAACGGGCGCTGGAGCTGCTCTCCGACGGCGGGTACGACGTCGTGGGGTCCCTCCACGCGTTCCGGCCCCGCGACGACTCGTCGCGTCGCCATCCCGACGACGTGACCTCCGAGGAGATGCTCGGTAGCGCCACCCGGTTGGTCGCCGAGATGCTGTCCGAGATCCGACGGCTCGCCCGCGAGAACGAGAAGCTCCGCAACCCCAGATGAGCACCGGACCATGACGGTGGTTGAGGAGAACCACGCTCAACCGGAACCGACCGCGGTTGAAGGACGAGCGTCCAATCCACTTTTCGTGCACACCCGACCCCGCCCACGCGGCCATCCACGGGTCGTGTTCTGACCCCACCGGCTGTCAGTGGTCTCTGTTTGACTCGTCGCATGATCGAAGTTGACGCAGCTCTCCAGCCTCATGTGGTCTCTGACCTCGGTGGGGAGCTGCTGTTCGACCTCATCACCGAGACCAAGAACACCGAGTGGAAGGTCGCCCGCACGAAGCTGCGGTATGCGTACCAGTTGTGCATCACCAACCCCGCCGGCCCCGGTGTCGACCCTGCCACCTGGGGTGACGGTTTGCCGGGGATGGACGGGGAATACGACGCCCCACTCGGTGGACAGGGCACCCCCGGTGTCGCCCAGTTCGTGACCGAGGACTGGGCCGCAGCCACGGCCACGAGTCGACACAGTGCCAAGCAACTCCTGGCCGACACGTTGGATCTGCACCACCGCCTCCCCAGGACCCACCAGAAGGTCGAGGCCTTGGAAGTCGAACTGTGGCGGGCACGCCGGCTGGCCCAAGAAACCCACGACCTCTCCCGCGATGCCGCCCGGTGGATCGACGAACTGCTGGCGAAGGAGGACAACTGGTCGCTGCGCAACCTGGACCGGGCGATCAAACTCGGTGTGGCCCGGTTCCATCCGGAGATGTTGGAGAAGCAGACCGGTGCCCCCGGTCGGGATGACTGGGACGTCACCGTCGACCACCGGGCCGGGGCTCAGGGCACCTCCACCCTGTGCGCCGTCGGGTCCAGCCTGGACCTGGGGAAGTTCCACGACCAGGTCGCCGATGAGGCCGCCACCATGGGCCGACTCGGAGACACCGACACCTTGGGTCAACGCAGGGCAAAGGCGTTGGGTGTGATCGCCGACCGACAAGCCACCCTCGACCTCCTCGGACTCCTCGACAACACCCCCGGGTTCACCGAGGACGACCTCACCCACCCCGAGACCGGGAAAACCGTGACCCGGCGCCGGTCCTATCTGAAGGCGAAACTGTTCGTCCACCTCTCCCTCGCCGATCTGACCACCATGTGCGCCACCACGGCCACGGTCCCGGGCACGGCCATCGGTGACGGCCCAGGAGCTTCAACCAGCAGGCCTGCCTCCGGCGGCGCGGGTGGGGTCGGGGTCGTGAACACGAACATGTTCGGCCCCGCCACCACCACCCTGATTGCCGACTACCTGAAACAGCTCGGAGTCGACGCCCGGGTGACCCCGGTCATCGACACCACCCGAGCCTGGGCCGTCGACCAACACGACCCTCCCCAGGTCATGCGCGACGAGGTCGTCGCCCGGGACGCGCACTGCGTGCACCCCTACTGCAACGTCCCCTCCGAGCTGTGCGACCTGGACCACATCGTCCCCTATGACGAGAACGGTCCACCCGGGCAGACCAGCCCGGACGGGCTGGCGCCACTGTGTCGAAGACATCACCGGCTCAAGACCCACGGCGGATGGTCCTATGTCCGCAACCGGGACGGCACCTACACCTGGACCAACCAACACGGCCACCGATGGCTGGTCACCCCCTTCGGCACCACCGAGCTCGACTGACCAACGCGACAGCAGCGAGCACAACAGTAGGCAGCAGGCCCACCACCCGGTGGTCGGGCCCACTGCCACGCCCAGCCGCAGGTCGTGGTCTCGACGGCCGCCCGCCCGCGCTCTCGGGGCCACAGTCCGGAGCCGTGGTTGACTCGAAGGCATGGACCGCGTGCAAGCCGCCTTCGAGGCGATGCCACGAGCCGGCTTCCTGCCGGCGGAGCAGCGCGCGCAGGCGGCGTACGACGGCCCGATCGACATCGGGCACGGCCAGACCAACTCCCAGCCGCGCACCGTGGAGGCGATGCTGCGCCTCCTCGAGGTGCATCCGGGGCAACGCGTGCTCGATGTCGGCGCCGGGTCCGGCTGGTCGACGGCTCTGCTCGCACACCTGGTCGGACCGGCCGGCGTGGTCCACGGTGTGGAGCTCGAGCCGGAGCTGGCCGACTGGGGTTCGGCGAACCTGGCCGCCCAGGACATGCCCTGGGCCAGCATCAGCAGGGCCGCCCCGGGCACTCTCGGGCTGCCCGACGCGGCAGCCTTCGACCGCATTCTCGTCTCAGCGGAGTCGGCACGGCTTCCCGAGGAGCTGGTCGCCCAGCTGGCTGACCCGGGACGCATGGTGGTCCCGGTGGCAGGGGTGTTGACGTTGGTGGTGCGTGACGGCGACATCACCACGAGCGAGCACGGGGGCTACCGCTTCGTCCCGCTGCGCTGACAACCATCACTCCAGTTCCGCGTCCTCCGTGAGCCGCGACCGGATCAGGAATTGGCCTCCTTCTCGTCCCTCGAGGGGGATTCCTGCTGCGCCTCGTCCGTCTGCTCCGTGCCGACCGTCTGCTCCGCCCGCTCCGCCTCGACTGATTCGAGCGTCTCGACCACGACCGGCTCGAGCGGCGGTGGGGTGCCCTCGGCCGCGGCCACCTGTTCGTTCACGTAGCGCAGCACCACTGCCGCGACCGCGACGACCGGCACGGCGAGGAATGCGCCGATGATTCCGAACAGCGTGGAGCCGAGTGCCACGGAGAGGAGTACGACGGCTGCGTGCAGGTTCATGCTCTTGGACTGCAGCCACGGCGAGAGGACATTTCCCTCGAGCTGCTGCACCGCCACGATGATCAAGAGGACGATCAGGGCGCCGTCCCAGCCCACCGAGACCAGCGCCACCAGCACCGCGATGGCACCCACCACGAAGGCACCGACGATCGGGACGAACCCGCCGAAGAAGGTGAACACGGCCAACGGGATCGCAAGCGGCACTCCGACCAGGACCAGCCCGATGCCGATGAACACCGCGTCGATCAGGCTGACCAGCGCCTGGGTGCGGATGAAGCCACCCAGGGTTGCCCAGGCCCGGGAGAGCACCTCGTCCAGGTGCACACCGACCCGGTCTCCCGCCATGGCGTGGACCCAGGGGAGGAACTTCCGACCATCCTTGAGGAAGAGGAACGTGAGGATCAGGGTGACCACCATGGTGACGATGGCGGAGGTCACCGCGCTGACGCCGACGAGCACGCCCGAGGCGATGTCCGTCGAGGACTCGCCAATCTTGTCCTGAAGGCCCTGGAGCGCGGCGTCCACCTGCGCCTTGGAGACGAAGTTGGAGTCCTGCACCCAGTGCTGGAGCCGCTCGAGCCCCTTCACCGTGTCCGAGATGATGTCGCCGGTCTGACCGCCGACCGACGGAGCGAGCAGGACACCCACTGCAGCGACGATGCCGATCGAGCCGAGAAGGGCACCGGCAGCGGCCAGCGCGGCCGGGAAGCGGAGCCAGCGCTCCATTGCTGCCGCCACCGGAGCGAGCACCGTGGTCACGATCAGGGCCAGTGCCACCGGGAGGACGATCGTCCAAGTCATCTTGACGACGAATCCCAGGAGCACCGCCCCCAGGGCGATGCAGACCCAGCGCAAGCTCCACCGTGACAGCCACTCCACGCCGTCGCCGATGACCTCGGCCCGGCTCCTGCCCTCCGTCGACGTGCTCATGGTCAGGATCCTCGCACGCCGTCGCCCCGCGCCGTCGTACCACCTGAGCTCACTCGGCCATCAGGCGCGACCGGATCAGGAATCGCTTCCCTTCCGGCGCCTCCAGCGAGAACCCGGCACCACGCCCGTTCACCACGTCGATGGTGAGGTGGGTGTGTGACCAGTAGGCGAACTGGGCCTTGCTCATCCACACCGGCACCCCGCGCGCCAGGCCGACATCGAGGTCGCCCAGGTGTACGTCGGAGTCACCGGTGCGGAACTCGCCCTGCGGATAGCACATCGGCGACGACCCGTCGCAGCAGCCGCCGGACTGGTGGAACATCACCGGGCCGTGCATCTCCGTGAGGCTGCGGATCAGCTCCGCAGCCTCACCGGTGACCGCGACCCTCTCCATCAGAAGAACCCGAGCTTGTCGGGGCTGTAGGAGACCAGGAGGTTCTTGGTCTGCTGGTAGTGGTCGAGCATCATCTTGTGGTTCTCGCGGCCGATGCCCGACTGCTTGTATCCGCCGAAGGCGGCGTGGGCCGGGTAGGCGTGGTAGCAGTTGGTCCACACCCGACCGGCCTCGATGGCCTTGCCGGCACGGAACGCGCGCGAGCCGTCACGGGTCCACAGCCCCGCGCCGAGACCGTAGAGGGTGTCGTTGGCGATCTTCAGCGCGTCGGCCTCGTCGTCGAAGCCGGTGAGCGAGACGACCGGACCGAAGATCTCCTCCTGGAAGATGCGCATCGAGTTGTCGCCCTCGAAGACCGTCGGCTGCACGTAGTAGCCCTCGGCGAGGTCGCCCTCGAGCACGTTGCGACCGCCGCCGGTGAGCACCTTCGCGCCCTCCTGCATGCCGATGTCGATGTAGGAGAGGATCTTCTCCAGCTGGTCATTGCTGGCCTGGGCGCCCATCATCGTCGACTCGTCGAGCGGGTTGCCCTGCTTGATCGCCTCGACGCGCCCGATGGCGTCGGCCACGAAGTCGCTGTACATCGACCGCTGGACCAGCGCCCGCGACGGGCAGGTGCAGACCTCGCCCTGGTTGAGGGCGAACATCGTGAAGCCCTCGAGCGCCTTGTCATAGAAGGCGTCCCGCTCGTTGGCCACGTCGTCGAAGAAGATGTTCGGGCTCTTGCCACCCAGCTCGAGGGTCACCGGGATGATGTTCTCGGTCGCGTACTGCATGATCAGGCGACCCGTCGTGGTCTCACCGGTGAAGGCGATCTTGCGGATCCGCGAGCTGCTGGCCAGCGGCTTCCCGGCCTCCACCCCGAAGCCGTTGACCACGTTGAGCACGCCGGCCGGCAGCAGGTCGCCGACCAGCTCCATCAGCTTGAGGATCGACCACGGGGTCTGCTCGGCCGGCTTGAGCACCACGCAGTTGCCTGCGGCGAGCGCGGGAGCAAGCTTCCAGACCGCCATCAGGATCGGGAAGTTCCACGGGATGATCTGGCCGACCACGCCCAGGGGCTCGTGGAAGTGGTAGGCGACCGTGTTCTCGTCGATCTCGGAGATGCCGCCCTCCTGGGCGCGCAGCGCACCGGCGAAGTAGCGGAAGTGGTCGATCGCCAGCGGCATGTCGGCATTGAGTGTCTCGCGCACCGCCTTGCCGTTGTCCCACGTCTCGATGATCGCGAGATCCTGCAGGTTCTGCTCCATGCGGTCCGCGATCTTGAGCAGGATGTTGGAACGCTCCGTGGTCGACGTACGACCCCAGGCGTCCGCGGCGTTCCACGCCGCATCGAGGGCTGCGTCGATGTCCTCGGCCGTGCCGCGGCCGACCTCGGTGAACGGCTTGCCGTTGACCGGCGAGACGTTCTCGAAGTAGTTGCCCTTGACCGGCTCGACCCACTCGCCACCGATGTAGTGGCCGTAGCGGCTCTTGACCTCGATCGAGGATCCGTCAGTGCCCGGTGCTGCGTGAACAGTCATGAGGTGTGCTCCAGAGGATAGGTCGTGATCGACGCCGGAAGGTGACGCCCATCACAAGGTAGGGAGCCCCACGTTGCAGCAACGTTGCGAGCGTCCGTCCTGTGCCAGAGCCGTCAGCCGAGCTCTCGGTCGAGTCGTGCGATCTGGCCGTCGATCAACGGCAGCAGCGGCGAGCCGACACCGACTGCAGAACGCTGGGCCTGCCACATCTCGTAGTCGTCGGCGCCCCAGGACGACCGGGTCCACGTCGACATCAGGTCGGGCACACCCGAGCCCATCACGGCACTGCGCAGGGACATCTCGACTCCCTCGCGCAACCGCACGATCCCCGGCGCCGTGGATCGCGGCAGGAGTGGCCCTCGGTGCAGGCGCATCGCGCCCACGACGTCACCGGCGGCGAGACGGGCCTCGACGGCGAGCCAGTCGGCGGCCACCTCGGCCACGAGACGGTAGGGCCGACTGGCGAGGAGCTGGTCACCCAGAAGGTTGCGCAGTCGGTTGAGCTCGGCACGCAACGTCGAGGCCGAGCTGTCCTCCTCGTAGAGCAGCACCGCCAGCTCGTCACCGGAGAGACCACGCCGCGCCGAGGCCAGCAGCAGCAGGATCTCACTGTGCCGCGGGCTGAGCCGGATCGTCGAGGGGCTGCCCGATCCGTCGTCAATGGTGAGCAGGGCATCGTTGCGACCGAGACCTTCGAGCACCACCGCCAACCCGGAGTCGCGTCGTACGCCGGGCACCGGCGCAGGGCCGGTGGTGAGCTTGCGGTGGGCCAGTTCGGTCTCGGCCATCCGCGCCGCTGCCCGCACCATGGCCATCGTCTGGGGTACGACGATGTTGTCGCCGCCCGTCACGTCGAGCACCCCGAGCAACTGGCCGGTGGTCGGGTCGTGGATCGGCGCGGCGGCACAGCTCCACCGTTGGACCGAGCGTCGGAAGTGTTCCGACCCGATCACGCTGACCGACTCACCGAGCCTGAGAGCCATCCCCGGGGCATTGGTGCCGACGAAGCGTTCGTCCCAGTTGGCTCCCTCGACGAAGCCGATCGATTCCGCCCTCCTGAGCACCTGGGGATGACCACACACCCAGAGAAGCTGGGCCGAGGCATCGGAGACGGCCATCACCGCGTCACAGTCCCGCGCCGCCTGACCGAGCACGTCGTCGAGCAGTGGGAAGACGTGGGCCAGCGGGTGTGCTTCGCGGAAGTCGCGGAGGCTGTCCTCCGACAACGTGATCGGAGCCTGGGGCTCGTCTGCGCACACCCCCGCCGCGGCGGACCGGTGCCACGAGTCCGCCACCTCGGCGCGCATGCCTTCGGAAGCCATGGGCCGAGTCTCACCCATGAGAGAGGGGGAAGACCAGACCTGACCGGAATACGGCCACTGCCACTTCACCCCTTCTTCGAGGACGACCGGGCCCGATCTCTCAGCCCGATCTCTCAGCCCGATCTCTCAGTCCGATCTCTCAGCCCGATCGCTCAGCCCGATCTCTCAGCCCGATCTCTCGGGGCGGTCGACCTCGGCCGCCAAGGTGCGCGGCGCGCGCAGGCAATAGGAGTCGACGAGCAGTTCGCCCACCTCGGTCCAGTCGGTCGCCTCATCGAGCACCATGCCGATCACGTCGCTGCCCCAGCCCGCCCTGAAGTAGGGATCACCGAGGTGGGAGAACGCGGCAACCTCGTCGGGCTCGCCGCGGAACACGATGCGGAAGAGCTGGTCCTCACCCCCGAAGGCGTGCACGACGGTTCGATCACCGACACTCCACCGAACGCCCACCCACGCGTCCTCCTCGTGGATGCTCGGCAACGGCTCCATGATCTGGCGCAACCGCTCGAGCATCCACCCGGGCAGCGCCGGTCGCTCCTTCTTCGCCATGTCCCGAGCCTGCCATGCGTCACCGACGCTGAGGCTCTGACTGGGCCCGTGAGTTCGACCGGCCGCTCACCGCAGGTGATCAGTAGGACTTCGGCAACCCCAACGAGTGCATCGCCACGAAGTTGAGGATCATCTCGCGCGAGACCGGCGCGATCCGCCCCAGGCGGGCTGCGATCAGCAGGTTGCCCAGCCCGTACTCCGAGGCGAGCCCGTTGCCGCCATGCGTCTGCACTGCCACGTCGAGGGAGTTGCAGGCGATCTCGCCGCCGGCGTACTTCGCCATGTTGGCGTATTCGCCGGCCCCCATGTCGTCGCCCGCGTCGCACAGCGCGGCCGCCTTCTGCATCAGCAGCCGTGACTGCTCCAGCTCTATCTTCACCTTGGCCAGCGGGTGCGCGATGGCCTGGTGGGTGCCGATCACGTCCTTCCAGACCTGACGTGTCTTCGCATAGTCGACCGCGGCGTCGAGGGCATAGCGCGCCATGCCGTTGGAGAACGCCGCCCCCATGATCCGTTCCGGGTTGAGTCCGGCGAAGAGCTGCCACAGACCGGCGTCCTCGTCGCCGACCAACGCCTCGGCCGGCAGCCGGACGTCGTCGATGAAGAGGGAGAACTGCTTCTCGGGCGCATGGAAGTCCATCGGGATGTGCTGCCACTCGAGCCCCTCGGCATCGGTGGGTACGACGAACAGGGCCGGCTTCAGCTTGCCGGTCTTCGCATCGGCGGTCCTGGAGACGACGAGGATCGCGTCGGCCTCGTCCACGCCGGAGATGAAGACCTTGCGCCCGTTCAGCACCCACTGGGTGCCGTCGCCCTCACCCGTCAGGCGCTGTGCCGTCGTGGTGATCTGGTGGCTGTTCGACCCCGCGTCGGGCTCGGTGATCGCGAACGCCATCGTCAACGAGCCGTCGGCGATCGACGGGAGCCACCGCTGCTTCTGCTCCTCGGTGCCGCAACGGGTGATGATCGACCCGCAGATCGCCGGGCTGACCACCATCATCAACAACGGGGCTCCGGCCGCGGCGGCCTCCTCGAGCACCACCGAGAGGTCGGCCATGCCGCCGCCACCACCGCCGTACTCCTCGGGGATGTTGACGCCGAGGTAGCCGTGCTTGCCCATGTCCTGCCAGAGCTCGGTGAGCTTCTCGCCCTTGCTGGTCTTCTCCTGCACGTACGAGTGACCGTAGCTGGTGGCCAGCTTGCGCACGGCCGCACGCAGCGCGGCGCGCTCCTCGGGCTCGACGAACTCGTGGACTGCGGTGCTCATGCGGTCTCTCCTTGCTGATCGGAAGTGGATTCTTGGTCTGTGGGCTCGGCGACAACGGCGAGGACGGCGCCGGACTCGACTTGTTGGCCGATGGTGGCGGCCAACTCGGTGACGACTCCCGGGTGAGGTGCTGTGATCGTGTGTTGCATCTTCATCGCCTCCATCACGAGGATCGTCTGGCCCTCGACGACCTCGTCTCCCACCGCTGTGCCGAGCGAGATGACCGTGCCGGGCATCGGGGCGAGCAGCGATCCCTCGGCGACCTGGTCGGCCGGATCGATGAATCGGGGCACGACGCGCAGGCTCACTGACCCCAACGGGCTGTCGACGTGCACCTGATCATCGGTGACCACCCCGTCGAAGCGTGTCGAGACACCGTTCACTCGCAGGTGTACGGCGTGCGGCGAGGCCTCGAGCACCTCGATGTCGGTGTCGCTCGAGGCGGGGCGCACACCCGTGCGACCTGAGATCCACTCGACGACGTGCTCGGTCCCGCCGATCGCGAAGGTGGTGCGCTGCGCCTGGGCATTCACGTTGCGCCAGCCTGCGGGAATGCGGGACTGCACCCTGCGCCGTGCGGCGACGTGTTCGGCGCGCAGCACGGCGGCCGCGAACAGCGTGGTGGCGTCGGGCTCACCGGTGCCCGCCTCGAGGACCGCCGGCTGCCGGTCGAAGAAGTCGGTGCTGACCTCGCCGGAGAGGAACTGTTCGTTGGTCAGCGCGGCGACGAGCAGGTCGCGGTTGGTGACAAGGCCGTGCAGTCTTGCCCGACGCAGTGCGCCGGCCAGCATGCGGGCCGCCGCGTGCCGGGTCGGTGCCCAGGCGATCACCTTGGCCAGCATCGCGTCGTAGTGAGTGGAGACCTCGCTGCCCGACTCGAACCCGGAGTCGACGCGTATGCCGGCCTGTGCGGAGCGATCGAACTCGGTCACCCCCGGGATCGCGAAGCTGGTCAACCTGCCGCTCTGTGGCTGCCAGTCCTGCGCCGGGTCCTCGGCATAGAGCCGCACCTCGATCGCATGTCCCACTGGTTGGGGAGCTTGCGCAGCAAGTGCCTCGAGACCGAGGGCACCCAACGACCTGCCCTCGGCGACCGCGATCTGCAGCTCGACCAGGTCGACGTCGAAGACCGCCTCGGTGACCGGGTGCTCGACCTGGAGGCGGGTGTTCATCTCCAGGAAGAAGAACCGCTCCCTGTCGGGGTCGTAGAGGAACTCGACGGTGCCGGCGCCCAGGTAGTCGATGGCGCCGGCGGCGGCGCGTGCGGCCTCGTGCATCTGCGTGACCACGGCCGCGTCGATGTTCGGAGCGGGCGCTTCCTCGACGACCTTCTGGTGACGGCGCTGGATCGAGCAGTCACGCTCGCCGAACACGGCGGTCTCACCGAACCGGTCGCCCACGACCTGCACCTCCACGTGGCGACCGTGCTCGACGTACGGCTCGACGAAGACCGTGCCGTCGCCGAACGCGGACGCTGCCTCCGCCTGCGCTGCGGATATCTCGCCGGGAAGGTCGGCGAGGGTGCGCACGATCCGCATGCCCCGGCCTCCGCCACCGGCGGATGCCTTGACCAGCACGGGAAGGTCGTCGTCCGTGGCGGTGTCGACGGTGAGATCGGGCAGGACCGGCACACCGGCGGCGGCCATCAGCTTCTTCGACTCGATCTTCGAGCCCATCGAGACGATCGACTCGGGGGCCGGCCCGATCCAGGTCAGCCCGGCCTCGATCACCTGCCGCGCGAAGTCGGCGTTCTCGGACAGGAAGCCGTAGCCGGGGTGGACCGCGTCGGCGCCGGTGCGGCGTGCCGCCTCGAGGACAAGGTCGGCGCGCAGGTAGGTCTCCGCGGGTGTGTTCCCCGGAAGGCGTACGGCGGCGTCGGCCTCACGGACGAACGGCAGGCCGGCATCGGCGTCGGAGTGGACCGCGACCGTCTCGATGCCGAGGCGTCGGGCGGTGGTGAAGATGCGCCGGGCGATCTCGCCCCGGTTCGCGACAAGAATTCTGCTGATCACAGTCGGAACACCCCGAAGTTCATCGCGCCCTCGATCGGTTGGTTGTTGATGACGGAGAGGCAGATGCCCAGCACCGTGCGGGTGTCGCGGGGGTCGATGACACCGTCGTCGTAGACCATCCCGGAGAGGAAGTAGGGCAGCGACTGCTCCTCCACCATCGCCTCGACCATGTCCTTGACGCCCTGGAACTCCTCGGCGTCGAAGACCTTGCCCTTCGACTCGGCGGACTGCTTCGCCACGATCTCGAGCACGCCGGCCAGTTGCTGCGGTCCCATCACTGCCGACTTCGCGCTGGGCCAGGTGAAGAGGAACCGTGGGTCGTAGGCGCGCCCGTTCATGCCGTAGTTGCCGGCCCCGTAGGAGGCGCCCATGATCACTGTCAGGTGAGGGACGGTGGAGTTGCTGACCGCGTTGATCATCATCGCCCCGTGCTTGATGATGCCGCCCTGCTCGTAGTCCTTGCCGACCATGTAGCCGGTGGTGTTGTGCAGGAACAGCAGAGGGGTGTCCTTCTGGTTGGCCAGTTGGATGAACTGGGCGGCCTTCTGCGCCTCCTCGCTCATCAGCACGCCACGCGCGTTGGCGAGGATGCCGATCGGCTGGCCGTGCAGGTTTGCCCAACCCACACAGAGGGACGAGCCGTAGAGAGGCTTGAACTCGTCGAACGGAATCGCGTTGTCGGCGCCGGTGCCGTCCACGATCCGAAGGATCGCCTCACGCGGGTCGAAGGGTTCCTTGAGGTCGGTGGGGATCAGGTCGAGCAGGTCGTCGGGGTCGAGGTCCGGCTCGGCGTAGCCCGGCACGTCATACGAACCGGCATCCGGGGCGACCGGCGCGTATGACGTCCCGCCTCCCTTGCGCCAGTTCAACCGCGCCACCACCCGCCGCGCGATGCGCAGCGCGTCGTGCTCGTCGACGGCGAGGAAGTCCGAGGAACCGGAGACCTTCGAGTGCATCTCGGCACCGCCGAGCGACTCGTCGTCGGTCTCCTCGCCAGTGGCCATCTTCACCAACGGCGGGCCGGCCAGGAACACCTTTGCCTGACCCTTGACCATGATCACGTAGTCGCTCATGCCGGGCACGTACGCACCACCGGCAGTGGAGTTGCCGAAGACCACCGACACCGTCGGCACCTTGCGGGCCGATGCCCGGGTCAGCTCCCGGAAGCCGCGGCCACCCGGGATGAAGATCTCCTTCTGAGTGGGGAGGTCCGCGCCCCCGGACTCGGTCAGGTTGATCGTCGGCAGCCTGTTCTCCGCAGCGATGTCGGCGGCTCGGAACGACTTCTTCACCGACCACGGATTGAGCGCGCCGCCCTTCACCGTCGGGTCGTTGGCCACGATCATGCACTCGACACCCTCGACCACGCCGATCCCGGTGACCAAGGAGGCGCCGACTGCGAAGTCGCTCCCCCAACCGGCCAACGGCATCAGCTCGAGGAATGCCGATCCCTCGTCGATGAGCAGCTCGATGCGCTCGCGAGCGGTGAGCTTGCCGCGCTCCTTGTGCCGGGCGATGTACTTCCCGCCGGCCTCGACGGCCTTGGCCTGCTCGGCGTGGAGCTCCTCGATCTTCGCCAGCATCGCCTCACGTCGAGTCGGCTCGGCGGCAGGTTGCACTGTCTCGGCGCTCATGCCTCGACCACCTTCTTGATCCGCTCCAGCGTCGTCCGCATGCCGCGCTCGTTGGTGCGACCTCGGAGCCGGCCGAGCAGGGTCCAGTAGGCCCGCATCGGCAGCGTCGGCGTGAGCCGGAAATATTCGGTGACGCTGGTGCCGTGGTTCTCCGGGGTCAGCAGATATCCCCAGTGGTTGGCGGGGCCGCCCAGCATCACGGCGAACTCGAACTGCTGCTCCGGCACGCACGCGGTGACCTTGCACGGCGTCCAGTAGGTGGGGCCGACGCCGTTGCGCTTCACGTGCCCGCGGAACGTCGCCCCCTCCTCGGGACCGGTCGAGCCTCGGGTCCACTCGGCCTCGAAGGTCTCCGGAGAGAACTCCCCGATCCGGGTCACGTCGCTGACCAGGTCCCACACCTGCTTGGGCGTGGCCTTCATGTGCAGCGTCACCGAGCCGCCGGGGTCGGTCATCAGCTTCATCATCGTCCTTCCCCGGCATAGCCGAGCAGTCGTGCGGCGAGGTCGGTCAGGACCTCGGTCGCGCCTCCTCCGATGCCGAGGATGCGTGCGTCGCGGTAGTGCCGCTCCACCTCGGTTCCGTGCATGTATCCCGCTCCCCCGAAGACCTGGACGGCCTCGTGGCAGACGTGTTCAGCCGTTTCGACCGCGGTCTGTTTCGCCAAGCAGGCTTCGGCAATCACTGAATCGCCGGCCGCGTGACGTTCGGCGACGTGGTGGGTGTAGACCCGGGCCATCTCGACCCTGCGATGCATGTCGACCAGCTTGTGGCGGATCACCTGGCGGTCGATCAGCGGACGACCGAAGGTCTGGCGCTCCTTGGCGTACGCCGCAGCAAGCGCCAGCGCCCGCCCAGCGATCCCGTAGCCGTGCACCGCCAGCGCCAGCCGCTCGACGACGAACTGCTCGGCGATCTGCACGAACCCCGAGTTCTCCTCGCCGACCAGGTTCTCCACCGGCACCTGCACGTCGACGAACGACAGCTCTGCGGTGTCCGAGCAGTGCCAGCCCATCTTCTGCAGCGACCGATCGACGGTGAAGCCGGGGGTGTCCTTCTCGATGACCAACAGGGAGACACCCGCGTGACCGGGGCCGCCCGTGCGGACGGCAGTGGTGACGAAGTCGGCGCGCACACCCGAGGTGATGAACGTCTTGGCGCCGTTGACGACGTAGTGGTCACCGGAGCGAACGGCGCGTGTGGTGATGCCGGCGACGTCGGAACCACCACCCGGCTCGGTGACGCCGAGGGATCCGATCTTCTCGCCGGCCAGGGTGGGTCGCACGAAGCGGTCGACCAGGTCGGCCGATCCGTTGGCGGCCAGGTGCGGCAACGCGATGCCGCCGGTGAAGAGCCCGGCCATCAGGCCGCTGGAGGCCCCTTCGGCGAACATCGCCTCCTGCAGCACGATCGAGTCGAGGATGTCGCCACCCTGGCCGCCGACCTCCTCGGGGAAGGAGACGCCCAGCAGCCCCTGCTTGGCGGCGGTGAGGTGAAGGGCTCTCGGGATCGAGCCTGAGTCCTCCCACTCCTGCAGGTTCGGCGCGACCTCGCGGCGGACGAACTCTGCCGCCGTCGCCCGCAGCGCCTCAAGCTCCGCGCGCACCTCACGGCCCCAGCGGCCTCTCGCTTCGCTCACAGTGCCTCCTCGTGAACTCGCAGGTCGGCCGCTACCTCACGGCACACACACACCTCACGGCCCCAGCGGCCTCTCGCTTCGTTCACAATGCCTCCTCGTGAACTCGCAGGTCGGCCGCTACCTCACGGCACACACACACCTCACGGCCCCAGCGGCCTCTCGCTTCGTTCACAGCAGCCCCTCCTCGATGCTGACCATGCGCGACCGCACCCACTCACCGAGGCCCTTGGCCTGCGGATCGAAGCGGGTCGAAGCGGCCACACCATCACCGAGGAGCCCACGGATCAGCACGTTGACAGCGCCCAGGTTCGGCAACAAGAACACCTCGACCTCGAGGTCCGCTGCCTCGGGGACCAGCTCTCGCATCCGTTTCGGGGTGATGAGCTTCGTCAACCAGGTCACGCGATCGGTGTACTTCGCCGAGCCGTCGTTGAAGATCCAGAGGCCGAGATTCGCGTCGCCACCCTTGTCACCCGAGCGGGCGTGGACGAACGTGCCGAGCGGCATCCGCCGGGTCAGGTTGTCCGCCGGGGCCGGATACGGCGAGGGCCGCTTGCCGGGCTCCTCGTCGCGGTCCACGAAGCTCGTCGGGTCGGCGATGGTCTCCCGGGTCCCGTCTGCGTGCACGACCGTGTGGGTGACCCGGTCTCGTCCGACGTACGCCGCCCGGTAGATGCCGTAGGGCGACGGCTTGCCCGGAGGCGCCGTCATCGTGAAGCCCGGGTAGGACGCGAGCGCCAGCTCCACGGCCGCCGAGGTGAACGGCTTGCCGACCGGGTCGGCCGAGGCGTCCTTCGCGGTGCAGCGCAAGAGACAGGAGGCGGCCTCCTCCGTCTCCGCGTCGAGCTGTGGGTGAGAGGTCTGCGACCAGGTCACCTCGGCCGGCGGGGTCGTCGAGAGGGAGCGGTTCATCTGCTGGCGGACCCAGTCGGCCTTGGCCTCGACCTCGAGCCCGGTCAGCACGAACTCGACGGTGTTGCGGAACCCGCCGAGCTCGTTGACGCACACCTTGAGCTCGGAAGGCGGTGCCTCGCCCCGGACGCCCGCGATCGCGACCCGGTCCGGGCCTGCCTGAGTGATCTCGATGCTGTCGAGCAGCGTGGTCACGTCGGGGCCGAGATAGCGCGTCGACTGGATCTCGTAGACCAGCTGAGCGGTGACGGTGTCGACGGTGACAGCGCCGCCGCTCCCGTGGTGCTTCGTGATCACGCAGGAGCCGTCCTCGGCCACCTCGGCGATCGGGAAGCCGAGCGGCTTCATCGGATCCATCCGCGCCCGGGGCTCTCCGTTGGTCGAGCCCGACGAGATCAGGGTGCGGAAGCCGGAGAAGTTGCCGCCGGTGGCCTGGGTGCCGCATTCGATCACGTGCCCGGCGACGACCGCGCCGGCCAGTTCGTCGTACTGCTCGGGCTGCCAACCGAAGTGGGAGACAGCCGGGCCGACCACCACGGAGGCGTCCGTGACCCGCCCGGTGACGACGATGTCGGCGCCGGCGTCGAGGGCGCGAGCGATGCCGAAGCCGCCCAGGTAGGCATTCGCGGTCAGCGCGTTCTTTCCGAACTCGAGGTCGGCGCCCCGCAGGTCGTCGCCCTCGACGTGGGCGATCGCCGGGTCGAGGCCCAGGCCCTTGGCCACCTCACGGAGCTTGTCGGCCAGCCCCGCCGGATTGAGCCCACCGGCGTTGGAGACGATCCGCACACCCTGCTCGAGGGCCAGCCCGAGGCAGTCCTCGACCTGTCGCACGAACGTGCGCGCATAGCCCAGGGAGGGGTCGCGCATGGTGTCCTTGCCGAGGATCAGCATGGTCAGCTCGGCGAGGTAGTCGCCGGTCAGGACGTCGAGCCGGCCGCCCTCCAGCATCTCGCGCATGGCCGTGAGGCGGTCGCCGTAGAAGCCGGAACAGTTACCGATGCGCAGGGTTGCGCGGGGGTCGAGCCCACTCATCGTGCGGCCCTCCCCTCGCCCGGGTTCCCGGCAAAGCACTGGGCGATGTCGAGCCAGGCGTCCGCGTCGGCGCCGAGGCAGACCAGATCGGTGTCGGCCCGGTTGATCCGCTGGGTGACCAGCAGGCAGAAGTCGTACGCCGAACCGGTCACCGTCTGCGCGGCTTCCTCCGGGCCGTAGCACCACGTCTCCCCGGAAGGCGCGGCCAGCACGACGCGGAACTCCTCGCTCGGGGTCGGCAGGTCACGCGCCATGAAGGAGAAGTTGCGGGTGCGGACGCCGATGTGGGCGACGTGGCGAATCCGGTCGGTCGGCTCGGGCACTCCCTCGAGCAGGCCCGCGGCCACCAGTGCGTCGTACACGTCGAGGCTGTGCGCCCACGTCTCCATGAAGCGAGCGGTCGCCATCGAGGTGGGTGACATCGGCGGGCCGAACCACGGCATCTTCTCGCCGTGGGGCACGTCGCGCAGCGCCTCGGCGAGTGCCGTCCGCGCCTCGCGCCAACGAGCCAGCAGCTCGACCGCCGGCACCTGACCACCAGCCAGCGCCGCCTTGTCCACCACGTGGTTGGGGTCCGACATGGCGGCGAGGACCAGCTCGTCCCAGGGTTCCTTGTCCCCGCCGACGCTGAGCGCGGCAGCGGTGGCTGCCTCGTCGGTCCAGGCGAGGTGGGCGATCTGAGTGGCGATGTCCCAACCCGGCGCCGGCGTCGGCTCGCGCCACTGGTCGTCACTGAGGTCGGCGACGCGCTGCTCCAGCTCGGCGCTCTGAGCGGTCAGATCCGCGAGGACCCCTTCGAGGACGTCGTTCACTTCTTCTCCTTCTTCGCCGAGTCGGCACGAGTTGACGCGCGCGCCGCTGAGTCGGCACGAGTTGACGTCGCAATCGATCCATCGAGCTGGTCGGCCCAGCGGTCGAGGATCCGCCCGCGGCGGCGAGCGTCGTCCGAGATGGTGTCGGCCAGGCCCAGGCCACGGACCAGGTCGAGCGTGGCCTGCACCAGTTCCCGGTTGCCGGGCTGCGACTCATCGATGCCCAACAGGTCGACGGTCAGCCGGTGGGTCTCACGGCCCACGCGCTGCTCGAGCGGCCCGACGGCTTCGAGCAGCCCGGGATCAGTGCGGGCAGCGACCCACAGCTCGAGCGCGGCGGTGAACACCGGGCTGGCGAAGTGGTCGCCGAGCATCCGCAGCACCGCACGCGTCCGCCGCTCGCCCGTCGGCAGCTTGTCGGCGGCCGCGGCCAGCTCGTCGCCACGCAGCCGGGTCAGGTGTTCGACGGCGGCCAGGACCAGGTCGTTCTTGGTCGGGAAGTGGTGCAGCTGGGCGCCGCGGCTGACGCCAGCGCGCTGCGAGACCAGCGTGGTCGACGTGCGCGCGAAGCCGACCTCGACCAGGCAGTCGACCGTTGCCTCGAGGAGCCGGTGCCGCATGACGCGGGTGCGCTCCTCCTGCGGGACGCGCGTGGTCGACGACATGGGATCACTGTCCCCCAGTCACAACAAACAGTCAAGCCTGTCTTTTTTTGCCGCGAACTGGCGATCCTTGATGCGCGAACTGGCGATCATTGACGGTCGAACCGTCAACGGTTGATGTCAGGCGCCCTGCCAGAGGCCCATGATGTTGCCCTCGACGTCCTTGAAGTACGCCGTGTGGCCGAAGTCGCCGACCGTCTGCTTGCCCAGCACCGTGGAACCACCGAGCGACTCGATCTTCGCGAGAGTCTCGTCGATGTCGTCGACGTCGATGACGACCATCGGCCGGTCGTCGGGGCTCTCACGACGACGCAGGCCGCCGTTGACGAACCCGGGTTCACTCGGCCCGTCAGGACCGGTCGGCCCGGTGGTGGCGATCGAGTAGGCATTGCCCGCGTCGGTGTCCAGGTTCCAGCCGAACGCATCGGCGTAGAACGCCTTGGCCCGGTCGCTGTCGCCGAACGGAATCTCGAAATGCACCACGCGTCCACTCATGTTTCCGAACAGTACGCGACACTCAATGCATGGCGAAGACGATTCTGATCACTGGAGCAAGCGCCGGACTGGGTGCCGAAATGGCCCGCCAGTTCGCCCACCTCGGCCACGACCTCGCACTCTGTGCACGGCGGATCGACAAGCTCGAGGAGCTGAGGGCGGACATCCTCGCCAAGCACCCCGATCGCCGGGTCGAGCTGCGCACCCTCGACGTCACCGATGACGACCAGGTCTTCGAGGTCTTCCGCGGTTTCGCGGCCGACTTCGGCCACATCGACCGCATCGTCATCAACGCTGGTCTCGGCAAGGGCGCCCCGCTCGGGACCGGGCGGTACGACGCCAACCGGGAGACCGCGATGACCAACTTCGTGGCCGCTCTCGCGCAGTCCGAAGCCGCAATGGAGATCTTCCGGGCGCAGAAGGCCGGCCACTTCGTGATGATCTCGTCGATGTCCGCCATGCGCGGCATGCCCAAGTCGATGACGACCTACGCCGCGACGAAGGCCGGTGTCGCGCACCTCGCCGAGGGCCTGCGCACCGAGCTGCACGGCAAGCCGATCAAGGTCTCGGTGATCTATCCCGGTTTCATCGCCTCGGAGATGAACGAGAAGGCCGAGCACAAGAACCCGCTGCAGGTCTCCACGGAGAAGGGCGTGAAGGCCATCGTGCACGCGATCGAGAAGGAGAAGGCGTCGGCCTGCGTGCCACCACTGCCGTGGGCGCCGATGAGCGTCGTGATGAAGCACGCCCCGCTTCCGGTGCTCAAGAGGATGATCTGACGCCGCGTGGCAGGTGGAGCAGCCGGACGGCTCAGCGGTAGGTGAGACCGTCACCCTCGAGGTGTGAGTGCTCGTTGAACGACACCAGACGGGTGCCGCCACGACCCACGACCACCTTGGTGAGCGAAGAGTTCACCACGACCTTGTTGAGCTCGCCCCAGATCACGGCGTACGACGTCGCGGAGAGGTCGGCGGCCCGTTCGGTGAGCAGCGCGGAGGCGGCCAGCGCGATCGGTCCGCCCGACGTGATCACCAGAACCGTGCTGCTGGACCTCACCCGGGCTGCCGCGCGGGTCAGGGCGACGTCGATGCGGGCCGCGAACGCGGGGAACGACTCGGCGTACTCCTCGTCGTGGGCGCCGCTGGTCCAGCGTGTGGAGGCCCGCTCGAACCAGGCCTGGAACCGGGCCCGGTCCATCTCACCGTCGCTCGGAGCAGGATGCCTGCTGAGCATGTCCATGTGGTCGAACTCGTTCCACCCCGGGTCCGGGAGGATCTCGACGTCCTCCCAGCCGGCTGCGGCGACGATCGCCTCGGCCGTCTCCCGGTGGCGGCGCATCGTCCCGCGGACGATGAGCTCGGGCCGCATCTCCCGCAACCGGAAGGCCTCGCCGAGCAGTCGGCCCTGTTCCCAGCCCAGGGATGAGAGCACGTCGTAGTCGTCGGTGCCCCAGGAAGCCTGCCCGTGACGCACCAACAGCATCTGACCCATCAGCCCAAGACCTCCAGGCAACGTCGTTCCAGGTACTTGGCAGCGTCCCCGAAGACGGCGTAGGCCTCGTTGTGCGTCTGGCCGTGGTAGTAGCGGTAGTAGATCTGCTGGGCGATGACCGCCAGGCGGAACAGCCCGAACACCTCATAGAAGCGCCAACGCTCGGGCGTCATGTCGAAGCCCATCTGCGCGCAGTAGTGGTCGACCAGCTCCTGACGGGTCCACATGCCCGGCGTCGTCGTCGGTTGCCGTCGGAACAGCTGGAAGAACTCGTCGTCGTCGGCCTGCACCCAGTACGCCGCCGCGCCGCCGAGATCCATCAGCGGGTCACCGAGGGTGGCCATCTCCCAGTCGAGCATGCCGACCACGCGGAGCGGGTCGTCGGCATCGAGGACCAGGTTGTCGAAGCGGAAGTCGTTGTGGATCACGCAGTTGGCGACATCGGCGGGCTGGTGCTCGTCGAGCCACGCCATCACCGACTCGAAGTCACCGATGTCCTCGGTGCGGGCCGCGCGGAAACGCGTCGACCAGCCGGCGACCTGCCGGGCGACGTACCCCTCGCCCTTGCCGAAGGCGGCCAGGTCGGGCCGGCTGGCGTCGACCTGGTGGAGACTGATGAGGACGTCGACGGCGTTGCGGCACAGGGTGGTGACCTCGGCCGGCTCCAGGTCGATCGTGTCGGGGAAGTCCTGGCGCAGGATGGTGCCCTCGACCTTGGCCATCACGTAGAAGTCGGAGCCGATCACGGACTCGTCCTGGCAGAACCCCACCATCGACGGCACGTAGGGGAAGACCGGTGCCAGCGCCGACTGGATCCGGAACTCACGACCCATGTCGTGTGCCCCGGCGGCCTTCTGTCCTGCCGGCGGGCGGCGCAGGATCAGGTCGCGGTCGGGGTAGCGCAACAGGTAGGTCAGGTTCGAGGCGCCGCCCGGGAACTGGCGCACCTGCGGGTCCGCAGCCACGGTGTCGGCGAATTCGGTCGCGGCGTTGGCGCGCAGCCAGGCCGAGACCGCCTCGACGTCGAAGGCGTCCTCCTCCCGCACGGAGCGGGCCGGGTTGCCGGCGTCGTTCTCGGTCACGTCATCCCATCTGGTCGAGTCGGGCAGCCTGCTTGCGCATGACTGCGTCGTACCCCGCGCGGTCATTCTGCTTCAGATCCCACGCCCCGCGGGCCGCTTCGTCGGGAATGATCACGTCGTCACCGCGATCCATCCCCTCGAGCACCGCCGCGGCGATGTCTTCGGCGGTGAACGGCGACCCCTCGATCAGCTGCCCGATGACGGTTCCCAGCGCCTTGTCGGAGCCCTTCATCCCGTCCATCAGGTTGGTTCGGAAGTACGACGGGCACACCACCGAGCAGCGCACGCCGTAGGGCGCGAGCTCGTGGCCGGTGGTCTCGCTGAGCGCCACCACCGCTGCCTTGACCGCGTTGTACGACGCCATGCCGGCCGGGTGCACCAGACCCGCCAGCGAGGCCACGTTGACGATGTGGCCCGATCGCTGGTCCTTGAACATCGGCACGAAGGTGCGGGTGCCACGGACCGGTCCGAAGAGGTTGATCTCGGTGATCCACTGCCACTCGTCGAGGGTGGCGACGTCGAGGCGACCGCCACCGGCGACGCCGGCATTGTTCACCAGCACGTCGAGGCCGCCCCACTCGCGCTCGACCCACTCCCGCGCCGTCGCCCAGTCGTCGTCCGACGTGATGTCGAGCTTGACCGCCGGGCGAGTGGTTTCGAGACGGGTTCGTTCCTCGCCCACCACGTCGGTCCGCAACACCTGGTCGCCGCGCGCCTCGAACGCATCCGACAACGCCGCCCCCAGTCCGGAGGCAGCGCCGGTGACCAGCACCCTCATGAGTACCTGCCCAGCTCGAGGCGGGCGACCATGCCCTGGTGCACTTCGTCGGGGCCGTCCGCCAGCCGGAGCGCGCGTGCGTTGGTCCACGCAGCGGCCAGGGGGAAGTCGTCGGTCATCCCGGCGCCACCGTGGATCTGGATGGCGAAGTCGATGATCTGCTGCGCCATCCGCGGCGCGGCAACCTTGATCTGGCTGACCTCGGAGAGCGCATTGATCGGGCCGCCCTCGTCGAGCTTCCACGCAGCATTCAGCACCAGCAGTCGGGTCTGGTCGATCGCGATGCGGGCGTCGGCGACGCGCTCCCGGTTGCCGCCGAGGTTGATGATCGGCTTGCCGAACGCGGTCCGCTCGAGCCCGCGCCGACAGGCCAGCTCTAGGGCAGCCTCGGCCAGGCCGATCAACCTCATGCAGTGGTGCACCCGACCCGGGCCGAGCCGGCCCTGGGCGATCGCGAACGCCTCGCCCGGCCCGGAGATGATGTTGCCCAACGGAACCCGTACGTCGGTGAAGGAGACCTCGCCGTGCCCGAGCGGCTCGTCGTGGATGCCCATGGTGGTGAGCATCCGCTCAACCTTCACGCCGGGCGCATCGCGCGGGACCAGCACCATCGTGTGCCGGTGGTGGCGGTCGGCATCGGGATCGGTGAGCCCCATGAAGACGATCACCTTGCAGTCGGGGTTGCCGATGCCGGTGGTGAACCACTTGGTGCCGTTGATGACCACTTCGTCGCCGTCGACCACTGCGGTCGCGGCCATGTTGGTGGCATCGGAGGAGGCCACCGCCGGCTCGGTCATCCCGAACCCGCTGCGGATCCGGCCGTCCAGCAGCGGCTCGAGCCACTGCTCCTTCTGCTCGTCGCTGCCGTAGCGCAGCAACACCTCCATGTTGCCGGTGTCGGGAGCGTTGCAGTTGAAGACCAGCGGCGCGATCGCCGATCGGCCGGTCAGTTCGGCGATCGGTGCGTAGTCGACGTTGGTGAGCCCTTCGCCGCCATCGGTGCCGAAGCGGGCGGCGTACTCCCCCGCGTGCTCCTTGGGCAGGAAGAGGTTCCACAGGCCCTGCGCGCGAGCCCTGGCCTGCAGCTCCTTGATGACCGGCAGAGGGGTCCACGGGTCGCCCGTCCGCCGGGCCTCGGCGAGGTCTCGCTCGTAGTCGGCCTCGATCGGGGTGATCTCGTCGCGCATGAACGCGGCCACCCGTGCAGTCAGGTCAGCGGCGCGTGGTGAGGGTGAGAAGTCCATGCCGCGAAACTACCCCGCCGCCCGGTCTCGCCCGCCGAGTGCCCACTCCTGCCATCATGGTGTCCATGCGGATCCGTCGGATGCTCTCGGGGATTGCCGTCCTGCTGGCGCTGGCCGGCTGTGGCGACGACCCCTCAGCAAGCCTCGACGACGACGAGCAGAAGGCCGCCGAGGCACTCTCGGTGGAGTTCCAGGGCGACAACCCTTCCGACTTCACGCGCGACGTCAGCGTGTGCATGGGCAAGCGACTGGTCAACGACGTCGGCACCGACAGGCTGATCGAGGCCGGGCTGCTCAATGACGACCTCACCGTCAACAAGGACCGGTCCGGCATCAAGGACTCGGGCACCGCCGAGGAGTACGCCGACGCCGTCCTCGCCTGCCAGGACGTGCGCGGCGAGATCGAGAGCCGACGCGACAGGTTCCCCAAGGCCACCGACGCCGACGTCGACGCCTACGTCACCTGTGTCGAGGCGATCGACGATGACGTCCTGCGCAAGGCGATCGTCGCCTCGGCCATGCGCACCATCGACCCCTCCACCAAGCAGTTCGCCGCCGAGACCCGCGCCTGCACGAAGAAACTCGGCCCTCCCCAGGACTAGTGGCCATCGCCCCGGGTCGACGAACAGGTGAACGGGCACAACGAGCAAGCGCCCGCGCGGGCTGAGCGTGGCAGGAACGCCGTCCGACCGTTGTTCCCGTTCAACTGAACGTGGCAGCGCCCGGAGGCGTCCTGGCTGGGGGTCAGCGCGACTACGCACGACGGCCCGCCGACCAACAGGTCGACGGGCCGTTCGCGGACACGTGATCAGGCGGGGAAGGACTCGCCCTTCGCCACCATGTCCTTGAGGTACGCCGACGGCGCGAAGTGGTCGCCGTACGTCGCGGCCAGCTCCTCGGCACGCTTCACGAACGCGCCGAGCCCGATCTCACCATCGGCGCCCTCGTAGCCCGTCATGAACTGGGCGGCACCACCGGTGTTGGCCGGGAAGCCGATGCCCATGATCGAGCCGATGTTGGCGGCAGCCGCCGAGGTGATGACACCCTCCTCGAAGGTCTTGGCGGTCTCGAGGGCCTCGGCGAAGAGCATCCGGTCCTTGACATCCTCGAACGGGATCTGCTCCTCGGCCACCGGGAACGCCTCGGCCAGGCCGGACCAGAGGCCCTGGCGCTTGCCGTCGACGTACTCGTAGAAACCGGCACCCTTGAGCCGCGAGGGCCGACCTGCATCGATCATCTTCGCGATGACGTCGCCGGCGGGGTCCGGACCGACCTCGATGCCGGCGGCCTCGGCCGCGTCGTTGTTGGCCTTGCGGATCTTGGTCATCAGCTCCATGTTGAGCTCATCGCTGATCTGCAGCGGGCCGACCGGGAAGCCTGCCTGGGTGGCGGCGCGCTCGAGGGTGACCGGGTGGACGCCCTCGCCGAGCATGGCCAGGCCCTCGTTGATCTGTACGCCGATGACGCGCGAGGTGTAGAAACCACGGCTGTCGTTGACCACGATCGGGGTCTTCTTGATCTGCTGGACCACGTCGTAGGCCTTGGCCAGCGCCTCGTCGGAGGTCTCCTTGCCGCGGATGATCTCGACCAGTGGCATCTTGTCGACCGGGCTGAAGAAGTGCAGCCCGATGAAGTCGGCCGGGCGGGAGACGCCCTCGGCCAGCTCGGTGATCGGCAGGGTCGAGGTGTTCGAGCAGAGCAGCGCGTCGGGGTTGACGTGCTCGATGATCTCGCCGAAGACCTTGGCCTTCAGCGACGGGTCCTCGAAGACGGCCTCGATGACCAGGTCACAGCCCTTCAGCGCGGCCGGGTCGGCGGTGGCGGTGATCCGGCCGAGCAGCTCAGCCTTCTTCTCCTCGGTGGACTTGCCGCGCGCGATCGCCTTGTCGAGCAGCTTCTCGGAGTAGGCCTTGCCCTTGGCCGCGTTCTCGTCGGAGACGTCCTTGAGCACGACCTCCATGCCTGCGCGGGCACAGGAGTAGGCGATTCCGGCGCCCATCATGCCGGCGCCGAGGACGCCGACCTTGGTCGCCTTGAAGCGCTCGAAGCCGTCGGGCCGCAGCGAGCCGGAGCCGATTGCCTGCAGGTCGAAGAAGAACGCCTGGATCATGTTCTTCGAGCCCTGGTTGACGATCAGGTTCGTCAGGTAGCGCGATTCGATGCGCGAGGCGGTGTCGAAGTCAACCTGCGCACCCTCGACGGCGGCCGACAGGATCGCCTTCTGGGCCGGGTAGTCGGCGCCCTTGAGCTGCTTGCGCAGGAGCGCCGGGAATGCCGGCAGGAAGGCAGCCAGCTTGGGGTTGGACGGCGTACCACCGGGCATCTTGTAGCCGGCCCGGTCCCACGGGTTGGAGGCGGCCTCGGCGTTGTCCTTGTTGTCCAGGATCCAGGCCCTCGCGGCGGGGACGAGGTCCTCCCGCGTCGCGACCAGCTCGTCGATGAGGCCCTTCTCCTTCGCGGCGGCCGGGCTGAACTGCACACCCTGGAGGAGCACGTCCATCAGGCCGGACTGGATGCCGAGCAGGCGCACGATGCGGGTCACGCCGCCGCCACCGGGCAGGAGGCCGAGGGACGCCTCGGGAAGGCCGACCTTCACGGAGTTGTCGTCGACGGCGATGCGGCGGTTGGTGGCCAGGCAGATCTCGAAGCCACCACCGAGCGCGGCGCCGTTGATCGCAGCAACGACCGGGCGCGGGTAGGTCTCGATCTTGCGCAGGCCGGCCTTGATCTCCTCGGCCATGGCGAAGACGTCCGCGGCCTGGTCCTTGGTCGTGGTGACCATGTTCTTCAGGTTGCCGCCGGCGAAGAAGGTCTTCTTGGCGGAGGCGATCACGACGCCGGTGACGTCCTCGACCTCGGCGTACAGGCGCTCGACGGCCGCGGTCATCGACTCCTTGTAGAGGTCGTTCATGGTGTTGGCGCCGGCGGTCGGGTCGTCCAGGGTGAGGGTGACGATGCCGTCGGAGTCGCGCTCGTAGTGCACGGCGCTCTGGGTCTGGGTTTCAGTCATTTCAAGTCCTGTTCAGAGAGTCGTGGTCAGACGAGTTCGACGATCGTGGCGATGCCCATGCCGCCGCCGACGCAGAGCGTGGCCAGGCCGCGCTTCTGGTCGCGGCGCTCGAGCTCGTCGATCAGGGTGCCGAGGATCATCGCGCCGGTGGCGCCGAGCGGGTGCCCCATCGCGATCGCGCCACCGTTGACGTTGGTGATGTCGTGGCTGATGCCCATGTCGCGCATGAAGCGCATCGCGACCGCGGCGAAGGCCTCGTTGATCTCGAAGAGGTCGATGTCGCTGGCCTCGAGGCCGGCCTTGGCCAGCGCCTTGCGGGCGGCCGGGGCCGGGCCGGTCAGCATGATCGTCGGGTCCGCGCCGGAGACTGCGGCGGAGACGATGCGGGCGCGGGGCTTCAGGCCGAGGTCCTTGCCGACCTGCTCGGTGCCGATCGCGACCAGCGAGGCACCGTCGACGATGCCGGAGCTGTTGCCGGCGTGGTGCACGTGGTTGATCTTCTCGATCCAGTGGTACTTCTCCAGTGCCACGTCGTCGAAGCCGGCGTCCGCGCCGATCGAGGCGAAGCTGGGCTTGAGGCCGGAGAGGCTCTCCACCGTGGTGCCCGGGCGGATGAACTCGTCCTTGTCGAGCAGGGTCAGGCCGTTGATGTCCTTGACCGGGATGACCGCGCCGTCGAAGTAGCCGTTGGCCTGGGCCTTCGCGGCCCGCGCCTGCGACTCGGCGGCGAACGCGTCGACGTCCTCGCGGTCCCAGCCCTCGATGGTGGCGATCAGGTCGGCGCCGATGCCCTGCGGGACGAAGCCGGTGGCCAGCGCGGTGGCCGGGTCACTGGCCCAGGCGCCGCCGTCGGAGCCCATCGGGACCCGGCTCATCGACTCGACACCGCCGGCGAAGATCAGGTCCTCGAAGCCGCCGCGCACCCGGGAGGCGGCCTGGTTCACCGCCTCGAGGCCGGAGGCGCAGAACCGGTTGAGCTGTACGCCGGCAACGGTGTCCGGCAGGCCGGCCTTGAGCGCGGCCGTCTTGGCGATGTCGCCACCCTGGTCGCCGACCGGCGAGACCACGCCGAGCACGACGTCGTCAACGCGGTTCGGGTCGAGGTTTGGGTTGCGGCTCTGGATCTCCTTGATCAGCCCCGAGGCGAGGTCAACGGGCTTCACCTCGTGCAGTGAGCCGTTCGCCTTGCCCTTGCCGCGCGGCGTACGAATGTGGTCGTACACGAATGCTTCAGCCATGACCGTCCCTGTTCTACGTAAGTCTCGTGTCTGAGTAAGTCTCGTGGTGATGGCCGACCGACAGGTGCTCGATCGACACCTCGATTGTGACACTATTACTGTCATGGTGGTCAAGGCAGGTCACCATGTGATTCGACTCATACCTCCAAGGACGGTGGCGAATGCAGGAGTCAGTCGATTCCCTCAAGGGATTGATGACCCTCGACGAGCTGTGCAAGCGCGTGGGGATGAGCGTTCGCAACGTGCGCTTCTACACCACTCGTGGGCTGGTGCCCTCGCCCATCCGGCGCGGTCGCTCGGGCTACTACACCGAGGATCACGTCGCCCGGCTCGAGCTGGTCGGTGAGCTCCAGGCCCACGGATTCACCCTGGCCGCGATCGAGAAGTACGTCGCGAACATTCCCGACGAGGCCCCGGCCACCAAGATCGGCCTGCACCGCGCTCTCCTCGCGCCGTGGATGGCCGAGCACCCGGAGAACCTGACCGCCGCCGAGCTCGACGAACGGGCACAGCGCAAGCTCACGTCCGAAGAGCTCGAGACCCTCGACATCCTCGGCGTGATCACGGCCCGGCCCGACGGCACCCACGACGTCGCGCTCGCCCACCTGGATGCCGGCCTGCAGCTGATCCGATTCGGCTACCCGCGTGAGTCCGCCGACGCTGCCAAGCAGATGTACGACGAGCACGCCCACGCGATGGCCAGCGACATGCTCGATCTGTTCCGCCACAAGATCTGGCCGGCGTTGCGCCAGTCAGGAGCCAGCGACGAGGACCTCACCGCTGCGGTCGAGCTGCTCAAGCCGCTCTCGATCGCGGCCCTGGTGTCGGCGTACGAACGAGCGGTCAACGAGAACATGCGCGAGGAGATCGCCCGCCGCGCCGGCGACGAAGACGCCTCATAGTCTCGGGCACTCGAGAGAACGTCAGCCGACGCTGGGAGCGATGCACGAGGGTCTCGAGACCACCCGACCGGCGACCTCAGCCGAGGGCGTAGAGCCGCGAGGCCTCGACGATGCCGGCCACGATCTCGACCTCGGCCTCGGTGCGCGGTCCGTAGACCAGCACGAAGCCGGGCGACTTCCGGGTGCCCGAGTGCATGTGGGGCTGGGCCCAGCCCTTGGCGATCGCGTCGGCCGCCAGGTCGGCGGGAAGAGTGAGATGCAGCGACGTGTCGTAGAGCGGGTGCAGGTGTGCGAACTCGTTGTCCTCGGCGACCACGAACGCCTCGTCCGGCCCTGCGGCCTCCGCCAGGAAGAAAGCCCGCGAGCCCGGTACGGCGACCTGTGACTCCCCAACGCTGACCCCCTCGGCGCGCTCGATGCGCTCGAAGAGAGCGGTCTGGAGCTCGTGGGTGGACTGGTCGGAGAACTGCTGCTGCGGGTAGGCCCAGCTGACCAGTGGGCGGGCGCCGCCGCGGGCCGGCAATCCGTCGGCCAGCGTCGACCATGCAGCAGCGTCGGGTACGCCGACCGGTGCGGAGCCGACCGTCTCGAGGTGGTGAAGTCGGCGCGAGAGCCAGTCGTTGAGCTCGGCCACCGTCTCCTCGGAGATGATGTGGGCACCGGGATCGCGACGGGCCAGCGTCGGTGCACCGGAGTCCCCGGTCAGGTAGTCCCACGTGCGCCCGAGCAGGTCGGAGGGGATGACCAGGTCCTGTTCGCCCTGCACCAGGAAGACCGGCAGACCGGCCAGACGGGCCACGTCGACGGGCACGCCCGCGTCGAAGGGCAGCGTCCCGTTGAGCACGCCCAGGCCGGCGAAGCGAGCCGGGTCGCTGAGCACCAGGCCACCGGCGAAGGCGGCTCCGCCACTGAAGCCGACCGGGATCACCGGACGTCCCTCGGGGGCGATCTCGTCGAGCCAGTCGCGGAACCAGGCGATGGCCTCGGCCAGCGACTCCTCGACGGGTCGACCGATGCCGCGGTTCTCGAACCACGCGAAGCCGCCACCTTCGGCGATCGGCGCCCGAACTGCGGCGTACGCCGGTCCGTCGGGGAGGTGCTCGGCGAGGGCGAGGATCGAGGACTCGTCTGCGCCGCGACCATGCAGCAACACCACGAGCGGTGCCTGCGGGTCGGTGGATCCGGCGGTTGCGACGACGGGTGCTTCAAAGCTCATCTGGTGTGTTTCCTCGTTCTCTGCGCGTCAGTGGGAGCCGGAGCGACCGGGCACCGGGGTCAGATTACGCGGCCGGGCGGGCACCCTCGGTCGCAGGTGCACTGGGTGAGCATTCCGGGTGCCGGAGTGCGGGGGCTGGAAGAATGCCCGGGTGACTGTGAAGAAGATCGCCTACCAGGGTGAACCCGGTGCCAACTCCGACATCGCCTGCCGCGACGTCCACCCCGATTGGGAACCGCTCCCCTGCGCCTCCTTCGAGGATGCCTTTGCCGCTCTCCAGGAGGGCGAGGCGGATCTGGCGATGATCCCGATCGACAACTCGAGCAACGGTCGGGTGGCCGACATCCATCACGCGTTGCCGGGCTCCGGGTTGCACATCGTGGGCGAGTACTTCCTGCCGATCCACTTCCAGCTGCTCGCCGTCCCGGGTGCCACCCGCGACTCGATCAAGACCGTGCACAGCCACATCCACGCCCTGGGCCAGTGTCGTCGCATCATCCACGAGCTCGGAGCGAAGCCGATGACCTCGGGAGACACGGCCGGCTCGGCCCGCGAGGTCGCGGAGGCAGGCGATCCGACCCGCGCTTCGCTGGCGACCGCGCTCGCCGGCGAGATCTATGGCCTCGAGACCCTCGCCACCGATGTCGAGGACGAGGAGCACAACACCACGCGTTTCGTCATCCTCGCCCGGGAGTCCGTCGTACCCCCGGTCTCGGACGAGCTGACCGTGACCACGTTCGTCTTCCGGGTGCGCAACCTGCCCGCCGCGCTCTACAAGGCGCTCGGTGGTTTCGCGACCAATGGGGTCAACATGACCAAGCTCGAGTCCTACATGGTCGACGGCGAGTTCAACGCCACCGTCTTCCTGGCCGACGTGGAGGGCCATCCCGACGAGGCGCCGTTGGCCCGCGCGCTGGAGGAGCTCGAGTTCTTCACCACCGAGATCCGAATCCTCGGGGTCTATCGGGCTCACCCGGCCCGCGCCGCGCGCTGAGTCCGGTACCGAAGGAACGCCTGACATCAAGCGCTGACCTCGCCTGACCGACCACCGGGTCAGGGAGGTCGTGGCCCCGGCCGGGCTGACCTGTGTGGTGGCGCTGGCCCGGGCCCAGGAGGGCTGGCGCTGCTTGGTCGCCGGCAGAAACGCCAGCGCCGGTCTCACGCGGTCAGCGTGAAGCAGGCCGGTGGTTGGTTGGGGGCCACCAGCCCCAACTCCACACCGAGTCCGTGGTCCTCACCGGTGGTCAACACGTCGACGGCCAGTTCGTTGNGTGAAGCAGGCCGGTGGTTGGTTGGGGGCCACCAGCCCCAACTCCACACCGAGTCCGTGGTCCTCACCGGTGGTCAACACGTCGACGGCCAGTTCGTTGTCGTCACCGCATTCTGAGAACACCAGAGCACCGAGCCACCCCGGCAACTCATGGGTGCCGCCCTGGTCGACCAGGCGGTAACGGTGATGTGCGGTACGCCAGACATAGATGTCCGGCACGGGTTGTCGCACCCCCAACACACCAGCGGTCTTGATCCGGTGATGATGTCGGGTCATCGGGCCCGCATTGTCGACTCGGGTCTGGCCGGGTGGGCCGTTCGGGTCGTAGGCAACCGTGTGGTCGATGTCCATCTGATGTGTGGTGTTGACCGCGTAGGGATATGAACCGCCCCGGGGTTTCCGGACACTTCGGGTTGTGTCTCTACCCGGTCGGGACGAGACGGTTTCTTGCAGCGTAGTGGGCTTGTTCCACCTCGATGGGTGTCAGGTCATCGACGGACTCGTGGATGCGCTCATGGTTGAACCAGTGAACCCAGTTCAGTGTCTCGAACTCGACGTGTTCGACATCGCGCCACGGCCCGTCGGGGCGGATGAGTTCGGTCTTGAACAGGCCGATCTGGGACTCGGCCATCGCGTTGTCATAGGCATCGCCCACTGAACCCACCGAGGCATCCACGCCGGCCTCGAGGAGGCGACTGGTGAAGGCAAACGAGGTGTACTGGCTACCGGCGTCGTTGTGATGGACGAGGCCGGACAGGTCGGTGACACCGGCCTGCCGCCGTGACCAGACTGCGTGCTCGAGGGTGTCGAGGACGAGTTCGGTGGTCATGGTGGTCGCTGCCCGCCAGCCAACGATCATCCGTGAGAACACGTCGAAGATGAAGGCCACGTAGACGGTTCCTGACCAGGTCGCGACGTAGGTGAAGTCGGCGACCCAGAGCTGATTCGGAGCGGTCGCGGTGAAGTCACGATCGACCAGATCCGCTGCGCGGACATCCTTGGGGTCGGGGATCGTGGTGCGAACCCGTTTGCCCCGCAGCGCGCCCTGCCAACCGTTCTGTGTCATCAGTCGCTCGACGGTGCACCGGGCCACGTTATGGCCTTGGCGGCGCAAGTAGAGCCACATCTTGCGGGCACCGAACCGTGCAATGAACCGCTGTTCGCGTGCGGTCCTGATCAGTTCGACGATCTCGGCATCACGCAGCGCCCGCCTGGACGGCTTGCGTTTGCGGGCCTCGTAGTAGGTGGACGGGGCGATCTCGACACCGTGCTCCTTCAGCACGCGACAGATCGGCTCGACCCCGAACTCCTCACGGTGTTCCTCGATGTAGGCGATCAGAACCTGTGTGGGCGGTCGAGCTCCGCCGCGAAGAAAGCCGAAGCCGACTTGAGGATCTCGTTGGCCCGCCGAAGCTCGCTCACCTCCTTCTTCAGCTCGCGGATCTCGGCGATCTCCTGGGTCGTCTTGCCCGCACGGGCGCCACCATCGACCTCGGCCTGCCGCACCCACTTGCGCAGCGTCTCCGGGGACCCGATCCCGAGCTTGCCCGCGATCGTGCGGATCGCCTCGAACTCACTCGGATACTGCCCCTGCTCCATCGACTCGGCTACCAACCGCACAGCGCGCTCACGAAGCTCGCGGGTGTACTTACTAGGACGTGCCATGACTTCATCCTCCAACTAATGAAGTCTCCGGACATCCCGGGGCGGTTCAATAGCAATCGGCCGGGGTGCGGGTCAGCACCGCTTCACGCAGGCCMCCGGTGAACGCATACGAATCCACCGGCCGGGCCGCCCAGGGGTCGAGCACCGGTCGGATGGTCACGTCGGTCAGTTGCAGCACTGCCAGCGCCTCGGCCAAGGTTGCCGGGCCGTGGCCCTCGATCTTCGCGACCCCCGCGGCAACCCTGCCGNCGGATGGTCACGTCGGTCAGTTGCAGCACTGCCAGCGCCTCGGCCAAGGTTGCCGGGCCGTGGCCCTCGATCTTCGCGACCCCCGCGGCAACCCTGCCAGTGGCGCTGCTCGTGGTGGTGGCGTGAGCCATCGCCTGCACCGCATCCTCGGACAGGTGCAGGTGAACGATCGTGGTCGCCCTGGCCCGGCCCGGGACCGGGCCACTGGAGTCGGCCAGGATCACCAACGCCGCCTCCGGGTCACCGATCAACAACCCCAGCGCCCGSGACCGGGCCACCCCCATCGAGWCAAGATCCCTGCGGGCAACACCCGAAGCCAGATCAGCGGCCAACAGCTTCTCCGCCAACCGCTGAACCTGAGCATCACCAACAATCGCCTCCGCCGCGCTCAGCTTCGCATACAGAGCCAGAGCCTGACCGCCACCGACGTGGTCCAGGACGCACCCCCATCGAGWCAAGATCCCTGCGGGCAACACCCGAAGCCAGATCAGCGGCCAACAGCTTCTCCGCCAACCGCTGAACCTGAGCATCACCAACAATCGCCTCCGCCGCGCTCAGCTTCGCATACARGCCCTTCAGACCACGCCGGTCCGAACGRTTGAACGTCACAAAACGAGGATCCGAAGAGGCGTCGCGGTCGTCTCCGCTGGACCCGTCCGGGGAGTCGGCGCCGCCACAATCGCCGTCGCCGTCGCCGTCGCGGGAGCCGTCACCGTCACCGTCTCGGCCGTTGGCTCCGTCGGACCCGGCGCCCCCGGCAGCTCTCGCATCCGCGGCCGCCTCNTCGCCGTCGCCGTCGCGGGAGCCGTCACCGTCACCGTCTCGGCCGTTGGCTCCGTCGGACCCGGCGCCCCCGGCAGCTCTCGCATCCGCGGCCGCCTCGGCCTCCGCGGTCTCGGCCAACACCACCAACGCCTCGAGCCGCTCCAACAACCGCCCCGTCGGCAACGAACCCACCAGATCCACCAGATCAGACGCGATCAGCCCAGCASMCTCCGRCGACAGGTGCCGGGTCACCGCAGCAATACGACGCAACACCCACACCTCCACCACCGCGGCCGTATCGGCCAACGTCAGCTCCCACAACGGGGCCAACCGGTRCCGCAGATCAAGCGAGTCCGCGATCAGCTTGCGAGCCGACTCCGGATGCACACCCAAGGACACCGCCAACTCAGCCGTCGCGAACTGCGCCACCACCGGCGTCCCCACACCACCCCAGCGGCGGAACACCGGATGCTCACGCCSCACACCCGGCTCATCAGTGGCACCATGCCCACGCGYCACGCCCGCATGATCACCATGCAGATCAGCCCAATGCGCCGCGCCGTGCAACACCGTCACCTCAGCCCCACGACGAGCAGCCACCGCAGCATCGACCACGGTGAGCGTGTCACCCGCATCGAGATCCGCCATCACTGTCGTCATGTCCTCGACCCAACACGAGACCACCGACAACACAGCCCCGAAAC
>LMSR01000015.1 GCA_001429555.1 Nocardioides sp. Soil797 | reverse complement strand
CCCTCAACGCCCGTCCCCGCCCGACCCTGGGCCTGGACACACCAGCCCAGAGACTCAACGAGCTGCTGCTCAACGCAGCGGCCTAACCAAAATTGCTTCGACCGCTTGACTTTGCCGCGGCAGAACCTGCGGACTGTTCGGTAACGGCGCTGGGTGGCGAGCTCAGACTGGGGGCGGCTCACACGGCGATGTGCGTGACCTCGCCCTCGATCTTGCGACGCGGCATCAGTTCCACGACCAGCATGGCGCCGAAGACCAGCAGGCCACCGGTGAGCAGTCGTGGGGTCAGGTGCTCGCCACCGGCCAACACCGCGAAGAAGGCCGCGAACACGGGCTCCATGCTCATGATGATCGCGCTGCGTGTCGCGGTCAGGTGGGCCTGGGCCCAGGTCTGGCCGGCCATGGCGAGGGCACCCGCACCGACGGCCATGTAGACGATGCTGAGCCAGTCCCGTTCGTTGTCGGGGACGGTGATGCCGTTGGGCACGGCACCGATGAAGCAGACCACCGAGATCACCGCCAGTTGCACGATCGCCATCCCCATCGCCTCCTCCTTGCGCGACCAGGCACCGAGACCGACGATGTGCAGGGCATAGATGACCGCACTGACCAGGGTGATGGCCTCGCCGTAGCCGAAGGCCAGTCCACTGGGCTGCAGGGTGAGCACGGTGATGCCCGCGATGGCCATGGTGACCGCCAACCACGTCAACCGGCCGATCCTCGAGTGCAGCAGGAGCGCGGCCAGCAGCGGCGTGCAAACGACGTACAAGCCCGTGATGAAGCCCGAGACTGACGCGGGGGTGTGCGCCAGCCCGACGGTCTGGGCGACCTGGGCGCCGGCATACAGGACACCCAGGACGGTGGCCTTGCGCAACGAGCGGCCGGAGAGGCGGCCCAGAGCCCGCGGGAACAGCACGACCAGGGCCACGGTCGCGATGGGGAAGCGGACCGCCAGGAAGTCGAGGGCGCTGATCCGGTCGGAGAGGTCCTTGATCAGGAAGAACGTCGAACCCCACATCGCCGCCATCCCGAGCAGTGCGAGTGTGGCCAGGCGGGTGGTGGTGCCCTCCTTCACTCGAGGGCCTGCTCGCGCAGCTTCTTGAGCAGGTCGAGGTCGGGGCAGCCGGCTTCGCGAGAACCGGGTGTCTCGAGGACGAACGGGACGCCATCGGTGGCGGGGTGGGCGAAGAGGTCACGGAACGCGCCCTCGCCGATGTGTCCGGCGCCGATGTTCTGGTGGCGGTCCTTGAACGCGCCGCGCACGTCCATCGAGTCGTTGGCGTGGATCAACCGCAATCGTCCGGGCCCGCCGATCTCGACGATCCGGTCGACGGTCGTTGTGGTGCCGCCCGCCTCGTCGAGGGGCGCGCCGGCGGCGAAGACATGGCAGGTGTCGAGACAGATTCCCGCCTTGGGGTGGAAGTCGAGTGCATCGAGATAGGGCTGCAGGTCCTCGACACCGGCACACAACGAGCGGCCCTGACCGGCAGTCGGCTCCAGCAGGAGCCACGGCGCGTCGTCGACCTCGACGGTCTCCAGCAACGGCAGTAACCCGTCGCGCACCTGCCGCATCGCGGCGGCGTACTTCTCCTCGGAGTCGCTCGGGTCGACGAACGAGCCGGTGTGCACCACGACCCCCTCGGCGCCGATCTCGACGGCGCGCTTGAGGTTGTGGGCCACGGTGGCCACGGACTTCTCGTAGGTTGCCGGGGTGGGGGAGCCGAGGTTCACGAGGTACGGCGCGTGGATGAACGCGCGGGTGCCGTCCTCGCGCGCCTCACGGAAGGCCCTGTCCTCGGTGGGACTGCCCTTGCTGGGCGCCCAGCCGCGGGGGTTGCCGACGAAGACCTGCAACGTCTCGTAGCCGATCTCGCGGGCCGACGTGAGCGCGCCGGAGGCGAGCCCCTTGCCGACGGCGACGTGGGAACCGATGGGGTTGCGAAGCGCTGCGTCGACCATGCCGAGAGGCTATCCGTCGGTCGGCCGTGGTGGTTGGTGAGGCCGGTCCGTCGGGACCGCCTTGCGTGGGTCGGGTGGTTTCGCGTCGCTCGCTGGCGCTCGTTCCTCAACCGCCGTTCGGGTCAGACGATGGTGATCGTGACCGTGCTCCCCCTGGGGGCCATGGTGCCCAGGCCCGGGTCGGAGGTCAGCACGTAGCCGAGACCGATGTAGTTCTGGTGGTGCTCGACGTCGACCTTGAAACCGGCGTCCTCCAGGGTGTCCCGAGCGGCGTCCTCACCCATCCCGACCACCCGGGGCACCTCGACGAGCTCGGGTCCCTTGGAGACCACGAGGTCGACGGTGTCTCCCTTGAACAGCTCGCCGGTGCTCGGGCTCTGCGAGATCACCTCGCCCTCGGGAATGTCGTCGTCGAACTCCTCGGAGACGTCGACCTCGAGGTTGCGCTTGTCGAACCACTCCTGTGCCCGGTCGGCGTCCTTGCCGGTCCAGTCCTTGACCTTGATCGGACGCGGGCCCTTGCTGAGGATCACATCGACGCTCGCACCGGGGCGCTGGGAGGTTCCGGCCTTGGGGTTGCTCGCGATCACCTGCCCGGCGGGAATGGTCGGGTGGTAGCGGGGGATCGAACGACCGAAGTCGAGATGGGCATCCAGGATCGCCTGCTGGGCCTCGTCCTCGGTCTGCCCCTTCAGCTTCGGTACGTCGTAGCGTTCCTTGCCGAGGGAGACGGTGACGGTCACCTTGCCGTCGTCGAGGACCCGGTCACCCGGTCCCGGGTCGGTGCTGATGACCAGTCCCTTGGCGATGTCCTCGGAGTACTGCGGGTCGGCCTCGGCATACTCGAGGCCGGCCTTCTCGATCTTCTTCTGGGCGGCAGCGGCGTCGAGCTCGATCACGCTGGGTGTGGTCGTGTAGCGGGCCACACCGAACCAGTAGGCGCCACCGCCGACAGCGAGTGCGGCCACCAGGGCCAGCACCAGGAGCAGGAGCCCCCGACGCCGCTTCTTCGGTGCGGAAACGGGGTGTGCCCACTCCGGGTCGCCACCCGAGCCGTCGTCGATCGGTCGGGCGATCGGCCCCGCCATCGCCGCTTCGCGGTCGATGTGGCTGGTCAGCGGGAACTGCTCGCTCGGTCGCGCGCCCGCCCCGGACGTGGAACCAGTTGCAGCTGCGGCAGCCGCGCCGGCTGCCGAGTGGTCGTCGGGATCGCTCCAGCCGGCGGTCTCGTCCTGGTCGAACGGGTCCTGGGCGGTGTCCTCACGGAACTGCTCCTCCTCCAGCTCCCGGGCCGCCGGCGGCGCGAGGTCGGCGACCAGCTCCGGGTCGTCGACGACTCCCTCGGCCAGGGCCTGGGCGACGCGGTGCACCTGGTGCAGGAACACTCGCGCGTCGGCCGGACGATGGCCACGGTCGCGCGCGGTGGCACGGGCGACCAGCGCGTCGACGTACGCCGGGATGCCGGGAGCGGCCGCGGAGGGAGGGGGAACGTCCTCGTGGACGTGCTTGTAGGCGATCTGGATCGGCGACTCGCCCTCGTGTGGCTTGCGGCCGGTGAGCAGTTCGTAGAGCACGACGCCCGCCGCGTAGACGTCGGCGCGGGCATCGGCACGACCGTCGACCACCAGCTCGGGGGCCAGGTAGGAGACGGTGCCGATGAGGACGCCACCGGTGGCTGTGTGCTGGGTGTCGGCGCTGATCGCCCTGGCCAGCCCGAAGTCGGCGACCTTGACCCGGCTCGACCCCGAGTCGTCCTCGGCGGAGATCAGCACGTTCTCGGGCTTGATGTCGCGGTGGATCAGCTTGGCCTGGTGGGCCGCGGCCAGCGCGGAGAGCACCGGCTCGATCAACGCCAGTGCCTTGCGCGGAGGCATCGGCGCCTCCTTGCGGATCACGTCACGCAGGGTGTGTCCGGGGACGTACTCCATGGCCAGGTAGATCGTGCCGTGGTCGCGGCCCTGGTCGTGGACACCGACGACGTTGGGGTGCGAGAGCCTGGCGGCATGGCGGGCCTCGCGAACGAAACGGCCCGCGAACTCCTCGTCGTCACCCATGCCCGGGTGCATCACCTTGAGCGCTATGGTGCGATCGAGCCGGTCGTCGTGGGCCTCGTAGACCGAGGCCATTCCGCCGCTGGCGATGCGCCGGCCGACGCGGTAACGGTTGTCGAGGAGGCGACCGATCAACGGGTCGCTGAGATCCCGTTCGTTGCCTGGCTCCACTTGTCGACCTCCGTGCACGGCTGGATGGGGAAGGATCCGCCGGGCTCAATCCTACGGAACCCGGCAGGTTTCCCCGGCCCACGGTGGTCACCGGCGCGCCGCGCCCCAACCATTCCGTCCCGGGTAGGGCCTGTTCCGGGGTCCCTCAGGGGCGGCCGCCGGAGTCGAGCCGACGCTTGATGGCCATCACGTTGCGAACGTAGGCATGGGTCTCGTCGAAGAGTCCGTGCTCTCGCACCGCACCCAGCCCCTGGTAGTAGGCGCCGACCTGGTGCCGGCGCGCGCTCGTCTGGTCGCCGAGCAGGTCGAGCAGGAGTACGCCGGCGAGCACGTTGTCGTGCACGTTGCGCAACTTCAGCGAGCGGTCGGCGTACAACGACATCCACGTGCCGGTCGCGGGCAGGACCTGCATGGCGCCGATGGCGTTGGCACTCGAGACGTGGTGCATCTGCCAACCGGACTCCTGCCAGGAGACGGCCAGGGCGAGGTGCGGGTTGACCCCGTGGCGGCGGGCGGTGCTGACGATGATGCGGCGGACCCGTTCACGGCTCGGGTCAGCTTGTTGACGGGTGGTGTCGCGCACTGGCCCCTTGTGGCCGGACCGGTGATCGGATTTCTTCGCCGATGGCTTCTTGCTCACCGCCGAGCGGACCACCGGGATCCGGATCCGGTCGCCCACGGTGAGTGCGGCACTCGAGCCGAGGTGGTTGAGGCTGATCAGCTCGGTGGTCCACGCGTGGAACCTCACCGCCAGCTCGGTCGCGGTCTCGCCGGGGCGAACCGTGTGATGGATGATCTTGCGGCCGGGCGGCACGTCGTCGTCGGCCTGTGCGGCGGAGCCCGTGGCGACCAAGCCGGCGGTCAGGACGCTCGTGCTGACCACGGCGGCGGTGATGCGGCTGGTGCCTCGTCGAAGACGGCGTGCGGAGAACAGGTTGGGGAAGGTCATGACGGGGGTTTCCCTTCGTCAGGATTACGGCGCCCGGGACTCCGAGGTTCCCGTGGGTGGCGGCCGGGCAACCCCACGACGGTAACCGCTGCTCTCCAAGTTGCTCAAGTGACGCATGTGACTGGAGTGTCGATTTGGGCGGAGTGATTTCCACGACGGTGATGGTGGTGGAAGAGTTGCCTCCATGAACAACTCCGTCGAACCCGATCTGGCCGCCCTCGTCGACGAGTGGCTCGACTGGGCGCAGACCGCCGAGGCTCTCGGTGTCAGCGTCAACCAGGTCCGCACCATGATCCGCGAACACCACCTCGCTGCCGCCGTACCCGTCGAGGGCGCCGGCCAGAAGGTCCCCGCCGGCTTCGTGCACGAGGGTGAGATCGTCAAGGGCCTGCCCGGTCTGCTCACCGTCTTCCACGACGGCGGCTGGGACGACCGCGAGTGCATCGCGTGGATCTACACCGAGGCCGACCTCCCGGGTCGTCCGATCGACGCACTGCGCGAGAACCGCGGCGCCGAGGTCAAGCGTCGCGCCCAGGTCGAAGCCTTCTGAGGTACGGCGCCCGTGCGCATCTCCGCCAAGCAACGCAAGATCCTGACGCTGGTCGCCACGGTGCTGGTCGCCGCGATCGTCTGGTGGTCCCAGCAGGGGACCAACGGCGACGACGACCAGACGGACGGCTCCCGACCGCAGGAGACGCGTTCGGCGGCCCCGAGTCCGTCATCGCAGTCGTCGGCCCCGTCCTCGAACGACGCCGACTCGAGCACCCTTCCGCCCTCCGACGGCGACGCCGTGGACCCGGAGTCCGGGCTGGCCTGGATCGAGGAGGATGCGTTGCCTGCCGAGGCCCGCGACACCTTGGACCTGATCGACGGCGGCGGGCCGTATCCCTATGACCGAGACGGGGTGACCTTCGAGAACCGGGAGGGGATCCTGCCGGACCGACAGGGCGGCTACTACCACGAGTACACGGTGTCGACCCCCGGCGAGGACGATCGCGGTGCCCGCCGCATCGTCACCGGGGACGACGACGAGTTCTTCTGGACCGCAGACCACTATTCGTCCTTCGAGAGGATTCGTCGATGAGCGGACTCGCGGCAGTCCTGGCCGGGCACACCACCGGCACGCTGCATCGGTGGCACGGCAACTTCGACGTCACCGACGTGGCCCACACGGTCGAGCACGCCGGTTGGAGATTCGCCCACGTCGACGGCTGGAAGGCGACCACCAAGCCCGAGGTGCTCAGCGCCTTCGGCGACGCACTGGCGTTCCCGGAGTGGTACGGCGCCAACTTCGACGCCCTGCACGACTGCCTGTACGCCGTCAGCGACGACACGTTGTTGCTCTGGGACGGGTGGGGAACCTTCGCCCGCGCGGACGAGCGGGCCTTCTCGATCATGCTGGACGTGCTCACGGAACCGACCCGGGGAGCCGGACGCTTCGTCGTCCTCCTGCGTGGCGAAGGTCCCGAGCTCCCGGAGTCGGTCGACTCCCTCGACTGACTGCATCGCGGATCGATCGCGGCGCTCGGTCCGACCGACATGCAGTTGGCACGTACGCCGAGTCGGCTCCCGCTCAGTGCGACACGAAGTTGTCGCAACTGCATGTCGGACGGACCACTGTGCCCGCCGGATTCGCGATTAGGAAGGTCAGAGCGAGCGCTGCGTGGCCGCCGAGGCAAGCTCCGTCAGCGCCGTCTTGGCCTCGGGCAGCAGGTCGGCTGCGGCCAGGGCGTCGAGGGAGCGCTGGGCGAGCTCGGTGATCATCGCCTCGACCCGCTGGTCGGCACCGGACTCGACGATCAGGGCTCGTAGATCCTCGACCTGCGCGACGTCGAGCGGGGTGCCGAGCGCACGATCGAGGACGGCCCCACGCTCGGCCGGGACCCCCTCGAGGGTCATCGCGACCAGGACGGTGCGCTTGCCCTCGACCAGGTCGTCACCGGCGGGCTTCCCGGTGACCTGGGGATCGCCGAAGACGCCGAGCTGGTCGTCGCGCAGCTGGAAGGCCTCGCCGAGGGGAAGGCCGAAGTCGGTGAGGGTGGCGAGCACCTCGGGTCCGGCGCCGGCCAGGGCGGCGCCCACGTGCAGTGGCCGCTCGATGGAGTACTTCGCCGACTTGAAGCGCAACACCGTCATCGCGGTGTCGACGTCGGCCCGTCCCCGGGCCTGCACCGACACGTCGAGGAACTGCCCGGCGACGACCTCGGAACGGCAGATGTCGAAGACGTCCATCGCCGAGGACACTCGGTCGAGGGGAAGGCCGCAACGGCGGAGCAGCTCGTCGGCCCAGGTGAGCAGCAGGTCGCCGAGCAGGATCGCGGCGGCCGCGCCGTACTGCTCCGGGTCACCGGTCCAGCCACGTGAGCGGTGGTCGGCCTCGAAGGCACGATGCGTGGCCGGGCGGCCCCGGCGGGTGTCGGAGGCATCCATGAAGTCGTCGTGCACCAGCGCGCTGGCGTGCAGGAGCTCGAGGCTGGCGCAGGCGCGCAACAGGGCCTGCTCCTCCTCGGGCGTGGGTGTGCTCACCGCGTGGAAACCCCAGTAGCAGAACGCGGCCCGGAAGCGTTTGCCGCCGCCGACCGCCAGCCGTGCCTCGGCGATCAAGCGGGCGGCATCCTCGCCCAGGGGCTCCAGTCGGGCCGCCTGTGCGTCGAGGAACTCGTCGATCACGGACTGAAGGCTGGCCCTGAAGGCGGCTGGGTCGCTCACGACTCGAGCCTAGCCATCGGGTTCTGCAGGGTGGACATCACCCGTCGTCCGCGGGACTCGTCACTAGACTCGCGGTATGGAATCGCAGACGCCGCGCAGCATCGGGCAACTCATCCGCAGCGGTGAGCGATCGTTCTCCTTCGAGTTCTTCCCGCCCAAGGACGAGGCGGGGGAAGAGCAGCTGTGGCAGGCGATCCGTGAGTTGGAGGCCTACCGGCCCACGTTCGTGTCGGTGACCTACGGCGCCGGCGGAACGACCCGGGACACCACCGTGGCCATCACCGGACGCATCGCCAAGGAGACGTCGCTGCTCCCGGTGGCCCACCTGACCTGTGTCGGGCACACGATCGACGAGGTCCGCGACGTGCTCAACTCGTTGGCTGCCAGCGGCGTGCACAACGTGCTCGCGCTTCGTGGCGACCCGCCCGGCGGCCCCGGGACCCCGTGGGAGCCCACCGAGGGCGGCGTCAACTACGCCTCCGAGCTGATCCAGGTGATCAAGGAGTCTGCCGACGTCAGCGTCGGCGTCGCGGCCTTCCCCGAGGGCCACGTCGACGCGGCCAGCCTCGATGACGACGTCGCTGTGCTGAAGGCCAAGCAGGACGCCGGCGCTGAATTCGCGCTGACCGACATGGTCCTGCGCGCCTCCGACTACTTCGGCCTCGTCGAGCGGGCCGGCGCGGCCGGGGTCGACATCCCGATCGTCCCGGGTGTGATGCCGATCCTCAACATCAACGCGATGCGGCGCATGGTCGAGCTGTCCCGACGCGAGCTGCCGGCGGAGACGCTCGACCGGCTGCGTCCCTTCGAGGACGACAAGGCGGGGCTCCGGGCCGAGGGCATCGCGATCGCGACCGAGCTGTGCGACACGCTGCTCGAAGGCGGCGCCCCCGGCCTGCACTTCTACACTCTGAACCGCTCCAAGGCGACCCGCGAGATCTTCGAGGCACTGCGCATCACTGTCTGAACCGGGCCCCGGCAGCTCTTCGGCGCAACGTCATACGCGGCGTACGCCGGGGCGACCGGACCGTATGACGTCTCGTGGGGCCGCGAAGTGTCCCGCGGGCAGGCCGGGCAGGCCGGTCAGGCCGGCCCGATCTCCTGGGCGACCAGCGCCGCGGAGAGCCCGACGAACGGGACGCCGGCACCCGGGGTGGCGTGGGAGCCCGCCGCGTAGACGCCGGGGACCGGGGTGCGGGTCGACAACCGCTCCTTCAGCGTGTTTCGGCCCTGCCACAGCACGCCCATCGGCGAACCTCCCCACAGCTCGACCTGGGTCTTCGGCGAGCGGTCGACACGCACCTCGACGAACGGCCTGAGGTTGATGCCCTTGCGGACCAGGCCGAGGACGACGTCCTCGGCGAGCAGTCCCCGAGCCAGGATGGTGACTGCCTTCCCGCCGTCGGGCGCGGTGCCGCCGGTGCGCAGCACGAGCATCGGGTCACCGTGGAAGACCGACTCGGGGGGCAGGTCCGGGACGTCTCCACTCAGGCCGAGGTGGCACACGACCGGCGGGATGGCCGGCATGGTGCGGCGCACGTGGGAGGCCAGGGCAGGCAGGCCGCGCGGATCCACCGCACACACCACCACATCGGCATCGAGCTCGCCGGCACTGGTCGCCACGGCGACCGCGCGCCCACCACGGACCACGATGTCGGTGACCTGCGTGTCGAGCAACACGGTGACCTTGCGGGTCGCCAGGCGCTGGGCGAGCACGTCGGAGAGCCGGCCGAAGCCTCCTTCGATCGACCAGGCACCGAAGCGCTGCTCGACGTAGGACACCATGCCCATCCATGCCGGTACGTCGCGAGGGTCGTGGCCGTCGAAGACGAACGGGTGGGCGGCGAGCAACCGGAGCCTGTCGTCCTTGAGCGACTTCTTCAGGCGCTTGGCCAGCATCTCGCGGGTGAAGATGCGTGTGGTGGTCTCCTTGCTGGCAACCTCCGGGATCCATGGCCGCTCGAGGTGGTCGCGACGGATCGCCTCCCAGTCGTCGGCGAAGGCTTCGACGTACGACGCCCACTGGTCGCCGAGGCCTGGCCTGAGGCCGTCGAGCGCGGTGATCTGGGCCGCCCGCGAACCACCGGGCAGCTCGACGCGAGTGTCGTCCTCGAAGTGGTGGGTGCGGATGATCGGTTGGGGGACCAGGTCGAGCTCGCGCTCGAGCGGGCGACCCGACTTGCGGAAGAGGTCGCGCACGACGGCGGGCAGCAACGTCGCCGACGGGCCGGCATCCCAGGTGAACCCGTCCTTCTCGACCGTGCCCATCGCGCCGCCGAGGCGGGGAAGTCGCTCGACGAGGGTGACCTCGTGTCCCAGCTTGGCCAACCGGGCGGCCGACGCCATGCCACCGAAGCCTCCACCGATCACCACCGCGCGCGACATGGCAGCACCCTAGGCCATGTCCCCCCAAGTCCTCGGCCTGGCGATGCGCTCAGCAGATGCGACGCTCGCGACGGCCGAGACTTGAGCGACATGGCCCCGCCGGGACGCCCTCGTGCTCAGGCGTACGCCGGCGGCCGCCGGTCCCTGCCCCGCCAGCGGCGCCAGAACTTCCGGATCAGTCTGGCCACGTAGTAGAGCACCACGAACCCGGCGACCAGGAGGATGGCGGCAACCACCGCCGCGGCGACCGGGTGCTCGATGGCGAACCACACGACGCCCAGCACGGCGAAGTCCTCGGCGACGCTGGCGGTGATGTTGGTGACCGGCTCGGGTGAGGAGTTGATCGCCATCCGGCCGCCCATCTTGACCAGGTGGGAGGCCAGCGCGCTGCCACCGCCGACCACACCGGCGATCGCGCCGTTGAGTGAGTCGGACTCGCCGGCCACGAGCACGCCCAGGACAGCGCCGATCGTCGGCCGGACCGCCGTGGAGATGGTGTCCCAGGTCGAGTCGATGAGGGGGATCTTGTCGGCCACGAACTCCATCGCGTACATGAACCCGGCGATGGCCAGCACCTGCCAGCTGCCGAGAACGTTGGGGATGTCGCTGACCCCGAGTCGTTCCGCGATCCCCATCACGAGGACGACCAGGTAGGCGTTGACGCCACTGGCCCAGCCGTTGGAGAACACCAACGCAAGTGATTCCACGAGCGTGACTCTAGGCCGGTTCTGCGGGAACTGTCGCCCTTCGCAGTCGGCTCGGAGTGGCGCGCGTCAGGAGTCGAGCACCCGCGCCAGCGTCTCGTCGTCGCGGGCGACCACGGCGGTGCCGTCGTCGAGCGTGATGATCGGGCGCTGGATCAGCTTGGGGTGCGCGGCCAGGGCGGCCACCCAGTCGGCGCGGTGCTCGTCGTCCTTGGGCACGTCCTTGAGGGCGATCTCCTTGGCAATCGGCTCGTTCAGCCGCGCGATGTGCCACGGGTCGAGCTGCAGGTTGGCCAGCACGTCCTCGATCTCGGCGACCGTCGGCGGGTCGTCGAGGTAGCGACGCTGGGTGTACTCGTTGCCCGCGTCATCGAGCGCGCTCACCGCGGTGCGGCACTTCGAGCAGGCGGGGTTGATCCAGATCTCCATCGGAATTCCTACTCCACTTCTAGCTCGGTGGCACCGGTCATCGTGACGAGTTCGTCGTACGTCGTGCTGAACACCGCGGCGGGGTGGCCCGCGGCCGCCCACACCACGTCGTACGTGCGCAGCCAGGGGTCGACGTACGTCGGCACCGGAGACGGGTGGGCGATGGGGGAGACCCCGCCGATCACCTGGCCGGTGTGGTGCCTGACGAAGTCGGGCTTGGCGCGCTTGAGGGGACCGGTGATCGGCTCCACCTTCTTCGTGTCCACCCGGTGCGATCCGCTGGTCAGGATCAGCACCGGCTTGCCGCCTGCGTCGAAGAGCAGGCTGTTGGCGATCGCGCCGACCTCGCAGCCCAGCGCCTCCGCGGCCAGCACTGCGGTGTGCACCGAGTCGGGGAGCACGACGATCTCGCCGGTGCCGCCCTTCTCGGCGAGGACTGCGCGGAACTTCTCGATGGATGGATGTTCGGCCATGTCGCAGACCCTATCCGTGCCGGGTGACAATGATGCGTCAAGATGTTTGCGGTCGGAGAGGTCCGGCAGAGCAGTCGCCGGAGACGAAGGGGATACATGGGATTCGAAGTCGTCGTGGCCGACATCAATGCTGCCGCAAAGAAGTTGAAGGCAGCCGCGAGCGGTGTGAAGGGTGCGGACCCGAGTGCCGACGTGGACGACATCGCAATCGCGCTGCCCGGGAGCAAGAGCGGGCCGAAGGCCACCGCTCTGAGCACGGCGTGGAAGTCCCGGTTCAAGAAGTGGCACGACGACGCGGTGACCGAGGCCGGTGAGCAGAAGAAGAGCGCCGACTCGTACGACGCCGCTGACTATGCCGCCGACCTGCGACAGCGCCAGTTCGAGCGGCACCACCTCAGAGGAGTGCAGTGACCGTGGTCTCCATCGACAACCTCCTCGACTGGAAGCCTGCTGACCTCGACAGCGTGACCGACGTGCTCGTGAAGCAACGCAAGGCGCTGGTCGACCTCCAGGACGAGATCGACGACTCGGTGCCACCCTGGTCGTGGGCGAGTCAGGCGGGGGACAACGCCCGCACCTCGCACGAGAAGCTGCGTCTCCGACTCAACGACATGGTGGCCGAGGTCTCCGACATCGCAGTCTCCCTGGTCGAGGCCGAGAAGCAGATGAAGTCGGCCAAGCAACTGCTCTCCGACGCGATCACCCTGGCGAAGGGGAACGGGTTCACCGTCGACCACAAGACCGGCACGGTGTCCGACCCGACCGAATATGCCTCCGAGGTGGACGCATCCCACGCCTCGCGCAAGATCACCTCGATCGCGGATGACATCAGGCAGGCGCTCACCGATGCCGACACCGCGGACACGGCCCTGGCCAAGGCGCTCGACGACGCCGCCAAGGGCAAGGTCGACGGAGGTGACGAGTCCTTGGCCGATGCATCGGTCCAGCTGCCGCCGTCCATGGATGACCTCACCCAGGAGGAGCTCATCGAGCTCCTGGGCGGGGACATCGCGATCAGCACGATCAGCGCCTACCTCGAGGCCGAGGCCGAGTTCGCGAGCTGGGAGCTGGAGGGCAAGGCCGAGGCCAAGTACGTCGTGATGGCCGACGGCACCGTCAAGATGTCACTCGCGCTGGAGGCCGGCCTCGGGCGCGAGATCGAGGTGGGTGGTACCGAGGCGGACGTGTCTGCGGGAGGAACCACCGAGCTCGAGCTGACCTTCAAGTCGGCCAAGGAGGCCCAGGACTTCCTCGACGGGCTGGACGACGCCACCTTGGACTTCGACGGCTTCTCCGACTACATGAGCCCCGGGTCGACGGTGGTGAGCAACGTCGCCGACTACGTCATGGCCCAGGACATCACCAGCTTCAAGACCGGTGTCTACGGCAAGGGTGAGGTCGAGTTCGACACGCCTCTCGGGGAGGGCACCGCCTCCGGTCGACTCGATGCCTACTACGACTGGGCCACCGATCAGATCGGCGTCAAGGTGAGTGGAAACCTGTCGGTCAGTGACATGGGTGGCCAGGACGGCAGGGACGGGTCGGTCGAGATGGCCGGCGAGCTCAAGGTCAGCAACACCGGTGACTTCAAGGACTTCACGCTCACCGGCAAGATGGAGGCCAGCGCCCTCAACGAGAAGCTCGGCATCGAGATGCCTGCGGGAACCAAGACCGGGCAGGGCCTCGACGTGGAGCTGAAGATCGCCGACGACAACCCGGCCAAGGACCAGATCATGGATGCGGTCGGACGTGGAGACATGGACCAGGCGGCCGAGCTGGCCATGGACAACGGTCGGGTCGTGATCCGCCAGACCACCGTCGAGACGCTCGTCGACGAGGACCACGAGATCGACCTCAAGGTCGCCGAGGCCGAGGTCAAGTACGGCGCCAAGATCGAGTCGGCCAACGTGGTCCTGGTCCGTCCTGCGGGCTCTGACCACCTGGTCCCGCTGGATCTCTCGAAACTGCCTTCCGGAAAGTGATGCCCAACGTGTTGACCACACTCACCTCCACGGGCGTGGGACCGATGACACTGCCCACGCCATCCGTCCGGCCGAGCCACTACAGCGGCGAGCACGGTGAGATGTGGCAATGGCTCGGGGACGGCAGGGAGCTGATCAGCCTCTCGGTGGCGGTCCGTGACACCAGGCTGGGCACCCAGAAGGGCGTGGCGGACCACCTCAACTGGGAGGTCGAGAGGATCCGCAAGCAGCTCGATGCGGGTGCCGACTCCCGGGTGCGCGCCGGAGTCGACGTACGCGTGGACGGTGCCGTGGGGTCCGCGGCCGCGGATGTCGACGGCACCCAGCGGGGCACGGACGTGCGCAACCGGTTGGTGGTGACCACCGACGGCGCCCACATGCACGTGGTGCAGGTGATGGTGCGCGACCACGAGAACGGCCGGGAGCTCGCCGCGGAGATCTCTTCGAGGCTCGTCGTCGAGCCCTGGACCGGGTCCTCGTGAAGGGTGCGATCGGGTGCCTGGCCGTGGTCGGTGTGGGCTTCGTCCTCCTGTTCGGCCTGCTCTGGTTCGTCCTGTCGAACACCGGTGACCAGAGTGACCTGATGAAGCAGGTCGAGATCAAGGTCACCCACTCCGAGAAGGAGGCCCGCAGCGGTCACCGCAGTGGGCACGAGGTCGACTACACCTATCGCGTCGCCGGTCAGAGCTTCGCCCATCAGACGTGGATCTCGAACACGGGCTGGATGCCCGGGGAGGCCCTCAGCGCCTGTGTCGACCCCGACGCACCCGAACGACACGTGCTGCGCACCGAGGGCACCGAGACGTGCGGTGACGACTTCGTCGGGTTCACCGTCGAGACCGCGACACCTGCCGAGTGATCGGCTGAGCCTGCCCCGATTTCGGTGGACAGGGGTTGAGTCCTGTCCGGGGGCCGGTGTACCTTGATCTTGTTCGAACAAATGTTCGACCAGCCCGGTGGGGGCGACCTCGACCCCCGCCTCCACCGGGATCACGCATGTCCCCATGCCAGCAGCATCGGGAGCGTGAGCACCGCAGCATGGCAGCACTGCAGCACCGGGGGTCGAGGGGTCGAGAAGACAGGGGTCGAACCGTCACGAAGCACCCGTCTGAAGGCTCTGGGGAAGGAGCAGCACATGCGTCGCTACGACGATCCCGTGGAAGTGCGCAGGGGAATGGTGGGACAGCCCGGCCGTCAGGTCGAGGCGCCCGAGCAGTTCCTCTGGCGCGGCAAGTTGTGGAAGGTGCGCGAGGTCGTCGCGCACTGGGTGGAGACCGGGCCGTGGTGGCAGTCGGCCGATGCCCGGGCCCTGGTCGGGACCGACGGGGACGAACTGGCCAGTCGATCAGCCAGCCGATCGGCCGACAGGTCGGCCGACAGGGGACTGTCGGTGGCCAGTGCTGGACTGCTCTCAGAACGGGAGATGTGGCGGGTCGAGGCCGGCAACGGCATGGCCAGCACGGGGGTCTTCGACCTCGCCTTCTCCTGGACCGACGGCAACTGGCAGCTCCTCGGCTGTGCGGATTGAAGGGCGGACGACCATGACCACGATGAACCCCTACTGCCTCCCGGCAACGACCCACTCCTACCTCGAACGAGCCGCGGAGTCCCTGCGCGAGGCGATCACCGCGACGGAGGTGCCTGCTCGTTATGCCTGTGCCCATGTCGCAGCGCTGCGGGCCGCCGCGGCCCTGATCGCGACCAAGGCGGTGCCGGTGCCGACGACCAGCCGACGGCGTGCCCAGAAGAATGCCTGGGTGCTGCTCGCCGAGGTGGCCCCCGAGCTCTCCGAATGGGCGACGTTCTTTGCCTCCGGTGCCGCCAAGCGTGCTGCCGCCGAGGCGGGCTCGAGTCGGGCGGTCACCGAGCGCGAGGCCGACGACCTGGTGCGCGAGTCCGATCGGTTCCTGGCCGTCGTCGAGCAGTGCCTGGGGCTCTCACCCCACGTCTCGGTCGAGCGTCAGCTGCCCTTCCGTGCCGTGCGCACCGGCGTCCTCGATGAGCAGGCCGGGAGAAGTGCCTGACCCGTTCGTCCATCTCCACGTGGCCTCGGGCCACTCGCTCCAGTACGGCGCAAGCCACCCCCACGTGCTGGTCGAGCGCGCCCTCGAGCAGGAGATGGACACGCTCGCGTTGACCGACCGCAACGGCACCTATGGCGCAGTGCGGTTCGTCAAGGCCTGCCAGCAGGCCGGGATCCGGCCGGTGCTGGGGGTCGACCTCGCCTACTCCGCCCCCGCAACGTCATACGGCCCGGTTGTCCGGGCGACCGGAGCGTATGACGTCCGGGCAGGGCGCCCACGTACGCCGGTGCGAGGTGGCGCGTTCCGCGAGCAGGGGCTGCCCCGTGCGGTGTTCCTGGCCTCGGGCAAGGCCGGTTGGGCAGCGATCTGCCGACTGGTCTCGGCCACCCACCTGGCCGGCGAGCGTGGGCGACCGGTGACCACGCCGGAGCTGATCGCCGAACACCTCGGGGACGACGTAGTCGTGCTGCTCGGGCCGTCCTCGACCCTGGGGGAGGCAGCCACGTGGCGTCGCGACGACCACGCTCGCGAGGTCCTCGACCGGTGGCGCGAGATCGTGCCGTCCGGCAACCTGGTCGTCGAGGTGACCTCCCACCGTCTGCCGGGGCACGGCCCGGGGTCGACGCCCCATGCCGCCCGCATGGCCGGGGTGGCCCGCGCCGCCGGGCTCCCGGTGCTGCTGACCAACGCGGTCAGGTACGCCGACCGGCTCGACGCCCCGACCGTCGACGTCCTCGACGCAGCCCGCACCCTCGTCCCGCTCGGCTCGGCCGGGCTGTCCCGCATCGGCCCGCACGGATTCCGCGGCAACGCCGAGGGCTTCCTCAAGTCCGGCAAGCAGATGCACGAGGTGGCCGAGGAGATCTGCCGCCACGCCGGTCTGGGTGCGCGCGAGGCGCGAGACCTCCTCGCGCGCACCCGCCAGGTCGCCGATCGGTGCCTGCTCGACCCGAAGGATGACCTGGGGCTGGGCGAGATCCATTTTCCGGAGTTCGACGTGGGACGTGGTTTCGAGACGGTTCCTGAGGAGGCCGCGCAGCGGGCGGGCGCAAACCGCCCTCCTCGACCACCGGGGAGCAGTGCTGCTGACGGGATGCTGCGAGCCAGGTGCGAGGCAGCGATCGGGTGGCGCTACGGCAACGCGCCCCGCCAACGCATCTGGAAGCGACTAGACGACGAGCTGGAGATGATCCGAGAGCTCGGCTACGCGTCGTACTTCCTCACCGTCGGTGACGTGGTCGACCTGATCCGCGAGATGCAGGTCCGGGTGGCGGCGCGCGGCTCGGGCGCCGGCAGCCTGGTCAACTACCTGCTCGGGGTCTCCGGCGTCGACCCGATCCGCCACGGCCTGCTGATGGAGCGGTTCCTCTCGCCACTGCGCAAGGACCTGCCCGACATCGACGTCGACGTCGAGTCTGCGCGGCGGCTCGAGGTCTACGACGCGATCCTCGACAAGTACGGCGGCGAGCGGTGCGTGGCGGTCTCGATGATGGAGACCTACCGGGTGCGCCACGCGGTCCGTGACGTCGGTGCTGCCCTCGGCATGCCACCCGGGGAGACCGATGCGATCGCCAAGGCGTTTCCCCACATCCGGGCTCGTGACGCGCGGATGGCGTTGAAGGACCTGCCCGAGCTGCGCGCGTCGGGTCTGGGGGAGGAACGCCTTGACCTGCTGTTCCGTCTCGTCGAACGCCTCGACGGGCTTCCTCGCCACATCGCGATGCACCCCTGTGGCGTGCTGCTCTCCGACACGACGCTGCTCGACCGCACACCGGTGGAGGCCAGCCATGCCGGCTACCCGATGAGCCAGTTCGACAAGGACGACGTCGAAGACCTGGGCCTGCTCAAGCTCGACGTGCTGGGCATCCGCATGCAGTCGGCGATGGCCCACGCGCTGACCGAGATCAAGCGGGTCGACGACGTCGACATCGATCTCGACAGCGAGGCCGAGGTCCCCTTCGACGACGACACGACCTTCGAGATGATCAGTGACTCCAAGACGCTGGGGGTCTTCCAGATCGAGTCGCCGGGCCAGCGTGAGCTGGTCGGCAAGTCCGGCATCGACAGCTTCGCCGACATCATCACCGACATCTCGCTGTTCCGACCCGGACCGGTCAAGAGCGACATGATCACGCCCTACCTCAACGCCAAGCAGGGCTGGAAGATGCCGTCGTACCTCCACGACGACCTCAGGCCGATCCTCGGCCAGACCCACGGCGTGGTGGTCTTCCACGAGCAGGTCATCGAGATCATCGCCCGGTTCGCCGGGGTGACCTACGCCGAGGCCGACGAGAAGCGGCGGGCGCTGGGCGACACCGAGGGCATGGCAGACACGAAACTCTGGTTCTTCCCACGCTGTCTGGAGCTCGGCTACACCACCCGGGTCGCCGAACAGATCTGGAAGATCCTCGAAGCCTTCGCGTCGTTCGGGTTCTGCAAGGCCCACGCGGCCGCGTTCGCGTTGCCGACCTACCAGTCGGCCTGGCTGAAGGCGCACTGGCCGGCACACTTCCTCTCCGGCGTGCTCACCCACGACCCGGGGATGTACCCCAAGCGGCTGATCCTCGACGACGCCCGTCAGTTCGGCATCACCGTGCTCGGCCTCGACGTGAACCACAGTGAGAAGACCTTCACCGTCGAGCGCGTCCCGACCGACGACGAGCCGTCGGAATCGGTCGAGGCCGCCTACGGCATCCGGCTCGCGCTCTCGGAGGTCAAGGGCATCAACGAAGGAGAGGTCGAGCGCATCACCAGCTCTCGTCCGTTCCACTCCCTGAGCGACTTCTGGCACCGCACCCACGTCTCCCGGCCGGTGTGCGAACGACTCGTGCTGGCCGGTGCCTTCGACTCCATCTACCGGATCGGGGCGCCCCACGACGTACGCCGTCGAGGTGCGGTGACCCGGCGCGACCTGTTGTTGCAGGTCGCCGAGCTCGATCGTCTGGCCAGATCGGTGACGCGGGCGTCGACGCGGGGCCGTGGCCTGGCCTCCAAGGGATTGACACCGGCCGCGAAGAGTCCGGCCCAGGAGCGCGCCGAGCAGGCGGCCGAGCGCAGCAGCAGTGACCCACTGGTACGGGAGGAGTCGCCGGCCGCGGAGCGCCACTCACTCGCCTCGGCCGGGGTGTGGGCCAAGGCCGCGGCCCAGTCCCGGGCGACCAGGGCACCGCGCCCGGTCACCAGCGTCCAGCTCACCCTTGACCTCGGTGACGAACCCGGCGACGGAGAGGCCAGCGGACTCCCCGAGATGGACGTGCACGAGCGGATGAAGGCCGAGCTGGAGATCCTCGGCCTCGACGTCACCGCCCACGTGATCGACAACTATGCCGACTTCCTCGACGACCTCGGGGTGGTGCGCAGCAAGGACCTCCTGGCCCAGCGCAGTCGGTCCGAGTTGCTGGTCGCGGGGGTCAAGGTGGCCACCCAGACCCCGCCGATCCGCTCAGGCCGTCGGGTCATCTTCCTGACCCTCGACGACTCCACCGGGCCGGTCGACGCCACCTTCTTCGAAGACGCCCAGGGTCCCTGCGCGGCCACCGTCTTCCACTCCTGGCTGCTGGTGGTGCGCGGTGAGCTGCGCCGTACCGGTCGTCGAGGAGTCTCCGTGCGCGCCACCGGCTGCTGGGAGCTCCCCGAGCTGTACGCCGTGTGGCGGGCCGGGGGAGTCGAAGCGGTGAAGGAGCTGATGGCCGAGGTGCCCGGCCAAGGTGAGGAGGGACCCGAGAACCCAAGTCATCAGCGGGTGCTGGTGCACACCAGCGGCTTCCGGATGTCGCCCTACTCCGACATCAAGCCAGCCGGAGGACCGACGTCCCGAGGCTCCGACATCGTGGCCGACCGCAAGTTGTGGCACCGGAGCCCGGGGAGTGCCGGATGAGAAGGTGGCTGGTCGAGGTGCGGAGAGTCGCGAGTCAGGCAACTTCCTCGGGAGTGACTCATCTAGGCTGGGAGTCATGTCTGCCAGTGAACGCCGAGGCGCTGCCCGCACTGCCGTCGTCTGGGACTCCCTGCGCGGCGTTCTCGCCGAACCCTGTGACGTGCTCGACATCGGCGGTGGCACCGGTGGCTTCGCCGTACGCGTTGCGGAGCAGGGCCACCGGGTCTCCGTGGTCGACCCCAGCCCCGACGCCCTTGCTGCCCTCGGCCGCCGCGCCCAGGAGTTCGGCGTCGCCGACCGGGTCACCGGTCAGCAGGGTGAGCTGTCCAGCCTGCTCGACGCGGTCGAGGAGGCCAGCTTCGACGTGGTCCTGTGCCACGGGGTCCTCGAGGTCGTCGAAGACCCCGGCGCCGCCCTGGCCACCCTGGCCCGGGTGCTCCGTCCCGGCGGATCCCTCAGCCTCTTGGTCGCCCAGCGCCACGCTGCCGTGGTGGCCCGGGCGATGGCCGGCCACTTCGGCCAGGCCAAGGCCATCCTCTCCGGTGAGACGGTCGGCAAGGCCGGGCACCGCTTCACCAGCGACGAGATCACCGGGCTGCTCGCCGGAGCCGGCTTCAGCACAGTGTCGGTGCACGGCATCCGGGTCTTCGCCGACCTGGTGCCCGGGTCCCTGCTCGACCTCGAGCCAGGTGCCACGCAGGCACTGGTCGCTCTCGAGCAGGAGGTGGCCTCCCGGCCCGAGTACCTGCCGCTCGCGACCCAGGTGCACGTGCTCGCCACCCACTGACCCCGGAGCCGCCGGTCTCTCGGTTGCTGCGCGCCACCATCCGGGCGCCCCGGCGGCGTTGTCGTGCGTCAGTGCTGCCGACACCGACCTGATCGTGGAACATCCCAGTCACCAGGTGACTGGGATGTTCCACGATGAGCCTCTGCTCACGCCTGGCTCGAGGCCGGGGCGGTCGCGATGACCGACCTCTCCGCGGGCTGCCACCTGCTCCACATCGACATGGATGCGTTCTATGCGTCGGTGATGATCCGGGACCGCCCGGATCTGGTCGACATACCAGTCATCGTCGGGGGAGGCCACCGTGGCGTGGTGCTCTCGGCGAACTACCTGGCCCGAGAACACGGCGTACGTTCGGCGATGCCGATGACTCGCGCCAGGCGTGCCTGCCCGCAAGCAGTGGTGATCAGTCCTGACTACGACGCGTTCAGCACGGTGTCGTCCTCGGTGATGGAGACCTTCCGCCAGGTCACCCCGGTGGTAGAGGCGATGTCACTGGACGAGGCGTTCCTCGATGTCAGTGGCTCCATCAGGCGGCTCGGGTCTCCGGTGACGATCGCCGAGATGCTGCGAGCCCGGATCCACGACGAGCAACGCATCACGTGCTCGGTCGGGATCGCGGCCTCCGTCTCGGTGGCCAAGCTGGCCAGTCGCCGGGCCAAGCCCGACGGGGTCGTGGTGGTGCCGCCGCACAGGGTCACCTCCTTCCTGCACCCCCTCGACGTGGTGGAGCTGTGGGGGGTGGGGGAGAAGACCGCCGAGATGCTGCAGCGGCTCGGCCTGCACACGGTCGGCGACGTGGCCAACACCCCGTTGCGCACCCTGCAGCGGGCGGTCGGTGCTGGTCTTGGCAGCCAGTTGCACGACCTGGCCTGGGGCAACGACCGCCGCACCCTCACTCCGCGCCGGCACACCCAGGAGCCCGACAAGAGCATGGGCGCCGATGAGACCTTCGCCCACGACACCGACGACCGGGCGGTGATCCTGCGCGAGGTGTTGCGGCTGGCGGCCAAGGTGTCCGGCCGGATGCGCAGCGCCCGGGTCGCTGGTCGCACGATCACCTTGCGCGTGCGCTTCGCCGACTTCACCACCATCACCCGGTCGAAGACCCTGCCCGAGGCGACCGACGTGACCCAGGAGATCCACCGCACCGCGACCCGGCTCTTCGACTCCCTCGGCCTGCAGCGTGCGCGGGTGAGGCTGGTCGGCGTCCGCGTGGAGGGGCTGGTTCCCAGGCACACGGTGCACCGGCAGTTGGTGCTCGGCGAGCGTGAGCGGAGCTGGGCCGAGGCCGACCGCGCGGTCGATCGGGCGACCCGGCGATTTGGTACGGCGGCAGTGCGGCCGGCCAGCCTGATCAATTGATGTCAAGCAATTTTGGCTACCGACTACCACCTTCGGCCCGCGCTGCCTAGACTTGATTCAGGACCACCGGTCCACGCCGCGATCAAAGGGAGGAAACGTGCCGCTCTCGGAAGAGGAACTTCGTCTGCTCGAGCAGATGGAGCGCGCCCTCGTCGAAGAGGACCCCAAGTTCGCCTCGACCCTGCGCGGCACCTCCTTCAAGCAGGCAGCACGCCGTCGGGCCATCCTTGCCGGGGTGGTCTTCGTGATCGGCATCGCGGTGCTGATGTCCGGCGCTGTCTTCCGGATGATCCCGGTCGGGGTGATCGGCTTCGTGATCATGCTGGTCTCCGCGACGTACGGCCTCTCCACCATGCGCGGTCGGGCCAAGCCGACCCAGGAGGGTGACGTCAAGGAGACCCGACACCACGGTCTCGGTGTCGTCGACGGTGGCAAGGTCCACCGCCCCAAGATGCGTCGCTCCGGTTCCTCGGCTCCCTTCATGGAGCGCCTCGAGGAGCGCTGGCGCAACCGTCGCGACAACGGCGGCTTCTGACTCTCCGCGCTGACTTTCGCCCGCCCGCTCGGCAAGTCCCGACGGGCGTGAGTGCCCCAGAACGCCCCGGTTCATGTCACGCGCTCTCCAGGGCCGGGCCGCCGATCAGGAGATCTGGTCCAGCGGACCGCTTGTCGTGACGCGCCGCGAAGCACCGGGGCTCTGAGCCGTGGCGCGTGCACCCGACGACAGCACCGATCGTGGGAGCCACTTGGCTCGCCAGCGATTGCGGGGAGGTACGCCGCCGAGCAATGCCGCCTCGCAGGTGGCGACGAGTTCGCGCAGGTCGGCTTCGCCGGTGGGGTCCTGGCCGTCGGCATAGCGTGATCGCTCCACGGCCTCGACCAGTGCCCGCAGTGCATCCGTCGCTTCGGGGTTGCTCTCGGGGCCGGTTCGTGGGCGGCGTGTGGAGTCGGTTCCGTCGGCCGGGCCGAAGAACTCGAGCAGCTCCTTGCCGGTGACACGCGGTGACCGGCCACCGGGCCAGGGGCGGCCGATGTCGCGGGTCACGTCGCGCAGTTCGGCCCACGCGGCCTCGGCTGGATCACCGGCTCGCCAACGACGACTCCGGCGTGACCTGCGCAGTGCCCGCGGAGTCAGCGCGAGCGCGACCACCAGGAGCACTGCTCCGCCCGCCCACAGGAAGGGGAGCAAGGAGAAGCTGTCGTCCTGGTCGTGGTCATTGGCGGCCTGCTCCTCCGGGGCCTGGGTCGCCTCGGGCTTCGAGGGCCGCTCGGTCGGGGACTCCGAGGCCTTCGGGTCGTTGGACTTCGGGTCGAGGTCGCCCTCCTTGACCTGGTCGTCGGTGTAGCCGGGGACGCCGGGAATGTGGTCGGAGGGTGTCGGCTCGAAGATCACCCAACCGGCGCCCTCGAAGTACAGCTCCGGCCACGCGTGGAGGTCGTGGGAGCTGAACTCGTATCCGTCGGGGGTGTTGGGACCGTCCTCGGAGTAGTGGAGCCCGACGGCCACACGGGCAGGGATGCCGAGGCTGCGCGCCATCACGGCCATCGCGGAGGAGAACTGCTCGCAGTAGCCCACCTTGCCGTGGAGGAACTCCACGAGGGCGTCGCTGCCGTTGCCCGGGTCAGGGTCGGTGGAGTAGGTGAACTGCGGCCCGCGGAAGTAGTCCTGCAGGGCCTGGGCCTTCTCATAGTCGGAGGGCGCTGCCCGGGTCACCTCCTTGGCGATGTCGACCACCTCCCGGGGCAGCGAGGGCAGTGCGGTGTAGTCGTCGGCGATCGCAGTAGGTGGTGGCGGGGCCTCGGCCAACCCGTTCCCGGTCAGCTCGGGGATCAGTTCGGTCAGCGAGTAGTCGAACCCGGCGGTGTCCACGTCGTCGTCGGACGAATGGAAGTCGAGGGTGTCCCGGTCGTAGCGCCAGTCGGAGTTGGCAGAGACCGACTTGACCCGCATCGGGGTGGGCAGCCACAGGGACTTCAGGTCCTCGGTGATCGAGACCTTCCAGTCGCGGGTCGTGGTCGGGTAGAGCCCGGTCAGGCCGATCGGGTTGGGAATCGGGCCGTCAGCGACCTGGCTCTCAGGCAGGTCGCGCTTCCCCGGGGTCCAGGCCTGGTCGGTGAACTTGGTGAGCACCGTCAGTCGGACGTACTTGGGCGCCGCACCCTCGGTCCGGACCCGCACCAGCGGGACGTCCTGGCCCCGGATCAGGTCGCGACGGAGGTCGGTCATCGGGTTGGTGATCTGCACCTCCCGGTCACCCGAGCCACCCTTGCCGGAGCCGCCCAGCAGGTCGAGGCTGAAGGTGGGGATGAGCAGCGGAAGGAACAACGCCAACGAGACCGCCGTGGCACCGACCGCAATCGGGTGGCGCCGGGCGTCGGTGGTCTTCATCGACGACTTGAAGGGGCTGTTCTCGCTGGCCCCGAACTGTCTGCCCCAGCGAGAGATCCGGGTGCCTTCCTGGAGTCCCAGCATGAGCAGGAAGCCACCCATGCCGAGCACGAACGGCAGCCAGTGGACCGGGCGGTCGAGGATGCTCACCGGCAGGGTGTAGATGATCAGGAGTGGGAGGCCGGCCACCGGCACCCGGGCCAGGCTGACCGCGATCGTGTCGACCACGATGTGGAGGAGCAGGCCGCCGAAGGTCAGCACCGGGGCCACCTGGTGGATCTCCTGGGGGACCGGTGCGGCGAAGCGGGTCAACGCCTCGACGGAGTCGACGAACGCCTGCGTGGTTGCCGTGATCGAGGACGGTGTCGGGACAAGCGAAGTGCCGTGGGCGGCGTTGAGGAACAAGAAGGCCGCCAGCAGCTGTGCGGCCGAGGTGATGAGCACGGGGAAGCGAGCCCAGCGGCAGAGGTAGCCGGTCAGGCTGATCAGGCCGATCCCGAACAGCAACGGCACCATGTAGATCGCGTTGGACTCCACGAAGCCTCCCCACGACGAGAGCGTGAACCACGACGTCATCGCCGTGGCCAGCACGAGCGGGACCGAGCCCGCGCCGTTGGGGCGCCCGGTCATGGCTGACCGCCGAAGTCGGCGAAGGGGCGCACGCCGGGGAACGTCTCGACGTTGAGGCCTCCGCCCGTCGAGGCACGTCGCCCGAGCTCCTGCCACAGGGGAGCCAGCTGATCGTTGGGTCGGCCGGTGACGGCCCGCCATCCGAGTGCGCTGAGCCATGCCGCGCTGTCGCCCGTCGGGTCCTCTGACTGGGAGGTGCGGCCCCAGGCGTTCACGTCGAGGGCGATCGCCATCGGGTTGGAGTCGTGCAGCCGCATCCGCCGCAGCACCGCTTGGTCGTGATCGTTCAGTGCGCCGAGCACGCAGACCAACAGGCTGTTGTGTCCGTGCTCGCCGAGCCAGTCGGTGGCCAGGTGTGCGCGTTGGATCGGCTCGATGACGGCGAGGGCCTCGAGCAGGGGGCCGGCGTTCTGCGCCGAGTTCCGGTCGTGCCAGGCGGTGTTGGGGTCTTCGCCCTCGGCGGTGACCAGGCGGACCGTGAACCCGCGTTGGGTGAGGTGGAGCGCGATCGAGGCAGCAATGGAGACGGCCGTCTCCAACGAGGAGGCGATGCCCTGGCCGCGATGGGCGAGGACCCGGTTGTCGACGAAGACGGTGGCACGTGACTGCCACGGCTGCTCCTCGCGGCGCACCATCAGCTCACCGACGCGCGCGCTGCTGCGCCAGTGCACCCGCCGCAGGTCGTCTCCACGGCGGTACTCGCGCACGGTCACGTCCTCGGCGCTGCCGCTGGCAAAGGCACGTGGCCGGTTGTCGCCCGAGCCGGTCCAGACCCCCGACAACGGGATCGCGGGAAGGGGGACGGTGCGTGGTGTGACCGTCACCGCAACCTTGCCCTGGAACGCCCGACCGAGCTCGACCAGCCCGAAGGGGTCGCTCACCCGCACCGACATCGGCCCGATGTCGAAGCGGCCGCGGATGTCGGAGCGCACCTGGTAGTCGACGCTGCGGTGCACCCCGTGTCGGAGCCCGTCGAGCACGAAGCGCGGTCGGGTCCCCAGCACGAACGGCACGTGGTCCTCGAGCAGCAGGAGTCCGGTGGGGGTGCGGCCCTCGTTGGCCAGGTCGAGGGTGACCTGGGCAGGCTGACCGGCGACGACCAGCTGAGGGGCGACGGACCGAACCAGGGAGAGCTGATACCGGCTGCGTCCTACGAGCAGCGCGGTGAGCAGCGGCAGCACCACCAGCAGCACGCCCACCCGGGTCAGCGAGGGCTGACCGATCACCACGGCGCACACGATCGCGGTGATTCCGGCGGCCAGGAAGGCCCGTCCTCTGCTGGTCAGCCCGGCGAGTCCCTTGCGCATGTGGTTCCTCCTGGTCGCGGTCGCTCAGGCGCTCGGGACGGGCACGCCGTGAACGATCGCGTCGAGCACGTCACCGGTCGACCGGCTGCTCATCGCGGCCTCCGCGCTGGGCAGCAGACGGTGCGCGAGCACCGGCCGGCTGATCGCCTGTACGTCGTCGGGCAGGACGTAGTTGCGGCCGTTGATGGCGGCGTACGCCTTGGCTGCGCGGACAAGGTGCAGGGAGGCCCTGGGGGAGGCACCGAGATTGAGGTCGGCGGTGTTGCGGGTGGCCGTGGTCAACGCGACCGCATAGCGGAGGACGGCGTCAGCGGTGTGCACCCCGTTGATGATGGTGACCAGCTGACGGATCTCGTCGGCATCGGTGACCGGCTTGAGGTCGTCGAGCGGGTTGTGCGCCGAGTGGGAGGCGAGCATGGCGATCTCAGCGGCCTGGACGGGATAGCCCATCGACACCCGGGCCATGAAGCGGTCGCGCTGCGCCTCGGGGAGGGCGTAGGTGCCCTCCATCTCGATGGGGTTCTGCGTGGCGATCACCATGAAGGGTGACTCCAGGTGCCAGGTGTTGCCGTCGACGGTGACCTGGCGTTCCTCCATGCACTCCAGCAGCGCCGACTGGGTCTTGGGGGAGGCGCGGTTGATCTCGTCACCCACGACGATGTTGGCGAAGACGCCACCGGGACGGAACTCGAACTCGCGGGTGTTCTGGTTGAAGATGCTGACCCCGGTCACGTCGGAGGGCAGCAGGTCCGGTGTGAACTGGATGCGCTTGACGGTGGAGTCGATGGAACGAGCCAAGGCCTTGCTGAGCATCGTCTTGCCGACGCCGGGGATGTCCTCGATCAGGAGGTGGCCCTCCGCGAGCATGACGGTGATCGCTGTGGTGACCACCTCGGTCTTGCCCTCGATGACGGCGTTGATGTTGTCGCGCACCCGCGCAGCAACTCTCGCGACGTTCTCCACATCAGCCACTTCCACCGCCACCGGGTGCCTCCAGGTCCTGGTCGTCATGTGGGTGCGCTCCGTGCATGGCGCCCCCGTCCACCCGATCAGTCAACCGTATGGGTGGTTGATGGGGGAGCGCTGGCGCGCCATCGGAACTGGTTCGTGACCTGCGGGCTCTTTCGTCGACCGGCGTCGGACCGCCCAGACCGGCTCGTCCCGCATCTCCGGGGCTCTGCAGGACGCCGTTCCCCACGATCTGCACCACTTTCCTCCACCACGACGCCGGTTCTTCCCCCACCGGCGCTCCACTGCCTCGCGCTCAACGCTGGCAAAGGGGCGTTGACCTGCATGAACGACGTTTCGACACATGTCGGGCCCGATCGCCCCGGGGGCGCCCGGCGGTGCTGGAGCGGGGTCAGAACACAGGCCAGGACACGCTCCAGATGGTTGACGGTGGATGAGAGTGGAGTAGAGTGGTGCGAAGTGGAGGACAGTTGGACCTGACAGGGGTGGTGCCGGATGTTTTTCGGTACCTACACGCCCAAGCTCGACGAGAAGGGCCGCCTGTTCCTCCCGGCAAAGTTCAGAGAGGACCTGGCCGAAGGCCTCGTGGTCACCCGTGGGCAGGAGCGTTGCCTCACGGTCTGGTCGATGGAGGACTTCGGGCGCTTGACCGACCGGCTCCGCGAGGCGCCGGTCACCAACAAGGGAGCTCGTGACTACGTCCGCATGTTGTTCGCGGCGGCGTCACAGGAACTGCCTGACAAGCAGGGGCGGATCAGCATCCCGTCGGTGCTGAGGGACTACGCGTCCCTCACCAAGAACGTGATGGTCATCGGCGCGATGAACCGGATCGAGATCTGGGACCCGGCGTCGTGGCAGAGCTACTCCGAGGAACAGGAACAGAAGTTCTCCGAGCTCAGCGACGAGGTCTTCCCGGGCATCTGAGCGGCACGCGAACGGCAGCACCACAACAGAACAACTGATCGCAGGACGAGGTCTCGAGCCCGCTCCCTGACTGTCATCTGGGTTCACTTCCCCGATCCCAGACGGCAACTTCCCCCTTCGAGGGGAGCGGGCAGGGACCTGGCCCTGCGAATCGGTTCCGGTGGACGTGCGGCCAGTGCCGTACCCCGCCACAGCAGTCAACAGTCCATGAGCAGGGGTCGAAACCATGAGCATGAGTGTCAGCGGCAACCCGCACCCGACACCACGAGTGCGTGAGCAGGCGCGCGATGCCGTGGCCGTCATGATGTTCTCCGCGGGGGTCTCGGTCGCCCTGACGGTGGCCTTCCTCCTCCTGATGACTCTCGGTCGGTAGGTCGGGATCCAGATGACCAGCCCCCGCCACGTCCCGGTCCTTCTGGACCGGGTCGTCGCCCTCATGGCGCCTTCGCTCGGCAAGGCTGGTGCCGTTGCGATCGATGCCACGCTCGGCCTGGGCGGACACAGCGAGGCCGTGCTGCAGGCGTGCCCCGAGGCGCGCGTGATCGGCATCGACCGGGATGTCAACGCGCTCCGGATGGCCAGCGAACGCCTGGCGCCGTACGGCGACCGGTTCATCGGTGTGCACGCCGTCTATGACGAGATCCCGCAGGTGATCGCGGACCAGGGTCTCGGCTCGGTCGACGCGGTGCTGTTCGACCTCGGCGTCTCCTCGATGCAGCTCGACGTCCGCGAGCGTGGGTTCGCCTACGCCCAGGACGCCCCGCTCGACATGCGCATGGACGACACCACGGGCCCGACCGCGGCCGACGTGCTGAACACCTACTCGGTGGTGGACCTGACCCGGGTCCTGCGGGAGTACGGCGAGGAGAAGTTCGCGCGCCGCATCGCCCAGTTCGTCGCCAAGGAGCGCGAGGTGGAGCCGTTCACGAACTCCGCCCGCCTGGTCGAGCTCTTGTACGCCGCCATCCCGGCACCGGCTCGTCGTACCGGTGGCCACCCGGCCAAGCGCACCTTCCAGGCGCTGCGCATGGAGGTCAACGACGAGCTCGCCGTGCTCCGTCGCGCGATCCCCGCGGCCATCGACGGGATCGGAGTAGGGGGACGGGTCGTCGTCGAGTCCTACCACTCGCTCGAGGACCGGCTTGTCAAGCAGGCCTTCACCGCCGCCACCCACACCGACGTACCGGCCGACATGCCGTTCATCCCCGAAGGTCACGAGCCCAAGTTCCGCACCGTCACCCGTGGTGCGGAGAAGGCCGTCGAACCCGAGCTCACCGACAACCCACGGGCCGCATCGGTCCGCCTGCGTGCCATCGAACGCCTTCGACCCTCAGGAGCCTCCGCATGAGCACCCCTCTTCCCCAGAGCCGTGTCCGGGTCCAGCGCATCGCCGAAGCCGCGGTCGAGCGGGCCCGCCTGCGCGTGGTGCCGCGACTCAGTCCGAACGCACCCCGGGTGCCCTTCGTCACCCTGGTCAGCGTCCTGCTGCTGGCCGGCGTGGTGGGATTGCTGATGTTCAACACCCACATGCAGCAGAACTCCTTCGCGGCGACCGAGCTGGAGCAGCAGGCCAACGAGCTCACCTCGCGCCAGCAGACCCTCCAGATGGAGCTGGAGGAGCTGCGCAACCCGCAGCGGGTGGCCGAGCAGGCGCAGGCACTGGGCATGGTGCCTTCCGCCCACCCGGCGTTCCTGCGGATCACCGACGGCAAGGTCCTCGGCGTGCCGACCCCGGCCACGCCCGCGGACCGCGACGACGTCCGCCCGCCGGCCGCCAAGAAGCCGGCCGACCTGGTGCCCCCGAAGAACGTCATTCGCGTCCCGGCCGACTCCAAGGCCAAGACCAAGGCCGAGCGGCGCGCCGAAACCAAGAAGCAGAACCGCTCGGGTAGGAATGAGACGTCCACGAACGACCAGGGAGACCGGAGCCCCCGTTGAGCCTCAGAAACCAGCCCCGTCGGGTCCCTGCGACCCGTGGGTCGGCGCTCTTCAGGCTGCGCTTCGGCTTCATCATCATCGCGATGGTGCTCTCCGTCTTCGGCGTGCGGCTGGTGCAGCTGCAGGGCCTCGACCCCAACTCGTACGCCGCCCGCGCCGCCAAGGAGGGCACCGACACCGTCGAGCTGCCCGCTGAGCGAGGTGCCATCGTCGACCGCAACGGTGTCGAGCTGGCCAGCTCCGTCGACGGCCTGATGATCGTGGCCGACCCCCAGATGACCAAGGACGACGCCGGGGCGATCGCGACCTACCTGGCCGACAAGCTCGGCGTCGACTACTTCGCGACCCTCGATCGCCTGGGTCGCGACGAGACCCGTTTCCAGTACATCGCCCGTCGGGTGCCCTCCACCGTGGCCAACCGGGTGATCGATGCCCTTGAGGAGAAGGGCTTCAAGGGCCTGACCACGCGGCGCGACCCGATGCGTGACTACCCGGCCGACGACGTGGCGGCCAACCTGATCGGTTTCGTGGGGGAGGACGCACCCCTGGCCGGCTTCGAGCGCACCTTCGACAAGCAGCTCGCCGGCATCGACGGCAAGACCACCTATGAGGTCGGTGGCGGCAACCGCATCCCCCTCGGCGCCAACAACACGGTCAAGCCGGTCAACGGCCAGGACCTCCAGCTCACCATCGAGCGCGACGTCCAGTGGTATGTCCAGCGCGTCCTGCGTGAGGGGGTCCGTGCCGCGCAGGGTGACTCAGGCACGGCGATCGTGATGAACCGCGAGACGGGCGAGATCCTCGCCAACGCCGACTACCCGAGCTTCGACGCCAACGAGCCGTTGCGCTCACCCAAGGAAGATCTCGGCACCCGTGGCACCAGCGACCCCTATGAGCCCGGATCCGTCGAGAAGGTGCTCACCTTCTCCTCACTGATCGACGCCGGCAAGATCACGCCGCGCACCCGCCTACGGGTGCCGGGCGTCATCGACAGCCAGGGCCAACCGATCCACGACTACTGGGACCACGGCGACATCCGCCTCACGGCGGCCGGTGCACTGGCCAAGTCGTCCAACGTCGGCACGGTTCTGGCCACCCGCCAGTTCAAGTCCACCGAGCTCGGCGACTACCTGAAGGCCTTCGGCCTCGGCCAGCGCACCAACATCGGGGTGCGCGGTGAGAGCGGCGGCAAGCTTCCAGACCCGTCGACCTGGTCGCAGCTGAGCCAGGACAACATCGCCTTCGGCCAGGGGCTCAGCGTCAACGCGGTCCAGATGGCCGCGGCCATCAACACCATCGCCAATGGCGGGGTCCGGGTCGACCCGAGCATCATCAAGGGCGAGGCCGTCACCGACTCCGGGCAGAAGGTCGGCTCGTCGACCACCACCACCCACCGCGTGGTCAGCGAGTCCGCGGCACGCCAGACCGCGGAGATGATGGAACTGGTCACCGACCCGGTCGACGGCATCGCGCCGGGCGCCGCGATCGAGGGCTACCGGGTGGCCGGCAAGACCGGAACCGCGCAGCGGGTCGGCAGCGAGTGTGGTTGCTACGACGGCACTTTCACCGTCTCCTTCGCCGGCTTCGCTCCGGCCGACAACCCGAAGTTCACCGTCTACGTCGTCATCCAGAACCCGAAGAACGGCATGGGCGGCGGCACGGCGGGCGGACCGGTCTTCCGCAAGATCATGACCTACCTGCTCCGCAAGTACGGCGTGCCGCCCACCGGCGCACCGGCGACCACCCTCCCGGTCGAGTGGTGACCCGCGGCGGTGACGTCGCGACCTCGGTGTGCCCCCGCGATAGCCTCGCGCCGTGGTGAGTGACAAGCAGTTGCGGGCAACCCGCCCCGAGCGACCCCGACCGACCCCGGTGTCCGAGGTGGCCGCGTGGCTGGGGGCCGAGCGAGTCGCCGCAGAGGCCGACGTCACCGGGATCTCGTTGAGCTCCCACCGGGTCCTGCCCGGCGACCTCTACGTCGCCCTGCCCGGCGCGCGCTCGCACGGGGCGTCGTACGCCGACTCCGCGGTCGCGTCGGGCGCAGTCGCGGTCCTCACCGATCCCGCGGGTGCGGAGCTGGTGGCCGACCTGACCGTTCCGGTGCTGGTCGTCGACGACCTGCGGCCACGCCTGGGCCGGCTCGCCGCCCGCCTGCACGGCCACCCGACCGAGCACATGCAGATGATCGCGGTCACCGGCACCCAGGGCAAGACCACCACGACCCGCTTGGCCGAGGAGGCGCTCACCGGTGCCGGCGTCCACGCCGCCGTGATCGGCACCGTCGGCACCCGGGTCGACGGGCAGGACATCCCGACCACCCTGACCACGCCGGAGGCACCCGATCTCCACGGCCTCTTCGCGATGATGCGCGAGCGCGGTGTCCAGGCCTGCGCGATGGAGGTCTCCAGCCACGCGCTGGTGATGGGACGGGTCGACGGGGTGGTCTTCGACGTCGCCGTGTTCACCAATCTCGGCCGCGACCACCTCGACTTCCACAAGGACGTCGAGGACTACTTCGCGGCCAAGGCGTCCCTGTTCACGCCCGAGAGGGCCCGCCTGGGCCTGGTCAACCTCGACGACGAGCACGGTCGGCGACTGATGGCGGACGCGGCGATCCCGATGCGTACCTTCGCCCTCCATGACACCAGTGCCGACTGGCATGTCACTGACATCGACCTGGCCCCCGACGGGTCCTCGTTCACCGTGATCGGCCCCGATGGGGTGCAGGTGCGCAGCTCAGTCCCGATCCCCGGTGACTTCAACGTGGCCAATGCCCTCGCCGCGATCGCCGCCTGCGCCGAGACCGGGCACGACGTCGAGGCCGTCGCGCGAGCGTTGGCCCGGGGCGCCGGAGTGCCGGGCCGACTGGAGCAGGTGGCGGTCCCCGGCGGGTTCAGTGTCGTCGTCGACTACGCCCACAAGCCCGACGCGGTCGAGGCGGCGCTGCGCACCCTGCGACCGCTCACCGATGGCCGGCTGACGATCGTGATCGGTGCTGGTGGCGACCGTGACACCGGGAAACGGCCGGTGATGGGCGAGATCGCGGCGCGACTCGCCGACCTGGTGGTCGTGACCGACGACAACCCCCGATCCGAGGATCCCGCGACGATCAGGGCCGAGGTCCTGGCCGGCACCCGCGATGGCGACGCCGAGGTGATCGAGATCGGCAACCGGCGCGAAGCCATCCGCGAAGCAGTCCGACGCGCGTCGTTCGGCGACATCGTGCTCGTTGCCGGCAAGGGGCACGAGACGGGGCAGGAGATCGACGGTGTGGTCCACCCGTTCGACGACCGTGCGGTGGTGCGCGAGGAGGCCACCCGATGATCGAGATGTCCCTGGCCGAGATCGCCGACGCGGTCGGCGGCCGTGTCGACGGGGATGCACAGGTCCGGGTGAGTGCGGGCGCGTTCGTCGACAGTCGGGCGGTGGTGCCCGGGGGGCTGTTCGTCGCGATCCCCGGGGAGCGCGTCGACGGCCACGACTACGCCGCCGCAGCGGTGGCTGCCGGTGCCGCCGGGGTGCTGGGGTCCCGGGCAACCGGGGTGCCGACAGTCGTCGTCGACGACCCCGTCGCGGCGCTGGGCAGGTTGGCCCGTCACGTCGTCGACCACCTGTCCGACCTGACCGTGCTGGCGTTGACAGGCAGCCAGGGCAAGACCGGAACCAAGGACTACCTCGCCCAGGTGCTGGCTGCCGTGGGTCCGACGGTGGCCACCGCCGGCAACCACAACAACGAGATCGGCGTTCCGCTCACCGTCCTGCGGGCCGGGGTCGACACCCGTTTCCTGGTCGTCGAGATGGGGGCCCGCGGGATCGGTCACATCATCTACCTCTGCGGCATCGCGCCGCCCCGCGTCGCATCCGTCCTCAACGTCGGCACCGCCCACATCGGTGAGTTCGGCTCCCGCGAGGCGATCGCGTCCGCCAAGGGCGAGATCATCGAGGCCCTGCCCGCAGACGGTGTCGCGGTGATCAACGCCGATGACGACTTCGCCGCAAGCGTGGGTCGACGCACCACCGCACAGGTGCTGCGCTTCGGTCGCGGCTCCGCGGCCGACGTGACCTGGAGCGAGGTGACCTACGACGACCTCGACCGCGCGTCGGCGCAGCTGCACATCGCGGGGGAGCGGTTCTCCATCTCGCTGAAGCAGTCCGGGGAGCACCAGCTCCTCAACGCGGCAGCCGCTGCGGCCCTCGCGACGGCGGTCGGGGTGCCGGGCGACACGATCGCGGGCGTTCTCTCGTCGGCCACCAGCCTGTCCCGGTGGCGGATGGAGATCGACGAGCTGGACGACGGCACCGTGGTGATCAATGACGCCTACAACGCCAACCCGGAGTCCATGCGGGCCGCGATCGCGGCCCTGCGCGCCATCGCCGAGAGGCGGGCAACGCGCTCGATCGCGGTCCTGGGGGCGATGAAGGAGCTGGGCGACGAATCCGATGCCGATCACCGGGCACTCGGCGAGCACGCGCTGGCCGCCGGAGTCGACGTACTCCTCGTGGTCGGCGACGACGCCCGGGAGATGGCCGAGGGAGCGGCGAAGATCACAGTTCCGCGCGGCTCGGCCGTGCGCGTCGCCGATCGGACGGCTGCTCTGGCATGGTTGCGCGAGAACATTCGCCCGGGAGACGTGGTGCTGGTCAAGGCATCGCGTGCCGCAGGTCTCGAGCGGGTGGCGCAGGAACTGATCAGCTTCGGGCGGCAGCCCGATGACGCGGAGGAGACCCAGGGATGAGAGCGATCCTGCTCAGTGGTGGGCTGTCGCTGCTGCTGTCCCTGCTGGGCACCCGTTACGCCATTCGCCTGCTCTCGGCGAAGGGCTACGGCCAGGAGATCCGCGAGGACGGGCCCACCACCCACCACACCAAGCGCGGCACGCCCACGATGGGCGGCACCGTGATCATCCTGGCCAGCGTGATCGGCTACGCCTTCGCCAAGCTGGTCACCCAGGACCTGCCGACCGCCTCGGCGCTGCTGTTGCTGTTCCTCTTCGTCGGGATCGGCCTGGTCGGCTTCCTCGACGACTTCATCAAGATCTACAAGCAGCGCAACCTCGGGCTGCGCAGCAAGGCCAAGATCATCGGGCAGACCGTGATCGCGATCGCCTTCGGCGTGCTCGCCCTCTCACCCTGGCTCGAGGACGACCGGGGCCGCACCCCAGCCTCCAACCACATCTCGTTCATCCGCGACCTCGACGCGTGGGTGCTGCCCAGCGTCGTGGTGGTGCTGCTGATCTGGGTGATCGTCACCGGCACCAGCAACGCGGTCAACCTCACCGACGGTCTTGACGGCCTCGCCGCCGGAGCCTCGATGATGGTCTTCGGTGCCTACACGCTGGTGAACATCTGGCAGAACAACCAGTGGTGCGGGCAGGCCGACATCACCTACGGCCGTTGCTACGAGGTGCGTGACCCACTCGACCTGGCCATCGTCGCCTCGGCCATCACCGGCGCCTGCTTCGGGTTCCTGTGGTGGAACGCCTCACCGGCCCAGATCTTCATGGGCGACACCGGCTCGCTGGCGCTGGGTGCCGGCCTCGCCGGACTGGCCATCCTGACCCGCACCGAGCTGCTGCTGGTCATCCTCGGCGGCCTCTTCGTGATGGTGACACTGTCGGTGATGATGCAGGTGACCTACTTCAAGGCCACCCGAAAACTGACCGGCACCGGCAGACGCATCTTCCGGATGACGCCACTGCATCACCACTTCGAGATGCTCGGGTGGGAGCAGGTGACCGTCGTGATCCGGTTCTGGATCATCACCGGCCTGTGCGTGGCCACCGGCCTGGGCATCTTCTACGCCGAATGGGTGGCCGGCACGTGAACCTCGACGAACTGGGCCGCCACACCCCCTGGGACGGTGTCCGGGTCGCCGTCGCCGGCTTCGGGGTCTCCGGCTTCGCCGCGGCCGACAACCTGCTCTTCCTGGGCGCCACGGTGATCGCCATGGACGACACGGCCGACGGCAAGGAGGAGAAGGCCGAGCTGTTGCGCAGTCTCGGCGCCGACATCCGCCTCGGGGCCGGCTCGACGGCCACCCTGCCCGACGACGTCGACGTCCTGGTCACCTCACCCGGTTGGCGCCCCGACGCCCCGCTCCTCGCCCAGGCACGCGATCGCGGCATACCGATCTGGGGTGAGGTCGAGCTCGCCTGGCGCCTGCGTGACCCCGAGAACGCCGCCCCGTGGCTGGCGATCACCGGCACGAACGGCAAGACCACGACCGTCCAGATGCTCGACTCGATCCTGCGCGCAGCCGGTCTGCGCAGCGTGGCGGTCGGCAACGTCGGCCTGCCCATCGTCGAGGCCGTGATGGATCCCGAGCCGTACGACGTCTTCGCCGTCGAGCTGTCCAGCTTCCAGCTCCACTACACGTCGTCGATGAGCGCCGAGTCCGCCGTGGTGCTCAACGTCGCCGAGGACCACCTCGACTGGTACGTCGGCGAGACACCGATGGCTGACTACGCCGCCGACAAGGGCCGCATCTACGAGCACGTCCGACGTGCCTGCGTCTACAACACGGCCGACCCCACCACCGAGGAGCTGGTGCGCGAGGCCGACGTGCAGGAGGGCGCCCGCGCCATCGGGTTCACGCTCGGCATGCCGAGCGTCGGCATGCTCGGGGTCGTCGAGGACATGCTGGTCGACCGCGCTTTCATCGAGAAGCGTGAGAGCAGCGCCGCCGAGCTGTGCACCATCTCCGACCTCGCCTCCCCGGCGCCGCACTTCGTCGCCAACGCCCTGGCAGCGGCCGCCCTGGCTCGTGCCCACGGGGTCTCGCAGGCCGCCGTGCGCGACGGGCTCCGGGCGTTCCGGCCCGACGGCCACCGCATCGCCGAGGTCGCCGTGCACGACGAGGTGACCTGGATCGACGACTCCAAGGCCACCAACCCCCATGCCGCCGCCTCGTCGCTCGGCGCCTTCGACTCCGTGGTGTGGGTGGCCGGGGGACTGGCCAAGGGGGCACGTTTCGAGGAGCTGGTCCAGAAGGTTCGCGGGCGGCTGCGTGGCGTCGTACTCCTCGGGGCCGACCGACATGTGATCGCCGACGCGCTTTCGCGACACGCACCGGATGTGCCCCTCATCGACACAGGTGCCGGGGAGACTGGTGGCCAGGCCTCGCCGATGGACGAGGTGGTGGCAGCTGCCAGTCGTCTGGCCCAGCCGGGTGACACGGTGCTGCTGGCACCGGGCTGTGCGTCCATGGACATGTTCACCAACTACGGCGAACGGGGCGACAGATTTGCCGAGGCGGTCCACCGCCACATCGCAGACCAGGAATGAGCCCAGTGGCTGAGGGGAGGGCACGTGGCCAGTACGACCGCCGAGCGTGAGTCGGGAGCCAGTGCGCCGAGCACCTCCCGAATCCCTTCCCGGTTGGTCTGGCTGCGTGGTCGTCTTGCTGCCCTGCGTGGGGCCCTCGACCGGCCGCTGACCTCCTACTACCTCCTGCTCGGTGCGTCGGCCCTGCTGCTGACCATCGGGCTGATCATGGTGCTGTCGGCCTCGAGCGTCTACTCCTACGAGGAGAACGGCGACTCCTACGCGATCGTGAAGCGCCAGCTGATGTGGGTGGTCATCGGGCTGCCGCTGGCGTTCCTGGCCTCGCGACTTCCGCAACGATTCTTCCGTCGCCTGGTGTGGCCGGCCCTGGTGGTGTCGATGGTGCTGCTGGCCCTGACCCAGACGCCGCTCGGTCTGACCCGCAACGGTCAGACCAACTGGTTGGCCGTGGGCCCGATCGCGATCCAACCGTCCGAGATCGCCAAGCTCGCGGTGATCCTGTGGGCCGCCCACGTCTACGCCAACAAGCAGCGTCGCCTGGGCGAGCTGCACCACGTGCTGGTCCCGGTGGTGCCCGGCATGGCACTCGTGGCCGGGCTGGTCCTGCTCCAGAAGGACCTCGGCACCGCGCTGGTGCTCTTCGCCATCGGGCTCGCCATGCTGTGGGTGGTGGGTGCTCCCGGCAAGCTGTTCGCCCTCGCGCTGTCGGTGATCGGGGTCGGCGCCTTCTACCTCGCCACCACCAACGACGAGCGTCGCGGCCGACTGCTCAGCTTCGTCGATCCGTTCAAGGAGTACCACGACGCAGGCTGGCAGCCGGCCCACGGCCTCTACGCACTTGCCACCGGTGGCTGGTTCGGCCAGGGCATCGGTGCCAGCCAACAGAAGTGGGGTGACCTCCCCGAGGCCCACACCGACTTCATCTTCGCCGTGCTCGGCGAGGAGCTCGGCCTGGTCGGCACCCTGCTGGTCCTGGGCCTGTTCCTGACCATCGCCTATGCCGCGATCCGGGTGGCCAGCAACACGACCGACCCGTTCGTGCGCTACACGTCGTTCGGCATCACGGTCTGGTTGCTGGGCCAGATGATCATCAACGTCGGCATGGTGCTGGCCATGCTCCCCGTGGTCGGCATCCCGTTGCCACTGGTCTCCTATGGTGGGTCCGCACTGTTGCCGTCCCTGATTGCCCTGGGCCTGCTGATCGGCTTCGCCCGGTCCGAGCCCGAGGCCGCCAAGGCACTGGCAGCGCGCAAACGTAGCCGTTCGGCCGGGCTCTCGGCCGGCACAACCCGTCGAGGAAAATGATGCGCGTCCTTCTTGCCGGCGGAGGTTCTGCCGGCCACACCTCACCCATGCTCGCGACCGCCGATGCGCTCCGCCGGCTGGCGCCCGACACCGACATCACCTGTCTCGGCACCCGTGAGGGCCTCGAGGCGCGCCTGGTGCCCGAGGCCGGACTGCCCCTGGAGTTCGTGCCCCGGGTCCCGCTGCCGCGTCGTCCGTCGGCCGAGCTGCTGCGTACGCCGGGCAAGCTGCGCGCCGCGCGTGCCGCCGCGCTCGACGTGGTCGACCGCACTCGTCCTGACGTGGTGGTCGGTTTCGGCGGCTATGTGTCCGTGCCGGCCTATCTCGCCGCCCGCAGGCGACACCTGCCGATCGTGGTGCACGAGGGCAACGCCCTGCCCGGCATCGCCAACCGGCTCGGTGCCCGCATGACCCGGCACGTGGCGACCTCGTTCCCCGACACCGACCTGCGCCACGCGGCGTACGTCGGACTGCCGATCCGCCGGATGATCGCCACCCTCGACCGCGATGCGCTGCGCGCCGAGGCCCGCGCCACCTTCGGTCTCGATCCCGAGCGACCCACCCTCGTGGTCACGGGTGGGTCCCAGGGCGCCACCTCGCTCAACCAGTCGGTCGCGGCCGCAGCGGGCGCCTTCGAGGCGGCCGGCGTGCAGGTGCTCCACATCGTCGGGCCCAAGCACTCGCTGGAGACGCCGCGCAGCTCGGTGCCCTACGTCGTGCTCAACTACGTCGACCGAATGGACCTGGCCTACTCAGCGGCCGATGCGGTGCTGTGCCGGGCCGGCAGCAACACCGTCACCGAGGTCTCCGGGGTCGGCCTCCCGGCGATCTACGTTCCCCTCCCGATCGGCAACGGGGAGCAGGCATTCAACGCCCGCCCCGTCGTCGATGCCGGAGGTGGGCTGTTGGTCAGCGACCGGGCCCTGACCCCCGCGTGGATCGAGTCGATGGTGCCGGCGTTGCTCACCGACCCGGAGCGGCTGGCCGCGATGGGCGCTGCGGCGGAGTCGATTATCCCCCTCGACGCCGACGAGAAGCTGGCCCGGATGATCCTGGAGGCCGGACGATGAAGGTTCCGATCCCCGACGAGCTCCTGCCCGCTGACCAGCTCGGGCGCGTCCACTTCATCGGCATCGGCGGTGCGGCCCTGTCGGCGATCGCGAAGATCATGGCCCAACGTGGCCTGGCCGTGACCGGTAGCGACGACAACGACACCCCGTTCCTGCCCGCCCTGCGTGCTCTCGGGGTCACCTGCCACCTCGGCTATGCCGCCGAGCACGTCCGTGACGCCGAGACCGTGGTGATCACGACCGCCGCGCGTGAGGACAACCCTGAGGTGCTCGAGGCCCGGCGCCGTGGCCTGCGGATGCTGCCACGCTCGGCGGGCCTGGCCGCAGTGATGGCCGACAAGTCGGTGCTCGCGGTGGCCGGCACCCACGGCAAGACGACGACCACCTCGCTGCTGACCATGGCCCTGCTCGAGGTGAACGCCGATCCGACGTACGCGATCGGCGCGGTGCTGGTGCAGACCGGGAGCAACGCCCACGACGGTGCCGGGGAGCTGTTCGTCGCCGAGGCCGACGAGAGTGATGGCGCGTTCCTGGTCTACCGGCCCCGTGCCGGCATCGTCACCAACGTCGAGGCCGACCACCTCGATGTCTGGGGCACCGAGGAGGCCTATCAGGCCGCGTTCGTCGAGTTCGTCGACACCCTCGACCCCGACGGCTTCCTGGTCTGCGTAGTCGATGACCCCGGCGCCGCAGCGCTCGCCGACTCCGCACGTGCCGCCGGTCGTGAGGTGATCGCGGTCGGTGAGGCGGCGACCGCTGACCTGCGCGCGACGAACCTGTCGTTCGAGGGGAGCAACTCCCGATTCACCGTGGTCCGGGATGACGAGGCCCTCGGTGAGGTCTCGCTCCAGATCCCCGGACGCCACTACGTGCTCGATGCCCTGGCTGCCCTCGCGCTCGGGCTGCGACTCGGCTTCCCGTTCGAGGCGCTGGCTGCCGGGTTGGCCGGCTTCACCGGGTCACGTCGGCGCATGGAGGCCAAGGGGGAGGTCGCCGGCGTACGTGTCTGCGACAGCTATGCCCACCACCCGGTCGAGATCGCGGGCGACCTCCAGGCGGCGCGCGCCATGGCCGGCGACGGCCGCCTGATCGTCTGCTACCAACCCCACCTGGTCTCCCGCACCCGCATCTTCGGTGCTGCCATGGGCGAGGCACTGGGATCCGCCGACGAGGTTGCCGTGCTCGACGTCTACGTCGCTCGCGAGGACCCGGACCCTGCGGTCACGGGCCGGCTCGTGGCGGACGCCGTACCCCTGTCTGCCGACCTCGTGCACTTCGTTCCGCAGCGCGGCGACGCCGCCGGGCTGTTGGCCGACATCGCCCGCCCGGGCGACCTGGTGCTCACGCTCGGAGCCGGCGACGTCACCGAAGTCGGGCCCGAGCTCCTTGCCCTGCTTGCGGCCCGGGAGGAGTCCGCAGGTGCTTGACCGTCTGCGTCGCCGCAACCAGGAGGTCGACGAGGAAGAGCTGAGCCGTCGGCGCTTCGTACGCCGCCAATGGGCGCGTCGCTGGCTGAAGGTGCGCGTCGTGGTGATCGGGGTCGTGCTGCTGATCGCCGCGGTCGTCGGCATCTGGTTGGTCTACTTCTCCTCGGTGCTGTCGGTGAAGGGGGTCGACGTCGAGGGCACCTCCCTGCTCACCGAGCAGCGAGTGGTCGAGGCCGCCGACGTCCCGGCCGAACCGCTGGCCCGGGCCGACATCTCCGCGATCCGCGAGCGGGTGGAGAGCCTGCCCGAGGTGAAGTCCGCCGATGTGTCTCGCGAGTGGCCCGACCGGGTCCTGGTGAAGGTCGAGGAGCGGGTGGCGGTGGCCGTGGTCGAGCGGGGTGGCACCTGGCGAGGGATCGATGCCACCGGGTTCGCCTTTCGCAGTTACCGGTCGTTGCCGGCCAAGCTGCCCCTGATCAAGATCGACGAGGACACCGCCGACGAGGCGGTCACCGAGGGCGCCAAGGTGGTGGCCAGCCTGCCGGCGGCGATCGCACGCAAGGTCGAGCACGTCGAGCTGAGCACGATCGACCAGATCTCGCTGGAGCTGCGTGACGGCCGCAGCATCGTGTGGGGGAGTGCGGAGAACACCGACGACAAGTCGACGGTGATCGCACAGCTGATCAAGCGCAAGGCGCAGGTCTACGACGTCTCGGTGCCGAACCAGCCCACCACCCGCTGACCCTCCTCGCGAGATTTCTTCGAGTCGTGGCGTGTTGGGCGTGAATCTTGCAATCGGTGTGTCTAGTGTCTTCGACAACGAGAGGTTGACATAACTATAACCCTCCACTTCAGGGTTAAGGTTCCGGTCAACTGATCGACTTCCCCCACGAAGCACCAGCACCACCATCGGTCCGACCGGGCCGATGTCGCACAGACAGGCTCGACATCCTTCCCGGGGTGCGGGCGACACCGATCAGGGAGAGGCACAGCCGCCGTGGCAGCAGCACAGAACTACCTGGCCATCATCAAGGTCGTAGGTATCGGTGGGGGTGGCGTCAACGCCGTCAACCGGATGATCGAGGTCGGACTCAAGGGCGTCGAGTTCATCGCGATCAACACCGATGCCCAAGCGCTCCTGATGAGCGACGCAGACGTCAAGCTCGACATCGGTCGCGAGCTCACTCGCGGCCTCGGTGCCGGCGCCAACCCCGAGGTCGGCGGCAAGGCGGCCGAGGACCATGCCGACGAGATCGAAGAGGTCATCAAGGGCGCCGACATGGTGTTCGTGACCGCCGGCGAGGGCGGTGGCACCGGCACCGGAGGCGCGCCCGTTGTGGCCCGCATCGCGCGTTCGCTCGGCGCCCTGACCATCGGGGTCGTCACGCGCCCGTTCGCGTTCGAGGGTCGGCGCCGCGCCAACTCCGCCGAGGAGGGCATCGCGCAGCTGCGCGAGGAGGTCGACACCCTCATCGTGATCCCGAACGACCGGTTGCTCTCGATCAGCGACCGCAACGTCTCCATGCTCGACGCCTTCAAGCAGGCCGACCAGGTGCTGCTGCAGGGTGTCTCCGGCATCACCGACCTGATCACCACGCCGGGCCTGATCAACCTCGACTTCGCCGACGTCAAGTCCGTGATGTCCAACGCCGGCTCCGCCCTCATGGGAATCGGCTCGGCCCGCGGCGAGGACCGCTCCGTGGCAGCGGCCGAGATGGCCGTCTCGAGCCCGCTGCTCGAAGCCAGCATCGACGGCGCCCACGGCGTACTGCTCTCGATCGCGGGTGGCTCCGACCTCGGTCTGTTCGAGATCAACGAGGCTGCTGCCCTGGTCGCCGAGTCCGTGCACGCCGAGGCCAACATCATCTTCGGGGCCACCATCGACGACGCTCTGGGCGACGAGGTTCGCGTCACCGTCATCGCGGCCGGTTTCGACGGCGGCATGCCGAAGCGACGCGACGAGGGCACGGTCCTTCGCCGCCAGGAGCCCCAGCAGAGCCAGGCCGAGACCCGCAACGCGGCCCAGACATTGGCCAACCAGCGGTCCTCCGCTCCGCAGCAGTCACAACAGGCTCCGTCCCAGCCGGCTCCGTCGCAGCAGCGTCCGCCGGCTCAGCCGGTCGGTCAGCCGCAGCGGCAGCAGTCGGCCCCGCAGCAGGGCGGCCAGGCGGCTCCGCAACAGGGTGGTCAGCAGCCCGGGTCGGCATCGCAGCCCCAGCAGTCCACCCCGCAGCGTCAGCCGCGCCAGGTCCAGTTCGACGACGACGACCTGGACATTCCCGACTTCTTGAAGTGACGGGAGCGGTTCGACAACGTGTTCGCGTTCCGCGACACCCGCCTCGCTGACGTCGACGGCCAACCGGCCGTCGACGTCGCGTTCACCGACCGTCACACAGTGAGCGGCACCCTCGACCTGTCGTACGCCGGCCCGGTGAGCGGCGACGCCACCTCCGAGGACGTCCTCGCGGTGGTGGCGCGCGAGTTCACGCCGGGGGATCCGGAGGTCCTGCCGATCGGCATGCGTCAGGTGCACGGGTCCGACGTGGTCGTGGTCGAGGAGGGGTATGACGGGCAGGAGATCGTCGCGGACGCACTGGTGACCAGGGTTCCCGGCGTGACGCTCCTGGTGCGGGTGGCCGACTGTGTGCCGGTTCTGCTCGCGTCCGATGATCACCGTGTGGTCGGGGCCGTGCACGCAGGACGTCCCGGTCTGGCGGCCGGCGTCGTCCCGGCGGCGATCGCCAGCATGCGCCAGCTCGGAGCCGGAGCCATCCACGCCTGGGTCGGTCCACACGTGTGCGGATCGTGCTACGAGGTGCCGGAGGAGATGCGAGCAGAGGTTGCCGCGGCGATCCCCGAGACCTTCGCCGAGACGTCGTGGGGAACCCCGGCGCTCGACATCGGTGCCGGCGTGCGCGCCCAGCTGCGGGCCGCCGGTGTCAGCTTCGAGGAAGTCGAGGACTGCACCCTCGAGAGCGATGACCTGTGGTCCCACCGCCGTGAGGGGCCGGCTTCTGGCCGTCTCGGCGGCCTGATCAGGATCTCGCCATGAGCGCCCACCGCGAGGCCGAGCTCGCAGAGGGTCTTGCGCAGGTGCGCCAACGCGTCGCTGACGCCTGTCGCGCAGGTGGCCGGCGTGATGACGAGGTCACAGTGACGGTCGTCACCAAGTTCTTCCCGGCCTCCGACGTGCGGATCCTGGCCGGGCTGGGCGTCACGGACGTGGGGGAGAACCGCCACCAGGAGGCGCTGGAGAAGAGCGCCGAGTGTGCCGACCTCGATGTCCGGTGGCACTACATCGGCGGGCTGCAGTCCAACAAGGCGGCAGCCGTGGCCTCCTATGCCGACATGGTGGAGTCGGTCGACCGAGCCAAGCTGCTCACCGGCCTGGCCCGCGGGGCGGCGCTGCGTGGGCGACCACTCGACGTACTGCTCCAGGTCAGCCTCGACCCTCCGGAGCAGGCCGACGGACGGTCGGGCGTCCACCCCGACGACCTTGCTGCGCTGGCCCAGAAGGTGGTCGACGCCGACGAGCTGGTCCTGCGTGGCTTGATGGCGGTGGCGCCGCTGGGTGCCGATCCGTCTGCTGCCTTCGAACGACTCGCCGGGATCGCCGAACGGTTCCGGAGAGACCACCCCGACGCCGGGGTGGTCTCGGCAGGAATGAGCGGCGATCTCGAAGCCGCGATTTCGTACGGCGCGACACACGTTCGCGTCGGTCGTGCGGTGCTCGGTGAGCGCCCGGCGATCAAGTAGTGTCCACATCAACAACAAGAAGCGCTCCGCCATGGAGGGCTGAAGTTTTCCGGAGGAATTACTCATGAGCGGCTCGATGCGCAAGATCGGTGAGTACCTCGGCCTGCTCGAGGACACCGGCCGGTACCCCGACGACGGCTACGACGACTACGCCGACGAACCGACCCGACCCGCACGTGAGGCACGGGAGGAGTCGCGTCCCGCTCCGGTGGCCAGCATCTCCGAACGCCGCCGCCCCAAGCCGGTTCCGACCCAGGAAGTTGTTGCAGAGTTGTCCCGCATCACGACCCTTCACCCGCGCACCTACAACGAGGCGCGCACCATCGGCGAGAACTTCCGTGACGGAGTGCCGGTGATCATGAACCTTTCCGAGATGGACGACAACGACGCCAAGCGACTGGTCGACTTCGCGGCCGGCCTGGTGTTCGCCACCCGCGGCAGCATCGAGCGCGTGACCAGCAAGGTGTTCCTTCTCTCACCGCCCAACGTCACCGTTGCGGCCGAGGACAAGGAGCGCATCGCTGAGGGCGGCTTCTTCAACCAGAGCTGATCTGTCACGTGCACATTGTCGGTCTTGTCATCCACGGGATCCTGTGGTTCTTCCTGGCTCTCCTGTGGATCCGCTTCATCTTCGACTGGGTCCAGGTCTTCGCCCGGTCCTGGTCGCCCCGAGGGCCGCTCCTGGTCTTCCTCGAGCTGGTCTACTCGGTGACCGATCCGCCGATCAAGGCACTGCGCCGGGTGATCCCGCCGCTCCGGCTGGGTAGCGTCGCCCTCGATCTCAGTTTCCTGATCGTGCTGGTGGGCACGTACCTTCTACTACGTCTGAACTCGATGGTGCTTCTCTCTGCCTGACGACTCCGGACGTGACGGAGACCAAACTTGGTCGCCTAACTGAACTTGCGCTCCAAGCGCTATTGTTCGAAAGATGGAACTTCCGCTGACTACAACGAATGGGTGAGTTCATGCCGCTGACGCCTGAGGACGTGAGCAACAAGCGCTTTACTCCTGTCCGGCTCCGTGAGGGCTACGACATGAATGAGGTCGACCAGTTCCTCGATGAGGTCGAGGCCGAGCTCGCACGGCTCACCAAGGAGAACGAGGACCTCCGGTCCAAGCTCTCTGCGGCCCAGTCCGGTGCGCCTGCCGCGGCGGCCCCCGTCGAGGAGAAGAGGCCTGCTCCCGAGCCGACTCCCGCTCCCACCCCGACTCCTGCGCCGACCCCGGCTGCGGCACCGGTTGCCGCGGCGCCCGCTGCGGCACCTGCTGCGGCACCCGAGACCCTCCGGGTCGAGACGGTCGCCCAGGCCTCCAATGCCGCCGCGCGTCTCCTGGAGATCGCCACCCGCAACGCCGACGAGCTGGTCGAGGACGCGAAGAACGAAGCCGACAAGATCGTCGGTGAGGCCCGCACCAAGGCCGAGCGCCTGGAGTCCGAGTCCAAGGTCAAGTCCGACCGTCTCGAGTCCGACGCCCGCAGCCGGTCGCAGATGCTGGACTCCGAGACCGCCGAGCGCCGTCAGCAGATGTTCGGCGACCTGGAGAAGGAGCGCGACAAGCTCAACGGCGAGGTCGAGAACCTCCGTTCGTTCGAGCGCGAGTACCGCTCGCGCCTCAAGAGCTACTTCACCCAGCAGCTCGAGTCCCTCGACTCGACCGAGACCGGTCAGGCCGCTGGCGAGACGCCGGCCCAGCCGCCGAAGCGTCTGCGCTCGATCCTCGGCGAGGACGAGGGCTGATCTGCCCTGAAGAATGACGGCCACCGGCCGGATCCCGTGAGGGATCCGGCCGGTGTTCATTTATCGCTGGCCCACGGGCGCGCGTGCCGGTTTGAGTAGTGCCTGAGAGTCGACTAGCCTCCGACCACTTGAATGTGGCGACTGCCACAACGGTTCGGCCGCGAGGAGGCCTGTTTCCCATGGCACGCAGCACTAAGAGGTCGTTGGCTGGAGCTGCGGCAGCCGCGAAGAAGGTCATGTCGCGCAAACCGAAGTCGGCTGTCGCGAAGGCAGTGGAGTCCGCTCCCGCCAAGAAGGCGCCTGCAAAGAACGCGGCAGCGAAGAAGGCCGCACCCGCCAAGAAGGCGCCTGCCAAGAAGGCCGCACCCGCCAAGAAGACGCCGGCCAAGAAGGCCGCAGCGAAGAAGGCCGCACCCGCCAAGAAGACGCCGGCCAAGAAGGCCGCACCGGCCAAGGCAGCGCCGGCGAAGAAGGCCGCAGCGAAGAAGACTGCCACCAAGGCCGCTCCAGTGAAGAAGGCGGCGCCGGCCAAGAAGGCGCCGGCGAAGAAGGCGGCACCCGCCAAGGCGGCTGCGAAGAAGACCGCACCCGCCAAGGCGGCGCCAGCGAAGAAGGCTGCCACCAAGGCGGAACCCGCCAAGACCACGCCCGCAAAGAAGACCGCACCAGCCAAGAAGGCGCCCGTGAAGAAATCCGTGAAGAAGGCGGCGCCCTCATCGCTGGCCGTTCGCGATGACGAGTCCAACTGGACCAAGGCCGAGCTCGACGAAGTGCTCACCGAGCTGAATGAGCACGCAGAGCGCCTCCGTGACGAGCTGCACGACCAGGAGGAAGAGCTCGCCGGGCTGATGAAGGACGCCGGCGACGGGGCGGGCCACGACCAGGCCGACATGGGTGCCACCAGCTTCGAGCGCGACCAGGAACTGATCGTGGTCAACAACGCGCGCGAGATGCTGGCGCAGATCGAGCGGGCCCTCGTGCGCATTGACGACGGCTCCTACGGCGTGTGTGAGTCGTGTGGCAACCCGATCGGGAAGATGCGGTTGATGGCCTTTCCCCGTGCGACACTGTGCATGTCATGCAAGCAGCGCGAGGAACGTCGCTGAGCTCCAGCGATTCACCGACCACCGAGTCGGATCAGCCCACCCGCCGAGCCAGATGTCTCCAGATCTTCTGGGGCCTCGGCATCGCCGGTTTCCTGATCGACCTGTTCTCCAAGAACTGGGCGATCGATGCGTTGGCCGATCGTGGGCGGGTCGACGTGGCCGGCAAGTGGTTCGGGTTCCGGTTGACCTTCAACCCCGGGGCGGCCTTCAGCACCGGCACCGAGTTCACCTGGGCGCTCACCGTGTTCGCGATGCTGGCGGTGTGCCTGGTGGTGTTCTTGTCGTTTCGGCTGCGCAGCATTGGCTGGGCGATCGGCTTCGGGTTCCTCCTCGGCGGCGTCGGGGGCAACCTGGCCGATCGACTGACGCGGGACCCGGGACCGATGCATGGCCACGTGGTCGACTTCCTCGAGCTCCCGAACTGGCCGATCTTCAACGTCGCCGACATCCTGATCAACCTGGCCGCGCTCTCCATCATCATCATGGTGATCCGCGGACGCCGACTCGACGGAAGCCTGCATGACTGACCGACGCACGGTGTTCGTCCCCGAGGGTCTGGCCGGTGAGCGTGTCGACACCGCGATCGCGCGGATGTTCGGGGTGTCCCGCACCCGCGCCGCCGAGCTGATCGTTGAGGGCCACGTGCAGGTCGACGGTGCTGGCGTCGGCAAGTCCGATCGCGTTCATCCCGGGGCCATGCTCGACGTGGTCTTCCCTCGCATGGCCGACCCTCTCGAGGTGCGTGCCGAGATCGTCGAGGGCATCAAGATCATCCATGACGACGACGCCATCGTGGTGATCGACAAGCCCGTCGGAGTCGCCGTACACCCCAGCCCCGGATGGTCCGGCCCGACCGTGGTGGGGCACCTCGCCGGCGCCGGCTACCGGATCGCGACCAGTGGTGCCTCGGAGCGACAGGGCATCGTGCAGCGCCTCGACGTCGGTACGTCGGGGGTGATGGTCATCTGCAAGTCCGAGCACGCCTACTCGGTGCTCAAGAACGCCTTCCGCCACCGAACGGTCGACAAGACCTACCACGCGCTGGTGCAGGGCCACCCGGACCCACTGACCGGCACCATCGACGCACCGATCGGACGGCACCCGAAGTCCGACTGGAAGTTCGCGGTGATGGCCGACGGCAAGCACAGCGTCACCCACTACGAGCTCCTCGAGGCACATCGCTTCGCCAGCCTGCTCGAGGTCCACCTCGAGACCGGACGAACCCACCAGATCCGGGTGCACATGGCGGCGCTGAAGCATCCGTGCGTGGGCGACCTGACCTACGGCGCCGACCCGAGCCTCACCAAGCGGGTAGGTCTCGAGCGGCAGTGGCTGCATGCCGTGAAGCTCGGCTTCGAGCACCCCGAGACCGGGGACTACGTGACCTACGAGTCGGCGTACCCCGACGATCTGGCCGCGGCCCTCGAGATCATCCGCGACGCGCACTGAGTTCGATCGGTGGATCGAGGCTGAGCCCGGACCAAGGTCGGTTCCACGGTGAGCCAGCCGCGTGAGATGCGATGACACCGAGGCACCCGCGTTGAGAGACTGGACCCATGTCGTCCGAGCTGAACCTTCGCCCCGCGACTGCAGATGACCTGCCGGCCATCGCGGCGCTCTACGAACGAGTCCGCGTAGCCGCCGTACCGCAGATGCCACCGGTCGTGCACGACTCCGAGCAGATTCGAGCCTGGGTGAGCGGGTGGGACCTGGCCGAGCACGAGGTCTGGGTGGCCGAGACCGACCGTCTGGTCGGCTTCCTCACCCTCACCGAGACCTGGCTCGACTCCTTGTACGTCGAACCGGCTGCCCAGCGAACTGGTGTCGGCTCGGCGCTGGTCGCGCTGGCCCAGGCGCAGCGTCCGCAGGGTTTCGCGCTGTGGGTGTTCGAGACCAACGAACCGGCCCGAGAGTTCTACCGACGCCATGGCTTCGTCGAGCTCGAGCACACCGACGGTTCGGAGAACGAGGAGCGCTCTCCAGACCTCAGGATGGCGTGGCTCGGGGAGCGGCCACTCGACTTCCTTCGGGGGCAGATCGACGACGTCGATCACGAGCTGGGCCGACTGCTGGCCAGGCGCGCGGCACTGACTGCCGCCGTCCAGGACCGCAAGCCGGTGGCGGGTCACAGCGGCCGGGACGCTGCCCGCGAGGCTGAGATTGCCGAGCGGATGGCCCACCTCGCCCCTGCCCTCGGAGTGGAACGGGTCGCCCGGATCGTGGACGTGATCATCACCGAGTCGCTCGACGCCGCGGCCGGGGACGGGCGCTGAGGCAGGCATGGTGAGGACTGTCCGTGCGTCCTGTCAGGATGACTCCAACGGGTCACGTAGGCTGGCGCTCTTCCCCTTGGACAGTCCCTTGACCGGCCCGTGACAGGGCCGTGACAGGGCCCCGCGCCGGCCCCGTTGCCTGTTGAACCTGCCCGTACCTCACTGTTGGGAGACGCTCCACCGATGACGTCCGACTCCTTCGTGCACCTGCACGTGCACACCGAGTACTCCATGCTTGACGGAGCCGCGCGACTCGGTGACATGGCGGAGCGGACGGCCGAGCTGGGCATGCCGGCGATCGCGATGACCGACCACGGCAACGTCTACGGCGCCTATGACTTCTACAAGAAGGCCAATGCGGCCGGGGTCAAGCCGATCATCGGCATCGAGGCCTACTTCACGCCCAACATCTCGCGCTTCGAGCGCAAGGGCGTCAACTTCTACGACGGCGGCTCCGACGACGTCTCCGCCCGTGGCGCCTACACCCACATGACGCTGCTCTCGGAGTCGACCGAGGGCATGCACAATCTCTTCCGCCTGACGACCGGGGCCTGGCGTGACGGGTTCTTCAAGCAGCCCCGCATGGACCGCGAGCTGCTCGCCCAGCACGGCAAGGGCATCATCGGCACCACCGGTTGCCCGTCCGGTGAGATCCAGGTGCACCTGCGCTACGGCAAGTACGACGAGGCCCGCAAGGTGGCCGGTGAGTTCCAGGACATCCTCGGCAAGGAGAACTACTTCCTCGAGCTGATGGACCACGGGCTCACCATCGAGAACCGGGTCCGCGACGGGTTGCTCAAGCTCGGCAAGGACCTCGGCATTCCGCCGATCGCCACCAACGACTCGCACTACGTCCGACGCGAGGACGCCAAGTCCCAGGAGCACCTGCTCTGCATCAACTCGGGCTCGACGATGACGATTCCGGCCGGCGACGGCCCCGGGCAGCGGTTCGCGTTCAGCGGCGACGGCTACTACATCAAGTCCCCGGCCGAGATGCGCGAGCTCTGGGAGGGGAAGTACCAACTCCGTGAGGCCTGCGACAACACGCTGCTGATCGCCGAGCGCTGCAACGTCGAGTTCACCGAGGGCAACGGCACCTTCATGCCGCGCTTCCCCTGCCCGCCCGGTGAGAACGAGGACTCCTGGCTGGTCAAGGAGGTCGAGACCGGCCTGAAGTTCCGCTACCCGAACGGCATCCCCGACGAGGTCCGCAAGCAGGCCGAGTTCGAGCTCGGCGTGATCACCCAGATGGGGTTCCCCGGCTACTTCCTCGTGGTCGCCGACTTCATCAACTGGGCCAAGGACAACGGCATCCGGGTCGGGCCAGGCCGTGGGTCGGGTGCCGGATCGATGGTCGCCTACGCGATGCGCATCACCGACCTCGACCCGCTCAAGCACGGCCTGATCTTCGAGCGGTTCCTCAACCCCGACCGCGTCTCGATGCCCGACTTCGACATCGACTTCGACGAACGTCGTCGCGGTGAGGTGATCAAGTACGTCACCGAGAAGTACGGCGACGACCGGGTCTCCTACATCATCACCTACGGCACCATCAAGGCGAAGCAGGCCGTCAAGGACTCCTCGCGCATCCTCGGCTACCCGTTCGCGATGGGCGACCGGATCACCAAGGCGATGCCGGCGGCCGTGATGGGCAAGGACGTTCCCCTCCAGGACATCTTCAAGCCCGACCACGGTCGCTACAGCGAGGGCGGGGAGTTCCGCTCCCTCTACGAGGGTGACAACGACGTCAAGACCGTCGTCGACACCGCCATCGGCATCGAGGGGCTCAAGCGCCAGTGGGGCGTCCACGCGGCCGGGGTGATCATGTCCAGTGAGCCGCTGGTCGACATCATCCCGATGCTCAAGCGCCCTGCCGACGGCGCGATGATCACCCAGTTCGACTACCCGACGTGTGAGTCGCTCGGGCTGATCAAGATGGACTTCCTCGGCCTGCGCAACCTCACCGTCCTCGACGACGCGGTGAAGAACATCAAGGCCAACCGCGACGAGGACCTGGTCCTCGAAGACCTCGAGCTCACCGACCCGAAGACCTACGAGCTCCTGCAACGAGGCGACACCCTCGGAGTCTTCCAGCTCGACGGTGGACCGATGCGCTCCCTGCTGCGCTCGATGCGGCCCGACACGTTCGAGGACATCTCGGCCGTCGGTGCGCTCTATCGGCCGGGTCCGATGGGGGCCGACTCCCACAACAAGTACGCGCGCCGCAAGACCGGTCGCGAGCCGGTGGAGCCGATCCACCCCGAGCTCGCGGAGGCGCTCGAGGACGTGCTCGGTGAGACCTACGGCCTGATCGTCTATCAGGAGCAGGTGATGGCGATCGCCCAGAAGCTCGCCGGCTACTCGCTCGGACAGGCCGACATCCTTCGCCGCGCGATGGGTAAGAAGAAGAAGGAGGAGCTCGACAAGCAGTTCATCGGCTTCTCCGGCGGCATGAAGGAACGCGGCTACTCGATGGATGCCATCGACATGCTGTGGAAGATTCTGCTGCCGTTCTCCGACTACGCGTTCAACAAGGCCCACTCCGCGGCGTACGGCGTGGTGTCCTACTACACCGCCTACCTCAAGGCGAACTACCCGGCCGAGTACATGGCCGCCTTGCTCACCTCCGTCAAGGACGACAAGGACAAGATGGCGATCTACCTCAACGAGTGCCGCCGGATGAAGATCCAGGTGCTCCCGCCCGACGTCAACGAGTCCGCCTCCAACTTCACCCCGGTCGGCAACGACATCCGCTTCGGGTTGACCGCGGTGCGCAACGTGGGTGGCAACGTGGTTGACGGAATCGTCGCCGGCCGTGAGGAGAAGGGCCGCTACACCGACTTCAACGACTTCATGGAGAAGGTTCCGGCGCTGGTGTGCAACAAGCGCGTCATCGACTCGCTGGTCAAGGCGGGTGCCTTCGACGACATGAAGCACAAGCGACGGGCCCTGGTCGCCATCCACGAGACCGCCGTCGACCAGTACGTTGACATCAAGCGCAACGAGGCGATCGGCCAGGACTCCCTCTTCGGCGGACTGGGTGACGACGACGAGGGTGCCGGTTTCGGGATCTCGGTGACGATCCCCGACATCGACGACTGGGACAAGATGACCCTGCTCAGCCACGAGCGGGACATGCTTGGCCTCTACGTCTCCGACCACCCGTTGCTCGGCCTGGAACACGTGCTCTCCCAGAGCGCTGACTGCTCGATCGGCGCGTTGATGCTCGACGAGGACCGCTCGGACGGTTCACCCATCACGGTGTCCGGCCTGGTCACCTCCGTGCAACGCAAGATCACCAAGCGCGGTGACACGTGGGCGATGGTGACACTGGAGGACCTTGACGGCGCCATCGATGTGCTGTTCTTCCCCAGCTCCTACCAACTCGCCTCGACCTACCTGACCGAAGACGCGATCCTCACCGTCAAGGGACGGCTGTCGCGGCAGAAGGACCAGCCGGAGATCCACGGGCAGGAGGTCAGCATCCCCGACCTCAACGACGGGCCGAGCGGACCCGTGGTGATCAGCCTGCCGGCCACACGCTGCACGCCGCCGGTCGTGGAGCAGCTCAAGGACGTGCTGCGCACCCACCCGGGCATGTCCGAGGTGCAGCTGAAGCTCCTGGCCCGCGCCGGCACGACCGTGATGCGTCTCGACGACCGACTGCGGGTGACCCCGAGCGGGGCCCTGTTCGCCGACCTAAAACAACTCCTGGGACCGGGCTGCCTTGGCCAGTGAACGCATCACCTCAATCCTGCGCGAAGTCCTGATCGTGGTCGGGGCCTTCGTGGTCGTCGGCCTGTTCTGTGGGTGGCTGTGGCACCAGCTGTGGGCGCCCGGCCCGGAGGGGATCGTCTTCAACCACGTGCCGCGCTTCGAGGACGACAAGGACTTCCGTGGGGTCGGCCTCTACTTCTTCATCGCGGTGACAGCCGGCCTGGTGGTCAGCCTGGCCTCGACGCTCATCTTCGAGCGTGACGAGGTCTGGACCCTCGTCGCTGTCGCCGTCGGTTCGCTGGCGGCTGGGGGAGTGATGCTTGCCGTCGGAGCGGCCCTCGGGCCCGACTCGGCCACCTCGTTCGCCGAGGGCGCCGACGACATGGCCAAGGTCAAGGGCGACCTCCACGCTCCCTGGCTGACCGTGCTGACCTCCTTCCCCGGCGGTGCCCTTCTCGGATCGGTGATCGTGTTGACCTGCTTCACCCGGCGGCGGGACCGCAAGCGGTCCGGGCCCACGGCGGAAGCGTCCGTCCCGCAGGGCGTCGATGCGCAGTTTGAGCCCCGCCCCAACGGGTAGCCTGAACGTCCCAGGCGTGCGCACGATCATCCAGATGGGGGAACCAGGTGCCTTCTCAGAATCCACCGCCAGGGGCCGGCGGGGGCCACGATCCCTACGGCCAGCCCGGCTACGGGCAGGGCAACAGCAACTCCCCTGAGCAGGGGCCGACAGTCCCTCAGCAGGGCCAGCCCGGCCCCTACCAGTCCGGCCCCTACCAGCCGGGGCCTCACACACCCGGCCCCTACGCGCCCGGTCCCGACATGACGGCGCCCTACGCGCAGCAGCCCGCAGCCGCACCGTTCGCGGAGCAGCTCAGTGCCGGACCCGGCGCGGCGATGCCCCGCGAGAAGCGGTCGGGGCGTGGTGGACGACGCGGCCTGGTGATCGGTGCCGTGGTCGGCGCGATGGTCGTTCTCATCGGTGGTGGCGTGTGGGCCTGGATGTCGTTCTTCAAGCAGGGGCCGCAGCCGGCAGAGGCGCTTCCGGATGACACATTGGCCTATCTCTCGGTCGACCTCGATCCCTCGGGTGAGCAGAAGATCGAGGCGCTCAAGGCACTGCGCAAGTTCCCCGCGTTCAAGGAGAACACGGGACTCGAGACCGATGACGACGTACGCAAGAAGATCTTCGAGTGGATCCAGGACTCCGGTGCCTGCACCGAGCTCGACTACGACGACGACATCGAGCCGTGGCTCGGTGACCGTGCGGCACTCGCGGTGGTCGACCAGGGCCATGAACACCCTGACCCGGTGCTGGTGGTCCAGGTCAAGAACCAGGACAAGGCCGAGGACGGCCTCAACAAGATCGTCAACTGCGGCAACGAGGCCAGCGGCGAGAGCGAAGACATCGGCGGCTACGCCTTCAACGGCGACTGGGTGGTGCTGGCTGAGACCGAGGACATCGCCGAGCGCGTCGTTGACGACGCCAAGGACGCCAGCCTCGAGGACGACGACCAGTACCAGAAGTGGACCGACGCGGCCGGGGACCCGGGCGTGATCAACGTCTATGCCTCTTCGGATGCCGGAGAGCAGCTGGCCCGGTTCTCCCCGCTGACCGATGCGATGGAGTCCGAAGTCGGCGCGGAGAGCGACGAGCTGATGAACGCCCTCGAAGACTTCAAGGGCGGTGCCGGCACGGTGCGGTTCAACGACGGCAGCCTCGAGATCGAGTTCGCCACCGGCCAGGTGAACACCGCAACCAGCAAGCTGATCAGCGGTGACCGTGGTGACGACACCCTGGCCACCCTTCCGGACAGCACCGCCGTGGCGGTCGGAGCCGGGATGGCAGACGGTTGGGGCGCGGCGCTGCTGGACCAGCTGCGACCCATCATCGAGGAGCAGTCCACGCAGTCCTACGAGGACACCATCGCCGAGGCAGAGGCTGAGACCGGATTGTCCCTGCCCGATGACCTCGAGACGCTGTTCGGGGACTCGTTCGTGTTGGCCCTCGACAGCAACTTCGACCCCGACCAGGTCGTCGAGCTCGGGCCCACCGAGCTTCCGGTGGCACTCAAGATCAAGGGTGACCCCGACCAGATCGAGGCAACGCTCGACAAGATGCGGACCCAGCTGGCTGACGAGCTCGGTTCCGACGTGGAGATGCTGGCCTCTGAGGAGCACGACGGCTACGTCATCGTCTCGCCGAGCCAGGCCTACATCGACGAGCTCGCCGAGCAGGGCGATCTCGGCGACGACGACACGTTCCGATCCGTGGTGCCCGAGGCCGAGGACTCCTCAGCCATCCTCTTCGCCAACTTCGACTCCGGGGACTGGTTGCTGGAGGTGCTCCGGGCCGCCGAGGCGCCCCAGGAGGTCATCGACAACGCCGACCCGCTCGAGGCCCTGGGCATCAGCTCGTGGACCGACGGCGACGAGGTGCACGCGTTGATCAAGATCACCACCGGGTGACCTGAGCCAGGAGTCCTGAGGGACCCCGGTCAGTGCTCGGGTCGGGCGATGCGCTCGACCCGAGCACCGACCACGGCCACCAGGTGGGCCGGGGTGAGCTCGAGATCCAGGCCGCGACGACCTCCGGAGACGAAGATCGTCGGGTGGGCCAGCGCGGAGTCGTCGAGCACGGTGAGCAGGCTTCGCTTCTGGCCGATCGGTGAGATGCCTCCGACCACGTAGCCGGTGCTGCGCTCGGCGGCCGACTGCTCGGCCATGGTGGCCTTGCTCGACCCCACGGACCGGGCCAGGGCCTTCAGGTCCAGCTGTCGGGTGACCGGAACGATGCCGACCACCAGGCTGCCCTCGGCGCTGGCCACCAGCGTCTTGAACACCCGGTCGGCTTCGACACCGAGGGCCTGGGCGGCCTCCAGGCCGAAGCTGCTCACGCGTGGGTCGTGGACATAGGTATGCGCGGTGAAGTCGACTCCGTGACGAGCCAGCGCCACGGTTGCCGGCGTACCGCCGTTCTTCTTCTTCGCCACGGCGCAGCTCAGTTGGGGGACCAGCCGGTGCGCGACACCTCGGTCGCCGGCAGCGAGGGCAGGATGATCATCGCCCGGATCTCCTCACGCATCATCTCGGTGAGCATCGCCAGCCGGATGGGTGCCGTGTCGGCCTCGAGGAGCATCTGGCGATCGCGCATGGTGAGCAGGCAGGTGGCCGCCATCGTCCAGGACAGATACGTGGGATCGCGGGGGAGATCGCCGGTGAGCACGTCCTCGCCGCGGATCTCGGAGAGCACGGTGCGATAGGTCTCGAAGGTGGCACGAGCCACCGAGGCGACGCCCTCAGGGTCGGCCTCCGGCTCGGTCTCCTCGTCGAACAGGTCGACCTGGCCGGCAAGGAAGTCACCGGTGGTCTCCAAGGACTCCAGGCGCAGGCGGCCACGCCCGACCGCGACGATGTCGAACGTGCCGTCGGAGTGGGACTCGATGTCGGTCAGCTGCAGCACGCAGCCAATCCGGTGCAGGGACTGGCCCCCACGCTCGCCCACCTCGAACCCCTCACGGATCGCGACCGAGCCGAAGAGGCGCTCGGCCGGGTCGTCGATGCGCATCAATGCATGCACCAGGGCACGGTAACGGTCCTCGAAGACCCGCAGCGGCACCGAGATGCCGGGGAAGAGCACCGTGTTGAGGGGGAACAGCGGCAGCCTCTCGGTCATTTCTCCACAGTAGCGGCAGGATGTCTTCCATGAAGCAGGCATGCGCAGTCGGGGCAGGAATGTGGCTGCTGGTCGACCTCCTCCGGGTGTGGGCGCCGTCGCTGATCACGATCTTCGGGCAGGCTGCCTCGACACCGGCCGAGTTGATGGGAGCCTTTGCGCTCGCGGTGGTCCTGGCCGGGCTGCTTCCGCTCCTCGTGGTCCGCCTCACCGGGGTCCCCGGTCACCTCGTGCTCGTCGGGTGTCTGGTGGCGGCCGGCACCTGCCGGGTCGGCCTCCAGGTGGTCGGCGGCGGTCCGGCCCAGCTGTGGTGGTCGTCGGTGGGGGTCGCGTGCGCGATCGGGTGGTGCTGCCTGGCCACGCAGTTCTGGGGCGACCGCCTGGTCGAGGGGTACGCCGTCGGGCTGGCCCTGGCCGGCACCTCCCACGCGGCCCTCGGCACCTGGGCCGCGGTCTGGCGTTCGGACGCCTGGGGATGGACCGTCCTGGCCGTGCAGATCGCTCTGGTGGTCGCCACACTGGTGACGAACCGGAGCGCCGAGGCATCGCCGGCAACGCGCCAGGTGGCATTCGTGCTGCTGCCCTCCTTTCTGCTGGCCGGCACCTGGGCCGCCAACCCGGCTCGGGGATCGGCCACCAGCGAGGCCTGGGGGCCGCCGCTGGTGGTCCTGGGCCTGGCCGCGGGCGTGCTGGTGGCTCGATGGATCCGGCACGATCCCGGATGGCTGCGCGGACGCCTCGCCGTGCTGGTCGCCGGAGCGGCACTGACCGGTGGCACCGCGGTGGTGATGCTGCCGGACTCGGCCCGGTCCTGGACGCTGCCCCTCTTCGCCGTCGGGATGCCTGCGCTGATCGTGCTCCTCGGCGCCTTGGGTCGGCCGTTCTCGCCGACCGCTGCCGGACCCGTCGCGGGTGCAGCCTTCGGCGCCGTGCTCTGGGTCGTGCTGTTCTTCGCCTACTACGCCGGCTACGACCTCGGCTATCGCGCCGATCTCCTCCTTGTCCTCCTCGCGGCGGGACTGACAGTCCTCGGCGTGCGTGTCGTGGGTCGGGAAGCCGACGCAACGGCCCGGCCGCGTCGGCGCCACGGCATGGCTCCGGTCTCGACAGCCCTGACCGTCATCGCCGGCACGGCCGCCGTGGTGGCCGGTGCGCTGGGCCCGAACGTGACGGTGCAACCCGTCGCAGCCCGGTCAGATCCTCACGAGGGTCTGCGTGTGCTCGCCTGGAACCTGCGCATGGGCTACGGCATGGACGGCACCTTCGAACCACGCGCAGTCGCCCGGGTGATCGCCCGGCAGCAACCCGACGTCGTGCTCCTCAGCGAGATCGACCGGGCCTGGCTGCTCAACGGGGGACAGGACCAGCTCGCCATCCTGGCCAGGCTGCTCGACATGGAGGCACACTTCGGTCCGGCCGCTGACCCGGTCTGGGGCGACGCGGTGCTGACGAACCTGCCGGTCACCGATGTCGACGCACACCCCTTGCCGTCGTACGACGCGGTCACCGGCGCCCAGGCACTGGCCCTGACGGTCGATCTCGACGGCACCGCGTACGACGTGGTCTCCACCCATGTGCAGCCTCATGGTGGTGAGGGAGACGGCTCGCTCGATCAGGCTCGCGACATTGCGGACTTCGTGCGAGGACGCGCCGATGCCGGCAACCCGGTCGTCCTCGGTGGTGACTTCAACCTCGAACCGGGGTCTTTGTCCTGGCAGGCGTTGCTGGACAGCGGGCTCTCCGATGCCCTCGACGGAGACCGCCCCGTGGTGACCTCGCCGGCCGATGATCCGGAGCAGCAGATCGACCACGTGTTCGTCACGTCTGCGTTGACCCCGTCCGACCCGCGTGCGGTGGCCTCGGAGCTCTCCGACCATCTGCCGGTCCTGGTCACCCTGGCCCCGAGCCGTTGATGCGGAGCGTGCGCGGACCGCACGGTTCGACCCGCGCGGGAGGGCGGTGTGTCGCCAGCCGAAACCGGGTGAGGTCGAGCGACGACGACAACTAGACTCGCCACCATGATTCGTCGCATCGACCTCCGTGGCCGCGCAGGAGCGCCCGTCGACTATCGGACCGCGGTGCCGCGGGCCGACTTCGACGTGGAGGCCGCGCTGCATGTGGTGCGTCCGATCGTCGATGACGTCCGCACCCGCGGCCTCGAGGCCGTGGTCGAGCTCACCGAGCGCTTCGACGGGGTTCGACTTGCCGACATCCGGGTGCCGGTCGAGGCCACGAACGACGCCCTGAGTGCCCTCGACCCAGCAGTGCGAGCGGCGCTGGAGGAGTCGATCCGTCGGTTGCGCACCGCCTGCGAGGCCGACCTGAGCGACGACACCGTCGTCGATGTCGCTCCCGGAGCCGTGGTCACGCACCGGTCCGTTCCGGTGGACCGGGTGGGGCTCTACGTCCCCGGTGGTCTGGCTCCGCTGGTGTCGACCGTCGTGATGAACGTCGTGCCCGCCCAGGTCGCCGGGGTCGGCTCGATCGCGCTGGCCACCCCGCCGACTCGCGAGACGGGACTTCCGGATCCGTCCGTTCTGGCCGCGTGCGCCCTCCTCGGTGTCGAGGAGGTGTACGCCGTCGGCGGCGCCCAGGCCGTCGCAATGCTGGCCCACGGGGCAGGTCCCTGCCAGCCGGTCAACATGGTCGTGGGCCCCGGCAACCTCTATGTCACCGCCGCCAAGAGACTGCTTCGTGGCGTGGTCGGCATCGACTCGGAGGCCGGGCCCAGCGAGATCGCGATCCTGGCCGACGAGAGCGCCGATGCCGCCTTCGTGGCGGCCGACCTCCTCACCGAGGCCGAGCACGGTGGCACCTCCGCGTCGTTGCTGGTCACCGACTCCGACGTCCTGGCCGACGACGTGACGGCTGAGCTCGAGAAGCAGGTGGCTGCGACCCGGCACTCCGAGCGGGTCGCCCAGGCACTCGCGGGGGAGCAGTCGGCGATCGTGCTGGTCGACGACGTGGACCAAGGTCTCGACGTGGTCAACGCCTACGCATCCGAGCACCTCGAGGTGCACACCCGTGACGCCGCCGCGGTCGCGGCTCGGGTGCGCAACGCGGGCGCTGTCTTCATCGGCCCGTGGTCTCCGGTGGCCGTGGGTGACTACTGCGCCGGCTCCAACCACGTGCTGCCGACGGCCGGTTGCGCCTGCCACTCCTCGGGGTTGGGCGTCGACTCGTTCCTCAAGCAGATGCACGTCGTCGACTACACCCGTGCGGCGCTGGCCGAGGTGGCCGACCACGTGGTGGCCCTGGCCGAGGCGGAAGACCTGCCCGGTCACGGGGCAGGTGTGTCGGCGCGGTTCGCGCAGCAGGACTCGCAGTCCGCGTCGTCGGCCGAGGAGGTCGCGCAGCGACCGTCTCGAGACCAGGGGTGAGCGTCATGTCCACCTGGCCTCCTCTGCGCGAGGAGCTGCAGGGCATCGAGCCCTACGGCGCCCCACAGCTCGACGTCCCGGTCCAGCTCAACGTCAACGAGAACCCCTACGGCCCGTCGGCCGAGGTGGTTGCCGACATCGCTGCCTCGGTGGCCGAGGCCTCGGTGACCCTGAACCGCTATCCCGATCGTGAGTTCACCGAGCTCAGGACGGCCCTCGCCGACTACCTGAACACCGACGGGGGACAGGGTGTCACCCAGGCACAGGTGTGGGCGGCCAACGGTTCCAACGAGGTCATGCTGCAACTGCTGCAGGCCTTCGGTGGCCCCGGTCGCACGGCGCTGAGCTTCGCTCCGACGTACTCCATGTATCCCGAGTACGCCCGCGACGCGATGACCGCATGGGTGGCCGGACGCCGTGAAGCCGACTTCTCGCTCGACCTCGATGCCGCACGCGAGCTGATCCACGAGCACCGGCCCCACGTCGTGCTCCTGCCCTCGCCGAACAACCCGACCGGCACCGCGCTGCCGCCCGAGGCAGTGGCGATGCTGTGCGAGGCGGCAGCCGATGGTGACCACTGTGGCGTCGTCGTGGTCGACGAGGCGTACGGCGAGTTCCGCCGCTCCGGGACGCCGAGTGCTCTCGAACTGCTCCCGCAGCACCGCAACCTCGTGGTCTCGCGCACGATGAGCAAGGCATTCGCATTGGCCGGTGCCCGGCTCGGGTACTTCGCTGCGGCGCCGGAGATCTGCGACGCCGTGCGCGTCGTACGCCTGCCCTACCACCTGTCCGCCGTCACCCAGGCGACCGCGTTGGCCGCGCTGCGCCACGCTCCCGAGCTGTTGGGCCGGGTCGACGACCTGCGCCGCGAGCGTGACGAGACCGTAGGCTGGCTCCGCGAGCAGGGCCTGAAGGTCGCCGACAGCGACGCGAACTTCGCGTTGTTCGGCACCTTCGACGACCGGCACGCGGTCTGGCAGCAGCTGCTGGACCGTGGTGTGCTGATCAGGGAGACCGGGCCTGAGGGGTGGCTCCGGGTCTCGATCGGGACGCCGCAAGAGATGACGACTTTCAAGAACGCACTGACCGAGGCCATGAAGGCCGGGTCATGAAGGAGGGGCAGGGATGAGCAGGACCGCACGGATCGATCGGGAGACCAAGGAGTCGAAGATCCACGTCGAGCTCGACCTCGACGGCACCGGCCAGAGCCAGGTCTCCACGGGTGTCGGCTTCTACGACCACATGCTCACCGCATTCGCCCGCCACTCCCTGGTCGACCTGGTCGTGCACGCCAGCGGTGACACCCACATCGACTCACACCACACGGTCGAGGACACCGCGATCGTGCTGGGCCAGGCGATCCGCGAGGCCCTGGGCGACAAGGTCGGCATCCGGCGATTCGGTGACGCCACCGTGCCGCTCGACGAGGCGCTCGTGCAGGCCGTCGTCGACGTGTCCGGCCGCCCCTACTGCGTGCACACCGGTGAGCCGGAGGGCCAGGAGCACGTGCTGATCGGCAACCCGGCCGGCAACTTCTTCCTCGGTTCACTGACCCGCCACGTCTTCGAGTCGATCTCGTTCCACGCCCACATCGCGCTCCACGTGCGGGTGCTGGCCGGTCGCGAACCGCACCACATCGTGGAGACCCAGTTCAAGGCCTTCGCCCGCGCCTTCCGCGACGCGATCGCGCTCGACCCGCGTGAGACGGGCGTGCCCTCCACCAAGGGCGCTCTCTGAGTCATGGCGTCGCCGACTGTTGTTGTGCTCGACTACGGGTCCGGGAACCTCCGCTCGGTCGTGCGTGCCGTCGAGCGCGCCGGCGCTGAGGTGACGCTGACCTCGGACCGGGTCGCCGCGCAGGATGCGGACGGGCTGCTCGTCCCCGGGGTCGGGGCGTACGCCGCGTGCATGGCCGGCCTGCGTGCCGTGCGCGGTCACGAGGTGATCGGGCGTCGCCTTGCCGGCGCGCGTCCGGTGCTCGGCATCTGTGTGGGCATGCAGATCCTCTTCTCACGTGGCGTCGAGCACGGCGTCGAGACGGAGGGCTGTGACGAGTGGCCGGGTGTCGTCGAGCGGCTCCGGGCTCCCGTCGTACCCCACATGGGGTGGAACACGGTCGAGGCGCCGGCGGGCACGGCGCTCTTCGCGGGCGTGGAGGACGAGCGGTTCTACTTCGTGCACTCCTACGGTGTCCGCGACTGGACGCTGGAGACGAACAACCGCACTCGCGCACCGCTGGTCACGTGGGCAGAACACGGTGGCGACCGGTTCGTCGCTGCCGTGGAGAACGGACCGCTCTCGGCCACGCAGTTCCACCCGGAGAAGTCGGGTGACGCAGGGGCTGCGCTGCTGCGCAACTGGGTGCTCTCCCTCTGACTCGCCCCTCGCGCGCCGTTCGCGCGTGACGTCATGCGAACCGGTCGCTCAGGCAACCGCAACGTATGACGTCACGCGTCGACCAAAGGGCAGGATGGGCTTCGGACCCGTCAACACGTTGCCTAGGATCGTGGGCATGAGCGACTACCTCGAACTCCTGCCTGCCGTGGACGTCAAGGGCGGCCAGGCCGTCCAGCTGGTGCAGGGCGTGGACGGCTCGGAGAAGCGGTTCGGCGATCCGGTCGAGGCCGCGCTCCGCTGGCAGAGCGCGGGGGCCGAGTGGATCCACCTCGTCGACCTCGATGCCGCCTTCGGCCACGGGCACAATCGTGACCTGCTCGCCACGATCGTCGGCACGCTCGACATCGACGTGGAGATGAGTGGTGGCATGCGTGACGACGAGTCGCTCAAGTCCGCCATGGATGCCGGGTGTCGTCGGGTCAACATCGGCACCGCTGCGCTCGAGGACCCGGAGTGGTGCGCCCGCGCCATCGGCGAGTACGGCGATCGCGTGGCGATCGGCCTCGACGTCCGCGGCACCACTCTCGCGGCACGTGGCTGGACGCGGGAAGGTGGCGATCTCCACGAGACCCTTGCCCGCCTCGACGCAGAGGGGTGTGCCCGCTACGTGGTCACCGACGTCAACAAGGACGGGATGCTGCAGGGCCCCAACCTCGACCTGCTCCGCGACGTCTGCTCCCGCACCGACAAGCCAGTGGTCGCCTCCGGTGGTGTGACCACCCTCGACGACATCCGTGCGCTGATGGACCTCGTTCCCCTCGGGGTCGAGGGAGCGATCGCCGGCACCGCTCTCTATGAGGGCCGGTTCACGATCGAGGAGGCCCTCGCACTCACGCTCCAAGGGCGTGAGCCACAGTGACGCTGGCAGTACGCGTCATCCCGTGCCTCGACGTCGACGCCGGCCGTGTGGTCAAGGGCATCAACTTCAAGGAGCTGCGCGACGCCGGTGACCCGGTCGAGCTGGCGCGCACCTACGACGCCGAGGGCGCCGACGAGCTGACCTTCCTCGACATCTCCGCCTCCCACGAGGGACGGGCGACCACGATGGAGATCGTGTCCCGCACCGCGGAGGAGGTGTTCATCCCGCTCACGGTCGGCGGAGGAGTCTCGAGCGTCGAGGACGTCGACCGGTTGTTGCGCGCCGGTGCCGACAAGGTGGCGATGAACACGGCCGCCATCCATCGGCCCGAGCTGATTGCCGAGGTGGCCGACCGCTTCGGCAATCAGGTGCTGGTGCTCTCGGTCGACGCTCGCCGGGCCCCGACAGGTCCGACCGGCGGAGCGGGCGACTCCGGCTTCGAGGTGACCACGCACGGAGGCCGCAAGTCAGCAGGACTCGACGCCATCGAGTGGGCCGCGCGTGCCGCCGAGCTCGGTGCCGGCGAGATCCTGCTCAACGCGATGGACGCCGACGGCACCCAGGACGGCTTCGATCTCGAGCTGATCCGCGCCGTACGCCGTGAGGTCAGCATCCCGGTGATCGCCTCCGGGGGAGCCGGTTCGGTCGACCACTTCGCACCGGCAGTCGATGCCGGTGCCGACGCCGTACTCGCGGCCACGGTCTTCCACTTCGGCACCTTGCGCATCGCCGACGTGAAGGGCGCACTCGCCGCGTCGGGCCACCCCGTCCGCTGACGCCCCACGCGCACGTCGACTGGCCGGCCAGCGAGCGCGAACGACCCCCGACGCCCGAAGGCGGGGAATGTCCTGACCCTTCTCTAGTGTTGGCCTCCTGCCGGAGGATCCGTCAGTGAGTGCGTGAAGAGGAGCGAGTCGAGTGGTTGCACCGCGCGGAACCATGCGCGAGGGGTTCGCGGTCCTGGGGGTGGCGATCAGGCGGGAGCCGTGGATCTTCACGGTCTCGACCCTGGGCAGCATCCTCTTCGGAGCGCTGACCGTTGCCGACGCGTGGGTGCTGGGCTGGTCGACGGAGCACGCGATCATTCCCGCCTTCGAGCACGGCGAGATCGACGCAAGCATCCTCTGGGCGGTTCTCGGCCTGTTCGTCGGTGTCGCGATCCTGCGAGCGGTCGGCATCGTCGCCCGCCGACTCGGGGCCGGCATCATGCAGTACCGCATGCAGGCGCACTCGCGGCAGGCAGTCACCCGCCAGTACCTCAAGCTCCCGATGGAGTGGCACCAACGCCACCCCACCGGGCAGCTCCTGTCCAACGCAAACTCCGACGTCGAGGCCGCCTGGTTCCCGATCGCGCCGCTGCCGATGGCGGTGGGCACCATCGCGATGATGGTGATCGCCATCGCACAGATGCTGGTGGCCGACCTGGTGCTCGCTCTCGTCGGTCTCCTGGTCTTCCCGGTCGTGATCGTCGCCAACATCGCCTACCAGCGCGCGTCCTCGCCGCTGATGACCCGCGCCCAGCAGTTGCGTGCCGAGGTCAGCGAGATCGCCCACGAGTCCTTCGACGGAGCGATGGTCGTGAAGACGCTCGGGCGTGAGGGGGAGGAGACGGAGCGGTTCGCGACGAAGGTGCGCGATCTGCGCGACGTCCTGATCAGGGCCGGTCGCATCCGAGCCATGTTCGACCCCACCATCTCGGCGCTGCCCAACATCGGCGTGCTCGTGGTCCTGGGCGTCGGCGTGTCCCGTGTGCTGAGCGGGGCGACGGAGCCGGGCTCGGTCGTCACGGTCGCCTATCTGCTCACCATCGTCGCCTTCCCGATCCGCTCGCTCGGCTGGCTGCTGGGTGAGTTCCCCCGCAGCGTGGTCGGCTACGGACGCGTGGACTCGGTGCTGCAGGCGACCGGCGAGATGCCGTACGGCGCGACACCGCTGCCCGACGTACGCACCGGTGCCCACCTGGAGGTCGACTCGGTGGCCTACTCCTACGACGCCGAGCAGTCCCTGCTCAGCGATGTCACGTTCGACGTCGAGCCCGGTCGCACCGTGGCCCTCGTCGGTCCCACGGCCTCGGGGAAGAGCACCCTGACCAACATCCTGACCCGACTCGTGGATCCGCAGAACGGTGCCGTCCGCGTGGACGGCATCGACCTGCGCGAGCTGCCGGCGGGTGAGCTGGCCGGAGCCGTCTCCATCGTGCCGCAGACGGCATTCCTCTTCGACGACACCGTGCGGGGCAACGTCACCCTCGGTGCCGACGTCCCCGACGAGGATGTGTGGGCGGCGCTCCGCATGGCGCAGGCCGACGGATTCGTCGCGGCACTGCCCGACGGCATCGACACCCAGCTGGGAGAGCGTGGCACCTCGCTCTCCGGAGGCCAGCGTCAGCGCATCTCCCTGGCGCGGGCGCTCGTTCGCAAGCCACGGTTGATGATTCTCGACGACGCCACGTCGGCCGTCGACCCCGAGGTCGAGGCACGGATCCTCCGCGCACTGCGCGACGGTGGCCGGGACACCACGCTGGTGGTGGTCGCCTATCGCAAGGCAACCATCGGACTGGCGGACGAGGTGGTGCACCTCGATCGAGGCCGGGTCGTCGACCGGGGGACACACACCGAGCTGCTCGACCGGAGTCCGGACTATGCGCGGCTGGTCAATGCCTACGAGAACGAAGCAGAGACCGCTGGAACGGGAGGTGAAGCATGAGCAGCACAGTCGAGTCCGGTGAGTCCATCAAGGCGATGGCCACCATCCGGCGTGGGATGCAGATCTCCCCTGAGCTCAAGCAGGGGCTGGCCGGCACCCTCCTGCTCGCCGTCCTGTCCACGGTGGGGCAGCTGGTCGTGCCGATCGTGGTCCAGCAGACGCTTGACCGCGGGCTCAACGGACCCGACGGTCCCGACACCGACTTCATGTTGCGCATGGGCATCATCGCCGCGGTGGCCATCGCGGTGACCAGCTACTGCTCCTACCTGATGACCACGCGTCTGTTCCGCTCGGCCGAGGGTGGCCTGGCGACCCTGCGCACGAAGGCGTTCCGGCACGTGCACGACCTGCCGTTGCTGACCCAGAACACCGAGCGCCGAGGTTCCTTGGTCTCCCGGGTGACCGGCGACGTCGACACGGTGAGCCAGTTCCTGGTCTTCGGTGGCGTGATGATGATCGTCTCGATCGGCCAGATCTTCGTGGCCACGATCCTGATGGCCTACTACTCGTGGCAGCTGACCATCGTGGTCTGGGTCTGCTTCGCGCCGCTGCTCATGTCGCTGCGCTACTTCCAGCAGAGACTCTCCGATGCCTATGGCGTCGTACGCCGCCAGGTGGGCGTGATGCTGTCGGCGATCAGTGAGCCGGTTGTCGGGGCTGCCGTGGTCAAGTCCTACGCGATCGAGGACCGCACCCAGGAACGCATCGACACCGCGATCCGGGTCAATCGGGAAGCTGCCACCAAGGCACAGGGCCTGACCGCCTTCTCGTTCTCGCTCGGCGGGCTTTCAGGCGGGCTCGCCAATGCCGGCGTGATCATCGGCGGCATCTGGTTGGGCTTCGCCGGCGACATCACGGCCGGCGAGGTGGTTGCCTTCGCGTTCCTGGTCACGCTGTTCGTCTCGCCGATCCAGATGGGCACCCAGATCCTCACCGACGCCCAGAACGCGATTGCCGGCTGGCGACGTGTGATCGGCATCCTCGACACGCCTGCCGACCTGGTCGACCCGGGGGAACAGGGTGAGGTGCTGCCGCGTGGTCCCATCGACGCCGAGCTGCGAGATGTCACCTTCGCCTACCCGGGCGGGCCCGACGTGCTCCACTCGGTTGACCTGCACATCGAGGCCGGCACCCGCATCGCCATCGTCGGCGAGACCGGGTCGGGCAAGTCCACCTTCGCCAAGCTGCTCACCCGACTCATGGACCCCAGCGCGGGTGCGGTGTTCCTCGACGGCATCGACCTTCGCTCGATCCGGCAGGTGTCGTTGCGCAGTTCGGTGGTGCTGGTGCCCCAGGAGGGCTTCCTCTTCGATGACACGCTGCGGGCCAACGCCCGCTACGGCCGCCTCGATGCCACGGACGCGGAGATCCGGTCCTCCGCGGCCGAGCTGGGCCTGGCCGACTGGCTCGACGGGCTGCCCAACGGGCTCGACACCCGGGTCGGACAGCGCGGAGAGTCCCTGTCGGCGGGCGAGCGCCAGTTGGTGGCGCTGCTGCGGGCCCACCTCGCCGATCCTGACCTGCTCGTGCTCGACGAGGCGACCAGCGCCGTCGACCCACGACTCGAGATGCAGATCGGCCGGGCTCTCGAGCGGCTGATGTCGGGCCGAACGTCGGTCACCATCGCCCACCGGATGAGCACCGCCGAGAATGCGGACGAGGTGGTGGTCGTCGACGCCGGACACATCGTGCAGCGAGGCCCACACACAGTCCTGCTGCAGGATCCTGACGGGGTGTACGCCGGACTGCATGCGTCATGGGTCGCCCAGCAGGGCACCTGAGGTTCCAGTTGTCGGCGACCACACGAACATGCACAACGGGCCGAATCGGCCGCTCGGCTCCGAGCGGTGCTCCGGCGCGGGTGGATCAGGGGTTGGGTGCCTGAGCGGTGGCGAGGAACATCGGGAAGTCGCGCTCGGTCGAGTCGACCTCCTTCGTCACCGTGCCGGCGTCGGTCATCGTCACCCCCGCGAAACCGGCATCCCCGAGCCAACGGCGCACTGAGTCACGGGTGAACCCGTCATGGCCGTGGAAGTCATGGACGCTGGCGTGGAAGTCGCCGTTCGGGTCGTGGTCGAGGTCGATCAGGGCGATCCAGCCGCCCGGGCGCAACAGTTCGGCACAACGGCGTACGACAGCAGGCACATCACCCATGTGATGGAGCGTGAGCAGGCCCAGGACCAGGTCGAACCGTTCGTCGGGCAGGGGGTCGTGCTCGATGTCGTAGAGCCGTGCGTCCCAGCCGTCGTACCGGGGGTTGTCGAGGGCCCTCCCAGCCGCCTCGACCATGCCGGGGGCGACGTCGGTGACCGTCACCGTGGCCAGGTCGTCGGCGAGGGCGCGGGCGAGGAGTCCGGTGCCGCCGCCGATCTCCAGGGCACGCATGTCGGCCCGCACAGGCACCACCGTGCGCACCACCGCGGCGACGGCGTTCGCACGATCGACGTTGCCCCGGTCGTCGTCCCAGGTGGCTGCGTGCTCGTTGAAGCGCTCGGTGTCGTTCATGCCCCGACTCTAGATCAGGTGGCCCGGACGCTTGCGGGCATCGAGGCGGTCATGGAAGGGCCGGATGGCCCGAGCCGATAGGCTGGGTCGTCGTGACCACCCTCGATCCTGCCATCGCTGCTCGCCTGAAGCGCACCGCCGACGGACTCGTCCCGGCGGTGGCCCAGCAGCACGACACCGGCGAGGTGCTGATGCTGGGCTGGATGGACGACGAGGCGCTGGCTCGCACCCTGTCCACCGGCCGGGCCACCTACTGGTCGCGGTCGCGCCAGGAGTACTGGGTCAAGGGCGACACCTCGGGCCACACCCAGCAGGTCAAGGAGGTGCGCCTCGACTGCGACGGCGACACCCTGCTGGTCAAGGTCGACCAGGTGGGCGCCGCCTGTCACACCGGCGAGCGGACCTGCTTCGACGCCGACCTGTTGGGATCCTCCGATGACTGAGCCTGAGCAGCCCGACCACGACGCAGCCCCGGAGGCAGCCCCCGAAACCACCGCTGACGCCACCGGCGACGGCACGCCCGACCCGACGTCCGGAACGGACACCGGGGCCGAGCCGGGGAAGAAGCGCTCGACCTTCGGTCCCGTCGTACTCTTCGGGCTGGCCAGCGCCGCGCTGGCCGCCGTGGCGGGGGCCAAGGCCTGGTACGTCCTGCCGGACGCGGCCGAGACACTCGACATCCCGATCGCGAGCAACGACCAGTTCGCCATCGACATGCCCCTGGCCGGAGCACTGTCACTGGTGCTCCTGGCCAGCTGGGGGGTCCTGCTCGTCACCCGCGGATGGGTACGCCGGGGCGTGGCGATCCTGGGCCTGGTCTGCTCCCTCGGGCTGGTCGTCACGGTCGTGCAAGGGGCGCGCACGCTGCCCGACACCCTGCAGGACCGGTTGGGTGATTCCGGTGTGACCACGTCCGTCGACAAGCTCGACGCGGGACTGACCGGGTGGTTCTGGGCGGCCGCGGTCGCCGCCGTTCTCTCGGTGATCGCGTCTGCCCTGGCCGTTCGTGACGTGCCGTCCTGGCCGACCATGGGCACCCGGTACGACGCCCCGGGGGCTGCGAAGTCCGAGCCGGTGGACCTCAAGGACGCCCGGGAAGCCGATCTCTGGAAGGCGATCGACGAGGGGCACGACCCGACGCTCTGATCGTGTCCCTACAATGTTCCCCGAGAACCCAGCGCAAGAGGAGCACGCATGTCTGACAACCACGGCAACACCCCGGCAGCCTGGACCGCGGTGATCGTCGGCCTCGTCGGCTTCCTCGTCGGCAGCATCGGCCTGATGATGTCGCCGGTGAACATGGCGATCTTCTGGGTGGGCATCATCCTGCTCCCGGTCGCCATGGTCGTGTTCGTGGTGATGACGAAGATGGGCCTTGGCGACGCTCACTGAGCTGGGCGCCCCCGAGCGCGCCTCCCGACTCCGCAGCCCACTCCTGGTGGCTGCCGGGGTCACCGCAGCCACCGTCGCCCTGCACTTGCGCGACCCGCATGTCGGCGGCTCGTGGGGGCTGTGCCCCTTCAACTACCTCTCCGGGCTCGAGTGCCCGGGCTGCGGAGGCCTGCGCGCGGTCAACGACCTGACCAACTTCGACGTGATGGGTGCTCTGTCGAGCAACCTGCTGGTCGTCGTGGCGATCCCGGTGATGATCGTGCTGTGGTTCCGCTGGGTGCACGCCGCGTGGGTCGGTGCCCCGGCCGGCGCACGAAGCGTCACCTTGACGGGCCCGATGATCGCTGTCGTGGTCACGACGATGCTGGTCTTCGTCGTCCTGCGCAACATCCCGGCCGGCTCCTGGCTGGCTCCCTGAGTCCGCACCTCGAGGCGCCTCCGGCCGTTGACCGGCAGGGTGTCAAACTTGGGCCGTCCCTACTTGGAGGTGTGTTGCATGTCCGTGCTCGACGACATCGTCGCGGGTGTCCGGATCGACCTTGCGGAGCGCGAGGAACGGACTCCCTTCGACGCCGTTCGTGAGCAGGCCGAGCAGTCACCCGCACCGCGCGACCCGATGCCGGCCTTCCGCTCCGAGACCATCAGCGTGATCTCGGAGGTCAAGCGCAAGAGCCCCAGCAAGGGCGACCTGGCAGACATCCCTGACCCGACCGTCCTCGCTGCCTCCTACGAACGCGGCGGGGCCACCGCGATCAGTGTGCTCACCGAGAAGCGCCGGTTCAACGGCAGCCTCGACGACCTGGTGGCGGTGCGCGCCGCGGTCGAGACGCCGGTCCTGCGCAAGGACTTCATCGTCACCAGCTATCAGCTGCACGAGGCCCGCGCCGCCGGAGCCGACCTGGCCCTGCTCATCGTTGCCGCGCTCCCGCAGCCCGAGCTCGAGCGGCTGTACGCCGAGGCGCGCGGCCTGGGCCTGACCGTCCTGGTGGAGGTGCACGACGCGGAGGAGACCCGGCGGGCCGTCGACCTCGGCGCGGAGCTGATCGGTGTCAACGCCCGTAATCTCAAGACCCTCGAGGTGCACGACGACACCTTCGGGCAGCTGGCCGGACTGATCCCCGACGACCGGGTGAAGGTGGCCGAGTCCGGCATCACCGGGGTCGCCGACGTCGAACGCTTCGCCAGCGAGGGCGCCCGGGCGGTGCTCGTCGGCGAGGCTCTGGTCAAGGACGGCGATCCGGAGGGCGCCGTGCGCGCCATGGCCGCGATCCGCACGACAACGCACAACACGGGCACGCAGCCCGGACAGGAAGCAGGAGTCTGATGTCATTCGAGGCCGACGAACGCGGCTTTTTCGGCAACTTCGGTGGGCGGTTCATGCCGGAGGCACTGGTTGCCGCCCTCGACGAGCTGACGGTGGCGTGGCAGGACGCCATGGCCGACGCCCAGTTCACGTCTGACTTCGAGGCGATCCTGCGCGACTACGCCAACACGCCCAGCCCGCTCTACCACGCTGAGCGGCTCTCGGAGAAGGTCGGCGTGCGGGTGCTGCTCAAGCGGGAGGACCTCAACCACACCGGTGCCCACAAGATCCGCAACGTGCTCGGCCAGGCGATGCTCACCAAGCGGATGGGCAAGACCCGGGTGATCGCCGAGACCGGAGCCGGCCAACACGGTGTCGCGAGCGCCACCGCAGCGGCCTACTTCGGGCTCGACTGCACCGTCTACATGGGAGCCGTCGACACCCGCCGCCAGGCGCTCAACGTGGCACGCATGCAGCTGCTGGGCGCCAAGGTGATCCCGGTGGACTCCGGCTCGGCAACGCTCAAGGACGCCATCAACGAAGCGCTGCGCGACTGGGTCGCCAGCGTCGACAACACGGCGTACCTCTTCGGGACGGCGGCCGGGCCGCACCCGTTCCCGAGCATGGTGCGCGACTTCTGCCGTGGCATCGGTGACGAAGCCCGCCGGCAGAGCCTCGACCAGTTCGGCGCGCTGCCGGACGCGATTGCTGCGTGCGTGGGTGGCGGGTCGAACGCGATCGGGCTGTTCACCGCGTTCCTCGACGACGACGTGAAGATCTATGGCTTCGAGGCTGGGGGCGAGGGCATCGAGACCGGCCGTCACGCGGCCACCATCGGTGCCGGCGACAGCGGTGTGCTGCATGGAGCGCGCACCTACGTTCTCCAGGACGACGACGGTCAGACCATCGAGTCCCACTCGATCTCGGCCGGGCTCGACTATCCGGGCGTGGGTCCGCAGCACTCTCACCTGGCCGAGGTCGGCCGGGCGTCGTACCTCCCGGTCACCGATGCCGAGGCGATGGACGCGCTCGCCCTGCTCTCCCGCACCGAGGGCATCATCCCGGCCGTCGAGTCAGCCCATGCGCTGGCCGGGGCGCTGAGAGTGGCCGAGGAGCTCAAGGCGGAGAAGGGCCCCACTGCGACCATCCTGGTCAACCTGTCGGGCCGTGGTGACAAGGACATGGAGACGGCCGTCGAGTGGTTCCAGCTGGGTGCCGACGAAGGAGACGACAAGTGAGCGTGGCATCCGCCTTCGAGAAGGCACGAGGCGAGGGCCGCAGCGCCCTGGTCGGCTACCTCCCCGCCGGCTTCCCAGACGTCGACGGCTCGATCGACGCGCTGAAGGTCATGGTCGACGCAGGCTGTGACGTGATCGAGGTCGGCTTCCCCTACACCGATCCCGTGATGGACGGGCCGACCGTGCAGGCCGCCGCCCAGCAGGCCCTCGAGCAGGGTGTGCGCACCACCGACGTGCTGCGCGTGGTGGAGGCAGTCGCCGCCACCGGCGCGCCGACCCTGGTGATGACCTACTGGAACCCCGTTGAGCACTACGGACGCGCCAGCGGACGCAACGGGCGCAGTGGAGTGGATCGGTTCGCGGCCGACCTCGCCTCGGCCGGCGGTGCCGGACTGATCACCCCCGACATCACCCCCGACTTCGGTCAGGAGTGGATCGCCGCAGCCGATGCGCACGACCTCGACAAGGTGTTCCTGGTCTCGCCGTCCTCGACCGACGAACGCATCGCGATGACGACGGCTGCCTGCCGCGGCTTCGTCTACGCCACCGCCGTCATGGGCGTCACCGGGGCGCGCGCCAGCACCAGCGACCTGGCCGGTCCGCTCGTGGCCCGCACCAAGGCGACCACAGATCTCCCCGTCGGTGTCGGGCTCGGTGTCTCCAACGGGGACCAGGCTGCCGAGATCGCGGCGTACGCCGACGGCGTCATCGTCGGCTCTGCCCTGGTGAGGACCCTCCTCGACGCGGGCTCGGACCGGGCCGCCGGTTTGGCCGCACTGCGTGCGCTCACCGAAGACCTCGCCGACGGCGTACGTCGTGGGTAGGCGTCATCTGGCGGCCGCCGTCCTCGGTGCGTCGCTCCTGGTGACCGGCTGCGCGAGTGGTGACCAGCCAGTCGGTGAGGAGGGCTTCCACGGCAACGTCCTCAAGGACAAGTACGCCGCCCCGCAGCCGACGCTGGTCGACACCGACGGCGATGCGTACTCCTTGGCCGGTGACACCAAGAAGCCGGTCACGCTGGTCTTCTTCGGCTACACCAACTGCCCCGACATCTGCCAGATGGTGATGTCGAACATCGCCTCCTCGCTGACCCGACTCGACGACTCCGAGCGCGACCAGGTCGACGTGGTGTTCGTGACCACCGACCCGGCGAGGGACGACGAGAAGGCGCTGCGTCGCTACCTGGATCGCTTCGACCCGGGCTTCGTCGGCCTGACCGGCAAGCTCTCCACCATCAAGAACCTGGCCGAGTCGTTCGGCGTGTTCATGGAGCGTGAGCCCAAGCTGCCCACCGGCGGCTACGACGTCAGCCACACCACGGCGATCTTCTCCATCGACGGCGCCGACGAGGTGCCGGTGATCTGGAACCAGGATGCCTCGGCCCAGAGCCTGGCCGACGACATCAAGAGACTGCTGAAGGCGGACGCATGATCCTGCAGACCATCCCGAGCCCCGCTGAGGGCGTCTGGCACCTCGGCCCCTTCCCGATTCGCGCCTACGCCCTGTGCATCATCGTCGGGGTCATCGCTGCGATCTGGATCGGCGAGCGGCGTTGGGTGGCCCGCGGCGGCAAGCCGGGCCAGATGTCCGACATCGCCCTGTGGGCGATTCCGTTCGGTCTGGTCGGCGCCCGGCTCTACCACGTGATCACCGACTACCACCTCTACTTCGGCGAGGGGAAGGACCCGATCACGGCGCTGTACGTGTGGCGCGGCGGGCTGGGCATCTGGGGTGCGATCGCCCTGGGTGCGGTCGGCGCGCTGATCGGCGCCAGGGTGATGGGCATCAAGGTGCTGCCGGTGATGGACGCTCTTGCGCCCGGGGTCATCGTGGCGCAGGCCTTCGGTCGGTGGGGCAACTGGTTCAACCAGGAGCTCTACGGCAAGCCCACCGACCTGCCCTGGGGGCTCGAGATCGACTCCGCCCATCGGGTGAGTGGGCATCTCGAGGACGCGACCTACCACCCGACCTTCCTCTACGAGTGTCTGTGGTGCCTGGCTGTCTTCGCCCTGCTGATCTGGGCGGACCGTCGCTTCAAGCTCGGCTACGGTCGGGTGCTCGCGCTCTACGTCATGGGCTACACCCTCGGGCGCGGCTGGATCGAGACGCTGCGCATCGACGACGTCCAGATGAACGACGTTCTCGGCCTTCGGCTCAACGTGTGGACCTCGATCGTGTTGTTCCTGGCTGCGCTGGCCTACTTCGTCTGGTCGGCCAAGCGTCACCCCGCCCGTGAGGAGAGCGTGTTCCGCAACCCTGAGGTCGCCGCTGCCGAGGTGGACTCGGACGCCGACTCGGAGGAGGGCGCCGAAGACTCCGACGCCGACGACTCGGACGCCGACGCCGCCGAGGCCGAGGACGACGAAGCGGACGTGGCTGACGCCAAGGACTGAGCCGACGGACGGTGGTTGACGAGCGAGTCACGAGCGTCTCGAAACCACTCGACGAGCCGCTGTTCGAGCAGCCGCCGCTCGTCCACCGACAGCCACGCGGGGCGAACCGTTAGATTCACGGTCATGGACTCGTCAGACGTCAGCGCGGAGATCGGCCACGAGCACGGCGACGTGAACGCCGGCTGGCTGCGCCCTGCCGTGTTCGGCGCCATGGACGGACTGGTCTCCAACGCCGCCCTGATCGCCGGTGTCGCCGGCGGCACGAGGGACGCCAGCGGTGCCTCGGCCGTCGTACTGGCTGGTCTGGCCGGCCTCGCCGCCGGCGCCTTCTCGATGGCAGCGGGGGAGTACGCCTCCGTGGCCAGCCAGGCCGAGGCAGCCGAGTTCGAGGTTGCCAAGGAGCGTCGCGAGATCGTCGAGAACCCGGCGCTCGAGCAGGCCGAGCTCGCCGAGATGTTGCAGGAACGCGGCCTCGAGCCCGCCCTTGCACAGGAGGTCGCCGAGCAGGTCCACCGCGACGTCGACACCGCAGTGGCCGTGCACTCCATGGAGGAGTTCGGCGTGGATCCGGACGAGCTCGCCTCGCCCTTGGTCGCGGCGGTCTCCTCCTTCGTCTCGTTCTCGCTGGGGGCGCTGGTGCCCGTCCTGCCCTTCCTCTTCGGCATCACGATGTTGTGGCCGACGATGACGTTGACGCTGCTGGCGCTCTTCGGATGTGGCGCGGTGGTCACCCGGCTCACCAATCGTCCCTGGTGGTACGGCGGGGGTCGGCAGGTGCTCCTCGGCGCGGCAGCGTTCGCGATCACCTACCTGATCGGCATCGGAGTCGGCGAAGGGCTCGCCTGACGACGGGTCATCTGCTGGGCGTGGAGCCACCGGCGACCGGTCCACTGCACGCTGTCTCGGGGCTGAGATTCAGATCACGAACAGTCCACCAGTCAGCTTTCCCGGAAGGGGCCGGACCTTCGAGGGTGTAGTGTTGCCCCTCGCCGCGGGCCAGTGTCGTCCCCCTGCAGACAAAGAATTCCTGCACTGCCAGTTCGCCTTCCCGGTTTCCCCGGGTCGGCGCAGATGACGACGGGAGAATGCTCATGCACGCATTCCCGCCGCCTCAGGGTTTGTACGACGGAGCGAACGAGCACGATGCGTGCGGCGTCGCCTTCGTGGCAACCCTGACAGGCGTAGCCAGCCATGACATCGTTGCGAAGGCGCTCCAGGCGCTGCGCAACCTCGAGCACCGCGGAGCGGCGGGTGCCGAACCCAACTCGGGTGACGGCGCCGGCATCCTGATGCAGGTGCCCGACGCGTTCCTGCGCGATGTCGTCGACTTCGAGCTTCCGGTCAAGGGCTCCTACGCCGTGGGCACGGCGTTCCTGCCCGGTGACGCCGAGCAGGTTGCCCGCACCCGTGCGCAGATCGAGGAGATCGCCGCAGACGAGGGGCTGGCCGTGCTCGGGTGGCGTGAGGTTCCCACCAACGATGCGCCCCTCGGCGCGACCGCACGCGACTGCATGCCGGCCTTCCAGCAGCTGTTCGTCGCCGGTGCCGGCGCCCGCGTCTCCGGGATGGCTCTTGAGCGCCGGGCGTTCTGTCTGCGCAAGCGCGCCGAGCGCGCGACTGACGTCTACTTCCCGTCGCTGTCCGGGCGCACCATCGCCTACAAGGGGATGCTGACCACCGACCAGCTCGACCAGGTCTTCCCCGACCTGGTCGACGAGCGGGTCGCCTCGGCCGTGGCCGTGGTCCACTCGCGGTTCTCGACGAACACGTTCCCGAGCTGGCCGCTGTCCCACCCGTTCCGGTTCATCGCCCACAACGGCGAGATCAACACCGTGATGGGCAACCGGAACTGGATGCGGGCCCGTGAGGCGCTGCTCTCCTCCGACCTCATCCCGGGCGACCTGGAGCGGCTCTACCCGATCTGTGCCCCCGGTGCCTCCGACTCCGCGTCGTTCGACGAGGTGCTCGAGCTCCTGCACATGGGTGGCCGTTCGCTGCCGCACTCGGTGCTGATGATGATCCCGGAGGCGTGGGAGAACCACACCGAGATGGACGACAAGCGTCGGGCCTTCTACGAGTTCCACTCCGCGATGATGGAGCCGTGGGACGGACCCGCCTGCGTCGTCTTCACCGACGGCGCCCAGGTCGGTGCCGTGCTCGACCGCAACGGCCTGCGCCCCTCGCGCTACTGGGTCACCGACGACGGCCTCGTCGTGCTCGCCTCCGAAGTCGGCGTACTCGACATCGACCCGGCCACCGTGGTCCGCAAGGGTCGCCTCCAGCCCGGCAAGATGTTCCTGGTCGACACCGACGAGCACCGCATCGTCGAGGACGAGGAGATCAAGTCCGAGCTGGCGGCCGAGCACCCGTACGACGAGTGGCTGCACGCCGGTCTGATCCACCTCAACGACGTCCCGAACCGTGAGCACATCGTGCACACGCACGCATCGGTGACCAGGCGCCAGCAGATCTTCGGCTACACCGAGGAGGAGCTGCGGGTGCTGCTCACCCCGATGGCCAACACCGCGGCCGAGCCGATCGGATCGATGGGCACCGACTCGCCCATCGCGGCACTGTCGGACAAGCCGCGACTGCTGTTCGACTACTTCGTGCAGCTGTTCGCCCAGGTGACCAACCCTCCGCTGGACGCGATCCGCGAAGAGCTGGTCACTTCGCTCAACGGCACCATCGGCCCGGAGTCCAACCTTCTCGAGCCGACCCCGGCCTCGTGTCGCCAGGTCGTGCTGCCGTTCCCGGTGATCGACAACGACGACCTCGCCAAGATCCGTCACATCAACCGTGACGGCGACATGCCCGGCTTCATCACGCACGTGTCGCGCGGCCTCTACGAGGTCGAGGGTGGCGGCGCGGCGATGGCCCGACGCATCGACGAGATCTGCCAGGAGGTCTCCGACGCGATCGCCGACGGTGCGCGCATCATCGTGCTCTCCGACCGGCACTCGACCGCTGAGCTGGCGCCGATTCCGTCGCTGTTGCTCACCGGCGCGGTCCACCACCACCTGGTGCGCGAGAAGACCCGCACCCAGGTCGGGCTGTTGATCGAGGCCGGTGACGTCCGTGAGGTCCACCACGTGGCCCTGTTGGTCGGCTACGGCGCGGCCGCGGTCAACCCCTATCTCGCGATGGAGTCCGTCGAGGACCTTGCGCGTGAGGGCTACTACGTCAAGATCGAGCCGGAGCAGGCGGTCCGCAACCTGGTGAAGTCACTGGGCAAGGGCGTGCTCAAGGTGATGAGCAAGATGGGTGTGTCGACCGTCGCGTCGTACACCGGTGCCCAGATCTTCGAGGCCGTCGGCCTCTCGCAGGACGTCGTCGACAAGTACTTCACCGGCACCGCCTCCAAGCTCGGTGGCATGGAGCTCGAGACGATCGCAGAGGAGGTCGCCAAGCGCCACGCCACGGCGTACCCCCGCGGTGGCATCGCGCCCTCGCACCGCGAGCTGAACATCGGCGGCGAGTACCAGTGGCGTCGCGAGGGTGAGCCGCACCTGTTCGACCCGGAGACCGTCTTCCGGCTCCAGCACGCCACCCGCGCCGGTCGCTACGACGTCTTCAAGCAGTACACCGACCGGGTCAACGAGCAGTCCGAGCGCCTGATGACCCTGCGCGGGTTGTTCAAGTTCAAGGACGCTCAAGAAGACGGAGCGCGGCGTCCTGTTCCTCTCGACGAGGTCGAGCCGGCCTCCGAGATCGTGAAGCGGTTCTCCACCGGGGCCATGTCCTACGGCTCCATCAGCATGGAGGCGCACGAGACGCTGGCCATCGCGATGAACCAGCTGGGCGGCAAGTCCAACACCGGTGAGGGCGGTGAGGACCCGGAACGTCTCTACGACCCGCAGCGTCGCTCTTCGATCAAGCAGGTGGCCTCGGGACGCTTCGGCGTGACCAGTGAGTACCTCACGAACTCCGACGACATCCAGATCAAGATGGCCCAGGGCGCCAAGCCCGGTGAGGGTGGCCAGCTGCCCGGTCACAAGGTCTATCCGTGGGTGGCGAAGACGCGTCACAGCACGCCCGGCGTGGGCCTGATCTCCCCGCCGCCGCACCACGACATCTACTCGATCGAGGACCTCGCCCAGCTGATCCACGACCTGAAGAACGCGAATCCGGCTGCCCGGGTGCACGTGAAGCTGGTCGCCGAGGTGGGTGTGGGCACGGTCGCGGCCGGTGTCTCGAAGGCGCACGCCGACGTCGTACTCATCTCGGGTCACGACGGTGGCACCGGTGCGTCGCCGCTGACCTCGCTCAAGCATGCCGGTGGCCCCTGGGAGCTCGGCCTGGCCGAGACCCAGCAGACGCTGCTGCTCAACGGCCTGCGCGACCGCATCGTCGTGCAGACCGACGGCCAGCTCAAGACCGGTCGTGACGTGGTGATCGCCGCACTGCTGGGTGCCGAGGAGTTCGGTTTCGCGACCGCGCCCCTGGTGGTCTCGGGCTGCATCATGATGCGGGTGTGCCACCTCGACACCTGTCCCGTGGGCGTCGCCACGCAGAACCCGGTGCTGCGCGAACGCTACTCGGGCAAGGCCGAGTACGTCGTCAACTTCTTCCAGTACATCGCCGAGGAGGTGCGCGAGATCCTGGCCGAGCTCGGCTTCCGCAGCATCGAGGAGGCCGTCGGTCACGTCGAGAGCCTGGACGTGGAGCCTGCGGTCAACCACTGGAAGGCTGCTGGTCTCGACCTGTCGCCCGTGTTGCACCTGCCCGAGCTCGCCGAGGGCGCGGCGCGACACAACACCACGGGCCAGGACCACGGTCTCGACAAGGCGCTCGACAACGAACTGGTGCGCATTGCCGCGCCGGCCCTGGAGAGTGGCGAGCCGGTCCGTGCCCAGGTGGAGGTGCGCAACGTCAACCGCACCGTCGGCACCATCCTCGGCCACGAGGTGACCAAGCGCTACAAGGGTGAGGGCCTGCCCGAGGGCACCATCGACATCACTTTCACCGGCTCGGCGGGACAGTCGTTCGGCGCGTTCGTTCCGCGCGGCATCACGCTCCGCCTCGAGGGGGATGCCAACGACTACGTCGGCAAGGGCCTCTCGGGTGGTCGCATCGTGGTTCGTCCGGACCGGGCGTCCACCTTCGACGCGTCGCAGCAGATCATCGCCGGCAACACCATCGGCTACGGAGCCACGTCCGGGGAGATCTTCCTCCGCGGCCAGGCCGGCGAACGGTTCGCGGTGCGCAACTCCGGTGCGTCGCTGGTCGTGGAGGGCGTCGGTGACCACGGTTGTGAATACATGACCGGTGGCAAGGTCGTCGTCCTCGGCCCGACCGGCCGCAACTTCGCGGCCGGCATGTCTGGTGGCTACGCGTTCGTGCTCGACATCGACGAGGGCCGGGTCAACCCGGAGCTCGTGGAACTGTCGGCGGTCGAGGGCAAGGCTGCCGAAGAGCTCAAGGAGCTGGTGACGAAGCACTTCGAGGAGACCGAGTCCACGGTCGCCGAGGAGCTGCTCGCCGACTGGGACGCCGCGGTGGCCCGCTTCACCGAGGTCATGCCCAGCGACTTCAAGCGAGTCCTCGAGGCGCGTGCGGAAGCACTCGAAGAGGGACTGGACGAGGAGCAGGCAGCCGCCCGGATCATGGAGGTGCTCCATGGCTGAGCCTCGATCCACCGATCTCTCGCCGACTGCTGGCACAACCCTGAAAGAGGTGCGCAATGGCTGACCGCACCCACTGCACCGACCAGGAAGGGGAGAACCATGGCTGACCCCAAGGGATTTCTGAAGGACGGCCGCGAGGTCGCCGAACGTCGTCCGGTCGAGGAACGCGTCAACGACTGGAACGAGGTCTACCCCGATGGCATCGGCCGGGCGCTGCTGCCGATCATCACCAAGCAGGCCGGTCGCTGCATGGACTGCGGCATCCCGTTCTGCCACCAGGGCTGTCCTCTCGGCAACATCATCCCCGAGTGGAACGACCTGGTCTGGCGCGACGACTGGGAGGGCGCGATCGAGCGCCTGCACGCGACCAACAACTTCCCGGAGTTCACCGGTCGCCTCTGCCCGGCACCCTGTGAGACCGCCTGTGTCCTGGGCATCAACCAGGACCCGGTGACCATCAAGAACGTCGAGGTCTCGATCATCGACAAGGCATGGGAGTCGGGCTTCGTCCGGCCCCAGCCACCGGAGTGGCTCTCGGGTCGGACCGTGGCCGTGATCGGCTCGGGTCCCGCAGGGCTCGCCGCGGCCCAGCAGCTCACCCGCGCCGGTCACACCGTCGCGGTCTATGAGCGGGCCGACAAGATCGGTGGCCTCCTGCGCTACGGCATCCCCGAGTTCAAGATGGAGAAGAAGCACCTCGACAAGCGGCTCGACCAGATGCGCCGCGAGGGCACCGTCTTCCGACCCGGGGTCAACGTCGGCGAGGAGATCACCGCCGACGAGCTGCGCGAGCGGTACGACGCCGTGGTGCTCGCGATGGGTTCGACGACGGCGCGGGACCTGCCGGTTCCCGGGCGGGAGCTCGGTGGCATCCACCAGGCGATGGAGTTCCTGCCGCAGTCGAACCGGGCGTCCCTCGGAGAGCCTGCGACGGCTGACGGCTCGGAGCAGATTCGTGCCGACGGCAAGAACGTCGTCATCATCGGTGGCGGTGACACCGGCGCGGACTGCCTCGGCACCTCCATCCGCCAGGGCGCTGCGTCGATCACCCAGCTCGAGATCATGCCGATGCCCAGCGAGTCGCGTCCGGCCAACCAGCCGTGGCCGACGTACCCGATGACCTTCAAGGTCTCCTCCGCCCACGAGGAGGGCGGGGACCGGGTGTACGCCGTGTCGACCCAGGAGTTCCTGGGCGACGACAACGGCAACGTGCGTGCCCTGCGCATCGTCGAAGTGACCTTCGAGGGCGGCAAGCTGACCGAGGTCGAGGGCACCGAGCGCGAGATCCCGGCCGAGCTGGTGCTGTTCGCGATGGGCTTCACCGGCCCGGAGAAGGACGGCCTGATCGACCAGTTGGGTGTCGAGCTGGACGAGCGCAGCAACGTGGCCCGCGACAACAAGTACGCGTCCTCCGTCGAGGGGGTGTTCGTGGCTGGCGACGCCGGTCGCGGGCAGTCGCTGATCGTCTGGGCGATCGCTGAGGGACGGGCCGCGGCAGCCGCGGTCGACGAGTTCCTCACCGGCTCCACCACGTTGCCGGTGCCGATCCCTCCGACGGCGCGGCCCCTGGTCGTCTGAGGTCGACTCGTCGCTGCTTCTCGCCGACCCGTCGCCAGTTCCTCGAATCTGGCGACGGGTCGGTGGATTTCATGGTGATGTCGCACACCAGCGCCTCGGAGGTCACCTCCGCCCGGTAGGTTGGGTGTGTGCGTAGAGCAAAGATCGTGTGCACCCTCGGGCCCGCCACGTCAACGTCCGAATCCATCCGTCAGCTCGTCGACGCGGGCATGGACGTCGCTCGCCTGAACATGAGCCACGGCACCCACGACGACCACCGACGCAGCTACCAGTTGGTGCGTGAGGCCTCCGACGCGAGCGGCCACGGCGTCGGCATCTTTGCCGATCTGCAGGGACCGAAGATCAGGCTGGGCCTGATCGAGAACGGCCCGATCAAGCTGAAGAAGGGCCAGGCCTGGGCGATCACCACCCGCACGGTGCCGGGTGACAACGTGATCGCCTCCACGACGTACGCCGGTCTGCCGGGCGACGTCCACGAGGGTGACCCGATCCTCATCGATGACGGCAAGGTGCGGCTTCGGGTGACCGAGGTGGAGGACGACACCGTCCACACCGAGGTGGTCGTTGCCGGCAAGGTGAGTGACCACAAGGGGATCAACCTTCCCGGCGTCGCCGTGTCGGTGCCGGCGCTCTCCGAGAAGGACATCGAGGACCTGCGCTTCGCGCTCTCCCTCAGCGTCGACTTCATCGCGCTGTCCTTCGTGCGCAACGCCGCCGACGTCGAAGACGTTCGGGCCGTGATGCGTGAGGTCGGCGTGCTCGTGCCCGTGATCGCCAAGATCGAGAAGCCGCAGGCCATCGAGAACCTCGACGAGATCGTGAAGGCCTTCGACGGTCTCATGGTGGCGCGCGGTGACCTGGGTGTGGAGTGCCCGCTCGAGGACGTGCCCTTCCTGCAGAAGCGGGTGATCGACAAGGCACGTCGCAATGCCAAGCCGGTGATCGTGGCGACCCAGATGCTGGAGTCGATGATCTCTGCCCCGGCGCCGACACGTGCGGAAGCCTCCGACGTGGCCAATGCGGTGCTCGACGGCACCGACGCGGTGATGCTCTCCGGTGAGACCAGCGTGGGGGAGTACCCCATCGTCACGGTGCAGACGATGGAGCGGATTCTCGGCTCGGCCGAGGACCACGGACTTCACCACATGACAGCCATCGACTGGAACCCGAAGACTCGGGGCGGCGTGATCGCCAAGGCTGCCGCCGAGGTGGGGGAGCGGGTCGGCGCGAAGTACCTCGTGGCCTTCACCCAGAGCGGTGACTCCGCCCGGCGACTGGCGCGCTACCGCGGGCACATCCCGATCCTCGCGTTCACCCCCGAGGCGAAGGTGCGCTCCCAACTGTCGATGACCTGGGGCGTGGAGACGTTCAAGACCGCGGCGGTCGAGCACACCGACGAGATGGTGCGCCAGGTCGACGAGGCGCTGTTGTCGATCGGACGCGTGGAGATGGGCGACCTGGTGGTCATCATTGCCGGTTCCCCGCCCGGGATCCCCGGCTCCACCAATGCCTTGCGCATCCATCGCATCGGCGACGCGATCAACGAGGTGGCCCCGGCCTACCACCGGCCACGCTGATCCTCGCTCGGGCACGGCGCCTCAGCCCTTGGGCCCGATGGCGTCGTCGAGTATCGCGACCGCCTCCCTGCGGGAGACGGAGATGTGGAACTTCCCGGAGCGCTTCCACGCGATGCCCAGCAGGTCGAGGGCGTGGGCGCAGAGCAACCGGTTCGGGCCTGGCCCGCCATGAGCGGACCGTGGATCTCGCGACGCCAAGGTCTCGTGCCACTGACGACACCGAAGCACCCGATGCCAGTGCGTCAAGGGCGGTGGTGCGAAGCGCGGTGGAATACATACTGCCCAGAGTGCCGGCCAGCACCGACAGTCTCGTCGGTCCACATGAATTGGTACCCCGGGTGGGATTCGAACCCACACTGTATGCAGTTTGAGTGCATCGTCTCTGCCGATTGGACTACCGGGGCTGGAGCGCAGCACACCCTATCGGAATCGCTCGGGACGCGTGTGCGCGGGGGACTCGCAGTTCGCCATCAACCCCGGCGGCGCCCTACTCTTGGCGGCGTGACCGAACAACCCAGCCCCGCCCGCCGTGTCGTCATCGCCGAGGACGAGGCCCTGATTCGCATGGACCTCGCCGAGATGCTCGGTGAGGAGGGGTACGACGTCGTCGGCCAGGCCGCCGACGGCGAGCAGGCCATTGCGCTCGTCGACGAGTTGCGCCCTGACCTCGTAATCCTCGACGTGAAGATGCCCCGACTCGACGGCATCTCGGCCGCCGAGCGGATCGCCGCGCAGCGCCTCGCGCCCGTGGTCATGTTGACTGCCTTCTCCCAGCGCGACCTGGTGGAGCGCGCACGAGACGCCGGCGCGATGGCCTACCTGGTCAAGCCCTTCTCCCGAAACGACCTGGTGCCGGCAATAGAGATGGCCGTCAGCCGCTTCACCGAGCTGACCACGTTGGAGTCGGAGGTCGCAGATCTCTCCGAGCGACTCGAGACGCGCAAGTCCGTGGAACGCGCCAAGGGTGTGCTGCAGAAGGAGCTGGGCATCAGCGAGCCCGACGCGTTCCGGTGGATCCAGAAGACGGCCATGGACCTGCGCCTGTCCATGCGCCAAGTGGCAGACGGTGTCGTCGAGCACGGCGTGAGCGGCGTACAGGACTCTCCAGCCGCCGACTCCTGAAGATAACGGGTTGGCAACGGCGGCGTCGACAGGCGCTATCCGGGGGCTCTTGGCGTTAGGTTGCTCACATCAGGCCGTGCCCGGTGCACGGCGGAACCGTGAAACAACGGAGGGTCAATGAATCGCCCCACGAAGAAACTGCGTCTCGGGACCGCTATCGCGGTCGGCGCCGTGCTAGCCCTCGGGGCCTCCTGCGGCTCCGACAAGGATGACTCCGCGTCCGGTGGCAACGACGACAAGAAGTCCAGCGAGGACTGCACGGTCAAGGAATTCCCGGACGTCAAGGGCGACGGTACCTTCACCGTGGGCACGCTGCTCCCGCAGACGGGATCGCTGGCGTTCCTCGGTCCGCCGGAGTTCGCGGCTGTCGAGCTTGCCGTCAACGACATGAACAAGGCAGGCGGCGTTCTCGACAAGAAGGTCAAGCTGGTCAACTCCGACTCCGGCGACGCCCAGAACCCGATTGCCTCGCAGTCCGTCGACAGCCTGATCAACAAGAAGGCCGACGTGGTCGTCGGTGCAGCGTCCTCGAGTGTGTCCCTCCTGGTCATCGACAAGATCACCAGCGAAGGCATGGTGGAGATGTCGCCGGCCAACACGTCCGACCAGTTCAGCACCTACTGTGACAACGGGCTCTACTTCCGCACTGCTCCGCCGGACACCCTGCAGGGACGCGTCCTCGCCGACACGATCATCAACGACGGCAACGCCACTGTCGGCATCATGGCGCTCCAGGACGCCTACGGCACCGGTCTTGCGGACCACGTCGAGGAGAACGTCACGGCGGCCAACGCCGACGTCGTCGAGAAGGTCATCTACGACCCCAAGGCGCCCAGCTACTCGACCGAGGTCTCCTCGATCAAGGCTGCTGACCCCGAGGCGATCGTGCTGATCGGCTTCGACGAGACGAAGAAGATCATCCCCGAGCTGGTCAAGCAGGGCATCGGCCCGGCCGAGAAGAAGATCTACCTGGTCGACGGCAACCTGAGTGACTTCTCGAAGGACTTCGAGGCCGGCACGATGGGGCCGAACGTCAAGGGATCCCTGCCCGGTGTGGCCGCCAACGGCGAGCTCAAGAAGAAGCTGGCGACGGTCAACCCGAAGCTGAAGGACTGGAGCTACGCAGCAGAGTCCTACGACGGCACGGTCCTGATGGGCCTGGCCGCCATTGCTGCCGACTCCGACGCAGGCCCGGCCCTGGCCAAGGAGCTGGTCAGCGTGTCGCGTGACGGCACGAAGTGCACCACCTTCAAGGAGTGCAAGGACCTGCTCGTCGACGGTGAGGACATCGACTACGACGGCTTCAGCGGTCCGGTCGACTTCCTGCCCAACGGTGACCCCGGGACGGCGTACATCGGCATCTACCAGTACAAGCCCGACGGCACCTACGAGTTCGTCGAGGCGAGCCAGGGTGAGATCTCCGCTGACGACGTCAGCTGAGACTGAACCCACCGCAACGAACCAGCGGGGCCGGCACGGGAAACCGTGCCGGCCCCGCTGCGTTTGTCGGTCCCGGCCCACGCCGTCCCGACCGCGCCGGAGTCGGCCGGGACAGGCGGCGTACGGCGCGGTGCCGGGTTGGGTGCGTCGGCGCGCTCGCCAGCGGCCCCGGCAGGGGCGGCGTACGGCGCGGGGCTGGGAAAGGCAGCAGGGGCGACACGGTGATCGTGTCGCCCCTGCAGAGTGCTCGGTCAGGCCTTGGCCAAGGTCCCCAGGTAGAGACCGATGACGTGCGGATCGTTCATCAGGTCGGAGCCGGCGCCGGTGTAGGCGTTGCGACCCTGGTCGAGGACGTAGCCGCGGTCGCAGATCTGGAGACAGCGCCGCGCGTTCTGCTCCACCATGATCACGCTGACCCCGGTGCGGTTGATCCGCTTGGTGAGGATGAAGACCTCGTCCTGGAGCACGGGGGACAGGCCTGCTGACGGCTCGTCGAGCAACAGCACCGACGGATCCATCATCAGCGCCCTGCCCATGGCCACCATCTGCCGCTCCCCACCGGACAGCGAACCCGCGCGTTGCTTGCGGCGATCGCCCAGCCTGGGGAAGAGGTCAGTGACGTAGTCCCAGCGCTCCCGGAACTTCTTGGGGCGCAGGAAGAGCCCCATCTGCATGTTCTCCTCGACGGTGAGCGTCGAGAAGACGTTCTCCGTCTGTGGCACGAAGCCGACACCCATGTCGACGAGCTGGTTGGCCTTCTTGTTGCGCAGCGACTCACCGCGCAGGGTGATGTCGCCCTCGCGAATGCTGACCAGGCCGAAGAGGGCCTTCAGGAGAGTCGACTTCCCGGCACCGTTGGGGCCGATGATGGCGACCAGCTCGCCCTCGTTCACGTGGAAGTCACAATGGTTGAGGATGTTCACCTCGGGGATGTAGCCGGCGGTGAGGTCGTCGGCGCGCAGCAGCGCACCCTCCGCGGCCTTCAGGTGCTCCTCGCGGTCGATGGCCCCGGTTTCGCCCTGTCCGCCCTCGTAGGCGTCGGCTCCGGTCTTCTTGCTCATTGGGTGCCCTCCTCGGATTCCTGGGCGAGCTGTTCCTGCACGGCTTCGAGCTGGGCTTCTTCCTCGGCCTCGGTCAGCGGGGCATCGTGGTGTGCCCCGAGATAGGCGTCGATGACCGACTGCTGGGCCATGACCTCCTGAGGCGGACCCTCGGCAACGATCTGGCCCTGGGCCATCACGACGACCCAGTCGGAGACGTCGCGCACGACGTCCATGTCGTGCTCGACGAAGACCACGGTCATGCCGGTCTCGCGGAGCCCGCGGATGTGTTCGTTCAGGCTCTGCCGCAGGCGTGGGTTCACGCCGGCCATCGGTTCGTCGAGCATCACCATCTCCGGGCCCACCATCAACGCGCGGGCCATCTCGAGGAGCTTGCGCTGGCCACCCGACAGGCTGCCGGCGTAGTCGTCACGAACGCGCACGAGGTTGAAGTGCTCGAGCAGCTCGTCGGCGCGCTCGGTGACCGACTGCTCCTGGTCGCGCCACAGGAAGGGCAGGACCGAGGCCCAGAGGTGTTCGCCCTTCTGGTCCTTGGCGCCCAGGCGCAGGTTCTCCAGGACGGTCATCCGCGCCAGCGACTTGGTGAGCTGGAAGGTGCGCACCATGCCACGACGGGCAACGCGGTGCGGGGCCAGCTTGGAGATCTCGTCACCGTTGAACTGCCAGGTTCCGGTGTCCGGCTTGTCGAACCCGGTCAACAGGTTGAAGCAGGTCGTCTTGCCGGCCCCGTTGGGGCCGATCAACGCCGTGATCGAGCCACGTTGGATCTCCAGGTGGTCGACGTCGACAGCCTTCAGCCCGCCGAAGGTGCGCACGACGTTGTCGGCGACCAGGATCGGGTCGGGCTTGCTTCCACCCGGAACCTGCTCGGCGGTGGACAAGGCGGCAACTGCCGCCTTGGCACGCTCGCCCTGCTGGGTCGTGGTGGCTTCGTTGTCAGCGGGCATCGAGCTGCAGCTCCTTCTTGTCGCCGAAGATTCCCTGTGGGCGGAAGATCATCAGCAGCATCAGCACGAGGCCGATGAGGATGAATCGGACCTGTCCGACCTGGTCGCCGTCCATGACCCACGTGGGGATGAGGCCGTCGCTCATGGCGCCCTTGAGGATCGCATCCACGAAGACCAACGCACCCACGAAGATGACCGCACCCACGACGGGGCCGAACACGCGGGCCGCACCCCCGAGGAGCAGGACGGTGTAGGCGAAGAACGTGTATTGAGGGGCGAAGTTGTCGGGGTTGGCCGACGAGGCCGCCAGGGCGATGATGACACCGGCAGCCGCACCGAACAGACCGCCGATGATGAGGCTCTGCATCTTGTAGGCGAACACGTTCTTGCCCAGGCTGCGAACCGCCTCTTCGTCCTCACGGATGCCCTTGATCACGCGACCCCACGGACTGCGCATCAGCAGCCAGGTCACCAGGATCCCGAGTGCGACGAGGACCCAGCCGACCGTGATGACCCAGAGGATGTGCTGGGTCAGGAAGATCGGGCCGACGTCGAGCGGGCCGCCGTACGGGTTGAGGTTCTTGAACTGCTGGGTGAACAGCGGGTTTCCCTGGAGGCCGTCGGAGCCGCCGGTCCACTCACTCAGCGTCGCCGAGCGGAAGAAGAGCCGCAGAATCTCACCGGTGGCAATGGTGACGATGGCCAGGTAGTCGGCACGCAGGCGAAGCGTCGGAATGCCGAGCAGCAACGCGAGCAGGATGGTGAAGGCGATGGCGAACAACACGGCCATGCCCAGGCTCAGCCCGAAGGTCGAGATGCCCATGGCGACGCCGTATGCACCGACCGCCATGAAGCCGGCCTGGCCGAAGTTGAGCAATCCGGTGTAGCCGAAGTGAATGTTCAGGCCCATGGCCGCGAGGCTGTAGGCGACCACTTCCCAGCCGATGAGGGCCGAGAGGGTCTGCGAGATGATTGATCCCCAGTCCATGACTTCCTCCTCAACCCACTCGCTCGGATCGGCCCAGGATGCCCTGGGGCCGTGACAACAGGATCAGGATCATCACCGCGAAGGCGGCCACGTTCTTGAGCTCCGGTGGAATCCACAGCGTCGAGACCGTGACGAAGAGGCCGACGACGAGGCTGCCGACCAGGGCGCCGAATGCGGTGCCGAGCCCACCGAGGACCACACCTGCGAAGACGAGCAGCAGGAGGTCGAAGCCCATGTCGAACTTCACCTGCTGCGACAGACCGAGCAGGATCCCGGACAGCGCTGCCAAGCCGCCGCCCATCACCCACACGAAGAGGATCACCCGGTTCACGTCGATCCCGGACGCCGCGGCGAGGGCCGGGTTGTCGGCGACCGCGCGCATCGCCTTGCCCATGCGGCTGTAGATCACGAACAGTCCGACCAGCACCAGGATCACCAGGGCGATGGCCATGCTCCAGATGTCACGCGGAGCCAGGGAGATCGGACCGATCTCGATGCCGTCCTGGATGACGTAGTCACGGTAGGACTCGTTGCCGCCACCGATGAAGAACTGGAAGACGAACCGGGCGAAGATCGACAGACCGATGGTGACGATCATCATCGCGACCAGACCTGTCTTTCGTTTTCGCAGTGGTCGCCAGAGGCCGACTTCCTGCAACCCACCTGCCAGGGCACAGATCAGCACCGACAGCAGTGCGGCCAACAGGAAGGGGACACCGTTGGTGTTGAACGCCCAGGCGATGATGGCGCCGAGCGCGATCATCTCGCCATGGGCGAAGTTGACCAGCCCAGTGGTGCCGAAGATCAGCGACAGCCCGAGCGCAGCCAGCGCCAGCAGGAGTCCGAACCGGATGCCTTCGACCACGAGCTGGAGGGCCTTGTCACCGGTGCTCAGCACCTGGCGGTCGTCCTTGCCCATCGGGAACAGCAGGGCACGCTGGATGCCCTCACCGATGGAGACCGTGATCTCGGAGTTCGTGCCCTCCCGCACCGAGACGCCTTCAGGCAGCGCATCCTCGTCGACGGTCACCTTGTAGCTGCCGGGCTTGGGCAGGTAGACGATCCACTTTCCCTCGTCGTCGGAGGTGGCGGTCTCCGAGAACGAACCGTCCGTGGACTCCACCGCAATCTGTACGCCGGCAACCGGGGTCTTCTCGGAACCCTCCTGGTTGAGGATCGTGCCGTGGACGGCCTCACTCAACTGGAGCTGGAGCTTGACAGTGTCCTCGGAGGGCAGGGTGATCGTCTTGCCCTGCTTGGCATCCTGTGGGACCCGTACGCCCGGGGGAACGTTCTTGGCGTCGACCTTCGCGGTGTACTCGCCCGGTCCCGGAGTGGTCACCGTGAAGGTCCCCTGCGCGTCGCTGGTGGCCTTCTTCTTGAACTTCCCGTCTGCGGAGGTCACCACCACGGGGACCTCCGCAACGGCTGCGCCATTGGTGTCCACGATGCTACCGATCAGTGTGTCGTCGGCCGCCGAGGCCGGAACACTGGCTCCGACGACGGCAAAGAGTGCGAACACCCCCATCAGGAGGCTGAGATATCTGGTGATTCGCCGTTGCACTAAGTGCTCCTGTCGCGGTTGGAAGCCGGGGGCCGACCCCGAGTTTCGGGCCGTGGACTGTCGGGGACTATATACACGGGGTGATCCACGTCATAGCCGAACCGGTCAGTTGTCACTGTCTTGTTGCCAAATTGAGCCCGGAACCACCGATCTCTCGGCTGCTGCGTGCCGTCGATCGATCCAGGCTGATCCCCAATTCTGGGGATGTTCCGCGACGGCGTGGGCGGCGGAGCCGCGACGGCGTGGCCGCGACGGCGCTCAGACCAGCAGTGCCGCCACGCTGACCAAGGCCGGAGCGACGAGCAGCGCGGGCAGCAGGTCGGCGACGGCGAGCTCACGAATCCTGAGCAACCGTAGCGCCACGCCGACCAGGAGCAGTCCTCCGGTCGCGGTGATCGCGGCGAGGTGTGGCTCGGGCAGGACGTCGCCGATGGCCAGGCCGACAGCCGTCAGTGAGCCCTGGACGACCACGACGGTCAGCACGCTCGCCGCGACACCCCAGCCGAAGGCTGCAGCGAAGGCGACGGCGGCGAAGCCGTCGAGTGCCGACTTCAGGTAGAGCTGCTCCGCCCCGTTGCCGAGCCCGTCGTTGAGGGCTCCGAGGATGGTGAGTGGGCCGGTGCAGAAGATGAGTGACGCGGTCACGAAGCCCTCGATGAATCGGTGCCGTTCGGCCGATGAGCTGTCGCCCTGCAGGCGACGCTGCAGCCGTCCACCGAGCCCCTCCACACGGCTCTCGAGCTTGCACAGGGATCCGATGACGCCGCCGATCAGGAGCGACCCGAGCACGATCAGCATCGGGGCGCTGCTGCCGACGTGGTCGGAGAGGGTGGGGGAGAACACCGCCCGGGCACCGTCTGCGGCGATGAGCAGGGTGACCAGGCCCAGAGCGTCGGTGACCAGGTCACGCGTGCGCTGTGGGAGACGGTTGCCGAGCAGCACTCCGATGCCTGATCCGACGAGCACCGCGACGACGTTGACGACGGTGCCCGAACCCGGGCCGAAACCAGACAAGGGGGACTCCTATGACAGGGACGGGCAACTGAGCGTAGTCTCCACATGTTCGGGGATTGAGGCAGGGAAGGCACAGCCAGATGATTCGGTCACAGATCGTGCTGCGGGAAGCCACATCGGCGGACTCGGCGGCTCTTGCGGCTCTCTGGTCCGAGGTGATGCGTCGCCCGGTCTCCGGCACCCAGGCCGAGGAGATGACCCGCGTGGTCGAGCAGGCCACGGCCAGCGACGACGAGCGCATCGTCGTGGCCGAGATCGACGGCGAGGTAGCGGGCGGGGTGTACCTGCGCGTCTCGGTGCTGTCGCCGATCAACCTCGAGCCGGTGGTCCAGGCCATCTCCCCGCACGTCGACGCACGGTTCCGACGCCGTGGCATCGGGCGGGCACTCATGGAGTCCGCGGTGCAGTTCGCCGAGGAACGCGGGGTCGGTCACATCGCGGGAGCCTCGCTGAGCAGCTCGCGTGACGCCCACCGATTCCTGGCCAGGATGGCACTGGCTCCACAGGCGGTGCTGCGGGTGGCCCCGACTCACGTCGTACGCGCCAAGTTGACGGGTCGCCGCCCGGCGAATCGGGCTCGGCAACCCCTCGGCCAGGTGCTGGCCCAGCGGCGCTCGATGCGCCACCAGCGCGAAGTCGTCTGACCCAGCGCCGACAGGTCGTCAGGGAGCGCGGGTCGCGCATGTCGACCCGGGCGGGGCCTCAGCCTCGACTGGCGGGGATGAGCGCACAGGTGATGCGCGAGGTGCAGACCCGCTTGCCGTTCTCGTCGGTGATCACGATCTCCCATGCACAGCTCGTGCGGCCCTTGTGGATCGCGGTGGCCACGCCGGTCACGACTCCCGAGGTGGCGGCACGGTGATGGGTCGCATTGATGTCGACGCCGACCGCGAGCTTTTCCAGCGTGTGGGCGTGGAGTGCGGAACCGGTCGAGCCCAGGGTCTCGGCAAGGACGACGGATGCACCGCCGTGGAGCAATCCGTAGGGCTGCGTGTTGCCCTCGACCGGCATCGTGCCGACGATCCGGTCCGGGGCCACTTCCGTGATCCGGACGCCCATCTTGTCGTTGAGCTTGCCGTTGTTGTCCTTCATGGTGGCGATCAGCTCGTCGAGCGAAGGGGATGCGGCGGGTTCCTGAGTCATGCACTCATTGTGCCCAACTCCGGCAACGGCGGGGTCAGCGGATGTCCCTGCGGGTCGATAGAGTCGCCACGTGTCCGAGAAATCTGCCCCGGCCCCTGACCGCCCGCGTCTGCTTCTCCTCGACGGCCACTCCTTGGCCTATCGGGCCTTCTTCGCGTTGCCGGTCGAGAACTTCGCGACCGCAACGGGTCAACACACCAACGCCGTCTACGGCTTCACGTCGATGTTGGTCAACGTGTTGCGCGACGAGCAGCCCACCCATGTCGCGGTTGCCTTCGACAAGTCCCGGCAGACATTCCGGTTGGCCGAGTACTCCGAGTACAAGGCCAAGCGCAACAAGACCCCTGACGAGTTCCGCAGCCAGCTGCCGCTGATCCAACGCGTGCTCGACAGCCTTCGCATCGTCCACATGGAGCTCGACGGCTACGAGGCTGACGACATCATCGCCACCCTCGTCACCCAGGGTGTGGCCGAGGGCATGGAGGTGTTGATCCTCACCGGCGACCGCGACTCGATCCAGTTGGTCACCGACGACTCGACCGTCCTCTACCCGATGCGAGGCGTCAGCGACCTGGCCCGGCTCACGCCCGAGTCCGTCCAGGAGAAGTACGGCGTCCCGCCGCACCGTTATCCCGAGCTCGCGGCAATCGTGGGTGAGACCTCCGACAACCTGCCCGGCGTCCCGGGCGTGGGCCCCGGATTCGCCGCCAAGTGGATCAACACCTATGACGGGCTCGACAACGTGATCGCCCGGGCCGACGAGATCGGCGGCAAGAAGGGTGAGGCCTTGCGGGCCCACCTCGGCGACGTGATCCGCAACCGTCACCTCAATGCGTTGGTGCGTGACCTGACCCTTCCGTCCCGCCCTCAGGAGCTCGTCCGGCAGGAGTGGGACCGCACGACCGGTCTCGAACTGCTCGACGAGCTCGAGTTCCGCGGTGAGCTCCGCACCCGGCTCCTCGACACCATCGACCCCGACAGCGACGAGGAGATCTCCGAGGAGGGCTTCGACCTCGACGGGCAACGGCTGGCCCCGGGGGCGGTGAAGGCCTGGCTCGACGAGTTCGCAACCGGCGACCAACGCGTCGGTGTCGCCGTGCAGGGCTCCTGGCGGGGCGGCAGCGGTGACGTGGTCTCGCTGGCCCTGGCCACCACCTCGGGCCAGGCTGCGTGGATCGACGCGACGGAGGTGGACCCCGACGACGACGCCGCGCTGGCTGCCTGGCTCGGTGACGAGGGGCGAGCCAAGGTGCTCCACGACGCGAAGGGTCCGATCCTGGCCATGGCCGCTCGCGGCTGGACGCTGCGTGGACTGGCCGTCGACACCGCGCTGGCCGCCTATCTGGTGCAGCCCGATCAGCGCTCCTACGACCTGGCTGACCTGACCTTGCGCTACCTCAAGCGCGAGCTGCGACAGGACGCCGGCGACACCGACCAGCTCACCCTCGACACGGGAGACGATGGCGGGGCGAGCGACGTCGCGATGCTCACCGCTCTGGCAGTCCTCGACCTGGCCGATGCCCTCGACACCGCTGTCGAGGAGCACGGAGGCACGGCCCTGCTGGCCGACGTCGAGCTCCCGCTGGTCGACACCCTGTCCCGCATGGAGCAGACCGGCATCGCCGTCGACGTCGACCTTCTCGAGGGGTTGCAGTCCGACTTCGGCGACCAGGTGCGGGCCGCGGCCGACGATGCCTACGAGGTGATCGGCAAGGAGATCAACCTCGGCTCGCCCAAGCAGCTGCAGGTGGTGCTCTTCGACGAGCTCGACATGCCCAAGACCAAGCGCACCAAGACCGGCTGGACCACCGACGCCGACGCGCTGCAGTCGCTCTACGAGAAGACCGAGCATCCGTTCCTGCAACACCTGCTGCGCCACCGCGACGTGATCCGGCTGCGCCAGACCGTCGAGGGGCTGCTCAAGACGGTGGCCGGCGACGGCCGCATCCACACGACGTACAACCAGATCATCGCCGCGACCGGACGCCTGTCCAGCACCGACCCGAACCTGCAGAACATCCCGATCCGCACCGAGGCCGGGCGCCGCATCCGGGAGGCCTTCGTCGTCGGTGACGGGTTCGAGTCGCTGATGACAGCCGACTACAGCCAGATCGAGATGCGCATCATGGCTCACCTCTCCGAGGACGACCAGCTGATCGAGGCCTTCCGGTCGGGGCGCGACTTCCACTCGATCACGGCGGCCAAGGTGTTCGACCTGCCCGCTGACGAGGTCGGCGTGGAGCAGCGCGCGAAGATCAAGGCGATGAACTACGGCCTCGCCTACGGTCTCTCGGCCTTCGGCCTGTCCCAACAGCTGCGCATCGAGCCTGCCGAGGCCCGGGTGCTGATGGATGACTACTTCGAGACCTTCGGTGGCATCCGTGACTACCTGAACGGGGTCGTCGACGAAGCCCGCCGCAGCGGGTTCACCGAGACCATCATGGGTCGGCGCCGCTATCTGCCCGACCTCACCAGCGACAACCGGCAACGTCGTGAGATGGCCGAACGGATGGCGCTGAACGCCCCCATCCAGGGCTCGGCCGCCGACATCATCAAGGTGGCCATGCTCAACGTCGATCGGGCGATCGCGGAGGCTGGTCTCTCCTCACGCGTGCTGCTCCAGGTGCACGACGAGCTCGTCTTCGAGGTGGTGGCGGGGGAGCGCGAGGCGCTCGAGAAGCTGGTACGCCGCGAGATGGGCTCGGCTGCCGACCTCACCGTGCCGTTGGACGTGTCCGTCGGCACCGGCCACAGCTGGCACGACGCCGCGCACTGATCCGCGAAGCGTCAAGCATGGCGCCGCGAAGCGTCGAGCGTCGATGCCTGGAGGGTCAGGCCGCCACCGATTCGTCGGCCGGTTCCCTGACCAGGTACAGGCTGAGCGCGAAGAGTACGACGAGCAGCACGGCGTCGACGCTCACCACGACCCCGAGCAGTCCCTCGAGGGTGCTGACCGTCATGCCCAGTCCGACCAGGGCCGCGAGAGCTGCCCACACCAGATAGATCGAGCGTTGACCCTGACGGGCCAGCACCGAGTAGACCAGCAGCTGCAGCATGGACAGTGCCGTGCCCAGGACCGCGAACAGCCACAGCCGGGACTGGATCTCGGAGTAGTCGTTGCCGCCGACGAACACCATGGCCAGGCTCGAGAGCACCAGCGCACCCAGGATCGCCACCGCTCCCAGGGCAGCCACCAGTGAGAGGCTGCGGGTCAGTGCCCGGCGTCGTTCGCTCGCCGAGGCCATCGCCGGGAAGGCCAGGACCACCACGAACTGGGGCAGGAACAGGACGGCCTTGGTGAGGATCAGTCCGCCGGCGTAGAGGCCTGCGTCGTGGGAGTCGAGCACGTTGCGGGCGACGACGATGTCGACGTTGGAGAGAGCGAAGAAGGCGAAGAGCGCCTGGGAGTTGTGAATCGCCTCGCGGACCATCGGGCGGGCCGAGTGGTGGTCGCTGACCGACCCCGGGTGGCGGACCTGGCGCAACGCGAACCAGCCCACGACGGCGGGAGCGAACTGCCCGACGGTGACTCCGATCATGGCGTTCAGCTCGGTCGGTTGCCAGGCGATGAGTGCGACCCCGATGATCAGCCGTGGGACTCCGTTGGCGACGTACACCATGGCCAGTGAGAGCCAGCGGCGTTCACCCTGGAGGATGCCGGCCTGGCCGCCCATCACGGTCATCGGCACCGCGGCCACCGAGATCAGTGCGGCGACCACCAGGTTGTCCAACCGCAGCACGTAGTTGATCAGGGGAGTGAGCACGAGCAGGAGCGCGCCGATGGCCAGGGCCGCGCGATAGGTGACGCGGAGGATGGTGTGCTCGATCTGGCCGACATGGTCCGGTTCGGCCGAGATCCGTCGCGCCGCCGTGGCCTGGAGACCCAGCTGCAGGACGCTGATGATCAGCAGCAGGGCCATCACGCTGGCGAGCGCGCCGTACGGCTGCGGGCCGAGGATCCGGGCAGCGAGCATGGTGAAGCCGTAGGTGGCGACGTTCATGATGCCCATCGCGACCGCGATGGAACTGCCACCCACCAGCCACCGGGGCAGGCTCCGCTTGGTCTTCGACACGTGTTGCACCTTAAAGGGTGCGACGCAATGGCGGTGAAATCTTGGGTCCGGGGTGTTGGCGCCGATCACGCATGAGCAGCTGGTCGGACGCCATCGCCTATCTTTGGCGCGTGCCGACCAGCAGCGATCCCAGGGGCTTGATGCGGAGCCTGCTGCCCTGGGCCTGGTCCTTCGTCCTGGCGGCGCTGCTCCTCGGCCCGGCCCTGGCGCCGGGCTACCTGCTGAGCTACGACATGGTCTGGGTGCCGGACCTTGCGCTGCGTCCCGACTTCCTGGGCGTGGGGTCGGCGTTGCCGCGTGCCGTGCCCTCGGACGCGGTGGTGGCCGTGCTCGACGAAGTCATCCCGGGGATGGTGCTGCAGAAGGTGGTCCTCCTCGGCAGCCTGGTGAGCGCCGGCGCGGGATCTGCCGCGCTGGTCCGTGGATCGATGCTCACCCGGATGGCCGTGTCGACGTTCGTGGTCTGGAATCCATTCGTCGTGGAACGACTGCTGCTCGGGCACTGGCCGGTGCTCCTGGGGTACGCCGTACTGCCGTGGTTGATCCTGGTGGCCCGTCGCGGGCGTGAGTCCGGGCCGGGCCCGGCCCTGTGCCTGCTCGTTCCGTTGGGGAGCCTGAGCGCTGGAGCTGGTCTGGTGACGGCGCTCGTCGTGCTCGGCTTCGGCTGGTCCGGTCGCCTCCGCCAGGACATGCGGCTGTTCGCCCTGCTCTTGGCCGGCAACGCACCGTGGATCTTCTCGGGGCTCCTGCATGTCGGAGAAGCCACCTCCGACGCGAGGGCGGCGACGCTCTTCGCACTCCACGGCGAAGGACACCTGCCGGCGCCGCTGGCGGCTCTCGGGATGGGCGGGATCTGGAACGCCGAAGTCGTTCCGGCGACCAGAGCAGGTGTCCTGGGCGTGGTGATGACCGTCCTCATCGTCGTGGTGGCTGCTGCCGGGTTCTCCAGGTGGCTCCGGGAGGAGACGCGTAGGGACCGATGGGTCCAGGTGGTCCTGTGGTGCATCGGGTGGGGTTGGGCGGTGTTCACGTGGGCCGCCTCGGACGCCACCGGGTGGCTGGTCTCCCACGTGCCCGCGGGTGGGCTCCTCCGCGACGGCTCCCGACTGCTCGCGCTGTGCCTGCCGCTGTTCATCGTGCTGTTGGCGCACGGCGCCCACGTGCTCCGCGCCCGGGTCCGCGACGAGGCCGCGGCCCTGATCACGGCAGTTGGGCTGGTGTTGGTGCCGATCGCACTGATGCCGGATGCTGCCTGGGGAGTGTCCGGGGACCTGGCCGCGGTCGACTTCCCGGACGGGTACGACGCAGCTCGCGTGGCGATGGACGGCCACCGCGACGGCACCGGGGCCGACGGAGACGTCGTGGTGCTGCCGTTCTCGGCCTACCGGGCACCGACCTGGAACCATGGACGAAAGGTGCTCGACCCGCTGCCGAGGTTCCTCGACCGGGACTACGTGAGCAATGACGAGCTCGTGGTCGATGACGTGTTGATCCGCGGTGAGGATCCACGTGTGCCGGAGGTGAGAGATGCTCTCGGCCTGCCCACCGCGCAAGAGCGGGCGCGTGCCCTGGCCGAGCTCGGGATCGGGTTCGTGGTCTTCGACAGCTCAGGACCGCACGACGGGCTGGCCGACGGACCGGATGACAGGCCCGGCATCGCCGGCGACGTCATCGTGGACGAAGGTCCGGTGCGCGTCGTGGCGCTGGCCGGCGTGAGCGGACGGAGCACCCCGCTGGCCTGGTCCTGGGTGGCAGGGCTGGGATGGGCTCTCTTCGTCGGGCTGGTCGTGGTGGGCAGCATGGGGCGCGTGGTGCGTGGACGGACGCGGCAGGTGTGATCTGCGCGATTCGGATGTCGGATCTGGGGAGTCCGCTGCTATCGTTTGCGGCAATAACCAGGGAGGGTTACTGAATGAACGGGATTATCGGCGGCATTGCCGCGCTCATTGTGGGAGGCGGCCTCGCTTCTGCCACGGTCTTTGGTGTGGTGTCATCGCAGACGGGAACCAGTGGGGACTCTCCGGCGAACGTCAACCAGCCCGTGATTCCTTACGGAAGCACCGACTGACGACAGTCACCACGCAGCACACGTGGCTGCACACCTCCAGGGCCCCGACCCGGTCACACGACCTCGTCGGGGTCCTGCTTGTTCATGTGCTCGCCGGCCATCGCCCGCGTGAGCACCTGGGCGAACGAACCGTGGGCGTGTTCCCAGGTGAAACGTCGGCTCATCTCCAGAGCGCCGTCGGCGAGCCGCTCGCGGGTGACTTCGTCGGTGAGCACCCGGCGCAACGCGCGGACGAACTCCTCCTCGGAGTCGACCAGCAGGCCGGAGACACCGTTGGCGATGGATTCCCGGGTCCCGCCGGCGGACGAGTAGGCGACGCACGGAGTGCGGTGGCTGCCGGCCTCTCCGATGACCAGGCCCCAGCCCTCCTTGAGCGAAGGGAGGGCCAACACCCATGACGACGCGTAGATCTCGTGCTTGTGGGTCTCGGAGACGTGACCCTCGAAGCTGATCGCGTTGCCGTCGTCGACCTTGGCCGCGTGGGCACGGAGATCGTCCGCCCACCACCCGTCGCCGACGATGACGAGGCGCAGCCCGGGAACTTCGTTCCGCAGGACGGCCCACGCATCAATGGCGTGCTCGACCTGCTTGTGTGGAACCAGACGCCCCACCACGCAGATGGTGGGAGCGGGGGAGCGCGTCGTGGCCACTGCGGGAGGTGGGGTGGTCCCGTTGTGCACCACGGCGATGCGGCGCGCCTCGACGCCCAGCTCGATGAGCTCGTCCCGGGTGGCTCGGGAGACCGCGACGTACTGGCTGTTCCGGTAGAGACGGGGAGCAAGGGTGCGTTCGATCCACCAACCGACCTTGCCGAAGCGTCCCGGGTAGACCACCGGCCACTGTTCCCTGTGGACGTGGTGCACGAGCACGACGACGGTTCGCCGGGTGACGAGACGGCTGAAGAAGGGCAACCCGTTCTGCACGTCGACCACGACGTCGACATGGCCGAAGCGGCGAAGGGCCAGACCGAGCATGCCGCGCAGGTAGACGCTCAGCTTGGAGCCGCGGCGGACGAAGCGGATGCCCGAGCGCACTTCGTTGCGGGGCGCCCGGTCGTGGGCGGCGCTGAAGATGGTCACCTCGGCACCGCGCTCGACGAGGCCTTGGGCGATCTCCTCGAGGTAGAGCTCTGCGCCGCCACCTTCCGGGTTTGCGGTGTCCCGCCAGCTCAGGAAGACCACGTGTTGGCCGTCGAGACGTTGCTCCGTCGTTGAGTGCTGCACCGGAGAACCCTACGTCGATGCGCTGGCTCGCGCGTCATCATGTCGATGTGTCTGCGTGGCCGGCGGCCTCAGGTAGGGTCTGCGCGTGCCACAGAATGACGACGCCGCGATCACCAGCCGCAGACCGTGGCGCGCAACTCTGCGACGCTCCCTCCACCTCTTCAACGAGTTCCGCTTCGAGCAGCCGGACCCAGAGCGTTTCTACACCGCCATCGCCGAGGACTCGGTCGGCCAGCTCTCGACGTACGTCGACATCGACGGTGGTCTGATGCTTGACGTGGGTGGTGGCCCGGGCTACTTCCGTGATGCCTTCGAGGCCTCCGGCCTGACCTACTTCTCCCTGGACGCGGATGCCGGAGAGCTGGCCGGGATGGGTGGAGACATTGCCGAGCGCACGGTCCTCGGCAGCGGCATGCAGCTTCCGTTCCGCGACTCATGTCTCGACGTCACCTACTCCTCGAACGTGATGGAGCACGTTCCACAGCCCTGGACGATGGCCGACGAGATGGTCCGGGTGACCAAGCCCGGGGGGCTCGTCTTCATCAGCTACACGGTCTGGTTCGGCCCCTGGGGCGGGCACGAGACCTCGCCCTGGCACTACCTCGGTGGGGCCAGGGCGGCTCGTCGCTATCGTCGCAAGCACGGCAAGGATCCCAAGAACCTCTTCGGCACCTCGATGTTCCCGGTCACCGTCAAGGCTGGCCTGGACTGGGCCGGCAGCCAGTCGGCTGCTGAGGTCCTGGACGTCATTCCCCGCTACAACCCGTGGTGGAGCCACTGGCTGCTGAAGGTTCCCGTGCTGCGTGAACTCGTGACGTGGAACCTGGTCATCGTCCTACGGAAGAAGTGATGGAGCCTCGGGGGACGGCCGAGGTGTCGACCGACGACTCGGCCTCAGTGGTCCGGACCAGGTTGCGACTGGCCGCGGGGTGCCTCCTGCTGATCGGGATCACGTTCATCCAGTCCGCGGGTCTGCTGGTGGCCGACACGAAGTTCGACCTGGTCGCGGACCCGGGATCCTTCCTGGCACGGGCCGCGCACCTGTGGGATCCCGAGGGCGCCCTGGGCCAGCTGCAGAACCAGGCCTACGGCTACTTCTGGCCGATGGGACCGTTCTTCCTGCTCGGTGACCTTCTCGGACTCGACGGGTGGGTGATCCAACGGTTGTGGATGGCGTTGGTGCTGTGCGTCGCCTTCGTCGGTTTCGCCCGACTGGCGAAGGCGATGGGTGTCGGCTCGGACGCCGCAGCGATGATCGCCGCCTTCGCCTATGCGACGTCCCCGCGCATGCTCTCCACGATCGGCCCGATCTCGATCGAGGCGTGGCCCAGCGCCGTCGCGCCCTGGGTGCTGTTGCCGTTGGTGATCGGCTCGCAACGGGGCTCACCCCGCCGGGCTGCGGCCCTTGCCGGCATGGGGGTGGCCATGGTGGGTGGGGTGAACGCGGCTGCCACCTTCGCGGTCATCCCTCTGGGCGTGGTGTGGCTGCTGACCCGCACCCCGGGCCCCCGCCGACGCAGCCTGATGCTCTGGTGGCCGGTCTTCACCCTGCTGGGCACGTTGTGGTGGCTGATCCCGCTCTTCGTGATGGGTGCCTACAGTCCACCCTTCCTCGGCTTCATCGAGAGCGCGTCGGTGACCACCTTCCCGACCACGGTCTTCGACGCCCTTCGTGGTACCTCCGCCTGGGTGCCCTATGTGGATTCCTCCTGGCAGGGTGGGAACGAGCTGCTCACCCACGGCTACCTGGCCCTGAACTCCGGGTTGGTGCTGCTGCTCGGCACTGTCGGCCTGGCCATGCGGCGCAATCCGCACCGCCAGTTCCTGTTCCTCTCCCTCCTGCTCGGGCTCTGCATGGTGACGATGGGCCATCTGGGTTCAGTCCAGGGGTGGTTCTCCGGCGGGCTCCACGGTGCGCTCGACGGTGCGTTGGCGCCGATCCGCAACGTGCACAAGTTCGATCCGGTGGTGCGCCTGCCGATGGTCCTCGGCCTGGCCTGGGCGCTCGAGGTGGTCGGTGCGGAGTCCGTACGCCGCCAGCTCGATCCGCAGGTGCGTGGGTTCGCCTGGGCCAGTCGGACTCCGGTGATGGCCCTGGCAGTGCTTGCCGTCCTGGGTGCTGCCCTGCCCGCACTGGGAGGCAGATTGGCCCCCACCCCGGGCCTCACGGCAACACCGGGATACTGGCAGCAGGCGGCGGAGTGGCTGGAGCGCCAGCCGGGCGACGACGTGGCGCTGCTGGCCCCGGGGTCCTCCTTCGGCGAGTACCTCTGGGGCACCCCCAGGGATGAACCGATGCAGTACCTCGGCGCATCGCGGTGGGCCGTTCGCAACGCGATCCCGCTGACCCCTCCCGGGAACATCCGCATGCTCGACGCGATCGAGGAGCGCTTCAACGAGGGTGTGGGCTCGGCGGGTCTGAGCAGGTTCCTGGCCCGTAGCGGCATCCGCTACGTCGTGGTTCGCAACGACCTGTCACCCTCCGACGACATCCCTGACCCGGTGTTGGTCAAGCAGGCCCTGGCGAACTCGCCCGGGGTCGAGCTGGTCCGGGGATTCGGACCACAGGTCGGCGGAGAGCCGTATGTGGTTGCAGGCGGTCGACGAATCCTCGTGAACTCGGGTTGGCAGGCCGAACGCTGGGCCATAGAGATCTACGAGGTCACCGAACCCGTCGACCAGGCCGTCACCGCTTCAGAGGTGCCCACGGTGGTCGGAGGCCCGGAAGACATCCTCGAGCTGTTGGACCACGGACTGGTCGGGGACGGCCCGACCGAGCTCGCGGCCGACCGGGCCGATCGTTCGGACGAGCCCGACGCCTCGTCGCCACTCGTGCTCACGGACGGGATGCTGGACAGGGAGCGCTTCTTCGGACGCGTGCACGACGGCTCGTCGGCGGTCAGGGAGCCCGGCGACGTACGCCGATCAGGCAACCCGGTCCTGGACTACGAGCTTCCCGGCGGGCAGCGGTGGCGCACCACCTCACGACTGGTCGGGGCGGCTGCGATCTCTGCCTCCACCTCGATGTCCGACGCCAACGCCTGGGGCGGGCCGGAGCGCGGTGAGCAACCGTTCGCAGCGGTGGACGACGACCCGGAGACCGCCTGGGTCTCCGGACGCAACGACTCCGACCCGGACTGGTGGCAGGTCGACCTCACCGAGCCGACCCGTCTGGGAACCGTCGTGGTCACGCCGGGTGACTCCGTGCCCGAGGGCACCGAGCTGCGTGTGGAGACCGAGCAGGGCGTCAACAAGGTGGAGGTCTCCGGGCGGGGGCCCATCGAAGTACCCGTGGGCGACGAGGAGACCTCGTGGCTGAGGGTGTCGGAGGCTACGCCGTCCGACGCCAGGCTGGAACTGTCCGACGTGAACTGGCTCGGCCGTGACATCCATCGTCAACTGGTGACACCGACGATCCCGGAGAGCTGGGGGACACCCGACTCAGTGTTGCTGCAGGCCCTGCGCGACGAGCGAACCGGCTGCGCGGTGGTCGCGAAGCGGGTGCCGTGCTCCGCCGACCGAGTGGGTTCGACGGAGGAACTGCGCAGCATGGAGCGCGTCGTCACCATCCCCGAGGCCACGTCCTTTGCCGGCACGCTCACTGCGGTGCCACGCGGTGGTGCGGCGCTGTACGGAATGATCCAGCAGCGCAACGTCGTGGCGGTGACCGGCTCCTCCACCGCGGTGCCCGACGCCCGAGCCTCCGGGATTGCGGCCTTCGACGGCGATGCCGGCACCACGTGGACGGCCGATGTCGAGGATCTGCAACCCACCCTGTCCGTGAACCTTGCCCGCGGCAGGACGCTCAAGGGCCTCACCCTGGCGGTGGCCTCCTCGGCTCCGGTCCGGCGCCCGACGGCCGTCACCCTGATCTGGCCCGGTGGACGCCGTGAGCTCGAGCTCGACGAGGACGGCCATGCGGACTTCGCTCCGATCCGGACCCGCCAGGTGCAGATCCGGGTGACCGAGACCGCCGACGCCATCTCGGTCGATCGCTCGGGGGTCGGCTCCCCCCTCCCGGTCGGAGTGACCGAGCTGCAGCTGGACGGCGTTCCGTCCGGGGCCGCACGGCCCTCGACGGCGGTCGGCTCCTTCGGCTGTGGCACCGGCCCCACGCTCAGCGTGAACGGGTCGGTGCGGATGACCAAGCTGGTCGCCTCGCCTGCCCAGCTCTTCTCGATGCAGCCGGTCGAGGTCGTGCCCTGCGGGGCAGGCAGGTCAGCCGAGCTCGACCTGGTTGCCGGCGAGAACGTGGTCCGGTTCATGGGCACCGATGCCCTGGCACCGGACGCCGTGGTCCTGGGCGCCGCCGACGTCGCCACCTCGAGCGCACCCACGGCGGTCCGTGCACCTGAGACGTCTCCGGACTCGGCGACCTTCCGTCCGGAGCCCGGCAACAGCGTGTTGGCATGGAGGCAGAACGTCAACGACGGGTGGCAGGCCAGCCAGGGCGGGGAGCAGCTGGAGCCCATCGTCCTCGACGGCTGGCAACAGGGTTGGCAGCTGGAGGGGGACGAACCGGTGGAGGCGACCTTCGCCCCTGACTCCGCCTACCGCGCCGGTCTCGTGGTCGGCGCCGTGGCACTGCTCGGCCTCGTCCTCGGCCTGATCTTCTGGAGGCGGAGGCCCGTCTCGTTGCCGGCTCCACTCGAGGCCCGCAACGTGTCGTCCCCATTGCTCGTGGTGATCGGGTTGATCGGTGGGGGACTGCTCGGTGGATGGCTCGGACTGCTGGCCACGGCGGCAGGTGTGGCCTCAGCCATGGCCCTGCGCCACCGAGATGCGTTGGCCTGGATGATCGGTGTCGTACCCGGGGTGGCCGCGCTCGCGTACTACGTCCGCCCGTGGGGCTCGGGCGCCGGGTGGGCCGGGGACTGGTCGTGGCCCCACTACCTCGTGCTGGTGGCCGTCGGGGCACTCTCAGTGGTGGCCGGATCGACGATGCGCTTCGTCCTACCGAAGTCCTTGAGTCGCATGAAGGGCATCTCGACGAAGCGGTAGAGCGCTTCGGAGGCAATCAGCGAGAGCACCAGGGTCAGCGCGAAGATCTGCAGGAAGTGGCCGCCGAACAACTCATAGCCGGTCAGCCACATCACCAGGTGCAGGACTGGCAGGTGGATGCAGAAGAGGCTGTAGGAGATGTGGCCGAGGTGCCTTAGGGCGGGGTGGCTCATCACTCGACTCCAGGTGTTCTCGGCGGTGAACACGCCGCTGAACACCACCACGCCACCGATGCCGGCGTACAGGAGATTCTTGGTCAGGGCCTGTACGTCGCTCGGGGCGGTGAGCAGGACGGGACCGGCCAGGGGACTGGTCGCGACCAGGAAGAGGCCTGCCGCCACGAGCCACAGGGATCCGGGGGTGGAGGCTGCGGCGTTGATCACGGCGACGGTGTCGCGGCGCAGGCGACCGAGGGTGTGCAGCACCTGCAGCAACCCGAGGGCGATGCCGAGGGAGAACCAGATCAGGAAGGCCGGCAGCCACTCGTGCACCGAGCGGTGTTCTGCGCCGGGCACCTGGGCCGAGAGACCGAGGTGCCACATCACTGCCAGGGCACACAGCACCGAGAGCGTCACGAGGACTCGGGTCGGGCGCAGTTCACGACCGACTGCGACCAGCATCACCAGGGGCAGCACGAGATAGAACGAGAGCTCCGTGGCGAGGCTCCACATCTGGGTGAGACCGGCCGGCAGGCCGGGATGCACATAGATGTCGGTCAGAGACAGCGTCGTGATCCAGTCGAGGAGGTCGCGATCGCTGTTGGCCCGGATGAAGGTGAGGGCGAGCGCCGCGGTGACCAGGTAGACCGGGAGGATCCTCAGGACCCGCTTGAGGTAGTACCGCCCCACCGTCGGAGCGGGGAGCCCGCCCGCAGCACGGAGGAACCAGGGCCGCGACAGCAGGAATCCGGACAGCACGAAGAAGATCGCGACGCCGACGTCGAGCCGAGAGAGGGCGCGCCCGACCGCTCCGTGCTGGGTGTAGGACCCTGCCCAGAAGGCGGTGTGGGTGGTGAGCACAGCGATGGCGCCCACCGCCCTCAGGGTGTCCAGCACCGGAAACGTGGTTCGGCCCGCGGCCGTCGTTGCCTGTTCGGTGCTCACAACGCTCCTCCCGGCACCGGGGTACCGACCTCGATCTTGTCCACGCACAGCGCGTCACCGTCGTCGAGCCCACTGATGCGGATCTCGTCCAATGATCCTCGCACCTTCACATAGAGACTTCCCAGCCCGGAGTGAACGGTGCCGTGCACGGTGCTCTCACCGGCCGCGACCGTCACGTCGCTCGCCCGCGAGCCGACGTACGAGATGCGCAGCCACCACTCGTAGTCAACGGTGGGGTTGCTGAGCGGGACCGCCGCGGTTGCCGGGCCTTCGACGAGCCATCCGCAGCCCCCGGTCGGCCCGGGGAGACTGGTGACGCCGGTCCTGATCAGGGCCTTGCGCAGGTGACCGCCGTCATCGAGCACCACGAGCTGGCCGGTCGCGTCGGGGAACCGGAACTCGTCAGAGATCAGGGGGAGGAACCTTCGAGTCGAGTTGTAGGGAAAGGAGAACCCCGGGATGACTGTCGGGGGGACCACTTGCTCGGCCATGTCGACCTTCCGGCCGGAGGGGAGGTCGTCGCGAATGGTGTCGACGTAGTCGGCTCCGGGATTGTCGTGGTGCCAGGTGTCCACATACCTCACCGTGTTCCACACACCCGAGACGATCACGGCCAGCGCCATGACCGGAGCAATCCACGCCGGCAGCCTGGTGATCATCAGGGGAGTGCGACGTGGATGGCTCGACTCTCGTGCACCACGAAGTTCGAGGGAGGCCAGTGCCACGGCAAGGGCCAGGACGGGAATCACGTCGGTCAGGTAGCGGAGATCGGTTCCGATGGAGCCACCTGCCACCCGTGCCCTGCTCGTCAGGACGAGCAGATAGGCCAGGACCGCGTATCCGCCGAGCAGCAGGAAGGCCCGCCCCGTTCGGCGGCGGAGCAGGAAGAGGACCACTCCGGTGCCGAGGACGGCGACCCATGAAAGGACGACGATCCATGCCGGTGGGTCGGCGTACCCCACGGGAGGATTGGAGTTGAGCCAGCGCCACGGGCCGCCGAGCACACCGGTCATGAAGGACGAGCCGAGCATCTCCTTCGCGAGGTCGCCAGCGACGCCGGTGACCGAGTAGCGCATCTCCTCCGAGTCGGAGAACACCTGGGGGACCGCGACGAGATAGTAGACGGCGAATGCTCCGGGAAGAACCGACAGTGTCACCGCTGCCGGCCAGTAGCGTCGTACGGTGTCGCGGATCCGGTCCAGCAGGGAGCCCGAGCTGAACCAGCCGAGCATCAACACCACCAGCACCGGCAGGATCAGCACGGTCTTCACGTAGCAGGCCAGGCCCAGCATGATGACGACCGTCGTCGCCGCCAGCCATCGGCGTGACGAGTTGCGCAGGTAGGCGACCCAAGCGGTCACGCTCAGGAAGAAGGCCAGCTGCCACGGCACCTGATTGATGGCGGCTGCCCACCACATGAAGGAAGGCATCGTGACGACGCTGGTCAGGTAGATGCCCAGGGGAGGGAGGATCCCCCATCGCGGACCGAACAACGACACCAGCATGGCGAGGCAGGCGAGGGCCGCGGCAACCTGGAGTGCCAACGTGATGGTGGCCGCGAGCTGCCAGTTCAGGTGGCCGTTGTCGGCGACGACCCAGGCGACCAGTCGCCCCAGCGGCATGAACTGGCTGTCGAACGGCTTGACGAGGTAGGAGCCGTCGAGACCGTGCTCGCCGGCGTCCCAGAGCAACCGGTAGTCATCGGTGTAGAAGAAGCTCCCGTGCAGTGCCCAGCCGCGAAACATCGCCTGCACCACGACCATGGCCGCACCCACGATGACGACAGGGTGCTGGAGCGTGGCGAAACGCCCAGATCGTTGGCCAGCCTCCGGAGTTGTCACGCAGGGACTCTCTCACGTGGAGGGGCGCGAGCCAGCGGTGTTGCTGAGATTCCGGGGCGTGGTTCCCGACTTCGCCACGGCACAGATCCCGGTAACGATGTCACCGCGATTGCGGGCTTGGCGCATGGGTGTCCGATTTCACTGCTAACCTGCACCGAATCGTTTGGGTTCCTGGGAGGGAAAACCGTGCAGAAGATCATCAATTGGGTCCTCATTGGACTGGGAGCATTCTTGCTCGTCGCGGCTCTGATCGCGTCGCTGTGGGCTCCGGGCGTCGTCAAGAAGACGCCCATCGACACCGACAGCACCACGCACCTCAGTGGAACTGCGGAAAAGCTGAACCCCGCGACGGGGAAGGTCGAAGACCTGAAGGTCAAGGCAACCAGCTTCACCAAGGCAGACTCTGACGCCTCGACCGACGACGTCGTGGTCTTCACCAACGTCACGTGCCTCGTCGTGGACGGTCCCGACGTGCCGGACTGCATCGACGACAAGAACGACCCGAACCTCGTCAACATCCCGGAGCCGGATGTCTTCGCCACCGACCGCTATGACGGGTTGGCGGTCAAGAACGGGAAGTTCGTTCCCGAGGGCACGGAGCAGAAGGAGGGCTTGGTCAACAAGTTCCCCTTCGACACCGAGAAGAAGAGCTACGACTACTGGGACGGCATGGTCGGCGGGCCTGTCAAGCTTGACTACAAGGGCACGGAAGACATCGACGGTGTCGAGACCTACGAGTTCAACTACAACGTCTCCGACGTCGACGCCGAGGTGGTCGACGGGATCGACGGGAAGTACAGCATGGACAAGACCATGTGGATCGAGCCGAAGACCGGGGCAATCGTCAAGCAGGAGCAGCACGAGATTCGCACCCTTGAGAACGGCGACCCCCTGCTCGACCTCAACCTGGCGTTCACCGACGACCAGGTCAAGACGAACGCCGAGGACGCCGACGACAACGTGTCGAACCTGGAGCTGATCACCAAGACCGTGCCGTTGGTGGGCTTCATCCTCGGCCCGATCCTGCTGATCGTCGGTGGCGCGCTGCTGCTGCTCAGCCGACGCGGCGGTCGACGCGCAGCCTGATCCACACGAGCGATCGCTCGGAAGCGGTGCCTCACCTTTCGGTGGGGCACCGTTCTTCATTTGTCGTGTGTCACCAGCAGGTCCGCCACGAAGATGGCGGTTCCGGGCGTGACCAGGCCGCGTGTGCGTGACCATCCGCCCCAGACCCGGTCGTGGTCGGCGGGCCATTCAGGCTCGGCGATGTCGCGGAGCACGAAGCCTTCGCCGTCGAGCAGCCGCACCCAGTCGCCGATCGTGCGGTGGTGCTCGACGTAGTTGACCATCCCGGTGGCGTCGTCGACCTCTACGTACGGCGTACGGTCCCAGTAGGACTGGTTCGCGACCAGGCCGTCCTCGCTCGGATCGTCCTGGAACATCCAACGGGTGGGATGGGTGACGGAGAAGGCGAACCTGCCGCCCTGGCGCAGTACCCGCGCCGTTTCGCGGACCGCCTGAGCGGCGTCGGCGACGAACTGCAGTGCGCCGAAGGAGCAGAACACGATGTCGAACGACCGGTCGGCGAACGGAAGCTGGGTCGCCGTACCGCAGACGGACGGCACCGGGATGCCGGTCTCGTCGTCGATGCGCCGAGCATGCTGCAGTTGCCGCATGGAGAGGTCGAGACCGATCGCGCGCCCGCCGTGCTCATTCACCCAGCGTGAGCACTGGCCGGCGCCGGAGCCGAGCTCGAGCACGTCCTTGTCCCGTACGTCGCCCAACAGCCGCAGGTCGGCCTCGGACTGGCCCTCCGGCCCCCACACGAAGCCGGCATCGCCGAGGAACGCTCCGTGAGTGGCCTGGTACTCGTCGGCATACCGATCCCAGTCCCGCCGGTTGGCCCGACGTGAGTCATCCTCCCCAACCGGAACCCGCAGGGCACGCATGCTGCTCACGTACGAACAGTAGATGACGAAGGGGCGCCGGGTTCACCCCGGCGCCCCTTCGGCGCTTCAACGATGCTGTGGCATCAGTGCTCGGTCACAGCCTCGGGTTCTTCGGGCCGGACCGCGCGTCGGCCGGGTCGGCCTTCTTCCTGATCTCCTTGCCGTCCGAGACAGCGCCGAAGTCGGTGTCCCAGTTGACCGGGCTGGTCTTGTGCTTCTTGTGGCGCTTGTTCTTCGAGCCGGTGCGTTCCTGGTTGTCCTTCAGCCCGTCCTTGTCGGTGTCCTTCTTGGTCGGGTCGGACTGGACCTTGCCGATGCGGTAGCTCTTGATCTTCTTGCCACGCAGGGAGGTGATCACGCGCTGCTTGATCTTGTATCCCTTGACCTCGGTGCCGTCGTTGATGCCGTCGGCGTCGGTGTCCTTCTTGAGCGGATTGGTCTTGACCGTCCCGATCTTCTTGGTCTTGCCCTGCATCCGGACCTTCTGCTTGATCTTGATGCCCTTGACCTCGGCGCCGTCCTTCAACTTGTCGTTGTCGGTGTCAGCATCCGTCGGGTTGGTCTTGTGTCGACCCTCGAGGTTGTCGGCCAGCCCGTCGGCGTCGGTGTCCTTCTTGAGCGGGTTGGTCGGTGAACCGTCGAACTTGTTCTGCGTCCCGTTGACCTCGTCGCCGTCGGAGATGGTGTCACCGTCGGTGTCGGGGTTCAGGGGATCGGTGTGATGGGTGTTGACCTCGTCGCCGTCGGTGAGGCCGTCGCCGTCGGTGTCGGGGTTGTTGGGGTCGGTGCCGGCGTCGATTTCGGTGCCGTCGTCGAGTCTTGGGGGTCGGTGGGCTCGTTGTTGTAGTCGGTGTTCTCGGAGCCGGTGGTTTCTTCGGTGTCGGTGAGGCCGTCGCCGTCGGAGTCGACCGGGGGTGTGCCTGGGTCGGTCGGGTCGTTGGGGTCGGTGCCGTTGTCGGTCTCGGCGCCGTCGTCGTGGCCGTCGCCGTCGGTGTCGGCGGTGTTGGGGTCGGTGGGCTCGTTGCCGTGGGCGGTGTTCTCGGAGCCGGTGACTTCTTCGGTGTCGGTGAGGCCGTCACTGTCGGTGTCGGCTTCGTTGGGGTTGGTGGGTTCGTTGTTGAAGTCGGTGTTCTCGGAGCCGGTGGTCTCTTCGCCGTCGGTGAGGCCGTCGTCGTCGGAGTCGGGGTCGAGGGGGTCGGTGGCTTCGTTGCCGAAGTCGTCGTTCTGGGTGCCGTCGATCTCGTCGCCGTCGGTGATGYCGTCGCCGTCGGTGTCGGGGTTGTTGGGGTCGGTGCCGGCGTCGATTTCGGTGCCGTCGTCGAGGCCGTCGTCTCTTGGGGGTCGGTGGGCTCGTTGTTGTAGTCGGTGTTCTCGGAGCCGGTGGTTTCTTCGGTGTCGGTGAGGCCGTCGCCGTCGGAGTCGACCGGGGGAGCAGTGGGGCACTCCACGCCTCCGGTGGGAGCGGTGGCCCTCACATGCAGCGGAACCAGGCTCAGGTCGACGTCGGCGACGGACGAGGCACCGGGGAGCGGGAGGCTCAACACCTTGATCTGGACCCGCAGCAGCGACTGCAGATCTGCCTCACCCGTGGCGCCGGAGGACTGGTCATCGGGGCTGAAGCCGGTGATGGTCAGGTCCACCAGCGGCTCGAGCGCGATCGGAAGGTTGATCTGGACCGGTGTGCCGTTGAGCGGAATCGGGATGTTGGAGGCGCCGATCCGGGCGTTGACCGTGGGCGGGTCCACGAAACCGGCGGTGCCGGTCGTCCCGTCGGAACGAGCCTCCACGGTGACCGGGTCGGTCACGTCGACCTCGACCGCGCCGCCGAGGAGCTTGATGTCACCGACGGTGGCGTCCACCGTGGACACCACGTCGGAACCGCCACTGGCCTGGTCCTCCAACTCGGTGGTGGAGGTGACACCCACGGCGCCGATGTCCGCCAAGGAGCCGGTCAGGGGCAGGGAGAGCAACTTCAGTCCGGCCAACTCGGTCTTCGCCTGCGATGTCACCCGCTTCCCGTTGACTGCGGGAACACAGTTGTTCGCGTCGACGTACGACGCCTCGACATCGCGGTTCACCACTCCGAGGTTCAGCAGCCCGGGAATGTCGATGGGCAACAAGGAGTCGGCGGGCGGGTTCGCGCTGGGCGGCGCCGTGACGGTCTGGTTCTGCACCGGAATGTTCAGGCCGGCCACCGCAGCCTCGAGGTTCTTGGACTGGGCGACCGCGTTGTCCGTTGCGGCGGCGCTGTCGACGGTGCTCTGCGAGTGGGCGAGGAGGACCCCGGCGAGGTCGAAGCCAGCGACCTTGACTGCGAGCTCGGCGACGTCGGCGTGCGCGGAGGCGGCGTACGGCGCCGGAAGCGGATCGGCGTGCGCCGCTGGCTGCACGACCAGGAACGAGTAGAGGGAGGCTGTCGACAGTGAGATGAGCGCCGCGAGATGGGGGCGGATGCGCATGGAAGGACTCCTGGGACCCAAGATGTGTGAGGGAGGCGAACGGAGGTCTGGGGGCCTCCATCCGTCTTGGGGATCGTAAGAGCGAGAAGGCGCTGCTGTACCCAGAACTGGGTAATTGGTCGGGTTACCGTCCAGTACTGTTCGAGGGCGTGGTTCGAGTCCTGGGGAGCCCGGTTGGACGTGGCCGCCCACAGGCACGTAATCTTTAGGTTGCGCCTCAAGTCTGCCTGCGTCCCGGACGGAGTGGACTCTGGCTCGCTATCAGGTCGAGTGGCTGCCCGGAATGTCCGGGGTTGCCGCAGGCCGTGCTCCATCGGTAGTGAAACAGGACCTGTCGCGTGCCCGCACGACCCCACCCATCCAAGGAATCACTTCCCTTATGACGAGCACCATCTCCACTCTTCCCGATTACGACGCGCCCCAGGTTGCGGTCAACGACATCGGTTCTGAAGAGGACTTCCTCGCGGCAATCGACGCGACCATCAAGTACTTCAATGACGGAGACATCGTCGCCGGCACCATCGTCAAGGTGGACCGCGACGAGGTCCTGCTCGACATCGGCTACAAGACCGAGGGTGTCATCCCCTCCCGCGAGCTCTCCATCAAGCACGATGTCGACCCGTCCGAGGTCGTCGCCGTCGGCGACGAGGTCGAAGCCCTCGTTCTCCAGAAGGAGGACAAGGAAGGCCGCCTGATCCTGTCCAAGAAGCGCGCACAGTACGAGCGCGCCTGGGGCACCATCGAGCAGGTCAAGGAAGAAGACGGCGTTGTCGAAGGAACCGTCATCGAGGTCGTCAAGGGTGGTCTCATCCTCGACATCGGCCTGCGCGGCTTCCTGCCCGCCTCGCTCGTCGAGATGCGTCGCGTCCGCGACCTGCAGCCGTACGTCGGACAGACCCTCGAGGCCAAGATCATCGAGCTCGACAAGAACCGCAACAACGTGGTCCTGTCGCGCCGTGCGTGGCTCGAGCAGACCCAGTCCGAGGTTCGCCAGGGCTTCCTGACCCAGCTCCAGAAGGGCCAGATCCGCAAGGGCGTCGTCTCCTCGATCGTCAACTTCGGTGCGTTCGTGGATCTCGGCGGCGTCGACGGTCTCGTCCACGTCTCGGAGCTGTCCTGGAAGCACATCGACCACCCGTCCGAGGTCGTCACCGTGGGCGACGAGGTCACCGTCGAGGTGCTCGACGTCGACATGGACCGCGAGCGCGTCTCCCTGTCGCTCAAGGCCACCCAGGAAGACCCGTGGCAGCACTTCGCCCGCACCCACCAGATCGGCCAGATCGTGCCCGGCAAGGTCACCAAGCTGGTTCCGTTCGGTTCGTTCGTGCGCGTCGAAGAGGGCATCGAGGGCCTGGTCCACATCTCCGAGCTGGCCGAGCGCCACGTGGAGATCCCGGAGCAGGTCGTCCAGGTCAACGACGACGTCATGGTCAAGATCATCGACATCGACCTCGAGCGTCGCCGCATCTCGCTGTCCCTCAAGCAGGCCAACGAGACCGCCACGGCGACCGAGGCCGAGGAGTTCGACCCGACGCTCTACGGCATGGAAGCCACCTACGACGAGCAGGGCAACTACATCTACCCCGAGGGTTTCGACCCGGAGACCGGCGAGTGGCTCGAGGGCTTCGACGAGCAGCGCGCCAAGTGGGAAGAGCAGTACGCCAAGGCGCACAAGCGCTGGGAGGCCCACGTCAAGCAGCAGGCCGACGCCAAGGTTGCCGAGGCAGAGGCCGGCGAGGCGACGTCGTACTCCTCCGGTGGCACCGAGACGGCTACGTCGTCGGCTGCTCCCGAGGCCGAGACGAGCGGTTCGCTGGCTTCCGACGAGGCGCTCCAGGCGCTTCGCGAGAAGCTCACCGGCGGCGGCGCCTGAGCAGCACGCATCACCTCGGGCGAATGACTGCCTGACACGCACGACGGGCCCGGACACCAGCAGGTGTCCGGGCCCGTCGGCCATTTTCACTCGATCAGGAGAGGAAGGCGTGACGCTCGAACGCGTCAGCGTGGTGACTGCGGGGCGGGTTCTTCGGAGCCCGGTGGCCGTAGCCGTCGTTGCGGATGAGGGCCGCCAGATGAGTGAGGTAACCCGCGGTGGCCAGGATGAGGAGGAGTGTCAGTGTGAGGGTCATGGCAGTTATTCTTCTCCCCTGAAGATCCTGCCACGAGTGGCAGTAATGCCATGTTTGCTTGATTTACTGCCAACCTGGGTGCATGCTCAAGGGGTGCACAAAGTTGTGGTGGTGGTCCAGGAAGGCGCCGAACCCTTCGGCCTCGGTGCGATGTGTGAGGTCTGGGCCGAGCCCTACCATCCCGAGGACGACAATCCGGTCTTCGACTTCCACGTCGGCACCCCGAGACCCGGACGCGTCTCCGGCGCCTCCGGCTTCGACCTGCACGTCGACGAGGGGCTCGAGGTGGCCGAGGACGCCGACCTGGTCTGCGTGGCTCCCCGACGGGACTTCCTGAGCCCATCACCCGAGGTGGCCGACCTGATCAGGCGGGCACACGACCGTGGGGCATTCGTCTTCGCCCACTGCACGGCTGCGTTCGTGCTGGGCGAGGCCGGACTGCTGGACGGAAGGCGTTGTACGACGCACTGGCGTCACGTCTCCGAGCTGGCCGACAAGTTCCCGGCGGCCGTCGTCGACCCCAACGTGCTCTACGTCCAGGACGGGACCATCGTCACCGGCGCCGGTTCAGCCGCCGGCCTCGACGCCGCACTGCACCTGATGCGCCAGCAGTTCGGCGCCAAGGTGGCGGCAAGTGCCGCGCGACGCATGGTGGTCCCTCCTCACCGCGACGGGGGACAGGCCCAGTTCATCGCACGTGCGGTGCCGGACTGTGCCGCCGAGACCCTGGGGCCGTTGCTGACCTGGATCCTGGAGAACCTGTCGGAGGATCTCGGCGTCGAGGCACTGGCCCGTCACAGCCACATGTCCCCGCGCACCTTCGCCCGCCGTTTCCGTGACGAGACCGGAACGACGCCTCACTCCTGGGTGACCGCCCAGCGCGTGGTAGCGGCCGAGGAACTGCTCGAGCAGACCGACCACCCGATCGACTGGATCGCCGCCGAGGTGGGGTTCGGGAACGCCGCCACCTTGCGTCACCACTTCACCCGTTCGCGCGGGATCAACCCACAGCAGTACCGCCGGGTCTTCAACTCGGCGACCGCCTGAGTGGTCAGACCCTCCAGCGGTTCGACTTGAGCCGTGTGTCCATCCTCGCAGGGTGATCCGCCCCGTCCGTGCGCGCTGAGGGGCGCACTTGAGGCAGGGTGTTTCCGTGACTGACACCTGGGACTCGTTCGTGACAGCCATGGGCGACCTGTCGCCCGCGTCGTACCTCGCTCTGGTCGTCGTCCTTGCTGTGGCCGCGCAGTGGGCAGCGTGGCAGATCAAGCTGCCGTCGATCCTGTTGCTGCTCCTGATCGGCTTCGGGCTCGGCAGACTGGTGAGCCCTGAAGCGGTGCTCGGCCGGGATGTCCTCTTCGGCGGCGTCACGTTGGCCGTCGGGATCATCCTCTTCGAGGGTGCCCTGTCGTTACGGCTCAAGCACGTGCAGGACCTCGGGAGACCGGTGATCCGACTCTGCTCGGTGGCCGTGGTGGTGGCCTGGACACTGATCACCGCTTCCGCCCTGCTGGTCGGCTTCGCGGTGGAGGTGGCGCTGCTGGTCGGTGCCATCCTCGTCGTCACCGGGCCCACGGTGATCGCTCCGATCCTGCGCTCCCTACGACCGACACGGCGGGTCTCGTCGTTGCTCCGTTGGGAGGGCATCGTGGTCGACCCGATCGGCGCCGTGCTTGCGGTGCTGGTGTTCCAGGGAGTGCTTGCCGGGGGAGGTGGGGACGCCGTACCCCAGCTGCTCGGCACACTGCTCAAGACGTTGCTGGTCGCCTTCGGTATCGCGTTGGCGCTGGGCTGGGTCCTCGAGCAGCTGATGCGCCGCCACGCCATCCCCGACTTCCTCCACGGTGTGACCTTCCTGGGTGCGGCGATCGGGTCGCTGGTGGTCTCCGACGCCCTGCAGCCGGAGAGTGGTCTGTTGACGGTGACGGTGCTGGGCGTCTATCTCGGCAATCGCCCTGAGCTGCACTTGGAGCACATCGCGGCGTTCAAGGAGAACCTGCAGGTCCTCTTCGTCGGGGCCCTCTTCATCGTGCTGGCAGGCCGGATCAGCCCCCGACAAGTGATCGACGTCGCTCCGCAGGCGCTGGTCTTCCTGGCCCTGCTCATCGTCGTCGTACGCCCGGTCAGCATCGCGCTCGGCCTGATCGGGACGAAGGTGACCCGGGACGAGAAGAAGTTGCTGGCCTTCATGGCTCCCCGAGGAATCGTGGCGGCCGCGGTGACCAGCATCTTCGCTCTCGAGTTCGCGCACTCTGCCGAGCTCGCGCACGAGGAGGCGGAGAAGGCCAGTGGCGCCCGCGCCGATGCGTTGCTGGCCCGCTCGCACGATCTCGCCCGGCTTGCCGACCAGGCCAGCGACATGGTGCCGCTGGTCTTCATCGTGATCGTCTGCACGGTCGCCATCTATGGCTTGGGTGTGGGTCGTCTCGCCGAACGACTCGGCCTGGCCAGTACGTCGCCCCAGGGGATCATCTTCGTCGGGGGGCAACAGTGGGTGGTCGATGCCGCGAAGGTGCTCGAGGAGTCGAAGGTCACCACCATCGTGGTCGCGCGTGACTACGCGAAGCTGCACAAGGCACGGATGGCCGGGCTGACCACGGAGACCGCCAACATCCTCAGTGACTATGCAGTCAAGGACATGGATCTGGCCGGCATCGGCAGCCTGATCGCCTGCACCGATGGCGACGACGTGAACGCCACGGCGGCACGCGAGTTCGCCCACGTGCTCGGGCGCGCGAATGTCTATCAGTTGCGGCGCACCGACGCAGAGGACCACACCTCCGACCAGCGTCGCAAGGTCGCCTCCCACCTCAGTGCGCGGGCGGTCTTCCAGCCGTCGCGGTCCCACCAGGAGATGGACGACCTGGTGGCCAGCGGCATGACGGTCAAACGCACCAAGTTGAGCAAGGAGTTCACGCTTGACGACTTCCGGGCCCGGTACGGCGACGAGACGGTGCTCATGTTCGCGCTCAAGGGAGACGAGGTGACCGTGCTCCACGAGGAGTCGAAGGTGGTGCAGGAGGGCGTCAGCATCGTGGCCCTGGTGCGCGAGAGGTCCAACGCCGAGACCTGATCAAAGGCGCGACCGACGACCACGCGAACGACCACAATGGCCAGAATCGGCCCGAATCAGGCATGTTCGCCCCGTTGTGGTCGTTCGTGTGGTCGTCCGTGTGGTCGGCGTAAGGGTCAGACGGGTACGGCGGCCCGGCCTGCTGGCATGCGCGTCGGTGCTCAGGCGGCCGTGACCAGGGGTGCGCCCCCGCGGACCAGGTCCGCGTAGCGGCCACCGGCCAGGAGGAGGTCGTCGTGGGTACCGAGCTCGATCACGCGGCCGCCGTCGAGGACGGCGATCTGGTCAGCATTGCGGATCGTCGAGAGCCGGTGCGCGATCGTGATGGTTGTCCGGCCGCGGCTCACTTCGTCCAGCGCGCCCTGGATGGCTCGCTCGGTCTCGTTGTCGAGGGCGCTGGTCGCCTCGTCCAGGACGAGGATGCGCGGGTCGCGGAGCAGCGTGCGGGCAATGGCGAGGCGTTGCTTCTCCCCGCCGGAGAACCGGTGCCCTCGGGCGCCGACGACTGTGTCGTAGCCCTGCGGGAGGGCGGCGATGACATGGTGGATGCGAGCGGAGCGACAGGCCTCCTCGATCTGCTCGTCGCTGGCATCCGGCCGCGCGTGCAGCAGGTTCTCCCTGATCGAGGCGTGCAGCAGGTAGGTCTCCTGGGTCACCACGCCGACGGCGCCGGCCAGGTCGGTCAGGCGCAGGGCGCGGATGTCGGTGCCGTCGATGGTCACCCGGCCCGAAGTCGGGTCGTGCAGGCGGGCCACGAGGGAGGCCAGGGTGCTCTTGCCGCTACCGGTCTCGCCGACGAGGGCCAGGGTGGTGCCGGCGGGAACGAACAGGTCGATGTCAGCCAGGACAGGCTTCGAGTCGGCATCGAAGGCGAACCCGATCTGCTCGAAGCGCACGTCGCCGCGAACGTCGTACGACGTGAGCTCGACCGGTTGGGCGGGGTCGTCGATCTCGACGGGCAGGTCCTGGTACTCGAAGATCCGGCTGAAGAGCGCGAGGGACGCGGTGATGTCGACGCCGACGTTGAGCAGCGCCATCAGCGGACGGAACAACGTGCCCTGCAGCGTGGTGAACGCGACCAGTGTGCCGATCGTCATGCCTCCGGAGGTGGCTGGGAGCCCCGCGGCCAGGTAGATCACCGCGGGGATGGTGGCGAAGATGATGTTCATCGTGGCCATCCGCCAGCGACCGGCCAGACGCGAGCGGATCTCGAGGCCGACCAGGTCGGCAGAGGTCTCCTCGAACCGACGAGTCATGGCGGGGGCGGCGCCGAGGGTCTTGCTGAGCAGTACGCCGCTGACCGAGAGGCTCTCCTCGACCTGGACGTGGAGGTCGGCCAGACGTCGCTGGCGCTGGGTGGTGATGGTGTGGCGCATCTTCGCCACCTGGCGGGTCAGCCAGATGGCCGGAGGCAGGACGACGAGGGAGAGCAGGGCCAGTCGCCAGCTGAGGGCGGCCATGGCGACCGCGGTGCCGATGACGACGGTGATGTTGGCGGCGATCGAGGTGGCGGTCGAGGTGACCACCGCTTGCATGCCGCTGATGTCATGGGTCAGTCGGGACTGGACCTCGCCGCCGCGGGTGCGGGTGAAGAAGCCGACGGACTGGCGTTGCAGGTGGGCGAACAGGTCGGTGCGCAGACGGTGCATGACCTGTTGGCCGACAGCGGTCGACATCCAGGTCTGCACGACCCCGATCGCGGCGCTGACGACGGCCACGCCGACCATCGCGCCCACGAGCCACAGCAACAGGCGCACGTCCTGGTCGGGGAGCGCGACATCGATGACGTGGCGGACCAGGAACGGCTGGGCCAGGCCGACCAGCGAGCTGGCCATGATGAGTCCGACGATGAGCACGAGGCGGGCGCGGTGGGGAGCGAAGAGTCGGGCGATGCGGCCCAGGGAGACGGGGGAGTCCTGCAGCTGACGACGGTCGGCCGGGTCGGGGCGGGTGGCTCGGCCACTCCTGCCGCGGGGGGACTCGGTGAATGTGGGGGTATCCATGTGGTGCCCCTTCCTGTGGATCAGTTCATATGCTGAGGATACCTCACTATGAGGTAGTGCGCCAAGTCCGCTACGCTGCCGCCATGGCTGAGAACACCGGAGACCTGCTCCAGGCGGTGGCTCGTTCGATGCGTCGTCGCTACGGCGCGGCGATGGCCGCGTGGGACATCGCGCCGGGGCAGGCCCGGGCACTGCGCGTGGTCCGTGAGCTCGACGGGCCACGGCTGTCCGTGATCGCCGAGCGTCTCCGGATGGCACCGCGGTCGGCGACCGAGGTGGTCGATGCCCTGGAGTCGCGGGGGCTGGTCGCCCGCACCCCGGACCCCGCGGATCGGCGGGCCACCTGCGTCAGCGTGACCGACGAGGGGCTGCAGCTGTGTGCCCGCCTCGACGAGGCCCGCTCCGTTGCAGCAACGGAGTTCCTTGCCGGGCTGTCCTCGCGTGACCGCAAGGAGCTCGACCGTCTGCTCCACCTGCTCGTCGATCTTGACCGGGCACCTCGGTGACCCACCTGGGACCACTAGGGTGAGCCGTCGGCAGCTTCGTCAACGTGGAGGGTTCCTGGCATGAAGGTCGGTCTGACCGGGGGCATTGCCTCAGGCAAGAGCACGGTCTCGGCGCTGCTGGCCGAGCAGGGTGCCATCATCATCGACGCCGACGCGCTCGCCCGTGAGGTGGTCGCGAAGGGTACGCCGGGACTCGGGGCAGTCGTCGCGGAGTTCGGCGACTCCCTGCTCACCGCGGAAGGCGAGCTCGATCGGCCGGCGATGGGTGCGTTGGTGTTCAACGACGAGTCGGCGCGCAAGCGGCTCGAGGCGATCGTCCACCCGTTGGTCTTCGAGCGGATCGTCCAGCTCGAGGCCGCGGCGGGACCTGACGACGTGGTGGTGCATGACATCCCCCTCCTCGCCGAGAGCGGTCGCGCCGACACCTTTGACGCCGTACTCGTGGTGCACGCGCCCGAGGAGGTGCAGGTCGAGCGCATGGTGCGCGACCGCGGGTGGACCGAGGAGGAAGCCCGGTCGCGGATCGCGGCACAGGCCGCGGCGGAGGACCGACTGGCGATCGCCACGCATGTCATCGAGAACACCGGAACGCACGAAGACCTCCGCCATCGGGTGGCAGAGGTCCTCGCGGAGCTGGTGGGCTGAGGCTCAGGCAGCAAGATCCGGGTCGGCGAAGCTGCGCAACTTCTGCAGCGCCTCGCGCTCGAGCTGGCGCACCCGCTCGGCAGAGATACCGTGCTTGGTGCCGATGTCGGCCAGCTTGTGCTGGCGCCCGTCGACCAGGCCGTAGCGCGACCGGATGATGTCGGCGGCCCGCTCGTCGAGCTGGCCGACCAGGGCGTTGAGCCGATCGCGACTCTCGGTGTCGAGGACTTCGAGGTCGGGGCTGGGCGTGGTCTCCTGGGCCATCAGGTCGCCGAGCGACGTGTCGCCGTCCTCGTCAACAGGAGTGTCGAGGCTGACGTGGTCACGGCCCCAGCGGATCAGGTCGAGCACCCGCTCGATGCCCATGTCGAGCTCGATGGCGATCTCCTCGGGCTCCGGCTCGCGGCCGAGCTGGCGCTCCAGGGTACGGCGGGCGCTGCCGACCTGGTTCAACTCCTCGACGACGTGGACCGGGAGCCGGACGACGCGAGCCTGTTGCGCGATGCCGCGGGTGATGGCCTGTCGGACCCACCAGGTGGCGTAGGTGGAGAACTTGTAGCCCTTGGCGTAGTCGAACTTCTCGACGGCGCGGATCAGGCCGGTGTTGCCCTCCTGGATCAGGTCGAGCATCGGCATCTGGGCCCGGCCGTACTTGCGGGCGATGGAGACGACGAGCCGCAGGTTGGCGTTGATGAAGGTCTGGACGGCCCTGCGGCCTTCTTCGGCGAGCCACTCGAGCTCTTCTTCGTTGGCACTCTTGGGGGCGCCGCCCTTGCGGCGACCGATCCGACCCTCGGCGAGCAGGCTCTCGGCCATCAGGCCGGCCTCAATCGTCTTGGAGAGCTCCACTTCGGTTGCTGCGTCGAGCAGCGGGTTGCGCGCGATCTCGTCGAGGTAGAGCCCGACGCTGTCGCGGCCCTCGATCTCACGCATTGCAGTCCTGCTGGCCATCTCACGCCCTCCTTCGTCGGTGGTGCCGCTGGGAGTCGGCCCCACACATCTGTTCCAACAAACCTTGAGCGGTGGAGATTCCCGCGGGGGCGGGCTGCTCGGGGTTACATACAGATAGACGTGCGGGAGGTACCCGAAGTTGCCTGATTCAGCACTTCTCAGGGACTTCTCAGGGGAGCCGGGAACGCGCTCAGGAGACGCTCAGGCGAGGTGCATCCGATCCAGGATCCAGGCCAGGGTGAATGCTCGGTCGCTCCAAGCCTTGTAGCGACCGGAGACGCCACCGTGACCCGCGGACATCTCGGTGCGCAGCAGGAAGTCACCCTGGTTGCTCGACGGGTCCGTCGTACATCCGGTCCCGGTGGCCCGCAGCCTGGCCACCCACTTGGCCGCCTCGACGTACAGGACCCGCGTGTCGTTCAGCGACGTCTCGACCAGGATCGGCGGGTACGCCTGCGCGGCCACGTTGTCGTAGGGGGAGTAGGTGCGCATGTAGTCGTAGACGTCGGGGTCGGCCTCCGGGTTGCCCCACTCGTCGTACTCCACGACGGTCAGCGGCAGACTGGCGTCGAGCATGGAGGTCAGGGCGTCCACGAACGGCACCTCGGCCACGAACCCGGCGAAGAGCTCCGGTGCCTGGTTGGCCACCGCACCGATCAGCAGGCCGCCGGCGCTGCCGCCCTCGGCGACGAGCCGGTCGGCGCTGGTCCAGCCGTCGTCGACGAGGTGCCTGGCACAGGCGATGAAGTCGCTGAAGGTGTTCTGCTTGTGCATCAGCCTGCCGTCGTCGTACCAGTGCCGCCCCATCTCACCGCCGCCGCGCACGTGGGCGATCGCGAAGCCGGCACCGCGCTCGAGCAGGCACAGCCGGGCGATCGAGAAGTAGGGGTCCATCGACATCTCGTAGGCGCCGTACCCGTAGAGAAGGATCGGCACGGAGCCGTCACGAGGGGCGCCCTTCGGGAGAACCAGGGAGATCGGCACCACGACGCCGTCTTCGGCCTTTGCCCAGAGGCGATGCTCGTCGTAGGCAGCCGGGTCGTAGTCGCCCTGCACGGGCGCCCGTTTGAGCAAGACGAGCTCACGCGAGCGTATGTCGTAGTTGTAGATCGACGACGGCGTGGCCATCGTCGTGTAACCCACGCGGACGACGGGCTGGTCGAACTCCGGGTTGCCGCCGGAGCCGATCGTGTAGACCTCGTCCTCGAAGCTGACCTGGTAGTCGTCGGTGACGCCGGACTCGCCGAGCTCGAGGATGCGCAGCTGGGTCAGGCCGGCACTGCGTTGGTGTACGACGAGGTGGCCGGCGAAGGCATCGACGTCCTCGAGGCGAACGGCACCGTCGTGTGCGATCAGCGGCTGCCACTGGTCCCGGGGTGTCGGGACCAGGGGAGCAGTGGCGATCTCGAAGTTGGCGCCGTTGCCGTTGTGGTGGACCAGGAAGACGTCCTCCCCACCGATCACGGCGTGCTCGAGGCCGTACTCGACGTCTTCCTCACGGGGGCAGTAGACCTCGAACCCGGCGTCAGGCTGGCTGGTGTCGAGGACCTGGAACTCGGAGGTGTTCTTGGCCCCGGAGACGATCATCAGGAACCGGTCCGTGCGTGAGCGCCCGACACCGACCCAGTAGCGCGGGTCGGTCTCGTGGAAGACCAGCTCGTCGTCGGCCTGGGTGGTGCCGAGGCGGTGGCGCCAGATCTTGTCGGCGCGCCAGGCGTCGTCGACCGTCGTGTAGTAGAACGCCTCACCCGCCGGATCCCAGGTGGCGCCACCGAGGGTGCCGGTGATCTCGTCGGGCAGCAGGTCGCGGGTGCGCAGGTCGAGCACCCTGATCGTGTAGCGCTCGTCGCCGACCACGTCGACGGCGTACGCGAGCAGGTGCTCGTCGGGAGTGACCGTGGAGCCGCCGAGGGAGAAGAAGTCGTGGCCGGCGGCCAGTTCGTTGAGGTCGAGGAGCATCTCCTCGCCGGGCAGCGCGGGCTGGTCGACGGCGGCGTGCTCGGCGGGCTGCGGCGGGGTCCAGTCATCAAGGTCGGTGATCGGGGCGCGGCACGACGCGCCGTACTCCTTGCCCTCGTAGGAGCGGGAGTAGTACCAGTGGCCGCGCATCCGGGAGGGAACCGACAGATCCGTCTCCAGGGTCCGAGCCTTGATCTCGTCGAAGATGGACTGGCGCAGGTCGGCGAGGTGGGCGGTGCGCTCCTGGGTCCATGCGTTCTCGGCCTCGAGGTGGGCGATCACCTCGGGGTTGTCCTTCTCGCGGAGCCACTCGTAGTCGTCGACGACGGTGTGGGCGTGGATCGTGTGCTCGGAGGGAACTCGGGCAGCGACTGGCGGTTGCATGGCCGTGACTCTAGCCAGCGTCTCCAGACCCGGGCGCGTGGGCGCGGGTCACTCCTGCTCGTGGGTGATCGCGTGCAGGGCAGGATCGTCCATGCGGTAGCTGCGGACCGGTCCCGGGGCAGTCGTGGCCGTCTCGAAGCGCACCGTCACCACGCCTCTGCCCGAGCCCCACACCCAGCCCTCGCCCATCTCGTCGTGGCGTACGTCGCTGCCGGGAGCCCAGCGGTGCTGCCGAGCCGTCGGGACCTCGACCTCCTGCTCGGGTTCCTCCTCGGGCTCGGGGCCGAACAGGTCGTCCTGCACCCAGTCGGCCAGCCCTGAGACCCCGACGCCCAGGAGTCGCACGCCGCCGGACACGTCGAGGTCGGCCAGCAGGGCTCGGGCGGTGCGGCCGATGACCTGGGCCGAGTCGGTGGGGGAGGCCAAGGTGCTCGAGCGACTCAGCGTGGTGAAGTCGTGCAACCGCACCTTGATGCTGACAGTGCGTCCCGACATGCCGTCCTTGCGCAGCCGCGCGGCCACGTTGGCGCCCTGCCGGGAGAGCAGGCCGTCCATCAGTCGCCTGTCGGTCAGGTCGTCCTCGTAGGTGCCCTCGACGCTGACTGACTTGGTCTCCCGCAACGGTTCGACGGCCCGGTCGTCGATCGCCCGGGCCAGCCGCCACAGGCTGTGGCCGTGCGCGTTGCCGACCAGGCCGACCAGCTCGTCCTCATTGACAGCCTCCAGGTCGGCGACCGTGTGCACACCGGCACGGCGCAGCCGCTCGGCGGTCGCAGGCCCGACCCCGGGAATCACCGTCACCTTCATCGGGCGCAGCAACTCCTGCTCGGTGCCGGGGGCCACCACGAACAGGCCGTCGGGCTTCTCCAGGTCGCTGGCCACCTTGGCGATGAACTTTGAGCTGCCAATCCCGACGCTTGCGGTCAGGCCGCCGGAGACGTCGTACACCCGGCGGCGCAGCTCCTCGCCGAACGCGGTGACCATCTCGACGTCGTACGACGGGAGGTCGCTGGCGGCAAGGTCGACGAACGCCTCGTCGATGGAGAGCGGCTCGACCAGTGGAGAGGCTTCGCGCAACACCGCCATCACCTTGGCGCTGGTGGCTCGGTAGGCGTGGAAGCGACCGCTCAGGAAGGCCGCGTGGGGGCAGCGGGCACGCGCCTCGCGGGTCGACATCGCGGAGTGCACGCCGAAGGCACGTGCTTCGTACGACGCGGTGGCCACCACCCCACGTCCGCCTGTGCCCCCGACGATCACCGGCTTGCCACGCAGCGACGGCTTGTCGCGCTGCTCGACACCGGCGAAGAATGCGTCGAGGTCGATGTGCAGGACCGATGCCTGCGACCTCATGACTGCACCACCATGCCGGGGAACCTACCTTCCCGTGACCCACCCACGGCGGCCCGTTCCGCCGACCCCGCTCCGCCGACCCGGTTTTCGTGCACGGGACTGCCGGCGACCGGCCTTGTGCACAGGGTGACCATTGGGCTCGAGCGCGACGGTCGAGTCCGGTTGAGCCTGAAGGGCATGACGACTCCACAGCAATCTCCGAAGACCCTTCGGGCACGCACTCCTGAGGACCTGCTCGCGATGGTGCCCTACATTCTCGGCTTCCGACCGGACCAGTCGCTCGTGATGCTCACGTTCGGGTCCTCGGGCCCGTCGTTCCACGCTCGGGTGGACCTGCCCCGCGACCCGGCAGACTTCGGTGAGGTGGTCGAGCTGCTGATCGAACCGGCACTCCGACATCACGTCGAACGGGTCGTCGTGATCGGGTACAGCGATGATCCTGAGCTGTGCGAAGAGGCCCTGGAGCTGACGGCTGTCGCGATGGTCACCGAGGGCATCGAGGTGGTCGAGCTGTTGCGGGTCACCGGCACCCGCTGGCTGTCCATGTTGGAGCCACGCGGTCCTTCGTGGCGTCGAGGCGCCGATGAGGGCACCGCGTTCGATGACCGCACGCACCCGTTCACCATGCAGGGAGTGATCGAGGGCCGGGTCACGCTCAACTCCCGCGAGGAGTTGGCCGACAGTCTGGTGGGCACCGACTTCGAGGCGGTCGACGCGGTGGCAGCTGCGGTCGACGACTGGGGCGCGACTCCCCAGAACAGTCGCGAGCTCGAGGCACAATGGGTGCAGGACACGCTGGCTCGTCACGTCTCCGAGGGCAGCACACCTTCGGTCACCGAGGTGGGCAGGTTGCTGGTGGCCTGCCGGGACCCGGCTCTCAGGGATGTCGCCTGGGGTCTGATGTCGCGGGAGAGCGCGGAGCGCCATGTCGACCTGTGGCGCAGTGTCCTGCGTCGTACGCCCGCTGAAATGCAGGCAGCCCCGGCGTCACTGCTGGGTTTCGCCGCATGGCTGGCCGGGCACGGCGCGCTGGCCTGGTGTGCCGTCGATCGTGCGGTGCTGGCCGATCCCGACTACTCGATGGCTGGGCTGCTCGCCGATGCCCTCGATCGCGCGCTGCCGCCGACGACCTGGGAACCGATGACCGATCTCGTGGCCCTGCTCCGGGGCCGGTGACGCCGATCTGACTCAGACCTCCCGGGGCGTCGTCGAAGCGATTAGTCTTCTGCAATGGGTGAAGAAGTCGTCGCACAGGAGTTCTCCCGAGCCGACCGCACGCGCCATCGTGAGAAGGTGCGCCGCTGCCTCGACGTCTTCGCGCGGATGCTTCGCGAGGCGCGATTCGACACGGACGACCCGATGACCGGTCTCGAGATCGAGTTGAACCTCGTCGACGCGTCGGGCGACCCTGCCCTGAAGAACGCGGAGGCGCTCGCCAAGATCGCCGACCCCGACTTCCAGACGGAGCTCGGGCAGTTCAACGTCGAGATCAACGTGCCCCCGCGTCACCTGCGTGACGGTGGGCTCACGGCGTACGAGGAGAACCTGCGGGTCAGCCTCAACGACGCAGAGTCCAAGTCGGCGCAGGTCGGCGCCCACATGGTGATGATCGGCATCCTGCCCACCCTCGGCGAGGGTCACATGGGTCCCTCCTCGCTGAGCGGCAACCCGCGCTATCAGCTGCTCAGTGACCAGATCCTCGACGCGCGCGGAGAAGACATCGTCATCGACATCAACGGTGTCGAGCGGCTCAGCACGACCGCGGACTCCATCGTTCCCGAGGCAGCCTGCACGAGCACCCAGTTGCACGTGCAGACCACCCCGGATGAGTTCGCCGCCTACTGGAACGCCTCTCAGGCGATCGCCGCGATGCAACTCGCTGTCGGTGCCAACTCACCGTTCCTGTTGGGCAAGGAGTTGTGGCGGGAGACCCGCATCCCGCTGTTCGAACAGGCCACCGACACCCGGAGTGAGGAGCTGAAGGCGCAGGGCGTGCGGCCCAGGGTGTGGTTCGGCGAGCGGTGGGTGACGTCGGTCTTCGACCTGTTCGAGGAGAACGTCCGCTACTTCCCGGCACTGCTGCCGGTGACCGACGACGAGGACCCCCTCGAGGTGCTCGAGTCGGGCGGCACCCCGGAGCTGTCCGAGCTGCGACTCCACAACGGCACGATCTATCGCTGGAATCGACCGGTCTACGACATCGCCGGGGGAGTTCCTCACCTGCGCGTGGAGAACCGCCTGCTCGCGGCCGGGCCGACCGTCGTCGACACGATGGCCAACGCCGCGTTCTACTTCGGACTCGTGCGCAGCCTCGCGCTCGCGGAACGCCCACTGTGGTCTCAGATGTCGTTCAGTGCCGCCGAGGAGAACTTCCACGTGGCTGCCCGGATGGGCATCGAGGCCCAGGTCTACTGGCCGGGTGTGGGCCAGGTGTCCGCGGCGGAACTGGTGCTGCGCCGCCTGCTCCCGATGGCTCGGGAGGGGCTGGTCGACTGGGGAGCCTCGACCGAGGAGATCGATCGCTACCTCGGCATCATCGAGCAGCGCTGCCTCCTGGGAAGCAACGGCGCCGAGTGGTTCGCGGGCCGGTTCCACCGGCACACGGCCTCGTACGATCGTGCCGATGCGCTGCGGCACACCTTGGTCGACTACCGCGAGCTGATGCACACCAACGAGCCGGTCCACGCGTGGGAGACCTGATCATTTCGGGGTCCGCACCCGGAGCCTGGTCCAGGTCGCCCGACCGTCGCCGATCGGTTCGTACCAACCGCCCTTGGTGATCACGACGAGCGCTCGTGCTCGGATCCCGGCCTCGGCGAACACGCGACCGGCCACGGGGAGCCAGGCTAGGTCGAGGTCGTGCGGATCCGGCGTGCCGACCCGGGTGAGCCAGGCTGCGGGGGAGTCGTCGAGCAGCAGCGCCCGGCTCAGCAGGGCGGCAACGATTTCGCCGGCCAGACCGACATCGATCTCCTGGTCCCCTCCGGGTGGACCGTCGAGTGGCCACTCGATCGACTCACCGAACAGAGCTCCGACGTGGAGCATCGGAGCGAACACCCGCTGCCTGGTGGTCCTGCGCAGTCGGTGCACAGCCAGGCGCAGTTCGGCGCGGACCTCGGGATCCACCATGGCCCCCACTGTGCCAAAACTCGGACCGCCCGGGGGGCGCTGTGTCCACAGGCCACGGTTGGTGGCCGTCGGATCAACGGCGACGCGCCTGTCGCGCTCGGGCCCTGCGCAACTGGCGGCTCACAGGACGTCGCTCGCCGGCGTTCCTGACGACTGGATTGCGGGACGCCGGATCGAGCGAGATCCGGGTTGGCTGCGATTGCCCTCGCACGTCCTTGGAGTAGGTGCTGATGGACGTTCCGATCACGAGCGGGCCGAGGAGTCCCCCCAGGGCAAGCAAGGCAGCACCCATGAAGTGGGCTTCGAACTCGTCGCTGATCTCGTCGACATGGCTGTGCTTCTCCGGCACCCACCAGCCGATCACGTAGCCCGGATTCAACACGGCCACCAGCCCCCACCCAGCGAGCATGAGCAGGAGCGCAGACATCGCCAGACGCAGGAGGAGCGACCACGCTGCGGAAGAACGGGGCAGGAGCAGGAATGCGGGTGCACAGGCTCCGACCAGGGTCAGGACGCAGCAGGGCACGAACGCGCCCCACACGCCCCAGAACAGGTGCATGGTGCAGCTGCCGATCGCCAGCAGCACCACGGAGGTGGCAATCACCCAGCGTCGTCGACCGGGTCCGTTGCGGGGCTCCGCAGATGTCTCGGCCGGGGTCACGCCGGGTCCACTCCAGTGCTCGTTGATCACGCCGTGCCAGCACGGCAGCAAACTGCATTCTTCCATCACGCTCACATCGGGCGACCGCGCGGCGGGCAGATGGGGCAGGATGGCCCCATGGCCATCAACATCACCGGTGACCCGGCTGCCGACAAGGTCCTGACCGACGACCCGTTCGCGCTTCTTGCCGGCATGCTCCTCGATCAGCAGTATCCGATGGAACATGCCTTCCGCGGACCGGCGAAGGTGCTGGATCGCTTCGGCAGCCTTGATCCCGAGAAGATCGCCGCGGCTGACCCGCAGGAGTTCGCCGACCTGTGTGCGACCACCCCGGCCGTGCACCGGTTCCCGGGCTCGATGGCTGCGCGCCTCCAGGCACTGGCTGCCCTGATCGTGGAGAAGTACGACGGAGAGACGGCGCGCCTGTGGAACGAGGCGTCGAGTGGCAAGGAGCTGCTCAAACGCGTGCAGGAGTGTCCCGGGTTCGGCAAGCAGAAGGCACAGATCTTCGTGGCCCTGCTGGCCAAGCAACTCGGCGTACGCCCTGACGGCTGGGAGACCGTCGCGGGTGACTATGCCAAGCCCGGGCGTCGTTCGGTGGCCGACGTCGTCGACGAGCAGAGCCTGCAGGAAGTGCGCGACCACAAGAAGCAGATGAAGGCGGCAGCCAAGGCCGCGAAGGCAACGCCGTGACGCGCCGCGAGGCCCAAGACTTGGTTTGGCTGATGGTCGTGGCAGAATACGAGAGCGGCTCTTGACGTTACCGGGCCTTGCCGCGCCCCAAATGCTTTTTCCGAGAGGTGTTCGTGTCTTCGAGCTCGCGCAAGTTGCTCCCCGCTGACGTTCTGGCCCACCCCGAGATCATCGGGTTGTTGGAGCAGGCGGCCCCCTCCGGCACCGTGACCCCCGACGCCGTACGTCGTGCCAGTGAGGCAGCCGCCATCGAGCCACGTCATCTGCGTGCGCTGATGGTGCATCTGGCCGCCGAGGGCATCACCGTCGTGCTCAACAGCGACGACCATGCGAAGGCCGTGGCGGCTGCTGCGCCACGCAAGAGCACGACCACGTCGAAGACGGCCGCCAAGAAGGCCCCGGCGAAGAAGGCACCCGCGAAGACCGCGGCTGCAGCCACCCAGACCGAGGAGCCGGCGGCCAGGGCATCGGCCAAGAAGGCCGCTGCCAAGAAGACGACGGCGAAGCCGGCCGCCACTGCCACCGAGCTGGTCGAGGCCACCGTCATCGGACCCGATGGCAAGAAGGTGTTGCCCGACGTTCCGGACGAGCAGTTCGAGAAGGACGTCAAGAACGACCCGTCCATCAAGGAGGACGAGAAGAAGGCCTTCACCGTCTCCGCTGCCGACGAGACCGACGAGCCCGAGCAGCAGGTCATGGTCGCCGGTGCCACCGCCGACCCGGTCAAGGACTACCTCAAGCAGATCGGCAAGGTGCCCCTCCTCAACGCCGAGATGGAGGTCGAGCTCGCCAAGCGCATCGAGGCCGGCCTCTTCTCCGAGGAGAAGATGTCGAAGGGTGGCCGCATCACCCCGAAGATCCTCGAGGAGCTCGAGTGGATCTCCGACGACGGTCGCCGCGCCAAGAACCACCTCCTCGAGGCCAACCTGCGCCTCGTGGTCTCGCTGGCCAAGCGCTACACCGGTCGCGGCATGCTCTTCCTCGACCTGATCCAGGAGGGCAACCTCGGTCTGATCCGTGCGGTCGAGAAGTTCGACTACACCAAGGGTTACAAGTTCTCGACCTATGCGACGTGGTGGATCCGCCAGGCGATCACCCGTGCGATGGCCGACCAGGCTCGCACGATCCGCATCCCCGTGCACATGGTCGAGGTCATCAACAAGCTGGCCCGCGTGCAGCGCCAGATGCTCCAGGACCTGGGCCGCGAGCCCACGCCCGAAGAGCTCGCCAAGGAACTCGACATGACCCCCGAGAAGGTCATCGAGGTCCAGAAGTACGGCCGCGAGCCGATCTCGCTGCACACGCCCCTGGGCGAGGACGGCGACTCCGAGTTCGGTGACCTCATCGAGGACTCCGAGGCGATCGTCCCGGCCGACGCGGTCAGCTTCACGCTCCTCCAGGAGCAGCTGCACGCCGTGCTCGACACGCTGTCCGAGCGTGAGGCCGGCGTCGTGAGCATGCGCTTCGGCCTGACCGACGGTCAGCCCAAGACGCTCGACGAGATCGGCAAGGTCTACGGCGTGACGCGTGAGCGGATCCGCCAGATCGAGTCGAAGACCATGTCGAAGCTGCGTCACCCGAGCCGGTCCCAGGTCCTGCGCGACTATCTCGACTGAACACCTCGCTCTGTGCCCAGCCCCCGTCACACGACGGGGGCTGGCGTCATTTCCGAACCAAAGATGTGCAACCAACTGGTTGCGTCAGGCCTTCCTCGTATGCAACTGTTGGGTTGCACACGAACCCGCCAACCAGGAGCAGGCATCATGACGCAGACCGATCAGCAGCTCGACAGAATCGAACGCAGCATCGACATCGACGCAACGGCCGACAAGGTGTGGGACCTCATCCGACGCCCGGGCTGGTGGATCAACGAGGGCGAGGTTGACCCAGATGTCGAGGTCCGCAAGGACGGCGACGACGACCTCCTCATCCATCCCCGTTTCGGGGAGTTCCGGCTCCGCACCCTGGTTGTCGATGCACCCCGCCGGCTGGTCTACCGCTGGATCGACGGCGAGGACGAGCCCGGAACCCGAGTGGAGTTCACGATCGACAGCAGGTCCCGGGGTGGGGTGACCCTCACCGTGGTGGAGACCGGCTTCACCTTGCTCGGCAAGAGCCACGACGACGTCGTGAAGCACGTCGAGGGCAACACCGCCGGTTGGGAGTCCGAGCTCGATGCGGCCCGGCGTTTCGTCACGGGGGAGGCTGCGTGATCGGGAACCTGACCCCGGTGTTCGCCGCATTGGGCGACGACACGCGTTGGGCGATCCTGGTGCGACTGGGAGAAGCCCCCGCGTCGGCGTCCGCACTGGCCAAGGAGTTCCCCATCTCGCGCCAGGCGATCGTCAAGCATCTCGACGTGCTTGCCCGGGCCGGCCTGGTCGAGTCGCAGCAGCGTGGGCGCGAGCTGGTGCATCGTGCTCTGGGAGGTCGGCTGAGCGACGTGGCACGCGAGCTCGAGCGCATCGGGGAGCAGTGGGATGCCCGGCTGGCGCGGATCAAGAAGCTGGCCGAAGGCTGAAGTCTCAACAGCCGGTCCGGGTCTGGGAGTCGGGGCAGTCGTGCGACAACCTTTTGGTGCTGGAATGCATCTGACGGGGAGAACGGGCCTCTTCACCACTGAGGCCAGACCACGACTGAAGGAGTCCCTGTGAACTCGAACAAGCGCCGCCTTGTCGGAACCATCGCCGCCGCCGCAACTGCGGCCGCCGTACTCGTGCCGGCAACCTCGGCACAGGCAGAGACCACGCGCGTGAACGACGGTGCTGACGCGACCGGATCCCTCACCGACATCCAGGTGCTCAGGGTGCGTCACGGCTCCGACCAGGTGAGGGTCTCCGCCAGTTTCACCGACCTGCGCAAGCACAGTGACGGCTCGGCTGGGGCCGCGGTCTTCATCGACACGCGGTCCGGTCGCAAGGGCCCTGAGTTCGTGCTCCTCACCGGGCTCGAGTACGCCACGGACTACCAGCTGGTGAAGGTGCGCAACTGGAAGCCGGTCGGCGAACCGTTGAACTGCGACCACAAGGTGAGCCTCAAGTACCAGCAGGACGTGATGAAGTTCCGTGCTGACCGCTCGTGCTTCGCCAACCCGGCCAAGGTGCGGGTGGCCATGCGGATGGACGACCACAGTGACGGTTCCCACGTCATCACCGACTGGGTCAGCGGGCGTCGGAAGTTCACTGACTGGCTCGCGCGCGGCTGAGTGCTGTCGCCGGGCTCACTCGTCTCGAGTGGGCCCGGCGTTGCCGGGCCGGGCTCAGGTGACGAACAGGCCGATCACGAAGACCATCGCGGCGAGCATCCCGGCGGCCAGCTCGATGAGGATCGAGGCCCCGGCCGCCTTGAGCGCCGCCACCGTCGTACGTCGTGCCGACTGCTGGCCGACGCGACGGACCTCGGCGGCGTAGACGCCCACGACGAAGCCGACCAGCAGGCCGACCACCGGGATCACGAAGAAGCCGACCACCCCGAGGACGGCGCCGACCGCGAGTGTGGAGTTGGGGACGCCGGCCCGCTTCATGCTCTTGCCGGGAACGGTGTACTTCACGATGCTGCCGATGGCCAGGAGCACGGTCGCCACGGCCAGGACCACCCAGCCGGCGGTCTGGTCGACCTGGACGGCCCACACCAGGATCGCGCCCAGGATCAACAACGACCCGGGGAGCACGGGGAAGAGGATGCCGACCAGGCCGATGGCGATGGCGAGCGCGGCGAGCAGGTCGACGAGGGTCACGGCGTCAGCCTCCCACACGGACAGACGCGAATGGCCCCGACCTGATCAGGTCGGGGCCATTCGTTGAGCGTTGGGGATCAGTCGGTCTCGACTGTCGGCTTGTCCTGCAACTTGTGGGTCTCGTCGACCACGGTGACGGCCACTTCGCGCAGCTTCTCGTCGTGCTCACGGGCGTGGTGAGCGCAGAAGAGAAGCTCAAGTCCGGAGGCAAGCTCCACGCGAAGGTAGGCCTGGGCGCCGCAACGGTCGCAACGGTCAAGCGCCGTCAGTGCGGCGGAACTGGGGGCAACTGCTGTAGTCACTTCGGCCTCTCTTTCTGTCGTTGTCGGGTTCAACGAGCCGGAGTCGGAATTGATTCCCGCTTCCTCGTGTCACCTGACACATCCATCCAACCATGATCTGGGTGTACCCGGTTCACCGGTCTCCCACACCGTGGACCTGCGTGCAATCCATCCTGCGTTTCATCAAAGGGTGCGTTCTCACAAGTGTGACGCGACGAAGGTGATCCTGGTTGCGCTTCCAGCCAAGATCCCCAAGATCGTGTCCGCTTCGTGACCGTGCTCACGTGCTCAAGATAGGCCGCGGTGCCGCCTTCTCACGGCAGGGCTGCCCCACCACGCCCGCGTGTCGTCGTACGACGGGGTGTGCTTCGGGCGTGCCTTTCGTCGCTCAGTGCGGCGCCCGGGATAGATTCAGGGGGAGAAGCAACCGAGCGAGGAAACCGTCATCGACAACACGTACAACGCAGCACACCTGTTGGTGCTCGAAGGGCTTGAAGCCGTCCGCAAGCGCCCGGGCATGTACATCGGCTCCACCGACACCCGTGGGCTGATGCACTGCGTCTGGGAGATCATCGACAACGGCGTCGACGAGGCCCTGGCCGGTGTCGCGCAACGCATCGAGGTCACGCTGCACCCCGACGGCTCCGTCGAGGTCTATGACGACGGCCGCGGCATCCCGACCGACAAGGAGCCCAAGACCGGCCTCCCCGGTGTCGAGGTGGTGGCCACCAAGCTTCACGCCGGCGGCAAGTTCGGCGGCGGGTCGTACGTCGCCACGGGTGGCCTGCACGGTGTCGGTCTCTCCGTGGTCAACGCGCTCTCGGCCCGCATGGACATCGACGTCGACCGGTCGCCGTCGACCCAGGGTCTCTCCTTCCAGCGTGGCATCCCCGGTGTCTTCGACGGAGACGAGCCGAGCGCCAAGTTCGAGGCGAAGTCGGGTCTGACCCGCAAGGGGAAGCGAGTGGCCAAGGGCAAGACCGGCACCCGCATCCGGTTCTGGCCCGACCGCCAGATCTTCACCAAGGACGCTGGTTACGTCTTCGACGACTTGATCACTCGGGCCCGTCAGACCTCCTTCATCGTTCCCGGGCTCGAGCTCGTGATCAGTGACCAGCGAGGCCCCGACCCGGTCGAGGAGAAGTTCCGTCACGACGGTGGCATCGGCGAGTACGCCGAGTTCCTCTCCGAGGGCGAACCCGTCACCGACGTGCTCCGTCTGCAGGGTGCCGACACGTTCACCGAGACGGTGCCGATGCTGGATGCCGATGGCCACATGTCACCCCAGGAGGTCGAGCGCGAGCTGTCCGTCGACGTCGCAGTGCGGTGGAGCATGGGCTACGACACCACGTTGCGTTCCTACGTCAACGTGATCGCCACCCCCAAGGGCGGCACCCATGTCAGTGGCTTCGAGCAGGCCATCACGAAGACGTTCAACGACGTGATGCGCTCGTCGAAGGCGCTCAAGGTCAATGACGCCGACGTCATCAAGGACGACGTCCTCGAGGGCATGACCGCGGTGGTCACGGTGCGTCTCGCCGAGCCCCAGTTCGAGGGCCAGACCAAGGAGATCCTCGGCACCTCGGCGGCGCGCAGCGTCGTACGCCGTGTGGTCTCGGCCGAGCTGAAGAACTTCCTGACCTCGACCAAGCGGGCCGACAAGGCCCAGGCGAAGCTGGTCATGGAGAAGGTCGTCGGCGCGTCCAAGACCCGCATCGCGGCCCGTCAGCACAAGGAGACCCAGCGCCGCAAGAACGCGCTCGAGTCGTCGGCGCTGCCCTCGAAGCTGGCCGACTGCAGGTCCAACGACGTCGAGCGCAGTGAGTTGTTCATCGTCGAGGGGGACTCCGCCCTCGGCACCGCCAAGCTGGCTCGCAACTCCGAGTTCCAGGCACTGCTGCCGATCCGAGGCAAGATCCTCAACGTGCAGAAGGCGTCCGTGGGCGACATGCTGAAGAACGCTGAGTGTGCCTCGATCATCCAGGTGGTCGGCGCCGGCTCGGGCCGAACCTTCGACATCGATGCCACGCGCTACGGCAAGATCATCTTCATGGCCGACGCCGATTCCGACGGTGCCCACATCCGCACCCTGCTGGCCACGCTCTTCTTCAAGTACATGCCCGACCTCGTGATGCAGGGCCGGGTCTACTCGGCGGTGCCACCGTTGCACCGCATCGAGATCAACCGGCCGAAGAAGGGCATGGACAAGTACGTCTACACCTATTCCGATGCCGAGCTGCAACGGAAGCTGGCGGAGCTGAAGCGCAAGAACGTCACCTGGAAGGACCCGGTGCAGCGCTACAAGGGGCTGGGTGAGATGGATGCCGACCAGTTGGCCGAGACGACCATGGACCCGCGGCACCGCACCCTGCGCCGGATCACCGTCGACGATGCCGACGAGGCCTCGAAGGTGTTCGAGCTGCTGATGGGCTCCGAGGTCGCACCGCGCAAGGAGTTCATCGTGCAGGGCGCCTACGACATCGATGTCGAGGCGCTGGACGCCTGAGCCTGTTCAGTGTGGTCTCTCCGGCACCAGATGCCGGAGAAACCACACTGAGGTGGGACCGATCAGAACTTCTGGTTGATCAGGCCCGAGTCGACGTCGTAGATGAATCCACCGACCTTGACGGTGTCGGGGATCAGTGGGTGGGAGACCACCTTGTGCACGTCGTCGCCCAGCGCTGCTTCTTGGTCGGCGACCATGCTGAAGGTCTGCCACGACACGTCCTGGCCGGCGGAGTCGCCCACCTTCTGCCTGACCTGGTCGAGGGTGGAGGAGGCCATCGCACAACGAGTGTGGGGGATGACCAGGATCCGGTTCACGTTGAGCAGGTGCACGCCGAGGACGAGTGCCTCGAGGGCCTGGTCCGTCACCCGCCCACCGGGATTGCGGAAGATCTTGGCGTCACCGGCCTTGAGGCCGAGCATGTTGAGCGGGTCGATCCTGGAGTCCATGCAGGTCACGATCGCCACGCCGGCGTGAGCGACACCGTCGAACCCACCCAACTGGAAGTCATCGGCAAAGCTGCGGTTGGCAGAGATCAGGTCGTCGAAGTCGCTCACGTTTTCAATTTAGCGGAGCCGCTGCCGGCGTACGGTCCGGGGTCGCTCCGTGGACATCAAGGATCGCCTGTTCGGCCGTCAAGAACTGCAGGTTCGCGCGACAACGATTGCCTGTTCGCGCAACAAGAATCGGAGGTTGGGGCTCAGCCGGCGGAGCGGAGGAGCTCCTTGGTGTCCATGCCGCGGGTGGCGGCCCCGCGGAAGAGCCACAGGGCCAGCAGGGCCGCGACCAGGGCGCACCCCGCGGCGCCGAAGAAGACGGTGTGCTCCTGGGCCAGTGCGGCCTGGGTGCCGCAGTAGGACGTCTTGCCCGGGTGGTCGTCGAGACAGTCCATGTTGGACTGGTAGAACCAGCGCACGCCGATCGTGGTGAGCGCGGAGATCCCCACCAGCATCCCGATCATCCGAGACACGACCACGAGTGCCGCCGCGACTCCGTGGACGGCGTCGTCGGTGCTGGCCAGCAGGGCCGCGTTGACCGGCGCGAGGGCGAGTCCGAAGCCGAAACCTGTCAGCACCAGGGCGATGTTGGCGCTGGGATGCTCCAGCGCGTGCTCGTCCCAACGGGTCATCAGGGCGAATCCCGCCGCCGCGGCAACCATGCCCACCGCAGTGACCACACCGGAGGGCCAGCGGCGGGTGAGATGTCCGCCGATGACGGCACCGACGGGCAGGGCGACCAGGAACCGGACCAGCACCAGGGCGGCCAGCAGCTGCGAGTCGCGATAGATGGTGGTGCGCGCGAAGATCGGGATGTCGATCAGGGCGGCGATCAGGGCGGCGCCGATGAAGAAGCTGACCAGCAGCGAGCCCCAGGCGGGCACCGCGCTGATCGCACCCCGGGGGATGAGTGGCCGCTCGGCCCGGCGCAGGTGGGCGAGGAAGGCGATCGTGGCCAGCAGCGAGCCGAGGAGATACCAGGGGCCGCGTTCGGCGAACACCTGCTCCTCGGGGTCTGCGGTGGCGAAGGCGAGGATGACCCCGCCCAGCGCCACGGCCAGCAGCAGGGCGCCGACCAGGTCGGCATCGACCAGGTGCCGCGACCAGGCGCGTACGTCGACCAGCGGCCGCCGGGCGAAGATGCAGCGCAGCAGCAGCACCAGCCCGGCGCCCATCGCGATGACCCCGATCGGGGTCAACCAGCGACCGTCCCCGGTGTAGGGGATGAAGAGCTGCCCCCAGGTCAGGTCGCGCTGCAACGATCCAGGACGCACCATGGTGATGATCGCCGCTCCGGAGGCAACCACTGCAGTGAGGAGACCGAGCAGGTCCGGCCATCCGCGCGGCCGGGAGCCAGGGCCACTGTCGTCCGCGGCTCTGCTGGGAGCAGGGCCGGTCCCGGACATCGCACGGGCGCCCGCGCCGACCCGGATGGCCATGGCCAGCACCACACCGACCACGAGGTTGATGGCGAAGATGACCTGCCACGGAGCGAAGGCGAGCACCAGGGCGCCGAAGAGCGGCCCCAGCACGCTGCCGAGCTCCTGGACGCCGGACACCACGCCCAGGGGCAGGCCCCGCCGGTCGGCGGGATAGATGTCGGCGACCAGGGCCAGGGTCGCCGGGACCAGTCCGCCGCCGCCGACCCCCTGCAGGAAGCGACCACTGACCATGCTGGGCAGGTCATAGGCGAGCGCCGTGATCAGCGAGCCGAGCGCGAAGACCACCAGCGACATCACCAGCACGGGCACGCGGCCGCGCAGGTCGGCGATGCGACCGATCAGTGGCAGCATGGCCACGTAGCCGAGCAGGAAACCGGAGATGATCGGGGCGGCACGTTGGAGCTCCGCGATCGGGATCTTCGCCGTTCCCATCATCTCGGGGAGCGCCAGCACCACGACATAGGTGTCGGCAGCCGCGAAGGCCACCGCGACCGAGGCGAGGACGAGCAGCAGGCGGGCCCTTCCGGAGGCCGCTCGGGGGGTGGTCACGGATCAGGGCCTCACGGTGCCTGGACGTCGGACTCGTCGTAGTCGCCGTACTTGTCGAAGGTGATGGTGTAGGTCATCGAGTCGACGTCGGGATAGAACTTGCCGCTCACCTCCACCTCACGCAGCTCCTCGTCGGAGCTGACCTGGTAGGTCACGTCGAAGTCGCCGGAGGCACTCGGGATGATGCGGGTGACCTGGTCACCGGACAGGGTGCCGGTGTACTCGGTGAGCACCTCCTCGTTGTTGGACCCGCCGCGCACGTCCTTGCCCTGCTCGAGGTTCTCGGTCTCGACCAGCAGGTCGGAGATGCCGCCTTCGGTGGCGATCAGCTTCGCCGGGTCGGGTGCGCCGTAGTCGGCGGGGTTCTCCTCCTTGAAGCCGGCGCCGAGGATGTTCATCCACACCTTGTCGTCGACGGCGACCACGTCGACGTCGACGGTCAGGCCGCTGCGTGAAGCGGTGACGGTGCCGTCGAAACCGGCCGGGTGGACGGCGATTCCCTCGGCGTCGGTGACCCCGGAGACGCCGTCGGGCAGGCCTTCGGAGGCGAGCTTCAGGTGCACGCCGGAGGTGTCGTCGAGGGTCTTCTTGGCCAGGGCAAGCGCTTCCTCGGGGGAGTTGTCCTTGCTGATCGGGTCGTCCTTGTCGTCACCGGCACAGCCGGCGAGAGCGAGGGAGGCAACCAGGGCGATCGCGGTGAACGCGCTTCGGGTCTTCAACATGGGCTCAGCCTTCCACAGGGGAGTCGGAGTCAAACCGCGCGGCAACCGGACCGGCACACGCCGCGATGGGTTGCGCAGAGGGTACGCCGGAGCCGTCGCGGCGCCCGTTGGCCTCGGGCAGGTCGACGGACGCCCCGCTGGCGGCGGCGGCGCGGGCCGGTGCCGGGCCGGCCCAGGCGAGGACCAAGGTGTCCTCGCCGCGCAGGAACCGGTGACAACGGACTCCTCCGGTGCCTCGGCCCTTGGACGGGTACTCGGTGAACGGGGTGACCTTGACCGCACCTGACTCGGTGCCGGGCAGTGCGGTGCTCGACCCGGAGGCGGTCACCACCACGGAGTCTCCGGAGACCACGCCGAACCAGGCGGCGCGCTCTCCCTCGGTGATGCGGATCCCGGCGACACCACCGCCGGCACGCCCCTGCGGGCGAACGAGGTCGGCCGCGAAGTGGAGCAGCTGCCCGTCCGAGGTGATGAAGCACAGCTCGGCGTCCTCTGCGGTGAGCTCCACCGCACCGACCACCTCGTCACCCTCCTTGAGGGAGATGACCTCCCAGTCGTCCTTGTTGGGGATGTCGGGGTTGACCCGCTTGACGATGCCCTGGCTGGTGCCCAGCGCAAGGCCGTTCCCGTCGGGGCTCAGAGAGGTCAGGCCGAGAACCCGTTCGCCGCTCTCGAGCTGGACGAACTCGCTCAGTGGCAGTCCGCCGCTCAGGTGGGGATGATTCGCGGTGGGGGGCAGTGTCGGCAGCTCCAGCACGCCCAGCCGGATGATCCTCCCGCGGCTGGTCAGCACGCCCACCTCGCCCCGTGCCGTGCTCTGCACCGCGGAGACGATGACGTCGTGCTTGGCGCGCCCACCTCCGGTGCCGGGAGGGCTGGCGTCGTTGGTGCGGGCCAGCAGTCCGGTGGAGGAGAGGTAGACCAGGCACGGGTCGTCGGCCACCTCGAGGGGTTGCGTGGCCTTGGCTGTGGCGCCGGAGGACTCCAGCAGGACCGTACGCCGGGGCGTGCCGTAGGTCTTGGACACCTCGGCGAGCTCGTCGGAGACCACCTTGCGGAGCAGTTTCTCGTCGGCAAGGATCGCGTCGAGCTCCTCGATGGTGCGACGCAGCTCCTCCTGCTCCTTCTCCAGCTCGAGCTTGCTGAACTTGGTCAGGCGGCGCAACGGCATGTCGAGGATGTAGTCGGCCTGGATCCCGGAGAGGTCGAAGATGCCGATCAGGCGCTCCTTGGCAGCGGCGGCGTTGTCGGAGCTGCGGATCACCTGGATCACCTCGTCGATGTCGAGGATGGCGATCAACAGGCCGTCGACCAGGTGCAACCGGTCGGCCGCCTTGTCTCGACGGAAGACCGTGCGACGGCGTACGACGTCGAAACGGTGCCCCAGGAAGACCTCGAGGAGCTCCTTGAGACCGAGGGTCCGCGGCTGACCGTCGACCAGGGCGACGGTGTTGATGCCGAAGGAGTCCTCCATCGGGGTCTGGCGGTAGAGCTGCTCGAGCAGGGCATCGGGGTTGATGCCGTTCTTCACCTCGATGACGAGGTTGAGGCCCTTCTCACGGTCGGTGAGGTCCTTGACGTCGGAGATGCCCTGGATCTTCTTCGACTGCACCAGGGTCTTGATGCGCTCGATGATCTTCTCGGTGCCCACGCCGTAGGGCAGCTCGGTGACCACGATGCCCTTCTTGCGCGGCGTGACGTTCTCGATGCGCGCGGTGGCCCGCATCTTGAAGGTGCCGCGCCCGGTCTCGTAGGCGTCACGGATGCCGTCGAGCCCGACGATCTTGCCGCCGGTGGGCAGGTCGGGACCGGGCACGAAACGCATCAGGTCGTCGACGGTCGCCTTGGGGTGCGTGATCAGGTGCCGCAGTGCCTGCACGACCTCGATCAGGTTGTGCGGCGCGATGTTGGTCGCCATGCCCACGGCGATGCCCGTGGTCCCGTTGACGATCAGGTTGGGGATCGCGGCCGGGAGCACCGACGGTTCGAGCTCGCGCGAGTCGTAGTTGGGCTTGAAGTCGACGGTGTCCTCGTCGATCGAGGTCGTCATCGCCAGCGCCGCCGGCGCCATCCGGCACTCGGTGTAGCGCATCGCAGCCGGAGAATCGTCAGGAGAACCGAAGTTGCCGTGCCCGTCGATGAACGGCAGCCGCATCGACCATTGTTGCGCCATCCGGACCAGGGCGTCGTAGATCGCGGAGTCACCGTGGGGGTGGAGGCGACCCATCACCTCACCCACCACGCGGGCGCTCTTGACGTGACCACGGTCGGGGCGCAGCCCCATGTCGTCCATCGTGTAGAGGATGCGGCGTTGGACCGGCTTCAGCCCGTCACGGGCGTCGGGGAGTGCCCGCGAATAGATCACCGAGTAGGCGTACTCGAGGAACGAGGCGCGCATCTCGTCACCGACATCGATGTCGAGGATGTGCTCCTCGAAGTCTTCGGGCAGGGGCGGTTGCGTCGTACGTCGAGCCATGGGGTCATTGTTCCCGGTCGGTGTGACAATCCGCGCGGGGGCACGCCGCCTGTGGTGCACAACTCGCACACGTGTCGCCCCTCCGCGCAGACAGGACTTCGGCGACAGGCTAGATTTCACGTGTGAGTTCCGCCAGCGACACCGCCCCCCTGCCGCCGAGGCACTGGTCGGCCGACGTGTTGCTGATCGACGGGAGCACCGCACACATCCGACCGATCCGACCGGACGATTCCGACCTGCTGGTGCAGTTCTACTCGCGGGTCTCCGACCAGTCGAAGTACTACCGGTTCTTCTCACCGATGCCGACCCTGTCCGACAAGGACGTCAACCGGTTCACCAACGTCGACCACGTCGACCGGGTTGCCTTCGTGATGATCCTGGCCGACCAGATGATCGCGGTCGGTCGCTTCGACGTGATCAAGGCCGGTGAGGCTGAGGTCGCCTTCCTCGTGGAGGACCGCCACCACGGCCGCGGCATCGCCCAGGTCCTGCTCGAGCACCTTGCCCAGGCCGGTCGTGAGCTGGGCATCGAACGCTTCGTCGCCGAGGTGCTGCCCGACAACCGACGGATGATCACCACCTTCAAGGACGCCGGCTACCACGTCGCCGGCGGTTTCGAGGACGGCGTGATGAGCCTCGCCTTCGACATCGATCCCACGACCACCGCGATCGGGGTGATGGAGAACCGCGAGCACCGCGCCGAGTCGGCCTCGATCGAGAAGTTCTTCAATGCACGTTCGGTCGCCGTGGTGGGTGCCAGTCGGCGCCAGGACACCATCGGCCAGGCGCTCGTGCGGAACCTGATCACCGCCGACTTCACCGGGGTGGTCCACGCGGTCAACCCCAACTCGGAGCCGGTGTCCGGCCTGCCGGCGTACGCCTCAGTGACGGACATCCCCGGTGACGTCGACGTGGCCATCGTGGCGGTGCCGGCCAGCTCCGTGCAGGACGTCGTCCTCGACTGTGCCGCCAAGGGTGTGCACGGCCTCGTGGTGATCTCCTCGGGCTTCGCCGAGACCGGTGACGAGGGCCGCCGCCGCCAACGCAAGCTGGTCGGGCTGGCCCGCTCCTACGGCCTGCGGCTGATCGGCCCGAACTGTCTCGGCGTGATCAACACCGACCCCGAGGTCTCCCTCAACGCCTCATTGTCCGGCTTGATGCCGCCGCGTGGTCGAGCCGGGTTCTTCTGCCAGTCGGGCGCCCTGGGCTCCGCGATCCTGGAGAAGGTCGACAAGCGCGGTCTCGGCCTGTCCACCTTCGTCAGCGCGGGCAACCGCGCCGACGTCTCGGGCAACGACCTCCTGCAGTACTGGGAGGAGGACGACACCACCGAGGTCGTCCTGCTCTACCTCGAGTCCATCGGCAACCCGCGCAAGTTCTCCCGCATCGCGCGACGTGTCTCGCGCCGCAAGCCGATCGTCGCCGTGCGCTCCGGGCGAACCACCCAGGGTGTGCCCATGGGCCACTCGGTACGCACGATCGCCGCGCCCCAACAGGCCGTCGACGCCATGTTCCGGCAGGCGGGGATCATGCAGGTCGACACGCTGGAGGAGATGTTCGACGTCGCCCAGCTGCTGGCCCACCAGCAGCTGCCGCGCGGACGCCGGGTGGCCGTGGTCGGCAACTCCGACGCCCTGGGTCTGCTGGCCACGGACGCCGCCGCGTCCGTGGGTCTGGTGGTCAGCAAGTCCGTGGCGCTCGGTGCGAACGCGACGGCCGAGGACTTCGAGGACGCGCTCGACGCAGCCATCGACGACCCTGATGTCGACGCCGTGGTCGCGGTCTACATCCCGCCACTCAACGTGAGCGGTGAGGAGGTCGCCAACGTGCTCGCCGCCGTGGGGGAGCAGTCCGACAAGCCACTCGTCTCCACGTTCCTCGGCTCCGAGGGCGTCCCTGAGCTGCTGCGGGTCCCTGACGTCGCGGGATCGACCGCTGGGAGAGGGTCGGTTCCGTCCTATCCCGCCGTCGAGTCGGCGGTGCGCGCGCTGGCCCACGTCGTCGAATACGCGATGTGGTTGCGCTCGCCCGAGTCCGAGGGTGAGGAGAGCGGCGAGGTCGACGTCCTCACCGCCAAGAAGCTGATCAACACCGTCCTCATGGAGTATCCCGACGGGCGTGACCTCGACTTCCATGAACTGCATGCGCTGCTGGCTGCCTATGGCATCGACCTGTGGGAGCCGCGCGAGGTGCGAACCGCCGACGAGGCCGTCCGGGCCGCGCAGGAACTGGGCTGGGACGTGATCCTCAAGGCCACGGCCGAGCACCTGCGCAACCGTCCCGACCTGGCCCACGTGTGGCGCAACATCGACGACGAGGACGACATGCGCGAGGGCTTTGCCTCCTTGTCGGAGCTGATCAGTGACCCGGCCAGCGCCGGCTTCGTGGTGCAGAGGTCGGCACCTCCCGGCGTACCCGTCGGCGTCGCAGCAGTGGAGGACCCGCTCTTCGGGCCGGTGGTGTCCTTCGGCATCTCTGGTCCGCTGACCGAGCTGGTCGGTGACAAGGCCTATCGGATCCCGCCACTGAGCGAGCATGACGCGCGGGCGATGACACGGGAGATCAAGAGCTCCCCCATGCTGTTCGGCTATCGCGGCAGCGAGGTGGTCGACGTCGACCGGATCGAGGAGCTGATCCAGCTCGTGGCCCGGCTCAAGAACGACTTCCCACAGTTGCGCTCGATCGACCTCTCCCTGGTGCTGGCCGGAGCCGAGGCCTCGACCGTCCTCTCCGCGAGTGCCCGGGTCGAGCCGGTGGCCGACCTGCGCTCCGACTGGTTCGTACGCCGGCTCAACGCCCAGGTCGAGGACACCATCCCCGACTGAGCCTTCGTGCTGTGGATCACGATGCCGAGGTCGAGAGGCGGCGTGGCAGACTCGTCCCATGCCCAACCGTGGACTCACCGACCCCTCTGACACCTTTGCCGCCCTGCGTGCCGCCATCGACCGGACCGGCTACTACCCGGAGGTCGTCACCGGGGGAGTCCGCGACGCGGTTGCCGGAGAGCGGGTGGTCTCCTTCTACGTCCACCACGAGCCGACCATCGAGCGTGACGAGGTCCGCCGTCACATCACCGTGGTGGTGCTGACGGCGAGCCGGTTGATCCTGGCCCACACCGACGAGCACGCGGGCGACGATCTGCTTCCCCAGCCCTACACCTCCACCTCGACCGAGGCGATCTCCCTGTCGTCGGTGCGCTCGGTCGTGGTGACCCGCATGGTCGCCAACCCGACGTCGGGCCCGCAACCGGCCGCGGAGGCCGTGCTCACGGTCGGCTGGGGCGGGGTCGGTCGCATCGACCTCGAGCCGGCCGCGTGTGCCGACCCCCAGTGCGAGGCCGATCACGGCTACACCGGGATGCTGGCCTCCGACGACTTCTCGCTGCGGGTCTCGGCCGCGGCCGAAGGGCATGACGCGGTGTCCTCGCTCCTGGAGTTCGCAGCCAGCCTGTCCTCGGCGACCCACTCCAACTCCGCATCGTGACCGAGGGGTTCCTCGAGCCCGCCTACGGAAGCCGCTCACTCGGTGACGTGGTTCCGGCGGTGGCCGCGGCGTTGGGCTCGCCCCTCGGGCCGGCGCCGACCGCGCTCAGCCTCCCGGAGGCGGGCGGCTACGTGGTCTTCCTGGTGGACGGGCTCGGCCAGCGTCTCCTCGAGCGCTACGCCCACGCGGCGCCGTACCTCTCCGAGATCGCAACGACCCCGGGCACGGCCGGTGTGCCGTCGACGACGGCCACGTCGCTCACCTCCTTGGGCACCGGGCTGACTCCGGGACAGCACGGGCTGGTCGGCTTCATGGCGCGGGTGCCCGGCACCGACAAGCTGCTCAACCACCTGTTCTGGGACCAGGACGTCGACCCCGTGGAGTGGCAGCCCCACTCCACGGCCTTCGACCGCCTCGCTGCGGCCGGAGTGCATGTCACTGCGGTGAACCGACGTGCCTTCGCCGATTCAGGACTGACCAGGTCAGGTCACCGGGGTGCGGAGTTCGTGGGTGCCGACGACGCGAGCGAGCGCCTCACCGGGGTGCTCGCCGCCGCCGGACGATCCCCCTCCTTGACCTATGTCTACGACGGGGACCTCGACCACACCGGCCACAAGCACGGCGTGGCCTCGACCGAGTGGCTCCAGGAGCTCTCCGCGATCGACGAGGCCGCGGAGCGGATGCGTGAGTCGCTGCCCGACTCGGTCCGGCTGGTGGTGGTCGCTGACCACGGCATGGTCGACAGCCCCCAGGAGTCGAGGGTGGATGTCGACGAAGACCTGGAGCTGCGCAACGGCGTGCTCCTGATGGGTGGCGAGGCCCGGTTCCGCCACCTCTACTGCCGACCCGGGGCAGTGCCCGACGTGATGCACACTTGGCAGGACCTGCTCGGCGACCGGGCCAGGGTGCTGAGCCGCGACGACGTGATCGAGCGCGGCTGGTTCGGCCCCGTCGAGTCACGGGTGCGTGCTCGTCTCGGTGACGTGATGGTCGCCTGCCACGGTGACACCGCGGTGGTCTCCACCCGTGACTTCGCCTACGAGAACACCCTCGTCGGACTGCACGGATCGCTCACGCCCGACGAGATGTCGATCCCGATCATCATCGACTGACCCACCCGCCCCACTGGCCCCACTGGTCTCTTTCCCGTTTCCCCGGGTACCCGGGGAAATGGGAACCTCCCGGCCGAAATTCCGGCCGGGAGGTGGACGTTTCGGCCGGGAGGTGGGGGTCGTCCGGCCGGCCGGTGTCAGATCGGCCGGGCCCGCGGCGGGTCAGCCGAACGGGAGGGGATCAGGCGCGAGCGAAACGGCCTTGGCCCTGGCCGACGTGAGCTTGCGTCGGTGGTGTTGCCGGCACAGCACCTCGTAGGACACGTCGGCCGGCTCGGCGTCCTTCTCCTCTACGTCGCCGACCACGACGACATCACCCTCGGTGACCATCGCGCCGTTCTCGGTTCGGGCGTTGTGCGTGGCCCGCTTCCCGCACCAGCACAGGGCCTCGACCTGGAGGACGTTCATCCGGTCGGCCAGCTCAACCAGTCGTGCGCTTCCGGGGAAGAGGCGGGAACGGAAGTCGGTCAGGATGCCGAAGGCGAAGACATCGATCTGCAGCTCGTCGGTCACCTTGGCGAGCTGGTCGATCTGTTCGGGGGTGTAGAACTGGGCCTCGTCGCAGATCAGGTAGTCGATGCGCCCACCCTGGGTGAGGGTGTCGACGACGTACTTCCAGAAGTCGAAGTCGGAGGTGACCTCGAGCGCCTGGTGCGTCAGGCCGAGCCGCGAGGACAGCAGAGCCTCGCCGGCCCGGTCGTGCGTGGTGAAGATCCGGCCGATCCGACCCCTCGCCGCATGGTTGTGGTTGGTCTGGAGCGCCAGGGTGCTCTTGCCCGAGTCCATGGTCCCGGTGAAGAAGTGAAGTTCAGCCACGGGGCGCAATGATGCCACGTGCTCGGAGGATGCTCCGGACGGGCGCGCCCGCCCGGGAACAGGCAGGATGGCGACATGACCGGACCGTTGATCTCCACCGCCGAACTCCATCAGCGCCTTCGCGAAGTCACGCTCCTGGACGTCCGCTACCGACTCGGAGGGCCGTCAGGTGCTGACGAGTTCCGGGCCGGCCACATCCCCGGGGCGGCGTACGTCGATCTCGACCGGGAACTCGCGTCTGCGCCCGGCGCGGGCGGTCGGCATCCGCTGCCCGACCCAGACGTCTTCATGGAGGCGATGCGGCGTGCCGGAGTCAGCAACGACCGCCCTGTCGTGGTGTACGACGACTGGTCCGGGCACGCCGCCGCGCGCGCCTGGTGGTTGTTGCGGCACCACGGCCACAGCGATGTGCGGGTCCTCGACGGTGCCTGGTCGGCGTGGCTGGCCGGTGGCGGAGAACGGGAGACCGGCGAGACCACGGTTCGTCCCGGGACCTTCACCGGAGAGCCCGGCGTCATGCCCGTGGTGGAGGCCGAGTCGGTCACCGACGTCGACGTGCTGATCGACGCCCGGGCTCCTGAACGCTATCGGGGCGCGAGCGAGCCCATCGACCCGGTGGCCGGCCACATCCCCGGGGCAGTCAACGTGCCGACCGGGCGCAACCTCGCCAGTGACGGGCACTTCCACGGCGCGGGCGAGCTGCGTGAGGTCTACTCGGAGGTCGGCGTGACGGAGGACCGGAGCGTGGCGGCGTACTGCGGTTCAGGAGTCACCGCGGCGCATGACGTGCTCGCCCTCGAGCTGATCGGAGTGAGCGCCGCGCTCTACCCCGGCTCGTGGAGCGGCTGGGTCACCGACCCCGACCGTCCGGTCGAGACCGGCTGACCGCTCGGGCCACGACCCGGTTCGGTCACCAGTCACCCGATGACTGGGAGGTTCGGCGTCGCCGGAAGAAGCGACTCGGCTACCAGTGCACACCCTTGAACAGGCGCGCCAGGAGGACTTGTTCGCTCTCGCGCTTGCCGTCGCCGTCGGCTCCGCGAGCGGCGGCGGAGTCAGGGAACACGTGATAGGCCATGTTGAGGACCCGGAACGCCGTCTTCGGGGCAACCGTGTGGGCAACCGCGCCGGCATTGCCGAGGGCCGTGTTGAGTTCGTGCGGCCGCTCGACGAGCGCCTTGATCACCACGTCCGCGGCCTGGGCGGGCGAGATGGTGGGGAACTTGTCGTAGATCTTGGTCGGCGCGATCATCGGCGTCTTCACCAGCGGCATGTGGATGCTGGTGAAGGTGATGCCGTCTCCAACCACCTCGGAGGAGACCACGTTGCTCCACGCGTCCAGCGCCGCCTTCGAGGCAACGTACGCCGAGAAGCGGGGCGGGTTGGTCTGGACGCCAATGGAGCTGATGTTGACGATGTGGGAGCGCTTCTGCTCACGCATCGTCGGGAACAGGCCCATGATCAGCCGGATGGCACCGAAGTAGTTGAGCTGCATGGTGCGCTCGAAGTCGTGGAACCGGTCGTGGCTCAGCTTGATCGAGCGACGGATGGATCGGCCGGCGTTGTTGACCAGGAAGTCAACGCTGGGCAACTCGGCACTCAGCCGCTCGCAGAGCGCGTCGATCGCCTCGAGGTCGGAGAGGTCGCAGGGGAAGACATGAGCGGCGCCGCCTCGCATCTCGATGGTGAGGCGGAGGTCTTCCAGCTTCTCCTTGCCGCGGGCGACCAGCACGGGGATGCCGCCGGCCTGGGCGACCTTCAGTGCAGTGACCTGGCCGATACCGGAGGAGGCGCCGGTGATGACGACGTACTTTCCTTCGAGTGCCTTGCGGATCTCGGGATCGCGGCCGGTGCTCTGGTCGAGGTTCTCCTCCCAGTAGTTCCACAGCAGTCGTGAGTAGGACTCGAGGGGCGGAACAGAGATGCCGGAGCCGGCGAGCGCCTGCTCGGTGCGCCGGGAGTCGAAGGTGGCCTCGAAGGACGAGTGCGCCAGCACTTCGGGTGGGATGCCGGCACGTCCCACGGTCTGGCCGAGCACCATCTGCATCGGAGTGCTCCGGATCGCCGCGTTGGCCAGCGACATCGGGCGCAGCCCCCGGGGCAGGGCGCCGAAGGGTCGTGAGGTGACCGAGCGGTCCAACGGCTGCGCGAACTGGGGAGCGCCGGCTGCCGCGCAGAAGGAGTTGATCATGTCGACGACCGGTTGCGGCTCGGGGTTGACCAGGTGGAAGGCCTCGTTGTCGTGGCCGGGTACGTGGGCCAGGTGGTCCATCGCCTTCGCGACGTAGTCGACCGGCACCACGTTGGTGTCGCCGAGATCGACACCGACCAGGGGCAGCCACGACGGCAGCGCATCGCGCAGCCGCTTCATGACGGGGAAGAAGTAGTAGGGGCCGTCGACCTTGTCCATCGCTCCGGTCTCGGAGTGACCCACCACGATCGCGGGACGGTAGACCCGCCACGGCACGTTCGACTCCCGGACCAGCTTCTCGGACTCGAACTTGGTTCGGTGATAGGGCGAGGGCAACGGCTGCCCTTCGTCGAACATGGTCTCGTCGAAGGTGCCGTGGTAGCTGCCGGCTGCTGCGACCGAGGACACCTGGTGGAAGCAGCCGACCTGGAGGGTCGATGCGAGGTCCAGTGCGTGGCGGGTGCCGTCGACGTTCATCGCGTCGTTGGTCGCGTCGTCGGCCGTCATGTCGTAGATGGCGGCCAGATGGAAGAAGTGCTCGATGTCGCCGGTGTGCTCGGTGATCCACTCCGGCTCGATGCCGAGGTCGGCGGAACCGAGGTCACCGACGACGGGGGTGACCCGGTCGCTGCCCCAACGGCTGATCAGGCGTTCGATCCTGGGCAGCGACGACTCGCGGCAGAGGACGAAGATGTCGCCTTCGCGATTGTCGAGAAGTTCCTGGACGAGAAAACGGCCGATGAACCCGGTGGCCCCGGTCACGAAATACGACATGGCGCGAGAGTAGTCGCAAACCTGTGTCCGTGGGTGGCGGGCCGACGAACTTTCTCAGGCAGAGGTCGTCGTACGACGGTGGTGTGGGGGCGACCGGTTGCGTCGAGCCAGAGCGTCTCAGCCGAGCCGGAAACAGCTCAGCCCGGGTGGCTCATTCCTGCTTGCCGCCGCCGAACATGATCTCGTCCCAGCTCGGCACGGAGGCCCGCCCCTTCTTGCGAGCAGGCTTCCGGGCCGGCTTGACCTCGGGGGCCTCGTCAGCGGCCCCGGGATCGTCGGTGCCGGCCTCCTGGTCGTGTGACGTGGCGCTCTTCTCCGCAGGAGCCTGCGCCAACGGCTCGGGCGTGGGGGAGAGGGTCGGCTCGTCGTCGGCCTGCGCCTCGGGTTCGCGAACCTGCTCCACCGTGTCGGTGAGGTCGACGGTCGTCTCCTCTGCGGCCGCTGACTCGCCCGCACCATCGGGCGACTCGGCTTCGGGCGACCCGGCTTTGGGCGACCCGGCTTCGGGCGACCCGGCTTCGGGCGACCCGGCTTCGGTCGACCCGGCCTCGGTGGCACCGGTGTCGTCCGTCGGGTCCTCGGTCCTGGTTGCGGAGGAGGCGTTGGCGATCTCGATGGCGTCGTCGCCCAACGGCAGCTCATCCTCGGGTACGGCGGTGAGGCGACGCTGGCGGGCCCGCGACAGGTCGTCGCGGCGTTCGGCCTTGGCCGGAGTGGCGACCTGGTCGCCGACCAACCAGCGGGCATCGTCGTTCTCGATGGTGACGTAGTTGCCGGGGGCATCGTAGGTGAACTTGGCAGACCCCTTGCGCTTGCCGGCGGTGTAGTCGCCGGTCAGGGTCCAGCGGCCGTCCTCACGGCGCCAGGAGTCCCACTCGACCACTTCGGCAGAGAGGCCGAGCGGGTTCAGCTGGGCGGCCACGGCCTCGCCCAGGGTGCGCGCCCCGGGATCCCCTGACTTGCGGCGTACGGAGGCTCGTTGGGACCGCTGCGCGACGTGCGCGCGCTCGGCAAGCACCGGATTGGCGAAGGGCAGGATCTTCTCGACGGTCGTCTGCGCGGCTTGCGCCACGGACTCCGGTGATTCCCCAGCGCGGATGCGGGTCTGGATGTCGCGCGGACGGAGGGTGCTTTCCATCTGAATCTCCAACTGGCCGAGTCGAGCGTGCTCGCCGCGCAGGGCGGCCCGGAGGTGTCGGTCGATGGTGAGGCTGTATTCCTCACCGGAGTCGCTGACCAGGAGCAGGCGTTTGTTGTCCGCGCTCAACCCTGCGAGCGTGAGGTGCAACATCCGTGGTCCTGTCATCTGTTTTCGTCCGTGTCCGGTTTCGCGCTGAGCCTACGCCAGCAACGGCTGCCGGAGCCGCACTACACTCCGCCTCATGTCGTCGATGCCGCTTCTCGTCACCATCGACCTGCTCGGCATCTTCGTGTTTGCGATCTCGGGTGCGCTGGTGGCGGTGCGCAAGGAGCTCGACGTCTTCGGTGTGCTGGTGCTCGCGGGCACCACGGGCCTGGGCGGTGGCTTCCTGCGCGACGTCCTGATCGACGCCACGCCACCGGCGGCGCTGACCGATTGGCGCTACCTCCTCGTGCCGGTGGGCGCCGGACTGATCACGTTCTCCTTCCACCCGGCACTGGGGCGGATGGAGCCCTACGTGCACGTCTTCGACGCCTTCGGTCTGGCACTGTTCTGCGTCACCGGTGCGATCAAGGCCATGGAGTACGGCGTGGGCCCGGCCCCGGCCGCGCTGATGGGCATGGTGACGGGAATCGGAGGCGGCATGGCCAGGGACCTCCTCGCCGGCCGGGTGCCGGTGGTCTTCCGCGGAGAGCTGTATGCGATCCCGGCCCTGGCCGGCGCCGCAGTCGTCGCCACCCTGCACTGGTTCGAGCAGCCGATCTGGCTGGCCGCCGTTGCCGGCGGTGGCCTCTGCCTGGTCTGGCGTCTGGTGGCGCTGCGACGCAACTGGCAGGCGCCCCTGCCGAGCGGGTCCTCCAGCGTCTGACCCTCGAGTCGACAGGTGTTGACCGGATCGTGTCTCGAGGTCGGCACGTGTTGACCGTGAGGGCGTGAGCTCGTGCCGTCTCGGCGAAGGGACCCGTGAACTCCTGCGGTCTTGCCGGGTCAGTCGCCCAGGACCCGGCGCAGGTAGGAGTTCGTGAACACCCGCTGAGGGTCGAGCCGATCGCGCAGGTCGAGGAACTCCTGCCAGCGCGGATACACCGGCGCCAGGTCGGCCGCCGTACGCGTGTGCACCTTGCCCCAGTGGGGCCGCCCGTCGTGGGCGCGCAGGATCTCCTCGACACCTCCGAAGTACGCCGTGTGGTCGGTGCGCTGGTTGACGTGGAAGGCGAGGTAGATCGACTCGCGCCCGGTGGAGGTGCCCAGGGTCAGGTCGTCGGCCGGGGTCATCCGGATCTCCACCGGGAAGCTGATCCGCCAGTCGGAGGCCTCGATCAACGCGCGGACCTCGCGCAGCGCCGACAAACCCGCCTCACGCGGGAGTGCGTACTCCATCTCGCGGAACACCACCCGGCGCGGTGAGGTGAACACCTTGTAGGGGATGTCGCTGTAGCTGCGCTCGGAGAGCAGTCGACCGGACAGCTCGTTGAACCTCGGCACGAGGGACGGGGCCCGATTGCCGATTGCGTTGATGGCACCGAACGCGGTGTTGGCCAGGAAGTCGTCGTCGAGCCAGGCCTTGAAGCGTGGCAGAGGCTCCGCCTCGTCGCGGGTGAGGTCCTGGCGGTAGTTGCGCTTGACCTGCATCCGGTCGGTGTGCGGGAACCAGTACATGTCGCAGTGGTGGCTCTCCGCGACGAACTCGTCGTAGCGCGCCAGCGCCTCGTCCCACAGCATCGGCTGCTCGTGGGCCAGCAGCACGCCGAGGGGCTCGACGTCGAAGGTCAGCCTGGTCAGGATGCCGAGCGCGCCGAGGCCGAGTCGAGCCGCGGCAAGGACGTCGGGGTTCTCGGTGGCCGACGCGTGAACGACGGTGCCGTCGCCGATGACCATCTCGAGAGCTGAGACCTGGGCCGACAAAGACGCCTTGAGTCCGCCGGTGCCGTGGGTACCGGTGCTCGTGGCACCGGCCAAGGTCTGCTCGTGGATGTCGCCCATGTTGTGCAGCGACAGGCCGAGGCGGGCGAGCTCGGTGTTGAGCACGTGCAGTGGCGTCCCGGCGAGGGCCGTCACCGTCATCGCGTCCCGATCGATCTCGACGATGCCGGTGAGCGAGTCGGGGCGCAGCATGACGCCCTCGGGCGCAGAGATGGAGGTGAAGCTGTGCCCGGTGCCGACCATCTTCACCGTGGTACGCCGTTCGGCGGCATCAGTCACCGCCGCGGCCACCTCGTCAGTGGTCGCCGGAACCAGGACGTCGCTGGGGGTGGCGGACTCGAGTCCTGACCAGTTGCGCCATTGGGTCATGCCGAGGAGGTTACTGGTGCTCGAGTCGACCACGCCGCAGCGGCGCCCAGAAGGCCGGCGGCCAACGGGACGACGTACGCCGGGGAGGCGCCGTGGGCGTCGATCACCAGGCCGGCGACCGCTGCGCCGGGGGCGATGCCGATGCCGATCCCGGTCTGCAGGATCGCCATGCCCTCGGTGAGCCGCGAAGGAGGCACTGCCTCCTCTGTGGCGGACATGGTCGCGATCAAGGTGGGGGAGATGGCCATCCCGCCGAGCAGCAGGAAGCCGGCCATCACCCACATCGACTCCACGAACGGCAGGGGCGCCATGGTCAGCGCGAGCACGAGAGTGCCCCACAACGCCCGAGTGGCCGGGGGAGTGCGCCAGTGGATCGCGCCGCTGACCACACCGGCGGTGAGGCTCCCCACGGCCCAGACCGCCAGCAGTGGGCCGGACCACTGCTTCGCCCCCTGTTCGTCGGAGAAGGCGACGGTGATCACCTCCGCGGCCCCGAAGATGGTGCCGAGCGCGACGCACAGCAGCGCCAACGTGATGACCACGCCCCACGGCATTGCGGCCCGGTGCGGATCGACCGCGCGGCTGAGCCGGGGCGGTGGCTGGGTGGAGCGTTGCCCGGCCAGGGCGAGGGTGCCGACCAGCCCGGCGACGATCGCGCTGCCCAACCCGGCCAGGGGATGCCAGGTCGTGGCGAGGAAGGTGACCAACGTGGGGCCGGTGACGAAGACCGCCTCGTCGACGACCGCCTCCAAGGCGTAGGCCGTCTGCTTCGATCGCTTGTCGGGCAGCACGTGTGACCATCGGGCGCGGACACAGGACCCGACCTGGGGCAGGGAGGCGCCGGCAAGGGCAGCGAGCGCATGGGTCACGACGTGGGGTGCCCCGGACTGCACCGCCCACATCATCGAGGCCAGGGAGAGCGTGAAGACGAGCTGGGTCAGAGGAAGGACGACGTGCTGGCCGAACCGGTCGACGAGGCGGCCCTGTGCGATCGCGAACACCGCATTGGAGAGCAGGTAGGCCGAGGCGACCGTGCCGGCTGCTCCGTAGGAGCCGTTGTGTGCCGAGACCAGCAACACGATCCCGAGACTGACCATCGAGATCGGGAGCCTCCCCGCGAACCCGGCGAGGCTGAACTGCCAACCGCCCGGGGTGGCGAGCACACGACGGTAGGAGGAGAGCACCTGCTCATTCTCCTCGCGGGGGCAACGGAATTGTCGCCCCGCGAGTCACGCTCCCGGGTTGAAGCCGCAGATCACTCCGTTGGCGCCATAGATCCACAATCTGGCGGAGGCCCCCGGAGCGTAGTCGCCGACGGCTCCGGTGAACGGGGGTTCCGCACCCGGGCTGGCAAGACACTTCTCCTGCTCGGTCTCGGCGGGTGCGCCACCGGCCTCGATCACCTCACCCTCGCGGGTGACCACCCAGAAGCCGCCGGACTCCCGGTCGCCGACGATGCCCACCACGCGGTCGCCCGCGGCCACGCGACCGCGCACGGAACCGTGGTCGGTGGCGCCGTTGACCGGCACCACCTGTCCGGCCGCGGTGATCAGCCACCCACCACCTTGGCCGTCGGAGGTGAACGCGACGATCGGGGCATCCACGACGGTGTCCTCGGCGGGGCCGAGGTCCTCCGCGTCACCGAAGCCGATCGCGTCCCCGAACCTCGTCACGATCCAGTAGCCGTTGCCGGAGTCGGTCACCTCGACGGCCACCACGCCGGTCGTGGGGTAGAGGTCGCCGTGGTCGACGGCTCCGGGGCCGAGCGTGGTGATCCGGCCGTCGCTGGTGACGGCGTACATGCTGTGCTCGGGAGCGGAGACCACGTCGACGAAGTCGTCGGCGGGGACGCCGGGAATGGGTTCGTTCGAGCCCCGGCCGCCGGCACCGTGGTAGAGCAACGAACCGTCGCCGCAGGCGACGTAGGCCATCGGGTGCTCCGGATTGGGCGCCGCAGACATGTCGGGGGCCACGGCCAGTTGGCCACCGTTGCTCTCGCACGGGTCGTCGTCCCAGGCCAGGCTTGCGGACGACGGGGCGGTGGTGGCGGCGAGGATCGCCACCGTGGCGAATGAGAGGGACACGAACGACGTCAGGGCGCGTGGCGGACGCATGGGTGGGAACTCTCCTTCGAGTCCAAATGATGGACAGTGCTTGGACAGAGGATCGCGCCAAGATGCCTCGTCGGGCCACAGCGTCGGGGTGGCCGATCCTGGCCGTGGCGGAGATCGGCCACCGTCGGCTCGTCCCTGCTCGACAACAGTAGGGCGAAACCGAGAAGGTGTCACCGTGCCCGCCTCGCCCCACGATCTCACCATCAGCCTCTATCGCCTCGCTCGCCGCCACCGCGACTGGGACCGCGCCCAGCTGGCCGAAGTGCTGGGCATCACCGTCGACGAGCTGGAGACTGCCGGCAAGGAGCTCCAACAGCTGGGACTCGTGCTCCCGGGAGACTCCTGGACGGCAGTCGAGCCGATGCACGCCGCCCAGCAGCTCTTGCAGCAGCACGGGCAGTCCGTGGCGGCGTGGTCCGAGAGCGCGGCCAGGCTGGCCGTCGACATCGACGCCATGGCGGCCCTGTTGCCAGAGCTCCGGGTGCTCGCCGAGGACGACGCCCAGAACACGGTGCTCGAGGGAAATGAGACCGCCCGTCAGTTCCTCGCCGAGCTCGGCCACTCACTGCAGCGGGAGCTGCTCACCGTCCACTCGGGTGGTGCGCTCTCGCAGGAGGCGATCGACGCGGCCCTGCCCCAGGACCTGGCCGTGCTCGAGCGTGGCGTGGAGGTCCGCACCGTCTACCTCTCGAGCGCCGTGCGCAGCCTGCCGACCCTGCGCTACCTCGAGCAGCTGAGCGAAGCGGGCGCCCAGGTGCGCATCCGCGACACCCTGCCGTTCCGGATGGTGCTGGCCGACGGAGCCACCGCGGTGTGCTCCATGAAGTGGGCCGAGGGCCGCTCCGGCGCGGTCGTGGTGCGCGGCAGCACCTTCACCCAGCTGCTGCGGAGGGTGTTCGACTTCTGCTGGGCCGAGGCGACCCCGATGGGCGCCTTCGGCGGTCGTTCCAGTCGCACCACCGGCGATGACCTCGACGACGAGCAACGTCTGATGCTCCGGTTGTTCCACGACGGCCTGACCGACCAAGCGATCGCCCGACAGCTGGGCGTCGCGCCACGAACGTTCACCCGCAAGCTGCGCATCCTCTTCGAGCAGCTCGAGGTCGAGTCCCGCTTCCAGGCCGGTGTCGAAGCGGTACGACGCGGCCTGGTCTGACGACGTACGACGCTGACTGATCGCGGCCATGGCGCCGTTCGGCCAGTTCTGCTGCGTTCCCACGGGGGGTGAGCCGCGACCAAGATGACGGGCACCCAACCCCCGTCAGAAAGGCAACAACGTGTTCACACACTCCATCCACAAGGTGGCAGTGACGATGACACTCTCCGTGGTCGCGACGCTCGGGCTCTCCAGCGTCGCAGTTGCCGGTGCCCAAGCAGCGCCGGTTCCACCGAAGGCCGATCCGTCACCTCGGGCACTGGCGAAGTCAGGAGCCGGCGACTTCGTCAAGTCCAAGCCCGGCGCGGTGTACGCCGACGGCGCCGACAAGTTCGCACCGGGCAAGGTGGTCCGCTCCGGGGAGACGCAGTACGTGCCCTACCAGCGCACGCACCAGGGCCTGCCCGTGATCGGTGGCGACTTCGTCGTCGTCACGGACCTCGACGGCAACGTGAAGCGCACCTCGGTGGCCCAGGACCGGGTGATCTCCGGCGTGTCGACGACCCCGTCGGTCTCCTCCTCCAGCGCATCGAAGAAGGCCGAGGCCCGGCTCACCGAGGTCACCGACACCGGCAGGCCCGAGCTGGTCGTGCACGACCTCGGCAAGAAGCCGCGCCTGGCATGGGCCACCACCGTGACCGGCGTCGACCACGACGCGCCCTCCCGGCAGACGGTGTACGTCGACGCCACGACCGGACGGCTCATCGGCTCCACCGAGCACGTCGTGGCCGGCGAGGGCACCGGCGCCTACAGTGGCCCGGCACCTCTCGACCTGGCCACCTCCGAGGGCGCGGAGGGCTTCGAGATGACCGATCCCGCGGTGACCGGCCTCTCCTGTGCCGACGCCGAGACCGAGTCGCCGTTCTCCGGCCCCGACGACGAGTGGGGCGACGGCGATGCCACCAGCAAGGAGACCGGGTGTGTCGACGCGCTCTACGCGGCGCAGACCCAGGACCGGATGCTCGACGAGTGGCTCGGCCGCGACGGCATGGACGGCAAGGGTGGTGCGGTCCCGATCCGGGTCGGACTCGACGACCTCAACGCCTACTACGACGGCTCGCAGGTCCAGATCGGCCACAACCAGGCCGGTGACTGGATCGGCTCGATCGACGTGCTGGCCCACGAGTTCGGCCACGGCATCGACGACAACACCCCCGGCGGCATCTCCGGCGGCGGCACCCAGGAGTTCATCGGTGACGTGTTCGGTGCGCTGACCGAGGCCTACTCCGGCCAGTCGGAGGAGTACGACGAGCCCGACTTCCTGGTCGGCGAGGAGATCGACCTGGTCGGCGATGGCCCGATCCGCAACATGTATGACCCGTCGCAGGTCAGCGGCCACCCCAACTGCTACAGCGACGACATCCCTGACGGTGAGGTGCACGCCACGGCCGGGCCGGGCAACCACTGGTTCTACCTGCTGTCGCAGGGCAGCGCCCCGGCCGAAGGCCCGGCGAGCCCGACCTGCGACGACTCCGAGGTCACCGGCATCGGCATCCAGGAGGCCGGCAAGATCCTCTACAACGCGATGCTGATGAAGACGTCGGACAGCTCCTACCTCAAGTACCGCACGTGGACGCTGAGTGCGGCCAAGGACCTCCACCCCGACAGCTGCGCCGAGTTCGACGCGGTCAAGGCGGCCTGGGACGCGGTCGACGTACCGGCCCAGGACGACGAGCCGACGTGTGGCAGCGGCGGCGAGGACCCGACAGACCCGACCGACCCGACCGACCCGACGGACCCGCCGGCCGCCGAGGTCGACTACACCGGCATCGCGGCGCTCGACAACTGCTCGGCCTCCGTGGTCCGCTTCGACGACTCGGAAGCAGGTGACCAGGCCCTCGGCCTGACCAACGGCCACTGCTACGAGGGCGGCATGCCCGGTGCTGACGAGGTGATCGTCGACGAACCGTCCGACCGCACCTTCACGCTGCTCGACACCGCAGGCAACGACGCCGGCGAGGTCAACGCCACGAAGGTGCTCTACTCCACGATGACCGATACCGACGTCTCGCTCTACCAGCTCGACCACACCTACCAGGAGCTGGCCGACGAGTTCGACGGCTTCGAGCCCCTGACCCTGGCCAGTGAGTCGCCTGCCGACGGCACCTACATCGCAGTCGTCTCGGGCTACTGGAAGAAGGTCTACAGCTGCTCGGTCGACTCCACCGTCCCGCAACTCAAGGAGGGCGAGTGGACCTTCACCAAGTCGGTGAAGTACAGCCGTCCCGGTTGCGAGACGATCGGCGGCACGTCCGGCTCGCCGGTGGTCGACACGTCGACCCACGAAGTGGTCGCTGCCAACAACACCGGCAACGAGGACGGTGAGGAGTGCACGATGAACAACCCGTGCGAGGTCGACGAGGACGGCAACGTCACCGTGGACAAGGGCGCCTCCTACGCCCAGCAGACGAGCTGGTTCTACACGTGCCTGGCCGAGGACAACTCCCTCGACCTGGCCAAGGAGGGATGTCTGCTACCGGCAGGGTGACGAACCGAGCCGATGCCACAGGTTGATGCTTGTGGCTGACGTCCCCTGCTGATGTCCCTGACGAGCGGGAGGTGGAGCCGTGCCCTCCGACGGCCACCACCTCCCGCTCGTGCGTGCTCTGTCGGGTTCCTAGGATGGGCGGCATGCAACCCGATCCGCTTCCCTACGACGCACTCCTCCTGGTCTCGTTCGGCGGGCCCGAGAAGGAGGCCGATGTCGTGCCCTTCCTCGAGAACGTCACACGTGGGCGGGGCATCCCACGGGAGCGGCTCGTCGAGGTGGGGGAGCACTACTTCGGCTTCGGTGGTCGTTCCCCGATCAACGACCAGAACCGCGAGCTCCTCGCCGCGATCCGTGAGGACCTCGCCAGCGAGGGCGTCGACATCCCGGTCTACTGGGGCAACCGCAACTGGGATCCCTACCTGACCGATGCCCTGGAGCAGATGAAGGCCGACGGCGTGACCCGTGCCGCCTGCTTCGTCACCTCGGCGTACTCGTCGTACTCCGGGTGCCGGCAGTACCGCGAGAACCTGGCCGAGGCGTCGGCGGCTGTCGACGGGGCTCCGCAGCTGGATCGGCTGCGCCACTACTTCAACCACCCCGGGTTCCTGACCGCGATGGTCGACTCCACCCTGACCGCCCTGTCGGAGGTTCCCGACGCGGTGCGGGAAGACACCCACCTGGCGTTCGTCACCCACTCGATCCCGATCTCGATGGACGACGCGAGCGGCCCCGAGGGAGGGGCGTACGTCGCCCAGCACCGCAGCGTCATGCAGGAGATCGTCGAGCGGGTGCGCCTCGAGACCGGCCATCGCCACGACCACGAGCTGGTCTACTGCTCGCGCTCCGGGGCTCCGCACATCCCGTGGTTGGAGCCTGACGTGAACGATCACCTCGAGACTCTGGCCGCGGGAGCCGCACCCCCGGTCGTGGTGATCCCGATCGGCTTCATCTCCGACCACATGGAGGTGGTCTACGACCTCGACACCGAGGCGGCAGCCACTGCGGAGAAGCTGGGCCTGACCTTCGTGCGCGCGGCCACGGCCGGCATCGATCCGCGCTTCGTCTCGATGGTGCGCGACCTGCTGCTCGAGCGTGCCGGTGCCGAGCGTGAGGAGGTCGTGCTCCGAGCCGCTGGAGGCAGCCTGCCGGCCTGTTGGGACATCTGTGCCGCCGGCTGCTGTGCCAACCCCCGTGAGCAGCTGCCTGCTCTCGGTGGACTGGACTGACCGCGTGTCGGAGCCGGAGCTCACGTCACAGTTGCTGACCCTGGCGCGGAACGTCGCGGTGGAGGCGGCAGCCTTCGTGGCGGAGCGGCGTACCCATGGGGTCTCCGTCGCGGCAACCAAGTCGAGCATCGTCGACGTGGTCACACAGGTCGATCGTGACTGCGAGGAGCTGGTGCGCGGCCACCTGCTCGCCGCACGACCACACGACGCGTTCCTCGGCGAGGAGGGCGGCGACGCGGAAGGTGGCGGCTCGGGAGTTCGCTGGATCGTGGACCCGATCGACGGCACGGTGAACTTCCTCTACGGCATCCCTCACTACGCCGTCTCGATCGCCGCCGAGTGCGACGGCACCGTGGTCGCCGGTGTCGTGGTGAACGCCGCGACCGGAGTCGTCCACGAGGCATCCCGCGACTCCGGGGCGCGGCGCGACGGAATCCCGCTCGAGGTCCGCTCACCTGTGTCGCTGGCCGAGAGCCTGGTGCTCACCGGCTTCAACTATCAGGAGCACACCCGCCGGGTGCAGGCAGCGGCAGTGGCCAACCTGTTGCCGCAGGTGCGTGACATCCGACGACTCGGTTCCTGTGCCCTCGACCTGTGCCATGTCGCAGAGGGGAGCGCCGATGCCTACGTGGAGGAGGGAGTCGCCGAGTGGGACCACGCGGCCGGCGCCCTGATCGCCCGTGAGGCCGGGGCGACCACCGAGGTGACGGTCGGACGCTCGGGCAAGCAGGCCCTGATCTGCGCACCGGCAGCGACGTTCCAGCGGTTCCGGTCGACGGTCGAGGAATGCGGTTTCCTGGCGTCGGAATGGGAATAGAGCACCCCCGGTGTCGGTTGAGCCGGACACGTCGTGTCCAATGTGCGTGCAGAATCCCGTCAGATGGTGCACAATCTGGCGCCGGGCTGACGCAGCATCAGACGACGACGCGACCGCAGTTGATTGACTGGAGAAGTTGATGGCGACCGATTACGACGCACCACGCAAGAACGAAGAAGACCAGGGCGAAGAGAGCATTGAAGAGCTCAAGGCTCGTCGCCATGACAAGAACTCGGGCAAGGTCGACGAGGACGAGGCCGAGGCGGCCGAGTCCTTCGAGCTGCCCGGCGCCGACCTGTCCCATGAGGAGCTCGCCGTCGAGGTGAAGCCCCGCCAGGATGACGAGTTCACCTGCATGAGCTGCTTCCTTGTGCACCACCGGTCGCAGCTGGCCGACGCCAAGAAGCTGATCTGCAAGGACTGCGCCTGACCCTCGGCGTCAGGACATGAGGAGAGCCGCAACCCGATCGGGTTGCGGCTCTCGTCATGTCGGAGCTGGCCGGCCGACGAAGCGCCCGGACCGTGAGTGGGCGGCGTCAGCCGTTGACGCCCGAGGACGCGATGTCGCCGGCGTCGGAGGCAGGGGCCTGCGACGTCTTGCCGTCGGCCTGCAGGCCGGGTGGCAGGTGACCGGTGGACTTCGCGAAGTAGTTGGCTGCCTTGCGGGTGGCCAACATCTTGACGATGGCGACCGCGGTGCCACTGACGGCAGCCCACATGACCGCCTCCCACAGGTCGATGTCAGGGTCGGCGGGGTTGGCCGGGGGCTCCTTGCCGGTGGCCGCCTTCCAGCCTCCGTTGAGCGCCTTCTTGGCCATGGTGGCGCTGCCGAGCGCTGCGACCAGGGACAGGGCGGACCAAGCCTTGGAACCGTCTGCCATCAGAACCTCCTGAGGTGTGGATGCGGGTTTCACCCTAGGGCATGCCTTCAATTGCACGACCCGACGCACGACGGCCGAGAAGGGCGACCGTGGTCGGGAAGGTCTAGAGGACGTCTTCTCCCCGACGGCTGGCGACTGTGCCGAGCGCGGCGGCCAGGCGTTCGGGGTTGCGCGTGGAGATGAGCCAGTACGGCGTGGGGTCGTCGGGGTCCTCGATCCTGACTCGCACCGCCCGCTTGAGGTAGGGGCGCAGCAGCAGGTGGGCGCGGGCGTCGGCCTCGACTCCGGCAACACGACGCGTCGCCTCCTTGTCCAGCGCCTCGCACTCACCGAGGAAGGCCAGGTCGATGTGGGCCTTGCCCGCGCGAAGCTCGTGCTCGTCGACGGTGACCCGGGCACCGCCGTAGGCCAGGAAGCCGAGCGCCACGAGGGCACCGAATCCCGCGCTGATCAACGCCGCGGCCAGGACGGACGGGACGGCCACCGCGATCGCGAACCAGAAGGAGGCGACGAGCATGGTTCCCTGCACCCACCAGCGGAGGGGCACGGTGAGTCGTTCGGCGTACTGCACAGGGAAAGACTGTCATCCCAGTCGTCGGGAGCCGCAGGTAGGGTCGTGCTCATGGCAGTTCCACGCGTGCCGGTGCCCATCGTGCGACTGGACCCCGACCTCCCGCTCCCGTCCTATGCGCAGCCGGGCGACGCCGGTGCCGACCTGATGACCACACAGGACGTGGTCCTGCAGCCGGGGGAGCGGAAGATGGTCCCCACAGGAGTGGCCCTCGCCCTCCCGGAAGGTCATGTCGGGCTGGTGCACCCCCGCTCGGGCCTCGCGGCCCGGCACGGACTGTCGATCGTGAATGCCCCCGGCACCATCGATTCGGGTTACCGCGGTGAGGTGAAGGTGATGCTGATCAACCTCGACCTCCACACCGAGGTGCGGCTCTCGCGGGGAGACCGCATCGCCCAACTGGTGGTGCAACGGTTCGAGCATGCGGAGTTCATCGAGACCGACACACTCGATGAGACGTCGCGTGGAGCAGGGGGCTACGGTTCCACGGGTGGCTTTGCCACCGCCGATGCCCAGAGGAGTTCCCAGTGAAGTTCGGACGCAAGTCCCGTACCAATGCCGAGCCGACGGCGACCGACGCTGACCAGACGCCTGTCGAGGCCGAGGCCGATTCCGGCGAGACGGTCACCACCGAAGCCGCCACGACCAACGCGGGTCCTTTCGACGTGGCCGATGTCGACGTCGAGAACGACGGGGTCGAGCGCGTCGACCTCGGATCGATCCTGATCGCCCCGGCCGAGGGCCTCGAGCTGCGCCTGCAGGTCGACGAGAGCTCCAGCGAGGTGCAGAGCGTGCTGATCGCCGGGCCGACCGGTGCCGTCGAGGTCAAGGCGTTCGCCGCGCAACGCAACGGCGACCTCTGGTCCGACGTACGTCGCCAGATCGCTTCGGAGACGGCCCGACAGGGCGGCACGGCGACCGAGATCGAGGGTGCCCACGGCACCGAGCTGGTCTGCCAACGCACCGTACGCAGCCCGGAGGGCACGACCACCCAGCAACCGTCACGCATCGTCGGGTTCAACGGCCCCCGTTGGTTCCTGCGAGCCACCTACCTCGGCCGTCCCGCAGTGTCGCCCGACGAGGCGGGCTCGTGGGAGGAGGCCGTGGCGTCGGTCGTCGTTCGCCGTGGTGACGGCCCGATGGCTCCCGGCGAGCAGCTGCCACTCACCCTGCCTCCGCAGGCCCGGCGAGTCGACTAGCCGTCATGGGAGAGGGGAGAGGTCGCAGTCGTCTCCGCAAGGCGATCAGCAGCTGGGCCAACAGCACCGACCAGCACGCCCGAGACCTGCGCGAGTCGGTTGCCACGTCGGGACTCGCCACCATCGAGTCGGCACCCGATCGGGAGCGGGTCCGGCTGACCGGCAGTCTGCGCACCGTGACGCTGCGTCCGCGCGGCGGAGTGCCGGCCCTCGAGGCGGAGCTGTACGACGGCACGGGCGTGATCACGCTCGTGTGGCTCGGTCGCCGGCGGATCACCGGGATCGACCCCGGGCGAGCACTGACCGTCGAAGGGTGCATCGGCATCCAGGAGCACACCCGCATCATGTTCAACCCTCGTTATGAACTTGCCCCGTGAAAGCAGCAGAGTCCGTGGAACCCGAGCAGCCAACCGCATCGACCAGCACAGGTTCGACCGCCTCGACCGCGTCGAGCGCTGCTGAGTCCGTCGAAGCGCTGGTCCGTCGCCAGCTCTCCAAGGCCCTCGGTGGGCGTCGCGGGATGCTCGAGGCGGCCGTGCCCACCATCCTGTTCACGGCGGTGTTCCTCTCCACGAAGGAACTGAAGCTGGCGCTCGGGGTGAGTGTCACCGCGGCCCTGATCGCCCTGGTGGTCCGCCTCGTCCAGCGGTCCTCGGTGCAGTTCGTCGTCAACGCCCTGATCGGGATCGGCATCGGCGCCCTGTTTGCGCTGAGGGCTGCCCGGGCCGGGGGAGACGCGAACGACCAGGCCCTGGCCTACTTCCTGCCCGGCCTGCTCTACAACGCCGGCTATGCCGTGGTGCTCTCGCTGTCCTGCATCGCCCGCTGGCCGTTGGTCGGCTTCATGGTCGGCTCCGTCACCGGCGACCCGACGGCATGGCGCCAGGATCCGCAGATCGTGAAACTCTGCTCGCGCCTGACGTGGGTGCTGGTCGCCCCGTGCGTGCTCCGGGTGGTGGTGCAGGCCCCGATCTACCTGGCCGGGACCAACGGCTCGATGGACGCGGACGCAGCAGTGGCTGCCCTCGGCATCGCGAAGATCGTCATGGGGTGGCCGCTGCAGCTGGCCTCACTCGCCCTGATGGTGTGGCTCCTGGCCCGTAACTCGACTCCTGCCGAGCCTCCGCCCTCCGCCTGACCCAGCGTGCGGCGCATGCTCCGCGCGCGCTCCGGCGCGCTGCACCGTGGGGTTAGTGCTCCGGCGCCGCTGCACCGTGGGGTTCGTGCTCCGGCGCCGCGGCAGCCCGTCGTACAGATGAACGGGCAGAACGACCGTCGGGTCCATGAGTTCACGCTCGCGCCGAGCGGCAGAGTCTGGTTCTGCCCGTTCATCGGTACGTGCGGCCGGTTCGAACGCCCCCTCGCAGAGCGTCGATGATCAGGGAGCGGGGCGGCGGTTGGGTGCGAGCAGCTTCTCGAGCTCGTTCTCGACCTCGGCAGAGACCACGAACAGCAGCTCGTCACCGGACTCGAGGGGCTGCTCGGCGTCGGGGGTGTAGACCTGTCCGTCGCGCAGGATGGAGACCAGCGCGCAGTTCTCCGGCCAGGGAATCAGGCCGGTCGGCTGGCCGACGTACGGAGAGTCGTCCGGGAGCGTCATCTCGACCAGGTTGGCGTTGCCCTTGCGGAACGTGAAGAGGCGCACGAGGTCACCGACGGAGACGGCCTCCTCGACCAGTGCCGACATGATGCGGGGGGTCGAGACGCTGACGTCGACTCCCCAGGCCTCGGTGAAGAGCCACTCGTTGTTGGGGTGGTTGACCCGGCCGACCGTGCGCGGCACGCCGAACTCCGTCTTCGCCAGCAACGAGGTCACCAGGTTGGCCTTGTCGTCACCCGTGGCGGCGATGACCACGTCGCACTGCTGGAGCCGCGCCTCCTCGAGCGAGCTGAGCTCGCAGGAGTCGGCGAGCAGCCACTCGGCATCCGCGACGCTCTCGGGTTTGATCGAGCCGGCGTTCTTGTCGATCAGCAGGACATCGTGTCCGTTGTCGATGAGCTCTCGGGCGATGGAGCGCCCCACGGCGCCTGCCCCGGCGATTGCGACACGCATCAGCTGTTGTCCTCCGGACCGTTCTCGATCACGACGTAGGCGCCGGCGGCGTTCTCCTCGCGGATGACCACGTGGAGCAGGTCGCCCTCCTGGAGCACAGTGTCCTTGCCGGGCAGCATTCCTTCACCGAGGCGGTCGATCCAGGCGATGCGGACCTTGGCCTGCGACTGGAAGTCGATGCTGCGGTGGCCGATCCACGGATCCGAGATCGGGATCTGGTCGACCCGGATCGTGCCCGACGGGTCGCGGAAGTCGGGCTCGGCGCCGGCCGGCAGGATCCGACGCAGCACCTGGTCGGCGGTCCACTTGACGGTGGCGACCGTGGTGATGCCGAGACGTTGGTAGACCTCGGCCCGGCCCGGGTCGTAGATCCGTGCGACAACCTGTTGGATGCCGAAGCTCTCCCGGGCCACACGGGCGGCGATGATGTTGGAGTTGTCGCCGCTGGAGACCGCGGCGAACGCGTCGGCCCGGCCGATGCCGGCCTTGGTCAGCACCGCCTGGTCGAAGCCGTAACCGGTGATCTTGTCGCCGTTGAACGACGGACCGAGGCGCCGGAACGCGTCGGGGTTGTTGTCGATGATGGACACGGTGTGGTTGCGGTCCTCGAGGCTGCGGGCAAGCGTCGAGCCCACCCGGCCACAACCCATGATCACGACATGCACAGCGCAGACGCTACCGCAGGTCGGTCCGACTGGTGCGTCGGTGCTGCAGGTTGGCCCGGTGAGGACTAGCCTGTTCGCTCGTGGGTGTCGGTGACGTTTCCAAACGGATCCTGCTGGGCCGAAAGCTCCGCAGCTCGCAGCTCGGCGAGACCCTGCTGCCCAAGCGCGTTGCGCTGCCTGTTTTCGCGAGCGATGCCCTCTCGTCCGTGGCCTATGCGCCCGACGAGGTCTTCATCATGCTCTCGCTGGCCGGCGCCTCGGCGTACACGTGGTCCTGGAAGATCGGCATCGCGGTCGCCCTCGTGATGATCGCGGTGGTCGCCTCCTACCGACAGACCGTGCACGCCTACCCGAGTGGCGGCGGCGACTACGAGGTAGCCACCGAGAACCTCGGGCGCACGGCCGGTGTCACCGTCGCTGCCGCGCTGCTGGTCGACTACGTGCTCACGGTGGCGGTGTCGATCTCCTCCGGCGCTCAGTATGCCGCGTCCGCACTGCCGGCGCTCTCCGGGCACGAGGCCAGCTTTGCCGTGGCCCTCGTCATCCTCCTGGCCGCGCTGAACCTGCGCGGGATCCGCGAGTCCGGCACACTCTTCGCCGTCCCGACGTACGCGTTCATGCTGGCCATCATCGGCATGTGCGGGATCGGGCTCGCCCGCTTCTTCGCCGGTGACCTGCCCGACGTCGAGAGCGCCGATCTGCAGATCACGCCGGCGCCCGGCTACGAGAACACCCTGACCAACGTCGCCCTGGTGTTCCTGCTGGCCCGCGCGTTCTCCTCGGGCTGTGCCGCACTGACCGGGGTGGAGGCCATCTCCAACGGCGTTCCGGCCTTCCGACGCCCGAAGTCGCAGAACGCGGCAACGACCTTGTTGATGTTGGGACTGATCGCGATCACGATGATGCTCAGCGTCATCATGCTGGCGCGGGAGATGGGCCTGAAGTACGTCGATCCGCACCACCTGGAGCGGTTGCGCACAGCCGATGGCAAGGCCCTGCCCGGCGACTACGACCAGCACACGGTGATCGCTCAGATCGCCCGAGCGGTCTTCGACAACTTCTCACCGGGCTTCTACTTCGTGGTGACGATGACCGGCATCGTGCTGGTGCTCGCGGCGAACACGGCGTTCAACGGGTTCCCGGTGCTCGGTTCCATCCTTGCCCGGGACGGACTGGCCCCGCGCGCCCTGGGCTCCCGGGGCGACCGGTTGGCCTACAGCAACGGGATCCTCTTCCTGGCCGCCGTGGCGATCGTGCTGATCATCGCCTTCGACGCCGAGGTGACCCGACTGATCCAGCTCTACATCGTCGGGGTCTTCGTCTCGTTCACGCTCAGCCAGCTGGGCATGATCCGGCACTGGACGCGCAACCTCGCCACTGAGCCCGATCCGTCCCAACGCCGCAAGATGCAGCGCTCCCGGGTGATCAACACGATCGGGCTGGCGATGACCGGTGCCGTGCTCGTCGTCGTCCTCGTCACCAAGTTCCTCGAGGGCGCGTGGATCACAATCCTGGCGATGATTGTGTTCTTCACGCTGATGAAGGCGATTCGCAAGCACTACGACCTGGTCGAGGCCGAGCTGGCCATCGACGACCAGGACAAGTTGCTGCCCACCCGGGTACACGCCATCGTCCTGGTCTCCAAGCTCCACAAGCCGACCCTGCGGGCGCTGGCGTTCGCCAAGGCCACGCGTCCCAACGCGTTGGAGGCGGTCTACGTCGGCACTGACACCCGGTCGACCGACAAGCTGTTGGCGGAGTGGGACGAACGCGGAATCGACGTACCCCTGAAGGTCCTCTACTCGCCGTACCGCGAGCTGGTGAAGCCGATCGTCGACTATGCGATCGAGATCCGTCGGGCCAACCCGCGCGGCGTGGTCGCCGTCTACATCCCGGAGTACGTCGTGGGCCGCTGGTGGGAGCAGGTGCTGCACAACCAGACGGCGCTGCGGCTGAAGGGGCGTCTGCTCTTCACACCGGGTGTGATGGTGACGTCGGTGCCCTACCAGCTGCGGTCCTCGGCCGTGGCCCTCGAGCGTGAGCAGCGCGACCTGACCCGAACCCGTGCCGGCGACGTACGACGGGGCACCCTGGGCGGGCAGACCCGCAACCGAGGGCGAGGCAAGTGATGGCACGCAACACCCGTCAACGACAGGCGCGAGGCGCCTCGCACGTAGGGGAGAGGTTCACCGTCACGGTGGGCCCGATCGCCCACGGTGGCCACTGTGTCGCTCGCATTCCGGTCTCGGGATCTGCCGACGAGACCCGTGTCGTCTTCGTGCGCCACGGGCTGCCCGGAGAAGAAGTGGTCGTCGAGATCACCGAGGGCACCGAGGGCGATCGGTTCTGGCGCGGGGACGCCGTCTCTATCGTGACCCCGTCGTCCGACCGGGTCGAGGCACCCTGTCCGTACGCCGGCCCGGGTGCCTGCGGCGGCTGCGACTTCCAACACGTCTCGCTGCCTGCCCAGCGTGAGTTGAAGACCGCCGTCGTGCGCGAACAGTTCCGGCGGCTGGCGAAGATGGACGTCGACGTCGAGGTGGAAGCCGTTCCCGGCGACGTGCACGGCCTGGCCTGGCGGACCCGGGTGGACTACGTGCACCCCGAGGGTGGCGGTCTCGGCATGCGCAAGCACCGCTCCCGGTCGGTGATCCCGATCGACGCATGCCTGATCGCCGCACCCGATGCCATCGACACCTCGGTCTCGGGCAGTGCCCCGCGCATCGAGTCGGTCCACGACCGCGAGTTCCAGGTGGCCACCGACGGGTTCTGGCAGGTGCACCCCGGAGCGCCGAGCACCCTGGTCGACACTGTCCTCGACTTCCTCGACCCTCAAGCCGGCGAGAAGGCGTTGGACCTCTACGCAGGCGTCGGCCTGTTCGCCCGGTTCCTCGCCGAGCGTGTGGGGGAGCCCGGGCGGGTGGTGGCCATCGAGGGGAACTCCTTGGCCTGCGCGCACGCGCGCGAGAACCTCGCCGAGCACCGGCGGGCTTCAGTCGGGGTCGGCACCGTCGACCGCGTGCTGGCCACGTCGTACGACGAACCGTTCGACCTCGTCGTCCTCGACCCGCCGCGAGAGGGAGCCCGCCGCAAGGTGGTGCTCCAGATCGTCGACCGGGCGCCGCGTGCGGTCGCCTACGTGGCCTGCGACCCGGCGTCCCTGGCTCGCGACGTGGCCACGTTCGCCGAGGCCGGCTACCGGTTGGAGCGGCTGCGCGCCTTCGACCTCTTCCCGATGACTTCACATGTGGAGTGCGTCGCGTTGCTCGTGCGCGACTGATTCGTCGGCACGCGCGGGGCGACTCGTCCGACGCAGTCGGAGTCAGTCCGTGTCCGACTTCAGTTTTGCTTTGACGTCATGTATCTTGACATCAAGAGATATCGCAGTCGAGTGCCCGACGTACTTAGGCAAGCCTTTCTTTTCAGGCATTGGCGTACGACGGCAAGATGGGCACCGAGCGACCCGAGACTTCTGAGGAGATGCGACTGATGGCCAGTCAGGACAGCTTCGGTGCCAAGAGCACCCTGGACGTGAACGGCAAGTCCTACGAGATGTTCCGTCTCGATGCAGTGACCGGAGAGGGTCTTGACGTCGAGTCGCTGCCCTTCTCGCTGAAGGTGCTGCTCGAGAACCTGCTCCGCACCGAGGACGGCGCGGACATCACGGCAGATGACATCAAGGCGCTCGCCGGCTGGGACGCCGACGCCGAGCCCTCCAAGGAGATCCAGTTCACGCCGGCCCGTGTGATCATGCAGGACTTCACCGGCGTGCCCTGTGTCGTCGACCTCGCCACCATGCGTGAGGCCATGGCCGACCTCGGTGGCGACCCGAGCAAGATCAACCCGCTCGCTCCGGCCGAGATGGTCATCGACCACTCCGTCATCGCCGACGTCTTCGGCTCGCCCGAGGCATTCGAGAAGAACGTCGAGATCGAGTACGAGCGCAACCGTGAGCGCTACCAGTTCCTGCGCTGGGGCCAGGGCGCCTTCGACGACTTCAAGGTCGTTCCGCCCGGCACCGGCATCGTCCACCAGGTCAACATCGAGCACCTCGCCCGCGTTGCGTTCACTCGCGACAGCGATGGCGTCACGCAGGTCTACCCCGACACGTGCGTCGGCACCGACTCCCACACCACCATGGTCAACGGCATCGGCGTCGTCGGTTGGGGTGTCGGCGGTATCGAGGCCGAGGCAGCCATGCTCGGCCAGCCGGTCTCCATGCTGATCCCGCGCGTGGTCGGCTTCAAGCTGTCCGGCGAGCTCCCCGAGGGCTCGACCGCCACCGACCTGGTGCTCACCATCACCGAGATGCTGCGCGAGCACGGGGTGGTCGGCAAGTTCGTCGAGTTCTACGGCGAAGGCGTCTCCGCGCTGCCGCTGGCCAACCGCGCCACCATCGGCAACATGAGCCCCGAGTTCGGCTCCACGATCGCGGTCTTCCCGATCGACGAGGAGACCGTGAAGTACCTGCGCCTGACCGGCCGCTCCGAGGACCAGCTGGCCCTCGTCGAGGCCTACGCCAAGGAGCAGGGCCTGTGGCACGACCCGTCGGCCGAGCCGCGCTTCTCCGAGAAGCTCGAGCTCGACGTCTCCACCGTCGTCCCGTCGCTGGCCGGCCCGAAGCGGCCCCAGGACCGGGTCGAGGTGACCGAGGCCAAGGAGTCCTTCCGAACCGCCCTCAACGACTACGTCGATGCCCCCGAGACCGGGTACGACGAGGCGGTTGCGGAGTCCTTTCCGGCATCTGACTCGCCGTCCAACGGCCATGGCGAGGCGGCGCCGGCGGGTCACCCCGACGGCACCGTCCACGACCGCGCCTCCAACCCGGCCCAGGTGACGCTCGAGGACGGCACGAAGTTCGAGCTCGACCACGGTGCGGTGACCATCGCAGCGATCACGTCGTGCACCAACACCTCGAACCCGTCGGTGATGATCGGCGCGGCCCTGCTCGCCAAGAAGGCCGTCGAGAAGGGCCTGCAGCGCAAGCCGTGGGTCAAGACCACGCTGGCCCCCGGCTCGAAGGTCGTCTCGGACTACTACGAGAAGTCCGGCCTCACGCCGTACCTCGACAAGCTCGGCTTCAACCTGGTCGGCTACGGCTGCACCACCTGCATCGGCAACTCCGGCCCGCTCATCCCCGAGGTCTCGGCCGCGGTCAACGAGAACGACCTCGCCGTCGTCTCGGTGCTCTCGGGCAACCGCAACTTCGAGGGTCGGATCAACCCGGACATCAAGATGAACTACCTGGCCTCCCCGCCGTTGGTGGTCGCCTACGCGCTCGCCGGCTCGATGGACGTCAACCTGTTCGACGACCCGCTGGGCCAGGACCAGGACGGCAATGACGTCTACCTGCGCGACATCTGGCCCTCGCCGGCCGAGGTCGAGGAGACCATCGCCGGAGCGGTGACCGCCGAGATGTTCGGCGACTCCTATGCCGACGTCTTCGCGGGCGACGAGCGCTGGCGCTCGCTGCCCACCCCCGAGGGCAAGACCTTCGAGTGGGGCGACGACTCCACCTACGTCCGCAAGGCGCCGTACTTCGACGGCATGCCGGCCGAGCCGGAGCCGGTCGAGGACATCTCGGGCGCGCGGGTGCTGCTCAAGCTCGGCGACTCGGTCACCACCGACCACATCAGCCCAGCCGGTGCCATCAAGAAGGACTCGCCTGCTGGCAAGTACCTCTCTGAGCACGGTGTCTCCAACCGCGACTTCAACTCCTACGGTTCGCGTCGAGGCAACCACGAGGTGATGATCCGAGGCACCTTCGCCAACATCCGTCTGCGCAACCAGATGGCGCCCGGCACCGAGGGGGGCTTCACCCGCGACCTGCTGGCCGAGGACACTCCGGTGACCACGGTTTTCGAGGCCTCCGAGAAGTACGTCGAGGCGGGCGTTCCGCTGGTCGTCCTGGCCGGCAAGGAGTATGGCTCCGGCTCGTCGCGTGACTGGGCCGCCAAGGGCACCGCGCTGCTCGGTGTCAAGGCCGTCATCGCCGACTCCTACGAGCGCATCCACCGCTCGAACCTGATCGGCATGGGCGTCATCCCGCTGCAGTACCCCGAGGGCCAGAACGCCGAGTCGCTCGGTCTGACCGGTGAGGAGACGTTCTCGATCAGCGGCATCACCGAGCTCAACGAGGGCCGCATCCCCAAGACCGTCAAGGTCACCGCGGACGACGTGGAGTTCGACGCCGTGGTTCGCATCGACACGCCCGGTGAGGCGAACTACTACCGCAACGGCGGCATCATGCAGTACGTGCTGCGCAACCTGCTCAAGGGCTGATCACGGCTCCGATCAACCGGCCTGATCAATCAGCGAAGCGGTCCGCCACCCCGAGGGGTGGCGGACCGCTTCGTCTCGTTTCGACGGGCTGGTCACCGGGCCCACCGGGCGAGCCGGGGATTCAGGTGGGGGTGAGTGCCGGGCCGGCAGCAGTCACGTGGGACTCGTCGAGGACTCCCGGAAGGCGATCCACGAGGTCATCGAGGGCGAGCTCGCGTGCCGCCACGATCATTCTCGGCAGCATGCCGTCGGCCAGTGTCGCCTCGTTGTTGGCCACGGTCGCCAACCTGTCGTCGTCGAGTTCCGCCAACGCAGGCAGGACGGCCGACCAAGCTTCGTACCGATCGATCGATCGGGCGAAGGCATCGACACCTGAAGCTTCCAGGGCTGCGATCAGGGGAACGAGGCGCTCGCGGCTGGTGGGGGACACCGAGACGACCAGGGTGACCGCGTCGTCATAGAGGCCCTCCTCGTGGGCGGCCCGGATCGCGTCGACCAGCCGCTCGTCGTCGACGCGCTGCACCAGTGCGTCGAGCGCCTCGAGGTCATCGGCGAAGAGAGCAACCTGGAGCAGGTCGCGACCCGAGGCGTCACGGACCACCTCGAGTGCGGTGTCGGGTTCGATGACCGAGACGAAGCGGCCCAGGGCGAAGTACTCCTGGCGCTCCACGAGGAGCGCGCCGATCTCCTTGATCATGCCGACGGGGATGCGGGCGATGATCGGCTCGGCCCTGACCGGGTCGAGGGCGACGCTGAGGTCGGCCAGGTAGCTGGTGCCGAGGCTTCCGGCCAGCTTGACGGCAACGGAGGGCTCCATCACCGCCGCGACCCGGGCCCCAAGCAGGGGAGACAGCGCCATCTGGGCGATCTTCGCGCTGAGTGGTGCCGGGACGGTGGCCGCCAGCTTGGCGATTCGTCGGAACCTGGCTTCGTGCTGGGTGAAGATCTGTTCGCCGACGGCGGTGCGCACCGTCCTGATGTCATCGGCCGGGAGTCCGGCGAGTGACGCGAGCTCCCCCTCGTCGACGTCGAGCACCTGGGCCAGCTTGATGATCTCGACGCGATTGGCCAGCGTGGTCATGCGTCACCGCCCGGGAAGAGCAGGGCCTTGGCCCGCCCACGCAACGGGCGCGGAACGGCCAGCAGCGTGGCCTTCAGGCCGGACTCGACAGCCTCTCGCTCTCGCTCGAAGGCGGTTTCGACGAGGGAGTCGAGATGGGCCAACTCCTCGGCGCTGCAACCCTTGAGGCCGGCAACGGCGTCAGTGGTCACGCCCAGGCGCTCGGCGAGCGTTGCCACGGTGGTCGCAGTCATCGATTTCCTCTCGTCGGTGAGCACGGCCCGCTCACGTTAGCCGTTCAACGACCCGGACCGCGGGATGTCACTGCCGGTGTCATGTACGGCGAGCGCAACCCCGACCGTGTCACCCCTGTGGATCGATGGGTGTGGGGCAAGGTGCTGCGGGGTAGGTTGACCGCCATGATCGTGGCCTTCAGCATCTCTCCGACCGCCGGCGACGAGACCGGTTCCGTCTCCGAGGCAGTCGCCGCGGCGGTGCGCGTCGTCCGCGAGTCGGGCCTTCCACACGAGACCAACGCGATGTTCACCAACATCGAGGGGGAGTGGGACGAGGTGATGGCCGTGGTCAAGGCTGCTGTCGAGGTGGTGACTGCGGTGTCGCCCCGCGTCGGGTTGGTGCTCAAGGCCGACATCCGACCGGGCTTCGAGGGGCAGATGACCGCGAAGGTCGAGCGGCTCGAGCGCGCGCTGGAGAAACCTCGGTGAATGCGGTCAGACTGCTGGTCGCCCTGATCGTCGCGACAGTGGTGGTGGGGGCGGCTGTCGTGGTGCCGTTGGCCTTGAACGACGACGGCGACACCCGGAAGCCCGAGGACATCGCCGCGGTCATGGGCGCGGCCAACGGCGTCGACGACCCCGGATTCGTCCGGGACTCCGCGAACCTGTCCGCGGTGAAGACCTTCGACACACCCGAGCTGGTGCACGTCGAGGAGGACGTCGACTACGAGCAGTCCCCGCCGGTCGGTGGCAAGCACGACCCGGTCTGGCTGGAGTGCGGCGTCTACGACCGCGAGGTCCGCGAGGAGAACGCGGTGCACGCCCTCGAGCACGGCACGGTCTGGATCACCTATCGCCCCTCGGACCTGTCCAGCAAGGACGTCGACGAGCTCGCCGACGAGCTGCCCGACGAGGGCATCCTCTCGCCGTACGACGGTCAGGAGGCGCCGGTCGTGGTGACCGTGTGGAACACCCAGCTCGCCCTCAAGGGCGCCGGTGATCCACGACTGCAGCTGTTCATCGACACCTACGGCCACGGTGAGACGGCGCCCGAGCCGATGGCCAGCTGTCACGGCGGCACGACGAAGTACGAGGATTCCGGAACCTCCGCCTGAGACGCGCGCCCTGTCGTGGGACCAACCGGTGCGGGTGCACCCGTTGGACGGTGACTCCCGGCCAAACGCCCGGCGCAGCGGTGCACCTGCACCGTTGAGGCTCTCACCGCCCGAGCAGGGATCGAACGACTGTTCGATCAGCGCGTACGATGGTGAGATGCCCGTCTCCGTCGCTCCGCCGGGTTGGCCCGACCAGGTCCGGCCACCCGATGCACCCGCGTGGGAGAAGACCGCGGAGGCGTGGTTGCTCGACATCTGTCCACCCGAATACCGCTCGTACCCGACCTTGCGCCGACACGTCGTCGTCCTCGCCCGCTTCGCCGTGCTCCACGTCGCCGGGTCCCAGATGGCCTGCGACCGAGGGTTGAGCGAAGCGCGGGCCGAGCTGCGCGACGTGGCCGATGCGGACGTCGTGGAAGCGGCGGTGGAGACGTGGCAGCGGGAACAGGCCCGCCTGATGCGCTTGCGCCGCGAGGTGGTGCTGGTCGAGGAGGCGCTGCGTGGTCGCCGCCATGTGGCACGCCTGTGATCCGGTGAACCCAGTAGCCTCGGCAACATGCACCAGTTCTCCAGTGTCCTGCTCGTCGATCGTCGCGGTTGGATCCTGATGCAGGAGCGCGACGAGCACCCCGCCATCGACCCGGAGTGCTGGGGCTATCCCGGTGGCCACCTCGAGGAGGGGGAGACGCCGCTGGAGGGGGCCCACCGTGAGTTCGCCGAGGAGACCGGGGTCGAGCTGGCCGCCGGCGCCGTGCAGCTGTGGAAGAACGTCGCGGTCCACCACACGGCATACGACAGTGACGACGTGATGCACCTCTTCGTGGGCGCCACCGCGCTGAGCGACGCCGACATCGAGTGCCATGAAGGGCGACAGATGGTCTTCGTGGACCCCGCCGAGGCCGTGCGACTGCCGCTGACCGCAGCGACCGGACTCTCACTCCCGGCATTCCTGGCCTCACCGGAGTGCGCCCGACTGATCGAGGAAGCGAAGGAGCTGGCATGACCATCACCGTGATCGGGGTGCCCGGCCCCGGAGCAGAGGACGTCGTTGTCGGCACGCATGGTCGGGACGAGGGCGCCGTCTTCACCGGCACCGAGGACGGAATGATCTTCCGGGTCTCCCACGACAGTCGCCGGATCACCCGTGTGGCCGAGACCGGTGGCCGCCCACTCGGCATCGAGCTGCTCCCCGACGGCCGGCTCCTGGTCTGCGACGCCCACGCCGGACTGCTCGCCGTCGACCCGCGCTCCGGCTCCCTCGAGACGTTGGCCGACTCGGTCGACGGCCTGCCTTTCGCCTTCTGCAACAACGCCGCCGTCGCCGCCGGCGGCGACATCTGGTTCTCCGACAGCTCACTGCACTTCGGTGTCGAACGATGGAAGGACGACTTCGTGCAGAACACGCGCACCGGTCGACTGCTCCGTCTGGACGCCGGCGGATCCCTCGAGGTGGTGCTCGAGGGCCTGGCCTTCGCCAACGGTGTGGCCCTGGCCGCAGACGAGTCCTTCGTGGCGGTGGCCGAGACCGGCGCGCGCACCGTCGTACGCCACTGGTTGAGCGGTGAGCGGGCCGGGCAGCGCGACTTCCTCGTCCAGGACCTGCCCGGCTATCCCGACAACATCGCACGAGGGAGCGACGGCCTGATCTGGGTCACCATCGCCTCACCCAAGGATGCGTTCGTCGAGAGGATCCAGTCCGGTCCGCTGTGGATTCGGCGCGCGGCGACGAAGGTGCCCGACCCGCTGCAGCCCCAGGTCAAGCGCACCGTCCGGGTCCAGGCGTACGACGACTCCGGGGCGTTGGTGCACGACCTGGACGTGGACACGCCCGACTACCACATGGTGACCGGCGTCCGTGAGCACGAGGGGCGGGTGTGGATGGGGAGCCTCCACGAGCCCTCGATCGCGGTGCTCGAGCTCGGCAGCTGAGGACTGCCCTCGAGCTCGGATCCGAGCTCGGATCCGAGCCAGGCCCCGTCAGCCAGTGGGGGAGCAGGTGGTCAGCCCACCGTTCTCGAAGGCCATCTGGGCACCGATGCGCTCGGTCTCGAAGGTGCCGCGGGCGATCACCGAGCGGCCATCGGCCTCGACCGATTCGAGGTCGAGGTATTCGCTCATCGGACTGAGGGTCCGGGGGTCGAGGCCTTCCTTCAGCCACTGCTCCCGTGCTTCGGCATCGGTGTCGGCCGCGTCATCGGAGGAGAAGACCAGCACGCCCACCGAGGTCGCGTCGTCGCCGTCGGCCTCCTGGAAGTATCCGGTCGCCTCTGGCGTGCCGAGGTCGCCGATCCCGCTCTGCTCGCTCAGCTGTGCGGATTCCTCGGGTGAGGTCATCCGGCCGGCCTGTCCGGCGCAGAAGTCGTCGCCGAGACGCACCTGGGCGAGCTCGGTGTCGTCGACCGAGCCGGACAGCTCGTCGAAGTCGTCGTCGTCGGCCAGGGCATCGGCATCGCCGTCTATGACGTCGAGAACTGGCTCCGGGTCGCTGCTGGCGATCATCAGGTGGTCGTCCTCGACGATGGTGACGTCGAGGAGCTTGTTGGCCGGATAGTCGCCAACCAGACCGTATTCATCGACATCGTCGAGGTCGATGCTGAGCCGAGGGTGGCCGTCGATCTCGTCTCGCGACCATCCCGCGTCCTCGAGCGCATCGGCGACATCACCCAGGTCGAGGTCGTCATCCATGCGGTAGATGTTCCATGGGGGCGATGCCTGCTCCGCCGACCCGGAGGTCCCCGAGACCTGCCAGTCGACGTCGAACTCGTTGAACGCGGCGTCCTTCATGACACCGAGGTATCGCGAGAGCGGTGTGCCGACCGAGCTGTCCCGGCTCGCTTCGACAAAGCGGTCCATGTCGTCGTCGGAGTAGTCGTGCTCGATGTCGTCTAGCCCCACGCGCTCGGCCCAGGCATCCCTGTCGACGTACGTGAACCACTCGGTGTCGGCGGGCAGCACCTCGGCCGCTCCGGTCACACCACCGTCGGAACCGTCGAGCAGCTGGACGGCGACGACGATGCCGGCCATCACCGCGAGCCCGGCGCCCACGCCGATGAGGACCTTCGAACGATTCCGCATGGATTCTCCTGATCTCGGTGGGAGCGTCACGACCGATTGTCCGTTCCGGGCGATGGCGTACCCACATCACGACCGACTCACACCTTGACAGGGAGACGTCTAGACTCGTCGGGTGGCCCCGGGACATGGGGGTCGCCTACCGATTCGCCGACAGACGGAGGACCCCCCGCATGGGCTACCTGGAGTCGATCTCGACCCCGCGTGACCTGCGTGACCTCACTGACGACCAGCTCACCGAGTTGGCCGCCGAGATCCGTGACCTGCTGATCCGGACCGTGGCCACGAACACCGGTCACCTGGGCCCCAACCTGGGTGTCGTCGAGCTGACGCTCGGCATCCACCGGGTCTTCGACAGTCCGCACGACAAGGTGGTCTTCGACACCGGCCACCAGGCCTACGTGCACAAGCTCGTCACCGGGCGTGCCCCGTCGTTCGACACCCTCCGCAAGGAGGGAGGGATCAGCGGCTACCCGAGCCGGGCCGAGTCGGAGCACGACCTGGTCGAGAACTCGCACGCCTCCACGTCACTGTCGTACGCCGACGGGCTGGCCAAGGCGTACCGGATCAAGGGCGAGGACCGCCACGTGGTCGCCGTCATCGGTGACGGCGCCCTCACCGGCGGGATGGCCTGGGAAGCCCTCAACAACATTGCGATCGCCCACGACAGCCGGCTGGTCATCGTGGTCAACGACAACGAGCGCTCCTACACCCCGACGATCGGTGGCCTGGCCACCGCGCTCACCTCCTTGCGCACGAACCCCCGCTACGAGGTGATCCTCGAGCAGGTCAAGCGTCGCCTGAACGCCGTTCCCGGCGTCGGCCCCGCGGCGTACGACGCCCTGCACGCGATGAAGAAGGGCATGAAGGACGCGCTCGCTCCGCAGGGCCTCTTCGAAGACCTCGGTCTGAAGTACGTCGGCCCGGTCGACGGCCACGACCGGGCTGCGGTCGAGCAGGCGCTCACTCACGCCAAGCGCTTCAACGGCCCCGTGATCGTGCACGCCATCACCCGCAAGGGCCAGGGCTACGACCCGGCCGTGCGACACGAGGCCGACCAGTTCCACGCCCCCGGACCCTTCGACGTGCAGACCGGCATCGAGAAGCCGAAGGCGCCGATCTGGACCGACTACTTCGCCGACGAGATGGTGGAGATCGGCCGCCGCCGCGAGGACGTCGTGGCGATCACCGCCGCGATGATGCACCCCGTCGGACTGCAGAAGTTCGCCGACGAGTTCCCCGAGCGCACCTTCGACGTCGGCATCGCCGAGCAGCACGCGGCCACCTCGGCGGCCGGGTTGGCGATGGGTGGACTGCACCCGGTCGTGGCGCTCTACGCCACGTTCCTGAACCGGGCGTTCGACCAGGTCCTGATGGACGTGGCGCTGCACAAGTGCGGCGTCACCTTCGTGCTCGATCGCTCCGGGGTGACCGGCGACGACGGCGCCAGCCACAACGGCATGTGGGACCTGTCGCTGCTGCAGATGGTCCCCGGGTTGAGGCTCGCCGCCCCGCGCGACCGGAGCCGGTTGATCGAGTTGCTCAACGAGGCCGTCAACGTCGACGACGCCCCCACCGTGGTGCGTTTCCCCAAGGGGCCGCCGCCCGACGACATCCCGGTGCTCGGCAAGGCCGGTGTCGCCGACGTGCTCGTGCGCAGCGGCAAGGACGACGTGCTCATCGTGGCGGTGGGCTCCATGTGCACGACCGCGGTTGACGTGGCGGCGCGCCTCGATGCCCAGGGCATCGGCGTGACGGTGGTCGACCCCCGCTGGGTCAAGCCCGTCGACCCCGCCATCGTGGAGCTTGCCCGGGCGCACCGCCTCGTGGTGAGTGTCGAGGACAACGGGGTCGTCGGCGGGTGTGGCTCCGTGCTGCTGCAGAGCCTCAACGAGGCGGGCGTGGACACACCGTGCCGGGTGCGCGGAATTCCGCAGGAGTTCCTCGAGCACGCCAAACGCACCGCGATCCTCGAACGGATCGGACTCACGCCCCAGGCACTGGCCCTCAGCATCGTCGAGGACATCACCGCGGTGACCGACGGCAGGTCGTTGATCGATGCGGACCGGGGCCAGTAGCGCAGTCCGGGAGGGAGCTGCGCGACTTCTCATCATGGTCGTCCTGCTCGCAGGACTGACCGGGTGTTCTCTGGGAGGAGACGACCACCCACCGGGCCAGGCGGCCCAGGCCAGCGACGTCGTCACCGAGGTCAGGGCGCTGCTCACGCGGCGCGCCGCGGCCGTGCACGACGGGAACCGTACGGCGTTCCTGGCCGACGTGGCTCGTCGGGACACGGCTTTCGTGCGCGGTCAGGAGCAGTACTTCCAGAACCTGCGCGAGCTGCCGTTGCAACGGTTCAGCTTCGCCGTCCCCGACGGGGGAGTCGAGACCGGCGGCAAGGGCGAGGTCCTGGCCAGGGTGTTCGTGAGCGTGCAGCTCGACGGCTTCGACAAGGTGCCGGTCGAGACGGAGGCACGTTACGGCTTCCGGCACACCAAGCAGGGACGACTCCGACTGGTCTCGGTGCGGGACCTGGAGTTCGAGAGGGAGAACGACGTCGACCCGGCGCCGTGGGACCTCGGGTCGATCCAGGTGGAGTCGACCGGTGACGTGCTGGGAATCTTCGACGCGCGGAGCATCAACGCGGCCTACCAGATCATGGACTCGGTCGAGGACGGCATCGAGGACGTCACCCGGGAGGTGCCGCTGAAGTGGTCGGGCAGGGTCGTTGTCTATGCACTCACCGATCTCACGGTCCTCTCGAACCTCGACCACCTGCCCGGCGGCGATCCGGACCACCTGGACGGTGTGGCCTTCGCGGTGCGCGCCGGCCCGGGGTCCCACGAGGTGGCTTCGACCCGGTTCCTGCTGCACCCGCGCATGATCTATCGCAATGACGCCACTCGCGATCGGTTGATCCGTCACGAGCTCACCCACGTGGCGATCGGATCCCGTGACGACGCCGTGCCGACCTGGTTGTCGGAGGGGGTGGCCGAATACGTCTCGGTCCAGCCGATCCCCGCCTACGAACGGATGATCTCCCGCGATGCCGTGGAGGCTGCGCGCCAGGGCCTGCACGGGCTCCCGGGCGGGTCGACCTTCAACGGCGACGACTCCGCGGCCAACTACGGCATCTCCTGGTATGCCTGCGAGTACGTGGCCTCGACCTTCGGTGAGAAGGCACTGTGGCGACTCCTCGATGCGATGCGCAGGGGTGACGGCACCGACGAAGAACACCAGGACGCCGTACTCACCGCGACGCTCGGCATCGACTCGGCACAGCTCGCACGCGGGGCCGGGCAGAAGATCCTCGCCACGTTCGGCTGAGCCGGTGGAGCGCCCTCCACAGTTACCGAACAGTCCGCAGGAATTTCGTCGCTCGAACCTGCATACGCTTCGGTAACTGCAGCGTGAACTGCAGCGTGTGGGGGAGCTGTGTGGTGGAGCTTGCGCGGCGGGAATTCGGGGGAGCCGGCGTCCGTTGCAGCAACAGGACGCCGTGCGACGCGCTGTGCGCACTAGGCTCCTTGGCAATCACCCGTGAGGGAAGGAATTCCGTGAAGTTCGTACACGTCGTCGACGAGGTGCCCGGTCTCGAACCGGGCCGCTCCCTGCCGTTGGTGCTCGCGCTCCACGGTTTCCTGGATGCCGGCAACGCCGCCACGGTCGCCGTCGACCACCTGACCTCCCACGGTGTCGGCCCGGTGGTCGCCACCTTCGAGATCGACGAGTTCCACGACTACCGCGCCCGGCGCCCGGCGATCTCGTTCGTGCGTGACCACTACGAGGAGTACGACGCCCCACGGCTCGTCGTACGCCTGATGAAGGACGAGGTCGACCAGCCCTACCTGTTGCTCAGTGGGCCCGAGCCCGACCACCGTTGGGAGGGCTTCACCGAGGGGGTCCGTTCGGTCGTCGAGCGTTTCGACGTGGACCTCGTGGTGGCGATGGGGTCGGTGCCGATGGCGGCCCCGCACTCGCGTCCCCTGGCGGTGACCCAGCACGCCAACCGCCCGGAGCTGATGTTGCGCCGCAACCCGTGGCTGGGGGAGATCCGGGTGCCTGCCTCGGCCCAGGCGCTTCTCGAGGTGCGGCTGCGTGACCACTCCCACGACATGACCGGCTACGTCGCGCACGTCCCCCACTACCTCGCCCAGTTCGACCACCCGCTGGCGGCACTTCGGCTGCTCGAGGGCGTCGAGGAGTCGAGCGGCCTCTCCTTCCACCTCGACGGGCTGAAGGTCGCGGCAGAGGCCAAGGACCGCGAGATCACGACGTACCTCAAGGACAATCCGGAGGTCGCCGAGATCGTGGCCGGACTCGAGCAGCAGTACGACGCCTTCGCCCGCTCGGAGGAGGCCGGCCGCAGCCTGCTCGCCGAGGACGGCGAGATCCCGACCGGCGACGAGATCGGTGAACAGTTCGAGCAGTTCCTGGCCGGCCTCGACGGCCCCGACACCACTCCGTGAGAAGGACCTGACCCGTGCCCAAGTCTGCCCGGGAGCTCAGCGAGCTCCTCGACATCGAGACCATCGACACGAACCTGTTCCGGGGGCGCCAGCCCGACACCGAGCTGCAGCGTGTGTTCGGAGGCCAGGTCGCCGCCCAGGCCCTGATCGCCGCGGACCGCACGGTCGACGAGGGCTTCCGGGCACACTCCCTGCACTCCTACTTCCTGCGCCCGGGCGACACAGCGGTGCCGATCGTGTACGACGTGGAGAATCTCCGCGACGGGCGAGCGTTCGCCACGCGTCGGGTGATCGGACGCCAGCACGGACGTCCGATCTACCTCATGTCGGTCAACTTCCAGATCGACGAGGAGGGGCTGGAGCACCAGGACGAGATGCCGCAGGTCCCCGGCCCGGACCAGGGGATCCCGCTCTCCGAGCTGTTCGCCCGTCGTTCGAGCCAAGGCGCCGGCGAGTGGGAGCGCGAGTGGGCGGCTCTCGACGTGCGCTACATCGGGAACTCCAAGGTGGGTGGCGTCCCCGAGGATGCGTCGCGTCCGGCTCGGGCCCAGCTGTGGGTGCGCATCGGCGGAGAGCTCCCGGCGGATCCGTTGGAGCACCAGGCGGCATTCACCTATGCCAGTGACATGACCCTGATCGGGGCGGCCCTGGTTCCCCATGACCGAACGATCGCCTCTCCGGGGATGCAGGTGGCCTCGCTCGACCACACGATCTGGTTCCACCGGCCCTTCCGGGCCGACGAATGGTGGCTCTACGACCAGCACTCACCGACTGCAACCGGTGCTCGTGGACTTGTGCTGGCCAGGGTGTTCAGCCAGTCGGGGGAACTGGTCGCAACGGTGGCCCAGGAGGGCCTGATCCGACAGCACGCATAGCATGACAACGATGTAATTCGTGACAGACACGCGGGACTGTGGTTATCGTTTGTGCATTCCTGTGGCTGAATGAATCCGGTGTTGCTCATGTGACTTCTGTGATCGGCCCAGTCCAGTCCCGGAAGGTCACCCGAAATGCATGTGCGACGAACCGCCACGTCCGTGGCGATCGGGACGGTTCTGTTGAGCTGTCTGACGCTTGCCCCCGCTCACTCCGCCGCGCGCCGGAGTGCTCCGGCCGCGGACTACGAGATGCCGTTCCCGTGCGGTGACACCTGGACCGGGACGACGCGCGCGAATCACAGCCCCAGCAGCAAGGCCATCGACTGGAACCGCGCCAATGACATGGGTGCTCCGGTGGTCGCCAGCGCTCCCGGCGTGGTGACCACGGCCAACAAGGTCTCCAGCGGCGGCTACGGCAAGTCGGTCGTGATCGACCACGGCAACGGCGAGGACTCGCTCTATGCCCACCTCAGCGTGGTCTCCGTCTCGGTCGGCCAACGGATCGACCAGGGCATGCAGATCGGAAACGTCGGGTCGACCGGCAACTCCACGGGCTCCCACCTGCACTTCGAGGAGCGCAAGTCGCGCAAGGTGGTTCCGCCCTACCTGCACGGCACCAAGTTCGTCTTCGGCAGCACGCTGAAGTCCCAGAACTGTGTGGACGTCCCGTTGGCAGCGGACTGGACCGGCGACGGCATTGCCGAGCCCACGGTCTTCCGGCGCGCGGCCAAGTCGAAGTTCCGGATCCTGCGTCCGGGAAAGCCCGTGCTGATCAAGCGACTCGGGACCTCGACCGACGAGCCGGTGGCAGGGGACTGGGACGGCAAGGGTGGCGCCAACCCCGGTGTGTTCACTCCTGCCACGAAGACGTTCTCGCTGAAGTACAAGGGCAAGGTGACCACCTTTGTCATGGGTGGTCGCACCGACAAGCCCGTGGCCGGCGACTGGAACGGTGACGGGAAGTGGGAGGTCGGCCTGTGGCGGGCGGGCAAGGGGCAGTTCATCCTTCGCGCCGCCAACGGGACCAAGACCAAGATCAAGCTGGGCGGCAAGGACGACATACCCGTGACGGGCGACTGGGACGGCGACGGTCGCACCGACATCGGCGTCTTCGCCCCGGCGACGGCGCGTTTCACGCTCCGCAAGGTTGACGAGGAGGGCACGGTCTGGCTCGGCACGATCACCTACGGCAAGCCCGGCGACCTCCCGGTCACGGGAGACTGGGACGGCAACGGTCGCACCGACCTGGGCGTCTGGTCGCCGACCACCGCCACCTTCTCGCTGCGCAAGGCGTCCGAGCCGACCGCCGCGCGTGCCCGCTCGATCTCGACCGTGAAGTTCGGCCGCCCGCGCTGATCCGCGCCGCCAGCGTTGATCCGCGCCGCCCGCGCTGATCCGCGCCGCCCGCGTTGATCCGCGCCGCCGGTGCACGTGTTGACGCCTTCGGACGCGGCAGTCGGCGCGTGCTGACCTCAACTGGTCATCACGCGCCGACTGCCGATTGGGTCAGATCGTCACAGGGACGTGGTGCGCCCGAGCACGTGAGGTGCGCCCGTCTTCGGGTTCGTGACCGCGAAGTCGAAACCAGCCGCGGTCGCAGCGGCACCGAAGACGACGGTGCCCGGCAGGAAGATCGGCTTCTTGAAGCCGACCTCCACGCGCACCGCGTCCGGAAGCCGGTTCTCGATGGCCGCTACGGCACGTGCCTTGGTCCACATGCCGTGGGCGATCTGTCGGGGGAATCCGAACGCCTTGGCCGTCAACGGGTAGAGGTGGATCGGGTTGCTGTCGCCCGAGACGGCCGCATAGCGGCGCCCCAGGTCGGCCGGCAACTTCCAGCGCGCGGCCCCGTTCGACACGGCGTCGAACTCGGTGCCGCGCTCGCCGTTCTCCTTGTCGCCCTTGCCGATGCGCAAGTAGGTCGAGGTGCTCTCCCAGACGGTCTCGCCGTCGGCCTCGATCGTGATGTTCATGTCGAACGCCCGTCCCTTGGCGTGCACCCGCAGGTTCTCCGCACGGGCCCGGGCCGACACGGCCTCGCCGATGGCGACCTGACGGTGCTGGGTGATGCTGTTCTCGAGGTGGACGGTGCCGATCGCGGGGAACGGGAACGCGCTGTCCGACATGATCGCCATGTGCAGCGGGAACGCGACCATGTGCAGGTAGGGCAACGGAAGGGTGTCCTTCTGCGGGAAGCCACACACCTCGGCGTACGCCGCGACGCTCTCGCGCGTGACGAGCACGTTGTCGCGACGGACAGTCAGGTCGGGCAGCTCACGAGCGGTCTTCTTCACTCCGGGCAGCTGATTGACCACGGGGACGGTCGGCAGGGCGGCCTTGAGCATGCCGCCGACGCCACCACCGCTCCCGGTCAGGATGCGTACTTCGCCGGCCATCTCAGGCGCCCAGCATCATCTGGCCGCAGACGCGGACCACGTTGCCGTTGACGGCGGTCGACGCGGGGTTGGCATACCAGGCGATCGTCTCGGCGACGTCGATCGGCAGGCCGCCCTGACTCATCGCGTTGAGGCGTTGGCCCACCTCACGGGTGGCGAACGGAACAGCGGCGGTCATCGCGGTGATGATGAAGCCCGGTGCGACGGCGTTGACGGTGATGCCGTCCTTGAGCTCTCCGGCGAGGGAGTCGACGAAGCCGATGACGCCGGCCTTGGATGCGGCGTAGTTGGTCTGGCCCAGGTTGCCGGCGATGCCAGCGATCGAGGCAACGCCGATGATACGGCCGTTCTTGTTGATCGCACCCTGACTCAGCAGCTCGCGGGTGATCAACTCGGGAGCCGTCAGGTTCACCGCAATCACCGAGGACCAACGGTCCTCGGCCATGTTGGCCAGCTTCTTGTCGCGGGTGATGCCGGCGTTGTGCACCACGATGTCGACGCCACCGTGGTTCTCCTTGACGTGGTGGGTGATCCGCTGAGGAGCGTCGGCGTGGGTGATGTCGAGGGTGAGGCTGTCGCCGTTCAACTCCTTCATGACCGCCTGGAGCTCGCTGGCGGCCTGGGGGACGTCGATGCCCAGGATGGTGGCACCGTCACGGTGGAGCACACGGGCGATCTGCTCGCCGATGCCACGGCTGGCGCCGGTGACGATGGCGACCTTGCCGGCGAGGGGGCGATCCCAGTCGTTGAGTGGCGCGGCCTTCTTCTCGCCCTGGGTGCCGATGCGGACGACCTGGCCCGAGACGTAGGCAGACTTGGGGGAGAGCAGGAAGGCCAGGGTGGAGTCGATCGCCTGCTCCGCGCCCGGGGCGACGTACACCAGCTGGACGGTCGAGCCCTTGCCGATCTCCTTGCCGAGCGAGCGGGTGAAGCCCTCGAGCGCGCGCTGGGCGACACGCTCGCCGCCATCGAGCAGCTCCGGCGCGGTGCCGATCACGACGACGCGGGCACACGGGGTGAGGCTGCGCAGGAGAGGGGTGAAGAACTGCTGCAGGGCGACCAGGTCGGCCGACGAGGTCAGGCCGGTGGCGTCGAAGACCAGACCCTTGTACTTCTGGCCCTCCGTGACCTCGGCGGTGTTGGAGATGCCGAGACCGTCGAGAGCGGTGGTCAGGTCGAGGCGACCCTTGCCGCCCACGACCACGGTGCCGTCGACGAGGGGCGCGCCCTCGGACCAGCGGTCCAGGGCAACCGGGTTCGGCAGGCCGAGGTTCTTGACCAGCAGCTTGCCGATGGTGGACTTGGTGAAGGCCTGGTAGCGGTCGCTCATGGTTGGTGTTGTCCTTCTCGACGTTGGGGTCGGTGTGGCCCGATGGAGGGCTGATGTCATCGTATGTAACTAGAGGTGTAACTCAGAGTCCACTTTTCGTGATCTCTGACTCATTGCTTTCCCTCTCGTGCCGTCACCGGCAAGGATAGGCAGACCCGAAACACCTCAGATCCGAATCAACTCGACCCGACACAACTCGGGCCGAACCAAATCAGGAGTGACCCATGCAGGCCAAGACTCGCCGCGTCGCCGTCATCGGCGGCAATCGCATTCCCTTCGCCCGCTCGAACACCGTCTACAGCGACGCCTCCAACCAGGAGATGCTCACCGCGGCGCTCGACGGGCTGGTCGACCGCTTCGGCCTCGAGGGTGAGCAGCTCGGCGAGTTCGTCGCCGGGGCCGTGCTCAAGCACAGCGCCGACTTCAACCTCGCGCGCGAGGTGGTGCTCGGCTCGAAGCTGTCGCCCCGTACGCCGGCCACCGACATCCAGCAGGCCTGCGGCACCGGTCTCCAGGCGGCGATCCAGGTGGCCAACAAGATCGCGCTCGGCCAGATCGAGGTGGGTGTCGCCGGTGGCGCCGACACCACGTCCGACGCGCCGCTTGCCGTCGGGGACAAGCTGCGCAAGAAGCTGATCAAGGTCAACCAGGCCAAGGATGCCAAGGGTCGCCTGGCCGCGCTGGCCAAGATTCGCCCGGCCGACATCTCGCTGGCGATCCCGCAGAACGGCGAGCCCCGCACCGGCCTGTCGATGGGTGACCACCAGGCCCTGACCGCCCTCGAGTGGGGCATCACTCGGGAGGCCCAGGACGAGCTGGCCGCTGCTTCGCACCAGAAGCTTGCCGCTTCCTACGAGGCCGGCTTCCAGGACGACCTGGTCACGCCGTTCCGTGGTGTCGAGCGCGACAACAACCTGCGTCCCGACTCGACCGTCGAGAAGCTGGCCAAGCTCAAGCCGGTCTTCGGCAAGGGCGAGGCGGCCACGATGACGGCCGGCAACTCGACTCCGCTCAGCGATGGCGCCTCGGTGGTGCTGCTGGCCTCGGAGGAGTGGGCCAAGGAGCACGACCTCCCGGTGCTCGCCTACCTGACCGCCTACGAGACGGCCGCGGTCGACTACGTCGGTGGCGACGAGGGCCTGTTGATGGCGCCGGCATACGCCGTGTCCCAGATGCTCGAGCGCGAGGGCCTCACCCTCCAGGACTTCGACTTCTACGAGATCCACGAGGCGTTCGCCTCGCAGGTGCTCTCCACGCTCAAGGCATGGGAGGACCCGATCTTCTGCAAGGAACGCCTGGGTCGCGACGAGCCCCTCGGTGCGATCGACCGTGACAAGCTCAACGTCAACGGTTCGTCGCTGGCAGCCGCCCACCCGTTCGCGGCCACCGGTGGCCGCATCGTGGCCGCGCTGGCCAAGGAGCTGGCTCAGAAGGGCTCGGGCCGTGGCCTGATCTCGATCTGTGCGGCCGGCGGCCAGGGCGTGGTTGCGATCCTCGAGCGCCCCTGATCCGACCTCGCCGAGTCGGCACGGGTTGACGCACGTTGGTCAACCCGTGTCGACTCGGCGTCATTTCGGGTGAAGCTTGATCCAGTGCCGGGTCGGCCCTAGTGCGCGGGGCCGATGGCCAGGGCGAGGCTGGTGTCGACGAGGTACTGACGCACCTGTGCCACCGAGATCGGCGCGATCGTCGGGATGCCGGGCGCCAGCTCCTTGATCAACATGCCGACCCGGGCCAACTGGAGCGCCCCGAACCCGGTGGCATACATGTGGTTGGCCAGCAGGTTGGTGTCCTCCACCTTGAAGGTGCCGTCGGCGACACCCTCGTCGAGCGTCGCGCTCAGCATGGCCAGGCATCCGGCGATGCCGCGCCCGAGCCGGAACAGAGCCGATTCGCTGATCTCCTCGAGCAGCTCGGGGCCGGGCCGACGCATGAGGGCCTGGGCGCAGTCCACGAACGCCGGGAACTCGATGCCGAAGTCGACGAACGACTCGACCAGGGTCACCAGGCGGTCCCTCGGGCTGCCGCCGTCGGCGACCACCGCCTCCATGCGCTCGCGCAGCTCGTCGAGGTAGCCGACCAGGGTGAGCGCGAAGAGCTCCTCCTTGCCCGAGAAGTGACGGTAGAGGATGGCGCGGTTGGTGCCGACGTTCTTCGCGATCTCGTCGATGTGGACGTCGCGGACCCCGCGCTCGTCGAACAGGGCGCGCGTGGCGGCCAGGATCTCGGTCTCGCGCTGGCGCCGGCGGGTGGCCGCGGCAGTACGCCGGGAGTTGGTCGGCTTGCTTCGTCCCTCACTCATGCGGCGAGTCTAGCGGTAGGTGTAACTTGCTGTCGCACACTGTGTTGACACATGTCACCCGAACCGGATCGAACCGGAGCCCCGTGTGTGGCGGCTCGCACCGGCCACTCCCGACGAACCAAGCCTCGATCGCTGGACAGAGGCCGAGCGGCGATACCCACTAGGTTGGCGGCGTGCAGCGTGAATGGCGTCCCGACTGGCCCTGCCCGGCGGGCCAGGTGCTGGCTGTCGCGCGCCGCGGGGCCGGCGATCCGACGTACCGCATCGACGCGTCGGGTGCCCACTGGCGTGGCGTGCGTACGCCGACGGGTCCCGGCACGCTGCGGGTGCAGCCGCGGCTCGGCGAGTCCAGCATCGAGGCGCAGGCCTGGGGTCCGGGGGCGGAGTGGCTGCTCGATGCATTGCCGGCGATGCTGGGCGCGGATGACGACTGGAGCGGTTTCGAGGCCCGTCACCCCGTGGTGGAGGAGGCGCTCCGCCGCCACCCGCACTGGCGGATCGGACGCACCGGCCTGGTGATGGAAGCGCTGGTGCCCGCGATCCTGGAGCAGAAGGTCACCGGGCAGGAGGCGTTCCTCGGGTTCCGCCGTCTCGTGCGTGGCCACGGCGAGCGCGCGCCGGGACCCCATGACGACCTGTGGATCCAACCCGCCCCCGACGTGTTGGTGGCCATCCCGTCCTGGGAGTGGCTGCGGATGCGGGTCGACGGTGCCCGTTCGCGCACCTTGGTCGGTGCCGCGCGAGTGGCCGCAGCTCTCGAACGGACGACCGGGTCTTCGCATGCCGAGGCTGATCGGCGGCTGCGCTCGCTGCCTGGGATCGGGGTCTGGACCAGCGCGGAGACGCGAGTTCGCGCCCACGGTGATCCCGACGCGGTGAGCTTCGGCGACTTCCACGTGGCCAAGGACATCGGGTGGGCCCTGCGGGGACGGCCGGCCGATGACACGGAGCTGGTGGAAATCCTTCGGGACTGGGAGGGCCATCGTTATCGTGTGCAGGCACTTCTCTCCCTCAGCGGCCACCGGCGCCCGCGGAGGGGGCCGCGCATGGCGCCTCGGAGGCATTTACCGGGCTAGCGATTTGTCAAGTGTTGAGACGCAGGTGGATCCTGTGTCCGCATTGGCGTAACTTCCCTGTCTGGCACCAGTTGGCACATTCGTCAGACCACGTGAGAGAGCAGGCGTCATGGCTTCGCAAGCAGGAGGGTGGGCGTCGAGCACACTCCCCGCACGCATCGTGGCTGACCTCGGCGGGCGCATCCGCAAGGGCATCGAGACCGCGGGCGCGATGATCGTGCTGGCCATCGAGGCCGTGGTGAGTGCGGTGACCGACATGGTCAAGCGCAAGTTCTCGTGGTCGGAGTTCCTGCTCCAGGCATGGTTCATGAGCCGGGTCTCGGTGCTGCCCACCATCTTGGTGGCGATCCCGTTCGGCATCATCGTCTCCATCCAGGTCGGCGGAGTGGCCGCCCAGATCGGCGCACAGTCGTTCAGCGGAGCCGTCAACGGGATCGGCGTGCTGCGCCAGGGGGCGCCCCTGGTGACGTCGATCATGATCGCCGGTGCGGTGGGTGCCGCGATCACCTCCGACCTCGGTGCGCGCACGATTCGCGAAGAGGTCGACGCCCTGAAGGTGATGGGCATCAACCCTGTGCAGCGGCTGGTGGCGCCCCGTGTCGTCGCTGCCCTGGTGGTGGCCTTCTTCCTCAACATCGTGGTGGCCACGACCTCCATCGTCACCGGCTACATCCTCAACGTCGGGGGCGGGCAGGTCAGCTCCGGCACCTACATCGCGGCCTTCGTCTCGTTCGCCCAGCCCAGTGACTTGTTCCTGGCCAGCTTCAAGGCGCTGATCTTCGGCTTCATCGCGACGATCGTGGCCTGCCACAAGGGCCTCACCGCCAGCGGCGGCGCCAAGGGTGTCGCCGACGCGGTGAACGAGTCCGTGGTCATCTCCGTGATCGCCCTCGCCATGGTCAACGTGGCGCTGACCCAGGCCTACGTCATGCTCGCGCCGGCAAGGATTGCGTGACCCATGGCCATCAACACCGGCGTCCAGAGCAGCCTGGTCAGGTTCAACGACTTCCTGTGGTTCGCGTGGACCACGTTCCGCGGGGCCCGCTTCACGCTGCAGCACTACTACAAGGAAGTGCTGCGCCAACTGGCCGACATCAGCTGGGGCTCGGGAGCGCTCCTGGTGGGCGGTGGCACCGTCGGAGTGATGGTCCTGCTCTCCCTCTCGGCCGGCACCTCCCTGGGCATCGAGGGCTTCAACGGGCTCGAGATCATGGGCCTGGCGCCGCTGACCGGCTTCGTCAGTGCCGGGGTCAACACCCGCGAGCTCGCGCCGCTGGTGGCCGCCCTCGCCCTCGGCGGGCAGGTGGGCTGCCGCTTCACGGCCCAGATCGGCTCGATGCGCATCTCTGAGGAGATCGACGCGCTCGAGGTGATGGCGGTGAACCCGATGCGCTACCTGGTCACCACGCGCGTGCTGGCCTGCATGTTCGCGATCCTGCCGCTCTACCTCATCGGCCTCCTCGGTGCGTACGCCGCCTCGGAGGCCTCGGTGGTGTTGATCTTCAACCAGTCCCGAGGCACCTACGAGCACTACTTCTACTCCTTCATCGACGGGCGTGACATCTTCCTGTCGATCGTGAAGATCCTGGTCTTCGCGATGATGGTTGCCCTGATCCACTGCTGGTTCGGCTTCCGGGCCGGGAGCGGTCCGCAGGGTGTCGGTGAGGCCACCGGCCGCGCCATCCGTTGCAGCATCGTGGTCGTGGTCCTGGTTGACATGCTCCTCACACTGGCGTTCTGGGGCTCCGATCCTGGCTTCCGGGTGGCCGGCTGATGGCGGCCGCCGCGTCCGCGCGCGTCCAGGCGCTCAGGGGAGGAGTGATGCTCTGCGTCCTCGCCCTGGTCGTCGGCCTGCTGCTGGCCAAGTCCTTCGGCACCTTCGACAAGGCCGTTCCCGCGACGGTCAACCTCGACAGCGCCGGCGGCGCTCTCGAGACCGGGGCCGAGGTCAAGCTCGACGGCATCGTGGTCGGCACCGTCGACTCGATCGAGCCGGCTCCCAAGGGCGTCGACATCGGCATGCAGTTCGACCCGGAGCAGGCCGAGAAGGTGCCCGGCAACGTGACTGTCCGGGTCCTTCCGGTGAGCATCTTCGGGGCGGCGTACGTCGAGCTGCTGCGCCCCGACAAGCCCGCGGGGCACCTCACCTCCAACGTCGCCTTGAAGCAGGATGCGTCCGCGGAGACCATCGAGCTGGGCGACCTTCTCGAGGACACCCAGGAGCTCGTCGAGGCCCTCGGCCCGGCCGAGCTGGCCAACATGCTCGACACCTTCGCGAGCACCCTCGACGGCAAGGGCGACAACATCGGCGAGATGATCGAGACCGCCAACCGCGCCGTGGCGCGCATCGAGCCCTCGATGCCACTGATCCGTCAGGACATCCGTCTCGCCACGATCGTGATGTCGACGTTCTCCCAGATCACCCCCAACCTGTTCACCGCCCTCGACGGGGTGATGGCCGCCGGCCAGACGATGATCGACATGGAGAAGGAGTTCCGCTCGGTGCTCACCGGCCTGAGTGATGTGAGCGGCACGGTGGACAAGGTGGTCACCGACAACAAGGACCTCCTGACCTCCGGCCTGCCCTACCTGCGTCGCGTGGTGCACGCCCTCTACCTGAGCCGTGGCGACATCCCGCGCACCTTCGCGGCAGTGATCGCCCTGGCTGACAACGGCGGGAAGGCGTTCTCCTACGGACCCTTCATGCGCATCGACGCAGACCTGCGTCTCACTCCCGAGCCGGAGTACGGCCCCGGGGACTGCCCCACCTACAACGGCCTTCGCGGCCGGGGCTGCTGAGGAGGTGCTGATGAAGTCGATTGCCATCAAGTTCGGCGTGTTCGGGCTCGTCGCGATGCTCCTGTTCGTGGCGCTCTACAACACGATGACCAACAAGGTCGACGGTGAGACCAAGACGCTGCACGCCGTGTTCAGCAACGTCAGTGGGCTGCGGTCCGGGGACGACGTACGCATCTCCGGCGTGAAGGTGGGCCGGGTCGAGGGGGTCGAGACCATGCAGGACCCCCAGCACGCCGGCTCCAACCTCGCAAAGGTCACCTTCTCGGTCGACGACACCCAGAAGGTCAGCGACACGACCAAGGTGGTGATGCGCTACCAGAACCTGCTCGGCCAGAAGTACCTCGCGCTCACGCCGGGCACCAAGCCCGGTGAGCTGCTCGCGGACGGCGACCAGATCGACCTGGCCAACACCCGGCCGGGCTTCGACCTCACCGCCCTGCTCAACGGCTTCGAGCCACTGTTCAACGTGCTCTCGCCCAAGGACCTCAACACCCTGGCCGCCAACATCGTCTCGGTGCTCAACGGCGAGGCGGGCAGCGTGGAGCGTCTGATGGGGGAGACTGCCGAGCTCACCTCCTTCCTGGCCGACAAGGACGAGGTGTTCGGCGAGGTCGTCGACAACCTCACTCCGGTGATCGACAACCTGGCCAGCAACTCCGGCGAGTTCGACACCGCCCTGGTCGAGCTGCGCAAGCTCTTCACCGAGCTCAACAAGGGCAGCGGTGACTTCTTCGGGGCACTCGACAACATCGGCACCAACCTCGACTCCACCACCGACCTGGTCAATGACCTGCGGCCGACGCTCGAGCGCGACATCCGGTCGTTGCGGCGACTGGGGGCGACCATCACCCGCGGTACGCCGGTCATCGAGGACTCCTTCAACTCGATCCCGAAGCTGGTCGGCGCCTTCGTCCGGTCGATGTCCTACGGCAGCCACCTGCAGGTCTACAACTGCCAGCTGGGACTGAAGCTGCTCGGCCCGAACACGATCTGGCTGGGCAACAAGGACAGGCCCCACTCGGAGGCGTGCCGATGAACATCTCCAAGACCCCCGAGAACTACCGCCGCATCGGACTGATGGGCGCGGCCGTGGTGGCCGTGATCGCCGCGCTCATCATGGCGACCACGATCTTCCCCTTCGGCCAGGACACCTACACCGCGGAGCTGGAGCACACAGCCGGGCTGCGTGTGGGCGAAGAGGTCCAGGTGGCCGGTGTCGGCGTCGGTGAGGTGCGCAAGATCGAGCTCGAGGGACAACATGTCCGCGTCGAGTTCACGGTCGACAAGGACATCGACCTCGGCAAGGAAACCACCGCCGAGGTGAAGGTGGCCACCCTGCTCGGCACTCACTTCCTGCTGATCTCCCCGGCCGGCGGAGGGGAGCTGTCCGACCAGAACATCGCGATGAGCCACACCCGGGTGCCGTTCAACCTCCAGGACGTGATCAACGAGACCGGCGACCTGTCCCAGAAGCTCGACGTGGCCACCATCCGCAAGGCACTCAACACCGTCGCCGAGACCATGGACGCCTCGAGTGAGGAGTTCCTCCCAGCGCTGAAGGGCATCTCCGACGTCTCCGAGATGTTCGCCAAGCGCTCCGACGACATCGCCACGCTGCTCGAGTCGACCAGCAAGTTCAGCAAGCAGCTGGCCGGCAACACCGACGACATCACGGTGCTGATGAAGCAGGCCAACACGCTGATGCGCGAGATCGTGTCGCGGCGTACGGCGATCCACAACCTGCTCACCGACCTGCGCGCGATCGGCACCCAGCTGACCAGCCTGATGAAGGAGAACCGCGACGAGGTCGGCCCGATGCTCGACAACCTCAACAGCACCATCACGCTGTTGACCAGGAACCACGCCAAGCTCGGTGAGGTGGCCAAGATGCTCGGCCCCACGGCCCGCTACTTCGCCAACGCCACCGGCGCCGGCACGTGGCTCGACCAGTACATGCCCGGGGCCACGCCCGACAACCTCCGGTGCTCCCTGGAAGGAGCCTGCTGATGACGCGTGTCTCCACCGGCCACCTCATGCGCCTGCTGGCGATGCTCCTGGCCCTGCTGGTCGGGCTCACGGGCTGTGGGCCCTTCGACAGCGGCAAGACCACCATCACGGTCGAGCTCTCCAACAGCGCCGGTCTGTTCGTCGGCAACGACGTGGGTGTCCTGGGGGTGGCCGTGGGCACGGTCACCGACATCGAGCCGAAGGGCGACCACGTCGCACTGACCCTGGACGTCGACCCCGATGTGAAGATCCCGGCCGACGCCGGGGCCGTGATCGTCTCGCGCTCCATGGCCACCGACCGGTACGTCGAGCTCACCCCTGCCTACAAGAGCGGCGACACGATGGAGTCCGGAGCCGTCATCGAGGAGGAGCGGACCCGCACGCCCGTCGAGTGGGACGAGGTGCTGGCGGCCATCGACACCTTGTCCGAGGGACTCAACGGCAACGGCAAGAACACCAAGCCGCTGCGCAACCTGCTCGACAAGACCGCGGCGTCCCTCGACGGCAACGGTGCGACCATCCGACGCACCATCAACAACCTGGTCTCCGGAACCGGCGCCTTCGCCGAGCACAGCGACGACTTCGCGGAGACGTTGAACAACCTCGACACCCTCACCGCGGCGATCGCCGACAACGACAAGTTGGCGCGCGCGTTCATCAAGAACGTCTCGGCGACCACGAACCTGGTGCGCGACGAGCGCATCAACCTCCAGACCGCGGTCGACAGCCTCAGCGAGACGATCAACCTGCTGGCGATCTTCGTCAAGCACCACAAGGGCGACATGCGCAGCGCGGTCAGCAACATCTCCGACCTCTCCGAGCGCATCCTCAAGCACAAGGACTCGCTCGGTGAGTTCCTGGAGGTCATGCCCGTGGCCATGCAGAACCTCGGTCGGGCCGTCAACGACAAGCGGCGACTCGACGTGCGCCTGCCGATCAAGCTGCTGCTTCCCGGCACAGAGGTCGCCCACGCACTGTGCGGCAGCTCCCAGCTGCCGCTGTGCGAGCAGATCCTCGGCGCCCAGGACCTCTCGGAGCTCCTCAAGATCCTCTTCGGCGGGGGGCGCAGGCCGTGAACCGACTCATCCGTGCGCTCGCGACGCTGCTCATCGCCCTGCTGGTGACTTCCGGATGCTCCGTGCTGAACGCGGAGAACATCCCGGTCTCCACCGGCGTCGAGGACCCCTACGACGTGACCGTCTACTTCCCCGATGCCCTCAACCTCGCCAATGGTGCAGCGGTCAAGATCGACGGCGCCACGGTCGGTCGGGTCGAGGAGATCTCCACCGAGGACTTCAAGGCCAAGGTGCTGCTCAACATGGACGGCAAGACGAAGCTCCCCAGCGACACCGTGTTCCGGCTTCGACCGACCACGGCGTTGGGTGAGCTCTTCGTCGAGGTGATCCGTGGAGACAAGGCGAAGCTGCTCACGTCAGGGGCGGTCGTACAGGCCGACCAGACCCGCACGGCGCCCACCGTGGAGGACGGGCTGGCAGCTGCCTCGCTGCTGATCAACGGCGGCAGCCTGAGCCAGATCAAGACCATCGTCTCCGAGGTCAACACCGCCCTCGACGGCCGCACCGGCACGGTCAGGGACTTCATCAACAACACCGGCTCACTGGTGCACACCCTCAACCAGAGCAAGGCCGACATCGACGAGTTCCTCACGTCGCTGGCCCGCACCTCCAAGTTGCTCAACGAGCGCGAGGGCAAGATCAACCGGGCCCTCGAGATGGCCGGGCCGGTCTCCAAGGTGATCCGCCGCAACAGTGGTCAGGTGACCGAGCTGCTCCAGGAGCTGCAAGGAATGAGCGAGAACGTCGATGCGCTGGTCTCCGCCACCAAGGGCGACATCACCGCCACCGTGGCGGAGATCGGTCCGGTGCTCGACACCCTGTCGAACAGCAGCACCCAGGCGAAGGCGATGTTGATCAAGGCCACCAGGCTCGCCGGCCTGATCGACCGGGCGGTGCCGACCGAATACCTCAACCTGTCCCTCGAGATGCGGTTGGGCTCCGACTTCGGCCTCCCCGGCACGTCCCGGCAGCTCGGAGGCACGCAGTGAAGAACAAGAGTGCTGCCACAGCGTCCCTGAAGAAGCTGGTCGTGGGCGCCGTCATCCTGGCCGGAATCTGCGTGCTGTGCCTGGTGCTGATGTTCAGCTGGATCCTCCAGGCCCCGCTGGGCAAGGACCGTGACGAGATCAGCGTGACCATGCCCCGCACGGGTGGCCTCTTCGAAGGGTCCTCCGCCAGCTACCGAGGAGTCGAGGTCGGCACCGTCGACTCGATCGAGCTCGACGGCAGTGGGGTCAAGGTGACCGTGCGCCTGCGGTCGGGAGTCAAGATCCCGAAGGACCTCGAGGCGAAGGTGCGCTCGCTCTCCCCGGTCGGCGAGCAGTACGTCGATCTGCGTCCGACCAGGAGTGGCGGCCCCTACCTGCAGAACGGCGACTCCATCACCGCGACGGCAGACGACCTGCCGGTGTCCCTGGCCAAGATGGTCAGTGGCCTGCAGGCAGCCATGCGCCAGGTCGACCCCGACAAGGTGCGCACGGTGCTGCGTGAGGTCAACACTGCTTTCGCGGGCAGCGGCGATGACCTGCGGTCACTGCTCGACAACGCGGAGACCCTGCTCGAGACCGTCGATGCCACCTGGCCGACCGCCGAACGCGTGCTGGAGCAGGGCAGGACCTCGCTGAAGATCTTCGCCGACAACCGCCAGCTGCTGGTCGACTGGGCACAGTCGGCGGCCACCGTCGGCACCTGGTTCGTCAACTGGAACCCGCAGCTGCGGGGCACCCTGTCGCGGTTGCCGGGTGACCTTGCCGACGTGATGGTGCTGATCGACGGCGTCGACCACCGGCTGCCCGGCCTGCTGAAGAGCGTGAACCCGTTGAGCAAGTTCCTCGCCCTGCACGGGCCGCACCTGCAGGCCACGCTCTCGATGACGCCGTACGGCCTCGGGCGGTTCGCCAGCGTCATGTACAACGGCTACATGAACGTGACGGCCAACCTCAAGGGGACCGACACGTGTGACTACGGCACTCGGCGGGGCAGCCCATTGGAGGGCACCGGTGGTCGCGACCTGAACCTCAACGGCCGATGCGGTCAGTTCCCGTGGCGCGGTGCCAACCACGCACCGCCCGCGCTGTCGCGCTGAGGTCAGCGACGGCGATCGGGTCGTACCCGCAGAGTGTTCAGGGCCGTGGCCAGCATCCGATAGTGCCCGACCAGCATCAACAGCTCCACGGTGGTGCGCTCGTCGAGGTGTTCGCGAACGCGCCGCCAGGTGGCGTCGGACAGGTCGGCATCGTGGAGCAGCTCGTCGGTGGCGGCCAGGAGCATGGCGTCGCGCTCCGACCAGGCATGCTCGGACCGACCGGCGATGGCCTCGACCTCCGGGGTGCTCAGGCCCGCCTTGCGGCCCAGGCCTTCGTGCTGGGTCCATTCATAGGACGACCCGGACGCAGCGGCCACGCGCAGGATCACCAGCTCGGTCTCCCGCCTGGGCAGCCGCCCACCGGGCATCAGGCGCCCGGCGAAGTGCAACCAACCCCAGAACAGCCGTCGGTTGCGGCCCAGGGTCAGGAACACTGCCGGCGGCTCGGTGCCGGACACGCGCCCGGCGAGACGGGAGAACACCCAGATGAACGGCCCCACCTCGCGGACGCCGCCGGGGGAGAGCCGGGCGGGCTGATTCGTGGCCGGGCTCATGCGCCGGCGCCGGTACGACGAGCGCGGCCGACTGCCGGCAGGGCCTTGTTGGCGCCGAAGTTCATCACCCGCATCGCGACGACGTACGCCGGGGAGCAGTGCCGCTGCAGGAAGTGGATCAGCCGGATGTCGTTGGAGGTGTAGACCCAGTACTTGTTGCGGCGTACGCCCTGGAGGATCGCCGCCGCGGCGACGTCGGGACTGACCGCGCGCTTGCGGAAGCGGTTGTGTGCCTTCTGGAAGGCCGGGGTCGCCTTGTCCACTCCGGCAATGTCGATCGTCTCGGTCAGCCCGGTGTCGACCCCGCCCGGGCAGACCAGGCTCACCCCGATCCGATGCTGGCGAAGGTCGAAGCGGAGCACCTCGGAGACACCGCGCAGGCCGAACTTGCTGGCCGAGTAGGCGGCGTGCCACGGCATGCCGATGATGCCGGCGGCCGACGAGACGTTGACGAGGTGGCCGGGCCGCTTGGCCTCGATCATCGGCGGCACCAGTTCTTCGATGACGTGGATCGGGCCCATCAGGTTGACGTCGATCAGCTTGCGCCACTGCTCGTGCTCGAGGGACTGCACGGTGCCCCAGGACGAGATGCCGGCGACGTTCATCACCACCTCCATCGCCCCGTGCTCGCGGGTGAGACGGTCGGCGAGCGCCTTGACGGCGGCGTGGTCACTGATGTCGGCGGCCTCGGCGAACAGTACCCGCCCACCAGTGCTGCGGATGTCACCGGCGACCGTCTCGAGCGCTTCCGCGTTGCGATCGGTGATGCACACCGAGGCGCCTTCGGCGGCCGCCAACATGGCGCACGAGCGGCCGATGCCACTCGCGGCGCCGGTGACGAAGACGAGCTTGCCGGACAGGTCGGTGAACGGGCGGCGGAACATGTGTCTCCTCGGATGGTTCACAACAGCGGCCGCAGCGGCGAGAGCACGGCCTCGGTGAAGCGTCGGTAGATGTCGCGGGAGTCCCACTCGTCGCGGGTCAGCTCGGCGGAGTTGGACAGGTCGACCTCGTAGATCTGCTCCATCGCCCGCGCCATGCCTGGGTCGATGATCTCGACATTGACCTCGTAGTTGCCGGTCATGCTCAACCGGTCGATGTTGGCGGTGCCGACCGTGGACCAGTTGCCGTCGATGGTGGCGGTCTTGGCGTGCACCATCGCGTCCTTGAACCGGAAGATGCGCACTCCTGCGTTGAGGAGCTGGCTGAAGTAGCCGCGCGAGATCCAGTCGGCGACGATGTGGTTCGACTTGGCCGGGATCAACAGTCGGACGTCGACACCGCGGCGTGCGGCGGCGTTGATCGCGTCGACGAAGTCCTGGTCGGGGATGAAGTAGGCGTGGGTGAGCCAGATCCGGCCCGTGGCGCGGTTGATCGCCTCGAGGTACATCGCACGGATGGGGAACATCCACAGTCGGGGCACGTTGCGTTGGAACCGGATCCGTGGCTCCCACTGGGAGGCGGTCTCGAGCAGCAGTGGCCGCTCGCTGGCCCGGAAGCGCTTGCGGCGGTAGAGGTTCCAGAAGTCGGCGAAGGCACGCTTGAGGTCCCACACTCCAGGGCCGGTGATCCGGCAGTGCGTGTCACGCCACTCGGTGGCGTAGGGGGATCCGATGTTGTAGCCGCCGACGAAGCCCACCTCGTCGTCCACGACGAGGATCTTGCGGTGGTCGCGGCCGTAGCGGCTCATGTCGAAGAACCGCAGCCCGGCGGTGTAGACCGGGAAGCGCAGCACCTTGAGGTCAGGGTGGAACCGCTTGAACGCCGGGTTCACCACGATGTTCGCGAAACCGTCGTAGATGATGTGCACGTCGACACCGCGCTCGGCGGCCGCGGTCAAGGCGCGCTTGAAGCGCTCACCGACCTCGTCACCCTTCCAGATGTAGGTCTCGAAGAGGATCTGCCGGGTGGCCCCGTCGATGGCGGCAAGCATGTCGTCGTACAGGTCCTGACCGAAGGTGTAGGTCGTGACCTCGCCGTCGCCGACCGCGACCGTGGTGGGTCGGGTCGTGGGGAACGGCTTGGGCTTCTTGTTGCGCCGTCGATAGGAGTCGACGAGTGTCAGCCCCAGCGCGAACAGGGTCGGGATTCCGAAGAAGCACAGCAGGGTACGCCGCGCGTAGGTGAATAGCCGGTCCCGGCCACGGGCTGTTCGGGGCACGGCGTCAATGTATCCGTTCCGCGGGAAGAATCGTTGTCGGTGTCGGTGGTTAGTCTGGACGACATGCGACCAGTGACCGATCTAGAGCGCCGGGTGGCCCCCTTCGACGTGGTCTCCGACTACCAACCGGCGGGTGATCAACCGGCCGCGATCAAGGAGATCTCCGCCCGGGTGAACGACGGGGTGGAAGACATCGTGCTGCTGGGCGCCACCGGCACCGGCAAGACGGCGACCGTGGCATGGGTGGCCGAGCAGTTGCAGCGGCCGGTGCTGGTGCTGCAGCCCAACAAGACCCTCGCCGCCCAGTTCGCCAACGAGCTGCGCGGCCTGTTCCCGAACAACGCCGTCGAGTACTTCGTCAGCTACTACGACTACTACCAGCCCGAGGCCTACGTTCCGCAGACCGACACCTACATCGAGAAGGACTCCTCGATCAACGAGGAGGTCGAGCGGTTGCGCCACTCCGCGACCAACTCGCTGTTGACCCGGCGCGATGTCATCGTGGTCTCGACCGTGTCCTGCATCTACGGTCTCGGCACCCCGCAGGAGTACGTCGACCGCATGTTGCGGTTGCGCGTGGGGGAGGAGCACGACCGCGACTCGATCCTGCGCCAACTGGTCTCCATCCAGTACACCCGCAACGACCTCGCCTTCACCCGTGGCACGTTCCGGGTGCGCGGCGACACGCTCGAGATCTTCCCGGTCTACGAGGAGCTCGCGGTGCGGATCGAGTTCTTCGGCGACGAGGTCGAGCGGTTGATGACGTTGCACCCGATCACGGGCGAGATCATCACCGACGACCAGGAGCTCTATGTCTTCCCGGCGACCCACTACGTGGCCGGCCCGGAGCGCATGGAGAAGGCGATCAACGGCATCGAGGCCGAGCTCGTCGAGCAGTTGGCCACCTTCGAGCGACAGGGCAAGCTCCTGGAGGCTCAACGGCTGCGGATGCGCACGACGTACGACATCGAGATGATGCGGCAGGTGGGCTCCTGCTCGGGCATCGAGAACTATTCGATGCACATGGACGGTCGATCCCCGGGCAGCGCACCGAACACGCTGCTCGACTACTTCCCGGAGGACTTCCTCCTCGTGGTCGACGAGTCCCACGTGGCGGTGCCCCAGATCGGCGGCATGTACGAAGGCGACATGTCTCGCAAGCGCAACCTGGTCGAGCACGGCTTCCGGCTGCCCAGTGCCATGGACAACCGACCGTTGCGGTGGGAGGAGTTCCTCGAGCGGATCGGCCAGACCATCTATCTCTCCGCGACGCCGGGCAACTATGAGCTCGACAAGGTGCAGGGAGATGTCGTCGAGCAGATCATCAGGCCGACCGGTCTGGTCGACCCGGAGGTCGTGGTCAAGCCGACCAAGGGCCAGATCGACGACCTGATCCATGAGATCCGGGCGCGGGCCGAGAAGAACGAGCGAGTCCTGGTCACCACGCTCACGAAGAAGATGTCCGAAGACCTCACCGACTACCTGCTTGACGCCGGCATCCGCACCCGTTATCTGCACAGCGAGGTCGACACCCTGCGACGCATCGAGCTGCTGCGCGAGCTCCGCATGGGGGAGTACGACGTCCTGGTCGGCATCAACCTGCTGCGCGAGGGCCTCGACCTGCCCGAGGTGTCGTTGGTGGCGATCCTCGACGCGGACAAGGAGGGCTTCCTGCGCTCCGACAAGTCGTTGATCCAGACCATCGGTCGTGCCGCCCGCAACGTGTCCGGACAGGTCTACATGTACGCCGACAAGATCACCGCGTCGATGGAACGCGCGATCGACGAGACCAACCGACGACGTGAGAAGCAGGTCGCCTACAACACCGAGCGTGGTCTCGACCCCCAGCCGCTGCGCAAGAAGATCGCCGACATCACCGACATGCTGGCTCGTGAGGACGAGAACACCCAGGAGCTCCTCCAGACCTGGGCCGACGTCGGCCAGAAGGGCCGCGCCGGTGGGGTGAAGCCGAAGTCCTCTCCCACGCCGGCCCTGTCCAGGCTCCACGACGAGGCACCCGACACCACGGGCATTCCCTCGGCCGACCTCGCGGAGCTGATCCAGGCGCTCACCGAGCAGATGAAGAATGCGGCCGCCGAGCTGCAATTCGAAGTGGCCGCCCGCCTGCGCGACGAGATCTCCGACCTGAAGAAGGAGCTACGCCAAATGATGGAGGCAACGAAGTGACGCCTGGCACGCACGTTGGCTGCGTTCTCGTCGCTCGCAGGCCAACCCCGGGCCAGCTTCGCTCCTCCGCCTTGCCACCGCACGCACCAGACGCCACTTGTGACGAGTCGTGCACGCACGCTGTGGTCTGACTACGAAGTGAAGTGGGCCTCGAGCACCTCGGGCAGGATCCGGCTGATGTCCCACTCGACGTCCTCGATCGACTGCGGGATCAGTCCGCCGTAGTGGGCGAGCTCCAGGTCGGATGCGGTGATGCGATAGGTCGCCTCCGGATCCACCGGCACGTCGCCGATGTGGGCGACACCGTCCCTGAGAGCAGCCCCCACAACGGCCAGGCCGCCGTACGGCCGACCGCGGAAGGTGCGCGGAGTGCGGGCGGCGTACTCGTTCGAGGCACCGGTCTCCAGCATCCGCGCCAGCCGGTGGCCGTCGATGGTGCCGGTGGCGGCATTGCCCGGTGAGCTGGTCGCTGCGTAGAGGTCGCGGCGTCGCACCATGCCCTGGGGGAGTCCAGCCGACATGTGGGCGCAGATCAGCACACCGACGTCTGCCGGGAAGCGTTCCATCAGGGCCCGGACCATCAGTCGGGCGACCGGTGAGTCCGAACCGGTGCCGAGGGGAACGGCGGCCTCCAGGGTGCCGACCGGTTCGTCGAGCCAGGTCGCCAGGTCAGCCTCCGCGGCCTCGAGCTCGGCGAGTACGGCTGGGTCGCCGGCGACGTCGTCGACGTTCTTCTCGAGGACCATCGACTCCACGGTGACCTCGCCGGCCTCGACACGCAGCATCACCCGGCCGAGGTACTGCCCGTGGCAGCCGGCATGGGCCATCGGGATGCCACGGTCGCGACGACCGTCGGGGAAGGGATCGTGGGTGTGCCCGCCGACGACCAGGTCGACCGATCCCTTCAGGTGCCACGACAGGTTCGCGTCGGCGTCCTCTCCGCAGTGGCTGAGCAGGACGACGACATCGGCGCCGGCGGCGCGCAGGGCAGTCGCCTCCTTGCGTACGGCGGTCACCCGGCCGCGCTCGACGAGGTCGAACCCCTCCGTGTACTGCGGGTAGAAGTCGGTCGCCCCGATCACCCCGACGACCAGGTCACCAGCGGTCAGGAGGGTGGACGGCATGGTTCCGTGCGGTTGCTGGCCGTCCTGGTCGGAGAGGTCGCAGACCAGTGGAGCCCGACCGAATGCCTCGGCATAGCCGGGGAGTGCCTGCGGACCGTAGCGGAGCAGGCCACCGTTGCCCACGACCGAGGCATCGACACCGGCTGCTCTGAGGAGGCGCCATCCGGCGACGCCCTGGGTGAGGGCCGACAGCTCGACACTGGTGTCCTCGATGTCGCCGCCATCGAGGAGGAGAACGGGGTGCTCGCCCCCGGCCCGGATCCGGCGGGCCCGCGCCGAGAGTCGCGCCAGCTCGGCGTACCGGCCGTGGACGTCGTTCCAGTGCAGGATCTCCAGCTGTGGCACGTGCCCTCCTCGGTCGGTTGCGGGTGACGGTGAGCTGCCTTGAGCCTATGTTGTGCCCATGGACGTCGAGCAGATGCAGGAGTTCGCACTGGCCCTGCCCGGTGCCTGGGCCGACAACCCGTGGGAGCACGAGCACCCGGTGATCAAGGTCGGTCCGGGGGAGCGCGGCAAGATCTTCGCGTTCCTGGGGGCGACGGGCGTCGGCGTGAAGTGCGGGCCGGACCGGGACGAGGCGGACGAGTGGATCCAGCGCTACCCCGACGATGCCTCGGTGATGCGCTACATCGGGCGATCGGGCTGGAACGACCTCAATTTCCACGGCGCGATCCCTGACGACGAGTTGTTCGCCGCGGTCGAGGACTCCTATGCCACAGTGGTGGCGAAGCTGCCGAAGAGGCTCCGCCCCGAAGCCGAGGAGATCGACCGATGACCGATCGCGAGAAGCTGATCGAGAAGATCAACGCAGTCATCTTCACGCCGGTCCGCACCCGCAGCAGCTACGACATGACCCATGTCGACGACTTCCTCGATGCCCTGGTCGTTGCCCTGAGACAGGGCCGGGCCGTGGAGCCGCTGGTCGACATGGTGCGCTTCTCGACAGTGCGCTTCCGCGAGGGTTACGAGGCCCGCGAGGTGGACCGGTTCCTCGACCAGGTGGTCGCTGAGTCCAAGCGCCTGACCGGTGGGCCCGAAGGCAGCCGGCCGGGCGCCCCGGAGCCGTCGGAAGTGGGTGCCGACGACAGCGTCGCAGTCACGGCTGGCCCCGAGGACGCGCAGGAATCCGTCGAGAGGTCCGTCCCTCAGTCCTACGCCGAGGCGCCCGGCGTGATCGAGGAACGTCAGGGGCTGCTCGGCCGCTTGTTCAAGCGCTGACGCACCGGCGGTTCACTCCGGTGGATCGAGCTCTGGTCGGTTCGCTCGCCCGAGCTCGTCGCGCTCCTGCTTCTCGAGCGCCTTGCGTTCCTTCTTCTCGATCGAGCGAAGGTTCTGCTCGACGATCTCCTCGCGCATGAACATCAGCCGACCGATGTTGATGCCGGTGCCGATCATCGGGAAGAGGGGCCACGGGAAGTACGGATCGAATCCGTCGCCGCCGAAGCTGGTTGCCGCCCAGATCACCCAGCACAGCAGCGAGACCGACAGAAACGTCCACAGGGCATCCTTGCGGTCCTTGTTGTAGGTGCGAAGTGCCCGCTCCTGAGGGGTGGTGGCAGGGGTCTGGGTCACCCGGGCAGGCACCAGGTCGCCGACGAGCTCGGGAAGCTCGCCCAGTGTGCGGACGGCGAGCACCTGGTCGGTACGCGCATCGAGCTCGTCGCGGTCGAGGCGCCCGTCGGCGTAGGCATCGCCGAGCACACGGCGTACGACGTCGCGGTCCTTGTCGGCTGCCCGCAGGCCGGAGTTCTCCGCCCGTCGGGGGTCGTGCTCGAACTCGTCCCAGATGGCACCCATGCGAGTCACCCTATGCCTGGGCGTGAGGCACTCGATGGGGTCGCGGTGGCGTCACCATATCCGGCTGGCGTCGTTACAGGTGATACGTGGGCGTGGGGGATTGCCGAAAATAAGAACACGTTCTAATATTGCCCGACGCCGTGGACGTGTTCTCGCGGATCAGATGTGTTCGTAGCCAGTCGTGAGCTGGAAGTGATCGAGACCAGGGAGGTGGCGCCGGGTGGGGTTCTCTGCTGTCTCGGTGGTGCGTGGTCCCGGTGAGATCACTGCCATGGTCGTCCAGGTCACGAAGATCATCTTCACCCGCAAGTTCCAGCTCCGGGAGTTCATCGAGCAGGCGTGGTTCATCACCAGCGTCACCCTGATGCCGACGATCCTGGTCTCCATCCCGTTCGGCGCCGTGATCTCGCTCCAGGTCGGCAACCTGACCGGCCAACTCGGGGCGCAGTCCTTCGCCGGCGCGACGGCCGTGCTGGCCGTGGTCCGCGAGGCGGCCCCGATCGCGGCTGCCCTGATCATCGCAGGGGCGGCCGGATCGGCGATCTGCTCCGACATGGGGGCGCGCAAGATCCGCGAGGAGATCGATGCCATGGAGGTCCTCGGCATCGATCCCCTCGAGCGACTCGTGGCGCCGCGCGTCTGCGCAACCGTCTTCGTCGCCCTGATGATCAACGGGCTGGTCATCTCTGCCGGCATCGGCGGCGGATACTTCTTCACCGTGGTCATCCAGGGCGGTTCCGCCGGAGCCTTCCTGTCGTCGTTCACCGCCCTCGCGTCGCTGCCCGACCTCTGGATCGCGATGGTGAAGGCGGCCGTCTTCGGGTGGCTCGCCGCGGTGGTGGGTGCCTACAAGGGCCTCAATGCCGGTGGCGGCCCCAGTGGGGTCGGCCGCGCGGTCAACGAGTCCGTGATCATCGCCTTCATGTTGCTGTTCTTCATGAACGCGATCATCACTGCCATCTACTTCCAGATCATTCCGCCGCCGGGGTTGTGATGGCGACACTCACGTCCATGGGCTCCTCCTTCGTCAAGGGGCGCCGCGACAGCCTCGAACAGTACGGCGACCAGTTCCTGTTCTACGTGAAGGCCCTCGCCTGGGCGCCCCGCGCCGTACGCCGCTACCGCCGCGAGATCTGGAACACCTTGGCCGAGGTCACCTTCGGCGCCGGGGGACTGTCCGTCATTGCCGGCACCGTCGGTGTGATCGCGTTCCTGGCCTTCTTCGCCGGCACCGAGGTCGGCATCCAGGGCTATGCCTCGCTGAGCCAGATCGGCGTGGCAAAGTTCAGCGCCTTCATCTCCGCCTACTTCAACACCCGTGAGGTGGCGCCGCTGGTCTCCTCGATCGCGTTGGCGGCCACCGTCGGGTGCGGCTACACCGCCAGGCTGGGGGCGATGCGCATCTCCGAGGAGATCGACGCTCTCGAGGTGATGGGGGTGCCCTCGCTCCCGTTCCTGGTGACCACGCGCATGATCGCCGCATTCATCGCGGTGATCCCGCTCTACATCGTGGCCCTCTCCGCGTCGTACCTCTCGCCGCGCCTGATCACCACGTTGATGTACGGCCAGTCGTCAGGCACCTACGACCACTACTTCATCCAGTTCCTGCCACCCATCGACATGCTGTGGTCGTTCTTCAAGCTGCTGTTCCTGGCGGTCTCGGTGATCCTGATCCACTGCTACTACGGGTACACGGCCTCGGGTGGCCCCGCCGGCGTGGGTACGGCGGTGGGCCGCGCGATCCGGACCTCGATCGTGTGGATCGTGGTGGCCGACTTCTTCCTGAGCTTCGCGATCTGGGGATCGACGACCACCGTGAGGATCACGGGGTAACGCGGTGCTGGTCAACCTTCATCACGGCAATGCCGCGGAGCACCGACGACTCATGCTCTTCGGCGTCGTCTTCCTGACCCTCATTGCGACCTTCATCGGCACCTCGATCGCGGTCTACCAGAAGGTCTTCGAGCCGGTCACGATGATCACCATCAAGGCTGACCGGGCCGGTCTGCAACTGGCCAAGTTCGGCGACGTGCGGGTGCACGGCGTGCTCGTCGGCCAGGTGCGCGCGATCGAGCAGGACGGCAAGCAGGCCTCGATCAAGGTCGGGCTCAAGCCCGATGCGGCCCGCAACATCCCGGAGAACGTGTCGGTCGAGATCCTGCCGACCACGTTGTTCGGCCAGAAGTTCATCTCCTTCGTCGATCCCGACGCACCCTCCGGCAAGGCGCTCTCCGACGGTGACGTGATCCCGGCGGACCGGGTGGAGACCAACGTCGAGCTGAGCCGCATCCTGGCGGACCTCTTCCCACTGCTCCGCTCAGTGCGTCCCTCCGACCTCAACGCCACGCTCAGCGCCCTGGCCACCGCCCTCGGCGGCCGCGGCGAGGAGATCGGCGAGACGATGGACAAGCTCGGGACCTACCTCGAGGCGATCGACAGTCACCTGCCCACGCTGCGCAAGGACCTGATCCTCCTCGGTGACGTCGCCGAGACCTACTCGATCGCGGCGCCCGACCTGATCGAGGTGCTCCGCAACGCGACGGTCACCAGCCAGACGGTCCTGGAGAACAAGAAGAACCTCGGCACCTTCTTCGCCGACGTCACCGGGCTGGCCGACACCACCACGCGCATCCTCAAGGACAACGAGGCGGACCTGATCCGGGTCACCGAGCTCAGCGAGCCGATCCTCAACCTCCTCGCGGTCTATTCACCCGAGTACCCCTGCCTGCTCCAGGGGCTCGACAGGTATGACGACTACCTCGGTGACATGTTCGCCGGCGACCGGGTCAAGCAGTACATCGAGCTCGGCGCCACCCAATACGCCGGCTACACCGCGGCCGACCGGCCGGTCTACGGCGAGGTCGGGCACGGGCCATGGTGTGCGGGCCTGCCGAATCCTCCGGTGCCCTACCCGGCCACCTCGTTGAAGACCGGCGACGACCGCACCCTTGACGACTCGCCCACTTCGTTCCTGCAGAACCCCAGCAAGCTCCTCGACATCCTGGGCATCAGCACGGCGTCGCGACGCAACACCAGCATGGGCGAGGTCGGCACCCGGGCCGACCAGAAGGTCACCGGGGCGCTGTTGGCGGCGAGCTCCGGTCGTCCGGCCGACAACTACGGCTCGATGCCCTCCCTGCTCTATGGTCCGCTCGTGCGGGGTTCCGGGGTGACCGGATGAGCCGCAACTCGACCACCATCGCCGCCGGCATCAAGCTGGGCATCTTCACGGTCGTGAGCCTTCTGGTGACGGGCCTGTTGGCCGCCATCATGGGCAACGTCGGCTTCGGTGCGGGCAAGACGTACGAAGCCGTGTTCTCCAACGCCTCGATGCTCGAGAAGGGTGACGACGTACGCATCGCGGGGGTCTCCGTCGGTGAGGTGAAGAAGGTGGAGCACCACGAGCGCAACCACGCGCTGGTCACCTTCCGGGTGAAGGCCGACGTCCCGATGACCACGGCGACCCGCGCCGAGATCCGCTTCAAGAACCTCGTGGGCGATCGCTACCTGGCCATCGAGGAGGGCAAGGACGAGGATGCTCCCGGCCTCGACGAGGACGACGTCATCCCGATCGCGAACACCAGCCCGGCACTCGACCTGACCGTGTTGTTCAACGGCTTCCAGCCATTGTTCACCGCGCTGAACCCGAGCCAGGTCGACGAGCTGTCGCTCAACCTGGTCCGAGTGCTGCAGGGGGAGGGCGGCACCATCCAGAGTCTGCTGGCCAACACGGCGTCGCTGACCAACGGACTGGCCGACCGCGACAAGCTGATCGGCGAGGTGATCACCAACCTCAGCCAGACCATGGACACGGTCAACGACCGGCACAAGCAGCTCAAGGACCTCATCATCGAGTTGAAGGGCTGGATGACAGACCTCGCCAAGGACCGCAAGACGATCGGCAGCTCGCTGGACAACATCTCCGACCTCACCGAGGTCGTGGCCGGGTTGCTCAAGGAGTCCCGCCCGTGGCTCAAGGCTGATGTCGCCGAGCTGCGCAAGCTGGCCAACCTGTTGACCCAGCCCGAGAGCGAGAAGGTGCTCGGCGAGCTTCTCGACAGGTTGCCCGAGAGCATGACCGACCAGACCCGCACCGGCACCTACGGATCCTGGTACAACTACTACCTCTGTGCCGCCTCGGTGCGGGTCAAGCTCCCCGTGGTCAGTGACATCCCACTGCTCGACAAGCTCCAGGACCAGATCGGCAACTTCAAGATCAAGTCCAACGCCGCGAGGTGTCAGTGATGCGCAAGTACTCCGAGGCGCAGATCCTCCGCCTGGGCGCGATCACCCTGGTGATCGCGCTGCTGATCGTCGCCGCAGCCTTCAACCTCTCGAAGTTCCCCGGATTCGGGGGAGACAGCTTCCAGGCCGAGTTCAAGGACGCCAGTGGACTCCGCAAGGGAAACATCGTGCAGGTCGGGGGTATCCGCGCCGGCCGGGTCCAGGACATCGAGCTCAAGGGCGACAAGGTCCTGGTCACCTTCGAGGTCGACCACGGTGTGGAGTTCGGCAAGGAGAGCCGGGCCTCGGTCGAGGTGCTCAACCTCCTCGGCGAGAAGTACCTCGAGCTCACTCCGGCGGGGAAGGGTCAGCTCGAGTCAGACGAGGTGATTCCGGTCGCACGCACCGAGGCGGCGTACGACATCGTGGGTGTGCTCGGCGACCTCACCTCGACCACCGAGCGGATCAACATCCCGCAGCTGAAGGAGGCCCTCAACACCGTGGGCTCGACCATCGAGTCCGCCGGGCCCGAGGTCGACGCGGCGTTCACCGGAATCTCGCGACTGTCGGAGTCGATCGCGGGGCGAGACAAGGAGCTGCAGACCCTGCTGGAGGGATCGGCCTCGGTCAGCGAGATCCTCGATGACCGCAAGACCGACGTGGTCAACCTGATGAAGAACGCCGACCTGGTGTTCAAGGAGCTGCGCTCACGCAAGGCTGCGGTGCACCGCCTGCTGGTCAACGCCAGGACCTTGGCCACCGAGCTCCGTGGCGTCGTCGACGACAACCAGGACCAGATCGAACCAGCCCTGCAGGAGGTCGACGACCTGCTCGACTTCCTCAACTCCAAGGAGAAGGAGCTCAAGGCGACCTTGTCTGCCTACGGCCCCTACGCCGACATCCTCGGGAACATCATCGGGACCGGCCCCTGGTTCGACGCCTACGTCGTCAACCTGGCCGGCCTGGCCACCGGCGAGTTCTCCCAGCCCGGGACGGTGAACTGAGATGTTGCGTCAGATCAACTTCAAGCTGCTCGCCGTGGCCGTTGCCCTGCTGCTGCTTGCCGCGACGTTCTTCTCGATCCGTGGCTCCGACGAGACCAAGACCGTCTCGGCGCACTTCCCGCGGGCGGTGAGCATCTTCGAGAACACCGATGTGCGGGTGCTCGGCGTGACCGTCGGCAAGGTCACCGCGGTCGTTCCGGAGGGCAACTCCGTGCGCGTCGACATGGAGTACGACGCCGAGGTGAAGCTGCCCGAGGACGCCAAGGCGGTCATCATCACCCCGACCCTGGTGGCCGACCGGTTCGTGCAGTTGACCCCCGCCTACACCTCCGGTGCAGTGATGGCCGACGCGGCCGACATCAAGCTGGCCGACACCGGCGTCCCGGTGGAGCTCGACCGCATCTACTCCGGGTTGCGCGACCTGACCACGGCACTCGGCCCCAACGGTGCCAACTCCGACGGCACGCTCAACCACCTGCTCAAGGTCGCCGACGAGAACCTCAAGGGCAAGGGCGCCAAGGGCAACAAGATGATCAACGACCTGGCCGAGGCCGCCGTCACCTTCGGCAACGGCAGTGGTGACCTGTTCGACACCGTCGAGCACCTGGCCAACTTCACCCAGACCTTGGCCAGGAACGACAAGTATGTGGTCGCATTCATGAAGGACCTGGCCGGTGTCTCCTCCGACCTGGCCGACGAACGCGACGAGCTCGAGCAGGCCCTCTCCTCGGTTGCGAGCGCGGTGGGATCGGTCAAGAAGTTCATCAAGACCAACCGCCAGGCGATCAGCACCGACGTCGAGAAGCTGACCCGAGTGGCCAAGAGCATCGCCTCCGAGAAGGACGCGCTCGACCTCGCACTCACCGCCGGTCCCGTTGGCATCAGCAACCTGGTCCTCGCCCTCGACCCGAAGTCCGGCTCGGTCGGCTCCCGGTTCGGGTTCCAGGGCAACGTCGCCGACTCCGACGGATTCCTCTGCGCCGTCGTCCAGCAGTCCGAGCTTCCCAAGGTCAGCAAGGACTTGGCCTGCAAGCTCTTCAAGCAGCTGCTGGAACCCGTCGTCTCGCAGGCCAACCAGAACCTGCCGCTGGCCGACAGTGCAACGGCAGGCAACGAGTTGAGCCAGCAGTCCGTGGCCCAGTACGCACCCGACTCAGGAACGACGCTCGCCGACCTGACGGGGGCCCGATGATGACCGTGGGGAAGACCGCAGAACCGGGACGCGGGTTGACGACCCGCGTGCTGCTCGTGCTCGCCGTGGTGATGGCGTTGTTCCTCTCGAGCTGCAAGTTCGACGGAGCCTACGACCTGCCTCTGCCCGGGTCCGGAGGGCTCGACGAGGACGAGTCCTTCGAGGTGACGGCGGAGTTCAAGGACGTCCTCAACGTCGTGCCTCGCTCGCCGGTGATGGTCGACGACGTGGCCGTCGGCCAGGTGACCGAGGTGGAGCGGGTCGGCTGGCACGCCAAGGTGACCATGCGTGTGCGCAACGATGTCGAGCTGCCCAGCAACGCCGTGGCGATGATCCGACAGACCAGCCTGCTCGGCGAGAAGTACGTCTCCCTCGAGCCCGACCCGGTGAAGCCGGAGGTCGGCCGACTGGGCGACAAGGACAACATCGACATGGCGGCCACCGGTCGCAACCCCGAGGTCGAAGAGGTGTTGGGTGCCCTCTCGTTCCTGCTCAGTGGAGGCGGTGTGGCGCAGCTCGGGACGATCACCTCCGAGCTCAACAAGGTGATGAGCGGTCGCACGGACAGGCTTCGGTCGCTGTTGTCGAGCCTCGACTCCGTGGTCGGCACTATCGACGACCAGAAGGCCGACATCATCCACGCCATGGAGTCGCTGAACGACCTCGCCGGCACCCTCAACGACGAGCGTGACGTGATCGGCGATGCCCTCGACACCATGGGTCCCGCGATCTCGGTGATGGCCGACCAGCACGACGAGCTGGTCAAGATGCTCAGCGGCCTCGACGAGCTCGGCCGGGTCGGCACCCGGGTCATCGGGGCAACCAAGGACGACCTGGTTGCGTCTCTGCGCTCGCTCAAGCCGATCATGAACAAGCTCAACGAGGCGGGCAAGTCGTTGCCTGCGGGACTCTCGCTGATGCTGAGCTTCCCGTTCCCGGACGAGGCCCAGGACATCGTCAAGGGCGACTACGGCAACACCGAGATCCGCCTCGACATCAACCTCGACAACTTCCTCACCGACGCGCCCGTGATCACCCTGCCCGATCCGGGAGAGTTGGTGAAGGCGCTGGGCAAGTGCCTGTCCAGCGGCGACCTGACCAGCACTGCGTGCCTCAAGTTCCTGACCAACCTGGATCTCTTCCGTGAGTTGCGAGCAGCGTGCAAGAAGGAGACGAACAAGACGAAGGACGTCTGCCGAATCGTGCGGCTGCTTCCCGGCGGGCAGCTCCCGTCACTGTCCGACCTGACGGACCTGCTCGGCCTCCCGGGTCTGCCGAAGCTTCCGGACCTACTGAGCCTTCCGGGCCTGACCGGTCTGCGCCAGGCGGCGACGAGCCCGTTCGGCACACGTGAGGCCGACCTCTACGGGAAGGGGTTGGCGTCATGAGTCGCGGAGTCAAGATCCGCTTGATCGCCTTCTGCATCCTCAGCGCTGTCGGCATCGTCTACGTGACGGCCAACTATCTGGGCTTCGTCGACAAGGTCCTCGGTCGCGGGATCACCGTCCACGCCACCCTGCCCGACTCTGCCGGGGTGTTCGTCGGCAGCGAGGTGACCTACCGGGGCACCAAGGTCGGCAAGGTCTCCGGCATGCACGTGACCAAGGACGGCCTGAAGCTCGACATGGCCCTCGAGGACGGCACGAAGATCCCCGAGGGGTCGGCGTTCTACGTGCACAACCTCTCGGCGGTGGGGGAGCAGTACGTCGACTTCCAGCCCGAGAGCGACAATCCGCCGTACGCCGAGGACGGCTACACCTTCAGCGGCGGACCCGAGTCGTTGCCGGTGGGCGAGGACGAGGTGCTGATCGCGCTCAACGACTTCGTGTCGTCGGTAGACAAGAAGCACCTGTCCTCGGTGGTGAAGGAGCTCGGGGTGCTCTTCTACGACACTGGGCGTCCGCTGCAGAAGCTGATCGACGGTGGCACGAAGTTCATCGACGAGGCAGCTGCGCACACCGACGACACCATTCGCTTGCTCGACCAGGGCCTGACCGTACTCAAGACCCAGCAGGGGCAGGGCGAGAACATCAAGGCGTTCAGCCGCGACCTGGCCGCACTCACCGGCACGCTCCGGTCCAGTGACAAGGACCTGCGCACCATTCTGCAGACCACACCCGGGGCAGTGCGCGAGATCGACGGGCTGCTCAAGGACCTCGAGCCGACCCTGCCGATTCTGCTCGCGAACCTGGTCACCACCAACCAGGTCGTGGTCAACCATCTCGACGGGGTCGAGACGCTGTTGGTGTCCTTCCCGCTTGCCGTGGCCGGCGGCTTCACCGGAACTCCCGGCGACGGCTGGGGCCACGTGAACATCCAGCTGGCCCAGACACCAGGTCCGTGTCGCGGGGCCGGCTACAAGCCGGTGACCGAGTGGCGTCAGGGAAATGACCTGAGTGACAGTGCCATCTATCCGGCACGATGCCTCAACCCCGGCAAGTCCGTGCAGCGCGGCAGCCAGTACTCCCCGGAGAGGGGAGCCGGGACGAACTCGACCGGGCGCGCCTACCGGGGGGCCTTCGACCCGCGCACGGGTCTCACCGACGGCGCCGTCGACAAGGACGGTAACCCCGTCTCCGTACACTCGCCGAAGAATCTGTCCATCCTTGGCGACGACTCATGGAAGTGGCTCCTCGTGGGGCCGGTGGCACAACAGTGACTCATGATCAGACGACCAGCGACGGTTCCGACCAGTCGCACCGACTTCGCACCAACGTGGCCCTCTATGTCGGCGTGCTCGTGCTTGCCTTCGCCACGGTGCTCGGCGGCGTACTCAAGGTGTGGCCCGCGGTGCAGGACCGCATGGACGGCCAGGTCTCCTCGCACGAGGCGTCCGAACCGACCAAGGAGGACATCTCGGCGGGCACCTACCGCGACATCCTCGCTGCGGCCACCGCGCACGCGACGGCCTTCGTGAATCTCGACTATCGCAAGATCGACGAGTCGGTCGACTCTGTGACCGACAAGTCGACCGGTGCCTTTGCCAAGCAGTACGCCAAGTCGGGAAAGGGCCTGCGCACGTTGATGAAGAGGAATCACTCGGTGATGACGGGCAGTGTCCTGTCGGCCGGCGTGGTCTCGGCCTCCGACTACACCGCCCGGGTACTGGTGGCCACCAACGGCACAGTGCGCAACAAGAGCACCAAGAACAAGGCGGTGGAACGCAACCTGCGACTGCAACTCGACCTCACCAAGACCGATGACCGCTGGCTGGTCAACGAAGTCCAGTTCGTGGGGTGAAGGACATGACAGACAACAACAAGCCCACGCGCCGTCCCGTCGCCGGTTCGCGCAACCCTGCGACCGCTCCGCGTCGGATCGCCGGACGGTCCACGCGCCCCGAGCCGTCGCAGGTCGAGTCGGCACAGGTGGAATCGAAACAGGCCGAATCCAACCGGGCCGAGTCGAACCGGGCCGAGTCGAACCGGGCCGAGTCGAACCGGGCCGAGTCGAACCGGGCCGAGTCGAACCGGGCCGAGTCGGCACAGTCCGAGGAGAAGCAGTCCGGCGCGAAGCGGACCTTCGCGAAGCGGAACGCCCAGAAGCAGTCCGCCCAGAAGCAGTCCGACTCCTCCACGACCGAGGCGGAACCCAGCCCTGCAGCGTCGCGGCAAGGCGGGGCGCTGAGCAGTGCTGGCACCACGAAGGTGCTGGTCGGTCTCCTCGCCGCACTGCTCGTGGTCGCCGTGGTCGAGGTCGGGGCCTGGACGTTCGCCCGGTTCACCGGCAGCGACGAGCCACAGCACGTGCTCTCCTTCACCGACGACTACGTGGTGCACGACGACCCGGTCACGGTGCCGATGGCCGACTGGCGTGACGCCAACGACACGGCGATGAAGAGCGTCACCGAGATCCTCAACGTGTCCTGGAAGGACTACGACCAGAACCTCCACGACGCCCGGAAGCTGATCACCGATCGGTTCGAGAAGGAGTACGCCAGCACCACCGAGGACAGCCGAGAGCTGTTCTTGAAGAACAAGGCGGAGTACGACTTCGCGGTGGTCGGCACCTCCGTCGTCGAGGCGACCCCCGACGAGGTCGCCACGCTCCTGTTCCTCAACCAGCACGTCTACAAGGGTGAGGGAAAGCAGCGCACCGGTCCCGACGTCTATCCAGTGCGGGTGATGGTTCGGATGGTGCGCACCGACACTGGCTGGCTGATCGACGAGCTGCGCGCCCTGTGACCCCTCCGACCGCACGAGCGACGAAGTTCGGATCGTGGACCCACCCTTCCCGTACCGGCGATTCTGAGGAAAACTAGAACACGTTCCAGTAGGGTTGCTCGGACGTGATGCTTGAGATCAGGGCGTCGGGAGGGGAAGGATCAGGCCATGTCGCCCACTGATGCCACCCGTGCCGCCCATGTCGAGACCGATCTGATCATCATCGGGGCGGGGCCGACCGGCCTGTTCAGCTCCTACTACGCAGGATTTCGCGGCATGCGCGTGGCGGTCATCGACTCGCTGCCCGAGCTCGGTGGCCAGATCAGCGCGATGTACCCCGAGAAGGGGATCCTCGACGTGGCCGGCTTCCCGAACATCAAGGGGCGCGACCTCGTCGCCGGCCTGGTCGAGCAGGCCAACACCGCCCATCCGACGTACCTGCTCGGGCGGAGCGCACTCAACCTCTCGGCCGGCGACGACAAGGTCACCGTCGAGCTGGAGGACGGCACGACGGTGCAGGGGGCGGCCGTCCTCATCACCGCCGGCATCGGCAAGTTCAGCCCCCGAGCACTGCCGGCCGCCGACGGCTGGGAGGGGCGCGGAGTCGAGTTCTTCGTGCCGAGCTTCGCGCCGTACGTCGACAAGGACGTCGTGATCGTTGGCGGTGGCGACAGCGCCTTCGACTGGGCGATCCATCTCGAGCCGATCGCCAGATCGGTCACGCTGGTACACCGTCGTGACGCCTTCCGGGCCCACGAGCGCAGCGTCGCGAAGGTCCAGTCATCCAGCGTCCAGATCGTCACGCGCGCCGAGGTGACCGCCCTGCGTGGACAGGACTCGGTCGAGGAGATCGACATCACCGTCGACGGCGAGGTGTCGACCCGTCCCGCTCAGGCAGTCGTCGCCGCGCTGGGCTTCATCGCCGATCTCGGACCGATGAAGGAATGGGGGCTGGAGCTGCTGAAACGTCACGTGGTCGTCGACTCGGCCATGCGCACGAACCTTCCGCGCGTGTTCGCCGCCGGCGACATCACCGAATATCCCGGCAAGGTGCGGCTGATCGCGGTCGGGTTCGGCGAGGCAGCGACCGCGGTCAACAACGCGGCCGTGGCCATCGACCCGTCCGCCCACGTCTTCCCGGGCCACTCGAGTGAAGGAAACTGATGTCAGGTCGCGATGCGGTTCGCCTGGACGACGCCGAGCTGGCGGCGTTCCTGGACCAGAACATCAAGGTTCAGGTGGCCACCGTCGGCACCGACGGCACTGCCCACCTGACCACGCTGTTCTACGTGGTGCTCGATGGTGGCCAGATCGCGTTCTGGACCTACGGCCGCTCCCAGAAGATCCGCAATCTCGAACGTGACCGCAGGATCACCTGCCTGGTCGAGGACGGCACGGACTACTTCGAGCTGCGCGGGGCGTCGATCAAGGGCACGGCCGAGCTGGTGCGCGACCCCGACCGCGTCTTCGAGATCGGCAGCGCCGTGGCCACACGCATGGTCGGCGCGAAGTCGTTCGACGAGCTGGGTGACCTCGGTGCCCAGGAAGTACGCCGACAGGCGGCCAAGCGGGTCGCCGTGATCGTGACCCCCGACCAGATCAGTTCGTGGGACCACCGCAAGATGCTGGAGAAGACGCCAGCCCCGAAGGAAGGATGAACGTCATGAAGGTCAAGGTCGACTTCGACCTCTGCGAGTCCAACGCACTCTGCGAGGCGCTCGCACCCGACGTGTTCGAGCTCGACGACGACGACTACCTGGAGGTCAAGCAGGAGGACGTCACCGACGAGAACCGTGGCGGTGTGGAGCGCGCGGTCGCGGCCTGCCCGCGCTCGGCGATCTCGATCGTGGAGGGCTGAACCCGATGTCGCAGCCTCTCGACCTCGACGGCCGCGTCGCCGTGGTCACCGGCGCCGGAGCCGGTCTCGGCCGGGCCGAGGCGATCGCCCTGGCACGAGCCGGAGCTCGCGTCGTGCTCAACGACCTGCCGGGTGCCGCCGACGAGGCGGCCGAGGAGATCCGGGGCATGGGTGGCCAGGCCCGGATCGCCGCGGGTGACGTGGGGGAGCGCTCCACCGCGGACCTGATGGTCTCCACCGCGCTCGAGGAGTTCGGCAGCCTCGACATCGTGGTCAACAATGCGGGCATCACCCGCGACCGGATGCTGTTCAACCTGAGTGACGACGAGTGGGACCTGGTGATCAAGGTGCACCTGCGCGGTCACTTCCTGCTGACCCGCAACGCCGCCTCCAACTGGCGTGCCCAGTCCAAGGCGACGGGGGAGCCCGTCTACGGCCGCATCGTCAACACCGCCTCCGAAGCCTTTCTGTCCGGATCCCCCGGGCAGGCGAACTACGCCGCCGCCAAGGCAGGCATCAGTGCGCTCACCCTGTCCGCGGCACGCGGCCTGGCGAGGATGGGAGTGCGCGCCAACGCGATCTGCCCCCGAGCCCGCACCTCCATGACCGAGGCGGTCTTCGGAGAGGACACGTCGGGCAAGGAGGTCGACCCCTACTCACCCGAGCACGTGGCGCCCCTGGTCGCCTACCTGGCCTCGCCGGACGCCGACGCGATCAACGGCCAGATGTTCGTGGTGTACGGCGGCATGGTCGCGCTTCTCGCCGCACCCGTGGTCGAGCAGCGCTTCGACGCCAGTGGGTCCACCTGGGACCTCGACGACCTGTCCAAGCAGCTCGGCGGCTACTTCAGCGACCGTGACCCGTCCCTGTCGTTCTCGGCCGACTCGGTGATGAAGCTGACCGTCTGACTGACTCCGTGGCCCGCACATCGGGCCGTCGTACGCCGGCACTGTCGGCGTGTCCGTAACCCTGCTCGAGAGGAATCACCATGGGCCGACTGGCCGACAAGATCGCGATCGTCACCGGTGGCGCGCAAGGACAGGGCGCCGCGATTTCGCGCGCGTTCGTCGCCGAGGGGGCGAAGGTCGTGATCGCCGACATTGCCGAGGAAGCGGGGGAGAAGCTCGCCGCCGAACTCGGCGAAGCTGCCCGCTTCCAACGCCACGACGTCAGCGACGAGGCTTCGTGGACCGCCGTCGTCGACTTCACCGCCACCACGTTCGGCGACGTCAACGTGTTGGTCAACAATGCGGGAATCCTGCGGTTCGGCGAGCTCCACACGATGGATCTCGACGAGTTCGACCTCGTCGTCCGCATCAACCAGCGTGGCACGTTCCTCGGCATGCGTGCCGTCGTCCCGACCATGCGCAGGAACAAGCAGGGTTCGATCGTGAACGCCTCATCGGTGGAGGGACTCGCCGGCATGGGCAGCCTGGCGGCGTACACCGGCACGAAGTTCGCGATCCGCGGGATGACCAAGGCCGCGGCCCTGGAGCTCGGGAGCCGTGGGGTGCGGGTCAACTCCGTGCACCCCGGCATGATCGACACCGGCATGACCCGCGAACACGGTGGCGATGCCGCCATGGAGTACGGCGCCAGCAAGGTGCCGATGCGCCGGGTGGGAACTCCCGAGGACATCGCGCCGCTCTACGTGTACCTGGCCAGTGACGAGAGTGGCTACGTGACCGGGGCCGAGATCGCGGTCGACGGCGGCGTCACCGCCACCCACGCCTTCGGCGGCTGAATCCGGGATAGTCCCTGACGTTTCGGTCCTACAGGATCGATAGTCCCTGACGTTTGCGTCCCCCGCAGGGCGGAAACGTCAGGGACTATCTCAGCGAGGGAGCGATCGGGTCAGCGCAGGAGCAGGCGTACGGCGACCGACATGGACTTCTCCACGTCGGTGGCGGAGGAGCGGCCGGTGACCCACCCGACCAAGGAGGAGAGCCAGACGTCGCCGATGACCCGGGCGATGGCGATCTCTTCGTCGGTGGGCTCTGCGTCGTGCGTGCGCGTGCCCATGGCCTCGGTGAGGAAGCCGGTCAGCATCATCCCGACATGGTCGATCTCGGCGGAGACGCTGGCATCGGCGAACATGAAGGCACGGGTGAGAGCCTCGGTGAGGTTCGGGTCCTTCTGCAGGATCTTGGTGGTGCGACCGAGGACGAAGTTCACCCGGTCCTCAGCGGTCTCACCGGGGATCGGCTTGCCCGTCATCGCGGCCTGGGAGCGCTCGAACTCGCGCCCGAGGGCAGAGACCAACAGGTGGATCTTGGAGGGGAAGTAGCGATAGAGGGTGCCGAGGGCGACGTCGGCCTGCTCGGCCACCGCGCGCATCTGGACCGCGTCGAAGCCGCCGCGCGAGGCTAGCGCGATGGTGGCGTCGAGAATGCGCTTGCGACGGTCCCGCTGGGCGGCGGATCCGAGGTCGTCCTGGGTGAGGGAGTTCAGGGCATTCATCGCTTTCCTCTCTCATCAGGGATACTCGTGTGAGGCAACCCACGGGTAACTTGCGGAAATGGCGTCGGTCGGTGGAAACGAAACCGCATTCTACGGCGTTGGACTCTTCGCATACGCTACTGCCTCGTGGACCATAATAGGAACACGTTCCACTTCGCGCGTCGTGGATCAGGCCGATCAGGAAGAAGGTGACAGTGATGCGAGTCGCGCTGCTGTCCTATCGAAGCAAGCCACACTGTGGCGGCCAGGGTGTCTACATCAGGCACCTGAGCCGTGAGCTGGTGGCTCTCGGCCACGACGTCGAAGTGTTCTCCGGACAGCCCTATCCGGAGCTCGACGAAGGCGTGAGGCTGACCAAGGTCCCCAGCCTCGACCTCTACCGCGAGCCCGACCCCTTCCGGATCCCCAAGCTCAAGGAGTTCCGGGACCTGATCGACGTCGAGGAGTTCCTGACCATGTGCACGGCCGGGTTCCCCGAGCCGAAGACCTTCGGGATGCGCGTGGCCAAGCAGATCAAGGCACGTCGCGACGACTTCGACATCGTCCACGACAACCAGGTGCTGGCCTACGGCATGGTCGACATCATGGATGCCGGCATCCCACTGATCACCACGCTGCACCACCCGATCACCTTCGACCGCAAGCTCGATCTCGCGGCCGCACCCAACTGGCGCAAGAGGCTGAGCCTGCACCGCTGGTACGCGTTCTTGAAGATGCAGGGCAAGGTGGCCCGTCGCGCGGTCAAGATCCTCTCGCCCTCCGAGTCCTCGGCACGCGACATCGTCACGGACTTCGGCGTCGATCGCAGCACGATCGAGGTCATCCCGCTCGGCGCCGACGACGTCTTCGCGCCACCGACGCAGCCCAGGGTCCCCGGTCGGATCGTGGCCATGGCGAGCGCCGACGCGCCCATCAAGGGCGTGCACACGCTGTTGGAGGCCTTCGCCAAGCTGCGCACCGAGCGAGACCTCGAGCTGGTCATGGTGACCAAGCCCGAGGAGGGTGGCCGCACCGAGAAGCTGATCGAGAAGCTCGCCATCGGCGACGCAGTACGTTTCGTCAACGGCATCAGTGACGCCGAGCTGGTCGAGGTGATGGGGTCGGCCGAGCTGGCCGTCGTACCCTCCCTCTACGAGGGCTTCTCCCTCCCGACCGCGGAGCTGATGGCCTGTGAGACCCCCTTGGTGGTCAGCCGTGCGGGCGCGATCCCCGAGGTGGTCGGCCCCGACGGCCTCTGTGCCGACCTGGTCGAGCCGGGCAACGTCGAAGAGCTGCGCGAGGCAATCGCCTCACTGCTCGACGACCCCGAACGCCGTGCCCGGATGGGCCGGGCCGGTCGCGAACGAGTCCTGGAGAAGTTCAGCTGGCGGGCGGTCGCCAAGGCCACCGCCGCGGCGTACGAAGAAGTGATCGAGAACCACAAGGGGAACCATGCTGACCGTTGACTTCGACCGGCTCGGGCTGCGTCCCGGCGAGCGCGTCCTCGACATGGGCGCCGGCGCCGGCCGCCACGCCTTCGAGATGTATCGCCGCGGGGCAGACGTCATCGCCTTCGACCGTGACGGTGACGAGCTGGCCAACGTGCGCGAGCTCTTCGCCGCGATGAAGGAGTCCGGCGAGGTCCCCGACGGCGCCGAGGCCGACATCAAGGAGGGTGACGCGCTGGCGCTGCCCTTCGCCGACGGCGAGTTCGACCGCATCGTCGCTGCCGAGATCCTGGAGCACATCACCGCCGACGTCGACGCGATCAAGGAGCTGATCCGGGTGCTGCGCCCCGGCGGCACGTTGGCGATCTCGGTGCCGCGCTGGCTGCCCGAGGTGATCAACTGGAAGCTCTCCGACGACTACCACAACGCCGCCGGCGGCCACATCCGCATCTACACCGACCACGAGCTGATCGACAAGGTCACCAAGGGTGGTCGCGACAACGACGGCGAGCCCGGCGACGCGATGATCTTCGACGGCAAGAGCTACGCCCATGGCCTGCACTCGCCGTACTGGTGGATCAAGTGCGCGGTCGGGGTCAACAACGACCAGCATCCGTTGGTGAAGGCCTACCACCAGGTGCTGGTGTGGGACATCATGAAGACGCCCCGCTGGAGCGTGGCCACCAGGCTCGCGGAGAAGGCGCTCAACCCGGTGATCGGCAAGAGCATGGTCCTCTACTTCACCAAGCCGGATGCTGCCTGAGGTCCCCGCAGTCCCGGGCATCCTGAGTGCCGCCGACGTAGCCGAGACAGCCGCATCCATCGCAGCCATGCAGGAGGCGGACGGCGCCATCCCGTGGACCGTCGGCGAGCACGTCGACGTGTGGAACCACGTCGAGGGTGCCATGGCGCTGCTGGTCGGTGGCCAGGTCGAGGCTGCCGAACGCGCCTACGCGTGGTGCCTCGAGTGGCAGCGTGCGGACGGCTCCTGGCCGATGAAGATCGTCGCGGGTGAGGTCGAGGACGCCAGCGGTGAGACCAACATGTGCGCCTACCTCGCCGTGGGGGTCTGGCACCACTGGTTGGTGCGCCGAGAGGTCAAGTTCGTACGCCGGCACTGGTCGGCCGTGCAGCGGGCCCTCGACTACGTGGTCTCCCTGCAGCTCCCCTTCGGGGGCATCTCCTGGTCGCAGGAGTGGGCCGACGGCGTGCCGGCGAAGGTCAACGAAGAGGCGCTGCTGGCCGGTTCCTCGAGCATCTACCAGGCGTTGCGTGCCGGAGTTGCGCTCTCGGAGCTGATGGACGACCCGCAGCCTGAGTGGGAGCTGGCCGGCGGTCGCCTCGGCCACGCCCTGCGCGAGCACCGCGACCAGTTCCTCGACAAGTCCGAGTTCTCGATGGACTGGTACTACCCGGTCCTCGGCGGTGCCGTGCGCGGCGAGGACGGCACGGCACTCATCGACTCACGCTGGGACACCTTCGTCGAGGACGGGCTCGGCATCCGCTGCGTCAGCACGAACCCATGGGTGACCGGCGCCGAGACCTGCGAGCTGGTGATGGCGCTCGATGCCCTGGGTGATCGCGACCGTGCCCTGCAGCTGCTCGCCGACATGCAGCACCTGCGTTCCGACGAGGGTCGCTACTGGACCGGTTACGTGTTCCCGGACAAGGTGAACTGGCCCCCGGAGCACACGACGTACACCGCGGCAGCGGTGATTCTCGCGGCCGATGCGCTGGGGCACACGACCGGGGGCTCGGACATCATGCGCGGTGCGACCTTCGGAGCGCATTTTCGTGAGATCGCGCTGGAGTGTGGCTGTTCCTCAGCCGACACCCTCGAGCACGCCGGCCTCGCCTGAGGTCCGCTCCAGCACCCGCATCGATCCGAGTGCTTCCACCTCGGTGAAGGCGCCGCTCTCGAGCGCGCGCAGGAACACGTGGTACGGCGGCTGCCCACCGTCGGCGGGGTCGGGGAAGACGTCGTGGATGACGAGCATCCCGCCGGGTTGGATCCACTTCGCCCAGCCCTCGTAGTCGTTCTGGGCGTGCTCCTCCGCGTGACCACCGTCGATGAACAGCATCGAGAGTGGAGTGCGCCAGTGCTTCGCGACCGTCGTGGACCTGCCGATCACCGCGACCACGACGTCTTCGAGGTCGGCGCGACGGATGGCCTTGCGGAAGAACGGCAGCGTGTCCATCTGGCCGAACTCGGCGTCGACCGTCTCGGGATCGTGGTGCTCCCAGCCGGCTTGGTTCTCCTCCGAGCCACGGTGGTGGTCGACCGTGTAGACCGTGCCGCCCACCTCGCGGGCCGCGGCGCCGAGATAGATCGCCGACTTGCCGCAATAGGTCCCGACCTCGAGGGCCGGCCCGAGCGGCAACTGCTGGCGCGCCACCCGGTGCAGCAGGAGGCCCTCGTCCTCGGGCATGAAGCCCTTGGCGGCGAGGGCATGGTCCAGAAGGTCGGCGGGCATCACACCGGAGAGCCTATTCATGGCAATATTGGAACACGTTCTACCCCGTCCGTCCGCGTCGAGTGCCCCGCTGGCCGCCCCGGCCACCAGCACGGCACTCAACCCGAAGAATTCAGGAGGCCCTGTGTCGATCGGTATCTCGACCGAGCACGCCGAGCTCGCGACGACCCTGCGCAAGTGGGCTGCCTCGCTCGATGCCACGGAGCAGATCCGTGCGGCCGAGGCTGACCCCGGTGCCGGCTTCGAGCCGATCTGGTCGGCAGCCCGGGAGATGGGCCTCATCGGCATCGGCATCCCGGAGGCCGACGGTGGAGCCGGGGGAGCGGTGCTCGACGTCGCCGTGGCTCTTGAGGCCTGCGCCCACGAGATGTTGCCTGGGCCGCTGCTGGGCACGTCGGTCGCTGCACTGGTCCTGGGTGACCTGCCCGAGGTCGCGGCGGCGCTCGCCGGGGGTGAGATGTCGGTCGGGATCGGGCTGGTCGCATCGCTGAGTGTCTCCGCCAAGACACTCTCCGGTCGGGTGGACGTGGTCTGGGATGCCCCCTCGGTCACGCACCTTCTCCTCGGCGCTGAGGACGACCGGTGGTTCCTGGTGCCCGCCTCGACCGTCGAGGTGACACCTGCGACCGGTCCGGACCTGACGCGCCGATTCGGCACCGTGACCCTTGCCGACGTACCGCTTGCTGAGGTGGTGCCGGCGCCGGGCCTCTCGGCCGCATTGCTGCGGCGTACGGCGGTGACCCTGGCAGCTGCGGAGGCGTCGGGTGTCGCTCGCTGGTGCCTGCAGACCGCGGTGGAGTACGCCGGCGTGCGCGAGCAGTTCGGCGCCAGGATCGGATCCTTCCAGGCGATCAAGCAGCTCTGCGCGGGCATGTTGGAGACCGCGGAGGCCGTGACCGCAGCAGCTTGGGACGCAGCTTCGGTGGCGTTCGGCGACGACGCCCAATGGGCCTTCGCCGTCGACGTGGCGGGTGTGATCGCGTTCGACGGTGCGGTCAGGGTCGCCCAGGACTGCATCCAGGTGCTCGGTGGGATCGGCTTCACCTTCGAGCACGATGCCCACTTCCAGCTGCGCCGTGCGGCGTCCCTGCGTGCCCTGCTGGGCGACTCGGATGCCTTCGCGACGTCGTTGGCGGCCGCCGCAGCAGACGGCGTACGCCGCAGCGTGCGGGTCGACTTCGCTGGGGAGGACGCCGCCGTGCGCGGGCGGGTCCGGCCCCAGGTGCTGGAGCTCGCCGAGCTGGGCGACGAGGCGCAGCGTCGGGCGTTGGTCGACACCGGCCTGTTCATGCCGCACTGGCCGGCGCCGTACGGCCTGGCCGCCTCACCCCTCGAGCAGCTCGTCATCGACCAGGAGCTGCAGGCTGCCGGGGTCACCCGGGAGGATCTCAAGATCGGGGCCTGGGCTGTGCCGACGATCCTCGCCCACGGCACCGATGCCCAGCGCGAGCAGTTCGTCCGGCCAACGCTGCTCGGCGACATTGTGTGGTGCCAGCTGTTCAGCGAGCCCGGTGCCGGATCGGACCTGGCGTCGCTGCGGACTCGTGCCGTGAAGGTCGATGGTGGTTGGCGCCTGAGCGGGCAGAAGGTCTGGACCTCCCTCGCCCAGGACGCGGACTGGGCGATCTGTCTGGCCCGGACGAACCCGGATGCCCCGCAGCACAAGGGGATCAGCTACTTCCTGCTCGACATGGGCTCGGACGGCATCGACGTGCGCCCGCTCCGGGAGATGACCGGGGATGCGTTGTTCAACGAGGTGTTCCTCGAAGAAGTCTTCGTTCCCGACGCCATGGTGGTCGGCGAGGTGGACAATGGTTGGCGCCTGGCTCGCACGACCCTCGCCAACGAACGGGTGGCGATGGCGGGCAGCAAGCTCGACCTGAGTGTCGAGCGCGCGATCGGGCTGGCCGGTGAGCTCGGTGGAGCCCGGCTGGCGCGGGTCGGCCATGCCGTGGCGCTGTCCACGGTGTGCGGCCTGCTGGCGACGCGGACGACGCTGCGCTCGCTGGCGGGGAAGGGCCCCGGGGCGGAGTCGAGCGTGGCCAAGCTGCTCACCGTCAGGAACCGTCAGGACGCCTCTGAGCTGGTGGTCGAGCTGCTCGGGGACCGTGTGGTGCTCGGGGGCGAGCTCGCCGAGAAGGCAGTGCACGAGATGCTGCTGACCCGGTGCCTGTCGATCGCCGGTGGCACCACGCAGATCCTGCGGAATCTGGCCGCCGAGCGGATCCTGGGACTACCGCGCTGATTCGAGGGTGCGGATGCCCTCTCGGCCGACAGGCCCTGACGCCTCGTGGGCCCTGGGCTGCTCCGGGTCAGCCGGCGTTCTCGGCGTCGTGCTGAGCCCGGTCGATCAGCTGGTCGGCATCCACGTCTGAGGGTTCGACGCCCTGTCGGTAGCCGTTCCAGTGCCAGTGCAGATAGCGGTCGACCGCCTTGGTGACGTGGCCGGCGCGGATCGACTTGAAGATCTCGTAGGCGTGCTGGGCGACCGGCAGCTCGGCGTACACGACCGAGCTCTTCGAGATCTCGCGGAGCCTGGCCACGAACAGTCGAGCCTGCTCGACCGGCACCAGGGTGTCGTTGGTGCCGTGCATCACGAAGAAGTCCGGTGCCTCAGGAGTGATCTGCAGGATCGGAGAGGCGGCCTCGAACGCTTCGGGGTCATCCTTCCACCGCTTCTTCATGATGCGCGGGGCCAGGAACTTGTCGCGCATCAGGATCATCGACTTGAGCCCGGTGGCGCCGGCGAAGTCGTAGACGCCGTAGTGCGGCACGGCGACCTGCACGCTGGTGTCGGCCTCCTCGAAGCCCGGCTGGAACTCCTTGACGTGTGGGGTCAGAGCTGCCAACGCGGCGAGATGACCGCCGGCAGATCCGCCGGTGATGGCCAGGTAGTCCTTGTCGCCGCCGTAGTCGGCAATGTTCTCGCGGATCCAGGCGATCGCCTTCTTGACGTCGACGATGTGAGCCGGGAACGGGTTGCGGGGTGCGAGGCGGTAGTTGATCGCCACGCAGACCCAGCCCTTGGCGGCGAGCTGCGTCATCAGTGGCAGACCTTGCTCGCGCTTGTCGCCGATGGTCCATCCACCGCCGTGCACCTGGAGCAGCACGGGGGCGTCGGTGAGGGCCTGTCCCTCGGCCCGGTAGATGTCGAGCTTGCCGCGGCGACCGGCGTCCGTGTAGGCGATGTCGCGGATCACCTCGATCTCGGGGGCCAGCATCTTGAACGGGTTCACCAGCGAGCGCCAGTTGGTGGCCAGATCGGCCGGGGTGGGAGCCGCGTCGAGACGCTCGACGTAGTCCACGCCGATGCCTTCGGTGAGCGCCTCCTCGACGCCGTCCTTGACCTTGTTCGCCGTACGCACCAGGTAGCCGAGACCGGCCATGCTGGCCGCGGCCACGATCAGCCCGGCCTTGCTGCGGCGTTTGGGGCCGAGGTGGGCCGCGGTGTCGGCTGCGGTGAGCGCGAACAGGTGCGGGGCCAGCTCGTTGGTCATCCAGCCGGCCGCGAAGGAGGGAATCCCGGCGCGGAGCCCGGGCACGGGGCGGATGGCGTTGGCGACCAGGGCGGCGGTGACGATCTGTCGACGTAGGTAGGACACGTCGACGAGGGTAGTCGGCCGGAGGGGCCGACCACAGTCGATCCCGTCACAGAACTAGAACAAGTTCTACTTGACGTCGTATGATCTGTCGCATGGACCGACTCAGCGGGCTCGATGCCAGCTTCCTCTACCTCGAGACGCCCGAGCAGTTGATGCACGTGTGCGGGGTGATCGTCCTGGATCCCAGCACGATTCCCGGCGGCTATTCGTACGCCGGGCTGCGCGCGACCCTGCGGGACCGGGTCATCGACGTGCCCGAGTTCACCCGTCGCCTGCGCCGGGTTCCGCTCGACCTCGACCACCCGATCTGGGTGCAGGACCAACACTTCGACATCGACAACCACCTGCACCGGCTGTCCCTGCCCGGACCGGGTGGGTACGACGAGCTGGTCGAGCTCTGTGGGCACCTTGCGGGTCTGACCATGAACCGCAGCCGGCCGCTGTGGGAGATGTGGGTGATCGAGGGGTACGGCGACCAGGTGGTGGTCTTCTCCAAGATGCATCACGCCACCGTCGACGGCGCCTCAGGATCGAACCTGATCTCCCACCTGTGCAGCCTCGAGGCTGACGCCGAGCCCTTCGCGGCCGCGGACCCGACGCCCACCGGCCGCACCCCGGGTGGGTTGGAGCTGCTCGGCCGTGGCGTCGCCTCCAACGTGACGAAGCCCTTCGCGGTCACCAGGCTGCTGCAGCCCTCGGCCCAGCTGGTCTCCAAGACTGTCGGGAGGGCTCGTCAGGGCATCGCGATGGCGGCCCCGTTCTCGGCCCCGCGCACCTCGTTCAACGGCACCATCACCGGCCATCGGGCGATCGGCTTCACGGACCTGGACCTCGACGAGGTCAAGGAGCTCAAGGAGGCCACCGGTGCGACGGTCAATGACGTCGTACTCACCCTGGCCGGTGGTGCCCTGCGGTCCTACCTCCAGGAGCGTGGCGAGCTGCCCGAGACCTCGTTGGTGGCCAGCGTGCCGGTGTCCGTGCGGGGCAAGAGCAAGCGCTCGTCGGGAGCGAACAAGGTCTCGGCCTTGTTCGCTCGGCTGGGCACCGACATCGAGGACCCGCTGGAGCGCCTCGAGGCGATGTCGCTGAGCAATCGGCACGCCAAGGAGCACCACCAGGCGATCAGTGCCGATGCGCTGCAGGACTGGGCTGAGTTCGCGGCGCCGCGGACGTTCGGTCTCGCCGTGCGGGCCTACGCCGGGCTCCGGCTCGCCGAGAAGCACCCGGTGGTGCACAACCTGGTCATCTCCAACGTTCCCGGACCGCCGATCCCGCTCTACTTCGCGGGTGCTCGCATCGACGGGCTCTATCCGCTCGGCCCGGTCTTCCACGGAGCCGGCGTGAACATCACCGTGATGTCGAACAACGGCCGGGTGCACGTCGGGGTGATCGCCTGCTCGGAGTCGATGCGTGACGTCGACGCACTGGTGGACCAGTTCCCCCGCGAGCTGGAAACCCTGCGCGCCGCCGCCCTCTGACCTGCCCTCCCAAGAGGCGTCAGGGGCTGCGTCGCGAAAGGGTCGGCCGTTGTGTCGCGCATCAGTGAGTGACGCCTCGTGGGGTGGGGCGCGGGAAGTCGTCGGCGCGGGCGACGACCGTGGTGGTGGCCTCGACGAGCGCCGGGACGAAGACATCGGCCTCCATCACGCAGCTGGCGTGGCCAGCGTCGATGTCGTGGACCGTGGCGCCCGGGACCAGTCGGGCGAGAGCGACCTGCCGGGCGGCTGGGATGACCTTGTCGTTGAGCGTGACCACGACCGCGGTCGGTACGTCGACGCGTCGCAGCCAGGGGCGGGAGTGGTGCCGCCCGAGTGCGGCCACGGCCTGAGCCACCGCCCACGGACTGGTGGAGGCGAACTCCGCCAGTGCCCACTCGTGCACGTCGTTCGGGGCCAGGTTGAGCGCGCGACCGGCCACGCGGGCAGCCGTGGCGCCGACTCTCGAGCGCGAGACTCCGCGAAGCCCGCCCATGGACAGCTCCATCGTCTCGTGGAAGAGGCGTTCGCCGGCCGTGGAGCGAAAGCGATCGGTGGTGGCGCAGAGCACCAGGCCGGAGACGCGGTGCGGGTGCTGGCGCCAGACCCGCTGGGCGACGATCGAGCCGAGGGAGAACCCGGCGAACACGGCTCGGTCGATCCCGAGCACGTCGAGCAGGGCCGCCGCGTCGTCGGCACAGTCGCGCAGGGAGAACTCCTCCGACTGGATGCCGCGGCCGTGCCAGCGCTGGTCGAGCGTGACCACCCGGCAGCGCTCGGACAACGCCGGGATCGAGGGGAACCAGGTGAGCAGGCCCGTGGTGCCGACCGCATGCAACAGCACGACGACGGGGGAGTCCGTTGACGGACCGGCGGTGTCGGTGACGAACGTGCTCCCGCGCCCCGGCAGCTCGACCATGCGGCCCCGTGGAAGATCGGCCGGGGGCATCGGAACCAGGTGGCGCAGCAGCTGTCCCGGCGTGGTGATCATCGCGGTCTCCTGTCGTCGACTTCGACAGGCTAGGGCATGACACACCGTGGATCGACGCGTCTGCCATGGCGTGTCCGCGGCCATGATGTGGCCATGGCGAGCCCGGTGCACGGGTCGGCCGTGGTCGCCTCCGGCCGACCCGTCGCGTGGGTCAGGCGGTGCGCCAGCTCCTGCCGAAGTAGGTGGACGCGCTGTTGCCGATCCTGAAGTTGCCGAACACCTGGGCCTTGACGGTGAGCGCGGGTCTCCCATTGGCCAGTGAGCCGCTCCAGTTGACCTGGTGCTGGGTGCCCGTGTCGCACTCGTTGGTGTAGGGAGTGGACGGGAAGCTGGAGGTCGCGGTGGCCGACCCGCTGGTGCCGTGGATCTTGAGCTTGGCGTTGTCGTCCTCGCCGACCGTGAGAACCGGGGCCTTGGCCTTCTTGGTCACCGAGTCGTGGCGGAAGGCTCCGGCGGGTTTCTTCAGCGTGACGCTGCGACTCCCCTGGATCGTCGTACGGTTGCCGGACTTGTTGCCGCCGATGCTGAGGTACGACGTGGGTGTGGACGTGTAGGCCGACCAGCTGAGCTGGGTGATGCACGGATCCTTGAACTCAGGTCCCGGACAGTCGACGTCGTAGGAGAAGCTGGCCCGTCGGCTGCCGTTGAACGAGAAGTTCCCGGACTTCTTGCCGACCTTCCCCCACGGCTTGGTCCGGGTGTCGAAGAAGAACGGCCCGGAGACCTTGAGGTTGCGGGTCCTGCTGTGGACGTTCCCGGCGCACTTGTAGGCCTTGAACTTGCCGGTCGGCTTGAGCTTGAGCTGGATCTTGCCCAGGCCACCGGTCTGCTTCGAGGTGAGCTTGATGGTGCCTGCTCCCTTGGCGTTGATCTTCACTGCGGACTTCGGCGCCCGGAAGGACCACGAGTGGGTTTCTCCGGCAGTGGAGAGGGAGATGTTGAAGGACGCGGTGTCTGCCTTGTAGGCGCTCAGGCTGACCCTGAGCTTCTTGCCCGAGGAGGTCCTCGTCGTGCCGGTGGCATAGAAGCCGGAAGAGGTCACGGCGGCGCGGGCCGCCGTGACGGATGCGGAGGACGACTCCGCGACTGACGACTGGGGCGAGGTGAGGACCAGGGCGACGCCCGTGGCCAGGGTCCCGAGGATGGCCACGGCTCTGCGTTGACCCTTGAGAGGTGACTTCATGGAGGAATCTCCTTGCGCGCACTTGTTCCCGAGTGCGGCGACTCTCGCCGGTGCCTGAATCTATGCCCGGCGCGATCGTCGAGTGGGTTGAATGCGCCATTTGCCCCATTTCGGGCAGTCGACTCAGAACGAGTCGCGGGTGATCGTCGCGGACGATCCGGTGCTGCGGTCCTTGGTCAGCCGCAGCTGGGTGGGGATGCGACTGCGCATCTCTGCGACATGGCTGACCACACCGACCACACGTCCACCGTCACGGAGCGTGTCGAGGGTGTCCATCACGTCGTCGAGGGTCTGCGCGTCGAGGGAGCCGAAACCCTCGTCCACGAAGAGCGTGTCGAGCTCGACTCCGCCAGCCTCCTGGGTGACCACGTCGGCCAGGCCCAGGGCCAGGGCGAGAGAGACGACGAAGGTCTCACCCCCACTGAGCGTCGCCGGGTCGCGGAGCTCACCGGACCACTCATCGAGCACGAGCAGACTCAGCCCGCCGCGGCTCTCGCCGGCGCCGCGACGACCGGTGTGCTCAAGCGTGTAGCGCTGGTCGCTCATCTTGCGCAGCCGTTCGTTGGCGGCCGCGACGACCTGGGTCAGTCGCCAGGCGAGAACGTAGGCGGAGAGCCGCATGCGCAGCTCGTTGTCGGCCGACTTGCCCTCGACGAACGACGCGAGCTCGGCCGCCACGGCGTACGACGAGTGCACCGGTCGCCAGGCCGCGAGGGCACCGCTGAGGTCGTCGTGGAGCGAGGACAGCCTGGCTGCCCGGGTCGTGGCCACCTGGGCGGAGGTGTGGGCTGCGTCGAGCTCGTGGCGCAGCCGGGCAGCCGCCTCATCGAGCGCCGCCAGGTCGGGAGTGGGAAGGTCGAGCACGGCCGCCACTGTCGGATCCTCGAGCACAGAACGAGCCCCGGCGAGCCGGCTCGCATGGTCGGCGACCTCCTGCTCGACGGTCTGGAACTCATGGTCGGAGAGCACCGCGTCGAGGGCTTCGTCGAGAGCCGCGAACTCGTGCTCGGAGAGCCAGTCGACGAGAGCGGCATCCGCCTCGACGGCTCGCAGGTCGGCCGCCGTGCGTTCGGCATCGAGCCGCAGCGCATCCTCACAGACCTCGACGACCTGGCGGTGGTGGGTGATCAACTCGCGGAGGTCGTCGTGTCCGGTGCCGTCGAGGAGGTCGTGCAGCTCGGCCTCGATCGCTCGAGCCGCGTCGCGGTCTGCCTCGATGCGGGTGCTGGTCTCGGCCAGGGTGACCCGGGTGTCGGCAAGGCTCGAACTGGCCGCCCGCAAGGAGCGCTCGGCCTCGAGCATCGACTTCTCGGCCTCGCCGGAGCCGCGAGCGACCCGGGCGGCCGAGGCTCGCGCTGACTCCTGTTCGTCGCGTCGCGCCCGCAGCTGTTCGGCCGGCTCGTCGCCGGCGTCGCGCTCGACGTGCTTCAGCGTCGCGGTCAGCTCATGGACCTTCGCGTCGAGAGCCACCCGCTCGGGCTCGGCGTCGTCGAGAGCCTTGCGGGCGGCCCTCTCGGTCTCGACCGTCGGAGCGCCGGCCGTGGGCTCAGCCTTGTGGGGATGGTCGGCCGAACCGCACACCGGGCAGTTGGCGCCCACGGCCAGGTCGGTGGCAATCTCGGCCGCCATGCCGCGAATGCGGGCCTCGGTGAGCTGGAGCCAGTGCTCCTTGAGTGCCTGGCACCGGTCGACCGCGGCCCGGCGGCGCTCGGTGGCCTGCTCGACCTCATTGCGGAGCTGGGCGGCGCGAGTGTGTGCGGCCAGGCGCTGGTCGAGGACGGCCACCTCGTCGGCAAGTCGCTCGGCGATGGTGGCCGCCTCGCGAGCCTCGGCCAATCGGGTGTGCAACTCCTCGATCCGGCGGGGGAGGGTCTCGGTCAGCTCCAGTGCCTCTGACTCCTGGGAGCGCAGCGCGCCGAGGTCGGTCCGGGTGCGCTCGATCCTGCGGTGCAGGGCGTCGAGCTCGGCCTCCTTGGGGAGAGCGTTCGTGGCCAGGGTCAGGGTCGAGACCAGGTCACGGACCACACGGGTCAGGTCGTCGTTGGTTGCCTCGTGGAGCCCGAGGAGCTCGTCGACTCGTGCCCGAGCGGTCAGCGCGCGCTCCGTCGTACGGTCTCGTTGCTGGGCGGTGGTGCCCGCAAGCTGGTGCAGCGGAACGACGGGTGCCGCTCGACGAGCCCTCGTGAGACGGTCGCGGCGCTCCTGCTGGGCAGCGGCCTCTTCGGAGAGGCGCTGCAGATCTTCCTGTGCGCGGGCGGCCCTGGCCTGCAACGAGGCGGTGTGATGTCCGGCATCGCGTGCCTTGCGAGCAGCCTGCTCAGCCTGGTCGGCGCCGACGAGGACGGCACTCGCGGTGGCGGCGTGCTCCTGGACCTCGGCGACGAGGGAGCCCATCCACGACGCGAGCTCGTCATCGGCCATCTGGGCAGAGAGATCGTCACCCGACCAGTCATCCGGAAGGCTCTGACCGGTGGCCTCGAGGATCCTGCTGACCACCCGGGAGGCGGCGCGCTGCAGCTCCAGGCTCTGCCGGTGCAACCCACGGGTGTGGTCTCGGATCCACCGCTCGATGTCTTCGAAGCGTTGGGTGCTGAAGAGCTGCTGGAGCAGCCGGTGTCGGTCTTCGGACCTGGCCCTGAGGAACATCTGGAATCGGCCCTGGGGCAGCATCGCGACCTGGCAGAACTGGGGCATCGTCATGCCGAGAAGGGCGGTGACGAGGTGTCCGGACTCGTCGAGTCGGGTCGACTGGGCGACCCACTCACCGTTGATGCGCTCCTCGACCAGCACCGATGCGTTCTCGGTGGTGGTGCCGGTGCCACGCTTCTTGGGACGGCTCCAGGCGGGGGAGCGGGTGAATCGGAAGCGGCGGCCGGCCAAGGTTGCCTCGAGCCTCACCCGCGGTGGAACTCCGGGTGCGGCAGTGTCGCAACGGAAGCGCTTCGCGCTGTTGCGGTCACCGGGAACGTCGCCGTACAGGGCGAAGCAGACCGCATCGAGGATCGAGGTCTTGCCGGAGCCGGTGGGTCCGCTGAGCAGGAACAGCCCTGCCGAGGAGAGGTCGTCGAAGTCGATCGTCGAGGTGTCGGCGAAGGGGCCGAAGGCAGTCACCTCGAGGTGGTGCAGGCGCATCAGCCCACCACCTCGTCGAGGTCGTGGTCGGGGCTGCAGGAGTCGCACGCGTCGCGGAGCAGGGCCGACTCCTCGGTGCTGGCGGGACGCCCGCGCATCTCGGTGAGGAAGTCGACGGCAATGGCGTGGTCGGACTTGCCAGCGGCGGGCCTGGCCGAGGGCAGGGTCGCCGCGCGCCCGTTGGCCGGCTCGAAGGAGAGCACGAGGGTGTGCGGGAACCGCTCACGCAGCCGCTCCATCGCGCGCACCGGCCGCACGTCGTCGGTCAGTGTCGCCTGCACCCAGGCGGACTCCTGCGCGGCCAGGTCGGTGCGGGTGAGGAGCGACTCGATGTCGCCACGGATCTGGGCCAGGGCCCGGGGGACCGGTGCGTCGATGAACTCTGCACCCGCCACACCGTCGGCGTCGAGGTCGACCAGCCACGAGCCCTTGCGGTGGTTGGTCTCGGAGAACGAGTAGGCCAGCGGTGAGCCGCTGTAGCGGATCGACTCGGTCAGCGTGTGACGACCGTGCAGGTGGCCCAGGGCGACGTAGTCGATGCCGCCGAAGACATCGGTCGGCACGATGCTGACCCCTCCGACGCTGATGTCACGCTCGGACTCGCTGGGGGCGACCGGCTTGGTGCCGGCCACGAACGCGTGGGACATCACGATCGAGCGGGTGCCCCTGGAGCGCTCGGCCAGGTCGGCGTGCACCCGGCGCATCGCCTCCGTGAGCGCTGCCTCGTGGCTGCGTGAGGTCAGGCCCCACGGCTCGCGGACCAGGTCGGGGTCGAGATAGGGGAGGCCGTAGACAGCCACCGGCCCGTGCTCGTCGTCGAGCAGGATCGGAGCGCCGATCGACAAGGAGCTGGTGCGGATGAAGACGCCGGCGGCATCCATCAGCTCGGCCCCGAAGCCCAGGCGTTGGGCGGAGTCGTGGTTGCCGCTGGTGACCACCAGCTGCGCGCGGGAACGGGCGATGCGGGTGAAGGCCTCGTTGGCCAGACGCACCGCGTCGACCGGTGGCAACGCCCGGTCGTAGATGTCTCCGGCGACCACCACGAGGTCGACCTTCTCCGACTCCACGACTTCGACCAGGTGGTCGACGTAGGCAGCCTGGTGCTCGAGCATGCCTTCGCGGTGGAAGGAACGCCCGAGATGCCAGTCGGAGGTGTGGAGGATGCGCACAGGAAGAACCTAGAACGGAGCACCGACAGTCCTCGGCCTCCCACGCCAGAAGGGCAGGTTCGGCGCCTATTGTTCGGGTATGGACCCTGTCGTGAGCCGTCGATCCGGCCCCGTGACACCGATGGTCGTACGACGGGTCGGCTTCGCGCCGCTGAAGGGCACCCGCCACGTGGCCAGGGGTTCGATCGAGCTCGACGCACACGGTCCGGTGGGCGATCGCGAGTGGTGCCTGGTCGACAGCGAGCGACACCAGATCGTGCGCACCGTCGCACAGCCGCTGATGGAGGTCACCGTCGCGGCCGACGGTGACGTCCTGCGGGTGACGTTGCCGGGCGGCCGGGTTGCCGAGGGCCGGGTCGCACCGACCGGGCCGGTTCTCGAGGTCGACTACTGGGGGCGCCCGGCGCGGGTGACGCCGTACGACGGGGAGCCGGCGAGGCTGCTCGCCCAGCAGTGCGCGCGTCCGGCGTACCTGGCCAGGGCCGAGCGTGGCGAGATCGTCTACGGCGCCCCGGTGAGTCTGGTGGGCACGGCCTCCCTGCGGGAACTGGCCGAGCGGATGGGACGTCGTGAACCGGCCGACCAGCCGGAACGATTCCGCAGCACCCTTGTCATCGAGACCGAGGAGCCGTGGGTCGAGGACACCTGGTTGGGGCAGGAGCTGCTCGTGGGCGACGCCGTGATCCGGGTGAATGCGCCGATCGGGCGTTGTGGCGTGCCCAACCAGCACCCGCTCTCCGGCTCCGCGGACGCGCCGATCCTCAAGGCACTCGCCGGTTTCCGACCACGCAACGAGGCCGGCGAGCCGTTGCTGGCCGTCGACGCGTTCGTCGTACGCCCCGGGGTGATTCGCCCCGGCGACCCCGCATCTCTGGGTAGTCCCTGACGTTTCGGTCCTCAGCCCGAGGACCGAAACGTCAGGGAGTATCCCGAAATGTGGACCCGAACGTCAGGGAGTATCGAGGGTTTCAGGAGCGAGTGAACGTACGCCGAACGGCCAGGCGGCGCTCGAGCGCGTCGGCCATGTCGATCAGGTTGCGACGGATCGTCAGGTCCAACCCCGGACGGTCGACGAGGTCCGAGGCCCGGGAGAGCGTGGCGTCCTCGAGCGACGAGATCGGGAAGAAGTGTTCGGTGACGTTGCCGAGGACCCAGCCCGAGTGGACGGTTCCGGCATGGGGGAGCTCGGCGAAGTAGCGCTCGACGTACGGCGCGGTGAACTCCTCCTGCCCGCTGCGCCAGAGGCCGGTGCCGCACGCGATCAGCTCGTAGTTGGAGGCGCTCTCGGTGCCGTCGAAGCGGGACCACGCCCAGGCCTTCGCCGCATGGTCGGGCAGGCTGGAGACCGCGGTGGCGTGGTCGACGCGGGCCTTCGTCGTCGGGTCCGTAAGGAGCTCTTCGTCGAGGGCCGCACGATCGGTCCCGCCGAGGGTGGCCACCCGGATCAGCAGTCGCCAACGCAGGTCGGCGTCGATCTCGAGACCCGCCGGCAACCCGGCGCCGGCCAGCCACTCCCGCAGACCGGTAACGTCGTTGCTCGACGACACCGCGCCCTGGAAGGCGGCCAGCTGGGTGGTGCTGCCCGCGGGCGCCCGCTCGAGCAGTTGGCGACAGGCAGCGTGGATGCGACCACTCGCGGCGGACGGGTCCTGGCTGACCGCCGTGACCTGCCCGGTGAGGAACGGCAGCGTTGAGCGGAGTGCGTCGTCGTTGGTCTCGCTCGGCAACGACTGCTCGGCCAGGCGGACGACCTCCGCCGGGTCGACCTGCGCATTGTGGAAGGCGGAGCGCACCGAGTTCCAGATGCCCAGTCGGATCACCGGATCGCTGGTGGAGCCGATGGAGTCCCGGAAACCGGCGAGGGACACCTCGTCGGGCATCGGCAGCACCCACGTGGCCAGGTCGGGGTCCAGCACCAGCGCCGTCCCGTCAGGGACGTCGATGGGCGTCGCGTCGCCGTCGACGGACAGTTCCTGCACCTGCCAGCCGCTGCCGGTGCCCAACGCCACCCGGATCTCGTGGTCGCGTGCCTGGGCCTGACCCGCCGGGGGAGTACGCCGGATGACGCCGGCGTCGCGGTCGAGTGAAAGTGTGTCGGCGCCGGTGGTGAGGAGCCAGCTGTCGGTGAAGGCGGAGAGGTCTCCGGCGCCGGCGCGCTCCCAGGAACCGAACAGGTCGCGCATGGTGGCGTTGCCGAAGCGGTTGCGTTCGAAGTGGTCGATCACCCCGCCGAAGAACACGTCATCGCCCAGCCTTGTGTTGAGCTGTCGCAGGATCGTGGAGCCCTTGGCGTAGGAGATGCCGTCGAAGTCCTGCAGGGCTGCGGTGGCGTCGACGGCACCGTTGCCGGCGACCGGGTGGGTGCTCGGTCGCTGGTCGGCGACCAGGCCCCACTGGCGGCGGGCATAGCCGGTGTGGATCCATGCGTCGTCGTACTGCGTGACGTCGGCGGTGACCCGGTTGCCCATGTATTCGGCGAACGACTCGTTGAGCCACAGGTCGTCCCACCACTTCGGCGTGGTGATGTTGCCGAACCACTGGTGGGCCATCTCGTGTGCGACGGTGGTGGCGCGCTGGACTCGTTCACCACGGGTGACCTTGCTGGTGAACAGCAGCGGGTCGCGGAACGTCACGCAGCCGGGGTTCTCCATGGCGCCGGCGTTGAACTCCGGCACGAACGCCTGGTGGTAGTTGCCGAACGGGTAGCGGATGCCGAAGATTCGGTGGAACTCGTCGAAGCACTGCTTCGTCATCGTGAACAGCTCGTCGGCGTCGGTCTCGAGAGCGGTCGCGATCGACTGTCGCGAGCTGAGCGACAACGGGACGCCGGCGTGCTCGTCGTGGATCACGTGGTAGGGCCCGGCGACCAGGGTGACGAAGTACGTCGACAGTGGTTGCGACCGCTCGAACTCCCACAGGGCCGAGGTGGGACTGGTCTCGACCTTGCTGCCGGGGGCGTTTCCGATGACGCTCCAGTCGCTCGGCGCGGTCACGTGGAGTGTGTACGGCGCCTTCAGGTCGGGCTGGTCGAAGCAGGCGAAGATCGACGGAGCGGCATCCATGAACGACATGCCGTAGACGTAGTGGCGCCCGTCGGCGGGGTCGATGCTGCGGTGCAGGCCCTCGCCGTCGTTGCGGAACGGCATCACCGCGTCGACCACGAGGCGGTTCTCTCCCGGGTCGGTGGCGAGGGGAAGTCGTCCGCGCACGACGAGCGAAGGGTCGAGGTCGTGGCCGTTGAAGGTGATCCGGTTGACGTGGCGCGCCTTCAGGTCGACGAAGGTCTCCCCGCCCCTGCTGGTGAAGTCGATCGTGGTGACCGACGTGAACGTCTTCTCGTCCGAGGCAAGGTCGAGCACCACGTCGTACGCCGTGACGTCGAGCAGGTCGAATCGGGCACGAGCTTCGGTCAGCTGCAGGCTGCGATAGGGAGAGTCCACGCGAGCACCCTACGAGTTGTCCCATTTCCCCGGGTACCCGGGGAAATGGGAACTGCCCGGCCGAAATTCCGGCCGGGAAGAGGACATTTCGGCCGGGAGGAGGTGGCCCGGGTCAGAGGTTGACCAGCATCTTGCCGGTATTGGCTCCGTGCATCAGGTCGAGGAACGCGTCGACAGCGTGGTCGAGCCCGTCGACGAAGGTCTCGCGGTGCTGGATCCGTCCATCGGCGAGCCAGGGGCCGACGGTGGAGAAGAACTCCCCGGCCAGGTCGCTGTGCTCGCCGACGATGAAGCCGCGCATCGTGAGCCGCTTGGAGACGAGCATCATCATGTTGCGTGGCCCGGGCGTGGGCTCGGTGGCGTTGTAGCCCGCGATCGCACCACAGCAGGCGATCCGGCCGAAGTCGGCCATGTTGGAGATCGCGGCCTCGAGGTGGTCGCCGCCGACGTTGTCGAAGTAGACGTCGATGTCGGGCAGGTCCTGCAGTTGCGCGGCGATCGGGGCGTCCTTGTAGTTGAGCGCCTCGTCGAAGCCGATCTCCTTCAGCCAGGCGACCTTCTCGGGTGAGCCCGCCGAACCGATCACGGTGCCGGCACCGAGGTTCTTGGCGAGCTGGCCGACCATGCTGCCCACGGCGCCGGCGGCCCCGGAGACGAACACGGTCTCGCCCTCGTGGAACTGCCCGATGCGGGTGAGTCCGACGTACGCCGTCAGGCCGGTCATGCCGAGCACGCCGAGGTAGGCGGAGGCCGGGGCCGCGTCCGTGTCGACCTTGCGAACTGCCGTGTCGTCGAGCAGGGCGTGCTCGCGCCAGCCGAGACCGTGAAGGACGACGTCTCCGACGGCGAGCGCGTCGCTCGCTGAGGCGATGACCGCACCGACGGCACCGCCCTGGAGAGGTGCGTCCAGGGCGAACGGAGCGACGTATGACTTGGCATCGCTCATCCGACCGCGCATGTAGGGGTCGACCGACATCATCAGGTTGCGGACCACGACCTGACCCTCGGCGGGATCGGGAAGGTTGGTGGAGACGGTGCGGAAGTTGTCGTGGGTGGGCCAGCCGGAGGGGCGGGAGGAAAGGTGGATCTCGCGGGTGGGAGTGGGCATGCCATCGATGGTGTCACTGGCCCGGGAGAGCCCAAGGGATGGTGCCCGAGATCACCTCGAAATCGGTCAGGAGGCGGCCGCAGAGCACCTAGAATGTAAGAGGCAGCTCGCCTGAGTTGCACATTACCGATCAACCAGCGTCAACGACGACGCGAGAGGACAGAGAACCACCCATGAGCGACCAGTACTTCTCCCAGGACATCGCCCGGGGCATCGCCGCCGGTCGCGACCACGAGGTCCGCGAGTCGGCCCTGCGCCGGGAGCTGAAGCTTGACCGCGCGGAGGCTCGTCGAGAGCGCCGTCGGCTGCGCGGTTTCTGAGCCCAGCAACGCACAGATCGGCCCCCGGGAGTCTTCTCCCCGGGCCCTTTTGCGTTGCCGGGGACAGGACCGGACAGGTTGCCGGGGAGAGGAGCCGGACAGATGGTGTGGCTGCTGAACCCCCTGCTCCACGGGGGTCGAAGCGCGGGCAGTGCCCGGAACCGGACCGCGCACTGACATTTGTCATGCCGAGGTCGTGATGACCGATCGAGGCACCTGCCCCCTGCGCCGAGCAGGCTGGTGCCATGACCACACAGACTCTCGGAACACCCCGGGCAAGCGACCACGAGTCGGCCGCCGTGCAGCTCCTCGGCGTCACCAAGACGTTCGGTGACGTCGAAGCGGTGCGCGGCATCGACCTCACCCTCGAGCCCGGCGAGATCGTCGCCTTCCTCGGCCCCAACGGCGCCGGCAAGACGACCACGATCGACATGATCCTCGGCCTCAGCCAGCCCACCACCGGAAGCGTCACCGTCTTCGGGCACGATCCCCGCCAGGCCATCGCCCGTGGACTGGTCTCGGCCGTCATGCAGACCGGCGGTCTGCTCAAGGACCTCACCGTCCGCGAGACGGTCGAATACACCGCCAGCCTCTTCGCCGACACCCAGCCGGTGGACCTGGTGCTCGCGCGGGCCGGCATCACCGGCCTGGCCGACCGCACGGTCAGCAAGTGCTCCGGAGGCGAGCAGCAACGACTGCGCTTCGCCATGGCCCTGCTCTCCGACCCGGCGCTCCTGCTCCTCGACGAGCCCACGACCGGCATGGATGTCGAAGGACGACGCACCTTCTGGAACGCGATCCAGGCGGACGCCGAGCAGGGCCGCACCATCCTCTTCGCCACGCACTACCTGGAGGAGGCCGATCAGTACGCCGACCGGATCGTGCTGGTCAGCAACGGACAGGTGGTCGCCGACGGCACCGCGAGCGAGGTGCGCGCACTGGCCTCCGGGCGGACGGTGCGCGCCACGGTGCCGGACGCCAGGAGCAAGTCCGACGAGATCGGCCGGCTGGACGGCGTCGAGTCCGTCGAGATCCGCGGCGACCGGGTCGTCGTACGCGCCGCCGACAGCGACGCGGTCGCCCGACACCTTCTGCTGAACACCGGAGCCCGCGACCTCGAGATCATCGCCCGGGGCCTGGAGGAAGCATTCCTCGACCTGACCACTCCCACGAACGGAGACGCACGATGAGCACCGTGATCGACCCGACCACCCGCAGGGTCCCCAAGCTCGGCGGCTTCAACACCACGGTCCTGCGGATCGAGCTGCGACGGATGCTGCGCAACAAGCGGACCCTCATCTTCACCCTTGTCTTCCCCGCGGGCCTCTTCCTGGCCTTCGGCGGACAGAAGGAGTGGAACGAGAGCGTCGGCAACGGCAACGTCGCCGCCTACATCATGGTCTCGATGGCTTTGTACGGCGCCGCGGTCACCGCGGCGTCCGGCGGTGCCAGCGTCGCCCTCGAACGCGCGGTGGGCTGGTCACGCCAGCTGCGTCTCACCCCGGTGCACCCGGCCGTCCACATCATCGTGAAGGCCCTGATCGCGCTGGTGCTCGGCGCCCTGGCGATCGCCGTCGTCAACGTGGTCGGCATCGCCCAGGGCAAGCCCGACATGCCGGTCCACATCTGGATCGAGTGCGCCCTGCTCACTCTGGTGTGCACCCTCGTCTTCGCGGCCCTGGGCGTCTTCGTCGGCTATGTCGTCCCCGGTGAAAACGCGATGCAGGTGCTCGGCCCGGGGCTGGCGCTCTTCTCGTTCCTCGGCAACGTCTTCATTCCGCTCGACGAGGGCTCAGCCGTCTACAAGGTCGCGGAGTTCACCCCCATGTTCGGGGTGGCAGAGGTCAGCCGCTGGCCGCTCACCGGCGACCTGGGATGGGTGGCCGTGGTGAATGCCGTTGCCTGGTTGGCGATCTTCGTCGCCGGAGCCGCCTGGCGGATGAGCAAGGACACGGCCCGCGTCTGACATGGATACGGTGGGCACTGTGAAGCCAGACCACCTCGACCTCGGCGCGACGCGCCTGCGGCCGGGGTGGTTCGGCCTCGTCTTCGCGGCCGTCTGGCTGTTCTACCTCGCTGACCCGTTCGAGGCCGGCCTGTCCAAGCGCGACCAGAGCGCCGGCTGGATCGGGATGGGGGCGATCGTGATCTTCGCCGTGGTCTACCTGTTGTCCTTCCAATGGGCGCGAATGCGCCACCTGACCGCCGGCGACAACACACCCCTCGGGCCCGCCGCCGGCTTCATCGGGACCGCTCTCGTGCTCGCCGTGGTGGCCTGCGTGAGCGTCGGCCAGCACGGCACCGCGACCGTGGTCTACCTCGCGGTGATGGCGGTGTTCTACCTCCCGTTGCGCACCGGGCCGATCGTTGCGCTGTGCTTCGCTGCGGTCGCCTATGCCGCGGGCCTCCTGGTTCCCGGCTGGTCCGAGGACAGGTCCCTGCTCTTCGGGTCGTTGGCCGCGACGCTGGCCGTCTGGGGCATCCGGGGCGTGATCAAGCGCAACGCCGACCTGGTCGCGGCCCGCGAGGAGAACGCCCGCCTGGCCGTGTCCCAGGAGCGGAACCGTTTCGCCCGCGACCTGCACGACATCCTCGGTCACTCACTGACGGTGATCACGGTCAAGGCGGAGCTGGCCGGCCGGCTGGTCGACGTCGACCTCGACCGCACGCGCGCCGAGCTGGCCGACCTCGAGCGACTCAGCCGCGATGCGTTGGCCGACGTACGTCGTGCGGTCGAGGGCTACCGTGAGCTCACCCTGCCGGGCGAGCTGGCGCGGGCCCGGCTGGCACTCGACGCAGCCGGGATCCAGCACTGGCTGCCCAACTCCACCGACGAGGTGCCCAGCGACCTGCGCGAGCTCTTCGCGTGGACCGTGCGCGAAGGAGTGACCAACGTGATCCGACACAGTGCGGCAGAGACCTGCACGGTCACGCTCTCGGCAGATGCCGTCGAGGTGAAGGACGACGGCCGTGGGCCGACACCCGAGGCGCTGCCCGGCAACGGCACCCGCGGACTGCGGGAACGTGCCTCCGCGATGGGGGCGACCGTGATCACCGAGACCGCCGAGAACGGCGGCTTCCTGCTGCGGGTGGTGGCGCGATGAGTACGCCGATCAGGTTGCTGCTGGCCGACGACCAGGCGTTGGTGCGCGGTGCATTGTCAGCGTTGCTGAGCATGGAGTCCGACCTGGAGATCGTCGCCGAGGTGGGTTCGGGTGACGCGGTGGTCGCTGCCGTGAAGGAGCATCGGCCCGACGTCGCCCTGCTCGACGTGGAGATGCCCGGTCTGGACGGCATCGCGGCGACCGAGCTGGTGCGCGCTGCGGCCCCCGACACGCGGGTGCTGATCGTGACCACCTTCGGGCGCCCCGGATATCTGCGGCGGGCCCTGCAGGCCGGGGCCTCCGGGTTCGTGGTCAAGGACACGCCCGCAAGCCAGCTCGCGGACGCCGTACGCCGAGTGCATGCGGGCCTTCGGGTGGTGGATCCGGGCCTGGCCGCCGACACCTTGGTGGCGGGGGACTCGCCGTTGAGCCCGCGCGAGACCGAGGTGCTGCAGGCAGCACGCGATGGTGCCCGGGTGACGGTGATCGCCGGGCGGGTGCACCTCAGCGAGGGAACGGTGCGCAACCACCTCTCGTCAGCCATCGGCAAGACCGGTGCCGCGAATCGGGCCGAGGCAGTCCGTGCGGCCGAGGCCAACGGGTGGCTCTGAAGGCGCAGGCGACAACTCCCCCTGAGACCAACACATTGGTTGGGTTTCGAACCTGAACACAACCAATCCGTTGCTCTCACGCACCCTCGCTCACAAATGACGAGTCGGCACGTGTTGACGACGACTGCGTCAACGCGTGCCGACTCGGCGAGGGGTCTGCTCAGGCCTGCTGGGCCAGGGCGAACTGGACGCCACCCTGCTGGTCGACGGCGGCATCGAGCACCTTGTCGTCGAGCTGCTGTGCGGCGCTCTCGTCGAGAAAGATGGTCGCGCCATCCTGCTCGACGACCTGGTCCCCGGGCTCGGCCGCGGTCGCGGCGCTGACCGCGAAGGCCTGCTCGGAGGAGTCGTCGCTGCTGATGCGGAGTCCCGCTGTCTCGGGCCCGCCCTGGTCGGCGATGTCCTTGACGATCGTGCTGGCATTCTCGGTGAGGTTGAGCATGTGCTCTCCTTCGTCGATTGCGTGCATGACTCGTCCACCCTTGCGCGGCCGGGACGCTGACGCAAACGCAGCGATCTGGCAGGCTCGGGGCATGAGCGATCCAGAGACCCTGCGCAGCATCGATCTGACCCGCATCGGGGAGGCCCGTTACAAGGCCACCAACGTTCGTGGGGGAGTGCTCCCGATCGGAACCGGTGACGACCCCGACTTCACGCCTGTCGAGCTGCTGCTGGCGGCCCTGGCCGGATGCAGTGCGATCGACGTCGATGCGATCACGGGCAAGCGGGCACAGCCGCTGTCGTTCGCGGTGCACAGCCAGGGCGACAAGGTCCGCGACGATGACGGAAATCACCTGACCAATCTTCGGATCACCTTCGACGTGGTCTTCCCAGACGGCGCCGAGGGAGATGCGGCCCGCGACTTCCTGCCCCGCTCGATCGAGATGTCACGCGATCGGTTGTGCACGGTGAGCCGAACGGTTGCGCTGCCCACCGAGGTGGAGTTCCGCCAGGCCTGAACGTCCACGGCTGTGCCCSCCAGCCGTTCGGGCCGCGCTGTTCGGCGTACCGCCGGACATGCAGGTGGCGCGATCCGTCGCCGTTGCCACGCTCAGTCATGCGGCAACGGCGATGAACTGCATGTCGATCGGTTCGCCTACGATCCCGCCATGCCGAGATCAGCGTGGACCCGTGAGCAGATGGCTGACCAGGACGGGCGGCGCTTCGTCATCACGGGTGCCACCGGGGGCCTTGGCCTGGAGCTGACTCGTGCCCTGGCCGTCGCCGGCGCCGAGGTCGTGATGGCCGTGCGCAACATGGCGCGTGGCCAGGAGGCCGCCGAACGGGTACGTCGCACCGGTGCGCGGGGTCGGGTGGAGGTGCGCTGGCTGGACGTGTCGGACCTCGGGTCCGTGCACGCCTTTGCCAGCAACCTGGATCGGGTCGACGTGCTGGTCAACAACGCCGGCATCATGGCGGTCCCGGCCAGCCGGACCGTCGACGGCTTCGAGACCCAGATCGCCACCAACCACCTCGGCCACTTCGCGCTGACCAACCTGTTGCTGCCCAAGCTCGGCGACCGGGTGGTCGCCGTGAGCTCGGCCTCCCACCGCAGCGCTGACATCGACGTCGACGACCTCGACTTCGCCCGGCGCGGCTACTCGGCGTACGCCGCGTATGCGCAGTCGAAGCTGGCCAACCTGCTCTTCGTGGCCGAGCTGCAGCGCCGACTGGACGCGAACGGGTCGGCCCTGCGAGCGACCGCCGCCCACCCGGGCTACACCGCGACCGGCATCCAGGGCGGCACCGGCAGCCGGGCGTTCACCCGCCTCAGCGACCTGGGCAACGCGTTGATCGGCATGAAGCCGTCGCAGGGAGCCCTGCCCATCCTCTACGCCGCCACCGCTGACCTGGCCGGCAACAGTTATGCCGGTCCGGGTGGGCCGGGGGGGTTGTTCGGGGGCCCCACCCTGGTCGGGCGCTCCCCAACCGCGAACGACCCGGACCTCGCCACACGGTTGTGGCAGAAGTCCGAGTCGCTCACCGGAGTTGAGTTCCCGCTGTGATCAGTCGTCGACCTCGTCGATGGTGACCTTCTGGACGGGCGCGCCATCACCTTGGGCGTTGGCGTTGTCGGATCCCTTGGCGGCGACCTTCTGCAGGATGCGAATGCTGGCGGTGTCGACCTTGCCGAAGACCGTGTAGGACGGCGGCAGCTGCGAGTCCTTGTAGACCATGAAGAACTGTGAGCCGTTGGTCCCCGGGCCGGCGTTGGCCATCGCCAAGGTGCCGGCCGGGTAGGTCTCGCTGCCGGTCAGCTCGTCGTCGAACTGGTAGCCGGGGCCGCCGCTGCCGGTACCGGTGGGGTCACCGCACTGGAGCACGTAGATCCCGGCGGTGGTCAGGCGGTGGCAATCGGTGCCGTCGAAGTAGTCCTGGTCGGCCAGGGACAGGAGGGAGTTGACGGTGCAGGGAGTGGCCTTCGCGTCGAGGACCGCCTTGATGTCGCCGACGTTGGTCTCGAAGGTGACGTTGACCTTTCCGGTCTCCGTCGGGTCGGGCGACGGCGGGTCGACCTGCTTGGCGGGCTGGGTGCCGTCCGGGTTGTAGGTGCAGGCGCCGGTGGCGGCGGACTCCGAGTCGGTGGGGGCAGCCTCCGAGGTGGCGGGTGACTCGGACTCGTCGGACGAACCGTAGTTCTCCGACGGCTGCGACGAGCTGGCGTCATTGCCCTTCGCGTCGTCGTCGCCGTCCCCGTCGTCACTGGAGCAGGCGCCGAGGGTGAGGAGGGTCAGTGCGGCCGCGACGGCCAGGCTTCGCTTCAACATGCCGCGATGTTAGCCGCCTGCCCTGTGCGCCTGGCCGAGGCGACCCACGGCCACGTCATCAGCGCCCAGACGGCGGCCACGATCAACACCTCCAACACGACGTACGACGGCCAGGGGCCGAGGTAGTCCAGCAGGGAGCCGGAGCTCGGCTTGTGGTTCAGGAAGCCGTAGTTGGTGCCCGTGATCGCGTTGAAGGTGAACACGCTGATCGCCCAGGTCGCGGTGGTGGCGACCGTGGTGGCGTAGTCACGCCAGGCCGGGCGCAGCCCCAGGCCCCAGGTCAGGTAGATCGCGGCCCAGACGATGAGGATGTGCATGCCCCAGAAGCCGACGTACTTCGGGTTGGGGAAGTCTGCGGTCAACCACGGGGTGAGCAATCCCTGGGTGGTCAGCACGAGCCCCCAGAAGTAGGCAAGTGCCACGAAGAAGCGGTGGTGGGTGAACAGGGCAATGACCGCGGCGATCCAGGCGAAGTCGCACAGCTGGAGGGGCAGGGTGGTGTTGAAGGAGTACTGCCCCGGCAAGAAGTCGACGACCTGCATCGGGATGGTGAACGCCATGACGGCCACGGCGAACCATCGGCTCACGCGGCGCGGGTCTGTTGCTCCGCGCTGGGCGCGGCCGAGCAGGACGACCGGCCAGATGCCGGCCACGAACAGCGCCAGCATCGCCAGGTGGGACGGGCCGAAGGTCTCGAAGCTGGAAGCAGTCATCGCGGTCATGGCATCCAGCCTCCCCACTTCGTCGCAGGACCACCTGCGTACAGGTACTCAATTTCGTCTGGAGGCCAGTGCCCGATCGGGTGTTGCGGTGGGTGCGCTCGGTGAGAAGGAGTCGTACTGTCACAGCATGGAGACCGAGGCAGCTGGGATGCGGGTCGGCTTGATGATCACCTGCATCAACGATGCGCTGTTCCCCGACACGGGCAGGTCGGTGGTGAGACTGCTGCGACGCCTCGGCGTCGACGTGGAGTTCCCGCCGGGACAGACATGTTGTGGCCAGCCGATGGTCAACACCGGCTACTTCGACGAGGCCGTGCCAATGGTGCGCAACTTCGTGGATGCGTTCGCAGACTACGACTACGTCGTCACTCCGAGCGGTTCGTGCACCGGAAGCGCCCGTCATCAACACGAGCTCGTGGCTCGGCGCTCCGGAGACCCCGGTCTGGTCAGGGCTGTCGAGGAGGTGGCGCCACGCGTCGTCGAGCTCAGTGAGTTCCTCGTCGACGTGCTCGGCGTGGTCGACGTCGGCGCCTACTTCCCACATCAGGTGACCTATCACCCGACCTGCCACTCACTTCGCATGCTGGGTGTCGGTGACCGACCGACCCGGCTCCTCGAGGCGGTGCAGGGACTCCGACTCGTCGAGCTGCCCGGGGCCGAGCAGTGTTGCGGCTTCGGCGGGACGTTCGCGGTGAAGAACGCGGACACGTCCGTGGCCATGGGCTTCGACAAGGCACGGCACGTGCTCGACTCGGGCGCCGAGGTGTTGGTTGCCGGCGACAACTCGTGCCTGTTGCACATCGGAGGCCTGCTCTCCAGACAACGATCCGGCATCCGGGTGATGCACCTGGCCGATGTTCTGGCCAGCACCGAGAAGGACGCCGGCCAGACCGGAGCCACAGGTCCCGCCAAGACGGAGGAGAAGTTGCCATGACCGCCACATTCGTCGGCATGCCGGCCTTCCCCGAGGCCGCCCGTCGCGCCCTGGAGAACGCCCAGCAGCGACACAACCTTGCCCACGCGACCGGCACCATCCGGGAGAAGCGCGCTTCGGTGGTCGCCGAGGTCGACGAGTGGGAGGGGCTCCGCCTGGCCGGCGCGGCGATCAAGGACCACACGCTGCGCCACCTCGACGACCAGCTCCTCGCCCTCGAGTCGGCCCTCCAGGAACGAGGAGCCACGGTGCACTGGGCTCGCGACGCCGATGAGGCGTGCCGGATCGTCGCCGACATCGCCCATGCCCACGACCTCGACGAGGTGGTGAAGGTGAAGTCGATGGCCACCCAGGAGATCGGCCTCAACGAGGCCCTGGCGGCCGAAGGCATCGCTGCCTGGGAGACCGACCTCGCTGAGCTGATCGTGCAGCTGGGCGACGACCTGCCCTCGCACATCCTGGTGCCGGCCATCCACCGCAACCGTTCGGAGATCCGCGAGATCTTCCGCACGTCGATGGGGGAGGTCGGGCGTCCCGCCCCCGACGCGTTGAGCGACGACCCGGCAGACCTCGCTGCAGCGGCCCGGCTGCACCTGCGCGAGAAGTTCCTGCGCGCCAAGATGGCGGTCTCGGGAGCCAACTTCGCCGTCGCCGAGACCGGCACCCTGGTGGTCGTCGAGTCCGAGGGCAACGGTCGCATGTGCCTGACCCTCCCCGAGGTCCTGGTGTCCGTGGTGGGCATCGAGAAGGTGGTGCCCACCTGGCAGGACCTCGAGGTCTTCATGCAGCTGCTGCCCCGTTCCTCGACAGGCGAGCGGATGAATCCCTACACGTCTACGTGGGCCGGCGTCGTTCCTGACGACGGACCCCAGGAGGTGCACGTGGTGCTCCTCGACAACGGGCGCACCCGGGCGCTCGCCGACGAGGTGGGTCGGCAGGCACTGCGCTGCATCAGGTGTTCCGCGTGCCTCAACGTGTGCCCGGTCTACGAGCGCACGGGCGGCCACGCCTACGGCTCGGTCTATCCCGGACCGATCGGCGCGATCCTCAACCCGCTGCTCCGGGGCGTGGGTGTCGATGAGCAGACCGACTCGTTGCCCTATGCCTCGTCCTTGTGCGGTGCCTGCTTCGAGGCCTGCCCCGTGCGCATCGACATCCCGTCCGTGCTGGTGGAATTGCGCGGCCAGGTCGTCGACGCACATCGTGGTGGGCTCCCCAAGCCCGAGGCAGTCGCGATGCGTGGTGCTGCCTGGGTCCTGTCCTCCGGCACCCGTACGGCGCGCTCGGAGCGCGCTGCCGCCTTTGCGGGGCGACTGCTCGACAAGATGCCCGGCGGGCGCAGGCAGGGCGAGCGCCGCGTGCTGGGCACGATTCCGGTGCCCGGGCCCGGAACTGCGTGGTCACAGACGCGCGACGTACCCGTCCCGGCGAAGGAGTCGTTTCGTGCCTGGTGGTCACGCACCGACGGAGGAGACGAGGCATGAGCGCGCGCGACGACATCCTGGCCAAGGTGCGTGCAGCGGTGGGTGAGGCTCCGGAGGTGGCTGCCGTCCCTCGTGACTACCGGCGCCCGAGTCAGTCGTCCGGCGAGGAGCTGTTGGACAGGTTCGTCGAGCGCGTCGAGGACTACCGGGCCACGGTGACCCGTTGTGCGGAGGGCGACGTTCCACGCGAGCTCGAGCGTCTCCTCGACGGTGCCCGGCGCGTCGTCGTCCCGGATGGCTTCCCGTGGTCGGTGCCCGGTGGCGAACCCGACGAGGGGAAGTCCGCAGCGGAGCTCAACGACGTCGATGCGGTGGTGACCACCTCTTCGGTCGGCATCGCCGAGACCGGCACCGTGGTGCTGAGCCACGGTGCCGGCCAAGGACGCCGGGCGCTGTCGCTGGTGCCGGACCTCCACGTCTGCGTCATCCACACCGACCAGGTCGTGGCCGGAGTGAATGAGGCGGTGGGAGTGCTCGATCCACTGCGACCCCAGACCTGGATCAGTGGCCCGAGCGCGACCAGCGACATCGAGTTGTCGCGGGTCGAGGGTGTGCACGGGCCACGAACCCTGCACGTGCTGCTCGTGGGCTGAGCCCCGAACCCAGTGGCTGTCGCCGTCAGATGCCGCAGTTGGGGGCGCTCCAGGTGCGGCCCGAGCGGATGTCGACGTGCACATGGTCGTTGTGGTCGGGGTAGCCGGGCCCGAAGATCGAGCCGTAGCCGATGTAGCGTGCGCCCTTCGCGATTGTGCAGAAGGTGCTGTTGCCGTTCACCGGCACCAGGTCGAGGGCGCGACCGTAGGTGTGCTGACCTGTGCCGGAACCGCCGACCGAGCGGTCACACGCCTGCGAACGGAAGCCGGAGGTCACCCGGATCGGCTTGTCACCCAAGCGGTGGCGAAGCGCCTCGGCCCGCCACATCGACCGGAGCAGGTTGGTCTTCACGGTCGTGGCGCTCACCGAGCCGCCGCTGTATCCACCGGCGCCACAGCCTCCGTCGACCTCGGCCCAGCTGAAGTGCAGGGGCGAGCAGTCGGCGTCCTGCAGGGCATAGATCTTCGCGAAGGTGTTCGGCCCGGCCACGCCGTCGGCCGACAGCCCGTAGGCGGCCTGGAAGTTCTTCACCGCCTGGGTGGTCTGTGGTCCGTAGCTGCCGTCGATCGCCATGTTGACGCCGTAGCCGGCCCACCCCGCCACGCGTTCCTGGAGCTCTGAGACGTCCGCGCCGGTGGTTCCCGACCGCAGTGTGCGCCCCCACGTGTAACAGGCATCGGCGTTGGCCGGTGGGGCGCTGAGGAGGACGACGCCGGAGATCGCCAGCAGCATGGTGGCGATCAGGCTGGAGATGCGTGTGAGCATGGAACTCTCCTGTTTCCCGAGAATGGCCCGCGGGCCCTTGCCGCCCAGTCCAGCGCGTTCGGCGCCCGTTGTGAAGACCCCGCCGGGTGAACAGTTCGGGGGAGGGAGTCGCAGAACTGCTCAGGTGCGTCGCCCGAGCAGCACCATCACCTCGTGGTGATCGGTCTGCGGGAACATGTCGAACAGCCCGGCCTCCAGGACGGCGTAGGACGGCATCGCTGCGAGGTCCTTGGCCAGTGTGGTGACGTTGCAGCTGGAGTAGATGACGTGCTCGGGACCGGCTTCCTGCAGGCGCGAGCACAGGTCCGCGCCGATGCCGCGCCGAGGAGGGTTGACCACGACGAGGTCGGCGGATGCATCGACGAGCTGCCGGGTCGCGTCACCGCTGACCCACTCGCTGGTCAGCCCGGCAGCGAGCCCGGTGGCGCTGAGCTCGGCGCTGCGGATCGCCTCGCCCGACACCTCCACGCCGATCACGTGTCGGGCACCGTGTCCGAGGGCGTGCAACCCGAAGCCCCCGACTCCGCAGTAGAGGTCGAGCACGGTGTCGGGCTGCAGGTCCCTGATCCAGGTGCGCGCTCGCGCATAGAGGGCGGCGGCGATCGTGGTGTTGGTCTGGAAGAAGCTCTGTGGGCGCAGGTGCAGGGTGACGTCGTTGACCCGCATGGGCAAGGTCTCCTCGGGGCTGAGGATCTCCTCACGGTCGCCTTCGAGAACTGCCTTGTGCTCGGGTTGCAGATTGACCGTGACCACCCGCGCCTGTGGCACATGACGGCGGACGGCCTCGAGGTCGAGGCGTGGCAACTGGCCGGGGGAGCGCAGCACGAAGCGCAGCATGGCCTCACCGTCGGGCGAGTGGGTGACCAACAGGTGCTTGAGCTCGCCGTTGCGGCTCGTCACGTCGTACGGCGTGAGCTGCAGGTCGGCGACCAGCGCCGGCAGTCGGTGCACCATGTCCGCGAGCCCGGGCTCGTAGAGCCCGCAGCCGGTCAGGTCGACACCACGACGCTCGCCGTCGAGGATGCCCAGTGTCGGCTCCCCACGGCGTCCGCCCACCACGAGCTTGGCCTTGTTGCGGAACCCGGACTCGGGGCCGGTCGTGGGGCCGTGCCACGCAGCCACCGCACCGAGCGCCGCGGCGACCTCGGCCTGCTTGTGGGCCACCTGCTCCGCGTAGGGGACACCCATGTGGGTGCACGACCTGCACACCCCCGCGTCGAAGTATCCACACTGCACGCGCTCACGATACGGGCCGTGGTGTGGGCCGTGGCTCAGGCGTAGGGGTCGTTGAGCAGGTGGATGGCGCGCAGCTCCTCAGGCGTGAGGTCCGACTGCGCCAGAACCCGCTGGAGGACCTCCGACTTGCGCGCCGTGTAGGTGACGATGTCCATGTCGGGACTGTCGGCCAGCTGTTGCTTGACGGCAGCGTAGGCGTCGCGCAGGTCCGCACGCTCCCGGAGTACGTCGCGCACGGCCAGGTGGTTGCGCACGGCAAGGGTGTCGGTGGTGCACAGGTAGACGTGCCGACGCGGCTCGGCGTCGGGTGCGAAGAATGCCTCACGGTCGGGCACACCGAGGTTGCCGCGGTGCTGGTAGCCGATGTCCTCCATGGCCCGGGTCGCTCGGACCACGTCATCTGCGTCGACGACGACGTCGATGTCGAGGACCGGCTTGGCCGCCAGCCCGGGCACCGACGTCGATCCGACGTGTTCGACCCGGGCGGAGATGCCGCCCAGGGCATCGAGCAGGTCGGCTGCGACCGTCTCGAACTGGGCTGCCCAGACGTCGTCGTGGGGGACCACCTCGAGCGGCTGGTCGGCCGTGGGACGCACGGTCAACACCTGTGCCAACGTGCCGATCGGGCCGTGGACGTCGTGCAGGGTGCTGCTGGTCAGGCCGACCCCGGTGGCACCGAAGGTGACGGTGGTGTCGAAGCCGACCCACTCGCCCCGGGGCTGGCGGAAGAGGTGCGCGGTGAGGTCGACGTTCGGAAAGGCGACCCGGCGAGGGTCTTCGCGCACGTTCATCCCGTTTGCGATGTCGAAGAGCCCCGCAGCAGCGGCCAGGCGACTGGTCGCCTCACCCTCGACCAGCGGGAGCTGGGTGCGCACCCAGTAGCGGCCCCGGCCCGGTTCGACAGGGTCACGGCGCACATCGGCGGAGGTGATGAAGCCACCCGGCCAGAGGGAGGTCGCGTCCCACGAATCCATGTCTTCGGGTGCTGCGATCGTCGGCAGGGCACCGCCCGCGACTGCTGCGGTGGAGCCGGGCTGGAGGAGCCAGGCGCGCAGGATCACCCCGGCTCGACCACCGTGCGAGAGGGTGGCCTCGACGAGCTCGATGGTGCGGCCGGGGCGCAACACCCGGATGTCGATGTCGACCACGTCGACCGGCAGGGTCCCGAGGATGTCGTAGGAGAGGCGGTTGATGCGGAGCCGGTCGTCGGGTCGACGGTCGGCGTGCTCCAGCTCCACCGCGTGCGCCAGCAGGCCCAACGCCGGCGCGATGTGCTGGGTCTCGATGTCCCAGGCCCCGCTGACGTGCTCGGTGGCCCGGAAGGTGCTCGGCCCCAGCCGTTCGAAGTACGCCATCGTTCCCATCCCCAGGTTGCGGTCCGTTCTCATCCTGCCAGCCGGGATCGGAGGCCCGGCTCCGGGTCAGCGGGTCAGGTCGCGCAGCTCGCCCTGGTAGTCGGCGTACGCCGCCCTCAGCTCGGCTCCCGGCCAGGAGTCGGGGAGAAGTGAGTCCGGCAGCAGCGGATCCGTGGTCAGGTGACGCACCAGCTCGGCGGCGGTGGCCAGCCGCGTTGCGGGCCGGTCCTCGCGCCCCAGGCGGGCGAGCAACGCACGACCTCGGTCGGCCCAGTCAGGGAGGTCCCACAGCCGGGCGGCCAGGGATGCCGGGTCTGCGGGGGAGGCGGAGAAGTTGATCAGCACCGGGTCGGCGACGGGTGGCCTGCGGAGGTTGTCGGGACGGGTCCACACGCCTTCGCGCAGTTCGACGAGCCGGGCCCCGGTGAGGGTTTCCCGGAGTGCGGATCGCTCCGGCCCGGGGCGGCCGCTGACCACGACGACGGCCATCTCCCACTGGCCGGTCCAGTCATTTGCAGCGTCCGCGACAGCTTCGTCCTGACGCCGTTGACGGGCCAGCAGTCGCTCGCCGAGGACATAGTCACCCTCGTGGCGCGCGAGGTCACCCGACGAGACCGCTCGGGTCAACGCAACCCGCAACGTGGCGACCGGGATGTCGAAGAACGTGCCGGCCCGTGTCAGCTGCGCCGACGAGAGCCGGTCCGGATGGGACCCGAGCAGCAGGCTCAGCACGACCGAGCGCGCCGAGAGAGGTGTCGGCTCCCGAGACGCTGACCGGCTGGGACGAGGCATGGGAGAACTCTGGCACGCTACAGATGTCGACACAACCGTCACTCGAAGCGTAATGTTGGCGTCGTACTCGACGGAAGGCGCACGACGATGACCACGACGCACGAGGTTCTCAACCAGGTCCCGCTCCTGACGGGCCATGACACCAGCGACGACCCGGCCCTGCGTGAGGGCATCGAGCGCGAGGGTGCCGGCTGGGCGATGGGGGAGATCTCGGAGCTGGGCGGTCTCGCGGGTTCCGCCGAGGCGCAGGACTGGGCACGCGTCGCCGAGCGCGACAAGCCGATCCTGCACACCCACGACCGTTTCGGTCGCCGGGTCGACGAGGTCGAGTACACCCCCGCCTACCACGAGTTGATGAAGGTCGCCGTGGGTCACGGACTGCACGCGGCGCCGTGGGCCGACGAGCGCCCGGGGGCCCACGTGGCCCGCGCCGCCAAGTTCATGGTGTGGAACGTCGATGCCGGCCACGGATGCCCGATCTCGATGACCTACGCCGCGGTGCCGGCCCTGCGCGCCAACCCCGATCTGGCCGCGACGTTCGAGCCGTTGCTGACCAATCGTGAGTACGACTTCGGCCTGCGAGACCCCGCCACGAAGCGCGGTCTGATCGCCGGCATGTCGATGACGGAGAAGCAGGGTGGCTCCGATGTCCGTGCCAACACCACGACCGCGAACCCGGTGGGGGAGGGCGCCTACGAGCTGGTCGGCCACAAGTGGTTCACCTCGGCTCCGATGAGTGACCTGTTCCTGACCCTGGCCCAGGCCCCCGGTGGTCTGTCGTGCTTCCTCGTGCCGCGCGTGCTTCCCGGCGGCACTCTCAACGCGATGTCCCTGATGCGGCTCAAGGACAAGATGGGCAACCGCTCCAACGCGTCCTCCGAGATCGAGTACGACGGCGCCGTCGGTTGGCTCGTGGGGGAGGAGGGGCGTGGCGTGCGCACCATCGTGGAGATGGTCAACATGACCCGGCTCGACTGCATCATCGGCTCCACGTCGGGGATGCGTTCGGCCCTGGTGCAGGCCGCCCACCACGCTCGTCACCGCCAGGCGTTCGGCAAGGCGCTGATCGACCAGCCACTGATGCGCAACGTGCTCGCCGACCTGACCGTGGAGTCCGAGGCCGCGACGACCGCGATGCTTCGCCTGGCAGGTGCCAACGACCGGGCGATCCGCGGCGACGAGGGTGAGGCCGCCTTGCGTCGCATCGCGGTGGCGGTCACCAAGTACTACGTCTGCAAGCGGGCGCCGATGGCTGCCGGCGAGGCCCTGGAGTGCCTCGGTGGCAACGGCTACATCGAGGACTCCGGCCTGCCACGCATCTATCGCGAGATGCCGCTGCTCTCGATCTGGGAGGGCTCGGGCAACGTCGCCGCCCTCGATGCACTGCGCGCAGTGGGCAAGGAACCACACACCCTGGACGCCTTCTTCGCCGAGGCGGAGCTGGCCACCGGCGCCGATCCGCGCTACGACGAAGCCGTGGCCAGGTTGAAGAAGGAGTTCACCTCGTTCGACGACCTCGAGATGCGGGCACGGCGCATCGTCGAGCAGATGGCGTTGGTCTTCCAGGGCAGCCAGTTGCTGCGCCATGCACCCGCCGCTGTGTCCGACGCGTTCTGTGCCTCGCGGCTCGACCGGGACTGGGGTGGCGCGTTCGGCACGCTGCCGACCGGCCTCGACCTCGCCCCGATCCTGGCCCGCTCCTGACCTGTCGCCAGTTTCGACAGCTCCGTTCGTGGCGGAAGGAAGTTCGACTGCGAACGCAACGAAGTGACGGTGCGGAGGTCCTGCGTGGATGCGAACTTCCTTGCGTGAGGAACGCCGGTGCCGTCGGCGATCGGACAGCCGTGCGGTGTTCAGTCGTCCAGCGCCTCGAGCAGCAGCTCCAAGGCGTGGGTGACTGAGTCGGTGCGCACCCGTGCCCGGTCGCCGTCGAGTTGCAGGCAACGGTGCCACGTGCGGTCGGCCGAGGCCACGGCGACGTGCACCAGCCCGACGGGCTTGTCCGGCGTACCCCCGTCCGGCCCGGCGACGCCGGTCGTCGAGACGCCGTACGTCGTCCCGAGTCGCGCGCGTGCCCCGCGCGCCATCGCGATCGCGACCTCCTCGCTGACTGCGCCGACCCGCGCGAGGAGATCTTCCGAGACGCCGACCTCGGCGGTCTTCGCCTCGTTGGCGTAGGTCACGAACCCGCCGACGAGGTAGGCCGAGGAGCCGGGTCGGTCGGCCAGGCGCCCGGCGACGAGTCCGGCCGTGCAGGACTCGGCGGTGGCGACGGTCGCGCCGTGCTCCAGCAGGGCGAGTGCCAGGCGTTCGTCGAGGGTCATGCGTTGATCGTATGTCGACCGGCGAGCACGGGTCGCCCGAAAATGCCTTGCTGGCGGTGACGGCTGCTCGTAGCGTCGAGGAATGAGCGCAGTCCTGGGTGCCTTGTGTGTCGATGCCAATGACCCTCAGAAATTGGCCCAGTTCTGGGCCGGGATGCTGGATCGGGAGATCCGCGTCACCGCGGCCGGTCTGCCGATCCTCGTTCCGGCGAACGACGTACAGTTCCCGATCGGATTCGCTCCGACCACGGCCGAGAAGCAGGGGCTGAACTGGACGCACTTCGACCTTGCCAGCGCCCGGCCGGGCGAGCAGGAACGTCTGGTCGATCGCGCGCTGGCGCTGGGTGCCGAACACTTCGACGTCGGGCAGCGCCCGGAGGAGGGGCACGTCGTCCTCGCAGATCCGGAGGGAAACGAGTTCTGCGTCATCCCGTCGGGCAACAACTTCCTGGCCGACACGGACCTGATCGGCTGCCTGGCCTCCGACGGCACTCACGCGGTCGGCGTGTTCTGGAGTGAGGCGCTCGGTTGGCCCCTAATCTGGGACGAGGGGGAGGAGACCGCGATCCAGTCCCCACGTGGCGGCTCGAAGATCTCGTGGGGAGGGCCACCGGTGGCGACCAAGCACGGCAAGAATCGGCTCCACCTCGACCTCGCTCCCGATGGCGACCAGGCGGACGAGGTCGCCCGGCTCGAGGCCCTCGGTGCTCGACGGGTCGACATCGGTCAGGGCGACGTCAGTTGGGTCGTCATGGCCGATCCCGATGGCAACGAATTCTGCGTGCTCGGACGCGACCGCTAGAACCGTAGGGGTCTGCGAGCGTCAGTCGCGCCCGCAGAGAGTGATCGTGAGTCCGTAGGACCCGATCGGCCCTGGTGTCGCGGGGAGGTAGAGCGGGATCGAGGTGGCCGTGTCGCCGCAGAGCAGGCCGACGGTCGAGCCGAGCTCCTCCGTGCCGAGCTCCGTGCAACTCTGCCACTTGGCGCAGTCACTGGTGCCGATGGTGACGTGCACGGGATCGGTGTCGGCGCGGGCCGGGGCAGCGCCGATGGAAAGGGTTGCAACCAACCCGAGGACGATGGTGACGATGAGCTTCATGGGTCCGCGCCTCCGCTGCGGTTGAAGGACCCTCCCCCTGAGTGGTGCGCCGACAAGTCTATGACCCGAGACGCCGTGGGGGTCACATTGATCAGCGATCGATGTGACGAGCCCACGCGAAGCAGAACAGGCCGAACGCGGCGAAGCCAGCCCCGAAGAGGCCGGTCAGCACAGGTCCGAACGGTTGGTCGAGCACCACGTGCAGTGCTTGGTCGAGGCCGCCCGACTTCTTCGGCTCGTGGCTGATCGCCGCATAGGCGAACAGGCCGGCCACGCAGAAGACCGCGGCACCCTTGGCGGCGTACCCGATCTTCCCGAGCCAGACGTACGCCGTCCCGGTGCTTCCGCGGGTACCGTCTGCGTCGATGTCCTTGAGGAAGCTTTCGGTGATGCCCTTGAAGATCAGGTAACCACCCACACCGGCGATGCCCAGGGCCACCATCGCCACCAGAATCTGACCGAGGGGAAGATCCATCAGCCGGGCGCTCAACGAGTCGGTGCCGCTCTTCTTCGAGGAACCGGAGCCAATGGCCACCTGGAGGGCTGTCATCGCGATCGCGGCGTAGACGACCGCCTTGGCCAGACTGGCCGCGCGCTTGCGTAGACGTTCGACTCCGTCGAACCGCCGGTGCCCCGCCAAGGCTTCGACGACCTGCCAGACGACAAGGAGGGCCATGCCGACCGCGACGGCCCACACGATCGCCGTGCCGAAGGGCTGTTCGGCCAATTGTCGGATGGCTCCGTTGTTGTCGGTCTTCCCCTGGCGATCGCCGAGGGCGAGGGAGACGGCGAGCCATCCCATCACCAGGTGCACGATGCCGAACGTGACCAGCCCGAGTCGTGCGACCTGGTCCACAACGGGGTGGTCCTCGACTGCGCGCGCTGCGGCTTGCGCCCCTCCAGACGTCATGGCGCGAGTGTAGGTCGAAGTGTCCCGTGGCACCTGGACCTACGCTGGCGCCATGCGATTCCTGGCCGCTTTCCGTGCCTCCGAGAGGGCGCCCCTTCTCCAAGTGGTGAAGACCGCGCTCGCCACGACCCTTGCGTGGGTGGTGGCCGACTTCGCCATCCCGGACGGTCCACCTCCGGTCTTCGCCGCCATCGCGGCGATGCTGGTGGTGCAGCCGAGCCTCAACCAGTCGCTCTTCAAGGGCATTGAGCGCAGTGTCGGGGTGATCGCCGGCGTCGTCCTCGCCTCAGGGTTGTCCATCGCCTTCGGTGGGGACACCTGGGTCGTGCTCGTGGCCGTGACCGCATCACTCGCGTTGGCATGGAGCCTGAGGATGACCACCGGCTCCGCGAACCAGGTGGCGATCAGCGCGCTGCTGGTCCTTGCCATCGGGTCGTCCTCGTCCGGCTATGCGACGTACCGCATTCTCGAGACGTTCCTCGGCGCCATCATCGGCATCATCGTCCACCTCGCCCTCGTGCCGCCGGTGGCGTTGGCACCGGCACGTCGGGCGATGGACGCGCTGGGGGAGGGGATCGCAGCGTCCTTGGAACGACTGGCGCACGCGTTGACCCGGATGCACTCGTCGCGCGAGCTGCGCGAGCTGATGAGCGATGCCCGCCAGTTGCATGCACTGCGTGAGGCGACGGACGAGGCACTCGACGACGCCGAGGACTCCCTTGCTCTGAACCCGCGCGGCCGCAACCACCGCGAGGACCTCGTGGCCATGCGCGAGAACGTAGAGAACCTCAGCCTCATCGTCACGCAGGTGCTCGGGATGACCCGGGCGTACGTCGACCAGTACGACGACGACGTCTGCTCCGAGCCCGCCGTTCAGGCGATTGCGGAGGAACTGCGTCGAGCCGCCCACGACACCCGGCGCGAGCTGCGGATCACGTTCTCCCACCGGTACGACACCTTCGCCGAGACCGCTCCGGCTCTCACTGCGCCCCTGGTGTTCCAGGCCCCGAAGGGGTTGCGTTGGATCCTGGTGGGTTCGCTGATGGAGGACCTGCGCCGGATCCGCGAGGAGCTGGGCGCTCGCGGCTGAGTGCGCCTGACCTTTCCGCATGGTGCCGCGCGACACGAGCGAATGGGCTTGGGCGCGCCCGGGAGATGTGGTGTTCTTGCTTGGTTCTGCCCCCGGCACGCGGGACCGACGATCCCAGGGCGTGCCCAGACACGATCGGTACGGGCTCGGGTTGAAAGCCATCTTGTTGAGCGGTGCGTGTTCGCTCGTGCTGTCGTTGTTCCTGACGCGGTGGGCGATCACGCAGTTCGCCGCGTGGGGGCTGGGACAACTGATCCGCGAGGACGGGCCGAAGTCGCATCACCTGAAGCGGGGCACGCCGACGATGGGTGGCGCGGCGATCGTGCTCGCCGTCGTGCTCGGTTACGCGTTCGCCAAGCTGGTGACCTGGGAGCAGCCGTCACGCTCGGCGCTGTTGGTGCTGTTCCTCCTCGTGGGCATGGCAGTGGTCGGATTCCTCGACGACTTCATCAAGGTCAGGATGCAGCGCAGCCTCGGGCTCCGGAGCAAGGCGAAGCTCCTGGGGCAGACGGGCATCGCCCTGGTCTTCGCCTTCCTCGCGCTCCAGGGTGCATCGCGGTCCGGGGCGGCCGACGTCGTCTCGCACAAGCTGTCGTTCGTGCGTGACATCGGCCCCACGCTGCCGTGGATCGTCGTACTCCTGCTCATCTGGTTCATGGTCAGCGGCACCAGCAACGCCACCAATCTCATCGATGGTCTGGACGGGCTGCTGGCCGGCAGCGCGGCGCTGGTCTTCGGCGCCTACACGATCATCGGCATCTGGCAGAACAACCACCTCTGCGGTGCGAGCGACGCCAACGGGCTCTGCTACCCGGTGGCCTCACCCCTCGACCTCGCCACGGTTGCCTCCGCCCTGATGGGCGCCTGCTTCGGATTCCTGTGGTGGAACGCGTCCCCGGCCAAGATCATCATGGGCGACACCGGCTCGCTCGCCCTCGGGGCGGCGATGGCCGGATTCGCCCTCATGACCCACACCGAGCTGCTCCTGGTCATCCTCGGCGGCCTGTACGTCGCCGTGACCGGGTCGGTGATGATCCAGGTCTCCTGGTTCAAGATCACCAGACGCACCACCGGGGTGGGCCGGCGTGTCTTCCGGATGACGCCGTTGCACCACCACTTCGAGCTGCTCGGCTGGGAGCAGGTGACGATCGTGATCCGCTTCTGGATCATCGCCGGCGTCTGCGCCGCGGCGGCGCTGGGCATCTTCTACAGCGACTGGCTGGGCAGCCTGCGCTGACTCTCCGGGATCAGACCAGTTCGCCCGCACGCTCCATCAGGTCGACCAGTTCCTCGGGGAAGAAGGCCACACCTTCCCGCTGGAGTTCGTCCGTGCCCCACCAACGCCAGGTGGTCATCGCTTTCGTCTCCAGCTCGGTCCACCCCTGGATGTCGAGTGAGGTGTCGGTGGCGCGAGCGGCGAAGTAGTGCTCGACCTGGCGCAGGGGAGTCCCATGGTCGAGGAAATTCACCTCGCGACGGTGGAACGGCCCGACCAACCGCAGGCCCGACTTCCCGGTCTCCTCCGACAGTTCGCGGTGTGCGGCCTCCTCGAGGGACCCGCCCGCGTCGACCCCTCCGCCGGCGGTGAACCAGAACCGGACCGAGTCCTCAGGATCGGAGAGGTCCCTGCCCTCGAAGAGGAGCACTCGCCCGTCGGGGTCGAGCAGCACGATGCGTACGGCGACCCGTGGGTCTTCGGTCATGCCGCACACGGTATCCGTCCGCGACGTGCGCTCATCGCGAAGCAGTTGCCCGTCAGTCGGGAGCCCACACGTGGGTAGGCTTCAGCAGTGACCTCTCTGCTCCGCCCGATGACCGACAAGGATCTTCCTCTGCTCACCGGGGATGCTGACGGCTTCGACTACTTCGGCCCCCGGCCCCCGCGTGCGTCGGCTGCGCTGCCGAACCTCGACGAGCAAGGTGGTCTTGCCGTTCTAGACGGCGGCGGCGAGCTCGCCGGGATGGTGTCGTGGGTGTGGCAGCAGTGGGGACCGAACGTGCAGTCACGCAACCCGATGATCGGCATCTGGCTGATGGAGCGGGCACGTGGGCAGGGGATGGGGACGGCGGCGCAGCGGGAGCTGGTCGACATGTTCTTCCGGCACACGGCGGTCAATAGGGTCGAGGCCCATACCGATGTCGAGAACATCGCGGAGCAGCGTGCATTGGAGAAGGCTGGTCTCACCCGGGAGGGAACCACCCGGGGTGCAACCTGGCGTGACGGTGCCTACCGGGATGGTTGCTTGTACGCGATCCTGCGCTCGGATTGGCAACGGCCGACGATGTGATCGCTGCTGGGGGAGAGACGGTGTCGTTCAGCAGCGAGGTGTGAGACTCCCGCCAGCATCGCCACCGAAGTCCTTGGTGCCGATCTGGAAACTGTGTCCCTTCCGGCGCTGCTTCTTGGTCAGCACCAGTGACTTCGTCATCGACACTTCGCCCTTCGGGACGCGGAGCCAGACGATCTCCTTCTCCCGGTAGTTGGCGTCGACCCGTCGGAGGAAGACGGCGACCCTCTGGGTGCCCTTGCGGTTGTTGACTCGGACCTTGAGGCGAGTGCCACGGTCGATCGAGACCTTGCACGTCTGCGCCTTGGCGCCGTGGGTGGTGAGGTTCGTGAACCATGCGGCCTGAGCCGGGGGACCGGCGAAGATGAGCGTCGTGAACAGGAGCGCGGTCAGGGCGCCGAGTGAACCGAGTCTTTTCATGGGCCTTCTCTACCCTGTCGGACCGGCTTGAAACTGACGTCGGCGGTCCGTTCGACATGCAGTTGTCGTTTGCGACCACGTGCCGCACGCCTGAGCGCCAGAGGATCCGTCACAACTGCATGTCGAACGGACCGCGCGCCGATCTCGGAGCAGGCCGAGGGGAGTGGTCCCGGAGCCCGGGTAGTGGAGCCCGGGCGCCGCAATCACTGCTCAAATTGACATAATGTACCTTATCGGCGGCACATCTGAGTCTGTCGGGGAACTCCTTCTGAGCGCTCCCAGCGCCCTACCTCAGGCGTGTTGAGTGCACCTGGAACTCCATTCCGGTGCTGGTGAACGTCGTCTTCTCAACAGTGAGTCCGAGTTTCTCCGCGACGCGACGTGAGGCGTGGTTCTCCGGACGAATGATCGCGATCAGCTTCGGGATGCCATGAACGCGTGCCAGCTCGCGGCTTGCCTCAGCGGCTTCTGTGGCGAAGCCGAGTCCTTGGTGCTCGGGCAGGACGTGGTAGCCGACCTCCAGGTCCTCCTTGCCGTCCACCTGCTGCCAGGTCAATCCGCATTCGCCCACGAATGCGCCGTCATGGTCGTGCAGCAGCCACAGGCCGAAGCCGTCCCTGGCGTAGTTGCATTCGTTCCACGCGATCCAGTCGGCGACCTCGTCGCGCGTCTTGGGTCGCGGGTAGAACGCCATCACCTCGGGTGAGCCGAGCAGCGTGACCAGAAGGTCCAGATCACCGTGGTCATCCGCCGAAAGGTGAGCCTGGACGTGCTTGCGGGCGTCAGGACGGACATTGACACGAGTGGAATTCAACTTGACATAATGCTGGACGTCGTCGTCACTCTTCGCCCGCGGGGTGTTCACCGTGGCGTCGTGCCTTGGCCGCTTCCTTCCGGCGCTTCTTCTCCTGTTTCTTCCGCTCCGACTCCGCGGCCGCCTGCATCATCGAGCGGCCCATCGCCCTGCCAAACCTGCGCGATCCAAGTGCCATGGCCCCACCGTAGGCACGCTCACCGCCGTCCGGCCAGTACGACGCCCGGTCCCTGCGCACCGTCGGCAGGCAGCCGCAGCTCGGCGACGAGCGCGAAGCCGGCTCCCTCGATCAGTGCCCTCAGCTGATCGGGCTGCCACTGGTGCGTCGTCCACGACACGGGCACGCCGCCGTACGCCTCGGTCCTGACCACGTCGTCGTCACCGACGTGCGTGGCGACGAGCACCTCTCCCCCGGGCGCCAGCGCCCGGTGGAAGGACGCGAAGACCGATGGCAGTACGTCGCGCGGCAGGTTGAAGAGTGACCACCAACCGAGGACGCCACCGAGTGACTGCGGGGCCAGATCGAGTTCGGTCGCCGACGACACCGCGAAGGTGCAGCCCGGATGAAGCCGGCGCGCATGGGCGACCATGCGTGGCGACAGGTCCACCCCTGAGGCATCCACACCCTGCTCGCGCAGGTACGCCGTCACCTGGCCGGGCCCGCAGCCCACATCGAGCACCGGTCCCAGCTCGCGCACCTGGGTGGCGAACGCATCGACACAGCCCTTCAGCCACGAATGGGTGCGCACGTCGCCCATGCCTCGCGACTGGAGCAGGTCGACATAGTTGTCGGCGACGCGGTCGTAGGAGTCACGCACCACGTCGAGGTCGGTCGGTCGAGGCGATGGGGCGGGCATCGGGCAAGACTAGGACGACGGAACGCCTCGACCGCGCAGACTCACACGGGCAGATTCGCCCACGGATGATCCGGCTGGAACCGTGCCACGGCATCACGCAGCCATCGGCGCGCCGGCCCGTCGAGCATCGGCAGCACCACCTCCGCATCTCGGCGGTCCTTCTCCCGGACCTGTGCTGCCTTGAACATCAAGGACACTTCAGGTTTGGCGTAGCGCAGGCCGTCGGGCGCCACCCACGTCACGTCCGCCAGGTTCTCGGTGTGCCCAGGGTTGCGCTTGTTGCTCCACCGACCGTCGGTCGACGGAGTGAGGGGCACGTCGAGGATCCACGGCGACCGGGCGTCGCGGCGTACCCACACCTGGCTGTCGGGGCGTACGCCGACAAAGCGCGCGTCGAACGGTCGGAACCAGCTCTCGTCGACGTTCCAGGCAGTCCATCGCTCGCCCAGGAAGAGTCGGAAGGCGTCGGCATCGCTGGAGAGGATCGAGATGTCCAGGTCCTCATGGTGCCTGGAGACCCCGCTGAACGCCTCCAAGCTCCACCCGCCGATGACCCACCACGGCCGATCGAAACCCTCCATGAAGGCGCCGATCGTGGTGGGGTCGAGCGGGTCCCAGCCGCCGTACCACCGGTCGAACTCGGCCGGCGGCAGGTGGCCGACGGCGGCAGGCTCTGGAGACGGTGGCGGGGCGGGCGGTGGGGTCGACACGGTTGGCCACGCTACCTGTCAGAACCGGTGAGCCGGTCGCGCTGGCGGCCGACCCGCGGCGATTCTCGGCGCTACCTCGCCCAGCTGAGGTCACCGGCGAGGGCCGCCAGCAGCTCGGGCGTCGTGCCCTGACCTGGCTGCACGGTGACGAAGATGCCCTTCCGAACCGGCCCGACGATCGTGGTGTCGGAGGTGACGATCCCCTCTCCCCCGAGCATCGGAACGGTCTCTCCCTCCACGACGCCCTGCTTGTCGAGGAAGCTCGCACGATCCGACCTCGGCCGCCAGACGACTCCGGCCGCGACGCCGTTCGGACCGGTGCAGGCGCCCTTGTCGTCGACCGGGAACCACTGGCACGACCAGCCCTCGAGGTCGACGGAGACCGGCGCCTTGTCACGCAATCCCTGGGGCGGCGTGACGACCTTCTCTGCGACGATGAGGCCAGCGCCATTCCAGTCGGCGATCTCGGGGAACAGATCCTGGAGCTGGGCCACCCCTTCCGGGTCTCCGGAAAGGCCCAACGGTGTGGCGTCGTTGGCAGGTGAGATCTCCTGGAGGACCTGGAATTTCTGCTCGACCGTGCCGCCCACAAGGGCAATCGGCTTGTTGTCCTGGCGGAGGAGCAACACCTCGCCGTGCGCTTCGACGGTCGTGCGGTCCTCGACACCGGAGGTGACGTCCTGATCACCGGACGGGCCGTCGGAGGAAGTGGGAATGACGAGGGCGAGGGTTCCACCCAGGCCGACGCATGCGGCGGCGGCGAGGCTCGCCGCGATCCGGCGCCGGAAGCGACGTCGTTCGCCGTCGCGGGTCGCCCCGGCCAGGATGCTGGTCAGGTCAGGTGTTTCGTCCTGCACGCGGGTGCGCAAGGAGGCGGAGAACTGCTCCTCGTCGCTGTCGAGAAACTCGGGTGCGGTCATGACGGGGTCCCTTCGGTCACGGTGTCGGTGAAGTGTGGGCGGATCCGGGCCAACGCGCGACGGGCGCGAGTGCGGACCGCAGTCTCGGAGATCCCGAGCAGGTGCGCGGTCTCGGCCACGCTGCGGTCCTCCCAGTAGCGAGCGACGAGCACGAGCCGGTCATCGGGGCGGAGCGCGGCCAGCGCATCGAGGAGGTCCAGCCGAGCATCGGGGTCGATGCCGGGCACCGGTACGTCGTCGGGGCCGACGTCGATCGTCAGCTCCGACGAACGACGCAACCGCTTGCTGCTGAGGAAGGTGTTCATCAAGATCGTGCGGGTGTAGGCCACTGGATTGTCGGCGCGACGAACTCGTCGCCAGGACACGAAGACCTTGGCGAACGTCGCCTGGGTGAGGTCCTCGGCCTGGTGGTGATCACCCGTCAGCAGCAAGGCGGCCCGATAGAGCTGCGCGCCCGTGCCGTGCACGAACGAGGCGAAGTCGTCCTCGGTGCTCATGTCATCTCGTTCCACACTTCCACGACGCCGCAGGGTGCGACATACGTGACAGGTCGATTCTGCCGGAGACGGGCGAGCGGGCCACGAAATGACGAAAGGACATCCCGATCGGGATGTCCTGGCACTCCTAATTTATAGCGCACAGGGGGGCTTGCGGCAAGGCCCCGGTGATGCCTCACACTCATGCTTCCCGCCACAGATTCCGGAGCCACATGACCAGCGCCTTCGCCCTCCCTGACCACGTCGCCGCCAAGGCAGACCCGCGACTGATCGCCGACGACGAGAGCCACTTCGCGGCGATCGCAGACAGTCTCGACCACACCGTTGCCGAGCTCTCCGAACGCCTCGACGCCGAACGCACGGCCGACGGAGGCATCGGCCAGGCCGCGATGGACCGCGACCAGGAGGTACGCCGGCTCAGCGCCCGCCTGCGCACGCTGCGCCGTTTCAGTCTCGACCTCTGCCTGGGCCGCATGGACACCACGGACGGCGAGACCGTGTACGTCGGTCGCCTCGGGCTCACTGACCGCGAGGGCACACGGCTCCTGGTCGACTGGCGCTCCCCCGCCGCCGAGCCGTTCTTCGGTGCCACCCACGCCAACCCGATGGGCCTGTCCAGCCGGCGTCGGTACCGCTGGACCCGCGGCCGGGTCAATGACTACTGGGACGAGGTGTTCTCCCCCGACGAGTTCGAGGGTCACCACGCCGCACTCGACGACCAGTCCGCCTTCGTCGCCACTCTCGGCAGCAGCAGGTCACCGCAGATGCGTGACGTGCTCGGCACGATCCAGGCCGATCAGGACGCCATCATCCGTGCCGGGTCGCGCGGAACCCTGGTCGTCGACGGCGGTCCCGGGACCGGGAAGACGGTCGTCGCGCTGCACCGTGCGGCGTACCTGCTGCATTCCGACCCGCGCCTGGGCGAGGGCCGCGGCGGCATCCTCTTCGTCGGCCCGCACCAGCCCTATCTGGCCTACGTGGCCGACGCGTTGCCCAGTCTCGGCGAGGACGGCGTGCAGACCTGCACCCTGCGTGACCTGGTGCCGGAAGCCGCGAAGTTCCCCGACGAGCCGGACCCTGAGGTCGCCCGGCTCAAGGGAACGGCCGACATGGTGGGGGCCATCGAGCCCGCGGTCGGTCTCTATGAGCAGCCCCCGGAGGAAGGCATGGAGGTCGACACCCAGTGGGCCGATCTGTGGTTGAGCAGCGCCGACTGGGCCGAGGCGTTCGGAACAGCCGATGCAGGTACGCCGCACAACGAGGCGCGCGACGAGGTCTGGGAGGAACTGCTCACGATCCTGGTCGACAAGCACGAGGCCGACGAAGACGTGAGTGAGGAGTTGGTGCGCCGTTCGTTGGCCCGCAACGCTGAACTGCGCGCGGCCTTCGCGAAGGCGTGGCCGTTGATCGAGGCGGGTGATCTGGTCGGTGACCTGTGGGAGGTGCCTGCCTACCTGCGGATGTGTGCGCCGTGGCTGAGCCCCGAGGAGGTCAAGAGCCTGCAGCGCGACGACGCACGTGCGTGGACCACTGCCGACCTGCCACTGCTCGACGCGGCCCTGCGTCGCCTGGGCGATCCCGATTCATCGAGACGCAAGCAGAAGCACCGCGCTGCCGTTGCCGCCGAGCGCCAGGGCATGGCCCAGGTCGTGGAGAGCCTCGCCGCCGCCGGTGGCGATGAGTACGGCGAGGGGCTGGTCTCGATGCTGAAGGTCGAGGACATGCAGACCCACCTCGTTGACGAGGCGGCCCTGGCCGAGGTCGATCCCGACCTTCTCGCCGGTCCCTTCGCCCACGTCGTCGTCGACGAGGCACAGGAGCTCACGGATGCCGAGTGGCAGATGCTGGTCCAGCGTTGTCCCTCACGCAGCTTCACCATCGTCGGTGACCGTGCACAGGCACGGCACGGATTCACCGAGTCGTGGCGGGAGCGTCTCGAGCGGGTCGGCCTCGACCGGGTCACGATGGCGGGGCTCACCATCAACTACCGCACGCCCGAAGAGGTGATGGCCGAGGCCGAGCCGGCGATTCGGGTCGCGCTGCCCGACGCCAACGTGCCGACCTCTGTCCGCAGCAGCGGCCACCCGGTTCGGCACGGTTCGGTGGGTGAGCTGGACACCATCCTCGGGGCCTGGCTGGCTGAGCACGACGACGGCATCGCCTGCGTCATCGGTGATCCGACGCGTGAGGACACGACGCGTGTCCGGTCACTCACGCCCACGTTGGCGAAGGGCCTCGAGTTCGACCTCGTCGTGCTCATCGACCCCGATGACTTCGGTGTCGGCATCGAAGGCGCCGTCGACCGATACGTCGCGATGACCCGTGCCACTCAGGAGCTGGTGATCCTCACCAGTTCCTGACGGACACGCGCCCCAGGGCCTTCAGGAGACCGGGCCGCGGAGTCGCTCCAGGCCGGACATGCCGTGGTAGATCACCAACACTGCTGCGCTGCCCAGGGCGATGCCGCCGAGCTGGATGTCCCCTAACTCCAACGAGGCCTTGCCGATGCCCATCGCGATGATGAGCGCGACCGCGACCGAGTAGAGGTTCTTCGGGATCCCGAAGTCGACCTGGTTGTCGATCCACATTCGCACCCCGATGAGGCCGATGATGCCGTACAGCGCGAGGGTGACGCCGCCGATGACGCCGTTGGGGATCGTGTGCAGGAGCGCGCCGATCTTGGGTGACAGTGACAGCAGGATGGCCACCGCACCCGCCACCCAGTAGGCCGCCGTCGAGAAGACACGGGTCGCGGTCATCACGCCGATGTTCTCGCCGTACGTCGTGGTGGCCGATCCCCCGCCCATGCCCGCGATCGCCGTGGCCGCACCGTCCGCGAAGAGCGCCCGACCGGTGGCGTCGTTGATCGAGTCGTCCCCCACCAGGTGCGCCACACTGCGCACGTGGCCAACGTTCTCGGCGACGAGCACGAACACGACCGGCAGGAACATCGGGAGCACCGACCACTCCACCGACGGAGTGCTGAGCTCGGGGAAGCCGACCCACGCGGCGTCCTTGACAGCGGTGAAGTCGACCAGGTCGCGCGCGATGGCGACGAGATAGCCGACGACGAAGCCGACCAGGATGGCCACCCGACCGATCATCCCTCGGGAGAGTGCGGCCACGACCACCACGGCGAGCACGGTGACGAAGGCCAGGAAGACGCTCTGCATGTCGGGCGCCTCCGGGCTGACGTCGGCGTTGACGACGTTGCCCCACGCTGCCTGGGAGAGGTTGAAACCGATCAGGGCCACGATCGCCCCCATCACGACCGGCGGCATCAGGAGGTGGATCCAGGTCGTGCCGACCGCTTGGACGATCAGCCCCACGACGGCGAGCAGCAGGCCAGTGATGACGATGCCGAAGAGCGCACCACCCATCCCGGGCCCGGACATTGCCGCGCCGACCGGCCCCAGGAAGGCGAAGGAGGACCCCAGATAGCTGGGCACCCGGTTGCGGGTGATGACCAGGAAGAGCAGGGTTCCGATGCCGGAGAACAACAGGGTGGTGCTGGTGTCGAAGCCGGTGATGATCGGCACCAGGAAGGTCGCGCCGAACATGGCGATCACGTGTTGGGCACCCCGCCCGATCGTGCGCGGCCAACTGAGTCGCTCGCCGGGAGCAACGATGGCGTCGGGCGCCACGGTTCGTCCGTCGCCGTGCGTGGTCCAGATCAAGGGGAACCTCCGAGTGTGACTTCACCAGCCAGGCCGTCGGCGCTGGGCGCAGGTGAGCCTACTGTTCCGATGCCTGGCCGCTCGTCGAGGGCGCGGCCAGCCGCGCTCAGCTGCCGACGTACGCCGCGAGGTGCTGGCCGGTGAGCGTCGTGGCCTCGGCGACGAGTTCGGCCGGGGTGCCCTCGAAGACCACCTTGCCGCCGTCGTGTCCGGCACCCGGGCCGAGGTCGATGATCCAGTCGGCATGCGCCATCACCGCCTGGTGGTGCTCGATCACGATGACCGACTTCCCGGAGTCGACCAACCGGTCGAGGAGGCCGAGCAGGTTCTCCACGTCGGCCAGGTGGAGACCGGTGGTGGGCTCGTCGAGGATGTAGGTGCCGCCCTTCTCCCCCATGTGCGTGGCCAGCTTGATCCGCTGCCGTTCGCCACCTGAGAGCGTGGTCAACGGCTGGCCGAGGCTGATGTAGCCCAACCCGACGTCGTCGAGTCGCGCCAGGATCTTGTGGGCGGCGGGGATCTTGGCGTCACCGTCGGCGAAGAACTCCAGCGCTTCGGAGACCGGCATCGCCAGTACCTGGCTGATGTCGCGGCCGCCCAGCTCGTAGTCGAGGACGGCCGGCTGGAACCGCTTGCCCCCGCAGTCCTCGCAAGGAGTCGAGACGGTGTCCATGAAGCCGAGCTCGGTGTAGACCACGCCGGCGCCCTTGCAGGTCGGGCAGGCCCCCTCGGAGTTTGCGCTGAACAGGGCCGGCTTCACGCCGTTGGCCTTGGCGAAGGCCTTGCGGATCGGGTCGAGCAAACCGGTGTAGGTCGCCGGGTTGCTGCGTCGGGATCCCTTGATCGCGCCCTGGTCGATCGAGACCACGTCGTCGCGATCGGCAAGGGCACCATGGATCAAGGAGCTCTTGCCGGAGCCCGCGACTCCGGTGACCACGGTGAGCACACCGAGGGGTACGTCGACATCGACGTCCTGCAGGTTGTGCGTCGAGGCACCGCGGATCTCGAGCGCCTCGGTCGCCGTGCGCACCTCGCTCTTCACCGAAGCCCGGTAGTCGAGGTGACGACCGGTGAGGGTGTCGCTGGCGCGCAGTCCTGCGAGGTCTCCCTGGAAGACGACCTCTCCCCCACCGGGGCCGGCCAGCGGGCCGAGGTCGACGACGTGATCCGCGATCGCGATCGCCTCCGGCTTGTGCTCGACGACCAGCACTGTGTTGCCCTTGTCGCGCAGCTGGAGCAGCAACTCGTTCATCCGGGCAATGTCGTGTGGGTGCAGGCCGATCGTGGGCTCGTCGAACACATAGGTGACGTCGGTCAGTGAGGATCCGAGGTGGCGGATCATCTTCGTGCGCTGCGCCTCACCGCCGGAGAGAGTGCCCGACGGTCGGTCGAGCGAGAGGTAGCCGAGACCGATGCCGGTGAAGGAGTCGAGCAGGTGCTGCAGGCCTTTGACCAGCGGTGCCACGGACGGCTCGTCCAGCTCACGGACCCATTCGGCGAGGTCGCTGATCTGCATCATGCAGGCCTCGGCGATGTTGATGCCCCTGATCTTCGACGACCGCGCCTCCTCCGCGAGCCTTGTGCCGTCGCACTCGGGACAGATGGTGAAGACGACCGCCCGCTCGACGAAGGCGCGGATGTGCGGTTGCATGGCCTCGACGTCCTTGGAGAGCATCGACTTCTGGATCTTGGGGATCAGGCCCTCATAGGTGACGTTGACGCCGTCGACCTTGATCCTGGTCGCCTCCTTGTGGAGCAGTGAGTGCATCTCGCGCTTGTTGAACTTCTTGATCGGCTTGTCGGGGTCGAAGAACCCGCTGCCGCGGAAGATGCGGCCGTACCAGCCCTCCATCGAGTAGCCGGGCACGATGATGGCGCCCTCGTTGATCGACTTCTCGTCGTCGAAGAGTGCCGCGTTGTCGAAGTCGCTGACCGATCCCTTGCCCTCGCATCGTGGGCACATGCCGCCGAGTCGGTTGAAGTTGACCTTCTCGGCCATTGCCTTGTCGCCCTTGCCGACCGTGATCGCGCCGGAGGCGGAGACCGACGGCACGTTGAAGGCGAAGGCGCTGGGCGGGCCGATCTGCGGGTCGCCGAGCCGGCTGAAGAGCATGCGCAGCATCGCGTTCGCATCGGTGACCGTGCCGACGGTCGAGCGTGGGTTCGCACCGAGGCGTTCCTGGTCGACGATGATCGCGGTGGTCAGGCCCTCGAGGTGGTCGACGTCGGGACGCGCCATCGTGGACATGAAGCTCTGCAGGAAGGTGCTGTAGGTCTCGTTGATCATCCGCTGCGACTCGGCGGCGATGGTGGCGAAGACGAGGGAGCTCTTGCCCGAGCCCGAGACGCCGGTGAAGACGGTCAGCCGACGCTTCGGCAGGTCGAGGCTGATGCCCTTGAGGTTGTTCTCCCGAGCCCCTTCGACGCGGATCAGGTCGTGGCTGTCGGCAACGTGCTCGCTCATCTGTCTCCCTCTTCCGGGCGCCACCGTCGTGGTCACCGATGCGGTGTGACAACGCTATCGGGACGACGACACAGTGCGCCTCCCGGTTCCTGGCGGCGAGGAGTCAACAGTTGCACAGGCAGAACGGGTGACCCGCTGGGTCGAGGAACACCCGGAAGGTGGTGCCCGGCTGGTGCGCGTGCTTCGTCGCGCCCAGGGCGAGCACGGCCACCTCGGCCTCGTCGAGCTCGTCGACGACGACATCCACGTGCATCTGCTGTGGCTTGCCCTGCCCGGGCCATTCGGGTGCGGTGAACTCGGCAACCTGCTGGAAGCAGATGCACTGGCCGTGGGCGGCGCGAATCTCGGACCAGCCGCCGCCCTCGTCGTCCTTCACCTCCCAATCCAGGATCGCGCCGTAGAACTTCGCGAGTGCGGCGGGGTCGGGGCAGTCGATGACGAGTGTGGGAAAGCGTGCGATGGCCATACCGCAGACCGTATTCCTGATTGCGGACGTTCGTCGTCCGCATGGGCTTCTCGCTCTCGCCGTCCGGGCACACCTGGACCGGCGTCAGAAGCGGGCGCTCGCTCGGCGTGCTACGGATCACGGAGCGATGCCGGGAAAAGCGTTGGGATGTGGCCACCGGCGCGTGTGACGATTCCGTGCAGCCAACATGAGCGACGAGGTGGACCATGGCCCAACAGTTCCCGGAACTGACCGAGCGGCATCAGGCCTTCATCGCCCGCCAGCCGATGTTCTTCGTCGCGACTGCTGCCCGCAACGGTCGGGTGAACGTGTCACCCAAGGGTCTGGACTCCCTCAGGGTCCTCTCCCCCACGCGGTTGGTGTGGCTCAACGGCACCGGGAGCGGCAACGAGACCGCTGCCCACCTGCTCGACACCCCGCGGATGACGATCATGTTCTGCTCGTTCGTGCGCGAGCCCCTCATCCTGCGGCTGTACGGCGACGCGCGCGCCGCACACGAGGGCGACCCCGCGTGGGACGAGTTCCACTCCCTGTTCCCGCCGATGCTCGGCGCTCGCAACGTCTTCGTGCTCGACATCGACCTGGTGCAGACGTCGTGCGGGTACGGCGTACCCCTGATGGAGTTCCAGGACCAGCGCGAGCTGATGGACGGCTGGGCGCGAAAGAAGGGCGCCGACGGCCTGCTCGCCTATCAGCAGGAGAAGAACCGGGCCAGCATCGACGGATTCCCGACCGGTCTGCCCTCCCCACCCCCTGCACAGTGACACCAGTCGGGATCACCCGATCGGGTGGTTCGACTCCCTCGATCGGTTCCTTCCACGGAGTTCCGCTGAATTTCGGCGTACTTTCGGGTCAGAGTTGGAGAACGGCGTCACTCAGGCGCCCACCGAGCTGCCACTGAAGGAAGGGGCACCGACCATGTGGGACACACTCGAGATCGAGTCGACTGCGACGCATCTCTCGCACGACCGGCCGTGCCCCGGCTGCGGCCACGCCGCCCACACCTACCTGTCGTGCTCCGACAACTGCGCGTGCGTGCCACCGCCGACACCTGGCCACGCAGCCTGATCCTCGACCGGGCCACGTGGCAACACCCGGCCGTGAGCAGGTGACCGGCCATCAGGCCTAGACACGGGTCAGCGGGAGGTGCGGTTCGGGAGGCAGCGTGACCTCGACGGCGTCACCGGGTCGGATCACGCCACCCCGGGAGACGATGCCCATCACTCCGGCCAGGCGTTCGACTCGACCCTCATCGTCGGTGTGCAGCACCTGTTTCAACAGGCCGGGTCGGAAGCCGTTGATCTGTCGACACGGATTCCGGAGCCCGGTCACCGTCACCAGAGCCTCACCGATGCCCAGCCGAGACCCGACGGGAAGCGCCAGCAGGTCCAGGCCACGCGTCGTCACGTTCTCGCCGAGCTCGCCCGGCCCGACGTCGAAGCCGGCCAGGGCCAGGTCGTCGAACAACTCGCCGTGGATCAGGTGCACCTGGCGCAGGTTGGGCTGCGAAGGATCAGCGGCCACCCGTGAGCGGTGCTTCACGGTCACACCGCAGTGGGCGTCCCCGTCCACCCCCTGGCCCTCGACGAGGGTGATCTCCTCGACCGTCGACTTGGTGAAGGAGTGGGTGGCAGCACGGTGGACCGCGGCGACGATTGGTGGCACTCCCCCATCCTCGCACCCGGGAATTGCCGGGCCGCGCACCCGGTGAGACGATGCATGGCAGAGCCCCGAACGGGCTCCCGGACGAGCGGTGCCGTACCCGGAACGCGACAAGACGGCGCTGGAGGAGAAATCCCATGTCCTGGTTGGTTCTTGTCGTCTCCGGTGTCTTCGAAGCCGTGTGGGCGGTCGCCCTCGGCAAGTCGGAAGGCTTCTCCCGTCCACTGCCCACGGCCGTGTTCATGGGCGCGTTGGTGGTGAGCATGGGTGGGCTGGCCTGGGCCATGCGCGACCTGCCCGTCGGAACGGCGTACGCCGTGTGGGTGGCCATCGGCGCCAGCATCGCGGTCGCCTTCGGCATGGTCACCGGGGCGGAGTCCTTCTCCCTGGTGAAGGTGTTGCTCCTGGTCGGCATCATCGGCTGCGTGATCGGGCTCAAGCTCGCGCACTGAGCGCGATCACCGATCCCTCGCCTGCGGAGTGCCACCCTTCGGGCGATGAGGCCGCAAGGGTGCACGTGCACCGCTGTAGCGGGCGACTGGCCAAGATTCACCGTCCATCGGGTGCACGTGCACCGTTCGATCCCACGACAGGGCACCAACGCCGCACGATCGCGAACCTGCGCACCAAGGCAGACCAGGTGGCCCGCTTCCGGAACGCGGCCAGCCACCTCGAGCCCGATTCGTGATCGAGCTCTGGATACCCGGCATCCGCAGGTTCCCTCCGGGCCAGGTCGCGGTCGCCTTCGAGGTCAGCGATGACCACACCGGGTTCGACGTCTACGACCTGAGCACCCAACAGGGCGCCTCACACCACGACGTGCGCGAGCCCGACGGCACCTTCCGCCACGGCACGAGCAACTTCGGCTACATCTGGCCCGGGGAGTGCGACCTGATGGCGCAGCTGGCCGGCCTGGAACCGGAGCCCGTTCACCAGCGACAGCGAGAACCATGTCCGTGTGGCGCAAGCCGGTCTGATCGGGTCGACCGTCGCAGGAAACGGGTCAGGACGACCGCGGGGAATACATGATCACGGCGACACCGAGCAGGCAGATCATAGCGCCGGCGACGTCGTAGCGATCCGGCTTGAACCCGTCCATCACCATCCCCCACGCCAGCGAGCCGGCGACGAACACCCCGCCGTACGCCGCGAGGATGCGGCCGAAGTGGGCGTCCGCCTGGAGCGTGGCCACGAAGCCGTAGGCGCCGAGCGCGATGATCCCGGCCCCGATCCAGATCCAGCCGCGGTGCTCGCGCACGCCCTGCCAGACCAGCCACGCGCCGCCGATCTCGGCGACGGCAGCAGCCACGAACAGGGTCATCGAGCGGAGGACGTCCACGGGGCTGATCCTGTCAGAGCCAGCCGGCGCCCTGGGCGATCAGCACCACACCGAAGAGCAGGAACGCGATCGCGGCACCGATCTTGATCACCTTCTCCGGGAGCTGACGGCCCAGCAGGATGCCTGCCCCGATGGCGAGGGCGTCCGCGGCGACCATCCCGACCGTGCTGCCGAGCCAGGTGCCGAACCAACCCTCCTTGGTGGCGAGCGTGATCGTGGCGAGCATCGTCTTGTCTCCGAGCTCGGCCAGGAAGAAGGCGGTGCCGACGGCCAGCAGGGCCAGGCCGCTGCTGTTCTTGGCCTTCTGGGCCTCCTCCTCGGTGAGCTCGTCCCCGCGCAGGGTCCAGGCCGCGAAGACGAGGAACGCGATTCCGGCCACGATGGAGATCATGTCCTGGTAGTCGGCGAACGACGAGCCGATGGCCACACCGATGCCGACCGAGGCCAGGTGCACGATGGCGGTCGCCGCGGTGATGCCCAGGATCACGTCACGGGCCTTGTAGCGGGTGGCGAACGTCATCGCCATCAACTGGCTCTTGTCGCCGAGCTCGGCGACGAAGATGACCACTGTGCTGAGCAGGAAGGCGTACATGTCTCTTCTCCTTGGCACCTGGCGAGGAGACGAAACCGGGACGTCCCTTCGACCAGGCACGTCCTTGTGGGGGTTCGTGAACTGGTCGAAAGTCTCGTCCGCCAGTTGCCTGGCCCTGCACGCCGGGCCGATGGCCAGTGTGTCGACGTACCTGTTGGGGACTACTCCCTTTCGGCCGAAAGAGTACAGGAACTGGGGTTTTCTGCGCGTGTCGGGCCTGTCCTGCGTGAAATCCGTGGTCGGTGGTGGCTAGTTTCTCCGTGTACGGATGCCTACGACACTGAAATGGTGAACACATTGAACAAGCGTGAACTGGTCGACGCGATCGTTGAGCAGACCGGCTGGACCAAGAAGCAGGCCGAAGAGGGCCTGGCTGCCGTGGTCAACACGGTGAGCGACGCCGTCGCTGAGGGTGACCGCGTTCAGATTCCCGGTTTCGGCACGTTCGAGAAGCGTGAGCGTGCGGCCCGCGAGGCGCGCAACCCGCAGACCGGCGCGACCATCAAGATCAAGAAGACCAACGTCCCGGCCTTCAAGGCTGGCTCGGCGTTCAAGTCCTACGTCGCGATGAACAAGAAGGACCAGGCCGCCTTCCGCAAGGCCCGCGGCTGACGCACCACCTTCGAGCCCCGTTCCGCCGTCGGCGGAACGGGGCTCGTTGCTCTGCTGTCGGTGGGCCCACGGCGAGCGGTGCGGATCTCCTGATCATCGGATGTATTCCCACGGCGTCGAGGTCCTCCTAGGGGGCATGACGATCATCCAGCGGCACCACGCAACGCCGAGCCCGGCCCGCGAGGAGATCAGCGTCGTGTGCACCGCCCACCGCATGGTCCGGGTGGCGGTGGCCGCAGAGGCGAACGGCAAGGATCCGGCCCGGTCACTGGCCCCGCTGGTTCGCGGGTGGTGCCACGGTCGCATGCCGGTGCTGCGACGGACGACCCATCACTCGGCACAACTGCAGTGGCTCCTGGCGATCACTCTGGACGAGATCGCGGGACAGGTCACCAGGGAACGTTCCGCGGCAGCACTGCGCGCCGCGGCACGTGAGATCGCCAACGCCGACTGAGCACGGATCGCACCTGGGGTCGGCGGGGCGCCGTCCCCCGGCCCGACCGGTGGTCGGTCAGCCGCGTCGCTGCAGGGTCACGATCAACAGCGCAATCCCGAAGCCCGCCAGGACCGGGCCGATGAAGGCCCACACCCGGCCGTCGCGGTCGACCCCGACGAACCACAGGGCGAAGCCGGCGACCAGCAGCAGTGCGGCGACGGTGAGAGGAACCACTCGGTTCACGGCTGCACCAGCACCTTGGTGGCGCGTCGCTCGTCCATCGCGCGGTAGCCCTCGGCCACCTCGTCCAGAGGAACCGTGAGGTCGAAGACCTTGCCCGGGTCGATCGACCCGTCGAGCACCATGCCCAGCAGATCGGGCAGATAGGTGCGCACGGGTGCGATTCCTCCGAAGAGCCCCACGTTGCGGGCGAACAGTGAGCGGGGCGCGATCTCCATCCCCTCCTGGGGGACGCCGACGAAGCCCACGGTGGCTCCTGGGCGGGCCACACGGATGGCGGTCTGCATGGCCTGGTTGGTGCCCACGCACTCGAGCACGGCGTCGGCTCCGACTCCGTCGGTCAGCTCGATGATTCGGGCGACTCCCTCGTCGTCGCGCTCTGCGACCACATCGGTGGCCCCGAAGTCTCGCGCGATCCGTTGCCGCGCCTCGTGCCGAGACATCACGATCACTCGCTCGGCGCCCATCCTGGAAGCCGCCAGTACGCCGCACAGGCCGACCGCTCCGTCTCCGACCACGACCACGGTGTGGCCCGGACCGACTCGAGCGCAGGTCGCCGCATGCCATCCGGTGGGCATGACGTCGGAGAGCGCCAGCAGGGACGGGATCATCGCCGCATCGGGCATGCCGTCCGTCTTCACCAGGGAGCCGTCGGCCTGGAAGACCTTGGTCAGCTCACCCTGCCCGCTGAGGGTGAAGCCGAGGTTGTCGCAGGCCGAGTTCACTCCGGCCAGGCAGTGGGGGCAGGTGTTGTCGCAGTGGCAGAACGGGATGATGACGAAGTCGCCGGGTGAGAAGTTTCGTACGTCGGCCCCCACCTCCTCGATCACTCCGACCGCTTCGTGACCGATGGTGTGGCCCTTCGGGTCGGCGTCCTGGCGGTAGGGCCACAGGTCGGAGCCGCAGATGCAGCCCGCGGTGACCTTGACGATCGCCTCGACGGGCTTGTCGATGGTGGGGTCGGGAACCTCGGAGACGCGGATGTCTCGGATACCGTGGAGAGTGGTGGCGCGCATGGGCGGAATCCTCGCACGCGGCATGGCATCTTTGACGTATCTCATATCTGAGATACCGTCGGTGGCATGACGACGGACTACCTCGGACGCATTGGCAACCTGATCCGTGATGCGCGCAAGCATCGGGGGCTCACCCAGCAGCAGCTGGCCGATCTGCTGGCCACCAGTCAATCCGCGGTCAACCGTATCGAGAAGGGCCACCAGAACCTCTCGCTGGAGATGCTGGCCCGCATCGGTTCGGCTCTCGACTCCGAGATCGTCGCCCTCGGCGCCGGCGGTCCCACCCACCTGAGGGTCACCGGGCCGACCACCCTCTCCGGCAGCATCGACGTGAAGTCGTCGAAGAACGCCGGCGTCGCGCTGCTGTGCGCTTCCCTGCTCAACAAGGGGCGTACGACGCTGCGCAAGGTGGCCCGCATCGAAGAGGTCAACCGACTGCTCGAGGTGCTCGAGAGCATCGGCGTGCAGACCCGGTGGCTCAACGAGAACAACGATCTCGAGATCGTCCCGCCGGCCAAGCTCGACCTGGCCAACATCGACGAGGAAGCTGCTCGGCGTACTCGGTCGATCATCATGTTCCTCGGCCCGCTGCTGCACCGCGAGGAGGTCTTCGACCTCCCCTACGCCGGCGGATGCAACCTGGGCGACCGCACCGTCCAGCCCCACATGGCCGCGCTGCGTCCCTTCGGCCTCGACGTGAAGGCCACCGAGGGCAGCTATCACGCCCAGGTCAACCGGGCCATCGAGCCGGGGCGGCCGATCGTGCTCACCGAGCGTGGCGACACGGTCACCGAGAACGCACTGATGGCCGCCGCGCTGCACCCGGGCACCACGGTGATCCGCAACGCCTCGTCGAACTACATGGTCCAGGACCTCTGCTTCTTCCTGCAGCGCCTGGGCGTCCGCGTCGACGGCATCGGCTCGACCACGCTCAGTGTCACCGGATTGTCCAGCATCGACGTCGAGGTCGACTACGCGCCCAGCGAGGACCCGATCGAGGCGATGTCCCTGCTGGCCGCGGCCATCGTCACCAACTCCGAGATCACCATCCGCCGGGTGCCGATCGAGTTCCTCGAGATCGAGCTCGCCACGCTCGAGGAGATGGGCTTCAACTACTCGCGCTCCGAGGAGTATTTCGCGGAGAACGAGAAGACCCGACTGGTCGACATCGCGACCCACATGTCGCAGTTGAAGGCGCCGCTCGACAAGATCCACCCGATGCCCTTCCCGGGCCTCAACATCGACAACCTGCCGTTCTTCGCCGTGATCGCGGCGGTGGCCGAGGGCCAGACCCTGTTGCACGACTGGGTCTACGAGAACCGCGCGATCTACCTGACCGAGCTCACCAAGCTCGGCGGCCAGGTCAAGCTGCTCGACCCGCACCGAGTCCTTGTCGAAGGGCCAACGCGTTGGTCCGGCACCGAGATCGTCTGCCCACCGGCGTTGCGCCCGGCGGTGGTGATCCTGCTGGCCATGCTGGCCTCCAAGGGGACGTCCGTCCTGCGGTCGACGTACGTCATCCACCGCGGCTACGAAGACCTCGCCGAGAGGCTCAACACGCTGGGTGCGAACATCGTGACGTTCCGCGACATCTGATCGCCCGCGCCCCGAGGAGTGAACCGATGACTGACGCACGCCCCCTGGTCTGGCTGCCCTTCGACGCCGAGCACCTGGGTGAGGTCCCGGCAGGGCTTCGCTACGAGTCACTCGTGCTCGAGGACGGTGCTCCGCTGCCGGACTGGGCCGGCGACGTCGAGTTCTACGTGCCGCCGTACATGAAGTGGGCGGACCAGCCCCGCGTGCTGGCCGGTCTCCCCTCGCTGAAGGTGGTCAACACGCTGTCCGCCGGGGTGGACGCCATCCGGGACCACATCCCCGAGGGTGTCCAGCTGTGCAACGGTCGGGGCATCCACAACGCGTCGACCGCCGAGCTGGCCGTCACCCTGGTGCTCGCCTCGCTGCGAGGGATCCCGGGGTTCGTCCGCGCCCAGGACCGCGGCACCTGGCAGCAGACCGTGACGGAGTCGCTGGCTGACAAGACGGTGATGATCGTCGGTCACGGGTCCATCGGGCAGGCCATCGAGGAACGGCTCTCGGGGTTCGAGTGCGAGGTCGTCCGGGTGGCGCGCACCGCTCGCGAGGGTGTGCACACCCTGTCCGAGATCGACGAGCTGCTTCCGCACGCTGACGTGGTCATCCTCATCGTGCCGCTCACCGACGAGACCCGGGGCCTGGTCGACGAGGGCTTCCTCGGCCGGATGAAGGACGGCGCCCTCCTGGTCAACATGGCCCGCGGACCGGTCGTCGACACCGACGCACTGGTCGCTGCCCTGCACACCGGGCGCATCTCGGCTGCGCTCGACGTGACCGATCCCGAGCCGTTGCCTGAGAGCCACCCGCTCTGGGACTCGCCGAACCTGCTCGTCGTACCCCACGTCGGGGGCGCCAGCAGCGCGATGTGGCCCCGCGCCCACCGCGTGATTCGCGAACAGTTGGAGCGCTATGCCGCCGGCGAGCCGCTGGCGAACGTGATGAGCGGCGCCTACTGACGCACCGAAGCACAGTGAGACCAACGTATTGGTTGAGTTCGGAGGTGAAGGACAACCAAAACGTTGGGCTCGTGTCGCGCCCTGGCTTGCCGTGAGGTCAGTTGAAGAGCGTGGCGACCCAGGCCGGTGCCTTCGGCGTTGCCGGTGGCGGCGTGGTCATGTCGGCAGTGATCCGCGGCAGCGGAGCGGTGTGGAACCCGCCGCCGTCGCGGTGGAAGTCGTTCTCGGCGTCGATCATCTCGGCCAGGTCGGCACGTGAAAGGAACACCCCGTGCCCCTCCGGGCACTTGTCAACGCTCATCCGACCGAGGTCTCTGCTGACCATGTCGGCCTGGCACTTGGGGCACTTCAGCGAATCCATGACTCGCAGGTTACTCCTTCTTGCTCGGGGAATCTGAGTATCCGGACGCATGCCGTGCCGGAGTGTGTGGTCAAGGATCGAGCCATGGACGTGTTGAATGCAGTGGTGACCCCACGCCGAAGCGGATTCCGCTACCTCGACGAACCCCGGGGCGTGATCGCCTTTGCCCACCGGGGTGGTGCCTTCCACCCTGAGCTGGAAGGCCTGGAGAACACGATGGCTGCCTTCCGGCATGCGGTGAACCTGGGCTACCGCTACCTCGAGACCGACGTCCACGTGACGCGTGACGGCGTACTGCTGGCCTTTCACGACACCGTGCTCGACCGGGTCACGGACATGAGGGGCCAGGTCGCCTCCCTGACGTACGACGAGGTGCAGGGCGCGTTGATCGGCGGCAAGGAACGGGTGCCGACGCTGGCCGAGCTGTTCGACGCCTTCCCCGCCACCCGGTTCAACATCGACCTCAAGGCCCGCGGTGCAGTGCGCCCGTTGGCCGACTTCATCGAGGCACGTGACGCACACGACCGGGTCCTGGTCGGCTCGTTCTCGGGCAAGCACCTCAACGAGTTCCGACGCCTCACCGCAGGGAAGGTGGCGACCTCGGCGCACCCGGCGGAGGTGGTGGCCTTCCTGCTCTCCCCCACCGGTGGGCTCGCCCGGTTGCTCACCCGCGGTCGGGTCCAGGCGTTGCAGATTCCGCACCGGAAGTCCGGCATTCCGGTGACGAGCGGATGGTTGGTGCGCAAGGCTCATGCTGCGCGCGCACAGGTGCACGTGTGGACCATCGACGATCCGGAGGAGATGGCCGAGTTGATCGAGCTCGGCGTCGATGGCCTGATGACCGATCGCACCGACATACTCAAGGGCGTGCTCGTCGAGCGCGGCCAATGGGAGGGATGAGCAGATGGCCAACGATGGTGTCACCGGCGTTGCGGACCTGAGGCCGTTGGCCCGAGCCCGGGAACAGAAGGCGTGGTACTGGTACGACTGGGCCAACTCCGCCTACGTCACCACGGTCTCGACGGTCATGCTCGGCCCCTACCTGATCGCGATCGCCAAGAACGCCGCGGTCGACAACCGGGTCGACGTACTCGGTCTCTCCGTGGCTCCGGGCGCCCTGCCGTCCTACCTGGTGACCTTCTCCACGATCCTGTCGGCGATCATTTTGCCGCTGCTCGGCGCGGTCGCCGACCGCACGGAGAACAAGAAGGGCCTGCTGGCCGCGTTCGCCTGGACCGGTGCGGCCTTCGCCTCCCTGCTGTTCTTCTGCAAGGGCGACAACTGGCAGATCGGTGCCGTGGCGGTGATCGGGGCCAACCTGTGCCTCGGGGCATCGACGGTCTTCAACGACGCGATCCTGCCGCTCATCTCCACCGAGAACGAGCGAGACCGGGTCTCCTCGCGAGGCTGGGCGTGGGGCTACCTCGGCGGCGGCCTGCTGCTCGTCGTGAACCTGGTGATGTTCCTGTTCCACGACTCCTTCGGGATGTCCGAGGGCTTCTCGGTGCGCCTCTCGATGCTCTCGGCGGCCATCTGGTGGGCAGCGTTCACGTTCATCCCCTACCTGCGCCTGCAGAACCATCCACCCACACACGTGGTCACCGAGCAGGGCGGGCTGGTCTCGCAGAGCTTCGGCCAACTGTGGGCCACGCTCAAGGACATGAAGAACTATCCGATGGCGCTGACCTTCCTGGCGGCATACCTGTTCTTCAACGACGGCATCCAGACGGTGATCGCCTCCTCGTCGATCTACGGAGCCGAGCAGCTCGGGTTCGGAACGTCGGTGCTGATCGGCACGATCCTGATGGTCCAGTTCGTTGCGTTCGTCGGCGCGCTCGTCTTCGGCCGGGCAGCGGAGCGATTCGGCGCCAAGCAGGTGATCCTGGTCGGGCTGCTCATCTGGATGCTGATCGTGACGGTCGCGCTGGTTCTCCCCAAGGAGCAGATCGTGCCGTTCCTGCTGATGGGCTTCGCCATCGGCATCGTGCTCGGTGGCACCCAGGCGCTGGCTCGCTCCTACTTCTCACTCCTCATCCCGCGGGGGCGCGAAGGTGAGTTCTTCAGCTTCTACCACGCGATGGACCGGGGTACGTCGTGGTTCGGCACGCTCACCTTCGGTGTGGTCTACCAGCTCACCGACTCCTACCGTCCGGCGATCTTCGCGCTGATCGCCTTCTTCGTGATCGGTGGAATCCTGCTGATGAAGGTGGACACCGCACGCGGAATCCGTGAAGCCGGTAACGTTGAGCCTTCAGTCATCTGAACCACGGGTGACGTGGGGTCGACCACATTCGTCCCAGGACGGAATCCTTGGCCCGCGTCGTACGTTGAAGAGGAAGACCGCGTTCATGCGGGTGTGACGCACGACCCATCGTGGTCGCGTCATGTTCGCCACGGAACGCCGTCCCATTCACGAGCAAGGAAAAACGACTTCAATCGGAGGTAGCTCATGGCGGAGCGCACATTGCGTGGAGCCCGGCTCGGAGGCCAGAGCTTCGAGGACGAGCGCGGCATCGAGTTCGCGGCTCGTCAGCAGGTCGGATATGCCTGCCCGCAGGGACACGAGTTCGAGGTCCCGATGTCCGTCGAGGCGGACATCCCGGCCAATTGGGAATGCCCCAAGTGTGGGGCTGTCGCCCTCAACGTGGACGGCATCCTTCCCGAGGCCAAGGCCGAGAAGCCGGCCCGAACCCACTGGGACATGCTGCTCGAGCGTCGCTCCATCAAGGAGCTCGAGGACATCCTCAGCGAGCGGCTCGAGCTGCTCCGCGGTGGAGAGATCGGTCCGGCGCACCTGCACCGCGCCAGCAAGTCCAGGAAGAAGAAGACGACCGCCTGAGACTCGGGCCGGGACTGGTTTCAGTCCTGCGGGTCGTCATCGACGACTTCGCCCTCGACCACGGTTCCCTGTGAACCGGGTCGGGGGCGGTTGTCATTTCCGGCTCCCGGCTGTCCGCCGGGCTGCCCACCGAACGGCAGGGTCGAGATCATCCTGGCCGCGATGAAGCTCGAGAGGGCCTTGCGGGCCACGGGTCGCGTGAACGGCAGAATCAACACCAGCCCGACCACGTCGAGGACGAAGCCGGGCGAGAGCATCAAGATGCCCCCGGCCAGGATGAGGATTCCGTCGGCCAGCTCCTTGGCCGGCATCCGCCCACTGGCCAGGGCCGTGTTGAGGGCCCGGAACGCGCGCGCACCCTCGTGCTTGATCAGCCATCCGCCGAAGATGCTGTCGGCGATCAGCAGCAGGATCGTCCAGCCGACGCCGATGACCTGGCCGACCTGGATGAGCACATAGAGCTCAAGCAACGGGATCCCGAGGAACAGGATCGCGAGGAGCCAGACCGGGATCCTGCGGCGTCTGCTCATGACGGGGTCATCCGCGACCGAACCGGCGCTTGATCCGGTTCCAGCGCTCGTGGAGGCCCCACCGAGTGACCCGCTTGAGCGATTCACTGGCAACGGAGCCGCTCATCTTGGAGTCACCCCGCTCCCGCTCGATGAACTCGATCGGGACCTCGCGGACGGTCAGGCCGGCCTGCAGGGTCCGCCAGGCCATGTCGGTCTGGAAGACGTAGCCCGCAGACTCGACGTTGTCGATGTCGATGGCCTCGAGTGTGGCTCGCTTGAAGACGCGGAAGCCGGCCGTGGCGTCCTTGATCTTCACACCGAGCAGCATCCGTACGTAGAGGTTGCCGCCGCGGGAGAGGATCTCGCGTGACCTGGGCCAGTTGACCACGGAGCCGCCGGGGATCCAGCGAGCACCGATGACCAGGTCAGCCGTGCGCAGGGCGTCGAGGAGCCGGTGCAGCTGCTCGGGCTGGTGGGAACCGTCGGCGTCCATCTCGCCGATGACGTCGTAGCCCGCGTCGAGCGCGACCCGGAAGCCGTTGAGGTAGGCCGCTCCCAGGCCCGCCTTCTCCGTGCGGTGCACGACGCTGATCTGCGAGTCCTCGGCGGCCAGCTTGTCGGCCAGGTCGCCGGTACCGTCGGGTGAGTTGTCGTCGACGATCATCACGTCGACACCGGGCTGCGCCGTGCGCAGGCGGGACACGATCCACTCGATGTTGAGTGATTCGTTGTAGGTCGGGATCACCATCACGACCCGGCCGAGTCCGTCGTACGTCACGCGCTCTCCCCTTGCTCAACGGCGGTCTCGGGCGATTCCGTCGTGGAGGTGCCCGAGGCCTTCTTCTTGCGCAGACGATACGACAGCAGTGGGTGGAAGGCCGCACCGAGGGCGAGCGGTACGGCGAGGCGTCCGAGCCACGGGCCGACCACCATCGCCGGGGGCGTCCCGGAGGCCAGTTGCACCTCCTGGACGAGGACGTCGCGGGTGCGTGGCTCGATGGCCGAGATGATGTTGCCGTCGGGGCCGATCACCCCACTGCGGCCGTTGATCGCGGCCACGACGACCGTGCGACCGGTCTCGAGGGCACGGAGGCGGCTGATCGCGAACTGTTGCTCGATCTGGCCGGTGTGGATGAACATCGCGTTCGAGGTCTGGACGGCGACCATCTCGGCGCCGTTGCGCACCTGGGCGGTGATCGTGTCGTCGTACGCGACGTCGAAGCAGATCACGTCGGCAACCTTGACCCCGTCGATGCGGAGCGGGTCGACACCTGTGCCGCTGAGCATGTCGCGCGGCACCAGGGCGAGCCGGCCGAAGTTCTCGGTGCCGAAACGACTGCGATAGGGGATGTATTCACCGAACGGGACCGGGTGGTGCTTGGTGTAGCGATCCCCGGCACCGGTCACGGGGTCGTAGACGATGCCCTGGTTGAGCACGTGCTCGTCGTCGGGGGCATCCGCGATGGCTCCGACCAGGATCGGGACGTCGATCATCGAGGAGGTGGTCGTGAGCATCTGGGCGGTCTGTGCGTCGCGGAAGGGATCGACGGCCGTGGAGTTCTCCGGCCAGATCACGAAGTCTGGGCGCGGCTCCTCCCCCGCGGCCACCTTGTCGGCAAGCTCCTGGGTGGCGGTCATGTGGCTGGCGGTGACCTCCCGGTAGTGCGCCAGCAGGTCGTCGCCGTTGCCCGGCACGTTGCCCTGTACGACGGCGACAGTGAGCAGCTGGTCGGAGGTCGCGTGGATCGGGATGAACCACGGGACGACGACCGCCAGCACGGTTCCGCCGAGCACACCGCCGGCCAGCACCTGGCGGCGCTTGACGCGCTGCAGGCAGCACCACAGCAGGATCCCGCTGCACAGCACGACGAGCAGGCTCACGCCGCTGGCCCCGATCCAGGGGAACCAACGCTCGAACGGGGTGTCGATCGTGGCGAAGGAGACACGCCCCCACGTCAGGCCGCTCATCGGCCAGGCGCCACGAACGGTCTCCACGGCCAGCCAGACCAGCGCCGACCACAACGGCCACAGTCGCAGTCGGGAGACGAGGGCCAGGCCGGTGCCGGCCACGGCGAAGTAGAGCGCCTCGAAGCCCGAGAGAGCCAGCCAGGCGTCGATCCCGATGACGCGCAGCCAGAACAGCAGCGTGAGCATGAACCCGAGACCGAAGAGCAGTCCGAGCAGGGCACCGCGCTTGGCTCCTTGGCGGTGAACGCACCACAACAGCACGGCGAGGCTGATCGGCAGCAGGGCGACGACGGCCACGGGTTCGAAGGCGAGTCCCAGCGCGATCCCGCTGAGCAGCGCGAGCAGGATGCGGACCACACGGCAAGGCTACCGGTGCGACTCATGCAGGCACGGGAGGGCCGACGAACCCTTCGGACCTCCTCACCGACGACTGGCGGCCGACGATGCGAAGTTGTCTACGGAGCGCGTGGCCCTCCCGTATCCGCCCTCGAGCGGCGGTACCGACCTCCGCGAGTCGTCGGGACCGGCGCGTGGTGCTCACACCGTCCTCGACGACCACCTGGACGCCGGTCCTCCATCACGATCTGCATGGACGGACTTGGGAACCTTCACTCATCGCTCCGGCACCTGTCAACAAGCCCGTGACCTGCGACGACGCGTGTTTTCGCAGGTCAGAATGGGGTGCCCGATCCAGGAATTTCTGGGACCAATTCTGCTCGCTCCGGCGTGTCGTGCAGGACACGCCGAAGTGGTCGGCTACCGGTCGGCTAAGCGCCCCGTGGCGGGGGAACCACGACGGTGCCGGTCGCCTCGGTGGCGAGCAGTGGCGGGTCGAGTACGTCGGCGGCCCCGGGCCGTGCTTCGGTCGCTGCGCCGCGCGCCACGACGTACGCCGTGAAGTGCATGACACGCGAGCGGCTGCCGACCTTGACCAGCTCGGCGGTGATCTCCAGGACGTCGCCCGCGCGCACCGCACTGCGGAACTGCACATCGGAGTAGGAGGCGAACAGTCCTTCGTCGCCGTCGGTGCGGATGCACATCTCGGTGGCCACGTCGCCGAAGGCCGCGAGTGAGTAGGCACCGTCGACGAGGTCCCCGGCGTAGTGGGCGTGGGAGTAGGGCACGTAGCGGCGGTGGGTGACCTTCAGTCCGACTTCGGTGCTCATGATGCGGCCTGCTTCGGTTGGGTCCGGTTCTCCGGACGGTTGAGGATGCGGTGGACCAGGAAGCTGGCCACCTCGCCCGGGGTGGTGCCGCGGGAGAAGACCCGATCGACCCCGAGCTCGCCGGCCATCTTCTCGTCGAAGCGCGGCCCACCAACGACGAGCACCGGCCGCTTCGCGGCGGGATAGGACTCACGGAAGGCGGCAGACATCTCGCGGGTGTTGAGGATGTGGGCGTCGCGCTGGGTGACCACCTGGGAGACGAGCACGGCGTCGGCGCTCTCGGCGCGGGCGCGGTCGACGAGCTGGGGGACGGAGACCTGCGCACCGAGGTTGACCACCTTCAGCTCGCGGTAGTACTCGAGTCCCTTCTCCCCCGCGAAACCCTTGATGTTCATGATCGCGTCGATGCCGACAGTGTGGGCGTCGGTGCCGATGCACCCACCGACCACGACCATGCGACGACGCAGGGTCTCCTTGACGGAGGCGTTGACCTCCTTGGGGGTCAACAGTGGGTAGTCGCGCTCGACCACCTCCACCTTGCTCGGGTCGACGAGGTGGTTGACGCGGCCGTAGACCACGAAGAACGTGAAGTCGGGCCCCATCGGCTTGGCATGGGCGACCAGTGCCGGCTCCATGCCCATCTTGTTGGCCAGCTGCTCGGCCGCGCCCTCGGCGACCTTGGAGTGTGGCATCGGCAGGGTGAAGGAGATCTGCACCATGCCGTCGCCGGTGGTGTCTCCGTAGGGGCGGATCAGCCTGCCGGGCTCGAACTCACTCATCACTTCTCCTCCAGGAGCTCGCTGGCCGGGTTGTAGTAGGAGTCCGACTTCTTCGCGACACCGTCGAGCCCACGACCGGAGTCGGCCGGTCGCTTCATCAGGCCGAAGGTGCCGTCGGCGATCGCGTCGAGCAGACCGGCCCCTGAATTCGACGGAGCGTGGTCGACGATCTTCTCCAACAGGTCGATCGACTCGCCCAGCACCTGCTTGGCGCGAGTGGCGATGAAGCCGTCCGGAGCCGGCCGGAAGTCCTCGTGCAGGTTGCCGGCCGCGTTCATCACGTAGCGCACGTTCTGCAGGGCCAGGTCGCGGTCGGAGAGCCACGGGGTCACCACGGCCTCGGTCATCATGCCGACCAGCAGGATGCCCTGTCCGGTCATCGCCCCGATCAGGTTGAAGAAGCCGTCGAGCAGGTAGCCGCGGAACACGTCGCCGGTCATGTGTCTGGTCGGCGGCATCCACTTCAGCGGAGCATCGGGGAACAGGGTGCGAGCCAGCATCGCATGGGCCAGCTCGAGTCGGAACGAGTCAGGCACGTCGGGATCGATCTCGAACGCGTGTCCCAGGCCGAGCTGCCAGTCGTCGAGCCCGGCCTCCTTCGCGAAGAACTCGTTGAGCAGCTGGCTGGTGGTGACCGTGTTCGCGGCCTCGACCGCATCGGCGGTGGTGAGGTAGTTGTCCTCACCGGTGTTGATGATGATGCCGGCCCGGGCGTGGATCTGGCGGCTCAGTCGTTGGTCCACGAAGGTGCGGACCGGGTTGATGTCGCGGAAGAGAATGCCGTACATGGAGTCGTTCAGCATCATGTCGAGGCGCTCCATCCCCGCCAATGCCGCGATCTCGGGCATGCACAGGCCGGAGGCGTAGTTGGTCAGCCGGATGTAGCGGCCCAGCTCGCGACTGGTCTCGTCGAGCGCCGCCCGCATCAGGCGGAAGTTCTCCTGGGTCGCGTAGGTGCCAGCGAAGCCCTCGCGGGTCGCCCCCTCGGGGACGTAGTCGAGCAACGACTGGCCGGTCGAACGGATCACCGCGATCACGTCGGCGCCCTCGCGGGCTGCGGCCTGGGCCTGGGGAATGTCCTCATGGATGTCGCCGGTGGCCACGATCAGGTAGATCCAGGGTTTGCGAGGGGCGTCGCCGACGTCGCGGATCAGCTGCTCGCGCTCGACGCGGCGCTGGTCCATCCGGCGTACGCCGGTGGCGACCTGCGCGTGAGAAGCGCGAGCGGCGTCCTTGGCGCCCGGTCCCTCGGGCAGCCGGAAGCGCACCGAGCCGGCGGAGGCCTTCTGCGCCAGCGTGGTGAGGTCCTCGGCCTCGCCACGGAGCAAGGCGTCCCACACCGGAAGGGCCACACCGTGCTCGAGGCCGACGTCGCCACGCACGCTGTCGAGCAGGAGGTTCACCCATGGCGTGCCGTCGGCGTCAGCGCCCTCGAGCCCGCCCAGGCGGAGCATGGCCCGCTCGACCGAGACGGTGGTGTGCTGCTTGGTCAGCTCGACGATGGGCTCCCCTACCTTGGCCGCCAGGTCGCGAGCCCGGGCGATCACGGCAGGGTCGAGGTCGAGCATGCCGGGCTGGGTGGCCGTCATCAGTGCCGTCCTTCGAAGAGTTCACGGACCCCGTCGTTGCTGCGCAACAGGTCCAGGGCATAGGTCGCGTGGCCGGGCACGTATCCGTTGCCGACCAGCATGGTCACGTCGGCGGCCAGGCCCTCGGCGCCCAGGGCGGCTGCAGAGAAGGAGGTGGCCATGCTGAAGAAGATGACCGTGCCCCGCTCGGCGGTGGAGAGGATGGCGCCGCCCTCGCACCCGGGGACGTCGACGCAGACCACGGTCACGTCGGCCGGGCCACCGGCAGCGGACACCGCGGTGCGGAGGGCGAGTGGGTCAAGCGCGTCGGCGACCACGACTTCGTCGGCCAGCCCGGACTGCTTGAGCCTGGCCGCCTCGGCCTCGGTGGGGACGACGCCGATGGTGCGGCCCGCGCCGGACTGACGGGCGGCCGCCAAGGACAGTGAGCCACTCTTGCCGCCACCGCCGATCACCGCCACCGTCGGGGCGTCGTACTGCTTGACGACGCGACCGGTCAGCGCGGGTGCCCCGCAGACGTCCATCACCGACAGGGCGAGGTCGTGCTCGAGGTCGTCGGGAAGGACGGCTGCGATCGAGCGGCCGAACAGGACGGCGTACCCGTCGCAGGGCACCTGCTCCCCCAGGCCGTCCCAGGCGGCCAGTCCGTCCTCGATGACCAGCGGGGTCAGGGTCAGGGAGACCAGGGTGGCCACGCGTTGACCCACCTCGAGGTCGAGGGTCGCGTCGGGCCCGACCTCTTCCACGGTGCCGATGAGCATGCCGCCGGAGCCGGTCTCGGGGTTCTGCATCTTGCCGCGCGTGGCGACGATGTCGAGGACCGCGTCCCTGATCGCCGCACCGTCGGGCGCACCGTCAGGGCCGGTGTGGGTGCGTTCGAGCTGGTGGTACGACGCGGCGTCGAGGTTGAGCTTCTCGACCCGGATGCGCACCTCGTCGGGCCACAGCTCACGTCGGGTGTCGAGGCGCTGGGCTGCTTGGGGCAGCGCCACGTGTTCGTCGAGGACCCGGTGGAGGCCGTTCGGATCGCTGTTCGTGCCCGTCATGACGGGGCGTCCTCCCTCACTCTTTGCCTGCTGCAGTAAATCTTGCGGCGTGGCATTTGATTCGCCGCATGATCTCCACCTACTCTGACAGAAGAGGCGCGTGTCACACAAACGACCCGCCGTGTCTCACGACGTCACACCCGACAGGAGCAAGCCGATGAGCATCGAGACCTCGATCGCCTCCCTCATCGAGGGACAGACCGGTCAGCCGTACCCCTACCGACGGACCGAGCTCGTCGAGCCCGACTGGACCCGCTTCCCGGGCTGGAAGGACGTCACGGTCGAGGAGTGGGAGTCGGTGCAGTGGCAGCGTTCCCACTGCGTGAAGAACCTGAAGCAGTTGCGTGAGCTGCTCGGTGACCTGGTCGACGAGCGGTTCTACGCCGACCTCGAGCGCGACCAGGCCGAGCGCGCCACCATGTCGATGCTGGTTCCCCCGCAGATGATGAACACGATGGCGGCGCACGTCGAGCCTGCCGGACCGGGGTCGCTGACCGACGCGTTCTACGCCGACCCGGTGCGCCACTACATGCTGCCGGTCTTCTCCGACCGTCGTATCGACTGGCCCTCCCACCCGCACGCGACCCGTGACTCGCTGCACGAGCACGACATGTGGGTGGCCGAAGGCCTGACCCACCGCTACCCCACCAAGGTGTTGGCCGAGCTGCTGCCGACCTGTCCGCAGTACTGCGGACACTGCACCCGCATGGATCTGGTCGGCAACTCGACGCCGGTGATCGAGAAGCTGAAGTTCTCCGCCAAGCCTGTCGACCGGCTCGACTCGATGATGCAGTACCTCCGCAACACCCCGCAGGTGCGCGACGTGGTGGTCTCCGGCGGCGACGTGGCCAACATGCCGTGGCCGCGGCTGGAGGACTTCCTCACCCGCGTGCTCGAGATCGAGAACATCCGCGACATCCGACTCGCCACCAAGGCCCTGATGGGGCTCCCCCAGCACTGGCTCCAGGACGAGGTCCGCGCCGGCATGGAGCGGGTGGCCACGCTCGCCCGCAAGCGTGGCGTCTCGGTCGCGATCCACACCCACGTGAACCACGCCAACTCGGTGACTCCGCTGGTGGCGAAGGCGTCGAAGGCGATGCTCGAGACCGGCATCCGCGACGTGCGCAACCAGGGGGTCCTGCTCAACGGTGTCAACGCCGACCCGCACGCCCTGCTCGACCTGTGCTTCACCCTGCTCGACGGCGCGCAGATCATGCCCTACTACTTCTACATGTGCGACATGATCCCGTTCTCGGAGCACTGGCGGGTCTCGGTGAAGGACGCCCAGCACCTGCAGCACCACATCATGGGCTACCTGCCCGGTTTCGCGACGCCGCGCATCGTGTGCGACGTCCCGTTCGTCGGCAAGCGTTGGGTGCACCAGCTTGCGTCGTACGACGAGGTGCGCGGCATCTCCGGGTGGACGAAGAACTACCGCACCTCCATCGAGGCCTCGGACGCCGACGCCCTGTCGCGGGAGTACCACTACTACGACCCGATCCACACGCTCCCGCTCGCGGGACAGAAGTGGTGGGCCGAGCACAGCAACCTCGACGAGTCCGCCCTGAAGGCCGCCGAAGCGGCCGAGGCATCGCGGCGTACCGCGACACTGCAGGCGCACTGACCCACGCGCCTCCCCCGTCTCACGCGCCCCGCTCACCCCACCTGTCTCGCCTTTCTCGCCTGTCTCGCGAATCCCCGGGTAGCCGGGGAAATGGGAACTTCCCAGCCGATATTCCGGCCGGGAAGTTCCCATTTCGGCCGGGAAGTACGACGACTCGCGTGGCGCAACGCGGACCGGTTTCCGTGCACACGGAGCACGCCGAGCAGAGATTTGCACAGGCCAGGCGATGGGCCGCGCGAAGAACAGCGGCTGTCGCGCACCCTGCTGGGCATGAACAACCTCCTGCGGCAGATGTGTGACGACAACGGCGTGTTCCTGCGACGCGAAGCATTGGGGATGGGCCTCGACCAGAAGACCATCACCCGACTTGCGCGTGATGGCACCTTCCATCGAGTTCGTCACGGTGCCTACACCTTCGGGGACATTTGGCGGGTGTCCACACCGGAGCAGAGGCACCGCATCACCGCCCGCGCCGTACTCCGCACGGCCAGGAGCGAGGCACTCCTGTCCCATGTCTCGGCGGCCCTCGAGTACGCCGTACCCATCTGGGGCATGCCGCTGGACGAAGTTCACACCACGCGGCGCGATGGTCATGCCGGTCGGCGGGAGGCGGGCATCCGGCACCACCAGGGACTGTTGGTACCTGGGGACCTTCACGAGCTTGACGGGATACCGCTGACCTCTGCCACCCGGACCGCGGTGGACCTGACGACGGTCGCCGACGCCGAGCACGCGTTGGTGCCGATCAACGCCATGCTCCATCAAGGACTGATGACCGTGGAGGCATTCCTGACTCGGTTGGAGAAGGCAGAGCACTGGCCCGACACGCTCAGCGCGCACGTGGTCAAGCGTCTGCTGAACCCGAAGTGCGAGTCACCCGGCGAGTCGCGAACCGACTACATCTGTTGGGCCTCCGGACTCCCACGCCCGGAGGCCCAGGTAGAGATCCGGGACGATCAAGGCCGGCTCGTGGCCCGCGTCGACTTCGCCTGGCCCGACCGCGGTGTGTTCCTCGAGTTCGACGGTCGCGTGAAGTACCAGAAGTTGTTGCGGCCGGGCGAGGATCCGACGGACGTCGTGATCCGGGAGAAGCGACGCGAGGAACGAGTCTGCGAGGTCACCGGCTGGCGGTGCATCCGCATCACGTGGTCCGACCTGGCAGATCCCGACCGACTTGCCGCACGAATCCGCGCCATGTGGCGAGATGGTCCTCAGTTCGCTGCTTGATGTGCGTGGCTCGTCGTTGTCCTCGATGGCCCTTGCCGATGACTTCCGTACCTCTCGAGGGTCAACACTCTGACACCAACCCTCGAGAGGATGCGCCATGCAGAAGATCGTCACGAACCTCTGGTTCGACAACAACGCCGAGGAAGCCATCGAGCACTACATCTCGGTCCTGGGCGACGGCAAGGTTCTCAACGTGGTCAACTACGGCGCGGACCAGATGGGCGAGGAAGGCAACGCCATGGCTGTCGAGTTCGAGCTCCTGGGCCAACGGTTCGTGGGCATCAACGGCGGTCCGATGTTCACCTTCAGTGAAGCCATCTCCCTCGAGGTCCGCTGCGCCGACCAGGCCGAGATCGACCGGGTCTGGGACGGCCTCGTCGAGGGTGGGGAGGAACAACCCTGCGGCTGGCTCAAGGACAAGTACGGACTTTCCTGGCAGGTTGGCCCGGAGAACTTCGCTGACTACACGACCGGAGACCCGGCCGCGGTCGCCAGGTTCATGGCCAAGATGCTGTCGACGAACGGCAAGTTCAACCTCGCCGAGCTGCAGGCGGCGTACGACGGCGCCGACGGCGACGCCGACTGAGCAGGACTCACCGTGTGCCGCAATCGCGCCGACGGGGTGAGACCGACCAGGAACACCACTCTCAGCCGGAGATCGGACGGTTCTCGTAAGGCGTGGAGAGCACGATCGTGGTGCGTGTGGAGACGTTCGCCACGCCGCGGATCTTGGCCAGGAGGTCTTCGAGGTGGGCCGGGGTGGGCACGCGCACCTTGAGGATGTAGGACTCATCCCCCGCGACCGACCAGCACGACTCGATCTGGCTGATGTCTGACAACCGGTCCGGGTAGTCGTCGGGCTGGGAGGGATCGATCGGAGTGATCGAGATGAAGGCCGTCAGCGGCAGACCGGTCTGGTCGTGGTCGATGGTGGCGCCGTAGCCCTTGATCAGTCCGCGCTGCTCGAGCCGCTTGACCCGCTGGTGCACGGCCGACGTCGACAACCCGGTCGCCTTGCCGAGGTCGGTGTAGGACATCCGCCCGTCGGTCGCCAACAGGGTCAGGATGAGGCGATCGGTTTCTTCCACCCGGGCAGCGTAGCGAAAACCGCCACCGCACCTGAGAGACTTCACGACGTGACCACCCAGCGACTCATGCTTCTCGACACGGCCAGCCTCTATTTCCGAGCATTCTTCGGAGTCCCCGACTCGATGAAGGCGCCAGACGGCACCCCCGTGAACGCCGTGCGCGGGCTGATGGACTTCATCAGCCGCCTGGTCGGCGAATACCAGCCCACCCACCTGGCCTGTTGCTGGGACAATGACTGGCGCCCCCAGTGGCGCGTCGACCTGATCCCGACGTACAAGACTCACCGGGTGGTCGCGGAGATCCCCGGCCCGGCCCCCGATGTCGAAGAGGTGCCCGATCCGCTCGGCGTGCAGATCCCGATCATCATCGACGTGCTCGAGGCCTTCGGGATCACGATCGTCGGCGCCGACATGATGGAGGCCGATGACGTGATCGGCACCTTGGCCACCAGAGCCGGGATGCCGGTCGACATCGTCACCGGTGACCGCGACCTGTTCCAGCTCGTCGACGACGATGCGGAGGTGCGGGTGCTCTACACCGCACGCGGCGTCGGTAGGCATGAGCGCGTCGACAACGCCTGGGTGCGCGCAAAGTACGACGTCGATGCACGCCAGTACGCCGACTTCGCCACCATGCGTGGCGATGCATCCGACGGACTCCCCGGGGTGGCCGGCGTCGGTGAGAAGACCGCGGCCACGTTGCTCGGTCGTTTTGTCGACATCAAGACAATCGTGGCTGCGGCCCAGGACTCCGACTCCGACATGGGGCCCGGTCCGCGCGGCAAGATCAAGGCGGCTCTCGACTACCTCGAGGTCGCGCCGACGGTGGTCGCCGTACGCCGTGACCTGGACCTTGGCGACGTCGACCTGACCCTGCCACGTACGCCGGCCGACCCCGATCGCGTGATCGAGCTCGACCAGCGCTGGGGTCTGGGCAGTTCGGCGGTCCGGCTGGTCGAGGCTCTCCAGGGCTGATGGGCACCTCCGCCGACACCCACTAGGTTGGGTCCATGTCACCGCTCGCCATGAAGGCACTGGCCGCCGACCTCGTCCTTGTCCTTGTCTTCGCCGCCGCTGGCCGGGCCGAACACGACAAGGGCAACGTCATCCTCGGGGTGCTCGACACCGCGTGGCCCTTCCTCGTGGGAGCCGGGATCGGCTGGCTGTTGGTCAGGCAACTCGGCAAGCGCGAAGCGATCGGGATCGGGCCGGGGATCACGGTCTGGATCTCGACGGTCCTGTTCGGCATGGTCCTTCGCCAACTCAGTGGTGACGGCACCGCCTTCTCCTTCATCGTGGTGGCCACACTTGTCCTTGGCGTGTTCCTGGTCGGATGGCGGGCCCTGGCGCGACTGCTCGCGAACCGGAAAGCCACTCAGGTCTGAGCGTCTGGAGTCGCTCCAGTGGCCGCACTTCCCGGCCGAAATGTCCTCCTCCCGGCCGGAATTTCGGCCGGGGAGTTCCCATTTCCCCGGGTACCCGGGGAAATGGGAGGGCCACTGGGGCAGGTGGGTCAGTCTCCGCTCGCGACCGAGGAGTAGGACACCACCCCGCGGCGCAGCCGGTCGGCGGCCTCGAGGGCAACCGCGCGGAGCGGAGTGCCGGCCGAGGCGTGGGAGACCTGGATGGCGAGGTCGAGCAGCTGCTTCATCACCCGCACGAAGTCGCCGGCGGCCAGGTCGATGCCACTGAGCACGTCGTCGAGGGCATCGCCTTCGGCCCAGCGGTACGCCGCCCAGGCAAAGCCGACGTCGGGCTCGCGCAGGAAGTCGAGCCGGTTGGTGCGTTCGAGTTCGTCGAGGTCGCTCCACAGGTGGACGATGTCGCGCAGGGAGTCGCGGATTCGTCCGGCCGGGATCTTCGGTGAGCGGGCGTCGTCGGGCCGACGGGCCTCGAAGACCAACGCCGAGAGCACCGAGGCCAGCTCGGACGGATCGAGGTCGTTCCACAGGCCGGTGCGGATCGCCTCGGCGGCCACCAGGTCCATGTCGGAATAGATCCGCTGCAGGTGGACGCCCCTCTCGGTGACCTCGTCACCGTCGAGGTACTCCATCGCACTCAGCACGTCGCAGACCCGGTCGAACTGTCGCGCGATCGTGTTCGTCCGGTTCTCGACACGTCGTTCGAGGGTCACCGACTCCTGGTGCAGCTTGAACCAGCGCTCGCCCCAGCGCGCATGGTCCTCCCGGTCCGGACAGTCGTGGCAGGGGTGTTCACGCATCCGCTGGCGCAAGGAAGCGACCTCCGCCTCGACACCGGACTCGGCGGCTCCCTCCCCGTGCGAGGAGCGGGAGCGTCGAGCGGGCGGCGGCGCCTGGAAGCCACGCGTCTTGTTGCGCAGTGTCGAGGTCAGGTCACGACGCTGCTGCGGGTTGCGCGCGTTGAAGTTGCGCGGCACCCGGATCTGGTCGATCGCCTCGACGGGGGTCGCGAAGTCCATCATCTGCAGGCGACGGGCCTGGCCCCCGGCAGTGACCACGTACGGCCGGGGCTCGTCGCGGGACAGGCCCGGGTCGACGACGACCGCATGTCCGGCGAACTTTCCGTTGGGGACCACGATGACGTCGCCCGGCTTCAGCCTGGCCAACGAGTCGAGAGCGGCGTCGCGCTGGTCTCGTCGCCGAGCCTTCGCGGCGCCCTTCTCGACGTCGGACAGCTTGCGGCGCAGGGCGGCGTACTCCATGAAGTCTCCGCGCTCGCACTGCGCGGCCTCCGCGTAGCCGTCCAGTGCGTCCTGGCTCTTGCGCAGCTTGCGCGCCAGGCCGACCACGGCCTTGTCGGCCTGGAACTGCGCGAACGACGACTCGAGGAGCTGGCGCGAGCGTTCGCGCCCGAACTGGTGCACCAGGTTGACCGCCATGTTGTACGACGGCCGGAAGGAGGAGCGCAACGGATAGGTCCGGGTGGAGGCCAACCCGGCCACCTCACGCGGGTTCATCCCCTGCTGCCACAACACGACACCGTGGCCTTCGACGTCCAGGCCGCGACGGCCGGCTCGCCCGGTCAGCTGGGTGTACTCCCCCGGCGTCAGGTCGACGTGAGCCTCACCATTCCACTTCGACAGCTTCTCGAGCACGACAGTGCGCGCCGGCATGTTGATGCCCAGCGCGAGGGTCTCGGTGGCGAACACGACCCGACACAGGCCGCGCAGGTAGAGCTCCTCGACGCACTGCTTGAAGCGCGGCAGCATGCCGGCATGGTGGGCCGCGACACCACGGGTGAGTCCGTCCAGGAACTGGTGATACCCGAGCACCTCGAGGTCATCGGCAGGGAGGTCGGCGCACTGCTCCTCGACGTAGGCGAAGATCTCGTCACGTTCGTCCGCCGTGGTCAGGCGCAGGTTGGCGTTGAGGCACTGCTGGACCGCGGCATCGCAGCCGACCCGGCTGAAGATGAACACGATCGCAGGCAGCAGCCCCTCGGCGTCGAGCTTGGTGACGACATCGAAGCGGGTCGGCTGGTAGAGACGGCGTCCCTGGGGTCGCGAGCCCCGCCCCCGGTTGCCCTTCTTGTCGCGGCGGTCCTTGAACCGGGTCGCCGCCCAGTCGTCGCGGGCCACCTTGAGCAGCTCGCGGTTGACCTCGGCGCCCTCCTGGGCGAAGCCCGCCTGGGCGAGCTCTTCCTCGTCGGCGAAGAGGTCGTGCATCCGCTTGCCGACCATCACGTGCTGGAACAACGGCACCGGCCGCTTCTCCTCGACGATCGTGGTCACCTCGCCACGCACGGTGGCCAACCACTCTCCGAACTCCTCGGCGTTGGAGACCGTGGCGCTCAGGGAGATCACGGCCACGCTCTCGGGGAGATGGATGATCACCTCTTCCCACACCGCACCACGCGAACGGTCCGCGAGGTAGTGCACCTCGTCCATGACCACGAAGCCCAGACCGACCAGGGTGCGCGATCCGGCGTAGAGCATGTTGCGCAGCACCTCGGTCGTCATCACGACAACGGGTGCCTCACCGTTGATGGTGTTGTCGCCGGTCAGCAGGCCGACCTTGTCGGCGCCGTAGCGGGCCACCAGGTCGGCGTACTTCTGGTTGCTCAGCGCCTTGATCGGCGTGGTGTAGAAGCACTTGCGGCCCGACTGCACAGCCAGGTGTACGGCGAACTCCCCCACGATGGTCTTCCCGGAACCGGTGGGAGCCGCGACCAGGACGCCCTTGCCGTCCTCGACCTCCCGACAGGCCCGCAGCTGGAAGTCATCCAGCGGGAAGTCGTAGAGACCGGTGAACTCGGTGAGCAGTGGATGGGTCGTCATGCCAGCACCTCCAGGGCTGCAGGGGCGCACTCGATGGTCAGCGGAAGAGCCCCGAAACGTTCTCCGTCGGCGTAGGCGACGATGCCGGGCGTGGCCACGGTCACCCGCCGGACCCGGTGGTGCTCGTAGGCCGGGTGGCTGGTGTGGGTGCCGGAGAAGAGCTTCGGGTAGGTGCGCACCAGGCCGGGACGCGACATGGCCTTGATGATGACGACGTCGAGCAGGCCGTCGTCGAGCAGTGCGCCCTCGGTGATCCGGAGGCCGCCGCCGAACGACGGGCCGTTGCCGACTGCGACCAACATCGCCTCGACCCTGCGCACCTCGTCGTCCAGGTCGAGGGTGTAGTGCAGCGGGCGGAAGGTGCGCAGCTCGCCCAGGGTGGCGAGGTTGTAGCGCATCTGGCCGCGTGGCCAGGGCATCGTGTTGGCACGTTCGTTGACCAGGGCGTCGAAGCCGCCGGCGAGCACTGTGACGAAGTAGCGCTCCCCCGAGCGGGCCAGGTCGATCCGTCGGCGACGGGAGGCCACGATCGTGTCGGCTGCCGCCACGGGATCGGTGCGGGAGATGCCGAGGTAGCGGGCCACGTCGTTGCCGGTTCCGGCCGGGATGACGCCCAGCGCCACGTCGGTCCCGGCGACAGCCTGGACGGCCAGGTGCACCAACCCGTCACCACCGCACGCGACCAGCAGCTCGCCGCCCTCGGCCACCGTCTCGCGCGCGATCGCCTCGGCCTCGGCACCATCCCTGCCCGTGCGGATGCGGACGTCGAACCCAGCGTCGCGCAGTCGATGGGCGGCCACGGCGGCGAAGTGGGCACCCCTGCCCCGGCCAGCGGCCGGGTTGACGAGGAGGGTGGTCTCGCGAGGTCGGGTGGGCACGCTCCGACACTAGACGAGTCATGCCCAGGGAGATCGTCGGGCTCGCGGCGCTCCGCATCCCGAACGGCAGCGTTGGCATCACGTGGTCCGGTGGACGTGCGTCGGTGCCTACTGTCCGTGGTCGTTGATGGCGCCGACGCGCAGCGCCGCGACGAACTGCTCGGGTCGGGCCCCGACGGCCTTGGCGAGCCGGCCGAGCGTGGCGAGGATGCGGTCAGCGGTGAATCCGGTGCCTGGGACGACCAGTGCCAGGTGGCCGTCGTACTCAGCGAGGATGACCTGGCCGTTGCGCCAGGCCTGGTGCACCAGGGTGCGGTCCGCGGAGCCCGCCACGGGCGTCGGGAACGCCTGGTCGACGGCCAGCAGGTCGCACGCGAGCTCACCCTCGTCGGAGACGAGACGTCCGTGCAGGTGGTGGAGCGTGGCCGGGGCCTCGCGATCGGAGTGCCAGGTCACCTCGGTCGTGCCGAGCCACTCAGGAAGATCGAAGGCATCGACCTGGAGCAGGGGCGGCAGGCTCACAGCGCCGACTTCTCGTCGTCGCTGAGTCCGTACGTCGGATCGGCCTTGCGGCGACGTGAGTCCATGACCCGGCAGACTACCTCGGAGACGGCGAAGAGCAGGACCATCGGAACGGCCAGGAAGAGCATCGAGAAGGGGTCCGTCGAGGGCGTGGCCACGGCCGCGAAGACGAAGACGCCGATGATGATCCACGGCCGGTGGTCGCCCAGCGCCTTGCCCTTCACGATGCCGGCCAGGTTCAACAGGATCACGAAGACCGGGATCTCGAAGGCGATGCCGAAGACCAGCAGGGTGCGGGTGAGGAAGGTGAGGTAGTCGCTGAACTCGATCAGGTTGGTCAGGTCCGCCGGTGTGAAGGAGATCAGCACCTCGAGGCCCTTGGGCAGGGTGAGGTAGCCGATCCAGGCCCCGACCAGGAAGAGGGGCCCGGCGATGGCCGCGAAGACCCGCGACCACTTGCGTTCGTTGGCATGCAGCCCGGGCAGGATGAAGGCCCAGATCTGGTAGAGCCAGTAGGGGCTGGTGGCCACCAGGGCGGCGACGCCGCACAGCTTCAGGTGCAGCATGAGCGGGCCGCCGGCCCCGTTGATGGTGGCGGTCGTCGAGACGTCGCTGCCCAACGACTTCCGAGCGTCGTCGTAGGGACCGAGGATCAGCTGGAAGATCGGATCGAAGAAGAACAGCGCAATGGTGATGGCGATGACCAGGACCACGGTGATCCGCAGGATCCTGGCCCGCAACTCACGCAGATGGTCGGCCAAGGCCATCTTTCCGTCTGCGGTCAGCCCGTTTCGGGGCTTGGTGCTGAAGAGCGCGAGGAGACCGACCAACGACACAGCAGGGCTTCTCTGGGGTGGCTTCGGTGGTGGCTCAGTTGGCGGAGTCGGGGCGGTGCTCCGACTTGAGTGCCTCGGGGTCGGAGGCGTGGTCAGGCGCCTTGAGCTCCCCGGCCGGCTTCGTCGACGTGCTCGAGGACTCGTCGTCATCGTCGTCGATCAGGCCCTTGGTCTCGGCCTTGAAGATGCGCAACGCACGACCTGTGCCCCGCGCAAGCTCGGGGAGCTTCTTGGCGCCGAAGAGGAGCACGACGATGAGCAGGATCAGCGTGATCTCGAGTGGGCCGATGCGGCTGAACATGGGTGTCCTTAGATCGTGGGCGGGGGTCGGTGTCCATCCTACGCGCCATCACCACGGTAGAGGCTGAGGGCATCCTGTGCGGCCGCTGTGAAGGCGTCGGCGTACTCCCGCGGGCCGACCACCTCGGCATACGGTGCCAGGCGAAGCAGGAGCCGGTTGAGCCACCGTGGATCGGCCACCCGCATCACGACGTCGAGCTTGTCTCCACGGCGTTCCTTGACCGACTCGACCGGGTAGTACTCGGCGACCCAGCGGGCCTGGGGGGCCAGGCGCAGGGTGACCTCGGGACAGTCCTCGGCAGGCCGGAAGAGGCCCTCGGCCAGGTCGAGGGGTGCCACGTCCGGGTGTGGGTCCGCCGGGGCATCGAGCACCTCGGCGGCCACGATCCGGTCGAATCGGAACAGGCGCCGGTTGTCGGCGGTGTGGCACCAGGCCTGCAGGTAGGCCATGCCCTGCGACTCGACGAGCTCGATCGGGTCTACGGTGCGCTCGGTGTGCTCGTCGCGTGCCGGCACGTAGTAGGTCAGGGCGACCTGTCGCCGCTCGGCCACCGCACCGGCCAGGCGTGCTTTGAGCGCCGTGGTCTCGCGCTGCTTCGCAGGCAGGTGTACGTCGACCCGGGGCGTGGTGCGGCCGTCCTCGGCCACCGCCTCGATCTTGGCAAGCGCCCGATCGAGACTGTCCAGGGTGTCGCCGTCGGCTGATTCGCGCAGGGTGCGCAGGGCGACCGTGATCGCGGAGGCCTCGGCAGCCGAGAGGCGGAGCGGGGCGCTGAGGTAGTCGGCGTTGTGGATGCGGATGACGCTCTCGCCGTCCAAGGCATCGAGATCGACCTCGATCAGGTCACCGGGCAGCCACCCGGGCCAGCCGCAGTAGATCAGCACTCGCAGGTCGTCGACCAGCTGCTGGGCCGGAACGCCGAGTCGTTCGGCGGCGGTGTCGACGCGCATGTCGCCCTCGCGCCGGATCAGCGGCACCAGGGCGAGCAGGCGTCCGACCTGTTCCTTCGCTCCGGAGCTCATGACCGGACCCCCTTGACCTTGCCCAGGCGTGAGACGGCGAGCTCGCGGGCCTCGGGGGGCGACTCGACCAGGGCATCGGACCCGAAGGCGAGCACTTCGTCGACGAAGCCATGGGTCGAGGCAAAGGTCACTGTGATCCGGTCCCACGGTGTGTCGCCGGGTCCGTCGACGCCGGCCTCCACCTGCACCGCGTTGCGCCGCAGTGCGTGGGCGGTGTCGGGGCGGGCCAGCACCGTGCCTGTCTCAGTGGCCGGCCCCGGCGTCAGGCTGGCGGTCAGCTCGCGAAGGTTCACGCCCTCCGGCACCTCGAAGGCATCGCCGCGACCGGTGCGCTTCGCCGATCCCTGGATCCGGGACAGGCGGAACAGCCGCGGCTCCCCTCGATCGACGTCACGCCCCACGACGTACCAGCGTCCGGAGGAGGAGACCACGCCCCACGGCTCGAGGCGACGCGTGGCCGGAGCGGGGCTGCCGGAGCGCTGGTAGTCGAACGTGACGCGGGTGCGGTCGAGCGAGGACTGCCAGAAGATGTCGAAGTTCGCGTCGGAGACCGCGACCACCGGGGCGGCGATGTCCAGGCGGCTCCGGTCGACCTCGACGCCGGCGGCACTGAGCTTGGCCAGGGCGTCGCTGGTGGCGGCGGCCAGGCCGGCGTGTTGCCAGACCCGCGTGGCCAGGCCGATCACGGCCGCTTCGTCGGCGGTGAGGTTGATGCCGGGCAGCGCGAAGCTGTCAGGGTTGACCCGGTAGCCGGTCTCGTCGTCGAAGAACTTGTCGACCGCAGCGAGCTCCACGGGTACGCCGAGGGCGCGCAGCTCGTCCTTGTCGCGCTCGAACATCCGGTCGAAGGCCTCGTCACTGGCCTCCTTGTACGGCGGCACGGTGGCGCGAATCTTCGCCTTGGTGATCGGGTGGCGCTGGACGAGCAGCAGGATCAGCAGGTTGAGCAGCCGTTCACTCTTGGTCATCTGCTGCCTCCTTGCCGCTTCCCGTGACCGCTTCCTTCTGCCGGATGGCTCAGTTGTTGATCGCGAGGACGTCGATCACGAACACCAGGTCGTCGCCCGGCTTGATGTCCTTGCCACTGCCCTTGTCGGCGTACCCGAGGGCACTGGGGACCCGGAGGAGGACCCGGCTGCCGGCCTTGACGCCGACCAGGCCCTGGTCCCAACCCTTGATGGAGCCACCGCTGCCCAGGGTGATCGGGTAGTGACTGTCGCCGCTGAAGTTCTCGTCGAAGACCTTGTTCTTGCCGTTGACCTGACCGAGGTACTTCACCACCAGGGTGTCACCGTTCTTGGCCTTGGGGCCCTTGCCCCGGACCAGGGTCTCGGTCTTGAGCTCGTCGATCTTGTCGGCCTTGCCGGTGAACTTCAGGCCGGTGACCGTGCCGTCCTTCTCGACGACCTTGGGACCGCCCTGGGGCGAGACGGCCTTGCCGGCCTTGATGCTGTCGGGAATCTTCTCGACGACGTCAATCACGAGGACGATCGTGTCCTCGGGGGCAATCGCGAGATCGTCGTTGCCCTGCTCGCCGAAGGCGTCCTTCGGAGCGGCCTGCACGGCGATGCGCGATCCGACCTTCTGCCCTTCCAGCGCCTGCTTGAACACCGGGATGGTGTTGTCGGAGACCTCGAGCATGGTGGTCCGACCGCTCTCGTCCCAGGTGCTGGAGAGCTCCTCACCGGTGTAGCCGTTGGCCATGTAGAGGTTGGCGAAGACGGCGTCGCCGTCCTCGACCGTGGCGCCGTCACCCTCGGAGAGGACGTCGACCTTGGACTTCGACACGGACAGCACCCCGTCGAAGGTCACCTCGGGCTTCTTGCCGAACTTGCCGGCGAAGGAGACCTTGCCGGAATCCTTGGGTGCGGAGCCCTCGCCGGAGTCGTCACCGCATGCGGAGAGACCGGTCAGCAACAGGAGCAGGGTGCCCAGGAGTACGAGGACGCGACGCAAAGGATTCACCTCAGGTTAGGAGTTCGGCAAGCGCGGCACAGCCTAGGGCATGTCTCCCAAGTCGGAGATCACGGCGCAGGCTCACATGCCGTCGATGAGTCGCTGGACCCGTTCGTCGGTGGCCTTGAACGGGTCCTTGCAGAGCACGGTGCGTTGGGCCTGGTCGTTGAGCTTGAGGTGCACCCAGTCGACGGTGAAGTCGCGCCGCCGCTCCTGTGCCTTCCTGATGAAGTCACCACGCAGGCGAGCCCGTGTGTTCTGCGGGGGCACGGACTTGGCCCGGAAGATCGGCAGGTCGTCGGTGACCCGCGCGACCGCACCGCGCTTCTCGAGGAGGTAGTAGAGGCCGCGTCCGCGGTGGATGTCGTGGTATGCCAGATCGAGCTGCGCCACCCGGGCCGAACCGAGCGGCAGGTCGTGCTTGGCACGGTATCGATCGATGAGCTTCCACTTGATCACCCAGTCGATCTCACGGTCGACGAGACCGAGGTCGCCGGACTCGATGGCCTTCAGGCCGCGCTCCCACAGGTCGAGTGCCTGGTCGATCACCGGGGTGCGGATCTCCCGACGGTCGACGAAGTCGCGGGCCCGGGTGAGGTATTCGAGCTGGATCTCGAGCGCACTCGCCTCGCGGCCGTTCGCCAGCCGCACCTTCTTGCGACCGGTCATGTCGTGGGAGATCTCCCGGATCGCGCGGATCGGGTTCTCCATGGTGAGGTCGCGCATCACCACGCCCTCCTCGATCATCCGCAGCACGAGGTCGCAGCTGGCCACCTTGAGCATCGTGGTGGTCTCGCTCATGTTGGAGTCACCCACGATGACGTGCAGCCGGCGGTACTTCTCGGCGTCGGCGTGGGGCTCGTCGCGGGTGTTGATGATCGGACGGCTGCGGGTGGTGGCGCTCGAGACGCCCTCCCAGATGTGCTCGGCGCGCTGGCTCACCGAGTACGACGCCCCGCGCGGGGTCTGGATGACCTTGCCGGCCCCCACCACGATCTGGCGGGTCACCAGGAACGGGATCAGGATGTCGGCCAGTCGACTGAACTCACCGGCGCGCCCGACGAGGTAGTTCTCGTGGCAGCCGTAGGAGTTGCCGGCCGAGTCGGTGTTGTTCTTGAAGAGGTAGATGTCGCCGGCGATGCCCTCGTCGTGCAGGCGGCGCTCGGCGTCGACGAGCAGCCCTTCGAGGACCCGCTCCCCTGCCTTGTCGTGGGTGACCAGGTCGATGATGTCGTCACACTCGGGGGTGGCGTACTCAGGGTGGCTGCCGACGTCGAGATAGAGACGAGCGCCGTTGCGCAGGAAGACGTTGCTGCTGCGGCCCCAGGACACCACCTTGCGGAAGAGGTAGCGAGCCACCTCGTCGGGGCTCAGCCGGCGCTGTCCCTGGAACGTGCACGTGACGCCGTACTCGTTCTCGATTCCGAAGATTCGGCGGTCCATGGCCCAACACTAGTCACAGCGTGGGCAAACGGGTGGGACGTTGAGGATGCCAGTCCCGCCAGAGCGTGGCAGTTACCGAACAGTCCGCAGCTTTTCCGCGCGGAAATCCTGCGGACTGTTCGGTAACTGCGGGGGTCTGGCAGGAGATCGGGCGATGCCCTCACCGCGGAGCGGATCAGGGAGCGATCGGGGGTTCACCGTCGGGTGGGGGTGCGACCGGCGGCGGCGCGACCGGGGGTGCGGTCGGCGGCTCGGAGACCGGCTCGCTCGGCTGGGGCGAGCCTGAGGACGGCTCGCCGGTGACGGGGTCCTCGAGCGGAGGAGTGCTTCCGCTGACCGTGTCGGTGGGGTCGAGCGGGTTGTCCGGACCCGTCGGCACGGTCGGAGGGGCTCCGGCCTCGGCGTCCTCGGAGCTCGGGTCGTCAGGGGTCTCCGGGCCACGATCGCCCAGGATGCCCTCGAGGTCTGAGGGCCGGATGCGGCGGAACTTGCGCGGCTGGGTGCGGGTGCGGTCGAGCACTGCGACCTCGAGGTCGTCGGCCGGGATCACCCGGTCGCCGGTGTCGGAGTGGCCCAACGCGGCCACGGCCAGCTTGATCGCGTCGTCGAGTGAGGCACCCTCGGTGTGGTTCTCCTTGAGGTGGGCAGCCACCTGGTCGGCGGCACCGCCCATCACGGCGTACCCGTGCTCGTCGGCGACCTGGCCGTCGTAGGTGAGGCGGTAGATCTGGTCGTCGGAGGCTTCGTCACCGATCTCGGCGACGAAGATCTCGACCTCGTAGGGCTTCTCTCCCCCGCTGGAGAAGATCGTGCCGAGGGTCTGGGCGTAGGCATTGGCCAGTCCGCGGCCGGTGACGTCGCGCCGGTCGTAGGCATAGCCACGCATGTCGGCCAGGCGTACGCCGGCGATGCGCAGGTTCTCGAACTCGTTGTAGCGACCGACGGCGGCAAAGGCGATGCGGTCATAGATCTCCGAGACCTTGTGCAGGGCCTGCGACGGGTTCTCCGAGACGAACAGGACGCCGTCGGCGAACTGGACGACGACCACCGACCGACCACGGGCAATGCCCTTGCGCGCGAAGTCCGCGCGGTCCTTCATCAACTGCTCGGGAGAGACGTAGTACGGCATGCTCATGTGGATTCCTCAGGAAGTCTTGATCTCACTGGCTGGTTCACTGGGCTGAATCACCGGATGATCAGACCAGGCCCGCAGCGGGGCCGTCGGGGCGCTGGAGTCGCCCGGCGATGACCTGGTCGGCAATGGCGGCCACCTCGTCGTCGGGCATGCGGCGGCCTCCGCCGGCCGTGATCACCTGCACGATCGGGAAGATGCGCCGGCTCACGTCGGGTCCGCCGGTGGCCGAGTCGTCGTCGGCGGCGTCATAGAGGGCCTGCACGACCGCCGTCACGCACTCGGTCTCGGTGAGGTCCTCGCGGTAGAGCTTCTTCAGCGCACCGCGGGCGAACATCGATCCGGAGCCGACCGAGTGGAAGGCGGTCTCCTCATAGCGACCACCGGTCACGTCGTAGGAGAAGATGCGGCCCTGGTCGGCGGCCAGGTCGTAGCCGGAGAAGAGCGGCACGACCGAGAGTCCCTGCATGGCCAGGCCGAGGTTTGCCCGGATCAGAGCGGCGAGGCGGTTGGCCTTGCCGTCCATGGACAGCGTGACTCCTTCGATCTTCTCGTAGTGCTCGAGCTCGGTCTGGAACAGTCGCACCATCTCCACCGCGAGACCGGCCGCTCCGGCGATGCCGACGCAGCTGAACTCATCGGCCGGGAACACCTTCTGGATGTCGCGTTGCGCGATGATGTTGCCCATCGTGGCCCGGCGGTCGCCCGCCATGATCACACCGCCGGGGAACGTGGCCGACACGATGGTGGTTCCGTGTGGTGCCAGGTCACCGGCGTTGCCCTGCGAGACCGATCGGCTCGAGGGCAACAAGGTGGGCGACTGCTCGGCGAGGAAGTCGGAGAACGACGAGGTGCCGGGGGTCAGGAAGGACGCGGGCAACCGCGACCCGTAGCCGGGAGTGGTCACCTGCTCACTCCCCACCCTTCTGGATGAACGACTTCACGAAGTCCTCGGCGTTGGTCTCAAGCACGTCGTCGATCTCGTCGAGGATGGCATCCACGTCTTCGTCGAGCTGCTCCTTGCGCTCGGCGACTGCTCCCTCGGGCGCGACGGACTCTTCTTCGACCGGCGTCTCCTCGGTCGACTTCTTCGGCTGCTTCTGCTCCTGTGCCATGTCTTCGACCCTATCCACTCAGGTGAAGAAATGGTGGCCAACGGGCCGCACTGTCTCAGCGAGCTCAGCTTCGGTCGCCGGATCGAGCGTCTCAGTGCGTCAGTGCGTCGAACAGCTGCTCCGCCGTCTCGCAACGGTCCAGGAGCTCCCCGACGTGGGCGCGGCTCCCCCGCAACGGGTCGATGGTGGGGATGCGCTGCAGGGACTCCCGGCCGGGCAGGTCGAAGATGACCGAGTCCCAGGACGCGGCGGCCACGGAGTCGGCGTACTGCTCGAGGCAGCGGCCGCGGAAGTAGGCGCGGGTGTCGATCGGCGGGTCGTGCATGGCGTCCTCGACGGAGGCGTCGTCGAGCAACCGCTCGATGCGTCCCATCCGGGCCAGGCGGTGGTAGAGGCCCTTGTCGGGTCGGATGTCGCTGTACTGCAGGTCGATAAGGTGCAGCTTGGCGTCGCTCCACTCGAGGCCGTCGCGGTGGCGGTACTGCTCGAGCAGCTTCAGCTTGGCGACCCAGTCGAGCTCGCCGGAGCACTCCATCGGGTCGCGTTCGAGTCGGGTCAGCACCGACTCCCACCGGGCCAGCACGTCTCGGGTCTGGGCGTCGGCATCGTCGCCGAGGGTCTCGTCGACGTACTTGCGGGCCAGGTCGAGGTATTCCATCTGGAGCTGTACGCCGGTGAGCTTGCGGCCGTCCTCGAGCGTGACCAGGTGGCGACAGGTGGGGTCGTGCGAGATCGCGCGCAAGGAGGCAACTGGCGCGTCGACGGCCAACGGTGTGGTGATGAACTTGTCCTCGATCATCGCCAGTACCAGGGCGGTCGTGCCGACCTTGAGGTACGTCGACACCTCGGCCAGGTTGGCGTCGCCGATGATCACGTGGAGTCGACGGTACTTCTCCGGGTCGGCGTGGGGCTCGTCGCGCGTGTTGATGATCGGACGCTTCAGGGTGGTCTCGAGTCCGACCTCCACCTCGAAGAAGTCGGCGCGCTGGCTGATCTGGAAGCCGTGGTCGCGACCGTCCTGGCCGATGCCGACGCGTCCCGCGCCGGCGACCACCTGGCGCGACACGAAGAACGGCGTCAGGTGGCGCACGATGTCCGCGAACGCCGTCGATCGGCGCATCAGGTAGTTCTCGTGGGTGCCGTAGGAGGCGCCCTTGTTGTCGGTGTTGTTCTTGTAGAGCAGGATCTGCGCGGCGCCGGGGATGTTCGAGGCCCGACGTGCCGCGTCGAGCATCACCTGCTCCCCCGCCTTGTCCCACTTCACGATGTCGAGGGGGTTGGTGCACTCCGGTGTGGCGTACTCGGGGTGCGCGTGGTCGACGTACAACCGGGCGCCGTTGGTGAGGATCACGTTGGCCAGGCCGAGGTCCTCGTCGGTCAGCTGGCTCGGGTCGGCGATCTGTCGCGACATGTCGAAGCCGCGGGCGTCGCGCAACGGCGACTCCTCCTCGAAGTCCCACCGCGCCCGCCGCGCCCTTGCCGTTGCCGAGGCATATGCGTTGACCACCTGGGAGGAGGCCACCATCGGATTGGCGCTCGGCTGGCCCTGGACCGAGATGCCGTACTCGACCTCGGTCCCCATCACCCGTCTGACGCTCATGGTTTCGAGCCTACTCGCGACGTACGTCGAAGCGCTCGGGGTGTCGCCGCGCTACGGTCAGCGGCATGGGTTGGTGGACTGATCACGTGGTGCCGCGCCTGACCGATGCTTCGCTCTCCGCGCCGGAGATCGGCGCGCTACGGGCGCGGGCCTGCTCCGGGCTGTCCGGTCGCGTCCTGGAGGTCGGGTTCGGCTCCGGGTTGAACCTGCCCCACCTGCCGGACGCCGTGGTGGCGGTCGACGCAGTGGAGCCCTCCGACTTGGGTTGGGCTCGGTCGGCCGAGCGACGTGAATCGTCACGGGTTCCGGTCTCGCGCATCGGTCTGACCGGGGAGACCGTCGACGCCCCCTCGGCGACGTACGACTCGGCACTAGTCACCTTCTCCCTCTGCACCATCCCTGAGGTCGAGAAGGCTCTCGCCGAGGTGCACCGGGTGCTGAGACCGGAGGGGCACCTGCACTTCCTGGAGCACGGGCACTCCCCTGACGCGGGCGTCGCCCGGTGGCAGCGGCGGCTGGACTCCGTGCAGGGCCTGGCCTGTGGCGGCTGCCACCTGACGCGTGACATCCCGGGTCTGGTCAGGGACGCGGGCTTCCGGGTCGTCGAGCTCGAGGAGCGCTACCTGCTCCCGGTCCCCGGCGTGGGAAGGCCGTGGGCCTACGGGTTCCTGGGCGTCGCAGAACCTTCGACCTGAAGTCGAGGGTGAAGGTTCTGCGACGCTCGAGCGGTCTCGGCGCGCACTGGACCCGCCGTACGACGGATCCAGGCGATGAGGTGCCGCTGAGACGGCGGCAGGTCAGAGGTACTGACCGGTGTTGGCGACCGTGTCGATCGATCGGCCCGGCTCGGTGCCCTGCTTGCCGGTGATCAGGGTGCGGATGAAGACGATCCGCTCCCCCTTCTTGCCGGAGATGCGAGCCCAGTCATCAGGGTTCGTGGTGTTGGGGAGGTCTTCGTTCTCCTTGAACTCGTCGACACAGGCCTGGAGCATGTGTTGCACACGCAGCCCCCTCTGGTCGTGGTCGAGGAGGTCCTTGATCGCCATCTTCTTGGCCCGGTCGACGATGTTCTGGATCATCGCACCCGAGTTGAAGTCCTTGAAGTAGAGCACTTCCTTGTCGCCGTTGGCGTAGGTCACCTCGAGGAAGCGGTTCTCCTCGGTCTCGGTGTACATCCGCTCGACCGTCGCTCGGATCATGCCGGCGACGCAGCTCTCCCGGTCGCCACCGAACTCGGCCAGGTCATCGGCGTGCAACGGCAGCTCGGCGGTGAGGTACTTGCTGAAGATGTCGCGGGCCGACTCGGCGTCGGGCCGCTCGATCTTGATCTTCACGTCGAGGCGGCCGGGTCGCAGGATCGCCGGGTCGATCATGTCCTCACGGTTGGAGGCGCCGATGACCAGCACGTTCTCGAGCAGCTCGACTCCGTCGATCTCGCTGAGCAGCTGGGGAACGATGGTGTTCTCGACGTCGGAGGAGACGCCCGAACCGCGGGTGCGGAAGAGGGAATCCATCTCGTCGAAGAACACGATGACCGGGGTGCCCTCGCTGGCCTTCTCACGCGCACGCTGGAAGACCAGGCGGATGTGGCGCTCGGTCTCGCCGACGTACTTGTTGAGCAGCTCCGGGCCCTTGATGTTCAGGAAGTAGGACTTGCCCTCCTGGCCCGTCCTGGCTGCGACCTTCTTGGCCAGCGAGTTGGCGACAGCCTTGGCGATCAGGGTCTTGCCACATCCGGGCGGACCGTAGAGCAGGACGCCCTTCGGGGGCTTGAGCTGGTGCTCCTTGAAGAGCTCGGGGTGCAGGTAGGGCAGCTCGACGGCATCGCGGATCTGGTCGATCTGGCCGACCAATCCACCGATCACCGAGTAGTCGATGTCGGGCACCTCTTCGAGGACGAGCTCCTCGACCTCGGACTTGGGCACCTTCTCGTAGACGTAGCCCGAACGGGAGTCGAGCAACAGGGAGTCGCCGGCGCGCAGCTTCTGCTCGCGCAGCGGGGCGGCCAGACGGACGACACGCTCCTCGTCGGCGTTGGCGATGACCAGCACGCGCTCGCCGTCGGCCATCAGCTCCTTGAGCATGACGACCTCGCCGACCTGCTCGAACTCGAGGGCGGCGACGACGTTGAGCGCCTCGTTGAGCATGACCTCCTGGCCACGTTGCAAGGCATCGAGGTCAACGTTGGGGCTGACCGTGACGCGCAGCTTGCGACCGCCGGTGAACACGTCGATGGAGTCGTCGTCGTTGCGTGAGAGGAACGTGCCGAAGCCGGCCGGCGGCTGGGCCAGTCGGTCGACCTCCTCCTTGAGGGTGAGGATCTGGTCGCGTGCCTCACGCAACGTCTGGCCGAGGCGCTCGTTCTGCGACGTCACCGCGGCGAGTGAACGCTGGGTGTCGACGAGTCGCTGCTCAAGGGCGCCGGAGTGGGCCGGCACGTCGGCCAGTCTCCGGCGCAGATCGGTGACCTCTGCCTCGAGGAACCGCACTTGACTGACGAGTTCCTCGCGATTGCCTGACTCGGGACGATTCGAGTTGTCCGATGCCGACATGTGCACCACCTCCTGCGTCACTTGTGACATTACCCAATGCAGGAAGGGAAGCGAGCGACTTGCCGTCACTGGTCGGGATTCTTTTCAGTCGTCGAGACGCTCCTCGAGCACCTGCGGCGGAAGATCCGCCGGGCGGGGGCCGGTGTAGTCGACCCCGTAGGCGCCCGGAGCCGGACGACGCTTCTTGCGTGGGGCGGTCTCCCCCGGCGCCATCCGTCGTGAGGTCACCAGGAACGCGGTGTGCCCGATCATCTTGTGCCCGGGGCGCACCGCCAGACCTTCGACGTGCCAGTCACGCACCAGCGACTCCCAGGGCTGGGGGTCGGTGAAGCCACCGTGAGCCCGGACCGTCTCGACGTACCGGGAGAGCTGGGTGGTGGTGGCGACGTAGGCGACGACGATGCCACCGGGGGTGAGCGCGTCGGCGACGGCCTCGACACACTCCCAGGGGGCCAACATGTCGAGGATGATGCGGTCGACCTTCTCCCCGAGCACCGGCAGCTCCTCCTGGAGGTCTCCCAGTCGGAGGTCCCATGCCGGGTGGGTCCGGCCCTCGGGGGCGGAGAAGAACTGGTTGACGTTCTTGCGCGCGACGTCGGCGAACTCCTCGCGCCGTTCGAAGGAGATCACCCGGCCCCAGGGGCCGACCGCGCGCAGCAACGAGCAGGTCAGGGCTCCCGATCCGACGCCCGCCTCGACCACGCGAGCACCCGGGAAGATGTCGGCCATGGCCACGATCTGCGCGGCGTCCTTGGGATAGACCACCGCAGCGCCCCGCGGCATGGAGACCACGAACTCGGACAGCAGTGGGCGGAACACGAGGTACTCGCCACCTGCCGAGGACGGAACCGTGAAGCCCTCCTCACGCCCGATCAGGTCGTCGTGCTCGATGTGCCCACGGTTGCTGAAGAACCGCTTCCCGGAGACGAGCTCGAAGTTGTGGCGGCGACCCTTCTGGTCGGTCAGGCGCACCCATTCGCCCTCACGCAGCGGTCCTCGGTGGACACCGGACCACGCCTCTGCAGGGACGTCGGGAAGGCCGGTGGAGTCGTGGGGTTCGCGGTCAGACATGGCGCGAACCCTACTGGTGTCGTGCGCTGAAGGCGCGATCGACGTCTGCGGTGGTCAGCACGCCGTAGATCGAGCCGTCCTCCTCGGTGAGGAGGTATTCGTGCGCCGGTTTGCGGGTGATCGCCTTGATCAGGTCCTCGCCCACGATCGAGACCGGGAGGCTCAGGCCTTCTTCGAGGCTGCGTGCCACGCTCGAGACAGACACCCACGGGCGCCGCTCCTCGGGGACCGCCAGCAGGGCGGTCTCGTTGACGATGCCGATGGGCTGCTCGCCGGTGGTGACAGTCACGATGCTGCCGGCGCTGGCCTCCTGTGCGCGGCGTACGGCCTCGGAGACCGGGAGGTCCTCAAGAACCGTGATCGTACGGCGGGCCAGGTTGCGCGCCACTATGGACGGCAGGCGGCGGCGCAACCTCGCGCTCTGCATCGAGGCGGTCGCGCCGGTCCACAGGAACAGTGCGACGACGAAGGACAGCACGTAGTCGACGAAGCGGGGCTCGACGCCGAGGACGCTGTTCATGCACAGCGGCCAGAACAGCACGGCCACTGCCGTGATCCGACCGCCCCATCCGGCGGCCAGCGTGCCCCGGTGGACGTTGCCGCTCGCGCCCCAGACCACGGACTTCAGCACGCGACCCCCGTCAAGTGGCAACCCGGGGATCAGGTTCATCACGCCCACGATGAGGTTGGCCGCGGCCAGGCCCTCGACGGCCATGCGCAACAGGCCGTCGGGCGTGATGAACCACAGCGGGATCGCGAGCAGTCCGACCGCGATCGAGGTGAGCGGGCCGACCACCGCGATCCAGAACTCCTCGCGGGGGCGCCTTGCCTCGCCCTCGATCATCGTCGCGCCGCCGAGGAAGTGGAGGGTGATCGAGCTGACCTGGTGTCCGTAATGCTGGGCCATCAGGGCGTGAGACGCCTCGTGGAGCAGGACGGAGAGATAGAGCACCACCGCGAACGCGAACCCGGCGACGTACTTCCAGCCACCCAGGCCCGGCTCCACCGCCTCGACCCGGGGCGCCATGAGGACGGCGATCAGGGCCGCGATGAAGAACCACGACATGGTGATCAGGACGTCGACACCGGCGATCTGACCGACCCGCATGGTGCCCGGAGGTCGGCTCGGACGGGTCGGCTCGTCGGCGAGTCGCGGATCATGGTCTGACACGGGTCCACGCTATCGGAAGCAACCTGATCCGGCAGCGACCGCGCAGCTGGGTGGAACGCCTGCCGCCCCGCGGGCTGTCGGTGCGGTGTCCTAATGTGGCCGGACCATGAACAGGACGGAGCAGGGATGACGCAATCACCCGCCGAGAAGGTCTCCACACCCGTTGACGGTGTCGACGTGCTGGGAGCCCTCTCCCCGAGCCGTGCCGGTGACTTCATGACCTGTCCCCTGCTCTATCGCTACCGCACGATCGACAAGTTCCCGGAGGAGCCGTCGGCCGATGCGGTCCGCGGCACCCTCGTGCACAAGGTGCTCGAGGACCTCTTCGACCTGCCGGCGCCCGAACGCACGCCACCCAACGCACAACAGATGCTCTCTCCCGCCTGGGAGGCGCTCGTCGAGGCCGAGCCCACTGTGGCCGAGCTCTTCGAGGCTCCAGATGGCGAGTCGCCACGAGACTTCGGTGACTGGTTGGCCTCGTGTCGCACGGCCCTCGACAAGTACTTCGACCTGGAGGATCCGACCCGGCTCGAGCCTGCGGAGCGCGAGCTCTATGTCGAGACCATCCTCGACTCGAAGTTGCTGCTGCGTGGGTTCATCGACCGCATCGACGTGGCCCCGGATGGAGCCGTTCGCATATCGGACTACAAGACAGGGAGGGCGCCTGGGGAGATGTTCGAGGCCAAGGCGCTGTTCCAGATGAAGTTCTATGCCTTGGTCGTCTGGCGCACTCGCGGCGTCCTGCCGGCCATGCTCCAGCTGATCTATCTCGGCAACGGCGAGATCCTCCGCTACGTGCCCGACGAGGCAGACCTGCGCTCGGTCGAGCGCAAGATCGAGGCAGTCTGGAAGGCGATCCGCCATGCGGAGCTGACGGGTGACTGGCGTCCGCGGCGCAGCAAGCTGTGCGGCTGGTGCAGCTATCAGGACAAGTGCCCTGAGTTCGGCGGGGAGATCCCACCGTTGCCGATCTTCCAGGTCGAGTCGCCCGCAGATGATCCGTCCGGCGACGTCAACACCGACGAGGCGATCTCCGGGCCCTGACGGCAGCCCCTCGGCTCACAGGGTGGCGAGCGCTCGTGCGTCGAGACCGGCGAGGGAGTCGCGGAAGATCCGCCGCTCCCCCTCGAGCACCGGCACGTGGTTGGGCACGACGAGCACGGTGCACCCGGCCGCGACGGCCGAACGCACGCCGGTGTTCGAGTCCTCGATGGCCAGGCACTCCTCCGGAGGTACGCCGATCAGCGCGGCGCCCTTCAGATAGGGCTCCGGGTGCGGCTTGCCCTGATTGACGGTGTCACCGGTGACGACCACCCGGAACGTGTCCTCGGGCAGCGCAGCGAGGATCGGGGCGACGAAGCGGCGGTAGCTCATCGTGACCAGCCCACACGGCACCCCGGCTTCGCGCAGCGAGGCGAGCAGCTCGACGGCTCCCGGGCACCACGGCACCTGCTGCTCGACCTGGGCAACCACGCCGTCGAGCAGCTCCTCGACAATCCGGGCAGGCTCCACGTCGATGCCCATGTGCTCGCGGATGTAGCGGCCCGACTCGATCAGGTCGTTGCCGACCAGGCTGAGGGCGTGCTCGTCGCTCCACGTGCCGCCGTACTTCTCGGCGAGGGCGTACTCGGTCGAGATCCAGTAGGGCTCCGTGTCGACAAGGGTGCCGTCCATGTCCCACAGCACCGCCCCGGGGAGTCGCTCGTCGGGGGCTGGCTGGGTCAGGGATGCACCAGAAGCTGCGCTGGTCAGAATGCCCTCCGAAGGCTCCACGAGGATGTGCGTACGCAGCCATCCTAGGACGCCCCGAGATGACGGATCAGCCCGCGTGGGCTCGGCGCCCCCGCCTGATGCCGGCGCCGATGGCGCCGCCCGCGAGAGCGGGAAGACCGGCCATCACAGCAACCAGGGGGATGGTGAAGACCAGGTCGCTTACCGGGTCGCCCTGGACCGCGTTGCGGGCCGCGGAGGCCACCGCCATCAGGCACAGGGCGACCACCCACAGGACGGTCAGAGGACGCACGTCGCGGCGGCTGGCGTCGAAGAGGAACCAGGCCCCTGCGATGACCTTGACCAGCAGCAGCGCCATCGCACCCCCACCGATGTCTGCGTCGGCGGAGTCACCCATCCCGCGCTCCAGCCAGGCCAGGAAGAGCACGGGTGCGGCGACCAGGACGGCGGCCCTCAGAACTGCCTCGATGGTGAGTCTCATGCCCTCACCATGCTCCGATCGACAGCTGGGCACATCCGCCCGCGTACTCAGCCGACCGGTGCATCGGGGTGCTCGGAGGGTCAGTCCTCGGGCTCGTAGGCCAGGTTCGACGACAACCAACGCTCCGCCTCTGCCTGACTCCAGCCCTTGCGCTTCGCGTAGTCACTCACCTGGTCGCGCTGCAGTCGACCGACCACGAAGTACTGAGCCTGCGGGTGGGAGAAGTACCAACCCGACACTGCGGCACCCGGCCACATGGCCATCCCCTCCGTCAGCTCGATGCCGGTGTTGGCCGTGACGTCGAGCAGCTCCCACAGCGTCTTCTTCTCGGTGTGCTCGGGGCACGCCGGATAGCCCGGCGCGGGCCGGATGCCGTGGTACTTCTCGGCGATGAGGTCTTCGTTGGAGAGGTTCTCTCCTTCGTCGTGGCCCCAGAACTCGGTGCGCACACGCTGGTGCAGTCGCTCCGCGAACGCCTCGGCGAGACGGTCCGCGATCGCCTCGAGCATGATCGCGGAGTAGTCGTCGAGCTCTTCCTTGAACTTCATGATCCGCTCGACCGAGCCCAGTCCGGCGGTGACGGCGAAGGCCCCCACGTGGTCGGCGAGACCGGTCTCCTTGGGCGCCACGAAGTCACCCAGCGAGCGGTTCGGAATGCCCTCGCGGTGGTCGCCCTGCTGGCGCAGGTTGTGCAGCACGGCACGTACGTCGGCGCGCGCGTCGTCGGCGTACACCTCGATGTCGTCACCCACCGCATTCGCCGGGAACAGCCCGAAGACCGCGTTGGCGGTGAGCCAGCGCTCCTCGACCACCAGGTCGAGCATCTTCTGGGCATCGTCGAAGAGCTTGCGTGCCTCTTCGCCGGTTCCGGGCTGGTTGAGGATGTCGGGGAACTTGCCCTTCATCTCCCAGGCGTTGAAGAACGGCTGCCAGTCGATGAACTCACGCAGCTCCCCCAGGTCGTACTCGGAGAGCACGTGGATGCCGGGCTCCTTGGGCAGCGGCGGGACGTAGCCCTCCCACTCGATCGGCGTACGGTTCTCCCGCGCCTTCTCGAGGGTGACCATCGGGCGTTCCTGCTTGTTGGCGTGGCGCTGGCGCAGGGCGTCGTAGTCGTCCTTGATGTCGGCCATCAGCTTCGGGCGCTGGGCATCGCTGAGCAACGCGGCAGCGACGGGCACCGACCGGGAGGCGTCCTTGACCCAGACCACGGGGCCGTCGTACTGCTTGTCCACCTTGACCGCGGTGTGGGCACGCGACGTGGTGGCACCGCCGATGAGCAACGGGATCTCGAACTCCTGGCGCTTCATCTCCGCAGCCACGTTGACCATCTCGTCGAGGGACGGCGTGATCAGGCCGGAGAGGCCGATCATGTCGGCGCCGACCTCGCGGGCCGTGTCGAGGATCTTCTGCGCCGGCACCATCACGCCCAGGTCGATGACCTCGTAGTTGTTGCACTGCAGCACCACGCCGACGATGTTCTTGCCGATGTCGTGCACGTCGCCCTTGACCGTGGCCATCACGATCGTGCCGTTGTTCGTCTCGGCGTCGCCGGGTTGCTTCTCGGCCTCGATGAAGGGCAGCAGGTAGGCGACCGCCTTCTTCATCACCCGGGCGCTCTTGACCACCTGAGGGAGGAACATCTTGCCGGCGCCGAAGAGGTCACCGACGACGTTCATGCCGTCCATCAGTGGGCCCTCGATCACCTCGATCGGGCGTCCACCTGCGGCCTTGATCTCCGCACGCAGCTCTTCGGTGTCCTCCTCGACGAACGCGTCGAGCCCCTTGACCAGGGCGTGTGTGATGCGCTCGCGGATCGGCAGCGAGCGCCACTCGTCCACCTTGGCCGGGTCCTGCTCCTGGCCCTTGTTGTTGAACTTCTCCGCAATCTCGAGAAGGCGCTCGGCGGCGTCGTCGCGCCGGTTGAGGACGACGTCCTCGATGCGCTCGCGCAGCTCCGGGTCGATCTCGTCGTAGACGACCAGGGCACCGGCGTTGACGATGCCCATCGAGAGCCCCGCCTGGATCGCGTGGAACAGGAAGACCGCGTGGATCGCCTCACGGACCGGGTTGTTGCCGCGGAACGAGAAGGAGGCGTTGGAGATGCCGCCCGAGATCTGTGCCCCGGGCAGGTTCTGCTTGATCCACCGGGTGGCCTCGATGAAGTCGACGCCGTAGTTGGCGTGCTCCTCGATGCCGGTGGCCAGGGCGAAGCAGTTCGGGTCGAAGATGATGTCCTCGGCCGGGAAGCCGACCTCGTCGACCAGGATCGAGTATGCGCGCCGGCAGATCTCGATGCGTCGCTCGAGGTTGTCGGCCTGGCCCTCCTCGTCGAAGGCCATCACCACCACGGCTGCGCCGTACTTGCGGCACAGGCGCGCTTCGTCGCGGAACTTCTCCTCGCCCTCCTTCATGGAGATCGAGTTGACGATCGGCTTGCCCTGCACACACTTGAGGCCGGCCTCGAGCACCTCCCACTTGGAGGAGTCGATCATGATGGGCACCCGGCTGATGTCGGGCTCTCCCGCGATCAGCTTGAGGAATCGGTCCATCGCGGCGACGCCGTCGATCATGCCCTCGTCCATGTTGACGTCGATGATCTGGGCGCCGTTCTCGACCTGCTGGGCAGCGACCGCCAGGGCGGCGTCGTAGTTGCCGTCCTTGATCAGGTTGCGGAATCGGGCCGAGCCGGTGATGTTCGTGCGCTCGCCGACATTGACGAAGAGCGAGCCCTCGTCGATCGTCACCGGCTCCAGGCCGGAGAGGCGCATCGCGCTGGGCACGGTGGCCGGTTCGCGCGGGGGCAGGCCGTGGGCCGCTTCGGCGATCGCCCGGATGTGCTCCGGGGTGGTGCCGCAGCAGCCGCCGAGGACGTTCACCAGTCCGCTGTCGGCGAACTCACGGATCACACCGGCCATGTGGTCCGGCGTCTCGTCGTACTCACCGAACGCGTTCGGCAGGCCGGCGTTCGGATAGCAGGCGACGTGGCAGTCGGCGATCCGGCTCAGCTCTGCGACATACGGGCGCATCTCGGCGGCCCCGAGCGCGCAGTTGAGGCCGATGGCCAGAGGACGTGCGTGGCGCACCGAGTTCCAGAATGCTTCGGTGACCTGGCCGGACAGCGTGCGGCCTGAGGCGTCGGTGATGGTGCCCGAGATGATCACCGGCCAGCGGCGGCCGCGCTCCTCGAAGAGGGTCTCGACGGCGAAGATCGCGGCCTTGGCGTTGAGGGTGTCGAAGATGGTCTCGACCATCAACAGGTCGGCGCCGCCGTCGACCAGGCCAGCCGCGGCGGTGGCATAGGCATCGACGAGCTGTTCGTAGGAAACGTTGCGGGCGCCAGGGTCGTTCACGTCGGGTGAGATGGACGCCGTACGAGTCGTGGGCCCGAGGGCCCCGGCGACGTAGCGGGGATGCTCGGGCGTCTCGACGGCATCGCACGCGGCGCGAGCCAGCTTGGCGCTCTCGAAGTTGATCTCGTAGGCGAGGTCGGCCATGCCGTAGTCACCCAACGAGATCGCGTTCGCATTGAACGTGTTGGTCTCGATCAGGTCGGCGCCCGCCTCGAGGTACTCCTCGTGGATGGATCGGATGATGTCGGGCTGGGTCAGGGAGAGCAGGTCGTTGTTGCCCTGCAGGTCCTGCTTCCAGTCCCGGAAGCGTTCTCCGCGATATCCCTCTTCGCTGGGCCGGTCCCGCTGGATCGCGGTGCCCATGGCCCCGTCGAGCACCACGATGCGCTCGGCCATCAGTCGCGTCAGGGCGGCAGTGGCATCGGGACGAAGGTTCTGGGACTCGGGCACGAGATTCCTCTCCGAGGTAGCGGACATCATTCAGCGTAGGCAGGCCGTCCAGGTTGTGGACGTGCTTCCCGCATGCTGACACCAAAGCCTGACAACGAACGAATCCCTGCACGGGCTACGCGGCATCTTCAGTCGCCCGCACTAGGCTGAAGTGATGATTGAGATGGACGATGTCCCGGAGTTGGTGAACCCGGTGGTGATTGCCGCATTCGAGGGCTGGAACGACGCAGCGGATGCCGCCTCGTCGGTGGTCGACCACCTCATCGACGTGTGGGCGGCCCGCGTGGTGGCACGGGTCGACCCGGAGGACTTCTACGACTTCCAGATGAATCGCCCCGTCGTCGGCACAGACGCACGTGGCCACCGGTCCCTGACCTGGCCGACCACGGAGATCGCGGTCGCCTCTCCCCCGGGCATGGACCGCGACGTGATCCTCGTGCGCGGGCTCGAGCCGAACATGCGCTGGCGCCAGTTCTGTGCCGAGCTGCTGGCCGCGTGCGACGACCTCGGCGGCTCGATGGTGATCACGCTCGGCGCGCTGCTCGCCGACACCCCGCACACCCGTCCGATCCCGGTGACCGGAACCGCCACCGAACCCGACCTGGTCGACCGGCTCAAGCTCGAGCAGTCGACGTACGAGGGCCCGACCGGCATCGTAGGTGTCTTCCAGGATGCGTGCGTGCTGCTCGACATCCCGTCGGTCTCCTACTGGGCGGCGGTGCCCCACTACGTGGCCCAGCCGCCGTGCCCCAAGGCGACGCTGGCGCTGGTCGGTCAGCTCGAGGACCTGCTCGAGGCCGGCATCCCGCTGCTCGACCTGCCGGAGGAGGCCCGGGCCTGGGAGCGCGGCGTCGACGAGCTCGCTCAGGAGGAAGAGGACATCGCCGACTACGTGCGGGCGCTCGAGGAGACGCGCGACACGGCGGATCTCCCCGAGGCATCCGGTGAGGCGATCGCGCGTGAGTTCGAGCGCTACCTCAAGCGCCGCAACACCGACTGACCCCTGTTGTCCGGCAGGACGTCATACGAGGTGGCTGCTCCGGCGACCGGTTCGTATGACGTCTCGGGGTTGGTCAGAGAGCCAGGCCCAGGGAGGCGTCGAGCAGCGCTCGGATCGAGTCCGCGGCAGCGGGGTCGGAACTGTCGCCCGCCTTCGTCGCTGCGAACCATGCCTCGATCGCCTCGAGGGCGACAGGCGCGTTGAGGTCGTCGGCCAGGGCCGCGAGTACGGCGTCAACCACGGGTGCTGCCGGCGCGCCGGCACCAGCAGCGAGGGTCTCGCGCCAGGCGGCCAAGGTGTCCACCGAGGTCCAGAGCTGGTCATCGGTCCACTCCCAGTCGGAGCGGTAGTGGTGGCGCAGCAGGGTCAGCCGGATCGCCATCGGGTCGACGTCGCTCATCCGCAGCGCGGAGACGAAGACCAGGTTGCCCTTCGACTTCGACATCTTCTCGCCGTCGTAGGCGACCATGCCGGCGTGGGCGTAGGCACGCGCGAACGCCTCACCGCGCTCGGCCACCTGCACCTCACCGGCCGACATCTCGTGGTGCGGGAAGACCAGGTCGCTGCCGCCACCCTGCACGTCGAAGGTGGCGCCGAGGTGCTGGAGCGCGATTGCGGCACACTCGATGTGCCAGCCAGGTCGTCCGGGCCCGAAGGGACTGTCCCACGCCGGCTCACCCTCACGCTCACCACGCCAGACGACGCAGTCGAGCGGGTCCTTCTTGCCGGCACGCTCCGGGTCTCCCCCGCGCTCACCGAAGACCTCGAGCATCTGCTCACGGGTCCACCCGGAGACCTCACCGAAGGCCGGGTCGGCAGTCACCGAGAAGTACAGATCGGTGTCGACCGTGTAGATCGAGCCTGCTGCGCGCAGCTTCTCGATCAGGTCGATGACCAGCGGAATCGACTCGACCGCACCGATGTAGGCGCGGGGAGGCAGCACCCGGAGGGCCTCCATGTCCTCACGGAACAGCTGCGTCTCCCGCAGAGCAAGCTCCTCCCAGAGCACGCCGACCTTGGTCGCCCGCTCGAGCAACGGGTCGTCGACGTCAGTGACGTTCTGGACGTAGTGGACCTCGTGGCCGGCGATGCGCCAGGCCCGGTTGAGCAGGTCGAAGGCGACGTAGGTGGCGGCGTGGCCCATGTGCGTCGCGTCGTACGGCGTGATGCCGCAGACATAGAGACGTGCCTCGTCACCCGGTGTCGTCGGCACGACGGCATCCCGTGACGTGTCGTGCATGGAGACCTGGGGGCCTCGGACGGGCAGGGACGGAACCTGCGGAGCTGACCACGTGCGCATGCTGCGCAGCCTAACCAACGCACCTCAGAAGGCGGGCCACGGGATGGCGGGCCACTCACCCGACGGCGCCGGGAGCACGCCGGCCGTCAGGAGTACCTCGCACCGCGTGTGGAATGCGTCCAGCTCGACCGGGGTGATCAGGTCGGCCAGCCTGCGCCCGAGTGCGTCGTCGTCACGGACTCGACGTACCGCCTCGATCTCGTCCGGCCGCAGTGCCTCCCCGAGCCAGCCCCAAAGCACGCTGCGCAGCTTGTTGTCGACATGGAAGGAGACGCCGTGGTCGACACCGAAGCGGTGCCCGTCGGTGATGGCCAGCACGTGGCCGCCCTTGCGGTCGCCGTTGTTGATGATGACGTCGAAGACCGCCATCCGGCGCAGCGGTAGCGAGTCCTCGTGGACCAGCGCGACGGGCTCGTCGTCGGGCCCGACCGCGTCGAAGACGTGGAGATACCCGTCCGGGAGGGTTCCCTCGGGGACCACGTCGATCGGGGCCACCTCGATGTCGGGTTCGGCCCACGCCTGCACCATGCCGGGTCCGTGCGGTCCGTCGCGCAGGACGGTCGTCGGCACCACGTTCCAACCCAACGCCTCGGAGACGGCGTACGCCGCGACCTCACGCTGGGCGAGATTCCCGTCGGGGAAGTCCCACAGCGGGCGCTCACCGGCAACCGGTTTGTAGGCCACCTGGAGGCCGGAGACCAGCCCGATGAACGTGGCGTTGGAGGCCGGCATCACCCGGCCCACGATCTCGAGCTCACCGACGGAGATGGCGCTGGCCGGCACCGGGTCGCTCGAACTGGCAGGCCCGGGCATCACCTGGGTCACGGATTCCTGCGCCGGAAGCCGTTCGCCCGCACGCACAGGTGGCCGTCGGGGTCGATGGCACCGCCGCAGAACGGGCACGAGGGCCGCCCTGCGTCGATGACCTGGGCAGAACGCTTGACGAACGCGCGCGCAGCACCGGCGCTGATGCGAACCAGGAAGACCTCCTCGGGTTCCGGCTCGGTGAAGTCCTCGTCGACCTGGTCGGGGCTGACCACGGCGGCCTCGTTGAACGGGAACACCTCGATCACGACACGTTCCACCTCGGTCTCCCAGGAGAGCGTCATCGTGCCGGCCCGGAACTCCTCCTCGATCGGCTGCTCGAGCGGACCGGCATCGTCGAGGTCGAGCGGCGCCACCGCCGGGATCACACCCTGGGTCTCGGCGTTGTTCATCAGCTCGTCGAGAAGGTCGTCGATGCGCTCGGCCAGGACCGCCACCTGCTGCTTCTCCAACGAGACGCTGACCAGTCGCCCGCCCTGGCGCGCCTGGAGGAAGAACGTACGGTCGCCGGGCTCGCCGACGGTCCCGGCGACGAAGCGGTCGGGCGGGTCGAACTCGTGGATCACGGGAGCCATGGCACCAACCCTATTCCGGTCCGGCGCCGCCGCCGACGACCGCGTCCGCCTTGTGGCGCGAACGACGCTTCTTTGGCGGCTTGAGCCAGGCGAGGTCCCCGTCGTGAGTGTTGGTGCCGAGCACGAACGGACGGGTCGTGGTGTAGCGGATGATCGAGATCGAGGCCGGGTCGACATGAATGCGTTGGAACAGGTCAAGATGCAGGCCGAGGGCGTCAGCGAGCACCGACTTGATGATGTCGCCGTGGCTGACGGCCACCCACACGGCGTCCTCCCCGTGGGAGGCAGTCACCTCGGCGTCCATGCGGCGTACGGCGGCCACGGAACGTGCCTGCATCGCGTGGAGCGACTCGCCGCCCGGGAAGGCAGCGGCCGACGGCTGTTGCTGCACCGTTGCCCACAGCTTCTCCTTGGCCAGCTCCTTGATGGGCCGGCCGGTCCAGTCGCCGTAGTCGCATTCGACGATGCCGCGATCGATACGCAGGTCGAGTGGTGGGGCCTGGGCATCGGCGATGCGGCGCGCGGTCTGGCGGCAACGCTCCAACGGGCTGGAGACCACCGCGGCCAACGGAACCTGGGCCAGCCGTGCCGCGGCCTGTTGTGCTTGGGAGGCGCCGGTCTCGTCGAGTCGTACACCGCCCGAGCGACCGGCGAGCACGCCACTGGTGTTCGCCGAGCTGCGTCCGTGTCGAACGAGGATCACCGTTGCCATGCGTGTGAGCGTAACGGGCGTAGCCTCACACCCGTGATCGTCGACAATGCGCTCTATCGCAACGGTGTCAGGGTTCCACTCGAGGCCGACATCGCCGACCTGCAGTCGGTGCGGTCGCGTTGCGACACCCCCGACAGCTTCGTGTGGGTCGGTCTGGTGGACCCGAGCGAGCAGGAGCTGAGCGCGGTCGCCGAGGTGTTCGGCCTGCACCCGCTGGCCGTGGAGGACGCGGTCAACGCACACCAGCGTCCCAAGCTGGAGAAGTACGACGACTCGCTGTTCCTCGTGCTCAAGACGCTCTGGTACGTCGACGAGGAGGACGCCGTCGAGACGGGAGAGATCAACATCTTCGTCGGCGCCGACTTCGTGGTCACCGTCCGCCACGGCAAGGGCTCGGACCTGCACTCCTCGCGGGGCTACCTGGAGAGCAAGAAGGAGCTGCTCGTGCACGGGCCGACGGCCGTCGTGTATGCCGTGTGCGACCGAGTCGTCGACTCCTACGAGAGCGTGGGTGCCAGTCTCGAGGAGGATGTCGACGAGGTGGAAGCCTCGGTGTTCGCCCCTGAGCGCAGCGACGACTCGCCTCGCATCTACGTGTTGAAGCGCGAGCTGGCCGAGGTGCGCCGCGCCGTACTCCCCCTGCGTGACCCGATCCGGCGAGCCGCGGCCGGCACCGTGCCTGGCATGTCGGGTGAGGCGGCGCCGTACTTCCGCGACGTGGGCGACCACCTCAGCCGGGTCGCGGAGACCGTCGACAACCTGGACTCGTTGCTGTCGTCGGCCTTCGAAGCACAGCAGGCGCGCATCTCGGTCCAGCAGAACGAGGACATGCGCAAGATCTCCGCGGGTGTGGGCCTGGTCGCCGCACCGACGCTGGTCGGGGCGATCTACGGCATGAACTTCGACCACATGCCGGAGTTGCACTGGGCCTTCGGTTATCCGTTCGCGCTCGGTCTGATGGTGCTGAGCTCACTGCTGGTGTTCGTGTTCTTCAAGAAGTCCGGTTGGCTCTGACGATCACGTGCGTCGGTCGTATCGAGCTCCCTGCAGCCAGCGACCTCGACCGCCGTGGTCCGTTCGACATGCAGATGCGGCGATCGAGCGGCGAGCTGAGCGTGAACCGGGTCGGCGTACGAGTCAACTGCATGTCGAACGGACCGCTCGCTGAATCGCGACGGAACGGCTGGCCCACGGAGACCTGGGAGTGCGGGTCAGGCGGCGATGACGCCACCGGCAAGCAGCGCCAGCACGAGGGCACCGAGGCCGATGCGATAGATCACGAACGGCAGGTAGGACTTCGTGGAGACATAACGGAGCAGCCAGGCGATGGCGGCGTACCCGACGACGAACGAGACGACGGTGGCGGTGATGGTGGGCCCCCAGCCGTAGGAGTTCTCCCCGTGCGGGATCTCCTTCAGCTCGAAGAGCCCGGCGCCGACAACGGCCGGGATCGCCAGCAGGAAGGCGAACCTGGTGGCGGCTTCGCGGTCGTAGCCGAGGAAGCGGCCCATCGAGATCGTGGCGCCGGAGCGGGACACCCCCGGGATCAGCGCGCAGGCCTGGGCGACGCCGAGCAGGCCGGCGTGCTTGAGGTTCATCTGCTTGATGGCGCGATCGCCAGCGCTGATCCGATCGGCTATCCCCAGCACGACGCCGAGGACGATCAGCGTGGTGCCGACGACCCACAAGTTGCGGAAGTCACGCTCGATCAGGTCCTTGAGGAAGATGCCGAGGATCACGATCGGCACCGAGCCGATGATGACGTACCAGCCCATGCGGGCGTCCACGTGGCCGCGGTACTCGGGCTTGAAGAGGGACTTGAGCCACATCGAGGCGATCCGCCAGATGTCCTTGCGGAAATAGATCAGCACGGCGAGCTCGGTGCCGATCTGGATCACGGCCGTGAAGGCGGCACCCGGATCGGACCACCCGAAGAACTCGGGGAAGATCCGCAGGTGGGCGCTGCTCGAGATCGGCAGGAACTCGGTGAGCCCTTGGATGACGCCGAGGACGATGGCTTTGAAGAAGTCCAGCACGTCGCGCAGCCTACGGTTTCCACCTGACGCCATGCTGAACGGCGTCCACTTTCGGCGAGCCTCAGGGTGGGCCCACGCCTGACTGGCTACGGTTGCGCTCATGCAGCAACGCGCCCTGGGATCGACCGGCCTCAAGGTTTCGCGGCTCGGACTGGGGACTCTCACCTGGGGGCGCGACACCGACGAACACGAGGCGCGCGATCAGTTCATCGCCTTCACCGAGGCCGGCGGCACCCTGCTCGACACCGCGGCCGGTTACGGCGACGGCGCCTCGGAGGAGTTGATCGGCCGGCTGCTCGGAGACATCGTGCCCCGCGACGACGTCGTCCTGGCGACGAAGGCTGGCATCTCGCGACGCCGCGGCGACCGGGAGACCAACGTCTCCAGAGGTCACCTGATCAGCACCCTCGACCAGTCCCTCCGGCGACTGGGCGTCGACCACGTCGACCTCTGGCAGGTGCACACCTGGGTCGACGGCACTCCTCTCGAGGAGACCCTCAGTGCGCTCGACTATGCGGTGAGCACCGGACGCGCGGCCTATGTCGGCGTCTCCAACTATTCCGGCTGGCAGACCGCCCAGGCCGCGACCTGGCAGCGGGCCGTACCGGGCCGGGCGAGCCTCGCCTCCACGCAGGTCGAGTACTCCCTGCTCAACCGCAGTGCGGAGCACGAGGTCATCGAGGCCGCCATCGCCCTGGGACTCGGCGTGCTCCCGTGGTCCCCGCTGGGTCGCGGAGTGCTGACCGGGAAGTACCGCCACGGCACTCCCGCTGACTCGCGCGCGGCCTCCCCACACTTTGCGAACTTCGTCGGCAACTACCTCGGCGAGCCGTCGACCCGTGTGGTCGAGGCCGTCGTCCGTGCGGCCGAGGGGTTGGACTGGTCCCCCCTCGAGGTGGCGCTCGTGTGGGTGCGTGACCGCGCCGGAGTCACTGCGCCGATCGTCGGAGCCCGTACGTCGGCCCAGCTGAAGGCCGCACTCGGCATCGACGAACTGAACCTGCCCGCTGAGCTCGTCGAAGCCCTCGACGACGTGTCCGGAGGAGAATGAGGCAATGGCCGTTGCGCGGCGCGCGTTCAAGAAGAACGTCGAGTGGGAGTACGACCAGTTCACCCTGCCGCGTGACCTGAGCCGGAGCGCGGTCACCCGGCTCCTCGTCGAACGCGCCGAGAACGGCGGCTGGGAGTTGCGCAGCGTGCGCATCCACGAGGACGGCGTACGCCGGATCCGGGTCCGCCGCAAGATCATCCGCCAGCCGCGACCCGAGTTCTACTACGTGTGACCACTCGAGCGTCGAGACTGACCACTCGAGCGTCAAGAATCGCCGGTTCGCGCAACAAGAAACGCCAGTTCGACGCTCAGGCCAGGTCGAGGAATCGGTCGAAGACGCGGGCGCCGAACTCGAGGGCGTCCACGGGCACGCGCTCGTCGACGCCGTGGAAGAGCGAGCCGAAGTCGAGGTCGGGCGGCAGCTTGAGCGGCGCGAAGCCGTAGGACTGCATGCCCAGCTTGCGGAAGTGCTTCGCGTCCGTGCCGCCGGACATGAGGTAGGGCGCCACGATGCCGTCGGGGTCCTCACCCAGGATCGACTGGTTCATCGCATCCACGATCTTGCCTTCGTACGGCGAGTCCCACGGCTGCTGCTTCGAGACGAACTCCCACGTGACGTTCTCGCCACAGAGGTCGGCCAGCGTGGCGAAGAACTCGTCTTCGTACCCGGGCAGGAAGCGTCCGTCGACGTAGGCAGCCGCCTCCGTGGGGATCACGTTCACCTTGTAGCCGGCCTGCAGCATCGTGGGGTTCGTGGTGTTGCGGATGACAGCGCCAAGCATGCGTGCGGAGCTCTCGAACTCCTCGACCAGGGCACCGGCGTTCTCCGGTGTCGCCTCGGTGCCGGCGATCTGGGCGACCGAGGCCAACAACACCTCCATCGAAGGGGTGAGGCGCACGGGCCAGTCGTGGGAACCGATGCGGGCCACCGCTCCGGCCAGCTCGGTGACCGCGTTGTCGTGATTGATCATCGACCCGTGGCCTGCCGAGCCACGGGCGGTCAGCTTCATCCAGGCCATGCCCTTCTCGGCGGCCTCGACGAGATAGATGCGCTTGCCGCGCACGGTGGTGGTGAACCCGCCGACCTCGCCGATGGCCTCGGTGCAGTCGGCGAGCTCGTCGGCGTGGTGGTCGATGAGGTACTCGGCGCCCTTGTGGCCGCCGGCCTCCTCGTCGGCGGTGAAGCAGAGCACCAACGGCCGGTTCGGCTCCGCGCCGGCGCGGGCACGCGCGCGGATGGTGGAGAGCACCATCGCGTCGAAGTCCTTCATGTCGACGGTGCCGCGGCCCCAGAGGTAGCCGTCCATGATCTCGCCGGCGAACGGGTCCACCTGCCAGTCCTCGGCCGCGGCCGGTACGACGTCAAGGTGTCCGTGCAGCAGGAGCGGCTCGCCGGGGCCGTCACCCCAGCGCGCGATGAGCGACGTACGCCCCGGCTCGGACTCGTAGAGGTTGCTCGAGATGCCCACCTCATCGAGTAGCTCCGCGACGAGCTCGGCGGCCTTGCGCTCCCCCGGCCCGTCCTCGTCCCCGTAGTTGGAGGTGTCGATCCTGATCAGGTCCCGGCACAGCTCGACGACTTCGGTGGAGGGGTCATAGCCCTTGCTGTTGGTCTGCGGACCAGCGACTTCAGACATGCCCCCATCCTTGCATCAGTTGCCAGTGGGGCCGATGTGAGTTTTTCCAGGCTCTCTTGCTACAGTTCTCCAGCACTCGTCCGGGTGGCGGAATTGGCAGACGCGCTAGCTTGAGGTGCTAGTGCCCGTATTAGGGCGTGGGGGTTCAAGTCCCCCCTCGGACACTGGAAAGGCCCCGGCTCCACGGGGCCTTTTCTTCATTTCCTGGTGATCAGTGGGCGCTGCGGACTGCCCTGCGACGCGAGCCCACCCCCCAACGCACCTGGCCCAGAGGTCCGTCCCACGACGGCGATGCGGGCGTAGGGTGGCTCGCACGTGATGCCAGGGCTGCGAGATCGGGGGCGGGATGAGGCGGGTCCGAAACCGGCCGCTGGAGGCCGTCACGCTCATCCTGCTGGCAACAACACTGACCGCCTGCGTGGCCTTCGCGCCCCTCTATGCCCGGGCGATGCAGGGCGAGGCCACGGTCCAGCAACTGGATCGGGCGCCCAGCCTGGCCACCAGTCTGGTGCTCACCTCGACCACCACGTACGACGAGAGCGACTTCACCTCGGCTGGGCCGACGTCCGCCCCACTTCGCGTCGACGAGCTCATGGATGTGGTGCCCGACCGTGTCCGGGGGTACTACGGCACCCCGGTCGCCGGTCAGACGGCCAACGCGACGGTGGAGCACGGCGCCCCCAACTCCACGGGCACGGTCATCTCGCAGCCCGACCAGTGTCGACTTGTGACGATCACGGACGGAGCGTGTCCCACTGCACCAGGGGAGATCCTGGTCAGTGACACCGACCGCAAGATCTACGGCATCCGGATCGGGGACCGGATTCGGGTGACCGGCGAGCGGTTCCAGAAGGTCCAGCCTGACGGGTCCTCCAGGGCGATCACAACTGGCGTCCGGCTCAGCGTGGTCGGCTCCTACGACGCCGCCGACTGGTCTGAGCGAGACGACAGGTGGGCAGGCAATCGACTCGGTGGATGGTCCGGAACGACTGATCCGGGGCCGCCTCCGAAGAGGTTCCACGACGCCTGGATAGCCGACGAGAACACCTTCTCGGAGAACCGGACGGCCTTGCTGCCCGCCCAGGCGTCGTACGTCGGTCTGGCGCTCCGCAAGAGCTTGGTGGGTCCGGACGAGGTGGCCCTGCTCGCCCGCGAGATTGATCGGCTCCGGGCGGAGCTTCTCACGCGGACCGGGTCTGACATCTCGGTCGAGTCCTCGATCAGCGCCATTGCCGATGATCTGGAGGCCCAGGCCGAGACGGCCCGGGTCACGGTGCCCCTGCTGATGGCCCAGCTGGCGCTGCTCGCTCTGGTCGTGCTCTGGCTGGCGCTCCGTGCCGCCGCCGAGGAGCGTCGCCCGGAGGTTGCCTTGGTGCGATTGCGCGGGGGTGGTCGCCGGGGCGCCCGGCGTTTCGTGGTGCGGGAGCTGCTGCCGCTCGTGCTCGCGGGCGTCCCACCCGGAGGTGTCCTGGCGATACTTGGTTGCTCCCTGAGCAGGTGGTGGCTCATGGACGGCGACCTCGGTGTCCCGGAGCTCGATCTTCGTCTGCTGCTCGCCGTCGGTCTCGCGGCGCTCCTGCTGAGCGCCGCAGTGATGGTGGTGGCGCATCGCTTCGGCCGCGAGCCGGTGGCCCAGTTGTTCCGACGTGTTCCGCTGCGACGACCGCTTTGGCGAGTGGGTGTGCTTGCCGCGGTCTCGGTCGCAGCCGCGACGTCTGCACTGATCGCGATCATCCTGGGAGATGCCACTGGGTCGGTCGCGCTCGGAGTGCCGGTCCTGCTGTCAGTGGTGGTCGGCATCCTGCTCGCGCACCTGACCGGACCCGTGAGCGCGCTGTTCGGACGCCGAGTTCTGCGTCGGGGGCGACTGGTGGGCGCGATCGCCCTGCTGGACGCGGCTCGCAGCGGGACCGCTGCTCGCACCGTCGCGATGGTGACCGTCGCTGCCGCGGCGGCCGCATTCTCCACCAACGCCTACGCGGTCGCGGAGCGCAACTGGTCAGCGGCTGCCGCGCACCGTGCCGGTGCCGCCGTCGTGGTCTCCGCGGAGGGGGGCACCGTGGCTCAGCTGCGTGCCGTCGCGACAGACGCGGATGCGGGCGGCGACCACGCCACCCCCGTGGCCCGGATCAAGTCGCCCGGCACAGATGCACCCCAGGTGTTGGCGGTGGATCCGGAGTCCTTCGCGAGGGTGGCCCTGCACCCCGGTGGCGAACCGTCGCCGGACGTGTGGACTGCATTGGGGGTCGGCGACGCCGAACCACTGCGCGTGACTGGGCGAAGGGCCCGGATCCGAGTGATCGCCGATGGGCTGGAGGCTCGTCAGCCCGATGGGCATCGGACCCCGGTGGACCTCTCCCTGCACGTGCAGGACGAGTCGGGGGCGTGGGAGACCCGCGTCGCCCAGGGTCTCCCGGGCGACACCACGGTGCGGGCGGCGTTCGCAATGTCCTGCGAGGACGGGTGCACCGTCACGGGAATCCGGCTGCGCACGGTCCCCGGGTCCAGCATCCGGGGGCAGCTCTCCCTTGACCGATTCAGCGTCGACGGGAACGCGATCCGACTGGACCCGAGGGGTGGCTGGCGACCGGTCGACACTCCTGAGGTGACGGTGACCTCGACAGCTGACGACGGCACAGTCGGCTTCGACATCAGGACCAGCGGCGCCTCCATCACCGATCTGTCGACGACGTGGTTGCCGACGACGGTGCCGGTGGTCGCCACTGAGGCCCGCGCCGAAGTCACCCAGGACGTGATCGACACGGCGCCGGGACTTGACGGTCTCAGTGTCCCGACCGAGGTCGCCGGGACGGTCGCTCACGTGCCGGCTTCCAACGACCGCACTCTGTTGGCCAACCTCGAAGCGCTCGAACGCATCGCGCCCGGCCGTCCCGATGCGGCAATGGAGATATGGCTCGACTCGCCGTCACTGGTGACGACCGTCGAGCAGTCGTTGTCGGACCACGGGCTCGTGATCACGGACGTTCGTCGCCAGAGCGCCCTGGATCGGGAACTGCGCGGCACGACTGCGGCGTGGAGTCTGCGACTCGCCCTGGTCGTGGGCGTTCTGGGCCTGCTCCTCGCCGCGATGGTGCTCATCGTCGTGGCGGCCGCCGGGTGGCGTGCTGGCACCCGCGACCTGGCGGCGTTGCGGCTGAGTGGTGTCTCGGCCCGAGGCGTACGTCGAATGGCGGTCGCGGCCCAGCTTCCGGCCGTACTGGTGGGGGTCGCAGCGGGAACCGTCACCGGTGTCGTGGCGGCGAGGATCGCGCTGCCGATCGTCCCGTTCTTCGCCACCGATCCCGAGGTCTCGCTGCTCGACCTCTCCACGGCCTGGTGGGCCGTGGTCCCGGCGGCAGTGGTCGCGCTCTTCGTTCTCGCCGGCACCGGTGCGCTGATCGGCGTCAACCTGTCTCACCGCTCCGGGGTGGACCGAGTGAGGGAGGCGGTGTGACGCGACGTGCCGACAGAGTGGCGGTCCGTACCCGAGGACTGGTCCACATCTATCGCCGGGAGGGCAACGATGTGGCTGCCCTGTCGGGGGTCGACCTCGATGTGCTCCCCGGCGAGTTCATCGGTCTGCTCGGTCCCTCGGGAGCCGGCAAGTCGACGCTTCTCAATCTTCTTGCGGGGTTCTTCCGGCCCAGTGCGGGCCGGATCTTCGTCGATGACGTGGAGCTGTCGAACGCCACGGAGGCCGAGCTCGACGGACTCCGTCGCGGGGTCGTCTCGCTGATGCTGCAGGGAGCGGCTCGCAACCTGATGCCGTTCCTGAATCCGCTGGAGAACGTCAGGTTCGCGCAATCGGCTGCTCGGAGCGACGGAGTCGTGATGCCGGAGCCGACCGAGATCTTGGCCAGCGTCAGGCTCGAAGACGTGGCCACGCGTCCTCTCGGCGACCTCTCGCCCGCTCGACTGCAGCGGCTGGCGATCGCGGTGGCGATCTCCAACGGCCCCGGCCTGCTCCTGGCCGACGAGCCCACCAGCCAGCTCGACCATGTGTCTCGCGATGGTGTGCTCCAGACCCTCTCGGACATCAACCGGGTCACGGGCACCACGATCATCTTGGTGACCCACGATCCCGAGGTCGCGGACTTCCTGCCGCGCACGGTGACGATCCGCGATGGCCGTATCGGCGGCGAAGGACGCTCCGGTGAGGAGTACGCCGTGGTGACCGCAGACGGTTCCCTGGTGCTGCCGGAGCACGCTCGGCTGGACCTTCCTCCGGGAACCCTCGTGAAGTTCCACCTCGACGACGGCCGCTACGTGCTCCTCGTCGAGGAGCACGAGGAATCGGGAGGCAGACCTTGACTGCGTCGAACACGGCGAGACAGCTCGTGGTCGAAGGAGTGTGTGTCGTCCACGGCGACGTCACAGCGCTTCGCAGCGTCGACCTCACGCTCACTCCGGGGTCCTTCACCGCCGTCCACGGCCCATCCGGTTCAGGGAAGTCCACCCTGCTGTGGGCCCTGGCCGCTGCCACTCGGTTGAGCAACGGCACCGTGACTCTGGGAGGCGTTGCCCTCACCGACCGTGACCGTGCCGCCCGGTTGGGGGTCGCGCTCATCCCCCAGGGCAACGGATTGGTGGGCACCCTGACGGCGAACGAGAACCTGTTCGTGGCGGCCACCTCGTCGGGACTCAGCCCCGGGGAAGCCGCCGAGCGCAGCGATGAGGCACTGCGGGCCCTGGGCCTGGAAGACGTCGGCGAGCACTTGATCGAGGAGCTCTCCGGAGGTCAGCAGCAGCGCGTGGCGATCGCCCGGGCGCTCGCATCCCGTCCGTCCGTGCTCCTGGCTGACGAGCCCACCAGTGAGTTGGACTCCGCCACTCGTGAACGGGTGATTGCCGCCCTGCGACGCGAGAGCGATCGTGGTGCGATCGTGGTGATGACGACCAACGACCCGGTTGCGGCGCAGCAGGCTGACGTCGTACTGACCATCCACGAGGGCACACTCGCCCACGAGATGTGAGGCAGCTGCGACCCGGATCTCACCCCGCACCGACGAACGACGGCTCCCCGTCGGTGGTCTCGCTCAGCCTGCCGTCGTGGCACTCGACAGTTCGGTCACCGGGCTTCAGCTGCCCGGTGTCGTGGGTGACCAGAACGGTCCCGACATCCATCGACGTGGTCATGTCCCGGATCAGGTCCATGACTGCTGCCCCTCGCTCGTGGTCGAGCGCCGAGGTGGGCTCGTCGACCAACAACAGCGCGGGCGATCCCATCAGCGCACGGGCGATGTTGATGCGCTGGCGCTGCCCTCCGGAGAGCTGGGCGGGCAGCTTCTTCGCCTGACCCTCCAGCCCGACCTCGGCCAGCAGGCTGCGTGCCTCCGCCTCCGCACCTCGGCGGGACCGTCCCGCCAGAGTCGCGGTCACGGTGAGCTGGTCGAGTGCGCTGAGTGAGTCGATCAGGTTGGGCTGTTGGAAGACCAGCCCGACGTGGTCGCGGCGCAACGACGTGCGGGCCGAACGGGACAGGCCCGCGGTGTCGATGCCGTCCACGACCACGCGGCCGGAGTCAGGCGTGATCAGCGTGGCGGCCACGGCCAGCAACGACGACTTGCCTGAGCCGGACGGGCCCACCAGAGCCACCAGCTCCCCGCGAGCGACGCTGAGCGTGGCCCGGTCGACAGCGGTCAGCCGTGCGGTGCCATCGGGGTAGGTGAGGGTGACATCGCTCATCTCCAGGGCGTTCATCGTGCACTCCCCAGTGCGGTGAGGGGATCGACAGAGGTGACGCGGCGTACGGCGAGGGCGGCGCCGACGAGACCGAGGAGGATCAGGGCCAGCAACGGGAGCCCGATCGTGCCCGCGTCGAGCACGAAGGGGACGACGTCCCGGGCGAATCCACCCGCCAGCCACACGATTGCGGCCCCGAGTCCGATGCCGGCGACCAGCAGGAGCAGTGCTTGGCCGAGGGCATCGCGGACGAGGAACGTGGTGGAGGCACCGAGTGCCTTCAGCACTGCGATGTCGCGGGAGCGCTGGATGGTCCAGACGGTGAAGAAGGCACCGACGACGAGGGCGGAGATCGCGAAGAGGAAACCGCGGATCAGCTGGAGGGACCCGTTCTCGGAGGTGAAGGCCCCGATTCCGGACAGCGCGTCGTCGAGCGAGACGTTGGTGAAGCCGGGAGGGGCACCGGAACTGGAGGTGGCCATCACGGTGGCAGCCCCGTCAGAGCCGGTCACCGACTGCCAGTCGGCCAGGTCCATCCAGGCCACGGGCACGTGGGAGTAGGAAGCCTCACCGTGGACCGCGGCCACCACGAACGTCGTGCTGCCCAGTCTCAGCTCGTCACCGTCAGAGAGTCCGAGCTCGGCGGCGATCGGCTCGCTGAGCACGACCGCGCCGGGGGCGACGTCGGCGGCGTCAGGGGCGATGGAGGAACCGGGGCGTATGCCCATCACAGTGACCGGCTCGGTGTGATCGTCCGTGCTGGCCCGGCTGGTGGCCACTCCCAAGGGGTCACCCTCCAGCCCACCGTCAAGTGGGATCCGCGAGGAGGCGAAGTCAGGCGACGACCCGGAGAAGACCAGGCGTTCGGTGTGCAGCCCGGTGATCGCGGACGTGCTCTCGTCGGCCAGCCCCCGGGTCAACCCGCTGAGCAACCCGACGAGCACGGCGATCAGCATCACCACCCCTGCCATCAAGGTGAATCGCCCCTTCGCATGGACCAGGTCCCGCCATCCGACGTACAACGTGCTGCTCCTGACTTCCGGGCCATCGCGGTGATGGCCACGCCTCGAGTCTGGTCGGAACCGCCGGTCTTCACGTCGCCCCTGAGAAGGCACGTCAATCAACCTTTTGACTGATTGGTGGGGGCGCGGTTCTGCCTATGCTGGCCCGGTGACTCCTCCCCTGCGCCGCGCCCTACCGCTGGTGCAGCTGGTCACCCACCTCCTGGTGGCAGCACTGCTCCTGGTCACCGCGATCTCGGCGATCGACGGCGGCCCCGACGTCGCCGTGCTGGCGATGACCGTCGTCCTCGCCCTGGTGTACGCCGCAGGCTTGCGGCTGGGCGATCGGCCGACACTGATCTACGCGTGGGGTGCGTTGTTGTCCCTCGTGTGGGTGGGCCTCGTCGTACTGACCCCGATGGGCGTATGGCTGGCGTTCCCGTTGTTCTTCCTGGCACTCGACGTGCTCCCCCGGCGGGTCGCCGTTCCGGTGGTCGGTGCTCTGACCGTCGTCGCCGTCGTCGGCTTCGCCCATCACCGCGGGTCGTGGGAACTGGGTGCCGTGCTCGGCCCGGTCATCGGCGCGGGCGTGGCCATCGCCGTGGTGCTCGGGTTGCGTGCGGCCGATGAGGAGAGCGAGCGTCGCGGCCAGCTCGAGGAGCGGGAACGCTTCTCCCGCGAGGTGCACGACACCCTGGCCCAGGGTCTCAGCAGCATCCACCTGCTCCTCGGTGCTGCGCAGGGGCAACTCACCAACAACCCCGACCGGGCCGATGGCCTGATCGCCCAGGCACGCGAGGTGGCTGCGGCCAACCTCGTCGAGGCGCGTCGCCTGGTTCGTTCCCAGGGGCCCGCAGACCTCGCTGAGCGTTCCCTGCCCGAGGCATTGGCCCGGCTCGCCGATCGGGTCGACTCCCCCGCCACCGAGTTCCGCGTCGACGGTGTGCCCCGCGCCCTGCCCGGTGGCCATGACGTGGCTCTGCTCCGGGTGGCGCAGGAAGCCATCGGCAACGCCGTCCGACACTCAGGTGCGGCCCGGATGGCGGTGACCCTGAGTTACCTCGACAACGAGGTGGCGCTGGACGTGGTCGACGACGGCAACGGACTGGCAGTCGAGAACGGTGGCTTCGGACTCGAGTCGATGCGCACCCGCATCACGGAGCTCGGCGGTTCCTTCGCGCTCGAGTCCGCCCCCGGCCACGGCACCGCCCTGGCCGCGCGGCTCCCGTGCGGAGACCTCGCATGATCCGCGTGGTCCTGTGCGACGACCACCCGGTCGTCCGCGCCGGCCTGGCCGCGGTGCTCGACCTGGAGGACGATCTCGAGGTGGTGCGCCAGTTCGCTGTCGCGAACGAGGCCGTCGCGTTCTGCGCGGCCCAGGCGGTCGACGTGGTGCTGATGGACCTGCAGTTCGGCGGGCGGGTCGAGGGCATCGGGGCCACGCGCCGCATCAGGGCGTTGCCGAGACCTCCACAGGTGCTGGTGCTGACGACGTACGACGTGGAGAGCGACGTGCTGGCGGCCGTCGATGCCGGTGCCGCGGGCTATCTCCTCAAGGACGCCGACCCCGCCGCACTCGCCGCCGGCATCCGCGACGCAGCCCGCGGCGAGACCGTGTTGGCACCGTCGATCGCGCAACGACTCGTTCGCCGCACCCTTCGCCCCGACACGTCACTCTCACCGCGCGAGCTGGAGGTTCTCGCCCTGGTTGCGGACGGGTTGTCGAACCAACAGATCGGCGAGCGGCTGTTCCTCAGCCAGGCAACGGTCAAGTCCCACCTCGTGCACGTCTTCGGCAAGCTCGGTGTCGACTCGCGTACCGCAGCGGTGGCGGCGGCCAGGAGCACCGGCATGATCCGTTGATCAGGTGAGCCGAACCTACGCAAGGTTTGCCGAACCTTCGATGATTTGTGCGACGAGAATGCCTAGGCTGCAGCCATGAAACTCAACAAGGCCCTTGAGACCAAGTTCAACGAACAGATCACCTTGGAGTTCGAGGCTTCGCTGGTCTACCGCCAGCTCGCCATCGAGCTGGAGCTGAAGGACCTCCCCGGCATGGCCGCCTGGTTGCGCCACCAGGCCGACGAGGAGATCGTCCACGCCAACAAGTTCATCGACCACGTCGCCGACCGTGACAACCACCCGCGCATCGGAGCCCTCAAGGCCCCGAAGGTGGCCAGCAGCTCGGTCCTCGACGTCTTCAAGGCAGCCCTCTCCCACGAGCAGAAGGTGTCGGAGAGCATCCGCGAGCTCTACCGCGCCGCGGAGAAGGCCGGCGACCTCGACTCGCGGCCCCTGCTCAACTGGTTCCTGGAGGAGCAGCTCGAGGAGGAGGCCACGGTCAGCGAGATCGTCGGTCGCGTGGAGCTGATCAACGAGGACGGCCCCGGCCTGCTGCGTCTCGACGAGGAGCTCGGCGCGCGTCCGACACGCACCACCGAGGCCAACTGAGGGTGAATCCAGGCTGAGGCTGGATCAACCGATCAACGACGCCGGTCCCCATGCGTGGGGCCGGCGTCGTTGGTGAGTTCGGGTGCCCTGCCGAGCGCACGGGTCAGGGAGACCTTGATCGCGACGCGTTGCGGGTTCGGGCGCGGAATCTTGTAGCGGGCGGCGTACCGCTCTTCTGCCTCACGCACCGAGTCCGGGTCGCCGTGGATGTCAGCCAGCCCCTCCAAGGAGGCCCAGTGGGGGCCGGCCACCTGGCAGATGGCGATCGCGCCCCCATTGGCTCGGCCGAGGTTGCGCGCCTTCACCGAGGTGCGCGACGTGATGCCCCAGGCCTGACCCCGTTCGGGATCGAGGACGATGCCCATCGGGGTGACGTGGAGGCCTCCGTCGGGTCGCAAGGTGGTCACGGTGCACAGGTGGCGCGCCGCCCAGAAGTCGAGGTACGCCGGATCCCGGAGGAGGTCGAGTCTGCTCATGGGAACAGTCTCCCTGCCCTGTGCCGACAGTCACAGGTGTGGATCCGCTGGAAGTGGGCATACCAGTCATTGGCGGGGCCACGGTGGCCTCCCACGACTGTGACAGGAGGACACCATGCTCGTCTGGGCCAGCATCCTTGGCGGAATCGCCATTCTGCACGCCGTCGGTCTCCTGATTCCCCAGGAGTCCGAGCCGGAGCCGATCAGGGTTCGCGTGCGCGACTGACACCACCATCAGCACGACAGAGGCCCCCGCCGATTCGGCGGGGCCTCTTCGCGATCGATGGGTCAGGGCTGCAGCCCGTGCTCGACCAGGACGGCGTAGGGGTCGACGGGCTCGTCCGGGGTCGGGCGCACCTCGAGGTGCAGGTGCGACCCGGTGACATTGCCGGTGGCACCGACCTCTCCGATGACGTCACCGGCGCTGACCTGCTCGCCCACGCTGGCCCGGATGGCGTTCTGGTGGCAGTACCAGAGCTCGGTGCCGTCGGGCAGCTGGACCACGGTCTTGTTGCCGTAGGAGCCGTCGTAGCCGGTCTCGGTGACCACGCCAGCCGTGACGGCGTGGATCGGGGTCCCCGTGGGTGCGGCGAAGTCGAGACCGGTGTGGGTGGAGGACCAGAGCGAGCTGCTGGCGCCGAAGGTCGCGGTGATCTCGTAGCCGGAGACCGGCAACACCCACGGCGGCAGCTGCTCGATGGTGACCGCCGAGGCGACGGTCTTCGGTCCGGCCGTGTCCTGGCCAGAAGGCAGTGCATGGGCAGCCCCCGAGACTGCTGCGGCGGACAGGATGATCCCGAAGGTGGCCGAGCCAGCGAGGGCTCGGCGCAGGGTGATGTGGAAAGGCATGCGAAAAGGCGCTCACCAGCCGGCTGCTGAGATGGCGACACGTGGTCGCACAGGCCTGCCCGGTGAGAGATTGTCGGAGACGAAGACGGAGCGGGAGTGGGCAGTGAACGGCGGTCCCGCGTCCGGTGTTCAGTTGACGTGCTGCCGCCCAGCTCCTGCTGGCGGCGTCCATCCAGTGGGCCATGTCGGACAGGACCGTTCAAATCCGGACATACCGGTGGGTAACCACCGTCACAGGAACATGTTGCCGTTCACGCCTGAGGCTCGCCCTCAGCGCGAGCGAGATCACACGGGCCGATTCCTCGGCCAGCGGGCACCACTCGTCTAGCCTGTGCGGGTGACTCAACCCTTCCGGATCGCCTTCGTCCCAGGGGTCACCCCCGACAAGTGGGCGCGGATCTGGCGGGAGCGGCACCGTGATCTGCCGCTCGAGCTGATCCTCGTCGAGCAGGCGCAACAACGTGCGGTGCTGGTCGAGGGAACAGCCGACATGGCACTGGTCCGGCTGCCGGTCGATCGCGATGGGCTGCACCTCATCCCGCTCTACGAGGAGCAACCGGTCGTGGTGGTCGGCAAGGAACATCCGGTGGCGGCGTACGACGAGATCTCCGTCGCCGAGCTGGGTGGCGAGCAGCTCGTGGTCGGCGAGGTGCCGAACTGGAACGAGATCACCACCGTCGAGCGCCTGCCGTTCCCGCCGATGGGACTCAAGGACGCCTTCGAGGTCGTCGCCTCCGGCACCGGGATCGCGATCGTGCCCATGTCGGTGGCCAGGTTGCACCACCGCAAGGACCTCGTGCACCGCCCCGTCCTCGACGTGCCGACCAGCCAGGTCGGCCTGGCCTGGCTCGTCGAGCGGGACGACGAACGGCTCGAGACCTTCATCGGCATCGTCCGGGGGCGACGGGCGACCAGCTCGCGTGGCCGGCCCGGTGCGGAGGCGTCAGACAGGAGGCCCACGTCGGGAAGGGCAGAGGCAGCAGGCACGAAGGCTCAGCCGCGGAAGAAGCCGGGCTCGGGATCCACATCAGGCAAGGTGCGCTCGGCCAAGGCCCAGCCGCGTAAGCGCCGCGGCCCGGCTCCGAGCAAGCGGCGCCGCTGAGCGACTCCACCCGGACTGGGCGCCGCAGACGCACCGATCCGGGCTGCCGGGGTCAGCGGGGCAGGGAGTCTCCGAGCCACTCCCCCAGTATCCGAGCGCTGGCATCGACCAGGGAGGTCCAGGCGAAGGCACCCTCGTCGGCATTGTCGGAGACGTGTTTGACGAGCCGCACCGGCACCTCGAACTGCCGGGCCGCCCACACCACGGCGTAGCCCTCCATGTCGACGAGATGCGCACGCGCCGCAAGGTTCGTGCGCACGGCCGGGTCGCTCACGAACACATCACCGCTGGCCAGGACCCACTCGCCGTCGCCGACGACCAGGTGGTCCTGGGGGTCGTAGCCCAGCGCACGGATCGCGTCGGCACTGATGTCGTGATTGAGCACCTGCCCCGGTTCGAAGAGTCCGCTCAGATCGTCACGCAGGGCTCCGGCGGTGCCGATGTTGATGACCTCGAGGTCAGGGTGGTCGGCCGTGGCCAGCGCGCGAGCCACCGCGCACGCGGCTGCCGTCTTGCCGACGCCGGTGATGACCGTGGGCAGATGGGACGGGACGTACGCCGCTTCCGCGGCCGTCGCGGCCACGATCAGGTAGGAGCTCACCCGGTGAGGCTATGAGACGGGTCGTACTGCCTCTTCGCCCGGGGTCTGCGAGGGCAGGTAGAGGCTCGGGTCGCTCTCGTCGATGTCAGGTGTGCACGGGTCGTCCTCGGGCAGGTCTTCGGGATCAACGGTCGACTCGTCGCTCGCGTCGGTCTCGTCGGTCTCCTGCTGGGGCAACTCGCTGGCCTCGGTGGGCGAGGGCTCAAGTTCATCTTCGGGCGTCTCGGCCTCTGTCTCCTCGTCGACCGCGCAGGTGGACGGATCGTCGGGCCCGGTGGACTCACTCGGGTCTCGCGGCTCGGTGGTCGGGTCGCCGGGGCCGGTGGTGGGATCACCCGGATCCGGGGGCTCCGGGTCATCAGGTCCCCCGGTCTCCGGAGGATCGGTCGGTGTCGTGGGATCGGTGGGCTCACCCGGAGTTGTCGGGGCGGTCTCGGTGAAGGTGCCACCATCGGCCCTCGCCAGGATTCCTCCCGACGGACCGCGTACCTTGTCGACCTTGACCACAGCCCACGCACCGGCCTTAGGTCCCTGGGTCGCGGGCTCGGTCTTGTCGGCGGGGGTGGTGCCGACCAGGTTTGTCTCGACCGCCGTCGACGCCGACACCGGGGTCGTGGTGGGAGTCGCGGCGAAGTTGCCGGCGACGTACCTGCCCATCAGGTCGAGCACGACCGAGACGTAGGACTGGGAGTGGTTGTAGCGGAACACTGCCGAGTTGCGTCCGGAGGCCGTTGAGAGGTCGTCGTTGCCGGAGCACAGGTAGACGGCGGCGGCGAGGGCGGCGTCATCGATGTCCTGCGGGTTGCGGACGCCGTCGCCGTCGGCGTCGACGCCCACGACGGACCATGTCGACGGGATGAACTGCAGCGGGCCGACGGCGCGATCGTGCCGCTTGTCGTTGTCGTACTGCCCGGCGTCGGTGTCGTCGATGCGAGCCGTTCCGTGCCCGTTGAGGGCGACACCGATGATCGCGGGGCGGGCGATGCCGTTGGCATCAAGGGTGCTGCCGGCGTGTTGGCCGTGGTCGGACTCGACCCGGGCAATGGCAGCGATCAGCTCCCAGTCGATGCGACAGGAAGGATCGGAGGCGTTGATGACCGAGGCCGCGCGCTGGTAGGCGGCAAGCGCCGGCGCCGGGATCGACCTGGTCGACGCGGCGGTGACCACTCGCAGCTTCGCGCTGATGCCGGCGCCCTGGGCAGTCATCTGCGTCATGCTGGCCGGCGCCTCGAGTGCGGAGTCGGAGACCTCCACCGGTGCGGCTGTCGGTGGTTCTGGAGCAACCTGGGACGCCGAGCCGGCCGAGTCAACGATCTGCAGCGAGCCTCCCAGACCAGTGATTGCGGCAACTCCGAGCACGGTGGCTGGCAGAGCCCGAGTGGCTGCCCGGGCGATGCCGGATTGCGAAACATTCATGGCATGTCGTCTCGTCTGTGTCTGTGGCCCCCGTACACCTCGAACGAGGTCGCCGTGGATCGATCCTCGCACCGACGGCAAGCGATGGATACTGAATCAGCGTGAATTTTCCGTCCAGACGCCCAGAAGTCATCAAATTTGTCATGCGCGCGACAAGTTTGGGGGGATCTGCGTCAGAAGAGTGGTGCCCACCTTGCCAAGGCGGGCCTGTTCACCAACTGGTGGAGAGCGGCCGCCCCTCGTGGAACCCGGCGGCGGACTGGATGCCGACGACGGCCCTCTCGTGGAACTCCGCCAGCGAGCTGGCGCCCGCGTAGGTGCACGAGGAGCGCACGCCGGAGCAGATCTGGTCGACAAGGTCCTCGACGCCGGGACGCTGCGGGTCGAGATACATCCGCGAGGAGCTGATGCCTTCCTCGTAGAGGCCCTTGCGGGCGCGGTCGTAGGCCGACTCGGTCGACGTACGATTCGCGACAGCGCGAGCCGAGGCCATCCCGAAGGAGACCTTGAAGGCGCGGCCGTCGGAGTCGGTGAGCAGGTCGCCCGGAGATTCGTGCGTGCCGGCGAACCAGGAGCCGATCATCACCGAGGAGGCACCGGCCGCGAGGGCGAGGGCGACGTCGCGCGGGTGGCGTACTCCCCCGTCGGCCCAGACGTGCTTGCCCAGCTCGCGGGCGGTGCCGGCGCACTCGAGGACGGCGGAGAACTGGGGACGGCCGACGCCGGTCATCATGCGGGTGGTGCACATCGCGCCCGGCCCGACACCCACCTTGACGATGTCGGCACCGGCCTCGATCAGCGCGCGGGTGCCGTCGGCGTCGACCACGTTGCCTGCCGCGATCGGCACCGCCGGGTCGATCGCGCGAACCGCCCTGAGCGCTTCGATCATCCGGTCCTGGTGGCCATGGGCGGTGTCGACGACGAGGCAGTCGACGCCGGCCTCGATCAGCTCGGCAGCCTTGGCCGCGACGTCACCGTTGACGCCGATGGCTGCGGCGATGCGCAGGCCGCCACCGGAGTCGACGGCCGGGGTGTAGAGCGTGGCGCGCAACGCGCCGGTGCGGGTCAGGACGCCGACGAGGGCGCCGTCGGCGTCGACGGCGACGGCCAGTGGTGCCCGGGCCGCGTCGATCGCGTCGAAGGCCTCACGGGGGTCGGCGTCTTCGGTGAGCCGGACGAAGCCCGAGGTCATCACGTCGCGCACCTGGGTGAAGCGGTCGACCTCAGCACAGTCGGCCTCGCCGACGACACCCACGGGCCGCCCACCGTCGACGACCACGGCGGCGCGGTGGCTGCGCTTGGGCATCAGGGCGAGGGCCTCGGAGACGGTCTGGTCGGGGCGGAGCTCGATGGGGGTGTCGAAGACCAGGTGGCGCGACTTCACGAACCGGATCACGTCAGCGACCACGGGGATCGGGATGTCCTGCGGGATGACGGTCAGTCCACCGCGCCGAGCGATCGTCTCGGCCATCCGCTTGCCGGCGATGGCTGTCATGTTCGCCACCACCAACGGCAAGGTGGCGCCGGTGCCGTCGGAGGTGGAGAGATCGACGTCGTAGCGGCTGGCGATCGCCGAGTGGCGGGGCACCATGAAGACGTCGTCGTAGGTCAGGTCGTTCGGCGGGGTGGTGTCGTGAAGGAAGCGCACAGCGGATGAATCTACCTGCCGCGGCTAGCCTGTTCGACATGACCGATGGCGCCCTCACCCTTGTCGTCCCCGGGGATCCCTCGGAGCTGGCGCAGTCGCTTCGTGTGGCCTTCTTCGAGGAGTACGGCGTCGCTGCGGATGTGGTGGGTCGGGCCCCGGGCCGGATCAACCTGATCGGTGAGCACACCGACTACAACGGTGGACGATGCCTCCCGATGGCGCTGTCCCACGCCACCTACGCAGCCGTGGGTCGTCGCACCGATGACAGGGTGCAGATCCGTTCTCGAACCGTTGACGACACTTGGCGCGGGCGTCTCGGTGACCTGGGTGCGGCGCAGGGTTGGGCGGCGTACGCCGCGGGTGTGCTGTGGGCGTTGGAGGTCGACCACGGCGTGGACGTCATGATCGGGAGCACGGTCCCGGTGGGCAGCGGTCTGTCGAGCTCCGCGGCCCTCGAGTGTGCGATCGCCGTAGCGGTCGATGCCATTGCTGGGCGCGCTCTCACCGACGCCCGGCGTCTCGAGTTGGCAACTGCCTGCATGCGCGCGGAGTCCGACGTCGTCGGGGCACCGACCGGGGGCATGGACCAGCTCGTTGCCATGCTGGCGCCCGCCGGCGATGCGCTGCTCATCGACTTCCACGACGGCTCCAGCCGCGCCGTCCCGGTCCCGTTGGCTGAGGTGGGCCTGGAGATTCTCGTGATCGACACCGGCGTGCGACATGCCCTGGCCGACGGCGCGTACGCCGCGCGGAGACGTGAGTGTGAGGCCGCCGCTCACCTGCTGGGGGTGCCGGCACTGGCCCGGGCGTCGGAGGACAGCTGGTCGCGCCTCGGCGACGAGGTCCTGATGCGCCGGGCACGCCATGTGCTCACCGAAGGAGAACGTGTGGACAACGCCGACCAGGCCATCGTCGAGGGCGAGTGGGCGGAGCTCGGCACGGTTCTGGACGCATCGCACGCGTCGCTCGCCCATGACTTCGAGGTCAGTTGTCCGGAGCTCGACCTCGCAGTCGAGACCGCCCGAGCATCTGGTGCCCTGGGTGCGCGAATGACGGGCGGCGGCTTCGGCGGGTCCGCGATTGCCCTGGTTCGCGAGGAGCATGCCACGGCCGTCGCGGCTTCGGTGCACGCTGCCTATGCCGCCCGCGGCTGGTCGCCACCGTCCTTCCTCAGGGCGCGTCCCGGCCAGGCCGCCAATGCGGCTCGTGTGAACGTTCGTCGACACCGGGCCGAGGATGCCGATCCGTTCACTTGAACGGGCACAACCACCGTTTTCGACGGTTCTCGGTCCTCATCCGGCCGTTGTGCCCGTTCAGATGAACGCGGCCGGGGTGCGAGTCGCTTGTTGCTCAACCCGTGACGGTGGGCGGGATGACGCCGCAGTCGTCGAGCTCCATCAGCGCGAGCGCGCGCATCACCTCGGGGTCCCCGGCCCGCCAGGCACCGGCAGGATCGTCGCTGACTTCGGCCAGGGCGTGGAGCGGCCGGCTGGAGAGCGCGCGGAGGGCCAACAGGTCGATGTCGTGTCGCGAGTCGACCCAAGCCTGTGCATCGGTGGCCCGACGCACGAACCGCAGGCGCGGAGGCAGGTAGAACGCGGCGTACACGGCGACCGGGCCCAGGGCGAGTGACAGGCCCAGCTTCCAGGCCAGCACCCGTAGCGAGTGGTCAGTGCGCTCGCCGGCATCCGCCAGCTTCTGGGCCGACTCCTGGGCACGCACGAACGGCGAGGCCGCGTTGTCGCCGATGAGCGGAATGGCGCCCAGTGACTCGGCCGCATCCGCCATGCTCCCGGCCAGCGAGGTCGCGGCCTGTTGGGTGCGCTCGGTCGGCTTGGTCAGCTCCATCGTCGACTGGAAGGTGCTGATCCCCTGCCACGCCCAGAAGCCGATCCACAGGACGAAGAAGACGTCGGCCGCGATCTGGCGGGTGCGGCGCGGACGTTGGTCGGCGTACATCTTCATGGGGACATCCGACCACATGGGTGCGCGTACTCAGTGCAGGTGAAGTAGTTGAGCGGGTACGCCGAGTGCTCGCGCTGGGCAGAGTGGTGGCCATGAGCAACGACCTCCCCACCAAGTCCACCAACGCCTTCTTCCTCCAGGCCGGCATCTCCTTCGGTGTCGCCCTGATCACCATGATCCTGGCGGTGTGCTACCTGCCGGTCGATCCCTGGATCCGAGCCTTCCTGGCACTCGGCACCCTGTTCCTGACCACGTCGTCCTTCACGCTCGCCAAGTGCGTGCGTGACGCCCAGGAGAACCAGGCGGTCCACGCCCGACTCGACCAGGCCCGGGTCGACAAGATCCTCGCCGAGCACGATCCGTTCCGGCCCGCTGTCTGAGCCGCGAGAGGGACGAGCGGGTCAGACGAGGCCCCACGACCTGTCCCGGCACGGGGGTTCGGGACGAAAGGAAAAGCGCCCCGTCCACCAGGGTGGACGGGGCGCTTCCATGTCCCTGTCAGCGACAGGTCTGTGGGACGTGGATCACTTGAGCTCGGCGCTCGAGAGTCCCAGGATGCGGCGGGCCACGATCAGCTGCTGGATCTGCTGGGTGCCCTCGAAGATGTCGAGGATCTTCGAGTCGCGCGACCACTTCTCGAGCAGCTCGGTCTCGCTGTAGCCGACACCGGCGGCGAGCTCGACACAGCTGAGGGTGATGTCGGAGCCGACGCGACCGGCCTTTGCCTTGGCCATGGACGCCTCGAGCGAGTTCGGCTTGCGGTTGTCTGCCATCCACGCAGCCTGCATGGTGAGCAGGGTGGCGCCCTCGAGGTCGGCCTCCATCTGCAGGAACTTCGCGGCAGCGGCGGACTGGGTCTGCGCGGGCCGGTCGTAGTCGATGTCGATGCCGGCGTCCTCGAGAAGCGACCGGGTCAGGTCGAGCGAGGCCCGGGCGCAACCGATCGCCATGGCGGCGACCAACGGGCGGGTGTTGTCGAAGGTCGCCATCGCACCGGCGAAGCCCTGCTTGACGTCGACTTCTGGCGAACCGAGCAGGTTCTCGGCCGGCACTCGGCAGTCGGTGAAGGTGATCACCGCGGTGTCGGAGGCGCGGATGCCGAGCTTGTGCTCGAGACGCTCGACCTTCATGCCCGGCGTGCCCTTGGTGACCACGAACGACTTGATCGCGGCTCGGCCGAGGGACTTGTCCAGCGTCGCCCAGACGACCACGCTGTCGGCGCGCTCGCCAGAGGTGACGAAGATCTTCTCGCCGTTGATGACGTACTCGTCGCCGTCCTTGCGGGCGGTGGTCGAGACCTGTGCGGAGTCGGATCCGAACGAGGGCTCGGTGATCGCCATCGCGGCCCAGGTTCCTTCGAACCGCTTCGACTGCTCGTCGTTGGCGACCGAGGCGATGGCCGAGTTGCCCAGTCCCTGGCGGGGCATGGAGAGCAGAAGGCCGGTGTCGCCCCAGCACATCTCGGCGACCGACATCACGGAGGCGAGGTTGGCCCCGTTCTTGACGGAGCTGTCGGTCTCGGAGTCGTCACGACGTACGCCGGTGGCGCCAGCGCCCTCGGAGGCTCCGGACTCCGAGAGCCCGTCGATCATCGCGGCCAGCATGTCGAGTTCCTTCGGGTACTCGTGCTCGGCCAGGTCGTACTTGCGGGAGATGGGGCGCAGCATGTTCATGGCCACCTGGTGGGCCTGGTCGATGAGCGCGCGGTGCTTCTTGGGGGTTTCGAGATTGATCATGATGTTCTCGCCTTGATCGATGCCTGGTGTCGAGACGGACGCAGAGCGACCTCCCCGACCGAGGACATCAGACCAGGACGCCTCCTTCCACGAGGCCGATTGCCCGCAGGTCGCGGTACCAACGCTCAACGGGGTGTTCCTTGACGAAGCCGTGACCACCGAGCAGCTGCACGCCGTCGAGGCCGATCTGCATGCCCTTGTCGGCACAGATCTTCCGGGCCAGCGCGACCTCGCGGCTGAAGTCCTTGCCCTGCGCGGCACGCGAGGCGGCCTTGTAGGTGACCAGGCGCATCGACTGGAGCTCGATCGCGATGTTGGCGACCATGAACGCGACGCTCTGTCGGTGGCTGATCGGCTCACCGAACGCCTGGCGTTCGTTGACATACGTGCTCACGTAGTCGAGCACGGCCTGGCCGGTGCCGACGGCGAGGGCACACCAGGCAAGGCGCGAGAGACGCACCGCTTCGACGTACGTCGACCCGTCGGTCTCGCCGAGCACGGCAGCGGTCTCGACACGGACGTCGTCGAGGGTGATCTTGGCGAGCCCGGCGGCGCGCACGCCCATGGCGGGATCGCCCTCGACCAGGAGTCCTTCGGACTTGGACTCGACCAGGAAAAGCACGTTCTTGCCATCGAGCTCGGCGCCGACGACGAAGAGCTCAGCGTCGGCACCGCGCGGCACCAGTGTCTTCACGCCGTTGAGGGTGAAGCCGCCTTCGGTCCTGGTGGCCCTGGTGGAAGGCTTGAGGACGTCGAAGAGAACCTGGGACTCGTTGAGCGCCAACGCTGCGGCGGGCACGTCCTCACCGGTGAATTCCGGGAGGTAGGTGGACTGCTGCTCGTCGGTGCCCCACAACGAGATCGCGGTTGCCACGGCACCGGGTGCGAGGGCGGCAACGGCCAAGCCCATGTCACCCTTGCTGAGCGCCTCGGCGACCAGGGTTCCCGCCATCGCGGAGCGCTCTTCGGAGATGCCGCCCAGCTTCTCCGGGACGCCCAGGATCGGGAGGCCGATCTCGAGCGATGCCTTGAGCAGCTCATCGGGAGCGGTGCATGCCTCGTTGGCCTCGGCTGCCGCCGGACGCAGCATCTCCTCGGCGAACTCGGAAACCACGTCGACGAGCATCTGCTCGTCCTCGGTGGGCGTGAGGTCGAAGACACCCTTGGGGTTCGCGGCAGGCACGCGGACGCCCGGGGCGCCCTTCTTGCCCTTCTTCGCGAAGGCACGACCAGCCTGGCCGGCCACCTTGAAGCCGCTGCGGGTCACGGTGAAGACCGTCTGCTCGGTCTGCTTGCGCAGGCCCATCCGGTCGATCAGATCGCTCTGGGCGAGCTTGTTCAGGGCGAGGACGGCATAACCGATCGGGTCGCGTGTCTCGCGGCTGGAGAGGCCGTGCTTGCCGCCCGGCGTCACCGCGTTCTTGGTTGCTTTGATCAGGGACATGACTGAAATGTAACTCGGAGTTACACACCGCGCCACACATTCCAGTCGTGTCGCAGGTCACAGGATCGAAATCAGTGCCGCCCGACCGCCCCGGTAGGCTGGTGCCCCTGATCGGTGGCCGACGTTCCTGGAGGGCAAGCCATGGCAGTCTGGCGCCAGCAGCAACGTGCGCTGGAGTTCGTCAGTGCCCTCGTCGAGGGCGGCAACCGACTGATCCGGCGCAGGCCGATCGATCTCACCGACTTCCTGGTCGCCCTCGACTCCACGAGCGCTAACGAGCTCTTGGCCACTCCGGAGGGCCAGCGCGACGCGACGGTTCATCTGGGCACCACGTGGCAGGAGACCGCCCGCGTGCTGGCCCAACCGGACACCCTTCCCGAGGTGGTGGAGCATCGGAACCGGGTGCGCGTGCATCCCGCGGCTCCCTGGCTGACAGCAGGTGTCGCAGCGGCGGGCAGCGGCATCGTCGTGGCTGGATCCGCGCCTGCGGCCGTGGAGGTCTTCGCGGTCGGGGGCGTTGCCGTGGTGACCGCACTTGGCGCTGGTTGGAGCTGGCGGCCACGGGTCTCGCGGACCGATCGCAGCTTCACCGTCTCCGGTGCCGCCGCGATCGCGGCTCGGGCGCAGGTGCTGGTGGGGCAACAGACCAGCACGGACCCCGAGTGCCAGCGGTCCGTGCTGCGGCTGCACGCACTGGTCGCCGGCGGTGCCGAAGACGTGCGGGCCGCCGAGGACGCCGCCAGGACGGCCGGCCTGCTCGACGACCACAACACTCTCGTCGGGCCGGCCCAGGCCTCGCCGGCACACCGTGCCCTGGTCGACGAGGTCGTGCTGCAACGGGCGGAGCTGGTGCAGTCGCTCTTCGCGCTCCAGCGCCTGGTGCTGCGGGTCGACGAGCAGGAGAGGCGATCGCGGCGTACGGCGTACCGCCGGCTGCTGGACGACCCGCTCGACGACCTATGATCTGGGCCATGTCGGCGACCGAACCTGAAGCGCTCACCCCTCACGGCCCGCTCCCCACGGGTGGCACGGTGCGACCCATCACCCGGTGGGGCGAGCCGGTGATGCACGCGCCCCAGCAGCCGGTCACGTCGTTCGACGACGAGCTCCGTGACCTCGTCGCCGACATGGTGGCCACGATGTACGCCGCCGACGGTGTCGGGCTGGCGGCCTGCCAGATCGGGGTCGACCTAGCCGTGGTGGTGTTCGACTGCCCCGACTCGTCAGGTCAGCGCACCCTGGGCGTGCTCTGCAACCCACAGGTCTCCATGCCGGACGGCAAGGACCGGGTGCTCGACGTCGCCGAGGAGGGTTGCCTCTCCCTGCCGGGTGCGTTCGTCGAGTGCGGACGACCCGACTTCGCCACCGCCACCGGCCAGGGCCTCGACGGGGAACCCGTCGAGTTCTCCGGAGACGGACTGCTCGCCCGGTGCCTGCAGCACGAGACCGACCACACCGTGGGCACGGTGTTCGGCGACCGGATCAGCGACAAGAACCGCAAGAAGCTCAGGAAGCAGCACGACAAGCTCGCCGCGGACTACCCCGAGGACTGGCCGGTCGACGCCTGATCAGGCCCGTTCCGGTGGGGAGAGCAGCACCGCGACCTGGCGGCCCACCTCATGGAATCCGAGGCGCTGCGCCACATCCAGCGAGGCATGGTTGTCGACCCGGCAACGCCACTGGGGGATCAGGTCCTCGTTCTGCGCAACCTGTGCGGCACGTGCCGCGGCTGACGCGGCATACCCGTGCCCGCGGAAGTCAGGGTCAGTGAGGACACCCAGCTGGGCCAGGTGTCGTCCCCACCGCTCGTAGCCGGCGACCGCGGCGACCTTGCCGTCCGGACGACGGGCGGCGATGCGGGCCGGCATGTCGATCAGGCCGCTCTCCTCCCATTCCTCTCGGGTGCAGCGATCACGCAGCAGGTCGACGTTCTGCACCGGACCGACGGCAACCTCGATGCCGGTCGGCACGAGCACGCGGTCGACGTACGACAGGCTGGCGACGCCGATCGGATCCGGGCCCAGGCCCTCGAGTCGAGCCACCACGGCCGCCAGGTCACGCCGTTGGCCGGCGGAGAGGTCCTCCAGGCGTTCGACAGCAGCCGAAGGCCCCACGATCACCTGGGTGTCTCCCAGCTCGATCATCACGAGTGAGCGCGAGTCGGCGTGGGCGAAGGCGCGGGTGCCGGGCGCGTCGAACGCCTCGGTCGGCACCTCGAGCTCGTCGGCCCAACTCTCACGGATCCGGTTGAGGGTGGCATCAGTCAGGGCGTGGCTCATCCCCGCCATCGTGCCATGGCGGGGATGACACCCTGAGCGGGGCAACCAATTGGCCGGGGTCGGCGTCAAACCAAGCATGGTGCAACGACTTGGTGCGGCAATCTGTGTCGCGGTGCTGGTGCCGGTGCTCGCCGCGGTGGCTGTGGCGATCCGGGTGCTCGACGGTGGGCCGGTGCTGTTCAGGCAGCCGCGGCAGGGACTCGACAGGCAACCGTTCGCGATCTTGAAGTTCCGCACGATGCGGGACGGGCGGGTCACCGGGATCGGCGGACTCCTGCGCCGGACCGGGCTGGATGAGCTGCCGCAACTCATCAACATCGCCCGCGGAGAGATGCGCTTCATCGGACCCCGGCCCCTGACCGCGGCCGACGTACGACGCCTTGAGTGGGACTCCCCCGCGCACGACACCCGCTGGCAGGTCCGTCCGGGCCTGACCGGCTACGCCCAGTTGGGCACCGTCTGTGACCGCGACGTCTCGTGGTCCCTCGACGAGCACTACGCCCAGCACCGCGGTCCGGCGATGGACCTGCGGATCGTGATGGCGTCCGTCTCCGCACTCCTGGTCGGAAAACAACGAGCGAAAGCGTGGTTCTGGCGATGAAGGTTCTGGTCAACGGCGTCGGCAACATCGGCACGACTCTGCTGCAGGTGCTCACCACCCATCGAGACCTCCTCGGCGTGGAGGCCGTGCTGGCCCACAAGGCAACGGTGCGACCGTGGGATGTCCCGCAGCTCGAGCGGCTCAAGGGCGCTGGCGTGGTCGTCGTGGGCGACAGCTTCGCGGCCCAGGCAAGCCTGGCCGACGTGATGCACGACGTCGACTACGTCTTCGATGCCGGGCGCAACGGCGGTGGTCTCGACCGCCGGCGCCTGTACGACGAGTTCCCCCGACTGGTCGGCGCCTGCGCGCAGGGCACGGAGAAGGACTTCGGTCGTCCCCATGTGCTCGGGCTGGGCATGGATGCGTCGGAGACGCGCCACACCTTCATCCCCTCGTGCAACACGCACTCGGCACTCGCCGTGCTCCGCACGCTGACCGATGGCCATCTCGACGACGTGCTCCACGGCGACTTCGTGGTGGCTCGTCGCAGCGAGGACATCGGCAACCATGAGCGGCTGGTGGCCGGAAACGTGGTTGCCCGCCACCTCGACCCGGTGCTCGGGACCCATCACGCGATCGACGCCGACGCCGTGTTGCAGGTGCTCGGCAAGTCCCTGCCCATCCAGTCGTCGGACATCACCACCCCGAGCCAGTTCATGCACGCCACACGCTTCTCGCTGCGGTTGGCCTCCGCGCCGGCGGTGCACGAGGTGCAGGACCGGATCGAGCGGGCCGCCTACGTGACCAGCACCCAGGTCTTCGACTCCAACAAGGTCTTCGAGATCGGGCGCCGCTTCGGGCTGGGCGGCCGGTTGTTCCACCAGGCAATCTTCGTCGGCGAGAACCTCCTCGTGAAGGGCGACACGGTCAGCGGTTGGGCCCTGGTCCCCCAGGAGGGGAACACCGTCCTCTCGACGATGTCGGCGTTCCTCCAGCGGGCGTACGGCGTGGCCGAGGCGGATGAGCGCATTGCCGCCCTGGCCGAGCAGCTGCTCGTCGGGCCACTGTGAGACCCACCCGGATCAGCCGCGTCTCAGCGGCGCATCGTGATGTAGCAGGCGACCGCGGAGGCGGCGGCCACGTTGAGTGAGTCGATACCCTCGCGCATCGGGATGATCGCGCGCCGATCGGCTGACTTCTCCCACCTGGCCGAGAGCCCGTGGCCTTCCGAGCCGAGCACCAGCGCCACCTTCTCCTGATCGGCCACGGCCTGCTCGATGGGAGTTGCGTCATCGGCGAGGGTCAGCGCCACGGTCGTGAAGCCGTGCCGGGAGAGCAACGGCAGTGCGTCGTACCAGTCGTCCAGGCGCGTCCACGGAGTGCTGAAGACCGCGCCCATACCGACCTTGATGGCGCGCCGGTAGAGCGGGTCGGCACACCGCGGGGCCAGCAGCACTGCGTCGAAGCCGAGCGCGGCACCCGAGCGGAAGACCGCACCGACATTGGTGTGGTCGACCAGGTCCTCGAGCACGAGGACGGAACGCGCACCGGCCAACACGTCCTCGACAGTCGGCAGCGGCGTACGCCGGAGTGAGGCCAGGGCGCCGCGGTGCACGTGGAAGCCGGTAACACCCTCGACCTCCTTCTCCTCCATGACGAAGCAGGGCGCGTCGCTGCCGGCGAGGATGTCGCTCAGTTCCTCCACCCAGCGCGGAGCCATCAGGAAGGAGCGCGGCGTGAAGCCGCCCTCGATCGCCCTCCGGAGGACCTTGGCGCCCTCGGCGATGAACAGGCCGTTCTCGACCTCGAGATGCTTGCGCAGCTGGACGTCGCGCAGGTCGCGGTAGTCCGCAAGGCGAGCATCTGCGGGGTCGTGGACCGGAACGACCTCAGCCACGCCCGTAGTGCTCCGGCCTGGCCACCGCGACCACCTCGCCGATCACGATGATGGCCGGAGGCTTGACGTCCTGCTCCTCGATGTCGCGGCCCAGCGTGCCGAGGGTGGAGAGCACCGTGCGCTCGGCCGGCATGGTGCCATCCATGACCACGGCCACCGGAGTCCCCGGTGGGCGACCTTCGTCGACGAGTGCCGCGGCGATGGCGGGGGCGTTCTGCACGGCCATCAGCAACACGACGGTGCCCTGCATCTGTGCCACTGCCGACCAGTTGACCAGCGACTCGGGATGACCCGGGGGCAGGTGTCCGGAGATGACGGTGAACTCGTGGGTCACCCCGCGGTGGGTGACCGGGATGCCGGCCCTTGCCGGAACCGCGATCGACGACGACAGGCCGGGCACCACCTCGACCGCGACACCGGCCGCCTTGCAGGCGATGACCTCCTCGAAGCCGCGACCGAAGACGAAGTTGTCGCCGCCCTTGAAACGGACGACGCGCTTGCCGGCCCTGGCCCGCTCGACGATGACCTCGTTGATGAAGTCCTGGCTGGCCGAACGCCCCCGGGGCAGCTTGGCGACGTCGATCAGCTCGGTCTCCGGCGAGAGCTCGTCGAGCAGCTCACGAGGCGCGAGCCGGTCGGCCACCACCACATCGGCCGAGGCCAGGGCGCTACGGGCCGCCAGCGTGACCAGCTCGGGGTCGCCGGGACCGCCTCCGACCAGCACCACTCCCGGGGTCCGGTCGTGGTTGGCGGTGAGCAGCCCTTCGCGCAGTGCATGCATGATCTCGTCGCGCACCTGGGCCGACTGCCGGGGCTCGCGGTTGCCGAGCACGGCAACCGTCACGGTGCCGTGGTGTCCGGTCGCTGGGGTCCAGGCCGTGGCCTCACGGGCGTCGTCGGAGCGCACGCAGAAGATTCGGCGCCGTTCGGCCGCATCGGCGACGGCGGCGTTGGTGTCCGGGTCGTCGGTGGCGGCTATCGCATACCAGGCCTCGTCGAGGTCGCCCTCGAGGAAGCCGCGGAGCTCGATGGTGATCTCGTTGCCGAGTCCCTCGATCGCCGGGGTCACCTCCGGTGCGATGAGGTGTACGACGGCACCGCTGGCGATCAGTGGAGGCACCCTGCGCTGGGCGACATGGCCGCCGCCGACGACCACCACCTTGCGCCCGGCAAGGCGCAGGCCCGAGGGATAGGGGGCGAAGTCGCTCATCAGTTGTCCTTGTTCGCCACGCCGGCGGAGTCGAAGGTGGCCATCTCGTCGAGGATGAGAGCGGCCGCGCGAACCAGCGGAAAGGCGAGTGTTGCGCCGCTCCCCTCCCCGAGTCGAAGGTCGAGGTCGACCAGTGGACGCAATTCCAGCTTGGCCAGTGCGGCTCGGTGACCGGGCTCGACGCTGCGGTGCCCGGCCAGACAGTAGGCGATCGAGTCCCGGCTGATCGCCTGCGCGACCAGGGCCGCCGACCCGGCGATCACGCCGTCGAGGATGACCGGCACCCGGCGAGCAGCGGCACCGATGATCAGTCCGACGATGCCAGCATGCTCGAGGCCGCCGACTTCGGCGAGGACGTCGATCGGGTCGGCGTCCGGGCGCAACCGGGCGACGGCGCCGGCGACAACCTGCGTCTTCAGTGCGAGGGTCTCGTCGTCGATGCCCGTGCCGCGGCCGGTGACCACGTCGGCCGGCGTACCGGTCAACGCGGCCAGCAGGCAGGCGGACGGCGTCGTGTTGCCGATGCCCATGTCTCCGGTGAGGAGCACGTCGTGGCCCGCGTCAGCGAGCTGGTCGGCCACGTCGATGCCGACTGCGATGGCCTGCTCGGCCTCCTCACGACTCATCGCCGGCCCGGTGGCGAGGTCGGCCGTCCCACGGCGCACGTTGCGAGCCAACACCGTGTCGTCACCGATGACCTCGCTGGCGACACCGACGTCGATGACTCTCACCACCGCGCCACATGCGCGGGCGAGCACGTTGACCGCTGCTCCCCCGGCGCGGAAGTTCTCGACCATGCCGACCGTGACCTCCTGGGGCCAGGGCGAGACGCCTTGGGCCAGCACGCCGTGGTCACCGGCGAAGACCGCCACCGCCGGCGACGCGGGTGCGGGAGGTGGACAGGTGCCGGCGATACCGGCCAACTGGATCGAGACCTCCTCGAGGACACCGAGGGCCCCGGCGGGCTTGGTCAGCAGGGCCTGGCGCTCACGGGCCTGGGCCATGGCGTCGTCGGAGAGCGGCTGCACGCGCGCAAGGGTGTCGTCGAGGAGGTTCCGTGGGGAGGTCACCCGTGCATTCTTCCGGATCGACGGGCCCGGCGGGAACACGCCCTCGGGCCTTCCACGTGGCGGACTCCTTGCCGTCGCGTTAGGTTCACGTGCATGAGCATCGAGCGACCAGTCACCCCCAATCCCTACGACCTGCTGCCGGCCACGGCCTCCTTCGCGGTGACCAGCTCCGACGTCACTGACGGCGAACCGCTGAAGGACGACCAGGTGGCCGCCCACGGCAACACCTCCCCACAGCTCTCCTGGAGCGGGGCACCCGAGGGCACCAAGTCCTTCGTGATCACCTGCTTCGACCCCGATGCACCCACGCCGAGCGGCTTCTGGCACTGGGTCCTGGTCGACGTACCCGGCGATGTCACGTCCCTCGACACCGGCGCGGCAGCTGGTGAGCTGCCCGGGAAGTCGTTCCACGTGCGAAACGACGCAGGTGACCACGGCTTCATGGGGGCCGCTCCCCCGGAGGGCGACCAGGTGCACCGCTACTTCTACGTCGTGCACGCCGTCGGGGAGGAGTCACTCGGCGTGGATGACTCCGTCTCGCCGGCCGTGGTGTCGTTCAACCTGGCCTTCAAGACGCTCGGCCGGGCGATCATCCACGGCACCTACCAGCACTGATCGCTCCGCGCTTGCGCCGTTACCGAAGCGTATGCAGGTTTTTCGGGCGTGAGACCTGCTGACTGTTCGGTAACGGCAGGGATCAGCGAGCGGCGTACTCGCGGGGCGGGACACCCACCAGCTCGGTGAAGTCGCGGGTGAAGTGGGCCTGGTCGAACCAGCCCAGGTCGGCGGCCAGCATCGCGAGGTCCGGTGCGTCCCCGGCATCGATGAGGCTCACCGCATCGTGCAGGCGGTAGCGCTGGAGCACCCACTTGGGCCCGACGCCGACGTAGCGTCGGAAGAGCCTCTGCAAGGTGCGCGCTGAGATGTCGAAGCGCTCGCAGACCGCGTCGACGCTGGTCAGGGTGGAGTCGCGCACGAGTCCCGCGACGATGTGCAGGACCCGGGTGTAGCGCGGGTCCGGGTCCGGCACCCGGGCCAGCAGGAACGCATCCATCGCCCGGCTCCGCTCGGTGTCGTCCTCCAGTGCCAGGACGTCGCGCTGCAATGACACGGCGGAGGCACCGAACGCCGCCTCCAGCTTGTCGACGCGGTCGGTCCAGGTGGCGACGTCCTCTCCGGTGAAGGCGCCGAAGCCCCCTGGACGGAACTTCACTCCGAACGAACGCCCCTCACCGGTCAGGTCGATGGTGAACCGGCGCGTGACCACTCCGTGCACGAGGGCGGCTGGCATGGCCAGGCCGTGGTGTGGAGACGTGCCGGACTCGACCGTGGCGTGCACCGCCGGGTGGGAGGCAACCTCGGATCGGTAGAGGGTTCCTGCGGGAAGTTCCCATCGGACGGTCCAGTAGTGCTCGACCCAGGACGAGAGGTCCTGGTGGGGCAGTGGGCGGGAGAGCTGCACGTGTCGGGCGAACTGGTCGGGTCGCAGGATGCCGGAGGAGGTGGCGGTGGCCGGTCGCCGGGCTTCAGGTGGCAGCCGCAGGACCCCGCGACGTGGCGATGTCGCATTCGTCCAAGACCCCATCCGCCCAGCCTAGGACGATGGCCGGCATGAGCACACAGGAGACATCGAACGAGTCCACAGTCGCCCCTGTCCCGCCCGGGTACAGCACCCTCACGCCGTACTTCTGCTGCGACGGTGCCGCCGCCGCGATCGACTTCTACACGGGAGTCTTCGGGGCCACGGTGGTCAGCCGGATGGAGCGCGACGGACTGGTCGCGCATGCGGAGCTGCAGCTGCCCATCGGGCGGATGCAGCTCTCGGACCCGGCCCCCGACCACAACCTGACCGCACCGGACGGGGGCGACGTGGTCAGCCGCAGCACGGTTGCCTACGTGCCCGACGTCGATGCGGTGTACGCCGCCGCGGTGTCGGCCGGTGCCCAGGGGTACGGCGAGCCGGAGACCTTCGTCACCGGTGACCGCTTCGCGGCCTTCCTCGACCCGTTCGGGCACCGGTGGGCGGTGATGACCAAGGTGGAGGACGTCGATCCAGCAGAGGCCGAGCGCCGGGTCAGCGACTGGCTCGACGAGGAGAGCCGCTGACCCGTTGGCTCAGCGTGACAACGCGGAGAGCATGTCCTCGAAGTCCGGGGTGTCCTCGGGGTTGTCGATCGTGACCTTGGTCGTTCGGCGCTCCGCCGGGCTCGGCGCCTGGTCCGCCAGGAGGGCAACCAGCTGGCGTGCCGCTCGTTGCACCCGCCCGGTCAGCGCACCGTCGCTGGTGCTGCCGAAGTCCTCGGTCGCGGCGAAGACCGCGGTGGGTACGACGACCGCACGCAGGTAGGCGAACATCGGCCGCAGTGCGTGCTCGAGCACGAGCGAGTGGCGGGCGGTGCCTGCCGTGGCCGCGATCAGCACGGGCGTTCCGTCGAGCGCATCGTTGTCGAGGGCGTCGAAGAACATCTTGAACATCCCGCTGTAGGAGGCCGTGAAGACCGGCGAGACCGCGATCACGGCATCTGCCCGGGCGACGGAGGCCAGGGCACCCTCGAGGTCGCCCGACGCGAAGCCGGTGAGCATGAAGTCGGCCAGGTTGTGGGCCAACGGGCGCAGCTCGATCATGTCGACGGCGACATCACGGCCGCTCGCCTCGAGCAGGCCGGCCGACTCGGCGACCAGGCGGTCGGCGAGCAGCCGGGTGGACGACGGGTCACTGAGGCCCGCGGTGACGACGGCGATGCTGAGGGTCATGACAGGACCTCCTCGGGAGACGAGCCGGTGACGTCGTCACCGGCGTGAACGGTGTGGAACTCCCGGGGGCCGCCGGCTGCCTCGACGAGCGAGGCGTGGGTCGGTCCGTCCGGGACATGGGCAGGCTTGAGGGCCGCGAACTCCTTGCGCAGCACAGGCACGACCTCCTCGCCGAGGATGTCGAGCTGCTCGAGCACGGTCTTCAACGGCAGGCCGGCGTGGTCCATCAGCCACAGCTGGCGCTGGTAGTCGCCGACGTACTCCCGGAAGCCGAGCGTCTGCTCGATGACCTGCTGCGGCGAGCCCACCAGGAGGGGGGTCTGCTGCATGAAGTCCTCGAGCGACGGCCCGTGGCCATAGACCGGTGCGTTGTCGAAGTAGGGCCGGAACTCACGGATGGCGTCCTGGCTGTTCTTGCGCATGAAGACCTGCCCACCGAGGCCGACGATCGCCTGGTCGGCGGTGCCGTGGCCGTAGTGCTCGAAGCGGTGGCGGTAGTAGCGCACCATCTTCGCGGCGTGCGACGACGGCCAGAAGATGTGGTTGTGGAAGTAGCCGTCGCCGTAGTAGGCAGCCTGCTCGGCAATCTCGGGCGACCGGATCGAACCGTGCCACACGAAGGGCGCGACTCCGTCGAGCGGGCGCGGCGTCGCGGTGAAGCCCTGCAGCGGAGTGCGCGACTTCCCCTCCCAGTCGACGTTCTCCTCACGCCAGAGCTTGTGCAGGAGGGCGTAGTTCTCGATCGCGAGTGAGATGCCGTCGCGGATGTCCTTGCCGAACCACGGATACACCGGGCCGGTGTTGCCGCGCCCCATCATCAGGTCTATGCGGCCGTCGGCGAGGTGCTGGGCGTAGGCGTAGTCCTCCGCCAGGCGAACCGGGTCGTTGGTCGTGATCAGTGTGGTCGACGTGGAGAGGATGATGCGCTCGGTCTGGGCCGCGACGTTGGCCAGCAGTACGGTCGGGTTGGCCGGTGCGGCGAACGGCGGGTTGTGGTGCTCACCCGTGGCGAAGACGTCGAGCCCCACTTCCTCGGCCTTCTTGGCAATCGCGACGATCGCCTTGATCCGTTCGTTCTCGGTGGGCGTCCGTCCGGTCGTCGGGTCGGTGGTGACGTCTCCGACGGTGAAGATTCCGAACTGCATCGCTGACTCCTGAGGTAGTTGAACCTGCAATCACTTAGCAGAACCGTCTGCCTGCATCGACTATTCCCGGCTCCGCGGAACCGCTTTCCGGCTGCGGCCGTCCTACTCGCATGAAGATCCTTGTGCCGGCCCTGGTCGTGGCCCTGCTCACCCTCACCGGGTGCGACGAATCAACCGGTCGTGGCTCCGACGACACGCCCACGGAGGGGATCACCGAGGTCAGCACGCCCGAGTCCCGCCTCCTCGACGCCCGGCAGGCGTGGCGCAACTCCGGCATCGCGTCCTACCAGTGGCGCTACGAGCGGTTCTGCTACTGCCCCGAGGTCAAGATGGCCATCGAGGTCGTGGACGGTCGTGCCGTGGGCGTGCAGAACGCCGCCAGGGGCGGAGACCCGAGCGACCCGACCGTGAAGACCATGGAGGACCTCTTCGACGCCGTGGAGGCCGCACTGCGCGATGCCGACGAGGTGCATGTCACCTACGACCCGCAGACCGGTGCGGTGAGGAGGTTGTCGGTCGACCACGTCGAGAACGCCATCGACGACGAGTACTCGTACCTCGTCAAGCGGGTGGACCCGCTGCCCTGAACGAAGCTCGCGTCACAATGGACGCATGAGCGAATTGAGCCCCGAGCAGACCGACCGCGTGATCGCCCTGGCCATGGACCTGGCGCGTGAGGGTCGCACGACCGAGTTGCTGGAGTTCGTGGACCATGGTCTGCCCGTCGACGTGGTCGACTCCGACCAGAACTCGCTGTTGATGCTGGCCGCCTACCACGCGCACGCCGAGACGGTGCAGGCGCTCGTCGAGCGTGGCGCGGATGTCGACCAGCGCAACGTGCGGGACCAGTCCCCCGTGGCGGGCGCCATGTTCAAGGGTGCCGACGACGTGGTCGCCGTACTCGTCGAGGCGGGCGCCGACCTCGACGCAGGTACGCCGACTGCGCGCGCCGCGGCGGAGATGTTCGGCAGGTCCCACCTCCTCCCCTGATCACACGAATGCGCCGAGTCGGCACGTGTTGACCAGTTCCTGGCGTCAACTCGTGCCGACTCGGCGTGGAGCTCTCCGGACGAGGTCCGGGAGGGTGGATCAGGCCGGGGTGTTGTCCGGGTTCGGGTCCTCGTCGGAGACCTTGCCGGCGGCAAGCGCCTCGATTGCCTTGCGCACACCTTCACCGTAGGCCGGGTCGGCCTTCGTGCAGTTCTCGATGTGCTTGTCGACCGACGTCTGCGACGCACCGTCGATGGCGCGCGCGGTGTTCTCGAAGAGCACCTGCTGCTGCTCGGCGCTCATCAGCCGGAACAGGTCGCCCGGCTGCTCGAAGTAGTTGTCGTCGTCCTCGCGGAAGTTGAACCGGTCTGCGGTCGAACCCACGGCCTGGGCCGGGTCGGCGTACTGTGGCTGCTCGGCCCAGCGACCGAAGTTGTTCGGCTCGATGCCGGGGACACCGCCCTGGTTGCCGTCCACGCGCATGGTGCCGTCGCGGTGGTAGGTGTTCAGACCGGGCGCTGCCTTGGGGAAGTTCACCGGGATCTGGTGGTGGTTCACCCCGAGGCGGTAGCGAGCGGCGTCACCGTAGGAGAACAGTCGGCCCTGGAGCATCCGGTCGGGCGAGATACTGATGCCGGGGATCAGGTTGGCTGGCGTGAAGGCGGCCTGCTCGACGTCGGCGAAGTAGTTCTCCGGGTTGCGGTTGAGCTCCCACTCGCCGACCTCGATCAGCGGGTAGTCCTTCTTCGACCAGACCTTGGTCAGGTCGAAGGGGTGGAAGCGGTAGTTCTCCGCGTCGGCCTCGGGCATCACCTGGATGAAGAGCTTCCACTTCGGGAAGTCGCCACGCTCGATGGCCTCGTAGAGGTCGCGCTGGCTCGACTCGCGGTCTCCGGCGACCAGCGCGGCAGCCTCTTCGTCAGTGAGGTTCTCGATGCCCTGCTGGGTACGGTGGTGGAACTTGACCCAGAACCGCTCGCCCTCGGCGTTGATCATCGAGAACGTGTGGGAGCCGAAGCCGTGCATGTGACGGTAGCCGTTGGGGATGCCGCGGTCGGACATGACGATGGTCACCTGGTGCAGGGCCTCGGGCAGGTTGGTCCAGAAGCCCCAGTTGTTCTCGGCGTCGCGCAGGTTGGTGCGCGGGTCGCGCTTCACGGCGCGGTTGAGGTCGGGGAACTTCAGCGGGTCACGGAAGAAGAAGACCGGCGTGTTGTTGCCGACGATGTCCCAGTTGCCCTCTTCGGTGTAGAAGCGGACCGCGAAGCCACGGATGTCGCGCTCGGCGTCAGCGGCACCGCGCTCGCCGGCCACGGTCGAGAACCGGGCGAACATCTCGGCCTCGTTGCCGACCTTGCTGAACAGTTTGGCCTTGGTGTACTTCGAGATGTCGTGGGTGACCCGGAACGTGCCGTAGGCACCCGAACCCTTTGCGTGCATGCGTCGCTCGGGGATGACCTCGCGGTCGAAGTGGGCGAGCTTCTCCAGGAACCAGAGGTCTTGGAGCAGCATCGGGCCACGGGGACCAGCAGTGAGGCTGTCCTGGTTGTTGGCGACCGGCGCGCCGGCCGCCGTGGTCATCGGCTTGGTGTTGTCTTCAGACACTGCTCGCTCCTTCATTGATGTGTCACGTGGTTGCACACTCGGGGCAGGTGCCCCAGTAGGTCACTTCGGCCTCGTCGATGACGAAGCCGTGGTTCTCGGATGCATCGAGGCACGGGGCCTCGCCGACAGCACAGGCCACGTCGGCGATGTCACCACAGGTGCGGCACACGATGTGGTGATGGTTGTCGCCGACGCGGACCTCGAAGCGCGCAGGCGACCCGGCAGGCTCGATCCGGCGTACCAGACCTGCCTCCGCGAGAGCCCGCAGCACGTCGTAGACGGCCTGCGTGGACACCGATCCCAACTCCAGCCGAGCGGCTCGGGCGACCGAGTCGACATCGGCATGCGGGTGGTCGGCCAAGGCGTTCAGGACGGCAATGCGCGGCCTGGTGACCCGGAGCGACTTCTCGCGCAGGAGGGTGGAGGGATCGGGGTGGTGCATGGCCCCGACTCAACCACCTTTTCTGGAATGATTCAAGAGAGTGTGGACTCACTTCGCGCGCGTGTCGCGCACACTGCAAGAATCCTTGCATGAACGAGGTCGAGACTGACGTCCTTGGGGCGCCGTACACCGCGGAGACGATCAGCCTGCCGGCCGACGACGAGGGGCCGGTCGTGGCGACCCTCGTGCACCTGCCCGCCGCCGACAGCCGGCGCGCGGTCCTGCACGTGCACGGCTTCGCCGACTACTTCTTCCAGACCGAGTACGCCGAGTGGTGGGCCGCCCGCGGCTATGACTTCTACGCCCTCGACCTGCGAAAGTACGGCCGGTCCCTGCTCCCTCACCAGAGCCCCAACTACGTCGAGGACCTGCGCGACTACTTCCCCGAGCTCGACGCCGCCTGGCAACGGATCACCGAGCGCGACCGGCACGACCACGTCGTCATCACGGCCCACTCGACCGGCGGACTGACCGTGCCCCTGTGGGCCGACGAGCGCCGCGACGCGGATCCCTCAGGAACCCTCGCCGGTATCGTGCTGAACTCACCGTGGTTCGACATGCAGGGGGCCTGGTGGATGCGCACCATCGGGACCACCGTGATCAAGCAGATGGGTGCACGCAACCCGAAGCGCATCATCCCGCGCACGGTCAACGGCCTCTATGCCCGCAGCCTGCACCGGGACCACGAAGGCGAGTTCGAATTCGACCTGGCCTGGAAGCCGATGGAGTCCCAACCCGTGTATGCCGGTTGGTTGCGTGCGGTGCGCAACGGCCACGCCCGACTCCATGCCGGTCTCGACGTCGGCTGTCCTTCCCTGGTGCTGAGCTCCAGCCGCAGCGCGGTGCCCATGGAGATGGGCGATGACGTGCACCGGGCTGACATCGTCCTCGACGTGAACCAGATCCGACGGTGGGCTCCCAACCTCGGGCGCCACGTCACGAGCATCGCCATCGAGGACGCGCGCCACGACGTCGTGCTGTCCCTGCCCGAGGTGCGCCGGCAGGTGTACGCCGAGATGGAGCGCTGGCTCTCGGCGTACGTCGACTGAGCTGTCGGCGCGTTTCACCGCCAGCCTCCGGTCCCGTGGCTAGTCTCCGGTTCATGAACCCAGTCACCGGACTCAACATCGGGCGCCTGTTCCTCGGCGCCCTGGCCCTGTTCACCCCGCGTCTTGCTGCCAAGGTCTTCGGTCTCGACGCGGCGAGGAACCCGCAACTGGGCTACCTCAACCGGATGTTCGGCTCACGCGAGATCGCGCTCGGTTGCCTCACCCTGGCCGCCTCTGGGCAGCGCCAACGCGACCTGGTCCTGGTCGGCGTCGCGGTCGACGCCGCCGACACGGTTGCCGGGCTCGCGGCCGGCGTTGACGGATCGGTCTCGAAGAAGCAGGCGGCCTTCCTGGCGCTGCCGGCACTGGCCGCCGTGGTGGTCGGCGTCATGGCCGTCACCGACAGGAACTGATCCCCGCCTCTCCCCCCACGAGGCCCTCGTGCGGGGCACGGAGTCAGAAGAGGAAGACGACCAGGGCGACGACGCCCACGAGCACGATGAACGCACGTAGGCCGACGGCGGGCAGCCGGCGGCCCCAGGTCGCGCCGAGCTGGCCTCCGATGATGGCGCCGACGGCGATCAGACCGGCCACCGCCCAGTCGACGCCGGCGACAACGATGAAGATGATCGCCGAGATGCCGTTGACCAGGGCGGCGAGCACGTTCTTGGTGCCGTTGAGCCGCTGCAGGGTCTCGTCGATGCCGATGCCCATGACGGCCATCAGCAGCACGCCCTGAGCGGCGCCGAAGTAGCCGCCGTACACACCGGTGAGGAGCACCAGCGGCCAGACCCACCAGGCGCCGTCCTCCGGCAGTCCGCCGGTGGCTTCGTGCCGCCGGGCCACCCAGGCCGAGATGCGGGGTTGGAACAGGACCAGGAGGCAGCCGAGCAGGATCAGCGCTGGTACGACGGCTTCGAAGGCGCCGGACGGCAGCACCAGCAGCAGCACTGCGCCGATCACGCCACCGATGAGTGAGGCCCCCGCGAGTTTGAGGATGCGGCGCTTCTGGCCGCTGAGCTCGCGGCGGTATCCGATGGCTCCGGAGACGGAGCCGGGGACCAGCCCCACTGTGTTGGACACGTTGGCGGTGATCGGGGGAACCCCGAACGCGAGGAGGGTCGGGAACGTGACCAACGTTCCCGACCCCACCACGGTGTTGATGGTGCCGGCGGCCAGCCCCGCGAGGAGGATGGCCGCCATCTCGAGCAGTGTCACGGTGCCGGAGGCGCCCCTTCACCGGGTGCGGGAGGCGCCCCTTCACCGGGTGCCGGGGGCGCCTCGGGGGTCGGCCCCTGGGGCGCTGCGGCACCCGACGCGGGATCCTGCGGAGCAGCCGGTGGTCGAGCGCCGGACTCCTTGCCGACGGCCGCACCCTTCGCCTCGGCAATGGCCTCCTGCACGGCAGCATGCGTGCTGGACAAGGTGGAGTCCGCCTTCTGGGGTACGTCGGGCTCGCTGGAGCCCATGTCGACACGCACCCGGGGCTCGGCGTCCTTGGGGATGCCGCTGAGCTCGGTCATCGTCGAGCCCAGGCCCTCGAGTGCCTTGCCGATCTCGGACGGGACGATCCAGACCTTGTTGGCGTCGCCCTCCGCGATCTTGGGCATCATCTGCAGGTACTGGTAGGCCAGCAGCGACTGGTCGGGCTGACCGTCGTGGATCGCCTGGAAGACGGTCTGGATGGCCTGTCCCTCACCCTGGGCGACCAAGATCTTGGACTCGCGGTCGGCCTGGGCACGCAGGATCTGCGACTCGCGGTCACCTTCGGCGTTGAGGATCGCTGACTGCTTGGCGCCTTCGGCGGTGAGGATCGCGGACTGGCGCTGACCTTCGGCGGTGAGGATCGCCGCGCGCTTGTCGCGGTCGGCGCGCATCTGCTTCTCCATCGAGTCCTTGATGGACGGCGGCGGGTCGATGCCCTTGAGCTCGACCCGGTTGACCCGGATTCCCCAACGACCGGTCGCCTCGTCGAGTACGCCGCGCAGGCGGCTGTTGATCGCGTCGCGGCTGGTCAGCGTCTCCTCGAGGTCCATCCCACCGACGATGTTGCGCAGCGTGGTCATGGTGAGCTGCTCGACTGCTTGGATGTAGTTGGCGATCTCGTAGGTCGCGGCCACCGGGTCGGTGACCTGGAAGTAGATGACCGTGTCGATGGAGACCACGAGGTTGTCCTCGGTGATCACCGGCTGCGGCGGGAACGAGACGACCTGCTCACGCAGGTCGATCATGTAGCGCACCTTGTCGATGAACGGCACGACGATGTTGAGGCCTGCGGGCAGTGAGCCCTTGTACTTGCCGAAGCGTTCCACGATGCCGGCGCGCGCCTGCGGAACGATCCGCACAGTCTTGGCGAGCACGACGACAACGAAGATCAACAACAGCAGCAGCAGGATGAGGACTGCGGGCATTGCTCTTCCTTTCCCCGGACGGAAGATCCGTCCACAAGCTCATGTGAAAATCAGGACTCAAGCCTTGGCACAGGGTGGACCATCGCAGTGGCCCCCTTGATCTGGAGCACTTCGACGGGGTCTCCCGGCGCGATGACCAACGTCTCGTCATAGGGCTTCGCGGTCCACTCCTCGCCGTCCAGTTTGATGCGGCCCGGCTGCTGGTCGCTGATCTGGGTCAACGCCACGGCGTGCTCCCCGATCAACTTTCCGTGACCCAGTGAGAGCTCGGGGCCGGAGTGGAGCCGCTTCAGCGCGCTGGGGCGCACGACCGCGAGCGAGCCGATGGCGGCGATGGCAGCGAGGATCACCTGGAGCACGAGTGGCGCGCCGAGTAGAGCCGAGATCATGCCGACAGCTGCGCCCGCGGCGAGCATCAACAGGATCAAGTCCATGCTGAAGAGCTCGGCGACGCCCAAGATGATCGTCAGGGCGAGCCACGTCTCCCATGCGTGATCGCGCAACCAGTCCATGACGGAACCCTAGCCCGAGTGGCGCGAACGTCGCCGGGCGGAGTAGCGGCGGTCCTCGTGATGCAGGGTCAGGCGCATGCCGAAGGTGGCGCTCAGCAACTCCTCGGTGATCACCCGCTCCATGGGCCCGGCCGCGACCACCTTGCCCTCGCGAAGCAACAGCGCGTGGGTGAAGCCCGGTGGGATCTCCTCGACGTGGTGGGAGATCAGCACCGTGGCAGGGGCGAACTCGTCCTGCGCCAACACGGACAGGGTCGACACGAGGTCCTCGCGCCCACCGAGGTCGAGACCGGCCGCGGGCTCGTCGAGGAGCAGCAGCTCGGGATCGGTCATCAGCGCACGAGCGATCTGGACGCGCTTGCGCTCGCCCTCGCTGAGGGTGCCGAAGGTGCGGTCGAGCAAGGACTGTGCGCCGAGCTCGTTGAGGAGCTGCTCGGCGCGCCCGTGGTCAAGGGCGTCGTACTGCTCGCGCCAGCGTCCGACCACGCCGTAGGACGCAGTCACAACCACGTCGCGGACCTTCTCCTCGCGCGGGATGCGCTCGGCGATGGCCGCGCTGGTCAGGCCGATGCGTGGTCGCAGCTCGAAGACGTCGACGGTGCCGAGCACTTCGTCCAGGATTCCGGCTACACCAGACGTCGGGTGGATCTGTGCGCCGGCGACCTGCATCAGCGTCGTCTTGCCGGCGCCGTTGGGGCCGAGGATGACCCAGCGTTCGTCCTCCTCGACGGTCCAGTCGACGGAGTCGAGCAGGGTGGCCGCGCCGCGGCGCACAGTCACCCCGGCGAACTCGAGTACGGCGGTCATGTCAGGCACCCTATCGACCCGGCGTAGGCTGCCGCGCCATGGCTCGGTCACTCCCCCTCGACTCCGCACGCATGGCGTGGTGGCTGAGCGCGTGGCTGCGCGGTGACGCCACCCCGGACGACGTCCTGGACGGTGTGCTGGACGGGGATGCCGCTCACCATGTCGCAGGCCTTCCGGGCGATTCGGGGCCGCAGTCACTCGTGCTCGCGCTCGGCCCGTTGCGCCGTCTCGGTCCCACCTCAGCGGGTTTGGCCCTGCCCGCTGCGGGAGACCTCACGGGGCTGGGTGGTCCCCCGGCCTTCAACGCAGCGGCCCTGGAGGCGGGTGAGGCCGTGGTGCTCGAAGGGGCCGGCCACGGTCTGGTTCCGCATCGCGCCGGTGCCGGTGTGGTCTGGCAGCTGATGGCCGCCGAACGCCGCCAGTTGGACGACCTGCGTGAGACGGACCGTTCGTTGCGTGCGGCGATCACCACGACGGCCACCACCCTGGCCGACCTCGAGGTGGCCAAGTGGCGCCCGGAGATCGCCGACGAGCTGATGAACCTGCGCCACGTGCCCACCTACGCGTCCCCCGCGGGAACGCCGAGGCAGGCCGTCTCGCTCGCAGGACGGGCGCTGCAGGCCGCTGGCATCGCCGAGCTGGCCGGGCAGGACGACGGGGGCACGATGTCGGCCTGGGAGATCGCGCAACGCACCGATGCCCTGCGCCCCCTCGAGTACGCCGCCAGACGGGCACTCGTCGCGGCCTGCTCCCCCGAGGTCTGGCCGCCTGACCCCGGTCGAGGCTGACCGTCAGTCCCCCGCCAGGTCACGCCTGGTGCTGATAGACGCCGAGTCCGTTGCCCGAAGGGTCGGTGAAGTGGAAGCGACGGCCACCTGGAAACACGTAGGGCCCATCGGTGACGACGCCACCTGCGTCCTTCACCGAAGCAAGGGTGGCGTCGAGGTCGTCCGAGTGGATCAGGACCAGTGGGCCACCGGGGCTCGGGGCGTGGGACGGGTTGAGCCCACCGAACTCGGTGTCACCTCCGGGCAGCTTGATGCCTGCGTAGTCGGGACCGTAGTCGTTGAACTCCCAGCCGAAGGCAGCGGTGTAGAACTGCTTGGCGGCCGCCAGGTCCGTGGCGCCGAGCTCGATGTAGTCGATGGTGTGAGGTGTGCCTGTCATGGGCCCACCCTACGAATGGCCACCGACAACCAGCCTCGATCGCAGTAGCCTCGTCCACGACATGACTGACTTCGAAGAGCCTCCGAAGACCCTGCTGATCACCCTGACCGGCAAGGACCGTCCCGGCGTGACCTCCGCCGTCTTCTCCACCCTGGCCACGGCCGGTGTGGAGGTCGTCGACATCGAGCAGATCGTGTTGCGCCGTCGCCTGGTCCTCGGTGTCCTGGTCAGCGCACCCCGCGACTGGAAGAAGCTGCGGGAGGCCGTCCAGAAGGTGGGCGCCGACCTCGGCATGCAGGTCGAGGTGGATCGCGGTGTGGGTGACAACAAGTCGCGACGTGACGGTCGCAGCCATGTCACCGTCATCGGTGCACCGTTGCGAGCGCGCGCGATGGCGGCGATGACCGGATGCATCGCCGACGCCGGCGCCAACATCGACCGCATCGAGCGGATGGCCCGCTACCCCGTCACGGCGATCGAGCTCCACGTCTCCGGTGTGGAGACCGAGAAGCTGCGCGCCCGCTTGGTCAAGGAGGCTGCACGCCAAGGGATCGACGTCGCCGTGCAGCCCGCCAACCTGCTGCGGCGTGGCATGCGCCTGATCGTGATGGACGTCGACTCCACGCTCGTGCAGGGCGAGGTCATCGAGATGTTGGCAGCGCATGCCGGCTGCGAACCCGAGGTCGCCCGCGTCACCGAGCAGGCGATGCGCGGTGAGCTCGACTTCGAGTCCTCGCTGCGCAGTCGCGTGGCCCTGCTCGAGGGGATCCCGGCCGAGGCTCTCGACCGGGTCTATGAAGGCATCGTCTTCGCCCCGGGTGCGCGCACCATGATTCGAACCCTCAGGCGCCTCGGCTACCGGTTCGCCATGGTCTCGGGTGGCTTCAGCCAGATCACCGACCGGATCGCGAAGGATCTCGGGTTCGACTTCGCGCACGCCAACGAGCTCGAGATCGTCGACGGCAAGCTGACCGGACGCATCGTGGGCGACGTGGTCGACCGGGCGGGCAAGGCCGAAGCGTTGCGCCGCTTCGCCGCTTCTGTCGGTGTGAGCGAGGCCTCGGTGATCGCCATCGGTGACGGGGCCAACGACCTCGACATGCTCAATGCCGCCGGACTGGGCATCGCCTACAACGCGAAGCCGATGGTCCAGGAAGCCGCCGACACCGCCGTCAACGTCCCCTACCTCGACGCGATCATGTACCTCCTCGGCATCTCGCGTGAGGAGGTCGAGGCAGCCGATGCCGAGGCCGGCATCATCACCCCGGCGCCACCGGTGTGACCCGGCCCTGACTTCACTCCGCGCGGGACACGTGGAAGTCGCGCAACCGGAGGTCACCGGGAGCGATGTCGGCCCAGTCGACGGTGATGTCGAAGACGGCCAGCGCGCAGGTGGGGAACCCGGTGATCATCCCGGCGGCCGCCTCGTCGTCACCCTCGCCGTCGTCCAGCAGCTGCGCAAGCATGCCGATGGTGGGGTTGTGCCCGATGACGAGCAGTCGTCGTACGTCGTCAGGAGTGCTGCGGATCAGGTCGAGGGCGGCCTCCGGCTCGGCGGCGTACAGCGCGGAACTGGACTCGACTCGGATGTCCTCACCGAGAGCGCGGCTCGCCTCCTGCCACGTTGACGTCGTACGCAGCGCGGAGGAGTGCAAAACGTGGTCCGGACGGATCTCCTTGGTGGCCATCCACTTGCCCGCAGCCGCCGCATCGCGCCGCCCGGAAGGCTCGAGGTCCCGCTCGCGATCTGAAGCGGCGAAGCCGATTGCCTTGGCGTGACGCATCAGGACGAGCGTCCGGGAAGTCGTGTTCACGTGCCAATGGTGTCACCGGCTAGCCTGCCTGTCATGCCGGATGACCTGGAGCCAGAAGCCCACCCCGACGCGCCCGGACCGTTGATGATCATCGGGGGCGCTGAGGACAAGTTGCGCAAGCGCTCGGTGCTCACCGACTTCGTCCGCCGCAGCGGCGGAGAGAACGCCAGGATCGCCGTGATCGCGACCGCGTCGTCCCTGGGACCGGAGATCGTCGAGGTCTACGACGCGCTGTTCCGCAAGCTCGGTGCCGCCGACGTGATCTCGGTCCGTCCCGTCACCAGGGAGCAGTCCCGTGAGGAGGACTTCGTCGAAGCCCTCAGCGACGTGACCGGAATCTTCATGACGGGCGGCAACCAGCTCAAGCTGTCCGGCGCGATCTGCGGGACGCCGTTCGGCGACGCCATCCACGCCGCTCGCGCCCGAGGAACGGTGATCGCCGGAACGTCGGCCGGGGCGAGCATCCAGTCCTCACACATGGTTGCCTTCGGGGTCGGCGGAGCGACTGCCAAGCAGCGGATGACCCAGGTCGCTGCCGGGCTCGGCCTGGTCGAGAACTGCGTCATCGACCAGCACTTCGAGCAGCGCAACCGCTACGGGCGCCTGTTGATGATCGTGGCCCAGTCCCCGCAACTGATCGGGATGGGCGTCGACGAGGACACCGCCGCCGTCGTCACCATCGAGGACGACCACGAGATCCTCCGAGTGATCGGCAAGGGCGCGGTGACCCTCTTCGACCCGGCGAACATCGTCACCAACGCACACGAGGCACCCCGCTCCTCGCCGCTGCTGACCTCGGGTGTGGTCTTGCATGTCCTCCCGGAAGGTGCCACGTTCGACCTGACCACCCGGGAGCTGGTGCCGGCACCAGCCGTGGCAGACGCCGCGGAGGCTGCCGAGATCAGCTCGGCCGGACGCGACCTGCGCAGGCTGGCCCGAGACATCGCCGCTGGTGATGTGTCGCCGACGGCACTGCGGCGACGCAAGAGCCGAGGACGTCGCAAGAACAGTTCGATCGCCCATGACGACACGGAAGCGAGCTCATGACTGACACTCCCCTGACCGGCGGTCGTCCGACCGCCGACCTGGCCATCGTCGAGACCCGCGTCTACCGAGGCGCGAACGTCTGGTCCTACGACCGATCGATCCATCTCGTGGTCGACCTGGGCTCCCTGGAGCAGTTCCCCACCAACACCATTCCGGGATTCACGGACAGTCTCGTGCAGATGCTGCCCGGTCTCCGGGAGCACTCGTGCTCCCGTGGTCGACGCGGGGGCTTCGTGGAGCGCCTCAACGAGGGGACCTGGCTCGGCCACGTCGCCGAACACGCCGCCCTGGCCCTGCAGCAGGTCGTCGGTCACGACATCCGTCGCGGCAAGACCCGCCAGGTCAAGGGAGAGCCCGGCCGCTACAACGTGATCTTCGGCTACGTCGACGAGCAGGTCGGTCTCGCCGCCGCCCGTCTCGCCGTACGCCTGGTCAACCACCTCGTCGAGGCCGACCCGGAGTTCGAGTGGGAGGACGAGCTCGAGGCGTTCATCAAGCGCGCCTCGCGCACTGCGTTCGGTCCGTCCACCCAGGCCATCGTCGACGAGGCGGTCTCCCGCGACATCCCGTGGATCCGGCTCAACCAGCACTCGCTGGTCCAGCTCGGCCAGGGGGTCCATGCCAAGCGGATCCGCGCGACGATGACGTCGGAGACCAGCTCGATCGCCGTCGACATCGCCAGCGACAAGGACCTGACCACCCGGCTGCTGGGTGCCGCCGGGCTGCCGGTCCCCAAGCAGGAGTCCGTCCGCACCGTCGATCAGGCGGTCTCGGTGGCCAAGCGCATCGGCTTCCCCGTCGTCGTCAAGCCTCTCGACGGCAACCATGGGCGCGGTGTGTGCCTCGACCTGCAGACCGACGACGACGTTCGCGAGGCCTTCCCGATCGCCGCGGAGCAGTCGCGCCGCGGATGGGTGATCGTCGAGTCGTTCGTGACCGGCAAGGACTACCGCTGCCTGATCATCGATGGCCGCCTCGCTGCCGTGGCCGAGCGGGTTCCGGCCGGAGTGGTCGGCGACGGCACCAGCACGATCGAGGACCTCGTGGAGACGGCCAACGCCGATCCGCGCCGTGGTGTCGGGCACGAGAAGGTGCTCACCCGGATCAAGGTCGACGACGCCGCCATCGAACGGGTTCGTGACCAGGGGTTCGAGTTGACCGACGTCCCGGACGCCGGCGTCCAGGTGAAGCTGGCGCTGACCGGCAACATGTCCACCGGCGGGATCTCCATCGACCGCACCTTCGAAGCACACCCGGAGAACGTCGAGATCGCCGAGGAGGCGGCCCGGATCATCGGGCTCGACATCGCGGGCATCGACTTCATCTGTCCCGACATCACCGAGCCCGTCCGCGAGACCGGTGGCGCCATCTGTGAGGTCAACGCGGCACCCGGGTTCCGGATGCACACGCACCCGACCATCGGTGAGCCACAGTTCATCGCCAAGCCTGTCGTCGACATGCTGTTCCCGCCCGGCGCCCCCTCGCGGATCCCGATCGTCGCGGTCACCGGCACGAACGGCAAGACCACGACCTCCCGGATGATCTCGCACATCTTCAAGGGGATGGGCCGCAAGGTCGGCATGACCTCGACCGACGGCGTCGTGATCGACGAGCGGTTGCTGATTCGTGCTGACGCATCTGGGCCCCGCTCGGCGCGCATGGTGCTGCAGAACCCGCGGGTCGACTTCGCCGTCTTCGAGGTGGCGCGCGGCGGAATTCTCCGTGAGGGGCTGGGCTACGAGCGCAACGATGTTGCGGTGGTCCTCAACGTGCAGCCCGATCACCTGGGTCTTCGGGGCATCGACACGGTCGAGCAGCTCGCGGATGTCAAGGCAGTCGTCGTCGAGGCGGTACCCCGTGATGGTCACGCCGTCCTCAACGCCGACGACCCGCTGGTGCGTGAGATGCGCCGGCGTTGTTCCGGACAGGTGGTCTGGTTCTCCATGGAGGAACCGGGCACTGAGGCGCGCGACATGATCGATGCGCACTGTCGTCGTGGCGGGAAGGCGTTGATCCTGGCGCCTTCAGAGCGCGGAGAGATGATCGTGGTCAAGCACGGACGTCGTGAGATGCAACTGGCCTGGACTCACCTGTTGCCCTCCACCTTCGGTGGTCGGGCACGGATGAACGTGCAGAACGCGATGGCCGCCGCGGCCGCTGCGTTCGCCGCTGGTGCTCCCCTGCACGACATTCGTCAGGGCCTGCGCACCTTCTCGACGAACTACTACCAGTCCCCCGGGCGCCTCAACGAGGTCGAGGTCAACGGCGTCAACGTCATCGTCGACTACTGCCACAATGCGCCGGGGATGCGCATGCTCGGCGACTTCGTCGATCGCGTCGGAGACTCGCTGGATCACGAGCTGGCCCGGCCGTCGCGGATCGGCGTCATTGCCACCGCGGGCGACCGACGCGATGACGACATGCGTGAGCTCGGCGAGATCGCCGCGCAACACTTCGACGTGGTCGTGGTGCGCGAGGACCAGGCCCTCCGTGGACGGGAGCGCGGCGAGGTGGCCGCCTTCGTGGCCGAGGGCGTACGCCGGGCAATGGAGGCCGGCGCTCGTTGCAAGCAGGTCGAGGTCATCCTCGACGAGACGGAAGCGATCCGTCACGCGATGAGCCGGGCCAACCGAGGCGATCTGGTGATCCTGTGTGTCGACAAGCACCCGCAGGTGATGGCGGAGCTGGAGAACTGGTCCAACCAGGCCCAGGCCGGCTCCGGCGCCAGCGACGACTCCCCCGGCGCGGATCCCGACTACACGCCGGCTCCCCCGGCCTGAGGTGTGAGTCTTCGAGCCCAGGTCAGCTCTCCTCGCCGAGACCAACGAACTGGTCGACTCCGCGCCCAGGAATCAACCACTACGTAGGGCTCACACCTTTGTGCGGTGGGGGTCGGGGTTGGCGGCGCGTACCTTGTCGGCGAGCGCTTCCGGTGAGTCCGCGCTGCCACCCTTGGACGCGATCCAGTCGTAGCAGGCCTGCCGCTCGGCGTGGCACATGATGCCGACCACGTCTCCGGGCTGGGCCTGGGCAACCAGCGCCTCCAACCCCGACACCTCCGTCGGCCACGACACGATGTGGGTGGCGCCGACCCGCTCGGCTCCGTTGCGCATCAGCTGGTCGAGCTCGTCCTGGGTGCGCCCACGGAAGTACTTCTCCTTGTGGCAGATGGCCAGGACGTCGGCGTCGCGACCGCCGATCTCGCCGAGCTTCTCGATCAGCTCGTCCTGACGATCACCGACCACGCCCAGACCCAGCAGGATCCGTGAGCCGGGACGGCGTACGCCGTTCATGATCTCGAGCATGGCCTCGAGCCCGGCCTCGTTGTGGGCAAGGTCCATCACGATGGTGACGTCGCCCACGGAGAAGAAGTTCATCCGGCCCGGGTTGTGCTCGGCATCAGGCCGGAACGAGCGCAGCCCTTCGACGACCGCGCCGCGCGGCAGGCCGATCGCCAACGACGCCGAAGCCGCGGCCAGGGTGTTCTCGACGTTGAAGCGTGACAGGCCGGCCAGGGTCATCGGCACGTCGACGAGCTGAACCAGTGCATCCGCATCCTTCGCCGACTCGAGGACGGCCACCCAGCCGTCGATGACGGTGGTGGCTCGGCCGCCGGCGTTGAGCGCCTCCCGGATGGCGGGCGACTCGGGATCTCGGGAGAACACCCATGGCTTGGCCTTGATGACCTGGCGCATCGCCATCACTCGTGGGTCGTCGCCGTTGAGCACGGACCAGCCGTCAGGTCGGGTGATCTGCGCGACCACGGACTTCACCTCGGCGAGCTGGTCGACGGTGTCTATCCCGTGCAGCCCGAGGTGGTCGGCGGTCACGTTGGTCACCACGGACACATCATTGCGGGTCAGCCCGATTCCCTTGAGCAGGATCCCACCGCGCGCGGTCTCGGTGACCGCGAGCTCGACCTGCTTGTGGGCCAGCACCCTCCCGGCACCTGAGGGACCGGAGTAGTCCCCCGGCTCGACGAGCTCGCCGTCGATGTAGATCCCGTCGGTGTTGGACCAGCCCACCAACAAGCCCTTGGTGCGGGCAATGTGGGCGATCATCCGGGACGTGGTGGTCTTCCCGTTCGTGCCGGTCACGGCGACGACAGGGATCTTCGGGCGGATCGTGGTCGGGGCCGGGCCCGGATCCACGGTGGCGAGACGCTCCGCGACCTCGTTGATCAACGATTCGATGTCGGCGCCCGGAAGCCGGTCCAGGACCTCCGCTACGGCACGCCCGAGGGCCTCGGCGCGGGTGCGGTGCCGCCAGGGGAACGCCACCACGAGTCGGTGGGGGTCGCTGGTCGACCGGACGCGTACGGCGAGTCGCGCCGTACCTGACTCGGCGGCGACGGCACGCACCAGCCGGGCGACGGCTCGGGCCACGAAGCGCTGCCGGAAGCCGGAGTTCGCGTCACCGGGATTCTTGCTCTTCAAGCCGATCCGCCGGGCGAGCCGCTGGGCCCGTTCGTCGGGTGCCTCGGCCAGCGGACTGATGTCGAGTGTCAGCTTGATGGCGGCCCGGGGGAAGTAGAGATTGGGGCCCTCCAGGATGCGCAGCTCGATGAGTGAAGTCACCGAGACGACGTTACCGAATCAGCCCCGGCACGACGAGATCCCGTGCGCGCGCCGCAGCACAAGTCCCATCCGGCCGAGGAGGACTGCCCTCTCGACCAGCAGTCCCTGACACCTCGTGGGCTCAGGCGCCCATCGCGTGGAAGCCGCCGTCGACGTGCACGATCTCGCCGGTGGTGGCCGGGAAGAAGTCGGAGAGCAGGGCGCACACCGCACGGGCGGTCGGGTCCTGGTCGGTGTTGTCCCAGCCCAACGGCGCGCGGGTGCCCCACATGTCCTCGAGGTCGCCGAATCCGGGGATGGCCTTGGCAGCCAGGGTGCGCAGGGGGCCTGCGGAGACCAGGTTGCACCGGATGCCGTCGCGTCCGAGGTCGCGAGCCAGGTAGCGGGAGGTGGACTCCAGGGACGCCTTGGCGACGCCCATCCAGTCGTACGCCGGCCAGGCAACCGTCGCGTCGAAGGTCATCCCCACCACGGATCCGCCCGCGGCCATCAACGGCTTGGTGGCCATCGCCAGGGACTTCAGGGAGTACGCGGAGACCTGCACGGCCTGGGCCACGTCGTCCCAGGGACCATCGAGGAACTTGCCTCCCAGCAACGTCTCCGGGTTGCCGTAGGCGATCGAGTGGACCACGCCGTCGAGTCCGTCGACGTGCTCCCGGACCAGCTCCGGCAGACGGTCCAGGTGCTCCTGGTCGGTGACGTCGAGCTCGAGCACCGGCGGCTCCACCGGGAGGCGCTTCGCGATGCGCTTGGTGATGCCGAGCGCCCGGCCGAAGTTGGAGATGAGCACCGTGGCGCCCTGCTCCTGGGCGACCTTGGCCACCGCGAAACCGATCGAGCTGTCCATGGTGACTCCCGCCACCAGGATGCGCTTGCCATCGAGAATGCCCATGCGTCGTACTCCTTGTTCGTGGTGAAGGGTCAGTGGCCCATGCCGAGGCCACCGTCGACCGGGATGACCGCGCCGGTGACATAGCCGCCACCGTCGCCGGCAAGCCAGGTGACGGCTCCGGCGATGTCCTCGACCGCTGCGAAGCGACCGAGCGGGATCTGTGCCTGATAGGCGGCCTTCTGCTCCTCGGGGAGAACATCGGTCATGTCGGTCTGCACGAAACCGGGCGCCACGACGTTGGCCGTGATCGAACGCGAGCCGAGCTCGCGGGCCAGGGACCGGGCCATGCCGACCAGGCCGGCCTTGGAGGCGGCATAGTTGACCTGCCCGGGCGAACCGAGCAGGCCAACGACGGACGAGATGAAGATGATGCGGCCTCGGCGCAGGCGAAGCATGCCCTTGGCGGAACGCTTGGCGACCCGGAACGAGCCCGTCAGGTTCGTGTCGATCACCGAGGACCAGTCGTCGTCGCTCATCCGCAGGACGAGAGTGTCCTTGGTGATCCCGGCGTTGGCCACGAGCACCTCGACCGGACCGTGGGCTTCCTCGATCTCCTTGAACGCGGCGTCGACCGCGTCGGAGTCGGTGATGTCGCAGCGGATGTCGAGTGCCCCGTCGGGGGCGCCGCCGTTGCGCGTGGTGACCGCGACCTGGTCGCCCTGGGCGATGAACGCCTCTGCGATGGCGCGCCCAATGCCGCGATTGCCGCCGGTGACGAGTACTGATCTGCTCACGCCACTTGACGCTAGAGATTACTGATGCGTATCCCTAAACGGGCCGTCTGCAGGTCGGCGGGTCAGTCGTCCTCGAGGCGGAAGCCCAGCTTGATGCCGACCTGGAAGTGCTCGACCTGCCCGTCCTTGACCTGTCCACGCACCTGGGTCATCTCGAACCAGTCGACGTGACGCAGGGTCTTGCAGGCGCGCTCGACGCCGTTGCGGATGGCCTGGTCGATGCCATCGGGAGAGGTTCCGACGATTTCGGTGACGCGGTAGGTGCGGTCGGACATGAGGTGCCTCCAACGGATAGTCGATCGCTGCCCGGGCTCGGGCCACCACCCGAGCCTACCGACGTACGATGGAGGCATGCGACGCCACGTACCTGAGGCAGTGCGGATCACCACCGCAGCGCCGACGCGCGCCCAGGACATCGCGGCCCGCCAACGTCGCTACCTGGTGTCGATGGCGATCCGCACGGTGTGCTTCGTCGGAGCGGTCGCAGTCGGCCCCGGGTGGCTGCGTTGGGTGTTGGTGGCGGGCGCCGTGCTGTTGCCCTACCTGGCCGTGGTGTTCGCCAACGAGCCCCCCGAGCGCAAGGAGGAGAACCTCCGTCCGACTGACTGGTTCGGCCGCGAGCTGCCTGCCAAGGACTCCTCGCACCACTAGATCGCCAGTGGGCGTCACCGAGAGTTCGTCGTGTGCCCCGACCACCTTCCAGCGACGACCACTAGGCTCTGTGGCGTGACTGACGAGATGCTGTGTTCTGCCAAGGGGTGCCAGGCCGACGCGGCCTGGGCCCTGCTCTGGAACAACCCCAAGCTGCACACGCCGGATCGTCGCAAGACCTGGTTGGCCTGCGAGGAGCACAAGCAGTCGCTCAGCGAGTTCCTCGGTGCCCGTGGGTTCCTCAAGGACGTCGAACCGGTCGCAACTGCCTAGCCGCCGATCGCCGACATCGGACGGGACGGCTGCAGGAAGCTCGGGTCGTCGATGCCGTGACCCGGCCGCTTGGGGCGTACGGCGGCAATCCAGCGCTCGGCGATCTCGGCATCGCTCGCCCCGTCGCGCAGGGGCGTGCGCAGGTCGGACTCCTCGCGGGCGAAGAGGCAGTTGCGGACCTGGCCGTCGGCGGTCAACCGCACCCGGTCGCAGTCGCCGCAGAACGGGCGGGTGATGGAGGCGATCACACCGACGGTCGCCGGGCCACCGTCCACCGAGAACAGCTCCGCCGGTGCGCTCCCCCGCGGTTCGGAGGCGGGCGTGAGCACGAACTCCCGCTCCAGCATGGCAAAGATCTCGTCGGCAGTGACCATCTCGTCGCGACGCCAGCCGTGCTGGGCGTCGAGCGGCATCTGTTCGATGAAGCGCAGTTCGTAGGAGTGCTCGATCGCCCAGCGCAGGAGCTCGGGCGCCTGGTCGTCGTTGATCCCGCGCAGCAGGACGGCGTTGACCTTCACCGGACCGAGCCCCGCTGCCTGTGCTGCCCGGAGCCCGGCGACGACGTCGGGGAGACGGTCGCGACGTGTGATCTCGGCGAACGTCTTCGGCCGGATCGTGTCGAGGCTGACGTTGACCCGGTCGAGACCGGCGTCGGCGAGCGCCCGAGCGTTGCGGCTCAACCCGAGAGCGTTGGTCGTCATCGAGATCTCGGGGCGGGGGGTCAGTGCCGAGGTGCCGGCCACGATGTCGACCAGGCCTCGCCTGACCAACGGCTCACCGCCGGTGAAGCGCACCTCCTTCACACCGAGCCGCGACGTGGCGATGTCGATGAGTCGCAGGATCTCGTCGTCGCTGAGCACGTCGTCGCCGGGCAACCAGTCAAGGCCTTCCGCGGGCATGCAGTAGGAACACCGGAGGTTGCACCGATCCGTGAGCGAGACTCGCAGATCCGTGGCCACCCGTCCATGGAGGTCACTCAACTGCTGCATGGAGCGAGTCTAGGCGCCCGGGCCACCCGACCACGACTCGACTGCCCCGGATAGCCTTGATCCCGTGAGATCCCTGTCGTTCCTGTTCACTCGGCGCTGGATCCTCTTCTTCCTCACCGTCGTGCTCCTGGCCCTGCTGGCCTGGCGGCTCGGGGTGTGGCAGTTCCACCGACTCGACGACCGCAAGGCCTCGAACGCGATCGTCGAACGCAACGAGCACCACGAGCCGACCCCGGTGGAGGAGATCCTGTCGGTCGGGTCAGGTGCCGATGCCGAGCACGAGTGGCGGCGGGTCGTGGCCACCGGGGAGTACGACGTCGACGACACCGTGATCGTGCGCTACCGCACTCGTGACGGCAGCTCAGGAGTCGACGTGGTCGTGCCGTTGGTGACCAGCTCGGGCACTGCGTTGTTCGTCGATCGCGGATGGATGGCGACCGAGAACAGCGGCGCCACCCCCGATGACATTCCCGCCCCACCGACGGGTGAGGTGACGGTCGAGGGCTGGGTCCGCAAGGACGCCACGGGCGACTCCACCCGGGTCGACGACCACTCCACCCGGGCGATCTCGAGCGACAAGATCAGTGAGGCCCTCGACATCGAGGCGTACGGCGGCTTCGTCGACCTGATCAGCGAGGACCCGGCACCCGAGGAGTCACTGGAGCCGGCCAGCAAGCCCGAGCTCAACAACGGCCCCCACTTCTTCTACGGCCTCCAGTGGTGGTTCTTCGGGTTGCTGGCCATCATCGGCTTCTTCTGGATGGTCTACGACGAGTGGAGCGGCAAGGGGGCCCGGCGTGCGCGTTCACAGCGCCCCAAGCGCTCCTCCGGACCGAAGGCTGCACAGGGCCCGAAGCCCTCACAACGCTCGGGTCAGTCCGCCGTCGACCGGAAGCAGCACTCCGCTGAGGAATCCCGCGGCCGGTGACATGAGGAACGCCGCCGTGCGGCCGAACTCCTCGGGTCTGCCGTAGCGACCGAGCGGGATCAGAGCCAGGTTGCGTTCACGCTCGGCGGCCGGGTCGCCGGAGGCCTCCTCGAGCTCGACGATGCGTTCGGTCTCGATGCGACCGGGTGCCAGTGCGTTGACCCGGATGCCCTGCGGGCCCAGCTCTTCGGCGAGTTGCTTGGCGACCATGGCGAGCCCTGGCCGGAGTCCGTTGGAGATGGCCATGCGAGGCAATGGAGTCTTGACCGAGGTTGAGAGCACGAACGTGATCGCCCCGCCGTCGGAGAGTGCCCCCGCGACCTCTCGTGCCACCCGCACCGCGCCGAGGAAGACCGACTCGAACGACCGCGTCCAGTCGTCGTCGGACGTCTCGACCACCGTTCCGGTCGGAGGACCACCGACGGAGACGAGCACTCCGTCGAGGCGGCCCCACGTGTCGCGGGCAGCCTCGACAAGGCGGCCGGCGGTCGTGGGGTCCGCGTTGTCTGCGACGACACCGACTGCTCGGTCGCCGAGCTCGGCGACAGCAGCGTCGAGCGACTCCCGGTGGCGTCCCGAGAGGACGACCCGAGCACCCTCGGCGACCAGCTGGTCGACGGTGGCCCGGCCCAGCCCGCGGCCTCCCCCGGTGACGATGTACACGCGATCGCGAAGATTCAGGTCCATGACGAGCATCCTGCCACCGGGGAGGTGGCGGCGCCCCTCAGAGGTCGTCGATGAACTGGGTGCGGTGGAGCTGGCCGTAGAGGCCACCCTCGGCCAGCAGCTCGGCGTGGGTGCCCCGCTGCACCACCCGACCGCCGTCGACGACGAGGATCTGGTCGGCGCCACGGATGGTGGAGAGACGGTGTGCGATCACCAGTGAGGTACGCCCGGCCAACGCGGCGTCGAGGGCGCGCTGCACCGCCGCCTCCGACTCCGAGTCGAGGTGGGCGGTGGCCTCGTCGAGAACCACGATCGGCGGTGCCTTCAGCAGTAGCCGGGCAATGGCGAGGCGTTGCCGCTCTCCCCCGGACAGACGGTATCCGCGATCACCCACGACCGTGTCCAGCCCGTCGGGCAGAGTGGCGACGAGGCGGCCGATCTGGGCGGCCTGAAGTGCCTGGTGGATGTCGTCGTCGGTGGCGTCGCGCCTCGCATAGAGCAGGTTCGCGCGGATCGTGTCGTGGAACATGTGCGCGTCCTGGGTGACGTAGCCGACCACATCCTCCAGGGACTGCAGCTCAACGTCCCGCACGTCGTGGCCCCCGATCACCACGGCGCCACCTGAGACGTCGTACAACCTCGCGACGAGGTGGGTGACGGTGGTCTTCCCCGCGCCGGAGGGGCCGACCAGTGCCACCATCTGGCCGGGCTGCGCGGCGAAGTCGATGTCGACCAGGACCTGCTCGGTGTCGCGACTCTCCTTGCGAGCCACGACCTCGAGTGAGGCGAGGGACACCTCGTCTGCCCGTGGGTATGTGAAGGCGACGTGGCGGAACTCCAGCTGCGCGGTGTCGCCAGGGAGCACCACGGCGTCGGGGCGCTCCTGCACCAGTGAGGGAAGGTCGAGCAGCTCGAAGACCCGCTCGAAGCTGACCAGCGCGGTCATCACGTCGATGCGCACGTTGGAGAGCCCCTGCAGCGGTCCGAGCAGTCGCAACAGCAGGGTGGCCAACGCCAACAGAGTCCCGACGCTGAGCTGTTCGTGGATCGCCAGGTAGCCACCGACGCCGTAGACCAGTGCCGTGGCCAATGCCGGCACCGTCATCATCGCAGCCACGAAGATGCGGGTGATCAACGAGATGCGGACCCCGAGGTCGCGGACCACCGCGGCCTTGACAGCGAACTTCTCGTCCTCCTCGTCGCGACGCCCGAAGAGCTTCAACAGCATCGCCCCACCGACGTTGAAGCGCTCGGTCATCGCGTTGCCCAGATCGGCGTTGCCGTCCATCTGCTCGCGAGTCAGGCCGGCGAGTCGGTGGCTGACCCAACGCGAGGTCAGCATCAGGATCGGGAACAGGGCCAGACAGGCCAGCGTGACCCGCCAGCTCAGGGCGAACATGGTGGCCCCGACGACGACCACCGAGATCAGGTTGGAGACCGTGCTCGACAAGGCAGAGGTGAAGGCGCGTTGGGCGCCGATCACGTCGTTGTTGAGACGCGAGACGAGGGCGCCGGTCTGGGTGCGGGTGAAGAACGCCAGCGACTGTCGTTGCACGTGTGCGAAGACACGGGTGCGCAGGTCATAGATCAGGCCCTCGCCGATGCGCGACGAGAACCAACCCGTCAACACGTTGAGCAGACCACTGAACACAGCGGTGATCGCCATCGCGACCGCCAACCAGACCACCAGTGAGACGTCCTGCTTGAGGATTCCGTCGTCGACGATGCGCTGCACCAGCAGTGGGGTGACCACCACCAGGCAGGCATCGAGCACCGTCAGTGCCAGGAAGAGCGAGATCAGTCCCCGGTGGGGTCCGGCGAAGCTGAGCACTCGGCGTACGGTGCCGCGGTCGAGGCGGTTGTCGACGACGCTGCGGTCAGCACGCAGGTTCCGGAACGCCGGGCCCGCGCCCATCATTCCTGACACGTCGTCCCTCCCCTCATGCCAAGGACACCAGGTCGGCGTACCCCTCGTTCCAGAGGTCCTCGTCGCCATCCGGCAGCAGCAGGACGCGGTCGGGCTCGAGCGCCCGCACGGCACCCTCGTCGTGGGTGACCAGGATGATCGCACCCTCATAGGTGCGGATCGCGGCCAGCACCTCTTCGCGCGACGCGGGGTCGAGGTTGTTGGTCGGCTCATCGAGGAGCAACACGTTGGCACTGGAGACGACGAGGCTGGCCAGCGCGAGCCGTGTCTTCTCGCCCCCGGAGAGTACGGCGGCCGACTTGTGGGCGTCGTCGCCGGAGAAGAGGAACGAGCCGAGCACACTGCGCGCCTCGGTGTCGGTGAGCTGGGGTGCCGCCGACTGCATGTTCTCCAGCACGGTACGGCTGGTGTCGAGGGTCTCGTGCTCCTGCGCGTAGTACCCCACCTTCAGCCCGTGACCGGGGACGACCTCACCCGTGTCGGGTCGGTCGACACCGGCCAGGATGCGCAGCATGGTGGTCTTGCCGGCGCCGTTGAAGCCCAGGATGACGACGCGGCTGCCCTTGTCGATGGCCAGGTCGACATCCATGAAGACCTCGAGCGACCCGTAGGACTTCGAGAGCTCCTTGGCGGTGAGGGGCGTCTTGCCGCAGGCGGCCGGTGCCGGGAACTTGATCCGGGCGACCTTGTCGGCCTGGCGCTCGCCCTCGAGCCCGGCCATCATCTTCTCGGCCCGCTTGAGCATCGACTGTGCGGCCGTGGCCTTGCTGGCCTTGGCCCGCATCCTGTTGGCCTGGTCGGTCAGCGTCTTGGCCTTCGACTCGGCATTCGCGCGCTCACGCTTGCGGCGGCGTTCGTCGGTCTCGCGCTGGGTGAGGTAGTGCTTCCAACCCATGTTGTAGACGTCGATCTCGGCGCGGTTGGCATCGAGGTGCATCACCTTGTTGACCGTCGCCTCGAGGAGCTCGTTGTCGTGACTGATCACGATCAGTCCGCCCTTGTAGTTCTTGAGGAACTCGCGCAGCCAGACGATCGAGTCGACGTCGAGGTGGTTGGTGGGTTCGTCGAGGAGCATCGTCTCGGCGTCGGAGAACAGGATGCGGGCCAGCTCGACCCGGCGGCGCTGGCCGCCGGAGAGCGTCCTGAGCGGTTGGGTGAGGATGCGCTCCTCGATGCCGAGACTCGCCGCGATCGTGGCCGCCTCGGACTCGGCGGCGTAGCCACCGCCGGCGTGCAGCTCGTTGTCGGCGCGGGCGTACTGCTTCATTGCCTTGGCGGCGACGTCGGGGTCGTCGGAGCCCATGTCGACCTCGGCGGTGCGCAGTCGGCGTACGACGTCGTCGAGACCGCGCGCCGAGAGAATCCGGTCGCGCGCCATCACCTCGGGGTCGCCGGTGCGTGGATCCTGGGGCAGGTAGCCGACCTCGCCGTTGGCGAGCACCTTGCCGGATGCGGGCAGGGCCTCTCCGGCCAGGATCTTGGTGAGGGTGGTCTTTCCGGCTCCGTTGCGGCCGACCAGACCGACCTTGTCGCCGGCTGCCACGCGGAAGTTGACGTTCTCCATGAGGAGACGCGCACCGGCACGGACCTCTAGTTGCTGTGCGGTGATCATGAGGCTGGTTAGTCTACGTGCGAGAGGCACTAGTCCCGGCATCCGCGCGGGCGTGAGGAAGGACGCAGCATGCGCTTCAATCCCAAGGCACGGATCGACTCGGGCAAGGTCTCCGACGCCGGTCGCGGCAGTGGCGGTGGCGGGCTGGGCGGCCTCGGTGGCGGCTCGCGCCTGCCGATCCCGAGCGGACTCGGTGGCGGCAAGATCGGCCTGGTCGTGGTCGTGATCTTCTTCCTCGTCGCGATGTGCACCGGCAACGTGCCCGGTATCAACCAGGGCGACGGTAGCGGTGGCACCCAGAATAACGCGACCGGCAGTGACGCGCAGGCGCAGCAGGAGGCCGACGCCTACGACGAGTGTCAGACCGGTGAAGACGCCAACAACTCCGAGAAGTGTGCCCGCCAGGCGATCCTCCAGATGCTCGAGACCTTCTGGGCCTCCCAGTTCCCGAACGGTGACTTCGTCGCCGCTCCTGCGCGCACGTTCCAAGGCTCCACCACCACCGGGTGCGGCAACGCCACCTCGGCCGTGGGGCCGTTCTACTGCCCCGCCGACAAGACCATCTACCTCGACCCGACGTTCTTCGACGACGTGCTCGAGGGTCAGCTCGGCGGCAAGGGCGGCGACTTCGTGGAGCCCTATGTGCTCGGCCACGAATACGGCCACCACATCCAGAACATCACCGGTCAGATGCGCAACGTGAAGACCCAGCAGGGGGCCGACAGCGACGCGGTGAAGCTCGAACTGCAGGCCGACTGCTATGCCGGCCTGTGGACTCACCACATCGAGTCGATCAAGGACAGCGAGGGCCAGCAGATCCTCACCATCGACGACGCCGACATCAAGGAGGCGATCGACGCGGCGTACACCGTGGGTGACGACCACATCCAGGAGGTCACCGGTGGCCGGGTCGACGCCAACCAGTGGACTCACGGTTCATCTGAGGAAAGGATGAAGTGGTTCCGCACCGGTTATGAGTCCGGCGACTTCGACGCCTGCAACGTGTGGTGACTCACCGGACCACCCAAAGCCCGTGGGACGTCATACGGTGCGGGCGTCGGCGCGACCGGAGCGTATGACGTTGCGCGGTGGGGCTCACAGCAGCGCTTCGACCTGCGGGAAGAGGCGTTGCAACGAGCGGAGGTAGGGCGCCACGCTCGGGTGTCGATACTTCCCGGCCAGGGCACCGGGGCCCTCGGCCACGCGAGCCAGCGCCCACTCTGCCCGTGACACGGCCGTGTAGACCGCGTTGATCCGGGCACCGAGCAATGCCGCGTCCCGGTCGGCGAGCCCTTCCGGCAGGCCGCTCACGTAGGACTCCACCATCACGTCGAAGTCCTCCCTCGCGGTCAGTGCGAGATAGCCGAGGTCGGCGCCGATCGGTCCGTGGCCGAGGGATGACCAGTCGATCGCGAGCACATGGTCGCCGTCACGTGCCAACAGGTTCCCCGGCACGGGGTCGCCGTGCTGAGCGACCTTCGGCAACTCGTCGAGCCGTTGCAGCCAGGTGCCGCGGCGCTGCCAGAGACGATCAGCGACGTCGGCGATCGTCGTACGCTCCAGGGTGCGCCAACCCCCGTTGCGCTCGACCCGGGCCATCCTGTCGGCCAGTTGCTGCTTGGCCAGCCAGGGGTACGCCGGCAGCTCTTCGCCGGCGAATCGGCCCAGGGCCTTGGCCACGAACGGTCCGGGTAACTTCTCGGATTCGAGGTGAGGATGCCACAGAGTGACGCCGTCCTCGTCCTCCTCCACCTTGGTCGCGGGCACGCTGCGCAGACCGGCGGTCTCATCGACCGCCTGAGTCAGGGCGACCTCGACCGGGCGCCGCCAGTAGGCGAAGTGCGTCGGGTCGGACAGTTCGCCCGGGTCACCGGGGAGCGGGGCCTGGAGGCGCTTGACGACCTGGTCGCCGACTCGCCACACGCCGAGCGTGGAGGTCCCCATGCCTCCGCGCACAGGCTGCCAGCCTGAGTCGGGCTGCCACATCCGGGCTCCTGCGGGGTTTGGTCAGGTGTTGACGACACTCATCCTGACAGAGCCGGCGTCGGCAATGGCGCTTTCCAGCACCGATCGGCGCGGATCGGGCACGGGGAGGAACGGCTCCACGACCTGCTGGGCGAGCATCCGGAGCCGCGAGTCGTCGAGCACGGCGGCCACCGCCTCGTGGTCTCCCCCTGTGACCAGCGCGATGTCGGGGGCCCCCTGTGTGGATCGCAGTCGGTCCTCGAACGAGCCGAGGATCCGCACCGCATGGCCGGTCGCCGCCTCGTATGCCTGCCGGGCCTGGTTGTCGCGGCGTCGGGCGAAGCGCTGCTGGCTCTGGCCGCCGGCCTTGGTGCGCCCCTGCACGTGGCGTTGGCCGACCTTGGACTCGACGATGTAGCTGCGCTCGAGTCGTGCCACGGCGAAGCCACCCTTGCGGACCAGCAGGACGCCCCATTGCGAGGGTGGCCAGCAGGCCTCGACGAAGTCAGCGGCGTCCGGAAGTGCGTCGTACGCACGGTCGAAGGGCAACCTGGCCTCGAACGTCGAACCGTCGGCACCGAGGCCGGTCAGTGCACCGTCGCGGACGCTGAGCTCGCAGCCGCCGTGGCGGGTGCCGAAGTTCTCGACCCAACGGGGCAGCCGAACACTCGGCAGCAACAGTTCGCTCACCTCAGGAGACTAACCCTGGGCTGGAGGCGTGCCGAAGTCGGTGACGCGCGTCCGAGCGTGTTCAGAAGAACGGGCACAACAGGTCAATTCGACTGCCAAAGCAGCCGTTTCGGCTCGTTGTGCCCGTTCGCCTGAAGGCAAGGACCGGCACGCCGGCCCGTCACACCTCTGGTCAGACGTTGAAGCCGAGGGCGCGCAGCTGCTCGCGGCCGTCGTCGGTGATCTTGTCCGGACCCCACGGCGGCATCCAGACCCAGTTGATCGCGACGTCGTTGACCAAGCCCTCGAGCACCGAGTTGGTCTGGTCCTGGATGACGTCGGTCAGCGGGCAGGCCGCCGAGGTGAGCGTCATGTCGATGACCAGGTTGGCCTTCTCGTCGAGGTGGAGGTCATAGACCAGACCGAGGTCGACGACGTTGATGCCGAGCTCGGGGTCGACGACGTCCTTCATTGCCTCGTTGACGTCTTCGACGGTCACGGTCGAGGTGCCCACGGGCGCCTCGGGGATGTCAGAGTGGTCAGCCATTGGTCGTCTCCTCATCGGTTCCTGCATCGGCGAGGGCCTGGGCCGTCGCATCCTTCCACGCCATCCACGAGAGTAGTGCGCACTTGACCCGGGCGGGGAACTTGGCCACCCCGGCAAACGCGATGCCGTCCTCGAGGACTTCTTCGTCGGGCTCCACGTTGCCGCGGCCCTGCATCAACTCCTGGAACGACGCCTGGATCGACATCGCCTCCTCGACACTCTTGCCGATCACGAGGTCGGTCATCACCGACGTCGAGGCCTGCGAGATCGAACAGCCCATGGCGTCGTACGACACATCACTGACCTTGCCGTCAGTGAGGTGCACCCGTAGGGTCACCTCGTCACCGCAGGTCGGGTTGACGTGGTGGACCTCGGCCTCGAAGGGATCACGCAGACCCTTGTTCAGCGGGTTCTTGTAGTGGTCGAGGATGATCTCCTGGTAGAGCGCATCCAGATCCTGTGCAGTCATGGTTCCTAACTCAACTTGAAGTAGGAGCGGGTGTATTCCAAGGCCTCGACCAGGGCGTCGATCTCGCCCGGTGTGGTGTAGAGGTAGGACGACGCACGCGTCGAAGCCTGGACGCCGAAGCGCTTGTGTGCCGGCTTGGCGCAGTGGTGGCCGGCACGCACGGCAACGCCACGCGAGTCGAGCACCTGGGCCACGTCGTGCGGGTGCACGCCGTCGAGCTCGAAGGAGATCGCTCCCCCGCGCAGGGACGCGTCCAGCGGGCCCAGCACGGTCAGCCCGGACACGGTGGCCATGGCTTCGAGGGCGTACGCCGTGATGGCGTGCTCGTGGTCGCGGATCGCTGCCATGCCGACGTGCCCGAGGTAGTCCACGGCTGCGCCGAGGCCGACGGCCTCGACGATCGGCGGGGTGCCGGCCTCGAACTTGTGCGGGATGCCGGCGTACGTCGACCGCTCCATCGCCACGGTCTCGATCATCTCGCCGCCACCGAGGAACGGGGGCAGCTGGTCGAGGATCTCCGTGCGCCCCCAGAGGACGCCGATGCCGGTGGGTCCGACGACCTTGTGGCCGGTGAACGCGAGCAGGTCGACGCCTGCCTCGGCGAGCTCGACCAGGTCGACCGGCATCTGAGGTACGGCCTGTGACGCATCGACGACCACGATGGCGCCGACGGCCTTGGCCTTGCGGGCGATCTCGGCGACCGGGTTGATCGTGCCGAGCATGTTGGAGACCCAGGTCAACGAGACGACCTTCGTCTTCTCGTTGATCAGGGAGTCGATGTCGGACAGGTCGAGGGTGCCGTCGTCGTGGAGCCCGAACCAGCGAAGCGTTGCGCCCTTGCGCTCGGTGAGCAACTGCCAGGGCACGATGTTGGAGTGGTGCTCCATCTCGGTGATGACAACCTCGTCGCCCTCCCCGATCTCGAGCGGACCACGAGCCCAGGCCAGCGTGTTGGCGACCAGGTTGAGCGCCTCGGAGGCGTTCTTGGTGAAGATGATCTCGTCGCGTGACGGGGCGTTGACGAAGGCCGCGATCTTGTCTCGGGCGCTCTCGAAGGCCTCGGACGACTCCGCCCCGAGCTGGTGCATGGCGCGCGCGACGTTTGCGTTGTGCCGTTCGAGGTGGTCGACCATCGTGTCGATCACCACCTGCGGCTTCTGCGACGTGTTGGCGCTGTCGAGGTAGACCAGCGGCTTGCCGCCGGCCAGCTCACGCTCGAGGATCGGGAAGTCCTTGCGAATGACTTCCAGCTCGGGGAGGAGTCCGTCCATGGTGATCAGACCGCCGCGGTGAGGTACTTCTCGTAACCGTTGGCCTCGAGGGCCTCGGCCAGCTCGGCGCCGCCGGACTCGGCGACCTTGCCCGCCACGAACACGTGCACGAAGTCGGGCTTGATGTAGCGCAGGATCCGCGTGTAGTGCGTGATCAGCAGGACGCCCTTGTCCTTGTTCTCGGCGAAGCGGTTCACGCCCTCGGAGACGATCTTCAGGGCGTCGATGTCGAGGCCCGAGTCGGTCTCGTCGAGCACGGCGACCTTCGGGTTGAGCAGCTCGAGCTGGGCGATCTCGTGGCGCTTCTTCTCGCCGCCGGAGAAGCCCTCGTTGACCGACCGGGTGCCGAACGAGGCGTCGAGGTCGAGCCTCTCGAGGGTGGAGTTGACGTCCTTGACCCAGTGACGCAGCTTCGGGGCCTCGCCGTCGATGGCGGTCTTGGCGGTGCGCAGGAAGTTCGACACCGAGACACCGGGAACCTCGACGGGGTACTGCATGGCCAGGAACAGTCCGGCGCGGGCGCGCTCGTCGACGGACATCTCGAGGACGTCCTCACCGTCGAGCTTCACCGTTCCGCTGGTGACGGTGTACTTCGGGTGGCCCGCGATCGAGTAGGCAAGGGTGCTCTTGCCCGAGCCGTTGGGGCCCATGATCGCGTGGGTCTCGCCGTCCTTGATGGTCAGCGTGACGCCCTTGAGGATTTCCTTGTCGCCATCTTCGGTGGCAACCGAGACGTGCAGGTCCTTGATCTCCAGAGTGCTCATGTCTCTACTTTCTTCAGTGCTGAATGCTGGGGTGGGCTGAATGCCGGTGGTGTCAGGAGGGGGCAACGCCGTTGAGCGGCGTCTCGGTGTCGACGTACACGTCGTCACCTCGCACCTCCACGGCGAAGGTCGAGATGGGTTCGGTGGCCGGCAGGATCGTCGGCTTGCCGGTGCGCAGGTCGAAGGTCGACCCGTGCAGCCAGCACTCGATGGTGCAGTCGGCCACCTCTCCCTCGGAGAGGGCCACCGCCGCGTGGGAGCAGAGGTCCTGGACGGCGAAGAACTCGTCGCCATCGCGGGCCACTGCCACCTCGAGGTCACCGAGCGTGACCCCGAGGGCCTCGTCGGTGGGAACCTCGTCGACCGCGCACACTCGCTGGAAGCTCATTGCGCGTCCTTGAGGACGTTCTTCGCCAGCTCCCCCTCGACGGTGGCGAGCAGCTTCTCCTCGAGCTCGGGCACGTTGATCTTGCGGATCAGGTCGTTGAAGAAGCCGTGGACGACGAGACGGTGGGCCTCGTCCTCGGCGATGCCGCGCGAGCGCAGGTAGAACAGCTGCTCGTCGTCGAAGCGACCCACGGTCGAGGCGTGACCGGCACCCTCGATCTCTCCGGTCTCGATCTCGAGGTTGGGCACCGAGTCGGCCGTGCACCCGTCGGTGAGGACCAGGTTGCGGTTCTCCTCGTAGGTCTCGATGCCCTCGGCCACCTTGCGGATCAGCACGTTGCCGACCCAGACGGTGTGGGCGCCCTTGCCCTGCAACGCGCCCTTGTAGGTCACGTGACTCTTGGTGCGGGGGGCGTTGTGGTCGGCGAAGAGGCGGTGCTCGATGTGCTGACCTTCGTCGGCGAAGTAGAGGCCGAGCAGCTCGACCTCTCCCCCGGGGCCGTCGTAGGTGACGTTGCAGTCCATGCGGACCACGTCGCCTCCGAAGCTGATCGCCACGTGCTTGTAGGACGCGTCGCGACCGACCACGGCCTGGTGGTGGGTCAGGTGCGCGGTGTCGTCGGCCCAGTCCTGCAAGGACACGACCGAGACCTGGGCGCCGTCGCCGACCTTGACCTCCACGACCTGGGCCATGGTGGCGCTGCCGGTGTGGTTGAGCACGACGGTGGCGCGGGAGTGGGCACCGAAGCGCAGGGCCACGTGTGCGGCCTCGACGACCCCGGCATCCTTGCCGTCGAGGTCGATGACCACCGGGGCGTCGAGCTCGGTCTCGGCGGGCACGTCGACGAGCAGCGTGTCGGACACCTCGGCAAGCACCCGGGCACCGAACAGGGTGTTCGGCACCAGGCCGCTGATGCCGCGCAGGCCCTTGGCCTCGTCCCCGGTCACGTTCTCGACGCGTACGCCGTCGGGCGCGTTCCAGGTGGTGGCGGTCGCACTCGGCGCGAACGTCGCGTCGGCGGCCAGGCCACGCAGTCGCTTCAGCGGGGTGAATCGCCAGATCTCCTCACGACCGGTCGGCGCGCTGTGCGCTGACACGTCGTAGGACCCTTCGGGGTGCAGGTGGCTGGCCACCTTCTCCATCTCGAGGGCCGAGCTCAGGTTCTCAGCAGTTGCAGTCACTTCTTGGCTTTCTCGTCGGTGTCGGCGGCCCGTCGGGGCACACCGGTGGGAAACGGAGGGGTGGCTGGATCAGCCGACCGCGCCTTCCATCTGGAGCTCGATGAGGCGGTTGAGCTCGAGGGCGTACTCCATCGGGAGCTCCTTGGCGATCGGCTCCACGAAGCCGCGCACGATCATCGCCATCGCCTCGTCCTCGGCCATGCCGCGCGACATGAGGTAGAAGAGCTGGTCGTCGGAGACCTTGGAGACAGAGGCCTCGTGGCCCATCGAGACGTCGTCCTCGCGGATGTCGACGTAGGGGTAGGTGTCGGAGCGGCTGATCTGGTCGACCAGCAGCGCGTCGCAGAGCACGTTGGACTTCGAGCCGTGGGCGCCCTCGTTGACCTGGATCAACCCGCGGTAGGACGTACGGCCACCGCCGCGGGCCACCGACTTCGACAGGATCGAGCTCGAGGTGTTGGGTGCGGCGTGCACCATCTTGGCGCCGGCGTCCTGGTGCTGGCCCTCGCCGGCGAACGCGATGGACAGGGTCTCGCCCTTGGCGTGCTCGCCCATCAGGTAGACGGCGGGGTACTTCATGGTGACCTTGGAGCCGATGTTGCCGTCGACCCATTCCATGGTCGCGCCCTCTTCGCAGGTGGTGCGCTTGGTGACCAGGTTGTACACGTTGTTCGACCAGTTCTGGATGGTCGTGTAGCGGCAGCGTCCACCCTTCTTCACGATGATCTCCACGACCGCGGAGTGCAGCGAGTCGGAGGAGTAGATCGGCGCGGTGCAGCCCTCGACGTAGTGCACGTAGGCGTCTTCGTCGACGATGATCAGGGTGCGCTCGAACTGGCCCATGTTCTCGGTGTTGATGCGGAAGTAGGCCTGCAGCGGGATGTCCACGTGGACGCCCTTGGGCACGTAGATGAACGAGCCACCGGACCACACGGACGTGTTCAGCGCGGAGAACTTGTTGTCGCCGACCGGGATGACGGTGCCGAAGTACTCCTTGAAGAGCTCCTCGTGCTCCTTCAGCGCGGTGTCGGTGTCGACGAAGATGACGCCCTGCTCCTCGAGGTCCTCACGGATCTGGTGGTAGACCACCTCGGACTCGTACTGAGCGGCGACACCGGCCACCAGACGCTGCTTCTCCGCCTCGGGGATGCCGAGCTTGTCGTAGGTGTTCTTGATGTCCTCGGGGAGGTCCTCCCACGAGGTGGCCTGCTTCTCCGTCGACCGGACGAAGTACTTGATGTTGTCGAAGTCGATGCCGTCGAGCTCGGCACCCCAGTGCGGCATCGGCTTGCGGTGGAAGAGCTTGAGCCCCTTCAGCCGCAGGTCGAGCATCCACTGCGGCTCGTTCTTCTTCGACGAGATGTCACGCACGACGTCTTCGTTGAGACCGCGGCGTGCGTTCTCGCTGGCCTCGTTCTTGTCGGACCAGCCGAACTCGTAGCGGCCGATGCCTTCGAGTTCCGGGTTGAGCTCGTCGATGCTCGGGGTGGCGGTCATGAAGACTCCTCGCGATTGTCGTGGATCAGGGTCTGTGGGGTGTTCGGAATGCTGGTGGTGCACACGCCGTCGCCGTGGGCGATGGTGGCAAGTCGTTGGACGTGGCGGCCGAGCACCTTGCCGATGGCTTCGGTCTCGGCCTCGCACAACTGGGGGAACTCGGCTGCCACGTGGGAGACCGGGCAGTGCTGCTGGCAGAGCTGGTCACCCATGGGCAGGGTGCGTACGCCGGCCGCGTAGCCGCCGTCGGAGAGCACTCGGGCCATCGCCTGGGCGGGGTCGAGATCAGGCTCGACCTCCATCAGGCTCGCGAAGTCGCGCTCGATGAAGGCCACCCGCTTGCGGGCGAACTCCACCACGGCCTCCTCGCCGACGTTGTCGGCCAGGTAGCGAAGCGCGTCGACGGCGAGGTCGTCGTACTGGTGGTCGAGTCCGTCGCGACCTGTCTCGGTCAGAGCGAAGACCTTCGCGGGCCGGCCGCGGCCTCGGGACCCGTAGACCCGCTGCTCGCGGGCCTCGACCGTGCCGAGCTCGACCAGCTGGTCGAGGTGACGGCGTACGGCGGCCGGGGTGAGGTCGAGGAGCTGGCCAAGGTCTGCGGCCGTGGACGGGCCCGACTCGAGGATGGAACGCACCACGCGGGCACGGGTCGGAGCATCCCCTTCAGGGATGGCGACGGGTGTCCTGCTGAATTCCACAACACAAGTGTGACGTTAATGGGGTGCGCGGTTCAAGCAAGGGTGACCTAACCCCCCAACCGGAATCAGTCCTGGGTGCGTTTGCGGAACGTCCTGATCGCCAGCGGGGCCACCACCAGTGTGATGCCGATGGTCCAGATGAACGTGGTCAGCACCGGGTGCTGCAGCGGCAGGGCCGCATCTGACGGCACGCCGGGGGTGTTGCCCCACAGCTCGCGCACTGCCTGCACCAGCGACGAGATCGGGTTCCACTCCGCGATGGTGCGCAGCCAGTTGGGCATGTTCTCGGTGGGGGCGAAGGTGTTCGCCAAGAACGTGATCGGGAACATCGTGGTGAACATGACCCCGTTGACGGCCTCGACGGAGCGCATCTTCGAGCCGACCCAGATGCCGACCCAGATCATCGCGAAACCCCACAGCAGCAGGAGCAGGTAGGCGAGCAGTGCGTCGAGCACGCTGCCCCTGATCCGCCAGCCGATGAACAGCCCGGTGACCGACATCACCACGATGCCGATGCTGGAGTGCAGCAGGCTCGAGATGCTGCGTCCCACCAGCACGGCCGCCGGGTTGATCGGCAGCGAGCGCATTCGGTCGACGATGCCCTTGTCGATGTCGGCGGTCAGCCCGACGGCCACGATGAACGAGGCGAACGCGATGGTCTGGCCCATGATCCCGCCGAGGAGCCACTCGCGGTAGCCGGACGGGGCGTTGGCGGCGATCGAGCCGCCGAAGACGTAGGCGAAGAGCATCACGAACATCACCGGCTGGATGGTGACGTCCATCAGCATCTCGGGCATCCGCTTGATGTGGATCAGGTTGCGGCGCACGATCACCAGGGACTGACGAAGCAGGCCGATGTCGCGGATCTCGGGCCGGGCCAGGTGGCCGCTCGTGGTTTCGGTCGTGGCACTCATTGGGCCATCTCCTCGTCGTCCGCGGTGTCGGCCGCGCCGTCCTCGGCGCGATGCCCGGTCAGGTGGAGGAACACGTCGTCGAGACTCGGCCGCTTGAGACCGAGGTCGTCGAGCTCGATGGCACTGTCCGCGAACACCCCGGCGATGCGGGTCATGTCCGCCAGTCCGTTGGCCGCGGCCATCAGCTGCCTCGACGACTCGTCCACGTGGACCTCGTCCACCTGGGTGCGCAACAGCTTTTCGGCTGCCGGCAGGTCAGCCACGTGCGAGACGGTCACCACCACCGCAGCCCTGCCCGACTGGTCCTTGAGCTCCAGCGGGGTGCCCTCGGCGATCACGGTCCCCTTGTCGATCACCACGATCCGGTCCGCCAGCTGGTCGGCCTCCTCCAGGTACTGCGTGGTCAGCAGGAGGGTGGTGCCGTCGCGCACCAGCTCACGCAGCACCTCCCACAGCTCGACCCGGCTGCGCGGGTCGAGACCTGTGGTGGGCTCGTCGAGGAACAGCACGGGAGGGGTGGCGATCAGGCTGACCGCGAGGTCAAGGCGTCGGCGCATGCCCCCGGAATACGTCTTCACGATGCGGGATCCGGCGTCCGTCAGGGAGAAGCGCTCGAGCAGGTCGTCACTGGCCCGCTTGATGTAGCTCCTCGACAGGCCGTAGAGGCCGCCGATGAGGCGCAGGTTCTCCCGGCCGGTCAACAGCTCGTCGACCGTCGCTGCCTGCCCGGTCAGGCCCATGCTGCGGCGTACGGCGGCCGGCTCGCGCAACACGTCATGCCCGGCCACCCGGGCGGTGCCGCTGGTCGGTGTGGTGAGCGTCGTCATCATGCGAACGGTCGTGGTCTTGCCCGCGCCGTTGGGCCCCAGCATGCCGAGCACGGTCCCCTGCGGCACGGCGAAGCTCACCCCGTCGACCGCCACGGTGTCGCCGAAGTGCTTGACGAGGTTGTCTGCCTCGATGGCATGGACAGAGGTCATGGGGCGGCTCCCGTGCAGGTGGGTGAATGGCGGCGACGTCAGGTCAGACCGCCGACTGCGGCCGAATTCATCGGTCTCCAACGTAGGCCGGGTCACAGTTGCGCGTCACCTCATTTCTCCCCGGCGAACAGGGTTCCTAGACTGTCCGGGTGCCCGCGCCCCCATACGTCGTTCCGGACGGCCCCGCCGTCGAGATCGACGGCCTCGTCATGCGTTACGGGGAGAAGGTCGCCGTGGACGGGTTGTCCTTCACCGTCGAGCGAGGCACCATCACCTCGGTGCTGGGTCCCAACGGGGCCGGCAAGACGACCACTCTCGAAGTGTGCGAGGGGTTTCGGCGGCCCCAGTCCGGGAGCGTACGCGTGCTGGGACTGGACCCGACCCGCCAGCGGCGCGAGCTGCTCCCCCGCATCGGCGTGATGCTGCAGTCCGGCGGTGCCTGGTCCGGCGTACGCGCCGTTGAGATGCTGCGCCACATCGCGTCGTTGCACGCCGATCCGCTGCCGATCGACCTGCTCGTGGACCGGCTCGGGCTCGACCAGTGCGGGCGTACGCCGTACCGCCGGCTCTCCGGCGGACAGCAGCAGAGGCTCGGCCTGGCGATGGCGATCGTCGGTCGCCCGGAACTCGTCTTCGTGGACGAGCCCACCGCAGGCATGGACCCGGCCGTACGCCGTACGACGTGGGCGTTGCTCGAGGAGCTCAAGGCCGACGGCGTGACGATCGTGCTGACCACGCACCACATGGACGAGGCCGAGCGGCTCTCCGACCTGGTCCACGTGATCGACCACGGGCGACTCGTCGCCAGCGGCACTCCATTCGAGCTGACCCGTGCCCGCGACCAGGCCACCATCCGGCTGGTCGTCACCGAGCCGTTCCCGCAAGGGGCCCCCGACAAGCTGCGGGTCGCTCTCGGGGACTCGACGGAGGTGACCGAGATCAACGAGCAGAGCCTGCTCATCACCGGCCCGGCCGACGGCTCCACGCTGGCCAAGGTGTCCGCGTGGTGCGAGGAGCACGACGTTCTCCCGGAGAGCCTGACGCTCGGACAGCGCACGCTCGAAGATGTCTTCCTCCAGGTGACCGGACGGGAGTTCGAAGCATGAGCGGGCCCGCGGGAGCTGCCCGCCAGGACTTCACCCCCGCTCCCGGCGCTGCACCCCTGGGCCGCCAGATCCGCGCGCAGGCCGCGATGGAGAGCAAGTTGTTGCTCCGCAACGGGGAGCAGCTCCTGCTCGCCGTCGTGATTCCGGTGCTGGCGCTGGTGGGCGGCGTGCTGGCCGCCAGGAAGCTGGGTCTGGACTGGGACGAGAAGCCCGTCGACGTCCTGACGCCGGGGGTCCTGGCGCTGGCGGTGATGTCGACGTCGTTCACCTCTCTCGCCATCGCCACCGGCTTCGAGCGCCGCTACGGCCTGCTCAAGCGGCTCGGCGCCTCGCCACTCCCCCGTTTCGGCCTCCTTGCCGGCAAGGTGATCGCCCTGCTCGGGGTGCAGGTGCTCCAGGGCATCGTGATCGTCACGGTTGCGGCCATCCTCGGCTGGCGACTCGACGGCGGCTTCGCCGGAGTCGCCATCGGCGTGGCCGCCGCGTTGCTCGGCACTGCCGCCTTCGGTGGGCTCGGCCTGGCGCTGGCCGGTGCCCTCCGCGCCGAAGCCACCCTTGCCGTGGCCAACCTCGTCTACCTGCTGCTGATGATGGGCGGCGGAGTGGTCCTCCCCCGCGACACCTACGGCGCGACCGGGTCGGCAGTCATCCAGTTCCTCCCGTCGGCCGCGCTCGGGGATGCGATGCGCGACGGATTCATTGACGGTGCCCTCAACCCGGTTGCCTTCGCCGTGCTCGGTGTCTGGGCCGTGGTGGCGGGCGCCATCGCGAGCAGGAGTTTCAAGTGGGAGTGAAGGTGCCAACCCGTCTGGCCGGCTGGCTGTGGCCGTTGGCCGTGGCCAACATCCTGTGCAACATCGGCATCGTGGTGACCGGTGCTGCGGTGCGGCTCACCGGCTCCGGACTCGGCTGCCCGACCTGGCCACGATGCACGGAGGACTCGCTTCGACCCCACGGCGAGCTCGGCATCAACGGCGCCATCGAGTTCGGCAACCGGATGCTGACCTTCGTGCTGGCAGTTGTCGCGATCCTCTGTTTCCTGGCGGCCATCGCTGCCAAGGACCGGGTCGCCACCAGGCTTTCGTTCCTGATCGGCCTCTACATCCCCGCCCAGGCGGTCATCGGCGGCATCACCGTGCTCACCGACCTCAACCCCTGGGTGGTGTCGCTGCACTTCTTGTCCTCGATGGTCATCATCATGTTCTGTCTGGGCCTGATGGACCACCTGCGCAGTCCCGCACGCCCAGCCGCTCCGTCTGCACACCGACTGGTCGCTCTGCTCATGTTCGTCACCGGCTGGGTGGTGCTCTACCTGGGCACGGTCGTCACCGGAGCCGGACCCCACGCCGGCGACGCAGATGCGCGTCGCAACGGGCTCGACCCCGAGATGACCTCCTTCGTGCACGCGGGGTCCGTCGCGCTCCTGATCGCCCTGACCGTGCTGCTGCTGGTGCTGGCGCGACGTTCGGGCGACCGCTGGCTCACCGTGGTCACCGGTGCGCTGCTCGGCATCGAGCTGGCCCAGGGCCTGGTCGGCGTCGTTCAGTACGCCACGGACCTGCCGGTCCTGCTCGTGGCGCTGCACATGCTCGGTGCCGGCCTGCTGGCGGCGGGGCTGGCCCGCATCCTGCTCGCCGTACGACCGCACGAGGCGCAGCACGACGTGCCGGGGGCGTTGCTCTCCTGGGCGTCCGGTGAGGCCCGGGACGCCGACCACAGTCAGTCCCCCGGCGGCGGCGAGCCGCTCGGCGACCGCCGCGCCTGAGAACACTCCGACGGCGGGGTGCCCGAACCCCCGAGACCGGGCACACCGCCGTCAATGAGAGAGACGTCGTGGCGGCGCTTTTGGTTGCGTCTGGCACCGAAGAACTTTTACCAGCGTGTTCGAGGGCCAGCGCTCGACGCGCTCAGCGAGCGCTCAGCGGCTGATCAGGGGATCCAGCGCCACCGAGACGAACAGCAGGCTGAGATAGAGGTTCGAGCTGTGGAAGAGCCGCATCGGCTTGATCAGCGACAGCGTCTCGGTGCCCTTGGTACGGCCCCACATCTTGTGGGCCTCCACCAGGAACACGGCGCCGAGCACCCCGGCGCACGCGGGGTAGAACCACCCGGTGCCCGCGACGGGCCACAACAAGAGTGACGTGGCGACCATCACCCAGGAGTAGAGGACGATCTGGCGACCGACCTCCCGCGCCGGCTTCACCACGGGGAGCATGGGCACGTCGACGTTCGCGTAGTCCTCGCGGTAGCGCAGCGCCAGCGCCCACGTGTGCGGAGGAGTCCAGAAGAAGACCACCATGAAGAGCACGACGGGCGTCCAGGCCAGCTCGCCGGTGACCGCGGTCCAGCCGATCATTGCCGGGAAGCAGCCGGCCAGGCCACCCCAGACGATGTTCTGGGTCGTGCGTCGCTTGAGCACCATCGTGTAGATCAGCACGTAGAAGGCGTTGGCGCCAAGGGACAGGGCGGCCGACAGCCAGTTGACCCACACCGCGAGGACCACCGTGGAGACGACGGCCAGGGTGGTTGCGAAGACCAGTGCCGAGCCAGCCGAGACCATGTGTCGTGGCAGGGCGCGACGGCGGGTGCGGCGCATCTGCTCGTCGATGTCGCGGTCGTAGACGCAGTTGAACGCCGAGGCAGAGCCGGCCGAGAGCGTGCCGCCGATGACGGTGGCCACCACCAGCCAGAGCTCGGGGATCCCGCGGTCGGCGAAGAACATCACCGGGACGGTGGTCAACAGGAGCAACTCGATGACCCGCGGCTTGGTCAGGCCGACGTACGCCGCGACGACATCCTTGAGCGACGCGCGGCCGTTCCCGGCTGAGTCGTCGCTGGGATCGTCGCCTGCCCGCGAGGGGGCTGAAGCCGATTGGCCGACGTGCGTCACAAAAACCTCGAGTACGAAAGAGCGATATCCGGTGGAGCCGGGGTCGAGTCTATCGCTCCGGATGAGTAGGCTCGACGTTGCCGCCGTAGAAGCAACGAGAGGATCCTCACTTGAGCACCGATTCCGCCACCTTCGAGTGGACCGAGCTTGACCGCAAGGCCGTCGACACAGCCCGGGTGTTGGCGATGGACTCGGTGCAGAAGGTCGGCAACGGTCACCCCGGCACGGCGATGAGTCTTGCCCCGGCGGCCTACCTGCTCTTCCAGAAGGTCATGCGCCACGACCCCTCGGACTGCTACTGGCAGGGACGTGATCGGTTCGTCCTCTCCTGCGGTCACTCGAGCATCACTCTCTACACGCAGCTCTACCTCGGCGGCTTCGGGCTCGAGCTCGACGACCTCGAGGCGCTGCGCACCTGGGGATCCAAGACCCCCGGTCACCCGGAGTACCACCACACTGCCGGGGTGGAGACCACGACCGGACCCCTCGGCCAGGGAGTGGCCAACGCGGTCGGCATGGCCATGGCAGCCCGTCGTGAGCGCGGCATGCTCGACGCCGACGCCCCTGCGGGCGAGTCCCCGTTCGACCGTCACGTCTACGCGATCTGCTCCGACGGTGACATCGAGGAGGGTGTCTCCGGTGAGGCCTCCTCCATCGCGGGCGTGCAGGAGCTCGGCAACCTGACGATCATCTATGACCGCAACCGGATCTCGATCGAGGGCGACACCGACGTCGCGCTCGGCGAAGACGTGGCCAAGCGCTACGAGTCCTACGGCTGGCACGTGCAGACCGTCGACTGGACCAACGGCGGCAAGGAGTACGTCGAGGACGTCTCGGCCCTGCACGACGCCATCCAGAAGGCCGCCGCCGTCACCGACAAGCCCAGCTTCATCGTGCTCGACACGATCATCGCCTGGCCGGCCCCCAACGCCCAGGGCACCGAGGCCGCCCACGGCAGCGCGCTCGGCGACGAAGAGGTCGCGGCCACCAAGAAGATCCTCGGTTGGGACCCGGAGAAGAAGTTCGAGGTCCCCGACGACGTCCTGGCCCACACCCGCTCCCTCGCCGAGCGTGGCTCGGCGGCGCGCAAGGAGTGGCAGGAGCAGCTCAGTGCCTGGGCGAGCGCCCACCCCGACGAGCAGGCACTGCTGGAGCGGGTCAGCAGCCGCGCCCTCCCCGACGGTCTGGCCGACGCGCTGCCGGTCTTCGAGGCCGACGCCAAGGGCGTCGCCACGCGTGCGGCCAGCGGCAAGGTGATCAACGCGATCGCGCCCCTGATGCCCGAGCTCTGGGGCGGCTCGGCCGACCTGGCCGGGTCCAACAACACCACCATCAAGGACGCACCCTCGTTCGTCCCGTCGAGCCGCAGCACCGACCAGTGGTCGGGCGACCCGCTGCGCGGGCGGGTGCTCCACTTCGGCATCCGCGAGCACGCCATGGCCTCGATCATGAACGGGATCACCCTGGGTGGCCTCACCCGGGTGTTCGGTGGCACCTTCCTGCAGTTCGCCGACTACATGCGTCCCGCGGTGCGGCTCGCCGCGCTGATGGGTGCCCCCGTCACCTATGTCTGGACCCACGACTCCATCGGGCTCGGCGAGGACGGCCCGACGCACCAGCCGATCGAGCACCTGGCCGGACTGCGCGCCATCCCGGGCCTCGACGTCGTACGCCCGGCTGACGCCAACGAGACCGCGGCCGCCTGGCTGGCCGTGCTCGAGCACACCGACCGCCCGGCCGGTCTGTGCCTGACCCGCCAAGGTGTGCCGACCTTCCCACGCGGTGTCGAGGCCGACACCGGTGAGACCTGGGCGGACACCTCCGGTGTCGCCAAGGGCGGCTACGTCCTGGTCGACGCCGACGGCGGGGCCCCCGACGTGGTCCTGATCGGCACGGGCTCGGAGGTGCAGCTCGCCGTCGCGGCCCGTGAGCAGCTGGCCGCTGACGGCATCAAGGCCCGCGTCGTCTCCATGCCGTGCGTGGAGTGGTTCAACGATCAGGACCAGTCCTACCGCGACTCCGTCATCCCGCCCACCGTCAAGGCCCGGGTCTCCGTCGAGGCCGGCATCGGTTTGGGTTGGCGCGAGATCGTGGGAGATGCCGGACGCATCATCTCCATCGAGCAGTACGGCGCCTCGGCCGACTACAAGCGCATCTTCGAGGAGTACGGCGTGACCGCGGAGGCCGTGGCTTCCGCGGCTCGCGACAGCATCACGGCAGCGGGGAACTGAATCCGGCCCCACCGAGCACCGCGCAGGCAACACCAGACCCGCAGTTCAGGAGGAAGAATGTCCGAACGACTCAAGTCCCTTGCCGACGCCGGTGTCTCGGTGTGGCTCGACGACCTCTCCCGGGAGCGCATCGAGACCGGAAACCTCGCCGAGCTGGTCGCGGAGAAGTCGGTGGTGGGCGTGACCACCAACCCGACGATCTTCGCTGCTGCGATCAGCGACGGCGAACGCTACAACGAGCAGGTCGCCAAGCTGGCCGCTGACGGGCAGACCGTCGACGCCGCGATCCGGGCCCTGACCACCGACGACGTACGTGCCGCCTGTGACGTCCTCGCCGACGTCTATGCGGCCGACAACTTCGACGGTCGGGTCTCCATCGAGGTCGAGCCGGGCCTGGCGATGGACACCGACCTCACCATCGCCCAGGCCCGTGAGCTCTGGACGACGGTCGACCGGCCGAACGCCCTGATCAAGATTCCGGCCACCGAGCCCGGGCTGCCGGCGATCACCGCCGCCACCGCCGAGGGCATCAGCGTCAACGTGACCCTCATCTTCGGGGTGGATCGCTACCGGGGCGTGATGGATGCCTACCTGACGGGTCTCGAGCAGGCCCAGGCCAACGGCATCGACCTGTCCACGATCCACTCGGTGGCCTCGTTCTTCGTCTCCCGTGTGGACTCCGAGGTCGACAAGCGACTTGACGCGATGGGCACCGACGAGGCGAAGGCTCTGAAGGGAAAGGCCGCCCTGGCGAACGCGTGGCGTGCCTATGCGGCGTACCAGGAGGTCTTCGGATCCGAGCGCTTCGCGAAGCTGGGCGGTGCCAACGTGCAGCGACCGCTGTGGGCGTCCACCGGTGTGAAGGACCCCGCCTACCCCGACACCCTCTACGTGAGCGAGCTGGTGGTCGACGGCTGCGTCAACACGATGCCGGAGAAGACCATGGACGCCTTCGCCGACCACGGCGAGGTCCACGGTGACACCGTGACCGGCCGCAGCGACGAGGCCGAGGAGATCTTCACCGCCCTTGCCCAGGTGGGAGTCGACTTCGACGACGTCCTGCTGGTCCTCGAGCGCGAGGGTGTGGAGAAGTTCGACAAGTCCTGGGGTGAACTCGTGGAGACGGTGAAGGGGCAGCTCGAGAGCAGCCAGTCATGACCGCGTGGAACGTCGCGGAGGGGGACGGCTACGAGCTTCATTTCGGATACCCCGACGAGCGCGCCTTCTCGGAGGTCGTGGAGCAGCTGGTCAGCGACAAGGTGGCCAGCGGCATCGCCCGTCGCGACGCGACCCTGTGGGGTTCGGCGGCAGAACCGGAGGCCGGCAAGCGGCTCAGCTGGGTCGACCTCGCGGAAGCCTCGCGTCCGCTGGTGGTCGACATCGCCACGCTCCGCAAGGAATTCCTCGACAAGGGCCTGTCCCGATTCGTGCTCTGCGGCATGGGTGGCTCGTCCTTGGCCCCTGAGGTGATCTGCACATCGGCCGGGGTCGACCTCGAGGTGCTGGACTCCTCGAATCCCGACGTGGTCCGGGCAGCAGTGACGGACCGGTTGGACGAGACCGTGGTGATCGTCTCCAGCAAGTCTGGGGGCACGGTCGAGACCGACAGCCAGAAACGGGCCTTCGAGCAGGCGTTCCGTGATGCCGGGATCGAGCCCGAAGAACGCATCGTCGTGGTCACCGACCCCGATTCACCGCTCGACAAGGAAGCCACGGAAGCCGGCTACACGGTGTTCCGGGCCGATCCCGACGTGGGCGGACGCTATTCGGCGCTCACCGCCTTCGGTCTGGTCCCCTCCGGTCTCGCCGGCGCTGACATCTCGGAGCTTCTCGATGACGCCGCTGCCCTTCACCCCCACCTCGCCGGCGACTCCGTCGACAATCCTGCGCTGCGACTCGGTGGCCTCCTCGGCTGGGCCTCGACCCAGGGCATCGACAAGGTCGTGCTCGCCAACGCTGGCGCATCGTTCTCCGGTTTCGGTGACTGGGCCGAGCAACTGCTCGCCGAGTCCACCGGCAAGGACGGCAAGGGCATCCTGCCCGTGGTCGTCGAGTCGCTCGACTCGCCCAACTTCACGCCCAGCACTCCCGACTCGGTCCTGGTCTCCTTCGGGCCCGACTTCCCCTTTGACACCCGGCGCCCCGCGTCGTCGGTCGGTGCGTCGGTGAACGCCCCGTTGGGCGCTCAAATGCTGTTGTGGGAGTTCGCCACGGCCGTGGCCGGTCGGGTGATCGGGATCAATCCCTTCGACCAGCCCGACGTCGAGAGTGCCAAGGCCGCTGCCCGCGAGATGCTCGACGGCGCCGGTGAGTCGCCCGCCCCACGGTTCACTGACGGTGCCATCTCGGTCTTCGCCGGTGACTGGCTCGTCGACACCACGAGTTCCGCAGCTGACGCGCTTGCCACGCTGATCGACGTACTCGACCCTGAACGTGGATACCTCGCTGTGCAGGCCTATCTCGACCGCCACCGCGACAGCGACCTGGCACAGTGCCGCCCCGCGCTGGCCGGGCGCACCGGGCGCCCGGTCACGTTCGGCTGGGGACCTCGCTTCCTGCACTCCACCGGGCAGTACCACAAGGGCGGCCCTGCCACCGGCGTCTACCTCCAGGTCACCGGCAACCCGGTCGAGGATCTGGCCGTTCCCGGGCGCGAGTTCACCTTCGGTGACTTCCTGATCGCCCAGGCCGTGGGTGACGCCCAGGTGCTGGCCGACAAGGGAAGGCCCGTGTTGCGACTGCATCTCGACGACCTCGAGGCCGGGCTCCAGCAACTGCGTTCCCTGCTGTCATGAGCCCACAGACCCGGGTGTCGGAGAATGCGGACGCGCTGGCCGAGGCCGTCGCCGAAGCGCTGATCGCACGGTTGGCTCAGATCCAGGCAGCCGGGCGGGTGCCCACGGTCGGTCTCACCGGCGGCACCATTGCCAGCCTGGTCCATCGCAAGGTCGCGTCGTCGTTGAACAGTTTTGACGTCGAGTGGGACGAGGTCGACTTCTGGTGGGGCGACGAGAGGTACGTCGACTCCTCCAGCGACGATCGCAATGCCAAGCAGGCCAGGCGGGACCTCCTCGACCACGTCGACGTCGATCCGTCGCGCGTGCACGAGATGCCCGCGTCCGACTCGGGACTCACGCTGACCGATGCTGCCGATGCCTATGCGGCCACCATGCGTGAGCAGGGCGCTGGCGCGTTCGACGTACTCATGTTGGGGCTCGGGCCCGACGGCCACATCGCCTCGCTCTTCCCGGGTTCTCCCCAACTGGATGCGAGCGATGCCATCGCGGTGGCCGTGCCGGACTCCCCCAAGCCACCGCCTGAGCGCGTCACGCTCACCTTCGACGCAATGTCGCGGACCCACGCCGTGTGGTTCCTCGTCTCTGGCGCGGAGAAGGCGGAGGCAGTGGCGCGCTCCTTGAGCGACACCGACCTGCACACCTCGCCGGCTGTCGGTGTCTCGGGTGACGAGGAGACCATCTGGTGGCTCGACCGCGCCGCAGCCAGCGCCACATGAGCGACGTCGACTGGCTCGATCTCGAGGGCGTGGCCAACATGCGTGACCTCGGTGGACTTCCCACCCAGGACGGCGACCTCGTGCGGCCACGAAGGCTGCTGCGGTCGGACAACTTGCAGGACCTGTCAGCCGACGACGTACGCCGACTCGTCGACGACGTCGGCGTCACTGACGTCGTCGACCTGCGCAGCACGACCGAGGTGAACGCCGAGGGGCCGGGCCCGCTGATGCATCGTGATGCGGTCCGGGTGCACCACCTCTCACTGGTTCGTGATCAGACGCGTGCCGCCACCGCCAAGGACACGCTGGTCCTGGCCGGGACGGAGTCGAAGCCGACCGATGCCGCCTACTGGAGCCGTCACTACCTCGGCTATCTGGCCAACCGCCCCGAGTCAGTGATCGCTGCACTCCGGACCATCGCCACGTCGAAGGGCGCCGTCGTGGTGCACTGCGCCGCCGGCAAGGACCGTACCGGCACAGTGGTCGGAATGGCCCTGTCGGCTGTCGGGGTCCGTGACGAGGTGGTGATCGCCGATTACGTCGTCTCGGCGCAGCGCATTGAGCGGATCATCGACCGGTTGAAGGTACGGCCCGCGTACGCCGCGCTGTTGCAGGCGCGGGTGCAGGACCAGACACCGAAGTCAGAGACCATGGAGCAACTCTTCGCCACCCTCAACCGTGAGCACGGCGGTGCCCTGGGTTGGCTGTCGGCGCACGGCTGGAGCGATCAGGACTCGGAGCAGCTCAGGCTGAAACTCCTCGGCTGAGGGTCGAGCCTTCTGTCGAGACAACGTCTCCCTGCCCGCGTTCCACCGGTTGGGATGGCGTGGCAGTAGGCCCAGTCACCCGGGTTCCTGTGTGGTCGGGCTCCTGGTGTGGGCCTGCTGTCGTGGTGGTGCTTGTTCGGCCGGTGCTTCTTGGGCGGGCTCAGGGTTCTTGGGTGAGTTCGAGGGTTCCGGTATCGGTGACCAACCAGGTCCGGCCGTGCTGGTTGGTCCAGGTATAGGGCGGCGAACTCACCCGTGGTGTGGGCCTGCTGTCGTGGTGGTGCTTGTTCGGCCGGTGCTTCTTGGGCGGGCTCAGGGTTCTTGGGTGAGTTCGAGGGTTCCGGTATCGGTGACCAACCAGGTCCGGCCGTGCTGGTTGGTCCAGGTATAGGTGCCGTCCCGGTTGCGCCTGTATTTCCAGCCGCCGTGGGTCTTCAACAGGTGGTGACTRCGACACAACGGTGCCAGCTTCTCCGGGTCCGTCTGACCGGGTGGGCCGTTCTCGTCATAGGCGACGATGTGGTCGATGTCGCACCCCTCGGAGGGCTTCATGCAGAACGGGTGGACACAGTGCGGATCCCGGGCAATCACCTGGTCSCGCATCGCCTGCGGAGGATCGTGCTGATCCACTGCCCAGACCTTGGTGGTGTCGATSACCGGKGTCACCCGGGCATCCGAGCCGAGTAGCTTCAGGTAGCCCGCGACCAGATCCGTGGTCACCGGGCCGAACATGTTCGACACCACCACCCCGACTTGGTTCTCCGCACCGACCTGGCTGTCGGTCGGTGCATCGCCGGTGCCCGGTGTGGAAGCAGTAGTGGCCCCAGCTGCGGATCCGGTGCTCATGGTGGCCAGGTCGGCCAACGACAGGTGCACGAAGAGCCGGGCCTTCAGGTACGACTTGCGGCGGATCACTTCCCGGCCGGTCTCCGGGTGGACCARCGGYTCAGTGTCGAGGATCCCGAGCAGATCCAGGGTGGCCTGCCTGTCCGCGATGACGCCGAGGGCCTTGGCCTTGCGCTGACCCAACGTGTCGGAGTCCCCGAGCCGACCCAACGTGGTCGCCTCATCAGAGACCAGATCATGGAACTTCGCCAGATCCAGGCTGCCCCCGATCGCTTCGAGGGTGCTGGTGCCCTCAGCTCCCTGATTGTGGTCAACGGTGACGTCCCAGTCATCCCTACCGGGCAGCCCGTTGTCGTCCTCGAGCTTCTCGGGGTGGAACTTCGCTGTCCCGAGCTTCACGGCTTTGGTGATGGCGTTGAACGAGTACGACCCGACCTCGGCGACGCGGGCATCGATCCACCGGGCTGCCTCCAGCGAGAGGTCGTGGGTCTCCTCGGCCAACTGGAAGGCCCTCCACAACTCCAACTCGAGGTCCTCGAACCGGGCATGAGCCTTCGGGAGGCGGTGGTGCAGATCGAGGGTGTTGGCCAGGAACTGCTTGCCCGAGCCCCGTGACTTCCGAGTCGCCGCAGCCCAGTCCTCCACCACGAACCGGGCCACCAACGGCGTCCCCTCGCCACCCAACGTGGCGTCGTAGTCACCCGCCATGCCGGGCAGCCCGTCACCCCAGGTAGCGGCGTCGATCCCGGGGCCAGCGGGGTTGGTTACACAGAGCTGATACGCGAGCCGGACCTTGCGGCGGTCGGTACGGAACTCGGTGTCACGGGTGTCGGAAATGAGGTCGAACAACGCCTCACCGCCGAGGTCACCGACCTCGAACGGATGGAGAGCTGCATCGACTTCGAACATGCAAAAAGTCAATCAGGGACCACCGACAGTCGACACCCCGAAAAGGGCTTATCCACAGGTTTCGGCCAAGGTATTTTCAGAAAGTCTCCAGCGCTTGCGACCGGCTCGGCGCAGCGGTGGTTTCGAGACGCTCGTTCCTCGCTCCTCACCACCGTGAGGGACGCTCGTTCCTCGGCCTGCTCGATCACCGGGAGGCATCGTCCTGCACTGGTGGCGGAGCGAGCTGGCCCTGGCTGCCATCGGGCTGGCCTCCTTGCTGGCCCGGCAGCTGCTGGAAGTTGCCGCGCCCGTTTCCGCCCGGCCCACCGAAGCCGCCGCGGCCACCGTCGTCCGAACCACTGCTGACCGCACCCAGCGCGACACCGCCAACACCGCCGAGCACCACACTGCCCAGGGCCACTGCGGCAACGGCGCGGTAGCCGAGCACGCGGCCCTTCCAGGTGGGCTTGGGTGCTGGCTCTTCGGGGGGCTGACCTGTCGGGTTCGGACCTGTCGGGTTCGGACCTGTCGGGTTCGGACCTGTCGGGTTCGGACCTGTCGGGTTCGGGCCGGCCTGGTCGTTGCGGGCCTGGTTGGTGTCTGCCTCATGCGGGTCGTTGTCGAACATGTCGACCACGATGACCTCGGTTGCTGTCCGGAACCTGTGCGAGGACACAGGGGTTGCTGTCGGCTGGTTTCGAGACACTCGCTGGCGCTCGCTCCTCAACCACCGTCAGAGACTCGGTTCACAGGAAGGGCACAGGAACCTGACAGACTCTGCTCACCCGCGCAGGAGAGGTTGGACCCCATGGAGTTGACCAGACCTGACGGATCCCCCCTGCGCGTGCTCGTCGTCGACGACGAGGTCAACATCGCCGAGCTGCTGGCGATGGCGCTGCGCTACGAGGGTGTCGAGGTCCGCCAGGCCCACACCGGGAGCAAGGCCGTGGCCCTGGCGAAGGACTTCCGTCCGGACGCGGTGGTGCTCGACATGATGCTGCCCGACTTCGACGGGCTGGAGGTGCTGCGCCGCATGCGCGGGACGGACCCCGACGTCCCCGTGCTCTTCCTGACCGCCCGCGACGCCGTCGAGGACCGCATCGCCGGACTGACCGCGGGCGGCGACGACTACGTCACCAAGCCCTTCTCCCTCGAGGAGGTGGTCGCCCGCCTTCGTGCACTCATGCGTCGCGCGGGGGCGATGAACGCCCAGCAGGACAACCTGCTCAGCGTCGGCGACCTCACCCTCGACGAGGACAGCCACGAGGTGCGCCGCGGGGACGCCGAGATCACGTTGACCGCGACCGAGTTCGAGCTGCTCCGCTACCTGATGCGCAACCCGCGGCGGGTGCTGAGCAAGGCACAGATCCTCGACCGGGTGTGGAACTACGACTTCGGTGGCCAGGCCAACGTGGTCGAGCTCTACATCTCCTACCTGCGCAAGAAGATCGACGCCGGACGGAAGCCGATGATCCACACCATGCGTGGCGCCGGCTACGTGCTCAAGCCATGAGCGGTCGCTGGGCCTCCCTCACCTCCCGCCTGGTGATCACCACCGTTGCGCTGGTGGCACTCGTGGCCCTGCTGATCGGCTTCGCAACAACCCTGGCCATGCGCTCCTACCTGACCGGGCAGCTCGATGCCGACGTCCAGTCGTCGCTGCGGCGGGCCGGCGAGTCCGGCCCGCCACGGGGCGGTGCCGGGCCGGGACTGCCCGAGCGCCTCCCTGATGCTCCGTCCCGGTTCGACGTACGCAACCAGGGGCCGGGCACCCTCATCGCGGTGGTCCCGCCCTCGTCGGACACGGCCACCAAGCCGCTCGGCGAAGTGCTCACCGACACCCCGTTCAACAGCCGTCGGCTCTCCAGCGCGGCGCTCGACGACCTGGCCGACGTACCCACCGATGGGCAGGTCCACGAGGTCGACCTGCCCGGAGTCGGTACCTACCGGGTCACCGCCGCCGAGGCCGACGGCGCCACCCTGATCACCGGGCTTCCCACCGACGACGTCAACGATGCCGTGGCCTCGATGGTCCAGTGGGAATTGTTGCTCGGGCTGCTGGCCGTGCTCACCGCAGGTGCCGCCGGCCTGGTGCTCGTACGCCGCCAGCTGCAGCCCCTGCACGAGGTTGCCGACACCGCCCATCGCGTGGCCGCCCAGCACCTCGCCTCCGGCGAGATCGACCTCACCGACCGCGTGCCCGAGCACCTCACCGACGAGGGGACGGAGGTCGGCCGAGTCGGGGCTGCGCTCAACACCCTGCTGGCGCACGTCGAGTCGAGCCTCGAGTCGAGGCACCGCAGCGAGCAACAGGTTCGCCAGTTCGTCGGAGATGCCTCCCACGAGCTGCGCACTCCGCTGGCCACGATCAAGGGGTACGCCGAGCTGGCGCGGCGGCGTCCCGACGACGCCGCAGCCGTAGGCGCTGCCCTCGCGAAGGTGGAGGCCGAGTCCGGACGGATGACCTCCCTGGTCGAGGACCTGCTGCTGCTCGCCCGGCTCGACTCCGGCCGTCCTCTGGACTCGGAGCCGGTCGACCTGACCCGTCTGCTCCTCGAAGCGGTCGCCGACGCCCGGGTGCTCGCACCCGACCACCAATGGCAACTCGACCTGCCGGAGGAGGCCGTCGAGGTGCTGGGCGACGAGCAACGCCTCCACCAGGTGGTCACCAACCTGCTCACCAACGCTCGCAAGTACACGCCCGCCGGCACCACCGTGACCGCCCGGGTCCGGTCCGGTGAGATCGTGGTCACCGACGACGGTCCGGGCTTCGCACCCGGGCTGGCCGACGAGGCGTTCGAGCGCTTCGTCCGGGGCGACACGGCACGCCACCGCGAGGGCGGAGCGGGGCTCGGGCTCTCCCTGGTGAAGGCGATCACGGAGGCCCACGGTGGCACCGTCGAGCTCACCACCCGTGCTGGGCAGACCCGCTTCACGCTGAGGTTCCCGACTCACAGGTGACCGACAGGTTGCTCCCACGGCTGACCCAGCCGGCCCATCGAGCGTGGTGGCCATGGACACGCACACCCTGCCGCCCGACGCCCTGGGCCGCCTTGCCCAGCCGACCGACGTACCACCGCCGGAAGCCGGAGCCCCGGCCCGGACGGGCCGCCCGCCCGCTCTGCCCGACCTCCCCCGTCTCGCGTGGGAGAGAGCGGGCCTGGCCGGGTTGTTGCTCGGCACCGCAGCGCTCTATCTGTGGGGCCTCTCCGAGTCCGGGTGGGCCAACTCGTTCTACGCTGCGGCGGCCCAGGCCGGCTCCGAGTCGTGGAAGGCGTTCTTCTTCGGCTCCTCCGACGCAGCGAACGCGATCACCGTCGACAAGACTCCCCTCTCGCTGTGGCCGATGGCGCTCTCGATCCGCGTCTTCGGCCTGTCGTCGTGGAGCCTGCTGGTTCCCCAGGCCTTGATCGGGGTCGCGTCGGTGGCGCTGCTGCACGCCACGGTTCGTCGGACGACGGGATCGGCCGGCGCGGGGCTGTTGGCCGGGGCGATCCTGGCACTGACTCCGGTGGCGGTGCTGATGTTCCGCTTCGACAACCCCGACGCGATGCTCGTGCTGCTGTTGATCGGTTCGGTGTATGCCACCGTCCGCGCCCTGGAGTCCCCGAAGCCGCTGCGCTGGTTGGCGCTCGGCGGAGCGTTGGTCGGGCTCGCCTTCCTGACCAAGATGCTGCAGGGCTTCCTGGTGCTACCGGCCCTTGCCGCGGCGTACGCGTTGTTCGCGACGGTGCCGTGGTGGCGCCGGATCGGGCATCTCCTGGTGGCTTTCGGCTCGATGTTGCTGGCCGGCGGTTGGTGGATCGCGATCGTCGAGCTGTGGCCGGCGTCGTCGCGGCCCTGGATCGGCGGCTCGCAGGACAATTCGATCCTCGAGCTGACCCTCGGCTACAACGGCTTCGGCCGGCTGACCGGTGACGAGACCGGCTCGGTCGGCGGCGGGAACGGCTGGGGTGAGACCGGCCTCTGGCGGATGTTCAACTCGGAGATCGGTGGCCAGGCCTCCTGGTTGCTGCCGGCCGCGCTGGTCCTGGGCGTCGCCGCTCTGTGCTGCGCCGGGCGCCGGGGCGGCGCGGGCCTCACCCTCTGGATGGGCTGGCTGGTGGTCACCTGGCTGACCTTCAGCTTCATGGCGGGCATCTTCCACGCCTACTACACCGTCGCCCTCGCACCGGCCGTCGCCGCTGTCGTCGCCATCGCACTGCACACCTTGTGGCAGCGACGGGCCTCACTCGTCGTCTCAGGGGTGCTCGCGTTCGCGACCGCTCTCACCAGCGCATGGGCCTTCGTGCTGCTCGACCGGGCCGGCGACTGGCACCCCTGGCTGAGGTACGTCGTCGCCACCGTGGGCTTTGCGGCGGCGCTGATGCTGGGCGTCGTACGCCACCTTCCGCGCCGGGTCGCCGGGGCCGTCGCCGGCGTCGCGCTGCTCGCGGTGCTCTCCGGACCGTTCGCGTTCTCCCTGGCCACCGCCTCCACCCCCCACACCGGGTCGATCCCGACCTCGGGCCCCACCACGGGTGGCATGGGTGGCGGAGGTGGCGGGGCCGGCAGCCTGCTCAACGGCAGCGACCCGTCAGGCGTCCTGACCGAAGCGCTGCTCGAGGATGCCGAAGCCTTCACCTGGGTGGCCGCCACCTCCGGGTCCAACTCGGCCTCCGGGTATCAACTGGCCACCGGCGAGCCGGTGATGGCCATCGGAGGATTCAACGGCAGCGACCCCAGCCCGACGCTGGCCCAGTTCCAGGAGTACGTCGCCGACGGAGAGATCCACTGGTACGTCGCGGGGGGCGGCATGGGCGGCATGGGCGGCGGCACGGCTGACGGAGGGCCGGTCGGCATGGGTGGGCCGGGCGGCTCGAGCAGCGGCACCGCCTCGCAGATCTCCACGTGGGTCAGTGAGAACTTCACCGCCCAGACCATCGACGGCGTCACTGTCTACGATCTCTCCGAGGGCATCCAGTGAGCGCGGTGGAGGCGCTGGAGCCGGCGCCCGTCCTGGAGGTGGTGATCCCAGTCTTCAACGAGGAGGCGGCCCTGCCGCGGGCGGTCGAGTCGCTCACTCGCCACCTCGCCCAGCTTCCGTGGACCTGGCAGGTTACCATCGCCGACAACGCGTCCACCGATGCCACCCCGCTGGTCGCGCACCGGCTCGCTCACGAGTTCGCAGGAGTGCGCGTGGTACGTCTCGAGGAGAAGGGTCGCGGCCGCGCACTGAAGAGGGTGTGGCGGGAGTCCCGGGCCGATGTGCTCGCCTACATGGACGTCGACCTGTCCACCGACCTGAACGCCGTGCTGCCGTTGGTCGCTCCCCTGATCAGTGGTCACTCCGACATCGCCGTCGGCTCGCGTCTCTCCCGTGGGTCGCGGATCACGAGAGGTCCGCGACGAGAGCTGGTCTCCCGCTCCTACAACGTGATCCTGCGTTCCACGCTGCGCGCCGGCTTCCGCGACGCACAGTGCGGTTTCAAGGCTCTGCGCCGTGACGTGGCCGAGGTGCTGCTGCCGCTCGTGGAGGACGACACCTGGTTCTTCGACACCGAGCTGCTGGTGCTGGCCGAGCGCTCAGGCCTGCGCATCCACGAGGTGCCGGTCGACTGGGTCGACGACCCTGACTCCCGCGTCGACGTCGTGCGCACCGCCCTTGACGACCTGCGTGGCATCAGGCGACTGGGCTGGTCGTTGGCCACCGGGCAGCTGCCGATGGAGGCGGTGCGCGCCCAGCTCGGCACGGCTCGGGCGCAAGGTCGCCCGGGCACCCAGATGGCGCTCTTCGCGGTGGTCGGGGTGCTCTCGACGATCGCGTATGCCTTGTGCTACCTGGGGTTTCGCCAACTCATGCCGGGGTTGTGGGCCAATGCCCTGGCCCTGTTGGTCACCGCGATCGGCAACACTGCCGCCAACCGACGCTTCACCTTTGCCGTCACCGGCAGCGGTCATCTGCGGCACCACCTCCAGGGGCTGGCTGTCTTCACCATCGGGCTGGCGCTGACCAGTGGGGCGTTGTGGTTGTTGGGCGTGCTGGCTCCCGGGGCACCTCATCGCGCTGAGGTCGTCGTACTCACCGTGGCCAACCTGGCCGTGACCCTGATGCGGTTCGTGGCCATGCGGGTGTGGATGTTTCGCGGCGCCGCCGAGGTCGTCGGCATCGGCGAGCTGGTGCGTTAGGTTCGGACGCGTGGGCGGCATCAGGTCGCTCGGAGGAGGGAGAATCTCATGGCAACGGTCCTGTGGATCATCGCGGTCATCCTGGTCATCTCCGGCATCTTCGCGATCCTGCGCAAGCAGGTCCTGTGGGGAGCGGTGCTCATCGTGGTGGGCCTGCTGGTCGGCCCCGGAGGGGTCAGCATCTTCGGATGATCGGAGTTCTCGCTCCGCGATGATCACCGCAAGTGATCACTCCACGAGTGAGACCAGAGCGGGCAGCGACCCGGCGAGGATCGCGAGCACTTCTTCGCGAGCGACCCCGTCGGGTTGCTTCGCCCAGGCCAGGGCCACGTCTTCGGCGAACGCCGACCAGGCGTGCACCATCAGCCGGGTGGTCGGCGTGTCCGGAAGGATCACGCCTTCGGAGTCCTCGTTGAACAGTCGTTCGGTCAACGCCGAGCGGGCCTCGTCATAGATCGAGCGGATCTCCGGGTTGCCGGCGGCCGCGCCCTTGACCAGCGACAGGTAGCCTTCGTGGTTGGCCACCACGTAGTCGAGGTAGGCGGCCATCGAGGCGAGCAGCCGCTCCTGGGGCTCGCCCGAGACGGGCGGCGCGGTCTGCTCGATGAGGTCGTCGGCCGCGCGGCGTACGACGGCTTCGTGGAAGTCGTGCTTGTTGCCGAAGTAGTGGTAGAGCAGCCCGCGGGAGATGCCCGCCTCCTCGGCCAGCATCTCGATCGAGAGCTCGTCGAGCGAGCGGGTGGACAGGAGGCGGACGCCGAGGTCGAGGAGTTGCTCGCGGCGCGAGCTGGGGCTCATCCGGACGCGGGGCGTGCTGCTCATGCGACCCACCCTACTGAATTTTGTTCAGCACCACTATTGACGGATATTCAATATCCGGCCTACGGTGGCAGCATGACCCACGTGAAACACCTCGTCATCGGTGCCGGCTTCGCCGGACTCGGCATGGCCATCAAGCTCGACGAGGCCGGTGAGTCCGACTTCCTCGTCATCGAGAAGGACGCCGGCGTCGGTGGAACCTGGCGCGCCAACACCTACCCGGGCGCAGCCTGCGACGTGCCGAGCCAGCTCTACAGCTACTCCTTCGCGCCGAACCCGAGCTGGTCGATGTCGTTCTCCCCCCAACCCGAGATCGAGGCCTACATCAAACGGGTTGCCGACTCATCGGGCGTCCTCGACCGGTTCCGCTTCGAGACGGCAGTCGAGCATGCCGCCTGGCAGGACGACGACCAGCTCTGGCAGGTCGATCTCTCCGACGGCAGCAGGCTCACCGCGCAGACCCTGATCAGTGGCTCCGGCGGGCTCTCCGAGCCGAAGCTGCCCGACATCGACGGCATCGAGGGCTTCCAGGGCGAGGTCTTCCACTCCGCCCGGTGGAACCACGACATCGACCTGACCGGCAAGCGGGTCGCGGTGATCGGCACCGGCGCCTCCGCGATCCAGATCGTCCCTGAGCTGGCCAAGGTCGTCGACCACCTCGACCTCTACCAGCGCACTGCCCCCTACGTCATCCCGCGCAACGACCGGCGCTACACCGGCCTCGAGAAGCTGGCCTTCCGCCATCTCCCGCTGGTGCAGCGGGCCTACCGCACCGCGATCTACTGGGGCCGTGAGATGTATGTCCCCGGCTTCACCCTCGAGCCCAAGCTGGCCTGGCCCGCGAAGCGGCTCGCGCTGGGCAACATCGCCAAGGGCATCAAGGACCCCGAGCTGCGCGCCAAGGTGACGCCCGACTACGAGATCGGCTGCAAGCGCATCCTCATCTCCAACACCTACTACCCCGCCCTGGCCTCCGACACCGTAGACGTGGTCACCGACCCCATCGCCAAGATCACCGGCGATGCCGTCGTCACCGCCGACGGCACCGAGCGGCCGATCGACGTACTCATCGTGGCGACGGGCTTCTTCACCACCGAGCAGCCGATCGCCTCGCGGATCACCGGTCGCACCGGCGCCACGCTGGCCGAGACCTGGCGCGAGACCGGGATGGTCGCCTACAAGGGCACCACCGTCCACGGCTTCCCCAACCTGTTCCAGCTGGTCGGCCCCAACACCGGCCTCGGCCACTCGAGCATGGTGTTCATGATCGAGTCCCAGATCGCCTACGTGGTCGACGCGATCCGCACGATGGACCGCGACGGCTACAGCTCCGTCGAGCCACACCGCGACGTGCAGACCTCGTGGAACGATGACCTGCAGCGACGCATGCAACGCACGGTGTGGAACTCGGGCGGCTGCGCCAGCTGGTATCTCGACGACCAGGGGCGCAACACCACGCTCTGGCCCCGCGCCACGTTCACGTTCCGTCGCCTGCTCGCCCAGTTCGACCCCTCGGCGTACGCCGTCTCCACCCCCGACCCGATCCAGCCGCTCCCTACCCGCGAAGGTGTGTCCGCATGAAGTCGCTCGAGAACAAGGTTGTCGTGATCAGTGGAGCCGGTTCCGGCATGGGCCGTGAGTTGGCCCTGCTGGCGCACGGCCGTGGCGCCCGCCTGGCCATCTCCGACTGGAACCCCGATGGCCTCGAAGGCACCGTCCAGCTCCTGAAGGAGAAGGGCGCCACCGACCTGCGCTCCGACGTCGTCGACGTCTCCGACCGAGCCGCCGTGGGCACCTGGGCGGCCGCCGTCGTCGAGCAGTTCGGTGTGGTCAACCTGGTCGTCAACAACGCCGGCGTCTCGATGACCGGCGACTTCGAGGACATGACCTACGAGGAGTTCGACTGGATCGTCGGGGTCAACTTCAACGGCGTCGTCAACGGCACCAAGGAGTTCCTCCCCCACCTGATCGCTTCGGGCGACGGCGCCCTGGTCAACATCTCCAGCCTATTCGGCCTGATCTCGATGCCCGGCCAGTCGGCGTACAACGCCACGAAGTACGCCGTCCGCGGCTTCACCGAGGCGCTGCGCGAGGAGATGCTGGTCAACCAGCACCCGGTGACCGTGACCTGCATCCACCCCGGTGGCATCAAGACCGGCATCTCGCGCAACGGCCGGAAGACCGCCGGCCAGGACGGCAGCACCATCGACCGGCTCTTCGACGAGAAGCTGGCCCGGATGTCGCCCGAGAAGGCGGCCGCGATCATCCTGGCCGCTGCCATGAAGGGGAAGGCCCGCCAGCTCGTCGGCATCGACGCCCACCTGTTGCACCACTTCGCCAAGATCACCGGCTCGCGCTACCAGGACATCGTGGCGCGCGCCTCGAAGCGCGTCGTACCCGCCAAGAAGTAGTCGTCCCCGTGTGACGTCATACGAACCGGTCGCTCCGGCGCTCCCTCCGTATGACGTTGCACCTGACGTCCTGCATGCTAGGAATGACGCGTGGAGTTCGGAGATCCAGTCCGTGTCGCGATGACCAAGTGGCCCGATCATCCGCACTGGGCCTACCCGGCCGCCTACCTCGGCTCCGACGAGCACGGTGACTGGATCGGCGTTCCGGCCGGCACCCGGATGCACCGCCCGGGTGCGGACTTCAAGGCTCCGGTCGACCAGGTCTGCTTGGCCCCGACCACCGGTTCACCTGCCACGAGCGGCTGGTTCGCGACGTTCCACGGGAGAGGGCGCGACGGATCCGGTGCCGGGTTCGTGAACCTCGCCGGGCCGGTCGACGTGTATGTCGACATCGCCACCCAACCGGTCTGGGACGCAACCACGATCCGCTCGGTCGACCTCGACCTCGACGTGGTGCGCGGCCACAGCGGACGCGTCTGGATCGACGACGAGGACGAGTTCGCCGATCACCGAGTGAGCCTGGGCTACCCCGCGGAGGTCATCGAGCTGGCCCTGGCGAACTGCCAGGCCGTGCACGCTGCGGTCGAGGCACACCTGCCGCCGTACGACGGCCCGACCGCGGCCGCTTGGATGGCTCTCCTCCCCTCGCTCCCACGCGGCGTCAAGGATTGATGGCCGGGTTCCAGGTGGTCACACAGGGACTGAACGCTCCGCGCCCCAGGGACTGACGCATGGTCAGGACTTGGGGCGGGCGCGGAAGGGACCGACCAGACGCGGACCGGCCAGACGTCCCTCGAGCTTGCGGGCCTCGCGCTTGAGCGGCTGGGCGATGAACTCTCCCAGGATCACGCCCGAGGCGAGGGCGATGGCAACCGAGGCCGCGGTGATGATCGCGAAGATGCCCTGCGAGGTGGCCCCACCCTCGGCCATCAGGGAGAGCCCCCGATAGATCGAGAGACCGGGCAGCATCGGCACGATCGCCGACACCACGACCACCAGCGGCGGCACCTTCACCCGACCGGAGACCGAGTAGCTGACCAGACCGATGAAGAGCGCCGCCAGGGTCACCGACCAGGTCCGTCCGAAACCGGCGCCCTCGACCCCGTAGGTGATCGAAATGGCCACGGCTGCGATCAGCGCGATCGGGATCAGGATGCGCTTCGGCGAATACGCACTGAAGGCGAAGGCGGCGGCGGCGATCGCGGCTCCCAGCGAGATCATCGCGACCGTGGCGAGGCCGCCACGACCCGGCTCCAACCGACCGATGTCCACGCCGATGACGTCGCCCAACGCCAACCCACCACTGACTCCGGCGATGATGCCCGATGTCGACAGCAGCGCCTCGGTCATCCGTGCCCCGGCCGTGACGTAGAAGCCGGAGAGCGCGTCCTGCAAGCCGCCCATGAAGCCGATGCCGGACAACAACATGATGATGTTGGCGGTCACGACCACCGACGGGTCCACGTCGAGCTCAGCGGCCGCGGCGCCCAGCGCGAGAAGCGTGGCCACCGCTCCCCCGGCCACCTGCTGGTAGAAGTTCGGCAACCTCTGCCGGTGGAGGAACATCTGGGTGCGGTCGATCATCATCGCTGCCACGAACGCGATGAGGACGACCAACGCGTTGCCGCCGAGCATGAGACCGACGCCGGCGGACATGACACCGATGCTGACGGTCACGGCCCACCGATGGCGGGCATGCCCGGAGGAGCTGATCCTGGCCACGGTGGCGCGGGCCTCGACCAGGTCGATGCGGTCTGCGAGCAGGTCACGGACCAGGTGATCGATGCGGGTGAGGTCTTCGTAGTCGATGTCACGCTGCTTCACCTGACGCATCATCACGACCGGAACGTCGTCCTCGATCGACTGATAGCTCATCGAGAGGCTGGTGAAGGTCACGTCAACGATGGGGTTGCGGACGCCGAGGTGGTAGGCGACCGAGTGCATCGTCGCGGTGACGTCCGCCGCGCCGGCACCGTTCGAGAGGAGCATCTCCCCCAGCCGAAGACTCAGATCGAGAATCAGTGCCGTCTCGCGAGAATCCGCCATGGCGACATGCTTTCACGAAGCGCCGGATGTGGTTCGCTTGCCTCGTGCGCATCGACTTCCACGGTTCCCCGCGACCGACCCTCGGCGTGGAGTGGGAGTTCGCCCTGGTCGACAAGGAGTCCCGCGACCTGGTGAACTCCGCCGCTGACCTCTTCGAGGCCGTGGGACCCGACCTGCCCCCGGAGCACCTCCACAAGGAGCTGTTGCGCAACACCGTCGAGGTGGTCACCGGGATCTGCTCGACCGTCGACGAGGCGATCGCAGACCTGCGCGCGACCCTCGACGTCGTACTTCCGGCGGCTGATCGTCTGGGCATCGACCTCTACGGCGCAGGCACCCATCCGTTTGCCCAGTGGTCGGCCCAACAGCTCACCGAGGGCCACCGCTACGAGGAACTGATCAACCGCACCCAGTGGTGGGGCCGCCAGATGCTGATCTGGGGCGTGCACGTGCACGTCGGGCTGCCCGAGCAGGCACGGGTGCTGCCGGTGATGTCGGCCCTGCTCAACCAGTATCCCCACCTCCAGGCGCTCTCCGCGTCCTCGCCTGTCTGGGCCGGCACCGACACCGGCTATGCGTCCAACCGGGCGTTGATGTTCCAGCAGCTGCCGACCGCAGGGCTTCCGTTCCAGTTCGAGGCGTGGTCGGAGTTCGAGTCCTTCGCGCACGACCAGCTCACCACCGGGGTCATCGACGAGCTCTCCGAGATCCGCTGGGACGTGCGCCCGGTGCCCAAGCTCGGTACGCTGGAGAACCGGGTGTGCGACGGCGTCTCGACCATCGACGAGATGGCCGCGCTGGTCGCTCTGATGCACTGCCTGGTCATCGACCTCGACACCCGCCTCGCCAACGGTGAGACCCTGCCCGTGATGCCACCGTGGCACGTGCAGGAGAACAAGTGGCGCGCTGCCCGCTACGGGCTCGACGCGATCATCATCCTCGACGCCTCCTCGAACGAGCGGTTGATCACCGATGACCTCAACGACCTCCTCGACCGACTGACCCCGGTGTCGCGCCGCCTCGGCTGCGAGGACGAGCTCCGGTCGGTGGCAGAGATTCCCCGCCGTGGGGCGTCGTACCAGCGTCAGCGCGCAGTCGCGGGTGAGTCGGGCGGCGACCTGGTGGCCGTGGTCGACTCGGTGGTCACAGAATTGCGGAGGTCCCTCGGTAACCGCAGCGTCAACAGTTGACAGCTCGGACGTCAACGATTGCAGGTTCGCGCACCAAGAGTTGCAGGTTCGCGCATCAAGGATTGCCGGGTGGCGGCACCATCTCTGCACGCACGCCGAGCAGCCGGATCGCGCGCTCGTCCTCGAGGCCGGCGAGGAGGTCGAGCGCGGTGTCGGCGATCAGGTCCACGTCGTACGTCGGCTCCTTCAGCTTGCGCGACCTGTTGAAGGTGAAGAACGGCACGAAGCGCACCTTGAGGTGCACCCGCAGGCACTCCCGGCCCTCACCTCGGATGTCGTCGACGACCTGCGCGGCCAGGGCACGTACGGCGGCGTCGACCTCTGCGGGCGTGGTCAGGTCCTGCTGGTAGGTCGTCTCGCGCCCGTGTGCGCGAGGCACCCAAGGCGTGTCGTCGACGACAGCGGTTCCCTCGCCGGTGCCGAGGCGATGCACGTGGACGCCGGTGTTGGGCCCGAACTCGGCGGTCAGCAGCTCGATCGGGGTGCCCGCCAACTGGTTCACGGTGGTGATGTCGTGCCCGGCGAGGCGGGCCGAGGTGCGCGGGCCGACACCCCACAGGTCCTTCGTCGGTCGCTCTCCCATCACCTCGAGCCAGTTGTCGCGGGTCAGGGTGAACACTCCGCGCGGCTTGCCGAGGTCGGTGGCGTTCTTGGCCCGGATCAAGCTGTCGCCGACCCCGATCGAACAGTGCAGGTCGGTCGCGGCCAGCACACGGCTCCTGATGTCGCGGGCAACCGTCTGCGGATCCTCGGTCTCGATGCCGACGAAGGCCTCGTCCCACCCCAACACCTGCACCACCGCCCCGGGAACCGCACGAAGGGTCTGCATCACCTTCTCCGAAGCGGCCTCATAGACCGGGAAGTCGACGGGCAGGAACACGGCGTCGGGAATCTTGCGCTTCGCGTTGCGCAACGGCATCCCGGAACGCACACCGAATGCGCGGGCCTCGTAGGAGGCGGTCGAGACCACCGCCCTCTCACCGGGGTCACCCCGTCCACCGACGACGACGGGCTTGCCGGCAAGGTCCGGGTTGCGCAGGATCTCGACGGCGGCCAGGAACTGGTCCATGTCGACATGCAGCACCCAGAGCATCGTTCGGTTCACCGCTTCGTCGGTGGCAGGGCGTCGGTCGACTCCAGCGGGTCAAGTCCCGTGAGCACGAGCAGGTCGGCGATCACGGACCTGATCTGGGCCAGCACCACCTCGATCGACAGGTCGTCAGTGCGCTCGACGGCACCGGTTGCCCGGGCCACGGTGAGCAGCTCTGCTCGCGCGTCCACCGCCATCTTGTTGGCCCGAAGCTCGGCGGCCACGGCATCGGCGGCGTCGGCGAGGTCACGGCAGAGCACGGGGTAGCTCGTGGGCACGGCTCGACGATGGTGCGCCGCCACGGCCGTACGTCGGACCAGCACGCGGGTGCTGCGCAGGGCACGGTCGAGCGGCTCGACCAGTTCCGCCATCAGGCGCACCGACCCCTTGTGTCGCACGCGGAACGGTGAGCTCGCCACCACCGACAGCCCCTCGTCGGCGGCTGCCTGGAGCTCACGGATGAGGTAGTCGGTGGACCGGGCGTCGGCCAGCAGGTCGAGCGCGGGCTCCATCTCCCCGCTGACCATGACGTCACCGGCGGCCCGCAGCAGGTCGCCGATCTTGCGGACCACGATCGCCGCCTGCTCGCGCGGGCGACGCAGCGGGGCGGCCGGCACCACGGTGGCAGCAACCAACGCCACCGCCCCGCCGATCAGGGCATCGGTCCAGCGCACCAGTGCCTGCCCCGAGGAGGGCACCAGCGTCGCCACCACGATCGCCTGCACCCCGGACTGGGTGACCAGGAGCGGACCACCGTCGAGCAGGAACGCGCTCGACATCGCCAACGCGACGATGAAGGTCAGTTGCCACCAACCGGTGCCGACGGCATAGACCAGGAGGTCGGCGATGAGCACCCCCACCGCGACGCCGATGCAGACTTCGACCACGCGTCGCAGACGTTGCCCGTAGGAGGTGCCGAGGCACACGACCGCGGCGATCGGTGCGAAGAACGGAGTGGGATGGTCGAAGACCTCACGAGTGAAGAACCAGGCCACCCCGGCCGCGATCGAGCACTGGGCGATCGCGAACGACTTGCTGCGCAGTCGACGGACCCGCACCTTCATCGAGGTGCGTCCCCGTTGCCACAACCGGTCGAGGGGGTGGGGGTCCATGCCCCGATCGTGTCAGAACTCCTCGCAATCAGTCGCCCCCTTCGCTGCTGTGGGCATAGCGGAGGGCGCGCTTGAGTCGCCCGAGGTCGCGGTACCAGGTGCGCACCTCGGTGTTGCAACGCACCCGCTTGACCCGGGTGTCGTAGGCGCTGCACTCCGCGGCCGCCTCCGAGTCGGTCGGCGGATAGAGCCAGCTCCCGTCGTAGTGGTGGATGGAGAAGCCGTTGGCCTTGTCTCCCTCGACCGCCACGATCGTCTTGGGCGGCGGCTGCCAGCCCTCGGGTGCCCGGGTCTCGGCATGGCCAGAGCCCGCGGTGAGGCCGAGCATCAGTCCGCTGCCGATGCCGATCGTCATCGCGAACAGGTGGAGCAAGCGCTTCATCCAGATCTCCTCCGGTGAGGGGGCCGCGACTCGGCCCTTTCACCACGGGACGCTAGGAGGCTGCACACTCGAGTGCGGCGTACGAAGTGGCAGCCTGTGGAGGACGGCGCCGACCCCGCCGGCTGTGGACGAAAACCGGGTGCGGAGGTCAGCGCGCCAGGGTGACCATGATTGTGCTGTTCGTGCACGAGGCGGCCAGCGACGACATCGCCGACTTCTCCGCACTGTCGACCGACAACCGCCAACGGTGCTTCACCGCGACGAACTCGCGCAGGTAACGGCACTTGTCGTACTTCGGCAACCACTCGGCGATGTCCTGGTCGCTCTTGGTCTGGTTGACGTTGTCGGTGACCCCGACCAACGAGCGGTGGTCGCCGAGGTCGTTGGCGTAGGCCTCCCGCACCGAGGCGGTCCAGGTGCGGGCACCGGAGTCCCATGCCTCGGCCAGCGGAACCACGTGGTCGATGTCGATGTCGCTGGTGGCATACCAGGAGACCCGGTCGTAGTAGCTGAACCAGCGGCCCCCGTTGAGAGTGCAGGTGCCCGAACGTGTCGGCGCGTCGTCGGCCTCCTCCAGCAGGACCTCGTTGCGGGTGTTGCAGCCGTCGCCGTCTGCGTCGATCCAGAGCTTGAACTTGGTCCGTTCATATCCGGTCCGCACCTCCGAGGAGACCGGCAGGTCGGAGATGGCCGTGTCCAACGGCGCCGAGTAGTCATCGGCGTACGCCGTGATCGGAAGGCCGAGGGGCAGGGCGGCGAGGGTGAGTACGACGGACAGGCGGCGCAGCAACATGGTGTCTCCCGAGTGAGATGTGCGGTCATCGTCCACACAACACCGGAAAGCGGTCCCGCCGGAACCCCTGATGAGAAGTTGTCGGAGACCGGAGGTGCCCGGAGGGGCGAATCACGAGTCCGGCGCCGGTCGAGGTGCCCTGCTCGGCCGACTCGACGTAGGTCACACGTAACCCCTCGAACGGACCACACGTTCTCCATGTGTCCCGTCCTCGACAAACCAGCAGCGAACCAGACAAGATCAAACTTCCGGGGACGCCCGGGAGAAAGCAGAGGTGCCCACCGTGGCCACGCCGATCGACCCGACTTCCACCGCCTTTCTCATGGCGGAGAACCGCAACATGCCGATGCACGTCGGCGGTCTGCAGCTCTTCGAGAAGCCGGCGGGCGCTGGCCCCGACTACACCCGTGAGCTGTATGAGCAGATGTCGTCCGTCGAGGAGATGTCGCCGCTGTTCCTCAAGCACCCGCGTCGGTCGATCACCACGGCCGGGCAGTTCGTGTGGACCGAGGACGAACGCTTCGACATCGAGCACCACGTGCGCCACAGTGCGCTCCCCCAACCGGGCCGCGTGCGCGAACTGCTCGACCTGTGTTCACGGCTCCACAGCACCCGCCTGGCCCGCGAACGCCCGTTGTGGGAAGCCCATGTCATCGAGGGCCTCAAGGACGGTCGGGTGGGCCTCTACACGAAGATCCACCATTCGCTGGTCGACGGGGTCTCCGCCATGCGGCTGATGCAGAGCGTGCTCTCCAGCGACCCCGACAAGCGCAACATGACGGCGCCCTGGGCGGCCCACCCCACCGCTGCGAAGGCGGTCCAGTCGCAGGCGGAGGCCGAGCGCAACCTTGCCGTCGTACCCATGAAGGCGCTGCGCACCGCGCTGGGCGTCAGCGCCGAGGCGGCCGGGTTGCCCAGTGCCCTGGTGAAGACGCTCAACCGCAGCGTGCGCAACGAGACCTCAGCGGTCTCCCTCTTCGCCCCGCGCACCATCTTCAACCAGTCCATCACCGGGTCGCGCCGATTCGCCGCCCAGGACTGGCCCGTCGAACGCATGCGCGCGATCGGCAAGGCGACCGGCTCGACGATCAACGACGTGGTGCTGGCCATGTGCAGCGGCGCCGTCCGCACCTACCTGCTCGAGCTCGACGCCCTCCCTGACACCACCTTGGTCTCCATGGTCCCGGTCGGCCTCAACGCCAAGCAGGCGCAGACTGCCTCGGCCGAGGGTGGCAACGCGATCGGCGTCGTGATGGTCAAGCTGGGCACCGACCTGGCCGACCCCGCCGATCGACTCAAGAGCATCCACGCGTCGATGCTCGAGGGCAAGCGCGCCCTCTCGTCGATGTCACCGATGCAGATCCTGGCCATGTCTGCGGTCGGCATGGCGCCGGCGATGCTCACCCCGATGCTGCGGATGCAGGGGGTGGTCCGCCCGCCGTTCAACCTGATCATCTCCAACGTCCCGGGACCGCGCACCTCGCAGTACTACAACGGCGCGAAGCTGGTCGGGATGTACCCGCTCTCGATCCCGATCCACGGCATGGCGCTCAACATCACCTGCACGTCGTACGACGGCCAGATGGGCTTCGGCCTGACCGGCTGCCGCCGTACGGTCCCGCACCTCCAGCGACTGCTGACCCACCTCGACGACGAGCTATCCGCCCTCGAGAAGGCCGCCGGCCTCTAGCCCGGGCGGTTCGAGCAGTTGCCCGGCGCGGGCCAAGTGGGGTCCGACCGAATCCGGCGCGGACCTCCCGGCCAAAATGGGAACCTACCGGCCGAAATTTCGGCCGGGGAGTTCCCATTTCCCCGGGTACCCGGGGAAATGGGAGACGCGAGAGGCGAGGGATCAGCGCGTACGACGCACCTCGAGGTCGCCGCCCAGACGTGCCGCGACCGCTCGCAGCCTGGCCTCGGTGATCGCGCTGACGGTCGTCAGCCCGGCGAGGGCGGCGTTGGAGCCCGGCCGCGTCGGCTCGGCGGAGTTGATCGAGATGCACCGGCGACTCCCCCCGTCGTCGGCGTTCGCCAGTGCGGTCGCGTGCCCCGTCGTACCACTGCCGGCGAAGAAGTCGAGCACGACTGCGTCGGGCGGGAAGCACTCCAGGATCCGGCGGATCAGCCCGGTCGGCTTGGGTGACTCGAAGACATGGCCCACGATCGCCTTGAGCTCGGCCACTGCGGTGTCGGTGGAGCCGACCTCCTCGGCCAACCAGATCGTCTTCAGCTTCTTGCGCCGACCGTCGTGCAGCCAGTCGCGTTGGAACACGTCGACCCGCTCCCCCAGCCTTCCGCGCACCACCCGGCAGACGAGGTCATCCGGACGCGCGTCGATGCGCGGCGCCGACCAACGCCATACCGCGGGGGTGCCGTCGCCGAAGACCGGGAGCACCTCGACCGCGTCGTCGAACGGAGCCGTCGCGACGCGACCGGTCGCCGGCGAGCCCCACACCGGGAAGTGCAGCGTTCGGGCGGTCGCCGGGTTGAACTTCTTGTTGGTGTTGCGCAGCGGCAGGTGACGGAAGCGCCGCCCGTCCGGGGCGCTCTGCGGGAAGTCCGCCGGGTCCACGCTGTGCGCGGAGGTCGCGTCGAGCACACAGGCATCGATGTCACGCGCATAGACGAGCAGGTATTCGTGCGAGGTGGCGAAGAAGTTGCCGAGCTGGCGCCCCTTGGGGTTGAGGTTCACCACGATCTGCGCGATGAAGTTGCGCTCGTCGAAGACCTCGTCCATCAACAACCGCAGGTGGGCGACCTCGTTGTCGTCGATCGAGACGAAGATCGCGCCGCCGTCGGCGAGCAGCTCGCGGGCCGCCGCGAGCCGCGGGCGCATCATCTCGAGCCAGGCTCGGTGCCTGTTCCGGCCGACGCCGTGCCGGTCGTTGTAGGCGAAGTCGTTGCCGGTGTTGTAGGGCGGGTCGATGTAGGCGACGTCGACGCTGCCCGCCTCCAACGTGGGCAACACCTCGAGGTTGTCGCCCTCGATGAAGACGTTGGTCAACGACGTCCCCGGGGCAGGCCTCGGCGCTCGGGCCTGGGCTCGGGGTGGACCCGCTTGCCCAGGTCGGCATGGGCCAACAGCACCGGGTACGGCGTCTCGAGCGGCGGGTAGGTCGCGATCGGCTGCTCACCGCTGAACACGACGTACGCCGTGCTGCCCGCGGGCGCCACCTTGAGCACGGAGCCGTCGACGACTGTGGCGGCGTGGGCCATCGCCTTGCGTCGCGCAGTCAGGCTGCGGGCCTTCTTGGCGGCCGACGCGGCGGCCTTCTTGCCACCGTTGTCCCAGGCGATCTTGGCCTGAGGCCCGTATTTCGCCGCCACCTTGACGCCGGTGCCGATCACCACGACTGCGGTCTTCGCCTTCTTGCCCATGGAGAACTCCTCCGTTCGAGTGGGGCCAACTCTATGCGGGCGCCTTCCAACGCACGGGCTCGCCGATGATCGGGTCGTACTCCTCGGCATGGTCGGCGTCACCGAGGGTCGAGTAGGAGGCTCCGATGACCTCTGCATCGTCGGGCACGAAGCTCCACTCGCAGGACTTCACCACGACCTCCCCGGCGGTGCCACGGTCTGCCGCTTCCTCGGTGGCTTCCTCGACGTCTGAGGCCGTGCAGTCATCCGGGTCGATGCTGACGAAGCCCTTCGGCTGGCCGTCGGCGAGGACGACCGTCGACTCCAGGCTCGTCGGGTCGAATTCGTCCAGGACGCCCGGCGTCGACTCGTCGAGCACCGTGAACTCGATGCGGTGGTAGATCGTGCGCATGCGGTCGGCGCGCCCGTCCAGCTCCTCCTCGAAACGTCCGCGCAGCGCCTCCTCCTCCGGACCGGTCGGGAGCTCCACGGCCGTGGTGGTGATCTCGATGCGACCGTGCCCGCCGTCGCCGCGCGCCGGGACGATCGCCTTGGTGCCGTAGCAGAGCACACTGCCCGGCTCGGTCAGGCCGTCGGCGGTGAGCTCGGGCTCGGTGGTGCACTCCTGGTCGTACGCCGCTCGCGCCTGCTCGGCCTTGGCCTCGAGCTTGTCGGTCGGCGAGTTGGATTCGTCTGAGTCGTCCGAGTCGTTGCAGGCAGCGAGAACCGGGAGCATGAGCACGAACAGGAGCGGAAGCAGCAGTTTCATCACGCGCCCATGGTGCCCACAAGTCCTCGGGCAAAACACGTGCTGTCCGGCAACGGCCGTGCCACGCTGGAAGCATGACTGAGACACCGCCGCCCCTGGCACCGCTGGACGAGGACTGGGACCGTGCCTTGTGCATCGTCGCCCACCCCGACGACATGGAGTTCGGCGCGGCTGCCGCCGTTGCCCGCTGGACCGGGCAGGGCAAGCAGGTCACCTACTGCATGGTGACCAGTGGCGAGGCCGGCATCGACGGCCTCCACCCCGACCAGTGCCGCTCCGTGCGCGAGGCCGAGCAGGTCGAGTCGGCCCGCATCGTCGGCGTCGACGAGGTCGAGTTCCTCGGGCTCCAGGACGGCGTCGTGGAGTACGGCGTCGCGTTGCGAAGGTTGCTTGCCGAGGTTGTCCGCCGCCATCGGCCGGAGATCGTGGTCACCGGCAACTTCCACGACACCTTCGGCGGGCGGAACCTCAACCAGGCCGATCACATCGCCGTCGGTCGGGCTGTCCTCGACGCGGTTCGCGATGCCGGCAACCGGTGGATCTTCCCCGAGCAGCTCGGGCCGGACACGGAGGGGCGCGGCGGTCTCGAGCCGTGGGGCGGCGTACGCGAGGTCTGGGCAGCCGGATCACCCGAGGCCGAGCACGCGGTCGACACCACCGACACCTTCGACAAGGGCGTCGAGTCGCTGCGCGCCCACGGCGCCTACATCGACGGTCTCGGCTGGGAGCACTTCGACCCCGCCGAGTTCCTCGAGGGGCTCAGCCGCGGCACCGGATCCCGGATGGGGGTCGCCTTCGCGGCCCCGTTCGAGGTCTTCCCGATGGGGTGGGGCGGCTGAGCAGACCGGTCAGTCGACCGGGATGTCCTTGTGCCACGACTCGGTGACGTACTTCGTCTTCCAACCCATGCCGACGTAGAGCTGGTCGGCACCGGTTGAGGAGTCGGCGTCGACCTCCAGGCCGACTCGGTCGCGGCCACGCGCGGCGGCGTCGGCGATGATCGTCTTGAGCAGACCCTTGGCCACGCCCCTGCCGCGGGCCGACTCGAGCACACCCAAGTAGGACACGTAGGAACCGTCGGGGCCGTTGGCGCTCTCAGAGACGGTGCCGACCAGGGCGCCGGCGGGCTCCGGCTCGCCACTCTCGCCGTCGACGATCTCGGCCAACCACCAGTGGTCCCAGCGGTGGCCGGGGTCTTCGCGGAGGCGGTGCACGAACTCGGCGAATGTCTCCTCGGAGGAGTTGAAGTGGTCGGTGAACGCGCTCTCCAGGACGTCGTGCACGGCGCGCAGGTCATCCTCCTCCGGCAGCCCGTCGCCTTCGCGGCGCACCTGTCGGAAGACCACACCCTTGCGCTCCCACTTCTCCGGGTCGCTGACCAGCGAGGCCTCGTCGGCGGTCACCGGGCGACTCATCTGCCACCAGGTGCGGACCCGGTTGAAGCCGGCGTCCTCGAGGAGCTTGTGCTGACGCTCGTCGTCTGCGAAGGCGCCGGTGTCGATCTGTTGGACGTCGAGGCCACGGGCCGAGCCCACCTCGCGGGCCTGGCCCTCGGCCCAGTGGAACATCACCTCGGAGCAACGGTCGGCGGCACCCGACGACATCGCCCGGTCGATCATGTGGACGTAGAGCATCCGGCCGACCGAGCGGTCGTGCACGCTGGCCCAGGCCCGGATGTGCCCGGACCCGTCACGGATCACCAGGTTCTCGCGCATCCGCAGGCCGTGCTCGGAGACCTCGACGAGGACGTCGTCCTCGGAGGCACCTGCCCAGCCGCGGCCGGCGTCCTCGTGCGCGCGCAGGATCTCGGTCAACCTGGCCACGTCCTCGGCACTCGCCGGGTCGGGTGTGCCGGCCTCCCAACCGACCGGCAGGCCGGGGTCGTCGGGGAGAACTTCCTCGAGATCGCTCACGAAACGGTTGTCTTCGGGCAGTGCGTCTTCTGGGTTCATCAGCGCCCATTCTGCCGCATCGGCGACTCGGCGCTTCGAGAACCTGCTCAGCCGACGGTTTCTGCGTCCACCAGGACCAGGGCCACGGAGGTCACCGCGGCAAGGCATTCCTGCATCGGGGAGGCCACCTTCTGGGCGACTATCTGGGGGCCGTCGGCGCCCGGGATGACGTTGACCCCGGGAGGCACGTCGCAGCCGATCGAGATCACCGAGGCGAGCAGTGCCTTGCCCTCCGGCACGTCGGTGGCGTCGTACGTCGACTGCACCTCCTGCGCCAGGCTGCGCCCGTTGAACGCGGCCACGAAGCCGTCGACGGCCTCCTGCGAGTCGAGCACCACGGGCGTCTTCGTGGTCTCGCCGCCCTCGGCGCTGCCGTGCAGGATCGCCACCTCCTCGAAGTCCCCCGACCCGGGCGTCGTACTCCCCTCGTCGGTGGAGTCGGTGGAGTCGGCGGTGGGAGTCGGGGTCTGCGACGCGTCCTCGCCGCGGACGTCGGAGTCGCCGTCACCCTCGGTGCCGCACCCGGTGATGAGTACGGCGAGCAGGACGGCCGGAGCGGCAGCGGACAGGAGGCGTCGGTGTGTGCGCATCATGGTGATACGACGATAGGGCCTCGCGAATGGTTCCGTCGGGACCCACGGCCCGCCCGACAGGTCACACGAAGGCGCCCAGCACCATCACGAACGCCAACCCGGTCACCGACAGCACGGTCTCCATCAACGACCACGACTTCACGGTCTGCTTGGCACTCATCCCGAAGTACTCCTTGACCAACCAGAAGCCGGCGTCGTTGACGTGGGAGAAGAACACCGAGCCGGAGCCGATGGCGAGCACCATCAGCGACACCTCCGGATTGGACAGCCCGACGGTCAGCGGTGACAACAGCCCGGCCGCGGTCACCGTCGCGACGGTCGCCGAGCCGGTGGCCAGGCGGATCATCACCGCCACCAGCCAGGCCAGCAGCAGCACCGAGATGTTGCTGTCCGCCGCCCAGCGGGCGATCTCCGTGCCGACTCCGGTCTGGACGAGGCTGGTCTTGAAGCCACCACCGGCGGCGACGATGAAGACGATCCCGGCGATGGCGGGAAGGGAGCCCTCCACCGACTTCGAGATCTGCGCCCGCCCCATGCCGGAGGCACGGCCCAGGGAGAACATGCCGACGATGACTGCGATCAGCAGGGCCACGCTCGGGGTGCCGAGGGCATCGAACACCTTCTGGACGAGGTTGTCCTCGTCGTTGATCGCGATCTCGGCGATGGCTCGGCCCATCATCAGTACGACGGGCAGCAGGACCGATGCGATCGTGAGAGCGAAGCTGGGTCGGTGGTCGGCGATGCCGGCCGACGTGTCGTCACCGCCGACGGCCCCTTCGGGCACGTCAAGATGGCCCACCCACTTGTCGGCGAACTTCGCGAAGAGGGGGCCGGCGATGAAGACGGTCGGGATGGCGATCGCCACGCCGAAGACCAGGGTGAGGCCCAGGTCTGCATCGAGGTTGGCGATGGCGGTCAGCGGGCCGGGATGCGGGGGAACGAGTCCGTGCATGGCGGAGAGGCCAGCCAAGGCGGGGATGCCGACCGAGACCAGCGACATCTGGGCGCGCCGGGCGACCAGGTAGATCACCGGCATCAGCAGGACCAGGCCGATCTCGAAGAACATCGGCAGGCCGATCAGCGCACCGACCCCGGCCATCGCCAGCGGCAGGGTGCGCGGCGAGGCCCTGCCGACGATGGTGTCGACGATCTGGTCGGCACCACCGGAGTCGGCGAGCAACTTGCCGAAGATGGCACCCAGGGCGATCAGGATCCCGACGTCTGCCGTGGTCTCGCCGAACCCCTTCGTGAAGTGCTCCAGGCTGGTCGACAGCGACAACCCGGCGACCAGGCCGACGGTCAGGGCGCCGAACGTCAGTGACAGGAAGGGGTGCAGCTTCGCCCAGGTGATCAGCACGACGATGACCGCAATGCCCAGGCCGGTCGCCGCCAACAGCTGTCCAGGTGAAGCGACCGGCTCGACCAGGTCGTCGACAGCTGCCAGCGGAAGGGTGGTGATCATGAGTCGCTCCCTGTTCGGTCGACGTATTCCTGGACGATGGCGTCGATGCTCTGGTCGACGTCGATGACGACCCCTGCCTCGTCCGGGGCGAGGTGCTCGAGGGTCTGGAACTGCGAGGTGAGCAGTGAGCTGGGCATGAAGTGGCCGGGACGGCTCGCCTGGCGGGCGGCGATCACGTCACGGGTGCCGTCGAGGTGCACGAACTCGACGCGGCGGTCGTGGTGGCGCAGCTGGTCGCGGTACTTGCGCTTGAGCGCCGAGCAGGCCACGACTCCCCCGCCCTCGTCGTGCTCGACCAACCATTCGCCGATGGTCTCCAACCAGGGGTGCCGGTCATGGTCGTCCAACGCATGGCCCTGCTTCATCTTCTCGATGTTGGCGGGTGGGTGCAGGTCGTCGGCGTCGACGAACGGGACCCGGAGTCGCTGGGCCAGGGCCGCGCCGACGACGGACTTCCCGGATCCGGAGACCCCCATGGCCACCAACAACGGCTTGGCCTCCGGCATCGGTCTCTCCTCAGGACGGGTACGGCGGAAGGAACGTGGGGTTGTGCCCCGCATCACAGGATGCGACCATTGATATGTTCTTTGCAAGGCTTGGCCGCAAATAAATCAGATCTTTTCCGGATCGAGGCGATCGACAGGGGCACGATGGCGAACCAGAGGGCACACCAGGGCGGGTTGCACTCGTCCCTGCTCGACGCCCTCGGTACCCGCATCGTCTCCGGCGACCTCCCCGCGGGCCGGGTGCTCACGCTCGTCGAGATCGACACCGAGTACGACGTCTCCCGCTCCGTCTCCCGGGAGGCCGTGCGGGTGCTGCAGTCCATCGGCCTGGTGGCGTCGCGGCGCCGGGTCGGGGTGACGGTTCTGGGGGCGGAGTCGTGGCAGGTCTTCGACCCCTTGGTGATTCGCTGGCGCCTGGCCGGCGCCGACCGGTTGAACCAGCTGCTCTCCCTGAGCGAGCTGCGCTCGGGCTTCGAGCCGCTCGCCGCAGCCCTCGCTGCCGAGCGGGCCACGCCGGCCCAGTGCGGCGTACTCTCCGGGGCGGTGATGGACATGGTGACGCACCGACGGTCGGGCGACCTGGAGGCCTACCTGCTGGCCGACACCGTCTTCCACCGCACTCTCCTCGAGGCGTCGGGAAACGAGATGCTGCGCGCCCTGGGCGACGTGGTGGCCGAGGTGCTCTCCGGCCGGACCCATCACCACCTCATGCCCTCGACACCCGAGTCGGACGCCGTTGCCCTGCACGAGAGAGTGGCTGGTGCCGTGCGCACCGGCGACGCCGAGACCGCCCGGGCGGCGATGCGCGAGATCATCGACGAGGCCGCCCGCGCGATGCGTGAGATGCACGCCGCGGGCAGTCAACCCGAGGACGACTAGTCCGATGGTCGCGGAAGACCCCCAACATTGCGGATGACTGCCCACCACTGCAGTGATTCCCTCGATGCGGGGGCACCACGCAGGCTGGGAGGCCGCAATGGTTCAACATCGAGCACATCTGACGGGGGTCGGCCTGGGAGCGGCCGCACTCGTCATCGCCGGGGCACTACCGTCCCAAGCCGTCAATGCCCAGTCCGGGGATCGCGGCCACCACAGGCACCACGAGAAGATCTCCACCGTCGCCAAGCTCTCCGGGCCGCGTGGCGTCGAGTCGATCGCGCCCGGCAGGACCCTGGTCACCGAGGACAACGGCGACCTGAGCCTGGTCATCGAGCGCCGCCACCGCAAGGCGAAGGTGATCCGCCTGGCCGGACTGCCGAAGAGCGCCGGTTTCGCCAACGCGGTCTCTCACGCCCGGGGAAGGACCTGGGTCCTGACCGGGGCCGGGGAGGCGAAGGGAAGCGCTACCCTCTTCAAGCTGAAGGGCAAGAGACTGAAGCCGGTCGCCAACCTCGCGAAGTACGCCGTCAAGCACCCCGACCCCTTCGACCTGGAGGACTTCCCCGAGGACAGCAACCCCTACAACCTGCAGGCACTGAGGGACGGCACCGTGTTGGTGGCAGACGCCGCCGCCAACTCCCTCCTGCGGGTCTGGCCGAACGGCAAGGTCCGCACCGTCGCCCGGGTCAAGCCACGCACCGTCAAGATGCCCGAGGGTCTGCCGCCCACCGACCCCGACGGCAACCCACTGCCGCCCGCCGGCACGCCGATCCCCGCCGAGGCGGTGATCACGTCGGTGACCGTCGGAGCGGACGGCTACTGGTACATCAGTGAGTTGCGCGGCTTCCCCGGCACGGCCGGAACCTCACAGGTGTGGCGGATCAAGCCCGGTTCCCGGAACGTCGTGTGCAACCCCAAGAAAGCACGGCGAGGCCATTGCAAGAGGTACGTCGACGGGCTCACTTCCGTCGTGGACCTCTCGGCGGATCGCAAGGGCAACCTCTATGCGACGACACTGTCGAAGAAGACCTGGCTCGCCCTCGAGATCGAGGTCCCCGGCGCCGAGGTCGGCGCACTCCACAAGATCCGTGACGACAGGCACCGCACCGTCAGGGAGATCGCCAAGGGCAAGGTGATCATTCCCGGCGGCACCGACGTCGCCGCCAACGGTGACCTCTACCTGACCGGCCCGGTCTTCGGGCCCGGCACGCTCAGGAGGATCCGCTGACCCGTCGTCCGACCGGCCCTCCGGGGCCGGGCCGCGCGCGCCGTGGGATCCCAGTGCTCACGGCGCGCGTTGGCCTACCCTGACGCCATGTCCTTCGACCTCTCCGACCCGGCCTTCGACGTGACCTCGCCGGAGGTCCACCGTGCTCGCGAGCAGGACTGGTTCGTGGAGACCAACCTCGGGTGGGCGGTGGTGAGGTACGCCGAGGCGAGCGCCCTGCTCAAGGACCGGCGCTTCCAACAGGGCAACGCGAAATGGCCGGCCCAGAACGGCATCCACTCCGGCCTCTTCTCCGACTGGTGGAAGGAGACCCTGCTCAGCCTCGAGGGCGAGGACCACTCGCGACTGCGCAGGCTCCTGATGCCGGCCTTCCGCAACAAGACCATCGCCGCCATGCGGCCACGTTTCCAGGCCCTGGCCGACGAGCTCGTCGACGGCTTCGTCGAGCGCGGCGAGGTGGAGTTCGTCAGCGAGTTCGCCGAGCCCTATTCCGCACGCATCATCTGTGTGCTCCTCGGGTTGCCCGAGGAGGAGTGGCCGCAGGTCGCGCGCTGGGCGGATGACCTCGGCGCCAGCTTCAGCATCAACGTCGGCTCCGAGGTGCCTCGCATCGAAGCTGCCCTCACCGGGCTGCACGACTACCTCGACGCAGTCGTGGCCGACCGCCAGGCCAACCCACGCGACGACCTGGTCACCACGTTGTTGAACGCGCAGGAGACGGAGGGCCGACTGACCCGCCACGAGCTCGGCGTGGCGCTGGTCTTCCTGGCCTTTGCCGGTATGGAGACCACCCGCAACCAGCTGGGCCTGGCCCTGCAGACCCTGCTGGCCCACCCCGACCAGTGGCGCCTGCTCGGGCAGCGCCCTGACCTGGGCGGCCAGGCAGTCGAGGAGGTGATGCGGGTCAACCCGACCGTGACGTGGGTGACCCGCGAAGCCGTCGAGGACGTCGACTTCCAGGGCCTGCACATCCCCCGCGGCGGCATCGTGCAGATGCTGTCGCACGCCTCGGGCACCGACCCCCGCGCGGTCCCGGACCCGTCGTTCGACATCACCCAGGTCCGCACACCCCACCTGGGCTTCGGCTCCGGCGTCCACCACTGCCTGGGCCACTTCGTTGCCCGCACCGACATGGCGGTGGCGCTGCCGCTGCTGGCCCGCCGCATGCTCGACGCCGAGCCCGACGGCCCGGGCGAGTGGATGCCGGTCTCCGGCAACACCGGCCCGCTGCGGTTCCCGATCCGGTTCACCCCCGGCAAGCGCTCCGACGCCTGATCCTGCTCCGGGTCACTCCCACACGCGCACGCTGTCGACGTACGTCGTCTGCGAGACGTGGGTGCCCTGCGGCAGCGCGTTGACCCCGTGACCGAGAGCCTGGGTCAGCACCACCATGAACGGTTGGTTGAACGGCGCCCAGGCATCGGTGCTGTTGTCGGCGATGTAGTTGTCGACCAGGCAGGTCGAGCCGTTGACCATGACGGTCAGGCGGCCCGGCTCCCACTCGAGCGTGTAGGTGTTGAAGACCGCAGGGTCGATCAGGCACTGGTCGGTCACCACGTTGGTGTTGGTCAGCCTGTTCACCGTCGCCGGGTCGTAGCTGTAGTGCAGCCGAGGGATCACCCGGTCGTGGTAGATGCTGTAGAACTCGGCGAAGTCGATCTCCCCCGAGCCGGGGTGGGCGCCGTACTTCTTCGGGCTGACCGGCCACAGCCACAGCGTCTCCTGCAGGCCGGGGGCGTCCCACGACGGGATCCGGGCCCGCACCTCGAACCGGCCGTAGGTCTGACTGAAACGGTTGTGCGAGGAGACCATGCCCGCGGCGTACCTGGTCCGGAAGGGTGAGCCGTCCTGGCCGCAGGTGAAGGCAGCCGACTTGCGCACCACTGACAGCCGCAGGTAGCCACCACTCACCCGTACCGTGGCCGGCTGGTCGAGGTAGCAGGCCCGGGCGCCGCCCGGCTCCCCGGTGGAGAAGTTGCTGGTTGCCGTCTTCTGCGCGACCCACTTGTCAGCGGCGAGCTGGCTGCCCGAGAAGTTGTCGACGAACGTGCAGGACCACGGTTCGCCGTCGGCCTTCAACACGGTCGCGCCGCACGCGTCGGAGGCCACGCCCGGTTCGGCCGGCGCACCGGCCGCATGGTCCGGTGCGATGGCAGCGCGGTCGCTCGAATGGGCCACCACGGAGCCCACCGCGGCCTGCGGGAGCGGGGCGCACCAAGCCGCCGCGGCCAGGGCCATCAGGCCGAGCCCGGCCCTTCTGATCAGCACTGTCTTCATGGGTCTCGTGTCTCCGGTTCGACCCTCCCGAGGGCAAGACTTGCAGACAATCCGGCTCCTGCACAGGCTTGGGATGTCAGGCTGGCCGGGGCACCGATGCCAGACGCATCTGTCCGAGCCAGCGCGGCACGTTCCGTCCGACCGCGGAAGGTCCGGACACGGCCACCTGCCCCGCCCGCAGCGCGTCGGCCCACTGCAGGTCACCACGCCAGAGCTCGACCATCGTGCGCAGGCTGGTGGAGACTCCGGCAGTCACCTCGAAGCCCGGGTCGTAGTCACAGACGTCGACGTCGTCCCCGTTCACGCACAACCACCAACGCGCCACCCTGGATTCCACGTCGGCGAACTCAAAGGCGAGCACGGTTCGGCCCCGGGGCCACTCCTCGAGCGGCACGGTGCGCCGGATGTCCCAAAGCAGGAGATGCGGGTCGAGGTCCACGGTGCCGAGCTCACCGATCCAGCGCACTCCCCAGGCGCCGAGCAGTTCAACGATCGGCCGGAGTTCCTCACCACTGGGGGTCAGCCGGTAGCTGGTGCGGCCTGCCTCGTCACCGGTGCGGCGTACGACGCCGACCCGTTCGAGGGTGCGCAACCGCTTCGAGAGCAGGGCCGGCGACATCCTCGGATTGCCGCGGCGCAGCTCGTTGAAGTGGGTGCTCCCGGCGAGCAGCTCGCGGACGACGAGCAACGTCCACCGCTCGTCGAGGATCTCCATCGCCTTGGCGACAGGGCAGAACTGGCCGTAGGACGTCATGCGCACTCCCTGTTTCTCCAACCCCCACACCCAGTAGACCCCCGATCGGGAACGGCCACCAGTACAGATCGTGAATCGACGATGGTTCAGAGCTGGCACTGGAACCGACGAGCAGGGAAACCGACTCTGGAAGAGCTCCATCCACACTCCTCCGGAAGGCACATCATGACCGACCAGATCACTACCGCACCCATCGACCTGAAGGCCAAGCACCGGGCCATGTGGGCGTTGGGTGACTACCCGTCCGTAGCCGTCGAGGTGATCGCCGAGCTCGGCGAGACGCTCACCACCGCCACCGGCATCACATCCGGCGACACCGTGCTCGACATTGCTGCTGGATCCGGAAATGCCTCCCTCCCCGCGGCCCGCACCGGGGCATCGGTGACTGCCAGCGACCTGACCCCTGAGTTGCTCGAGGCGGGTCGACAGGAGGCCACCGCACAGGGCCTCGACCTCACGTGGCAGGCCGCCGACGCGGAGGCCCTCCCCTTCACCACCGGCGAGTTCGATGTCGCCATTTCTTGCGTGGGCATCATGTTCGCCCCGTTCCACCAGACCGCTGCCGATGAGCTGCTGCGCGTCGTACGCCCCGGCGGCCGGATCGGCCTGATCGCGTGGACTCCGGCGGGCTTCATCGGCGAGATGTTCGCGGCGATGAAGCCGTTCGCTCCCCCGCCGCCACCGGGCGCCACCCCGGCGCCACGTTGGGGCGATGAGACGCACGTGCGCGAACTGCTCGGTGACCGGGTGCACGACCTCAAGGCCGAGCGACGCGACCTGCTCGTTGATTCCTTCTCCACACCTGAGGGTTACCGAGACTTCTTCAAGGACCGCTATGGCCCGACCATCGCGGTCTACCGATCGCTCGCCGGACAGCCTGATCGGGTCACCGAGCTCGACGAGGTGCTGGCAGAGCTGGGCCGCAGGCACCACGGCCCCGACGCCACGATGAAGTGGGAGTACCTCCTGGTCACCGCTCGTCGAGGCACCATGGAGGCGTGACCGACGACCTGCCCTGGCCGCTCCCCGACCACCTCGACCTGCGGGGGCGACTCGTCGCTGCATGGTCCCGCGAGCGTGGCTACCACGACCTGCTGCACCTGGCGGAGGTGCTGGCGCGTCTCACGGAGCTGGGTGGATCCGGCGACATCGACGTGGTGCTGGCGGCGTGGTTCCACGACGCGGTGTACGACGGTGCCGGTGACGACGAGGAACGCTCGGCCCGGCTCGCCGAGGTCGAGCTGGCGGGGATTTCCTCCGTCGACGCCGCGGAGGTCGGCCGGCTGGTCCGGCTCACCGAACGACACCGCCCCGAGCCCGGCGACCACTCCGGCGAGATGCTCTGCGACGCCGACCTTGCCGTCCTCGCCTCATCCGCTGACCGCTATGCGGCGTACGTCGCCGGCGTGCGGCGGGAGTACGCCGACGTGCCCGACGACGACTTCCGCCGGGGACGGGCTGCCGTGCTGCGTGACCTGCAGGCCAAGCCCACGCTGTTCCACACGGCGTACGCCCGGGAGAACTGGGAGCCGGCCGCTCGAGCCAACCTGGCCGCCGAGCTCACCGAGCTGACGCGTTGATCACCCGCAACGCGACTTGTGCGCCAACCGGTGGTCAGCGGGACTTGGGGCGACGCAGGCCGGCGGCCCGCAGGCGCACCACGATGTCGCGGCTGCGCACCGGCAACGCACCGGCCGCGATCGCGTCGTCGTAGAACTCCGCTGGGATGTCGTAGTGGTCCCGGTCGAAGCCGCGCTCGGGCACACCCATGGCCCGGGCGAAGGCATGGAGCTCCTCGAAGGACTCGTCGGAGGCGAGGTGCGACCACATCCGCCCACGCCAGGGCACGTTCGGTGGATCGATCATCATGGTCACGACTCCACCTTCTCAGATGCGCGGTGTCGCCAACTTCGCCAAACCATCGCGATTGCTTGACCTGCCAGACATGATGAGGAGACCACGTTCGGATCCAATGCGAGAGGTGACCGATGCAGCTGAAGTTGTCCCCCGAGGACGCCGCGTTCCGAGAGGAGCTGCGCACCTACTTCACCACGAAGATCCCCCAGGAGATCCGCGACGCCGTCGCTGATCGGCGCGAGCTCACCAAGGAACAGTTCGTGCAGGCACAGCAGATCCTCAATGCCGGAGGGTATGCGGTCCCGCACTGGCCCGAGGAGTGGGGCGGGCGCGGGTGGAGCGACCTGCGCCGCCACATCTGGCACGAGGAGCTGCAACGCGCCAACGTGCCGATCCCGCTGGCCTTCAACGCCTCCATGGTCGGCCCGGTGATCGCTGCCTTCGGCTCCCAGGAGCAGAAGGAGAAGTTCCTCCCCAGGACCGCGAACCTCGACATCTGGTGGTCGCAGGGCTTCTCGGAGCCCGACGCCGGCTCCGACCTGGCCTCCCTGCGTACGACGGCAGTGCGCGACGGCGATGACTTCATCGTCAACGGCCAGAAGACCTGGACCACGCTCGGCCAGCACGGTGATTGGATCTTCTGCCTGGTGCGCACCGATCCTGACGCCAAGAAGCAGGCCGGCATCTCGTTCCTGCTGATCGACATGACCACGCCCGGCCTGACCGTGCGCCCGATCGAGCTGATCGACGGTGGCCACGAGGTCAACGAGGTGTGGTTCGAAGACGTCCGGGTGCCGGCGGAGAACCTGGTCGGCGAGCTCAACCACGGCTGGGACTACGCCAAGTTCCTGCTCGGCAACGAGCGCGTCGGAGTGGCCCCGGTGGGTGCCACCAAGCGTGTTCTCGCCAGCGCCAAGAAGTGGGCCGGAGACCAGCTCGAGGATCCCTTGGTCGCCGGCCGCATCGTCGAGCTCGAGAACGAGTTGCTCGCCCTGGAGCTGACCGCGCTACGGGTCGCCGCCAACTCCGCCGACGGCAAGCCCCACCCCGCCTCAAGTGTGCTCAAGCTCAAGGGCACCGTGCTGCAACAGGCGGTCAGTGAGCTGGTCGTCGACCTCGCCGGCCCGGCCTCGCTGGCCTCGGGTGCCGTCGATGGCGACACTGATCTCGACTTCTGGACCCGCCGGGCCACTCCGGCATACCTCAACCTGCGCAAGGCGTCGATCTACGGCGGATCCAACGAGATCCAGCGGCAGATCATCTCGCGCACGATTCTGGGACTGTGAGGAGCTGACATGGACTTCACCTACGACGATGAGCAGCAGGCCCTGCGTGACGCCGTACGCGGCCTGGTCGGCAAGAAGTACGCCGACTTCGAGAACCGCCGCCGTACCGTCGCGGACGACCCGGGCTTCGACGAGGACCTGTGGAAGTCCCTAGGCGAGATGGGCATCCTCGGCCTCCCGTTCGACGAGGAGGACGGTGGCTCCGGCGCCGGACCGATCGAGGTCGGCATCGTGGCCCAGGAGCTCGGCCGGGTGCTGGCCCCCGAGCCGTTCCTGACCTCGGTCGTGCTGACCGGCGGCCTGGTCGCGATGACGGCCTCCGACGAGCAGCGCACCGACGTCATCGGCGCCCTCTCCTCAGGCGAGCGGGTGCTGGCCTTCGCGCACCACGAGCCCGGCTCCCGCTGGAGCACCTCGGCGCGTGCGGTCACCGCCACTCGCAACGGTGACGCGTGGACCCTGAGCGGTGTGAAGGAGCCGGTGATCCAGGGCGCCCGAGCCGACCAGCTGGTGGTCAGCGCTGCCCTTCCCGACGGAGGCACCGGGCTCTTCCTGGTCGACGGTGCCGACTCCCGGCGCAACGGCTACGCCACCCATGACGGTGGCCGGGCAGCACGTGTCACCTTCACGGACACCCCGGCTGTGCCACTCGGTGAGGTCACCGACCGCAGCGCCGAGATCGCGTTGGTGCTCGACGGCAGCCGGATCATCGCCGGCAACCAGGCGGTCGGCGCGATGGAGGTGGCGTTGCAGTCGACCACCGACTACCTGAAGAGCCGCAAACAGTTCGGAGTCACGCTCAACACGTTCCAGGCGTTGAACTTCCGGGCGGCCGACATGTACGTCGCTCTCGAGCTCACCACCAGCATCGTGGCGTGGGCGACGATGGTGCTGGCCGAGGGAACCCCCGACGAGGTGGCCGACGCCGCCGCCCGGGCGTCCCTCCAGGTCAGCCGCGGTGGACGACATGTCGGTCAGGAGGCGATCCAGCTGCACGGCGGCATCGGGATGACCGCCGAATACGCGATCGGCAGCTACACCAGCCACCTGACCGCGTTGGACCACCTGTTCGGCGACGGCAACCACCAGGTCGGCGTACTCGCCGGCAGGGTGGGCAGCTACGACGAGGTCGATCCGCTGGCCTGATCACCCGCAGATCGGGACGCTGGCGTCGACGTACGACGATTTCGCGACGCAGGTGTCCCGATCTGCAGTGCTGGGTCATTCGTTCCTGGCGTGGAGCACCAACCCCATGGAGAAGCCACGACCACCACGCACATCGAGACGAGCGGGCGTGGCAGTAGGCCCAGTCACCCGGGCTCCTGGTGTGGGCATGCTGTCGTGGTGGTGCTTGTTCGGGCCGGTGCTTCTTGGGGTTGTTTCCCTGAGGGGCTTTGGTTTCGGGATGGTCGCTGGGCGACCTCCTCAGCCAACGCCGATTCAGGGTTCTTGGGTGAGTTCGACTGTTCCGGTGTCGGTGACCAACCAGGTCCGGCCGTGCTGGTTGGTCCAGGTATAGGTGCCGTCGCGGTTGCGCCTGTATTTCCAGCCGCCGTGGGTCTTCAACAGGTGGTGACTGCGACACAACGGTGCCAGCTTCTCCGGGTCCGTCTGACTGGGTGGGCCGTTCTCGTCGTAGGCGACGATGTGGTCGATGTCGCAGAGCTCGGACGGCCGCGTGCAGTAGGGATGCACGCAGTGCCGGTCACGTTGGGTGACCTGGTCCCGCATCGCCTGCGGAGGATCATGCTGATCCACTGCCCAGACCTTGGTGGTGTCGATCACCGGAGTCACCCGGGCATCAGTGCCGAGTTGCTTCAGGTAGCCGGCGATCAGGTCCGTGGTGGCCGGGCCGAACAGGTTCGAGTCCACCACCCCAATCGAGCTCTCAGCAGAATCTCCAGCCACGGTGGCGGAGCCGGCGCACATGGTGGCGAGATCCGCGAGGGACAGGTGCACGAACAGGCGTGCCTTCAGATACGACTTCCGCGGAGTCACGGGCTTCCCGGACTCGGGGTGGACCGGCGGGTCCTGGTCGAGGATCCCGGTAACGTTCCACCCATCAAGTTTGAGCAAGCCCACTACGCGACTCTCAACCGAGAGCCGCAACCCGCATAGGAGCGGCAGAAAACCTGGGGCGCTTCAGGCCTGCCTGTCCGCGATCACACCCAACGCCTTCGCCTTGCGCTGACCCAACGTGTCGGAGTCCCCGAGCCGACCCAACGTGGTCGCCTCATCCGAGACCAGATCMCCGAACTTCGCCAGATCCAGACTGCCCCCGATGACCTCCAGGGTGGAGGTGCCCTCAGCACCCTGATTGTGRTCMACGGTGACGTCCCAGTCATCCCTTCCGGGCAGCCCGGTGTCGTCCTCGAGCTTCTCGGGGTGGAACTTCGCTGTCCCGAGCTTCACGGCTTTGGTGATGGCGTTGAACGAATACGACCCGGTCTCGTGAAGGCGGGCGTCGATCCACCGGGCCGCTTCAAGTGACAGGTCGTGGGTCTCCTCGGCCAACTGGAAGGCCCTCCACAACTCCAACTCGAGGTCCTCGAACCGGGCATGAGCCTTCGGGAGGCGGTGGTGCAGGTCCAACGTGTTGGCGAGGAACTGCTTGCCCGAGCCTCGTGACTTCCGGGTGGCGGCGGCCCAGTCCTCCACCACGAACCGCGCCACCAACGGGGTGCCTTGGTCAGGCCGTAGATCGCAGGGATCGANACAACTCCAACTCGAGGTCCTCGAACCGGGCATGAGCCTTCGGGAGGCGGTGGTGCAGGTCCAACGTGTTGGCGAGGAACTGCTTGCCCGAGCCTCGTGACTTCCGGGTGGCGGCGGCCCAGTCCTCCACCACGAACCGCGCCACCAACGGGGTGCCCTCACCACCCAACGTGGCGTCGTAGTCACCGGCCATGCCGGGCAGCCCGTCGCCCCAGGTGGCGGGGTCGATGCCGGGGCCCGCGGGGTTGGTGACACAGAGCTGATACGCCAAGCGAACCTTGCGGCGGTCGGTACGGAACTCGGTGTCACGGGTGTCGGAAATGAGGTCGAACAACGCCTCACCGCCGAGGTCACTGACCTCGAACGGGTGAAGGGCTGCATCGACTTCGAACATGACTTCATTGCATCAGAGACCACTGACAGTCGACACCCCGAAAGGGCTGTATCCACAGGGCCTGAGGGAAGTATTTTCAGAAACTTCGCGGGCGCTGGCGATCAACCGGCGTAAGGGGAGTTTCGAGATGGTTCCTGAGGACGCGAGGCACGAGCCGTCTCGAAGCGCGCTCGTCCCTCGCTCCTCAACCACCGGGGCAGCCTGGTGTGAGGCGCCCCGCAGATCGGCCACCGTTGCGTCACCAGAAGAAGCCCAGCAGGACCACCCAGACCAGGGTCGGGAGCGCGAGCACCAGGGCCACCCATCCCCACCAGAACGGGCTGAGCACGTCGCGCGGTCGTGACCGCAGCCTTGCCGGAAGCGAACGCCAGGAATCGAGGGCGACCAGGCCGACGACAACGAGCGCCACCGAGCAGACGATCGGGCGAGCGTAGGACGGCCGGTCGACATCGAGGAGCACGTCCAGCACGCATGCGCTCGCGAACAACAACAGCAGTAGGCGCACCGCCATCCGATTGGCGCAGCGGGCCAGGTTCCAGCTGTACGCCGGGTGCTCGCTCTCCTCGGCCCGGATCCGGCCGATCTCACGTGCCGCCGTGCCCAACCGCCACCAGTTGATGTGGTGGACCGCAAGGTTGTTCAGGGCATTGCCGTGGGCCGGATCCAGCCGCAACGCCGCGCGGTAGGCATCGCGCCCCTCCGCAGCGCTGCCGGTCTCCTCGAGGCACATGCCGAGCAGGACCCGGGCTGACGGGTTGTCGGGGTCGAGGCGTGTCGCCTCCTTGGCCGCGGCCAGTGCCTCGAAGGACTTCGGCGGGACGGACCGCATCATGCACTCCGCGTAGAGGTAGTGGCCCAGCCAGAGCTCCGGGTGGCTCTCCGTGACCTCCAGGGCGAGCCAGGCTGCCTCGTCGAACCGCTTCTGGTCCATCAGCTCCTGCGCAGCGTGCAGGGTCTGTGCAGCGGGGTGGTCGTCGCCGACCTGACTTCCGTCCATGGCCGGATCCCTACCCGACGCGGAGTGGGCGGAAACCGATCAGTCCTTCTGCTTCTTCTTGACCGGCACCAGCTCGAGGGAGCGCACCCGCCAGGTCTTTCCGTGGCGGACGAGGTCGAAGCGGATCGGAGAGGTGCCGCCCTCGACCTCGGTCACGTCCTTCTTCCCGCGCCGGATCTTCACCGGATAGCGCATCACGAAGATCTTCACCTCGGCCGTCTTCGCCGACTTGTCGATGGTGACCTTCATCGGGACGGTGTCGACACCGAGGGTCTTCACCGTGGCGTTGTCCTCGTGGGCCGCCTCGATGGCGGCGAACAGGTTCTCGCAGGGCGCGCAGTCGGGATCGGTCATCGCACGCACCAGCTTCGTCCTCCCCGACTTCAGGCCCCAGTTGTAGGCGTCGATCCAGTAGCCCACGAAGAACTTCGCACCCGACTCGGTCAGGCTCAGCCTCTTCGGGATGTCGGGCGGCCCGTTCGAGTCGGGCACCTCCACCTTGCTGTCGATCGGGATGCCCTGGGGCGGCGGGTCGTCGGAACACGAGGCGAGTCCGCCGATCAGCAGCAGGCAGGCCAGCGCGCGTGCGCCCACCGGGCCGCGGCGGAGAAACATGTCTTCCCTCTCGTGGTCTGTTGCCGGGACAACCAGACCAACGCAGCACTCCCCGCTTCGTCACGGCTCAGGGCTTCAACAACCCGTCGATGCACCGCCTGAGAGCCGGTAGGTCGAGCGCGAGCAGCCCGCCGGCCAGACAGCGAGCCCGTGCCTGCGTCTGGGTGAGCAACGGCCCCACCGGGGAGTCCTCGAGCAGCGTCTCGACTGGGTTCTTCTTGTCCTTCGGCGGCTTGTTCGGCGCCTGCGGCGTGCCCGCGGGCTGCGGCTGGGGCTGCTCCGGGGCCGTCTGCGTGTGCCCTGCCGCCTCGGTGGACGCAGGGCTCGAGCCGGTGTCGGCGCCGGCGCCGGTCTCGCGGACCTCGGTGGTCCGGGTCTGGGGGCGTACGGCGTGCAACGTCACCGGCCTGGCTGCCACCGGCGAGGCGAACGACGCCTGCCCGGCGTACTTGTCGGCGACCGACATCACCAGGTCGACGTAGTCCCACGAGTGGTTGTAGCGGTGCACGGCGGCGCGCTGCCCGGCCCGGCTGCCCAGGTCTGAGTCGCCGGAGCATAGGTAGACCCCGGCGGCCAGTGCCGCGTCGTCGATGTCCTGCGGATTGCGCTCGCCGTCCCCGTCCGCGTCCACACCCACCAGCGCCCACGTGGTCGGGATGAACTGCATCGGGCCGACGGCCCGGTCATGGGCCCGGTCCCGGTCGTACTGACCGGCGTCGGTGTCGACGATCTCGCGGGTTCCGCGTCGGCCGTCGAGAGCCGGCCCGAGGATGCCCGGTCGGGCCACACCGTCCTTCCCGACGGATGAGCCATCGGCACGGCCATGGTCGGACTCCACCTTGCCCACCGCCGCGACCAACTGCCACGGCAACGCGCAGGCGTCGTGCGAGGCGGCCATCACCGTGGCTGAGCGCTGGTACGCGGCCAGGGCGACAGACGGGATCTCCTGGGTCGAGGCGATGCGCATGATGTGACCGGACCTGGCCGAGCTCGGGCCGGGAGCGACCGTGGCCGGCACGGAGTAGTTGGCGGGAGCCTCGACGGTCTGAGCAGGCACCAACGAGTCGTCCGGGACCTCAGCTGCCTCCGGTGCGGAGTCAGCGGCGGGCACCGCCGAGAGGCTGGACGACACCAGACCGATGGTCCAGGCCATCGACAGCACACCGGCCGGCACCAGCGTGCCCACGACGTGTGACGGGCGCGTGAGGGGGGCCCGCTTCGTGCGATGCCGGGAGCGAATCTTCTTGCTGCGCTTGACCATTGGGCCGGTCCTTCGGTGATGTGTCGGCTGTTCTTTCCGGGAAGTTCATCGTGCGACTGACCTCGTGCGCCGGGCATCGGTCCAGGGGCGGAGATCCCTCTGCCCTTCGACCGCCGAGTGTCAAGTGAGGGCCACCAGTCCGCTGATCACGAAGGCCAACGCGAGCAGGTAGCAGAAGCCGCCTCCCCTGCGCAGTGCCCGCACCTTGCGCCCACGGTCGGCTGAGGGCAGCGATTCGGAGACCAGGCGATCGGCGTTGCCGCGTCCCCACCAACCGATTCCGCCGAGCACCAGGGCCAGCGCAAGGTTGACCAGCAGGACGTCCACTACTGCTGCGTCTCAGCGCCGAGCAGGTCGGGCACCGAGTCGGGGTCGTCGGGCCGGTAGTCGTCGGCGTACTCCACGGTGTGGTCTCCGAGGAGGTCCTGCAACCATCCGCGCCACGCTTCCATGGCCATCTCGTTCTGCAGGGTCTGCCTGAGCCCGTCCTTCACCTTGGCGAACCTTGCCGGCACTGGCTTGCGCACCTGCTCGACCAGGCCCACGTTCCATCCGTGCTCGGACTTGATCGGGCCGAAGGCTGCACCCGGTTCGGCGCCGAAGGCCGCCTTGGCGTAGGCGGACTCCAACTGGTCTGCGGCCACCAGGCCGAGCTCACCTCCCTTGCCCTTGGTCGACTGGTCCAGGCTGACCGCCCGGGCAAGCACCGCGAAGTCCTCACCCGCAGCCAGGGCACGCACGACCTGCTGGGCGTCCGCCTTCTTCTTGACCACGATGTTGCGCAGCTGGCGGCGCTCGGGCGTGGCCAAGCTCTTGCGGCGCTCGTCGAATGCCTTCCGCAGGTCGGCGTCACTCACCGAGATGCCCCGGGTGACGTCGTCGAAGAGCCGGGCCACGACCATCTGCTGCTTGATCTCCGCCAGCACCTGCTCCTCCGAAGCGCCCATCGACCCCAACGCGTCGATGAAGGCGTCCCGGCCGCCGTCGGGGTAGCGCTGCTTGATCAGCACGTTGAGGGCGTCCGCGACGGCCTTGTCGGCGATCTCGATGTCCTTGTCCTTGGCGGCGCCCTCGATCAACACCTGCAGTGCGTACGACTTGGCCGCGTCCCGATCGAAGTTGTCGCGCTCCTTCGCATCGGTGGGCACCTCGACGCCGTACAGAGCCTTCAGCGTGTCCACGCGGGACTGCAGCTGGTCGGCGGACACCACTCGGTCGTCGACCTTGAGGGCGGCACCGTCAGGGAGCTGGTCGTCGCGAGTCACCGCGAACCCGGTGACCGTCAGGGCGAGAACGACGATGGCCGTCACCGCGGCCCATTGCGTGGCCCCGAACTGTCGCCAGTCGGGCGTGAATCGGTGCAGCGGGTTCATCGGAGTCCTCCTGCGGGTTCGAGTTCCGGGTGGTCGATTTCGTGGCGTTCGAGGTCTCCGGTCGGTCTCTCTCGTGGACCGACACCGTCGCGGACACCCGAGAGTCGGAGCACGGCCAGTGCCGAGAGGAGCGAGAGGCCGACGGTCGCGGTGAGCGACAGGCCGAACTCACGCAGGATCGGCAGCGCGGAGAAGGTCAGCGCCAGGTAGCCGGCCGCCGAGAGCGCCGCGGCCAGGAGGACCGAACGGCGCAGCCGGTCGTCGCCCGTGCGCCGTGCCGCCATCAGCAGCACAGTGAATTCGCAGCCGACAGCCGCGCTCAGCGATCCCAGGGACAGCGTCAACGGGTTGAGGGCGAGGCCGGCGACGGAGGCGACGAACATGCCGAGACCGGTGGCGATCGTGGCTGCCGCCATCGCCCAGAGTGCGTCGGTCCGCCGCCGCAGGACCAGCGCCAGGCACAGGCCGGCGGCCAGGATCCCGGCCACGTTGGTGAGGTAGAGGTCCTGGGAGACCAGCCCGTAGCCCCGTTCGGCGGCGACCGGGATGCCGATCACGTCGACCGAGTGGCCGGGTGGGGCCGGCGGCAGTGCCTCCCGCAGGTCGTGGACGAGGTCGCGGTCCGCGGCCAGGTCGTCCCACGTGGTGCCGAGGGAGATCACCGCCGTCGACCGGTCGGGGGCGAGCACCGCGCCGGTCACATAGTCGGGCAGCAGCCCCACTCCGGCGTCGACCTCGGACTGCGTCGGGTTCGGGCCGAGGAAGGAGAACACGTCGGCAGCCGAGGCCACCGGCCGAATGCGGTCGCCGTGGGCGAGCACCACCTGCTGCTGGGCCTGCCGCAGCCAGGCCAATGCCTCCGGGGTGAGTACGTCGTCCCCGTGCAGCACCACGTCGATCTCGGCGGAGAACCCGAGCTCGTCCTCGACGTGCTGCGCATCGTCGAGGGCAGGGAGCCCGCGGACGAGTTCCTGCGGATCGGTCCGGATGTCCAGGTGGGGCAGCTGCGTCCACCCGAACAGCGAGAGCAGGCCCAACACGCCCACCAGTGCCCACGCCCCGGGCCCGCGGCTCGTCGACCGGGCGACGGGAGCAGCCGGGGAGGCGGTGGTCGAGCCGGCCGGGGCCGCCGATGCGTCCGGGGCAGCGTCCTCGAACCGATGGCCCCACAGGGCGTGACCGGTCAGGGTCAGGGCCACCACCAGGGCGATGCCGAGCGGGATCGCGATGCCCAGGTCCTTCACGAACGGCAACGGCGAGGCACACAGCACCAGGAACGACAGGGACGCGGCGCCGGCCACGCCGAGCACCAGCCGTCGGTGGCCGCGCTGGGTCAGATAGACGGGGTAGTAGGTGCCGAGGCCCAACAGCACCGGGAGGAACGTGGCCGCACCCATCGACAGGGGCCGGTCCATCCAGCCGAACGTGGCGACGGTGGCCAGGGTCGCCACCAGCATGGGGGCCAGGGGCAGGAGTCGTCGCAGGCGACGTCCGGCGAGCCAGGGCGCCAGCAGGAGCACGACGGCAACGGCGCCGAACGCGATCGCACCGAGCAGGGGCACCTCGTGGCTCACCTCGTCGGCCAGGTCGCTGGTGACCAGCGGGGTGCCGGTGACCGTGGCCCGGGTGTCACCCTTGCTCAGCGTCGAGGTGTCGACGAGGTTCCTGATCGAGTCCTCCAGCCCGGAGGCCGCCTCCGGGTCCAGGTTCTCGCGAGGGCGCACGTAGATCGCCACGTCGCCGGCGGCAGGGAGGTACTGGTGCCACTGGGGCTTGGGGTTCCCGTTGCCGTCGAAGACGACCGTCTTGACGAACGACTCGTTCTTCAACGTGGGAAGGCCGGCGGGCATCCCCGAAACCATCAGGGCGCCGTACCGCTTCTCGAACTTGCGCAGCCGCGCCATCTCCCCGCGCTCGGTCAAGGCATCCCGCGTGCCGCTCAGGCTGGCCAACATGTCCTGGATGCGGATCACGCTCTGGTTGAGCGTGGTCGCCGGCCCATACGTGACCGCGACGTCGGGCAGCCCCGAGAGCGCCCCCTCGAGCTCGAGCAGTGCGGGCAACCGGTCCTGGCCCAGCACCTCGTCGCCCGGCGGGCTCTCGAGCAGCACCACGATCGGGTCGCCGCCGAACTCCTCGGCCTGGGTCTCGATGTCGCTGACCGCCGGATCGTCCGCGGGCAGCAGGGAGTTCAGGTCGCTGCCGACAGTGAGCCGTTGCAGGCCACCGACGACCCACGCCGCCACCGCGACTGCGAGCAGGATGCTCGCAGCCGCACGGCGGATCGTGGAGGAGGTCATCGCGGATCGGCCTCGACGTGGGGGTAGGTGCCGGAGAACGGACCGGGGTTCGCCGACTCGCCGGGCGCCGGGTAGGCGTTCGACTTGTCGAGGGGACCCGAGTTCAGCGGCAGCGGGTTGCCCTTGATGCTCTGCTCGTTGAGAACCGGGAAGATCCGCAGGTAGTGACCATTGGCATCACGGTTCGAGAGCATCGCGGTCCAGTTGGCGAAGAACGCGGACAGGTCCCGCCCATAGGGGTTGAGGAAGGCGAGCATCGGGTTCAGGTCGGCAAGGTTCACCCGCAGGTCGGGGATCACGGACGTCAGCGTGTCGGAGACCCCGGGCACTGCCCTGAGGGTCTTCGGCGCCCGGTCCAGGGACTCGTCCAGGTCGGGCAGCAGTCCTCGGACGTCGGAGGTCACCGCCGGCAGCTTCTCGAGTGACTTGTTCAGCGTCGGGGAGGCGGCCGCGAGGTCGCGGGTCACCGGCGAAAGGCTCGTGGAGAGGGTGCTCAGGCTCTCTGTGCCGTCCTTGGCGGCATCGAGGACCCGGGGCAGCTTCCGCATGGTCGACGAGATCCGCTCGTGGTTCTCCGCGGTCGCGCCGGCCAACAGGTCGGCGTTCTCGACCAGGGAGACCACGCGCCCCTGCTGGGTGTCGACGGCGGCCAGCAGCTTCGAGGAAGCACCGACCATCTCCTCCAGGTCCTCGGACTGGGCCGCCAGGGCCCCGAGCACGTCGTGGCCGTCGCGGCCGAGGGCACCGAGTCCGGTCATCACCTGCGACAGGTCGTCACCGCTCTGGTGTGTGGTCTGCGCCATCGAGCGCACCGTGCGGCTCAGGTTGCGGCGGGTCGGTGCGTCCAGGCTCTTGAGCAGGTCGTCCAGCTGCACCGCGGGCTTGACCGAATCGACGGGAAGCTCACCGCCGTTGGGGATGGCGGCACCGTCCCCGTCCTCGAACTCAAGGTAGGTCTCCTCGATGAGCGACTTCGACCGCACGTGCACCGTGGCGCCCTCGTGGAGCGGCATCACCGCGTCGTCGTCGAGTTGTACGACGACCCGTGCGGTGCCGCCGGTCTGGTCGAGGTCACGCACCTTCCCGACGCGTACGCCGGCAACCATCACGTCCGAGTCGTAGACCAGGTTGTCGACGTCCTTGATCTCGAACGAGACCCGGTAGCCCGACTTGGACACGCCCGGGATGACCCCGCCCATGTTCACCCAGAGGTAGCCGAAGAAGGTGGCACAGGCGGCGATGAACACGAACAGCGTCATGGCGCGGAGCCTCGGAATCGCGGCGTGAGGAATCTTCATGGCACTGGCTCCTAGTTGGCCTTGATCGGCAGGCTGGTCGCGTTGACCTGGATCTGTCCGCGAAGGATGCCGCCGTTGGTGTCCTGCAGTTTCACCATCGAGGCGGTGTTGTAGACGAATCCGCGCAGGTCGGTGAGGCTGCCGGTCAACATCTGTGTGGCCTTGTCCAGTCGCCCGGTGACGGTGGCCGCATCGGTCAACGTGGGCCGCAGATCGGAGACGGTGGGCCGCAGGTCGGCCACCAACGGCCGCAGGTCGGTGACCACGGGGGCAGCCGTGTTGGCGGTCTCCTCCACCTGGCTGGCGGTGTCGGTCAACCTGGCCAGCGCGGTCGGCAGGTCCTCCGAGGCCCCGCTCACTTCCTCGAGGGTCTGGTCGAGCTCCGAGCTGAGACCGGTGACCCGACTGGTCGCGGTCTTCAGGTCGCCGGAGAGGCCGGGCAGCTGGGAGAGCGCTGCCCTCAGGTCGTCGTCGCGCGAGGCCAGCACTCCCAGCGTCGTGTTCAGCGAATGGGTCAGGCGCACCAGTCGCCCGTCGTCATCTCCGGCGGCATGGGAGATCGTGGCGAACGCCGTGACCACGCGCTTGATGGTCTCTCGCCGCGTTTCCAGCGAGGTGACCACGGGCTTGAGCTTCTCGAGGCTCTTCGACGTCGCGTCCAGACCGGGCGCCAGGTTCTGCGGTGCGTGGGCCAGTGCGGCATCGGACTCCCCCACCAGTGCGGTCAGTGCGGAGCGGCTCCGTTCGTCGAGGTGCTGCAGGACCTCGTCGATCTGGACCGGGTTCTCGGTCTGGCCCTCGTCGATCAGGTCGCCGGCGTCGAGCTTGTCGGCCGGGGGCCCACCCTGACTCATCTCGACGTACATGTCGTTGAGAGGCGTCTTCGGACGGAGGATGAGCTTCGCGTTCTCATAGACGTCGTAGCCGGGCTCTAGGGCCAGCGTCAGGCGGGCGTTCCCGTCGTCGGTGACGTCAGCCTCCTTGATCCGCCCGACGGTGACGCCGGCGATGCGCACCTCCTGGCCATTGCCCGGGCTGATCCCCGGCACCTCGGCGAAGTCGGCCTGGAAGGTGAACTCGTCGTTCCACGGCCAGGCCACCCGCTGCTTCACCAGGATGATGCCGGCCGCGCTGAGGCCCAGCGCGATCAGCACGACGAGTGCGGTCACGTCCCGGCCCAGACCGGGAACCGTGCGGGTCCGTTCCCAGGCACGCTTCAACTTGTCGACGCGGGTCATCGGTCATCTCCCTGCGGGTAGAGCAGTTGTCGGAAGAGTTGCTCGAAGCTGATCGGCGTGCCGGAGACGGAACCGACGCCGAAGCCCGGCTGGAAGTGGATCGTGGAACCGTTGTGGTCCGTCATCCGAGCCGCGTTGTTCATTCCGGCGATCAGGTTGCCGAGCTCCTTGTAGAACACCGTGTCGTTCCCGCTCTGGGCATAGTCGCCGCTGCCCTTCCAGGGCGAGGTGACGGTGTCCATGACCGGACCGTTCACCCGCTCCAGGGGACCCTGGTCGAGGTCGTCCAGCACGTCGGTCGCGGTGTCCGACACCGGCACCAGCTCCTTGATCAACGGGCGCAGGTTCTTCAACGTCGGGCGCAGCTCCCGGACCACCGGGTCCAGCGCGTCGAGTGCCGGGTCGAGCTCCTGCAGCAACGGGTCGAGCTCCTCGGCCGCGGGCTGGGCGTCCCCGGCCGTCTCTCGCAGCTGGTCGAGGGTTCCTCCCAGTGCACCCAGACCGGTGCGCGCCGTCTTCAACGTGGTGGGCAACGAGTCGACGGCGGTCGCGATCTCGTCGCTCTGCGAGTCGAGGATTGCGCTGGTCTCGGCCAGCCCGTCCACCGCGCCGGCCAGGTCGTCGGGGTTCCTGCTGAGTCCGGCAGCCAGGGACTCGAGGTCCTCGACCAGCATCTGGAGGTCCTGGTCGGGCCGGGTGCCGCGCAGGGCATCGACCACCGGGGTCGCCGGCTCCAGGGTCCCGGGAGCATTCTCGAGCAGTCGTCGCGCGGCCTTCTGGCCGTCTGCGTCCAGCGCCGAGTCGAGGCGCCTGACCGTGCGCGGGAGGCTCTCCCGGGCCGAGGGCCGGAGTGTCTCGAGGACTCGGTCGAGCTCCACCGGCGTGGTGGTGCGCGAGGTCGGGATGACTCCGTCGAACGAGTCCCGGTCCCCGCCCGGCTTGAGGGCGACGTAGTAGTTCCCGCCGAGCAGGGTCGTGGGGCGTACCGCCGCGGACGGGGAGGTGCCGAGCTTGTCGACCGCGTCGTTGTCGACCTTCATCGACACCCGGAAGTCGCCCTCGTCGGTGCGGTCCACGCCGGTGACGACGCCGACCCGGACGCCGGCCACCTTCACCTTCGTGACGTTGGCCCGCAGGTGGTAGTCGCGGGCGAAGTCCGCCTGGACGGTCTCCCCCGGACGGATCATCGTGGTGATCTGGCTCTTCTGGAACAGGGCGGCGCCGCCGATGGCGAGCAGGGTGAACATGACGACACCGATGCGGAACGGGCTGGTCTTCTCCAGCCTTCTCATGGCCTTGCCGAGCATCTCTCACTCACCTCCCAGCAGGGTCGAGGCCCGGTCGCGGTTGGATTCCTCGGGTGCGGGATACGGGTTGCGGTGCACGAGGGGGTCCTTCAGGTTGGTCACGCCGATCACTGATTCGGGCCGTACCACGAGGTCGATGCGCAGGTAGTGGCCCGACTTGTCACGGAACCGGTTCGCGCTGTTCCAGTAGGTGAAGAAGCGTGAGATCTCCGCGGCGTACGGCGACAGCACGGTCGCCGGCTCGTCCGCCGAGTCCCAGGTCTTCTCCAGTCGTTGGGCCAACGGGCTCGCGTCGACGGCGACGCCGTCGAGCGACTCCACTGCAGGCTCCGCGTCCTTCGCGACGGCGGGCACCTTCGACAGGGGTGTCCGGGCCTCCCGCAGCAGGCCCAACAGGTTGGTCGTCGACTTCCCCAGTGAGCGGGAGCCGGATCGCAGGTTGACCATCGTGGTGGCCACATCGTCGAGCGGCGTCCGCACTTCCTTCAGCGCGGCACGCGCCGTGCGCAACGTCTCCGGGGCCCTGTCGAGCGCGGAGGCCAACGGGGCCGCACCATCGACCGCCACCGCGTCCATGGTGGTGCTGAGACGATCCACGAGGGACGCGAGCTGCTGGTCGGAGCCTTGGAGGCGGGTGGCCAGCACCTGTGCTTCCGCCAGGGTGCCGGCCAGGTTCGCGTCGTCGGTCGACAACCGACCGGCCACCTCGCCCAGGTCCGAGAGCAGGTCGGGGCTGGTCCGGGCGAAGTCACTGAGGTCCTGGCTGTGCCCCGACAGGCCGGTCCCGGTCTGCTTGAGCAACGAGCCCGTCGCCTTGCGGGTCTTGGCGTCGAAGGTCGACAGGAGTTTGTCGAGGCTGCCCGGGTTGCTCGTGTGGGAGACGCTGATCGTGTCCTCGTCGAGGTGGCCCGCGTCGCGAGACCCGGGTGAGAGCTCGACGAAGTTCTGGCCCAGCGGCGAGCGTGCGCCGATGGCCGCCTCTGCGTCGGCGTAGACCTCGTGGTCGCTGTCGAGCTGCAGGCGGACCTCGGGGTGGCCGTCGACGAACTCGATCGAGTGGACCTGGCCCACCCGCACACTCGCTTCGCGAACGTCGTCGCCGACGCGCAGGCCACCGACGTCGGCGAACCGCGCCGTGACGTACGTGTGGCGCTGGCCGGGCAGACCGCTGCTGGCGGTGAGGGAGAGATACACGAAGAACACCATCAGGGCGACGATCCCGGCGCCGAGCACCATCGTCTTGGACTGGGTCGCGGTCTTCATCGGCGACTCCCTCCGATCAGGTAGGAGATGAGGTTGCTCTCCTGCTTGCTGGACAGGCCGGTGGCGCTGCGTTGCTTGGCCGCCGAAGGGTTGGTGGTCGAGGTCTTCTTGCCGAGGCCGAGGCCGGAGAGAAGGTCCTCGAGCGGCGCCTTGGACGTGCTGCCGTCCTTCGAACCATTGCCGTTGCTGAGCAGCCCGGGCAGGAGTGAGTTGTTCTTCTCCTCCGTCTCGGGGTCATCGAGCTTCGGCGAGTCGAGGTTGCCGGTGGTCGGCACCAGCCCGGTCACGATCTCGTCGGTGACCACCAGGTGCGCCCGGAAGTAGTGCGACAGGGCATCGTCTCCGTTGGTGGTCAGCGCCCAGTACTTGATGAAGTCGAGCACGTTGCGGAAGTTGCCGAGCAGCCTGTTGACCACCGGACGGGCCTGGTGGACCGACGTACGCATGTTCCCGCTCTGCGAGCGCAGGGACTGGGCCAACGGTCGCGCATCGGCGATCAACGCCTTGGCCTGGCTGAGCACGGGGTCGAGTCCCTCGAGGGCCGGGTCGGTCGCCTTGCTGAAGGCGGTCAGCTCCTTGCTCAGCGTGCTGAGCCGGCTCGTCGTGGGCCGCAACGACTTGAGGTTGGGGGTGGTCGCCCCGGCCACCTTGCTCAGCGAGCGCAACGTGGCACGGGCCTCGACCAGGGAGCTCGGCAGTTCCTTGAGGGTACTGTCGAGGTTCTTCTCCTGACTGGCCGTCGCGCCGAGCAACTTGTCGGCCGAGTCGACGAGAGTGTCCAGCTTCTTGCCGTCTCCCGTGGCCAGGGCCTGCGCGACAGGTTCGAGGGAGTCGACGAGCTGGTTGAGCACGTCGGTCTGCCCGTTGAGGATCGTCGACAGCTGGTCGACGTCACCCAGTGCGGGGGCGAGTGCCTTGACCGCCGCGTCGATGTCACCGCCGTTGCCCTCAATGCCTTCACCGAGGGTGGTCACCAGCGCCGCCAACGCCGTGGCGGTCGGGTCATCGACGGTGTTCAACACCTCGTCGAGGTCGGTGGCACGCGAGGTGCGGGCGACGGCGATCTCGCCGCCCTCCTTCATGGTGGCGGCATCGGGACTTCCGCGATCCAGCTCGACGTACCTCTCACCGAGCAGGCCCAGCGGGCGCACCCTTGCTGCCGCGTCCTTGTGCAACGGCAGTACGTCGTCGTCGAGCGCGAGCCCGACCTTGGCCTTGCCGTTCTCCACCTCGATGCTGGTGATGGTGCCGACCTTGACCCCGCCCAGTTTGACGTCGTTGCCCTCGATCAGTGGGCTGGCGTCCTCGAACACGGCGTAGGCGTCTGTCTCCGGCTCACTCATCGCCGACCGGGTCATCACGATCACGGTGGTCGCGCCGACCATCACGACGACGAGGAGGACGAGCTTCTTGAACCCGAGTCTCAGGGGATTCATCGCATCTCGCTTCCGTTGGCGTCGGTCCAGCGCTGTCCCTCGGACTCACCGGGGTAACGGTTCTGGTGACTGGTGATCCCGGGCGGCATGACTCCGGGGTTCATGGTCAGGCTGGTGGTGCCCTCCTGCACGAACGCGCGGAGGTAGTGGCCGTTGCTGTCGTAGTTGGCCGCCGCGGATCCCCAGTTCGACAGCCACCCGGCGAGCTCCGGGGTGTAGGGCCGCAGGTAGGACAACACCGGCGCCAGGCTCTTCGAGGCGGTCTCGACCTGGGGTACCACGGAGTCAAGCGAGCCAAGAAGGGCCGGAGTCGTCCCCAGCAGGTCCTGCAGCGAACGCAGTGTCGGTCGAAGTTCACGCACCGTCGGCTGCAGGTTGGCCAGCACGCTGTTGAGCGTGCGGGACACCTCGGGCAGCTTGGAGACACCGGGGGCCAGGGTGTCGAGCAACGGCACCACTTCATCGACCGTTCCCGGCACCTTGTTGAGTGTCGTGTTCGCGGTGTCCAGCGTGCTGGGCAGATCCTTCAGCGCCTCGTTGAGGGCGTCGCGGTGGGAGGAGAGGGTCTCGGTGGTGTCCGTCAGGTCGTTGACGGTGCTGGAGATCTTCGTGTCCCGGGCGGCGAGCACCTGGGTGAGGTCGTTCATCCTGCTCACCAGGGAACGGATGGCTGGGCCGTCGGTACCGACGGCCTTGAGCACCTCGCCGAGCACCTTCACCAGGGGGCCGGCGGCCGAGATCGTCGCGTTGGCGTCATCCTCCGATCCGTCGAGGGTCGTCGCGAGTCGGCCCACGAGGCTCTGCAGTCGCTTGCGCGTGGGTGGGTCTAGCGTGGCCAGCACCTGGTCGAGCTCCACGCGGTCGGTGGTTCCCTCGATCAGGGCGCCGTCACGCAGTTGGCCGTTCGACTCCTTGCCCGGTTCGAGGTCGAGGATGCGCTCCCCGAGCGTCGCCTTCCACGAGATCCGGGCGGTCGTGCCCTCGGGCAACGGCGCGTAATCCTCGTCGAGCGCGACGGTCACGATCGCCTTGCCGTCGCGGACCTCGAGATCCTTGACCTCACCGGCGTCGCCTCCGGAGATCTGGACCGGTGATCCCTTGACCAGGTTGGTCGCCGCCGGAAGCACCACGTCGACCGTGTAGTCGTCGTCCTGGTTGACCACCAGGCCGGCCACCAGGAGCGCGCCCGCAGCCAGTGCGATGGGGATGACGCGCATGTCAGTCCATCCCCAGTGGCCCGGCGGAGCGGCCCGCCAGGAACTGCTGCACGAAGGGGTCCTCGCTGGCGAAGGCCTCTTCGCACTCGCCGTAGTGGACGAGCTTGCCCTGCCAGATCATGCCGACGTAGTCGCTGCAGGAGCGAGCGGCGGAGATGTTGTGGGTCACCAGGAGATAGGTGCCCCCGTGCTCCTCGTGCATCTGCTTGATCAGGTCGCACAGCAGGCTGGTGCGCACCGGGTCGAGGCCCGAGTCGGGCTCGTCGAAGAGGACGATGTCGGGGTTGAGGATCAGGCCGCGGGCGAAGCCGGCCCTCTTGCGCATCCCGCCGGAGACCTCGCTGGGGAACTTGTGTGCCGAGCGCTCGAGGCCGACCTCGGCCATCCGCTCCATGACGAAGTCACCGATCTCGGACTCGGCCATGTCCGTGTGCTTGCGCAGGGGGAAGGCGACGTTGTCGAAGATGTTCATCGATCCGAAGAGGGCGCCGTCCTGGAAGAGGACGCCGAAGCGCTTGCGCAGCTCGTAGCGCTCCTCCTCCGTGCACTTCCAGATGTCCTGGTCGAAGACCTTCACCTCGCCGTGGTCCGGTTCGAGCAGTCCGACGAGGTGCTTGAGCAGCACGCTCTTGCCGGTGCCGGACGGACCGAGCACGGTCGTGATCGCGTTGTCGGCGAAGTCGATGTCCAGCCCCTGCAGGACCTTGAAGTCGCCGAACTTCTTGTGCAGGTCGCGGACCTGGATGGTGTGATGCGGGGCGGCCGGTTCTTCCGCCCGGAGGTGGGCGGGTGCCGGCTCGACAATGGACGTCATGTGCGTCTCCAGACGATGGGGATGGTCAGTTCGCAATGGGGGCGTTGGGTGAGAGGCCCCAGAAGAGTTGGGTGGTGAGCAGCCCGATGACGTGGATCAGCACCATGTTGACCATCATCGACTTGGCGGTGTTGACGCCGACTCCGACCGGCCCGCCCTTCGCGGTGTAGCCGTAGTAGCAGCCCACCAGCACGATGACCGTGCCCATGATCATGATCTTGGTCAGGGAGAACATGAAGTCGAGCGGGTTCTGGAAGAGCCAGAAGACCAGTGAGTATCCGCCCGGCGACACCGTCCCGTAGGCGACGACGACGACCAGCCACTGGGAGATGAACATGACGCCCAGACCCACGAAGTAGAGGAACGGCATCGCGATCCACGCGGCGACCAGGCGACTGCCGACCAGGAACGATCGGGAGCGGATGCCCATCACCTCCATCGCGTCGACCTCCTCGGCGATGCGCATGGAACCGATCTCGGCGACCAGGCCACAGCCGATCTTGGCGGCGAGGATGTAGCCCCACATGTAGGGAGCCAGCTCGCGAAGGCTGCAGTAGGCAGTGAAGACACCGGTGTAGACCGGGGCACCGATCGCCTTGAGCGTGTAGTTGCCCTCCGTGCCGCACACGGTGCCCATCACGAACATCATCATCCAGATGATCAGGCCGCTGGAGAGGATCAGGACACCCGTCTGCCGGAACACCTCGGCGCCGTACAACCGCAGGGTGGGCAGCTCGCGAATGGTCTGCGCCGAGAACCTGGTGATCTCGCCGGCCGTGCTGAAGCCCTGCTTCACCTTCGCGACCATGCTGGCCGCGGTGACCTCCGTGTCCTCCGGACGCGGCGGCTCGAGCTTGGTCTGCGGTTCGCTCTTCTCGATGGTCATCGCAGCGCTCTTCTCACTTGTAGACCTGCATGGCGGGGTTGAGCCCCAGCAGGATCGAGGTGAACAGGGAATTGACGATGAAGATCGCCGCGAAGGAGATGACGACGGCCTGGTTGACGGCCCGGCCGACGCCGATCGGGCCGCCCTGGACGGTCAGTCCCTTGTAGCAGCAGACGACGCCGATGATCAGGCCGAAGATCGTGGTCTTCAGGACGCTGCCCCACAGGTCGGTCACCGTGGCGTTCGCGAAGAAGCTCGAGAAGAACGCGCCGGAGCTGGCCCCCAGGATCGGTACGGCCGCGAGGTAGCCGCCCACGATGCCGAAGGTCAGGGCCACCAGGTCCAGGAGCCCGGTCATGATCGTCACCGCAATCACTCTCGGCACCACCAGGTCGCGAATGGGGTCGATGCCGAGCACCTGGAGGGCATCGATCTCCTCGCGGATCTTGCGGGCGCCCAGATCGGCGGTCATCGCTGCGCCGACGACTCCGGCCACCACCATGGCGTTGATCCACGGAGCGAACTCGCGGACGCTCGCCATGATGAAGAACGAGCCGAGTCGCTCGGGGATCCCGAAGAGGTTGTAGATGTTGCCGCCCTGGAGCCCCGGGGCACCGAAGCCGAAGGCCACGGTGGAGACCGCCATCGGGAACCAGCAGAGCTTGAGCACGTCGAACATCTGGTCGCGTACCTGGCCCCAGTAGCCGACCGGGTGGCGCACTGCACTCCACACCACGGTGCCGAGCAGTGCGGCCATCTCTCCGGCAGGGATCAGGACGGTGCGCACGGGGCCGGGAACCCAGCTGGTGGGGTCCGATTCCGTCACCGGGCCCCGGGCCGGCTCCGGCGATGCCTCGTCCGCGGTCTCCCGCTCCTGGAACATCGTCATGAGGGCCTCCTCTCCGAGATGGGCGTCCTGGGGCTCCGGTGTCGGACCAGGACGGGGCACAGTGCCCTTCGCATGCGACCAATCTCCCGCCGAACGGGTGTGTTGGGCATCACCCCTTCGACGGACGGATGTCCTCCGAACAGTCCGACGGCGCGCTCCGTGACACCGGCTCGACGACTCACGCCGCCACCTCGCGCAACGACACGGACGGGTCGACCAGCAGCGCGGCGTCGACAGGGGCGCTGGACTGGATGAACTTCTTCGCCGCCATGAAGTCGGCGTTGCTGTTGACGCACTCCGCGGCCACCACGCGGTTGTCACGGAGGTGGAAGATGCCGAAGTGGCCCTCGGCGGGGTCGCCGCGCACGATGGTGTCCTCGATGTCGCGGACCAGGCCGGCAATCTTCACCTTCGCGTCGAACTGGTCGGACCAGAACCACGGCACTTCGGGCTTGGGCGCCGGCAGTCCGAGGATCGTGCTCACCGCCTGCTTGGCCTGCTCGACGGCGCTCGGAATGCTCTCGAGGCGGAAGTGGCCGGTCATCCCCGGCAGGGGGCGACAGGTCACGTCCCCGACGGCGTAGACGTCCGGGATGCTCGTTCGGGCGGCGAGGTCGACCTCGATCCCCGCAGTGCATCGGAGCCCCGCACTGGCGGCGAGGTCGTCCCTGGGCACCGCACCGGCACCGATCAGCACGGTGTCGGCCTCGAACCGGCGTCCGTCCTCGAGCAGGACCGCGCGAACTCCGCCCGCCTCACCCGCGAGGCCGGTCACACGTGCGGAGGTGACGATCTGGTTCCCGTGCGAGCGGTGGTGGCCGACCAGGTAGTCGGCCAGCTGGGGACTGGCCACCCGGGCCAGGGCACGGTCCTCGCGCTCGAGCACGACGGCACTGCCACCGAGGAACTGGGTCGAGGCAGCGACCTCGAGACCGATGTAACCGCCACCGACGATCACCACTCGGTGACCCCGACCGATGCGTCCACCGAGGCTGTCGGCGTGGAGTTTGTCGCGCAGGGAGAAGACTCCGTCCAGGTCCGTGCCGGGCAGGGGCAGCACTCGCGGCGCCGCGCCCGTGGCCAGGACCAGCGCGGTGTAGTCGAGCCGTTCGCCGTCACCGAGCTCCACCTCGTGGGTCTCCGGACGGATCGCGGTGACCCGCTCGCCCAGACGAGTGTTGATGTCCTGTTCTCCGTAGAACTCGGTGGGTTTGATCCACAGCTCCTCGAGGGGCACCTGCCCCTTGAGGTATGCCTTCGACAGGGGCGGGCGGTGATAGGGGTGGACGTTCTCCTCACCCACCAGCACGATCTCTCCGTCGTACCCCTTCTGCCGGAGCAGGGCCACGACGTTGGCTCCGCCGTGGCCGGCACCGACCACGACCACCCTTGGTTTCTTCGATTCACTCATCGGCGTGCGCTTCCTTGCTTCGCTGGGGCCGCACACTGCTCGGCCGTCCTCGGCCGGGGCGGAGTGTTGCCAGGTGGGGTGTGCCGCGCTGCGTCCGGACTGCCGTAGGCCGGCAGGGGCGTGTCGAGCACCGCCAATGCCCTGAGTACTCGGCTGACCGGGCCCTTCACCCGGATCTCCTCGTCGGCCATGCCCTCGACCAGCGAGTAGGACCCCCGCAGGAATCCGTCGAGCAGGTCGGCGGGCAGGCCGAGGGACACCACCGGGTGCGGGGCGGCTCCGTGGCCCGAGACATGGACCGGATCGTGCAGGCGCAGCACGAGCTCACAGTCGGGGTCGTGGCACATGACGCGCAGGACGACTCCGGCAGCGCGCAGCTGCGGCCCGGTCGTGGGGTCCGCCAGCGCTTGGCGGAAGAGCGTTCCGACGTGGGTGTCGACCTCGGCAGCATCGGCGAAGACGGCCATCTGCGCTCCTAGCAGGGCGGCGTACGACGCCTGGCTGGCGTCTGGCCTCACGCTAGGTTCGCGACCCTCCCCGCCGGATCGACCGTGGGGAGTGGATCTCTCCTCCGATGGAGAGGGTCAGGGCGGGCTCACACCGGGTGCGGCTCGCGATCAGCCCGGCGCTCGCCGATCCACGCCGCGATTTGGCTGCGTGAGTGGAAGTCGAGCTTGGTGAGGATCTTCTCCACATGGCCCTCGGCGGTGCGCCGGGCGATGACCAACCGCTCCGCGATCGCCTTGTTGGACAGGCCGTCGGCGACCAGGTAGGCGATCTCCTGCTCCCGTGGAGTCAACTTGGCCTCGACGCTCTTCGCGCTCGTGGCCCGTCTGACCGAGCGGTTGAGCGCGAAGTCGACGGCCTCGTCCAGACTCATCGCCTCGCCCTCGGTGACGGCCGTGGCGAACGCCCGGGGGCCGAGCTGTTCACTCGACTTCCGCTTCGCCTCGTCGTGCTCGGCCAACCAGTCGTCGGATCCGAACAGACGAACGCCGAAACGGTCCCAGATCACCGATGAGCCGCCGAGCAGCACTGCCGCTTCCCGGGCGTCCCCACATTCCGCGGCCAGCCATGCAGCGAGGTCGACCGAGACCGCCAGGCCCAACAGGTCGCCGAAGAAGCGCTTGATCTCGATCGCCTGTCGGGTCAGGGTCAGTGCTTCGTCACAGTCACCACGCGTGCGGGCCAGGAACCCCAGGCCGTAGAGGGCGTAGGAGTGGAGCCATTGCTCACCGGTCACCTTGGCCAGGTCTTCGCAGACTCGGAACTGTTCTTCGGCGTTGTCACTGTCACCGACGAAGAGGAAGGCGAGACCAAGCTGGATGCGCAACCCCATCGGATAGTCGTCGTAGGCCTCGCTGTGGTCGTAGAGCTCGAGCGCCGAGCTCAACCGGCGCACCGACTCCTCCGGGTCGTGGAACAACGCGGAGAGGCCCAGGGCATGTGATGCATAGGCCAGCTCGAACGTGGCCCCCTCCGACTCCGCGATCGCCCGGCTCTCGTCGCCGTACATCTCCGCGTCGGTCCGATCACCCTGCAGGGCAGCAACGTACGCCGCGGTGGCGAGCACCTTGGCCCGGGCCACCGTCGGTTCCGGGGCCACCTCGAGCACTCGGTCGAGCCACAGTCGCCCCTCGTCGAGGAAGAGGGCCACCCACAGGAACCACGGGTCACCGAGCAGCTCGAGGCCAGTCTGGTGGCGTGAGGGATCCTCCAGGCAGAACTCGGCAGCGGCGCGGATGTTGGGATGCTCCTGGCGCAGGGTGATGCACCACGACGCCTGGGACGGGCCGAACCACTGCATGCATGCCTGGTCGACGAGATCGCGCGCCCACCTCAGGTGCCGTTCGCGCATCTCCTGGGCCTCATCCACGTCGTGCAGGCGAGCCTGCCCGTGTTCGCGCAGTGGCTCCAGCAGACGGAAGCGCACGCGTCCGTCGACGACGTTGCGCAGCAGGATGGACTTGTCGACGAGCCCATCGAGCGCGTCGAGCACCAGGTCCGTGGGCAGGTCCCCGCCACTGCAGACGTGCTCTGCTGCCTCTGCCCCGAAGCCACCGGCAAAGACCGAGGCCCGCATCCAGAGGATCCGCTCGGGGGTGGTGCACAGCTCCTCGCTCCAGTCGATTGTGGCCTGGATGGTCTGGTGACGTTCTGGTCCGGTCCGATTGGTCCGACGCAGCAGCCGCAGTCGGGCATCCAGACGCTCGGCGAGGTCCTCGACGGCCAGCACCCGCACCTTCGCGCTGGCCAGCTCGATCGCCAACGGCACGCCTTCGAGGCGACGACAGACCTCCGCCACCGCGGCCTGGTTCGCCGGTGTGATCTCGAAGCCCGGCACGACGGCACTGGCGCGTTCCGCAAAGAGCGCCATCGCTGGGTTCTGCGCACCGATGCCGGGGCTGCGGCCTTCTTCCTCCGTGGGGACCCGCAGGGGCGACACGGGGACCAGGAACTCACCGCTCACGCTCAACGCCTGACGGCTGGTGGCGAGGATGCGCACACCGGGACCGGCCCGCAGCAGGGAGTCGGCCAGCTCTGCACAAGCAGCCAGCAGGTGTTCACAGTTGTCGAGCACGAGGAGCATGCGCCGCGACCGGACGTGGTTGACCAGCACGGTCTCGGCGCCGCGGCCGACCTTCTCGGGGATGGCCAGCAGGTTCAGGATGGTCTGGGCCAACATGCTGGGATCGCGCAGGTCCGCGAGCTCGATCCAGGCGACCCCGTCGGGGAACTGACGAGACAGGTCGCGCGCCACCCGCAGTGCGAGGCGGGTCTTTCCCACTCCACCGACGCCGGTCAGGGTCACCATGCGGCAATCGGCGAGGATCCGCTTCACGTCGGCGATCTCCCGACGTCTGCCCTGGAAGCTGGTCAGGTCCTCAGGGAGATAGGCGGGGGTGTCGGCCGGGCCGTCTTCCGCGTGACGCTGCGCGGGCAATGGGGCGCTTCGCATCTTTCCTCCACCTCTCACCCTCCGACGCGGGCCTCCCAACCCGTTTCGCAAACTATCAGACCAATTCATCCAAATTACCTGTGCCGGTGGGAACAGGTACTTCCCTGGGACAGGTACGCATGTGCCCAACGACTCATCGGAGGCAAGGTGATGGCCGTCACTGTCAGACGACCGGGACAGCCAGACAGGCAAGGAACTTCCACCATGAACGCATGCATGACTCTCGAAACGGCACCGACCCCCTTGGTGCCGGACGCTCCGGGCGAGATCGATGCTGGCCGACTCGGCCGCCTCAACCTCCTGTGGCACGTGATCGCCGACCTCCGCGAGGTGACCGACATAGGACGCCTCATCGACATGGCACCGGTGGCCATCTGCCGACTGGGCTTCGAACGGGCGATGATCTCTCGCGTCGAACACTCCGCGTGGCTCGTCCAGCGCTTCCACAACTCCTCGGACCCAGCCATGGGAGAAGCGATCACGAAGATGGCCCAGGAGAACCCGCCGGCCCTGGCCCGCAACCTCTTCGAGGCCGACATCGTCCGTCGACGCCGGGCCCTGCTCGTCGGGGACGCGCAGAACGACCCCCGCGTGCAGAGTGAACTCGCCGTGGCCACCCAGTCCACCTCCTACGTGGCGGCCCCGATCATGCCCGACGGCGAGGTGATCGGATTGCTGCACGCCGATCGCCCGACGACGGAACCCGCCATGGACGGCTTCGACCGTGAGCTGTTGGCCCTCTTCGCCGCACAGTTCGGCCAGGTGCTCGAACGCGCGGTCCTGATCACCCGCCTGGACACACTGAAGTCACGGGTCAACGAGATGACCCATGGGCTGGCCGGCCTCGTCGACGGTTGCCTCGAGGGCACCACCGACATGGAGATGAGGATCGAGGCTGCCGGCGCGGCCCGCGGAGCGTTGCCGGCCACCGTGCTCAGCCAGCTGCCCGGGCACGACCCGGACGACGCACTCACCCGGCGCGAGATCGACGTGCTCAAGCTGATGGCGGCCGGTGACACCAACGCCCGTATTGCCAGCCGGCTGGTCATCTCCGAGGGAACGGTGAAGTCACACGTGCGGCACATCCTCCGCAAGCTGAATGCGGCGAACCGCGCGGAGGCGGTGTGCCGCTGGCTCCAGGCCGAGGCACGCTCGGCCTGACGGGCACCCAGCGCCCCATCGGTCCCGACACACACGAAGGCCAGGCCCGCGAGAGCGGGCCTGGCCTTCTTCTGTGCTGACGGGCGCGGGAGGGAGGAACGCCCGTCACAGACTCTCGGGCACGGTCACCCGGGCGCCTGAGTTCTCCGCCGACATGATGAGCTGGCACGACAGGCGAGAGCGTGCCTCGCTACCGTCAGCGAACTCCAACAGCTCCGACTCCTCGTCGGTGGCCGGGTCGAACGCGTCGGCCCAGGCCTCGTCGAGGTAGACGTGGCAGGTGGCACACGAGCAGCTGCCACCGCACTCGGCGACGATGCCCGGCAGGTTGTTGCGCACGGAACCGTCCATCACGCTCTGTCCCACCGGCACATCGACGGTCTCGACGGAGCCGTCGGCCAGCTCATAGGTCACTTCAGGCATGACGTTTCTCCTCTCAGACCTTCTGCAGCCGTAGCGCGGCCGTCGGGCATTCGTTGACGGCCTCGGCGACACGCTCGACGTCCTCGTCGGCGACGTCGGGGCGGGAGACCTGTGTCATCCCGTCTTCATCGATGTGGAAGTAGTCAGGGGCGAGCTCGATGCACGCCTCCACTCCGCCACACGTGCCTTGGCTGTGAATCACCTTCATGGCTCAGTCCCGCCCGTCTCTCACTTGAGCAGCTCGATCTTGACGGGCAGGTGCTTGATGCCACCGACGAAGTTCGTCTGCGTCACCTTGCGTCCCTCCTTGAGCTCGATCGTGCCGAGACGCGGAAGGAGCTCCTCGAACATGATCCGCAGCTCCTGCTTGGCCAGGTGCTGACCGATGCACATGTGCGGCCCGTAGCCGAAGGCCATGTGCTTGTTGGGCTTGCGCTCCACCCGGAACGTGTCGGGTGCCTCGAAGATGTCGGTGTCGCGGTTGCCGGACTGGTAGAGCGGCATCACCCGATCCCCTGCCTTGATCTCGACCCCACCGAGCGTGGTGTCGACCAGGGCGCGGCGCATGAAGTGCTTGACCGGCGAAGCCCAGCGCAACGACTCGTTGACCAGGTCCGGGATCAGGCTCAGGTCGGCCTTGACCTTCGCGTACTCCTCCGGGTTCTGGGCCAGCGCCTCGATGGCGCCGGTGATGGTGGCCGAGGTGGTGTCGTGACCAGCCGTCGAGATGGCCATGAACCATCCGTAGGCGAACGAGTTCGGGTAGAACTCGCCATCCTCCGTCTTCGCATTGGCGATCAGCGACGAGAGGTCTTCGCGCGGGTTGGCCCGACGGTCCTGGACCAGGCCCTCGAAGTAGCCACAGAAGTCCTGGAAGGACGCCGCGAACTGCTGTGCCATCGCCTCCGGCGTCTGCGCCTGCACGTCCTCGCGCTGCAGGTCGGGGTCGGCCACCCCGAAGAACTCCTGGGTCAGCTTCATCATTCGCGGCTCGTCCTCCTCGGGCACTCCGAAGAGAGACATGATCACCCGCAGTGGGAAGTAGAGCGCGAAGTCCTCGATGAAGTCGATCTCGTTGATCCCGGGCTTGAGGTACTGGTCGATCGACTCCTTGGCCAGCGTCCGAATCTGGTCCTCCCACTGCTTCAGGTTCGCGGGACGGAACCAGCCCCCGGCGATGTCCTTGACTGCCGAGTGCTCCGGCGGGTCGAGGTATGGAAGCGCGTCCATGATGCGCAGGCTGCCGCCGGTGAGGGACTTGGTGAACGCATCGCCCGCCTGGTTGCTCAGGATGGGGTTGTGGGAGCCCTTGTCGTCATGGCCACCAGCGGTGAAGACGTCGAAGTTGCGCTCGACCTCCATGATGTCGCTGTGCTTGGTGACCAGCCAGATGTCGTCGAAGCCTTCCACGACGGCCTTGCCGACGGGCAGGTTCTCGCGCAACCACTTGTAGGCCGCGAACAACTTCTCGTGGTCGCTGTGGCCCTCCGGCAACACGATCTGGCGGGCGATCTCGTCCGGGACGAGCTGGGTCTGGGTCTGTTCTGTCACGGTCATGGCAATGTCCTCCTGAGACTTCAGTTGGCCGCAGCGGCCGGCGGAAGGTAGATGGTCTTGAGCTGCTGGAAGGCGACCAGACCCTCGGGGCCCAGCTCGCGGCCCATGCCGCTGGCCTTGATGCCACCGAACGGGGCCGTCGGCTCGTTGACGTAGTGATTGACGCCGATGGTGCCGGAGCGGACGTTGCGGGCGAACGCCTCGCCACGCTCGACGTCGGCGGTCCACACCGACCCGCCGAGCCCGTAGTCGGTGTCGTTGGCGATGCGCACTGCCTCGGCCTCGTCGTCGTAGCCGATCACCGCAAGCACCGGCCCGAAGATCTCCTCCTGGGCGATGGTGTGGTTGGGGTCGACGTCGGCGAAGACGGTGGGCTGGACGAACCAGCCGCGATCACGGTCGGGCCGCCCACCCCCGACGGTCAGCCGGCCGCCGTCGGAGTTGCCCTTGGCGATGTATCCCTCGACCCGCTCACGCTGTCGCGAGGAGACCAGCGGGCCGACCTGCACGGAGCGGTCCAGGGGGTCACCGATCGTCAGGGAACCGGCCAGTCCGGAGATCGTGTCGACGACCTCTTGGTAGCGACTGCGGGGTGCCAGCACGCGCGTCCCCAGCCAACAGATCTGCCCGTTGTTGAGCAAGGTCGACGCGAAGAAGCTCTCGATGTTGGACTGCAGGTCTGCGTCATCGAGGACGATCGCGGCCGACTTGCCCCCGAGCTCGAGGGTCACGGGGCGGAGCAGGCGACCACAGGTCTCGGCGATGGCGCGCCCCGCGGCGGTGGACCCGGTGAAGGACACCTTGTCGACTCCGGGGTGCTCCACCAGGTGGGCGCCGACCTCACGTCCGGCAGGAACGATGTTCAGTACGCCGGCAGGCAGCCCCGCGGCCACCGCCGCCTCACCGACCAGGAAGGCATCGAGGACGGTCTCGGGGGCCGGCTTGAGCACCACGGTGCAACCGGAGGCCAATGCAGGAGCAAGCTTGAGGAAGGTGATCCCCTGGGGCACGTTCCACGGCACGATCGCGCCGACGACGCCGATCGGTTCCCGGCTCACCACCGCCGTACCACCGAGCATGCCGGGGCGACGCTCCTCCTGCTGCTCGACCATCAGGCCGCTGTAGTAGCGCAGCAGCAGGGCCGGGAACATGGCCTCGAAATTCTCGGCGACCGCGATCGGCATGCCGTTCTGCATCGCGACGCGCTGTGCGGTCTCAGGGCCCCGTTTCTCGAGCTCGTCGGCGAACCGGCCCAACGCCTCGGCCCGGCGCTCGGCCGACCAGCGCGGCCAGCCTTCCGGGTCGTCGAAGGCGGCCCGGGCCGCCTCGACCGCAGCGTCGATGTCGGACTCGGTGCCCAACGGCACCGAACCGATCCGCTCCTCCGTGGTGGCGGAGTGCACGGGCAGGGTCTCGCCGCCGCGTGGGGCGGTCCAGTCGCCGCCGAGGTAGAGCTTGTCGTAGTCAATGGTCGTGGTCATGTCATTCACCTCGTGAGTTCGCGTCGGGCTGCTCAGGCGTGAACGAGGACGATCTTGACCGCCTCGCCCTTCGCCTGGGCTGCCACGGCGTCGTTGATGTCGGAGAAGCTGCGGGTGGCGATCAACTTGTCGTAGGGGAACCGGCCCGCACGGTGCAGCTCGATGAGCTGCGGGATGAAGGTGTCGGGGTCGCTGTCGCCCTCGACGATGCCGCGCACGGAGGCACCGAGGACCTGCGCCGGGATCACCGGCAGGGGCAGCACCGTCTCCGGGTCGACCGGCATGCCGATCAGGCCGACCTGGCCACGGTGCGCGAGGGCACCGAAGGCGTCCTGGATCACCGCGGGCACACCGGTCGTGTCGATCACGTAGTCGACGCCGGCCGGGCTGAGGGCACGCACCTGCTCGGCGATCGAGCCGTCGGCCGGATCGAGCGCGTGGGTGGCACCGACCTCGAGGGCGAGGTCGCGGCGCGAGGCCATCGGCTCCACGACGATGATCACGCCGAGGGAGTTTGCTGCTCCGGCCATCGCGGCCGAGAGGCCGACGGATCCGCCGCCCAGCACCAGCAGCGACGAGCCGGCGGGACACTGGAACGTGTTGAGCACGGCACCGGCACCGGTCTGCACGCCGCATCCGAGCGGAGCCGCCAGGACGGGGTCGGCGTCATCCGGCAGCCTGACCACGTTGCGTTCGTTGGCGATCGCGCGGGTGCCGAAGGAGGACTGACCGAAGAAGTTGCTGCCCATCGCGGCACCGTCGGAGGTCAGCGACGCCGAGCCGTCAAGGCGTACGCCGGCGAAGTTGAGGCCCATGAACTCGTGGCAGTAGGCGGGGGCGTCGTCCTTGCACGAGGTGCACTGGCCGCAACTGTTGAAGGTCAGCGCGACCTTGTCGCCGGGGGCCACCTTGGTGACGCCGTCGCCGACAGCGCTGACCACGCCGGCGCCCTCATGTCCCAGCACCGCCGGGAACGGGAAGGGGAGGTGCCCGTGCTGGACCCCGATGTCGGTGTGGCACAGGCCGACGGCCTGGATCTCGACGAGGACTTCGCCACTCTGCGGGTCACCGAGATCGACCGTCTTGAGTTCGAAGTCCCCGCCCTGCTCATTGACGACTGCTGCCGTGATCTGCATGGTGCTGTCCCTTCGGAAGGTGGGGCGTGGGATGCGCCGGCGCGTGCCGGGCTGACATGGCCAGTCTTGGTCGTCGTGACCCGGGTCGCATCAGCCCTGGGAGAGATACATCTCCCCCGATGAGCACAGTGGAGGCGGTGGGTTCACCGGTCCCTGACACCGCCCCGGCAGGTGTTGAACGGCTCCGGGGCCGTGCCCTTGTCGGCCAGGGCCTCGAGGAACTCCGCCAGTCGCGGGTCCTCGGCATCGTCGAGGTGCAACTGCCGGTTCCAGACGGTGAGCACGATCGGCGCGGGCAGGCCGTCGTACGGTGAAAGGATGCCCTCGTCGGGCAGGGCCTGCTCGAGCGCCTCCACCTGGTCGTCCGGCAGCCCGGGATCGTAGGTGATCCAGAGCGTTCCGTGCTCGAGCGAGTGGACCGCGAGCTCATCGGGAACCGGTCGGTCGTAGGCACCGCATTCGAGCCACTGCGAGGCATGGTCCCCACCGGCGGGCGGGGTCTCGGAGTAGGCGACGGACCCGGTCACGTGGCGGGCGAGCTGGTGGTCGTAGTGGATCACCCCGTCCGGTTCGTCGGGCGCGGAGACCGCACGGATGCAGGCCAGGGCCAGCAGCCCGACCACGACAGCCACCACCGAGGACATGAGCACCAGCCGGATCCGGCTGGCACCTGGTCGACCCGCCTCCGTCGTCCGGGAGCGCACCGGAGGACGGGTCGACACAGGAACCTGTGGGGGTGCCATCGGCCGACCGAGGGTCAGCGGCCGAACCGGTCGGCGGCCATCAGGTCACGGCACTGCGGGCAGGCCTCCGGGTGACTCACCTCGAAGGCACGGGTGTAGAAGTTCACCCAGTTCGCCGCGTGTCGGCCACAGCGTGTGGTCAGCGATCCCATCGCCCGCGCGTGCCGCGTGCCGAGCGGCTGGCGTCCCGCCGCAGCACCGTCCGGGGCACTCAGGAATCCAGCCGTGCAGACCATCCAGCGCGCCGGCAGCGAGGCCGCGCGGGGCGGGTCGACGTACGTCGGCGAAGCGGTGTTGGTGATCGTGCTGGTCATGGGAACCTCCGGTGCGTTGGAGACGATCGTGCCTCCGGTCCGCACTTCTGCACGTCCTCCTCCGGGCAGCACCCTCACCCCCGTTCGGGAGAGGACCCTTCGTGTGTGGCCGTGCGGAGCAGGTAGCGCTCGCGCGCCACGAGATAGACCGGGAAGGCCAGCGAGACGCCGATGTAGGACAGCAGCACGAACAGCCAACCCCACCGGGCGCCCATGTCGATGCGGCTGGTGTCGGCGACGACCCAGACCATGAAGACGGCCCACGCGATCAGCATGTCGATGCTCAGGAAGGCGGCCGTGCCGCCGGCGTCGATCGCGTCCCCGAAGAAGTCCAGCGGATTCAGGATGTTGCCGCCGTCCCGCATCCAGTCGAACGCGTGCGGCCAGGTGGTCACGAGGGCCACCAGCCCGAGGACGACGAAGAGGGCGTGCTTGACGTTGAGCGCCATGAGAGCCTTTCTGCCGCCAGGTCACCCGGCAGCGGACACCCCAGACGCTAGGGATCCCCGCCCCCGGGAGCATCCTCCCTGGGGCGGGGATCCGGTTGCCTCTCGGACGACCCGGGTCAGACTCCCTCCGCGCCGAGTGCCGTCGTACCTTCCTGGAGGTCCTTCGCCACCCGGGGGTCGTCGGCATCGGCCTGGTAGTCGTAGGCGGTCGTCTCGTCCGTGCCGTTGTCGACCTTCGCAGCCCGCAGAGCCAGGGTGAGGGCGGCAGTGACCAGGATGTTGAGCACGAACGCGGTCAGCGCGATGTAGCCCATCTCGCCGATCATCGGGATCATGTCGAGCGAGCCACCGAAGTGCTTGCCGGTGGCTGGGTTGATCACCTGGTAGGCCTGCACGGTGCCGTAGACCATGCCGACTGCCCAGCCCACCAGCAGCGCCCACTTGTGGAACCAGCGGGTGTAGAGGCTGAACACGACGGCCGGGAAGGTCTGCAGGATCCAGATGCCGCCGAGCAGCTGGAAGTTGATCGCATTCTGCTTGTCGAGGGTGAACACGAAGACCAGGGCGAACGCCTTGACCACCAGCGACATCAGCTTGGAGACCTTCGCCTCCTGCTTCGGGGTGGCCCGTGGGTTGATCCACTCCTTGTAGATGTTGCGGGTGAACGTGTTGGCCGCGGCGATCGACATGATCGCCGCCGGCACGAGCGCACCGATCGCGATCGCGGCGAACGCGACACCGGCGAACCACGCCGGGAACGCGTCCTCGAACAGCTGCGGGATCACCAGCTGTGGGTTGGCCTCGCCGTCGAGGCCGATCGGCTGGGTGCCCGCTGCGATGGCCACCCAGCCGAGCAGCGCCAGCAGGCCCAGCACGAAGGAGTACGCCGGCAGGATGGACGCGTTGCGGCGGATCGTGTTGCGACTGCTCGAGGAGAGCGACGCGGTGATCGAGTGCGGATACATGAACAGCGCCAACGCCGAGCCGAGGCCGAGGGTCGCGTAGGCCCACATCTGGCCGTCACCGGGCACGAACGAGCCCTGCGGCTTGCCGGTGGCCTCGTTGGTGGTCGCCATCTTGTCCTGGGCGGCACCGAAGATGTGGTCCCAGCCGCCGAACTTCGTGGGCAGGTAGATGATCGCCACGATGATGACCAGGTAGATCAACGCATCCTTGACGAACGCGATCACCGCGGGCGCCCGCAGCCCGGAGGTGTAGGTGTAGGCGGCCAGCACCACGAACGCGATCAGCAGGGGCAGGTCGGCCGCGAACCAGTTGTCACCACCACCGACTCCGGAGACCTCGAGCACCGCCTGGATGCCGACGAGCTGCAGCGCAATGTAGGGCATCGTGGCCAGGAAGCCGGTCACCGCAATCGCCAACGACAACTCGCGGGAACCGTAGCGACCGCGCACGAAGTCGGCCGAGGTGACGTAGCCGTGTCGGTGGCTGACCGACCACAGCCGGGCCATGAAGACGAAGATGATCGGGTAGAGCACGATCGTGTAGGGCACCGCGAAGAAGCCGGCCACCGACCCGGTGGCGAACATCGCCGCCGGCACCGCCACGAACGTGTAGGCCGTGTAGAGGTCGCCGCCCAGCAGGAACCAGGTCACCCAGGTGCCGAAACGGCGGCCGCCCAGGCCCCACTCGTCGAGGGAGTCCAGGTTGTCGCCGCGCATGAACCTGGCGGCGCTGAAGCCGAGCACGGTCACCACGAGGAACAGGATGATCAGCACCGCCAGCGCAGTGCCGTTGACGCTGGTGTCGGTCGCCATCACGGTCACCGGCTCGTGCAGGAGGGCACTCATGCGTCACCCCTGTGCGTGGCCTTGCGCTTGCCCTGGCCGTCGAGGCCCCGCGCCGCCAGCACCAACCGGTGTGCGGAGTAGGTCATCGCGGAGCACAGGAAGACCCAGAGGAACTGGTACCAGAAGAAGAACGGGATGTTCCAGAGCCGCGGTTCTATCTTCGCGTAGCTGCCGACCCACATGAGGGCGACAACCGGGACCAGGAGGAGGACTCCTGCCGCGACGAGCATGAACTTGTTGGCGGGAACGACGTCGCGCGTCGGTCCGCTCTCGGAGCCAGATGACATGTGACGGAACTTACTCCGATCTGCGCCGATGCGTAACAGGCCACGCAGTCGGGGTGTCGTGAGCGGTAGGTCCCACGGGACGAGCGGTCGAGGACGAGACGGGGTCATTCGATCGCCTAGCCTTGCCGCATGACCAGCAGCGTGTACGTCGCCTCCGCCGAGGGCTTCACCGGGAAGTCCACGATTGCCCTCGGTGTGCTCGAGCAGCTCTCCCGAGCGGTGGAACGCGTCGGCGTCTTCCGCCCGATCGTGCGCGCCGAGGCCCGAGGTGACGACCAGCGCGACTACGTGCTCGAGCTGCTCACCTCCCACGACGCCGTCGACCTCACCTACGACGACTGCGCCGGCGTCTCCTACGACGAGGTGCACACCGACCCCGAGGCGGCGATGGACCGCATCGTCGAACGCTTCCACGACGTCGCCGACCGGTGTGACGCCGTCGTGGTGATCGGCAGCGACTACACCGACATCGCCACTCCGACCGAGTTCTCCTACAACGCCCGGATCGCGGCCAACCTGGGTGCCCCCGTGCTGTTGGTCGCCAACGGGATCGGCCGCAGCCTGGCCGACCTGCGGACCGTCACCGACGTACTGCGCAGTGACCTGCGCACCAACCACGCCACGCTCTTCTCCGTGATCGTGAACCGGGTCGACAACGCCGCTGTGCTGGGCGAGATCACCGATCTGGCCGGCGTCCCGGCGTACGGCATTCCGGAGGAGCCGCTGCTCAACGCACCCAGCGTGGCCGAGCTGATGGCCGCCTGCGACGGCACCCTGGTCAGCGGTTCGCAGGAGCTGCTGACCCGCGAGGTCAGCGGCCTCGTGGTGGCGGCGATGACGTTGCCCAACGTGCTGACCCGGCTCTTCGAGGGCGCGGCGGTGGTCACGCCCGGCGACCGCGGCGAGACCGTGCTCGGCGTGCTCGCCGCGCACCTGTCCTCCAACTTCCCGCAGATCTCTGCGGTCTTCCTCAACGGCGGCATCGCCCTGCCCGACCAGATCACCCGGCTGATCGAGGGGCTGGGCACCACCACCCCGATCATCGCCACCGAGCTCGGCACCCACGCCACGTCCACCGCCCTGACCAACCGGCGCGGCCGGCTCACCAAGGACTCGCCCCGCAAGATCGCCACCGCCCTGCGACTGTTCAGCGAGTACGTCGACGGGCCGGTGCTGGTCGACCGGCTCGAGGTGGCCCGCACCGACGCGGTCACTCCCTTGATGTTCGAGCACCAGCTGATCGACGACGCGGTCGAGGCCGGCAAGCACATCGTCCTGCCCGAGGGCGAGGAGGACCGGATCCTCAAGGCGGCCGACATGCTGCTGCGTCGTGGCGTGGCCGAGCTGACCCTGCTCGGCGACCCGCAGGCGATCAGCGCGAAGGCCGCGCAACTCGGGGTCGACGTCAGCAGGGCTCACCTCGTCTCGCCGTACGACGAGAAGCTGCGCGAGCAGTTCGCGCAGGTCTACTTCGAGCGCCGCAAGCACAAGGGCATCGACCTCGACGAGGCCCGCGACATCGTCACCGACGTCTCCTACTTCGGCACCCTGATGGTCGAGCTCGGCCTGGCCGACGGGATGGTCTCGGGGGCAGTGCACACCACGGCGCACACGATCCGGCCGGCGCTCGAGGTGGTCAAGACGGTGCCCGGCGTCTCCGTGGTCAGCTCGGTGTTCTTCATGTGCCTGGCCAGCCAGGTGCTGGTCTACGGCGACTGCGCGGTCAACCCCGACCCGACGGCCGACCAGCTCGCCGACATCGCGATCAGCTCGGCGGCCACCGCGAAGGCGTTCGGCGTCGACCCCAAGATCGCGATGCTGTCCTACTCGACCGGCACCTCCGGGTCGGGCACCGACGTCGACAAGGTCACCGCGGCCACGAAGCGGGTGCGTGAGCTGGCACCCGACCTGCTGGTCGAGGGACCGATCCAGTACGACGCCGCGATCGACGACGCGGTCGCGAAGACCAAGCTGCCCGACTCCCCCGTCGCCGGTGATGCGACGGTGTTCATCTTTCCGGACCTCAACACGGGCAACAACACCTACAAGGCGGTGCAGCGCTCGGCCAACGCAGTCGCGATCGGTCCGGTGCTGCAGGGGCTGAAGAAGCCGGTCAACGACCTGTCGCGGGGAGCGACGGTGCGCGACATCGTGAACACGGTGGCGATCACGGTGCTGCAGGCGGCCCAGGGGGACAACCAGTGAGCGCTCCCCACGTCCTGGTGGTCAACGCCGGCTCGTCCTCGTTGAAGTACAGCCTTGTCGACGCCACCTCCGGCGAGACCCCCGGCCATGGCCTGGTCGAGCGGATCGGAGAGTCCGAGAGCACCCTCGTGCACGGGGGCCCCGACGGCGAGACCCGCATCGAGGGCGCCGTCGCCGATCACGAGGCCGCCTTCCGGATGGCGCTGGAGACGTTCCGCGGGCACGGCCCCGACCTGTCGTCGTACGACGTGGTCGCGGTCGGCCACCGGGTGGTCCACGGCGGCGAGCACTTCTCGCAGCCGGTGGTGATCACCGACGAGGTGATCGACGCGGTCACCGAGCTGATTCCCCTCGCCCCGTTGCACAACCCGGCCAACCTGTCCGGCATCGCCGGCGCCCGGGCGCTCTTCCCGGACCTGCCGCAGGTGGCGATCTTCGACACCGCCTTCCACCAGACCCTGCCGCCGCATGCCTACACCTACGCGGTCCCTGCCGCGTGGGTCGGCGAGCACGGCATCCGCCGCTACGGCTTCCACGGCACGTCGTTCTCGTTCGTCTCCCGGGTCGCCGCGGAGCTGCTCGACAAGCCGTTGGAGCAGGTGAACCTGATCGTCGCCCACCTCGGCAACGGGGCGTCGATCAGCGCGATCCTCGGCGGCGAGTCGGTGGAGACGTCGATGGGGATGACCCCACTGGAGGGGCTCGTGATGGGCACCCGGTCCGGCGACGTCGACCCGGCCCTGCATGCCCACCTGCACCGCGAGCTGGGTTGGTCGCTCGACGAGATCGACCGCCTCCTGAACCGCGAGTCCGGGCTCAAGGGCCTGGCCGGCGAGAACGACTTCCGCGAGGTGCTCCGCCTGCGCGACGAGGGGGACGACGCGGCAGCCCTCGCCTTCGGCGTCTACTGCCACCGGCTGCGCAAGTACGTCGGCTCCTACTACGCCGTGCTCGGCGAGGTCGACGCCATCGTGTTCACCGGAGGAGTGGGCGAGAACGCCGCTCCGGTGCGGGCCGCCGCCCTGTCGGGCCTGTCCCGACTGGGCATCACCGTCGACGACGCCCGCAACGAGGAGCGGCTGGCCGAACCGCATGCGATCTCCCCCACCGACTCACCGGTGGCGGTGCTGGTGGTGCCGACCAACGAGGAGTGGGAGATCGCCCGGCAGTCCGTGGCTGCCCTCCCCTGACCTGCCGGAAATATGACCCTGATTGGGGTCTCGTCGGGGCTGCCCGGTGGCCTACCGTGGATCAGGTGCGCACGCCCGTGCGCTCCGGATCCGAGTGGAGCCTCGCGTGGACACCGACGAACTGGGCGAACGACTCTTCGGCTCCCTGCTCGGCACCATCGACGTGCTGAGCATCCACGTCGGCGACCAGCTGGGCCTCTACCGCGCGCTCCTTCCGGGCCCGATGAGCGCCGGTGAGCTTGCCGCGGCCAAGGGCATCCATTCGCGCTATGCGCGTGAGTGGCTCGAGCAGCAGTGCGTGGCCGGCCTACTCGAGGTCGACGACCCCGACCTCCCGCAGGAGGAGCGCCGCTTCGCCCTGCCTGACAACCATGCGGCGGTGCTGGCCGACCCGACGAACCTGGCCAACTTCACGCCGTTCGCCAACCTGATGGTCGCCGCGGCCGCCCAGATGCCTGCCCTGCTCGACGCCTACCGATCCGGTGGCGGCGTGGGCTGGGCCGACTTCGGGCCGCTGATGCGCACCGCCCAGGCCGAGGGCAACCGGCCCCTCTACCTGCACCTGTTGGGCCAGTCCTGGCTGCCGTCCCTGCCCGAGGTCGATCGGGCACTGCGCGTGGGTGGCCGCGTCGCCGACATCGGCTGCGGTGAGGGGTGGTCCTCGATCGGGATCGCACTGGCCTACCCGGACACCGTCGTCGACGGGTACGACGTCGACCCGTCCTCGGTGGAGGCGGCGCGGGCCCATGTGGCGTCGTACGACCTGTCGGGTCGGGTGCGGATCAACCTCGTCGACATCGTGGCAGCTCCGCCGGAGTCGACGTACGACCTGGTGACGGCCTTCGAGTGCCTGCATGACCTGCCCGACCCGGTCGCCGTCCTGGGCACGGCCCGCACGATGCTGGCCGACGACGCCACCATGCTGGTGATGGACGAGCGGGTGCCCGACGAGTTCACCGGTCCGGGCGACCCGGTGGAGCAGCTGATGTACGGCTTCTCGATGTTCGTCTGCCTGCCCGACGGCATGTCGCACGAGGGCTCGGTGGCCACGGGGACGGTGATGCGCGCGCCCGTCCTCGAGCGCTACGCGAAGGACGCCGGGTTCGCCGGCGTGGAGGTCCTGCCGATCGACCACGACACCTTCAGGTTCTATCGGCTGCGCCAGTGACCGGCCCGCCGAGACCGCCGCACTCGACCCGTCAAAAGTCAGCACCTGCGACGTTGTGACACCATTCCGGCCCTCACAACGTCACAACAATGCACCTGCGACGTTGTGACACCCGGCAGAGGGCCAGATGACAACTCGCGGCGAAATCCGGCCCGTCGCAGGTTTGCGGGCTTGCTCGATCTGAAAGGCTGCACTCCGTGACCTGGGGAGTTGCCGCGACGAAGCGGATTCTGTTGGAAGTTGTCGGCTGGCTGTTGGTGCTGGCCGGCATCGCCGCGCTCGTCCTGCCCGGGCCAGGGCTGCTGATGATGTTCGCCGGGTTGTTCGTGCTCTCCCAGCAGTACGAATGGGCCGAGCGTCGCCTCGCTCCTGTCGAGCGTCGGGCCATGCAGGCGGCAGCCGAGGGCGTGCGCACCTGGCCGCGGATCATCGGTTCCGGGCTCGGCGCGGTCTGGCTCGTGGGGATCGGCATCTACTGGTGCATCTCGCCGCCGGCCCCGTCCTGGTGGCCCGTCGAGAACAAGTGGTGGCTCTTCGGCGGGCTCGGCACCGGCATCACGCTGATCGCGTCAGGCTTCCTGGCCTTCGGGTTGTTGATCTACAGCTACAAGAGGTTCCGCCCGCAGATCCTCTCCGGGGCGTCCAACGAGCAGGCCGTCGACAACACCGACGACGATCCCAGCAACGACAGCTGAGCGGGCGGGCCGGCGCCTCAGATGCCGAGCCGGCGGGCCACCGCGTCGCCGGCGATGTCGCGGATCACCTCGGGATCACCGACCACGACCAGCTCGTCGGTGGCGCGTGACATGCCGACGTACAGCCGCTCGCGGGCGCGCTCACGCACCTCGGGCTCGTTGACGCACAGCACCACCGCCTTGCGCTCGAGACCCTTGCAGCCGAGGACGTGACCGTAGAACACGTCGTCGGGGTCCCAGAAGGTCTTCCAGTAGCCGTCCTGGTCGTGGAAGTCGGTGCGCTCGACCTGGATCGGGTGTCGCTTGCCGGTGGTCAACAGCATGACGTTCTCCGGCTTCCAGCCGCGCTCGAGGAACTCGTCCACCACGTCGTCGGCCGCCGCCACCGCGTCGTCGGCGCTGCTCGGCACGAAGCGCACGTCGGGTCCCTCACCGCCCGAGGCATACATGCGCGACGGGGCGAGTGGGCCGAACGAGTCGTGGATCTGGCGGGTGTTGCGCAGATTGTGGTCGAGCACCAGCGGAACGAGCTGCACCGGCGGTCGCCCGAAGCGTGCGAAGAGCCGCTGGTTCTCGTCGGAGTAGACGAAGAGCCCGCCTTCGTCCTCGTCGCGCAACGCCTTCACGACCGGTCGCCACCAGGTCTCCGCGAAGTCCTGTGCCTCGTCGACGATGATCGCGTCGTACTTGTCCTTCTCGGCCAGGTCGTTGGCGAGGTCGGCCATCAACAAGGGCAGCTCGTCCTCCCAGAATCCGCTGTTGACACGTTCACCGTCGGGGGCTCCCCACTGCTTGCCGAAGTCGTGGAAGGTGCCGACGAAGGCGGGTCGCTCCCTGCGGTGCCAGGTCGCCACCTCGCGCTTGAGGTGCTCGGCCAGGCCCAGCGAGTAGCACAGCACCGCCACCCGTTGCGCCTTCACCTCACCACGTCCACGGGTCAACTGCTTGGCCTGCTGCAGGGCCAGCACCGTTTTGCCGCTGCCGGCGCCGCCACGCACGTCGACCCGCCTCAGCAGCCGGGTCACCTGCAGGATCGACGCCTGCTCCTGGGTCAACCGGTCGACGCGTGCGGCGCGGTCGTCGGCATCGGCATTCACGTCGTAGGACGTGGGTGGGCGGCCGTTGAGGATGTCGACAATCGCCATGCAGTCGTCGTACGTCGGGTGACGCTGGCCGTGCGACAACCGCAGCGTGTTGGTGCGCACCCGCCCCACGAGGTCGGCAAGGTCGGACTTGTCGTGCAGCGCCCACCGGGGCAGGTCGGGTTCGTCGTGGTCGGGACCGAACTCGGTATAGGGGGTGATGACCCCGTGGGCCCAGACGATGCGTTGCCGGCCCCACCGCTCCCGGTCGCGCTCGACGAAGGAGCGGGCGGCGTACTTCCCGTCACGGGCCTGGTCGACCGGATGGATCACCGAGGTGCGACCGCGGCGCGCGATCCGCCATTCGCCGTCCTCGTGCCAGACGCTGCCGCCCTTGACCTCGAGCACGATGGCACCGACCTCGGGCATCAGCACCAGCAGGTCGAGCTCGTGGTCCTTCTTCTCGTCGGTCAGCCGAAGGTTGGCGATGAGGACGTCGTCCGGACCGAGCCCGTCGCGCAACAGCTCCCACACCTGCCGCTCGGAATCGTTGCTGAACAGCGGTGCTTCCGGAACGAGACGGACCATGGTCAGCACCTTGCCACGCCGGCACCGGCTCCGTGCCCGATTCACGTGATCAGCGCCGAACGGTGCAGGTGCACCGTTGTGCCGGGCGTTTGCTCGGGAAACACCGTCCAACGGGTGCACCTGCACCGTTTGGTCCCACGGCAGGGCGCGCGCCAACGCTGTCGGTGGCAGTGAAACTAGGCTGGTCTCCATGATCCGCAGTCGATTCGCCAAGGCCGTCCTGAAGCTGATGCGTTGGCGCACCGTGGGCGAGGTCCCGCCTGGCGGCATCCTGGTCGGCGCCCCACACACCTCCAACTGGGACTGGGTGGCGATGCTCCTGCTGCTGTGGAGCGCCGATGTCTCACCCCGGGTGCTGATCAAGCGCGAGCTCTTCAAGCCCCCACTGGGCTGGATCCTCAACGCGACCGGCGGCATCGCCATCGACCGTGACAACGCCACGGAGGTCGTGGCCGATCTGGCGGAGCACGCTGGGCGCGACGAGAAGTTCGTCATCGTGCTGGCTGCCGAGGGCACCCGCAGCAAGGGCGACCACTGGAAGTCGGGCTTCTACCGCCTGGCCCGACAGACCGGTCTGCCGGTCTCCTTCGGCTTCATCGACGGACCCACCAAGACCCTCGGCTTCGGACCCACGCTGCACATGACCGGCGACGTCGCGGGCGACATGGACAAGATCCGGGCGATCTATGCCGAGAAGCGCGGGATCCACCCCAAGGGCCGCACCGAACCGCGTCTCAAGGACGAGACCACGCCGATGTGATCAGCCGTCGGCCGACCCCGACTCGCACAACCGCACGAACGCACCCAGCTCCACCAGGCCGCGGGTGCTGTGGGGCAAGTAGGAGGTCAATCCCTCCGACCTGACCAACACCGCACGCCACTGGGCACGCGAGATCGCGACGTTGATCCGGTTGCGCAGCAGCAGGAAGTCCATGCCCCGCGGCACGTCGGCAGCCGACGAGGCGGTCATCGACACGAAGACCACCGGCGCCTCCTGCCCCTGGAACTTGTCGACGGTGCCGACCTTGACCCCGTCGAGCCCGGCGTCGGCGAGCAGGGTGGCGATCAGCTGGCGCTGCGCGTTGTAGGGAGCAACCACGAGTACGTCGTTCTGACCCAGCCGCCTGGGCGTCGAGGGGTCTTCCGGGTCGTGCCAGTCGAGCTGACCCACCAGTGCCTCGATCCTCTCGACGATCAGCTGGGCCTCTTCGACACTCGACGTGCGGTTGCCCTGATGGGCGATGCGGACCACCTCGAGGCCGGGAGCGAGCCCGTCGACCGATCGCTTGCTGGCGGGTGGCGCCGAGTGCAGTCGCCCGTCGTAGGACAGGTGTGACACCGGTGCGCAGACCTCGGGGTGCATTCGATAGGTGTCGGCGAGGAAGTGGCCGAGCTCGGGTGGCAGGGACGCGCGGCCCTCCATCAGCCAACCCAGTGCCGAGGTGTCGACTGGTTCACCGTGGGTGCCCTGGCTGACCTGCGGCAGCTGTTGTGGGTCGCCCAGCAGGAGCAGGCGCTGGGCGGCCACCGAGACCGCAACAGTGTTGGCGAGCGAGAACTGCCCGGCCTCGTCGATCACCAGCAGGTCGAGCTCGTCGCGCGGGAAGGAGCCGGCCGCGAACGCCCACGCGGTGCCGCCGACCACACACCCACGCTCGGCCGCGGCGATGAAGTCGGGGAGCTTGGCAGTGTCGACCCAGGGCGCACCCTGGCGTTTGGTGTCCTTCTTGGCGACCAGTGAAGGATCGAGGCCACGCTTGACCACGGCCTCAAGGAAGTTCTCCACGACGGCATGCGACTGGCCGACGACGCCGACCTTCCAACCGTGGTCACGCACCATCCGGTGGATCACCTCCGAGCCGGTGTAGGTCTTGCCGGTGCCGGGCGGGCCCTGGACAGCGAGGTAGGACCGGTCGACCCGCAACAGCGCCCGGGTCAGGTCGCCGGCCCGGTCGTCCGTGAGCATGAGCGAGCCGGAGTCGGCCTCCTCGTCCGGCCCGGCGGCCAGTCGTGGTGGGCGCTTGGCGAGCAGGTCGACCGCCGGTTGCGCGGGCAGTTCTCCCAGCCGATCGGCCACGGTGGCGACCTCCCGGATCGCGTCGGCCAGCGGCTTCTCGTTGACCCCGAAGTTCGGGATCAACGCGAGGGGCAACGCGGCATGGCCCTCCATCTTCATCTTGAGGGTCTCGGTGAAGGTGACCCGGAAGCGGTCACCCTCGGGATCGATCGCGGTCAGGCTCACCCCGAAGCCACGGGCGTGCAACCCGTTCTCCGGTGGGAGGAGGCCCTGCGGCATCGGGTCGGCGTACATGCTGTCCAGGCCCGAGGAGAGCCCGACGGTGCTGCCCGCGGGCAGGTTCACGAGCGCGCTGAGCACCCGGGTGAATGTCTTCTTGCGTGGCGCCTTGAACCAGTCCTGGACCACCACCGGGGGGTCGTCGAAGCAGACCACGTCGGGCGAGTGGCGCCAGGCACCGACCGCCTCACCGAGCCGATTGAAGTGTGCCCATGCCTCGGGCAGCCGCTCGCGTCTGTGGAACCCCAACGCGGAGGCGAGCATCGCCCAAGCCTGCTCGTCGTGGGTGCGCTCGGGTCGGGGCGCCTCACCGGCACGCGCGCGCAGCGAGTCGGTCAGCGCGTCGAGCTCGACGTCGACTTCGGGGGCAGTGCCGGTCTCCTCCGCCGCAGCCACGCCCTGGCCCACGGTCTCGTCGGCCGGGGACACGGTCGGGTGCTTGCTGCCGGTCCCGGTGACCAGGCTCAGCAGCCAGTCACGCAGCTCGAGCGTGGAGACACAGTCGATCTCGTTGTAGTCGAGCAGGTTCTGCCGGGCGATCGCCGCACCTTCGGTGTCGCCACGGTCTCGCCGCTGGCAGTAGTCGTGGTACTCCGCGATCGACGCATCACCCTTCTGCACCTCGCCGCCGCGCGGCGTCGAGAGATAGAGCGGCTCCAGCTTCTTGATGCTGTACGACGACTCGGAGATCAGCACCGACTCGCGCACGGTGGCATAGAGGTCGACGAAGACACCCCGCCGGAGCAGGTCGTCGACGACGGACTCGTGGGTCTCGCACACCCCAGCGAGACGCTTGAGCGCGGTCACCTCATAGGGCGCGTAGTGATAGATGTGCAGGTCGGGGTGGGCCTCCAGGCGCGCCACCACGTCGTCGAGGAAGGCGATCAGCTGGGCCTTCTCGGCGGCGTGGTCGTCGGCCCACAACGGCAGGAACTGCTGCGACTGGGTCGGGTGGTCGGGCGCGGTGAGCACACCCCACAGGTATTCCAGCCCCCAACGGGCAGGGTCGCCCTCGTTGTAGAGCGGGTCGCCCTCGAAGTCGAAGAACAGGTCGCCCGCCGAGGGCGCCGGCAAGGAGCGCAGCGCCCTCTCGCAGATCACCTCGTGCAGCGTCTCACCGGCCGCACTGCCCCGGACCTGCAGCCGGGCCTGGGCACGAAGCTTCTCGAAGGTGGCGTCGGCCATGCCGCTCGGAGCGCTGCCGGCCTCGGCGAGCTGGGTCACCGTGTGGACTCCGGCCGCCTTGAGCCTGCGCCGCTGGTCCATCCGCATCCGGGCCACCAGCACCAGGTCGTCGGCGGCCTGCGCCGCGCTCTCGCAGTCGGCACAACCACCACAGTGGAGGATGCCCGGCTGGTCCCACACGACCGGACCCGACGCGGCCTGGTGAGAGGCGAGCAGGAACCGCATCCGCTCCCGTCGCTCGCGGAAGACCGCCTCGAGCTCCAACCGGGGGAAGTCGAGCAGCCGGTCGTCGCCGAGGTGGAGCCGCACGGTCGGCGCCACCCGGCCGCCGGCCTCGGACACCGCATGTGAGTAGGCGGCCAGCTGGATCAGCGCCTTCGGCTGCGCCTGACGGGCCAACTTGGCGTCGATGACCACCCACCCCTCAGGCGTGGCGCGCAGGAAGTCGGCGTACCCGAAGAACTCGCCGTCGAAGAACGCTGGTTGGTAGAGCACGTCGGCACCCTCGTCCAACGCACGGGCCGTCACCCGGGCGGCTTCCTCCAACATGTCCAGCGAGAGGCCGCCGATGGGCTCGAAGCGGCGTACGCCGGAGCCGAACTCGGCCTCGAAACCGGCCAGGGCTTGGGCTTCGTGGCGCCGACCGAGGTCGAGGATCTGGCTCATCAGCGGGTCGTCGGGCGACTCGTCCTGCGCGGCACGGCCCAACAGACGATCGACCTGGGAGAGCAGGGCGAACTCGCACTGCGCCGAAGTGACGAGGTCCGTGGCACTCCAGATGAGTGAGTCGCCGAGCTTGAACAAGATGCCTCCTGGCTGTTGGACCCGACGTTAGATCACCCCACCGACACCGCCGCAGGGCACCGGCTCCCACCGACCGCAGACAGAGCGGCCCGACATGGTCGACAATGGTGCGGTGCCGGACGGGATGAGTGGTCGCGAGCGTCGCAAGCGCGCCCGCGAGCTCAACCGGTTGATGAGCGAGCTCGACGAGGCCGATCGTCGCAACGGGTTGGGCTCATGGCCGGCGCAGTCACCGCAACGACGACGGGCGCCGGGTCGGCGTACGACGTGGATCATCTCCGCCGCGGTCACCACGATGCTGCTCGGCATCATCGTCGCGGTTCACCCGGGACCGCAGGCGGCCGCAGTTCGGCGGCTCCTCGGGTTCGGCCCGGAGCGCATCCTCGCGGCGCCTGAGCTGCCCGAGGGCAACGGTTCCCACGCCTTCGTCAAGACCCAGCGCGACGGTCGCACGCCTGTCGGCTACGACCCGTGCCGCACCATCGAGATCGAGATCAACCCCGAGCAGGCACCCGACAACAACCGCGACCTGGTCGAGACGGCGATGCGGCACACGAGCGGGGCCACCGGGCTCGACTTCCGGATCACCGGATCCACCGATGACCGGCCGAGAGACCGCTCCCGGGTGTCGGGTCGCGGTCCCGTCCTGGTCGCCTTCGCGGACGAGGACGAGTGGCCCTCCCTCGAGGGTGACGTCGCGGGAGTGGCCGGCAGCGCGGCAATGGCGTCGCCCGCCGGACGACGCTTCTTCGTGACCGGGTCGGTGGTGCTCGACGCCGACGTGTTCAACGACCCCGAGGTGTCGGACGAGTCGCTGCAGGCGATCGTCGACCACGAGTTCGGCCACCTGGTCGGTCTCGATCACGTGCACGACCTCGACGAGCTGATGAACGAGGACAACCTCGGCCTGACCACCTACGGGCCCGGCGACCTGCGCGGCCTGGCCGAGATCGGCCGCCTCCCCTGTGAGTGAGGCCGCTCAGTCCCTGGCCGCATCGAGGGCGAGCGCGCGCAGCTCGTCCCACTTCGGGAAGTGGTTGCGCACCGTGGGACCGCTGGGTACACCGTCACGGCCCTTGGCCCACTCGCGGTAGCCGCCGTACGTGCCGCGCGAGCCCGGCTCGACCAGATAGCCGGCCACCGCCTCGACGATCGCCTCGGCGCTGAAGGTGGGCTTCTTGGTGGTCTTCACGACGACGTCGAGACCTGCCTGCTGACAGGCCTCGTGCCACTTGCCGAAGCGCCGGATGATGCCGATCCCCGAGGCTCCGCCGTGCTGGGCACGCCAGGTGTCGTACGCCGCCACGGTGAGCGCTCCGTCGACTCCGTCAGCTGCGGCACGGATGCCAGAGAGCATCTCGTCGTCGGTGTAGGTCGGCTTTGCCATGGGTGCGATCCTCCCCTACTCCGGGGCCGGGGTGCGCCACATGTCGACCTGCCAGTGGTCGTCGTCGCGGCTGACCGTCACGTCGACGGTCTCGTATCTCGCCGGCTCGGCCACCGGCTCCGCGCCCCGGCTCTCGACCACGCTCCGCGTGGCGGTCCTGAGGTCCACGATCACGTCGTACGCCGCCGCGCCGTCGGCCTGGTCGAGCACTTGCAGGCCCGCCACCTCCGACGTGCCGCCACTGATCGACCCGCCGTCGTCGTGGATCCTCTCGATCCGACTCGCCTGCCGATCGCACGGGCGGCAGGCGTCGCCGGCGAGTTCCCGCAGCGTGGTCGTGTCTCCGGTCGCCTCGGCGTGGGTCGCGACCGCCCAGTAGTACTCGATGAAGGCCTTGGCGGCCTTGGCACCGCTGCCCGACATGGCGGCCGGCTCCTCGGGCGGCTTCGCGGCCGTCGAGTCGGCCGAGGGGTCGTCGCCCGAATCCTTGTCGTCGCCACTGCATCCGACCAACGACGTCAGGGCGACCGCGCAGGCCGCGGCAACCACCCGTCGTACACGTTTCGAGACCATGCGCGCGATTGTGTCATCGCCCCGCGCAACGGCGCGGTCGTTCGAGATGACTCAGTTCCTGATCGAGACCAGGAATCGCTTGCCGTCCTTGGCCTGCGTCGAATAGATCAGTCCCTTGGTCCTTCCGGCCGGTGAGACCGCAAAGCTCGTTTCCAGCGCAAACCGTCCCGGCTTGAGCCGCTTGTGGGTCGCGAGCGCGGAGTCCGCACGAGCCAGGAAGGGGTCTCGGCCATCCTCCTCCGACCCTCCAGGTCCCCGGTTCAACCCGTAGATCCGCTTGCCCGACGGCGAGCGGCCCAAGAGTTGCTCCAGGTGGTACCGGCCGAACGGATCACCGAGGACTGCTGTGATCTCTCCGTCCGCCAACCTGACCCTGGCGATGGCCTCGTTGAAGCCGTCTTCGACCCATTCCCTGATCTGGACGTGGGCGGTGGTGCTGTCAGGCCCGATCACGATTGCCGCCACACCCGATTCGTCCTCGAGATCAAAGGGAGTCAGGTCGATCCGTTGCTCGGGACCCGGCACCGGGGCTCCCACCCCGGAGATGTCCCACTTTCGGTAGCTCGCGTAGTGGGGTGACCCTTGGCCACTCAGCGTGCTGATCAGCGTCTCCCCGTCGGGCGTCGTCACCATCGGGGTGCCGACCGACAGGTCCTTCTGCACCGAGAGCACCTTTGCGCGCTGCCCGTTGCCCATCCGGAGGGTGACCAGGTCCCTGCCGACGATCAGGTGGAGCCGCTTCCCGTCGGGGCGCATCGCCATCGCCTTCAGGTTGGCTCGCTTCGAGGGATGAACGTTCTTGGCCTTGATTGTCTTGACCAGCTTTGGGTTCGGTCGATCGATGCGGAAGACGATCACGGCGGACTTCGAGCGCTTCACATAGGAGTACACGTGGACGTAGGCGAAGCGGCCACTCGGATGAACCACTATTTCCTGGTCGGACAGCCTGAACAGATCCGTGGGTCGGCTGCGTCCGACTTCGCGGATCTTGTCGGGCTTGATGCGATAGCGCACCAGACGCTCGTTCTTGACGCCGACCAGGAATCGACCGTCGGCGGTGGGTGCGATCGCGGCCAGGCCCTTCGCTCCCACCCTGGCCGTGACCTTGGTCCGGTCGGCGCGCTTCGCCGCCGCTGGTGACGCCTGTTCAGCTTGTGCCTGCACCGACGGAGAGGCAGACAGCCCCAGCCCCAGCAGGCAAGCAGTGAGTACGCCGACAAGTCGTGCCCCCGTTGTCTTCATGCCTTCGCACCCTAGATCAGGTTTCACGACCTGTCAGCGCACCGACTCAGTTCCTGATCGAGACGAGTTGCATGGAGTGGTCCTTCTTGTCGATCGTCACCGTGTAGACGAGCCCCTTGGTCTTCCCTGCCGGCGACACGGCGAAAACTCTTTCAAGTGCAAACCGCCCCTTGAGCCGCTCGTACGTCGCCAACCCGGCGTCCGAGCGGGCGAGCGCTCGCTGGGTGATGGGTGGTGGCTCCTGCTGACTCCCAAGGTCCGAAACATAGATCCGGTCACCCGAGGGCGAGCGCCCGAGCAGCGACGACATTGTCGAAGGAGCCCCAACCGCTTCATCTGCACCAAGGAACACCAGGATCTCCCCGGTGGCGAGGTCGATCTTGACGACATAGTCCTTGGAGCCATGGTCCCACCCATAGAAATGGACGAACGCCGTGGTGTTGCCCGGCGCTGGCACGATCCTTGCCAGGCGCCCGACCCCCTTTACGTCGAAGGCCGTGGTGTCGATCCGCTGCTCGGGGCCAGGAACCGGCGCCCCGGTGCCCGAGATGTCCCAGATCCGGTAGCGAAGGAAGTCCCGGCTCACCTTCTTCCGAACGCCGGTGATCAGCTTCGTGCCATCAGGTGTCGCGACCCGGCCGGGTCCGACCTCGAGGAGTTGTCCGGTCTCCACCGCCTGCAACTTTCCTCTGGCGCCGTTGCCCATCTTGAAGGTGGCCAGGTCCTTGCCGACGGTGAGGTAGAGACGCTTGCCGTCGGGACGCATCGTCATTCCCCTGAAGTTCACACCCTTGCCAGGGTGGACGTCCTTGATGCTGATCTTCTTGACCAGCTTGGGAGTCGGCCGATCGATGCGGAGGACCAGCACGGCGTACTTCTTCTTGTTCTGCGGCCCGGAGCCGACACCGACATAGGCGAACTTGCCGCTCGGATGCACGGCGAGTCCCTCACTGCGGACGTCGGAGTTGAGGGGCTCGACGCGCCCACTGCTCCCCACCTTGCGGATCTTCGACGGCGTGATGCGATAGCGCACCAGGCGATCCTTCTTGAGGGCAACCAGGAAGCGACCGTCCGCGGTGGTGGCCACCTCTTGGATCCCACTCGCGTCGATCCGCGCGGTGACCTTGGAGTCCGGCTTCGCTCCGGACTGTTTCTGCGTGGGCTGACCCTGTTCGGCATGCACCGTGGGTGGAGCGCTCAGCCCCAGACCCAGCACGCACGCAGTGACAAGACCGACAATTCGAGCCCCCGTCATTTTCATGGGCCCCAAGTTACCCGACACGTGACGAGACCTCAGTTGCTGACGGAGCAGGAGCAGCCGGGCTGCTACTCCTGCTCGACCAGGCCCTCCCCCAGCGAGGGCCCGTCGCTGCGTGGGTGCATCCGACGCACGTGGCCCGCGACGATCGAGCGGAAGTAGGACTCGCTCACCCGGTGCATGTCGAAGTCGACCGGGTCCACCTTCACCTCGGCCTCGGGCTCGTCCGGTGGGCAGACGTGCACCTCCTGCCACCGGTGCAGTTGGTCGAAGGATTCGTCGCGGAAGGTCGCCCCGCAGTGCTGGCAGACGCCCACCCTGAGCCCGTCGTCCTCGACGAGGATGGTGCCCTCGAGACGATGGGTCTGCGGGTCGACGTGACCGACCGCCTCCGCCACGGACTGGTCGTGCGGCAGCACCAACGAGCAGGTGCACACGTCACGGTCGATCGAGCGCCAGGTCACCGGCCGGTGCAGCCCCGCGACCCGGTCATCGAGAATCGCATCGAGCACGGCCTGCTCGGCCTCGATCTCCTCGCCGTCGACCAACATCGAGGCCTCGAATAGGTTCAGCCGGTGGCTGATGATGCCGACCATCAGGGCGTCGTACGTCGCCCCGTGGGCGCGGTGGTCGCGTGGTCTTGCCATGTCGTTCTCCCGTCGTCAGGGGTCTGCGCATGGCAGGCCCCAACTTGACCGCTGAGCGGCCCGGGTCTTCTCCGGAGGGCACCGTGTCGGGGAGACGCGGTTGCCGGTCGGCCACGTCCGGAGGCGTGCGGCCGACGAACCATCACCACGAGTGGTGATGCTCTGGACCCGTTCGGCACCGTCTTGGTGCCGACGAGGAACATCATGCAGGAGACCACCGACAACATCTGTGACCCAGGTGGTTTCAGCCCGCGGCCCTCGTCGATGGGGTGGTGGCTCCAGTCTCAGCAGCGGCGGATGTGGTTCATCGGGATGCCGCCACCGGCACCGACCCCGCTGCGCTCGGAAATCATCGTGTCCACGGAGTCACCCTGGCGCCACCCCAGCGTCTCCACGCCGGAGAACTTGCCACGCTTGGCCCAGATCCTGAAGGACGTGGTCTTGCCGCCGCGGACCCTGAACACCGTGCCGTAGTGCCCGTGCTTCGCGCGCCTGTTGTCGACGCGGAACTTGATCTTCCAATTGTCGTTCTTCTTCACCCGGCACAGCTGGAACTTGGCGTCGTGGACGGTGGTCGTCGTGGTCCATGAGGCCTGGGCCGGAGTGGCCAGGAACGCGATGGACGCTGCCACCAGAGCAGTGATGGCGGTCAGGACGATGGCGCGCAGGGTGTGACGCGAAGAAGGTGTCGACATGCGTCTCACCATCCCCTGTGCCCTCGGCTCCGAAACCCCCTGCACCGAACCCTGTCTGCCCGCACGGGCCGTTCATCCACAGGCGAGGAGGAAGCCCCTCGACGACGTAGACTCGCGAACGTAATCTCGTGGTCATGACGATGACTCCGGGTGAAGTCGAACGCAAGGTGCGCCAGTTGGACAACGACATGCAAGCGGTCTATGAACTGCTGGCAGGCATCTCGGCACAACAAGCACGCCATCTGAACCGGCTCGACGCGCTCGATGCCAAGATCGACACCCGGTGCGACGCGCTCGACGCGAGGCTCGGCGGCCACGACGCCCGCTTCGACGCGCTCGACGCGAGGCTCGACGGCCACGACACCCGCTTCGACGCCCACGACGCCCGCTTCGACGCCCACGACGCCAAGTTCGAATCCATCGACACCAAGCTCGACCAGATCCTCGAGCGACTGGCCTGACCCGACCGTCGCCGTGCTGCAGGGCTGGGCCGCGCTCAGTCCTCGAACAAGGAACGTACGTCGTCCGCGTCGATGCCCTTGCCCATCGCCCCGTCCCCCTCGAAGACCGAGGCGAAGAGAGCTGCCTTGCGCTCCTTGAGCTCCATCACCTTCTCCTCGATGGTGCCGTTGGCGACGAGCCGGTAGACCATCACCGGCCGCTGCTGTCCGATGCGGTGCGCGCGGTCGACGGCCTGTGCCTCGGTGGCCGGGTTCCACCAGGGGTCGAGCACGAAGACGTAGTCGGCCTCGGTCAGGGTGAGCCCGACACCGCCGGCCTTGAGGCTGATCAGGAACGCGTCGGCGTCGCCCTCCTTGAAGGCGTCTATCTCGGCGCGACGATCGCGCGTGGTGCCGTCGAGATAGCGACAGCTGATGCCCTGCCCCTCCAGCCGAGCCCGCGCACGCTTGAGAAAACCGGTGAACTGGCTGAACACCAACGCCCGATGACCCTCGGCCGTGACCTCGGCGAGGTGCTCGACGAGCACGTCGAGCTTGGCGGAGCCGAGCAGCTCGTGCACCGGATCGACGAGCGCAGCGTCGAGGCTCAGCTGGCGCAGCTTGGTCAGCGAGCTGAAGATCGCCACCCGGTTGCGGTCGAAGTCGTCGACCAACCCGAGGATCGCCTGGCGTTCGCGTTGCAGATGGGTGTCGTAGACCTTCTGGTGCTTCGCCCCCAGGACGACCTCGAGCACCTGCTCCTGCTTGGCCGGCAGGTCGGCGGCGACGAGGTCCTTGGTGCGACGCAGGATGAACGGACGGATCCTGCTGCGGAATCGCGACAGCGCGGCCTGGTCGGCGTACTTCTCGACGGGCTTGACCACCAGGTCACCGAAACGACGCGGCCAGGGATAGAGCCCGGGCGCGACGATCGACAGCAGCGACCACAGTTCCATCAGCCTGTTCTCGAAGGGCGTGCCGGTCACCGCGAGTCGGAACGGCACGTCGAGCTTGCGAACCGCCTGATAGGTCTTGCCCTGGTGGTTCTTGACCGCCTGCGCCTCGTCGAGGACGAGACCACCCCACGGCAGGTCGGCGTACGCCTCGGCCTCGAGCCGGAACAGCGTGTAGGAGGTGACCACCAGGTCGGCTCCGGCCACCGCGTCGGGCAGTGAGCAGCCGCGGCGAGCGGCCGACGCGTCGATGATGCGTACGTCGAGCCCGGGCGTGTGGGTGGCGGCTTCGTGGGCCCAGGCCGTCATCACGCTGGTCGGCGCGACGACGAGGAACGGGTCGGCCCCCGAAGCCCGGGCGTGGCCGATCAGGGCGAGGGTCTGCAGCGTCTTGCCCAGCCCCATGTCGTCGGCGAGGATGCCGCCCAGGCCGGACTGCCACAGCTGCACCAGCCAGCGGAAGCCGTCGCGCTGATAGCTGCGCAGCTGGCTCTTGAGCCCGATCGGGTCGACGTCGGGCAAGCCTTCGAGCTCGGTGAGGGCACGCGCCGCCGCGACCCACTGCTCCGCCTGCGTGTCGACGACTCCGAGCTCGGCCAGCTCGGCCCACAGGCCGAGGTCGTGACGGGCGACGCGGACGCCGTCGGACTCCTTCTCGTGCAGCTCGTTCGCCGCTGCGACCAGGTTGGCGAGGCGTCGGAACTCGGGCCGGTCGAGCGAGATGTGGAGCCCGCTGGGCAGGATCAGGCGCTCCTGTCCGGCGGTCAGTGCGGCCAGCACGAACGGCAGCGGCACCTGCTCACCGTCAACCTGGATCACCACCTCGAGGTCGAGCCAGTCGGTGCCGTCTGCCTCGGGATCGGCATCGGAGCCGGGCTCAGAGAGCGCGAACTCGATCTCGGGCGCGCCTTCAGCCGCCCGGTAGTCAGGCCGCGTGCCCTGCTCGACGATCTCGATCTGGCCGCCTGCGCGCAGTGCCGGGAGCACCGCCTCGGCGAACATCAGCACCCACAGGTCGTCGAGCACCTGTCGGGCGAGGAGGGTGTCGTCGGGCGCGTGCAGGAGGTTGCGCGAGACGTCGTCGAGCTCGAGCCCGCACAGCACCCGTCTCTCGGCCGCGGGCCGGCGCACGGCGGGAGCCGGGTCGTGGTCGTCGAGGTCGAAGGCGCGTTCCTCCTCACTCACCGAGTAGACCCAGCTCCAGCACAAGGCCACCTCGCTCGCGTCGCGCCAGTCGACGGCCAGGCGCAGGCGTGGCGGGACCTCGTCGGGCAACGGGACCGACCCGTCGGAGGAGGTCACCGGCAGGCTGTTGCGCAGCCGTGGCAGGTAGTCGCGCTCGAAGGACTCCCGCTCCGTCGCGGGAACCTCGAGGCTGCCGCCCCGCGCCTGGATCCTGCGCAACGCGTCGGGGAGACGCCGTGCCAAAGGTGCCAGCAGCAGGCGTTGCATCGGCACCTGGGCGGTGGAGTTCGGCTGGGTCGGCACCAGCAGCGCGAGGCCGTGCGGCTCGCGCCCGATCAGTCGCACGGACTCTCCGGAGAAGTGCCGGTCGCCGTGCCACGCCCCGACCTGCAGCCGACTGCCCTGCTCGGACTCGACCACGTCGACGGCCACGTCGAGCGGTTGCTCCAAGAGCTCCACCGAAGAGAGCCGGCCGTGGGGGATGAACGGTATGCCGACCTCGACCGCCCGTCGCAGCAGCGGCCACAGCTGCGCCCCGGCATCACCGAGGTCGACGCTGTCACGCATGCTGGTCGGCCCGACTGCCGTCGCCAGGGCGCTGAGCACCGCCAGTTGCTCGGGATCGAACTCGTCGCGCAAGTGGGCGTAGTGCAGCTGTGACCAGCTGATGCCGGTCTTGATGAACTTCGTGCGGGCGCCCTTGCGCAACGGCCGCAGGCCGATCGCTGCCGGCATCCCCGCGGCGTACCTGCTCTTCGAAGGACGCGGCAGGTTGAACCGCAAGGCCAGCCCGGGTCGCGTCACCGCCGCGGAGGACTGGTCCTCGAGGTCGACGAGCAGCAGGTCCAGGTCGGTGCGCCACGTGGGCGTCGTCGACTTCCGCGGAGCCCGTTGGGCCCGTTCGCGCGCGGCCAGCAACAGGGCCACTGCATGCTTGCAGTTGATGCCGACGGGGCAGGAGCAGTCGGCATCGAGGTCGAGGCCACGCTGGCCCGGTCCGACGAAGACCGACACGTCGTAGGCCGACGCACTACTGCCGGCGACCTGACCGGTGATCTCGATGCCGGCGGAGTGCTCCTCGAGCTCGAACGTGAACACCCTGCGCTGGGCGGCATACGCCCGGCCACGGGCCAGCGAGCCGGGGTCGAAGTGGCGAGCGATGGCGGGCTCGGTGATCGCCAGCAGCAACTCGTGCAAGGTGTGTCTCTCCGCTTCCCGACCCTCTGTGTCTCAGTGGCTACACGGTACGGCGCCGACCCGACCTCGCGCAGCACTGTCCGGTCCGCCTGTGGAGAACCGTCTGCGGTCAGTGGTTGAGGAACGGCTTCCATGGTGCCTCACTTCCGAAGGAGGTGACATGCACCAAGCCTGCAGCCGGGCGGCCCCCGTGTTCGGTTGGCGACCGCTTGGTGGCTCACATCTGGTACACCTCGACGCTCGCCCCGTGGCGCCGCGAAGCCAGTTTGCGGTCACACGTGACCACGGGCATCTCCAACGCTTCGGCCAGCGCGAGGTAGGTGGCGTCGTACGCCGTGAAGTTGCGCCGCAGAGACCAGACACGACGGTCGAGGGGGAACGCGGAATAGCGGATCAGCGGCAGTGCTGCGAGGTCGTTGAGCGCAGCCTCGGCGCGAGCCGCCGTGAGATGTCGGCCGAGCACCAAGCCGCGCAGAGCGGACGCGACCTCCGTGTCGAGGAGATGCGGGGCATGGAGACTGCGCGCCCCGGCGATGCGGGTGTTCAGTCGCTGGTCAGGGTGTCGACCCGCCAACGAGGCGATTGCCGCCGACGCGTCGAGCACGATCATCAGCGCGTGTCAGCGTCCGTCGCGTCCGGAACGTACCGCGTCGACGATCTGCTCGGTGGTGGCGCCACCGGATCGTTCGCCGGCCCGTTTCAGCGTGTCGGAGACCGCTGGGCGAGCCGCCACTTCCGCCAGGGCACGCGTGACGTATTCGGAGAGGGAGAAGCCAGCGGCATCAGCCCTGGCCCGCAGTGCGGCGTGGATGTCGTCGGGAAGGTCCCTGACCTGAAGCGTGCGTCCCATGTTCATCAGTCTACTCCGTCCTGCATGCACAACGCATGCACGAAGTGCACCGCATTCGACCGTCGGCGCGTGATCAAACCGCCCGTCGAGCGGGCGGGTCCAAGGGACGGTTCAGCACGGTCTCCAGGCCAGGCACCCCGACAGCCGAGATCTCCGCGAACGCCGCCACTTCTTCTTCCGCGAAACGCCGCCGGTGTGAGAGCAGGACGCAGAACGCAGTGCCCCACTCCTGGGCGAGCGCGACGCCGTGGCCCTCAGCCTGCAGTCGCTCGTGGATGGTGTCGATCGCCTCGCCCGACAGCCAGTCGTTCAGGTGAGGTGCCATCGAGGCCGTGGTCGCGGCCAGCGCATCCACCTTCATTGCCAGCTCGTCGATGACCCCTCCCGAGGCCACACGCCACGCCAGAGCAGCGGCGGCCAGCTCGGACTCGCTTCGTTGTGCGACGACGCGTCGCAGTTCTGCGGTCACTGTCTCGTACGCCACCCATGCGTCAGTCGGAGGCAGACCGTTGCCGATGTAGCCCTGCATCACCGGCCCGTGACCCCGCACCAGGAGCGCCGGATCGCACGCATCACGGACCGCCTCGACGGCCAGGAACATGTGCAAGCCCTCCCCCAGGAGGTGGCGTACTTCTGCGAGCGCCTCTTCGCGTTCGCCGGGGTGCACGGCCATCCAGGCGAGCAGTTCGTCGACCCCTTGGGGCTCGCCCCACGTGATCGCGAACTCGTCGGCTACGTGATGGGCCGCCTCCTCTATGGCGTGCATGGCCGCGACCCGACCGAGTGGACGCGCATCGGTGTTGGCGATCGTCGCACCGAAGGACAGGGAGTCGTGGGCGCGCACGGCGAGGAGTTTGGAGACCATGCCGATCAGCGCCGGCCCATCAGCTGCGAACATGAACCCGGCACGCGCGCGCACCAGGGGTGTGCGGGGCCCGAAGAGACCGTGCGGCGACCAGTCCGCCACCGGCGACAGCTCCCAGCCCTTCGGCAGTTGGGCGAACCGGCCGAAGATCGAGAACAGCCTGGCGTATTCGTCCTCGGCCTCAGCTCGGGCATCGGCGGCCATCTGCAGGAGCGGCCCTGCCGGCGGTCGTTCCAAGGACCAGCGGATCGGCAGCACCGAGACATCCCCCGCCTGGTAGGCCTCCAGTGACTCGGCCGGCTCAGGCGGATCGACTCGGAAGTCGGCGGTGACCAGGTTGGCGTCGTACTGCTCGCTCCAGGTGTCACCGACGGCCAGCTCCCCGTCGAGCAGCCGCCACGCCAGTCCGTTGAGGATCTGGCCCGAGTCACGCATGCTGAACTTCCAGTCATCGCCGGGATCGTGCCCGCTCGTTGGCCGGGCCCACATGTGCAGTTCGGGCAGGCCGCGCTCGGCGAGGCCGACCGTGTAGGCGAAGTCGCCGCCTTGGCCGTCGGGGTCGAAGATCGACATCACCGTCCAGAACGGGTGCCGCTGGTTGTCGTGCTCGTGCTCGTTCATCTCCGGGCCTCCTGATTGCTCCCGGACGAATCTAGGCGTCAGCGCCGACAGCCGCAGGCGTCATCCACAGGCCCCTGCCGACGAGCGACCGAACGGATCACCTCAGCTCGATCCACGTACGGACGCGTTCGCGAAGCGGACCAGATCGGGCTCGCGCAGGCCGGGCCAGCCGTGCAGCTGCGTGCGCCAGCGGCTCGGGATCGCGGAGCCGCCCCAACGCGCACCGAGGAGGGCACCCGCGATCGCGGCCACCGTGTCGGTGTCGTTGCCGATGCGGATCGCGGTGTCGAGCGAGTCGGCGAAGTGCTCGCACGGTTGACGGTCACCTGCAGGAACAACGGTGTGCCAGATCGAGGACCAGGCCGCCTGCAGAGCAGGGACGACGTACCCGTTGGGGTTGAAGCGCGACGGGGGTCCGTCGACCGCCTCGTACAAGCACTCGATCCAGAACATCGGGTCGTCACTGGCGGCAGACGCGATGGCCCGGAACTCACCCTTGCCGGGGAACCTCCCCTCCAGCACGGTGTGGCGAATCGCCAAGCACCACAGGGCGCAGGCCTCCCCCGCGCGTGGATCGGTGTGCGTCAACGCCGAGACCTTCTTGGCCGCCTCGACCAACGCGACCGGGTCGTCGAGGTGGGCCAGGGCGACCGGCGACGTACGCATCAGCGAACCGTTGCCGCCACTGCGACCAGTGCGCTCGTGCACGGACCGCGCGGCCGCGGTCATGGTGGCGGCCGTCGTCGGCGAGTCGTTCGAGGCACGCCGCGCCAGCGCCAGCACCTGGCTGGTCTGGATGCCCACGTCCTTCGGGTTGTCGGCATACCACTCGTCGAACCCCGCGGCGATCGCGTCGAGCGCCTCGTCGGTGCGCAGGTCGGCACCGGTTGCCGCGACCCGGGCGATCGGGATCGCCATCGAGGTGTCGTCGGTCCATTCGCCCGGCGCGAAGTTCGCAAGACCACCACCGATCATGGCGGCCCGCTCCCCCGGCCCCAGACGCACCGAGTCGAACTCATAGCCGGCACCAAGCGCGTCGCCGGTGGCGGTGCCGAGGAGGACTCCGACCGCGCGGTCGACCTGTGCTGTGGAGAGGTTCATGAGCGGGCTCCTGTCCGGAGGGAGAGGTCGGCGCGGACCGCGTTGACGGTGGTGAGGAACATCGGCAGCGTCTCGATGAAGGCGTCTGCCTCGAGCGTATGGGCCGGCACCTGGAGGGCGGCAAAGACACTGCGCTCCAGCACGGAGAACTTGATCAGCGGGTGGTCCCGGTTGAGCAGGGACGCCTCGACCGCGGCCTGGCGCCGGCTGCGGACTCCACTGACCACCACTGCGAAGGCCTCGACGACGGGCATCTGCTGATGCACGCGCACCCAGACCGGTCCCGGCTGGCCCGGAAGGACGAGGTCGCCGTCTGAGTCCGTCTCGATCGGCTGCTCGAAGACGTTCTCGAGCCCCAACATGACCGCTGCGAGGAGCTGGTCGCGCGGGGTGGCGAAATCGGGTGGCGAGATCTCGATGAGCTCCGCTGCCTCCCTCGCGGCCACGCCCTCGAGGCATGCGGGCTCGACCGGAAGCCCGATGTCGGGGAGGTGCTCGGCATTCGGGCCCCACCCCTGCACCCACATCAGCGTCGGGTGCGGGACGGCGTACTGCTTCTCGAGCGCCCGGCTGACCAGCAGCGCCAGTCGGTGGGCGTCGCGCTTGGCCTCGACGCGGTTGAGGTTGGGCCCGTCGCTCTCGTCGGGAAGCTGCCAGCCGGCCCGCACCAGTCGTCGCTGACTCGGCGCATCGAGGCGAAACGACTCGAGCAGCACGCTGTTTCCGGCGAGCTCGGCGCGGATCTGGTCATCCTCGGTGACGGCGAACTGTGCGTACGGCGTGGTCAGGTCGCTGTCGTCGTCGGTCTCCGGCATCTCGACCAACAGGTGGTCGTGGTCGGTCATCGCGGCGAGGTAGTCAGCCAGCCCCTTGCGAAACGCGCGCCAGGCCTGCTCGGTCTCCTGATCGGGACCGGGATCGATGTCGTGGTTCACGAGCTTCCCCCTTTGTGCATTTATGCGCTAACTGCCTCCACCCTGCATGATTCTCGACAATCGCGCAGATCTGCTCTAACTTGAACGTCATGCCGCCGGCTTCCGATCTGAGCAACTACCCCCGACCGAGCGTCGCCGTTGACGTCGTGCTGCTGACTGTAGACGCGACCACCGACAACGATTCCGGGCCGCGGCTCCGGGTGCTCGTGCAGCAGCGCCGACGGAGCCCCCGCGGCCTGGTGCTGCCCGGCCGCTTCCTCCGTGAGCACGAGACCTTCGCCGACGCCGTGGCTGCCACGCTCACCGAGAAGGTCGGCCTCGACATCGGCGACGCGGAGCCCCGCCTGCTCACGATGTACGACGACCCGGCGCGCGACGGCCGCACCTGGGCGCTCTCGGCGCTGCACGTGCTCGCCCTCCCCCACGCCGGGCTCGGAGGGGCCAACGGGGAGCTCCTGCCCGTTGGCTCCGACGGACATCTCACCGACGACCAGCACCTGCAGTTCGACCACGACGACATGTTGGCCAAGGCCGTCCGACGGATGCGTGACCACTACGAGGCCAGCCCGGATCCCTACCGATTGCTCGGCGACTCGTTCACGCTCGGCCAGCTGCGCGACCTGCACGAGGGCGTGCTCGGTGAGCTGCTGCTCAAGGACACGTTCAACCGCCGGATGAAGCAGTACCTCACCGAGAAGCTGGTCAAGGGGGAGCCGGTCCGCGAGGCAGAGACCGGCGGGCGGCCGGCGTTGGTCTACAAGCGCGCCAAGGACGGCGAGCTCAGCGAGCGTGAGCGCCGACGCCTACTGCTGCCTCGGCGCTGAGAGCGCGCAGCAGCGTGGCTCTCCCAAGCGGTGACCAGTCCGGCGTCGTCGAAGTCGTCGCTCATGCCCGCGAAGCCACTGCGCCCCTGCGCGACCGCTGGGTCAGCGGTTGCCCACCTGAGCCCGACGCGCGATCTCACTCCTGCGGCTTGAGGCGGTAGCTGAGGAACACATTGCCCAGGCTCGACGTACCGGAGTCGACCAGCTCGAGTCGCGTCAGCGGCGTGGAGTCGTCGAAGAGCCGGCGTCCCTCGCCGGTCACGGCAGGGTGCATGGTGAGGGTGAGCACGTCGACCGCGCCACCGAGGAAGAGCGAACGCACGGTCTCCACTCCCCCGGCGACCGAGATGTCACCGCCCTCGCCCTGCTTGAGCTGCTTGACGTAGGCGACCGGGTCGCCGGAGATCCGCGTCGAGTTCCAGTCGAGGTCGTCGCCCAGCGTCGAGCCGATCACGTGCTTGGGGATCGGGTTGATGAAGCTGCCGAACGGGTCGTCGGCGCCCACCGCGTCGCTCTGCCAGAACTCGCGCCACTCCTCCCAGAGCTTGCGTCCGATCACGATCTCCTTGACGGGCGCCAGGGCAGCGCCCATGCGCTCGCCCTCCTCCTGTCCGAAGGCGTCGAACTGGAACTTGTCGGGCGATTCGGCCACGCCGTTGGCCGAGTAGAACAGGTGAGCGGTGACCTTGCGGGACATCCGGGTGCCTTCCGTCGTGTGGGGTGTTGCCAGTGAAGACCATGGCGTACGCCGAAACTCATCGCCGCGCCCTCAGGTGCATGTCGCCGATGGCCGGGTCTCTACGATGCTCGTATGGGACGCAGGTTTGAGCAAGAGATCATGATCCCGCTGCCACCCGAGCAGGTCGCGGCCCAGGCCCAGCAGGTGCTGGCCGCTCTGCCGAAGGGCCGCAACGTCTGGGTGAACCCGCCACTGGTCGGGGCGGACACCGGCATGGGAGCGTTCAGCTGGGGCGAGAAGCTCCAGGTGCACCTGGCCCAGATCCAGGGCGGCACCCATGCGCGCGTCACCAGTGAGTGCGTGTTCCCGCTGCAGCTCGTCGACTACGGCAAGAACCGCAAGAACGTGGAGCAGATCGTCGCTGGGCTGCAGCTCCCGCAGCCGCCGGTGCACTGAGCCGGCACCCCGTGGTCAGCGTCTGACGCTGGGTGATTCCGGCCGACCTCGCCACGGCCGTCAGAGAGCTACTCCACCCACCGGATCGTGCCGCTGGTCGCGTCCAGCGTCACGGCGACCGCCTTCGTCTTCGCGTTCGTTGGCAGGGCGACGACCGCGCGGCCGGCCAACGCCTTGCCCGGCTTCACCTGCGGCTTGCCCGGAAACGCGCCTCCCCCAGCGTTCGCGGAGAAGCGTGGATCAGCGTCGAAGGTGCGGCCGTCGCTCGTCTCGATCGAGATGTCCGGGGACCGGCGCGCGACCCAGCGGGTCGCCCCGGTGTTCTCGAAGCGCAGGCGGACGGCGACCAGGCGGTGACCCTGCGGCGGCTTCCTTCCCGCGGCCTTGCCCACCTCATCGATCGACGCCACTTTCACGGAGAGGTCGGGCCGGGTGCCGGCACCGGCAACTTCCACCGCCTCGCCGACACTGGTCTCGTCGGCGGCGAGGCCCTTGGTGAACAGGTTCGTGAGCTTCCCTCCGATCCCTGGTGCGAAGACGGCCAGCGCCCCGAGGCCGACGAGGGCGACGGCGAGCCTGATCAGTGCGGAGCGTGCCCGGCGTCGCGAGGTCCTGCGGAGTACGACGCGTCGAGTCGGCGTGGTCGTGTCGGTCGTGGTCACGGCCTGGGGCTTGTCGCGCTTCCCCGACCTCGGGCCGGTTGCCGGCGGCAACGCGACGATCGCCTGCCTGGCGAAGCGGTCCACGTCGTCGGCGTGCAGCGTCGGTGGTCGAGTGGTCAGCAGTCGTGCAACATTGCCGGTGGAGCAGACCAGGACGCCGCGCGCCGAGCCTTCGAGAGCAGCGTCGCCGTTGAAGCACAGCACGGCCGTGACCGGCACCCCGCCCAACGCATCGGAGACAGCGCGCGCCGCTTCCGCTGCTGCCTCGACGGTTCGCTCGCGGGAGCGGCCGTTCTGCAGGAGCGCCCCATCACGTACGACGACCTCGCCCGACCAGTTCTTGCTGTCGATGACGAACACCCCACCCGCACCGATGGCGATGTGGTCGATGTTGGCCCGGGGACGAGCCGGCCAGGCGACGTCGTGCCGCACCACCCAGCCTTGGGCGCGCAGCGGATCGAGCGCCTCGGCCGTGGCGAGCTCACCAGCCGCGCCGCGCTCATAGCGTTCGGCCGTGCGTTTGTGGCGTGCTGCCTTCTCGTGCTGAGTGCGCGCGTAGTCGCGCGCGGACTCCCCGGCCATCACACCCCCCGGTGTGTCGTTTCCGGAAGGCTAGAACGTGTTGCGGTTTTGCGTGGCGGAATGCCGGAAACCTGCTTGCTTCGTTGGTGTTGTCCGTGGAGCCCACCAGGATGCAAATCATGAGAAAGAGAAGGTTCGAGGTGATCCCACTTCGGGACGATCCCGAGGACTACACCTGGTGTTCGCCGGAGCTCGCTGACTACTTCACGGTCTATGAGCGAGACGACGAAGACCTCGCGCACGCCATCGCGGATCTGGCCTCACTGGATGAGGCATTGGTGTTCGCGATGGTCCGAACCGAGCAACCGGCGGCTCTCTGGACCGGTCGAATGTTCATCGAGGCCAGGGTCAACGGTCCGACGGCTCTTTTGCGAGCGTGAGTCATGAATGTCGCGACATAGTTCCGGGAGTCCGCTACGGGCCTACAACTGCATTCCGCAGCAGCTCGTCGACAAAGCTGGCATGCTCCTCTCATGTACAGCCTGGACGAAGAGCATTCGCTCCGTGGTCGGATCATGGCAAGCCTCGCTGAGCGCACTGCCGTCTCCGGAGGCTTTTTGTCTCGCGCTGAACTCAGTGACTTCACATTCGGCCTTGGCGAACGTCGACGTCTCATCGACTCCTCCAAAGGAATCTGGAACCCGCGTGACTTGAACGCGACCTTGTCGATCGTCAGTTCGCCAGACGGCCCATACGACGACAAAGATGTCGATGGGGGGCTGTTCAGATACGACTATCGAGCAGGCAGTATCCAAGGCGACAACGCGAAGTTGCGCCGCGCAAAGGAGCTCGACCTCCCGCTCATCCTCCTTCGAAAGACCCGTGCCTCCGAGTACATCCCCATCTTCCCTGTCTACGTAATCGATGATGATCAAAAACGTCGACAATTTGTGATCGCGGTCGATGAGGCACTGCGGTTCCTATCCCGACCCAGTCACCTGTCTGAGCTCGAGCGGCGGTACGCCGAGCAAACCACACGAGCACGTCTTCACCAGGCGATGTTCCGTGGGATGGTCGTGCGCGCTTACGAAGTTCGCTGTGCTGTGTGTCGCCTCCAGCATGGCGACCTTCTCGATGCTGCCCACATCACGGCAGACGTGGAAGAGACTGGCCTGGCAGTGGTCAGCAACGGCCTGAGCCTATGCAAGATCCACCATGCGGCCTATGACCGGAACCTGATGGGCATCAGTCCCGAGTTCAAAGTCGAGATCAACCGTGACCTCCTTCTCGAGGTGGACGGGCCCATGTTGAAACACGGACTGCAGGAAATGCACGGTTCGACCATTCTGCTTCCGACACGGAGGGCTGAACGTCCGGACCCAGATCGTTTGGCCGCACGATTTGAGACATTTCGCGCTAGTTGACCGAAACGTTCGAGCCGAAAACGTCCAGGGCCGACCGAAAGCTGCGCTGAACAATGTCCGTGAGGTCCAGGCCGAACCGAGCTGTTGGTTGGCAAGCCAGTGATCTGGTTGGCGCTCAGGGCAAAAGAGGCTGGAGCGGACGCGAGGATTTGAACCTCGACCTCTTCCCTGGAAGGGAAGCGTGCTGCAACTACACCACGTCCGCGAGGGCAGCCTCTGACGAGATTGCCACCCGCACAGTATGAACCAATGTCGCGATTCCCCGGGCATCCGGGTGCGGCCCCTGGCACGGACGATCTAGCGCCAGCCGGTCAGCTTGGCGGGGTTGACCACCATCCACACGTCGGTGACCAGTCCCCCGGCGACGCGCAGGTTGACCACGGCCTGCACCTGGTCACCTTCGGTCAGGGTGAACCCGAGGCCGTCGGCGGTGCCCCGCTCCGAGATCGCCCAGGTCGGCCGCTTCCTGAGTACGCCGAGCAGGAACCGCGCCACTCGCAGCGGCCCGTGGATGGGGTTTCGGGCCGCACTCACCACACCACCACCGTCGGAGCGGAGGGTGACCGACGGGTCCAGCAGCTGGGTGAGTGCGCCGAGGCTTCCGCCGCCGGCGGCCGCGAGGAACGCCTGCACCACCGCATCGTGCTCAGCCGGCGGGTCAACGATGCCGCGCTGGTCAGCGATCCGTCGCCGGGCGGCGGTCGCGAGCTGTCGCACCGCTGCTGGCGAGCGGCCGACGATCTCGGCGATCTCCGGGAAGGGCAGGGCGAAGACGTCGTGCAGCACGAAGGCAACCCGCTCGGCGGGCGTCATCGTCTCGAGCAGCACGAGCAGCGCGGTGCTGACGGTGTCGTCGAGGGTCACCCGATCGGCCGGGTCGGCGGGCTCGCTGTCGCCGAGGAGACCAGCCGGCACCGGCTCGGGCAGCCAGTCGCCGACGTACTGCTCCCTCCTGGCGCGCGCCGACTTCAACACGTCGAGGCAGATCCTGCTCGCCACCCGGGTCAGCCAACCCTGCGTGTTGCCGATCGCCTCGCGCTCCTCCCCGGTCAGGCGGTACCAGCGCAGGTAGGTCTCCTGCACGGCATCCTCGGCCTCCTCGAGGGTGCCGAGGAGACGGTAGGCGAGCGCGATCAGTCGGCGCCGCTCCGCCATGACTTCGCCGATCTCGTCCATCGAGTCTCCTTCGCTGCTCACACAATGGTGACGAGGCACACGGCTCGAATGTGAGGTCACCACCTCACATTCGCGTACGCCGCCTCGTCAACACAGGGAACGCCCGCGAACCGCAGGCCCTTCAGAAGAGGAAGTCACCATGTTGCCGCACGTCAATCTCACCAAGCTCTTCCCGGCCGCCTACGAGGCCCAGCTCGCCGCAGACAAGGCCGCCGAGGAGGCCGCCGTGACCGCGGGCCTCGATCCGCTGCTCGTCGAGCTGGTCAAGGTGCGCGCCTCACAGCTCAACGGATGTGCCTTCTGCCTGCGAATGCACACCCGCGACGCGATTGCGAAGGGCGAGACCACCGACCGCCTCGCCCTCGTCGCTGCCTGGTGGGAGTCGCAGTACTTCACCGCGCAGGAGCAGGCCGCCCTCGCTCTCGCCGAACGAATCACCCGGATCGGCGACGAACACACCGCCCCCGCTTCGCAGATCGACATCGAAAGCGTCCTGGACGAGAAGCAGGTCGCCGCCGTCACCCTGCTCACCATCGTCATCAACACCTGGAACCGGATCGCCGTCGCGAGCCACTACCCCGTCGCCCCCTGACCGCGATTCCTCACTGCGTGGTTGCTCTGAGCCACCGGTGAGCCTGACCTGAGTCGCGCCCGGTCAGGCACCGTCTTCGGTCAGGGTCGTGGCCGGCAGCCAGTCGGCTCCGAGAAGGTTGGCGAGGTCGGCGAGGCCAGTGGTGTCGCCTCCCACCGTGTCGGAGGCTGCGGCGATTCGCTCGACCATCACCCTGCCGACCTGCTCCTCCACGGTGCCCTCGGCGTACGCGATGTGCCACGGCGAGACCTGGTGGTCGCGGTGGGTGCGGCCGGTCACCTGTCGTGCGGCGATGCCCGAGAAGCGGGCCTGGTGGAAGACACCGACCCGCGGCTCGGTGCTCGCCTGACGGCCGTCGGCGAGGGTCTCGCCCGCGTGCAGGCTGATCGAGGCGACCGTGGTGAAGACGCAGGCCTTTGCCTGTCCGGTCTGGAACCTGAGCCGCTCGGCCTCGGGATCGAACCGGTTGCGGCCATAGATCGTGGCGACTTCGATGCCCGAGTCACGCAGCCGATCCGCGATCGGATCGGCTGCGGTCGCGACGAACTCGACCGAGCATGCCACTTGTCTCTCGGCCTGGACCTGCTGGGCGATCCAGTCGACCGTCGAGTCGACCCGAATGAGTCCGGCCTTCTGCCGGAAGCGCAGCAGCGCGGCCCTGCCCTTCGCCACGTTGCGGCCGCGCCGAGCGATGTCCATCTCACGACAGAACTCTCCCCACTCGGCCTCGTACGCCGTCCGCTCTGCCAGCGTGAGGGCCACCGGCATGCCGGAGATCGGCACCGGACCCCACGGCGCAGCGCGGTGCAGCATCGCCGGCGGACGTTCCTCGGCCAGCCAGCCGCGCACCAGTTCGAGGTCCGCAGTGCGCCGCGCCGGATCGGTGGTCCAGGTCGCGCCGTAGCGGCTTTGCTCCACCCCGACGCCGTGGCGTTCGAGGGCGGTTGCGAACGCCACACCGGGTTGTGTGGTCGATGCCCAGTCCTTCATGGGCTCACCGAGCACCTGCGCATATGCCGGAGCGAGGTAGGGCAGCTCGAGTGGCGTGTGTCCGGGCGTCGCAGTCGTGGCGATCACGAAAGGCGCCTTGTCGTGCGGCTTCCCGTGTCCCGAGATCCGCGCCCAGAGCTTCCACCGCTTCGTCGTCGTACGTCGCAGCGCGTGGGCCTCGTCGGCAATGATCACCTCCCACGTGTGGTCCTTGACCTTCTCGAGTCGATCCCACGTGATCACGACCCATTCGAGATCGCCGTTGCCCAGCGCCATGATCGTGCGGCACCAGTGACCGATCGTGATTGCGGCAGGCCGATCGGCGATGACGAGCACGCGTCGCGCACCGCGCAGGTCACTCACCGCCGATGCCCCGAGGACCGCGGAGATCGTCTTGCCCACGCCGGGTTCGTCAGCCAGCAGGAACTGTCGTCCACCTGCTGCGGCACGCGCTGCAATCGCGTCGGCCGCCTCGTACTGGATCATCCGGGGTTCGAGCTCGTCGGTCGGCTCGGGGCTGGGCGTCGGGTCGTCGGGATTGAGGGTGTTCTCGATGAACCGACCCAGCGTGTGCGGACCCGGAACGTAGGGCGCGAGGTGCGCGGGCACAGCACGCCCGACGTGGAGATGGGCCTTGACGGTCGGGTGCCACGTGGCATCGTCGACCTGTGTCCCATAGGGAACGTCAAGCACCCACAGTCGTTCGCCCGGCCCCGGAACCGGCAGCGGTCGCTCTGACTTTCGTACGCCGCCCTTCCGCACGCCGCCCCGGCGCGGGGTCGCGCTGCGCCGACGAGCACTGGATCGGCGAGAGCTGGCCACCCCCGGACATTATCGGGGCCACGCCCACGCACAGAGTCGGCACGCCCACGCCAGCCGCCGAGACCACAACCCGCCCGAACTACGACGGCTGGGCGAACCTGAGTCAGATCGGGAATCTCCCACCACACTCGTCCGAAACCCATATGCTCCCGGCATGGCGGCGTCCGCGGAGTACTACCAACACCTGGTCGAAGCATTTTCCGACACGGAGTCGCTGACGGTGTTGGTCGTCGCGGGCTCGTCGCCAGAGACCGTCGCAGGTGTTCTCGACGTCGATCTGACCGCGCCCATCGGGCGCGATGGTGCTTGGGACGAGGAGGGCACCACCGCATGGGCCCTGCTCGACGTCCCCGGCGGAGTGTTGGCCGTGGAGCCGACCGGATTCGGAGATCCGACCTGTGCCGCCTTGCAGAGGTTGTCCGTTGGTGGTGCGGCAGCAGTGGTCCGACACAACGTTCTGGCGCACCTCAGGTTCGGCTGTGCCCGTGACGGGGAGCTGCTCTTCGATGACAACGAGTACATGTTCGTCGAGGATCCCGACGTCGTACCCACTGAGTTGCGTCCCCTCTTCGATCTCGTCTGGACGGACCTCGAGGATGAAGACGAGGACGAGGACGAATTCAACGGTTTCGATGTGGGCCTCGCCATGGGCGAGCAGGTCACCGGCATCCGGCTGACCGCCGATCACGTTGCCGAACTGGATCGCTCCGAGTACTTCCGGGCACCCTCTCAGGTCTACGTCGCGTCGCTCGACGATTAGCTCTCCGTGCTGCGAGCCGGCCACGCATGAGGCTTCGCCTCCGAGTTGAACAAACGTTTCATCAAGAACGGTTTTGATGAAACGTTTGTTCAACCGGGGTCAGGCGCTCTCGGTCAAGCCCGGAACCAGGAGCCGGCGGAGTCAGCTGCGTGCAGCCGCAGGGAGACATACCCACTCCCCTTCGGCAACGAGACGTGCCAGCTCCCGCCGGGACCGGTCGTCGTACGCGCCGAACGCCAGGTCCGCCCGTCGTCGTACGACGCGTCGACGGTGACGTCGCTGATCGGCGACGCGGCCGCGCCGTCGAGTGCGCCAGGCGTACGTCGAACTCCGCGGCGTGGTTGCCGGGAGGTCAGCAGATCCTGGCCGAGGATCCCTCGGGCAACGTGGTCGAGCTGTTCCAGCCCGCCACGCGTTGACTCTGACGGGTTGACCGGCGCGGCACGATGGAGACATGGCCGCCCCACGCATCGCCCGCGACGTCGTGGTGCACGGGCGCGTGCAGGGCGTGTTCTTCCGCGCGACGTGTCAGCAGCAGGCGGTCACCCACGGGGTCACGGGCTGGGTGAGCAACGAGTACGACGGCACCGTCCGGGCCCACGTCGAGGGCACGCACGCAGCAGTGGAGGCGATGCTCCGTTGGCTCGGCACCGGGCCGAGCCGGGCGCGCGTGGACCGGATCGAGGCCACCGAGGTGACACCGACCGACGCGACGTCGTTCGAGGTGCACTGAGCCCGGTCCGAGTCCGCGGGGCGCCGTGCTTCTCGGTTCTCCACAGGCCTCGATGATGCCCTCGACGACGTACACTCGCCGGCGTAGCGTCATCGGCATGACGATGACTCCGGGTGAAGTCGAACGCAAGGTGCACCAGTTGGACAACGACGTGCAGTCGATCTACGAGTTGCTGGCCGGCATCTCGGCTCAGCAGGCACGCCATCTGAATCGCATCAACGCCATCGACGCCAAGATCGACACCCGTTGTGACGCGCTGGACGCCAAGATCGACGGGATTGGCGACCGGTTCGGCACGCTCGAAGGCCGGTTCGGCACGCTCGAAGGCCGGTTCGACTCCCTCGAGGGCCGGTTCGGCACGGTGGAGGAAAAGCTCGACCAAGTCCTGGCGCGCCTGAGCTGATCGCCCGTCTGATGCACGTGGACGTTGTCATGGTGGGCGCCGGGCCGACCGGGCTCATGCTGGCCGGGGAGCTCGGACGGGAAGGGATCCGGACTCTGGTGTTGGAGCGCCGGACGGAGCCGTCACAGGCCGCGAAGGCCGGCGGTCTCGCCGGCCAGATCCTGCAGCTGCTGCACTACCGCGGTGAACTGCCGCGCTTCCGTGCGGCGAGTCCGATGGCCGATGCTCCCGAGCCACCGCCCCGGTTTCCGTTCGGCGGTCTGCACCTCGACTTCACTCACCTCGACGACTCCCCCATGCGAGCACTCCTGCTGCCCCAGCCCCAGCTCGAGGCTCTCCTTGCCGAGCGCGCAACCGAGCGCGGGGTCGACGTACGTCGAGGGCACGAGGTCATCGGACTGCGCCAGGCCGAAGGCGCCGTGACCGTGGAGGTGAAGGGCCCGGACGGGCGCCATGAAGTGACCGTCGACTACGTGGTCGGCTGCGACGGCGGCCGGAGCCGGGTGCGCGACCTGGCCGGCATCCCCTTCCCCGGCACGGCCTTCCCGCAGATCGAGCGGCTGGCGTCGGTCACCGTGCCCGACGGCGTGACCGTGCTCGAGGACGGCAGCCTCCAGGTCGCCGGAGTCGGCCGCGTTCCGTTCGGCTACACCGCCACCGAACGAGGCGTCTTCGCCTGCAACGGCATGGGCGAGACGATGGGCGTCTACACGGCCGAGGTGGAGCAGACCGAGTACGACGACGACTCACCCATGGGCGTGGCCGAGCTGAGCGCGAGCGTGAAGCGGGTGCTCGGCGTCGATCTCCCCCTGGGCGAACCGCGCCGGATGACGCGCTTCGGCTACTCCGCCAAGCAGGCTGACCGCTACCGCGAGGGGCGCGTCTTCCTGGCGGGGGATGCGGCGCACCTGTTCCCCTCGGGCGGCGTCGCGGTCAACGCCGGCATGCTCGATGCGGCCAATCTCGCCTGGAAGCTCGCCGCCACCGTCCAGGGCTGGGCAGCGCCCGGTCTGCTCGACACGTACGACGACGAGCGGCGCGCGGCCGCCGAGCGCACGCTGCTGCACACGCGAGCACAGGTGGCCCTGCGCAGCGGTCACGGCCCGGGCGGCGATGCTCTCCGCGCACTCTTCCAGGAGCTGGCCACCGACGAGCAGGCACTGCGCCGGCTCGGCGCCCTGATGGCCGGCCTCGACGTGGGGGCGGTGGACCCGGGCCCGCACCCTCTCGTCGGCACCTACCTCCATGACCGGGCGCTGAAGGTCGACCACCTGGACCCCCGGTTCGCCGGACTGTTGCGCAACGGCCGCCCGGTGCTGCTCGACCTTGCCGGCCCTGCCGGTCCAGCCGCCCGGGCAGAGCTGCAGGACGTGGCCGACGAATGGACCGGCCGCGTGCACATGGTCAGTGAGCCGATCGACGGGCGCACCGCCGACCTACTCCTGATCATGCCGGACGGGCGCATCGCCTGGGCAGCCGCGACCGACGAACCCGACGAGACCACGCTGCCCTCCCTGCGAGAGGCCCTCGCCACCTGGTGCGGAGCTCCCGTCGGCTAGACACGGTTGATCATCCGCATGGCGCGGGAGGGGATCGACTCTGGCGGAGCGACTCAGGTGGATGACAGGTGTTGGTCCCGCTTCTCGATGAGCGCACCCCGGTGCCGGCTCACCAGCAGCCCCGGGTCGCCGAGCCCCTGCCAAGGGCCGAACTGAGCGTGCGGATCAACCCCGTTCGCGCGCAGGAACGGCTCCGCACGCTGCGAGACCGAACCCTTCACGCCGAACCAGGCCAGCAGTTCCTGCGTCTGCAGCCCGTAGACACTGAGTGAGCCATTGGCGCGAGCGACCGCCCACGCCACTGCCGCAGCGGCCCGCTCCGGGGCTCCCTTGCGCCGGAAGATCGTGGGATCGTTGACGCTGGCGCGGGCGAGGAACCGACGCATCGCGGTGCGGTGCTCGGTGTCGAGCAGTTCGACGGCGCATCGGTCAGAGAGCTCGAGCACCTCGGCCACACGCTCGCGGATGTCCTCCGGGACGGCCTGCCAGTCAAAGGGCTCGTCCGGCAAGGGTTCCCGGTCCAAGCTGATCAGCGCGTCGCGGCCACCGACCGATCCATCGAGCATCCGCAGGATGTAGTCGTCGAGGTGGTCGTCATCGAAGAAGCGGTCGTCCGTGTCGAGACCGTCCTGGTCGAGGAGCCTGGCCACCAACGCCGCCGGTCCCTGGGGGCGATCACTGCGGATCGCGCGTTGGTAGTCCGGTTCCCAACGGTCGACCGAGGCCAGGGTGGATGCGGTCAGTTCGGTGGGAATCCTCCGCTCGCGATGGCAGAAGCGGATGAAGCCGCGCAAGAGGCGAGGGGCCTTGGCGAGGAACTCCGGGTCGGCCATCACCTTGCGTGGCAGCCAATCGGTCAGCAGCATCTCGACGTTGACCGGACTCCAGCGCAACGGATTGCCCGGGCCGTAGTCGGTGCCGAACCAGAGCAGCGACTCGAGCAGGCCACGCTCGTCAGCGTGGTCGAGTTCGCGTCCGTCAGCCGATACGAAGAAGTCCTCCGCCAGGGCCGCGAGGTGCTCCTGGTCCCATGACGGTCGATCCGGCACCGAACCACCGGCAGGCAGTCGGCGCACCAGCCACTCGACGACAGGACGACACTGCGGCCAGGAGTCGCTGGTGATCGGCGGCCAGAACCTGGCTCCGCCGTCGATGGCCTCCGTGATGACTGCTCGGGCCGTTGCCGGGTCGGCCTCGGTCAGGAACTGGTCCGACGACAGGGCAGGCATCACCCGCTCGATCACCTCGGCCATGCCGGCCGGGATCAGGAATGCATCCTTCACGACCGTGCCGAGGTTGTGATCCACATAGACGAGTGCCGTCATCTGCTCGCCAGTGGCCAGGGTGACATCCAGGAAGTAGTCGTCCCCGTCTCCGAGTGTCTCGGTCATCTCCATCACTCGAGACACCTCGGCCTCGTCGAGGCGAGTCAGGGCGTCCGGCACGGGTTGCCGGCGTCGCGACAGTTCCCGACCCACCTTGGCCGCCATCAACTCATCAGGAACGAGCGTCGAGATCACGGTGAGCGCAGCGGTGGTCTCCGCGATGTCCACCTCGATGAAACTCTCGATGAGATCGTCCAGTCCGGGCTCTTCCTCCCGCGAGAAGGGGTCCCTGCCCCGAGCATCGACGGCCGACATCAGCGTGCTGATGGCCTCGAGGAACTCAATCGACCCTGCCCGCAGCGCTTCGCGCAGCACCACCATCAGCCCTTGTTCCAAGGCTTCCGTGTCGGGCGAAGCCTCGCTGTCGGTGGGGACCGTCCGCAGGTGCTGCCGGCGGGGCTGGCTGCCGTTTCGTCGTCCACGTTTCTTGGCCACGGGTCCACCCTACGGATCCGTTCGGCGTTGCCGCTTCGAGGTCGGCAGGCGTTGGCGAAGGGTGTGTCGCGACCACAGGCCCCGGACCGGTCCTCCGGTCAGGCGATCAGGACACTCGGCACGACCGTGACGGGGTACGGCGACTCCGTGGTCCACGCCTGGTCGCCGGTCACATCGGCAGCCTCGTCGTATGTCCCCTCATGCAGCTCCCACGCAATCAGCCGGGGCTCGGCCGGATCAACCACCCAGTAGGTCCGCACGCCGGCACGTTCATAAGCAGCACGCTTGAGATTCAGGTCCACCAAACGCGTGCTCGGTGACAGGATCTCGACGGCCAGCAGTGGCGCGGTCGGCAGATCCTTCTCGGCGAAGTCCTCGCGCCGGGCCACCAGCAGATCCGGCTGCACTCCAGTGCTTTCGTTGAGCACGACATCCAGCGGCGCGGTGAGCACTCGAAGGTTCGGTGGACATGCGGCATGAAGAATCACGGCGAGGTTCATGCTGACGATCTGGTGCCGCACGCTCGGTGCTGGGGTCACCAGCAGGGCTCCGTCGATGAGCTCATAACGGTGCCCGTCATCGGGCATCGTCTCGAGGTCGTCGAGGGTCAGTGCCCGCCCGCGCGGCAAGGTGGTCACGGCTTCCATGATGCCTCACGTCCAACGCTACGCACTTCGGGTGACAGCAATCGGCTCGTTCAATGCCTGCGCGAGGCCGCTCGGGTTGCCTGATGCGCGAACGAACTCGTCGATCTGCTCCGTGGTGAACTCACCGCGGCGAGTGAGCACGGTGGTCACCACCACGGCCCATTCCTGGACCAACGCCAGCGGCTCCGGGCGGAGTCGTTGCTGGAGCTCCAACGCCTTCGGGAGCGACAGCCACTCCTCAGCGAGAGGTGGGAACGAAGCACTGGTGACCGAGCGGGCATCGACGTGTCGCTGCAAGGAACTGGTCACCGCGCTGCGTTCCCTGGCGTGCGCCCACCCCAGGCTCGCTCTGGCCAACGCGTCCACCGACATTGTCGAAGCGAGCACACTCAGGACGTCGAGGACATGATCGGCTGCCAACCACTCCGGCCCGGGCGCAACGCCGTGCCCAGCGAGCGCACACAGGACCGGGCCGACTCCAGCGGCCTGGGCCGACAACTCGAGCCCATCGGCCAGGGCAGACGTGCTCAGGAACGAGACCAAGCCGTCGCCCAGGACTCGGCGCACGTTGCGCAAGGGCTGTGCCTCCTCAGCAGGCTCGATCTGAAGCCACTCCAGGACAGCGGCACAAGCCTCGTGACCCCAACTGATGCCGAACTCGCTGGCCGCCTCGTGCGTGGCAGCGCCCAACCTGTGCAGCTCCTCCACTCGGCCCATCGGTCGCGCCTTCGCGATGGCGACCGAGGTCGGCCAGGTCAAGGAGCCATCGATGTCGACCTGCAGCAGGTTGTAGAGGATGTCGATCATGACTTCGGGTTCGGCCGTCCACACCAGTGACGCACAGGCGAGCACGTTCGGTGTGCGCGGGCCGAACCTCGCTCCGGGTGACCAGTCCGGCTCCTGAGGGAGTTCCCAACCAGTTGGCACGCGGTCCCTACCTGAGAGCGCACTCCTCAACAAGGAGAACTCGGCCGCAGAAGCAGCGAGCGCTGCGCCCGACATCGGTGCCGAAGGGCCTATCGGCTCACGTTCGAGCGACCAACGAACCGGCAGGACTCGCGCACCTTCGGCAGCCTGGAAGGCGTCAAGATCTTCCGCCTCCTGGTCAGGGTCGACGCGGAAGTGAGCGGTGACCAGCCCGTCGTCGTACTGCTGGCTCCAGGTGTCTCCGACCTCGAGTTTCCCATCGAGCAGGCGCCACGCGAGTTCGTTCAGGATCCGGCAGTTGTCGCTCCTGCTGAACTTCCAGTCGTCACCCGGATCGCTGCCCAGGGACGGGCGACTCCACATGTGCAGCTCGGGCAGCCCCCGCTCGGCCAAGCCGGCCGTGTAGGCGAAGTCGCTGCCCTCGCCCTCGGGGTCGAAGATGGAGAACACCGTCCAGAACGGGCGGCGGTCGTCGTCGGGTGACTGGTTCATCTGGACCTCCTGGAGTCGATTTCCACGAAGGTAGGCGAAACCACCGTCACGCTGCTGGCGTCATCCACAGGGCCCTTCAGCATGGGCCCACAGGGACCCTGTCACCGGTCAGTTCGAGGTGGAGAACTGCCAGTCACGCCCAGTACGGGAGAGAACCGAACACTCTCGCCAATGACGTCAGCGAGCCAAGCGGGCAACACTGCGCCCGCCTCGACTGCTCGGAGGACTGACCTCCGAGTGACGTGCCGGGTGCGCGGGTCACACAGATGCCTGAACCGCTGTCGCCCCGTGCCCTTGTGGCGAGCACCGCTGCGACCGACCGGGATCAAGTCATAGAGGTCCTTCCCTCGGATCCCGGGGATGATGTCCGTCCAGTCCCGCGGACCTATCTCCAGGGCTTGCAATGCCACCGCCCGCTCCTGCTTGTCCGGCTCGAGGAAAGGAACGAGTCGGCTGAGTTCTTGTCCTGCCGGACCGGGGGCGTACAACTCGTAGTAGTACTTCTCGTAGACCTTGTTCCATTTGGCGATCTGGGCGTTGACGATCCCCAGCTCCGTCAACAGGTCTTGCAGATCTGTGATGCCGGCAGCACTGTCAAGACAGATCGCCCAGCGTGCAGGCATGGAAACCGTCGTGTAGGCATCCAAGGCCACGCCTTGCAGGAATGGCACCCACACATCGGGGCCGGCGCCAAAAATGACACGCGGCACCCGCTTGGCGGAAGCCCGTCCACCGCACCCCAACAGGTCCATGTATTCGACCAGTCGCTTGCTCGAGACCACGAGTCCCGTGCATCTGTTCGGTTGATGGGTCAGTCGCGAAGCCAACCCGAAGACAGTGGCGATCGCAGATTGGGCACGTTCCAACACCTCTGGAACTGAATTGGTCAGGATGACCGACCAATTGCTTCTGGTCGTGTGCCCCTCGGAAAGGTATGCCCCCAGGAAGTAGCCCAACTCAGGTGAGAGACGATCCGGCACCTTGATCGCCTTCTCCGAGCAACGCAACGGATGGGGATCTGGTTGTGGCAACGGGACTTCGGGTCGAGATCGAGCCCCGTACTCGACCCCCATGAAGTCGCCGGCCACGACGCGGCTTGCTGGTTGCAAGCGTGGAACGGCGCTACCACCGGACGAGATCAACAATGGCTGATCGGGCGCAAAACTCCGGACACCACGACCACGAACCTTCATGACAACGGGGCTCTCTGGCAATTTCGATCTGCACCATTCCCGACCCATCCGAGTGATGCACCATGACTATCAGGCATCACCGACACTGATGATGGTCAGACCCTCGGGGCCGTGACTCCTGCACCGACTGTCGGCCTGCTGGCCTGACCATCAATTGGACCGTCAGGTCCTGAGG